>NZ_JASGID010000001.1:0-195356 GCF_047602085.1 Micropruina sp.
CGCGGATGACTTGCTTCATCTCCCTGCCGGAATCGCGCGCTATGCCGGAGCGGTCGTTCCGGAAGGTGTTCAGTGGGGCACCGCAGCAGACGAGAAACTGGCCCGCGCGATGGCCGCTTGCACGCTGAGGTTGCCCGCGTCCCTGTGCTATCCGGCCGTGATCGACAGCGTGATTTCGGACTTGGAGTGCATGGCTGACTATTCCGGCTGGCAGCAGTCCCGCTGGATTGCTGGACAACTCGTGTTGGTTTTCGATGATTCCGGAGTTTCGCAGGTGGCTGGTCGTGTCTTGTCTTACGATTCCGAGCAGGGCCTCCAAGTGTCCAGTTCCGAGGAGTCAGGTCGATGACGACAGATGGTGGTGCGTTCAACCTCCTGGATGAACCGTGGGTTCGGGTGCGCACGCACACCGGCGAGGTCCTCGACCTGTCGCTGCGTCAGGTATTCGAGCGTGCACATCACCTGAATGGACTTGCTGGGGAGGTTCCGACCCAAGACGTGGCCGTCCTGCGCGTGCTCGAAGCCGTCCTACTTGGAGCCACGAGGTCCGACCACCTCCGTAGCGATGACGAGAGCATCGACCTGTGGGACGCTTGGTGGCGTTCCGGGAAGTTCCCCACAGATGTTGTGTGGGGCTATCTCGAGAGGCATCACGAGCGCTTCTACCTCCTGCACCAGAGTGAGCCATTCATGCAGGTGGCTGATCTGCATACCGCCAGTGGAAACGCATCCGGTCTCATCAAGCTGATAGCCGACGTGCCCGATGGGCACCAGTACTTCACGACCAGAGCGGGCCGAGAGATCGAGTCACTTTCCTTGGCGGAAGCCGCCCGATGGCTTGTTCACTGCCATGCTTTCGACCCGGCGGGAATCAAGACCGGAGCTGTTGGCGATGATCGAGTAAAGGGGGGCAAGGGCTACTCGATGGGTTATCCGGCCTGGGTCGGGAACCTGGGCGTCATCGTTGTCAACGGTGCAAACCTGTTTGAGACGCTGCTGCTCAACCTGCCACTGTCGCTAGGGACCAATCCTGACGATCGCCCGGTCTGGGAGCGCCCAGCCTTGCCGTCTGGCGTGTGTGCTGACCATCTCGCACCGACTGGCCCCGCCGACCTGTTCACTTGGCCGTCGCGCCGTGTCCGTCTGCTGGAGCGGAACGGGCTGATCGTTGACGTACAGATCTCCAACGGCGATCGCCTGGGTCCGCAGAACCAGAGCGGCAACGAGCCGATGTCCTCTTGGCGCAAGAGTCAGAACCAGTCCAAGCGTGGCGAGGGCGACGTGTATATGCCCGTGCTGCATGTGCCGGGGAGGATCTGGCAAGGCCTTGGCTCGCTACTGATCACGGCTAGGGGTGTCACCCATCGGGCACCCGTCCTGGACTGGCTAGCCACGCTGATCGAGTCAGGATGCCTGCCGGCCGGCTTCCGCGTCCGGCTACGGACGGTCGGGCTCGAATACGGAGCGCAGGCCAGTTCGATCGCGGGCGCGGTCGACGACGGCCTGGACGCGCGTGCTGCCGCGCTCACTGAACCGATCCTGGCCCAGTGCGCTGTGGATGCCGCGGCCCGAGCCGGTAGCGCCGTCGTTGCCTTGGCGAACCTAGCCAGCAACCTGGAACAGGCGGCCGGAGGTGACTCCGAGCGTCCCAGGTCACGCACCTTCGAGTTCGGCTACAGCCTGTTGGACGGACCGTACCGGCGCTGGTTGAGTGACCTGGTAGACGTAGCCACCATTGCCGAGCGTCTTGACGACTGGAGTCAGCAGGTGCGGCGGATCCTTCTGGATGCCGGTCAGTCCCTGATTACGGCCGCCGGGCCGGCCGCTGTCGTCGGGCGTCCGGTTTCCAGGATGGGGTCCGATGAGAAGCAGCGCATCGATTCAGGGCTCGCCGAGATCTGGTTCCGCGCGGCATTGAACAAGGCGCTCGGAATCGCCCCCGTTCCGCAACGTCAGGAGGTCGCATCATGACGGATCCCAAACCTGCGGTCACCCGCGCGGAAGTGTTGAGCGAGGACGTGGGCCGGCGCGTGCGACGGCTCCAACGCTCGTACCTCGACCCCTCCGATGGGGAAAACTCCGAGTCCACCGCCACACTGGCTCGCCTACGTCGCTGCGCGCCGGACGCCGTCGGCGCGGACCCGATGGTGTGGGCGGTGACCCTCGCTGATCTTCCTGACCAGCTACGTTCCCGGAACAAGGATGATGAGGCTAGTCCGGCGGAGAGAGCCGTCCATGCTGCCTTGGTGCTCTACGCCACGCATCAGCAGTCGAACCAGATTCCTGTCCACGTCACGGGAGCCAGCTTGGGAGGTGCTGTCCGGCGGTTGGCGGAGGCCAGAGCGCACAACGGTGAACCGGACGAGTCAAGCATTCGTCGCCTGCATCAAGTGGTACTGGCAAATGATGCACCAGGCCGCCTGCACCATCTGCGAGGTTTGATCACCCTGTTGCGCAGCGAGTCCGATCCGATCCCGCTTGACTACGCCCAGCTAGCCGTCGACCTCTGGCGGCTTCTCGATCCCGAACAGGACAGCGCACACGTTGTGGCCCGATGGGGTCGCGAACTGCACAACCGGCCGCGCGCCACGACAGGAGAATCCGAATGAACCTCACCATCGATGTGCACGTCATCCAGTCCGTGCCGCCGAGCAATCTCAATCGCGATGACACAGGTAGTCCCAAGACGGCGGTCTACGGCGGAGTGCGGCGCGCCCGGGTGAGTAGCCAGGCTTGGAAGCGTGCAACGCGGCGTGACTTCGAGGACTACCTGGATACGACGGAGTTCGGCGTGCGCACCAAGCGGGCGGTCGAACTGCTGGCCGGACGAGTCCAGCGGCTGAATCCGTCCATCGGTTCCGAGGATGCCCAGGCCCGGGCCACCGCTGTCCTCAACCATGCAGGACTGAAGACCAAGGCGCGTCGCAAAGCTGAGGCAGGAGAGCCCGAACTCACGGAGTACCTGGTTTTCTTCAGCAACCAGCAACTGGACAAACTCGCTGCCCTGGCGGTCGAGTCCGACGGTGGTCCACCGAACGCGCGCGCTGCCAAGAACATCCTGAAGGAGGGCAACAGCTTCGACCTCGCATTGTTTGGGCGAATGGTCGCCAACGACGCTGATCTCAACGTCGACGCGGCCTGCCAGGTAGCGCACGCGTTGAGCACGCATGCCGTAACGAACGAGTACGACTACTACACCGCGGTTGACGATGAGAACCCGGAGGACGAGACCGGCGCAGGGATGATCGGGACCGTTGAGTTCAACTCGGCGACCCTCTACCGATATGCGACTGTGAGTGTGGGTGCTCTTCACGAGAACCTCGGGCACAGCGAAGCGACTGCGCGGGCGGTCGAGGCATTCGTTCGCTCGTTCGTGCAGTCCATGCCCACCGGGAAGCAGAATACGTTCGCGAACGGCACGTTGCCCGAAGCGGTCGTGATTATGGTGAGGAATCGTGGAGTCAATCTGGTGGGCGCCTTCGAGGATGCAGTCCTCGGAAGTCAGGGCGGCTTCGTGAGGGGCTCGTGTGAGCGGCTAGCCGTATACGCCACGGAGATGGCGGCGGCCTACGCTGCACCCCCGACGGCAACCCTGGTCACTCGGGTGGGCGAGCGCACCGCTGCTCTCGATGATCTGGCTGGGGAGCGGGTTACCTTCGATGAACTGGTGTCGAGAGTCGGTGGGATGGTCCGCGAGTTGACGGACGTACAGTGACGGTCCTGCTCCTGCGCCTTGCGGGACCGCTACAGGCGTGGGGCGACTCGAGCCGGTTCGCCAGGCGTGACACCGGTCGGTACCCCACCAAGAGTGGGGTTCTCGGTCTGCTGGCTGCAGCGGAGGGGCGACGTCGCACCGACGAGATCGAGGATTTGACGCGCCTCCGGTTTGGCATCCGGGTTGATCAGCCGGGGCAATTGCAGCGGGATTTCCAGACCGCGATCAACTGGTCCACCGGGAAGTCCATGCCCTTGTCCTACCGCTACTATCTCGCCGACGCGGTGTTTGTCGCGTGTGTCGAGGGTGACCGGGGTCTACTCGAGGCTCTCGATACTGCACTGATGGATCCCGTGTTTCCGCTCTATCTGGGGCGGCGTTCCTGTCCGACTTCGGGAAGAGTGTCGCTGGGTGTTGTGGATGAGGATCTGACTTCGGCGTTGAGTTCGGTGGAGTGGCAGGCGGCGTCCTGGTACCGCCGGATCCAGCCGCAACGAGTGGAACTCGAGCTCGTGGTTGATGCGGTTCAGGGAAGTGCTGATCCGACGGAAACTCGTCGGGATGTTCCGTTGAGCTTCAGTCCAGAACGGCGCGAGTACGGCTGGCGAGAGGTTGCTCATCTTCCTCCAGCGATCGTGGACAATCCACTGGGCCGCCCGTCCCGGCGAGCGACGGGAATCGATTGGCTCGACGCAGTTGAGGAGGCATGATGTATTTGACCCAAATGCCCCTGAATCCGCAACGGCGAGCGACCCGCGAACTAGTCCTGTCGCCGCAACGCATGCACGCCGCAGTACTCGCTGGATTTCTCCCGGGAGCGTCCGAGCGGGGACGCGTGCTGTGGCGTTTGGACTCGGACTCGAGGCATGAGCTGAACCTCTACGTGGTCAGCCCCGAGGCCCCCTCGTTTGATGCACTCGCCGAGCAGGCCGGCTGGAGTTCAACCCCTGTGTGGCGGACAGCTGACTATGGGCGTTTTCTGGGACGCCTTACTGTCGGTCAGCGCTGGGTGTTCAGACTGGTGGCGAACCCAATCCGCAATGTCCGGGAAGGGTCGCAGAGTAGCACCGGAGACAGGTTGCCGCGGGGAAGTCGCGTCCCGTTGATCAAGGAAGCAGATCAACGAGAGTGGCTGTTGGGGAGGGCTGCATCCTGCGGTTTCGGGGTCGTCCCTGGAGCCTCTGGCGGACCCAACTTAAGCGTGACGCGAAGTGGGCGGCACCGATTCGGGCGTCACAGTGACGGGCTCGCTCGTCGAGTCACGCTGCAGACAGCACAGTTCGACGGCGTCCTCGAGGTGGTCGACACAGCTGCCCTGCGGCGCACCCTGACCGAGGGTGTCGGCGCCGGCAAGGGTTACGGCTGCGGTCTGTTGACTCTGGCCGCGGCATCATGAAACCGATCCCGGGAACGCCGCCGGCAAAGGTCGGTGAGCTTTCTCGGGTCACGGACCGAATCACCTTCCTCTACCTGGAGCGCGCCGTCGTTCACAGAGACGGCAACGCCATCACCGTCAGGGACGAACGTGGGGTGATTCACGTTCCTGCCGCGACGATCGCTTCTGTGATGTTGGGTCCGGGGACCACCGTCAGCCACCAAGCGATGATGCTGCTCGCAGACAGCGGTGCTTCTACGGTCTGGATCGGTGAGCAGGCAGTTCGCTACTACGCTCATGGCCGGCCACTTGCCCGGACAAGTCGACTGTTGGAGGCGCAGGTTGTAGCTGTCACTAACCAGTCGAGTCGTTTGCGCGTCGCCCGTGAGATGTATGCGATGCGGTTTCCCGGTGAAGAGACGGTTCACTTGACCATGCAGCAACTCCGTGGCCGTGAGGGTGCGAGGGTGCGACGGCTCTATCGAGAGAATGCGGCCGAGTTTGGCGTCGAGTGGAAGGCGCGGGACTATCGGCCGGATGATTTTTCCGCGAGCGATGACTTGAATCAGGCCTTGTCGGCAGCGACTTCGTGTCTGTACGGAGTTGTACATGCCGTCATTGTCGCGCTTGGGTGTTCGCCAGCCCTCGGATTCGTCCATACGGGACATGATCGATCCTTCGTCTTTGACATGGCAGATCTGTACAAGATGGAGCTCGCTGTACCCGTGGCCTTCGAGGTCGTGGCAAAGGGTACCGAAGACGTCGCGGGCGATGTGCGACGCGCCATGCGGGACGCCATGCATTCGGCCCGGCTTATGGGCCGATGCGTAGAGAATCTGCATCGCCTGCTCGGCACGGGCGGGGAGCAAGAGACGGACTTCACTGCCGATGTGATTGAACTGTGGGACTCCCGGAGCCGTCTTGCTGGCGGAATCAACTACTCGGATGAGCCACCGTGGTAGTACTCGTTCTCACCGCATGCCCGGTGGGCCTGCGCGGGCATGTGACTCGGTGGCTTCTTGAGATCGCGCCGGGTGTGTTCTGTGGACGTGTGTCCTCGAAGGTTCGAGATGAACTTTGGTTGCGAGTTATCGAGATGTCCAAGGACGGGCGCGCGCTGATGGTGTTCAGCCGACGAGGAGATCAGGGGATGGATTTCCGAGTGCACCGCCATGACTGGCAACCGGTTGACTTCGATGGTGTGCGGCTCATTCGCCGTCCCGAAGAGTTGTCGGGGATTCCGTCGATGCGCCCGGGGTGGAGCGTGGCCAGCAGGCGTCGGCGTGCTCGAAAAGTGAAGTAGCATTGGGCGCTCGGCTTGAATCGGTGCTTGTCAACAAGTGCCGTCCCCGCCCGCGCGGGGGTGAGCCCCTGGCGGCCCTGGCGCTGCGTGTGCGGCGTCCGCCGTCCCCGCCCGCGCGGGGGTGAGCCCACCACGCCGGTCTGGGCCCCACGAAGGCCCGCGCCGTCCCCGCCCGCGCGGGGGTGAGCCCTCACCGATCTGCACCAGGAGGACCGCAAAGCGGCCGTCCCCGCCCGCGCGGGGGTGAGCCCGGCCGCACCGTGGGCCGCTACCGCGCCCAGTAGCCGTCCCCGCCCGCGCGGGGGTGAGCCCCTGGCTCACCTTCGGTGGGGAACGAAATCAGAGCCGTCCCCGCCCGCGCGGGGGTGAGCCCTCGCTGGATGTCCCATGTGAAGAAGTCGTGCGGCCGTCCCCGCCCGCGCGGGGGTGAGCCGGCGGTGCCTCGTGAGCCGGGAATGGGTGGGTCGCCGTCCCCGCCCGCGCGGGGGTGAGCCCCCCTAGTGGAGCCGGTGGATCGACTAGGTGGTGCCGTCCCCGCCCGCGCGGGGGTGAGCCCATCTTCACCGGCACCCTCCGCGCCTCCGACCTGCCGTCCCCGCCCGCGCGGGGGTGAGCCCAGCCTTCGCCTGGTCGAGGTTCACTGCCTGCTGCCGTCCCCGCCCGCGCGGGGGTGAGCCCGTCGTAGATATCGCCACCCAAGCCAAGTACGCGCCGTCCCCGCCCGCGCGGGGGTGAGCCCAGCACCTACTCGACCTGCTCGACGCCAACGGCGCCGTCCCCGCCCGCGCGGGGGTGAGCCCGACGCCGACGGAGGACGACGACTGATGAACTGGCCGTCCCCGCCCGCGCGGGGGTGAGCCCTGCCGGTGAGTATCGGCACTGGTGGCGGCAGGGCCGTCCCCGCCCGCGCGGGGGTGAGCCCCGGGCCAACCCCGGCCCGGTCGCCGACGTCCTGCCGTCCCCGCCCGCGCGGGGGTGAGCCCTCGGTGGCCAGCCGGATGATGGTGTCGGGGTTGCCGTCCCCGCCCGCGCGGGGGTGAGCCGGCCGCGTTCGCCGCAGCGAACAGCGCCTTGACGCCGTCCCCGCCCGCGCGGGGGTGAGCCCGTTCGTGACCGACCCGGCAGACTGTGTCGTCTGCCGTCCCCGCCCGCGCGGGGGTGAGCCCACCCGGCGGCGAGCAGTGAGTTGTGGACTTCCGCCGTCCCCGCCCGCGCGGGGGTGAGCCCGCGGCCCGGTCAGTGACCACATGAGTACCTTTGCCGTCCCCGCCCGCGCGGGGGTGAGCCCTGTCCAGTTGGTGGCCGGGCAGGAGATCAGCGGCCGTCCCCGCCCGCGCGGGGGTGAGCCCGCGGGTTGCCAGGTGGTGATCCGGTACACGGCGCCGTCCCCGCCCGCGCGGGGGTGAGCCCTGTGGACAACTGCCGCTGGGCAGATTCAGGGCGCCGTCCCCGCCCGCGCGGGGGTGAGCCCCATCATCCACAACGTCACCACGCCGCTGAGCTGCCGTCCCCGCCCGCGCGGGGGTGAGCCCATGCTGGAGGGCTCGATGGCCACCGCGTCCCTGCCGTCCCCGCCCGCGCGGGGGTGAGCCCCGGTCGGTGTCGGCCGCGGCGTAGACGACTCCGCCGTCCCCGCCCGCGCGGGGGTGAGCCCGCGGCGAACAGCGCGTTGCAGTCGGTCTTCTTGCCGTCCCCGCCCGCGCGGGGGTGAGCCCAGGGCTTCGTCGACGCCGGCCTTGGCGATGTCGCCGTCCCCGCCCGCGCGGGGGTGAGCCCGCGGGCTGAAGATCGTTGCTGTCGTGAATCCTGCCGTCCCCGCCCGCGCGGGGGTGAGCCCCAGGGCAATCCCACCAGGATCCCGATCATGCCGCCGTCCCCGCCCGCGCGGGGGTGAGCCCGACTACGCACCCAAGATTGACAAATCGTTGGGGCCGTCCCCGCCCGCGCGGGGGTGAGCCCCGACACGTACAACAGGCCACGCCGCAGCAGCGGCCGTCCCCGCCCGCGCGGGGGTGAGCCCCAGTTGGTGGCGGCCGGGCTGTGGGAGCCGGTGCCGTCCCCGCCCGCGCGGGGGTGAGCCGTCGTGGGAGTCCCGCGACGGCGATCCGGTGACGCCGTCCCCGCCCGCGCGGGGGTGAGCCGCAGAGGGTGATCCCACTCTCGGCCGAGCTAGCGCCGTCCCCGCCCGCGCGGGGGTGAGCCCCGACAGCTGCACTGCGAGACCGGTCCCGCGAAGCCGTCCCCGCCCGCGCGGGGGTGAGCCCCGAGCAGTGAATGCGTCGTCGGTTACGTCTAGGCCGTCCCCGCCCGCGCGGGGGTGAGCCCTCGTGGTGCGGCCGAGGCATCTGACGATGGATGCCGTCCCCGCCCGCGCGGGGGTGAGCCCGGTGCCCCGCTGACCAGGCGCAGCGCATGGCAGCCGTCCCCGCCCGCGCGGGGGTGAGCCCAGATGCAGGCTTTGTTCGGATCGGGCCATCATGCCGTCCCCGCCCGCGCGGGGGTGAGCCCGCGACCCCCGCTACAACCTGGCTATCTGATGGGCCGTCCCCGCCCGCGCGGGGGTGAGCCCAGCCGGGCAAGGACAGGATTCATGCGAAGGGCGCCGTCCCCGCCCGCGCGGGGGTGAGCCCCGGGCCACGACATGGCGAGTGACCTTCTCGAGGCCGTCCCCGCCCGCGCGGGGGTGAGCCCCCGAAATGAACACCACCACCGCCCGCGAAATCGCCGTCCCCGCCCGCGCGGGGGTGAGCCCCAAGCGGTGATTACCTTGGCGGTAGGTGCGCCGCCGTCCCCGCCCGCGCGGGGGTGAGCCCTGTTTGCAGTTCTTGTAGGCGATGACGATGCCGCCGTCCCCGCCCGCGCGGGGGTGAGCCCTTATCGGTGGCATCCGAAGCCACGATCGCTTCGCCGTCCCCGCCCGCGCGGGGGTGAGCCCAATTAGGGTGTGCATGCGCGGGACGCTACGGCGCCGTCCCCGCCCGCGCGGGGGTGAGCCCATCACCTGGATCGAGCAGCAAGACAAGCTGTGGCCGTCCCCGCCCGCGCGGGGGTGAGCCCCGGTCGCGAAAGAAGCCGCCACTTCGGTGAAAGCCGTCCCCGCCCGCGCGGGGGTGAGCCCACAAGACCCACCTGGCCGCTCACGCGCAGGTCGCCGTCCCCGCCCGCGCGGGGGTGAGCCCGGCCTCTACGATGCGGCCAATCTTCCCCGTCCGCCGTCCCCGCCCGCGCGGGGGTGAGCCCGAGAACGGCTTCCAGGGTGAGGCTGATTTCGGGCCGTCCCCGCCCGCGCGGGGGTGAGCCCTCGGCCGTAGCCGCCGCGATCTCAGAAGCCGGGCCGTCCCCGCCCGCGCGGGGGTGAGCCCGTCCGGCTCCGGTTCAAATCAGACGTCAAGGTGCCGTCCCCGCCCGCGCGGGGGTGAGCCCACGGCCCCATCGAGCAACGCCCGCCCCCGGTCGCCGTCCCCGCCCGCGCGGGGGTGAGCCCACGGCCCCATCGAGCAACGCCCGCCCCCGGTCGCCGTCCCCGCCCGCGCGGGGGTGAGCCCATCATTCACTTGGAGGCCGAGCCCGAGGAGGAGCCGTCCCCGCCCGCGCGGGGGTGAGCCCGGTTCGATCATGTCGTGGAGCCGCCGAGCCGAGCCGTCCCCGCCCGCGCGGGGGTGAGCCCGTTTCTCGGCAGGCCATCGACTGGACCTCGCCGCCGTCCCCGCCCGCGCGGGGGTGAGCCCGCGATCTGGGCCTCACACAGAACAGCAAACGCGCCGTCCCCGCCCGCGCGGGGGTGAGCCCGAACACGACATGGTGGCCGGGGGTACAGATAAGCCGTCCCCGCCCGCGCGGGGGTGAGCCCCCGACAGGCCATCGGCGAGCAAGTATTACTCGGCCGTCCCCGCCCGCGCGGGGGTGAGCCCTGTAGCTGAATTCGGCGAAGGAAGCCGACGGCGCCGTCCCCGCCCGCGCGGGGGTGAGCCGATGAGAGATGACCAGGGAGTCAGGGGGTGAACGCCGTCCCCGCCCGCGCGGGGGTGAGCCCATATCCCTCATGGGTCTCCCCTCTCCCTATTGGCCGTCCCCGCCCGCGCGGGGGTGAGCCCGCTCGGCAGTGGTGTTGTATTTTGTGGAGAGCGCCGTCCCCGCCCGCGCGGGGGTGAGCCCGCCTCCAAACTGCGCGTAAAATACATCATCTGGCCGTCCCCGCCCGCGCGGGGGTGAGCCCCCGACGGGTATTATCAAGTCCCCACTGGCGGCGCCGTCCCCGCCCGCGCGGGGGTGAGCCCAGGGTGGGTTGGTTTTCACTTGGCGCGTCGATGCCGTCCCCGCCCGCGCGGGGGTGAGCCCGGGCACCGTCGAAACCGACAGCCACTCGGGCGGCCGTCCCCGCCCGCGCGGGGGTGAGCCCACGAGATCAACCGTGATGGTGTCGAGTTGGTCGCCGTCCCCGCCCGCGCGGGGGTGAGCCCAGCCGCTACCGCTACCGGGTTAAGGCCCGCAAGCCGTCCCCGCCCGCGCGGGGGTGAGCCCGGGTACAACCATGCAGCCTTGCGTGACTCCCCGCCGTCCCCGCCCGCGCGGGGGTGAGCCGCCGCAGAGCGATGCGGCGTGAGCCAGGACACCGCCGTCCCCGCCCGCGCGGGGGTGAGCCCGTTTCGGGTATGCCGCAGTTGAGCGTGCCATCGCCGTCCCCGCCCGCGCGGGGGTGAGCCCTCTGGCTCGAAGCGCAAGCTGCAGGGCAGCCGGCCGTCCCCGCCCGCGCGGGGGTGAGCCCGAGGTGTTGGTCTCGGGGAGTAACGTGTGCGCGCCGTCCCCGCCCGCGCGGGGGTGAGCCGCCGTCCGGCCACAGCCGTCCGCCCACCAACTGGCCGTCCCCGCCCGCGCGGGGGTGAGCCCAGGGTCGTGACCTCGTCGTCGGTCAGCGTCCGGCCGTCCCCGCCCGCGCGGGGGTGAGCCCCGCATCATGGGCGCTGCGGTGATCGACAGGCTGCCGTCCCCGCCCGCGCGGGGGTGAGCCCTACTACCTCAGGAGTGTGGCGTGATGCCGCTGGCCGTCCCCGCCCGCGCGGGGGTGAGCCCTCGCGACCCGCTTCACCCTGAAACGCGTCTACGCCGTCCCCGCCCGCGCGGGGGTGAGCCCCCTGACCATCTGGAGGCCGTGAGCCCTGCGGAGCCGTCCCCGCCCGCGCGGGGGTGAGCCTCCGGTCGCAATGCATGAATCAGGGCAGCCATAGGCCGTCCCCGCTCGCGCGGGGGTGAGCCCTGGCTGGACCGCGCCGACGGATCGCGAACCTGGCCGTCCCCGCCCGCGCGGGGGTGAGCCCCCTGACCATCTGGAGGCCGTGAGCCCTGCGGAGCCGTCCCCGCCCGCGCGGGGGTGAGCCTCCGGTCGCAATGCATGAATCAGGGCAGCCATAGGCCGTCCCCGCTCGCGCGGGGGTGAGCCCTGGCTGGACCGCGCCGACGGATCGCGAACCTGGCCGTCCCCGCCCGCGCGGGGGTGAGCCCGAGATCGTCGTCATGTCGGCGCGTACGACCGAGCCGTCCCCGCCCGCGCGGGGGTGAGCCCGCCGAGGGGTGGGTGGCGCACACCGCAGACGGGCCGTCCCCGCCCGCGCGGGGGTGAGCCCCCGTGGCCACACCGTTCAGGGTGCCCTTGATGGCCGTCCCCGCCCGCGCGGGGGTGAGCCCTCAAGGCGTACATGCTCGCCACGGCAGGAGCCGCCGTCCCCGCCCGCGCGGGGGTGAGCCCGCCCAGCCGCCGCCCGCCCGACTGGTCACCTGGCCGTCCCCGCCCGCGCGGGGGTGAGCCCCGCAGCCGACAAGGGGTTGCCCGTACCACCGGGCCGTCCCCGCCCGCGCGGGGATGAGCCCCCTCATCACCTGCCCCGACTGCCACTACCACGGCCGTCCCCGCCCGCGCGGGGGTGAGCCCCACATCGGCACCGGCGCGCTGCTCGCGTTCGCGCCGTCCCCGCCCGCGCGGGGGTGAGCCCATTGATTGGAACGCCGTCTGGGTCGACCTTTGGCCGTCCCCGCCCGCGCGGGGGTGAGCCCGTCGACCCACCCGTCCGACGTGACAGCGTTGGGCCGTCCCCGCCCGCGCGGGGGTGAGCCCATCAGCTCCAGTCCACGGCGTACCGTTGCGCCGCCGTCCCCGCCCGCGCGGGGGTGAGCCCTCCTGCACCGCGACCAGGTCCCGAGTGGCCGCGCCGTCCCCGCCCGCGCGGGGGTGAGCCCGCGTTCTTGTGGCCGACGAGCACCTGCCCGACGCCGTCCCCGCCCGCGCGGGGGTGAGCCCGGCAGAGCTGCACGGCAGAGCCGCACGGCAGAGCCGTCCCCGCCCGCGCGGGGGTGAGCCCTGGAACATGCCGGCCGCGCACTCCACAAGGCCGCCGTCCCCGCCCGCGCGGGGGTGAGCCCGCGCCGTATTGCGCTTGTTTCCGCAATGCGTCGCCGTCCCCGCCCGCGCGGGGGTGAGCCCGCCGCCACAAACTCCCGCGGATGCAGCCGGTCGCCGTCCCCGCCCGCGCGGGGGTGAGCCCCGTGCGGTGCCGTAGGGCGAGTTGCCGCCGTCGCCGTCCCCGCCCGCGCGGGGGTGAGCCCGCCTGGGCCACCCCCGGCTGAGACCCCCGATCGCCGTCCCCGCCCGCGCGGGGGTGAGCCTGACCACGAGGATCGTCGAGGTGTCGATCGAGAGCCGTCCCCGCCCGCGCGGGGGTGAGCCCCAGTGCTTCGGACCGTCGGGGTTCGTCGTGCCGCCGTCCCCGCCCGCGCGGGGGTGAGCCCTCGGCTACCTCCAGCAGGACGCCCGTCGGGAGGCCGTCCCCGCCCGCGCGGGGGTGAGCCCTGGAAGAGCGCTACTGCGAGATCGCAGCGCGCCGCCTCGCGCAGGACGTCCTGGACGTCACCGAGGTCACACCCACACCGATGGAGGCATCATGATCCTCACTCACCGCCCACTCCAGATGCCCTGGGGGCAGCCGGTCACTGAAGTGCGTCGCTTCCGCTCGACCTTCAGGGCGCCCTGGGCATCCACCCTGGATCTGCTCGATCGGGAACTCTGGCATCTCGATGCTGCTCACCTGGAAACCCACCACCCGAGCCGAGGAGGCCGCATGACGAACCTGCGCCGCCCCGACGCCGTGCTGTCTGCCGAGCTTGTCGCCCAGGCCAAAGGGGACGGATTCCAGCCGCCGACAACGAAGCGTTGCGGCTCGCAGGAAACGGCGTCGTCCCGCCTCAGGCTGCTGCCGCCATCCACCTATGCCTTGACCGACTCTCCGACCTGCTGGAGGAAGCATGAGTACGCGTGACGGTCAGGCTGCGCCGAGGTATGCCGCAAGCGCCTTGCGCGCGACCTCCGACTCGGACTCGCGGTCAGTCGTCGCCCGTTCCCTCAGTTGCGCGCGCAAGTCCTTCGGGATGCGCAGGCCGATCCGCTCGGTGCCCTCCGCGGACAGCGGAGGGCGTCCGCCCCTCGCGCCGTTGCGCCGCGAGATCTCGCGTGCGACCTCAGCGGCGCGCGCCTCAGTCAGCCGTTCACCATCGAGGCGGTATTCCTCTCGGTCGAGATCGACGTCCTCGACCTCGTCCGGATCGACCTCGACCGTGCCAAGGCTTCCCAGGTTCACCTTCATGACCTCTCCTTTCGCTCGAGTGCCGTTGGCATCACATGAATGACGAGCGTGACCGGCTCGCCATTGCGGTCGTCGGTTGTGACTACCGCGATGACGTGTAGCTCGCGCCCGGTGGCGTCCGTGCCCACCCAGTCGAGTTAGACCTCGCCGTTGGGCCGGGTGCCCTCGACCGGCTCGCCCTGCATGACGTACAGCGCATGAGCCTTGTCGATCTTGTGACGCCTGGCCTGACGGGTGAACTTCAACCCCATGAGTCAATCGTACCACAAAACCCAATAACGTCAAACGAAACTGGAGGAATCGAATGCCCACGCCGTCCCCGCCCGCGCGGGGGTGAGCCCCGCGGAGCGGTCGCCGGATGCTTCAGCACCGCGCCGTCCCCGCCCGCGGGAGTGAGCCCGCGTATGTGGTCAGCACTGTGCCCTCATCAGAGCCGTCCCCGCCCGCGCGGGGGTGGGCCCCGAGGTCAGATGCACGCGGGGCGTGTACCTGGTGGGTGCACCGCCGGAGAAGGGTGGGGCACCATCCTGTTCACGCACACTTTCGAGTGCCTATCGACAAGCCCATTCGCCCTCACTTAACCTCGCGTTCATGGCTGCTCTCAACGAGGTTCCCGACTGGATGCGGCCACCCGGACTACCCAGCCACCGCATGCCGTCGGCGCAGGCGCTGCAGCGGCTTAAGGCGGGGAACGCTCGTTATGTCACGCAGCGGAGCGGGGAGGGCCACTCACCCGGCTCCCCGGTGACGGCCGAGTTTCCTTTCGCGGTCGTGGTCGGCTGCCTTGAGCCGGACGCAGCCGGCGAGCATCTGTTCGCCGAGACGCCGGGCGCGGTGCAGTGCGTGCGCACGGCCGGGCCAAGCCTCGGTGCCGACACCATGGCCGCGATCGAGTACGCGGTGCTGGTGCAGAACGTGTCCCTCGTGCTGGTGCTGGGCCACCAGGGCTGCGGCGCGCTTCGGGCGGCCGCAGACGCCCGCGCGGCGGGCAGCGTGCCGTTGCCGGGGGAACTCACCGGCTGGGTGTCGCGCGCCGCCACCGGAACCCGGCTGGGTGACCCGGCCACCGGTCACGTCCGAGCGTTACGGGCCGTGCTGCACCGGGCCGACTCGTTGCTCACGCTCATTCGATCGGGCGAGGTGAAAATTGCCGCCGGCGTGCTGGCCCCGGCCACCGGGGCGATCGAGTTTCTGCCGGACGAACCAGACGAGGTCGAGGATGACTGTCCCTCGGTTTCAAGGCGAGTGGAACTGGGTAGTTGAGGCATGCTGAAGGCCCCTGGGTCTTGAACATGCTCCGCGGTGGAGCTGGTCGCACGGGTCAGTAGAGAGCCAGGACTCCTTGGCAGTCTGAGAGATCCCGCCCTGGATGCGCCCCAGGATTGCCGCCGGGTAGGTTCAGTGAGTAGCCGGCCTGCCGGAACTTGCGGACAGCCTCGCGGCGACCGGGTTGCGAATCGGTGCTCATGTCGGTCAAAACTGAGGGTTCGAAGACGTTGGGTGGCGACGGCTTCATTAGGAGCACTATATTTAGCCATGGCGGGCCGCACAGCGGACTCGGGGGCCCCTTCGGCCCGCCACCGCTTTGGCTCGTCGGGGTCGTCACCGCTGTGGCCCCGACGGGCCGGCGAAGCGCCGCACGGTCTCGATGGTGTCGGCCTCGTCGGCACTTTTGTCGTCGCGATAGCGCAGCACGCGGGCGAACCGCAGCGCCAGCCCACCGGGGTAGCGGGAGGAACGCTGCAGGCCGTCGAAGGCGATCTCGACCACTTGCTCGGGGCGCAGGAATACCGTCCAGTCGTCGTGATGGGTCTCCAGTGAGCGGAACCGCTCGGTCTGCCAGGCCAGCATCGCATCGGTCATGCCCTTGAACGTCTTGCCCAGCATCACGAAGCCGCCGGTTGCCGGGTCGCGGGCGCCCAGATGAATATTCGAAAGCCAGCCCCGGCGCCGTCCCGACCCCCACTCGACGGCCAGCACCACCAGGTCGAGGGTGTGCACCGGCTTCACCTTCACCCAGGACGAGCCGCGCCGCCCGGCCTCGTACGGTGCGTCGAGCGCCTTGACCACGACCCCCTCATGGCCGGCCGCGAGCACCTGCTCGCTGAACGCCTCGGCCGCCGACACCTCGCCGGTGACCAGCCGTCCGACCCGGGCTGAGGCAGGCACCACCCGACTCAGCCGTTCACTGCGCTCTCGCGCCGGCAGGTCGAGCAGTTCATCGTCGTCGAGCGCCAGCAGATCGAAGAAGAACGGCGTCAGCGCGAAGTCGCTGGCGGCGGTTTCTTGAAACAAGCGTGGCCGCCCATCGGCACCCAGCGCTAGCGCCTCGCCGTCGAGAATCGCCCGGCGCACCGGCAATTCGGCCACAGCCCGCACTACTTCGGGCAGGCGGTCGGTCACCTCGTCGAGGCTGCGGGTGAACAACCGCACCTCGTCGCCGTCGCGGTGGGCCTGAATGCGAATGCCGTCGAGCTTGGCTTCGACCGCCACCTCGCCCGGCAGCGACGCCATGCCCTCGGCCACGGTCTTGGCGCTGGCCGCGAGCATCGGCCGAACTGGACGGCCCACCACCAGACCGATCGCGGCAACCGCCTCGGCGCCGCCGGTGCGAGCGGCCAGCGCGACCGGTGCGGTGTTGCCGGCCAGCATCACGGCACGCCGGACGGCGTGGGCCGGCAGCCCGGACGCCTTCACCAGCGCGTCGACCATCAGCCCGTCGAGTGCGCCCTGGCGGGTCTCGCCGGTGATCAGTCCGGCCAGCCAGCGCTGCTCGGCCGCGGTGGCCCGGCCCATCAGGTCGTCGAGCAGCGTCTTGCGGGCCAGTTGCGAGCCGTTACCAGCCAGCCCGGCCATCGCCTCGAACGCGGCGTCGACCTCGCTGACCGTGAGCGTGGGACGCTCGGCCGGCGGCACCGTCGCGCGCGCCGAGCGCCAGCCGACGCCGGTGCGGCGCTGCCGCAGCGACCCCGACAGGTACGCGGTGACGATCTCGACCTCGTGCGGGGCCGCGGCGGTCAGGGCCTCGGCGAGCGCGCTCACCTTGGCCAGACGTGACCGGGTGGCGGCCACCTGAGCCGAGGTGGCGACGAGGTCGGCCAGCAACATGCTGCCATTGTGCTGGTTGCCGCAGGCAGTCTTCGCACGACTGGGGGGGGGTCGGTTCCGCAGGGTTGACCGGGGCAGAGGGTCTCGACAAGCTCGACCAGCGGGGGGGCTCGACCAGGAGGGGGCTCGACCAGGAGGGGGAGGTCCTACCGGTGCGCTCCCGGGTAGGTTGAGCTGGTGCAACCGATGGTCCGCGAGTGGCGTCCGGACTGGCCGTGCCCGGTCGCCGAGATCTGGGGCCACTGGCGCAGAGGTGCCGGCGACCCCACCTATCGGGTCGATCGCGGACGGCACTGGCGCGGCATCGGCACGCCGCTCGGCCCCGCCACGCTCAGCGTGCAGCCGCGAAACGGCGAGGGTGTGATCGCCGCCGAGGCCTGGGGCAGTGGCGCCGAATGGGTGCTCGACCAACTGCCCACCATGCTGGGCGCCGCCGACGATCCGGACGGCTTCGTGCCCCGGCACCCGCGGCTGGCGCAGGCGCTCGAGGATCACCCGCACTGGCGCATCGGCCGCGGAAACCTCGTCTGGCAAGCGCTGTTGCCGGCGGTGATCGAGCAGAAGGTGACCGGGCAAGAGGCCTTCGCCGGTTTTCGCCGGCTGGTGCACTTTCACGGAGAGCGGGCACCCGGCCCGGGTGTGGCGCTGCACCTGTGGGTGCCGCCGGGGCCCGAGGTCGTCCGCCTGATTGCGTCGTGGCAGTGGCTGAAGCTGCACATAGACCCGGCTCGGTCGCGCACCCTGATGCGTTGCGCCCAGGTGGCCGATGCCCTGGAACGGACCCTTGCGGTGCCGGGTGACGAGGCTGATCGGCGGCTGCGCTCGATCGCCGGCATCGGCGCGTGGACCTCAGCAGAGGTGCGGTTCAGGGCGCACGGCGATGCCGACGCGGTGAGCTTCGGTGACTACCACATACCCAACGAGATCGGGCATGCTCTGCTCGGCCACGATCTTGACGACGAGGCACTGGCCGAACTGCTCGAGCCGTACCGCCCGCACCGGCACCGGGTGCAGGCGCTGCTCGGCATGCGTCGCTGGCGCGAACGGCACGGCCCGCGCCTGGCGCCACGTACCCATCTGCCGGCTCGTTGACCTGAGGGCACGCTTTGGCCGGTGTCAGAGGCGCCATCTATGGTGCAAAGCATGGGTCTGAAACCTCTGGAATTGCCGGCCGCTGACTGGCTGGGCTGGCTGGGTGAGCGCGGCGATGGGCAATTGGCCGCCGCGCGCGAAAGGCTCGCAGAGCTCAAGGCGCTGCCGCCGGGCGACGTGGCGATTCTGCCGCTGTGGAACGACACCACCATCGCGCTGCGCAACGCCGCCTGCGTGGCGGGCCTGTTGTCGTCGGTGCACCCCGACTCGACCGTGATCGACCGGGCCGAGGCGCTCGAGGTCGAGGTGCAGCGGTTCAGCACCGATCTGTACCTCGATCCGGCTGCTTACGCAGCCCTGGCTTCGGTGAACGCCGACGGGCTGGATGCCGACTCGGTCCGCCTGCAGGCCTTGGTGTTGCGTTCGTTCCGGCGCTCGGGGGTAGACCGCGACGAGCAGGTGCGTGAGCAGGTTCGCGACCTGGAGGCCCGGCTCACCGACCTGGGCCAGACCTTCTCACGCAATATTCGCGACGGCCGGGCCGAAACACGGGTGCCGGCGTCGGCGTTGGACGGACTGCCCGCCGACTACGTGGCGTCGCACCCCGCCGACGCCGAGGGCCTGGTCACCATCTCGACCGAGTACCCCGACCTGACCCCCTTTCTCACTTTCTCGACCGACGCCAGCTCTCGCCGGGCGGTGGCGCACACATACTTCAACCAGGCCTGGCCGGCCAACGACCCGGTGCTGGCCGATCTGCTGCAACTGCGGCACGAACTGGCCACGCTGCTCGGCTACGCCAACTGGGCCGACTACGACGCCGAGGTCAAGATGATCGGCAACGGCGCGGCGATCGCCGAGTTCGTCGACACGGTCAGCGCCGCGGCGCAGCCGTCCGGGCAGCGCGAGATCGAGGTGCTGCGGGCCCGTGCCGGCACCGACGGCGAGAGCGTCATCGATCTGTCGAACTGGCGGCACTACCACGAACTGGTCAAGCGCGAGCAGTACGGAGTGGACGCTGCCGAGGTGCGGCGCTATTTCGACTTCGGCAAGGTGCACGACGGGCTGCTGGCGGTGACCGCCCGGCTGTTCGGGCTGCAGTACACCAGGGTCGACCCGGACGAGGCCCGGCCCTGGCACCCCGACGTCACCACTTACGACGTCAGCGACGCCGACGGTGCTCCGATGGGTCGCATTCACCTCGACCTGCACCCGCGCGAGCGCAAGTACAACCACGCCGCCCAGTTCGAACTGGTGCCCGGAGTGCGCGACCGGCAGGTGCCCGAGGGCGTGCTGGTGTGCAACTTCTCGCGCGGGCTGATGGAGCACCGCGACGTGGTCACCCTGTTTCACGAGTTCGGGCACCTGATTCATCACATCGTCGGCGGCGGGCAGCGTTGGGTGCGGTTCTCAGGTGTTGCCACCGAATGGGATTTCGTCGAGGCCCCGAGCCAACTGCTCGAAGAGTGGGCCTGGGACGCCACGGTGCTGCAGTCGTTCGCCACCGACGCCGACGGCGCCCCGATACCTGACGAACTGGTTGCAGCGATGCGGGCCGGCGAAGAGTTCGGCAAGGGCTTCCTGGCCCGCAGCCAAATGTTCTACGCGGCCCTGGCCTACTGGTTTCACGTGGAGCGTCCGGCCGACCCGACCGCGCGCATGCTCGAACTCTACGAGGCCTACAGCTTGGTGCGCCCGCAGCCCGGCACGCACTTCTACGCCGGTTTCGGCCACCTCGCGGGGTACACGTCGGCCTACTACACCTACATGTGGAGCCTGGTCATCGCCAAGGACCTGTTCAGCGCCTTCGACCCCGACGACCTGCTGAACCCCGAGGTTGCCGCCCGCTACCGCGACCGTGTGCTGGCGCCGGGCGGCAGCCGTGACGCGGCCGAACTGGTGGAGAGCTTTCTGGGTCGCCCCTACGGCACCGATGCCTTCGCGGCCTGGCTGAACAGTTGAGCCAGAACGAGCACGAGGGAAGTGCTGATCAATGTGCCCACCGTTGGTTGAGCTTCGTCAAAACCTCTAGTCAGAGCACGTCGTATGAGGTCTCGACAAGCTCGACCAGCGGGAGATCAGTGTTCTCCTCGTGAAAGGCTGGTTTCCGTTGGTTGAGGGTGTCGAAACCCCTAGTCAGAGCACTTCGTTTGAGGTCTCGACAAGCTCGACCAGCGAAAGATCAGCGTTTCCCTAGCCGGCCAGCACCGCTTCGCGCAGCACGCTCAGCGGCAGCGAGCCCAGGTTGAGCGCCCTGGTGTGAAAGTCCTTCAGCGAAAAGTCGGTGCCGGCCTGTTCGGCGGCCTCGGCACGAATCTGCTCCCACAGTCGCTGGCCGATCTTGTACGACGGCGCCTGCCCCGGCCAGCCCAGGTAGCGGTTGAGCTCGAACCGCAGGAACTTCTCGTCCATGTTCACGTTCGCCTTGAGCAGCTCCCAGGCCTTCTCGGCGTTCCAGATGCCGCCGCCCCAGCGCTGCGGCGCCGGCTTGCCCAGGTGCACGCCGATGTCGAGCACCACCCGGGTGGCGCGCATCCGCTGACCGTCGAGCAGGCCGAGCTTGTCGCCGAGATCGTCCATGAAGCCGAACTCTTCCATCAGCCGCTCGGCGTACAGGGCCCAGCCCTCGCCCTGGCCCGAGACCCAGCAGACCAACCGGCGCCACAGATTCAGCTCGTCACGGTTGTAGACCGCCTGCCCGATCTGCAGGTGATGCCCGGGTACTCCCTCGTGGTAGACGGTGGTCTTCTCGCGCCAGGTGTTGAACTCTTCGACGCCCGGCGGCACTGACCACCACATGCGTCCGGGCCGGCTGAAGTCGTCTGAGGGGCCGGTGTAGTAGATGCCACCATTCTGGGTCGGGGCGATCATGCATTCGATGCGTCGCACCTGCTCGGGAATGTCGAAGTGCACCCCGTTCAACTCACGGATCGCCTCGTCGGCGGTGACCTGCATCCACTCCCTCAGCGCCGCGGTGCCCACCAGCTTGCGGACGGGGTCGCCGTCGAGCAGCCGCACCGCGTCGTCCATGCTGCTGCCCGGGCCGGCCAGTGCCTCGACCACCGCGTCCTGCTCGGCGGCCACCCGGGCGAGCTCGTCCAGCCCCCACTCGTAGGTCTCGTCCAGATCGACGGCCGCACCCAGAAACATGCGCGACCACAACTGGTAGCGCTCGCGACCGGCAGCGTCGGACGCCGGCGCGTCGGCCTCGAGCTCACGCAGGAACTGCTCCAGCAGCCCGTACGACTGCGCCGCGGCCGCGCCGGCGCGCTCCAGATCGGCGCTCAGGGCGTCCGACTCGACGCTGTCGCGGTGAAACGTGGTGAAGAACGACGACTCGGGGTTGGCCAGTTCGGCGGCTTGCGCGATGCCCTCGCGCACCTGCAGCACCGGCGGCAATTCGCCGCGACGAGCACCCTCGCGCAGGCAGGCCAGATACCCCTCGACCGCCTGTGGAACCCCGGCCAGCCGCGAGGCGATGTTCGACCAGTGCTGCTCGGTCTCGGTAGGCATCACGTCGAAAACGTCGCGAAAGCCCTGCAGCGGGGAGGCGATGTTGTTCAGCGCCCGGAACTGCTCACCAGCGGCATGCAGTTCGAGGTCGAGGCCGAGCCGCTCCTGCATGGCCGCGACGGTCACCCGGTCGACCTCGTCGCGGGGGGTCAGCCCGGAAAGCTTGGTCAGGGTGTCGCGGTTCAGCTCCGCCACGGCGTCGTGCAGGTCGGGGCCGGCCTCGCCCATCAGGTGGTCGTAGCCGGCCAAGCCGATCTCAGTGGCGAGGGTGGGCCGCAGTTCGGCCAGTGCCAGGGTGTACGCGTCGGCGAGGGCATCGACCGTGCTGGGTTGGCGGGTGGTCATGTGTCGACCCTACTCGCGGCCCACCCGCGAACCGCATCTGTCGCCGTGCCGGTGCCCGGGCCTGTCGTGCCCGCGGGCCACTCCCGAAGCGGCTTCGTGTGCGCACGATCGGGAATGTGAGAGTGTGGACGAATCAGCATCACCCGACCAGAGGTCACGTCGAGACCGCGATCGACCGTCCCTGCGCGAGGCTGATGCGGACGATCGAAAGGGCGTGATGATGGAGATCTGGGCACACCGTGGAGCGAGTGCGCGACAGCCGGAGAACACCATCGCCGCCTTTGCCGCGGCCATGGAGGCGGGCGCGGACGGCGTCGAACTCGACGTGCAACTGACCTCCGACGGAGTTCCCGTGGTGATTCACGACGAGACCGTCGACCGCACCCACGCCGGCACCGGCGGGGTGTCCTCCTTCACCCTCGCGCAGTTGCAGAAGCTCCGGTCGAGGAGCAAACCCAAGGGCGACCCGACCGTGACGCGCATTCCTACCTTGGCCGAGGTGCTCGACCTATTGGCCGCAGGCAACCAGTTGATCAATGTCGAGTTGAAGAACAGCGTCAAGCCGTACAAGGGGCTGGAGAAGAAGGTGCTGACGCTGGTCTCGGAACGCAAGCTGGGCGCGCGAGTGGTGCTGTCGTCGTTCAACCACTACTCGCTGCAGCGACTCCGGGAGCGCGGCTGGACGGGTGAGTTGGCGGCCGTGCACGACGGCATGCTGCGCGAGGCGTGGCGCTATTTTCGCGAACTGGACGTGCAGGCCGTGCATCCGCCCCGGCATGTGCTGATGGTCCCGGGGTTCGTCACGCGGGCACACCGGGCCGGCTTCAAAATTCGGGTGTGGACGGTGAACAATGCCGCTCAGCGGCAACGCTGCGTCCGGTTGGGCGTGGACGGCATCTTCACCGACGTGGTCAAACCCAAACCGAGTTGGTGAGGCGCAAGAGGTGCGCCGGCGAGCGCGGCAGTAGGTTGGGCCCATGACCAGCCCGTGGCGTCCGGAACTGTGGCACGAGGTGCCCGGCTTCGAGTTCACCGACATCACCTATCACAGCTCCGTCGAGGTGCCCGCGGTACGCATCGCGTTCGACCGTCCGGAGGTGCGCAACGCGTTTCGTCCGCACACCGTCGACGAGCTGTATACCGCGCTCGACCATGCGCGGCGGTCGGCCGACATCGGGTGCGTGCTGCTGACCGGCAACGGTCCATCGGCCAAGGACGGCGGGTGGGCGTTCTGTTCGGGTGGTGATCAGCGTATTCGGGGACGTTCGGGCTACCAGTACGCCGAGGGTGAGACGGCTGAGTCGGTGGACGCCCGGCGGGTGCAGGCCGAGGGTGGACGGCTGCACATCCTTGAGGTGCAGCGGCTGATCAGGTTCATGCCCAAGGTGGTGATCGCCCTGGTCAACGGGTGGGCCGCGGGCGGCGGGCATTCGCTGCACGTGGTGTGCGACCTGACCATCGCCTCGGCCGAGCACGCCCGGTTCAAGCAGACCGACGCCGACGTGGGGTCGTTCGACGCCGGCTTCGGCTCGGCCTACCTGGCGCGGCAGGTGGGGCAGAAGGTGGCTCGCGAGATCTTCTTCCTCGGCCAGACCTACGACGCCCAACGGGCCTACGAGATGGGCACGGTGAACAAGGTGGTGCCGCATGCCGACCTCGAGGACGAGGGGCTGGCCTGGGCCGCACTGGTCTGCGGCAAATCGCCGACGGCGCAGCGCATGCTGAAGTTCGCGTTCAACGCGGTGGACGACGGGCTGATCGGCCAGCAGGTGTTCGCGGGTGAGACCACCCGGCTGGCCTATATGACCGACGAGGCGGTCGAGGGCCGGGACTCTTTTCTGGAGAAGCGGCGTCCGGACTGGTCGCGATTCCCCTGGTACTACTGATCTGAGGACGTTTCAGCAGGTCAAACGGCATTTAGGGTGGCCGAAACACCTCTGTAGTCCGCAAGAATCTCGGCAGCGGCCAGCAGTGACTGGCTCCGACACGCCTCGGAAACTCTGGTGCGTCCCGCGGAAGCCCGTCGCTAGCCTTGATGCTCTGGGCTGGTTGCGCCGTGGAACGCGCTTCCCTGGTCCACCCTGTAGGCGGGGATACCCCTCGCCAGGTCGGAGGCGACGGTGAGCTGGAAAGACCTACCTGCGGAGGTGATCCGCACTTGGGTGCACGAGAACACCGACGCCTCCTTCCGTCTTGAAGGTCGGGAGCTCCCGGACGACTACGTCCGCTCGCCCGAAGTCCAGCGATTCATCGACTCGGTGATCGCGCAGCTCGATCGCCTCGATGGCACCGACCCCACTGCCGTCCGTGGGATGACCGGTCTGGACGACGAGGAACTCGACGACCTGTGTGGCCTGCCGGACTGAGCTCACCGCGGGGCACGCGGTAGTCTCGGCCCGACTGGGTTGGCGGCGACGTCCCGTCTGGACCCACATGGCTGCGGGGTATCCCCTACTTCGCATTCCGGTCCTTCGCGGTCCGACGAGCGTGTCAGAAGCGGGTTTTCATCAACAAACCCGAGAGTGTGTTTCCGCAGGTCAGATGCGGTTTAGCTGGCTTCCAGCCATCGGAGTGCGCGTTCTCATCAACAATCAGCGCTCCGGGTCGGCCCAGTACGGGACGTACCGAATCGACCTGGGGCCGGCGGAGGGGTCGTAGACCACGATCAGGTCCTCATCGACGGCTTCCTTGATGATCCGGGACGCGAGAGCTTTGTTGCGCTCAGGGATGCCGAACCGCTCGCGGACGCTGGCGTTGTTGGTCGGTTCATTGCTCACGTAGCGCAGGCACGCATGCTGGTAGACCGCCAAGACACGGTCAGGGCGATCCATCTTCGTCAGAGGCTTCGGAGCGAATAGGGTCACTCGGGTCTGTTCGTCCTTGTCCTCGACTCTCGCGGGCGGGAGTTGGTGGAACTCGATCTCCGCCGCGATCTTGTCCCAGCCGCTGCCTCGCTCCTCGGCGATGCCGACCTGGCGCATGGCGGCGCCAATGAACTCGTTGCGTGAGCGCGGCGCGAGGTCGATGAAGCGCAGGGGGTCCAGGAGCGGTAGGCCGGGGTTGGTGATCTCCAACCGGTCATCGAAGATCTCGATCATGGGCCCGGCACCCGTCACCGTGAGGTCTTGGTGGATCAGCGCATTGGCGACGAGCTCTCGGATGGCGAGTCGAGGGAACTGAAGTTCATCCATCCGGAGTCCGTCCTGGATGACCTCGCTGTTGGGAAGCTGATCGGCGATGTAGGCGATCAGCCCCTGGAAACCAGCGGCGTAACCTCGCTGGCCGATCTGTTCCTTCTTGGTCCTGATCCGGGACTTTCCCTCGTAGTGGATGACGCGCGGAGCCTTGCGAGCGAGTTTCGGGAAGTCGCCAAGGTCCTTCGCGTAGAGGAGCGCGCCTCCGTTGGTGATCTGCCACTGGTCCTCGACAGTGTGGCGAATCAGGCGGTCGGCTTCGAGCGTTTCGATGATCCCCGACCGGCTCTCGGGAAGCGGAGTCTTGTGAAGTCGGAAGTACTCGGGGTAGTCGAGCAACTGAACGACCTGCTCAACACCGAGATCGCCCGCGGCAGTGCCGTCCTCGAAGGAGGACGCCTCCAGCACCTTCCAGAGACGCCGCTGGTGATCCGGGTATTGGCTGAGGTTCTTCTTGTAGGAGCCCACCCGGATGTACTCGATGTTCTGGAACTTCACCGGGACCTTGGCTGCCGCCGCGACGCGGAGGACAACAACGGTCTTGCCGTCGACCTCGACGCTGTGGAACGAGAAGTCGGATTGTGGCGTGAGCAGGCGGAGGATCCAGTGGTAGAGGTCCTCGTTGCCCTTCTTTGCTGTCTCAGGCCGGAACGTCGTGCCGACGATCTCATGTGTGGCGTCGCTGACGCCCCAGATCAAGTAGCCGGTCTCCTGACCCGCGAGGGCGGCTGAGTTCGCCAAGCAGGACACGTACTCGCCGGTCGACCCCGGGTCGGCGTTGTCGACCTTGAACTCGACCCACTCGTTCTCGGACGGAAGACGGCGCAGACGCTGCACGAGGCTGCGCAAGTCGTCGGGGTCGTTCCAGTCCATACGTCAATGATTCCGCACTCCGGCCCCAACACTTGCAGCTAGGCCGCTCGGCGCGCTGAGCGCCTGCTTCATCAAGTCGCTGGCGGCGGCGCGGGTGCGGTCCTCGGCGGTGGGCCACAGGTGGCTGTAGGTGTTCAGCGTCGTGGTGGCCGTCGAGTGTCCCAGCGCGCGCTGCACGGTGACGACGTCGCAGCCTGCGGCGATGAGGCCGGAGGCGTAGAAGTGCCGCAAGTCGTGGAGCTTCGCGGCGTCTCGGGTGGCTCGCCAGCGCCACGTGATGTCGTTGTCGTACATCGGGCCGTCGCCGACGATGCCCTCCGGCCGGAACCGCCCTGCCAACTACCCCTGGTACTACTGATCGAGCGGGCTGGTGCAGGTCAGACGCTGTCTAGGGAAACGCTGATTTGTTGGTCGAGCTTGTCGAGACCTCAGATAGAGTGCTTTCACTAGGGGTTTCGATGTCAACCAGTGAGGGTCGCGTTGATCAGCGCTTCCCTATCGGGCTTGTGCAGGTCTGCTTCAAGACGCTCGGCCGCAAGCGGTTTGGCTGGTGCACCACAGACACCGAGAACACCACAGGCTTACGAACCCGCAGTGCCGCCGGGCAGGGTGGCCTGCACCGGTAGCCGCAGCGTCTGGGCGGGCAGGGGGTCCGTGGCCTCCAGCTCCTCGACCAGCAGGTCTATGGCGACCGCACCGAGCTCGCTGCCGTCTACGTCGATGGTCGGGGTGCGATCGTCGCCGATCGCCGCGCTGATCGCGCTCTCTGTGGTCACCACCAGGTTGTCGGCGGGGACGCCTCGGGCGCGCAACGCGAATACCAGGCCCAGGCCGACCTGGCTGGCATACGGGATCACCGCGCTCGCCCCGCGGGCCAGCACCTCGTCTGCGATCTGGGCGCCGGCGGTGAAGGTGGGCGGCATAGGGCCCAGCACGACCAACTCGGCGCGCCCGCTCGTCCGTTCGGTGATGGAGCGGGTGCGTTGTGCGTCCTGCCAAGAACCCGACGGCCCGCCCAGATAGGCGATCGTGCGATGGCCCTGATCGACCAGATGCTCGGCCAGGTCGCCGAAGCCACTCGCGGCGTCGGCGATCACCGAGCGGACGCCGGCGATCTCGCGGTCGACCAGCACGGCCGGGCGGCTCCGGCAGATCTGGCGGATATTGTCCTCGGGGCCGAGCGGGGCGGCAAGAATCAAACCGTCCACCTGGCGGGCGAGTCGTTCCAGGTCGCGGACCTGATGCTGGGTCTGGAGCGGGTTTGCCGCGATCGTGAGCTGACGCTGTCGCGCTCCGGCGCGGCGTTGGGCACCGATCACGATCGGGGTGAAGAAGTGGTTGTCGAGGTCGGGCACCACGATGGCGATCATTCCGGTGCGTCCGGTGGCCAAGCCGCTGGCCACCCGGTTGACCGTGAAGTTCAGCTCGTCCGCCACCTGGCGCACGCGGGCGGCGGTCGCCGGTGCCACCATCTCGGGGCGACTCAACGCCCGCGATACCGTCGACTCCGAGACGCCGACCCGAGCGGCGATGTCTGACAGGGTCGCCACGCCACCTCCCTCCCGCGGTTGCCCTGTGACCACGATTCGAACTGAGTGTCTGAGAGGCGAATGCCGTCGCCGTCGCAGGGATCGTTTCTCGATCGTTACCTAAGACGGTACTGGGGCGGATGCAGATGGGATAGCTTTCCTGCAATCTACTGCAAGCGGTTGCAGGCTGCTCCGGGATCGCCGGACGGCCAGGAGGGAGTGTGATGCGGACCCGTGCCGGCCTGCTCCTGGTTCCTGGGCTGATCATTCTCGTGGTCGGTCTGATCGTGCCGGCGATCAGCATGCTGTTCTTCCCGCGGCGTTCGGGTCCGGTTGAGGTGCTCGCCGCCTTCGGCGGCTTCTTCACCGACCCCTTCATGCTCAGCATTCTGTGGCGGACAGTGTGGATCGGTCTGGTGGTGACCGGCCTGTGCGTGGTGATCGGCTTCCCGATCGCCTACATGCTGGCCCGCAGCGGCTCGCGATTCGTGGGCATGTGGCTGGCGCTGGCCATTTTTCCGCTGCTGCTGAGCAATGTGGTGCGAACCTTCGGTTGGCTGGTGGTGCTCGGCTCGCAGGGCGTGCTCGGCCGGCTGCTGATGATGATGCGCGTGGTCGAGTCGCCGCCGCAGTTGCTGGCCAGCGAGTTCGCGATCGTGCTCGGCCTGATCCAGCTCTTCCTGCCGCTGGCCATCATCTCTAGCTACTCGGCGATCGCCCAGGTGGACGCCACCCTCGACGAGGCGGCCCGCAGCCTGGGAGCCAGCCCCACGCGCACCTTCTGGAGCGTGGTCGTCCCGCTATCGCTGCCGGGCATCATCGTGGCTGCAACATTGGTGTTCGCCGGCTCGGTGACCGCCTACACCACGCCCTTCCTACTGGGCGGATCGAGCGACAAGATGCTCTCGACCCAGCTCTTCTACTACACCGACACCAACGTCGACTGGACGATGGCCGCCGCCGTCGCGCTGATCATGACGATCCTGGTGTTCGTGATCGCCTCGCTGTCCAGCGCGGCCGGACGGCTCGGGAGGACGCAGTGAAGAACCGTCACCCGGTCGCCCTCGTGCTGGCCGTCATCGGCTACGCGGTCATGATCGTGCCGATCTTCTTCGTGGTGGCGATCTCGTTCAACGCCGGCGACACGCTGACCTTTCCGCCGAGCTCGGTCTCGTTGCGCTGGTTCGGCGCGGCCCTCGGCTACGAGCGGTTCACCAGTGCCCTGGTAACCAGCCTGATCGTGGCCGTGATCGCCACCTTCCTGGGCCTGGTGCTCGGCGTTCCGGCGGCATTGGCCCTGGCCAGAAGCAATCTGCGGGCCAAGACGGCGATCCAAAACGTGTTCCTGTCGCCGTTGATCATTCCTGAACTGGTGCTGGGCGCCGCGCTCTACCAACAACTCGCGATCCCGCTGCGGCTGCAGAACTACCTCCCGGTGCTGATCCTCGGCCACACCATCTTGATGCTGCCCTACGCCGTCCGGGTGACCGGGGCTTCGCTGGCCAATATGGACGGCCAGGTCGAGGAGGCGGCACGGATGCTCGGCGCCTCACCGGTGCGCGCCTTCTTCGACGTCACCCTGCCCATGCTGCGGCCGGGCATCTTCTCGGCGGCTCTGCTGTCGTTCATCACCTCGTTCAACAACGTGCCGTTGTCGTTGCTGCTGACCAAGGGGAGCGCCACGCTGCCGATCGAGATGCTCGACTACGTCTCTCAGGGCATCGACCCGATGATCGCGGCGATGTCGACCATCATTCTCGCCGGCACGGTCGTGATCGCGTTCATCGCCGAGCGCACAGTCGGTTTCGCCCAGATCTTCGGAGGGATCAACAAATGACCGTCCCCGCCGCCCAGTTCGTCAACGTCACGCAGACCTTCGGCGATGTCGTCGCAGTCGACGACATTTCGCTCGACATCGAGCAGGGCAAGCTGACCACGCTGCTCGGCCCGAGCGGCTGCGGCAAGACCACCTCGCTGCGCATGCTGGCCGGCTTCGGTAAGCCCACCTCGGGTCAGATCTTCATCGGCGGCGAGGAATGCACCCGGCTGCCGCCCGAGAAGCGTGGCCTCGGCATGGTCTTCCAGCAGTACGCGCTGTTCCCACACATGACGGTGCGCGACAACGTCGGTTACGGTCTCAAGCTGCGCAAGGTGCCGACGGGCGAACTCCGGCAGCGCGTGGGTGAGGCTCTAGAACTGGTTGGGCTGACCGCCCACGCCGATAAGAGGCCGCGGCAGATGTCCGGCGGCCAGCAACAGCGGGTGGCGTTGGCCCGGGCGATCGCGATCCGGCCGCGGCTGCTGCTGCTCGACGAGCCGCTTTCGGCGCTGGATGCCCGGCTGCGGGTCGAGATGCGTGCCGAGTTGCGCCGGATCCAGGCCGAGACCGGACTGTGTGTCGTCCTGGTCACCCACGACCAAGACGAGGCGCTGGAACTCTCCGACCAGATGGTGGTGATGCGGGCCGGCAAGATCGAGCAGGCCGGGACCCCGCAGCAGGTGTTCAGCGCGCCGGCCAGCCGGTTCATCGCCGAATTCCTCGGCTATGAGAATTTCCTCACCCTGGCCGACGGGCAGCACGCCACCGTCCGCCCGGAACGGCTGGGGGTGGGCACACCCGATGACATTGCGACCGACGGCGCGCTGCGGCTGGACGGCACCGTCGCCGATGTCGCCTACCGGGGCGTCGACCTGCTGGTGACCAGCGACGTGACCGATCCGTCCGGGCGGCAGGTGCGGTTGGTGGCCGACCTCCGTGGCGCCACCGCAGGTGCCTTCGCCCCGGGGCAGCCGGTGCGACTCAGCATCACTCCCGACCATTTGATCGTGCTCGTCGCCTAAGAGCGCCGGGCACTCACCCAGGATTCATCAAACCCGAAAGGACAGACATGGCTGGTTCGAAGCCCATGGTCATGATTGCCGCCACGGTGGCTGCAGTGGGGCTGGCACTCTCCGGCTGTAGCAGCGCCCCCGCCGGGGGGTCATCCGCCGCGACGAAGACTCTCAAGATCAGCACCTTCAGCTTCGGCGTGGAGGGTTTCACCGAGGCGGTGGTCAAGCCGTTCGAGGCCAAGACCGGCATCCAGGTCGAGGTGGTCACCGGCAAGAACGCCGAGCGACTCAACGAACTGAAGGCGACCGAGAACAGCGCCGGAATCGACGTGATGGTGATCACCGACAACTTCGCCGCCCAAGGCCAGGCCGACAAACTGTTCGAACAGGTCGACGCAACCAAGTTGACGTCGTTGGCCGACGTGGCCGATTTTGCCAAGGGCGCCGATCTGTACGGACCGGCCACCACCTACCAGCTCAACGGCATCGTGTACGACACCCGCAAGGTGAGCGCAAAAGAGGCCAAATCGTGGGACCTATTCGGTGAGTCGAAGGTAGCCGGCAAGGTCGCCCTGCCCGACATCAGCGCCACCTCGGGTCAGCTGACCGTCTCGGGTCTGGGCACCACCTATGGCAGCGGACCGTTCGACTACGACACCGCGCTGGGCAAGCTGGCGAAGTGGAAGCCGAACGTGCTCAAGTTCTACGCCTCGACCACCGAGGTGTCGAACCTGATGACCCAGGGCGAGATCGTCGCCGCCGCGTCGATCAGCGGCTTCGCCGCCGACCTGATCAGCAAGGACGCCAACTTCGCCTTCGCGGTGCCCGAGAAGGGCGCCTACCTGGCCACCAACCGGGCGATGATCCCGGCCGGAGCCACGAACGTCGACGGGGCCTACCAGTTCATCGATTACCTGCTCAGCGCGGACGCCCAGGCCGCGGCGCTGAAGGGCTACAACGACCTGCCGGTGAACACCAAGGTTGATGTTCCCGACTCGATGGCCACGATGCTCGGCGGTGCGGTGCCTGATCCGACCAAGGCGGGCTACGAGACCATCGATGCCATCAAGGCGGCCGCCGAGTTCAGCACCCTGGCCGATCGTTTCGCTCGCGAGGTCACCGGAAGTTGAGCCTCGCTGGTCGAGCTTGTCGAGACCCGTTGGGTGCCTGGCTGGTCGAGCTTGTCGAGACCCGTTGGGTGCTCCAGTCGCACGCCCGGGTCTCGGCGAGCCCGACCGTCGCCGTCCGGCCGGTTGGTCGGTAACTCGGCTCTCGGTAGGCTCGATGCGATGCGATGCGTGCACCCCTCACTTCTCTCAGGACGGACTTCATGATCAAGGCCGGCATCGTCGCCCGGCTGCCCAAGGTCGACCTGCACTGTCACCTGATCGGTACTGTTCGGGCGTCCACATTCGCCGAGTTGGCGCGGCGGGGGCGGCTCGCGCTGCCCGACACTCCAGAGCGGATCTATGCCGGCTGCAACTCGCTGCCGCCTGACCCCGAGCTGTACCGCGATACCCGGATTCCGGTCCCGCAGGGTCGCTCCGCCGACGAGCCCGAGATCTCTTATTCGCTGTTCCAACTGTCGAATTGGGTAACCGAGGCGCTGCGCGATGCCGACGACCTGACCCGGATCGTCTACGAGGCGTTCTCCGACGCCCACACCTCGAGTGCGACCCGGCACCTGGAACTGTTCATCGACGAGCCGCGGGGACGACTGGCGCGGCTCGGCTATCCGGCGTTGGTCGAGGCCTGCGCCGACGGCATCCGCCTCGCCGAGCGCGAGTTCGGAATGTCCGGACGCCTGATCGCCGCGATCGACCGCAGTCGCAGCGGTGAGCAGGCGTTGCAATGGGTGCGGACTGTGGTGGATCATCCGCACGAGTACGTCGCAGGGATCGGGCTGGACAACCTCGAGACCGTCGGGGCGCCGGAACTCTTCGCCGACGCCTACCGGCTGGCCGGCGCGGCCGGGCTGGGCCGAACGGCACATTCCTCCGAGCATGTGCCGGCCGCGGCCAACACCATCACCTGCCTCGACCTATTGGGTTGCGAACGGATCGACCACGGGTACTTCGTGCTGCAGGACGAGGCGGTGGTGGAACGGTTGCGGGCACAACAGACCCCGATGACGGTGATTTCGACCACGTCGCGGCGATCCTGGCGACCGTGGCGACGGGCCTCGATCAACGCGATGCTCGAGGCCGGGCTCAATGTGATCGCAGCGTCGGATGACCCAGGAATGTTCCCCACCACCCTGGCCGGCGAATACCGCATTCTTGCCGACGACCTGGGCGTATCGTATGACCGGTTGCGGCGGATGTCGCTGGCCGGGGTGGATGCTTGCTGGCTGCCGGCAGTTGAGAAGGCGGCGCTGCGGGAGCGGTTCGAGGGCGAACTTGCCGCTCTGGACGCCGAGGTCAGTGCCGACTGACTTCGGAGTCGCCCTCCGGGCCTCCACCAGAGTGTGGTGACCGTCGCCACGCAAGGTCGTGACCGGGCCGGCCGGGCCTCCGGCGAGGCGTCGAGGCCGAGTTATTCACAGCTTTCTGCCGGACGCACCGCCCACGCGGTGTCTTGTCAGCGTCGCGGCCTAGGTTGGACGCCATGAACTCCGCTGCCCTCAGCCCGTCCGGCGAAGCCGTGGTGACCCGGGTGATCGAGGCGCTGGCCGGCCCGGGCGCCCGGCTGCGCGACGATCAGCGCACGGCCGTCGCCGCCCTGGTCGAGCCGTCCTCTCGGGTGCTGGTGGTGCAGGCCACCGGCTGGGGCAAGTCGGCGGTCTACTGGTGCGCCACCGCGCTGCACCGGGCTGCCGGACGCGGCCCCACCTTGGTGGTCAGCCCGTTGCTGTCGCTGATGCGCGACCAGGTGGCGGCGGCGGCCAAGGCGGGGCTGCGGGCGGCGACGATCAATGGCTCGAACGTGGGCGACTGGTCGGCGATCGAGGCCGACCTGGCCACCGGTGAACTCGATGTGGTGTTGGTCAGCCCCGAGCGGCTGGCCAACCCCGGTTTCGGGTCTCGGGTGCTCGATCGGCTGGCGGGCCGGCTCGGCCTGCTGGTGATCGACGAGGCGCACGCGGTGAGCGACTGGGGGCACGACTTCCGGCCCGACTACCGGCGGGTCGCCGACGTGCTGCAGCGGCTCAACCCCGACACCCCGGTGCTGGCCACCACGGCCACCGCCAACCAGCGGGTCACCGACGACGTCGCCGCTCAGCTCGGTGCGGCCACCCTGGTGTTGCGCGGGCCGCTCGCGCGGGCTTCGCTCGAACTCGCCGTGGTCGACCGGCTCAGCCCGATTCAGCGTTACGCCTGGGTGGTCGACCACCTGCCGCGGCTGGCCGGCTCGGGCATCGTCTACGTGCTCACCGTGGCCGATGCCGAACGGTTGGCCCAGGCCGTCCAGGTGGTGCACGGCGCTTCGGTGCCGGTGGCGGCCTACACCGGGCAGTTGCCTGCCGAGACCCGCCACCGCCTCGAAGACGACCTGCAGGCCAACCGGGTGAAGGCCCTGATCGCCACATCGGCACTCGGCATGGGCTATGACAAGCCCGACCTGGGGTTCGTGGTGCACGTCGGGTCGCCGCCGTCGCCGGTCAGCTACTACCAGCAGGTGGGTCGTGCCGGACGGGCCATCGATCACGCCTCGGTGGTGCTGCTGCCGTCGCCGGCCGACGAGGGGGTGTGGGAGTATTTCGCCACCGCGACGATTCCGGTCGAGCCCGAGGTGCGTGGGCTGCTGGCCGCTCTCGAGGCCTCGGAGGGCCCCGCGTCGGTGCCGCAGCTTGAGGCCGAGACTGGGCTGCGGCGCACCAAGGTCGAGCTCTATCTGAAGCAACTGGCGGTCGCGGGAGTCACCCAACGGGTCACTGAGGGCTGGCGGGCCACTGGGCAGCCGTGGGCCTTCGAGGCTGAACACTATGCCGGCGTGCTCGCCGTGCGGCGCCGCGAGGCCGCGATCATGCGCGCCTACACCCGCGGCGAGCGTTGCCTGATGCAGTTGCTGCAGGAATCCCTCGATGACCCCACCGCCGCCCCCTGCGGGCGCTGCTCGGTGTGCCGCAACACGCTGCCCGCACCGCTCGACCCGGAGCCGCTCACCGAGACGGTGCGGGCCGTCGCCACCGGGCTGCGCGGCAGTGCGCACCAGCTCGACCCGCGCAAGATGTGGCCCGGCGGCGAGTTCGGTGCCCGCGGGCGCATTCCGCAGTCGCTGCTGGCCGAGGTGGGCCGGGTGCTGGTGCACGCCGACGCCCCCGAGTGGGCCGACACTGTGCACGCCGCCCAGCGCGGTGAGCCGGCGGCACTGGCCGAACTCGCCGACGGCTGCGTCGAGGTGCTCGGCCGATGGCGCACCGACTGGCCGGCTCGGCCCGAGGTGGCGGTGGCGCTGGAGTGCGGCGGTTACGCCGGACTGGCCCGGCAGGTGGCCGGGCACCTGGCCGCGGTCGGACGGCTGGGTTCGTCCGAGCTTGAGGTCGCCGCCGGGGCTCGGCCCGATCGTGACCTGCCCAGTGACCGTGAGGCGGCCTACTGGCGGGCGGCGTTGAGCGTGCCGATGCCGTCCGATGTCGCAGGGCGGGTGGTGCTGCTGGTGGTCGACGCCACCCGCAGCCAATGGGCGGTCACCGTGGCGGCGGCCAAGCTGCGTGAGGCGGGGGCGGCGCTGGTGCTGCCGCTGGTGGTGCACCGGCAGGCGTGATTCGCATGGCGATGGGCGAGCCGCTGGTTGAGCGTGTCGAAACCCCGTGCCGGGGCGGTGTGCCCGAGGTCTCGGCACGCTCGACCGGCGAAAACCGGCGCTTCTCCGAAGGTGCGCTCGCTGGTACCGGGTCTCGACCAGCTCAACCGACGGGCAGGCCGATCAACCCGCGCAGGGCGTCCACGCCCTCGACCTGCAGGTCTGGGCCGCGCACCAGGTCGGCCGGCTCGAGCAGGTACCGCTGTTCCAGCGCCGCCGCACGGCCCGGCTCGCCGGACGAGGCCGGCAGCGGCCGTGGTTTGCGCACGATGCCGTTGGGCCGGTAGCCCACCTTGCGGCTGACCGCGTTGGATGCCGCGTTGTCGACCCATGCTGCCGATTCCACCCGCTCGAAGCCCAGGTGGTCGAACAGCAGCGCACACATGGTCTGCCGCATCAGCGTGCCGATGCCCTTGCCTTGATGCCGCAGGCCCAGCCATGAACCCGTCTCGCCGCTGCGGGTGAGCAGAAAGTCGTGCGTGGCGACGCCCTGAGTGCCGACCAGCTCGCCTTCGTGCCGCACGGCCAAGTCCAGCGACCAGGCCTCGCTGCCGAACCTGGAGCGCACGCCCCAGTGGTATTGCAGATACTGGCGGTGAAACCGGTCGGCGGGCGCAAGTGTCCACGGCATCAGAAACGGCATGGCGTCAAAGGTGTGCACGCCCTGAGCGGCCAACTCGGCAAGTTCGAGCAGGGTGTCGTCATCGATGCCACGCAGTTCGACCGGGCCGGCGGTCACCCGCAACCCGAGCACCGGGAACGCGTCCGCGAGGGTGCGGCCATGGGTCATGTGCCGAGGTTACCGCCCGGCTGGCCGCTGCAGGAATCAGTGTTTGGTGCGCAGAAACAGCGACAGCGCCGCGGTGACCGCGGCGATACCGCCGCCCAGGTAGAGCAAGTTGAGGGCGTCGTCGCCGTGCAGCGCACGACCCAGAAAGAACACCCCCAGCACCACGACCACCACCCCGATCAACTGGCTCTTCAGGTCGTCCAGCGAGTCGAAGACCAGCCAGTCGGGCAGCCCGCCAATCTCGCCGATGAACAGCTCGTACAGCCCGATCGCGATGATGAACAGCACCACGGCCAACAGAAACACGTCGGCGATCTCGACGAACGCGATGACGAATTCCTTGGCCTCGGATTCCCCCGCGAACGCCGCGAGAATGGTCTGGAACACTTCGACGGCGCCCACCACCGTGAGCGTGAGGGCACCCAGCATCATGCCCAGGGCGGGCACCAGCACGATGAACCGGGTGATCGACACGCTCGGATGCCCGCGTTGGCGGGTGCGCGGCGAATCGGGGTCTGCCATCTGTCCTCCGCATGGTCGGCGTGGTTCGACGCTACCGTGTGCCGGGCACTTGCCGGGTAGCCGACCCGCCTGCGGCAGTATGGACGGCATGACCGACCCGACGATCTTCGGCAGCCTGCACGCCGTGCCCGCGGCCGAACACCCCGAACTGCTGGCGCCCCCGGTGGCGGCGGCGATTCATCTGATCACAGAGGCGCTGGTGGCCGAGATCGACCCGACCTTCGCCGACACCGAACAGTTGTGTGCGCATTACGGGGTGCCGATGGACGGCTCGGCCAATGCGGTGATCGTGCGCGGCACGCGGGCCGGCGTCGACAAGCATGCCTGCTGCATGACGCTGGCACACCGGAGGATCGATGTGAACAACGTGGTGCGCCGCCGGCTGGACGCCCGCAAGGCGTCGTTCGCGCCGATGGACTACGCCGTCGAGGCGACCGGCATGCAATACGGCGGCATCAACCCGGTCGGGCTGCCGCGCGACTGGCCGATCTGGGTGGACGGTGCAGTCGCCGACCGCGATTGGGTCTGCATCGGCTCGGGCGTGCGGCACTCCAAGCTGTTCATCCCGGTGGCCGGCCTGCTCGGGCTGCCCGGCGCCGAGCGGGTGGACGACCTGGCCCGCGATGTCGGCTGAGGCCAGCCCTGCCGGGTCAGCCCGCCGCGGCCTCGCGGACCAGCGCCGCGAACTCATCCACGTCGGACTCAGTGGTGTCGAAGGAGCACATCCAGCGCACCTCGCGTGCAGCCACGTCCCAGTCGTAGAAGAAGAATCGTTCGCGCACCGCGTCGGCGACCCCCTCGGGTAGCCGCGCGAACACGCCGTTGACCTGGGTGGGCTGGGTGAACGCGACCCCCGGCACCCCCTCGAGGCAGGCGCGTAGCCGGGCGGCCATCGCGTTGGAGTGGGCGGCGTTGCGCAGCCACAGGTCGCCTTCGAAAAGGGCGATCAGTTGCGCCGAGACGAAGCGCATCTTGCTGGCCAGTTGCATATTCGACTTGCGCAAGAAGGGCAGCCCCGAGGCGCGCTCGGCATCGAGCACCACGATCGCCTCGGCGCCCAGAGCGCCGTTCTTGGTGCCGCCCAGGCTGAGCAGGTCGACGCCGGCGTCGGTGGTGAACGCGGCGAACGGCACGCCGAGTGCCGCCGCGGCGTTCGACAGCCGGGCGCCGTCCAGATGCACGGTCATGCCCAGCGCGTGCGCATGCTCGGCCAGCGCGGCGATCTCGTCGGGGGAATACAGGGTTCCCAGCTCGGTGGACTGGGTGATCGACACAGCCAGGGGCTGGGCCCGATGCTCGTCGCCGTAGCCCCAGGCTTCGGCGTCGAGCAGGGCGGGGGTCAGCTTGCCGTCGGGAGTGGGCACCGGGTACAGCTTCAGGCCGGCGACCTTCTCAGGCGCTCCGCCCTCGTCGACGTTGATGTGCGCGGTCTTGGCGCAGACCACGGCACCCCAGTGCGGCAGGACCGCCTGCAGTGCCGTGACGTTGGCCCCGGTGCCGTTGAACACCGGAAAGGCCCGGGCGCGCTCGCCGAAGTGACCCTGCACGACCTGCTGCAGGCGGGCGGTGTAGGCGTCGTTGCCGTAGGACGACTGGTGGCCGTGGTTTGCGGTGGCGATGGCTTCCAGCACGTCGGCGTGAACGCCGGAGTAGTTGTCGCTGGCGAAGCCGCGGCGACCTGCGTCGTGGAGCTGCACCCCGCGATTATTCCACCGCAGTGCGTTCGTCTTCACACCTGGTCATCCGGGCGTGGAGGGCTCCGATTGCTCGAAGCCCCCCACGCCCTTGGGGCTCAGTGCCGCCGGCGCGCGGCAATCAGAGCCCCGCCTCCCAGCACGACCAACAGCAGGCCCACCGCCGCGCCCTGGGCGCTCGCGTCGGTACCGGTCTGCGGCAACGACGACGTGGACGTCGTGGTGGTGGTCGTCGACGACGTGGTCGTGCTGGATGTCGTGGAAGGCGATTCGGACGGGGTTGTCTCGCTCGGCGTCGGGGTCTGTGTTGCTTCGGCCGGGGTCGGCGTGGTTTCGCTGGGGGTGGGTGTCGGCATCGCTGTGGTCTGGTTGTCACCGTCGCCGCTCACCTCACCGGACTGCCCGGAGGCCTCGGCCTGCACCGGTGAGCTGACCCCGTCTTGGGTCACCGAGCCGGTGTCGGTGTAGCTGTCCTGTTCGGCCGTCACGATGGCAGTTCCGATCAGGCGGTAGTACTGACCGGCTGCACTGCTGGTCAGCGTGACGGTGACGGTGGACGTGTCGCAGGCGATCGATGCGGGCTGCACGGAGTCGGTGTACTCGACATCGCCCCACACATTGCGCGTGCTGCCCACCAAGACAACGATCGAATCGCAATCGAGTTCTTGGCCAGAGCCCACGGTGTCGGTGATGGTGATCGCTTCGCTGTCGCTGTGGGTCTGGGCAGTCGAGATGCCGAAGGTCACCGTGTCAGGCTCGCCGGCGTTGAAGTCGGCGTACTTCGTCGGATCGGTGATCGGGTCCTGGCAGTCGGGGCACTCCTCGGTGGTGATCGCGATCGGCCAGGTCTCGCTGCCCACCGTGAAGTCGAGGTCGTAGTCGGTGCCCGGATCCAGCGTGCTGCGCAGTTGCATCGACAAAAAGCCCTCGAAGGTGACGTTCTCGTGGGTCTCCAGATAGTCGTTGAAGGTGATCGTGGCCACGCCGTCGCTGACCACCATGGTGCCCATCTGTGTGCCGTCCGCGGCCAACACGGGGTACGTTCCGGCGAACGTCCTGAGCTCGCTGGGCACCGTGATCGTGATCGTGTCGCCGGCGCAGCCGCCGGTGGGTAGCGACCCGGCGAAGTTCAGGCTCACGCTCTCCCAGGCGCGCACCTCGTCGCCCTCGTCCGAGGAGTCGGAGATCGACAGGTCGGTGATCGCGTCGCTGCGATCCTGCGGGACGCATTCCTCAGCCTCCGCCGCCGCGGCAAAAGCCACTCGGGCAGCAGTCGCCGCGGTGGCTGCTGGAGTCGGCGACGTCGCGGATTCGGTCGGGGTCGCGGTATCCGATGGGGTGGCCGACTCTCTCTCGCGCGGCTGCGCAGCGGTGCTCGAATCCTCCGCAGCCGTGGTGGTCGCCGACTTCGAGGTGGTGTCGTTCGTGGGCTCGGTGGTCGTGGCCCGGGACGTCTCGCGCTCGCTGGCGGTTGTGTTCGATGAGGACGCGGCCGGCGACGGCGTCGAGTCGGTTCCGGTATCGGCCAGCGCATTGGTCTGAAGCATCACGCCGCTGACCAGAATCGCTGTGGCTGCGGTGATCATGCGCACCGTACGCAGTTGCATCGTGCTTCCCCCCGAGGAACGCGCTCGCCGCCATGCCCCCCCGGGCTTCTGGGACCACGCTGATGTTAGTTAGACTATGTATTGATTTAGCCATACTAAGGAAAAGTTCAGCCGACGGCAACCAATGGGGCCATTGCGGGGTGCCTGTTCGACGTATTCCGCAGCGATAGATGGTGTCGAAGCACCTAGTCAGATGCGATATGTGAGGGTTCGTCGAGGTCGTTCGACGATGATCAGCCCTATCTGGGAAAATCTCAGTCGAACACGTTGGCCAGGCGCTGGCCCAGGTCGCGCACGTGGATGTGCCGACTGAAGTCACGGTCGGGTTCGGCCGCGCGGTCGGCGTCGGAGTACAGGGCCATCACCCGCTCGATATGCACCCGACCCGGCCCCTTTTTCAGCGCGTCGCCGACCGCGAGCAGCCAGGTTTCGGCGGCCGCCTTGGCCGCTAGGTAGTTCGCGTTACCGGCGGTCGGCTTCGCCAGGCCGGTCTGCGAGACCATCGCGAAGGCACCCGCCGGGGAGGCGGCCACGGAATCCAGAAACGCTCGGGTGGTGTTGCGCAGGGTGCCGACGATCATCGTCTGCAGCCAGTCCCAGTCGGCGTCGCTCTGCCCGGCCAACCCGCCGCCGCCGCGCCAGCCGCCGACCAGGTGAATGACGCCGTCCACCGGGCCCAGTCGGTGCGCCATCGCCTGCACCGCGGCGAAATCGCGCAGGTCGCACTCGGCCCGGCCGATCGTGATCGCCTGGTGCCCCCCGGCCCTCAGTGCCGATGCCGTCGCGTCGCCCAGCGCGCTGCCCGCTCCCGCAATCACGATTCGCATCGGCTGATCTCCTGGCTTGTTCATCGAAGGCCATTCGTATCATCTCGCCGCCCTGGGCAGGCGGCGAGATGCAGGCAAGAAGCGCTGAGCAACACCGCCATCGCTGGTTGAGCGTGTCGAGACCCCTTGCGGCAGCGCACATCCGAGGTCTCGACAAGCTCGACCGGCGAAGTTCAAGGAGGTGCTGAGCAACACGGCCACCGCTGGTTGAGCGTGTCGAAACCCCTAGTGAGAGCGCTCTGTTCGAGGTCTCGACAGGGTCGACCGGCGATGTTCAGCGCTTCGTGAGGGAGGTCAGGCTGAGGTGCCGGTGATGCCCGAGGTGGACGCGATCACGTCGCGCATCTTCTTCTCGAACGCCTCGTAGAACATGCTCAGCGGAAACTCGTCGTCCATCACCTTGTCGGTGAGGTCGCGGGGCAGCCCGGTCAGGGGCAGGTCGCCGGCCTTCCAAGCCGAGGCCGGGTGCGGTTCGACGGTGCCCGAGACCAACTCGTAGGCGGCCAGCCAGTGTGCGATCTTGGGCCGGTCGATGGAGCGCCAGTAGAGCTGCTCGATGGCGGCGCCCAGTTCGTTGACACAGTCCGGCACCCGGCTCCACTCGAATGCCAGTTGGGTATCGGTCCAGTGCAGCACCCGGTGCTGGTGCAGCCAGGCGAACAGCAACTGCCCGCCCAGGCCGTCGTAGTTGCGCACCCGGTTGCCGGTGATCGCGAACCGGAAGATGCGGTCGAAGATCACGCAGTACTGCACCAGCCGGGCATGGTGTGCCAGCTCCCGGTCGGCCTCGCTGGGCTCGGCCATGGCCGAGATCCGCCGGTCGATGGCGACCGACTCACGAAAGGCGGTCAAATCGCAGCGCAACTCTTCGAGCGAGTAGAGAAAGAACGGCATCCGCTGCTTGATCATGAACGGGTCGAAGGGCAGGTCGCCGCGCATGTGGGTGCGGTCGTGAATCAGGTCCCACATCACGAACGTCTCTTCGGCCAGGCCCTGATCGTCGAGCAGTTCGGACGCCTCGACGATCAGGTCGAGCTTGGTGACGTCGACGGCGGCGCGCAGCACGCGGCGAAACCGGGCCGCCTCGCGATCGGCGAAGATCGCGCCCCAGGTGAAGGTCGGAATCTGCCGCATCGCCACGGTTTCAGGAAAGAGCACCGCCGCGTTGGTGTCATAGCCGGCGGTGAAGTCGAGAAACCGGATCGGCACGAACAGCTTGTTGCCGTAGTCGGACGCCTCGAGCGCGGCCACGAAGTCGGGCCAGATCACCTGCACCAGCACCGCCTCGACCAGACGGCTGCGCGAGCCGTTCTGGGTGTACATCGGAAAGACCACCAGGTGTGCCAGGCCGTCCACCCGATGCAGCTGGGGCTGAAAGAGCACCAGCGAGTCGTAGAAGTCGGGCACGCCGAAGCTCTCGTCGGCCCAGCGCCGAAAGTCGTCGGCGACGGCGTCGAGATAGTCGGCGTCGTGTGTGAACAGCGGGGCCAGTTCGGCGACGCCGTCGAGCAGCTCGGCCACCAGGGCGTGGGCCCGAAGGTGCTGCGCGGGGTCGTCGATAGCGCCGTTGGGCGCCTGCAATTCCCGCAGTTCGCTGGCGGCCGTCTTGAGGCGAAGCCACGCAGGGTGTCGAGTGAGCGTCGAAACTTCAAGATTCGCGACGGTGGTCATGTGGTGATTCTCACATGATGGACCATGGATGCGCCAGTATCGGCGGCATCAACGGCAATGTCCCGAGAGAATCACGTTCCAGATCGTCATCTACGTGAAATATTGCTGTTGCAAGCAAGTGCCTTCTGCGCGCGTCCGGCGGTCGTAGCGGTATCAGCGTGAGCCGGCGGGGTCTCCAGTGCGGCAACGGCTGGCACTCGGGGGGTCTTGTGTGCCAGTACCTCGGTGATTCACGATGGCGCCACTCCGGTAACGCTGGTGCAGGAGGTTGACATGCAAGAACGTGACGAGGTTTCGGTCGAGGTCTCGCCCTTCCAGGCTCAGGGCGTGCTCAGCGGCTTTCTGGTGTCCGGGCGCTGGCCGGCCAGCACCGTGGAATGGGCTCGGTTTCTACTGCTCGCGGTGCGGGTGGCAAGCGTGCCCGGCATGCTGCCCACCAGCACGGTTTTCCGGGTGCGCGAGGAGCGCCCCGAATCGACCCATCAGGGTGCGGTCGGGCTGGTGCTCGCCGAAGGCCCCGTGGTGGGGCAGAACGCGGTGCTGCCCGGACAATTCGCGGTGCCCCAACCGCCGGGGTTGATCGTGCTGCACCCGCCGAGCGAGATTCGTCCGTCGCTCCCGGAGCAGGACGAGGTGGCGTCCGGTTGTGTGCTGTTGCCGGGTATTCCGCACCTGGGCCTCGACCATCGCGCCGCCTGGGTGGAGGCCGACCGGCAGGGCAATATCGCCCGCATGGTCAGCCGGTCGGGTATCGACCCCAACGAGGACGCCGACACTGCGGTGCTGGCGCTGCTGCTGGCTGCCTGAGCCGCTCGGGGAAGCGCTGATCGTCGCTGGTCGAGCTACGTCGAGACCCCCTTGCCGCAGCGTGATGGCCGAGGTCTCGACAAGCTCGACCAGCGAAGATCCGCGCTTCCTAGCCGACCGTGATGAAGATGTGCGGCCAGTCGGGGTTGTGGCCGTGCAGCAGCACCAGAAAGACCACCAGGTCGAAGAGCAGGTGCACGGTGATCACGTATGCCAGGTTCTTGGTCAACTGAAAAATGGCGCCCTGCACCAGGACGAACGGAATGGTCAGCAGCGGCCCCCACGACTGGTAGCCCAACTCCCACAGGAACGGCACGAATACCATTGCCTGCAGCAGGTTCGCCTGCCATAGCTTGAAGTGCCGCCGGTACAGTGCGAACACCGTGCAGACGAAGAACAGTTCGTCCCAGATGCCCACCGCGTTCACCCCGATGAACAGTCGCAGCACCTGATCGCGGTCGTGGATCGCCGGCCAGTTGCGGTAGACGCCGGTGCTGATGAAATACCAGGGCAGCACCAGGTACCCCACCACGACCACGGCGCCCAGATAGGTCCACTGGGCGCGGTTCCAGCGCCAGCCGCCCCAGGGAAAGACCACCGGATCACGCCGGAACGCCCAGCGCAGCAGCGCGTAGGGCACGGCCACGGCCGCGGTGAGCACGATCGTGAAGCGCAGCATGCCGGCATCGGACAGGTCGGCGGATAGGTCAGACAGGCTCAGTATCGCGATGCCGGTCGCCACCGCGGTCAGGTCTGCCACGAGGCCTTCCGACAGGGTGGTGACGTCGCACAGCCACGCGGCGAAAATGCCGCAGGCCAGCAGAAAATATCCGATGGTGTGCTGGTGGAAGACCAGCAGATAGATCGCCGCGAGACCCAGCAGCACCGCGGGCAGGGTCGCCCAGGTCGAGTCCTTGACAAACTCCCGGTCGCTGCGCGGCATGAGGAGAGTTTTCCACGCGGCCAGCCTGGTCGCGGCGCGTCGAGGTGTCTGACTGCTTCCGTTTGGGATGCGCCGATCAACGCAATCACCGTTGGTTGAGCTTGTCGAAACCCCTAGTGGGGGCACTGTGGTTGGGGTCTCGGCAGACTCGACCGGCGAAGCGTTGATCGTTGGTTGAGCTTGTCGAAACCCCTAGTGGGGGCGCTGTGCTTGAGGTCTCGGCAGACTCGACCAGCGAAAATCGGCGCTTCCTCAGCAGGCGAGCGGGGCTGGCTTTCAGTATCGGTCAGTGTCAAGGCCCGGCCGATCGGCGCGCACCCTGCCGGGGCAACCAGAGCCGCTGCCAGACTGTGACGCATGGCTCAGCCGGTACAGCCGCTGGAGGTGGACGGACGCCTGGTCAAGGTGACCAACCTCGACAAGGTGCTCTACCCCGAGACGGGCACCACCAAGGGTGAGGTGATCGCCTACTACCAGGCGATCGCGCCGCTCTTCGTGCCGCACGCGCGGCGGCGCCCGGCTACTCGGAAGCGCTGGCCCAACGGCGTCGGAACCCCGGAACACCCGCAGCGGCCGTTCTTCCACAAGAACCTGGACGCCAAATCGACCCCCGACTGGGTGCACACCTTCAGCATCGAGCACAGTGAGGGCGACAACCTGTACCCGCTGATCGACGACCCGGCGACCCTGGTCTGGCTGGCCCAGCTGGCCACGCTCGAGTTGCACGTCCCGCAGTGGACGGTGCGAGGCGACCGGCCGCAGCCGCCCGACCGGCTGGTGCTCGACCTCGATCCTGGTGAGGGTGCCGGGCTCGAGCAGTGTGTCGAGGTCGCCCACCTGTTGCGCGAGGTGCTGGACGGTGTCGGCTTCCCCTCCGTCCCGGTGACCAGTGGCAGCAAGGGCATTCACCTGTACGCCGCGCTGGACGGCTCGATGAGCTCGCACGAGGCGTCCGGATGGGCCCGGGAGCTGGCCCGCTCGCTGGAGGCGATGCATCCGGGACTCGTCGTCAGCGACATGAAGCGGGCCCTGCGCACCGGGAAGGTGCTGTTGGACTGGAGCCAGAACAGCTCGGCGAAGACGACGATCGCGCCGTACTCGTTGCGCGGACGGGCCCGTCCGACGGTGGCCTGCCCGCGTCGCTGGGACGAGCTCGACACCGGCCTGCGGCAACTGGACTTCCACGAGGTGCTGGAGCGGATCCAGAGCACGGGCGACGTGATGGCGGCGCTCGACCACCGATCGTCGGACGACCTTGCCGGCACAGCTTCCCCGCCGCTGGTCGAGCTTGTCGAGACCGATGGTGGTGACGGGGTGTCGACAAGCTCGACCGACGGTGGAGAGGTTTCGACGGGTCCGATTGGGGGAGGTGAACACGAGCTGCCGATGGTCGCCCCGATGCTGGCGACCGCGGGGACGGCGGCCGACGTCCAGGGGGACGGCTGGGTGTTCGAGATCAAGTGGGACGGCTACCGGGCGGTCGCCTCGGTCAGTGGCGGAGCGGTGACCCTGACCAGTCGCCGCGGGCTCGACCTGACCAAGGATTTCCCGGAACTGGCCGAACTCGGCACCGTGTTCGCCGGTCACGACGCGGTGGTCGACGGCGAGGTGGTGCTGCTCGACGAGTCCGGCCGGTCCAGTTTCGAACGTTTGCAGAACCGGGCGCTGCACCGTGGCGAGGCGCACTACCTTGCCTTCGACCTGCTGCACCTGGACGGTCGCTCGCTGCTGCAGCAGTCCTACACCGAACGGAGGCGGCAGCTGGCCGAGTTGGTCGGCGACGGCACCGCCCGCGTCCAACTGAGCATCCCGCTCGGCACGGACGCCGACGAGGCCTTGGCGATCAGCGCCGAACTGGGCCTCGAAGGCGTGGTGGCCAAGCGCGCCGACAGCATTTACCAGCCCGGACGCCGCGCCCGCACCTGGATCAAGATCAAGCACATCCTGACCCAGCAGGTGGTGATCATCGGCTGGCTGCCGGGGGAGAACTCCCGGGCCCGTACGATCGGCGCCCTGCTGATGGCGGTGCCGGACGGCGACCGGCTGAGCTACGTGGGACGGGTCGGATCGGGCTTCACCGACAAGGACCTGGCCGACACCAAGCTGGTGCTCTCCGAGATCGAGACGTCCGGCACCGAGGTCGAGGACGTGCCGGCACTCGAACGCAAGACCGCCCATTGGGTCGAGCCGGTCCTGGTCGGCGAGGTGAGTTACGGCGTCTGGACCCAGGCCGGACGCCTGAGGATGCCGGTCTGGCGCGGCTGGCGTCCGGACAAGACGGTCGAGGACATCACCCTGCCCGACGACGACTGACGCATGCGTCGATCGAGCGGGTCGAAACCGGCCAGCGGAGAAGCGCTGATCAACGCAACCACCGCTGGTTGAGCTTGTCGAAACCCCGTTCGAGGTCTCGACAAGCTCGTTCGAGGTCTCGACAAGCTCGACCGGCGGAAATCAGCGCTTCTTTAGGTAAACGGGTTCTGGACGCGGACGCCGCGGATCACCTGACCGTCGTTCAGATCCTCCGACAGCAGGACGCGGCAGCCGGCGATGGCTGCGGCTTCGATCACCATTGCATCCCAGATCGACAGCTGATGCTCCACCGAGGTCTGTGCTGCCCGCACGACGAGTTCGGCATCGGTCGTAGCCACCGACAGCTTCGCGAGGGATTCCAGGCTCTTCTGAGCGGTCGCAGGAGGCATCGGCGGGGTGAGTTTGCGGGTCACGGCGGCGAACCACTCCAGGAGGACCTGTGTGCTGATCGTCGCGTCGGGGTGCTGGGCGAGGACCGCCAATGCTCGCGCCTGCTTCTCGCGGTCGGCGGTGTCGAACGCGTAGACCAGCACATTCGTGTCGAGGAATACCTCAGCCACGATGAAGCTCGTCCCGGGTCCAGGTGCGCCCGGTGCCGGCCGAACCGGCCTCGCTGGCGCGGGCCAGGGCGATGACGTCGTCCATCGTCGAATCGGCCGATCCGGCGTAGCGACGGAGCACGTCAGCCAAGTAGGCGTTCACGGACTCGTTGCGTTCCAGAGCTCGCTGACGGGCGCGCTTCAGGGTCGCGTCGTCCACGGTGATGGTCAGGTTCGCCATTGAATCAGTGTAACGCCGAATCAGTGCTACACGAGTCTATCGGAAGGTGCCGATCCTCGATGGCTGAGCTTGTCGAGACCTCGGAGGTGGCGCCGGTAGTGAGGGGTTTCGACAGGCTCAACCAGCGGTGGTTGTGACGATCAACGTTCCCCGGGGCGCTGCGCCTGGACGACCTCGACGCCACGGCCAGGCCGGGCCATACTTAGGTGAGGCATACCTAAGTATTTGCGGACGAGCGTGCTCCACAGGATGCCTTGTCGAGACCCAGGTCTGGAGCCAACTCCATCTGCTCGACAGCCTGACCGGCGACGAATCGGCGAGTGCGGGAGCAGGCGTGCTGGAGCAGAAGGGGTGGCAATGGGCGAGGCGGCGACGCTGGGCAAGGGCATTCAGGGCGTCATCATGCGGGCCTACCGGTCGCGCGACTACACGATCACCCTGACCGGCGTCCGCGACCTGGGCCCGCACTACCGGCGGCTCTGGTTCAGTGCGCCCGATCTGTTGGCCGCTCATCGGTACTACCCGAGCATGTGGATTCGGGTCTGGTTTCCGGGCCCCGGACGGCTGTTTCAGCGCGCTTACACGGTGGTCGACCCCGAGGCGTCGGCCGGCACTTTCGCCCTCGACTTCGCCCTGCACGACAGCGGCTACGCGATGGACTTCGCCCGCACCGCGCAACCTGGCGCCACGTTGCAGGTGTCGGTGCTGGTGAGCGCGAACAGCGAGTATGCGATGCCCGACCCGCCACCACCCGGGTTCGTGATGGTGGCCGACCCGGCGTCCCTTCCGGCGGTCAACAGCATTCTGCCCACGCTGCCGTCCGGCCTGCCGATCAGGCTGTGGCTGGGTCGTCAGCACGACGGCGACGACGACCTGCCGCTGGCTGATCATCCGCGGCTGCATGCTTCGTGGGTGCTGCACGAGCGGCTCGCCGAGGTCGTCGGCGCCGAACTGGGCGACGTGCGCGGCTGGTACGGCTGGGTCTGCGTCGACACGGCCCAGACCCGCGCGATCAAAGCGCTGCTGCGCGAGGCGACCGGAGCCGGCAAGCGCGACGGGCACGCGATGGGGTACTGGACCAGGGGTAAGCCGACCGGCTGAACTGAAACGCGGGAACGGTTCGCACTGCGCGAGCAGGCCGGTCAACGCGGTGGCACACTGCCGACGTGGTTGAGTTCGACTTCGACGGGGTGGTGACCGAGTGGCGCGGGCCGGCGCCTTATCACTTCGTGGCGCTGCCTGACTGGGTGGCGTCCGAGGTGGCCGCGCTGGCGCGGGCGGTCACCTACGGCTGGGGGATGATCCCGGTCGAGGCCACCATCGGGCGCATCACCTGGGCCACCTCGCTGTTCGCCAAGGACGGCGGCTACCTGCTGCCGGTCAAGGACGCCGTGCGGCGGGCCGAGGCGCTGGCCGTCGACAGCCCGGTCGCGGTGACGCTGAAGGTGCTCAGGCTGTGACCCGCCCGGCTTCACGGGACGGGGCCGATGGCGGGAACGCCCATACCGCTGGCCTCTGCCCCTACTGGTTCGACCACCCGACCGGCGGTGCCACAGGTCGTGACCCGGCCGAGGCGATCGCCGGCCACCAGGCGTCCAGCGTCATGTCGCATTCTTGCTAGGTTCTGTCGGCGACGGCCTTCATGATGAAGACGTGATCACGAACCGGGAGGCCTGCCTGCGGGCCGTCGCCAGCCGTGACGCCCGCTTCGACGGCGAGTTCTTCACCGCGGTGCGCAGTACCGGCATCTATTGCCGGCCGAGTTGCCCGGCGCTCACCCCGCGACCCGAGAACACGACGTTCTACGCCACCGCCGCCGCGGCTCAGAACGCCGGCTATCGGGCCTGCCGACGCTGCCGCCCCGACGCGGTGCCCGGCTCCGCTGAGTGGGACGTGCGCGCCGACGCGGCCGCGCGAGCCGTCCGCCTGATCGGTGACGGTTTGGTCGATCGCGAAGGAGTCACCGGCCTCGCCGCTCGGCTCGGCTACTCGGTGCGCCAGTTGCAGCGGGTGCTGGCCGACGAGCTGGGCGCCTCGCCGCTTGCCCTGGCCCGGGCACAGCGCGCACACACCGCCCGGGTGCTGCTCGAGACCACCACGATGCAGGTGGGTGAGGTCGCGTTCGCCGCCGGCTTTGGCTCGGTGCGCTCGTTCAACGACGCCGTGCGATCGACCTACGCGCTCACCCCCGGCGAGTTGCGGGCCCGGCTGCGCCGTTCGCCCGACTGCGGGCGTGACGGTCTGGCCGCAATCGAGTTGCGGCTGCCGCTGCGTCGTCCGTTCGAGGCGAGCAATCTGTTCGGTCACCTGGTAGCGACTGCAGTGCCGGGCGTCGAGGAGTGGCGCGACGGCGCCTACCGGCGCACGCTGGCCCTGCCCAACGGGCCGGGCATCGTCGCGCTTGCCCCCCGCGCCGACCATGTCGCCGCCACCGTCTGGCTGAGCGATCCGCGCGACCTCACCCCGGTCATCGCGCGCTGCCGCCGGCTGCTCGACCTGGACGCCGACCCGGTCGCCGTCGCCGAGGTGTTCGGCGCAGACGCCACCCTTGCGCCCCTGGTTGCCGCAGCCCCCGGACGACGCGTGCCCCGCACTACCGACGGTGCCGAGTTCGCCCTGCGGGCGGTGCTCGGCCAGCAGGTGTCGACCGCCGCGGCCCGCACCCAGACCGCGCGACTGGTGCAGCGCTTCGGCACCCCGGTGCACGATCCGGTCGGCGGGCTCACCCATCTGTTCCCGCAGCCGGCGATGCTCGCCACGCTCACACCCGGCGACCTGCCCGGCCCCCGCCGGCGGGCCGAAACGCTGATCAGGCTGGCTGCCGCACTGACCCACGGCGAGCTCGACCTGGGGCCTGGCGCCGACCGTGCCGAGGCCCGGGTTCGCCTGGCGTCCATGCCGGGTATCGGTGAGTGGACGGTCGAACTGGTCGCCATGCGCTCGCTGGGCGATCCGGACGCCCTCCCGTCGCGCGATTTGGGCATCGTCCGCGCCGCCGTCGGGCTCGGCATCAGCGACCTGACGGCCACGGCGCGGCGCTGGCGACCCTGGCGCAGCTACGCCGCCCAATATCTGTGGGCAACCCTGCCCCACCCGATCAACCAGTTGCCGGAGGCATCGTGAACAGCACCACCATCGACAGCCCGCTCGGCCCGATCACGGTTCGGGTCGATCAGGCCGGAGCCGTCACCTCGGTGCTGTTCGGCGACCCGGACGTGCCCGCGCCGCGCTCGGCAGCCTCGGACGCGGCCGCCGAACAATTGCGTGAGTACTTCGATGGCGCGCGCACCCGTTTCGACCTGCGGCTCAACCCCGCTGGCACGGTCTTTCAGCGCCGGGTGTGGGCCGCGCTCAGCGAGATTCCCTATGGCCGCACGACCAGCTACGGCGAACTGGCCCGGCGCATCGGGCAGCCGGCGGCGGCGCGTGCGGTGGGGCTGGCCAACGGCCGCAACCCGCTCGCCATCGTGGTGCCCTGCCATCGAGTGATCGGGGCCTCGGGCACCCTCACCGGCTATGCCGGGGGGCTGCACCGCAAGCGGTGGCTGCTCAACCATGAGAGTGTGGCCCAACACCGGTTGCCCTGAGCCGAGAAGGTGCGGAATCTCTTCACGCAGGCAGCGTTGGTTGAGCGTGTCGAAATCCCTAGTGAGAGCACTTTCTGCGAGGTCTCGACCAGCCAAAATCGGCTTTCCCCTTGAAGAAGTTTCACCCAGCCGAAGCGGCCTTTCGCGCGGCCAGGGATTCGATCCGCTTGTCTTCCTGGCGCTTCGTCCACCACTTCTTGATCACCAGCCAGCCGAGGAACCAGCCGCCCAGGGCAGTGACCAACCAGACGATCAGGGCCGATTGAATCCAGGCGCCTATGCCGTCGATGGTCAGGCCCCCGGGGAACAGCGTGGCAATCCAGAGCGCGAGCATGCACGACACGATGCCGATGCCGCCGAGCACGGCCGAGGCGTACTTGCGCGCCATGTTGAACACGAAGGGCGACAGCACAGTCTGGGCCACGGCGAACACCAGCGCCGCGACCACGTAGCCGGAGGCGTTGAGGGTGACACCGGAAACGGTGCCGGCCACGATCAGCAACGCGATTGCCGCGAGCACGAGACTGATGCCGAAGTTGAGCAGGGCGCGAATCATGGAGCAAGACTCTCACCACGAACGGACCGCAGCAACGCGCCGAACGCAACCTCAGCCGATTCTCACCGGTTAGTGTGCCGCGTCGGGCTGGGCGCCAAACCGGCGATCGCCGCCGGACGGTTGCTGCCCGACTTGTGCGATGGACGCCATCGTCGGCCGGGGCCACCGGCTGGACCGACCCCCGCCCCGCTGGGTACGTGCTGATCATCGCAACCACCCCTGGTCGAGCTACCTCGAAGCAATTTGCCAGCGGGGTACATCTGAGGCCTCGACAAGGGAAGTACTGATCACTGCGTCCACCGTTGGTTGAGCTTCTCGAAACCCCTAGTGAGCGCACCCTGTTTGAGGTCTCGACAAGCTCGACCAACGAAAAATCAGCGCCTCGCTAGCAGCAGCCGGTCTGCACCTGACGTTCAGCGTCGTCGGCCCGCTGCCGCCACCAGGTCCGGGAGTCCAGCGGCGGATGATCGGGGTGCTCCAGCCGGTGCCGGGCGACATAGCGGTCATAGCCGGAGTCGCCCAGCACCTCTGCGGTGAACCAGCGCAGCGCCCGCCAACCGTGGACCAGCCCGTTCACGACGTTTCCTTGGTCGGTTTCTGGCCGTGCCCGGCCAGCAGTGCCGGGTCGCCGACGACCGCGTACTCGGCCTCGACCTTGCGCTCCAACGGCTGCGCGATCAGGTGCGACGGCGCGTAGAAATTCGACTCTTGGTGCGGGTCCTCCGACGTGCTGGCGTCGTGGTCGCGGATCGTCGTGGCAACCCGGACGCCGGCCGCCACCAGCACCAGCGCCACCGAGGTGACGAACAGGATCGACAGCGTGCCCTGGATGAACGTGTTGCGAGCGACCGCCTGCTGAATGGCGAGACTCGCGGCGTCCAGGGTGCCCGAACCCAGCTTGGCCTGGGCATCGGCGTATTGCTGCCAGTAGCCGAGCGCCGGATCATTGGAGAAGATCTTCTGCCAGGACGCCGTAAAGGTGGTCGCGACGTCGATGACCAGCGGCAGCAGCGGAATCCACACCCACTTCAGATAACCCTTGCGGACCACCATCACGGTCACCACGGTCAGGGCGACCGCTGCGATCAACTGGTTCGCGATGCCGAACAGAGGGTAGAGCGTCTGGATGCCGCCACGCGGGTCGGTGACGCCCATCAGCAGCAGAGATCCCCAGGCGGCCACCACGATCGCGGTGGTGAGCCATGAGCCGACCCGCCACGACGGGTTGGCGAATCGGGGCACCCAGTTGCCGATGGCGTCCGACAATTGGAAGCGGGCCACTCTGGTCACGGCGTCCACCGCCGACAAGATGAAGAGCGCTTCGAACATGATCGCGAAGTGGTACCAGAAGCCCATCATTCCGGTGCCGCCGATGATCGGAATGCGGTGCAGGATCGCCGCCATGCCGACCGCCAGGGTGGGGGCGCCGCCGGTGCGCGACACCACGGACGCCTCGCCGACGTCGGTTGCGACCTCTTCGAGGGCGGACGCGCCGGTGATCAACCGCTCGGTGCCGTCGGGGTTGATCACCCGCCATTCGGGCACCACCTGGCTGCCGTCAGGGTTGACTGCAAGCTTGCCGACCGCCGTGGTGGCCGCCTCGGCCTTCTCGGGGCCGGTCGAGGTGGTGCTGATGGACGTGCCGGCCGCGGCGTTGATCGCGGCCGGTGACATGTTCATCGCGAAGTAGACGCCCTGGTTCAAGCTGACCGCTGCAGCCAGGGCGGCGACCGCGACGAAGGACTCCATCAGCATGCCGCCGTAGCCGATGAACCGAGCCTGGGATTCTTTCTGGATCATCTTCGGCGTGGTGCCGGAGGAGACCATCGCGTGCATGCCCGACAGGGCGCCGCAGGCGATGGTGATGAACAAGAACGGGAACAGCGCGCCGGCGAAGACAGGCCCGGCGGTGTTGAACGCGAAGTTGGTGAAGGCCGGCATCTGGGCGATCGGCCGAACCAAAATGATGCCGACAGCAAGCACCACGATGGTGCCAACCTTCATGAAGGTCGAGAGGTAGTCGCGGGGGGTGAGCAGCAGCCACACCGGCAGCACGGCCGCGGCGAAGCCGTAGATCACCATGGCCCACACCAGTGCGGTGGGCGACAAGTGCAGGTAGGCGCCGAGCGGGCTCTCTGCCACCCAGCGGCCTCCGACGATCGCGGCGATCAGCAACACGAAGCCGACCACCGAGACCTGGGTGATCTTGCCGGGCTGGATGTAGCGCAGCCACAGCCCCATCAGCAGTGCGATCGGGATGGTGCAGCCGACGGCGAACACCCCCCATGGGCTTTCGGCCAACGCGTTGACGCACACCATGGCCAGCACGGCGAGCACGATCATCAGCATCGCGAACACGACAATCAGGGCGATGGTGCCGCCGACCGGGCCGATCTCGTCGCGCGCCATCTGGCCGAGCGAGCGGCCGCCGCGGCGCATCGAGTAGAACAGCACCAGCATGTCTTGAATGCCGCCGGCGACGATCACGCCGAAGATGATCCACATGGTGCCGGGCAGGTAGCCCATCTGGGCGGCCAGCACGGGCCCGACCAGGGGACCGGCGCCGGCGATGGCGGCGAAGTGGTGGCCATAGAGCACAACCCGGTGGGTCGGGTCGAAGTCGGTGCCGTTGTTGACGCGTTCGGCCGGAGTGGCGTTGGTGTCGTCGGGACGCATCACCGTGCGTTGTACGAAGAGCGCGTAGAAGCGGTAGCCGATCAGGTAGGTGCAGATCGCGGCTACCACGAACCAGATGGTGTTCACCTGTTCGCCGCGGACCAGGGCGAGCGTCGTCCAGGCGATCGCGCCGAGCAGTGAGATCACCACCCACAGGGCGATCTTCAGCGGTGTCCAGCGTCCTTTCGGGTGCAGCGCCACGGGTGTGCCGCGCCGGTTGCGGACGATCTGTTCCGCTTCGTCCTCGGAGTAGCTGGGTAGAGGGGGACGGGTCTCGACGGTCATTGTGGCCTCCACAGTGAGGTGTGTTGCGAGCATAGTGCTGCCACGATCGCGGCGACAGCGTTTTGCTGGCGTTGAGTGCGCAAGCTCAGGCGGCGATCACCGGCGTGGACGGTCGGCCGAGGCTGTGCGGGGCGCGGTGTATGAATGAACCATGCGCTATTCGCCTCTTGGTAACAGCGGCCTGATGGTGTCGGTGGTCGGGGTGGGCTGCAATGCCTTCGGTGCCCGCATCGACGCCGACCAGACCGCCGCCGTGGTCGACGCCGCCATCGAGCACGGCATCACGTTGTTCGACACCGCCGACTCCTACGCCGACGGGGCCAGCGAAGAACTACTCGGACGGGCGCTGGGCAAGCGTCGTGAAGACGTGATCGTGGCCACCAAATTCGGCATGGGCGACCACGACGCCGAACACTTCGGAGCCCACGGCTCCCGGCGTTACGTGCGACGGGCGGTTGAGGCCAGCCTGCGCCGCCTCGGCACCGACTACATCGACCTGTATCAACTGCACCGGCCCGACCCGATCACGCCACTCGACGAGACCTTGGCCGCGTTGAGCGAACTGGTCACCGAGGGCAAGGTGCGCTACCTCGGCTCGTCGAACCTGCGGGCGTGGCAGGTGGCCGATGCTGACTGGCTGGCGCGCGACCGCGGCTTCTGCCGGTTCATCTCGGCGCAGAACGAGTACTCGCTCTACAACCGCTCGGCCGAGGCCGAGCTGGTGCCGGCCTGCGAGCGCTTCGGGGTCGGAATCCTGCCGTATTTTCCGCTGGCCTACGGCCTGCTCACCGGCAAGTACCGCCGTGGCGAGGACGCCCCGGCCGGCTCGCGGCTGGCCGGGCAGGCGAACCGGCTGGCCGGTGCCGACTGGAACCGCATCGACGCGCTGCGGGGCTTCGCGGACGCCCGCGGCATCTCGCTGCTCACCCTGGCCATCGGCGGGCTGGCCGCCCAGCCGGCGGTGGCCAGCGTGATCTGCGGAGCCACTCGTCCCGAACAGATCGCGTCCAACGTCGAGGCGGGGCTGTGGCAGCCGTCCGGGAGCGACCTGGACGCGTTGAGCGAACTGCGCCCTTTGGAAGCCTTCTCGTACGCCACGTTCGCCTGAACGTCGGCGGGCGCGTCGACCAGGCGCTGCTCAGCCTGCCCGGCGTGCGGGTGCTGGGCGCTCCTTCCACCCGGGCGAGCGCCTCCCGGTTCGGCCTGCCGTCGGCGGTTTTCGCCGAGCACTTGCTCGATGTCCGGGCCTACGGCTGGGTGATGCGCCACGACTACCTCGGCGAGACCTGGTCGCTCACCGATCGGGTCAGGGGCAAGAAAGAACGGCAGTTGGCGATCGAACTCGAGCTGCACGGGGTGCGCGAAGCGATCGTTGAGGGGCATCGTCGGTTCAGGGCGTTGAACACCTTGCACGGGGTGGCGCACGAACTGGCACTGGCCTGGATGCAGTTGCACAAGGACCTGCTGGCCAGCCTGCACCTCGTCCGCGGGCAGGACGACTGAGGGGCCGGCCAGCCGGACATGCGGACCCGCCCGCACGGTGAGGTGTTCGCCGAGAAACACGAGTTTTGATGGGTGCCTTCGCCGCGGTTGGCGGCTGGCGCGGAGAGACGAGCGTTATGGGGTGCCGCGGTGACCGGCATAACGCGCTTTTCGGCGCGTGCGGTTGCCTGGTGGGCCCGGGCCGTCGTGATAACTCACACATCGCCGCGTGCCCCCGGCCGTGTCGAACCGGGCCGCACTTTGCGCCGACCGGGTTGCAACGGCCATGCACCTATGCCGGCCCGAGCCGATTGTTCCGGGCTGTCAGCCTCAGCGCTGAGGCATGCACTCACGTAGCCGTGAGCAGTTCAACGGCAGCAGAGCGCTTCCGTCAATGATCAGCCCCGGGCGAGGTCGGGCTCGGCGGCCTCAGACTCGGGCAAGGCGCCGGGTGCCCGAATGAACAGTGCCCGCAGGCCCAGCCGACGCAGCGCGAACCAGGTTAGGTTGAACCCGGTCATGGTGAGGGTCAGCGCGCAGGCCAGAATCGTTCCCGGGTCGTGCACCAGCACGGCCCAGGTGAGCCACAGGCACTGGTTCAGGCAGGCGAGTGCCAAGAACAGGGGAGCGACCCCGTCGATCAGCGGGGCCCGCACCAGTTCGACGCTCTGGCCGAGGTTGAACAACAGCCCGGGAATCATCGCCACGATGCCGAAAGCCAGTGACCCGAGAGATAGGTCGATCGCGATGATCGCGGCGCTGGCGGCCAAGGGCAGTGCCAGCACGCGCGGCAGCGACAGGTGCAGCGAGCGGGTCAGCATCACCAGCAGCGGCAGGGTGATGCCCAGGGCCACCGCGTTGGTCACGATCTGCGGGGGCTGCCCGATGTGCACCCCGTGCGCCAGCCAACTGAGGTTGAGCACCAGCATCGCCCGCCAGGCGACCAGCGACAAGCCGTCGAGGTTGCGGGTGCGCCGCAGCCGCACCAGTTGCGGCAGTGACAGCAGAGCACCCACGGCGGTGGCCGACCAGCCGATGATCTCGACCAACGACACTGCTGACCCGACTCCTTGCGGTTGGGGGGTGGCCATGAGGGGCCGGGGAAGGCGGCTCCCAGCAGGGCCGGGACGCGACGCCCAGTGTGCCAGAGTTGGGCGAGGGGTGAGGCCAGGGGAGCGGTATTCACCGCCCCGGTGGGGCAGTGGTCTCACGCACGATCAGTTCGGTCGGAACCGTCACCCGGGCGCGCCCCGAGACGCGCGAGCGCAACTGGTCGAGCACCAGCCTGACGAGCTCGTGACCGATCTGGTGGAAGTCCTGCTTCACCGTGGTCAGGGGGGGTGAGGAGTACCCGCTCAGGGCGATGTCGTCGAAACCCAGCACCGAAACATCCTGCGGTACCCGCAAGCCCTGTTCGTGCAGCGCGCGGATCAGCCCGAACGCCATCTCGTCGTTCGCGCAGTACACCGCGGTGATCGACTGCTCGCGGGCCAGTTGCTGCCCGAGCTGGTAACCGGAGCGCGCCGTCCAGTCGCCCTGCCACAGCGCGGGCACGACCAGCCCCTGTTCTTCGAGGCTGCGCCGCCAGGTGGCCGCCCGCACCAGGGCCGGCTCGGAGTCGGCCGGCCCGGCGAGGTGGTGCACCGTGCGGTGGCCCAGGCCGAGCAGGTGACGCATCGCGTCACGAGTGCCCTGACCCTGATCGGAGACCACCGCGGGGTAGTGGCCGATCAGTCGCGAGTCGGACACCGCAACGGCCAGGCTCGCCGGCAGCGCCAACGTTTCGGGGGCGACCTGTTCGGCTCGAATGATCACCAGAGCGTCGATCGCCTGGTGCGAAAGCCGGAACACCGCATCGCGCCACTGGCTCTCGACGGGGCGGGCCACATTGAGCAGGGTCACCGAGAGATCCTGAGCCTCGGCGGCCTCGACCACGGCCTCAGTGGTGAGGGCCTCGCCGGTTCGTTCGAACCGGTGGGCGACCACGCCGATGGTGCCGAACGACCCGTTGCGCAAGGCTCGGGCCGCGCGATTGGGCGAATACCCAAGCTGGTCCATCGCGTCGAGCACCCTGGCCCGGGTCTCTTCTCGCACCGGGTCTGCACCAGTCGACACCCGCGACACGGTCTGTGCCGAGACTCCGGCCAGCCGCGCGACGTCTTCGATAGACGGGCCCGTCTTGCGTCGTCCCCGGCGCGGATTGCTGGCCATGGGTCGATGCTAGCCGGTGTCATGGCTACGTCACCATGCCGATGCCTGACCGGCTCCGCGACGTCGAATATTTCGTGGAGTTCTGGCTCAAAATTGCGTGACAGTGGCCGCGGCGACTGCTACGTTAACGTAAACATTAAGCCGCTGAGTAAGAGTGATTCACCAAGGGCGACGGAGCCCTTGACGGGAAGCACCGACCCGGGATTTCGGTACACCACCGCGACCAAAGAAGGAATCGCACCCAGATGAACAAGTTCTCAACGATCGCCACCGTGGCGATCACCGCGTTGCTCAGCCTGGGCATCGCGGCCTGCAGTGGCGGCACTCCCGCCACCAGCCCGGCGGCCACCACGGTGGCGTCCAGCGGGCCCAAGACCGGCACCCTCACCGTGTGGTGCTGGGATCCGACCTTCAACATCTACGCGATGAAAGAAGCGGCCAAGATCTACGCCAAGGACAACCCCGACGTGAAGGTCAATGTCGTCGAGACCCCCTGGGACGACCTGCAGACCAAGCTGACCACCCTGGCCCAGTCGAAGGAGACCAGCCAACTGCCCGATATCTTTTTGGTGCAGAACAACGCCTTTCAGAAGAACGTGATCAACTACCCCGAGTTGTTTGCCGACTTCTCGACCTCGGCTGTCGACTACAGCCAGTTCCCCACCGGGGTCACCGCGTACTCCACCGTCGACGGCAAGAACTACGGCGTGCCCTTCGACAACGGCACCGCCATCACCGCGCTACGCACCGACGTGCTGAAAGAGGCCGGCCTGACCATTGATGACTTCACCGACATCACATGGAGCGACTTTCTGACCAAGGCCAAGCAGGTCAAGGCCAAAACCGGCAAGCCGCTGCTGTCTGGCCAGGCCGGGTCGTCCGACTTGATCACGATGATGCTGCAGAGCGCGGGCGCCAGTCTGTTCGACGATCAGGGCAACCCGACCATCACCAACAACGAGGCGCTGCTGAAGTCGATCGAGATGTACCAGCAACTGGTCAAGGCAGGCGTGCTGGTCGAAGTCAACAGTTGGGATGAGTATGTGGGCAGCTTCGTGAACTCGAGCGTTGCCGGCACCATCAACGGTGTCTGGATTCTCGGTTCGATTCAGAGCGCCAAGGCGCAGAAGGGCAAGTGGGCGATCACCAACCTGCCCAAGTTCGACTCGGTGCCGAACGCGACCAACTTCTCGGCCAATGGCGGCTCGTCCTGGGCGATCAGCCCCAACGCCAACAAAGAGCTGGCGGCCGACTTCCTGGCCAAGACCTTCGCCGGTTCGAAGGAACTCTACGAGACCATCCTGCCCAGCTCTGGCGCGCTGGCGAACTGGCTGCCGATGGCCGACAGCGCCGTCTACCAGCAGCCGCAGCCTTTCTTCAACGACCAGCCGGTGTTCAGCAAGGTGGTCGGCTTCTCCAAGCAGGTGCCCGCGAACAACACCGGCGCCTACTACTACGAGGGCCGTGACGCGGTGAGCGCCGCGATCACCAAGATCATGAACGGCGAAGATCCGGCCAAGGCGCTCGACGAGGCGCAGAAGACCGTCGAGTTCGCGATGAAGTGACCTCGTCGCACCTATAGAGGGAAGCACTGATCAACGCGACCACCGCTGGTTGAGCCTGTCGAAACCCCTTGCCAGGGCACTATGCCTGCGGTCTCGACAGGCTCGACCAACGAAAATCAGCACTCCCTTTAGTAGTCCAGTCCCGAACGGGCCAGCGGTGGCCGGGGCGCCCGGCCGCCGCTGCGACTCGGCTAGAGATGGGAAACCCGATGGCAACTTCGGCCAGACCCGCGCGTCCGCAGGCCACGCCGCGCGACGACAGCGTCGCACCGTCCGATCGTCGGCCCAACCGCCGCAGCCGGCGTTTCGGCATCGAGCAGCGCCGCAACCTGACCGGCTGGTGGTTTCTGCTGCCGGCCGCGGTGCTGATCGGCTGGATGAACTTCTGGCCCATGTTCGAGGCGTTGCTGCTCTCGCTGCAGACCGGACGAGGTGCCCGGCTGACCTGGGCGAACCCGCTGTGGTACAACTACGCCCGGCTGTTCGACGACGAGATCTTCAAGCTGACCGTCGTCAACACCTTCATCTACCTGATCGTTCAGGTGCCGATCATGCTGGTGCTGGCTCTGATCTTGGCCAACCTGCTGAACGCGCCCAACCTGCGCCTGCGCGGCTTGTGGCGCACCGCGATCTTTCTGCCGTGCGCGGTGTCGCTGGTGTCGTATTCGCTGGTCTTTCGCACCATGTTCGCCACCGACGGCCTGGTCAACGATGCATTGTTGGCGCTGCACTTCATCGACTCGCCGATCAACTGGCTGGGCCAGACCGGCACCGCACGGCTGGTGATCATTCTGGGCCTGCTCTGGCGCTGGACCGGCTACAACATGGTGTTCTACCTGGCCGCCCTGCAGAACCTCGACTACTCGACCATCGAGGCCGCCCGAATCGACGGCGCGGGTTCATGGCGCACCTTCTGGTACGTGACCGTGCCCCAGTTGCGGCCGATGATTCTGCTCACCGCGATCATGTCGACCAACGGCACCATTCAGATGTTCGACGAGTCGTGGAATCTCACCCAGGGCGGGCCGGCCTACACCTCGATGACGATGTCGCACTACCTGTATGAACTGACCTTTCAGAAGAGCTCGAACATCGGGTATGGGGCAGCCATCTCGTACGTGATTCTGATCATGGTGGCGCTGCTCGCAGCGATTCAGATGAAGGTGGGTGACAAGCGTGATTAAGGCGCTGCGCGGTCTTCCGGGCTATCTGTTCCTGGCCGTCGCGGCTTTCGTGTCGGTCGGGCCGCTGTACTACATGGCCGTCTCGGCCACCAACACCACCGCGGACGTGCTCAACTCGCGCCTGCTGCCCGGCAACGCCCTGATCGACAACTTCAACCGACTGGTCGGGGCGCAAGACGTCGGCGCGGCGATGTGGAATTCCACGGTCAACGCGGTGGTCACCACGGTGCTGGCGCTGCTGGTCTGCTCGATCGCCGGTTACGGTTTCGAGGTGTTCCACTCCCGGGGTAAGGACCGGCTGATGAGCGTCATGCTGCTGGCCATGATGGTCCCGTTCGCCGCCACGATGATTCCGCTGTTCCGCATGTTCGCCACGTTCGGGTTGACCAACACGACCATCGCCGTGGTCCTGCCGGCGATCGCCACGCCGTTTCTGGTGCTGCTGTTTCGACAGGCGTCGCGATCGTTCCCACATGAGATCATCGAAGCCGCCCGCATCGACGGGCTGAACGAGCTGACCATCTTCTTTCGGATCTTCCTCCCCACCATGAAGTCGACCTACGCGGCCGCGGCGGTGATCACCTTCATGGCGGCTTGGAACAACTTCCTGTGGCCGAAGGTCATCCTGGTCAAGAGCGAATACCAGACCATGCCCATGCTGATCGCCAACCTGCGGGCCGGTTATGTCACCGACTACGGCGTGCTGATGCTCGCCGTGCTGATCACGTCACTGCCCACGATGGTGATCTTTCTCGTGCTGCAGCGCAGCTTCGCCCAGGGAATTACAGGAGCAATCAAGTGAGTTTCGATTCAGCGCGCATCGCTGAGCCCACCTATTTCGCCGAGAACCGGCTGGCGCCGCACTCGGACCACCGCTGGTTCGCATCCGCCGACGAGGCGGCGCAGGGGGTCAGCAGCTTCGAGCAGAGCCTGAACGGGGTGTGGAAGTTTCACTACGCCAAGAACCCGGCGGCGGTGCTGCCGGGCTTCGAGGCGCTCGACTACGACTGTTCGGGCTGGGACGACATCGCGGTGCCCGGGCATCTGCAATTGCAGGGCTACGACCGGCCCCAGTACGTCAACGTGCAGTACCCGTGGGACGGTCACGAGAGGGTCGAGCCGGGCGAGGTGCCGCGGCTGTTCAACCCGGTGGGCAGCTATGTGACCTGGTTCTGCCTCAACCACCCGATGGCCGAGGGTGAGCGGGTCAGCGTGTCGTTCAAGGGTGCCGAGAGCGCGGTGGCGGTGTGGCTCAACGGCCACTACCTCGGGTTCGGCGCCGACTCGTTCACACCCTCGGAGTTCGACCTGACCGACGCCCTGGTGCCAGGGGAGAACAAGCTGGCCGCACAGGTGTTCAAGTGGACCTCGGGCTCGTGGATCGAAGACCAGGACTTCTACCGGTTCTCGGGGCTGTTTCGTGACGTGGTGCTGTACCGGCGTCCGGTCGCCCACGCCGAAGACCTGCGGGTGAGCACCGAGGTCGCCGGCGACCTGAACTCGGCCGAGTTGACGGTGTCGGTCGCGCTTCAGGGCGCAGGCAGCGTCCGGGCTCACCTCGAGGGCGTCGGCGCGTTGAGCGAGGCGGCCGACGGCTCGCTGTCGGTGCGCCTGGTGCAGCCTCGGCTGTGGAGCGCGGAGCATCCGCACCTGTACGAGCTGGTGCTCGAGGTGCTCGATACCGCCGGGGCGGTGGCCGAGGTGATCGTGCAGCCGGTCGGCGTGCGGCGGTTCGGCATCGAGAACGGGCTGCTGGCGATCAACGGGCAGCGGATCGTGTTCAAGGGGGTCAACCGGCATGAGTTCGGGCTGAACGGCCGGGTGGTGTCGCGCGAGCGAACTGAGGCCGACATTCGGCTGCTCAAGGCGGCCGGGGTCAACGCGGTACGCACCAGTCACTACCCGAACAACTCCCACTTCTACGAGTTGTGCGACCGCTACGGGCTGTACGTGATCGATGAGATCAACCTCGAATCGCACGGGCACTGGGACGCCCTGTGGCGCGGCCGGATCACGCTGGACCAACTGGTGCCGGGCGATCGTGAGGAATGGCGGCCGGTGCTGCTCGACCGGGCGGCCAACCTGTTGCAGCGCGACAAGAACCACCCGTCGGTGGTGATCTGGTCGTGTGGCAACGAGTCCTACGGCGGCACCAACATACTGGCCGTCAGCGACTACTTTCGGGCTCACGACAGCCGTCCGGTGCACTACGAGGGTGTGCATCACGACGAGCGCTTTCCGCAGACCAGTGACGTGCGCAGCGAGATGTACACACCGGCTCGCGAGGTCGAGGGCTATCTGGCCACGCACCGCGACCGGCCGTTCATTCTGTGCGAGTTCGCCCACGCCATGGGCAATTCCTTCGGCGCGGTCGAGCGCTACGTCGACCTGGCCTACCGTGAGCCGCTGTTCCAGGGTGGGTTCATCTGGGACTTCGCCGACCAGGCCATCGCGCTGACCGACCGCTACGGCACGCCCTATTTCGGCTATGGCGGCGACTGCGGCGAGGCTCCGTCCGACTACGAGTTCAGCGCCAACGGCATCGTATTCGCCGACCATTCGCCGACGCCGAAGCTGCAGGAGGTGAAGTACCTGTACCAGGGCTTTGTCATCGCGGTGACGGCGGTCGACTTCGAGGTGACGAACCGGCTGCTGTTCACCGCATCGTCCGACTACGAGTGCGTGGTGAGCCTGGCCCGCGAGGGGGTCGTCCTGGGCGGGGGTGTGGTCGACACCGACGTGGCGCCCGGCGCCTCCGCCCGCTACCCGCTGCCTTTCGCACTGCCAAAACGGCCTGGCGAATACACCGTCGAGGTGTCGTTTCGGTTGCCCGCGGCCACGGCCTGGGCGCCGGCCGGGTACGAGGTTGCCTACCAGCAGGAAGTGTTCGCGGTGGCAGGGGTAGCGGCCGTCGTCCGCGGCGCGGCGCCGGAGTTGATCGACGGCATTCACAATGTCGGCGTGCGCGGCAGGCATTTCTCGGCCCTGTTCAGCAAGCTGCACGGCGGGCTGGTGTCGTACCGCTTCGGGTTCACCCCCGACGGTGGCAACGAGTTGTTGCAGGCGCCGCCGCGGGTGAACTTCTGGCACGCGCCCACCTCGAACGAGAGGGGCTGGGGCATGCCGTTCGAGGACGGCCAGTGGCTGCTGGCCAGCCGCTACGCCAAGCCCGACCCCGAGGCGTCCGGCCCGCTAGTGAGTGTGGCCGGCGACGTGGTCGAGGTGCGCTACGCCTACCTGCTGCCGACCACGCCGGTTGGACGCTGCGAGGTGGCCTACCGGGTGCGCGGCGACGGGCACGTGACGGTGACGGTGACGGCCTCGCCAGGGGCGGGGCTGGGCGATCCGCCCGAGTTCGGCATGTTGTTCACCGCCGACGCCGACCTGCACCGGCTCACCTGGTATGGCGAGGGGCCGCAGGAGTGCTCCGTCGATCGTCGCGGCGGGGCCCGGCTCGGGGTCTACAGCGGTGAGGTGCGCGACCAGTTGACGCCCTACGTACGTCCGCAAGAGGCGGGCAGCCACACCGGGGTGCGCTGGGCCGCCGTGACCAACGACCGCGGGCTCGGGTTGCGGTTCGACTGCCCGGGAGGCATGGAGTTCTCGGCGCTGCCGTGGACGCCGTTCGAGATCGAGAACGCCGCCCACCCCAACGAGTTGCCGCCGATTCACCACACGGTGCTGCGCCCCGCGCTGATGCGCCGAGGCGTCGCCGGCGACAACTCGTGGGGGGCCCGCGCGCACCCCGAATACCGGCTGCCGGCGGGTCAGGAGTTGGTGTTCACCTTCGGCTTCGAGGGCGTCCGCTGAACCATCGGGACGGTTCTGTTGGTTCAGGGGACGGTTCCGTTGGTTCAGGGGACGGTTCCGGTTGGTTCAACGCGCCGGCGGTCGACGAAACCCCATCCGGGACGCCACCAGGGTGGCCCGCTGAACCCGGCGAAGATCGGCGGTGCTTCCGCCGCCGGCGGCCCAGCACCCCGTTGCCGGGCGAAGCCGAGCACCGAAAGTGGGATCCCCCTTGGCTTGCGGATGATTTAGGTTAGGCTCGCCTTACTGAAATCGTTCTGGCCGAGACCAGGGGGGCATGTGCATTCCACCAACGCCGAGCAGACCGACACGCTGCGCCAACGGTCGCTCTCGCTTGCGCGCCGGCTGCTGGCCGGGGCCGGACGTGCCTCGCTGGTCGCCTACGATCTCGCACCGCTGGTCGAAGCCGGAGCGTTGAGCCATGGTATGAGCGCACATGGCGACCTGGTGGTGGCCTGTCTGACCGATCGTGAGATTCCCGCGACGATGTGGCACTCCACTCCGCTGCGGGTGCGGGTCGACGTGGTGAAGGAGGCTCCCGAGTGGGAGGTGCGGATCACCGCCTGTGCCGTGCACCTGCTGGGTGAACTGGAATGGTTGGCCCCCGACCTGGTGGCGGACTACCTCAGCCAGGCCGCCCTCGACCCGCAGTTGGTCGAACTCGCCACCGCACCCGGTGGCCGCATCGGCATTGTGCGCACCGACCGGGTGCTGGTGCACGACATTGCCGGTGTGCTGCCGTTCGCCTACGACGAGGTGGCCGAGCGTCGCGACAGCTTCCCCGACCGCGATCAGGAGTGGGCTGCCCGCGATCTGCTCGGCCAGCTTCCGCCGGCCCAACTCGCCGGGCTGGCGTATGCGGCGGCGTCCGGCTGGATGTCAGGGGTCACGCTGTCGGTGCGCGAAGAAGCGGCCTGCCCACACATCGAGGGGCATGTCTTCTGCGTCGATGTCGATCGCACCGGCCTCACCCTCATGTCGGTCGACCTGGGCCGCGCGTGCGTGCACTTCGTGGCCTTCGACCGGCCCGTTGACGCAAGCGACGAGCTGGCCGATCGAATCGGCCAGCTCGTCGAGGCTAGTTCGGCGATCAGCCCGCGGAGTAGCTGAGGCAGTCGGCGCTGTCGCCGACCGAGATCACGCCGGCGGTGCAGAGCAGATCGGTGTTGTGCACGCACTCGAGGCGCTTGCAGGCCCCTACCTGGCCGGTCGCCGACGACAGTCCGCCGCGGGCGTCGAGCGCGACGAAGGTGGTGCAGGTGGCAGCCCCCGAGCCGCCGACGGTGATGCCGATGGCGGTGCAGCCGCCGTTGTTGAACGAACAGGTGGTCGTGCCACACGACTGGACGAGCGATGCGGTGCTCATGTTGTGTACCTCCCGGTGTTAGGGCGTTGCCGTCGATTACCAAAAGAATAGGCCGATGATTGTGGTCGTACAAGGATTGTTAGCCTTACCTAAGTCGTAGACAAATATCACTCAACAACATTTGCGTAAATCGCGATGGGTGCCTACTGCTGCTCTGTGGCTAGGGGTGACGCCATCGGGCCCCCTGGGTGGGGATGTTTTGCAACATGGCTCAGTAATGTCAACACGTGCGTTTTGTAAATAAACTTTGCGGCATGTCGCGCGCTCGATGCGCGCTGCGCTGATGGCAAGCCGTCCAGCCGTCCAGCCGTCCATGCTCGGCCGGGCTGGACGGGGGTGGGCGAGCGCCGCCGTGCCGGCCCGGAAAGCCGGGGGGGGGGGGTCTTGCTGGTCAAGGTCCCGGGCGCCCTCTGGGTGGAAGATTTGCCGATCTTCCCGTCTCGCGGCGGGCTCGAAGTGCCGTGGGGTGCTGACGCGGAGAGTCGCCGACCCGCCGTCTCGATCCGCGCGCGAAGCCGCGGTCAGTCGCTGGCAAGGGGGTTTCGACGTAGCTCAACCAGCGGTGGTTGCGTCGATCCGATGGGTCAAGGCCTCGGGGGTGCAACTCTTCGAGAGCCGAGGGGGCGACGACGGCAGTGCCGAGGCAGGCGTGCGGCATTCGAGTGCACTGCCGAGGTTGCGTTTGCGTTTCGCGTGTCGAATCAGGCTATTGCTCCGCAATAGCGAAGCAATAGCCTGCGCGCATGACGAAACTACGGATTCGTGACGCTGCCACCTACCTGGGGGTGAGTGACGACACCGTGCGGCGCTGGATCGACTCGGGGCAGTTGCCCGTCGAGTCCGATGCGAGCCGCCGCAAGGTGATCGACGGACGGGTGCTGGCCGAGTTCGCCGCCTCGCTGGCGCGCCCGATTCCCGACCCGTCCGAGGTTGCTCGGTCGGCCCGCAACCGGTTCGTGGGTCTGGTTACCCGGGTGTTTTCCGACCCGGTGATGTCGCAGGTCGAACTGCAATGCGGGCCGCATCGGGTGGTCTCGCTGATGAGCACCGAGGCCGTCCGTGAGCTTGGGCTGGAGCCCGGCTCGGTTGCCGTCGCGATCGTCAAGGCCACCACCGTGATCGTCGAGGTTCCGCACCCCGACTGACCAACGGTCCTTACGCCGAAGGGTCTGTCTTCACTCACGTGACCCGTCCCGGCCAGGCACACCAATCCCATCACGTCAGCACAGAGGAAAAACGCCATGCGCACTACCGCCACCATCGGCCGGATCGCCGCCCCCCTTGTCGTTGCCGCAGTCCTGGCCGGGTGCTCGGCCGGGTCGACTGGCACCGCCGCGCCCACCACCACCGTCACGGTCTTCGCGGCGGCGTCGATGAAAACCACCTTCACCACCCTGGGGGCGAACTTCGAAGCCGCGCACCCGGGCGTGCGGGTCACCTTCAACTTCGCCGGCTCGCAGGCCCTGGCCGAGCAGATTACCCAGGGCGCGGCCGCCGACGTGTTCGCCTCGGCCAACGCGGCCAATATGACCACCGTCACGGCTGCGGGCCTGGCTGCCGCCGAGCCCACGACCTACGCCACCAATCAACTCGAGATCGCGGTTCCGCCCGACAACCCGGCCGGCATCAGCGGTTGGAAAGACCTGACCAAGAAGGGCTTGAAGCTGGTGGTCTGTGCGCCGGCGGTGCCGTGCGGAGCTGCGACGGTGACGATCGAACAGGCCACCAAGACCACCCTTGCGCCGGTGAGCGAGGAGCAGGCCGTCACCGACGTGCTGGCCAAGGTGCAGGCAGGTGAGGCCGATGCCGGGCTGGTCTACCGCACCGACGTGATTGCCGCCGGCGCCACCGTGAAGGGGATTCCCTTCGACGAGTCGTCGAAGGCGATCAACAGCAACGCGATCGTGGCACTCAAGACCGGATCGCAGCAGCAACTCGGCCAGGCCTTCGTCGACCTGGTGCTCAGCGACGCCGGGCAGCAGGTGCTCGCCAAGGCCGGCTTCGGCCCCACCAGCTGACGGTGCATCCGTCCACCACCCCGGGCCGGCCAGTGCGCGCGCCCCGCACCCGAGTGGCCCGCACCCCGGCGGTCCGCACCTATTCGGGGCTGCCCCGCTGGGTGTGGCTGCCTGCCGCGGTGGGGGCGCTGTTGGTGGTGCTGCCGCTGGTGGCGCTGACCACCCGGGTGGACTGGGCACGGTTCGGCGAGGTGCTCACCAGCGAGTCGTCGGTGGCGGCGCTGCAGTTGAGCCTGCAGACCTCGTCGGCAGCGACCCTGCTGTGCCTGCTGCTCGGGGTGCCGATGGCGTTGGTGCTGGCCCGGGAGCATTTCCCGGCCCAGCAACTGATTCGCTCGGTGGTGCTCCTGCCGCTGGTGCTGCCACCCGTGGTGGGTGGCATCGCGCTGCTCTACACCTTCGGACGCCGGGGCTTGCTGGCGCCGGCGATGGACCTCTTCGGCATTCAGATCGCCTTCTCGACCGTTGCGGTGGTCCTGGCCCAGACCTTCGTGGCGCTGCCGTTTCTGGTGGTGTCACTGGAGGGCACTCTGCGCAGCGTCGGGCATCGCTACGAGGTGGTCGCCGCCACGCTGGGCGCCCGGCCGTCCACGGTGTTGGGCAGGGTCACCCTGCCCCTGGTGCTGCCCGGACTGGCCTCGTCCGCCGTGCTGTCGTTCGCCCGCGCCTTGGGCGAGTTCGGCGCCACCATCACCTTTGCCGGCAGCCTGCAGGGGGTCACCCGGACGCTGCCGCTGGAGATCTACCTGCAGCGGGTCACCGACCCCGACGCGGCGATCGCGCTGTCGCTGGTACTGGTGGTGGTCTCGGTGCTGGTCACCCTGGTTACGGCCCGGATCGCCGGCTGGAGCCGGGCATGACGTTGGAGTTTCAGGCCACCCTGGCCGCGCGGGGTTTCGACGCCGCGATCGAGGTCGCCGACGGCGAGCGGGTGGCGGTTCTCGGCCACAACGGGTCGGGCAAATCCACCCTGCTGAGCATTCTGGCCGGCACCCTGCGACCCGACGGGGGGCGGGCCCGGCTGGGTGGTCAATTGCTCTTCGACCTGGGGGTCGGCGTGCGCCGCTGGCAGCCGCCACCCGCCCGGGGTGTCGCGCTGCTGGCCCAGGACGCACTGCTGTTCCCGCATCTGAGCGTGCTCGACAACGTGGCCTTCGGGCCGCGCGCGGCCGGTCGCGGCCGGGCCGAGGCGCATCACGCGGCGCGGTCCTGGCTCGACCGGGTCGGGGTGCCCGACCTGGCCGGACGCCGCCCGTCCCAGCTCTCGGGAGGGCAGGCGCAGCGGGTGGCGATCGCGCGCGCGCTGGCCGCCGAACCGCGGCTGCTGCTGCTCGACGAGCCGATGGCTGCCCTCGATGTGGCGGTCGCCCCGCTGCTGCGCCGGGTGCTGCGCCAGGTGCTGGCCGGCCGGTCGACGATCATCGTCACCCACGACCTGCTCGATGCCCTGCTGCTCTCGGATCGCATCGTGGTGCTGGAGAACGGCCGGGTCGTTGAACAAGGCCCGACCGACGAGGTGCTGCGGCACCCGCGCACCGGGTTCACCGCCCGGATCGCCGGGCTCAACCTGATTCGTGGACGGTTCGACGCCGGTGCGGTGCGAGACTCGGCCGGGCTGGCGATGGCGGGGGTGCTCCGCGAGGGCGATGAGCCGATCCCGCCGGGTGTGCCGGCCGCGGTCGTGTTCGCACCCAGCGCGGTGTCGATCTTCACCGAGCCGCCGCACGGCAGCCCGCGCAACGCGCTCCCGGTCGTGATCGCCGAGTTGGAGCCGCGCGGCGAACTGGTGCGGGTGCGTGGCGATGATCGCCACGGGCATCTGCTGGCCGCCGACATCACCCTGGGCGCGGTCGCCGAACTCGACCTCTACCCCGGGCGCGAGGTGATCTTCGCGGTGAAGGCTGCGGCGGCAACGCTGTTCGCCATCTAGCAGGGCTGAGCCAGGCGTCGAACATGTGTTCGATTGAAGCATTGTCTGCGCGGCGAGTCAAGCGGGCAAGAACGTCGCGAGACGTTACGGTGACTCAGTGAGCACCGCCGAGTACGTCCCGAGCCGGATCAAGTCGACCGACCCGCTGCACGAGCCTTGGTCGCTCACGGAGGAGGAGCGTGAGGTGTTCCGGCAGCGATCGCGTGCGTCCAGGCTCGCTCGGCAGGCAGCGCTCGCAGGCACGGGCGAAGAGCCGGTTCACGAGGTGAATCGACCACGGTTCGACCCGCTCACCCTGATGCCGAGTTGCGACCCGAACGGACTCACCACCCTGTCGCTCTTCAGCGGCGGAGGCGGCCTCGATTTGGGCTTTGATCTGGCCGGGTTCACACACGGGGGTTCGTGGGAGATCCTGCGGGATGCCGCTGCCACCTTGCGGCTCAATCGTCCGTCGTGGGTTGTCCACGGCGGCGCGGCGGGCGACGTGAGAGACGTCGATTGGCTGCGGTACCGCGGCAGTGTTGCGGTCGTCCACGGCGGGCCGCCGTGCCAACCGTTTAGCAATGCGGGGAAGCGGCGCGGCGCGGCAGACCCTCGCGACATGTGGCCCGAGTTCGTGCGGGCCGTCCGTGAGGTGCAGCCCGAGATCTTCGTAGCCGAGAACGTCGCGGCGCTGGCGTCTTCGACGTTCTCCGATTACGTCGACCGCACCATCATCAAGCCGCTCGGGAGGCAATATCGCATCCAGCGGGTGATCCTCCAGGCGTACGAATTCGGCGTTCCTCAAGTGAGGCGTCGGGTAGTGTTCTTTGGATTTCGGACCAAGGCGCTGGAGGCTCGTTGGGTGGAGCCTCGGGCCCGCTACCTCAGGCCGGGTGGTGTGCCGAACGGCTTGCCTGAGGTGATGGGCGTGAGAAAAGCACTGGGCCTGCCCGACATCGGCCACGACGATGTGTCTCCGACGATCCGTAGCGGGCTGACCGGGCCTCGCCACACCACGTCAATCCTCAACAGCGTGTCGGCTCAGAAGCGGTTCGAAGCTCTACAGGTGTGGCCCAACGGGGTCGCAGCCACCAGGGAGGCGGCGAGGGCCTTCGTCGCCAAGAATGGGCATTTCCGGCTCGCGGTGGCGGATGTGGCGCTGCTGCAGGGTTTCCCCGATTCGTGGCGGTTCGCGGGCGCTACGTACATGCAGCTGGGGCAGATCGGGAACTCAGTAGCGCCGCCGGTCGCCTATGCGGTGGCGTCGTCGGTGGCTGCCGCCTTGGCGAAGTAGCCTCGCACGAGTTCACGCACTCGCCGTGCGTGTTCCTCGGTGATCCTCTCGAACCGGTCGAAGTAGCCGGCCTCAATGTGCGGGTTGTTGAGCGTTGCGCCACGAAGGATGACGTAGCGGGCACGCTGTTGGAGTATCTCGGTCATCCGTTCCGGTGAGTATCCGTCGGCGACGTCCTGCTGTTCGCGGTAGTCCGCGGCTCGCCACTGGTTCTTCATGACCCAACGAGCATCCTCCCGCGCGTAGGTGTCTTTGCGGCCGAGGATCGTCTCCACCATGTCTCTGGTGACGAGCGCGGGAAGGGAGTCCGCCAGCCGAATGTCGGGCAGGACGTAGCGTTCCCTTGCCGCGATCCACGGCTCCATGTCGTCCGGGGACGCATACGTGCAGTACTTCAGCTTGGTGCAGTACTTCAGCTTGGTGCCGTCCGGGTTGTAGAAGGCGAACAACCAGTGCAGCCCGTCGCGCCACTTGCGGATGTGATCGGGTCCGAAGTCGCGCACGGTCGATACCGAGCCGCTGGTCGTGGACTTCAGCTCGAACGGGACTACCCGCCCGTCGATGTTCAGATAGGCGTCGATGTCTCCTCTGCCACGGTCCTCTGGAACCGCCAGATTGAAAAGCTGCACCATCTGGTTCTCACGTGCATCGTCCTGTACCGGCACGGGATGATCGTTTCACGTCCATCGCGGTCGCGCTCTGGATCTGTCCCCACGCAGGTGGTGCTGCCGCACGCGTGGCTGGAGTCCACTCTCGGAACAGGGATGCGCTGACCAATGCGCCTAGCGCGAGTTGAGTTTGTTGAAATCCCTAGTGAGAGCACTCCGGTGGGGGTCTCGACGAGCTCGACCGGCGAGAAACTTGAGAGCACTCGGGTGGGGGTCTCGACGAGCTCGACCGGCGAGAAATCAGTGTTTCACGGGACGTGGCCCGATTCGTTCGGCACGGTTCCGGTGCGCCGCAGCGCAACCGCAGCGTGACTGGAATGGCAGCCGTCAGTCATCCAGTGGCGTCCAGGCGTCCGCGGTGGCCAGGTTGCCGTCCAGTGCGCCGACGCCGTCACCGGCGATCCGCAGATTGCTGGTGTACTGCCAGATCGACCACCCGCCCTTGTCGGCCCAGGGTCCGACGCGGGGCAGGCTGCTCGGCACCCGTCCGTTGTCGGTGCCCCAGGAGGCCACCCAGAGCCGGGCGATGTCGGCGACGTCGGACCACACGTACTCGCCCTGCGATCGCTGCTCCGTCGCGCTGGCACCCAGGTACACGTAGAGGTTCGCCTGGTAGCCGTCCGCGATCAGCAGTGCCTTGAGCGTGGTGAGGAACCGCGTCGCCTCAGCCGGTGTCCAGGCCCGCAGCTTCTGGGTGTACTTCTTGCCCTTCGCGGTCTTGGTGTAGGTTCCGCCCGGCTCGATGTCGATCACGAGTGGGTTGGTGCTCGTCTTGGAGTAGTTGCCGTCCGCCTTCAACCAGGCGGCGAAACGCTTGGCCGTCTTGGCCGGCGTGAAGCTGCCGGCGAACAGATTGCCGGGGCTGGTGTCGACGCTGGTGGTCCAGCCGTTGAACCAGTAGGCGCCCTGCCGCAGCCCCGCCGCCTTCACCTGATCGGAGAGGGTGGCGTAGGCGCAGTCGGCCACCGCCGGGGTGCTGCCGGTGGAGCGCGCGGCGTTCGTGCAGGCGTCGGTGTAGCTGTGGTTGATCGGACGGCCGCTGCCGCCGAGCCGCAGCAAGGCGAACCCGTTGCTGCCCGTCCACTCCGCCAGTACGGACGGCTTGACCCGGGCCGACGGCACGTACTGGTAGGACGACAGGTCGACGCCCTGGCTGAGGCCCTTGAGGCCGAACGCTTTCGCGGCGTCTTTGGCGGGGGTCTTGCTGGGCTGCCGCACCGTCAGGGTCGCGGTCTTCGACGTCACCGTGCCCTTGGCGCCCTTGACCTTCACTCGAAATCTGGTGCCGGTGGCCCACGTGCTGGAGGTGGCTCTGTAGGACGACTTGGTTGCCTTCGTGATGCTCTTCCACGACCCGGACGCCGGTCGTGACTGCCAGGCGTACTTCAGCCTCGTGCCGGATGCCTTGACCTTGAGCGTGACGCTGGTGCTGGTGCCGTAGCGGTTGATCGTGGCGCTCTTCGGCTGGGTGGTGATGGTGGTCTTCTTCGCCTTGGCCGCGGCCTTGGCGGACGCCGTGGCCGCGGCTTTCGCCGGGGCTGCGACGACGGCGGTGAGCAGGCCGCCGGTCAGCGCGAGAGTGAGAGCGGCGGCGCCGAGAGTGCGGGCGGCGCGGAGTGCGGCAGCGGTCATCATCAAAGGCCTTCGGTTGTGGGGGGGGTGTGGCCTAGACAATCACCCGCCCGCACGGCGCGGCAATCGAGCCCTGAAGTCGAGGTTGACTTCCGTTCTCGCCGAGAGGTGGTGCCGCGGGCAGGAAGGCACAGCCGAGTTGGTGCTCGGCCGGGTTTCGTGGACGCCTGCGAGCGTGGCTGGGCGGTCACCTCAGCAGGTGCGCGCGCCTGCACTCTTGTGAAAGTGAAGGTATGTGCGTTTTCACAGATGTGCAGGTATGATCACATTATGACTATGCAGGTCTCGACGCCCTCGCAGTTGGGTGCGGCCGTCCGGCGGCTGCGGCGCGACCGGGGCCTCACCCAGCGGCAGCTCGCCGCTTCGGCCGGCATCTCCACCAGATGGCTGGTGATGTTCGAGAACGGGCAGAACGTGGGTGCTGAGGTCTCGAAGATCTTCGATGTGCTCTGGGCGTTGGGGATGACGGTGGAGGTCGTCCCGTCCCCCGAGCCCTCCCCGGAAGAGGCGGAACTGTTGGCCCTGCTCGGGGACGGCTGACGTGCCCGGCGAACTCGCGGTGCTGCTCTACGGACGCCAGGTCGCCCAGTTGGTCGAGGGTCACGGCCATCGCAGCCTTCACTACGGGGTCTCCCCGGGCAATACGCCCGTCTCGCTCTCGATGCCGATCCAGGCCGGACGGCACGGGAATCGTGTGGTCGAGCCCTACCTCAATGGGTTGTTGCCCGATCGGCCGGACGTCCGTGCTGCGATGGGTCGCGAGTTAGGCGTGTCCGGCAACAACCCGTTTGCGCTGTTGCGGCACGCCGGCCTGGACTGTGCCGGTGCGGTGCAGTTCTGCGAGCCGGACCGAGTGCAGGAGGCGCTGGCGCGTCCCGGCAGCCTGGAACGGGTCGAGGAGTCGGAGATAGCTCGCCGGATCGGATCGGTGCTGGACGGATCGATGCGCAGTTGGATCGCGCCCGCGGAGCGCTGGTCGCTGGCCGGCGCGCAGGCGAAGTTCGCACTCCATCGCGATGCGCGCGGTGGATGGTCGGAGCCGGGCGGCGCCACGCCCAGCACGCACATCATCAAGCCGGGTATCCCCGAACTGTTCGATCAGGCACTCAATGAACACGTCTGCATGTGCGCCGGCCGCGCGCTGGGGCTCGACATGGCCGCATCGGAATACACCGAGTTCGAATCCCTTCCGGCTATCGTCGTGCAGCGCTACGACCGGCGTGCCGACGCGCAGGGTGACGTGGTCCGCATCCATCAGGAGGACCTGTGCCAGGCGCTGTCGGTGCCGCCCGACAAGAAGTACGAGACGGACGGCGGGCCGGGTGCCGCCGCGATCCTCAGGGTGCTGTCGCAGAACGCCGCCGGACGTGACCGCGAGCGTTTCGTGGTCGCCCAGGCGTTCAACTACCTGATCGGCGGCACGGATGCGCACGCCAAGAACCTCTCGGTGCTGCTGGTCGGACGTATGGTGCGGCTGGCGCCGCTGTATGACGTCGCCTCCGGCTTCCCCTACGAAGGGCTGGCCATGGAGCTTCCGATCGCTGTCGGTGGCGAACGCCGGTTCGGGTTCGTCCGCGATCGCCACTGGGTCAAGCTGGCCAACCAGGCCCGGCTGGACGGCGACCGGGTGCTGGGCATCGTCCACGACCTCGCGCGGCGAGTTCCCGATGCCCTGCGTGACGCGTTCGCCGAAGTCCCACTGTCGCGTTCGTCCACTGCCACCGGACTTCGCGAGCGGATGCTGGCAGCCGTGCGGCAGCAGTGTGAGTCCGTCCTGCGAGGCTGGTAGAGACGCGCCGATCATGACGTCCACTTCGCAAAGACCGGGACCTGCGTGCAGGCGTTGGAGCAACTGGTGGAGCGCTGATCCAACGTTGGTCGAGCCTGTCGAGACCTCGGACGGGGCGCGGCCGAGCAGGTCCCTCGAAACCTCAACCAGCGTGGTTCAGGCACCTATCTCCGGATCGCCAACAGAGCGCCGTGCGGACGGGCGCCCGGCTCGGTGCGGGTGGCCGTCCGGCTCACCGTGAAACCTGCGGCCTCCACCCGAGCCGCGAAAGAATCGATGGGCCAGAAGTAGGCGGTGGTGACCGCATGCTCGAAGGGCTCAAGTCGTGCTCCGGTACAGAAGCCGAGTGCCAGCCCACCACCGGACCTGACGCAACGGGCGAACTCGGCCAACGGCACGTCGATCAGCTCGGGTTCGGTGTGGATGAGCGAATACCAAGCGAGGACGCCGGCCAGGGCCGCGTCGCCCACGCCGAGGTTCTCGGCGCGACCGACCCGGTAGCGATCCGACGGGTAGTTGGCCCGGGCGCTGTCGATGAACTCGGGCACCGGGTCGACACCCTCGACGTCCACACCGGCGCCACTGAGCAGATGTGTCCACTGACCGGGTCCGCAGCCGACATCGAGCACTGGCCCCTGCAGGCCCAGCGCCCAGGCCAGGATGAAGTCGCGATCGATCTCGGCCACCTGGTCGACGCGGCCGAACAGGGCGATGTACTCCGCGGATCTGGCCGCATATGCGGTGCGGACGACGTCCAGAGTCATGTCTGGCCGCGCACCGTTCCGCGCGGGCTGCGGGCGCCCGTACGATCGCTCGGCATAGGGGCACCCAGGTCGAACGTATAGGTGTCATCGGGCTGAGCTGAACGGCGCGGGTCTCCAGTTCTCGGCCGCGGCTCCGATGAGTGCAGCTGATCCAGGGTGCCTGGTGTGTGCTCCAGCCCGGCCACCGTGTCCTGAAGTTGGCGATCGAGCACCTTCCGGTCGGTGATGACCACCACCTTGTCGAAGATCGGGGCATCGTCCGGCCCATGCAACCGCGACAACGCGTGGGCGCTCCACGCGATCGTGTTCGACTTGCCCGAGCCTGCCGAGTGCTGCACCAGCCGGTCCACTCCCGCACCGTCGTGGTAGGTCGCCTGCAGGATCGCGCGAACCGCATGCCACTGGTGGAACCGCGGGAACAGCACCCGGTTACCCTCGACATGGATGAATGACCCGAGCAGATCGAGCCACGCGTCGCGCTGCCACACCTGCTCCCACAGATACGACGTCTGGTACCCCGACTTCACCGCAGGGTTGCCGGCCGTGCCCATGTGACCGGCGCCGCCGCTGCCCTGGTCGAACGGCAGGAACACCGTCTCCTGGCGCGCCAGCCGCGTCGTCATCGCCACCCGGTGCGGGTCAACGGCAAAATGCACCAAGGTCCGTGCGCGGAAGATCAGGTCGTTCGGATTCCGATCCGCGCGGTACTGCGCCATCGCGTTCTCGACGCTCTGGTGGGTCAGCGGGTTCTTCAGCTCTGCCGTCGCCACCGGAATCCCGTTGACCACCAAGGTCAGGTCGAGCGAGTCCGCCGGGTTCGACTCCGAATGGTGTAACTGGCGGACGACGCTGAGCCGGTTCGCCGCGTACCTCTCGGCCTGTTCAACATTGAGGCCACTGGCCGGCTTGAAATAGCACAGCCGCACGCTTACGCCCGAGTCTTTCACTGGCGACCGCAGCACGCTGATCGTGCCGCGATGGTCGATGGCGCCGACAACGACCTTCAGGAACTTCTCCCGCGCCGTTGCCTCACCGCCGTGCCGGGTCACGAGTTGCTGCCACGCCTTGGGCTGCGACGCCTGGACGAACGCGATGACCTCCTCGCCGAAGACACCGGCCTTCCGGTCATAGGTTGCCGGTGGCAGTGAGTGCCAGCCGTCCGCGAGCAGGTGCGCCTCGATGTTCGTCTCGAAGGCGAGCTCTTTGGCAATGGTCATGGGGTGACTACTCCGGTCGGGTGAGTACGTCGAGGAATCTATGGTTCACGAATAGGACCTCGCGGCCGACCTTGAGGTCGGTGAGTAGGCCGCCGGAGACGAGGGCGTGCAGCCAGCCCGAGGCCGTCTGACGAGACACCTCGCAGCGCTCCGCCACCGTGTTGATCCGGCAGTACGGCTGCTCGAAGAGCACGTTGAGGAAGCGGGCGTCCCGTCCACCCGGCGAGGCTGCCCGGGCACGCTCGGCGATTTCGTCCTGACAGGTCCGGATGGCTCCGATCTTGCGTTGGGTCGATTCGGCCGATGAGCGGACCGCCTCAAGCATGTACACGATCCAGTCGATCCAAGCGCCGTCGGCCGTGACCGCCAGCAGTAGCCGGTAGTAGTCGTTCTTGGTCTGGATGATGGCTCGCGACAGGTAGAGGATCGGCTCGCTCAACAGCCCAGCTTCGATCAACATCAGTATGTTGAGCACGCGCCCGGTGCGGCCGTTGCCGTCATGGAATGGATGGATCGCCTCGAACTGGTAGTGCGCCAGAGCCATCCGCACCAGGGGGTCGAGGTCTTCGTTGGAGTGGATGAACTTCTCCCACGCCGAGAGCTTGTCGCGGATCAGATCTCGACCCTCGGGCGGGCTGTAGATCACTTGCTGAGTGGCGGGGTTGGCGATCCGGGTACCTGGGACGGCGCGGACGTCCATCTCATGACCGTGCAGGGCGGAGCAGATCTGCGCGGCCGTGGCGGCCGTAAGCGGCCGCTCGCGGATCGCACTCAGCCCTGCGAACAGGGCGTTTCGATAGCGCAGCGCCTCTTTGGTGGCCTGGTCGCCGCCGCCGGACTCGGCGTGCTTGAACAGTTCGTCAGCAGTGGTGACGATGTTCTCGATCTCAGAACTGGCCTGGGCTTCCAACAGCGGGACCGCGTGGATCAAGACGCCCGGGTTGGGCAGTAACTTGCCGGCCTGCGCCAGGGACGCCACTGCAGCCCGAGCCTCGATGGCGGCCTTGAGGACGGGTTTGGGCTCAAGGTCGATGTCGTGGGGTGGGAGAGCGGGCAAGTCGTTGTTAGGGACGCTGGCAGCCCATGGCATATGTCACCTTTCCGGACACGTCGCGGAGACGTGTTAAGTATTGCTCAGAAACCTAACACGTTGACGCTTCGTCAGGAAGGGCGTGGGCGACGGGGCGGTGGCCGTGGATCACGGTTGTTCCACAGGATCAACTGTGATTCATGTCCGACGTCGTCGCATCTGTCAGGTCAGCGGACATGTTCCGCAGACATGTTAGTCAAATCGGCGAAAACTTAACATGTCGGCTCCTACTGCGGCGCGGCGCGCCCCGGCGGTAGTGACGTCGAGTTCGCCGGTGACGGTGGCGATGATTCGGCGTTGGCCGCGGTCCCGGACCGGAGCCGCTCGGTGGCTATCAGCGACCCTCGTCGGTCGTGCCGGTGCCACGGAGCAGCTGGGACAGAGGCAGGCCTATGAGCAGGATGGCGTCATCGCGCCACGACCGGAAGATCGGTTCGTCGGCAGCCTGGGCCCGACGCAGGTCGGTCGTTGTGGTGTCCAGCCAGGAGAGATCGTTGCCCGTGAGGGCGTGCATCATGGCCTCGGTCTGCGCGAGCTGAGAGTCCCAGGTCTCCTGGTCAGCAGCGGAAAGACCCTAGGGCCGGACGACCAGGACGTCGATGTCGGACTGCGGACCGGCCTCACCCCGAGCAAGCGACCCGTAGAGCGCCGCATGGAGGCAGCGGATCATCCAGTCGTTGATCTGGGCGGTCAGCCCGCGTTGGACGGCGGCGGTGGCGTCGACCGCCGCGAGGATCAGAGGGGCGAGCACGTGCGAACGGTTGAGCCGATGGAGGTTGGCTCGCCCGGCGGGCTCCACGAGCACCACGCCCTCGGTGACCAGCCGGATTAGTGCGCGCAGGGTCGAGGTGTGGTTGGCGCCCGCGAGCTCGGCGACCCGTCGCCCAGGCAGCGCGCCCTCAGTCCGGGCCAAGACGGTCAGCGCGCCCGCATCGGCTGCGGAGAGCAGCGTTGCCAGCTAGGTGCGTGCACGTCGATGGGGCAAGGGAACTTGCGCGAGCGCCTGAGGTGCGCGCGGCTATTCACCGACCTGGGTACTTCGCAGGGGAGTCAAGCAGCATGAGCAATGCTGAGTGGTGTTCGGCATACCGAATGACTCAGTAGGCGAGAGGTGTGGACCTCGTTGGCCTAAGGACAATCGGTAGCGGTCCGCGAACATCCGTACCTAAGGCCCACTGCCACCTCAGTGCTGCATGTCGACGAACCGGCTGTAGTGACCCTGGAAGACCGTCGGAATGGTCGCGGTCGGGCCGTTGCGGTGCTTGGCGACGATGAAGTCGGCCTCGCCGACCCGGTCGGAGTCCTTGTCGTAGGCGTCGGCGCGGTGCAGCAGGATGACCATGTCGGCGTCCTGTTCCAGCGATCCGGATTCGCGCAGGTCGGAGAGCATCGGCTTCTTGTCGGTGCGCTGCTCGGGGCCACGGTTGAGCTGGGAGAGTGCCACCACCGGCACGCTCAGCTCCTTGGCGAGCAGCTTCATCTGGCGGCTGAACTCGGACACCTCGAGCTGGCGCGATTCGACCTTCTTGCCCGAAGTCATCAGCTGCATGTAGTCGACGATCACCAGCTTCAGGTCGTGCCGCTGCTTGAGCCGGCGGGCCTTGGCCCGGATCTCCATCATGGTCAGGTTCGGCGAGTCGTCGATGAACAACGGGGCGCTGGACACCTCACCGGTCTTGCGGGCGATCCGCTGCCAGTCGTCGTCGCCCATCTGCCCCTTGCGAATGTGGTTCAGCGGCACTCCGGCCTCGGCCGAGATCAGTCGCTGCACGATCTCTGACTTGCCCATTTCGAGTGAGAAGAAGCAACTGGTCAGCTTGTTCTTGATGGACGCCGCGCGGGCCAGGTCGAGCCCCAGGGTCGACTTACCCATGCCGGGCCGGGCCGCGATGATGATCATCTGGCCCGGGTGCAGGCCGTTGGTGAGATCGTCGAGCTCGATGAACCCGGTCGGCACTCCGGCCATCACGCCGTGCTGGCTGAGCGACTCGATCTCGTCGAGGGTGCGCTCCATCAGCACGCTCAGCGGCTCGTAGTCGTCGGAGGTCTTGCCCTCGGCCACCTCGTAGATGGCCTGCTGCGCCTGGTCGACGATGCTGGCCACCTCGCCGCCGCCGGCGTAACCCATCTGGCTGATCTTGATCGATGCCTCGACCAGCCGGCGCAGAATCGCCTTCTCTTTGACGATCTCGGCGTAGTAGCTCGCGTTCGACGCGATCGACACCATCTGCAGCAGGTCGTGCAGGTAGATGTGCCCGCCGATCTTGCCCAGCTCGCCCCGCTTGGCCAGCTCGTCGGCCACCGTAATGGCGTCGGCCGGCTCGCCGCGGCCGAACAGATCGATGACCGCCTCGTAGATCTGCTCGTGCTTGGGCAGGTAGAAGTCGCGGCCCCGGACGACCTCGGTGACGTCGCCGATCGCGTCCTTGCTGAGCAGCATGGCGCCGAGCACCGACTGCTCGGCTTGTACGTCTTGCGGCGGGGTGCGATCGGGCGCGCCGAACTCGCGAGGGTCTTCCTCGTACGGGGGAAGCGACGCGAGCGACATGACCCTCCTGTGCCTTGAACGGCTGCTGCATCAACGACGCTAACGGCCCGCGCAGACACTTCTTGGTGGGCGCGCGAGAACCCCGCCGATGAGGTCGGCGTCAGCGTGGTCGATTGACGTTCACATGTTCGAATTCAATACTCTTCGGCGCTGCCCGCCGATGTGGACCGGGCGGCGTATCGCACGACGATAGACCCGGGTTCGGGTCAACGTCCAACCCAAGTTATCCACAGAAGTGACTTTCGCCTGTGGATTCTGTGGAGCCACGCCGCAGAGCCTGTGCACGACGCGCCGAGCGTGTCGTGGACGGCGAAAATGTCCGGTCAACAAATGCGCTGTGACTAGGCATTTTAAGACGTTGTTTAGGTGAATTCCGACTGAAGGAAGGCTGAGGGCCGGTTCGCGGTGGGGATTTGACAGGCCACGGGCGAAGGGGTGTATGCCCCGGTCGGCGGCGGTTGTCCACACCTGTTGTGTCGCGGCCACATACCCATAGGGGGTATCCTGACAAGGGTGGATGCCTAGCGTCGCGGCACCAGGAGGAACAGATGTCACATACTGCACACGAAACACAGCCCGATGGCGCCGAAAACCCAGTCGAGCAGCCGCGCTCGCACGGCTACCTGACCGCCAAAGATGACTACCTCAAGCGTCTGCGTCGCATTGAGGGCCAGGTCGGCGGGCTGGCGCGGATGATCGCCGGCGAGCGGTACTGCATCGACGTCCTCACCCAGATCTCGGCCACCACCAGGGCCCTCGAATCGGTTGCGCTGGGGTTGCTCGACGAGCACCTGCGGCACTGCGTGGCACATGCCGTCCGTCAGGGCGGCGACGAGGCCGAAACCAAGCTGGCCGAGGCTCGCGACGCGATCGCGCGCCTCGTCCGTTCGTGAACCAACCCAAGGAGAACATCATGCAAGCCACCTACACCGTCGAAGGAATGACCTGCGGGCACTGCGTCGCAGCGGTCACCGAAGAGGTCAAAGCCATTCCCGGCGTCACCGACGTCACCGTCACCCTCGAGGGCGGCCAGCTCACCCTGACCTCGGACGCCCCGGTCGACTTCGACCGCATCGTCGAAGCCGTCGCCGAGGCCGGCGACTACTCCGTCGCCTGACCGCCGCAAGCCCAACCAGCCGTGGTTGCGTCGACAACCACGACCGTGGGTCACGACGTTGCGCAGGTTGTGGCTCATTGCGCGCGGTGCACCCTGCGCAATGAACCACAACCCACGCAACGTCCCCATGGGGCGTCCCGATGGGGCGTCCGGGCGGGGCGGACTACGGAAGAGGCAGTATGACGAGCATCCGGCACGAGTCGATCGAACTCGACATCGACGGCATGACCTGTGCCAGTTGCGCCGCGCGTATCGAGAAGAAGCTCAACAAGGTGGACGGCGTGACCGCCTCGGTGAACTACGCCACCGAGAAGGCCCGGGTGCTCACCGACGCGCCTGTCCCGGTGGCCGAGCTGATCGCGGTGGTGGAGCGGGCCGGCTACCACGCCGCCCTGCCCGACCCGGCCCGTCCTGAGGTGGACCACGCCGCGCAACTGCGCAGCCGGGTGATCGTCAGCGCGGTGCTCGCGGTGCCGGTGATCGCCCTGGCGATGGTCGAGCCCTGGCAGTTCCCGGGCTGGCAATGGGTGTCGCTGGCGCTCACCCTGCCGGTGTATGGGTGGGCGGCCTGGCCGTTCCATCGCTCGGCGCTGGTCAACGCCCGGCATCTGGCCACCACGATGGACACCCTGATCAGCCTGGGCACCACCGCCGCGCTGGGCTGGTCGCTGTACGCGCTGCTGTTCGGGCACGCCGGCATGATCGGCTACACCCACGGCTTCGAGTTCATGCTGATGCGCGGTACCGGCCAGGGCAGCCTGTACTTCGAGGCAGTGGTCGCGATCGTCGCGTTCCTGCTGCTCGGCCGCTGGCTCGAGGCGCGCAGCAAGGCCCGCGCCGGCGAGGCCGTCCGGGCCCTGCTGCGACTGGGTGCGACCGAGGCCACCCTGCTGCGCGGCGGGGCCGAGACCCGGGTGCCGGTCGACTTCATCAAGCCCGGCGATCAGTTCGTGGTGCGTCCGGGCGAAAAGATCGCCACCGACGGCGAGGTCGTCGAGGGCACCTCAGCGGTGGACGCGTCGATGGTCACCGGTGAGTCGGTGCCGGTCGACGTCGGCCCCGGCGACCTCGTGACCGGCGCCACCCTCAACGCCAACGGACGCCTGGTGGTGCGGGCCACCCGGGTGGGCGCCGACACTCAACTGGCGCACATCGCGCGGCTGGTCGAGCAAGCCCAAACCGGCAAGGCCGACGTGCAGCGCCTGGCCGACCGGATCAGCGCAGTGTTCGTGCCGATCGTCATCGGCCTCGCGGTGCTCACCTTCGTGACCTGGCTGCTGCTGGGCGAGCCGGCCCTGGCCACCTCGGCCAGCGTGTCGGTGCTGATCATCGCCTGCCCGTGCGCACTCGGGCTGGCCACCCCCACCGCGCTGCTGGTGGGCACCGGACGGGGCGCCCAGCTCGGCATCGTGATCAAGGGGCCCGAGGTGCTGGAACGCACTCGCTCGATCGGCACCATCGTGCTCGACAAGACCGGCACCGTGACCACCGGCGAAATGCGGGTCGTCCAGACCCAGAACCGCTCGCCGCTGGCGCAGGCGGGAGCGCCCCACCTGGTTGGGCCGGCGGTCGCCGACGACGGGGCGTGGTTGCGGCTGGCCGGTGCGGCCGAGGGAGCCTCGGAGCACCCGATCGCCCGGGCCATCGCCGCGCACCTGCATTCCGACGCCGCCGTCGCCGAGTTCGAGAACCTGCCCGGGCAAGGCATCCGCGCGCTGGTGGACGGCCACGAGGTGCTGGTCGGCACACCCGCGCTGGTGGTCCAGGCGGCCCCTGACGCCGCCCTCAGTGCCGCGTTCGCCGCCGCCCAGGCCAAGGGCCACACTGCCGTGCTGGTGGCCGTAGACGGGGTGCTGCGGGGCATGATCGCGGTCGCGGACGCCGTGAAGCCGACCGCCGCGCAGGCCATCGCAGAGCTGAAGGAACTGCGGCTGACCCCGGTGTTGCTCACCGGCGACAACCGAGCGGTGGCGCAGACCGTGGCCGCCGAGGTCGGCATCGACCAGGTGATCGCCGAGGTGCTGCCCGCGGACAAGCTCGCCGAGATCAAGCGGCTGCAGGCCGACGGCAACCAGGTGGCGATGGTCGGCGACGGGGTCAACGACTCCGCCGCGCTGGCTCAGGCCGACCTCGGCATTGCGATGGGCACCGGAACCGACGCGGCAATCGCGGCGTCCGACCTGACGCTGATGCAGGGCGACCTGCGGCTGGCGGCCACCGCGATCCGGCTGTCGCGCGCCACCCTGGGCGTGATCAAAGGCAACCTGTTCTGGGCCTTCGCCTACAACGTGGCGGCCATTCCGCTGGCCGCGTTGGGCTACCTCAACCCGATGATCGCCGGTGCCGCGATGGCGTTCTCATCGGTGTTCGTGGTGCTGAACAGCCTGCGGCTGCGCACCTTCAGCGCAACCGGCAGGCTCAGTGCAGCCGGCCACCCAGCCGGGGCCGTCCGAGATCGGGCTTGAGGGAGTCGCTGACCGCCACCGGACGTCCGGCGATCAGGTCGTCGTAGATGCCCATCATCTCGGTGGCCTGGCGGTCGATCGTCCACTGGCCGGCCAGTTCGCGGCTGCGGGCCGACGCCGCGGCGGCGAAAACCGGGTCTTTCAACTGCCGCAGCATCGACATGATCGCCTGGCTGAACGACACCATATTGGGCCGCGCCACCAGGGCGTTCACCCCCCGGTCGACCACCAGGTTGAGCTCGGGGTCGGTGATCACCAGCGGTAGCCCGCACAGCGCCGCCTCGTGCAGCACCAACGCCTGGGTGTCGGTCACCGACGGGAACACGAAGACGTCCGAACCGGTGTAGTAGGCGGCCAGCTCGTCGCGCGGCACGCGTCCGACCAACCGGGTGCCGCCGCGGCGGGCCGCCCGCTGCAACCGGCTGCGCAGCCCTGGCGGGCTTCCGCGCCAGTCGCCGACGATCATCAGCTCGGCGTTCGGCTCGAAGTCGCGCACCAGTTCGAACGCGTCGAGCAGCAGGTCGAGACCCTTCTCGGGCGAGACCCGTCCGACGTACAGCAGCCGTGGCCCACGGGCCTTCGCGATCGGCGGACGATCCGGCAGCGGGTCGAGCCCGTTGGGCACCACCCGCACCCGCGCCCCGGGGGCCAGTTCGAGCACCCGGGTGGCCGTCTTGTCAGAGGGGGTGGTGACCACGTCGGCGCTGGTCAGCATGTCGGCGGCGGCCTGCAACAACTGCAATTGGGCCCCGCCCCGCCGCGGCCGCTTGAACCGCATCTTGGCCAGCGCCTTCCACGGCTTGGGCTCGGCCCGCAGGGCGAACATCTGGTACGCCGCGTACAGAAACGGCCCTAGATGCCAGTAGTGCTCGGCGTAGGCCTCCAGATCGGTGTGCCAGGTCACGATCAAGGGACGTTTCGCCCGCTGCGCCACCCACACCCCGAGCAGGCCCACCCCGCCCAGCCCGTGCACGTGAATGATGTCGGGCGGGTCGGCCACCAGTTGGGCCAGCCGGAACTCCAGGTCTTTGCCGAGTGACATTCGAATGCCGGCGCCTGGAATGCGCACCGACGGCATGCGAATCTCGCGCCGGTGCGGATCGCCGGCCAGCGGGTTCGGGCCGTTGGCCTCGGGCGCGACCAGGAGCACCCGGTGCCCCGCGGCCAGCACCTCGGACTCCAGGAATTGCACCGCGTACAACAGCCCCGAGTGGGCTGGCCCATAGTTGTCGGTGAACTGCGCGATGGTCAACGGACGCGCATCTGGCTGGTCCGCCACGGGCTCGGGCTCAATGAGCTGCGGGTACTCGAACGTCGTCGGGTCGTCCGGGGCGGGTTGCGCAGGTTCGAGGTCAGCCATGCCGTTCAGGCTAATGGAAGCGCTGATTTTCGTTTGTCGAGTGTGCGGTCTCGGGTGTGGCGTTGTGGCGTGGGGTTTCGACCGGCTCAACCAGCGGTGGGTGCGGTCAGTACTTCCTCGCGGTCAGGAGTTCCGCAGGTGAGCGAAAGTCGGCTGGCTGTCGCTGCGGAATCTCCGATGGTCGGTCGAGCTGCCGGACGCAATCAGCGGTGCGCCGAGCCGAACGCATGGCGAGCACCCTCCAGGCCCGCGACGTAACCGGCCCGAGCCAGCGCCTGGGCGTCGGCGTCCGCCGGCGTGGCGAGCAGCCCGCGAAACTGGTCGACCGTGGCGAACTCGTGCCTGGTCATCCAGTCCTGCAGGCCGGCGACCAGGTGGTGTGCATACCCGGCCCCGTGCCGCACCAGCGCCGACGTGCTCATCACGACGTCGGCACCGGCCAGCAGGTACCGCACCACGTCGGACGCCTCTTCGACCCCTGAGGTCGCCGCCAGCGAGGCATGCGTGTGCCGGGCCAGGGCGGCGATCCAGGTGCGGGGCAGGCGTGCCTCGAAGCGGGTGGACAGTGCAACCGACGGCCGCACCGCCAGGGTCTCGATGTCGATCTCGGGTTGCAGAGACCGGTTGAACAGCACCAGGCCGTCGGCGCCGGCCTCGACCAACTGCAGCGCCATCTGGCCCGGCGACGAGAAGAACGGGCTCAGCTTCACCGCCAGCGGCACCTCGACCACCTGGCGCACGGCCGTGACGATCTGCAGGTGATGTCGCTCCACGTCAGCTCCGGTGACGCTCACGTTGCCGGGGGCAAGATAGATGTTCAGCTCGATCGCGGCCGCGCCGGCGTCGGCCAAGCGTTGCGCGATCTCGACCCAGCCGCCAAGCGAAGAGCCGTTGATGCTCGCGATCACCGGCACGTCGACTGCCGCCGCGGCCCGCCGCACCAGGCCCACGTAGGCATCGGCCACACCCCGGTCGGCCGCCTCGGACGACGCCGGAAAGTAGCTCGACGCCTCCGCGAACGAGTCCTGATGAGCCTGCTCCAGGTGCAAGTCACGCTCGAGCTCGCGCCGCACCTGCTCTTCGAACAGCGAGTACATCACCACCGCACCCACACCAGCGGCGACCAGGTCGCGCACCCCGTCGACCGTCTGCGACAACGGCCCGGCCGATGCCACCACCGGATTGCGCAGAGTGAGCCCCAGATATTTCGTGCTCAGGTCCATCTGCAGTTCCCCTTCTCAGCCTCTGCTCAACGGGCGTCCGCGGCGAAGGCGTCCGCGCCTCGACCGGCCAACTGTTCGTACTCGGCGAACCGCCGCCGAACCTGGTCCTGACCCAGTTGCAGCATTCGTTCGGCCTCGTCGGGGTGAGTGTTCGACAACATCCGAAACCGCAACTCGTGCTGGTGATAATCGCGCAGCGAGATGCGTGGCCGCGGCGAGTCGAGCAGGAACGGGTTCTTGCCGGCCTCGCGCAGCACCGGGTTGAACCTCATCAGCGGCCAATGCCCCGAATGCACGGCCCGGTACTGCTGGTCGAGCCCCTTGCGCATGTCGATGCCGTGCGCGATGCAGTGGCTGTAGGCGAGGATCAGCGAGGGTCCGTCGTACATCTCGGCCTCGCGGAACGCCCGCAGCGTCTGCTGCGGGTCGGCCCCCAGCGCCACCCGCGCCACGTACACACTGCCGTAGGCAATGGCCTGCATGGCCAGGTCTTTCTTGTAAGTGGACTTGCCGGCGGCGGCGAATTTGGCGACCGCGCCCATCGGGGTCGACTTCGACGACTGCCCGCCGGTGTTGCTGTACACCTCGGTGTCGAGCACCAGCACGTTGATGTCGCGTCCCGAGGCCAGCACGTGGTCGACGCCGGCCGAGCCGATGTCGTAGGCCCAGCCGTCGCCCCCGACGATCCAGACCGACCGCCGCAACAGGTGATCGGCGACGCTGCGCAGGTCTTCGACCAGCCGCAGCCGGTGGTCGGGTACGGGTGTGCCGGGCGGCAGCTCGGGCAGCGCGTCCACCGCGGCGGCCACCGGCTGGCCGCGCCGCCCGAACTGCTCCACCTCGCCCTCGGCACCGCTGGGCAGCACCAGGGGGAACGGCACGGTGACCTGGTGCGGGGTGGCGCCGGTGGTCAGCATCTCGTCGAGCAGCACCTTCAGCGTCTCGACCCGCACCCGCTGATGGGACAGGTCCGACTCGTACTGCTGCGGCGCGGTCAGCACCAACCCGACCAGTTCGTCACCCAGTTCGGGGCGCAGCGCGTCCAGCCGTTGCCGGGCCAGGTCGGTCTGCAGATCGGCGGCCAGCCGCAGGCCCAGGCCGAACTCGGCGTTGTCTTCGAACAGTGAATTCGACCAGGCCGGCCCGCGTCCGTACTGGTTGCGCGACCAGGGCGTGGTGGGCAGGTTGCCGCCGTAGATGGACGAGCAGCCGGTCGCGTTCGCCACGCTGGTGCGGCCGCCGAACAGTTGGGTGAGCAGCTTCAGGTACGGGGTTTCACCGCAGCCCGAGCAGGCGCCCGAGAACTCGAACAGCGGTTCGAGAAACTGGGTGCCGCGCACGGTGGCGAAGTCGACCCGGGAACGCTTATTCACCGGCAGCGACTCGAAGAAGGCGACGTTGGCCCGCTCGGCGCTGCGATCGGGCACCGGGGCGAGGTTGATCGCCCGCCGGTCGGGGGTGGCGATCGGACGCACCGGGCAGGCCTCGACACACAGGCCGCAGCCGGTGCAGTCCTCGGCGTACACCTGCAGGGTGTAGCGCGAACCGGGAAATCCGGCCGCGTTCAGCGGGGCCGACGCGAAGCCGTCCGGGGCGCCGGTCAACGCGTCCTGTTGGTAGTACTTGGCCCGCAGCACCGCGTGCGGGCAGACGAAGGCGCAGTTGCCGCACTGAATGCAGGCATCTGGGTCCCACTGGGCGATGATCTCGGAGATGTTGCGCTTCTCGTACTGCGTCGTGCCTGAGGGGTAGGTGCCGTCCACGGGCATCGCCGAAACCGGCAGGGAATCGCCGGTGCCGGACAGCATGGCCGCGGTCACTGTGCGGACGAACTCAGGTGCGCCCACCGGCACCGGGGGAAGACGCTCGGCGTCGCCGACCGGGGCGAGGGGCACCTCGACCCGGTGTAGCGCCTCGACGGCGGCGTCGACCGCTGCCTCGTTGCGGGTCACCACATCGGCGCCCTTGCGGGCGTAGGTCTTGCGGATCGCCGCCTTCACCTGCTCGATCGCGACCTTTGGCTCAAGCACCCGGCTGATCGCGAAGAAGCAGGTCTGCAGCACGGTGTTGGTGCGGTTGCCCATGCCGGCCCGGCGGGCCACGGCGCCGGCGTCGATGGCCCACAGTTCGATGCCCAACTCGATGATTCGCTGCTGCAGGTCACGGGGCAGCCGGCCGAACAACTCCTGGCTCGGGTAGGGCGCGTTGACCAGCAGCACGCTGCCGGGGCGGGCGAATTCGAGCACATCCACCCGCTCCAGGATCGACCAGTGGTGCACGCCGATGAACCCGGCCGCGCCCACCAGGTACGGTGCCTCGATCGGACGCGGCCCGAACCGCAGGTGCGAGACCGTGCGCGAGCCGGACTTCTTGGAGTCGTAGACGAAGTAGCCCTGGGCGTACAGCGACCCCGAGCCGCCGAGAATCTTGATGGTGTTCTTGTTGGCGCCCACCGTGCCGTCGGAGCCGAGCCCGTAGAACACCGCCCGATGGGTGTGCGGATCTTCCAGGTCGAGGCCGGCAGGGTAGGGCAGCGAGAGCCGGGTGACGTCGTCGGTGATTCCGACGGTGAACCGCGGCCGGGGCCTGGGCAGGGCCAGTTCATCGAAGATGCCGACCGCCATCGGCGGGGTGAACTCTTTGCTCGACAACCCGTAGCGCCCGCCGATCACCACCGGCATCGGATGGACGTCCGGCTGCCGTGCCGACGCTTCGGCCAGCGCGGCCGTCACATCGAGGAACAGTGGCTCGCCCCCGGCCCCGGGCTCTTTGGTGCGGTCGAGCACCGCGATGCTGGTAGCGGCCGGCGGGATCGCCGCCAGCACGTCCTCGACCGGGAACGGCCGGTACAGCCGCAACTGCACGCAGCCCACCCGCTGTTGCTGCGCCACCAGGTGGTCGACGGCCTGGGTCACCGCCTGTGTTGCCGAGCCCATCACCACGATCACCCGCTCGGCTTCGGGGTGCCCGTGGTACTCGACCAGGTCGTAGCGGCGTCCGGTGCGTTCGGCGAAGGCCTGCATGGCGGTGCGCACGATGCTCGGAACGGCCAGATAGAACGAATTCACGCTCTCGCGCGACTGGAAGTAGGTGTCGGGGTTCTGCGCGGTGCCCCGAATGATCGGGTGTTCGGGCGACAGCGCCCGGTGCCGGTGCGCTCGCACCAGGTGCTCCTCGACCAGGGCTGACAGGTCGTCGTCGGTCAGCAACTCCACGGTGTTCAGTTCGTGGCTGGTGCGAAACCCGTCGAAGAAGTGCAGAAACGGAACGCGCGAACGCAAGGTGGCCACCTGCGCGACGGCGGCCAGGTCGTGCGCCTCCTGCACCGAGGCCGAACTGAGCAGGGCGAAGCCGGTCTGGCGCACCGCCATCACGTCCTGATGGTCACCGAAGATGCTCAGCCCCTGTGCGGCCAGCGACCGGGCCGCGACGTGAAACACCGTCGAGGTGAGTTCGCCGGCGATCTTGTACATATTCGGGATCATCAGCAGCAGGCCCTGCGACGCGGTGAACGTGGTGCTCAGCGCCCCGCCCTGCAACGCCCCGTGCAGGGTGCCGGCGGCCCCGCCCTCGGACTGCATCTCGACCACCGTGGGCACGGTGCCGAAGATGTTGCGCCGGCCCTGCGCCGACCACTCGTCGGCCAGCTCGGCCATGGTCGACGACGGGGTGATCGGGTAGATGCTGCACAGCTCGTTGAGCCGGTAGGCCACCGACGCGGCCGCCTCGTTGCCGTCGACGATGGCTCTCATCGCGGTTCCGCAATCATCTCGATGGCATGCACCGGGCACTGCTCGTAGCAGGTCGCGCAGCCGGTGCAGCGCTCGTAGTCGAAGCGGTAGCGGAAGCCCTTGCCGAGCTTCACGATGGCGGCCTCAGGGCAAGAGCCCAGGCAGCCGTCGCACTCGAAGCAATTGCCGCACGACAGGCACCGGGACGCCTCGACGTGCGCCTGTGCGTCGTCCAGGCCGCCGTGAATCTCGTCGAAGTCGGTGACCCGGTTGGCCGGGTCGAGTTCGGGTTGGGTGCTGCGCCGGTTGTCGCCGAAATACCACAGGTTGAGCGTGTCGAAGGTTGCCAGGTCGTGCTTGGGGGTCTCCAACGGCGGACGGCTGGCCAACCAGGCGTCGATGGTGCGCGCGGCCCGCTTGCCGTGCCCCACCCCGACCGTCACGGTGCGTTCGGACGGCACCGCGTCGCCGCCGGCGAAGATGCCCGGCACGTCTGTCATCAGGGTGCGCGAATCGACCTGCAGCACGTCGCGGTCGAAGCGCAGGCCGGGAATCGAGTGCAGAAAATCTGAGTCGGCCTCCTGGCCCAGGGCCAGAATCACGGTGTCGGCCTGCAACGTCTCGAATCGGCCGGTGCCGACCGCCCGGCCGTCCTCGTCGAGTTGCATCACCTCGACCGTCATCGCGGCCTCATCGTCGATCGACGAGATGGTGCGCAGCCAGTTCATCTGCACCCCCTCGGCCAGCGCCTCGGCGTGTTCGGAGGCATGCGCCGGCATTTGTTGCCGGGTGCGGCGGTAGATCACGATCGATTCCTCGGCGCCCAGCCGGCGGGCCACCCGGGCCGCGTCCATCGCCGTGTTGCCGCCGCCGTAGACGGCGACCCGGCGCCCGATCACCGGACGTTCGCCGCTGGCCACGTCGCGCAGAAAGCTGACCGCGTCGACGATCCGCGAGGCGTCGCGGGTGGGAATGTCGACCCGCTTGGACAGATGGGCGCCGATCGCGACGAACACTGCGTCGAAGCCGCCCTCGGCCTGCTCGGCGAGCAGGTCGGTGACCCGGTGATCGAGCACGATCCGCACGCCGAGAGCGGTGATTCGGGACAGCTCGGCATCGAGTACGTCACGCGGCAGCCGGTAGGCGGGAATGCCGTAGCGCATCATGCCTCCGGGCCTGGCCGAGGCGTCGCGAATCTCGACGGTGTGGCCGAGCATGGCCAACTGGTAGGCGGCCGAGAGCCCGGAGGGGCCCGCGCCCACGATCAGCACCCGGCGTCCGGTGGCCGGCCGGGTGGGGCCGAAGCGCCAGCCCCGCTCGATCGCCAAGTCGCCGAGGTAACGCTCGACGGAATGGATGGAGACCGAACCGTCGAGTTCGACGCGGTTGCAGGCCGTCTCGCACGGGTGGTAGCAGACCCGGCCGTGAATCGCCGGGAACGGGTTGTTGCGGGTCAGCTCGCGCCAGGCGGCCTCGTCGGCGCCGGCCTTCACCAGCCGCAACCACTGTTGAATGTTCTCTCCGGCAGGGCAGGCGTTGTTGCACGGCGGCAGCAGGTCGACGTACACCGGCATTCTGGTGCGCACCGAGCCGACCCGGCCGGTGGTGGCCGCCAGGTCCGGAAGCTGGGTCATGTCCAGGCGGACGGGATCGACCATGGCGTCCTCTCTCAGCAGCGAGGTGAACGCTTGTGAATCTAGTCCTGAGCGTCGTCGGCCACAGCCGAACCGAGAAAGCTGTGCGACCCGCCACGTGGTTCGGTGCTGCCGGCCGCAATTTCTCGCCGGTCGAGCGTGTCGAGACCCCTCGTGGGAGCACTCCGTTTGAGGTCTCGACAAGTTTTGAGGTCTCGACAAGCTCGACCAGCGGCGGTTCCTTTGGCGCGAAGACTGCTGCAGCGACCGGCGGCGACATGTAGAGGTCTCGACACGCTCGATCAGCGGCGGTTCCTTTAGCGACCGCCCGCGTTGCGCCTTCGGCGGCCGTGCCGTACCACTACCGGCGGGTTCTTCTCAGTCCGCGGCAACGTTGAGAATCCGGGTCCGCACCTCATCAAGTGACCCGGCGCCCGCGGCCAGCGCGTAGCCGGCCAGAAAGGTCGACAGCGGGGCCATCGGACGAGCCACCCGGTGCGCCACCCGTCCGGCCAGGCCGAGCACCGCATCGACATCAAGGGCCGTGCGGGGCACATCGAGGGCGGCGCAGACCGCGTCGATCCAGGGGTCGTGAACGCTGAGGTCCTCTTTGTCGGTCATGGCGTGCTCCTTCGGCGTGGGTAGAACCCGGTCGGTCACTTGACCTTGTCGGCACCGACCGCCCAGGTGTTACAGGCACCCAGGTTCTCACCGCTCAGCCCGCGCGCACCCCAGTACTGCTGTGCCTTCACGCTGCCGTGGCCTTCGGCGTCGCTGGTGTCGCCCCACACGTCGAGAAAGAACTCCCGATCGGTGTCGGTCAGCTTGAAGCTCGGCACGTTCGCGAACGCGTAGTACGTCCAGCAGAACACTTGTAGCTCTTGGCGGCGCACGGTGATCGCGCGCTTCTCGTCGAGCTCGTCGGCGGCCTCGAAGAAGTCCATCATCGCCTGCACGTGGTGGCCGTACTCGTGAATCACCACGTCTGCCACCGCCAGTCGGGCGTACTGCGCGTCGGCGTAGACCTGGTTGGAGAAGTAGACGGTGCCGTCCGACTCGCAATAGAACGCGTAGGCGTCGGTCTGCCCGCCGCAGCGCGACTCGACCGAGGTGTCGTAGTAGGTGACCTGCACCTTGCGGTAGCTGCCGCCGGCGGCGTCGACGATCGGGTGGTAAAGCGTCTCGAGGCAGCCGATCAGATCGGTGACCTGCTTCTTGTACTGGGTGCGGGACGAGATCGTGCCCACCGTGGTCGGGCAGCTTCCACTGAGTTTCTGCCGGTACAACGGGCTGTCGGTGAGTTCGGGCTTGCCCACCCCCGAGGTCTTGGGGCTGGTCGTCGACCTGTCGGTCGGCGTGGCGGTGGCGCCGGTTGTGGCGGTCGCTCCGGGCAGCGGTTCGGTGCCGATCGGCAGGGTCTGCAGGCCGGCCACCACCAGCCCCACTACGACCAGCAGCACCACCATGAAACCGAGCGGTCCCGGCCCCCGGCGAGGCGGTGTCGGGGCGGGCACCCGCAGCGGCGGGGCGGGTGGTCGCGTCGAGGGCATTGCGGAGGTAGGGGTGACGTTCGCCGGCCGGTACGGGCTACTATCCACCGGCCACTGACTCACGGGATCAACGATATGGCACCGGGCCAAGGGCCAACTCGATGCTGCGCTGACAACGGGCGATGACGTCCGGGTCATGGGTGACCACGATCAGTGGCACGCCGCTGAGGCTGGCGAACAGGTCGTCGAGCAGGGCCTCGGCGGTGACCGCGTCGAGGTGCTCGGACGGCTCGTCGAGCACTACCGCCTGAAAATCGCCGACGAACACCCGGGCCAGCGCGAGCCGCCGGGCCTCGCCGCCCGACAGCGTGCCGGCCTGTTCTCCCACCACTCGGTCGGCGGGCAGCGCAAGACCGGCCCGGTCGAGTGCCCGGCGCACGTCGTCGTCGCTGGCCCCGCGATTGCCGATGCGCACGTTTTCGGCGATAGACGTGGCGAAGATGTGCGCGTCCTGGGCCAGGTAGCCAACCCGTCCGACCACCGAAACGCTGCCCGATCGGGGCGGGATCAACCCCAGCACGGTGGCGGCCAGGGTGGTCTTGCCGGTGCCTGACGGCCCGACGATCGCCACCGCCTCGCCCGGCTCGACCACCAGGTTCAGTCCGCTCAGCAGCACCGGAGCGCCGGGCCAGCCGATGGCCAGGTCGGTGAGCACCAAGGGCCCGGGTGCGGTCCCCGCCGGCGGCAGATCACGATCGCCGTTGCCCACTGGTGGGGCGTCCAGCACTTCACGCACCCGGCGCAGGGACGCCAGCGAACGGGTCGCGCTCTGCGCCGCCTGAGTGAGCGTGCTGAGTACCTCGTGCAGAGCCAGCGGGGTCAGCACGAGCACCGCCAGCATCACCGGTGGCAGCGTGCCTGCCACCACCTGCCGTCCGCCGATCGACAGTGCCGCGATCACCGCGGCGCCGGCGGCCAGTACCTGGCAGCCGGCCGCGACCCCGCGAATCCAGGCGCTGCGGTCGTCTAGCTGCTTGAGCCGGCCGTCGGTGGCCAGCACTCGGTTCAGTTGTTCGTCGGCCGCGCCGTAGGCGACCAGCTCGGGGGCGGTGCGGGCCAGCTCGTGCACGCCGGCGGCGAACTCGCCCCGGGTGGGTGCGGCGGCCTCGTCGTAGCGGCGTGAGACGCGCTGGGCCAGCGCCGGCACCAGCACCCCGGCCACCAGCGCCGAGCCGAGCAGCCAGGCCGCGGCCGCGGGCGAGAAGACGGTGAACGCCGCCGAGGCGGCCACGATCACCAGCGATGCCGAGGCGACCGGCACCACGAACCGCACGATCAGGTCGAGCACGGCGTCGACGTCGGCGGTCACTCTGGCCAGCAGGTCGCCGCGGCGGGCGCCCAGCAGGGTGGTGCGGGCCAGGTGCTGGTAGGTCTCCAGGCGCAGCGCGCTCTGCAGGCGCAGCGCGACGTCGTGGCCGACCAGCCGTTCGAGGTAGCGAAACAGGCCACGGCTGATGCCGAACACCCGCACGCCGATGGCGGCCACCTGCAGATAGAGCACTGGCGGGTGCTCGGCCGCCCGCGACAGCAACCACGCCGAGACGGCCATCAGCGCCACCGATGCGGCGCTGGCGCCGAAGGCCAGCAGGGTGGCCAGGCCGGTGCGGGCGTAGGCGTGCGGCAGCAGGCGCAGCACCCACAGTCGGCCGGCGGGGGCCGCCGGCCGAGCTGCACGCATGCCAGCAGAATAGGCCACCTGCTGAGCCACTCACGCAGGTACCCTTGGCGCACACCGACGCAGGTGCACACCCAGGGAGGGCGCCATGAGCCAGCCGCCGAATACGCCCAGTGGGGGCAGCCCGCAGCAGCCACCGTCGTCCGGCTGGAACCCGAACCCCGACGCGGGCCAGGATCGGGGCTCCGACCCCACGCAGCCATTGCCGGCTGGTCAGCAGTACCCGCCCACGCAACCTTTCCCTGCCAGCGAGCAGCATCCGACCACGCAACCCTTCCCGGCGGGTGGCCAGTACCCAGCGGGTGGTCCGTACCCGGCTTCGGGCGGTCAGTTCGCTGCGCCAGCCCGGCACGGCGCCTTCGCGGCCGGTGCTCAAGGGGGCACGGCTGGTGGTCAAGGCACCCCGAACGGTGCGTACGGCCAGTCGGGTCAGTACGGGCAGCCAGGCCAGTCGGGTCAGTACGGGCAGTCGGGCCAGTCGGGTCAGTATGGGCAGTCGGGCCAGTCGGGTCAGTACGGGCAGTCGGGCCAGTCGGGTCAGTACGGGCAGTCGGGCCAGTCGGGTCAGTATGGGCAGTCGGGCCAGTCGGGTCAGTATGGGCAGTCGGGCCAGTCGGGTCAGTATGGGCAGTCGGGCCAGGCAGGTCAGTATGGGCAGTCGGGCCAGCCAGGTCAGTATGGGCAGCCTGGGCCCTATGGGCAGCCGGGCCAGGCGCCGTTGGGTGACTACGGAGCCCCCGGGCAGTACGGGCCGCCCGGCGGCGGCTTCGGCGCCCCGCCAGGCGGCAGCTACCCTGGGTCGAGCGGCGGTCGCAACCAGGCCCCGTTGATCATCGGCATCGTGGCAGGTGCGCTGGTGCTGGGCCTGCTGGCCTGGTTCTTCTTCATTCGTCCCGCGACGACCGCCACGCCCACTCCGTCGACTGCCGCGCCGAACCCCAGCGAGCCGATTGGCACGCCGTCGGTGCTGGCGACGCCCACCGAATCGACCTCGACCTCGCCCAGCACAACCCCGAGCCAGACCGCCAGCCCCATGCCGTCCGGCACCACCACCAAGTCGTGCAGCGACCAACTCACCAAGACCCAGTGCCAGTGGGCGGTGTATCTGCGCAAATTCGTGGTGATCAACACCTGTGCACCCGACGAGTCCGACGTTCGGCGCGAGGCTTTCACCTGCGTCGCCAACGGCCGCGGCAAGCTCGACGGCAACGCGACGGTTTCGCTGCGCTGGGCCGACGACAGCGGTGACCTGACCGACCTGATGAGCGACTTCTTCAGGCGCGCCGGAATCGCCAAGAGCAAGATCGGCAAGAACTGGAAGAACCCGCCGGCTCTGACGAACTGGTGGTACAGCGATAAGCCCAAGGAGATTCTGGGCAAACTCGGTTCGGCCAAGGCCAAGGACGGCAGTGGCCGTGTGGCCTGGACGTTCAACAAGCAGCGGTTCTACATCGAGGCGACCTCAGATACCGACAGCGTCGACACCATGATCGACTGGTGGGCCCGCGGGTAAGCCTCGCGCAACGCAACCACCGGTGGTTGTGCTTGCCGAAACCACTGCTGGTTGCGTCGAAAACCCTTGCCCGTGCGATGTCTTCGAGGTCTCGACAAGCTCGACCGGCGGGGTGGGGGTGGATCGGGGTCTCGACAAGCTCGACCGGCGGTGGTCGCCGCTTCCTCTAGGAAGACGCTCCGGCCGCCCTGAGTTCGACCACTTGATCGGCCCGCGCGATCACCGCCGGCCGGTGCGACACCGCCAGGGTGGTCACCCGCAACGCCCGGACAGTATCGAGCAGGCTGGTTTCGGTGGCGGCGTCGAGCCCGGCGGTGGGTTCGTCGAGCAGCAGCAGGTCGGCGCGTCCGGACGCCACTCGCAGCAATGCCCGGGCCACCGCGACCCGGCGACGTTCACCCGCCGACAGCCCCTCGCCGTCGTCGCCGACGCCACGGGCGGGGTTGAGGCTGCTGCCTCCGGCCTGCTGCAGGGCCAGCGCCACGGCGGGGTCGTCGGCAGCCGGATCGCCCAGCCGCACGTTGTCGGCGATGGTTCCGCTGACCATGCCGGGGATCTGCGCGACCCAGGCGATGCGGTTGCGGCGGGTCGGGGCGTCCGCCGGTAGACCGCCGAGGTCGATCCGGCCAGCGGTGGGTGAGACGAAACCCATCAGGGCGTTCAGCAGGGTGGTCTTGCCGCTGCCGGACGCCCCGGTGACCACCGCCAGTTCGCCCTGCCGCAGGGTCAGGCTCAGTGGGGCCAGCGCCGCGGTGTCGGCGTCGGGGTAGGTGTGAGTGAGTTCCCGCACGCTCAGCACCGACGACTCCGGCGGACGATCGGCTCGCGCACCCTCGCGACGGGCAGTGCCGCCCGCCTCGGACGGCGTGGTCTCGGCCTGTTCGGCCGGTATGGCGTCGCGGCGCTGACCGGCCGCCCCGGCCTCGATGATCGCGAAGGCCGATTCGGCGGCCGCCATACCGTCGGCGGCATCGTGGTAATGCACGCCGACCTGGCGCACCGGCAGGTACGCCTCGGGAGCCAGAATCAGCACGAAGAACGCCGTGGTCAGGTTGACCTCGTCAAACACCACCCGAAAGCCCATGGCCACCGCCACGATCGCCACCGACAGCGTGGCCAGCAGCTCCAGCACCAGAGCTGAGAGAAATGACAGCCGCAGCGTGGCGTTCGTCTCGCGGCGATGGGCGGTCTCAGAACGCCGTAAGCCCTCGGCCTGGGCCCGGGCGCGTCCGAACACCTGCAGGGTCGGCAAGCCGGCCACCAGATCGGCGAAATGCCCGGCCAGCATGGTCTGCACCCGCCAGCGCCGCCGGGTGCGGGCCTGCGTCGTCCAGCCCACCAGTGCCATGAAGACCGGAATCAGCGGCAGGGTGGCGGCCACGATGAACGCCGACGTGAAGTCGGCGCCCAGAATCGCGATGCCGATGATCAAGGGCACCGTGACGGCCAGCAGCAACTGCGGCAGGTACTTGGAGTAGTAGCCGTCGAGGGCGTCCAGGCCCTGGGTGAGCAGGGTGACCAGAGTGGCGGTGGACGCACCGGGGTCGACCGGGTTGGCCAGCCGTGCCGCCAGTACGTCGCGCCGCAGCCGCGACTTAACCGCCGCGGCCGGCGCGGTGCGCCAGCCACTGGTTCAGCCAGGCCAGCACGGCGCGCCCGGCGAACACCGCCACCAGCACTCCGAGCACCTCGCCGAGCCCGGTCAGGGTGTGGGTCTCGAAGATGCCGCCCAGTGCCTGGGCAAGGGCGGACGCCTGCACGACGATCAGCATCGCGGTGGCCGACCCGACTGCGACGCCGGCGATCAGATAGACCAGGGTGGCGCGTCCGCGACGCAGCAGTCGGGGGTCGAGGGGCCCCCGTCCGGCCCTCGTGGTGCCGGTCGAGGAAGTCACCGGTCCATCATTGCTCACCGTGCCGGTCGAGCCCGTCGAAACCCGCCCCGATCAGCTTTGATCTGCGGCTTCTCGGCGCCCCCGCCGAGAAGCGTGCGTATTGAGTTGCGGCAGCGCCGCAGTTCACTCCCGACGCGCAGATATGCGCGTTATGGCCGGCCATGGTGCGTGGCATAACGATCGTTTCGACGCACGGGGCTGCCCGGAGGATGCCTGCCGGGGCCATAACGCACGAATCGCCGCGCCCACACCTTCGCGCAACCGGGTCGCCCGTGCGCACCCCGCTGGAGCCGCTCGCCATACCGCCCATCGGTGAATCGAGGTTCAGTGGGCGGCCGAGACGTCGTCGGGAATGTTGCCGGTGCTCAGCCGGCGGCGGAACACCCAGTACGACCAGGCCTGGTAGGCCAGCACGACCGGCACGAACACCACCGCGACCCAGGTCATGATGCCCAACGTCATCGGGCTGGCGGAGGCCGTCACGATGTTCAGCGGTGACTGGGCCGCGGAGTTGTCGAAGCCCAGGTCGGGGTACATGCCCACGAAGATGTCGATCGCGATCACGGCGATCGCGACGGCAGTGCCCACGAAGGCCCAGCCGTCCGCGTCTTGTCGCACCGTGTACCAGGCGAACACCAGACCGGCGGCCGCGACCACCATCAGGATCCACCCCGCCACGCCGATGCCGTAGGCCAGATTCGACCACAGCAGCCACACCCCGCCGCCGACGATGGCAACCAGGCCGACGCGTTTGGCGAACGACGTGGCCCGCTGGTGAATCTCGCCGCGGCTCTTCAGTGCCACGAAGATCGCGCCGTGAAACAGGAACAGCACCACCAGCACCACGCCGCCCAGCAGGGCGAACGGGCTGAACAGCGACCAGAACCCGCCGCTGAACACGTGCACGCCCTGACGGCCCTCGGCCACCTGAACCGGCATGCCTTTGACGAAGTTGGCGAAGCCCACGCCGAACACCAGTGACACCACGAACGACCCGATGCAAGCACCCCAGTCCCAGCGGTTCTTCCAGGCCTGTTCCGGACGCTTCGCGCGGTACTCGAAGGCCAGGCCACGCACGATCAACGCGATCAGGATCAAGAACAGCGGCAGGTACAGGGCCGAAAACAAGGTGGCGTACCAACTCGGAAAGGCGGCGAACGTGGCGCCGCCGGCGGTGAGCAGCCACACTTCGTTGCCGTCCCACACCGGGCCGATCGAGTTGATCAGAACCCGCCGCTCCTTGTCGTTGCGGCCGAGAATCGGAATCAGCATGGCGACCCCGTAGTCGAAGCCCTCGAGCACGAGGAACCCGATCCAGAGCACGGCGATGAGGCAGAACCAGACGATCTGCAGGGTGCTGGGTTCGACGATCATGTGCAGCAACCCCCTCTCAGTAGGCGAACGACAAAACGTCGTCGTCGTTGGTGATCTGCTCGACCGGTTCGACCTCGGGCAGCCCCAGTCGAATGTACTTCAGCATCAGCTTCACCTCGACAACCGCCAAGCTGCCGTACACCAGGGTGTAGCCGATCACGCTGAACCACAGTTCGGCAATCGTGACCCCTGGCGACACGCCCGCCATGGTGGGTAACACCCCGGACACCAGCCAGGGCTGGCGGCCCATCTCGGTGAAGATCCAGCCGAACGAGTTGCCGAACAACGGGCCCAGCGGCATGCAGATCATCAGCGCCGTCCACCACCAGGTGGTGGGTGGCAGCCCGCCCTTGCGGAGGAACCACAGCAGCAGCAACGCCACGCCGATCGCAGCCATGCCCAGGCCGATCATCAGCCGGAAGCTCCAGTAGGTGACCGGAATGATCGGGGTGACGGTCTCGACGCCCCAGGCGCGCATATGTTCGGCGTAGGCCTGCTGCAGTTCGTTGGTCGGGTCGACCAACTGGCCCTGGGCGTGGGCCTCCTTCAGCTCGTTGATGCCCTGCACCCGGCCGTCCCAGGTGCCGGTGGCCAGAAACGACAGCAGGTTCGGCACCTCGATCGCGAACAGCGGGCGGGAGCCGTCCAGGGTGCCGATGGTGAAGACCGAGAACGGAGCGCCGGTGCCGTCGCCGCCGGCGCTTTCCCACAGTGCCTCGGCGGCGGCCATCTTCATCGGCTGCACCTCGGTCATGATCTTGCCGGACTCATCACCGGTGATCACCAGGCCGACGCCCGAGACCATCATTGCGATCGCGGCGAACGTGGCGGCGAAACGATGGGCGGCCTCGGTGTTGTCCTTCGGATGGGACGGCTTGGTGCCGTCGCTGATCTCGTCGGCGGAGGCCTGAGCGGCGCGCTCGGCCCGGTTCAGTTTGGCCAGGTGCCACCCCGAGACCGCCGCGACCAGTGCCGAGGCGGTCAACCACGATGCCATCAGCGTGTGCGGCAGCGCCCAGAGCATCACCGGGTTGGTCAGCACGGCACCGAAGTCGGCCATCTCGGCGCGATCGGTGACCGGGTTGTAGACGGCACCCTGCGGATTCTGCATGAACGAGTTGGCCGCCAGAATGAAGATCGCGCTCAAATTGCTGCCGATCGCCGCCAGCCAGATTGCCATCAGGTGCAGATGTTTCGGCAGCCGGTCCCAGCCGAAGATCCATAGGCCCAGGAACGTCGATTCCAAGAAGAACGCAACCAGGGCCTCAAAAGCCAGCGGTGCGCCGAAGACGTCGCCGACGAAGCGTGAATACTCGCTCCAGTTCATGCCGAACTGAAACTCCTGAACGATGCCGGTCACCACGCCCATCGCGAAGTTGATCAAAAAGAGCTTGCCGTAGAACTTGGTCAGGCGCAGGTACTTGTCGTTGCGCGTGCGGTACCACATCGTCTGAAAGATCGCCACGATGAACGACAGGGCCAGCGTGACCGGCACGAAGAACCAGTGATAGACCGTCGTGATGCCGAACTGCCAACGCGCCAGTGTGAGCTGATCCATGGGCGCAATGTACTACTGGGTGTCGTAGCTCAGCAATCGTGGTTAGGCTGGGTGCGTGCCCGTGTTCGGTGACCTTGAGCAGGCGGTGATGGACGTGCTGTGGGCGAGCCCCACGGCAATGTCTGTGCGCGATGTTCAGGGCGCCCTGGCCAAAGAACGTGATCTCGCTTACACCACCGTGATGACCGTGATGGACCGGCTGGCCAAGAAGGGCCAGCTCAATCGCGAGCTCGACGGGCGGGCCTGGATGTACCGTCCGGTTTACTCGTGGGTCGAGGTGGTGAGCTCCGAAGTGGTCGCCATGCTCAGCACCGGTACCCCCGATCAGGCCCGTGCCGTGCTGCGGGCCGTGCGCGAGCGGGTCGGCTGAACCGTCCCGCCCGATCATCTATGGGCACCCCGAACCCAGACCATCGGAGGCCCGAACCCAGGCAATCGGAGGACTGCGTATGAAGATGGGTTTTCGCTGGTACGGCGACGGCAACGACACCGTGTCGCTCGACGACGTCAGGCAGATTCCCGGTGTCGAGACGGTGGTGTGGAGCCTGCACCACAAGCAGGCCGGCGAGGTATGGCAGGAGGCCGAGATCGAGGCTGAGATGGCCCGCATCACGGGCATCTCCAGCGAAGCGGCGGCCCGCGGGGTGACCAAGCGGTTGGACGCCGAGGTGGTCGAGTCGGTGAACGTGCACGAGTCGATCAAGCTCGGCAAGACGGTGCTGGGCATGAGTCGCGACGAGGCCATCGCCAACTACATCACCACGATCGAACGGCTCGGACGGGCCGGGGTCAAGGTGGTCTGCTACAACTTCATGCCCGTGTTCGACTGGCTGCGCACCGATTTGTGGCACCCGCTGCCGGACGGCTCCACCGCGCTCTACTTCGAGAAGGCGGTGGTCGACCAGCTCAGCCCCGAGAAGCTGATCGCCGACATGCGGGCCAACAGCGGCAGGCTCACCCTGCCCGGCTGGGAGCCCGAGCGGCTGGCCAGTTTCAGCGAACTCAATGCTGCCTACCAGGGCGTCACGCACGACGACATGTACCGCACCTACAAGTATTTTCTCGACGCCGTCGTTCCTAGCTGTGAGCAGTACGACGTGAAGCTGGGCGTGCACCCCGACGACCCGCCCTTCGACCTGTTCGGCTGGCCGCGGGTGGTCTCGACGATGAACGACCTGGGCACCGTGCTGTCGCTCAACGACAGCCCGTACAACGGGCTCACCCTGTGCCTGGGGTCGTTCTCGGCCAACGCCGCCCAGGCGCCGCGGGCGGTCGAGGCGGTGCAGACCTACCTGCCCCGGATCCATTTCTCGCACGTGCGCAACATCAAGCACTACCCCAATGGCGATTTCAGCGAGGTGGCGCACCGGGCCTGCGAGGGTGACGTCGACACCGTCGGCATCATGAGGGCGTACGCCGACGGCGGCTACACCGGTTACATCAGGCCCGACCACGGCCGCCACCTGTGGACCGAGAACAGCACCAACAAGCCGCGGCCCGGCTATGGGCTCTACGACCGGGCGCTCGGCATTCAGTACCTGCTGGGGGCCTGGGACGCTGCTCGGTACGGCCGCTGAAGGCTGGGCCTGCGAACGGGCCGATCCGGGAAACTGGGCTGGGCAACGAGTCTGGGCAACTGGACGAGTCTGGGCACCTGGGTCGGGGAATGCCGGTTCGGCCCGGGCGGTTAGCAACGGAGTGACCGACGTTCCGCTCTCGATTCTCGATCTCGCCCAGGTGCTGCCCGGTGAGTCCGTGGCCGACGGGCTCACCGCCACGGTGCGGCTGGCTCAGCAGGCAGAGAGCTGGGGCTACCGCCGCATCTGGTACGCCGAGCACCACAACATGCCGGGCATCGCCTCATCGGCGACGGCGGTGCTGATCGCGCACGTGGCGGCCAACACGTCGGCCATTCGGCTGGGTGCGGGTGGGGTCATGCTGCCCAATCACGCCCCGCTGGTGATCGCCGAACAGTTCGGGACGCTGGCCGAACTGCACCCGGGTCGCATCGACCTGGGTCTGGGCCGTGCGCCCGGCACCGACCAGGTCACCGTGCGGGCGCTGCGCCGCGACCCGGCGGCGGCGGACACCTTTCCGGCCGACGTGCACGAGTTGCAGGGCTTTCTGAACGAGTCGCTGGTGGCAGGGGTGTCGGCCACCCCCGGCAAGGGCACCAGGGTGCCGCTCTTCATTCTGGGATCGTCGCTGTTCGGTGCTCAACTGGCCGCCGCACTGGGCCTGCCGTACGCGTTCGCGTCGCACTTCGCCCCGGACGCCCTCGAGGTCGCGGTCGCGACCTACCGGCGCGATTTCCGTCCCTCGGAGCAACTCGAACAGCCGTATGTGATCGCCGGCGCCGGAGTGATCGCGGCCGATGACGAGCAGGAGGCCCGGCGACTGTTCGAGGTGACCCGGCGCGAACGCGTCCGTCGGTTCCTGGCCCGTGGCCGTGAGCTGTCCGACGACGACGTCGAGCTGTTGCTGGACGGCCCCGGCGGGGCGCAGGTCGACCACATGCTGCGCTACACCGGTGTCGGCACCGGCCAACAGGTCGTGAGCTGGCTGAACGGCTTCGCCCGGCACGCCACTGCCGACGAGGTGATTGTGGTGAGCTCGGCGGCGCAGCGGGCGGCGTCGGTGCGCACTCTGGAACTGCTTGCCCCCGACCCGTCGTGAACTGCCGGCGCGGCGATGACCTCGCCGCGCCGGCAGTGCTCAGCGATGGGGAAAGCGTTGACCAACGCGACCACCGCCGGTTGAGCCTGTCGAAACCTGCTGGCCGCAGGGGCTTGTCCGCGGTCTCGACAAGCTCCGCGGTCTCGACAAGTTCTGAGGTCTCGACAAGCTCGACCAGCGAAAAAGTCAGCGCAACAGCTGCCCGCTCTGCACCAGGCGGCGCAGCCGGCTGTCTTCACCGGTCTGCAGGGTGCGGTCGCGGGTGAGCGCCGTCAAGGTGATCTTGCCGGCGAACAGGGCGGTGCTGTCGGCGTCCCGGCGGGGCTCGTCGACGCAGTGGTCGGCCGGGCAGACGGCCCAGCCGATGGTGAAGGTCTTCGAGCCTTCTTCGCTGGCCGTGTAGGTGTGCACGCCGAAGGTGCCCAGCCCGACCCGGGTCCAGACCGGCTTGCCCGGCTGCTGACCGTTGGTGACGTCGGGGTAGTTGACGTTGAGCACGAAGTCGTCGGTGAGCAGCCGCTTGGCGCGCAGTTGGCCGATCAGTTGGGCGCCGAAATCGGCCGCCGCCAGGTAGGTGGGCCGGGTCACCAGGTCGGAGACCGACTCGACATGGCCCGAGAAGGCCACTGCGGGAACCTCGTTGTCGATCGCCGCGAGGGCTGCCCCGACCGTGCCGGAGTCGTTGATCGAGGCGCTCACGTTGGGGCCGGAGTTGATGCCGGTGACCACCAGATCGGGGGCCTTCGTCCAGCCGACCAGGGCCTTCAGGCCATCGTGCAGGGCGAATTTGACGGTGTCGGCGGGAGTGGCGCTGAGGCTGTCCGCGGTGCACGCCGTGCCCCGGCACAACCCGAACACGGCACCGCCGGACGGCGCCGAGCCGCAGTCGCTTTCATAGCCGGTGGGTAGCGTGGTGCGTTGCGCGGCGGTGAACTGGCCGCTGTTGGTGACCGATCCGCCGGCTCCGCTCATGTAACCCCAGGGCGCGATCACCACGACGTCGGCACCGGCGGCACACAGCGATTTGCGCATGTCGTACAGGCCGATGCCGTCCTTGCCGTTCGCGCGGGAGGCCTGCATCGAGTCGTCGTTCGACATCAGAATGCGCATGCCGGCCAGTGGCTTCTTGGTTGACTCTCGGTGCTGCGGAAAGGCCTCGGCGCCGAGCGCCGCCGCCACCGCTGCCGGGGCGCTCTGAACGCTGGCCGGTGCCGCCTGGGCTACGAACTGAGGGGTGATGATCGCGGCCAGCGCGATACCCGCCAGCAGGCCGACCTGCAGCTTCTTGTTTCTCATGGGGGGCCTCTCTGCACCGTCGCGGTTCCGTCACCGATGACGAAGGCTTGCCGGACGGCGCCACCCGCATACGGTGGCGGCTGTGGGGTCGCCTGGCAACCGGGTGGTCGTGATCTGGACGCTTCGGGTTGCTGGGCCGCGGCGAGATTCGTCCACGCCCCGGTCGCGGCACGAAGGTCCCGATCGCCGGTCGAGTCTGTCGAGACTTCGGGTCTGCCGCTGCGGCACGGGGTTTGGACGTTCCCGCCGAACGGTTGAATCAAGTGATTCCCGGGGGCCGCCGATCAGAGCAGTGCGCGGATCGCGGCGCGGCGCGCCAGGAATCCGGCCAGCGCCACCTCGGTGCGCTCGGGTTCACCACCGGCGGCCAGGTTCACCATGCCCTGATCGCCACGCCGAACCGCCTCGCGAATGCCGTCGATCGCCACCTGGACCCGAGGCTGGACGGCGTCCAGCACCGCCAGCGGAGTGGTGCCGTAGGCGTCGCCGAACACAGTCAGCCGGTGCGCCGCCTCGCGGGCTGGAATCGGCCGGAACAGCGGGATCGCCGTCCACGCAGTGTGCCCGAGGTCGGCGGCTCGGCAGGACGGCCCGGCGAGATCCCAGTCGAACACCCCCGCGACCTGATCGCCGTCGAAGGCCACGTTGTACGGGGCGGCGTCGTTGTGGGTGATCAGTGTCGGGGCGTCCACCCCGAAGAACCGCCACGGGCCGGGGTGCTCAAAACCTTCCGCGGCCCCATGAAGTGCGCGCAGCCAACGGCTCAGTGCCGCCAGCTTGGCGTCACTGAGCATCTCGGCGTCCACGTCGATCACCTCGCCGGGCAGGTAGTCGAGGATTTCCCGGCCACGGGCGTCGAAACCATGCACCCGCGGGACGGACTGCAGCCCGGCGTCGGCAAGATGGTGCAGCAGGGCGTGCACGGCCGGCGTCCAGGGCCCGGTCGGGCGCCGCACCGTGTCGCCGATCCGAACCGCGCCGCCGACATTCCCGCCCGGGAGTGGTTCTCCTTCGAGCAGCACCTCGCGCAGCTCGGCAAGAAACGGACGGTCGGGCTCGAGCCAGTCGACGTCGTCCAGTTCTTCGGGGGCCAGCCAGCGCAACGCGTCGTGCTCGGTGCCGGTCGGCTCGCCATCGACCAGCGCGCACAGCGCCACGCGCAGTTCCAGTCGGCGGCCGCGGTCAACACCCCCGACGGAGCCGGTCAACCAGTGATCCACCCGGACGCCGCAGCCCAGTTCTTCGGCGATCTCCCTGGTCAGAGCGTCGTTCGGAGCCTCGCCAGGGTTGGCCTTGCCGCCCGGGAACTCCCACCGGCCCGCCTCTGCGGGCGGGTAGCTGCGCCGCGCCGCCAGCACGCAGCCGTGCCGGACGATCGCCGCACCCACCACGCTGATCACCCGGTGATGCTATCGGCCGGGGCACACCAGCCTGTTCTCGCATCACCGCGACGACCGCCGGCGAGAGCGGTCTAGGCATGGGCCGGCGCAGTTCGGCCAGAATTCGCGGATTGCCGGCATCGGGTGGGTCAGGGCGATCTCTTTTCAACAAGCCACGGGCGCCGGCCATCGGCAACCATCGCCGGTTGAGCGTGTCGAAACACGTTGCCGCAGCGTGATGACCGAGGTCTCGGCAAGCGCGACCAGCGAAATCAGTGTTTCCCAGCCCGGATGAACCTCAGGCGGCCTGCTCGTCGTCGTCCAGCCCGCCGGCGAACTGCGACCGGTACAGCCGGTGGTAGGCGCCGCCCGCGGCCAGCAGAACGTCATGCGAACCCTGCTCGACGATCGCGCCGTTCTCCATCACCAAAATGGTGTCGGCGTCACGAATCGTCGACAACCGGTGGGCGATCACGAACGACGTGCGTCCGCCGCGCAACGCCTGCATCGCCTGCTGCACCAGCAATTCGGTGCGGGTGTCGACCGAACTGGTCGCCTCGTCGAGAATCAGGATCGCCGGGTCTGACAAGAACGCCCGGGCGATGGTGATCAACTGCTTCTCGCCGGCCGAGACGTTGCTGCCCTCGTCGTCGATCACCGTGGCGTAGCCCTGCGGCAGTGAATGCACGAAGCGGTCCACATAGGTGGCCTCGGCGGCGGCCCGGATCTGGTCCTCGGTGGCGTCGGGGCGTCCGTAGGCGATGTTGTCGCGAATGGTTCCGCCGAACAGCCAGGCGTCCTGCAGCACCATGCCGATGTTGCCGCGCAGCTCGCTGCGGGGCACGGCGGCGATGTTCACGCCGTCGATGGTGATCTGGCCCTCGTCGACCTCGTAGAACCTCATCAGCAGGTTCACCAGCGTGGTTTTTCCGGCTCCGGTGGGGCCCACGATGGCGACCGTCGACCCCGGCTCGGCCACCAGCGAAAGGCCGGTGATCAAGGGTTTCGCCTGGTCGTAGCTTAACGACACCTGCTCGAAGGCCACCCGGCCGCGTAGCGGCTCGGGCAGGTGCCCGGGGCCGTCGGCGATCTGCTCGACGGCGTCCAGCACCTCGAACACCCGCTCGGCCGACGCAACCCCCGACTGCAGCAGGTTGGTCATCGAGGCCAACTGCGTGATCGGCTGGCTGAACATGCGCGAGTACTGAATGAAGGCCTGCACAGCGCCGAGCGTCATGGTGCCGGCCGCGACCCAGATGCCGCCGATCACCGCGATCAGCACGTAGCTCAGGTTCCCGATGAAGAACACGGCGGGCATGATGATGCCGCTGATGAACTGGGCCCGGAACGAGGCCTCGAACATCTCGTGGTTCTTGTCGGCGAACCGGGCGGCCACCTCGCGCTGGCGTCCGAAAACCTTGACCAGCGAGTGACCGGTGAAGGCCTCTTCGACCTCGGCGTTCAGTTGGCCGGTCGAGCGCCACATGTCGGCGAACCGGCGCTGCGACCGTTTCATCACCTGGGCGGTGACCAGCACCGTCAGTGGCACCGAGACCAGCACCACCAGCGCGAGCGGCGGCGAGAGCCAGAACATCACCGCGAGCACGCCGATCACGGTGAAGATGTTGTTCAGCATCTGCGCCAGGGTCTGCTGCAGCGACTGGGCGATGTTGTCGATGTCGTTGGTCACCCGGCTGAGCAGTTCGCCGCGCGGCTGGCCATCGAAGAAGGTGATCGGCAGCCGGTGCAGCTTGGTAGCCACCTGGTCGCGCATGCGGTACACGGTGCGCTGCACGATGTCGTTGATCAGAAAGCTGGCGAACCACAGCACCACGCCGGCCACCACATATACGCCGAGCGCCTGCCAGATCACGCCGGCCAGGGCGGTGAAGTCGATGCCGCCGCCGCTGACGCCGTCGAAGATCAGGTCGGTGCCGCGGGCCAGAATGACCGGCCCGATCGCGTTGCCCAGTGTGGCCAGGGCCGAGATCGCCACTACGAGCACGATCAGGTTGCGTTCCGGGCGCATCATCCCGAGCAGCCGTCTGGCGGACGGGCCGAAGCTGACCGCCTTCTCAGCGTTGCCCAGCCCCTGCATCGGGCCATGCCCCATGCCGCGGCGCTGCACCGAGGCGTGCTCAGAGCGCGCGTTCGCCGTGCGTGGCGTGGTGGCTGCACCGGACGACTGTTGCTCGGTCATGCCGCAGCCTCCTCGGCTTTGAACTGGGAATCGACGATCTCGGCGTAGGTGGGGCAGCTTGCGAGCAACTCGGCGTGGGTGCCCACACCCTCGATGCGGCCGTCATCGAGCACGACGATGGTCTCGGCCTCACGAATGGTCGACACCCGCTGGGCCACGATCAGCACCCCGGCCTGGGCGGTCTCACTGGCGAGTGCGGCCCGCAGCCTGGCGTCGGTGGCCACATCGAGGGCCGAGAACGAGTCGTCGAATACGTAGATGTCGGGCTTCTTCACCAGGGCTCGGGCGATCGACAGCCGCTGCCGCTGGCCGCCCGAGACGTTGCTGCCGCCCTGGGTGATCGGGGCGTCCAACTGCCCCGGCATCTGCTCGACGAAGTCGGACGCCTGGGCCGTGCGCAGGGCCGCCCAGAGTTCATCGTCGGTGGCGTCCGGCTTGCCGTAGCGCAGGTTGGAGGCGACCGTACCGCTGAACAGATACGGCTTCTGCGGCACCAGGCCGATGCGTGACCAGAGCAGGTCGGGGTCGAGGTCGCGGACGTCCACGCCGTCGACGAGCACTCGCCCGCCGGTGGCGTCGAACAGCCGCGGAATCAGATTGACCAAGGTGCTCTTGCCCGCCCCGGTGGAGCCGATGATGGCCGTGGTCCGACCGGGTCGCACCTCAAGATCGATACCGGTGAGCACCGGCTGCTGGGCGCCGGGGTAGGTGAACTCGACCTCTTGCATGTGCACGTGCCCGTGTTCGGCGACGGCCCGCACCGGTTGTGCCGGCGGCACGACGGTCGAGTCGGTCTGAAGAACCTCGGCGATGCGGCGGGCGCTGACCACCGCGCGGGGAGCGATCATCAGCATCATGGTGGCCATCATCACGCTCATCAGAATTGTGGTCAGGTACTGAATGAACGCCAGCAACTGACCGGTCTGCAGCGCGCCCTCGGCCACTCGGAAGGCGCCGAACCAGGTGACGCCGATCGTCGAGACGTTCATCACGAAGAACACGAACGGGAACAGCGTCATCATCCGCCGCCCGACCCGGGTCGCGGTGTCGGTGAGCTCGGCGTTGGCCACCGCGAAGCGTTCGCTCTCGCGCGGCTCCGCGGTGAACGCCCGGATCACCCGCAGACCTGAGATCTGCTCACGCAGCACTCGGTTGATGGTGTCGATGCGCACCTGCTGCGTGGCGAACAGCGGCATCATCTGGCTGATGATGCCGCCGATCGAGACGCCGAGAATGACCACGGCGACGGCGATCGTCCAGGTCAGACCGGGGTCTTCGCGCAAGGCCATGATGACGCCGCCGATCATCATGATCGGGGCCGCGATGATCATGAACGAGGTCATCATCACCAACTGCTGGATCTGCTGCACGTCGTTGGTGGTGCGGGTGATCAGGCTGGGGGCGCCGAACCCGGCCACCTCGCGGGCCGAGAACTCCAGGGTGCGGCCGAAGATCGCGGCGCGCAGGTCGCGTCCGAACGCCATCGCCGAGCGGGCACCGAACCAGACCGCGCCGATCTGGCCCGCCATCTGAATCACGGTGACGCCCAGCATCAGCGCGCCGAGGCTCGCAATCAGGCCGGTGTCGCCGGTGGCGATGCCGTCGTCGACGATCCGGGCGTTCAGGGTGGGCAGGTAGAGCGCGGCGGTGTTGGCCACCAACTGGAGCAGCACGACGAGTGCGAGCTGCCCGTAGTAGGGCCGCAGATAGTCGCGCAGAATGCGGATCAGCATGGGGTGTCCTCGGTTCCGGTGGCGATGCCGTGCACGATGAGCCGGGCGATCCGGCGGGGGTCGGCGGCGTCGGGGTGGTCGGCCAGCGGCATCGCGGACGCGAAGGCCATCGCCGAGATCGCCCAGCAGGCAGTGGGGGTGCCCACGGTGAGCTGGTCGTCAAAGCGGGCCAGCGCGCGCGACAACGCCTCGTCGATGGCCTGGTGGAAATCGCGGTGTGGTGGCCCCAGTCGCTTGCCGTGGGGCTGCCCGGGGCTGATCGCCGCCATCAGCGAACGCACCTGCTGAATGCGGGCCCGCAGAATCCTCACCATTGAGGTGACGGAGTCTTCCAGGTCGAAATCGCCGGGTATGTCGCCGATCGCGGCGATCACCGCATCCGGGGCGAAACAGTCCTCGACCACGGCCCCGATCAGGTTCTGCTTGGTGCCGAAGGCGCGAAAGATCGTTCCCTCGGCCACATCGGCGCATTCGGCGATCTGCCGGGTGGTGATGTTCAGCCCGTGCTCCAGCAGCAGCGGCCGGGTCGCCTCGATCAGCGCCCGGCGCCGCTCATCGGGCGTCATCGGATTAGCGCGGACCATGCCGTCCACTCTACTGAGTGAGTGCTCACTCATTCAAGTTGCGGGCTTCCCAGGTTCGACGTTTCCATGCTTCGGCGTCTTTGACCGGGTTTGAACCACGGAAGGGACGCCGAAACCCGGAAACGTGGGGGAGGGGGGAGAGGGGGAGGAGAGAGAGGGGGGGGGCTTTGGTAGGCTGGGGGTATGTGGAAGTGACCTTTTGTCCGGCTCCTACGAATCGACCGAGGTCTCTCCATGCCCGCATCACTCTTCCTTTCCGGCGTCGCCGCGTCCTTCGGTGCCCGCCCGCTGTTCTCGGGTCTCGACCTGCGGCTGGCACCCGGCGACGTGACGGCGCTGGTCGGCCCGAACGGCTCCGGCAAGACCACGCTGCTGCGAATCGCCGCCGCCTTGCACGCCCCGGACGCCGGCACCGTCCGGTTCGCACCGCCGGAACGCCACCCTCGGCTACCTTCCTCAGGAGCCGCCCTCGCCGGACGAGACGATCCTCGCCTACGCCCGGCGCCGCACCGGGGTGGGTCCCGCCGAGGACGCCTTCGAGGCTGCGGCTGCCGCGCTCGTCGACGACCCCGCCGGCTCGCCCGGCGCGCAGGAATTCCAGACCGAGACACGACACCCGTCCCCGGGCACGCCGGGCCTGACAGCCGGTGTCGACCGTGACCCTGCGACCTCCCGCCATCGGTCATCCACCGAATCGGCCACCGATCGCTACGACCATGCCCTGGCCACCTGGCTGGCGTTGGGCGGCGCCGATCTCGACGTCCGGCTGGCCGGGGTACTGGCCGGACTCGGCCTGGACGCCGACCTCGATCGTCCGCTCGGCACGCTCTCCGGCGGTCAAACCGCAAGGGCGGCACTGGCGTCGATTCTGGTCAGCCGCTACGACGTGCTGCTGCTCGACGAGCCGACCAACAACCTGGACGCCGACGCTCTGGCGGCACTGGCCGACTTCGTGCGGGCGGCCGGTGCACCGGTGCTGGTCGCCTCCCACGACCGGGCGTTTCTCGACGCGGTGGCCACCTCGGTGATCGAACTCGACGAGACCCAGCAACAGGTGAACCATTTCACCGGCGGCTGGAGCGACTACCGTGCGGCCAAGCAGTTGGGCCGCGAGCAGGCGCAGGCGGCGTATGCCGAGTATGCCGACACGCGTGCCGCGCTCATCGAACAGGCCCGTCGCAAGACCGAATGGGCGAGCGCGGGGCGGGCCAAGGCGGCCCGGCTCGGCCCCGGGATGAAGCTGGAGAAGAAAGCTCGCGAGGATCGGGCTCGCCGCATGGACCAGCGTGCCGCACGGGTGCGTGACGCGGCCGAACGGCTAGACGAGGTGGAGCAGCCACGTAAGGAATGGCAGCTTCGCTTCGCCATCGCCGCCGCGTCGCCGTCGGCCGAGCTGGTGCTCACCCTCGACGAGGTCGTGGTGCGCAACGGCGCGTTCGTGGCCGGGCCGGTCACGGCACAGGTGGCCCGGGGCGACCGGGTGGCGCTGGTCGGGCCGAACGGGTCGGGCAAAACCACCCTGCTACAGGCACTGCTGGGGCAGCGGCCGCTGCATTCGGGGCGGGTCTCGTGGGGCACCCGGGTGTCGCTTGGGGTGCTCGACCAGCAACGCGACGGCATTGCCGGGGAGTCGTGGCTGCTCGAAACCGTGGCGCAGCAGATCAACCAGACCGATGGGGCAGCCGTCCGCAGCCTGCTGGCCAAATTCGGCCTGGGCCCCGATCACATCGCACGGCCCTGCGACAGCCTGTCGCTGGGGGAGCGCACTCGGGCTGCGCTGGCCGTGCTGCAGGGCCGCGGCGTCAACGTGGCGGTGCTCGACGAACCCACCAATCACCTCGACGCGGCCGCCATCGACCAGTTGCAGCAGGCGCTGGTGGGCTTCGACGGCACCCTGCTGATCGTGACCCACGACCGCGCCCTGTTGGACGCCCTGGCGCCGGTGATCACCTGGAGTCTCACCGCCGAAGGGAGGGTGCGTTCGGGCCCCGAAACGGGCGCCTGAACGCGTGCACCTCGCAGAGGAACCGCGGTTGGCCGAGCCTGTCGAGACCTCGGATACGCCGCTGTGGCAAGGGGTTTCGACGAGCTCAACCAGTTAGGCGGTGACAACCTCCAGCGTCACCGGAATGTTGCCACGGGTGGCGTTCGAGTAGGGGCACAGCGCGTGGGCCCGGGCCGCCAGCAGCTCGGCGGTCTGCTGGTCGACGCCACCCAGTTCGATCACCAGAGTCACCTCGAGCTGAAAGCCGGTGCCCTCGGGGTTGCGGCCCATGCCTACCTCGGCGGTGACGGCGGGGTCGGTGATCGGCGCTTCCGCCTCGCGAGCCATGCGCTTCAATGCGTTGAGAAAACAGGCCGAGTATCCGGCGGCGAACAACTGCTCGGGGTTGGTCTTGCCGCCCGCGCCACCCAGCTCGGGCGGTTGGGCCAGGTCGGCCTCGAACAGCCCGTCGGAGCTGCGGACGTGGCCGTTGCGGCCTTCGCCGGTGGCGGTGGCGACGGCGGTATACAGAACTTTCACGGTAATTCCCTCCTGCTCGATTGGCAGCAGCCTAGGGAACGCCGATCAATGCGGCTACCGTTGCCGAAACCCCTAGTGAGAGCACCCCGTTCGAGGTCTCGACACGCTCAACCAGGGAGAAGTCGGCGCTTCCCCAGCGCTGGCAGGTTGGTGCCGAAGCCGCCGATAGAATCGCCCGGTGACCTCGCCGATCGATGCATCGTCCTTGCCCGAACAGCTTCAGGTGCGCCGCGACAAGCGGGCCCGGCTGCTAGCGGCGGGCACCGACCCGTACCCGATCAGCGTCGGACGCACCCATTCGGCCACTGAACTGCATGCGGCGTACGGGCATCTGGTTGCGGGCGACGAGACGTCCGACGTGGTGGGCGTCAGCGGTCGAGTGGTGTTCATTCGCAACACCGGCAAGCTCTGTTTCGCGACTCTGCAGGATGGCTTCACCGCGGCCGATTCGGGCACCCGGCTGCAGGTGATGATCTCGCTGGCCGAGGTGGGTGAGCAGCGCCTGGCCGATTGGAAGGCCGACGTCGACCTGGGCGACTTCGTGTTCGTCAAGGGCCGGGTGATCAGCTCGCGCCGTGGCGAGCTGTCGGTGCTGGCCGCCGAGTGGCGCATCGCGTCGAAGGCGCTGCGCCCGCTGCCGACGCTGCACAAGGACCTCAGCGAAGAGACCCGGGTGCGGCAGCGCTACGCCGACCTGGTGGCCCGCCCCGAGGCCCGCGACATGGTGCGCACCCGAGCCACCATCGTCCGGTCGATTCGCGAGACGTTGCACGAGCAGGGTTACCTCGAGGTCGAGACCCCGATTCTGCAGTTGGTGCACGGCGGGGCGGCGGCTCGTCCGTTCAACACGCACCTGAACGCGTTCGACATTCCGATGACCCTGCGCATTGCCATCGAGCTGTATCTCAAGCGGGCCATGGTGGGCGGAGCCGACCGGGTCTACGAGATGGGACGGATCTTTCGCAACGAGGGCATCGACAGTTCGCATTCGGCCGAGTTCACCATGCTCGAGGCATACCAGTCCTGGGGTGACCAGTTCACCATCGCGACGATGACTCGCGACCTGATCGTCAACGCCGCTGCCGCGCTCGGCATCGAGTCGGTGCAGACCCCGCTGGGCGAGGTGCAGCTCACCGGCGAGTGGGCGTGGCTGTCGGTCTACCCCGGGTTGTCGGACGCTTTGGGTGAACAGATCACCCCCGACACCCCGCTGGAGCGGCTGCGGGCCATCGCCGAGGCCCGTGGCATCGAGTACGACCCGGCCTGGATCGACCAGAAGCTGGTGATGGAACTGTTCGGCGCGATCGTCGAACCCACGCTGCTGCAGCCCACCTTCGTGAACGGCTACCCGGCGATCGCGCAGCCGCTGGCCCGCAATAATCCCGACGACCCGCGTCTGGTCGAGGCCTGGGACCTGATCATCGCCGGTGTGGAGCGCGGGACCGGCTTCTCGGAGTTGATCGACCCGGTGATCCAGCGCGAGGTGCTGGTGGCCCAGTCGCTGAAGGCGGCGGCGGGCGACCCCGAGGCGATGCAGCTCGACGAGGACTTTCTGCGCGCGCTCGAGTTCGGCGCGCCCCCGATGGGCGGCATGGGGCTGGGCATCGATCGCACGATCATGCTGTTCACCGGCGCCGGCATTCGCGAGACGATCTTGTTCCCGCTGCTCAAGCCGCAGGGCTGAACGTGACTCCACGCTGACCCGACAACGACCGGCATGTAACGCGCTGGATCGGGTGCCCAGGGTGGGCCTCGATCCAGCGCGGTCTTTCAACGAAGCGCTGATCAATCGTTGGTCGAGCTTGTCGAGACCTCGGATCGCTCTGGCTAGGGAAGCGCCGACTTTTCGCTGGTCGAGCTTGTCGAGACTTCGAATATGCCGCCCCGGCAAGGGGTTGCGACAGGCTCAACCAGCGGTGGTTGCGAAGATTAGCGCTTCCTCAGCTAGTGACCTTGGCCGGCAGTAGTTCCTGGCGTCGGGTGAGCAGGGCCGCACCCCAGACCAGGGCGGCCATCAGCAGCGGGAGTGCGACGATCGGCAGCCGGCCGTCCGAGCGCCAGGCCAACACCACGCCCAGCACAGCCACGCCGGCGACCACCCCGAGCGATGTCAGCAGCGCCCGACGCGACGACGAGAGCAGCGGTGCCTGCAGCACCAACCAGCCCAGGGCCGGCACGATCAGCACCACCAGGGCCACCAGCCAGGGCACACCCACCCACCACGTAACCAGGCTCAGGGCGAGTACCAGCAGGGTGCCGCCGCCCAGCCACAGCAAAGCCGTTATGGACCCCGACGCGTACGACCGTTGCGCCACCAGGTCGTCGGACGGGTTCGCCCAGGCGTCGATCGCCTTCCACCAGCCGCCCCCGCCCAGCGACGAACGGCCGGACTCCGTCACCACCCGGCGGGCCAGCGAGTACACCACGTCGACAACGACCAGCAGCAGCGGGGCCACCACCATGGCGGGCGAGGCGTTGCCCAGCCAGGCCAGATAGGCCAGCGCCAACCCCAACCCGCCCAGCACCGGGCCGAGCGCCCGGTCGATCACCCCAGACGGCGGAACGAACACCAGCAACGGCACGGTGATGGACGCGACCAGCAGGGCCAGCGAGGCCAGGCCCGGGTTGGGCAGCCCGAACGCCACGAGCAGCAGGTAGCCCGCACCCAGCAATCCGAGAACGGCCGGCACCCGTGGGGCGTCCGAACGTTGCGCGGCGCCCACCCCGAAGACGATCACATTGAAGCCCAGCACGCCGACCACAGCAGCCATCGCTGCACCCGAGGCGAACAGGTCGCCGCGGCGCCACTCGAAGGCCAGCACGCCGAGGATCACCACGCCCTGGGCGACCAGCCGCCAGAACCAGTGCAGTGAACGTGCGCTCAGCAGAGCCTCGACCAGCCCGAGCAGCAGTGCCGGCACCAGCACGATCACCACGAGATTGGTGGCGGCCCCCAGCCCCCACAGGGCGAGCCCGCCGGCCGCCGCACCGAGCAGCAGGGCCAGGCCCGACGCGGCGCTCGGACGATCCCCCGGCCGCCGCTGCGACCACAGCAGAACCCCTGCGGTGACCACCAGTGCCAGAACGCAGGCGACGCCTTGAGCCATGCTGTTCACCTCAACTCACCCGGATGCCGAAGATCTTCTGGTCGTAGCTGGCCACCACGATCATGTTGTCGTAGGCCGCCACCGACGCCTCGACGTTCGCCCCGAGCGAGATCGTGGTGTAGTCGCGTCCGGTGTTGGGGTCGAACAGGTGCAGCAGCCCGGCCGAGTCGCCGAACACCCCGTACTCGTGACCGTCGGCACCGTGGATCAGCACCGGTGAACTCCACGAGTAGTGCGCGACATCGCGTGACCAGGCCACCTGGCCGGTGCGCTGGTCGAGCGCCACCAGCGTGCCCTCTGAGGGTGCGGTGGTCTTGCCCACGTTGAAGAACACCAGATCGCTCACCTCGCCCTGGCCCAGCAGCGGGGTGGAGAGCAGGCCGCCCTTGACGTGAAAGTCGTAGTAGGCGGGCAGGTCGTACTGCCACACGATGTCGCCGGTCAGCCCGTCGATCTTGCGCAGGTTGGCCACCTGGTCGCGGCGCTCCGACCCGCGCCAGCCCACGGAGTTGCCGGTGTAGAGGTAGGGGTGGCCGGTGGAGTCGTCGAGCACCGGGGTGGAGTCGGAGTTGTCGCCCAGCGCGCGCGCCCAGACGATCTCGAGCGTGCGGGCATCCCAGCACACCATGAGCCCGTCGTTGTCGGTGGCCCACATCAGGTTCTTCCAGGCCGCCGCCGAACTTTCGATGCCGTACTGCCGGCTGAGCGGCGTACGGTAGGTCATCTTGGTGAGCGTGGGGTTCACCGACACCGTGCCCGCCTTGGCGTCGAAACTGGCGTTGAGCTTGGCCTGGTAGACGATGCCGTTCTCGCCCGGCTCGATCAGGGTGTCAGATTTGCGGTCGACCAGCGCCGAAGAGTCGAACGCCCCCCAGCCGACGGGGTCTTGCCGGTGCGACACCTCGTCGGTGCCGCTGATCGTTGCGACCTCCTTGTTCTTGATCAGATCGAAGATGTGGTAGTTCCAGGGCCCTTTGTCGCTGCCGTTCTCGTTGAGCCCCTGCCCGGCGTACAGCAGCGGGTAGCCGCGCGGGTCGATCGAGCCGGTGCCCTTGAACCCCCACTTGCCCTCGATCTTGGGCCGCGTCACTGACCCGTCGGCCAGGCTGAGCCGATAGACCGAGCCGTCGAACACCGGGTAGATCACCTCGACGAAGTTGTCGTCGGCCACGTTCGCGGCAGACAGCTTCATCGCCTGCTTGGTGTCGCTGGGCCACTTCACCAGCAGCGGCTGGCCGGTCCAGCCCGCGCCGGGAAAATACGACCCATCGGCGCTGACCGCCCCGATGTCGTGGGTCCACTCGATCGACAGCTTCTTCTCGGTGATCTGCGCCGTGCCGTAGGTGGGGGCCGAGCGGGCGTTGTTGCCGCGAAAGGTGAGCACTCCGGGAACGTCGGTGTACTCGCTGCCCGATCCCCAGGCCACCTTTCGTGTGCGGTCGACGTTCTCCACCGGGTTGTTCTGGGAGTTGTAGACCGTCCAGGTGATGTCGCCGGACGCGCCCAGCAAGGCCCGTCCGAACGTCGCGTCGCCCAGCGCCCGCGGTGCCTGGTAGCCCGGCAGCGCGCTCAGCGCGAGCGCCGCCCGCCGGGTGAGCGTGGTGCCCGGGGGTTGGCCCGGGGTGGGGCGGCTGCCGGTCACGATGGTGTCGCTTCCGGCACAAGCCGCCAGGGACACCGACAGGGCGATGGCCAGGGCCGCGGCACCAAACGAGCGCAGCCGGCGGCCCGGACGTCGAGGTCGTATGGAGGTCACCACTACACCGTAGGTGCCAGCTCGGACAGGTTCGCGCGGCCGGGCCGAGTGTCGGCCAGGGAAGCGTTGATTTTCCGTTGGTTGCGCGCGTCGAGACCCTGGATGTGTCACGGTGGCAAGGGGTTCGATGAAATCAACCACCTCTGGTTGAGCTTGTCGAAACCCCTAGTGAGAGCAACTAAAAGCGAGGTATCGACACGCTCGACCAGCGAAGAATCAGCACGTCGCTAGCGGGCGAAGCCGGCAGTCACTTCCACAACGTCGCGATGGCGAAGGCGGCCGCCATGCAGCCCATGCCGATCAACACGTTCCAGCCACCCAGGTCGCTCATGAACGGGATCAGGTGCCCGGCGATGTAGTAGACCACAAGCCAGAGCACGCCCAGTAGGCCGACGGTGATGAACGTCGGTGGTACCCAGCGCCGGCTGCCCGGCGCTGCGACGCGGCGTTTGCGCTCTGCGCGTGCCTCGGCCGCCGCCTCGGCGGACGCCTGCTTCTTCTTATCAGCGGCCTGCTTGCGCGTTCTGGACTCCGGCATGACCACCACTCTACCGGTCGTTGCCTACACTGCCTGATGTGAGGCGACGATGGGTGCGGGCCTGGTCACGCCTGCGTCGCGCCGCGAGCCGCTCCACCGAGATCAGGGTTACCCGCCGGCTGGTCAGCGTGCTGGTTTGCCTGTTCGCCGGCTTCATGATCGCCACCAGCGCCATCAATGCCGGTGGCACCGACCTGCGACCCAACCGCAACACCGACCTGGTCGGCCTGGTCGCCACCGAGTCGAAGCGCAATGCCGAGTTGACCGAGCGGGTCGCCGGCCTGCGCTTTGATGTCGACGCCCTGGCCAAGGCCGACGCCGGCAGCATTCCCGAGCAGACCATGACCGACGCCGCCGCCGTAGCCGGCCAGACCCGGGTGCGCGGGCCGGCCGTTGCGGTGGTGATCGACGACGCTCCGTCCGGCGTGCACCCCGCCGGGGTGAGCCCCGAACTGCTCGTGGTGCACCAGCAGGACATTCAGGCCGTGGTCAACGCGCTGTGGTCGGGCGGCGCCGAGGCGATGACCATTCAGGGCCAGCGGGTCACCTCGCGCACCGGGGTGAAGTGCGTGGGTAACTCGGTGGTGCTGCACGGGGTGCCGTACGCGCCCCCATACGAGATCGTCGCGATCGGCGACCAGAACCGGCTGGAGCAGGCGCTGGCCGATTCGCCGGCGATGAAGATCTACCGGCAGTACGTCGACGCCTACGGCCTCGGCTTCAGCCAGCGCCGTGAGGCCGACGTCACGCTGCCCGCCTACCGTGGCAGTCTCGATATTGAAGCCAGACGCATCGGCTGAGCACCGCGCCGATGCGCGACAATGTCACCCATGGCCCGCATTCTGGTGATCGACAACTACGACTCGTTCGTCTACAACCTGGTGCAGTACCTGGCCCAGTTGGGTGCCGAGGTTGAGGTGTGGCGCAACGACGACGACCGGTTCGGGCAGGACGACTGGTCCGACGGCTACGACGGCGTGCTGCTCTCACCCGGGCCGGGCACGCCCGAGGCGGCCGGGGTGTGCGTCGACGTGGTGAAGAGCCACGGTGGACGGCTGCCGATCTTCGGCGTCTGCCTGGGGCTGCAATCGATGGCGGTGGCCTACGGGGGAGTGGTGAACCGGGCACCGGAGTTGCTGCACGGCAAGACCTCCGAGGTGTTCCACGACGGCACCGGGGTGTTCGCCGGGCTGCCCAGCCCGCTGACCACCACCCGCTACCACTCGCTGGCCCTCGACCCGGCCACCGTGCCCGACGAACTCACGGTGACGGCGCAGACCGAGTCGGGCGTGATCATGGCGGTGCGGCACCGCAGCCTGCCGGTCGAATCGGTGCAGTTTCACCCCGAGTCGGTGCTCACGCAGGGCGGGTACCAGATGCTCGCCAACTGGCTGGCCGAGTGCGGGGACGCCGCCGCCCCCGCCCGCGCGAAGGGGCTCACGCCCCTGATGTCGCTGCGCTGAACGCTACCCGCTGGTTGTCGGATCGGGATCGGGCTCGGCCGATTCGGTGTGCGTCGGGGTCGGCGTCGGCGTGGGGGGTGTCTTGGCGAGGGTGAGCTTGATCTTCTGGCTGCGTTTGATTTCTTCGCCCGCTGCGGGATTCTGCTGGAACACCCGCCCGGCCGGTTGCTCGGTGGTCTCGGCTTCGGTGAACGTGACCTCGAACCCCATGCGGTCGGCCTGGGCCTGTGCTGCTGCCTTGGTCAGACTGTAGAAGTTGGGCACCGTGCCGGTGCCGGGCGCGTAGGTGATGGTGATCGGGGCGTCCAGCGTGACCGTGGCGCCCCCGGACGGCGTCACGTTGAGCACGGTGTTCGGCGTGGCCGTGCTGCCCGAGTCGACCTCAGCGGTGACGTTGGTGAAGCCCAGCTTCTCGAGTGCCGATTTGGCGTCGCTGAGCGACTTGCCGACCAGATCTCTGGGAATGGTGGCCTTCTTGGGCCCGATGTTCACCTGAATGGTCACCGTCGAGTTCACCGGCACCTTGACCCCGGCCAGCGGATCTTGGCTGATCACCCGGCCGACCGTGCCGTCGTCGAGACCGACCACCTGCTGCACCACGACCGAGAGCTTGTTGTCACGCAGGGTCTGCTGGGCAACCTCGCTGCGCTGATCGGTGACCGCAGGCACCGCGATGGTCTCGGTGCGGGCGTCCGGATTGAAGAACAGGAAGGTGCCGTAGCCGAGGCCGAGCACCACCAGGAACGCCACGATGCCCCAGACCCAGGCGCCCTTGCGCCGCGGCTCTTCGACGGCGCGCTGCGCAATCGTCTGGGTGTCGGGCGCCGACGCCGCGCTCACCGGCGACGGTTCGACGGCGGACGGCAGCACCCGGGTGGGGTCCGCGGCCGAGGCCGCCAGCAGTGCGGTAGGAGCCGCGGCCTTGACCGCATGCCCGGCGAGCAGCCGGTTGATGTCGTCGCGCATGTCGGACGCCGTCTGGTAACGGTCGGCGGGGTTCTTGGCCAGAGCCTTGAGCACGATGGCGTCCATGCTCGAGGTGACCAGCGGGTCGAGCTGACTGGGCGGCACCGGCGTCTCGCGGACGTGCTGGTAGGCCACCGACACCGGTGAGTCACCGCGGAACGGCGGCTGGCCGACCAGCAGCTCGTACAGCAGGCAGCCCGCCGAATAGATGTCGCTGCGCGAATCGACGGTCTCGCCGCGCGCCTGTTCGGGCGACAGATACTGGGCGGTGCCGATCACTGCCGCGGTCTGGGTCATGGTTGCCGAGGTGTCTGCCACGGCCCGGGCGATGCCGAAGTCCATCACCTTCACCCGGCCCGCGCTGGTCAGCATGACGTTGGCCGGTTTGATGTCGCGGTGCACGATGCCGGCCCGGTGGGAGTAGGCCAGGGCGTCCAGCACGCCGGCGCTGAACTCCAGGGCGCGGTCGGGTAGAATCTTGCGTCCGTCGCGCAATAGCTCACGCAGCGTGTGGCCCTCGACCAGCTCCATCACGATGTAGGGAATCGAGACTCCCGAGGCGGGGTCGATCTCTTCGCCGGTGTCATAGACGGCGACGATGTTGGGGTGGTTGAGCCCCGCCGAGGCTTGCGCCTCGCGGCGGAACCGGGCCTGAAAGGTTGGGTCGCCGGCCAGGTCGACGCGCAGCAGCTTGACCGCCACCTGGCGACCCAGGCGAGTGTCGCGGGCGCGGCGCACCTCGGCCATGCCGCCCCGGCCCAATGGGCTGCCCAACTCGTAGCGCCCCCCGAGCACCCTCGGTTCGTCGACCATCAGTGCGTCCTCTTCTCGTCGGTCGGGGTCCATTGTTGCCGACCCTGGCACCCGGGGGTCATCGCAGGGCCTCGATCACGGCCTTGGCGATCGGTGCCGCCACCCGTCCGCCCGCGACGTCGGTGTTGGGCATTTCGGCGTCTTGCACGAACACGCAGATCGCCACTTCTGGGTCGTCCGCCCAGGCGATGAACCAGGCGTAGGGGGTGCGCACATTGTCGGAGTTCGCCGTTCCGGTCTTGCCGCCCACCGTCACGCCCGAGACCTGGGCGCGCCAGCCGGTGCCGTTCTCGACCACTCCGACCATCATCTGGCGCAGCTTGGCGGCATTGGCCGAGCTGGTGGCCAGGCTGAGCTGCGACGGACGGGTCTGGCTGAGTAGTTGCAGATCGTCGGAGCGCACCGACTCGACCAGGTAGGGCTGCATCACGACGCCGTCGTTGCGCACCGCGGCAGCGACCATCGCCATCTGCAGCGGTGTCGCGGCCACGTCGTAGCCGCCGATCGAGGCCAGGCCGGTCTGCGGCACGTCGATCTCGTCGGGGAACCGGCTGGCCACCGAAGTGATGTCGGCCAGCGGCTTGGTGCCGAAGCCGAACTTTTCGGCCTGTTCGCGCAGGGCGTCCGCGCCCAGCTTGACGCCCAGCCGGGCGAAGGCCGAGTTGCAACTGAGCTCGAGGGCACGTTTCAGGGTCTGGCTGTCGCCGCAGGTGGTGCCGATCGTGGTGGTGGTGCCGGGCAGCTTGTACGACGATGTGTTCAGCACGCTGTCGGGTTCGTAGCCGGCCTCGAGGGCCGCCGCCGACACGATCACCTTGAAGGTCGAACCCGGGGGAAAGATCTCGCGCACCGCCCGGTTGGCCATCGGACGGTTCTTGGTGTCGCCGGTCAACTTGTTCCAGGCGGCGGTGGCGTCGGTGAGAGTGTGGGTGGCCAGGTCGTTGGGGTCGAAGGTGGGTGAGGTGACCATGGCCAGGATCGCGCCGGTGCTGGGGTTGAGCGCGACCACGGCGCCCTTCTGTGAGCCCAGCGCGTCGGCGGCCGCCTGCTGGGCCTTGGCGTTGAGGGTGGTCTGCACGCTCGCGCCGCTGGGCGTGGCGCCCGTGGCCAGGTCGATCAGCCGGTTGACGAACTGTGAGTCGTCGTTGCCCGAGAGTTGCGATCCGTAGCTTTGCTCAAGTTCGGACGACCCGTAGTTGTAGCTGAAGAAGCCCGTCACCCCCGCGTACAGGTCGCCTTGGGGGTAGCGGCGCTGAAATTTGAACTGGTCCTTGCTGGCCACCGTCTCGGCGATCGCGGTGTTGCCCACCAGGATCGCCCCACGGTCTTGGGCGAATGCCGCGTCGGTGACCCGGCGGTTCTGCGGGTTGGCGTTGAGCGATTCCTGGCGCACCAGGTAGCTCACGCACACGTTGACCAGCAGCGCCAGCGTCATCAGCATCGCCACCAGCGCCACCCGGCGAATCGGACGGTTCATGGCAGCCTCCCCTGTGGCGCGGTGTCGTCGGGGTTCGGTTCGGCGTCCGGAGTGCCGGCGATGATGGCCTGGGTGGGTTCGGCGTCCGGGGAGCCGGACGGGCCGGTGCCGGCGGGGATCGGCTGCGTCCGTTCGTCCGCACCACCCAAGCTTTGGCCGGGGGTGGGTGCCGGACGAGGCTCGGCGGCGTTCGGTCGTGACGGCACCGCCAGCACCTGCGTGGTGTCGTGCGCCAGCGACTGCAACGGCTCTGCCGCCTGGGCCTGCGGCATGCGCACCCGGTGGGTGACCACCATCAGCAGGGCCAGCATGGCGTAGTTGGCCACCAGCGACGACCCGCCCTGGCTGACGAACGGCGTGGTCAGGCCGGTCAGCGGCAGCAACCGGGTGACGCCGCCGATGATCGCGAACACCTGCAGTGCGAAGACGAACGACAGACCGGCGGCGAGCAGCTTGCTGAACGGGTCGCGGGCGGTGAGCGCGGTGCGCAGGCCACGCATGACGATCACCCCGTACAGCACGATGATCGCCATCAGGCCCGCAACGCCCAGCTCTTCGCCCAGCGCGGCCGCGATGAAGTCGTTCTTGGCCAGCGGCGTCAGGTTCGGCCGGCCCAGCCCCCAGCCGGTGCCGAACAGGCCGCCCCAGGCCATGCCGAACTGGCCCTGAATGATCTGGTAGTTCTGGTCCCACTGGGCGAAGGGGTCGAGCCAGGCCGACACCCGGGTCTGCACGTGGCCGTAGTAGCGCCAGCCCAGAAACGCTCCGCCCACAAACAGCACGGTGCCCAGAATCGGCCAGCTCGGACGTTCGGTGGCCACGTACAGCATCATCACGAACAGGCCGAAGAACAGCAGCGACGTGCCCAGATCCTTCTGGTAGATCAGCACCGCCAGGCTGGCCAGCCACATGATGGTGATCGGCCCCAGGTCACGCGGCCGGGGCAGGTCGATGCCGGCCACTCGCGCGCCGGCCAGCGCGAGCACGTCCTTCTTCTCGACCAGGTAGGACGCGAAGGCGACGGCCAGCACGATCTTGGCCAGTTCGGCGGGCTGAAAGCTGTAACTGCCGATCTTGATCCAGATCTGCGCGCCGTGGTTCTCGTAGCCGATCACCGGCAGCAACGGCATCATCAGAATCAGCAGGCCGACCAAGAAGGTCAGGTAGGGGAACCGCTGCAGCACGGCGTGGTCGCGCAGCACGAACAGCACCACGGCGAACACCGCCATCGAGATGGCCAGCCAGGTGAGCTGCAGTTCGGCCGAATGCATCACCGGGCGGGTGCCCTGGTCGAGCCGGTAGATCATCGCGATGCCCAGCCCGTTGAGCAGGTAGACCAGGGGGAACAGCAGGGGGTCGGCATAGGGAATGCGCCAGCGAATCACCAGGTGGGCGAGCAGCCCGATGCCCAGGTAGGCGCTCGCGCCCCACCACCAGTGGTCAGGCAGGTCGCCGTGCAGGTTCAGCGCCGTCAGCACGAAGGCGCCGACGGCCAAGCCCATCGCGAGAATGAGCATCACCAGTTCGACCCCGCGCCGTTTGCGGAAGACGACGACTTCGCTCATGGTCAACAGTCCTCAGGCGCCTTGGGGGTGTCAGCACTGGGGGTCGAGGTGGGCGTCGGCGTCTGGCTGGCCGATGTGGTCGGGCTCGGCCTCGGTGAACCGGACGGGCTCGTGGTGGTCGTCTCGGTGTCAGTCGGGGTTGGCGTGGTGGTGGCCCTGGCGCGTTCTTCGCGCTGCGCGATGCAGCGCTGGGCGATCAGCCTCAGCTCTTCGGTGGTGCTGGCGGCCGTTTGCAGGTCGGGCACCACGATCGCCTTGCGCACCTTCTCTTGATAGAACAGCGGCAGGTCGCTGACCTTGGTGTTGTGCACCTCAATGGCGCTGCTCAGCCGAATGCCGAGCACCGTGTCGGGCAGGCCGCGGAACACCGTGACCAGGTCGTCATTGTCGCCCACGTAGTACTTGGTCTGCACGTAGCCGTACCAGCCGAACAGCCCGCCGCCGATCACCAGCACCGGCAGCACGATGGCCAGCGTGACCTTCAGCCAGGCGGCGGAGCGGCCCTTGGTGGTGGGTTGGTAGCGCTCCAGTTCGGCCAGTTCGCGAGCGTTCGGGCCGGGGCCCGGGTCGCCGGTGGGCAACGGACGGGTGTCTTCGGTCTGGGGCGCGGGCAGGTCGATGTCGAGTTCGGCCGCCGCACCCAGCACCTGGGTCTCGCCGGCCGGGCCGTTCTCGACCACGTCGGCCAGGACGATCGTGATGTTGTCGAGGCCACCCTCGGCGTAGGCGATGCGCACCAGTTCGTCGACCACCTGCTCGGGATCGGAGCCGCCGATCACCGCTTCGATCGCCGTGTCGGTGACCAGGCCGCACAGACCGTCGGAGCAGAGCAGGTAGCGATCGCCGACGCGCACGTCGGTCAGTTCGAGATCGGGTACGTGGTTGGGCTGGCCGTTGAGCACCTTGAGGATCAGCGAGCGGTGCGGGTGCACCAGCGCCTCGGCCTCGGTGATGCGTCCGTCGTCGACCAGGGTCTGCACCCAGGAGTGGTCACGGGTGATGCGTTCGAACGCGCCGTCGCGCAGCCGGTAGCCGCGGGAGTCGCCGATGTTGGCCACGGCGAGCCGTTCGCCGTCGAACAGCAGCCCGCAGACGGTGGTGCCCATGCCGTCCAGCGACGAGTCGAGCGAGACCAGTGAGCGAATGCGCTCGTTGGCCCGGGCGATGGCCCCCGCCGCCACCTCGAGCATGTCTGTGCCGGTGAAGTCGGCGTCGGTCTCGCGCAGTTCGTTGATCGCCACCGCCGAGGCCAGGTCGCCGGCGGCCGCGCCGCCCATGCCGTCGGCGACCATCAGCATGGTGGGCGAGACGTAGGCAGAATCCTGGTTGTTCTTGCGTACCAGGCCCACCTCGGTGCGGGCGACGTAGCGGAAGCTGAGCGGCATGACTACTTCTCCACCACCATCAGGGTGCGGCCGATGCGCAGGGTGTCGGTGGTGCTGAAGGGGGTGGCGGACGTCACTCGCTCGTTGTTCACGTAGGTGCCGTTGGTCGAGCCCAGGTCTTCGACCACGTAGCCGTCCTCGGTGCGGACGATTTGCGCGTGCCGGGTCGACACGTAGTCGTCGTCGAGTACCAACTGGCAGTCGGCGGCGCGTCCGATCTTGATGCCGTCGCCCAGCGGCAGGGTGAGCCCCTCCTGTTTGCCCTTGCTCACCCGCAATTTGGTGGGCAGCGCCCTGGCAGCACGACCGCGCGGCTTCTTCTGCTTGCGTAGCTCGGCCACCGGCTGCAGTTCGCCCACCTCGTTGGTGGCGAGCTTGCGCCCGAACATGTCGGTGCGAATCACATTGCCCACGAACAGCACGAACAGCCACAGAAGTGCCAGGAACAGCAGCTTCAGCGCGAGGACGACGAGATCAGACATCGGCGCCCGGTGAGGTGATCGCGATGCGGGTGGAGCCGATTTCGAAGCGGCTGCCCGCACTGAGGGTGGCGTGCCGCACCCGTTGGCCGTTGATCACGATGCCGTTGGTGGAGCCCAGGTCTTCGATGGTGATCTGCCGGTCGCCCTCGGGGCCCTGCACGTCGATGCGGGCGTGCCGGCGCGAAATGCCGGGATCGTTGATTCGCAGGTCGGCCTCGGTGCCGCGTCCGAGCACGACGCCGGGCGGGTTGAGCGGGTGCCGAATGCCGTTGACTTCGATCACCAGGCTGGCCCGGCGCACCTGGCTGGTCGAGGCGTCGGCGCCGTCCACCCCGGCGACGGCCGCGCTGCTGACGGTGAACCGTCCGGTGGGCAGCTCGGCGTCGAGTTCGTAGTCGATGGTGACCGGCCCGTTGAAGATGTAACCCTTGTCGGCGGCGTAGTCGCGAAGCTGCGGAATGACCTCGGAGTTGAGCATCTTCGAGTACGGTGCGAGCCGGTCGTGGTCGTGCTTCGACAACTGGACGGTGAAGTCGTTGGGCACCAGCTTGCGGTCACGGTTGAGCAGCTTGGCCTCGGCGTCGAGCTCGCGCTGCAACCTGGCGGTGATCTCAACCGGCTGGACATCGCCCTTGAACGCGCGCGCGAAAACGCCGTTGACGGCGCCCTCAAGTTTCTTCTCGACGCGATCGAAGACTCCCATGCGGCCCAGCGTAGTGGAACCCTCAGAGAGGAGGGTGATCGGCGGACGTAGGGTCTGGACCCCGTCTTGAGGCTGGGCGGGCGGGTGTGGGGCTCCACCCTCGTGGGTAAGAGCCCGTCATGCCTGTGGTAATGTTCTGCGGGTCGCTCTCGGGCGGCGAGCGCGAGTGGCGGAATGGCAGACGCGCACGGTTCAGGTCCGTGTGTCCGAAAGGACGTGGAGGTTCAACTCCTCTCTCGCGCACCACAATTGCAGTATTCAAACCTTCACCAACCGGTGAAGGTTTGTTCGTTTCCTGAGCCTTGTCGCCCAGGCGTACGACGACGCGTGGAGCCGATTCGTGGTTCTCGGGAGCCACCGGTTCGATGGGCGCGGCGAGCGGCTACGGTGAGCTCAGCAGGGTGAGTAACTCTGGGGAGTGCTGATTTCCGCTGGTCGAGCTTGTCGAGACCTCAAGCGGAGTGCTCTGACGGGTCGGGCAGCGACCTTCCCCGTCAGGCCACCTCGTGCAGGGTGAGCCGTAGTCCGAGAGCGTTGGTGACTTTGAGGACGGTGGTCCAGGTGGGGTTACCTTCGGCGGAGAGGGCTTTGTAGAGGCCATCGCGGCTCATGCCGACGCGGCGGGCGAGTTCGCTCATGTTGCGGGAGCGGGCGATCACGCCGAGCGCGCGGGGAACCGCGGTCGGGTCGTCCCCGGATTCATCCAGGGCGATCTGGAGGTAGGTGGCCGCGTCGTCGATGCCGTCGAGGTAGTCGGCCGCGTCGAAGCGGGTGTACTTGTCAGCCCTCGTTGTCATCGTCGTCCTCCTGTGTTGTCAGGATCTCGACCATGTGTCGACTATAGCTGACACATGGTCGAAGTGAACGATCCGGCTGTCTGGCCGGGGTCGGTCGTACGCTCGGCGGATCGATGCTGATCGCCGCGAAGTGGGCAGTGCGTCACCACCGGGCCGACGCGGCCCGTCCGATCAGTGCACCAGCGCCTTCAACGACACCATCAGCAGTCCGAGCGCGCCGGTGGCCGCGCCGCCGAGCAGGCGGGCTCGCTGGTCGGTGGTCCAGACGGCCACCTTGCCGTAACCGAGTACGCCCAGCAGCGCGACGCACAGCCACAACGCGACCCAGACAGCTCCGGTGTCGTCGAGAAACCACGGGTGGCCGATCACCAGAACGAGCAACGGCGGGACGACCGCCAGCAGCATTCCCCAGGAGTGCTCGACGGCCACGTGAACGGCCTTCGAGATGCGGGCCATCGGGGGGACGCCGGCGTCCAGAGCGTCGCCGAGATGGGCGATCGTGCCGGCGTAGACGTGCACCGCCCAGAAGATCAACACGGTGATGAGGACCTTCACGAAGACGTCCCAGAACGCATCGGCCTTGTCGGCGGTTACCACCAGCAGGCCGGCGACCAGAACCACGCCGTAGATCGCCTGTTCGGTCGCGAACGTCTTCATCTGTACCCCTCGGCGCACGGTCACCCGCCCGGTGCGCGCGGGGTGCAGGTTGATTATCGCGTGCGGCTCGGGGGACGCAATCGTGCCCCGCAGGCAGCCGACCGAGTTTCGGCTGCAACGCCGCACCGAGCCGCAACGCCGCACCGAGCCGCAACGCCGCACCAAGCCGCAGGGCCGCTCCTTCCAGCATCGGCCCTGCGGGCGCGGGCCGCTCGGCGTAACGTTGTCGGCACAGCCACGAGCGCGGCTCATGGAGATCGCAAGGGGGCAGCATGAACCGATCGATCGTGATCAATCGCGAGTTCGGCAGCGGCGGCCGCGAGGTCGGCCGACTGATCAGTGAACGCACCGGCCTGGGCTTCTACGACACCCGCATTCTGGCCGACGCCGCAGCCAGGCGCGGCGTGCCGGCCAACCAACTTGAGGCATTCGACGAACGGCTCGCGGCGGGGCAGTACCTCAACGTGTCGTTCCCCGGGTTCAGCGACCCCGAGTTCGCGGCGATGCCCTACCGGGTGTTCGCGGTGATCGCCGAGGTGATCACCGAGGCGGCTAAGACCGCACCGGGGGTGTTCATCGGACGCTGCGCCGACTCGATTCTGCGCGAGGCCAAGCTGCCGCTGCTCTCGGTGTTCGTCTACAGCACCGACTCCCGCGCCAAGATCGCCCGCGCGGTCGAGGTCGACGGGGTGCCCGCCAAGGACGCCGAGAAGTACATCGTTCGCATGGACAAGACCCGCAGCCGCTACCAGCAGTACTTCACCGGCACCCACTTCGGCGACCACCGCGGCTACGACCTGTGCCTGAACAGCGGCAACCTGGGCGTCGGCGCGTGCGCCGACGCGATCGTGGCGGTGATCGGCGCGAGTGGTGCTCGGTTTGGCTCGGCTGCGCGACACGGCGATCAGGACGAAGGGTGATCGCCATCATCGCTGGCTCCCCGCCCAGGTCGTTGCCTCGCTGAACGGCCACCAGCCCCCCATGGCGCTCGAGTTGGTCAAGCACCGCGCTCGTGGCAGAGCGAGGGGACCGCTGAGTTTTCGCTGGTCGAGCTTGTCGAGACCTCGAACGGAGTGCGCTCACGAGGGGTTTCGACCTCACTCAACCAGCGGTGGGCGCATCGATCAGGACTTCCCTAGTGGAGTGTCGCTCCTAATAGTTTGGTAATGGGTGGGATTGGCTTGTCCTGATTGATGCTTGATCGGGAGGAGTCGTATCGTGCCCAGGCTGAAGGATCATGTCGTCGCGTTGACGGCTGAGGATCGTGTGAAGCTGACGAGGGTCGTGTCGCGGGGGACGCATCCGGCGCGGATGATTGCGCGGGCGAGGGTTCTGCTTGAGCTGGATGAGAACGCGAGGGTCGTGCCGGGTCGGCGGGTTGTCGCGGAGCGTGTCGGGGTGTCCGAACAGACGGTGTATCTGATCGCGAAGCGGTTCGTCGAGTCCGGTGGGGATGCCGATGAGGTGATTCGCCGCCGCAAACGGGTCACGCCGCCGGTGCCACCGAAGGTGACCGGGGATGTCGAGGCGCGGGTGATCGCGCTGGCGTGCACGAGACCGCCGGAGGGGTTCGACCGGTGGTCGTTGCGGCTGCTGGAGAAACACGTGGCCCTTACCGACGGGCTGCCGCCTCTGGATCACTCCACGATTGGGCGGGCCCTGAAAAAGGGGGGCTTCGTCCTCACTTAAAGAAGTGCTGGACGATCCCGCCGAAAGCCAACGCCGAGTTCGTGGCGCGGATGGAGGATGTTCTGGAGGTCTACCACCGGCCCTTCGACCCGGCAGTGCCGGTGGTGTGCATGGACGAGAAGCCGTACCAGCTGCTCGGCCACGCTCGTGACCCGATCCCGGCGCGCCCCGGCCACGATCTCAAAGAGGACTCGGAGTACGTCCGTCACGGCACCTGCTCGATCTTCGTCTGGGTCGAGCCGCTCGCCGGACACCGCCACGTCGACGCGAAGCCGCGGCGGACCCGGATCGACTGGGCCGCGGGCGTGGACCGGCTGCTGACCATGGACTACCCCGACGCCAAACGCGTCGTCCTCGTCATGGACAACCTCAACACCCATACCCTCGGCTCGCTCTACGAGGCGTTCGAGCCCGCGAAGGCCCGCGCTCTCGCCGAACGGCTCGAGATCCACTACACACCCAAGCACGGCTCCTGGCTCAACATCGCCGAGATCGAGCTGTCCGCCCTCAGCCGGCAATGCCTCACCCGCCGCATCGACGACCTCGACGTCCTCAACGCCGAACTCGCCGCCTGGCAGAAAGCGACCAACGACGACCAACGGCAAGTCGACTGGCAGTTCACGACAAACGACGCCCGCATCAAACTCCGACACCTATACCCAAATATTTAGACACGACACACTACTAGCCGCCCAAGCCCAGTGCAGGGGTCGCCGCGACCTCAGGGTCGAGTCGAACCGGCTGCGATGACCTGGCCGTGCTACCGCTGCGGTTCGAGCACCTCTGCGATGGTGTCGATCACCTTGCCGGCGTAGCTGCGGCCGTCCGGCAGCGTCGAATCGTAGTCGAAGTAGTGCTGCTTCACGTTGTGGTTGTACGGGCCCAATTCGATGAAGCTGATCTTCTCGTCGCGCAGCGCCTCGTTCCACGGCGACGCCTTCGCGATCGGCCAGCGACCGGCGAACAGCAACGTGCCGGACGCTTGCAGAAAGTCCTTCGACCCGTACAGGTGCCACAGGTGCTCGGTGCGGGCCAGCGCGATGTCGTCGCTCAGCATGCCGCCCAGAGACACCAGCGAGCAGCGCAGCCCCATGGCGTGCAGGTACCAGATCGCCCCCAGCGCGATCTGGCCGCCGCCGCTCCAGCCCAGCAGCACCACCTCGTCGGGGTTGCCAGGGGTGTGGCCGTGCTTCACCAGTGCACGATGGATCTCTTTGGCCATGCCCATGTTGTAGGTCGGGCCGTAGCGCCGGTCGGCGCAGACGAACAACTGCATCAGGTTGCGAATGTTGATCAGCACGCCGAGCAGCGAGTTGGGGTTCTTCAACCGGGCCTGTTCGAGCCGCCGCCACAGCCAGCCCAGCAACCGCTCACCGGTCAGCGACCGGTTGTCGACGGAATAGGGAAATACGTCGTCGATCACCCGGTAGCCGGGCAGTCGCCGGCGCAGGTCGGCGATGAACGGCACCTCCTCCTGGGGTACGTCCCGGGCGCCGATGGCGCCGATGCCCGACAGGTACACCACGAATTTGTGCGCCGGTTCGTCCGTGTCGGCCGCCGCGAGCTCGAGTGGGGTGGCAGCCGGGCCGAGATCGACCTCTTCGACGCCGCGGGTCGCCCACCAGTGCAGCGACTCCAGGGGTGCCAGCAGCAGGCCCACGACGGCGAGAGCGCCGATCAGTACCAGCAGGTCGGTGATGATCATGCCCGCACCTCCTCGGTGATCAGCGGACGGCCGTTCAGCACGTCGACGCCCGAGACCCAGAAGGGGCGTCCGGTGATCTTCTCGAACAGCGTCGACAGCCCCGCCGAAATCCATGGCGCGGCCACCATCGACAGCAGATGCATCACCAGCCACGAGGCGGCCACCAGCCCCAGGGCCGGCCAGCGGCCCACTTCGAAGGTGCCGGCCGTCACAGCCCACAGCACCACCGCGCTCCAGGCCGACAGAAACCGGCTGATCGCCGTGCCCAGGTAGGGCATCAGCGCCAAGAAGCCCCAGATCTGCGGCGCCATCGACACCAGCACCCCGCTGAGCACGGTCACGTAGTCGACGCCGTTCTTGCTGAACAGGTTGCCCAGCTCCCACAGCACCACCGACTCGACCACGTGCAACAGCACCAGCCAGGTGCCGCTGACCAGCAGCCCGACCGCGAACTTCCAGCCGGACATCCGGTTCACCAGCAGCACCACGGCCTGCCCGCACATCACCGAAATGCTGGCCAGCAGCGCCACCCCGATCGCGAGCCAGATGGCGAAAGGCTGCTCGCGCACCCAGGCCAGGGCCACCGGGTCGAGTCGGTAGGCCCGTCCGATCAGCTCGAATACTCCTGCCAGGTAGCGGCTGATGTCGTTCACCCTGCCAGTCCCCCGAGCCCGGGTACGGCCTTGCGGGCGGCGGCGATCCAGTCGTGGCCGCCGATCCATGACTCTCCGAAGCCCCGAACGGCGGCATTCAGCGTGGGGCTGTCACCCCCCGCGCTGAGTCTGCCCACTGGCTTGGTGCTGCTCATCGCTGTCCTCCTCGGTGACCGGGCTCGGCACGTAGTCTGCCGCGAATCGGTTACCGACGGGTGCGGAGGCGCACAGTGATCAGGGCCTTGACACGTGATCCAGGCCGATATCGAGCACCCGGGCGCTGTGGGTGAGCCAGCCGACGCTGATCAGGTCGACCCCGGCCTCGGCGATCGGCACCGCGGTCTCGGGGGTGATCCGTCCGGACGCCTCGGTGACCATCGCCCCGTCGACCAGCGCCACCGCTTGGCGCAACCGGTCGGGGGTGAAGTTGTCGAGCAACACCACGTCGGCGCCCACTTCGAGCAGTTCGGCAAGCATCGCCAGCGAGTCGACCTCGACCTCGATCTTGACCAGGTGGCCGGCGTGCGCCCGGGCCGCCTCGACGGCCCTGCGGACGCCGCCGGCGACCGCGATGTGGTTGTCCTTGATCAGCACGGCGTCGTCGAGGCCGAAGCGGTGGTTGACGCCGCCGCCGCAGCGCACCGCGTACTTCTGCAGGGCGCGCAGGCCTGGGATGGTCTTGCGGGTGTCGGCCACCTTGGCGTGGGTGTGGGCGATCGCGTCGGCGATGGTGGCGGTGCCGGTGGCCACTCCCGACAGGTGGCCCAGAAAGTTGAGCGCCACCCGTTCGCCGGTGAGCAGCCCGCGGGCCGGGCCGGTCGCCGTGGCGATCACACTGCCGGGCTCGACCCGTGAGCCGTCCGGCAGGTGCTGCTCGATGCTGATCGCCGGGTCGACGAACTGCCAGGCCAGCACCGCCAGGGGCAGCCCGGCCACCACGCCGGGCTCGCGCGAGACCAGTTGGACGGTCGTGGTCGCGGCGGCGGGAATAATCGCGTCGGTGGTGACGTCGCCGGCCCGGCCGAGGTCTTCGAGCAGCGCGGCGCGCACGATCGGTTCGATCACCAGGGGCGGCAGGGCTCTCACGTGCAGGCTCCTTCGAGTTCGGCCAGCTCGGGCAGGTCGGCCAGCGACAGCAGCGTGTGCCGGGGCGCGACCTGGCCGGCGAAGTCGGTGCGGGTGTGGGCGCCGCGCGATTCGAGGCGGCTGAGGGCGGCGCGCGCGACCAGAAAGCCGACCAGGCCGGTGTCGTTGGCCAGGTGCGGGCGCAACTCGTCCAGGGCCCGCTGCAGCCCGTCGTGGTGGCGCAGCACGCCGGCCCCGGTGCTGACGATGCCGCGAATCCCGTCGATCGCCGGTTCGGCGGGGTGCCATCGCTGGTCGTCCCAGTGCCGGCCGGGCACATCCGGCACGGCGGCGCCGATGCCCGGTTCGGCCTTCAGGTGCTGGCCCACCCAGCGTCCGCAGACCACGGCTTCGAGCAGTGAGTTGGAGGCCAGCCGATTGGCCCCGTGCAGCCCGGTCGAGGCCACCTCGCCGGCCGCGTATAGGCCGGGCACGGTGCTGCGTCCGGCCAGATCAACCAGCACGCCGCCCATGTGATAGTGCGCGGCGGGCCTGATGGGCAGCAGGTCGCGGGTGGGGTCGAGGCCGGCTGCGGCAGCGGTGGCGTTGATCGACGGGAATAGTGCGGCGAACCGGTCGCCGGGCGAGGTGCGAGCGTCGAGAAACACCTGGTGACCGGCCTGCAACTGGGCCCATTCGGCTCGGCTCACCACGTCGCGTGCGCTCAGCGGGTCGGCCAGCACCCACTCGCCGCGTTCGTTGACGATGATCGCGCCCTCGCCGCGCACGGCCTCGCTGACCAGCGGCATCGGGTCGATCGAGACCTCCAGGGCGGTGGGGTGGAACTGCACCATCTCCAGATCGCGCAAGGTGGCTCCGGCTCGGAACGCCAGCGCCAGCCCCTGCCCCCGTGAGCTGAGCGGGTTGGTGGTGTGACTGAACAGCCCGCCGATCCCGCCGGTGCTGAGCACCACGGTCGAACTGCGCAGCAGCACCGGGCCCTCCGGGGTGTTCACCTCGACGCCGCTCACCCGGCCCTGCTCGGTGACGATTCGGGTGGCGGGGGAGTGGTCCCACAGCGAGACCGACGGCAGGGTACGGGCCTTGTCGACCACTGTGCGCAGCAGCTCGGCACCGGTGCCGTCTCCGCCGGCATGCACGATGCGGCGCCGTCCGTGGGCTCCCTCGAGACCCAGTTCGAGGCTGCCGTCGGGGTTGCGGTCCCAGCGGGTGCCCAGCTCGGTCAACCATTCGATGGCGGACGGGCCGGCTTCGGTGATGGCCCGGACGACCCCCTCGTCGCACAGGCCGGCCCCGGCGGCCAGGGTGTCGGCGGTGTGCTCGGCGGGTGAGTCGTCGGGCCCGACCGCAGCGGCCACACCGCCCTGGGCCCAGCCGGTGGAGGTGCCGGTGCTCACCGCGCCCGCCGACAGCACGATGCAGGGCGCCGGGCTCAACTCGATGGCACAGGACAGCCCAGCGAGGCCCCCGCCGACGATCACAGGACCGTCGGCGACGACCTCGGCGCGCGCGTCCGTCATTTCGGCGGTGCCTCTACGGCGAGCATGCGCTCCACCGCCGCCCGGGCGCGCTCGGCGTCGCCGGCATCAATCGTGACCTGGTGGGTCATCGTTGCCAGAGAATGCCGAATCTTCGCCAGTGTGTTGCGCTTCATGTGCGGGCACAGATTGCAGGGCCGCACGAACTCGACGTCGGGGTACTGCTGCGCCACGTTGTCGCTCATCGAGCATTCGGTGACCAGCGCCACACGGTTGGGCCGGTGCTCGGCCACGAACCTGATCATCTGCGCGGTGCTGCCGGAGTAGTCCGCCTCGTCGACCACCTCGGGCGGGCACTCGGGGTGGGCCAGCACTGTGACGCCGTCGGGGTAGTCGGCGCGCACCTGGCGGATGTCGAGTGGGGTGAACCGCTCGTGCACCTCACAGGCGCCCGGGTGGGTGATCACCTTCACGCCGGTCTGCCGGGCGATATTCGCGGCCAGGTACTGGTCGGGAATCATGATCACCTCGGGCACGCCCAGGCTCTCGATGATGCGCACCGCATTACCCGAGGTGCAGCAGATGTCACTCTCGGCCTTCACCGCGACGCTGGTGTTGACGTAGGTGACCACCGGAACGCCCGGGTGTAGCCGGCGCAACTCGCGGACGTCCGCGGCCGTGATGGACTCGGCCAGCGAACAGCCCGAGCGCAGGTCGGGGATCAGCACGGTCTTGGCCGGGTTGAGCAGCTTGGCGGTCTCGGCCATGAAATGCACACCGGCCAGCACGATCACGTCGGCCTCGACGGTGGTGGCCTCGCGGGCCAGTGCGAGCGAGTCGCCGACGATGTCGGCGACGCCGTGAAAGATCTCGGGCCGCATGTAGTTATGGGCCAGGATCACCGCATTGCGCTCGGCCTTCAGTCGCATGATGGCGTTCACGTCGTCGGCCATGGTCGCCCACTCGGCGGCCGGAACCACGTGTTCGACGCGCTGGAACAGCTCGTCGGCGGTCAGCAGGGTGGTGCTCATCGTGCAGCCTCCTCGATCGATGCGCTAGTTATGCTACAACTGAGCAAAAGAGCAATGCAAGTCGGATCTGCGTGCAAGGCTGCGCCCGAATGCCGGCCCGCCGCCGGGATGTGGCACTCGGCGCCATCTCGGCAGCCCAGCGCCGCGACGGGTCGATGGGTGCGTCGTGGGGACGCCTCCGGTGGCGACCACGGCAGGCGTGTCCGCTCTGCCGCGCTGGGCCGTGCGTGGCTTGGAGGTCTCGCAGGCCGGTGGGGGTCCGTGGTGGGGGAGGGTTTGTGGGCTGCGAGTGTGGCTGCCCGAGCGAGGCCGTCAGCCGGTGAGTCTGTCATCGCCGGGTGGGTCGCCCCCGCAGCGTGGCGGGTGTAGCGGTTCCGACTGCTCGGGGTGACGCACAGGGCGGGTCTCGTTCGTGCCCGGCCGGGGTCTTTGCGGCGATTCGTGCGTTATGGCGCCGGCCGCTGCCCCCTGTGCAACCCCACGCGCAGAAACGAGCGTTATGCGGGCCGTCGTGACAGGCCATAACTGTCATCTCGGCGCGGCGGGAGCGAATTGCGCCGCTGCCGCAAACCAATACGCACGTTTGTCGGCAGGCGCCGTCAGGAACTGCCGAACGAGCCGACCGCGGCCGGTCGGGTTCAGGAACGCTGATCAACGCAACGATCGTTGGTTGAGCTCGTCGAAACGCCTTGCCAGGGTGATGTATCCGAGGTCTCGACGAGCTCGACCAGCGACATGTGGGCGCATTCTGATCCGCAATCGGCCCGATCCAGTGAGTGCAGTCGGGGCGCCGCGAGGGCGGGGCGGATGGACCGACGGCGACAGGTTGTGCGGACGCGCGCGACTCAGCGCAACAGCGCTTCGACCTCGTCGGCCAACTCGCCGATGGGGCGCCGTCCGTCGAGTTCAACGGTGGCGTTACGGCGCAGCAACGGCTCGACGGTCTCGATGTACCCGGCGATCTCGGCTCGCTGCTCGGCCGTCGAGCCGTAGGGATTGCCGCTGCGCTGTGAAACCCGTTGGAGCAGCACCGGCAGGGGCGCGCTGAGCAGTACCACGTGTTCGAAGCGGTCGTAGAACCTGCCCTGGTTCGACACTGTGCCCGACACGACCACAGTCTGGTGCGCGTCCAGCAGCCGGGACATGCGGGGCTCGTCCCAATCGCCGTCCGGTCGTACCCACCTGGCATAGTCGGTGTCGACCGTGTGGTGGCCACGTGCACGCAGCTCATCGAGCAGCGTGGTCTTGCCCGCACCCGACATGCCGGTGATCAGCACCCGCGCCATGTTGCTACCTCCGGACGCCTTTCGCGCGATTCGGATCCTTGACTTGAGGGAGATTACCTGATCCAAGGGCTTTCTACGGAACCGTAACTTACGCTACCGTAGGGAAATGATCTCCTGGGATGAGCACAATCCGGACCAGCCCACGGCGTCCCTGCCGGTCGTGATCCAGGGCGGCATGGGCGTCGCCGTATCGTCGTGGCAGCTGGCCCGCGAAGTGTCGCTGCGCGGCCAACTCGGCGTGGTGTCGGGCACCGCGCTCGACGGGGTCCTCGCCCGCACCCTGCAAGACGGCGACCCGGGCGGGCATCGCCGCCGGGCCCTGGCCCACTTTCCCTCACCGGAGATCGCCGAGCGGGTGTTGCGCGCCTACTACCGGCCCGACGGACGAGGTCGTGGCAAGCCGTATCGCCCGCACCCGATGCTGACCATCGCGCCGAGCCGGTCGGCCATCGAACTGAGCCTGGCCGCCAACTTCGCCGAGGTCTGGCTGGCCAAGGAGGGCCATGCCGGCGTGGTCGGCATCAACATGCTGGAGAAGATCCAGACCGCCAATGCCTCGGCGATTCTCGGCGCCATGCTGGCCGGCGTCGACTACGTGATCATGGGCGCGGGCCTGCCGCGCGAGATTCCGCAGTTGCTCACCGACTTCGCCGCCGGCCGCACCGGACGCCTCACCATCGACGTCGCCGACTCGACCAAGACCCACCTGGCCGAGCTTGATCCGGTGCGGTACCTGGGTGCCCACCTACCGGTGCTGCAGCGGCCCGAAATTCCTGGCGATCGTGTCGCTGCATGTGCTCGCCACCTACCTCAACCGCGACCCGCAGACCCGTCCGGACGGCTTCGTGGTCGAGGGGCCGCGGGCCGGCGGGCACAGCGCCCCGCCCCGGGGGCGGATGGTGCTCGACGAGGCCGGCGAGCCCGTCTACGGCCCGAAGGACGAGGCCGATCTGGCCAAGATCGGTGAACTGGGTCTGCCGTTCTGGCTGGCCGGGGCGTACGCCTCGCCCGAGAAGGTGGCCGAGGCCCGGGCGGTCGGGGCGGCGGGGGTGCAGATCGGCACCCTGTTCGCGATGGCGTCCGAGTCGGGGTTGCTGCCCGCGCTGCGCGGCAAGCTGGTGGCCGAGCTCGAGGCCGAGACGCTGGTGGTGCGCAACGACCCGCGGGCCTCGCCGACCGGCTTTCCGTTCAAGATCGCCGAACTGCGCGACACCCTGGCCGACGACGAGCGCTACCAGGCCCGCGAACGCATCTGCGATCTCGGCTACCTGCGCACCCCCGTCGAACGCGCGGACGGCTCGGTGAGCTACCGCTGCGCGTCCGAGCCGGTGCACATGTACCTGCGCAAGGGCGGCGACGAGGCTGAGACGCAGGGACGCAAGTGCCTGTGCAACGCGCTGATGGCCAACATCGGCCTGGGCCAGGTGCGCCGCGACGGCTATGTCGAGCAGCCCGCCGTCACGCTGGGTCAAGACCTCGAGGGTGCCCGGGCACTGTTGCGGCTCTACCCCGGCGGCTGGACGGCGCGTCAGGCCATCGACTGGCTGGTCGGCACCCCCGCTTGCAGTGGCGTGGTCGGACGCCCGGCCGAGAGCGAACTGGTCGGCGCCGGCGTTGGTCGAGTTAGTCGAGACCTCGGTCATCATGCTGCGGCAAGGGGTTTCGACAAGCTCAACCAGCGGTAGGCGCACGAGTCAGTCATTCCCGAGTGAAGCGCTGATTCTTCGTTGGTCGCGCTTGTCGAGGCCTCGGATTGAGTGCCCTCACTATGGGTTTCGACGTAGCCAGCGAGGCCGGGTACGTCGCCGCAGGTCGAGACCCACAGCCGATCGTCAGCGTGCTCGCGGCGCCGGCAGCTTGGTGCCGGCCGCCTGGCGCTCTTGCAGCACCTCGCGGCGAAAGCGGTACAACCGGGCCGGGCGGCCCCCCGTGCCGGCCAGCTCCCCGGTCTCTTCGACCAGGTGCTGCTGCTCGACCAGCCTGCGAAAGTTCTGCGTATGCACGGGTTGGCCGGCCAGCGCCTGCACGCAGGCCTGCAACTGACCCAGGGTGAAGGTGGGCGGCATCAGTTCGAACACCACCGGCCGGTACTGAATCTTGGCCCGCAGCCGGGCAATGCCGGTGGCCAGCACGCGTCGGTGGTCGCCGTGCATACGGTCGCCGGGCAGGGCCGGCGGTCGCGGCACGTCCGCCGATTCGGGCACCAGCCCGGCCTCGTAGAGAACCTCGTAGCGCTGCAAGGCCAGGTCGGGTTGCCACGGTCGGCCGTCCAGCCCGAAGGTGATCGCACAGCGTTGGCGGCGGGCCCGAGGCGAGGCTTCGCCCGTCCAGGTACGCAGGGCCGGGGCGATCAGTTCGGCGACCAGCCCGCCGCTGTCGCGATGGTCCTCCCACGGAAACAGCGCATACCAACTGAGCCACGTTCCGGTCCGGGCCGACAGCCCCCGCACCAGGCCGAGATACGACACCGAGATGGTCCGCGAGCCGCTGCCGTCGCGGTCGCGGTCGGCGAAGGTGTACAACTGCTCGAGGTAGCCGATGTCGAGACCGGTCTGCTCTTCCACCCAGGCCCGAACGGCGGTCTGCAACGAGCGGTGGCCGGGCAGCACCGGGCCCGAGGGCAGCCGGGGTGCATCGGGCAGGGTCAACACGCAGGGCTCGCCGTCGACCAGGGCGACGATCACCGCCAGCACCTCTGCCGCGATCGGCTCGGTCGACATGGCGGCTCCTGCTCCCTGGGTGGTCTCAGCAGAATATCGGTCGTCCTCGGCGGCTCGATGACGCCGTAGCTGAATCCTGTGAGTTGGCCAAGGGCTTCCGGCATCACTTGGTTTGCGCGGCCGACCCGTCTAGAGTCACATGCACAGAGCCTGGGAAGTGACTTTCTCAAGAGCCGGCGGAGGATTGCGAGCCGGCCGCGTCCATTGCAGGACGCATCCCCTGTCCTTCCCGGGCTCGCCAACGTTGGAGTGCTGACTAGGGCATTTGGATGCAATCAGGGCATAAGTGCAAGCTACCGTCAAGTCCCCCTGGGGGTGATACCGGGGTGTCGCGGCGCGTGAAATTCAACATCTGATAGCAAGGTGATGTTGGTTTCGAGGCGCGACTCACGGTGCAGCAGATCAGTCGATGCCCAGATACTCCTCGAGCGTGAGGTTGCTGTTCGGCCCGAACTGCTTGGCGTCGGCCACCCCGATGTAGCGGTAGTGCCACGGCTCGAAGGCGTACCCGGTGATCTTCTCCTTGCCGTTGGGGTAGCGCAAGATGAAGCCGTATCTGTACGCATTGGCCCACAGCCACTTGCCGACCGTGGTGTTGCGCATGCCGACACCCCAGGTGGCGCCGTCCCACAGGTCAACGGCCAGCCCGGTCTGGTGCTCACTTCGTCCGGGTGCGGCGTTGTAGCGCCGGGCCAGGGTTTCGCTGCCGTACTCCTTGATCTTTCTGGCCAGAATCTGCTCCTGCAGTGCGTAGCTGCGGTAGCCGCTGCGCACCAGCACCCGGACGCCCTTGGCGCGGGCCGCCGCGATCAGCCGGTTCAGCGCGGCCTGGGTCTGCTTGGTGAGCCCATAGGGCGCGGTCACGCTGGTGCGCTGGAACGAGGCGTTGATCGGGTGCTTCTTCGACACCACGGGTATGCCGTTCACGGTGAACGGCTCATTGCGTTGGGCGGCGGTGCGGGTGTCCTTCGGCGCCTGCGTGGCAGACGGCCTCGCGGTGGTGGCGGACGGGCTGGGGGTGGCGGTCGCCGTCGTCGGGGTGGCCGAGAGGGTGGGGGTCGGCGCGACAGTGGCGGCCGCTGAGGTCGGTTCGGCCGGTGACGAGGCGACCGTTGGGGCAGGCGGGGTGGAGGACGAACATCCGGCCAGCAGCACCGCGGTGATCAGGGCGGTCAGCGAGCCTGCTACACCGGGGCGCGCGCCCCTGCGGATGGCAGCGCGGTTGAGGTCAGGGTTCGGGCGCGACACCCGACCACGATAACCGTCCGCTCACGACCAGCCGTCGATGGTCAGCCGGACGAACCGATGATCCGTCGGCCAGAGAGTGCCAACAGGTCGGCGAAGGTCTTGATCACCAGCAGCACGCCGACCACGAATGCGCCGCTGCTGAGCTCGATGCCGTGCCCGGCCAGCCAGTCGAGCAGCCCGATCAGCGGCCCGCTGCGGTTGGTGGTGCCCACCCGCGTGCTCACCGCGAAGAACCCGGCGATAGTGGCCACGTGCAGCACGATCAACCGGGGGTAGGGCGACCAGAACGTCTGGTCGGGGGTGACGCTGCGACGCCGGTCGTCCAGAAACCAGTTGCTGGCCAGGTCGACCACGTACCGCAGGGCGATCAGCAAGGCCGGCATGGCGAGGGTCCAGAACCCGTACTGCAGCCCGATCAACAAAGCGATGATCATCACGAAGACCCCGTGACCCAGCGCAAACATGCCGTAGTGCATGACGAAGAAGCCCGTCGTGACCCAGCGCGGGCGGCTCGCCTTGCCGGAGGGGTCCACGCCTTCGGCGGTGGCGATGCGCACAGCGGTGACCACTCCGAGAATCACGTTCTCGACCCAGAACAGCACGAAGACGTTCCCCGGCGGCCAGCCCCACGCCAGTACCCCGGCCAGCAGGAACAGGTTGGTGAACAGCACCCATCCGACATCCATCCACCGCGTACGGCCGCCCATGAGCCCACGGTAGAGCCAACCGGGCTCGTGTCGACCGAGCTCGTGCCGACCGGGCGGGCGTGAACCATCCGGAACCGTCCCCTGAACCATCCGGAACCGTCCCCGGTGGTTCAGGGGACGGTTCTTCTTGGTTCAACCCAGCCGGGCTCGCTCCTCGGCCAGGTTGGTTCGGGCTCTGGCCTGCCAGAGCTCTCGGCCCCGCTCGGTGCGAAATAGCGGGTCGCGGTTCAGCAGGTCGTCGATCACCAGCCGCCGTCCGTGAGCGAACTGCTCGTCGGGGTAGCGCAGGTACTCTTCGCGCACGTCACGCGCATACACGTGGTAGCGACCCGGAATCAGCCCGAGCACCGACAGGTCGGCGTCGCTGAGCAACTGTCCGTAGGCGTCGCCGGGGGCCGGGTCGTGCTCGATCGTGCCGAGCACCAACCGCTGCACCTCGCTCACCTCGTCGGACGGCAGCAGCGGGGCCAGCAGGTCGCGGGCTAGGGCGGCGGACGCCCGCTCGTCCGCCCCCGGTGCTCCGGCGTAGACCGCGTCGTGAAACCAGGCGGCGAGCAGCACGGTCTGCGGTGCGGGATGGCCATCGGTCAGTTCATCGAGCGCATGCAGGCACTGCAGCAGGTGCCGAACGTCGTGGTAGACGCGGTGCGGCTCGCTCCACCGTCCGATCAGCTCGTCGCGCACGGTTTCGCTCCCGGTCAGGCCGAGCCGCTGCCACCGGTCGGCCAGACCTGCCCGGGCGTCCGGACGGCGGGGCGTCCGATCGGCCGGACGAACCCGCAGCCCACCGGCCACCAGTCGGCGGAGCAGCTCGGTGGAGCTCACCTGGAGGGCACCCTGGGCGATCAGTTCGGGGTAGCGCTCGACCGGTACGTCGTAGTGGTCATGGTCGAACGCCCGTGGCGGCAGTCCGGCGGCCCGGGCGAAGGCCTGCAGCTCGTTGAGCGAACGGTCTGACACCAGGTGGCCGAAGAGCGTGCCATGGGCAGGCCAGCGGGGCGGATCGACCAGTACGGCCATGGCGCTCGGGTCAGCCTGCGACGTCGTGCAGGTGGTGCTCCAGGTCGTGCACGAAGTACACCCCGAGAGTGGCCACGGTGAACAGCGAGCCGTTGCTGCGGGTGCCGGGCCGAAACCACTGATCGCCCTGCACCCCCTCGAAGAGGGACGCCGCGTGCCCGGCTGCCTCGGCGTACTCGCCGGCCACGGAGGCCGGCTGCTGGGCGTGGTAGCGATCGTGCGCGGCGGCCTCGTCCTGGTTCCAGTTCGCAAAGGTGGGGTCGCTCTCGGTCAGCATCTGCTGCACCCGGGCACCGAAGATCACGCACACATCACGCACGTGGCAGCCGTATTCGAGCACCGACCATACGGCGGAGTCACTGCGCCGGGCGGCATTCGGACGCTGCAGCGCCGAGGTCCAGCGCGCGATCGTGGCCCGCACCCGGTCCGCCACCTCGGTGGGCTCGGGCGGGGTGTACCCGCACTCGGGGCAGCCCTGGTCGATCACCCAGGTCCAGTCCTTGGTGTCGGGCTCGATGGGTGCCGGTTCGCTGCCCACCTCAGGACTTGCGCCCGAACGTGGCGGTGAACGACGCACTGTCGAGGGTGTGGGCCAGCAGGGTGAACCGGCAGGCCGCGCTGGTGGCCTCATCGTGCACATCCAGCTCCTCGACGTCGAGGGCATACACCGTGAACACGTAACGGTGGGTGGTGCCGGGCGGCGGGCACGGGCCGCCATAGCCGACGTAGCCGTAGTCGTTGTGCCACTGCCGCATCGGCGCCTGCGGGCCCAGGCCCGCGTCGAGGCTGTTGACGGCGGCGGGAATGTCGAAGCCGATCCAGTGCCACCAGCCGCTGCCGGTGGGGGCATCGGGGTCGAAGCAGGTGACGGCGAAACTCTTGGCCTGCTCCGGCGCCTGCGACCAGGCCAGGTCGGGGCTGACGTTCTGGCCGCCGCACGCCGGTTCGCAATAGGTCAGCTCGATGGTGGAGCCGTCCGGAATGGCCTCGCTGCTGAGTTGCATGTGCTCACCCTAACCTTGGGGCATGACGTCGGTGCAGGTGCTAGCGGGGTGCCGCGTGATCGTTGAGTTGCCGGTGGCCCAGCTCGACGATCTGGTCGCGGCCGGTGAGGTGCTGATTCAGGAACGCCTCGACTGCTGGACGGTGCCGTATTCGCGCCGCGACGAACTGCCGGGCTTGCGCGCGATGTTCGGCCGCCGAGTGCGCCTGGGGGTGGCCGACCTGCGCACCGCCGACCAGGTGCAGGACGCGCTGGCCGTCGAGCCGGACCTGGTGTTGTCGCCGTTCGCGCGTGCCGACCTGGTGGCCGCGGCGTCGACTACTCCGCTGGTGCTGGGCGGCCTGACCCCCTCGGAACTGGCCGCCGCCCTGCGGTTCGGCACCGCGGCGGTGCAGGTCGTGCCGTGCGACGCGCTCGGGTCGCTCTACGCCCGCACGGTGACCGGCATGTTTGCCGGTGAGCCGCTGATCGCGACCGGACGGTTGGAGCGGTTTCAGTGCGAGTTGTGGCTCGACGCCGGGGCGGCGGCGGTGTCGCCCAGCGGAGCCGTCACCACTGCCGACGTCGAAGACCCCGACCTGGCCGATTTGCGCCGCCGGGCACAGGGCTACAACTTCGGCTGACCAGAGCATTTGGCGAAACACTGATCAATCGGTGGTCGGGCTTGTCCACACCTCCCAATGTGCCGCTGTGGCAAGGGGTTGCGACGAGTTCAACCAGCCCTGGGCGCGATGAGTTCAACCAGCCCTGGGCGCGTTGATCGGTGCCTTTTCAGCTACGGCGGCGGCGACGCAGCAGCACGCCGATGCCGATCAGCAGCACCATCACGCCCAGCAGCCCGGTGGCGACCACGATCAGTTGATCGATGAGGGGGCTGCCGCTGCTGGGCAGGCCGGTGATCTCGGCACCCCGATCACTGGGCAGCGTTGCTGCCGGTGCCGGCACTTCCACGGGCTGCGTCAGGCCGCTGGGCACCTGGCCCGGCTCGACGCGCACCGGCAGGGTGAGGCTGGTCGCCGCGGCGTCGGCGCTGCCCGGAAAGCTGAGCTGCAGTTCGACCGTGCCCGAGGCGGGTGCTTGGTCGGGCAGTGGTACGTAGGCCTCGAAGGCGCCGCCGCTGCCGGTGAGCGATTGCAGTTCACCGGCCTGGGGTGCGCCACTGACAGTGACCACGACGGGCACACCGGTCAGGGGGCGCTTCTTCGCATCGAGCAGGGTGCCGGCCACCGGCACCAAGGCGCCGGGCGATCCGATGTCGGTGGCCGCCTTGGCCCTGATCGTCGCGGGCTGCGGGCCTTGCCGGGCCGGCGCCGCCTGGGCGGTTCCGAGCCCCGCCAGCAGGGTGAGCACGACGGACGTGAACAAGACGATGACCCGGCGCATGGGTGCCCCGATCGGGTGTCGATGGGTTGCTTGGAACCTCATGGTGCTGGGCCGGACGACCCCCGCAGCGCAGGCACGCCGGGGCGGCGCCAATTCCGTCTGGATTTGAGCCCCGATAAATCCTTAAGGTACGTTGAGAAGCGATATAAGGTTTCTCAGGGGGTTGTGCCGCATGTATCAACCGCGACGGGCCGGACGCTCCGCCGCAGAGCGCGTTCGGGTCGAGGCGCCCCAGCGGGCCGCCGGGCCGGCTCCGCGCCGCGCCGCGCGCCGCTGGTATGCGACGGCCGCTGATCGGGTCGGAGCGATCTTCGTCGGCTTGGCCGTCGTCGGTACAGCCGGGGCGCTCACCCTGGCCGGAACCGCCGCCGCGGCCCCCATCGCCCTACCGGTGACCACCCCCGACAGCCTGGCGCGTGAGGCCGGGGTGTCGCGCGACGCGGCCCGTTCGCAGATCGCCGCCGAGGACGCCCTGGCCGGCGAGGCCGCCAGCCTGGCCACCCGCAGCGACGACGCCGCGACTCTCGAACCGACCAGGACCATGTACGCGAAGAAGGCGGTGGCCGTGGTGGCCGCGCCCGAGGCCGACGCCAAGAAGCTCGGCAGCGTCAAGCTCGCCGGCAAGCTCACCGTCACCCCGCAAACCGACGGGGAGTACCGGCTGGTGCAGTACCGAGGCGGCGAGGCATGGGTGTTGAAGGCGTCGCTGTCGAACTCGAAGCCCTCGGCCGAGCAGGTCGCCGACGGTAGTGCCCCGGCCGCCACCCGCAGCGTGCCGTCCGGCTCGGTGCTCGGCCTGAAGCCGGTGGCCATGGTGGTCTACCGCGCGGTGATGGCGCGCTGGGACGTCAAGAACGTGGGCGGCTACCGGGCGCACAGCCTGTCGGTGCACCAGTTCGGCCGGGCGATCGACTTCATGACCTACTCCAACGTGTCTCAGGGCAACGCCATCGCCGCCTTCCTGATCGCGCACGCCAAAGAGTTTCACGTCGACCACATCATCTACCGGCAGCGCATCTGGACGCCCTACCACCCCAGTTGGCGCCACATGGCCGACCGAGGCAGTGCGACGGCCAACCATATGGACCACGTCCACGTCGCGGTCGACAACGTCTGAGACCGCTGGCCCAGGGGGCGAGAGATCGGGCCTCTTTCGGTGACCTGCGCAGGTAGTCGTCACTAGGCTGGCCGCATGCAGACACCCGTAGACCCCACCAAGACCGAGGCCTGGCAGAAGCTCAAGGCGCTCCACGCCCAGTTCGTGCCCGACCTGCGTGGCGCTTTCGCGGCCGACCCGCAGCGCGCCCAGAAGTACTCGTTCACGGCCGCCGACGTGTACGTCGACCTGTCGAAGAACCTGATCGATTCCGCCGTGCTCAAGGCGCTGGTCGAACTGGCCGACGAGGTCGGAGTGCCGGCGCACCGCGCTGCGATGTTCGCCGGCGAACGCATCAACGTCACCGAGAATCGCTCGGTGCTGCACACCGCGCTGCGCCGGCCCGACGGAGACGTGCTTGAGGTCGACGGCGTGAACGTGGTCGAGCAGGTGCACGAGGTGTTGAACGCCATGTACGCCTTCGCCGAGCGGGTGCGTTCCGGCGATTGGGTCGGCGTCACCGGCAAGAAGATCACCACCATCGTCAACATCGGCATCGGCGGTTCCGACCTCGGCCCGGTGATGGTGTACGAGGCGCTGAAGCCTTACGTCACGCCGGGTCTCGAGGCCCGCTTCATCAGCAATATCGACCCCACCGACGTGGCCGAGACCACCAAGGGGGTCGACCCCGAGAGCGTGCTGTTCATCGTGGCGTCCAAGACCTTCACCACCCTTGAGACGCTGACCAATGCCCGCATGGCCCGCGACTGGCTGTTGAACGCGCTCACCCAGTCGGGTGCCATCGACGGCTCTGAGGCGCAGCGCGCCGACGCCGTGTCGAAGCACTTCGTGGCCGTCTCGACCGCGCTCGACAAGGTCGAGGCCTTCGGCATCGACCCGGCCAACGCCTTCGGTTTCTGGAACTGGGTGGGCGGACGCTACTCGGTCGATTCGGCCGTCGGCCTGCCGTTGATCCTTACCCTCGGCCCCGACAACTTCGCCGAGCTGCTGGCCGGCTTCCGTGCGATGGACGAACACTTCGTTACCGCCCCGTCGGCCGAGAACGTGCCCCTGCTGATGGGCCTGCTGAATGTCTGGTATGTGAACTTCTTCAAGGCAACTTCGCACGCGGTGCTGCCGTATGCGCAGTACCTGCACCGCTTCGCCGCCTACCTGCAGCAGCTCACCATGGAGTCCAACGGCAAGGGCGTGCGGCTCGACGGCTCACCGGTGGTCACCGAGACCGGTGAGATCTTCTGGGGAGAACCCGGCACCAACGGCCAGCACGCGTTCTATCAGTTGATCCACCAGGGCACCCAGTTGATTCCCGCCGACTTCATCGCGGTGGCCACCCCGGCGCACCCGATCAAAGACGGCGATGTCGACGTGCACGAGCTGTTTCTGGCGAACTTCTTCGCCCAGACCAAGGCGCTCGCCTTCGGCAAGACCGCCGACGAGGTGCGGGCCGAGGGTACGCCCGAGGCCATCGTCAGTGCCCGCGTGTTCAAGGGCAATCGGCCCACCACCTCGATCATGGCGCCGGCACTCACCCCGTCGGTGCTGGGCCAGTTGATCGCGCTGTACGAGCACATCACCTTCGTGCAGGGCTCGGTGTGGGGCATCGACAGCTTCGACCAGTGGGGCGTCGAGCTCGGCAAGCAGCTGGCCATGCAGATCGCACCTGCGGTGGCCGGCGACGCCACGGCGCTGGAGGCGCAGGACGCGTCGACCAAGAACCTGGTCGGCTACTACCTGCAGCATCGGGCGTGAGGCGAACGAGAGCCGCCGCCTGACCCGGCGGCGGCTCTCGGCGTCCATTCCACTAGATGACTAATTCCAGGGGGTGTTAGTGGTCGTAGGCGACCAGGTTTCTTCTGGCTAGGGAGTTTGCTTGGTGGTTGTGCCAGATGGCGGTCGTGAGGGCGAGGATGCGTTGCGCGACCCGGGCGGCGACGCCGGCTGGGGTGCGTCCGCCGTGGGCTTCGAGGTCGAGTTGGCCTTTCAACGTGTCGTTGACCGATTCGATGATTTGGCGCAGTGGTTTGAAGAACCGCTGGCCGGGTCGGGGCTTCTCTCCTTTACGGGCCGGGCGGAGCAGATCAATCCCGACCTCGGTCAGTCCGGTTTCGAACTCGCGGCCGCTGTAACCCTTGTCCGCGATGATGATCTGGCGTCGCCGGGTGGGCCGGTCCTGCAACGCCGCAGTGGAATCGAGCAGGTGCTTCACCACGTCACGTTCGTTGGCTTTCGCGCCGGTCAACGCCAACGGCAATCCGTGCAGGGTGCACACCAGATGCAACCTGAGCCCCCAAAAGTAACGGGAATGGGACGCGCAATAGCCGTACTCGGCCCATCCGGCCAAGTCAGAGCGTTTCGCGGTCTCCCGAGACCGGCCACACTCCACCGGGGTGGAGTCCACCACCCACACATCATCACTCGCGACCGGCACATGTCGGGCCAGCTCGGCAGCGAGCCACGCCATGGTGCCGTTCAGCTTCCGCAACCGCTTGTTGTAGCCGGACTGACGCGGCAGATACGGAAACATGCCGGTGAGATGCCGGTGGGCGTACCGCAACCAGCGGGCCTCCGAGGTGTAACCCAGCATCACCGCCAACACGATCAGCTCAGCATCACTGATCCGCTCAACGAACCCGACCTCAGGCCGTTGCGGAACCTGTTCGGGGTGAGCCTTCAACAGATCATCAGCAGTCACGTAGAGTGCAATCGCGAGGGTGTCCAGATCGGTGTCCATCAAAGCCTCCAGAGCTTGACATGGGTTAGCAACACCGACTCTGCGACACCCTCCCCTTCAACCCCCAGACGCCACACCGACCTTGGACTTACTCATCTAGACTGCTGGAGGCGCGGCGAGGCAACCAGCTTTGCCCTGTAAGCGGAGGTTCCGTCCAGCCATGACCGTGGCCCAACTGGCATCTGACCGTGGGTTGCACCGGGTGGGGGCACGTCTGCCTGTGGTTGCCTACCTGAAGCAGACCTGGGCACGTCGCCAGTTCGTCGTCAAGATGGCGCAGTTCCGGTTGCGTGCCGACCTGGAGGACAACCGGCTGGGCATTGTCTGGCTGCTCCTGCAGCCCGTGCTGAACGCGATTGTCTACGGCACGATCTTCTATTTTCTGCAGAGCGACCGGCGGCCCACCGACTACATCGCGCATGTGGTGATCGGCGTCTTCCTGTTCCAGTTTTTCTCCAAGAGCCTTTCTGACGGAGCCAAATCGATCACCGGTAACCGGGCGCTGGTGCAGTCGCTGGCCTTCCCCCGGCTCACTTTGCCGCTGGCCGAGGTGATGGAGCATTTCCTGTCGCTGATGCCCTCTATCGGTCTACTGCTCGTGGCGCTGCCCCTGCTGGGCCACCCGCCGTCGTGGAGTTGGCTGCTGATGGTGCCGCTGCTGGCGCTCTACACGTTGTTCAATGCTGGCATCGCGATGATCGCCGCTCGGCTCACCGTGCACGTCCGTGATCTCACCCAGGTGCTGCCGTTCGTTTCGCGGATCCTGTTCTACACCTCGGGAGTGCTGTTCGATGTCAGCAAGATCTTCGAATCCCACCCGTGGGTGATAGCCGTCTACGACCTCCACCCGCTGTACCAGGTGTTGACCATCGCTCGGCACCTACTGATGGGCAGTCCGTACAACCCTCACTACTGGCTGTACTTCTCGCTGTATGCGGTGATCGTGTTCCTGGTCGGCTTGCTGTTCTTCTGGATGGCCGAAGAGAGGTACGGGCGTGACTGACGTGCCGTTGGTGGTTGACCCGGGCCGGAGCCCCACCGTGATCGTGGACGAGTTGCACGTGGTCTACCGGGCCTATGGCAGCGGCAAGGTGGCCCGTAACACCCAGGGCGGCCTGCTGGCCCGGACTCGGCGGGGGGTTCGTGAGGTGCATGCGCTGAAAGGCCTGTCGTTCGTCGCCTACGAGAACGAGTCGATCGGAGTCATCGGCTCCAACGGCTCCGGCAAGTCGACCCTGATGCGCGCGATCACTGGGCTGACCCCGCCCGAGTCGGGCGCGGTCTATGCCAGCGCGCGCCCGAACCTGCTTGGTGTCGGAGCCGCGCTCATCCCCAACCTGTCCGGTGAGCGCAACATCGTTTTGGGTGGCCTGGCCATGGGCTTTTCGACCAAGGAGGTCGCCGAGATGCGCGACGACATCGTCGCCTTCTCAGAACTGCAGGACTTCATCGATCTGCCGATGAAGACGTACTCCTCGGGCATGCAGGCACGGTTGAAGTTCGCCATCGCCGCAGCCCGGCAGCACGAGATCCTGATCGTCGACGAGGCGCTGTCCGTGGGTGATCGCCGGTTCCGGCAGCGCAGCGAGGCCCGCATCCGGCAGATCCGTGACGAGGCGGGCACCATCTTCTTGGTGTCGCACTCGATGAAGTCGATTCGCGATACGTGCGAACGAGTGCTGTGGATCAACAAGGGCGAGTTGATGATGGACGGTCCTTGCGAAGATGTGGTCACGGCGTACGAGAAATCGCAGCGCTGACGCTGTTGGAAAGGACGCGATGAGCGACGAGGAATCCCTGCCGATTAGCACCGTTTTCGAGGAGACGGTCGCCGTCAGCGGCCCCCCGAAGGCGGCCCAAGCCGAGCAGCGGGTGCGCATGCCGCGGTCGTTCGAGTTCGCTCGCGCCGTGATCGGTGAACGCCGGTTGTCTGCGTGGCTAGTGCCCGTGTCGGACTTCGTGGGGCAAAATTTCTTGGCCGTCACCGGTGCCCTGTGGGGCGTAATGGTGCTGTCGGCGCTGGCCGGATGGCTCTGGCCCGGCGTGATCAGCTACGGCTTGGTGGCCTTCGTCGACTACCTGGCGAGCCGCGAACTGCGCCGCGACACCCTGCTGCTGCGCCGGATGGGTGCCGCGAGCCACGTCCGGCACTTCATTCGCGGAGTGCTGCTGCTCGCCGTGTTCGCTCGAATCGAGCAGCCTGCGCCGGCCCTGGCCTGGACCGCGGTGCTGCTCACCATGATCCTGATCCAGTTGGTGCACGTAGCTGGAACCGCCTGGCTGGCCTCGAAACAGCCCCCGCTGCTGTATCACCCCGAGGGTGGGCAGCGTGCCTCCACGCTGGCCTTTGCCAAGCTGTACCGCCAGTCGAGCTGGACCCCCAAGTGGCTGATTGCAGCCGACATCGTCGTCGCCGTGCTGTTGGGCGTCGCGGCCACGGTGGGGGTGGGCTGGGCGGGGACGCTGCTGGGGGCCTGCGTCATCGTGATCGGCCTGGCAGCCGTGGTGGCCGGGTACGCGCTGCGGCTGCGCCGATTGGGCTCGGAACAGTCGGTGGCGGCCATCACCAAGGAGGTCACCGACGAGCTCGACGTGTTGGCTCCCGAGGTTGTGGTGTATATGTCGGCCGACGCGGGGCAGGCACAATACATTCTGAACCAGTGGGTGCCCACCATCGAGAAGCTGCACCAGAAGGCATTCATCATGGTGCGCGAGTCCAGCCACCTCGAATCTATCCGGCCCACCACTCTGCCGGTGGTGTACGCACCGAGCACCCGGCACTGCGAAGAACTCACCCGGTCGAGTGTCAAGCTGGCTTTCTACTTGGCCAACGCCGGCAAGAATGTGCACCTGCTGCGCGAGGCGCGGCTCAAGCACGTGTTTCTGAACCACGGAGACAGTGACAAGTCGACCTCGGCCAACCCGGTGGCCCGGGTGTACGACGAGGTGTGGGTGGCTGGTGAGGCCGCTGTCGAGCGGTACGAGGCGGCCGGTATTCACATGCCGCGCAAGCAGTACGCGATCGTTGGACGCCCCCAGGTCGAGCAACTCAAGGTCGGACCGCTGAACACCGACGGGCCGAAGGCGATTCTGTACGCGCCCACCTTCGAGGGCTACTACGAAGAGTCGAACTACTCCTCGCTGGAGCGCATGGGTCCACAGATGATTGCACGGATTCTTGCCGAGTACCCGGGCACCCGCATCATCTTCAAGCCGCACCCGGCCAGCGGAGTGCAGCGGCCGGGCATGGTCGAGGCTCGGGTGGCGATCGTCGATATGTTGGCCAAACACCCCGGCCAGCACCTTTATGTCGGGCCGGAGTCCGAACTGACCCTGTACGAGTGCTTCGACATGGCCGATGCCATGATCAGCGACATCTCGAGCGTGGTGACCGACTATCTGTACACGGAGCGTCCGCTGGTTACCTCCAACCCGCGCCGGTTGCCCCGCGACCTGTTCTTTCACACCTTCCCGACCCAGCAGGCCTCGTACATCATGGAGGGCGTCCTGGAGAACTTCAACGAGGTTATGGACGATGTCCTGGGTCTGGATTCGCAGCGCGAGCAGCGGGTCGCGGTGAAGAAGTACGTGCTGGGCGATCACCCCAATGGCCCCACCGCGACCTTCGTGGCTGAATCCGACCGACTCACCGTCGAGGCCACCGAGCACGCGGCGAGCATTCGCAACGAGTTCCGGGTGAAGTCCTGATCGTCGCCGACAAAGCCCTGGCGGCTAACGGAAGCGTTGCCTTTTCGTAGGTCGAGCTTGTCGAGACCTCAGATAGTGTGCCCTCACTAGGGGTTTCGACAAGCTCAACCAGCGAAGGATGCGCTGACCAACGGCAGCATCGCGGGTTCAGCTTGTCGAAGCCCCTTGCCGCAGGGGTGTATCTGAGGTCTCGACAAGCTCGACCAGTGAAAATCAGCGGTTCCCCAAGTGCTGACGACAAGTGTCGACCGCGACCGGCGACCCAGGATCAGAGCCGTCGCAGGCCTCGTCCATCAACCGCATTCCTGCTGCAGCGAGGCCGGTAACTCGCCGCCGGTGATCGCCGGCCGCCTATCAGTGCCGCACGTTCACGACGAGCGGCTCTTGGGGTTGCTGGGTGTCGAGCGAGTGGGACGGCTTACGTAACGAACTGGGCCAGGGCACGAGTGCCCTGGCCCAGTTCGTTACGTCAACACCGCTGGAGTCGCCCCGCGATTCCTACCGTGACTGATCAGTTGGGAACGGTGTGGGTGCCGACGCTGTCGCTGGCGCCCGCCGCGGGGACGGTGTACTTGGTCGTGACCGAGGTGGACCCCTTGCCCACCAGCGAACCGTCGATGCGCAGGTAGACCGTCTTGCCGGGCGGCAGCCCCTGAAGGGTGAAGTTACCGCTGCTATCGGTGGAGTCCTGCGCCACCACCTCGCGGTCGTCGGTCCAGGCTGTACGGGCCGCGACGAACACGTCGCGCAGATAGCTACCGGCCTTCGAGCGCACTCGGCCGGTCAGCGTGCCGCCGGCGGTGATCGCCACGCTGGTGGCGGTCACCGGGGTGCTGCTGAGCACGACCGTCACCGAGGTGGCGTCCTCCCGGGCGTATGCCTTGCCTGAGGTGTCGACCCACTGGGTGGTGTAGTTCCCGCTGCCCACGTAGGCCAACTGCACGTAATATTTGCCGGGCCGAACCTCGAGCTTGTACTTTCCCGCACTCGACACCGGAACCTGCGCGTTCACGTCGCCGGTGCTCTTGGAATATGCCACCGCCACGTAGTCGCTCAACACGCTGCTGCTGGCTCCGGTGAGGGTGCCCGCGATGAAGCCCATGGGCGAACGAGTCTTGGCCATGGTGGCCTCGCTGCGATCGCTCACGGCGACCGTGGTGACCTTGCCGGAGGCGTCGGTGACCTTCTGCATCATGCGAATGCGCACGTAGTAGTTGGTGTTGCTGTCCAAACCCGTCACCGTGCCCGAGGTGCCCGACGACAAGGTGGCGTAGGAGGCATTCTCGGTCATCTCCTGGTTCTCGGCCCAATAGGCCCGGAACACATGCTTGCTCGCGTCATAGCCAGCGGGGGCCGTCCACTTCAGGCTGACGCTCTCGTGATCGGTTTCGGTGACGGTCAGGCCCGTGGGCTGGTCGTACATCGGTGAGGTGGTGCCGTCCGCCAAGGTGACCGTTGTGGCATTGGTCGACTTCGTCGCACTCACCGAGGAATAGCCGCTCACTCGAATGCCGGGCAGGTCGGTGTTGCCGGTCACCGGCAGCCGGTTGGCCACGGTGAATTTGTAGCTGACCCCGGACTTGAGGCCGGTGAACACCGTCGAGCCGTCGAACCCGTACTGGTATTTGGTGGCCTGGCCACTGGCCTTGGCCCGCAGCACATAGCCGGGGGAACCGGTTACCGTGCGCCAGGTGACCTCGACTGAGGTCTTGGTCGCGTTGGCCGCGTGAATCTCGACCGGTGCGGTGTAGCTGAACTTCGATGTCTTCACCTTCACAGCCGACGTCACTGCTCCGGTGGAGGTGCCGCTGCTGGAGGCTGCGCTCCACGGCTCCACCCACACGTAGTAGGAGGTGGACGTGCTCAGGCTCGACAGCGTGAGCGGCGACGCGGTGACGTACTTCGAGGACGCCTTGCTGCGGCTCGAACTGGTGCCGTAATAGACCCGGTAGGCGGCGGGCGTGCCCCCGCTGGGTGCCTTCCAGGTGACCGTGACGCCGTTTGATCCCGTGATCTTCTTGGCGGTCAGGCTGGTGGGCTGGCCGAAGGCGGCGAGGGCGGTGGTCGACGGGGCGACCAGTCCCAACGAGACTGTCAGTGCGCCGATCAGCGCCATGATCACAGTGCGACCGAACATGTGGGTCTTGGCCTTGTCTTTCATGGTGGTGGTGGTCGAACTCATTACGTGCACGCCTCGTTCTCTTGGTTCAACTCGTTCCAGCCGGCCTGGTAGACGCCGATTACCCGGCGCATGTCTTCTGCGGTGGCGGCATTCGCGCGCCGGGTGTCCATGGTGATCACGTGCTCTTCGCTGTAGCGCAAGCCCGAGGTGGTCATGTTGGCGGTGCCGAACATGGCTCGTCCAGCGTTGCTGGTGGACGGCGTGATCAGGATCATCTTGGTGTGAATGGGCACCGAGGTGCAGCGCACCATGCTGGTGGCCTTGTACTTCTTCAGCACCTTCACCACGTCTTTCGACACGGTCTGCGCGCCACCCTCTTGCGACAACAGGACCTTCACATCGCAACCGCGCTTCTTGAGGCTGATCAGGGACTTCACCAGGGTGAGCGCCCGGGTGATGGTGAGCCGGTACATAGCCACCCGGATCTTGCTGTCGACGTTGCAGTCCACGTCGTCGAACTGGGTGGTGTAGTAGTCATCGACGCCCTGCGGCTGGGGGCTGAACGACACCGAGGTACCCCGGCCCGAGTCGGTGTAGTGCCGGTACAGGGTGTCGGTCCAGATGCCGCGCAGCTTCTTCAGTGTGGGCTTCACATCGCCAACAGTGACGAACTTGCCGTTCTTACAGTTGGTGCCGCCGCTGTACGAACCGCTGCAGACCTTCATGTTGGCGTAGCGGGCGGCGAAGTTGTCATACAGCTTCTGGTCGTCGTAGATCAGCGACGCTTCCTGCCAGTAGGTGCGCACCTGGCTACGGGCGAACTGACCCGACGAACTGAAGACGGCGGGGTGTACCGCACCGTCGCTCTCCCACACCGTGTCAGAGATGGTGACGAACTTCTCGTGGTTGATGGCGAAGGGGAACACCGACTTCTTATTGGTGTTGAAGCAGCCGTTGTAGCACCAGTAAATGCTGGCAATCTTGGTGTCCACTAGGCGCTTGATGATGTTCGCCTTCGCCGACGCCGGGGTGATGCTACCGCCGTCCATCACGAAGCCGATCGACACGTTGCGCTGCTTCTTCACGTACTCCATGGCCCGCCAGATGATCTCGCTGTCGGACTCGGGACGCTCGGTGGTGCCGATCGCTCGAATGAAGTACATGCCGACCATGATGGTGGCGTTCTTCTTGGCGCCACAGATGATCTGGGCAAGGCGGTTGGCATAACTCCAGGGCGTCTGGTTCTTGGCGTCCAGATACCCGCGGTACTCCATGTCGTCGGTGTTGAAGAACGCTTCGAAGGCGCGCGGCGTCTCGGTGAGCGTGGGGCACGAGCTCAGGTCTTGGGGCACCGCCTTCGCCTCGCTCGTAGTGTCATCGATGGTGAACGTGATCGCGCTGGCCGGCGTGAGTGCCAGCCCGCTGATCAGCACGGCGACGCCGAGCACGGCCATCAAACGCTGCGTCCACCTGGTTCGGTTGGCCGAAAGCGGCATCCATCCCCCCATTAGTTGTTTGCGCCAACAGGTGATTTGCGAATATTGACAGCAAACCGCGTGGCGCGTTATCAGTACTTCCTCAGGCATGGTAGCTGACGAATCTGTGGCCTCCGGACGGGCGGAACGGGGCACTCACGCCTGCGGGTACTGTGGTCACCGACGTCCGACGCGCCGGCCATCAGGGTGCCGCGCAGCGGGAAAGGAAGATCTCGCATGCGACTCCGTGGGCTTCTCGGGGCACTCGCGGCTGCACTACTGCTCGTGCTGGTGGCGCCTCCGGCGCCGGCTCATGCCGAGGACGACTACCTGGTCGGCAGCGATCCGCAACCTCGACAAGAACTCAACGACACCCCCGGCTGGGTCACGCTCGCCTTCAAGTCGAAGGCCAGCGCCAAGCTCGCCAAGATCATCGTTCTCGACGCCAAGGGCACCAACGTCACCAGCGGCGCGCTCATCGTCGAGGGCACCAACGTCACCACTCAGCTATCTTTCGACCTGCCCAAGGGCACCTACAGCGTGTATTACCGCACCAGTGGCACCGATGGGAAGCCCCGGGGCGGTGCCTTCCAGTTCGCTTATGGCAAGGGTGAATGGACCGCGCTCGACAAGGAGGTGTGGGTCGGCGAGGCCGAAGAGCCACCGATCATGAGCAACCCTGACCCCAACGCGTCCGTTCCCGGCGTGCCTAGCGCGTCGACAACCGAAAGTGCGACGACCCAGCCGTCTGAGTCGGCCGATGCTACCGCCGCCGCGGTCACCAGCCCCACCGATGCCCCGTCGGGCGAAAGTGGATCATCGCCGGCCGGGTGGCTGATCGCAGCCGGCCTGGTTGCAGCCGGCTTGCTGGGCTGGGCGGCGGTGTTGTTTGTGCGGCGCAAGCGCAGCCCGGCAGCCGGCGGCACGAACTCGTCCGGCGGCGACCCGGGCGAGTTCGGAGCCTGAGTGTCCGGTTCGCGCACGGTGCGCTGTGGATCTTCCCCGACAGCGGGCCGTGGCCCCAGATTCGAGGCAGCCGCTCGGAGGGTCGCGTCAGGCCACCCGGCCGCGAAGGGCAATGGCCCCCGACCGTGCGCTTCATAACCCCACCCTTTTTGCTGCGATAATCGATGCATTCGATACAGCGTCCGACGAGCCTGTCATGCCGTACCCACGCGGGCGGGCACGGACGCGGATTTGCCGAGGAGGCACGCGTGCGGGTTATCACCTACGGGACGTTCGACCTGTTCCACGAGGGGCACCGACGGCTGCTGGAACGGGCCAAGGCCCTGGGTGACTACCTGATCGTCGCGGTCACCACCGACAACTACGACGACTCTCGGGGCAAGCTGAACGTGCAGCAGACCTTGATGGAGCGCATTCGCAACGTGCAGAACACGGGGCTCGCCGACGAGATCATCATCGAGGAGTACGAGGGCCAGAAGGTCCAAGACATGCAGAAGTACAAGGTCGACATCTTCGCCATCGGCAGCGACTGGCTGGGAAAATTCGACTACCTCAACGACTACACGAAGGTGGTCTACCTCGACCGCACCAAGGGGGTCTCGAGCACCGAGTTGCGCAACGAAGCCGGGGTGTTGCGCGTCGGGATCGTGGGCGCCGGACGCATCGCGGCGCGATTCGTCGAAGAGGCTCGCTACGTCAGCGGCGTCAGCGTCGAGGCGGTGTACAGCCGCAACCACGGCCGGGCCGCCGACTTCGCCGAGCGCTGCGAGCTGCAGTGGGCCAACGAGTCTTTCGACGACCTGCTGCAGCATGTGGACGCGATCTATATCGCATCGCCCCACTCCAGCCACTACGACTACGCCAAGCAGGCCATCGAGGCGGGGGTGCACGTGCTGTGCGAGAAGCCGATGACGCTCACCAAGCAGGCGACCGCCGAACTGTACGCCCTGGCCTCCGCTCGGCAGGTGGTGCTGGTCGAGGCAATCAAGACCGCGTTCGCCCCGGGCTTTCAACGCATGGTGGCGGTGGCGCGCATCGGCACCATCGGCACCGTCCGGTCGGTGGATGCGACGTTCACCAAGCTGGTCAGCGAGGGCCGCGAGCTGCACGGCGATGAGGGGGGCAGCATTTCCGAACTCGCCACCTACCCACTGGTGGCGATCGTCAAGCTGCTCGGCACCGATTTCACCGATGTGCGCACCTACAGTTACCGCCCCGAGGGTGCCGAGGTGGAGCTTTTCAGCCGCATCGACGTGACCTACCCGCACGCGATCGCATCGGCCCGCACCGGCATCGGGGTGAAGGCCGAGGGTGACCTGGTGGTGGCCGGCACCCGCGGCTACGTCTACGTGCCGGCGCCGTGGTGGAAGACGGAGTACTTCGAGGCCCGCTTCGAGAACCCGGGCAAGAACAAGAAGTACTACTACAAATTCGACGGTGACGGGCTGCGCTATGAACTGGCCGAGTTCGCCTGGCTGATTCGCAACTCGACTCCGGAATCGTTCAAGCTGCGGGCCGCCGAGTCGATCGCTATCGCCGACATCATCGAGCGGGCCCGCGCTCAGGCAACCATCATCAGCTGAACGGACTCAGATGGCTTCGAAGCTCGACTTCTACAAGCGCGCGCTCTACCACGCGCTGCGCGCCGTCAACGATCGCCCCGATTCGGTCGTGCACAAGGTGTATCGCGGCTCGCTGCTGGCGTCGCGCCGGGTGGTCAGCATGGTCACCCGCAAGCCGGTCGCCTGGATCGCGCAGTTGCAGTCGGCGCGCTGGCTCGACGACCACCGCTTCGAGATCACCGGCTTCGCTTTCGAACGCGGCATTGGCTTTGAGAACGCCGCACCGACCGTCCGGGTATGGCTTCAGGGCCGTGGCGGGCTCCGTATTCCCGCCCAGGTCGAGTTTCGCCGCGACATGGCTGCCAGTGCTCGCACCAAAGACAGTGACTTCGACTACTCCAACACCGGCTTCCGCGCCGTCTTCGACCTGTCTTCGTTGTTCGCCCACGAGCCGGTGACCCTGCGCACCATGATCAGCGTGTCGGGCGAGGGGCGCACCCGGCGTGGCGGCTTCGAGAAGCGCTTCGGCGGCGGCTCGGCCCGGTTCCCGTCCACCCGCATCGCCCTGGGCAGCCAGATCGTGCCTTGCTGGGACCGCGAGCTGGGACTGCAGTTCGAGGTGCGTCGCCCGGCCGCCGAACTGGTGTCGGGGGAGTTCCACGGGCGCAGGGTCGAACTCACGGTGCGCGGCGCGGGCATCACCGGGGGTGCGCTGGTCAACGAGGGCACGTCCGTGGCGTTGCGCATCGCCGCCGCGACCGAGGATGAGGTGCGGCTGACCGGCGAGTTGCCGACGCCGGTCGTCGCGACGAACTCGGGAGGCGGTCATCTGGCCGAGGACGTGGACGGTCAGCACGGCTGGTTGCCGCATGTCTGGTACCGGGCGATGGTGACGCACAGCGGCGGAGGAACACACCAGGTCGCCAGCACTGCGGAAGAATGTGAGTTGGACAACGGTGGAGATCTCACCGGGTATCTGCTCGATGGCGGTCTGTGCGTACGCGACACCCCGGCGTCGCTGGTGGTCACCTCAGCGGTTCTTGAGACCGAGCCCGACCTGGTTGTGCGGGTAACCGGGCGGGTGCGCGGTGACGTCGAGGGTGCACAACTGTCGTTCGTCGGGGCTCACCAAACACTGTCGGTGACCCTCACGCTGGCTGATGGCCGGTTTGAGGCGTGCTGCCCGCTGATGAGCAGCACCTGGGGCCGGCCGCCGCTGCCGCCGAAGGCGAGCGCTTTCACCCTGCGTGGGATCACCGCGACCGGGGAGTGGTTCTGGGTCGGCACCGACGCACGCCTGATCGACGACCTGCCGCAGGAACTGGAGCATGAATTGTTCCGGTTCCGGTTCCAGACCGACGGCGCACGTCGGCTGCAGTTTCGGGTGAAGGCACCCCGCGCCGACGGCGAGTTGGGCTTCTACCATCAGCGGATGCTCGAAGAGAATTACCGCAAGACCACCTTCGAGCCCGAGAACAGCATCTTCTTCGAGTCGTTCTACGGCCGTAGCGCCGCCTGCAACCCGCGTGCCCTCGATGCGCTGATCGCGCGCGAGCACCCCGAGATCACCCGCTATTGGGGCGTGATCGACAACTCCGTCGGCGTGCCCGAAGGGGCAGTTCCGGTGGTGTACAACACCAAGGCCTGGTGGGACGCCCGTGGCCGCTCGCGCTGGGTGATCGCTAACGACTGGCTACGCAACAAATTCAAGCATCAACCCCACCAGGTGGTGCTGCAGACCTGGCACGGTTCGATGTTCAAGCGCATCGGCCTGGATCGCCCGGGTTTGGACAAGATTGTGGAGTTGGCGCTGAAGCGGGAGCGCAACAACTGGGACCTGCTGCTCAGCCAGAACCGGCACAGCAGTGAGATCTTCCGCTCCGCCTACGCGTGGCAAGGGCCGATCCTCGAAGAGGGTTACCCGCGCAATGACGCGATGGCCGACGGCGACGGCGTTGCCGTTCGTGAGTTGCTGGGCATTCCGCTCACCGACACGGTCGTGCTGTACGCGCCGACGTGGCGCGACGACCAGACCAAGGCAAAGTTGCTGCTCGATGTCGCTGCGCTGGCGGCCGAACTGGGTGAGGGGTACACGGTGCTGCTGCGCGGCCATACCCGCACCTTCGAGTCCAGTGAGGCGGTGACGGCGGCGCACCTGCTCGATGTGACCACCTACCCCGATATCACCGAGTTGTTTCTCGCCTCCGACGTGTTGGTCACCGACTACTCGTCGGTGATGTTCGACTTTTCGGTGACGGGACGTCCGATGATCTTCTTCGTGCCTGATCTGGACGACTATCGCGACAAAATTCGCGGGGTCTACTTCGACCTCGAAGAGGTGGCGCCCGGCCCGGTCATCTACTCCCAGGAACTGGTGGTACCCGCCATCCGGTCGGCAGCCGAAGACCGAGCCACGAGGTATGCCGACTCCTACGCTGCCTGGCAGGAACGCTTCAATGCTCACGACGACGGGCAGTCCTCCCGCCGGGTGATGGAGCGCCTTTTCGCCACCGAGCCACCCCGGCTGAAGTAGCAGCCGAACAAGGTGGTCGGCGGCCAGGGCCGGTCGCGGCCCACGGCTGATCGAGCCTGCTCAGCGGCGCGGCGGCAGCGAGTCGCTGCCGTGCACCGAGGTGCCGTCGGTGACCCAGGTTTCGATCCGGCCATCGGGGTACAGCTCCACCACCCTGAAGCCGCGAAACGTCGTGCCCCAGTGCCCGCCGGCGTGCCCGTCGAACAGGTAAGGGACGCCCTCGGCGGTCTTCACCCCGGCTTCGTCGTGGTCGTGACCGTTCAGCACCGCCGCCACGTTGCGGTACCGACCCAGCAGTTCCACGGTCGCGGGGCAGTCGATGCCCCACTTCGTCCAGGTGCGGGGGGTGATGTGAAACGCGACTATCACGGGGGCGTCGCCGGCGGCGTCCAGTTGCTCGGTGAGCCAGGCACCGTCGGCGCACAGGTAGTCGCCCGCGGCATTCGAGGTGCCCGCCGCAATGATGCGCACCCCGTTGGCGCTCACCGTGTGGTTGAACCCGTGGCCCCACAGGTCGCGCCACTGCTGTTCGGTGGCGCCGTCGTGGTTGCCCTGAACGGGCAGCAGCCGAGGCTGCACACCCTTCAGCAGGTCGCGCAGCGGGGCCAGCCACTCGGCTTCGTGGGCCAAGTCGCCGTTCAGAACCACCAGGTCAAGCGGGGTGGCCGCGTGCTGGGCGTTGAGTCGCTCGATCAGCTCGGTGGCGAACTGGTCGTAGTCGGTGCCGTGTTCGCCGTAGTGCAGGTCGCTGGCGGCGGCCAGGCGTAGAACCGGAGTGGGGAGATCGGTCATCGAGGGTGCTCCGCTCGGGGTGCCGGAGGGCGAGGCGGGGCCGGATGTCGCAGCGCCGGACGGGCCCTCGACTGCTCCCGGGGCGCAGCCGGCCAGGGCCCCGGCGGCGCCGCCCAGCAGCACCCGGCGAGTGACCACCACACGAGGAACGTTACCCGACCGGGTGCGCTCAGGGCAGGTAGAGCGTGACCCGCACCATGTTGTGATCGGAGGGCGGCTTGGCCGCGAATGTGCCCGCGGCGGTGACGTCGACGACGGTCTGCCACTGCTGCACCCGCACGCTCGGCGACACGTACACGTAGTCGATCACCGATCCGTTGATGTAGGCCGAGCGTGGCGGCGACTTGGTCAGGTTGTTCTTGGTGTTGTACTCGGTGCCCACGCGGCTCTCGACGGTTGCCGAGCGTGCCGGAATTGTCGATTTGTAGGTGTTGCCCAACGGGTCGAGGTAACCGGCATCGGTGATCACGTCGTAAGGGGCGTTCGACGGACTGGCGTACTTGCTCGACTTGAAGTCGCCCAGGATCACCACTGGCAGCCCCGAGGTGTTGTGCTTCTTGATCTCGGCGAGCAGTTCGCTGGTCTGGGCCGCCCGGAGTTTGTAGTGGTAGGTCGAGCCGGACGCGTCGTCATTGGGATCGAGGTGGGTGTTGGCCACGAAGAACCGTTTGCCGGACGACTTCTGCTTCAACTCGGCCCAGGCCATGAACCGTTTGGTGTCGGACGGGTCCTGCGCGTCGTACTCCAGCGAGCCCTGGCGCAGCAGCGCCACCCGGTCGACGTTGTAGATGATCCGGACGTCGTGTGAGGCGCCCCGGTTCTTCACGGTGCAGTTGTTCGGGCTGGTCGACTTCTCACAGTTGTAGCGATAGGCGTTGGTGAGCGCGTAGTTCGACCCGAGCAGTTCCAGCAGGTCGTCGAATTGGGCCTTCTTCGTGCCGTCCGCACCGGTGGTCAGGCCTGGCGAAGCCTCTTGCGCACCGAGCACGTCCAGATTCTGCGCTTTGATCGCGGCGACCAGCGAAGCACGCCGGGTCGACCACGGGTAACTGCTGTTGCAGTTGGCGCACAGCACGTTGTAGGTGGCGGCCCGCAGCGGCACGATGGCTTCGCTCGAGGTGGTCGTCACCTTGAGTCGGGTGCCAAAGGTGGAGGTGGCGGTGCCTTTGCTGTTCTTCGTGCGCAGCTTGAACCAGTAGTTCGTGCTCTTCTTCAGGCCCTTCACGGTCAGCGTCGTGGCTGTGGTGCTCAGATAGGTGGGGGCAGAGATGGCGGCGTCGGTGCCGTACTTCACCTGGTAGCGGGCGGCCCCCGAGCGGGCTTGCCAGGTGAGGGTGACCGAGTCGGCGTCGTAGGCGTCGGCGCGCAGCCCGCCGGGGGTGAGTGTGGTGTAGCTGCTTGCCGAGCTTTGGGTGCGCACCGTGCTGGTCTTGCCATACTTGCTGAGCTTGCTGCCGGTGGTGCGAGCAACTGCCACCTTAACGTAATAGGTGGTGCCGGCTTTCAGCCCGGTGAGTTCGGCCGTCGGTTCGCTGGTGCGCACGTACTTGGGGGAGGTCCACGACTTCGACGTGGAGTACTTCACCAAGTAGCGGGGCGCACCCCACACGGGCGTCCAACTGATCGCCACGGCAGTGGTCGACACCATGCCCTGGGCCGGCGCGCCGGGGGTAACCCAGGCCGACTGGGCCTTGGCCGGGCTGACCAGCAGGCCGCCGGCGATGATTGCCAGGGCCAGCAGCAGGTGCACCGCGCGGTGCCCGACGGCAGCCACACCGGTGCGCGCAGCGGCTGACGCTCCGACGGAATCACGCCCGCACGGGTCGCGGAGAACAATTGCCATGACGGTCTTCCAATCCGGGGCTGGTGTCGCACCAGTGAGGATGGCCGCGGTCGTCTCGAACCGGGCCGCGACCAGTGCCGACAGCACGAGTTGAGCGACAACCGGGCGTAGCAGACGTCAAGGCAGGGCTCCTCGGGGGCGAGGGACGGGATTCGTCCTTCGCCAGACGCTATAGGGAGAAAAGTCAAGCGTCACTCGCACTCTCAACCCTTGGATGAGTTTAAGAAAATGCTGAGTGGACACTCAGGGCAGTAGAACGGTGGCCCTGATCAGGTTGTGATCGGACGGCGGCGTGCCGATGAACCGGCCGGCCGCGTTCACCTTGAGCACCGTCTCCCACTCCAGCACGCGCATCTTCGAGGTGAAGATGTAGTCGGGGTTCGAACCGTTGACGCCGTCGGTGCGCCGGGCCTGGGGTTGCAGGTCGTTGTAGCTGGCGAACTGGGTGTTGATGCGCTTCTCGACCGTGGCGCCGCTGGTGCTGGTGGTCGAGTGGTAACTATTGCCCAGCGGGTCGATGAAGCCCGCGGCCCGCATGATGTCGTAGGGGCCGTTGGTCGGCACATCCCACTTGGTGGAGTTGTAGTCGCCGACCGCGATCACCGGCAGGTTGCCGCGGTGCGCGGCAATCGTCTGCGCGACTTTGCGCGCCTGGGCGTTGCGAATGGTGTAGAAGTGCCGCGAGCCGCCGGAGTCGTTGCGCGGTTCCAGGTGCGTGCTGGTGAACAGGAACCGCTTGCCGTTGATCGTGTGCTCGAAAATCGCCCAGGTGATGAACCGGTCGGCACCGAAGCCGGGCACGTCGGCGAGTTGTCTCGAACCGCTGCTGATCAGCCGCACGGTGGCCGTGTTGTAGATGATGCGCACCGCACCCGACGCGCCGCGGTCGGTGCTGCGGCACTTGCGGTCGGTCTTCGAGTTACGACAGTTGAATCGCACCAGGTTGGTCATGCGATAGCCGGCCGGGGCCACCAGCCGGGCCAGGTCTTCGAACTGGCTGGTGTGGGTGCCCTTCAGTTCGGCCACAGAGGCTTCCTGGATGCCCACCACGTCGAGCTTGGCGTTGATGATCGTGTCCGCCACGCCCTGCCGGCGGGGGCTCCAGGCCCGGCAATTGGCGCACTGCACGTTGTAGCTGGCCACCCGCAGCGGGTCGCCGTCGGGCGTGGTGGCGGTGGTCGGCGCGCTCCAATCGCTGACCGGGGTCTTGCCTTTCAGTAGCCGGGCCCGCACCGTGTAGACGGTCTTGGCCTTGAGGCCGTTCTTGACCAGTTTGGTGCCGCTCGGCCTGGTCAGCTTCGCCTTCTTGCCCGGAGCCTTCCACTCCAACTGCACGGTGGTGCCCTTGGCCGGTTTGAGCCACGAAACGGTGACGCTCACCGACGAGTTGGTGGTCACCTGCGGCAGCGGAGCATTCAGCGGGTAGGGCGTGGTCACGGCGAGTTCGGACGACGGCGCACCGATCGGCGTGCCGAATGCGTCGAGCGCCTCGACCTGCGCCCAGTACCGGGTGTTGGCGGCCAGCCCGCTGACCAGAGCCGCGGCACGGGTACCGGTGACCTCGTGCAACGCCGGGCCGCCAGCACTGGTGGCGAGTCGTAGCCGGTAGCCGACGGCTGCCGGCAGCGGCGTCCACGAGAAGGCGATCATGGTGGCCCGGGCGTTGGCCGGGCCGAAGCTGAGCGGCACGGGGCTCGGAGTGGGTGTCAGGGTCGGATCTGCCGACGGGGCGATCGGGGTGCCCGCCGGGGCCGTCGCGCTCGGGCTGGAGGCTGCGTCCACCGAGGCGGAAGGTGGTGGCTCGACCGTGGGATCGGCCGATGCGGTGCCGGGGTTCACAGCGAGCGAGAGCACGGCGAAAAGCACCACGAACGGTGCATGCCAGCGAAAGCTGCTCATCGGTCCCCCCCAAGTCCGTAGAGCGTGCCCCCAGGCTATCAGCGGGGAAGGGGCCCAGGGCTTCACCGAAAACAAGAATCTGCTGAGAGGTTCCCCAGGTAAGGCTGTCGAGTCGGGCCCGACAGCCCCACCTGCCGAACCTGCTGAGTGTCGCGTGCGCCGCTATAGGTTGTGGGGGTGCATACCGCAGCCGCGCCGCAGTCACTCACCGATGCCCAACGGGAGCGCTACCGTCGCAACATCGACGTGGTCGGCATGGGGGAGCCGGGGCAGCTACGGCTGCTGGGCTCCACCGTGCTGGTGGTCGGCGCCGGCGGGCTCGGTTCGCCCGTGATCACCTATCTGGCTGCCGCCGGCGTCGGACGCTTGGTGATCGCCGACGGCGACGTGGTCGAAACCGCCAACCTGCAGCGCCAGGTGATCCATTCCGGGGCGCTGGTCGGGGTGAACAAGGCGATCTCGGCGGCAGCCCGGGTCGCCGACCTCAACCCCGACGTTGCCGTCGATGTGGTGCCGGCGATGGCCACCGCCCGATCGCTGGCCGAACTGCTGCCGGGCGTCGATCTGACCATTGACTGCTGCGACACCTACACCGCCAAGTTCATGGTTTCCGACGCCTGTGCCGCGGCCGGCGCCCCGCTGGTCTGGGGCTCGGCGGTCGGCGTGCAGGGGCAGGTTTCGGTGTTCGGCGTGGCCACCGACGACACCCGGCCGGTCTGGCTGCGGGACCTGTTCCCGTCCGAACCCGAACCGGGCAGCTATCCGCTGGCCACGCAGATCGGGGTGCTGGGCGCCGTGGTGTCGCAGGTCGGGTCGGTGATGGCCACCGAGGCGATCAAGCTGCTGGCCGGGTTCGGGCGTCCGCTGGCCGGACGGCTGTTGGTGCTGGACGCCGCGGCCGGACGCTGGGATCTGCTGCCGTTGCGTCCCGGACGGCGCTGATGCCCGGCGGGCTGCTTGAGGTCGAGGCCTATCTTGCGCGGGTGCTCGGCCTGGCCGACGGCTTCGATCCACCGGTTGAAAGCGTGTCGCTGGCGGCCGCGACGGGCCGGGTGCTGGCCGCCGACCTGACCGCTGGGGTGTCGGTTCCGCCGTTCGACAACTCGGCCATGGACGGTTTCGCCGTGCGGGCCGCCGACCTGGCGTCGGTGCCCGTGGTGCTCGTGGTGGTGGGCGAGAGCGCGGCCGCGGCCGGGCCGATCCCGTCCGTGGTGCCGGGCACCGCGGTGCGGGTGATGACCGGGGGCCGGGTGCCCCCCGGCGCCGACACCGTGGTGCCGGTGGAACTGACCGATCAGCCGGCCGGTGCCGCGCCGCTGCCGGCCCAGGTCGAGGTGCGCCGGCAGGTGCCCGACGGCGGCAACGTGCGTCGGGCTGCGGACGACCTGGCCGCCGGCGACCCGGTGCTGCCGGCGGGTGCCCTGATCACACCGGCGGCGGTCGGGTCGGCGGCATCGGTGGGGTGGGGTGCACTGCCGGTGTTCGGGGTGCCGCGGGTTGCGGTGGTGTCGACCGGTGCCGAGTTGGTCGAGCCCGGTGCGTCACTCGCCGAGGGCCAGTTGCATGACTCCAATTCGGCCATGGTGGCCGCGTTGGCGGCCGCCGCAGGGGCCGAGGTGCGGTTCGCGGGGCGCAGCGGCGACGACCCCGACGAACTGGCCGCGCTGCTGGCCGCGCTGCCGCCGGTCGACCTGATTCTCACCTCGGGCGGGGTCTCGGCCGGGGCCTACGAACCACTGCGGCTGCTCGGCGCAGGCCTGGAGTTCGTGTCGGTGGCGATGCAGCCCGGCAAGCCGCAGGGCTACGGCCGCATCGGTGGGGTGCCGCTGCTGGCCTTCCCGGGCAACCCGGTCAGTTCGTTCGTGTCGTTCCGGGTGTTCGGACGTCCGCTGATCGATGCGCTGGCCGGGCTGTGTAGACGGGACCGTACCCGGGTCGGTCGGGCGGCTGAGGGCTGGGCCTCGCCGCCCGGACGCCGCCAGTACCTGCCGGTGCGGCTCGACGAGACCGCCGACGGCACGCTGGTGCGGGCCAGCCACCGGCGCGGCTCGGGCTCGCACCTGGTGGCTTCGCTGGCGCTGGCCGACGCCCTGGCGGTGGTGCCGGCCGAGCAGACGGTGGTCGAGGCTGGCGCAACGCTGACACTGGTGGAAGTCTGAGCCGATGCACTTCACCCACCTGGACGACGCGGGCGCCGCTCGCATGGTCGACGTGACCGCCAAGCAGCCGACCGTGCGCGAGGCGACGGCCAAGGGCTCTGTCACCTGCTCGGCCGCGGTGGTCGAGGCGTTGCGTACCGGCACCGTGCCCAAGGGTGACGTGCTGGCGGTGGCCCGGGTGGCCGGCATCGCCGCCACCAAGAAGGTGCCCGAGTTGCTGCCGCTGGCGCATGTGATCGGGGTGCACGGGGCGGTGGTCGACCTAGCCATCACCGACACCGGCGTCGAGATCACGGCCACGGTGCGCACCGCCGACCGCACCGGGGTCGAGATGGAGGCCCTGACCGCGGTAACGGTAGCGGCCCTGGCCATCGTCGACATGGTGAAGGGCGTCGACCGGTCGGCCGCGATCGCGGACTGTCGCATCGTGGCCAAGTCCGGTGGACGCAGCGGCAACTGGCGGCGGTAACTCCCTATCGAGGTCGCCACGGACCGGGGTCGTCAGAGGACAACGCCGCCGGTCGAGCTGGTCGTCGGTCGTCGGGCGAGATGGTCGCGACCTCGGATCGCATGCCCTCACGAGGGGTTTCGAGAAGGGAAGCGCTGATTTTTCGCTGGTCGAGCTTGTCGAGACCTCGATGATGCCGTTCCGGTTAGGGGTTTCGACAAGCTCAACCAGCGAGGGTTGCGTTGGTCAGCGCTTCGTTGGTCGTTGGTCGAGCTTGTCGACCCCCGCAGTCAGTCGGCCCGCGGGTGATCTCCACCGTCCAACTGGTCGAGCACATGAGCGATCAGCGGACCCACCACGGCGACCGCGTCGGCCACGCCGCCCGACGATCCGGGAGCGTTGACCACGAATGCCGGGCGGCCCTTCTTGAGTTGCACGATGCCCGCCTCACCGCGCGACAACACCGCGGTCGGCACGTGCGCGGCACCGCGGCGGCGAATCTCGTCGGCCACGCCCGGCAGCCGGCGCACGAACAGTTCGGCCGTCACCTCGGGGGTGATGTCGCTCGGGGCGATGCCGGTACCTCCGGTGGTGAGCACCAGTCGTGCCCCCGCCTTGATCGCGGCGCGAATGCCGCGCCTGATCGCGGCGGCGTCGTCCGGAACCACGGTGATCGTGGCACGCACCCCGTAGCCGCGGAGTAGTTCGGCTGCCCGGGGCCCCGAGGTGTCGGCGTATTCACCCGCACTCGCCCGGTCAGACACGGTGATCACGGCGCCCACGATTCTCATGCCGTCACGCTACCGGCCCCCTGCGACGGCGGTGCCGCTCAGCAAGTGCCGCGCTCAGCAGGTGGAGTGCTTGGGTAAGAGATTCCGTCAAGTGGGCGCTGCCGTCGCGTAGCAGGCATGGCCTACTGGAGGGAGCTCCAAGTGCTGGTTTTCGCTGGTCGAGCTGGTCGAGGCCTCGGAGGTGCCGGTCTGGTGGTGGGGGGGGACAGGATCAACCAGCGGTTGGTGGAGTGCTCAGCAGGTACAGGGCGTAGTCGAAGTGCCGCCCTTCACGTTCGACGGGCACGAGTTCTTCGGTCACCGGCCCGAGCGCCGCGAGTGTCGCGGCGAGTTCGGGCGCCGGGCCCTGCGACCAGATCGCCAGTACGCCGCCGGGCGCCAGCCGCTGCGTCGCGGCCGCCAGCCAGTCGGCGGCGTACACCCGGGCATTGCGGTCGTGGATCAGAAAGCCGGGCCCATTGTCGACATCAAGCAGAATCGCGTCGAAGACCTCGTCGCGTCGCGGCAGCCACTCGGCGATGTCGCCGTGGTGCAACCGCACGCGCGGTTCGTGTGCCACCCGTTCGAGTTGCTCGGTGACGCCGGCCAGCGCCCAGTCGATCAGCGGACGGGCCAGCTCGACCACGTGCACCGCGCGTGCTCCGTTGGCCAGCAACCGGGCGACGGTGTAGCCCAGGCCCAGGCCTCCCACGGCCACCACACCTGGCCGCGGTCCGGCCGCGTCGGCCAGCGCCAGTTCGCTGGTCACCTCGGCGGAGTCCATGGCGAACACGCCGTTCACGATCAACTCGATTACCGCGCCACGGCGGCGTAGCGCGATCTCACCCTCGTGGGTGAGTGCCCGCGCCAGGGGCTGCCCGTCCATGCGTCGCTACTCGGCCAGCGCGCGGCGGGCGAGAAGCCCGGCCACCAGGCCGTTGGCGTAGCCCGCCAGCACATCACTGGCGTAGTGCTGGCCGGTGTAGAGGCGTGACCAGCCCAGCGCTGCGAGGTAGCCAGCCAGTGCCGCGCGCACCGCCACCTTTGCTGCAGGAGGCAGGGGTGCGGCGAGCCGGCCCGCCACCACCGCCAGCGCGGTCATGGCGCCGACGTGTCCGCTCGGAAAGCTCGAGGTGGGCTGCACGGTGCCCAGTCGATCGAGTGCGGGGCGAGGGCGTCCGACGGCCAGCGAACTGGTCACGTGGGTGGCGGACGCCAGCGCCATCGCCAGCCCCGGCACGGCGGCCCGGCGGCCACGCCCGCGCGCCAGCAACGCCCCGGTCAACGCCACCCCGATGCCGATCGCGAACGAGGTGTCTGAGCTGCGTGACACCGCGGCCGCCAGCCTCGTGGTGCGCGGGTCGCCGGCGCTGCGCAGGTCGTGGTTCAGCCGGTGCTCGGCCGGCAGATCGCGCAGCGGGCCGGTGATCAGCCGTCCGGCCACCACGTTCGCGGCGACCAGTGCGGCGACGCCGAGGGCGGTCCGGGTCGCGCGGGTCATGGTCACGACTCTAGCTTCGATCCACCGATGGCCGGCCTGGCGAGGGGTATCGGCTGGTTGCAGGGCCTGTGTCGGGTCGGGGTTCGGTGGGTGGGGCTCGTCGATCATTAGGTCTTCCCCGTGGGGAGATGAGCAGGTGAGTGCGGGTGTGGCTGCGTGGGTGGATCCGGCTTTCGGCGAGCCCGTTACTCCGGTGAGTGTGTCATCCCGTGGTGTGTGGGGGGCCGTGGCGTGGGGTCATGGTGGTTCGTGGCAGCCCGGGTTGCGTGTTGCTCGTGGGTGGGTGGGTGTGCGGCGATTCGGGAGTTATGGCGCCGGTCGGCGCCCCTTGCGCAGCCCTGCGCGCCGAAATGGGCGTTATGCCTGCCATGGCGGCAGGTCATAACGCTCATTTCGGCGCGTCGGGACAGAATTGTGACGCTGCCGTGGATCAATACGCCCATTTCGCGGCAGGCGCCCAGCAGCCACCGATCGATGGATCGAGGTTCAGTGACCTGTCGCTGTCGTCGTCACTGCCGCACTGCCGCACTGCCGTTGTGGGCAACAATGGGCGGGTGGCAGCCCGTCGACCAAGTCCAACCTTCAGCCAGATGGTGATCGCGGTGGTCTTGCTGCTGCTACCGGTGGTGCTCATCTACTGGTGGTTCAGCCGCATTCCCGAACCCCAGGTGAACGCAGTGGACTGGCAGCCGGTGGTGGCGGCAGCGAAGGCCGAGTCGCCCTACCCGGTTGCTGTGCCCAGCGCGGTGCCCGAGGGCTGGACAGTGGTGCGGGCGCGCTGGACCAAGCTCGGCCATCCGGGCATCAATCAGCAACCGGCGATCGGCAACACCCTGCAGCTCGGGTACCTGACCGAGCAACGCATGTATCTGGGGCTCGACCAGCGCGACACCGATGGGCCGGGTCTGATTCGCGACGTGACCCGCGAGGGCATCAGCGACGGCGAATCGGTGATCGCCGACGTGCCATGGCAGCGCTACCTCAGCCGCGACGAGCGCACCCGCGCTCTAGTGCGCACCGGCGGCGGCAGCACGGTGGTGGTCAGCGGAGATGTGTCCTACGAGCTGCTGGAGACGTTCGCGGCCCTGATCGGCTGACCGTTCCTGTCGGCGATCGAGCTTGTCGAGATCGTGGCCGCAGCAGATCGAGATCGCGCCACCGATCGATCGCGTGGGCCGAGGTTCTTCCGCCGCATGCGCGGCCCCGTTAGTCTCGCTGCATCTGAACGCCGCTCCCACACAGGAGATACCCACAATGGCACAGCTCGAAGGCGACGTCGTCTACCACGACCCCTCGATCGCCGCTGAATCGCACGTACCCGACGCCGACGCGTTGCGCACCCAGGCCCTCGCCGACCCCGATCAGTTCTGGGCCGATCGGGCCCTGGAACTGGAGTGGTTCAAGCCCTGGGATCAGGTGGTCGACCGGTCGAACCCCCCGTTCTTCACGTGGTTCACCGGTGCCGAGGTCAACATCGTGCACAACTGCCTCGACCGCCACGTCAAGGGGCCGAATAAGAACAAGCTGGCGTTGATCTGGCAGAGCGAGGACGGCACCGAGCACCGCACCTTCAGCTATTTCTCGCTGAACCGGCAGGTCAATCAGATGGCCAACATCCTCAAGGCCATGGGGGTGGTCAAGGGCGACCGGGTGACCATCTATCTGCCCCGCATTCCCGAGGTGTTCTTCGCGATGCTGGCCTGCGCCAAGATCGGCGCGATCCATTCGGTGATCTTCGCCGGCTTCTCGGCCGATGCGCTGACCGACCGCATCGACGACTCCCAGTCGAAGCTGGTGATCACCGCCGACGGATCCTGGATCAACGGCAGCGTGTTCCCGCTCAAAGAGATCGTCGACAAGGCGGTCAGGTTCTCACCAACGGTCGAGAACGTGATCGTGGTGAAGCGCACCGGCAGCGCGGTCACCATGAACCCGCTGCGCGACCACTGGTATCACGACTTGCAGGCGTTGCCGATCGCCAAGGGCAGGTGCGAAACCGAGCGGCTCGACTCCGAACACCCGCTCTACATTCTGTACACGTCGGGCTCGACCGGTAAGCCGAAGGCGATTCTGCACACCCACGGCGGGTACATGGTCGGCACCTATACCACCTTGAAGTACAGCTTCGACATGCGCTCCGAAGACCGCTGGTGGTGCACCGCCGACCCGGGCTGGGTGACCGGGCATTCGTACATGGTCTACGGGCCACTGCTGGCCGGTGCCACCACGTTCATGTTCGAGGGTGGCCCGACCTACCCCTACCCGAGTCGTTGGTGGCAGTTGGTCGAGTACTACGGCATCACCCAGTTCTACACCGCGCCGACGGCGATCCGGTCGCTGATGCGGTTCGGCGAGGCCTGGCCGAACCGGCACGACCTGAGCTCACTACGGCTGCTCGGCACGGTCGGCGAGCCGATCAACCCCGAGGCCTGGCGGTGGTTCCATCGAGTGATCGGCAAGGAGCGCTGCCCGGTGATCGATACCTGGTGGCAGACCGAGACGGGCATGTTCCAGATCACCCAGGTGCCCGGCGAGCCACAGAAGCCGGGTTCGGCGGGCAAGCCGTTCTTCGGTCAGGACGCCGCGATTCTCAATGAGGCCGGCGACGAGGTGCCGGACGGCGACGAGGGTTTCCTGGTGCTGAAGAACCCCTGGCCGGCGATGTTGCGCACCCTGTACGGCGACGATGAGCGCTACGTAAACGCCTACTGGTCGAAGTACCCGGGGGTCTACCTGGCGGGCGACGCCGCGCGCAAGGACGCCGATGGCTACCTGTGGATCATCGGGCGCACCGACGACGTGATCAATGTGTCGGGGCACCGGTTGGGTACCGCCGAGGTCGAGTCGGCGCTGGTGTCGCACCCGGACGTCACCGAGGCCGCGGTGGTCGGGTTGCCGCACGAGGTGAAAGGCCAGGCGATCCACGCGTTCGTGACGCTGCGAGTGGGGGCGTCCGGTTCTCAGGAACTGGCCGAGGAACTGCGCAGGCACGTTGCGGCGCACCTGTCGCCGATCGCCAAGCCCGACGCCATCGACTTTCCCGACAAACTGCCCAAGACCCGCTCGGGCAAGATCATGCGCCGGGTGCTGAAGGCGCGGGCGCTGGGCCAGGACGAGGGCGACCTGACCACCCTCGAAGACTAGGGAAGCGCTGGTCGAGCCTGTCGAGACCGTGGATGGTGTGCCTTCGCTAGGGGTTTCGACTAGCTCAACCACCGTTGGTCGAGCCTGTCGAGACCCCTTACCGAAACCTCGAATGTGCCGCACGCGGCCTGTTCAGTCGCGCGCCAAGGCCCCCAGGGCGTCCCCGGTGAGCCGCTGCGTCGTCCACTCCTCCATGCCGACCGCGCCGATCGAGCGGTAGAAGGCGATCGACGGGGCGTTCCAGTCGAGCACCGTCCACTCGAACCTGGGGTATCCGCGTTCGACACAGACTGCGGCCAGGGCGGCCATCAGCGCCTTGCCATAACCGCGGCCACGGTGGTCGTCGAACACGAACAGGTCCTCCAGCCAGATGCCCTGCCGGCCGGTCCAGGTCGAGTAGGTGTGAAACCACAGCGCGATTCCCACGATGCGACCCGCGCGTTCCACCAGGTGGGCGAAGGCCCTGGGTGAGGGGCCGAACAGGGTCTCGGTCAGCAGTTCGACGGTGTTCTCGACGGCGTCCGGTTCGCGTTCGTACACCGCGAGCGCCTGAATGCAGGCGAGGATGCCCGCCTCGTCACCGGGTCGGGCCGCTCGCAGCACTGCTCCGTCGGGAAGCGTCGTGGTCACCCGGCCAGGGTAGTGGCCCCAGTAGGGATGTGCTGACCAACGCACCCAGCGCCGGTTGAGCAAGTCGAAAGAGCTTGTCGGAGCGTATGTCGAGGTCTCGACACGCTCGACCGGCGAATATGCGGATGGGTCGGGTCTCGACACGCTCGACCGGCGAGGATCAGCGGGTCCCCAAGCCCGGTCAGCTTCGGAATACGACCGGTTCACGCTGGGTATCGGGCTTCACCTGCAATTGAACGTCGGTGGGCTTCGGCACGCCGAGCGCGACCCGGAACGTCACCGCCTTGCCCTTGCCGAGCTGCACCGGCGCACCGGGGCCTACCTTGCCGGGGTCGTGCACGGTGTCGGCCGCCTTGCCGCCGGAGCGTCCGTCAAAGGTGAGCGCGCTCAGGTCGGCGCCAGAGCTGGTGCGGTTCGTGATGGTCACCGTGACCACCACGAAGTGCCGGAATGCGTTTACCTCGCGCACCCAGCCGCTGGGCCAGAAGGACGCCGGCTTGCCGACCTTGACCGACAGCCCGTCGCCCCAGGTGTGTGTGCTGCCGAAACGCGCGGTGGCATAGCCGCGGGTGGTGACAGTCGTGGTCATGGTGGGGGCTGGGCCGGCCGATTCGGTCACCGGCGTGGGTAGGACGGTGGTGGAGCAGCCGGCAGCGAGTGCGCACACGCACGCGATAACGACCCCGGACCTCACGGGGTTGAACCGTAGCCGACAAGCGGCAGGGTTCTCGACAGGGCCGCGACGGTCTGGGCCGGCTCGACCGATGGGGAGCACCCGTCGCGGCATCACCCCTGGGGGTCCGAAGGCTCCTGCCTGCCGTCGCTCTGGGCCTGTTCGATGCTTGTGCGGGCCCCGTCCAGCCACTCCTGGCAGCGCTGGGCCAGCGCCTCGCCCTCGCGCCACAGCTCCATCGCGGTCGACAGCGGAACCGAGCCCGACTCGAGCTGTTGCACCACCTCGACCAGCCGTTGCCGCGCCTGCTCATAGCTCAGTGGCTGCTCAGAGCTCAGGGTCTGCTCGTTCACGCGGGGTCCTCTCTGGGCTGAACATCGGTCACCTGCGCGTGCAGTGTGCCATCGGCGAGCAGCGCCATCAGCGGCTGTCCGGGTTCGATTCCGGACGTCGAGCCGATGGTCTTCCCCTCGTTGTCGCTAAGAATCGCATAGCCGCGCAACAGGGTCGCGCGGGGCGAGAGTGCCCGCGCCCGGCTCACCGCTTGGTGCACCCACGCCGACTCCTCGCGCAGCCGCACGGTGGCGGCGCGGCGGCAGCGCTGCCGCAGTTCGTCGAGCTTGTCGAATTGCACATTGACCGGACCCAGCGGGTCGGCCAACACCGGGCGGGTGCGCAGCGACCGGACGAGCTGTGTCTCGCGGTCGATCAACCGCAGCATCGCCGCCCGCACCCGGGCAAGGGCCTGCTGAGCCTTGGCTCGTTCGTCGGCCACATCGGGCACCACCCGCTTGGCGGCGTCGGTCGGGGTGGCGGCGCGCAGGTCGGCCACCAGGTCGATGATCGGAGTGTCGGGCTCGTGGCCGATCGCGCTGATCACGGGCGTGGCGCAGGCGAACACCGCCCGGGCCAGCGACTCGTCCGAGAAGGGCAGCAGATCTTGCACCGAGCCCCCGCCGCGAGCCACGACGATCACGTCGACACGCGGGTCGCGGTCAAGCACGGCCAGCGCCTCACGGACGTCCTCGACGCAACCCTGACCCTGCATGACGGCATGCCGCACGACGAACCGCACTCCCGGCCAGCGGGCCCGGGCCACCTGCAGTACGTCACGTTCGGCGGCGCTGCCCTGGCCGGTGATCAGGCCAACGCCCTGGGGCAGAAACGGCAACCGTCGCTTGCGTGACGGGTCGAAGAGCCCCTCGGCCTGGAGCATCCGTTTGCGCTGCTCGATGGCAGCCAGCAGCCGTCCCTCACCGGAGGCCCGTAAGTCGCTGCACTCGAAGCTGAGCGAGCCGTTGCGGCTCCAGACGGTGGGGTGCACGAGGGCGACCACCTCCATGCCCTCGGCGATCGGGCCGGCTGCGTCCAGCACTGCGCTCGATGCCGTCACAGTCACCGACACCTCGGCGATCGTGTCGCGTAGGGTGAGAAAGTGGGTGACCGCACCTGAGCGGCGCTTGAGTTCGATGAGCTGGCCCGACACCCACACGGTGCCCAGCCGCTCGACCCAGTTCTTCACCCCAAACAGCACCACCCGCAGCGGTTGCGGTTGTTCGGGGCTGCTGACCAAGGGTGGTGGCACCCAGTCACGATAAAGCCCGCGCCACGCCAAAGTCTCAACGTGGTGACGAGTGAACCTCAGTTGCTTTAGACACGCGAGGGGTGCCCCCTTTAGCATTCCTATAGCTACCATGCCGCGACAATGTCGTGGCGTGTCGCGTAATGACAGCGGTGTGGCCTGCCTGCAACGGGGTGTGGAGTGATATTCAGGGGGACTCTTATGGTGCAGAAGCGGGCGAGCAGGGCCAAGATCGCCTGGCTGCTGTCGCTGGTCATGATGACCGGGTCGCTGCTGGTGCTGACCACTCCGCAGGCGGCCCAGGCCGCCACTGTCACGACCGGCGTCACCGCACGCATGGTGAACCACCGCGGTACCGCCGGGGGGACCAACACCACCAACTGCATCAAATTCAGTCCGCGAGACGGAACCAGCAACCAGACCACCTGGGTCGCCGCCGGTGCCGAGGCGGCCGTGGCGCACGGCTACTCGGGTTCCTGCCCGACCAATCTCGACAGGAACACCCAGAGCGCGGTCGGTGTGACTCCGTCGTCGGTCACCAGCGTCACCGACGGTAACCCGTTCCTGCTCAGCACGATCAAGCACTACAACAATCCCGTCACGGTCGCCTCGTCGTATTTCGCGGGCTCGCTGGAGATCCGGCTCTCAGGGTTCGACAGCACCGTTGACCTGACTTTCGACTACACGCTGTGGGAAACCCCCAACTCGCTGCCCTGTGCGATTCCGTCGGCCCCCAATCTCACGGCGTGCGACGACAGGGTCACCTTCGATGCCGCCATCTCTGACCAGACGCTCACCAAAGACGGTGTGCGGTACAAGCTGGTGATCAACGGCTTCGGCAGTCCGGTCAACGGAGTGTGTCCGGTCACGCCCGGCACGACGACGCCGAACAGCAGCTTCTACACCCAGGAGCGCACCACCACCACCGGCTGTATCTATGCCACGCTGTCGCAGATCCGCACGCTGACGGTGGCCAAGACCGTGGTCGGCACCCCGCCGGCCACCCAGTCGTTCGACTTCGGTTCGACCTCGAGCCTGACCGGCTCGCCGTGGGCGGCCTCCTCGTTCAGCCTGACCAACGGCCAGAGCACCACCCGCGACTTGCTGCAGGGCGAGACCGTCAACGTCACCGAGACCGTTCCCACCGACGATCGGTGGTCGCTCACCTCCATCGTCTGCACCGACGGCGCCGGACGCACCTTGGGTGCCGCCGACGGTGTCACGGTCAACACCACCAGCGGCGTGGTGACTCTGGCCGACACCCCGGCACCGGCGACCACGGCGGCCGGGCCGATCACCTGCCAGTACACCAACACCTACACGCCGAAGGCGACGCTCACCCTGGTGAAGACCGTCACCGGCGGCAGCGCGACGGTGAGCGACTTCGCCCTGTCGGCCAATGGCCCGTCGTCGATCTCGGGGGTCAGCGGCACCGCGGCGGTGACCAACCAGCGGGTCGGCGCCGGTGTCTACAACCTGACCGAGTCGAGCACCGTCACAGGCTATGTCGCCGGCAGTTGGAGCTGCACCGGAGGCACCCTCAACGGCTCGGATCTCACCGTGGCCGACGGCGACGACGTCACCTGCACGATCAACAACCGCTATGCCACGGGAACCTTCACCATCAACAAGGTGGTGGACGACCCCAACGGCGGCTACGTCGGCGGCACGTCCAAAGCCTTCACCGGCACGTACAGTTGCGCCAACGGCGAGTCGGGCACCTTCAGCGTGACCACCAACACCACGTGGACGTCGCCGCAGATCCCCGCCGGCGTCACCTGCACGGTGGTCGAGACCCAGCCCACCGGTGGCCTGCTGAACGCGTCGTACGCCTGGGGTGCGCCGGCCTACACGCCCGGGAACGGTCAGGTGACCATCGTCGACAACACCACCGGCAGCGTGCTGATCACCAACCCCGTGCTGCAGAGCTTCGGCAGCGTGCAGGTCTCGAAGGTCGTCATGCCCCGCTCGGGTACCTCGGCGGCCGGCTACACCGGCGGCACCACCCGAAGCTTCCCGGTCGCCTATACGTGCACCCTGGCCAACGGCCCCACGAATGCCGGCACGGTGAACGTCACCACGTCCACCCCCGCGACGATTCCCAACCTGCCCACCGGTTCGGTGTGCAGCTTCAGCGAAACCCTCACCGCCGCGTCCGGCGACTTTCTCGATGCCTCCTATGTCTGGGACGGCAACTCGTTCAGCCCGGCCAGCGTTACGGTCGGCAGCAACACCACCGCCAGCACCACGGTGACCAACTACTTCGTGCAGCAGCGGGCCAGCCTGACCCTGGCCAAGGTGCTGGACGGGGGTGGCTACATCGGCACCGGAACGCCGTTCGTGATCACCTGGGCCTGCGGTACCGAGTCGGGCACGGTGAACCTGGCTCCCGGTGGCTCGCAGACCCTCGACGTGCCGGCCAACATCGCCTGCACCGTGGTCGAGACCCCGCCGTCGGAGGACCTGCTCGACGTGGCGCACGACTGGCTGGACGCCACCTACGAGGGCCTCGCCAACGGCACCATCGCGGTCGCACCCGGCGCGACCGGCGTGGTCACCGTGACCAACCACACCGTGACCGTCCACGGCCAGTTGTCGCTGATCAAGCGAATCACCCCGGACGCCCTGGCCGGTGGCGTGCTGGCCACGGCCCGGTTCCAGGTCACGGTGACCTGCGACGCCCCCGAGCAGGGCGGCGACGGCAACTACGCCGAGACCTTCAGCCTCGCCGTCGGCGTGGCTCAGCAGACGCCGAACCTGCCGCTCGGCACGACCTGTTCGATCACCGAGGCCGCACCCACCCAAGACATGCTGGTCGACGAGTCGTATGCCTGGGGCGCGACCCCCGGCAGCCAGAGCGCCACGGTCAGCGAACGCGACGGGGTGGTGGACGTGGTCGTCACCAACACCCTGCGCCGGGTCTACGGTGCGCTCACGATCAGCAAGATCGTCGACGCCTTGGGCGGCGTCGACGGCAGCGCGACCACCTTCACCGGTACCTGGACGTGTACCTACCGCAATTCCGATCCGGTCACCGGTAGTTGGACGCGCACCGGCGCCGGTGCGGCCACGCTCACCGGGGGGGCAGACCACATTTTGATCGGGTCGGTGTGCTCGGCCACCGAGGGCGACAAGAGCCCGGCCAGGCCGAACCCGAACGACTCCAGCTATGTGTGGGGGGCCGAGACGGTCACCGGCCCGGTAACTATCACGCGGGCCGACCCGACCGGCCACATCGACGTGACCAACCCGGTGCGTCGGCTGTCGGGTAGCTTCGCCGTGGGCAAGACCGTGCGCGGCGGCCAGGCTGGCACCGCGTTCGAGGACGATACCTTCACCTTCGCCTGGGCCTGCACCGACGCTGCCGGAAACCAGACCGACGGCACCCTCGCCGTGCGGGCCGGCGCGACGGCGAACGGCCCGGCCGACGTGCCCGCCGGCAGCACCTGCACGGTGACCGAGACCGGACGCGCCGACGCCATCGACCCGTACCGCTGGGTTCCCGCCCAGACCACCTTCAGTGTCGACGGGGCGGCCGAAACCACCGGCGATTCGGCCACCTTCACCATCGGCGAGGACGGTGTGCCGGTGTCCGTCCGGGCCTTCAACGTGATTGAGCCGGTGCTGCTCGACGTCACCGCGATCAAGCGCATCGAGGGCGCCACCGAGGGGTTCAGCGACCCCAGCGTCACCTTCGCGTTGAGCCTGTCGTGCACGCTGGGCGGGCAGAGCGCGACCTACGGACCCGTCGCGGCCCGGGTGGGGCAGACCGTCACGTTCGACGACGTTGCGCTGGGTAGCCGCTGCGAGCTGGTCGAGGGCGCAATTCCGAGCGGCCACGGGCTGGCCGACTCGTCGTTCGAGTGGCTGGCGCCGACCTTCCCGGATTCGCCGCAGACCCTGAGCGATCGCGACGCCGACTACAACTTCACCGTGGTCAACCGGATCGGGCGGGTGTATGGCGCGCTGCAACTGGTCAAGTCGCTCGACGCGCCGACCGGTGTGGTGGCATCCGACCGGGTCTACTCGGGCGCCTGGCGCTGCAGCCACGCCCTGGACGACCCGATCTCGGGCACCTGGACGGTCACCGGCACCGGCGTCGCCACTCTCACCGGCCTGCCGGCGGCCGGCGTGCCGCTCAACTCCACGTGCACGGCTACCGAGACCGGCGGGCTCGACACGCCGCCGTCGGCGAGCGACCCGTCGTATGTCTGGAACGATCCCGAGATCGTCGACGCGACCGTCGCCGCCGGCCAACTCAGCACCATCGAGGTGAACAACTCGGTCACCCGGCACACCCATGACGTCACGATCCGCAAGACGCTCAGCGGCGAGACCCAGGGCTACATCGGCACCGGCACCCCGTTCCAGGTCGATGCGCTTTGCACCTCCGGCGGGCTCGACACGCTGGCCTACTCGGTCAACCTGGCTCCCGGGGGCGACGCGCAGGTGTTTCTCGACGACGTGCCCGAGGGCTGGACCTGCCGCATCGCCGAGGTGCCACCGGGCACCGACCTGCTGCGCAACCCGTCCTACGCCTGGGGTAGCCCCACCATCGAGGGCGCCGACGACGGCGCGTTGACCGTCACCGACCAGGCGGCGCTGGTGGTCGACAACCCGATCACCCGGGTGCTCGGCGGCATCGAGGTGGTGAAGGTGATCGCGCTCGGTACCCCGGTGGGCGTGGTCAACGCCGACGCGACCTTCACCGGCACCTACTCCTGCACGTACAACACCGGCGAACCGGACGCCGCTGAATGGAGCGGAACCTGGAGCGTCACCGGCGCAACCGGCGGCACCGCCACCCTGAGCCCCGCACTCGGCGACCTGCCGATCGGCACCACCTGCTCGATCGCCGAGAACGATCCGAGTTCGGCCGACCTGGTGGACCCCTCGTGGCAGTGGGCGGCGCCAGTGGTCGACCCCGAGCTGACCGTCGAGCAGGGCGGGCCGCAGACACTGAGCGTCAGCAACGCACCCGAGCGCGTCTACAGCTCGCTGAGCATCACCAAGGTGCTGACCGGCGAGACCGCGGGGCTGGCGCCCGGTGCCGAGGTGACCATGGCGTGGTCGTGTGACTACGCCATGAGCACCATCGCCTCGGGCGTCGCGACGCTGCCCGGTTCGGGCGGCACCGTGCAGGTGTTCGCCGCCGACGGCTCGATCGAGGGGCCGGGCGGTCCGATCCGGGTGCCGGCGACCTCGGCTTGCCGGGTCACCGAGGGCACCCTCGCCCAGGATCAGTTGGTCGACACCTCGTACACGTGGGGCGAGGTGGCCTACAGCCCCGAGGGTGGCCTGGTGACCACCTCCGGCGCAACGACCTCGAACGTGACGGTCACCAACACCATCGAGCGGGCCTATGGGGCGCTGCGGATCACCAAGCAGATCGACGCACCCGAGGGCGTGACCCTCGACAGTCCGCTCACTTTCAGCGGCAGCTACTCGTGCACCCACGGTGACGACGACGCGGTGACCGGCACCTGGAGCGTCACCGACCAGGGGTCGATCGACATCGCGGGCGTGCTACTCGAGTCGCAGTGCACCGTTACCGCCGAGGACGCTCCGGCGCAGCCGCCGGTGGCGGCCGACGGGTCGTACGGTTGGGGGCAATGGAGTGCCGCCGGCCCGGTCACCGTCAGCGCCGGCCAGACCGCCGAGTTGGTGGTCACCAACCCGGTGCAGCGCACCCTGACCAACCTCGTGGTGCGCAAGGTGGTCACCGGCGACACTGCCGGTGTCTCGGTCGACGAGGAGTACGCGTTCAGCTACACCTGCACCCCGGCGAGCGGTGACCCGATCGCCGGCGGCGCGTCGATTCCGGACGGCGGGTCGTGGACCAGCCCGTCCGACATTCCGGTGGGCAGCACCTGCACCGTCACCGAGGCCGATCTGCCCAGCGTGCAACCCGGCTACGCCTGGGGCACGGTCGCCTTCGAGGTGGCCGGCGCCACCGGCACCCCGACCGTCGACGGACAGAGCGTCACCTTCACCGTTCCGGTGGCGGCAGCGCAGGGGCTGCCGCAGCCGCAGGTGACGATCGAGAACCCGCTGACCCGCCAGGCCGTGTCGTACACCGTGAGCAAATCGTCCGACCCGGCCAGCGGCTCGACCGTGCAGCCGGGCCAGATGATCACCTACACGGTGACCCTGGCGGTCGACGGTGGGGGTGCGGTGAACGACGTGGTGGTCACCGACGACCTGTCCGGTGTGCTCGGCAACGCCACGTTCGTCGGGTCGACCCCCGACCAGGGCACCGCCACGCTGAGCGGCACTACGCTGACCTGGAACGTGGGCCTGTTGCAGGCCGACGAGGACGGGCTGATCAGCCTCACCTACCAGGTGCGGGTCAACGACGACGCCTGGGGCGCCACGCTGACCAACGTGGTCACGGCGACCGGCGAGTTCCCGCCCGGCGTGTGCCCCGATTGCACCACGACGACCGAGCACCAGGTGCCGCCGAAGTGGACGGTGGTCAAGACCGCCGACCCGGCCTCGGGCAGCACGGTCAACCCCGGCGAGACCATCAGCTACACGGTGACGGTCGACAATCTGGGCGTGGAGCCGGTCACCGGCATCGAGATCACCGATGACCTCTCCGACGTGCTGAACCACGCCTCGTGGGGCAGCGTCAGCACCACGGGTGGCAGCGCGTCGCGCAGCGGCAACCTGCTCACCTGGATCATCGGCTCACTCGACGCCCAGTCGATCGTGACGATGACCTACACGGTGATCGTCGACAGCGACGCCTCGGACGTCACGCTGCGCAACGTGGTGGTCGGCAGCGGCGACAGCCCGCCCGACCCGTGCGTCACCTGCAGCACCGAACACCACGTGCCGTCGGCTGAGACGACCCCGACTCCTACCCCGACTCCGACTCCGACTCCGACTCCGACTTCGACTTCGACTTCGACGCTGCCGCAGACCGGCAGCAATGCCTCGCTGGAGGGCCTGCTGCTCGGCGTGCTGTTCAGCCTGGGCGGTGTGGGGGTGTTGGTGGCGGCCCGGCGCCGGCGCGGCGACTGAGGTGCGTCCGGCGACGCGGCGGCCGGTCGATAGACTGGCCGCCATGACCGAGTCGAAACGTGTCGTCGTCGCTGCTCCGCGCGGGTACTGCGCGGGTGTCGACCGCGCCGTCGTCACGGTCGAGCGGGCGCTCGATGTGTACGGCCCGCCGGTCTATGTGCGCAAGCAGATCGTTCACAACCGGCACGTGGTCGAAGATCTCGAGGCACGGGGCGCCGTCTTCGTCGAAGAACTCGACGAGGTGCCGCACGGTTCGACGGTGGTGTTCTCGGCCCACGGGGTGTCTCCGGCGGTGCACGCCGAAGCGGCGGAGCGGGGCCTGAAGACCATCGACGCCACCTGCCCGCTGGTCACCAAGGTGCACAACGAGGCCCGGCGGTTCGCCAACCAGGGCTTGCAGATTCTGCTGATCGGCCATGCCGGCCACGAAGAGGTCGAGGGCACCACGGGCGAGGCCCCCGAGCACATCACCCTGGTCGAGCACCCCGAAGACGTGGCCTCGGTGGCGGTCCCCGACCCCAGCCGGGTCGCTTGGTTGTCGCAGACCACGCTCAGTGTGGACGAGACCTGGCAGACCGTCGGAGCACTGCGTGAGAAGTTTCCGCAGTTGATCGATCCGCCCAGCGACGACATCTGTTACGCAACCCAGAACCGCCAGTCGGCGGTCAAGCAGATCGCCGGCAGTGCCGACCTGGTGATCGTGGTGGGGTCACGCAACTCGTCCAACTCGGTGCGGCTGGTCGAGGTGGCACTCGAAGCGGGAGCCAAGGCGGCCCACCGGGTCGACAACGCCGGTGAGATCGACGAGGCCTGGCTCGAGGGTGTGCAGAGCGTCGGGGTGACCTCGGGCGCCTCGGTGCCGGACGAGTTGGTGCAGGGCGTGCTGCTGTTCTTGGAGCAGCGGGGTTACCCGGCCGCGGTCGAGGAGCGGCTCACCGAAGAGAACCTGGTGTTCGCACTGCCGCCGGAGTTGCGCAAAGACCTGCGGGCCGCCAAGGCCTGACCGGCGCGCAACCGTCGGTCGAGCCTGCCGAGACCCGATTGCGCCCTCCGGTTCGGGGTTTCGACGAGTGCAACCGGCGCCGCTTGTCGTTGGTCGAGCTTGTCGAGACCTCAGAATCGTGTCGAGACCTCGAGCGAGGGCGCTCTGTCTGAGGTCTCGACAAGCTCGACCAGCGAGGGGTTGGTCGTGTTGATCAGTGCGTCCGTCGTTGGTTGAGCTTGTCGAAATCCTTGGTGGGGGCGCTGGAAGCGGGGTCTCGACAGGCTTGACCAGCGAGGGGTTGGTCGTGTTGATCAGTGTGTCCGTCGTTGGTTGAGCTTGTCGAAATCCTTGGTGGGGGCGCTGGAAGCGGGGTCTCGACAGGCTCGAGCAGCGAAAACTCGGCGTTTCCTAAACCAGGAACCGGTAGAAGGGGCTGTCGGGCGGTATGCGTTCGACGCTGATCCGGCTGCGCTTCATCTTGTCGAGCAGCCACTGCAAGTGTTCGGGGTCGCCCAGTTCGATGCCGACCAGGGCCGGGCCGGTGTCGCGGTTCGATCGTTTGACGTACTCGAACAAGGTGATGTCGTCGTCCGGGCCCAGCACCTGGTCGAGAAACCGGCGCAGAGCCCCCGGCTCTTGGGGAAAGTTGATCAGAAAGTAGTGCTTGCGGCCCTCGTAGATCAGGGCGCGTTCTTCGATCTCGGCGTAGCGGGACAGGTCGTTGTTGCCGCCCGAGACGATGGCCACCACTACCCGTCCGGGCGAGGGGCGGTAGATGCCCAGTGCGGCGCTGGCCAGTGCCCCGGCGGGTTCGGCGATCACCCCGTCGGTTTGGTACAGCGCCAGCATCTCGGAGCAGATCCGGCCCTCGGGCACCGAGAACATGTGCGGCTTGAGTCGCTGCGCAATCGAGAAGGTCAGGTCGCCGACCCGGCGCACCGCGGCGCCGTCCACGAAGGTGTCGATCTTGGGCAGGTCGCGGGGCCGTCCGGCTTCGAGAGCGATGCCCATCGAGGCGGCGCCCGACGGCTCGGCCCCGACCACCTTGGTGGTGGGGTGGCGTTCGGCGAGCCAGGTCATGCAGCCGGCCAGCATGCCGCCGCCGCCCACCGGCACGATCAGCGTGTCGGGCGCCTGGCCCAACTGGGCCACGATCTCGGCCGCGACGGTGCCCTGGCCGGCGATGGTGCGCTCGTCGTCGAAGGCGGGCACCAGGGTGAGGCCCTGATCGCTGGACACCTGCTGGGCGAGTGCCGCGGCCTCGTCGTAGGTGTCACCGTGCACGATCAGTTCGGCCCAGCCCTCACCCAGTTGGCGCATCCGCTGCCGCTTCTGCCGTGGGGTGGTGGACGGCACGTAAATCTGGGCCTTGATGCCGAGCCGGGCGCAGGCGTAGGCGACGCCCTGGCCGTGGTTGCCGGCGCTGGCACAGGCCACCCCGGCGGCACGCTCGGCTTCGGTGAGCTGGGTGATCAGGTTGTAGGCGCCGCGCAGCTTGTACGAACGCACCGGCTGCAGGTCTTCGCGCTTGAGCCACACCTGGGCACCGGTGGCCTGCGACAGTCGTTGATTGAACTGCAGCGGGGTTTCGACGACCACGCCCGCCAGCCTTTCGGCCGCCTCTTCGACGCTCTGCGCGGTGACGCTCATGGCCACATTCTCGCCGCTGTCACACGCCTCAGCCCACAGAACGCCGTGCCCGAGACGGGGTGCCCGCAACGCCGTCGTCGGCCACCAGCTCGTCGAGGCCGGGTTGTGGACGCACCGGCGGTTCGAGCTCGTCGTCGCGGCGGGCTCCAATCAGGGGCGTGACCTGGGCGGCGTTCTCGACCAACTCGGGGGCAGTGAGCACCCGCACCGGCTCGTCGACCGGCGACACCGCATCGAGCGGCTTGTCGGTGACGTGCAGGTCGCGCAGTCGCCGGGCAGTGGGCAGCACCCGGCCCTCCATCGATCCGACGGCGGCGTTGTAGGCCTTGACCGACGAGGTGAGGGAGCGGCCAACCTTGTCGAAGTGCCCGCCCAGCGAACCGAGCCGGTCGTACAGCTCGCGCGCCTGCTCGAACACCTGCGCCGCCGACTCGGCCAGCCCGGCCTGCTTCCAGCCGTAGGCGACGGCCCGTAGCACCGCGATCAGCGAGGTGGGCGTGGTCAGCACGATGTTGCGTTGCGCCGCGTACTCGTGCAGATCGGGCTGCTGTGCGAACGCCTCGGCGGCCAGCGCCTCGCCGGGCATGAACAGTACGACGAACTCGGGCGTGCCCAGGTCGGATTTGAAGTACGACTTGCCCGACAACTGGTCGATGTGGGTCTTCACGTTCTTGGCGAATACCTGCAGGTAGCGAGCCCGGTCGGCGTCGTTCTCGGTCTCTTGTGCGTCGAGAAACGCGCTGAGCGGCACCTTGGAGTCGACCCAGACGAACCGCTGCCCATCGAGCTGGATCTTCACGTCGGGCCGAATCGTCTGATCGGCCGACGTGCGGGTGGTCTGCTGGGTGTAGAAGTCGCAGTGCTCGACCATGCCGGCCAACTCGACCACCCGCTTGAGTTGCTGCTCGCCCCAGTTGCCGCGCACCTGCGGCTTACGCAGCGCGGTAGCCAGCGCGCGGGTCTCGGCACGCAGCCGCTCGCTGGTGTCGCGCACCGAGGTGACCTGACCGACCAGCTCGGTGGTGAGCCGCACCCGCTCCTGCTCTACCTCGCCGAGCCGCTTGTTGAAGGCCTCCAGCGAGTCTTGCACCGGCTTCATCACCAACTCGGTGGCTTTCAGCCGCTGCTCGGCGCTGGCCTCGGCCGATTTTCCGTGCAGTTCCAGGGTCTCGCTCGACAACACCTTGAACTGAGCAAGCATTGATTCGCGGTCGCTCGCCAGTTCGACGGCCCGCTGCCGGGCGGCGTCACGCTCGGCCACGGCTGCGGCAAGCCGGGCCGAGACCTCGGCGGCCTCACCCAGCGCCTCGGCTACCCGGGCCTGTGCCTCGGCCACGTCGGCCCGGGCACGTTCGGCATGGGCGGCCTGGCGGGCCAGCTCGGTGCGGGCGTCGGCCGCCTCACGCCGCGCGTCCGACAACTCGGCACGGGCAGCCGCCGCCTCGCGCCGGGCGTCCGCCATCTCGGAACGATCCGCCGCCGCAGCAGCGTCGTCGCGCGCCTGTGCCAGGCCGGCCTGCGACCGCAGCACCAGCCGCACGACAACCCCACCGACGGACGCACCCAGCACGGCGGCGACCAGAACCCACACCATTTCCATGCCGAAGATCTTGCCGGTCGGGTCTGACAAAACTGGTGACCGACGCGGTGCCGCACGGTTTGGGCCTGTGAAAGGGACTGACAAGAGCGGCAGATGAACCCACCATGAATCGTTGGGAGAACTCGGCGACACTCAGCAAAGCGCTGAGTTGCGCTGGTCACAGCTTGCCGAGCCCTCGGGTGTGCCGCGCTGGCATCGGTTTCGACACGCTCAACCAGCGGTGATTGTGGCGAGCCGCTCAGTGCGCTCTCTGGCAAGGGGGTTTGGTCAACACGATCAACGGTGGGCCTATTGATCGGTTGTTGAGAGGCTCCGAAGCGAGTGCGGCTGGCCGCCGCGTCGGCTGCCTGGGCTAGCTTTATGCTAAGCCCGGAACAGCGCGGACGAGGGCGACAAGGGTGATCAACGTGACCAGTGAGCGCAGCGACGACGCGTCACACCTCAACGCTCTGGCGCGCTTCGTCACCGACAGCCCGTCGTCATTTCATGCCGCCCGTGCCGTCGCCGACCGCTTGGTGGCGGCGGGTTTCACCGAGTTGACCGCGACTGATCCGGTGCCGGCCGAGGTGGGCGGCTATGTGTCGGTGCGGGACGGCTCGGTACTGGCCTGGCGCATACCCACCGTGATCGACCAGCCGGCCTTTCGCATCGTCGGGGCGCACACCGACTCACCCGGGTTCGTGCTCAAGCCACAGCCGACCAGCCATGTCTTGGGCTGGCAGCAGGCGGGCATGGAGGTGTACGGCGGCCCGCTGCCGAACTCGTGGCTCGATCGCGAGTTCGGGCTGGCCGGACGACTGGTGACCACCGACGGCGACACGGTGCTGGTGGCCACTGGGCCGTTGTTGCGCATTCCCCAGGTGGCGCCGCATCTCGACCGCAGCGTGCACGACAAGCTGGTGCTCGACCGCCAGCAACACCTGCACCCGATCTTCGCCGCCGGGCGCCCCGGCGCCGACCTGCTGGCCGTGGTGTCGCACGCTGCCGGGGTCGAGGCGGCGCAGCTCGCCGGCCACGACCTGTGCGCTTTCGTCACCGAGCCGCCGGCCCGGTTCGGCCTCGACGACGAGCTGTTCGCCAGCGCCCGGCTCGACAACCTGGCCAGCGTGTACGCCGGGGTGGCGGCGCTGGCCGCCGCCGACGAGTGCGGCCAGGTGAGCGTGCTGGCCTGTTTCGATCACGAAGAGGTCGGGTCGGCCAGTGCCACCGGCGCGTCCGGGCCGCTGCTGGCCACCCTGCTCGACCGGCTGGCCGACGTGCTCGGCTGGTCGGTGCAGCAGGCCGCCGCCGCCCGCAGCCGATCGCTGCTGGTGTCTGCCGATGCCGGGCACGCGGTGCACCCCAACTACCCGCAGTTGCATGACCCGGGGCACCGTCCGCTGCCGAATGCGGGGCCGCTGATCAAGTTCAACGCCAACCAGCGCTACGCGACCGACGCGGTCGGGGTGGCGGTGTGGCGGCGGGCCTGCGCCGCCGCCGGGGTGCCGACGCAGAACTTCGTGTCGAACAACGCGGTGCCGTGCGGGTCGACGATCGGTCCACTGTCGGCGACCCGGCTCGGCATCCGCACCGTCGATGTCGGCATTCCGCTGCTCAGCATGCATTCCGCGCGGGAACTGTGCGGCGTGCGTGATCCGGAATGGCTGGCGCAGGGCATGCGGGCGTTCTACGCGGGCGCCTGAAGGACGAGCCTCACCGCTGCTTGAGCCTGTCGAAACCTCAGCCAGAGCTCCGTGGGAGAGGTCTCGACAAGCTCGACCAATGAGCGGGGGAGGTCGGTTCCCGCGGTCTCGGCGGGCTCGACCGGCGAGTGGGGGAGGTCGGTCTCGACGAGCTCGACCAGCGAGAGTGAACTCAGGAGGTGAACCAGCCGCCGGGTCTGACGCCGGTGCTCATTCGTGGCACGTACTGGTCGAAGCAGACCCGGGCGATCAGTTCCCGCCGGCTGCGCACCGACGCCTTTTCGACGATCGACTTCAGATGGTGCTGGAGCGTCCAGGCCGAGAGGTGTAGCTGGCCGCTGATCCCCTTGGTGTCCAAGCCCTCCGGCACCAGCGCGACGACGTCCCGATCGCGGGCGGTGAGGCCGAAGGCGGTGACCACCAGCGGCACGCCCTCGGGCGGCCGAGCCTCTTCGATGGTCACGGGGGAGTTTCATCGAATCGTCTACTACGCGCTATAGTAGCCAGCGCGAGCACGTCTCGGGCGACATTGCCGATTCGCACGTTGACAAGGCCGGATGGCGTGAATGGATTCGTCCAGCGCGGCACTGTGCCGCGCGCTGCATCACGAGGAGATCCCTTTGACCGCCGTGGCAACCATCCCTGCACTTCGCGACGACGCCTGGGAGGGTTTCGTCCGCGGCCCCTGGACCGAGCGGATCGACGTCCGCGACTTCATCGTGCGTAACTACACCCCCTACACCGGCGACGCGGCCTTCCTGGCCGGCCCCACCGCCCGCACCCTCGCGGTGTGGCACACCCTGCAGCGTGACTACCTCACGGTGGAGCGGGCCCAGCGGGTCTACGACGTGGAGACCCACATTCCGGCCGACGTGGACGCCTTCCCAGCCGGCTTCATCAGCGATCAGGACACCGTGATCGTCGGCTTGCAGACCGACGTGCCGCTGAAGCGTCCGATGATGCCCAACGGGGGTTGGCGGATGGTGGAAACAGCCATCGCCGAGGCCGGGCTGGAGCCCGACCAGCGAGTCAAGGAGATCTTCACCAAGCACCGCAAGACCCACAACGAAGCCGTCTTCGACATCTACACCCCACGGATCCGGGCCGCCCGCAGCGCTCACCTGGTCACCGGCCTGCCGGACGCCTACGGCCGGGGCCGGATCATCGGCGACTACCGCCGGGTCGCGCTGTACGGCGTCGCTGCGCTCATCGAGGCCAAGCGGGCCGCGCTGAACGCGTCCGTCGGTCAGCCGTTCAGCGAGGACTGGGCGCGCCGCCGCGAAGAACAGTCCGACCAGATCAAGGCGCTGCGGAAGCTCGCGAACCTGGGCGAGAGCTACGGTTTCGACCTGTCCCGGCCGGCGACCACCTTCGTCGAGGCCGTCCAGTGGACCTACTTCGCCTACCTGGCCAGCGTGAAGAGCCAGGACGGCGCCGCGATGAGCATCGGCCGGCTGTCCGGATTCTTCGACATCTACGCCGAACGCGACCTGGCCGCCGGCATGCTGACCGAGTCCGAGGCGCAGGAGGTGATCGACGCGCTGGTCACCAAGCTGCGCATCGTCCGCTTCCTGCGCACCATCGACTACGACCAGATCTTCTCCGGCGACCCGTACTGGGCGACCTGGTCCGACGGCGGTTTTGCCGACGACGGCCGCACCCTGGTCACCAAGACCTCCTTGCGGTTGCTGCAGACGCTGCGCAACCTGGGTCCGGCTCCCGAGCCGAACATCACCATTTACTGGGATCCCGCACTGCCGCAGGGCTACAAGGACTTCTGTGCCCAGATCTCGATCGAAACCTCCGCGATCCAGTACGAGTCGGACGCCGAGATCCGCGGTCACTGGGGCGATGACAGCGCGATCGCCTGCTGTGTCTCGCCGATGGCGATCGGCAAGCAGATGCAGTTCTTCGGTGCCCGGCTGAACGCGGCCAAGACGCTGCTGTACGCGATCAACGGCGGCCGGGACGAGGTCAGCGGCAAGCGCGTGGTGCCCGGCTTCCTCGGCGTCGACGGCGACGGCCCACTCGACTACGACATGGTCTGGGCCAGGTACGACGAGATGTTGACCTGGGCGGTGGAGACCTACGTCGAGGCGCTGAACATCATCCACTACTGCCACGACCGCTATGCCTACGAGGCGATCGAGATGGCCCTGCACGACGACGAGATCGTTCGCACGATGGGCTGCGGCATCGCCGGGTTGTCGATCGTTGCCGACTCGCTGGCCGCGATCAAGTACGCCACCGTCGTCCCGGTGCGGGACGCGTCCGGGCTGGTGGTCGACTACCGCACCGAGGGCGACTTCCCGCGGTACGGCAACGACGACGACCGGGCCGACGAGATCGCCCAGCTGGTGGTGTCCACGGTGATGGACAAGATCCGGCACCTGAAGCTGTACCGGGACGCCGTCCCGACCCAGTCGGTGCTGACCATCACCTCGAACGTGGTGTACGGCAAGGCCACCGGCTCGTTCCCTTGCGGGCATCGGGCGGGCACGCCGTTCGCGCCCGGCGCCAACCCCGAGAACGGGGCGGACACCCACGGCATGCTGGCCTCGATGCTCAGCGTCGGCAAGCTCTCCTACGACGACGCGCTGGACGGCATCTCGCTGACCAACACGATCACCCCGTCCGCACTGGGCCGGACGGAGTCCGAGCGGGTCGCGAACCTGGTCGGCATCTTGGACGCCGGCATGGGCGAGGGGCTGTACCACGCCAACATCAACGTGCTGAACCGGGAGACCCTGCTCGACGCGATGGAGCACCCGGAGGACTACCCGCAGCTCACCATCCGGGTCTCCGGCTATGCGGTGAACTTCACCAAGCTGACCCGCGAGCAGCAGCTGGACGTGCTGTCCCGCACCTTCCACGAATCGGTGTGACAGTGGCGGACGCCGTCCAGCCCGGCATGCTCGGCGGCATCCCGGTCGCCGATCTGCCGCACCACGACCTGCTGCTCGCGCAGCACACCGGCGAGATCGGCTCGGTGCACTCCTGGGAGTTGGTCACCGCGGTGGACGGCCCCGGCACCCGGATGACCACCTTCCTGGCCGGCTGCCCGCTGCGCTGCCTGTACTGCCACAACCCGGACACGATGAACCCGCACCGCGGCCTGCCGGTGCGCGCCGACGATCTGCTGGCCCGGATCACGCGGTATCGGTCGATCTTCCGGGCCACCGGCGGCGGCATCACGCTGTCCGGCGGCGAGGTGCTGCAGCAGCCCGCGTTCGCCCGTCGCATCCTGCGCGGCGCCAAGGAACTCGGTATCCACACCGCGCTGGACACCTCCGGGTTCCTCGGCCGCAACGCCGACGACGCGATGCTGGCCGATGTCGACCTGGTGCTGCTCGACGTCAAGGCCGGCGACGAGGCCACCTACCGGCGGGTTACCGGACGCCGCCTGCAGCCGACCCTCGATTTCGGACGCCGGCTGGACGCCGCCGGCATCGAGACCTGGATCCGGTTCGTGCTGGTGCCCGGGCTGACCGACGATGTGGCGACCATCGAACCGGTCGCCGACTACGCGGCGTCCCTGGGCTGCGTGTCCCGGGTCGAGGTGCTGCCGTTTCACCAGATGGGCCGCGACAAGTGGGCCGAACTGGGCCTGGACTACCGACTCGCCGACACCGCGCCACCCTCGGCGGATCTGGTCGAGTCGACCCGGTCCCTCTTCCGCGCTCGCGGGC
>NZ_JASGID010000002.1:0-1232503 GCF_047602085.1 Micropruina sp.
CGCGAACGTATTCTGCTTCCCGGTGGGCATGGACTGCACGAACGAGCGAACGAATGCCTCGACCGCCCGCGCAGTCGCTTCGCTGTGCCCGAGGTTCTCGTGAAGAGCACCCACACTCACAGTCGCATATCGGTAGAGGGTCGCCGAGTTGAACTCAACGGTCCCGATCATCCCGCGCCGGTCTCGTCCTCCGGGTTCTCATCGTCAACCGCGGTGTAGTAGTCGTACTCGTTCGTTACGGCATGCGTGCTCAACGCGTGCGCTACCTGGCAGGCCGCGTCGACGTTGAGATCAGCGTCGTTGGCGACCATTCGCCCAAACAATGCGAGGTCGAAGCTGTTGCCCTCCTTCAGGATGTTCTTGGCAGCGCGCGCGTTCGGTGGACCACCGTCGGACTCGACCGCCAGGGCAGCGAGTTTGTCCAGTTGCTGGTTGCTGAAGAAAACCAGGTACTCCGTGAGTTCGGGCTCTCCTGCCTCAGCTTTGCGACGCGCCTTGGTCTTCAGTCCTGCATGGTTGAGGACAGCGGTGGCCCGGGCCTGGGCATCCTCTGTACCGATGGACGGATTCAGCCGCTGGACTCGTCCGGCCAGCAGTTCGACCGCCCGCTTGGTGCGCACGCCGAACTCCGTCGTATCCAGGTAGTCCTCGAAGTCACGCCGCGTTGCACGCTTCCAAGCCTGGCTACTCACCCGGGCGCGCCGCACTCCGCCGTAGACCGCCGTCTTGGGACTACCTGTGTCATCGCGATTGAGATTGCTCGGCGGCACGGACTGGATGACGTGCACATCGATGGTGAGGTTCATTCGGATTCTCCTGTCGTGGCGCGCGGCCGGTTGTGCAGTTCGCGACCCCATCGGGCCACAACGTGTGCGCTGTCCTGTTTGGGATCGAGAAGCCGCCAGAGGTCGACGGCTAGCTGGGCGTAGTCAAGCGGGATCGGATCGGACTCGCTGCGCAACAGGGTGATCAAACCTCGCAGATGGTGCAGGCGGCCTGGTGCATCATTTGCCAGTACCACTTGATGCAGGCGACGAATGCTTGACTCGTCCGGTTCACCGTTGTGCGCTCTGGCCTCCGCCAACCGCCGGACAGCACCTCCCAAGCTGGCTCCCGTGACGTGGACAGGAATCTGGTTCGACTGCTGATGCGTGGCGTAGAGCACCAAGGCAGCATGGACGGCTCTCTCCGCCGGACTAGCCTCATCATCCTTGTTCCGGGAACGTAGCTGGTCAGGAAGATCAGCGAGGGTCACCGCCCACACCATCGGGTCCGCGCCGACGGCGTCCGGCGCGCAGCGACGTAGGCGAGCCAGTGTGGCGGTGGACTCGGAGTTTTCCCCATCGGAGGGGTCGAGGTACGAGCGTTGGAGCCGTCGCACGCGCCGGCCCACGTCCTCGCTCAACACTTCCGCGCGGGTGACCGCAGGTTTGGGATCCGTCATGATGCGACCTCCTGACGTTGCGGAACGGGGGCGATTCCGAGCGCCTTGTTCAATGCCGCGCGGAACCAGATCTCGGCGAGCCCTGAATCGATGCGCTGCTTCTCATCGGACCCCATCCTGGAAACCGGACGCCCGACGACAGCGGCCGGCCCGGCGGCCGTAATCAGGGACTGACCGGCATCCAGAAGGATCCGCCGCACCTGCTGACTCCAGTCGTCAAGACGCTCGGCAATGGTGGCTACGTCTACCAGGTCACTCAACCAGCGCCGGTACGGTCCGTCCAACAGGCTGTAGCCGAACTCGAAGGTGCGTGACCTGGGACGCTCGGAGTCACCTCCGGCCGCCTGTTCCAGGTTGCTGGCTAGGTTCGCCAAGGCAACGACGGCGCTACCGGCTCGGGCCGCGGCATCCACAGCGCACTGGGCCAGGATCGGTTCAGTGAGCGCGGCAGCACGCGCGTCCAGGCCGTCGTCGACCGCGCCCGCGATCGAACTGGCCTGCGCTCCGTATTCGAGCCCGACCGTCCGTAGCCGGACGCGGAAGCCGGCCGGCAGGCATCCTGACTCGATCAGCGTGGCTAGCCAGTCCAGGACGGGTGCCCGATGGGTGACACCCCTAGCCGTGATCAGTAGCGAGCCAAGGCCTTGCCAGATCCTCTTCTCCGGCACATGCAGCACGGGCATATACACGTCGCCCTCGCCACGCTTGGACTGGTTCTGACTCTTGCGCCAAGAGGACATCGGCTCGTTGCCGCTCTGGTTCTGCGGACCCAGGCGATCGCCGTTGGAGATCTGTACGTCAACGATCAGCCCGTTCCGCTCCAGCAGACGGACACGGCGCGACGGCCAAGTGAACAGGTCGGCGGGGCCAGTCGGTGCGAGATGGTCAGCACACACGCCAGACGGCAAGGCTGGGCGCTCCCAGACCGGGCGATCGTCAGGATTGGTCCCTAGCGACAGTGGCAGGTTGAGCAGCAGCGTCTCAAACAGGTTTGCACCGTTGACAACGATGACGCCCAGGTTCCCGACCCAGGCCGGATAACCCATCGAGTAGCCCTTGCCCCCCTTTACTCGATCATCGCCAACAGCTCCGGTCTTGATTCCCGCCGGGTCGAAAGCATGGCAGTGAACAAGCCATCGGGCGGCTTCCGCCAAGGAAAGTGACTCGATCTCTCGGCCCGCTCTGGTCGTGAAGTACTGGTGCCCATCGGGCACGTCGGCTATCAGCTTGATGAGACCGGATGCGTTTCCACTGGCGGTATGCAGATCAGCCACCTGCATGAATGGCTCACTCTGGTGCAGGAGGTAGAAGCGCTCGTGATGCCTCTCGAGATAGCCCCACACAACATCTGTGGGGAACTTCCCGGAACGCCACCAAGCGTCCCACAGGTCGATGCTCTCGTCATCGCTACGGAGGTGGTCGGACCTCGTGGCTCCAAGTAGGACGGCTTCGAGCACGCGCAGGACGGCCACGTCTTGGGTCGGAACCTCCCCAGCAAGTCCATTCAGGTGATGTGCACGCTCGAATACCTGACGCAGCGACAGGTCGAGGACCTCGCCGGTGTGCGTGCGCACCCGAACCCACGGTTCATCCAGGAGGTTGAACGCACCACCATCTGTCGTCATCGACCTGACTCCTCGGGACTGGACACTCGGAGGCCCTGCTCGGAATCGTAAGACAAGACACGACCAGCCACCTGCGAAACTCCGGAATCATCGAAAACCAACACGAGTTGTCCAGCAATCCAGCGGGACTGCTGCCAGCCGGAATAGTCAGCCATGCACTCCAAGTCCGAAATCACGCTGTCGATCACGGCCGGATAGCACAGGGACGCGGGCAACCTCAGCGTGCAAGCGGCCATCGCGCGGGCCAGTTTCTCGTCTGCTGCGGTGCCCCACTGAACACCTTCCGGAACGACCGCTCCGGCATAGCGCGCGATTCCGGCAGGGAGATGAAGCAAGTCATCCGCGGTGCGCCAAAGCGCGATCACCTCCAGTCCTTCGTCGCTATCGCGCACCTGAGACTTGCCCTGCTCCTCGGCCCTGTCTGGGTCACCCGCCTCCACATCGATCAGACCACTGATGGTGCTCGGCTTCGCCGGTGAGTCGATGAGGTAGGTGTGGGCTCGCGCGATTGCGCGCTGCCGTTGCCTGAAGTCCTGATCCTCTGCCGCGTGCCATACGTCCTGCCAACCGTCAGGAGGCTGAGCTTCTGGGTCATAGGCCAACCGGACGAGGCGTGGGATGTCGTCGGGGAGTCGGATGGACTGCAACTCCTTCAACACGGAGGCGGCATGTAAGATCCGCTGGCTCCCATACACGGCTCGCGAGCCACGCACGGCCTGCGGGGGGTCGGCCTGCCAATCGACCACACCACGAATCCATAGCTTCGGATGAGCGACTCCCTCTGGCCGGTCCTTGCGCGCATGACGATGCAGACGCCCGGCCCGTTGCAGCATCAGATCCGCCGGCGCCAGATCGGTCACCATCAGATCGAAGTCGACGTCCAAGGACTGCTCGAGCACCTGTGTGCCTACGACGATTAGGCGGTCAGGGCGGTTGCCTGTCGGCCCCAATTCCTGGACGAGTCTGGCTTCGCGTCGGGCTCGATCGGGTGCAATAAACCGACTGTGCACGAGCCGGACGTGGCTACCGAACTCGTCCCGCAGAGCCGCGAACGTCTCCTGTGCCCGGGTAACCGTGTTGCAGATCACCGCGGCGCAGCCACCATCCACCAGCGCCGCACGGAGCAAGGTGACGAGGTTGTCCAGATCGTCCGAGAGGCGCCCCAGACTCACATCGAGTACGCGGGCGTCCGACGCTACTGCGATCTCGGCGAGTTGATGGTCGTACATCGAGATCCGGGGATAGTCGTCCGATCGGGATGTTGCGATCGATTGCATCGACCCGCTTCCCTCAGCATAGGCACGAAGGAACTCGTCCCGTTGCCCCGGAGGAAGGGTTGCCGACATCAGGATAACCGGCGTTCGATAAGCGCCGAGCCAGCACAACAATCGCTTGAGGTACTCACGCATGTAGTCATCCGCAGCGTGTACCTCATCAATGATCACGACCTTGCCCACCAAACCGAGGTGCCGCAGAACGATGTGTTTAGCCTTGAGCGCGGCAAAGAGGCTCTGGTCGATCGTGCCTATGACGAAGCTGGCCAAACCGTTCCGTTTGCGGCCGCGGAGCCACTCGTTGACCACTACCTCGCCTACGGGATCGCCCGAGTCAGAGTCGCTGTAGAGCCTCCCGCTCCAATTGCGCCGCAGCAAGCCTGCGTAGTTGTCGTTAAGCGCAGCCTTGCCATGCGCCAATGTGATGCTTACATCACGGTCGGTCACCGTCGTTCTCAGCCACCGTTGCACGCGATCGAACATCGGATCTGCAGTCGCCATCGTCGGCAAGCCGACGAATACCCCGCCAAGCCCGAAACGCTCCGCCAGCACCTCAGCAGCGAGCAGAGCCGCTTCCGTTTTCCCGACACCCATCGGTCCCTCGACGATGAACAGGCCTGGTTCACGCGCGTTGCGGGCTTGCGCAAGCAGACTTTCCTGAAGCGGGCGGGCACGACACCCCTCCAGCGCCGGGAATCGCTGCACCAGAAGCTGATCCGCATCGGCCGCTCCTGCGATCGGGAGCCATGGCTCCGGCAGATCAAGAACGTCGAGCGCGGAACCTAACCGATCACCGGAGAGGTCGTCGACATAGGGGAAGTAGTCGGTATTGGACGCGATCCAGTCGGCCATGATGACGATGCCGGTAAGCAGAACCTGCACCGGCACCGACACACGTCGATTCAGCCACTCTTCCAGATGGTCGCCAGCACCCACATGCTCGGTCATCTTGTCCAAGATCTCCACGCGCACCTCATGCCAGCGCCCATCCCCGAGTTGAAGTGGGTGATTACGAGCGGCCTGAAGCACCAACGCCGAGGGCGTCGCGCCATGGTGGCAACCCACCACACACGTCAACGTGCTCCGGACGCGCTTCGCCGACGACGGGTAGCGACCGGCCAACCAGTCGTCGAGCAGCAACTGCCCGGCGGTAGCGTGCGGCACTTGTCGGTCCTCAGGCGTTGGCCGTGCATCGAGCCCATGGTCACGCATGCGGTCCAACACCTGCGGCAGGATCGGCAGCGCCTTCGCAGCGAATGCTGGCGTCGCTTTGCCGATGTCATGGATGCCGGCCAGCCAGCAGACCAACCGACGTCCTTGATCATCCGTCAGCCCCAGAGACTCACAGATGAAACCCCGCGTCGCAGGCGACAGGAAGCTCTCCCAAAGGTAATCCGCAACTGCCGCCGCGTCCTCCAAGTGCCTCACCAACGGCATCCAGCCATCCGAGGCCGGGTCTAGCTTGCCCCACACTGACCGAGCTAAGCAGGACCACTCCATCGCACTCTCCTCTCTGCTGCTTGATCAGGGAAGCTACTGGGGCGCGCTGACAGTTCCTGAACCCGGGCCACACCCAGAGCTTCTACGGTAGCAGAGAGTCAATTACGGTAACAATGTTAGTTCTCTGTGCCGCCTCGGCATACTCCAAGCTGAGTTTTCGTTGGTCGAGCTTGTCGAGACCTCGGATAGAGTGCCCTCACTAGGGGTTTCGACAAGCTCAACCAGCGAGGACTGCGTTGATCAGCGCTTCTCTAAGCTTCATGACAGCCCGATCGACTGCAACCCCCGCACCGGCGGGGAGATTTGACCTCACTACGGTCACAATCGGTTCACCTCCGACCAAAGCGGAGCGACGACACCTCGCGCGAACCAAAAAGAACTCAGACATGGACCTGAGTTCCTCTGAGATGCCCTGGCGCGCCCGGAGGGATTCGAACCCCCAACCTTCTGATCCGTAGTCAGATGCTCTATCCGTTAAGCTACGGGCGCTTACCGGTGGCGCGCGCATGATGCCGAACCACCGACGTACAACCTTAGTTGATTCGGCCGAGGTGAGTCCAACCGACCGAAACCCACGGCGTTGCCGCATGCGGCAGGATGGGTGACAGCACCAACCGCTTGCAACGCCGCAGGCAGAAGGAGTTCATCATGCCGGTCGACGCCCGCCAGATCGCCGAGAGCGCGCCACTCGCGGCCAGCGAGGCCCTGATTACCTGGGTGGCCGGCGTCGCCGACCTCACCGAACCGGACGCCGTGCACTGGTGCGACGGTTCCGAGGCCGAACGCGACCGGCTCTACGCCGAAATGGTCGCCGCGGGCACCCTGATCGCTCTGAACCCCGAGAAGCGCCCGAACAGCTACCTGGCCCGCTCCACACCCTCGGACGTGGCCCGGGTCGAGTCGCGCACCTACATCTGCTCGGCCGACGAGGCCGATGCCGGCCCGACCAACAATTGGGCCGAGCCCAGCCAGATGAAGCGCACTCTGGCAACGCTTTTCAATGGCTGCATGCGCGGTCGCACCATGTATGTGATCCCGTTCTCGATGGGCCCGCTGGGCGGCTCCATCTCGAAGCTGGGCATCGAGATCACCGATTCGCCCTACGTGGTGGTCAGCATGCGCATCATGACCCGCATCGGTGCCGAGCCGCTGGCCCGCATCGGCTCCGGCGCGCACTGGGTGCCCGCCGTCCACTCGGTCGGCTACCCGTTGGTGGACTCCGACGGCAACACCCGCGCCGACGTCCCGTGGCCCTGCAACGACGAGAAATACATCACGCATTTTCCCGAAACCCGCGAGATCTGGTCGTTCGGTTCCGGCTACGGCGGCAACGCGCTGCTGGGCAAGAAGTGCTACGCGCTGCGGATCGCCTCGGTGCTGGCCCGTGACGAGGGCTGGCTGGCCGAGCACATGCTGATTCTCAAGATCACCGGCCCCGACGGCCGCACCTACCACCTGACCGCCGCCTTCCCGTCCGCCTGCGGCAAGACCAACCTGGCCATGCTGCGTCCGACGATTCCGGGCTGGAAGGTCGAGACCATCGGCGACGACATCGCCTGGATGCGCCCCGGCGACGACGGACGGCTGTATGCGATCAACCCTGAGGCGGGCTTTTTCGGCGTCGCCCCCGGCACCTCGCAGGCGACCAACCCGACCGCGCTGAACTCCCTCGACCACGACACGATCTTCACCAACGTGGCCCTCACCGACGACGGCGACGTGTGGTGGGAGGGCCTGACCGACCAGCCGCCCGGTCACCTGATCGACTGGCAGGGCAACGACTGGACGCCCGGGTCGTCGACCCCTGCGGCACACCCGAACAGCCGGTTCACGGTACGCGCCGACCAGGCCGAGTCGATCGCGCCCGAGTGGGAGGACCCCGCCGGCGTGCCGATCGACGTGATTCTGTTCGGCGGACGGCGGGCCAGCAACGTGCCGCTGATCACCGAGACTTTCGACTGGCAGCACGGCGTGTTCGTCGGCGCCACGGTCAGCTCGGAGCAGACCGCGGCGGCCGAGGGTGCGGTCGGAGCACTGCGTCGTGACCCGTTCGCCATGCTGCCGTTCTGCGGCTACAACATGGCCGACTACTGGAGCCACTGGCTCGAGATCGGCGAGACCCTGGGCGAGCAGGCACCGCGGGTGTTTCAGGTGAACTGGTTTCGCAAGAACGCCGAGGGAAAGTTTCTGTGGCCCGGGTTCGGCGACAACTCCCGCGCCATCGAGTGGGCGCTGAGAAGGGTGAACGGCGAGGTCGACGCCGTCGACGCGATCAACGGACGCCAGCCCCGGCGCGAAGACCTCAACCTCACCGGGCTCGATGTCACCGACGAGCAGTTGGACGAGCTGTTCACCCTCGACCCCGCCGCCTGGGCCACCGAGGCCGACCTGACCCAGGACTACTTCGACCAATTCGGCGACACACTGCCCGAGCAGCTCACCGAGCAACTCCAGGCGTTGCGCCGGCGCATCGCCGAGGCGTCCTGACCACCGGCCGGATCGCCCGAGCTCAGGGCTCGTCGAGGGCCGCGGGTAGGCTCGTACGCATGCGTATCGCCCCCCGCGCCGTCGTCGCTGCCGCCGGCCTGCCGCTGCTGCTCGCCGGCTGCACCGCTGCGCCGTCGGCACCCACCACCCCGGCTCCCGCCATCAGCGTGGCCCCCACCCCCGACACCACAGCCTCGCCGACTGCCTCGGCCCCGGCCTGCCCGTCGGGTGAGTACCGAATGACGTCGTTCGTGGCCACGGACGCCGACGGTGCGCTCGGCACGGGCAGCGGCGGTGAGATCGACGTCGAGTTCGAGAACGGGCGCTACGAGATCGACTTCGATGACGACGATGCGATCACGGTCAAGAGCAACAATCGGTCAGGACGGCTGATCGTCGACGGCAGCATCGAGGGCACGTACGCCGGCGAACCCAGCGCCCTGGCCTTCGAGATCACCACGTCGTCCGGCACCGCCACAACCAAGACCGACGGCAAGACCTCCACGGTCACGCTGACGCAGATCGCCACCCTGCTCGGGTTCGACGGCACGGGTTCGGCCACCTGTTCGGGCAGCCAGCTCACGATGAAGGTGGGCAGCACCACCTTCGAGCTGGTGCAGACCGACTAGAGCGTGTCGCACGGCAGGACTGGGTCACACGAGGAGTGGCGTCCAACCTGTCGGTAGCGGCGACATCGTCGCTCGTTCGCGGTCCCCGCGCTCGGTCCACCCTTGTCCGCCGTCGGCATCAGCACTTGTCGCGACCGTTCCGCGCACGACACGAAACCCTACGTCTTCGACCAGGGCGTCGGGTGCACTACCTCGGCGCACATCGCTACGACAGCTCCATTCGGGATCGGCCCAGCCTCCACCCTTCAAAACTCGGTAGTCGGCGTAGCGAGCGGGATCAAGGCGATCCCAGCACCATTCCCACACGTTGCCGAGCGTGTCGAACAGTCCGTAACCGTTCGCTTTTTTGCGGGCAACGGGTTGTGGGCGGCTGATGTCGTCTTTCGCCGTCCAGGCGATCTCTACGAGCGCCCCGTACTGAGGGCGGGTGCCGCCGCCGAAGCACGCATAGACCCACTCAGCCTCGGTCGGTAGGCGGTAGCCGTCAGCGGCGGCGTTCCAGCGCACACGGTCGCCGTCGAACCGGTAGGCAGGTTCGAGGTCGTCAGCCTGAGATGCGGTGTTGCACCACGCCACAGCGTCGAACCAGCGGACGCCTGTCGCGGGGAGCTCAAGTCCGTTGTGCGCGGCCATGTCGCAGCGCCCCGTGGCGAACTCGGCAACAGTCACCGGAACGACCCCGATGCGGAACGGCATCAGATGCACCTCGCGCTCGGCTTTTCGCCGAGCGTCCTTGATCCGGACGCTTCCCTCTGGGATCGCCGCCAGTCTCGTGCTCACGTGTGGCTACGTCCAGTCGCTGGGCAACTGCTGCTTGGTCGATGCCAAACGCGATGCGTCTGCCCAACCGTGTACCCAGTCAGGTACCTCATCGGGAATGGTGCCGAACTGTTCGTGGAGTTCATCGATCGTGACAATGCCGCCGGCACGCTTGACGAACCGAGTGCGTGTGATCAACCGCATGTGGATCTCTTCGTCGCGCACGAACCGCTGCTCCATGACGACGGCCCTATCATCGGTTCCGATCATGCGGGTCTGCAATTCAAACCGTTGCCCGACGACGAGCGGTTTGCGAAAGGTTGCGCTGGCCTGTGACAGGACTGGGATCCAGCCCAATTGCTGAGTGCGCGCAAACACGCCGATACGCACGACCAGATCCCATCGGCCAAGATCGGCGAGTGAGAGGTATCGACCGTTGTTCATGTGTCGGAGGATGTCGATGTCCGTCGGCAGTGTTGTCAGTTTGATGACCGAGACACCGGTGAGCGACAGGTTGCCGTCTCGTCGCAGCAGTCGGGTTGCGCGCAGGTGAACAAGGATCATTCGCCAGAGGAGGTTCATCGTCCTCAATGCCTCCTTCAAGACCATACGGTAGCGTATAGCCGACCGTACGGCATAGTATGGTCGTGGTCAAGTGGCTGCGTTCGTACGCTTCGCTCGGGAGATACGTGAGGGGTAGGCCATGGCAAGACTGACTCGCGACGATTGGGTCGCCGCGGCGTATCAGAGGTTCATCGACCAGGGCGTCGACGCCATCGCAGTCGAGCCGGTCGCCCGTGAAATCGGCGCGACAAAGGGGTCCTTCTACTGGCATTTTGCTGATCGCGCAGCCCTTGTGAGTGCCGTGCTCGACAAGTGGGAACAGTTGCAGACCGAAGTGCTGATTGCCGAGGTGGATCAGGCAGAAGACCCCAGGGCGAAGCTCGAACGCCTTGTCTGGCTTGTCACGAACCAAACCCCGCAGCGCGGCGGGGAGGCCACGCTCTACGCGGCAGCCGAGCGCAACGGTGTCGCAGACAGGGTTGCGCGCGTGACTGAGCGACGAGTTTCGTTCATCGCTGGAGTTCTCGTGGCACTCGGGCTCGATGATGAAGAGGCTCGGCGTCGCGCGATCACGCTCAATGCCTCCGTTGTCGGCTACCAGCAGCTTGTCGCGACCGGCTGGGACCCTCGACTCGACTCGGTCGAGCGCATGGCCGGTTCGTTGCTTGAAATGGCGCTCGGGCGCGTCTGAACCAATTCGACCGCTCAGGCCGAGCGGGACCGACGCGACCTCGCCCGGACCGCGGCCTTGCCGTTGCCGCAGGCCGCGAAGCTCGAGCAGTTACCCGCGCTCGAGACCATCCGCCGGGTTCTCTGGTTCGATGTCAGCGCCCGCCCGACACTGGTTGCATGACTCCGAAGCCGGCAGACTACATTGAGGCGGGCGAGGCCCTCGATGCCGACGAGCGTGAGATCGCTGCCCTCGCTCTGCAGCAGGTAGATGAGGAGGAACGGGGCAAGATCGACGCCGCCTGGGACGAGACGATCGACCGGCGCCTTGACGAGCTGGCAAGCGGCGAGGTCAAGCTCGGCGACGAGTTTGCAGAGGTGGCCGAGGCGGCTGCCGCACTGATCAGGCAATGCCTCGGCCGACGCATCGCCGAACGCGCCGTCCACAACACAGAGATCACCGCCTGGGCTGAGGCCACCATCACCGACGAGCGGCGTCCAACGGTTAACTTTCGGTGGATCGAAGGTTAGAGACTCCGGTTAAGGAAGCGCTGATCAACGCCACCACCGTTGGCTGAGCTACGTCGAAAAGCCTTGCGGCAGCGATATCCGAGGCCCCGACAAGCTCGCCCAGAGAGAGTCAGCGTTTCCTCAGTTCGCCCAACGGCCGGCCGCAGGCTTCACGACGAACTTGCGGCTCAGCCGCCCACGTAAGCCGCGAGATGCTGCCCGGTCAGGGTGGACGCGTCCGCCGCCAACTCGGCGGGAGTGCCTTCGAACACGATCCGTCCGCCGTCGTGACCGGCCCCCGGGCCCAGGTCGATGATCCAGTCGGCGTGCGCCATCACCGCCAGGTTGTGTTCGACCACGATCACCGACGTGCCGGCGTCGACCAGCCGGTCGAGCAGTCCGAGCAGGTTCTCGACGTCGGCCAGGTGCAGGCCGGTGGTGGGTTCGTCCAGCACGTAGGTGCCGCCCTTGGCCGACAGATGGGTGGCCAGCTTGAGCCGCTGCCGCTCGCCGCCCGACAGCGTGGTGAGCGGCTGGCCCAGGCTCAGGTAGCCGAGGCCGACGTCGGCCAGTCGCAGCAGGATGGTGTGCGCTGCGGGGGTGCGGGCAACGCCTTCGCCGAAGAAGCGTTCGGCCTCGCTCACCGGCATGGCCAGCACGTCGGCGATGCTGCGGCCGCCCAGGGTGTAGCCCAGCACCGCCGGCTGAAACCGCCGGCCCTCGCAGGCCTCGCAGGTGGTGGTCACCGTGGCCATCACCGACAGTTCGGTGTAGATCACGCCGGCGCCGTTACAGGCCGGGCAGGCACCCTCTGAGTTGGCGCTGAACAATGCCGGCTTTACGCCGTTGGCCTTGGCGAACGCCTTGCGAATTGGTTCGAGGAGCCCGGTGTAGGTGGCCGGATTGCTGCGCCGCGAGCCCTTGATCGGGCTCTGGTCCACCGAGATCACCCCGGCACCGGGCGGAATCGAACCGTGCACCAGCGAGCTCTTGCCTGACCCGGCCACCCCGGTGACCACCACCAGCACGCCCAGCGGCACGTCGACGTCCACGCTACGCAGGTTGTTGGTACGGGCGCTCCGAATCTCGAGCACCCCGCTCGGCGGGCGCACCGAATCTTTGACCCCGACCCGGTCGTCGAGATGCCGTCCGGTGATGGTGCCGCAGGCCCGCAACCCCGCCGGGGTGCCCTGATAGCAGACCGTTCCCCCGGCCGCACCCGCCCCCGGGCCCACGTCGACCACGTGGTCGGCGATCGCGATGGTGTCGGGCTCGTGCTCGACGACCAGCACCGTGTTGCCCTTGTCGCGCAGCCGCAGCAGCAGGTCGTTCATCCGCTGCACGTCGTGCGGGTGCAGCCCGGCGGTGGGCTCGTCGAACACGTAGGTCACGTCGGTGAGCGACGAACCGAGATGCCGGATCATCTTGGTGCGCTGCGCCTCTCCGCCCGACAGGGTGCCGGAGGGCCGCGCCAGCGACAGGTACCCCAGGCCGATCTCGACGAACGAGTTCAGCAGGTCGCGCAGCGACCCCAGCAGCGGGGCGACGGACGGCTCGTCGAGGCCCTCGACCCAGGCGGCCAGGTCGGTGATCTGCATGGCGCAGGCGTCGGCGATGTTGATGCCCCGGATCTTCGACGAGCGGGCCTCGGGCGCCAGCCGGCTGCCCGCGCACTCGGGGCAGTCGGTGAAGGTGACCGCGCGTTCGACGAAGGCCCTGATGTGCGGCTGCATCGCTTCGACGTCCTTGGCCAGCATCGACTTTTGAATCTTGGGGATCAGGCCCTCGAAGGTGACGTTGATGCCCTCGACCTCGATCCGGGTCGGCTCCTTGTAGAGCAGGTCGTGCAGTTGCCGCTTGGTGAACCTCCCGATCGGCTTGTCGGCGTCGAAGAAGCCGCAGCCTCGGTAGATGCGGCCGTACCAGCCGTCCATCGAGTAGCCGGGAACGAGCAGCGCTCCCTGGCTGAGCGATTTGGTGGCGTCGTAGAGCGCGGTGTGGTCGAAATCGGTGATGCTGCCACGGCCCTCGCAGCGCGGGCACATGCCGCCCAGAACGCTGAACGACGCCTTCTCGGCGATCGTCCTGTCGCCGCGCTGCACCGTGATCGCCCCGCTGCCCGAGGCGGACGGCACGTTGAACGAGAACGCGGTCGGCGGGCCGATCTGTGGGTCGCCGAGCCGGCTGAACAGGATTCTGAGCAGGGCGTTGGCGTCGGTGGCGGTGCCCACGGTCGAGCGCGGGTTGGCGCCCATGCGCTCCTGGTCGACGATGATCGCCGTGGTCAACCCGTCGAGCAGGTCGACCTCGGGGCGGGCCAGGGTGGGCATGAACCCCTGCACGAACGCCGAGTAGGTCTCGTTGATCAGCCGCTGGCTCTCGGCGGCCACGGTGCCGAACACCAGCGAACTCTTACCCGAACCCGACACCCCGGTGAACACGGTGAGGCGGCGCTTGGGCAGTTCGACGTCGATGTTCTTCAGGTTGTTCTCGCGGGCACCCTGCACCCTCATCACGTCGTGACGGTCGGCGGGCTGGGTCGGCATTCGCCTACTGTGTCGCACCGTCGGGGTCGCACACCAGTGCCACCACCCGCCCACTGACAGCGGTCACCACCGCGATGGTGATCAGCGCGCCGAGCAACATGGCGGTCGCTTCACCGTCGACCAGCACCCCCATGCTCTTGCCCAGCGTCGCCGCTCCCACCGGCACCCCCAGTTGCGCGGTGGCGGTGAGCGCGATCGGCAACGGCTGTCGGGTCAGGGCCAGCACTCCGTGTGCCAGCACCGCCGCCAGGCCCAAGGCAACCCCGAGGCCGATCGTGGACGGGTTTTGCCCGATCGAGCGCAGATCGAGCGAACTGCCCAGCCAGACGAAGAAGATCGGGGCGAAGAAGCCCTCGGTGAGGGCGAAGGCCTGATTGGCCACCCGACGCGGCTCGCCGGCTGCCGACATCGCCAGGCCCATAGCGAAGCCGGCCAGCATCACCGACACGCTCACCGTGGCCGCGACCGCTGCGAGGGTGAACAGCAAAGTCAACGTCACCCGCAGCTCCACCGCCAGCCCGCGCCGTTCGCTCACCTGGTGGACGCGTTCACGCAGGCCACGGCGCTGCGCCCACCACAGCACGCCGAAGAACAGCGCGGCCAGCGCGAGCACCGCTAGTGCACCAAGCGCAGCCCGTCCGGCGTGCGCAGGGTCGAGCACCAGCGGCAGCGCGACGATGCAGGCGGCATCGGCGACGGCGAGTTGCACCAACAACTCCAAGCCCGCCCGGGTGGTCACCCGCACCCCGCCCAGCATCGGCAGCACGATGCCCGCCGACGACGAAGCGATCAGCACCGCGTACAGCGGCCCGTGCCCGGTGCCGAACTGCTGAGCGATCACCACCCCCAGCGGCGCTGCCAGCAGGCCCACCCCGAGCGCGCGCAGCACGCCCACTCGAAGCCCGGCAGCCATGGCCGGCTCGCGCAGCGGCACATGGGTGCCTGCCACGAACATCACCAGGGCGAACCCGATCTCGGCCATGAACGACAAGACGGGGTCGGTGGCATCGACCACGCCCAGCCCGCTGGTGCCCAGCAGCATGCCGACCGCGAGCTCGCCGATCACCACCGGAATATGCGCGAAGCGGTTCAGGCTGACCACCGGCCCGAGCAGAGCCACCGCACAGATCAGGGCCAGCAGGGCGAAACTCACGGATCGATCACCACCGTGGGCACCTCACTGTTCTCGTCGGTCAGGTAGCACGCACAAACCCGGTGATAGCCGTCGGCGATCTGGGCCGGTACGCCGCGGGTGAGGTCCCCGCGAACCAGCAGCACCGGCGACAACGGCTGGCCTTCCGCAATCTTGCGCAGGTCGCTCGCCACATGCACGTTGTCGGCCGGCAACAGCGGCAGTTGCGCGGCGCGCAACAGGTCTTTGGCCTTCAGGTGCGTGACGGGAGCGGCCCGGAGTGGCTCGATCAGCGAGTCGACCGCCGCGGCGGTGGCCAGCATGCCCAGGTAAGAGGCTGCCGCGGGAAAATCGTGCTGCTGTGGGCTCGGTAGCCACCTCGCCTGCTGCCGGTCATGGTCGTCCGTTTTCGCCATGGTGGTTCCCTTTCGCCGAACCAACTCTACGAGATCTTCCAGGTAGGCGAAGTCTGCTGGTCGACAGCCTCTCCTCCGGAATCTCTAGGACGGCGTGTTCGCGCACACATCACCCGTGAGAGCAGTACCGATCAATGCGCCCACCGCCGGTTCAGCGTGCCGAAACCCCTCGAAAGGCCAGCCCGCTCGAGATCTCGACAAGCTCGACCAACGAAGAATCAACACTTCCTCAGGGCAGTACCGATCAATGCACGCACCGCCGGTTCAGCGTGCCGAAACCCCTCGAAAGGCCAGCCCGCTCGAGATCTCGACAAGCTCGACCAACGAAGAATCAACACTCCCCCAGGGCAGTACCGATCAATGCACGCACCGCCGGTTCAGCGTGCCGAAACCCCTCGAAAGGCCAGCCCGCTCGAGGTCTCGACAAGCTCGACCAACGAAGAATCAACACTCCCCCAGGGCAGTACCGATCAATGCGCCCACCGCCGGTTCATCGTGCCGAAACCCCTCGAAAGGCCAGCCCGCTCGAGGTCTCGACAAGCTCGACCAACGAAGAATCAACACTCCCCCAGGGCAGTACCGATCAATGCGCCCACCGCCGGTTCAGCGTGCCGAAACCCCTCGAAAGGCCAGCCCGCTCGAGGTCTCGACACGCTCGACCAGCGGTGCATGCACGCCGATCGGCGCTTGCCTCACGAGGCGGTGCGAATGGGCTGGGCGGTCGGGTCGAACGGTGCCGCCTGGCCGGCGGTCACCGTCCAGACCTCCGGGGTGAGGCCGGCGACGGTGTGGGCGATGGTGCGGACGCGGTCGAGCCAAGCCCGACCCGACCGCGAGTTGACCAGTCGGCCCGGAACGGCCAGCCCGATCACCTCATACCCCTGGTCAACCAGGCCAGCGACATCTTCGAAGACTCGCTCGAGCTCGTCGAGCTCGGCCAGCCGTTCGGCCACCTGGGGCGGGCGCGAGACGCCGTGCGATACCTGCGGCCGCTGCGCGAACGCCGGCGCGGGCAACTGGTACAACGCGACGGGGGCAGACACCTCGGGCACCAGCCCCGGGCCCTGCGCGGACGGCGCATGGCCGGCCAACAGGCCATGCCCGACCAGTAGAAGACGGCGCCGGTGCGCGTCTCGATCGCGCTGTTGGTGTTGATCATTGTCAGACATCCGTATAGCTCCTCAAAATATGGGGTGATTGAGAAATGATGTGCGCCACATGCTTGTCGCACGCAGACATGAATATGTATCATTCGCAGCGAGAGCAGCCTGTGACAATGTTCGCCGTGGCGGCTCAATGATCATTGGCTCAACAGCGGCGAACTGGCTCGCCGGAGCCGTTATGCCCGCTCGTTCAGCGGCAACACATTCGGTTCGAACATGCAGCGTCCAACCTAGTGACAGCGCTCAACGGGCGACCGGACCCGGAGCTGCCACCAGCCGAGATTGAAGCCGTCGCGAGAATCATGAACATCAATATAGTCGACGCGAAACATGGCGGCAAGAGCGCTGTGCGATTTACCCCACCATCGGTCCATATGTCGAAATTCGATGAACCGAGGGTTCTCGACCAGCGCAACCAATATTGCGCCAGTCAGTCGAGATTTGAAAAATTGGGGTCTCGACAAGCTCGACCAGCTCGGCCAATATTGGTTGCGCGGGTCGAGATTTGAAAAATCTGGGGTCTCGACTGGCTCGACCAACTCGGCCGGCGCTGGTTGAACCAGTCGAGACCCCCCTGCCACACCGACGGGGCACAACCGGGTGCAGCACCCGGAGCGGAACGAGACCCCACCACGAAGCACGCGGCGACGGGTCTCTACCTGCGACGCTGGGTTCAGACGAGCAGGTCCGCGTACAGCGGCGTGGTCAGATAGCGCTCACCCCAGTCGGGGGTGACCACCACGATGGTCTTGCCCGCGTTGGCCGGGTCGGCGGCCAGGTCGGCGGCGGCACGCAACGCGGCGCCGGAGCTGATACCCAGCAGCAGGCCCTCTTCTTTCGCCACTCGCTTGGCCCACTCGATGGCGTCGTCGGAGGTCACCTTGATGATGCCGTCGACCACCCCGAGGTCAAGAATCGAGGGCACGAAGCCCGGGCTGATGCCCTGAATCTTGTGCGGGCCCTTCGGTTCGCCCGAGAGCACCGCCGACTCGGCCGACTCCACCGCATAGAGCTTCACCTCGGGCTTGCGCTGCTTGAGCACCTGGCCCACGCCGGTGATGGTGCCACCGGTGCCGACGCCCGACACCACGATGTCGACCTTGCCCTCGGTGTCGGCCCAGATCTCTTCGGCGGTGGTCTTGCGGTGAATCGCCACGTTGGCGGCGTTGTCGAACTGACGGGCCAGAATCGCGCCCGGAATCTCGGCGGCGATCTCTTCAGCCTTGCGGTTGGCGCCCGGCACGCCGTCGGCCCCCGGGGTAAGTACCAGTTCGGCACCCAGCGCCCGCAGGACCGCCCGGCGCTCCTTGCTGAAGGTCTCGGGCAGGGTGATGATCACCCGGTAGCCGCGAGCCGCGCCGACCCAGGCCAGCGCGATGCCGGTGTTGCCCGAGGTGCCCTCGACGATGGTCCCACCGGGCTGCAACGAACCGTCGGCCTCGGCGGCATCGATGATCGATACGCCGATGCGGTCCTTCACCGAGTTGGCCGGGTTGTAGTACTCGAGCTTGGCGAGCACGATGGCCTCGCTGTCGCCATAGAGCCGGTTGATCTGTACCAGCGGGGTGCGTCCGATCAGCTCGGTCGCATCTTTGAAGTAGGCCATGATTGTCTTTCCTCCAGGGTTGTTGCGAATCAGGGGGTTCAAGCGGCCGGAGCGGCCACCTGGTCGAGAGCCTGCAGCACCTCGTCGCGGCGGGCCGCGCCGACGATGCGGTGCCGTACCGCGCCGGTGCCGTCAAGCAGCAGCACGGTGGGGGTACGGGTGATGCCGAACCGTTCGACCAGATCGAGTCGGGTCTCGGCATTGATGTCGATGTGACTGACTGCGGGCCGCCGGTCGGTCACTTCGGTGAGCAGCTTGTGGGTGGCTCGGCAGGGCGCACATACGGTGGCCGAGAACTGCACGAACGTGGCCTGGCCGCCCAGCGGCTCGCCCAGCGCCTCGGCGTCCAGCCGTGGCGCCTGGTCGGCGGGTTGCCGCACAACCCGGGCGCGTCCATCGGTGAGTGCCCGGTACCCCCCGAAGCCCAGCGCGACCGCGACGGCAGCCAGCACGACCCACACCCCGGTCATCGGGCCAGCACCCGCTTGCCGAGCAGGTACATCTCGCAGCCCAGGCAGAAGTTGAAGATCGCGTTGAGCAGCGCGGCCACCAGCGCGAAGCCGATCGCCACGTAGAACAGCGTCGGCCAGCCGGCCAGCGCACCGACCAGCCCGGCCAGCGCGAACACCAGCCCGACGCCCTGCGCGAACCGGGGCGGGGCGGCGTCCTCGAGTTCGGTGGGCGCGCCCAGCCGAGGACGCACCGTGGTGCGAAAGATCCAGCCCCACGGGTGATATCCCAGGCCGAGCAGCCCCCCGGCCGCGAAGGCCAGGGTCTGCACGATCAGCACCGGCAGGCCGGCTCCCGGGCCGAGCAGCACAATGACGATCAACAACGCGGCGGTGACGGTGGCGATGAAGCGTTGCCCGCGCGGGTCGACCTTGCCGGCGGTAACCGGCTGGTTCTGCGTGATAGGTGGCATCGGGTGTCCTTCAAAGGCAGTTTCGGGTTCGAGTCCTGCCTGACACACCATCCTGCGTCGACCGCAACGAAAGGTGGAGACCGCAATTGGGGTGCGATCAGGAGGGCGTCGTCAGGCCGTCAGAGACAGCGACAACACATTCGCGCGCAGGGGCGCCCCAGCAGCGAGGCGTTGTGCGCGGCGACCATGCGTGCAATGGTATCACCATCTATTGGGCGTCCCACGCGATGACCTCCTGCCTGATTGCGCATTACCCTAGTTCTCCTACTGGTTTACTAGCAAATGGGGCGGGTGGATGCTCCGCGGCTTGACCGCACCGCTTCGCGCGCCCCGTGTGCCACTGAGTGAAAGAGAGCTGCCCCGTGTCGGACCACAGCCTGCGCACCTACGACTCCGTGCTCGACCTGCTGCCCAGTGCAGAGAACCCGACGCCCATCGTCCGACTGCAGCGGGTGACCGGGTTCGAGCACGCCACGGTGTACGCCAAGCTGGAGTGGTACAACCCGTTCGGCGCGGTGAAAGACCGAGTGGCGGCCAACTTGATTCGCGACGCCGAAGAACACGGCGAGACGCTGCAGAATCTGGTCGAGCCCACCTCGGGCAACACCGGCATCGGCCTGGCGATGGTGTCGAACAACCGCCACTACGGTTTCGCCGCCACCTTGTCGCGCGAGATCCCGTTGGAGAAGCGCACCGCGCTGCGGCTGTTCGGCACCCAGTTGCACGAACTCGACGACGCCCTGTGCCCGATGCCTGGGCAGCCCGAGGGCGCCATGGCCCGCGCCGCCGAACTGGGCGAGCAGCCGGGCTGGAAGCAACTGAACCAGTACCAGAACCCGGCCAATCCTGAGGCGCACTATCGCACCACCGGGCCCGAGATCTGGCGCCAAACCGGCGGTGCGGTCACCCACTTCGTCGCCTCGTTGGGCACCTGCGGCACCATCACCGGCACCGGGCGATACCTCAAGGAGCAGAACCCCGCGGTCACCGTGATCGGCGTGCACCCCACCGACGGCCACGATATTCCCGGCGTGCGCAGCCGACGCGCGCTGGCCTTGACCGACTTCTTCACCCCCGAGGCCTACGACGCCCTGGTCGAGATCACCGACGACGAGGCGTACGCGCTGTGCCGCAAGCTGCACGTCGAAGAGAGCCTGATCGCCGGCCCCAGTTGCGCCCTCGCGCTGGCCGGTGCGCTGCGGACGGTGCCGGATGAGCCGGGCGTGGTCGCCGTGGTGGTGTTTCCCGATAATGCCTGGAAGTACCTGTCGTCGTTCCGGCGGCACCTGCCCGACCTTTTCCCACCCGAGGAAACCGCAGCTGTGAGGCCACCGGCCAATCCGTTCGCCGAACATCTCGACGCCGCGTTCGCTCTGGCCAAGAACGGCCCCGACGTGATCGACGTGTCCGAGGCCAAACGGCTGCTCGACGCCGGGGTGCCGGTGATCGACGTCCGCAACCCCGACGAAGTGGCCCGGGTGCGCATCGATGCCAGCCTGAACATGCCGCTGCCCGAGCTGTCGAAGGGCAGCACCGCCGGCCTGCCCGGCGATCACAGCGGCCCGGTGGTCACCATCTGCGCGGCCGGCACCCGTTCGCTGTACGCGCTGCTGCTGCTGAAGGCGCAGGGCTACCACGAGGTGAAGAGCGTGGACGGCGGCATGGCCGCCTGGGTCGAAGCGGGCCTCCCCACCACCCGCTAACGAAGCGCCGAGCAACGCGCTTACGGCTGGTTGAGCCTGTCGAAACCCCTTACCGGAGCCCCATATCGGAGGGTCTCGACAAGCTCGACCAGCCAACACTCGGGGGTCTCGACAAGCTCGACCAGCGGCGGACGCGTCGCACCAGGGCGTCACGTCGATCAGCGCCTGCGTCAGGGCTGCTCGATCAGGGTCAAGGTCGCCCGCGACAACTCGCTGCCACGCAGGTACTCGACCTCAACCTGATCGCCCACGCTCGCGCTGACCAGCAGCCAGGCCAGTGACAGTCCGGTAGCCGGTTTGCCCCCGATGGTGACGAGCACGTCACCGGCTTGCAGCCCGGCACGAGCGGCCGGGCCATCCTTCACGACCTGCTGCACGAAGAGCCCCTGCCGAACCCCGAACCGGGCCGCCGTGGTGGGGGTGATCTCGGCGATCTGGGCACCGATCCACGGGTGCGTGGCGCGTCCGTCGGCGAGAATCTGGGACGCGATCCGGCTGGCGGTGGGCGCCGAGACGGCGAAGTTGAGGCCGACGCTACCCCCGCTGGCCTCACCGTTGGCGTTCGGCACGGCCGCACCGGCAGTGTTGACGCCGATCAGCCGGCCGTCGCAGGTGACCAGCGGCCCGCCGGAGTTGCCCGGGTTGATCGAGGTGTCTGTCTGGAGCGCGCCCGTCAGAATCGTGGTGCCGCCGGCGCCGGTAGGCACCGGAACGTTGCGGTCGAGGGCGCTGATGATGCCCGACGTGACCGTGCCCGACAGCCCCAACGGGGCACCCAGTGCCACCACGGGCTGGCCGACCACGACGGTATTGGCGGCATCCAGAGGCAACTCCGGCAGCCCGGTCTTGGCAATGTGCAGCACCGCCAGGTCGGTGATCGGGTCGGTTCCCACCAGGGTGGCCGGCACCTTTTCACCGCTGTTCATCAGCACCTCGATGGTGCCGCCCGCGACCGCCGCGTGAATGACATGGTCGTTGGTGACGATTACACCATCGGCGGTAGTGATCGCGCCGCTACCGGTGCCGCCCTGACCGTTGGCAGCCGTGGCGAAGACCGTCACCACCGACGGCAGCACAGTCTCGGCCACCCGCACCGTGTCACACGACGTGCCGGACGCCGGGTTCAGTCGCGACGCAACTATGGCACCGGCAGCCCCACCCAGCAGGGCGATAGCGAGCCCGGCGGCCGTCACGACCATCCAGCCCGATCTGTGACCAGCAGATTCCGTACTCATCAAGGCCACCTCCGTCACAAAGCCTAGAGAAGGCTGGCGCCGGAGCGACAATGTCGAACTCGGCGGCTCCCTCGGCGGCCCGGACCATGCGGCGATTCGGCGGCCGCACCACATACCCGACGTCTCGACCAGCGACAATCGGCGCTTTCATGTCGCTCCTCCCGCAGACCCGCGGGAGGAGCGTTTCCCCTTGTCATGGCGGAGGTGGCGAGATTTGAACTCGCGATGGGCGATAAACCCAAACCCGCTTAGCAGGCGGGCGCCATAGACCGGACTAGGCGACACCTCCTCGGCCAATCACCGAGCGTACTAGAGGCTGCGCGACCCCGGCAAAGCGGGGTCGCGCAGCAACCCTCGAGTGCGCCCCTAGGCAGATGCCGGGGCCAGTGGAGTCAACTACTACAATCGGCGTGTCTCGAACGAACCCAAGGAACTACATGTCCGAACCTAAGCGCGTGCTGCCCGACCCGGCGGACGACGCCCTGCCCGCCGACTCCGCTGAGGTACCACGACGGGCCACCGCGCACGGACGGTTCCGTTGGGCCGTGCTGTGGACGGCACTCGGCACCCTGATCCCCGGGCTGGGCCTGTGGCATGCCGGACGCAAGGCGTCCGGCGCGGCCGTGATGGGCGTCTTCGCCGCGATCCTGCTGACCGCCGCCTACCTGGCCACGGGCGGACGCGACCGCATCACCACCCTGTTCTCCAACGTGGACGTGCTCAACGGCATCGCCATCGGCCTGCTCGTGCTCGCCGTGGTGTGGGTAGGCGTCATCACGACCACGCACCTCGCGCTGCGCCCGCTCAGCCCGTCGCGCACCCAGCGGGCGCTGGGCGGCATGCTGGTCGGTGTGTTGTCGCTGGCCGTCGCCACCCCGCTCACGGTCGGCGCCGAGTACTCGAGATCGGCTGCCGAGGCACTGGGGACGATCTTCGGCGACGACACCGACCCCATGGCCACCGGCTCCGCGGCTCCCGATGCCACGGCGTCCGCCGACCCCTGGGCCGGCCGAGACAGGATCAACGTGCTGGTGATCGGCGGCGACTCCGGAACCAACCGCGACCCCTCACTGGGCCTGCGCGCCGACACGGTGATGGTTGCCTCGATCAACACCAACACCGGCGCCACCACACTGTTCTCACTGCCCCGACAGACCGCGCGCATTCCGTTCCCCGAAGGCTCCCCGCTGCACAAGCTCTACCCCAACGGCTTCTACGACGGGGTCAGCGGCGCCAACGCCGAGTACTTCTTGAACGCCATGTACAACAACATTCCGCCGCATCTGGCCAAGGGTGCGCTGGGCGACAACGTGAAGAACGTGGGCGCCGAGGTGATGAAGATCGGTGTCGGCGAAGCACTCGGGCTGGGCAAGCTCGACTACTACGTGATCATCAACATGGACGGCTTCAAGTCGTTCATCAACGCCCTGGGTGGCATTACCCTCAACGTGAACTACCGCATCCCGATGGGCGGCAAGACGTCGGAGAACATTCCGCCCAAAGAATGGATCGAACCGGGCCCCAACCAGCACATGAACGGCCGCTACGCGCTGTGGTACGCCCGTGGCCGCTACCACGTGAAAGGCTCCGACTACAGCCGCATGGAGCGCCAGCGCTGCGTGATCAACGCGGTGGTGCAGCAGGCCAAGCCCGAGGTCGTGCTGGCGAACTTCGAGAAGATCGCCTCGGCCGGCGCCAAGACCATCTCGACCGATATTCCGCGCAGCAAGCTGCCGGCCATGATCGACCTGGCGCTGAAGGTGAAGAACACCAACCTGCACAGCGTGGTGTTCCAGCCCGGTGTTGCCGGCTGGGTGAGCGCCGACCCGCCCTGGCCGTCCGTCCAGCGCAAGGTGCAGAAGGCGCTGAAGGAGGCCGACAAGGCTGCCAGCAGCAAGACCAGCAGCGCCGACCCGTCCGCCTCGCCGAGCGATTCAGCCAGCCCGAAGCCGACCAAGTCGAGCACCGCGTCGAGCGCGTCCGACGACCTCAGCGACTCGTGCGCCTACCACCCGGTGAAGGGCTGAGCGCTCAAAGCTGCGTGCTGTAGCCCCGGTTCGCATCGAGCCGGCGGGCCAGGTCGCCGGTGAGGTGGATCAGTTCGGCGGTGACACCGCGCCGGCTGACCAGCCGCACCCGGTGTTCGGGCCCGTGGTGAATCACCAACGTGGTGGGCGTCTGGGTCACCTTGGTGACGTCAGCCCAACGACCCTGCTCGTGGGCGTCCGGGCCGTCGATGACGTAACCGTCGTCGCTCAGTTCGACCCGCACCCGCATGCGCCGCCACGAGTTGGCGGCCACGACACACAGCGCCACGGCACCGGCCAGCAGAATCCACCCCATCACCGTCAACACCGTCGGCAGCCGGGCCGCAGAACTCGTCACGGTCAGCGCGGCCCCGGCCACCGCGAGCAGGGCTGCGACCCCGAAGGCACGCAGGGGCAACGGCGGGGTGAGCACATGAACGCGGGACGACACGCGGCGAGGGTGGGATTCGAACCCACGGAGCGTTTCCGCTCGGCCGCTTTCAAGGCGGCTGCACTAGTCCACTATGCGACCTCGCCCGAGGTCACATGCTAGTGGGTACGGACGCCCGCAGGTGACCCCGATTCGTTGGTCGAGCTGCCAGACACCAGCGCCGCCGCCGGTGGCGTGCCAGGCTGGGGGCATGCGCGCGATCGTGACTGACGGCTTCGGCGGCCCACAGGTGCTGCAATTGACGGACGTTCCCGACCCGGCTCCCGGCCCCGGCGAGGTGCTGATCGCCGTGCTGGCCTCGGGTGTCAACCGGGCCGATCTGCTGCAGCGGCAGGGCTTCTACCCGGCGCCGCCGGGAGCCTCCGAGATCATCGGGCTCGAGGTCTCCGGACGGATCGCCGGCCTCGGCCCCGACGTCGAGGGTTGGCGGGTCGGCGACGAGTGCGTGGCACTGCTGGCCGGCGGCGGGTATGCCGAACTGGTCGCGGTGCCCGCCGGCCAGGTCGTCCGGCCGCCGCAGGGCATCGATCTGGTCTCCGCCGCCGGGCTGATCGAGGTGGCTGCGACGGTGGCATCCAACCTGACCCGGGTGGCGCTGGCCGGCGGCGAGACGTTTCTGGTGCACGGCGGAACCGGCGGCATCGGCAGCTTCGCGATTCAGTACGCGGCGGCGCTGGGGGCACGGGTGTTCGCCACCGCGGGCAGCACCGACAAGCTGGCGCTGTGCCGCCGGCTCGGTGCCGAGGCCGCCTTCGACTACCACGACGACTGGTTGGGGGCACTGCTCGTCGCCACCGCGGGCCACGGCGCCGACGTGATTCTCGACGTGATCGGCGCCAAGTACCTCGACGCCAACACCGACGCCCTGGCCGACGACGGACGGCTGGTGGTGATCGGGCTGCAGGGCGGCCGCAAGGGCACTCTCGATCTGGGCCGGCTGCTGGCCAAGCGGGGGTTGGTGACCGCGACCAGCCTGCGCGGCCGTCCGGCAGAGCAGAAGGCGGCCATCTGCGCCGAGGTGGTGCACACCATCTGGCCGCTGTTCGCCTCGGGCGCGATCAAGCCGGCCCAAGAGACCCGGTTTCCTGCCGCGAGCGTGGCCGCCGCCCACGAGCACCTGGGCTCGGGCGACGCCGTCGGCAAGCTACTGCTGACCTGGGCCTGAAGGAAGTGCCGCTCCACGCACCCACCGCTGGTTGAGCCTGCCGAAACCCCTGCCACAGCCGAATATCAAAGGTCTCGACAAGCTCGGCCAACGAAAATCAGTGTTCTCTCACGAGGTTCCGTAGGTAGGCGGAACCGCTCGGCGCGATCACGACCGCCAGGTGTGCCACAGCCGTGCATACTCACCGCCCGCGTCGAGCAGTTCGGCGTGCGAGCCCAACTCGGCGATCCGGCCGTCGATCACCACGGCGATCCGGTCGGCATCGTGCGCGGTGTGCAGCCGGTGCGCGATCGCCACAACGGTGCGCCCCTCGAGCAGGGCGGCCATCGACCCCTCCAGGTGCCGGGCCGTGCGCGGGTCGATCAGCGAGGTCGCCTCGTCGAGCACCAGGGTGTGCGGGTCGGCCACCACCAGCCGAGCCAGGGCGACCTGCTGCGCCTGGGCCGGGGTCAGCTCGGTGCGGCCGTGGCCCAGCATGGTGTCGAGCCCCTGCGGCAGCCGCAGCACCCAGTCGAGCGCATCCACGGCGCGCAACGCGTTCAGCACCGCGGCATCACCCTGCTCGGGGGTGAGTTGCTGGTCGCGGGCCAGCACGATGTTGTCGCGCACGGTGCCCACGAACACGTGATGCTCTTGGGTGACCAAAGCCACCTCGGTGCGCAGCACGTCCAGCGGCAGCGCCATCAGTTCCACCTCGCCCACCAACACCGAACCGGTGCGGGGGCCGTTGATGCCGGCCAAAAGCCGGCCCAGCGTCGACTTGCCCGACCCGGACGGCCCCACCACCGCCAGCCGCTCCCCCGGTCGCAGGTCGAGGTCGACGCCGTGCAGCACGTCGCGGCCGGCGCGATAGGCGAACCGCAGGTCGCGTCCCGCCAGATGATTGTCGATCGGACGGGCCGTGCCGGGCGTCCGGTCTTGCGGCACCTCGGCGATGCCCAGCAGACGGGTGGTGGCGGCCAGGCCGATCTGCAACCGGTCGGCCACCTCGATCAGCCGATCAAGCGGCTCGACCAGTTGCTGCACGTAGATCGCGGCCGTGGTGATCTGCCCGATCGTCACCCAGTTGTTGGCATACCCCCAGGTGCCCAGCACGACCACGGCCACCAGCGGCAACTGGTAGCTGGCGTCGAGAAAGATGAACAGCAGGTTGCGCAACGTCATGGTGTAGCGCTCGGCCTGGTTCGACGCCTCGATGTCGCTCTCGCCGATCTCGATGCGGCGGTCCTGAAGTCCCAGCGCCTCGACCGTGCGGGCCCCCTCGACGGTTTCGGTCATGGTCGAGTTGATCTGCGAGTAGGTGCCCGACTCGGTGATGTAGCCGGGCATGGCCCGGCGCAGGTACACCCGGGTCACGGTGACCAGCACGGTGATCGACACCACCAGCGGCAGCGCCAGGAACCACGAGTTCAGCACCATCGCCACGATGGTCAGGCCGGTCACCACCAGTGACATCACCAACTGCGGGAACGCCCAGCGCACCGACTCGCTCATCTTTGACACATCTGAGGTGATCCGGGTGAGCAGGTCGCCCGAGCTGGCCGACTCGACCCGGCCCAGCGGCAGCCGCAGCACGGTGCGCACGATCGCCTCGCGCGCGGCCGCCAGTAGGTCGTAGCCGAAGACGGCCGATGCCCGGCGGGCCGCGAACGTCAGCAACCCCTGCGCCACCACCACGCCGGCGACGCCGAGAACGATCGCATCGACCGCAGCCAGTGGGGTGTCGCCGGCCGCCACCTCGTCGACCAAGTCGCCCAGCAGGCGCGGCACGATCAGGCCCGCCGTGGCCGCCAGCACGTTGAACACCACCACGGCGCTCAGCAGACGGCGCCGGGTCGACAGCAGCGACCCGATGAATGCGAACGCCGTCGCGTTGTGCGCCACCGGCAGCCCGCGTTCGGGGTTGCGCGACCCCGCAAAGAACGCCTCCGCGCGAGCCCGACGGGTGCGAAACCGCTCGCCGAGGCCGGCGAACCCGGGCCTGGGGTGCGCCAGTTCGGACGGCAGCTCGACGCGGTTCGGCTCCTCCGACCAGGTGGAGGCCGACAGGGTCAACTGATCAGTGGTCATCCTCGCCCTCCATTCCCCGGTTGATCACCGCTCGGTAGTCCGCGTCTTCGCGGATGAGCTGGTCGTGGGTGCCGGTGGCCACCTGCCGTCCGTCGGCGAGAAAGGCCACCCGGTCGGCCCGGTGCACCAGCAGTGGCGAGCCGGTCATCACCACGGTGGTGCGGCCCCGTCGGTGCTCGGCCAGGCGAACGGCGATCGCCTCTTCGGTGTGCGCGTCGACGGCGGACGTCGGCTCGACCAACACCAGCACCTCGGGGTCGGCCAGCAACGCCCGGGCCAGCACCACCCGTTGCCGCTGCCCGCCCGACAGCCCGCGGCCCTTCTCGTCCACCCGGCTCGCCCAGCCGTCCGGCAGCGACTCGAAGACCTCGTCGGCAGCGGCCGACCACAACGCCTGCTCGGCCTGCTCCCGGCTGTGCCCGCCGAGCGGGTCGACCGCCTGCTGAAAGGTGCCGGCGAACAGTTGGCTGCCGGCGTCGCTGACCAGCACCCGCTCGCGCAACGAGCCGATGCGGTAGTGCTGGTAGTCGAGGCCGTCGGCGCTGACGCCCCAGGGGGCTGCGGCGGTCTCGGCGTCCTGCCGCGCCACCTCGGCCCGGCGGCGTTCCTTCTCGGCGCGCGCCAGCCGCGCCGCCCGGCCCTTCAGCTCCTCGTCGGACTCGTCGTTGCCCAGGCCGGCACCGGCGGGCAGGTAACGACCCAACCGGTCGGCGAGCGCCGCCGACTCGTCCGGATCGGCGCTCACCACGACGAGAAACTCGCCCGGCTCGACGGTGACGCCCGAGCGTTCGTCGAGCAGTCGCGGGCGCGGCGACACTTCGCGGCTACCGTCGAGCCACGGCAGTTCAGCGCTCAGCAGTGCCACCGTCTTGCGCGCCGAGACCAGGCCGCGCACCCATTTCTGCGCCACTTCGAACATGGTCTGCAGCGGCCACACCATGAAGATCGCGTAGCCGACAAAGCTGATCAACTGGCCAAGGGTGAGCCGTCCGGCCATCATCTCGTGGGTACCCAGCCAGACCAGGATCACCAGCAGCAGCCCCGACAACAGCACCGACAGGGTCTCGACGACGGCCTGCCAGGTGCCCGCGGTGACGCCCAGCCGGCGCACTCGCTGCGACTGCGCCGCGTAGTTGTCGCCGAAGGTCTTCTCGCCGCCGATACCGCGCAGAATGCGCAGCCCGGCCACGATGTCGGCGGCCTGCGAGGTCAGCTCGCCGTTCTGGGTGCGTTCGGCGGTCTGCGCCCGGTTCAACGGACGCAGCACCGGCGTCGCCGCGGCGACCAGCAGGGGCGCGACCAGCAGCACCACCAGGCCGAGCGGGCCTGAGGTGTTCAGCATCAGGGCGGCCACCACCGCGAATGCGCCCAGGGCACCGATGGCCCGGGCCACCACCTCGAAGGTGGCGCCGAAGATGTCGGAGTCTGACGACGAGATGCTCAGCACTTCGCCGGTGGGCAGGCGCCGGTTGAGCACGTGACCCAGTTGCACCGACTTGCGGGTGACCAGCTTCTGGGTGCCGTACAGCGAGATCAGCCAGCCGCGCACGGCGAAGGTGTGCATCACGATGCCGCTGGCGGCCCCGACCAGAATCACCAGAGCGAGCAGTCCCGCCCACAGCAGCGTGGCTGCCCAGTCGCCGACCAGAATGCCCGCGTCAATGGTGCGGCCCAGCAGATACGGGCTGAGCGCGCTGGGCAGAAACCACGCCAGCCCGGCGATCGACAAGGCGATGAGCACGTCGAATTGCACCCGCAGCGTCCACAGCAGAAACCGTGCTGGGCTGCGGGTGTCCGGCCGGGCGGTCTCGGCGCGCGTGTACGCGTCGATCCGCGGTGGGAAATCGTGCATAGCCGGTCAACGTTACGCCGGTGTTCGTATTCTGTCGATTGGCTGTGCGTCTCCCGTCCCACCCCGACCGTTCGCCGAATAGCCACTCTGCGAGCCCCCAGAGAGTTGTGCAGCGCCAGGTTCCGGCGGGTCTCGGCCGATGCGGGCGGCGCCGGGGCATCATGGGGGGTGCCAAAGACCCACGGGGAGGGGTTCAGATGACTCAGGTGGTTCCGATCCTTCGGGTCGCCGATGTGGATCGGTCGCTGGCCTGGTGGCGGCAGATCGGCTTTCGGCACGATTTCACCCACCGCTACGGCGGCGGCACCACGCACCGCTTCATGGGCATTCGTCGCGACGGTGCCGACATATTTCTCAGCGAGAACGTCGCAGATGCTAGATGACTAATTCCAGGGGGTGTTAGTGGTCGTAGGCGACCAGGTTTCTTCTGGCTAGGGAGTTTGCTTGGTGGTTGTGCCAGATGGCGGTCGTGAGGGCGAGGATGCGTTGCGCGACCCGGGCGGCGACGCCGGCTGGGGTGCGTCCGCCGTGGGCTTCGAGGTCGAGTTGGCCTTTCAACGTGTCGTTGACCGATTCGATGATTTGGCGCAGTGGTTTGAAGAACCGCTGGCCGGGTCGGGGCTTCTCTCCTTTACGGGCCGGGCGGAGCAGATCAATCCCGACCTCGGTCAGTCCGGTTTCGAACTCGCGGCCGCTGTAACCCTTGTCCGCGATGATGATCTGGCGTCGCCGGGTGGGCCGGTCCTGCAACGCCGCAGTGGAATCGAGCAGGTGCTCCACCACGTCACGTTCGTTGGCTTTCGCGCCGGTCAACGCCCACGCCAACGGCAATCCGTGCAGGGTGCACACCAGATGCAACCTGAGCCCCCAAAAGTAACGGGAATGGGACGCGCAATAGCCGTACTCGGCCCATCCGGCCAAGTCAGAGCGTTTCGCGGTCTCCCGAGACCGGCCACACTCCACCGGGGTGGAGTCCACCACCCACACATCATCACTCGCGACCGGCACATGTCGGGCCAGCTCGGCAGCGAGCCACGCCATGGTGCCGTTCAGCTTCCGCAACCGTTTGTTGTAGCCGGACTGACGCGGCAGATACGGAAACATCGGCCTCAGATGCCGGTGGGCGTACCGCAACCAGCGGGCCTCCGAGGTGTAACCCAGGAACGCCTGCATCACCGCCAACACGATCAGCTCAGCATCACTGATCCGCTCAACGAACCCGACCTCAGGCCGTTGCGGAACCTGTTCGGGATGAGCCTTCAACAGATCATCAGCAGTCACGTAGAGTGCAATCGCGAGGGTGTCCAGATCGGTGTCCATCAAAGCCTCCAGAGCTTGACATGGGTTAGCAACACCGACTCTGCGACACCCTCCCCTTCAACCCCCAGACGCCACACCGACCTTGGACTTACTCATCTAGTGGGCCGTCGCTGGTCTTCGTCTGGGTGCCGAACGTGGACGAGATCGCCCGGGCCTTCGGCGTCACCGTCGAGCAGCACCCGTGGGCGCGCGACTTCGAGGTCACCGACCCCGACGGCAACCGGGTGCGGGTGGGCACCAAGGAACTCGGCCAGTCGGCCTGAACGCACCACGTGGGCCCGTCGATGCCCCGCGAGGTCTCGGCACCACGGTGACTGGGCCCGACGTGAACCGGCCATCACCCAGGATCGCCGCGCGAGTACCGCGTCGAGGTCACGGGCCGGGAACCCCGCGACGGGGTGCGGTGCCCTCTCAAGCCGAATCCAGCGCAGCAACGAGCCACCCACCCGGGCGAAGCGACCGCCGCGGCCCGCTCTGCGGGGGCATAGACCACACCCGGCGAATCGTCCGTCACGACCAGCCAACGGGTCGCGACGAGTTCAACCTTCGAAGAAGGCCTCGCCCAGCGGCTCAGCGCAGATCGTCGTGCGCCGAGGGCGGCAACTGCGCACGACGACGATCTTCACCACGCTGGTTGCCGTTGATCAGGCCCATGATCATCGGAACGGCGGTGCCCAGCATCGGCCACATCGGCCAGTAGTAGACGAAGTGACCGGCGCCCAGCACCGACATCAGCCAGATCACGTTGAACATCACGGCCATGCTGATCCACCACCGCGGAAACGAGCGGCTCCGCCCGCGGCGTCCCCGCGTGGGCGCCGCCACGGGGGCGTACCCAGCGACGTCCGGCTCGCGCCGGTCGAGGGTGATGTCGTTCAGCACCGGCACCAGTTCGCCCAGAATCTTCGAACTCATCGCCTGGTTCAGTCGTTGATCGTATTCGTCCTTGTCGAGACGCCCATCGGCGTAGGCGTCGGCCAGCATCGCCGCCGCATTGCCACGGTCGGCGTCCGAGGCCCGCAACTGCTGGTAGCGCTCGTCACGTGGGTCGGCCGAGAAATTCGCCCAGCCGGTGCCGCCCGAGTTCGGCGGCACCGGAAGGCTTTGCCACTGTGGTGTCGACATGCGTGCCCTTTCATCGGGTGCGGTCCCATTGTGCCCCCACCCCGGGCGGCTCACCCTGGCGTGAGCAACAGACCACCAGTGGCTGAGGGTGAAATCGCGGCCGGCGCAGCGCCTCTGAGGTTGTGCCGAACTCGACCCGAATTCTGTTGGGGAAACGCTGGTCGAGCGTGTCGAGGCCTCGAACGAAGTGCTCTCACTAGGGGTTTCGACACGCTGAAACAGCGGTGGGCGCATGGATCAGTACTTCCCTAGCCACAGTGGTACCGCAACGAGTTGGGACGACACTCGGCCTCGTTGCCGATGCGCAGGTCGGGGCTGATCCGGCCCTCGTCGCGCAGTTCGAGCAGCCGTGGCACCAGCCGGTCGCGCAGCGCCCACGGGTCGAGGGTGTTGAGGTAGATCTTGGTGGCTCCCTCGAAGCCGGCCAGCGTCGAGATGCGCCACTTGAGCACGATCCGCCACGGCATCGCCACGTCGACGTCGACCGGTCGATAGTGCCACTCCTCGTTGCTCGGCACGGCGACCCCGGTGGCGGCATGCAGCGCGTGCACCAGGTCTGACATGCCGCGCAGCTCGTCCGGCGACTGTTCCCACGGGTCGCACTGCGCACTCTTGGAGTAGATCTCGAGCGAAGGAAAGCGGTGGCCGAAGCCGGCGAAGGCGATCGCATGGTCACTCTCGGCCAACACCAGATTCTTGTAGCCGGCGTAGTTCACTGCGTCTTCGTTGAAAACGTTGGGGTTCTGCCGCAGCCGCGCCACTGCCCGCTCAGCCTGCACGCCGCGTTCGTCGACGGCGACGAGTTGCTTGTGCAGGTGGTCGAAGGACGCCCCGGCGGGGCGCAGCCAATTCTGGAACACCACCACGTAACGGGCGTACCGATTCAGGTTGAGCAGTGCCTGGATCGACTCGACGGTGAACGCCAGGAACGCCCCGTGCTCGTCGGGCGTCATCGTGCCCGACCCCGCCAGTTGGGTGTTGTCGGTGGCCCCGTCGACGTAGTGCCGGCGGCCGATGATCACATCGTGCCCGCCACCGAAGAAGCCGGACGCAACATCGACCTGCTCGTCCTCGGTCAGCGCGTCCACCTGGTGCTGCGTGCGCCCGCCGGCCAGCAATTTGGTGCGCACCACGCCGAGAATGTGCTCCCGGCCCAGTGCCGACTCCACGTAGGCGGCCTTACGGGCGGCCACTCGGGGCGGCAGCGTGTAGCCGTAGTTGGCGTTCCAGTACTGGTAGCTGAGAATCTCGAACAGGTTGGGCACCCGGCGAAACTCGGCAACGGTGGCGAACAGATCCTCGGCGGTGGTGCCGTAGCGAACCTCGCGGGTGCCGTCGGCGTGCCGCACCAGGCGCGACTTCTCGGGGGGCGTCTCCAAGTAGCGCTGCTCGCAGAACGCGCAGTGCCGGCCGTGCTGGGCGGGGTCGAGTGGCACCGGGTCGGGCAGGGTCACGCCAAGCGGACGATTGCCCCGGCCCGCCACCGTCCACACCTCGGTGCCTGAGAAAGGGTTGAGCTGTTTCACCGTTCCGTCGGCCATCGTGGTCAACCAGTCCGGCTCCGCGTGGAATGCCTGCATGGGTAGTGCTCCCCTGGAATACATAGTGGCGCTCAGGGTAGCGTCGCATCTAGTTGGCTCGGTACCGACCCACCCCCGAGGGTCTCCGGCCGACGGAGTTGATCAGACCGGGTGCACCAGCGCCCCTATGCAGGCCGGCTCCGGATGACCCTTGCAACCGAATCGTGACCCCTCGCGTCAAAGCCCCCAGAGGATCAGTCACGGAAGTGAGAACGACATGCCCACCACCTGCACGAACCGCGCGGCCTGCATCGACCACACGGCCCTGTTTCAGCACGAACTGCTGGAGGACTCGGCCAAGGCGCGTCAGAGCGCCGACACCCAGCGTCAGACGGCACTGCTCAGCGCGCGGGCCGCGGCCGTGTGCGCCGACTGCCCGCTGTTCAGCTCGTGCCTGTACGACGCCGTAGTGAACCACGACGTGGCCGGCTTCGTGGCCGGCACCACCCAGTCCCAGCGCGCGCAACTGCGCACCGCCCTGGGCGTTCAGGTCGAGGCCGACGACTTCGACTCGCTGGCCGGTGTGGTGCGCGGCAACCGCCAACTCAACCATGACGAGGTGGTCCGGCTGCGCCAGGCCAACCCGCACGAGAGCCTCGAGGTGCTCGCCATGCGGCTGGGCTGTTCGCTGTCGACCGTGAAGCGGCACCTGCGCCGAGCCCGCAACAGCCCGGCCGAGGTGCGCCTGGCGATCGGCAAGCCGACCCTCGAACGGGTGCTGGCCGCCTTCGCCGCGATCGTCCGTCAGCATCGTTCCCGGGAGCGCCGGGTCGCCTGACCGCCACCAGGGAACATGCGGTGTGGTCAGGCGCCGGACGCCGCAGCCTCGATCGGCGCCTCCACCACCAGCGCGGACGCCGGCTGCACCCGGCCGTCCACGATGTCTTCGGCCCAGTGGCACGACACCCGGTGACCGGGGTGCCCCTCGATTACCCGCAGTTCGGGCACCTCGGTATCGCAGCGAGTCGGCTGCCGGTAGGGGCAGCGGGTGTGAAAGCGGCAGCCGGACGGCGGATTGGCCGGGCTGGGCAGGTCGCCACGCAGCAGAATGCGTTCGCGGCGATCTTCGACCTCGGGGTCGGGGATCGGGATCGCCGACATCAGCGCGATCGTGTAGGGGTGCAACGGCTGGGCGTACAGGTCGTCGGAGTTCGGCGAGCTGAACCAGCGGCGGTTGCGTTGATCAGCAGTTCCTACGGGCTCTCGGCACGCCGACCCAATGGTGATTCAGCCTGAACCGGCCGGCCGCGCTCAGCCCGGAAACCAGCGCCGCAGCTCACGCACCGTACCGCCGTCGGCGAACCGGTCGGTGACATGATCGGCAGCCGCGCGCACCTCGGCGGGGGCGTCGCCCAGCGCCACGCCGCGTCCGGCCCAGCGCAGCATCTCGATGTCGTTGCGGCCGTCGCCCAGCGCCAGCACGTCCGCGGCATCGATGCCCAGGTCGGCGCACAGCGCAGCCAGGCCGAACGCCTTGTCGATACCCTCTGGGGCGATGTCGAGCCAGGCGGTGAAGCCGATGAAGTAGCTGACCCCCTCCATGCCGACCCGGTGGGCGAGCCTGATGAAGTCCTGCTCGGAGGCATTGGCGTCGCGCACCACCACCCGGGTGACCGGTTCGGCGATCAACTCGTCAATGCCGACGATGACCATCTCACCGGCCAGCTCACCCTCGGGAAACGGACGGTTTACCTTGAACCCGCGGCCGATCATCTCGACCGCCAAGGTGGCCTCGGGGTGTTCGGCAAGTACCCGGGTGATCACCTCGGATGGGTCGAAGGTAATCTGCTCGAGCACGTCCAGCGGCGGGTAGCTGACCCGCACCGCGCCGTTCGACAACACATGCTGCCCGGGCGGCAGGCGGAGCGCCTCGACCAACGGCCGGGAGCCGTCCCAAGGGCGTCCGGTGCTGAGCGCCACCGGAACGCCGGCCGCCACCACGGCACCCACCGCGTCGATCACCGACTGCGGGAGCCGGTTCTCGTGGTCGAGCAGTGTGCCGTCGATGTCGAGGGCAACCAGTCGCGGGCGCCAGTCGGGCTCTTTCGTCACCATGTCTATGCCAGCCTGTCAGGATGCTCGGCGCCGCGGCAAACCGAGGCCACTGATCCTGGTCAGGTGGTGGAGTTTCCTGGTCAGGTGGTGGAGTTCGAGGTCGGGTGGGTGCATGCTGGACGACGGCAACGACGCCACGAAAGGTTTTTCTCCCCCATGCACGATCGACCGCGCCTGCTCGCGCCCGCCTACCTTGCCGCCGCCGTCGTCGGCCTGATCGGGAACTGGTACTTCGTGATCGCCGCGCTGCCGACCGAACGCAATTATCTCGGCGACTTCGTGTCGCGTACCCAGCCGTGGGGCAGCACCGAGACCCTGCTGCTCACCGGAGCGGCACTGGCGTTCATCGGCTGGGAGGGCTGGCAGCGCCAGGTCAGCTCGCTGTGGGCCCACCTGGTCTCGGTGTTGGTGCTGGGCCCGATCTGCGCGGTGCCGCTGTTTCTGTACCGGCGCGAACTCGGGTTGTGCCGCCAGCAGGCCGCGGTCACCGCGCACGTGCTCGCCCGCTGACTCGTGGGCTGGATGCTGCTGATTCTTCGCTGGTTGAGCTTGTCGAAACCCCCTCCCGCAACGGAGTTCCTGGGGTCTCGACCCGCTCGACCAACGAAAGTCAGCGCTTCGTCAGTTCACCGGGGTGAGCGACTCCCGGCCACCCAGATAGGGGCGCAGGGCGGCCGGAACGCGCACCGAGCCGTCCGGCTGCTGGTGGTTCTCGAGCAGCAGAATGATCATCCGGGTCATCGCGCACAGGGTGCCGTTGAGCGTGGCCAGCGGCTCGGTGCCGGCCTCGGAGCGCATCCGGATGTTCAGCCGGCGGGCCTGGAACGTGGTGCAGTTCGAGGTGGACGTGATCTCGCGGTACCTGCCCTGGGTGGGGATCCAGCCATAGCAGTCGTACTTGCGGGCCGCCGAAAGACCCAGGTCTCCGGCGGCCACCTCGAGCACCTGGAAGGGCAGCTCGAGCGCGGCGATGAAGTCCTTCTCGAAGGCGAGCAGCTTGCGATGCAAGGCGTCGGCCTCATCGGGACGGCAGTAAACGAACATCTCGACCTTGTCGAACCAGTGCACGCGGAAGATGCCGCGGGTGTCTTTGCCGTAGCTGCCGGCCTCGCGGCGGTAGCAAGGTGAGAAGCCGGCGTAGAGCCGGGGAAGGCTGGCGGCGTCCAGAATCTCGTCGCTGTGAAAGGCGGCCAGGGCCACCTCTGAGGTGCCGACCAGGTACAGGTCGTCGGCCGGCAGGTGGTACACGTCTTGGGCCGCCTGACCGAGAAAGCCGGTGCCCTCCATCGCCGACGGCTTCACCAACGCGGGCGGCAGAATCGGCGTGAAGCCCCACTCGGTGGCCTTGGCCATGGCCAGATTGACCAGGGCCAGTTCGAGCAGCGCCCCCTGCCCGGTGAGAAAATAGAACCGGGCCCCCGACACCTTGGCCCCCCGGGCCATGTCGATGGCGCCGAGCATCTCACCCAGTTCGAGGTGGTCGCGCGGGGTGAACCCCTCGGCCGCGAAATCGCGCGGGGTGCCGTGGCTCTCGACCACCACGAAGTCGTCTTCGCCGCCGAGAGGCACGTCGGCGAACACCGGGTTGGGCATTGCCAGCATCAGCTCGTCGAACCGAGCCCCGGCCTCGGCGGCGGACGCTTCGGCGGCCTTGACCGCGGCCGAGAGCTCGCGGGTACGGGCGATCAGCCGAGCCTTGTCGTCGCCCGTGGCGCGCGCCACCTCTTTGCCGATGCTCTTCTGTTCGGCCCGCAGAGTCTCGAAACTCGCGATCGACGACCGGCGCCGCTCGTCTGCTGTCACCAGTTGATCGACCAGTTCGGACGACTCGCCGCGCGCCTCCTGCGCGGCACGCAGGGCGTCGGGGTCGGTGCGCAGCAACTTCGGATCGATCATCCGTCCAGCCTATCGGGCACCCGCCGGAACCCAGCGCCGGCCGCCTGAGCGTGGGCCGTCCCGCCGCCGCCGTCCGCTCAAACCCAGCCCCCGCCGGTTGAGCGTGTCGAAACCCCTCACCAGGGCGGTATCAGCTAGGTCTCGACAAGGCTGCCAGCGAAATCAGTGGTTGCCCGATCCGGTGCCGAACGAACACCCGGCCAGGCAGCCCAGGGAGGGTTCGAACTCAACCGCTGCCGGTCGCCCTGATCGGCACGTGCTCCTGACCGTGGGCTGCGACTGCGAACCGCCCGACTCAAGGGGTGCCAGAATGTCCCATGGGTTTCAGCCGGCTCGGACTCGCGCCCCGCGCGACGATCGGCTTCGCGCTCGGCTTCGCCTTGTGGACGTGGCTCACCTTCACCGGTGCGCTGCAGGGCCTGGACGCCCTGCAGGCCCCGCCCGCACAGTGGCAGAACCCCGCCATTCAGATCGCCGCGGCGGTCGCGGTCACTTTTCACCCGGTCGTGGTCTACGGCGGGCTGCTGGGCGTGGCGGCGTGGGCGTATCGGCGGCGGCTGCGCAATCTCACCGTCGCGGTCGTGTCGGCGGTGGCGGTGGGCTGGGGCGGCCACGAACTGCTGCGGCAGCTCTTTGCGCGGGAACGCCCGCCGGGCTCGGTGCCCGAACTGATCACCAACCAGGGCTACGCCTACCCGTCCGGGCATCTGGTGGCGGCTGCCACCGGGGCCGTGATCGCGATCGCCGCCACCACCACCACTCGGCAGCCGCGGCAGTTGATCGAAGTCACCCGCTGGCTGGGCATCGTGCTGATCGTGGTGATCGGGCTCGACCGGTGGCTGCTGCACGCACACTGGATCACCGACCTGGTCGGCGGCCTGCTGTGGGGCGGCTTCAGCGCCAGCGTCTCGGTGGCGGTGGCCCGTGTGCGGATGCGGCCCGAGCGACCCACCCGGGCCGCGGCACTGGCGACGAAGCAACGGCGCCGCTGCGCGATCGTGGTGAACCCGACCAAGATTCCCGACTGGGCCGCGTTCCGGCGCCACGTCGAGTACGAATGCCGGCAGAACGGCGCCACACCGATGTTTCTGGAGACCTCGGCCGACGACCCCGGACGCGGCATGACCCGCGCGGCGATCGAGGCCAAAGCCGACCTGGTGCTGGTGGCCGGCGGCGACGGCACCGTACGAGTCGTCTGCTCGGAGTTGTCGGGCACCGGCATTCCGCTGGGGCTGGTGCCGTCGGGCACCGGCAACCTGCTGGCCCGCAACCTGTCGATACCGCTGGACGAATCGCAGGCGCTCACCGTGATCTTTCAGGGCCGGCCGACCACCATCGACCTGGTCGAGGTGGTGGTCGACGACGCCGAACCCGAGCACATCGCGGTGATGGCCGGCATGGGGCTCGACGCCCGCATCATGAGCGGCACCGACGACGCTCTGAAGAAGGTGATCGGCCCGGCCGCCTACGTGATGGCTGCCGGCGACGCCGCCAACCTGCCGTCGTTCGACGTGACGGTGCGGCTCGACGACGACGAGCCGATCGAACGGCACGCCGGCCTGGTGATGGTGGGCAACGTCGGCCAGTTGCAGGGCAACGTGCAATTGCTGCCCGATGCCCGGTTCGACGACGGGCTGCTCGACCTGTTCGTAGCCTCCCCCAGCAACGTGGCCGACTGGCTGCGGATCACCACCAGCGTGATCCTGCCGCTGCCCGAGGCCTCCGAGATCGACCGCGGGCAGGGCCGCACGGTGCTGATCGAATGCACCGAACCGGTCGAGTACCAGTTGGACGGCGACGCCGCCGGCCAGTGCAGCCGAATGCGGGCCACCGTGGTGCCCCAGGCGTTGACCGTGATCGTGCCCAACTGAATCGCCCACGCTCCGCAACGAAGGCAACAATCGGTATTTCGTCAACGGCGGATTCTCAGGAAGTGCCGAGCAACGCGCCCACCGCTGGTTAAGTCTTGCCGAAACCCCTAGTGAGAGCACAAAAAGCGGGGTCTCGACACGCTCGACCAGCGAAAGATCCGCGGTTCCCTAGCCGGGGGTCGGCCGCACCACCGGCGTGCGGGGCGACCAGGGCACCGAACCCAGGTCACGCACGCCGTCGGGAAGCGCGCTGATCGCCTGGCTGCTCACCCATAGGCACTGGCCGTCGGCGTCGGTGAGCAACTCGTCGAAGCCGGCCCCGCGACCCACCAGGTGGGCGATCGCCGCCACCGAGGGTGCCAGCACGATGCGCCGCAGCGTGGGGTCGGAGCCGTCGCGGTGGTCGGCGAAGGCATCCGGCCGGCCGACGATCAGAAACCGGGTGATCGAGCCCGACAGGTCGTCGATCTCGCGCTCGACCACGTGCACGAACGGGTGATCGCCCTCGGCCCCTGACGACGCGATCGCGATCGCCGGAGCGTCCCGTTGGCGCAGCCGCCGCAGCGCGTCGGTGGTGGATGCGCAGGGTTGCGGGTCGAGCCCCCAGCGGGCGACGAAGCTCGCACACTGGGCCAGCGCCTGCGGATGGCTGAACACCGGCGCGCCACGCAATTCGGCCAGCGACACCGGGGCCGCCGCATAGGCGTCGAAGCGCACCGCGACGTCGACCACACCGCCGGCGATCAGTTCGGCGTCAGAGCCGAGCAGCGCCCGCACCGCACGGCTGACCAGGCCCGAGGCCGAGCTGGTGATCGGCAGCACCCCGAGCCCGCCGCCGCGGGTGTGGTCGATCACCTCGTCGAACGAATCGGTCGGCTCGATCTGCACGTCGGCCTCGCCGGCGCCGGTGAGTCCGACGGCGAACTGCCGGGCGGCATACTCGCTGAAGCTGCCGGGTGGGCCCAGGTAACGCAATTGCGCCCGCCGCCCACGGGCCGGCCGCGACACCCCGTGCGGCCAGGCGTAGGCCACCTCGACCGCCCGGCGCAGGCTCTCGATGGTCTGGTCGAGGTCGAGGTCGGCGCGGATGCCGGTGCGGATCACCACCGCCCGCTGCCCGGTGCGCACCGCCTCACTGACCAACTGCGCGGCACCCACACCCCGCTGCTCACGCACCACCGACGCGACACCGTCACCGGCCACCGATTCGGGCACCAGAAAACGGATGTCGCGGCGCACGTGCGCCAACCAGACGTCGAGGGCCACCTCGAGCTCGGCATCCGAGAGCACCTCGACGTGGCCGATGCCGAACCGGGTGCGCACCACGCCGGCGCGCCGGCCCAGCCGGGCGGCGTTGCGCACGCCAGGGCCGTGCAGCAGAGCGGCGGCGCCCTTGGGGCCCACCAGCAGCTCCTCCAGCACCAGGTGCACCGGTGTGAGCTCGACCAGCCGTCCGACCCGTAGCTTGTCCGGACGTCCGCTCGGGTGCAGCCCGACCAGTCCGCCCAGCCGGCGCACCCGGGCGAGCGTTGCCCGCTTGGACTGGCCGGCGCTCAGCGTGGCGGTCGCGGTGTTGCGCACGGTGTCGAACAGGGCACCGGTGAACACCTCGCGGGTGGCGGACACCCGGGCCGGCAGTGCCTCGCGGTTCGCGACCGCGGCACTGACCGACTCAGCCGCGGCGGCCAATTCGGCGGCCGCCTGCTCGCCGCGCAGGCTGGCCTGAATATGGGTCAGCGTCACTTCCTGGTTCTCTTCGAGCACGCTGACGGCCAGCCCCAGTAGCGCCTCGAACAGCGGGGTGCGGGTGGCCCACAGCTCGTCGGTGAGGTCGAGCCCGCTGTCGGCGACAGCGGTGACGAAGCCGAGCAGCGACTGGTGGGCCATCGCCAGCACGTAGGTCATGCTGCGGTCGTGCTGCTCGGGTGACAGCACGGTGTAGATGCCGCCCCGGCCGGTGATCGCTCCGGCCAGCCAGCCGGTGGCCGCGCCACGCACCTCGGTGGCGCAAACTGTCTGGCCGTCCAGTGAGTGCGCGCTGGTGTCGAGCAGCGGGTGCAGGGCAACGGCGGTGCGTCCGGGCACGGCGCTCAGCACGTCCGTGGCCCAGACGAATCCGACGCTGACCAGAACGATGGGCGCATCGTGCTGCACCAGGGCGTCCAGTTCGGCCAGCACGCCCGGGGCGGCACTGTCGGGCACGGCCACGCAGATCACGAACCCGGGCCGGGCCAGCTCGTCGGTGACCTCGGCGAGCGTGCCGACGCGCACCGGTGTGTCGCCGTACGCGCTCGCTGCTGCGGCCAGCAGCGTGGCCGACTGCGCGGTGTCGATCAACACCACCTGTTGCCAGGGCAGATCGGCGAACAGGTGGTCAGACAGCCACCTGCCCATGCCTGCGGCGGCGCCGACCACGACCAGCCGGGACGGTCCGGCACTGCGCTGGCCGGGCTCGGGGGTCGGGATCACCGGCACAGTCTACGGACGCCACGCCGAGGCCGCCGGCACCCCGCTGCACCGACCGGGTGCGGCGAACCGGCCACCCCCCCTACCGCACCCGGCGCGGGGTATCCGCCGTGGTCGGGGGTCTTCGTGCCCCGCCCGGTGCAACCGGCACCCAGCGGGCTCCGACCGGCTCGACCGGCCCGGGGGGTCAGCCAGCCGCCGGGCGTCCGCGGAACCGGCGCCAGCCGTCGCGCAACAACTGGATGCTGGGCAGCTCACGGCCCTCGCTGCGCCACCACCAGATCACCCACACGATGGCCCCGATCTGGGCCGCAGTGCACAGGATGTCGCGCATGATGAAGCCGGCCACCACCACGCCCGGGCCGAACTCGATCACCCGGCCGGCGACGTAGGCCAGCGACAGCCAGGTGCCGCGCCACATGGTGATCACGTCGAGCCGGTTCGCCGCCATCAGCGACAGCGGCACCCAGGTGATCAGGTCGTACCAACTGAGCGTGTAGGGCGAGGTGATCAGCCAGGCCGCGGTGAGCAGGGCTGCGGTGCGCACCGTGATGGTCAGCGGGTCGCGACGCGGGTCGGTGCCGGGCAGGGCTCCGGGAGCCGTCACCCAGGGCAACACCCGGCTGAGCATCCAGCCGATGGCGAACAGCCCGATCATGCCCAGGGTGCTCATCACCCGGCGCGAGGCGGCGTCGCCTATGGTGAGCTGACCCAGCGCGTGCAGCCACTCGGTCCACGAACCGGCAGACACGTAGCTGGTGTTGCGGGCCGCGGCGAACAGCGCCTGCGGCGCGAACAGCCCGTAGCCCAGGCCGATGGTGGCGGCAGCGGCCACACACAACTGCACCAGCTTGCGCGGTTGGTGCCGATAGCCCCACACCATGGCTATGCCGTAGTAGACCAGCGACACCTTCACGCAGCCGGCCAAGCCGATGCCCAAGCCGGCCAGCCAGGCGTTGCGGCGCATGAACCAGAACCCGGCGACCGCGAACATCAAGGTCAGCGGCTCGTTGTGCGCCTGGGCGCAGATCGACCAGATCATGATCGGGTTGAGCACGGTGAACAGCACCGCCCGGGTCTGGAAGGCCGGGTCGCCGTGCGCCATCTTGACCGTGATCAGCCCGACGACCAGAAACGGGATCAGGGCAAACATCTGCAGCCAGAACACCACCTGGTGCATGCTCTCGCCGCCCAGGGTGGCGGCCAGCCACTGGCTGAACGAGGCGATCGGGCCGTACACCGACGGCGTGTCCTGCCAGGGCGCCTCGACCCAGCGCATCACCGGGTCGTACTCCTGCCGGATGATGTTGGCCGGGGTGATGTCGTAGGGGTTCCAGCCCAGCACCATCAGGCGTCCGTAGGCGGCATACATCAGCACGTCGGCCGAAGTCAGCGGTGGGACCAGTGAGGTGACGGTGCACAGCGCGGCGCCCAGCACGAACAGCCGGTGCACGTTCGGCCGCCAGCCGGCGTCCACCGCGCGGTAACAGATCCACAGCCCGACCGAGCCGGTCGCGATCGCCAGCCACAGGCCCAGCACCGCGACCCACTCGTTGAGCGAGACGATGCCGCCCGGCAGGTACCAGGGCGGCATCAGGCTGCTGCGCGGACCGAGCCGCAACGCCACCGCGGACGGCCCCATGAACGCGACCACGATGGTGACCAGGGTGGCGGCGACCATCAGCACCAAACCCAGGCGCGCGTCGCTGGTCCACTTCTGATCGAGGATCGCGCGGGCCTTGGCGACCAGCGCGTTCGGCATCGGGGGCTCCTCGGGGTAGACAGCAGGGCTGAGACTATCGGCCGTGCCGCGCCACACCCCAGTGGATGCGTCTGGTCGAGATCATCATGTTATCGGGGACGGAAGCGCCCGGTTCGTGGGGCGCTCGTCAGATAGCGACCGATTTCAGGGCCGCTGTGCCTGAGCAGGCGAGACGCCTGCCGAATCGGTCGCTATTTGACGGGCGGGGCAGGCCGGCGAGTCTGCCGAGTTCGCCCGGACACGCCGACCGCGGCGAGGGCGAGTCCGGCGAGCGGGATCAGCCACAGGGCGGGGATGCCAGCCGTGCCGTTCTCGTCGGCCCACAGCCCGCCCGCATAGAGCGCGATCGCGCCGCCGACCACCAGCACGAGCCCGGTGACGACCATCATTCGGAACGCTTTCATGGCTCTTCACTCTCATCCTGGGGACGCCTCGGGCACAGTCTCCTCGACGGTTCCAAGCAACCACCGAGCACGCCTGCGCTACGGTGCGGCGATGGACGCCGCGACGAACCTGCTGGACGGCTGGCCGGCGGAGTTGCCGGAGCCGGTGTCGCTGGAACCGTTGGGCGGCGGCTGGGTGGGCAGTACCCGGTTGGCGACCCTGACCGACGGACGCCGGGTGGTGGTCAAGGACTGTCCCTATCCGGCGGCGGGTGAGGCCGACGGGCTGGCGGCGTTGCGGACGGCCGGGGTGCCGACGCCGGACGTCCTGGCGGCGTCCGGGGCTCGGTTGGTGCTGGAGTATCTGGACGGCACTCCGGACTGGGCGGCGATGGGCACCACGATCGCCCGGATGCACCGCTGCACCGGTCCCCGCTACGGCTGGCACCAGGACAACCGGGCCGGACGGTTCCTGCAACCCAATGCCTGGTCGGAGGACTGGCCGAGCTTCTTCGCCGAGCACCGCGTCCGCACCCATCTGGACGATCCGTCGGTTCCGCGCGAGCTGGCCCGGCGGCTGCAACGGGCCTGTGACGGGGCGGTGCAGGCGAGGCTGCCGAGCCGTCCGGTGCCGTCGCTGACCCACGGCGATCTGTGGACCGGCAACACCGTCGCGGGCCGCTGGGTGATCGACCCCGAGGTGTCGTTCGCCGATCGGGAACTCGACCTGGTGCACATGCTCGGCCCCAGCCGGAACCCGTTCCCACCGGAGTTCTGGGAGGCGTACGAGCACGAATGGCCGATCCCGGACGACCTCGGCGAGCGCCGGCTCGTGCTCGGGCTACACCACCGGCTGCTCGGCATTCGGCACTTCGGCGACCGCAGCGTGCCCGCCCTGATCGCCGACCTGGACGCCCTCAACTGGTGAGTCGGCAGCACCACTGTTGCACGTGAAACCCGTCCGGTCTGGGCGCGTTCACCCGACCAGGCCCGGCCCGTTGAGATCGATCGGCTACTTCAGTAGCCGAGACATCCGGCGGTCGGCCAGCGGCTTGCCACCGGTCTGGCAACCGGGGCAGTACTGCAGCGACGAATCGGCGAAGCTCACCTCGGCGATCGTGGTGCCACACACGCCGCACGGCTCACCGGTGCGGCCGTGCACCCGCAGGCCGATCTTCTTCTCGCCCTTGAGTTCTTTCGCGGCGCGTCCGACCGAACGCTCGATCGCGTCGCCCAGCTCGTGCTTGATCGCCTCGAACAACCGCTGCTGCTCGTCGTGCGACAACGCATTGGACGGCTTGAACGGGCTCAGTTTCGCGGCGTGCAGAATCTCGTCGCTGTAGGCGTTGCCGATGCCGGCGATCACCCGCTGGTCGCGCAGCACCCCTTTGAGCTGGGCTCGTCCGGCCCGGGCCAGAATGGCGGCCAGCGCGTCGGAGTCAAAGCTATCGGCCAGCGGATCAGGCCCCAGGGTGCTCAGCATCGCGACCTCGGACGGGTCGCCCACCACGTACACCGCCAGCTTGCGCTGGGTGCCCATCTCGGTGAGGTCGAAGCCGGAGTCGTCGGCCAGCACCACCCGCAGCGACAACGGGCCACGACCGGGCCGGGCCGGCTTGGCCGGCATGGCGTCCTTCCAGGTCAGCCACCCCGCCCTGGCCAGGTGAAACACCAGCCAGGTGCCGCCGCCGTCAATGGCGATGAATTTGCCGTAGCGGCGCACCTGCGTGACCTCGGCACCATGCAGGGCCGCCAGCGGCACCTGAAAGGTCTTCAGGGCGCTGAACGCCACCAGCTCGGTGCGGGCGATGGTGGCACCGACCAAACGCTGCTGCAAAAACGACCGCAGCGCCTCGACCTCGGGCAGTTCAGGCAACGCGGGGCCCCTGGCTCGCCTCTGCGGCCCAGTCGGGGGTGGGCAGCGCCAGGGTCTCGTCGAGCACCGAGAGGTATTCGTCGCGGTCGATCTCGATCGCACCCAGGGTGCCCAGGTGATCGGTGCGCCACTGCACGTCGATGATCCGGTCGGGCACCTCGTCGCCGGTCAGCGCCGCCACCAGCCGCAGCAGCGCCACCTTGGACGCGTCGCGTCCGATCGCCGCGTCGTGAAACATCGACTCCCCCGCGAACAGGCCACCGATCGACACCCCGTACAGACCGCCGGCCAGCCGGCCGTCGGGGGTCCAGGTCTCGATGCTGTGCACCACGCCGCGCCGGTGCAGCTCGGTGAACACGCCGACGATGTCGTCGTCGATCCAGCCGTGCGGACGGGCCGGGTCGGCACAGCCGACCAGCACCTGCTCGAAGGCGGCATCGACGGTGGTGGTGTAGTGGTGAGCGGCCTTGCGCAGCGAGCGGGTGACCCGCATTCCGTCCGGCAGCAGCACCCCGCGCCGCATCGGCGACCACCAGCCCATCCGGGCCGGGAACCACGAGTTGTGCAACGGCATCGGGAACACGCCACAGCGGTAGGCGAGCACCACCAGATCGGGGTCGATCTCGTCCGACAGGCCGATCAGATCCTGCGCGGGCCAATCGCGCGCAGGGCCGAAGATGCCGGGACGACTCATTGCACGATTGTGCCACCGCCCGGTGGTCGAGCTTGGCGAGACCTCGAACGGCGTGCTCTCCCTAACAGGCAGGGTCGGCCAGGGGCGACCCCGATGCTGCGTCGCCCGGCGGTGAGTAGATTGGAACGGTCGCAGTCAGCCAGGAGGCACCATCAGATGACCACCCCGCCGGAGCCGAGCAAGGGCCTCGTGCAGCGCGCGCCCGAAGTGGCCGGTGGCGTGCTGCGCAGCATTCTGGAGTTCGCCATCGAGGGCCGCGGCAGTATTCCCGGCGCCAAGAGTGCGGCAGCCCGCACGTTACAGACCCGCGGCGAGCATGAGGCGGCCGTCGACGCGCTGGTCAGGCAGCACGTCAGCCTGGCCGGGGCCCAGGGCTTCTTGACCAACCTGGGCGGGCTGCTCACACTGCCGGTCGCGCTGCCGGCGAACCTGGCCGGCCTGGCGGTGGTGCAGATGCGGATGATCGCCGCGATCGTGCACCTGCGCGGTTACGACGTGGACGACCGGCGGGTGCGGGTGGCGCTCACCCTGGCCATGCTCGGCGAGGACGAGGTGCGCAAGCAGGTGGCGGCCAGCAAACTGCCCGGCCGGCCGTTCCTGGTGGCCACCGCCCCGGTGTTCGACCCCGCGCTCGACCGGCAGATCAGCGAGCGGGTCTTCGGCGACCTGGGCACCAAGATGGCCGGCAAGCATGCGGTGGTGCAGGTGGCCAAGCGCATTCCGCTGATCGGCGGCGGCGTGGGCGCGGCGGCCGACGGGTACTTCACCTACGCCCTGGGGCAGTACGCGCGGCGCGAGTTCGTCCGGCGGCGACGCGGGTCGTCTAACGACTGAGGAGACCGTCGCCCCGAGCCGGCGCCGAAAGGCCTGACAAAGACGCCGATTCTCGCTGGTCGCGCTCGTCGAGACCTCGGGCATGCCGCGGTGAAAGGGCTTCTACCCGCTCAGCCAACGGGCCGGACGGGTGAACGAACCACTGGGGACGGTTCTCTTTGGTTCACTGGTGTGTCCCTACCGGTTCACAGCAGGTGCCGCAGTAACGGCACAGCCCGCGCACAGTCGGTGTTGGTTGATTGGTCACGTCGCATTCACCTCGACGAAAGAAGCCCACCGTGACGATCACCAGCACCACCGCGCTGCGGCCGATCGGCCTCGACGAACTGATCGAGGTCGGCAGCCTGCAGACCCGGGTCGACCGCAAATACGCCCTGACCGGCGCCGACGCCGAGATGGCCCTGGCCTTGGTCGACCCGTCCACCCGGGTGCTTGAGATCGACGGCGTCAGCGAACTGGGCTACACCTCGGTCTACCTCGACACCGACGGACTCGACACCTATCTACTCGCCGCGCGCGGCCGGCGCCGCCGGTTCAAGGTGCGCAGCCGCACCTACGAGTCGAACGGCGCGAGCTTTCTAGAGGTGAAGACCCGCAGCGGCGAACACACCGTGAAGCATCGGCTGCCCGGCGCGCACGTGCTGAACGGACGGCTCACCGACGAAGGAGCGGCCTTCGTCGGGCACACCCTGCGGAGGGCCGGCGTGCGGAACCCTCCGGTGGCCCGGCTGTCGGCCGCGATGCGGGTCGACTACCGCCGCGTCACGCTGTTTCACGAAGCCACCGCCTCTCGGGCGACGATCGACTCAGAACTGGCCTGGTGGGACGTGCGCACGGGGTCCTGGCTGGCCCGTCCGGCATTGTCGATCATCGAGACCAAGACCACCGGACGAGCCGCCGGAATGGACCGCCTGCTGTGGTCGCTGGGGCATCGTCCGGACAGCGTCTCGAAGTACGCCACAGCCCTGGCGGCGATGCACGCCCATCTGCCGTCGAACAAATGGCGGCCGGTGCTCAAGGAACACTTCCAACCAGTGGAGTCTCTTGCTTGCGCCTAAGTGATCGCGGTTGCCACCCTGAGGCCGGGGCCGGGAGGGGAAAGGATCAACTGTGCTTCGCCCTCGGCGCACCGTTGCGGCAATGGTTGCCGCGCTCACCGTTCTGACCTCCGTCATCAACCTCACCCCGGCTTCGGCCGTGCCACGCCCGGCCGCCGACGCCATCACCTATGTCGCGCTCGGCGACTCCTACGCGGCCGGTCTCGGCGCCGGGACGACCCTCGACGAGTGCCGGCCGGCACCGCGCAGGCCTACCCGGTGCAGGTGGCGGCGGCAAACAGTCTCGACCTCACCCACCTGGCGTGCGCCGGAGCCACGATGCAGAGCGTGGCCGCCAGCCAGTTGCCCCAGGTGCCCACCGACACCAACTTCATCAGCGTCCAGGTGGGCGGCAACGACATCGGCTTCGCCTCGCTGTTACTGACCTGCACCCCCGCCCACAGCAACAAGGCCTGTGCCGCGGCCGTCCGGCAGGCGCGGGCGTACCTGAACGGAGATTTCAGAGCCGACGCCACCGCGCTGTTCACCGCGATCAGGGCCCAGGCCCGCTATGCCCGGCTGATCGTCGTGGGGTACCCGCGCCTGTTCGGCAGCCGCGACTGCAGCCCGCTGACCGCGTTCAGCGCGCGCGAGCGGGCCTGGTTGAACAACCTGACCACCAGGCTCAACCGACGACTGCGGCAGGCCGCACTGGCCGCGGGCGGCTCGTTCGCGAACCCGGCCAATCGGTTCAGCGCCCACCCCTGGTGCTCCCGTCGGCCCTGGATCAACAGCCCGGACAACTCGCTGATCGCGAGCTTCCACCCCAACGCGGCGGGCCAGACCAACGGGTACGTTCCGGTGATGAACCAGCAGTTCTTGGCGTGATCGAGCGTTGATCGGCGTCGGTCGAGCCTGAGGAATCGATGATTCTTCGTTGGTCGAGCCTGTCGAGACCTCGCTTTTAGTGCTTTCACTAGGGGTTTCGACAAGCTCAACCGGCGAGGGTTGCGTTGCTCAGCGCTTCGCTGACCAAGCCGTGCCGACATCGTGGTCTCGACGAGCTCAACCCGCTCGGCCCGGGTGACCTCCTGGCGGTTCCGTTTCGTACACTGCTGCAATGACCCAGGTGACTGATCCGCCGGTAGCCGGCGACGAGGCGTCGACGCTGCGGGGCTTTCTGGATTTTCAGCGCGACGTGCTGCGCCGCAAGACCGAGGGGCTCAGCGCTGACCAGCTCGGCCGGACGCTACCCGGACACCCCTCGACGATGACCCTGGGCGGGCTGCTCAAGCACACCGCCCTGGTCGAGCTGGACTGGCTGGTCGGCGCCTTTGAGGGCCAGCCGATCGGCGAACCCTGGCAGTCGGCGGACTGGGATGCCGACCCCGACTGGGAGTTTCACAGCGCCGCCGACGACACCCCCGAGCATCTGCGCGGGCTGTTCGACGCCGCGGTGGCCCGGGCCGACGCGGTGATCGACGCCGCGGTGGCCCGACCTGACGGACTGGACGCCCTCGCCGTCCACGAGGGGCGGCACGGCCGGGTGAGCCTGCGCTGGATCCTGACCCACCTGATCGAGGAGGAGGCACGGCACCTGGGCCACGCCGACCTGCTGCGCGAAGCGATCGACGGCGCGGTGGGCGACTGAGCGATAGGGTGCCGGCTATGCCTGGGCCGACCTACCGCGTCGCGATCGTCGGAGCCGGGCCGTCCGGGCTGTTCGCCGCCCAGTTTCTGAGCGCTCACCCCGGCGTGCAGGTCGACGTCTTCGATCGGCTGCCCACGCCGTACGGCCTGCTGCGCTACGGCGTCGCGCCCGACCACACCTCGATCAAGTCGGTGGCCACCGCACTGGCGCGGGTCTTCGACTCGCCCACCGTCCGGTTTCTGGGGCTGGTGCGGTTCGGCCACGAGGTGACCCGCGACGAGCTGGTGGCAGGCTACGACGCGGTGATCTATGCGGTGGGGGCCAGCGAAGACCTGCGCCTGGGCGTGCCCGGCGAGGACGCCGCCGGCAGCCGTTCGGCCCGCGCGTTCGTGGCCTGGTACTCAGGGCACCCCGACGCCGAGCCGCAGTCGCTGCAGGGAGTGCGCCAGGCGGCGGCCGTCGGCGTGGGCAACGTGGCCGTCGACGTGGCCCGCATGCTGGCCAAGGAGCCGCTGGCCCTCGACTCCACCGACATGCCCGAGGAGGTGCTGGCCGAACTGCGCCGGGCCAGCATCAGCGACGTGTGGGTGATCGGACGCCGCGGGCCGCAACAGGCCAGCTTCACCACCCCCGAATTGCGTGAGCTGTGCACCACCCCGGGGGTGCGGGTGAGCGTCGAGCCCCCGTGCTCGGAGTGGGTCGACGACGATCTGCTCGACCGCCGTAGCCGGGCGAACCTGACCGTGCTGCGCGACGCGGTGGAACGCTCATCGGCCGAGCCGGCCGAGCCGGCCGAGCCGGCCGAGCCGGCCGGGCACCCGAGGGTGCGGCTGCACTTTCTGTTCTGGCGTCGCCCGGTCGAGCTGCATGGCGATCCGGTGACGGGGCTGGTGCTCGAACGCACCCGGATCGGCCCGGACGGCCGGGTGGTCGGCACCGGCGAGACCGAGCGGCTCGACGTGCAATTGGTACTGCGGGCGATCGGCTACCGGGCCGTGGCTTTGCCCGGGGTGCCCTTCGACGAAGCACTGGGGGTGATTCCGTCGGCGCAGGGGCGGGTGCTTCAGGGCGGCGAGGTGGCGCCCCGGGAATACGTCGTGGGCTGGATCAAACGTGGCCCGGTGGGCGTGATCGGCACCAACAAGTCCGACGCCAAAGAGACCGTGCAGCAGGTGCTGGACGACCTGGCCGCGCTCGGCCCGCGCACCGACCGGGTGGACGTGCTCGGCCTGCTGGCCGACCGCGGGTACCACCCCTCGACGTTCGACGACTGGCGGCGCATCGAGACGGCCGAGGCCAACCGGGGAGCGTCCTTTGGCCGGGAGCGAATGAAGATCGAGGCCTGGCACGAACTGCTCGACCTGGTGCAGCGGGAACGTCCGGGCGGGCCGGTGCCGCCGGGGCACTGAGCCTCTGCGCCCGCAGTTATCCACAGATTTCCTGCCCGGGAGCCCTGGCCACCGAAATCGGGTGGGCCACCGCTTAGCGTGCTGCCCATGTCTCACCGCCCGCATGCCCTCACCGCGCTGCTCACGTGCGTGCTCGTGCTCACCGCCTGCACCAGCGACCCGCCGGCGGCGTTAAGCCCGGTCGGCGCCCAGGTCAACGCACCGAAGCTGCCGGCGCAGCAGTTTTCGACCCTGCCCGATCGGGGCCCGGGCGCGACCACGTCGATCCAGGCCCTCGCCGGCGACGGGCGGGTGATCGTGATGCAGGCCACCGTTCAGGGCGGGGCCGCGGTGCCAGTGCTGCGATCGTCGGTCGACGGCGGGGTGACTTGGCGAACGGCCCAGCTCACCGAGGCCGCCGCCCAGGCCACCCAGGTCGGCGAGTGGGCGTCGGGACTGGTGGCTGTGTCGTCCATCGGTCAGACCCCCCGATGGCTGGCGTTGGGGGGCCACGACGACACCCCGATCGCCTGGACCAGCGACGACGCCCAGGTCTGGAGCCGCCGCCAGATCACCGGTGTGAACCCTGAGACCGATCAGTTCAATTCGGTGGTCGGAATGCCGGGCGGCGGCTTCATCGCGGTCGGCAGGCACTGGACGACGGCGGCCAGTCGTCCGCGGGTCTGGCGTTCCGACGACGGGGTCGCCTGGCGGGTGCTGAAGCTGCCGGGCCGGGGCGCGCTGAGCGAGGTCGCGGTTCGCGGCGATCGACTCGTGGCGGTCGGCTCCCGCGAGCTGACCACGGTGACGAAAGGACGATCCCAACTCGCCCTGCTGTTCACCTCCGCCGACCAGGGTGCGTCGTGGCGGCCGGTGCGGGAGCCGTCCGACTCCGGCGATTTCGCCGCCTGGCTCAGCCACGTGGTGGCCACCGAGGACGGGTTCGTCGTGGGCGGCTCGTATTTCGACCAGGACGAAGACACCTACCAACCGCTGCTGCTGCGCAGCACCGGGTTACGCGCCTGGCGCGCGCTGCCGCGCCTCGATGAGTTCGACGAGTCGTCGGGGGTCGGCGAGCTCGTGCAGGTCGGTGGCCGGACCCTGGTGGCGCAGACCACCAAGAACCCGGGCTCACGCGAACGGGTGTTGCTGCAGGCCCTTGAGGCCGGCGCGACGAAGTGGCGACTGCTCAGCACCCCGGTGCACCGCGATTCCGTGACCGGCCCGGTCGGCGTCGCGCTCGGCGACGGGGCGGTGCTGGCGGTCGGGGTCGAGAGCCGGCCAAGCGTCAGCGCCTTGTGGACCGTGCACCCCGATGGTGCGGTGACGGACGCTGAGGTCACACCCCCACCGAACGCCACCGCCAACGTTCAACCGTTCGGATTGCTGGTGGTCAACGGCGCGGTGGAAGCCTACGGCTCGGCGCAGGGCGCGTCGGTGTTGTGGCACAGGAGCAGTTCGGGTTTCGGCGTTCCGACCGTCATGCGCGACGTGGCCGGCGAGACCGTCGACGCTGTGCACTGGAACGGTACGGGCGGCTTTCTGGCCACCGGCACGCAGAACGACCAGCACGCCTTCGTACTGGATTCCAGCGACGGCATCAACTGGCGCCGCACCCAACCCAAAGCCTTCAACTCGGTGGCCCAGTACCACTATTCGTCGATCGACGACGCGACCTGGGGGCACGGCCGCTGGGTGGTGGTGGGCGAGAAGTCCAGCAACGGCAGTGCCCGGACGAGCGCGCTCGCCTACACCTCGCCAGACGCCGTGCGCTGGGTGCAGGGGACCCCCACGACGGTGACCTCGCGCGGCGACTACTTCGACCCGCGCGCCCCGTTGGACGACCTGCACGGGCTCGAAAGCAACGCCCGCAGCATGAGCGCCGTGCTGGCGCTGCCGAAGGGACTGGTGGCGGTCGGCGAGGTGGGCACGCCAGGCCATCGACGGCCGGCGGCCTGGGTGAGCGGTGACAATCGGCGCTGGCGGCTGGTTCCGGTGAGCTCGCCGGGCTACACCGACGCGGCGATCCGTACGGTGCAGATGGTCGACGGCGTGTTGCTCGGGCTGGGTTGGGTCGGCAATGCACGGTCGCCGCGACCGGTTCGGGCCACCTGGCGATCGACCGACGGGGGCCGGCATTGGACGTTTCAGGCGATCGAAGGCAACCATGCGGTCACCCTCTTCGCCGCGAGCGACCACGAGTTTCTACAACTAGTGCTGGCCGACGACCACCGCAGCGTGACCCTGCACCGTTCGACAGACGGGCTGACCTGGGCAGCGTCCCCGGTGACGATCAACGGCCTGGCCGAGGGCATGCAGGTGGACCTGTTCGACGCGGTGGTGTGCGATGGCACGCTTCAGGTGCTGATCGAACTCGCCAATCGGCTCGATGCGGTTCGCGTGCTGCAGACGGTGCCGCTGTGAACACTGGCACGGCCCGCAGATCGGAGCCACGTGGAGTGCCGCCAACAGACCCGCTGATCGCTGAGCTCGACGAACCCCCTCGTCAGGGCACGGCCTTGGCAGGGCACCGCGTTCGAGGTCTCTGCCATGCTCGACCACGATCGAGCGGCGCTTTCACGATGAGTGGGCGCTCACCGGTACACCCGGGTCACCCGCGGTGTGATCAGGCAGGTCACCTCGTAGGGAATCGTACCCATCAGGTCGGCGACCTCGGTCACGGTGATCTCATCGGCACCGGAGCGTCCGATCAGCACCACCTCGTCGCCCACCCTCACCAGCGGCTCGGGGCCGACGTCGATCATGGCCTGGTCCATGCAGACCCGGCCGATGATCGGGTACGACACCCCGGCGATCAGCACCCGGCCGCGGTTCGACAACAACCGCGAATAGCCGTCGCCGTAACCGACCGGAATGGTGGCGACCCAGGTGTCGCGCGGGGCCGTCCAGGTGCGTCCGTAGCCCACGGTTTCGCCTGCGGCTACGGGTTTCAGAAACGAGATCTCCGTTGTCAAGGCCAACCCGGGGCGCAGCTCGACAGTCCGTTCGACGCGTGGGTCGGGCAGGCTGCCATACATCATGATTCCGGGCCGCACCAGGTCGAACCAGCTCTCCGGGTGACCCAGCACCGCGCCCGAGTTGGCCAGGTGCTTCAGTTCGACCGGGCCAGCGGCGTCCTCGATGGCGGTCACCGTGCGCCGGAAGCTCTCGATCTGCGCCCGGGTGAAGTCATCTCCGTCCGGGCTGTCAGAGATCGGCAGGTGGCTGAACACGCCCTGCAGGTGCAGGTGGGCATCGGCCACGATCCGAGCCGCCAGGTCCGGTGCCTGAGCCGGCTCGACGCCGACCCGGCGCATACCGGTGTCGATTTTCAGATGCACCGCGACCCCGGTCAGCCCGATCCGTTCTGCGGCCTGGGAGACTTCCGTGGCCGACGCTTCGTCGGCCACGGTCAAGGTGAGTGCCGATACCAGTGCGCGACCCACCTCATCGGGGCCACGGGTCGGTGACAGCTTCAAGATGGGCAGGGTGATGCCGGCGCTGCGCAACTGGCGGCCTTCATCGACGGTGGCCACCCCGAGCCAGTCGGCCGCCTTGCGCTGCTCGATCATCGCCGCCACCGCCGCGGCGCCGTGACCGTAGGCGTTGGCCTTGACCGCCGCCAGCACCAGCCGGTCGCCGACCCGTTCGCGCACGCCGCGCAGGTTGGCCTCGATGTTGCCCAGCAGGGTGGTTGCCGTGGTCGGGTAGGTCACGACCGTCACTCTCCGGTGGCGACCGGACGGCCCTGGTTGCTCCACGCCGACCAGGAACCGGGGAACAGGGCCACCGGCCGATCAATCGCGGCCGCCGCCAGTACTAGCTGGGCGGCACTCACCCCCGAACCGCAATAGGCGCCCAGCGGGCCCGGACGGTCGAGCAGTTCGGCGAGGCGATCGTCGCCGGGCAGGCGTCCGTCGGCGCTGAAGAACTGGCTCACCGGCACGTTGACCGCCCCCGGAATGTGGCCGGCCACCGGGTCGAGCGGCTCGATCTCGCCGCGGTACCGCTCGGCTGCCCGGGCGTCGATCAGGGTGCCGTCGAAACCGGCCGCCCGATCGGCCTCGATCGTGGGCAGGTGGCCCAGGGTCACCAGCAGGTCCACCCGGTTGGCTGGCACCTCGCCCCGTTCCAGCGGACGGCCCTGCGCCGTCCAGGCGCCGATGCCGCCGTCGAGCACACGCACGCCGAGGCCGGCCCAGCGCAGCACCCACCAGGCCCGGGACGCCGCGAACGAACCCGCCTCGTCGTACACCACGATCGGCCTGGAGCCGTCCACCCCGAGGGCGCCGAGGCCCTCCTCCAGGGTGTCGACGTCGGGCAGCGGGTGTCGGCCCTCGGTGGGCTCGCCGTGCCGGGTCAGCACCGTCTCCAGGTCGAGAAAGCGGGCACCCGGCAGGTGGCCGGCCAGGTAACGCTCACGACCCTCACCTGCCGGTTCGCCCAGCCGCCAGCGCACGTCAAGCAGGTCGACGTCGGCAAGGACGCCGTCCAGTTCGCTGGTTGTGATCAGCACATCGCTACGGGCCATGCCTTCAGCCTGTCAGACCCAGACGTGGGTAACCGCCTCCGACTCGTCGACGAGCAGTCGACGGCCGATCTCGCTGGGTGTCAGCAGTCGTCGAGCGTGCGATCAGCCAGTCGCGGGTGACCGCGCCAGGCCGGTAGGGACGACATATAGGCCCGGGTTTGTTCCTCGATTGCCTCGTGAGATTGGTCGGGGTGGCGTCGACTCTGCCAGCCGACCATCGCGGCGAAGCGAGTGTCGAAATCTTGCAGGATTCCATCGGCATCGGTGCAGTACTGGCAATAGCGCCCGCTCTCGATAGGCATGCCACAGCTCTCACATGAAGCGGTCTGGGTGGTCATTGGTGGTCCTTTCGTCGGGCCACGGCGATCAGGGATTTCAGCGCGTCGATCAGTTCGTGGCGAGTGGTGTCGTCCAGTTGCTCCATGGCGTGGGCGACCAGAGTGCGGTCGAGCACGTCGGCGTCAGCGCGCAGCCGGTTGATCCCGGCTTCGGTCAGCCAGACCAGGGTGCGGCGTCGGTCTTCTGGGTCTGGCTCGCGCTCCAGAAGGCCGTGGCCTTCCAGTTGGGTGACGATGTCGCTGACCACCGACTGGGCACGGTCGAGATGTCGAGCCGCGGCACCCACGGTGATCGGGCCAGACCCAGCCAGATGGGTGAGCACCGCCCGGGAGGCATTGGTCAGTTCGCTGCGGCGTCCGTCACGGCGGTGAAAGGCCAGGTAGACCTGCGGGAACAACTCGCAGAACGAATCAGCGTCAGCCATGAACTCATCGTCCGGCTGGGTCGACTCATCGTCAATCCCGATGGATTAGGCATCCGTGATTCGTACCCCATCGATGCTCACGCTCGCGGGTCTGGCTGCCCCCGGCACGGCGCCTCATCCGGCGCGGTCTCGTCCAGTGCTGGTTGAGCTTGTCGAGACCCCTAGCGGGCGCACCCCGCTTGAGGTCTCGACAACCGTTTGAGGTCTCGACAAGCTCGACCAGCGACAAAGATCGGGTTGGCAGCCGATCAGACGGCCGCGCTGACCGATACGACGCTGTCCCCTCGCTCAAGAGCGGCGGTGTTGTCGAACTTGCCGACGGTACAGACCGTGCCGAGATTCGTCACCAATACCAGGATCACCGGATCCTTCCCGGCACCACGGACGGCCTCGAGGTCGACCCGGGCGATCAGGGTCGACGGGGTGACCCGGTCGCCGGGCGTGCAGAAGACCTCGAAACCCTCACCCTGGAGCGAGACCGTGTCGATGCCGAGGTGAACGAGAACCTCGACCCCGTCGTCGGTCTTCAGGCCGATCGCGTGCTTGGTCGGGAAGACGACCGTGATGGTGCCCGACACCGGTGCGTACACGTCGCCGTCAGCAGGCTGCAACGCGTAGCCATCGCCGACCGTCTTGCTGGCGAAGACCGCGTCGCTGACCTCTTCAAGGGGCACGAAGGCGCCTCGCGCGACCGCAACCAGCTCGACGCGCTCACCGTTGGTCCCGACTCCCTGCGATGCAGCCTCCACGACGCCTGCAGATTCGTCCGCCGGCGGCTCGGCCGGCACCAGGAACAGCGTCAAGACGAACGAACTGGAGATGGCGATGGCGATGCCGGTCAATGCGAACGGAAAGTACGGTCCGACGTAGGCCGGCAAGCTGAAGATCGACGACAGGATGTAGGCGTAGATCCGCACGCCGGTGACGGCGAAGAAGGTCGCCGCGAGTGTGCTGCCGATCGTGGCCGCCACGAACGCGCGGCGGTATTTGGAGAGCACGCCGAACAGGGCCGGTTCGGTGATGCCCAGCAGGCCAGACACGGCAGCGGAGGCGACGACCGTTTTCTGATCCTTGCCGCGCACCTTGAAGTAGACCGCCGCGGTCGCACCGGCGATGGCCATATTGGCCATGAACATCATCGGCATGAGCATGTCCCAGCCCTGGTTCGCGAAGTTCTGCAACGCGATGGGGGTCTCGGCATGGTGCAGGCCGGTGAAGATGGCGATCGGGCGCGTGGCGCCAAAGATGACGCCGGCAAGGATCGGCGAGAAGGCGAATAGCCAGGCAACTCCGGCCGCTAGCTGATTGCCCAGGAAGATGCCAATGGGTCCGATCACCGTGAGCGCCAGCGTGCCGGCGATGAAGAGCGAGAAGGTGGGGGTGAAGACCGTCCGCAAGACGCGTGGCAGCACCCGATCCACCCAGCGATAGATGTGGCTGAGCGCGAAGACCGAGAAGATGATCGGAATCACGGTTCCTGCGTAGTTGAACACCGGGACCGGGATGACGCCGAACAGCATGAACGCCGAGATCTCTTTGGCGGCTGCGGCGGCGGTCATCGTCGGGTACTGCATAGCGGCAGCGATGGCGACGGCCATGAACATGTTCGTCTTGAAGATCTTCGCCGCGGACGCGGCCACAAAGAATGGCAAGAAGGTGAAGACACCGCTGGCGAGCATGTCGATGACGAGGTAGGTGTCGTTCTTGTTCGAGATCACGCCCAGCGCCGCAAGGCCGGCCATCAGGCCCTTGATCATGCCCGCCCCTGCGATCGCCGGCACGATCGGCCCGAAGACACCAGACACCGTGTCCATGGCCAGGGCGACCCAGCCACGCTTGTGACCGGCCCCGTCGGGGTTGCCCGACTTATCGGCGAGTCCGAGCTTGTCGGCCAGATGCTCGTAGTACTTCTCCACTTCGGTGCCGACAACCACCTGCAGCTCACCGTTCTGCACGTTCGTTCCGATCACCTCCGGGATGGCTTCAAGCGCCGCCATGTCCATGCTGCCCGCGTCTTTGAGGTCGAAGCGCAGGCGTGTCATGCAGTGCCACGCGTTGCTGACGTTGCCCACTCCGCCGACGGCGGCGATGACCTTCTCAGCTACCTCGCTGTAGCGCATCAACAGTTCCCCTCTCTCATTCACAGCTCGATCCAGCCGAGCATTGGTACCGATCCAATCTCCGGTTCCGATTGCTTAGATTGGAGCATGCGCGCTGGACTATTGCGAAGCCGAGAAAGCATTGGACTGACAATCAGACGGGTTTGCCCGAGTTCACCGGACCACGCTGGCGACTCGACCGGCACAGCCGGTTGAATGGCGGCCGAGACCTGCAGCGAAAGGACCCCTGATGACGCGCAACACGATCACTCAGGTCGAGGCCATCACGACCAAGCCGGACAAGCACAACCTGGTGGTCGTGCGGGTCACCACCGACGCCGGCGTCTCGGGCCTCGGCTGCGCCACCTTCCAGTTCCGGCCCAAGGCCGTTCGGAGCGCGGTCGAAGACTACCTCCGACCACTTCTGCTCGGTCGCGACGCCAACGACATCGAAGACCTGTGGCACACGATGCGGATGAACTCGTACTGGCGCAACGGCCCGGTGCTCAACAACGCTATCGCCGGCATCGACATGGCACTGTGGGACATCAAGGGCAAGCTGGCGGGGATGCCGCTGTATCAGCTTCTCGGTGGACGCTCGCGGACGGCGATCTCGGCCTACGCCCACGCGGTGGCCGATGATCTGGACGAGCTCTACACCCAAATCGACTCTTACCTCGCCGAGGGCTACCGCCACGTTCGGGTTCAACTGGGCTTCTACGGCGGCAATGCGACCGACCTGCATGTACCCGAGAATCCACTTCCCGGCAGCTACTACGACCCGCACCAGTACGCGACCACCACGCTGCGGCTGTTCCAGGCCGTTCGTGACCGGTACGGCGACGACATCGAGCTGCTGCACGACGTGCATGAGCGACTCAGTCCCTCCGACGCGATCCGATTCGCGAAGCAGTGCGAGCCCTACGGTCTGTACTTTCTCGAGGACGTCCTGCCGCTCGAGCAGACCGGGTGGTACGAAACGCTGCGGGCCCAGACGTCGACCCCGCTCGCAACCGGGGAACTGTTCAACAACCCCAAGGAGTGGGAACAGCTCGTCGCGCATCGTCAGATCGACTTCCTGCGCATTCACGTCTCGCAGATCGGCGGCATCACCCCCGCCCTCAAGGTGGCGCACTTCGCCGATGCCATGGGCATTCGGCTGGCCTGGCACACCCCGTCCGACATCACTCCGGTCGGCTTGGCGGTCAACACGCACTTGAACGTGCACCTGCACAATGCGAGCGTTCAAGAGAACCTTGCCGTGCAACCGAACACTGCCACGATCTTCGGTGGCTACCCCGTGCAGTCCCGCGGATTCCTGCGCCCCTCGGAGGAACCCGGCATCGGCGTCTCGTTCGACGCGCATGCGGCCGCAGCGTTTCCAGGGGTATTCAAAGAGCATCCCTGGACCACCAGTCGCATTGCCGATGGCTCCCTGGTCACTCCCTGACCCGGGGCGACACTGGGGTGTGCCTGTCACTGCCTGGCCGTCGCGAGAGGTGTCTCGCGGTGCCGCTCACACGGGGAACAAGCGAGGCGATGCGAAGCGGCGCGCAGCAGGCCATCGGGGGGTGGTTGAGGTTGTCGCAACCCCTAGTGGGGGCACTCTGGCCCAGGTCTCGACAAGCTCGACCAGCGAGAAATCAGCGTTTCCCTAGAGCCGGGCTTGGTGCACCTCTCGGTCGAATCGGCTGATGTAAGACACCACATAGTTGAGCGCGATCATCTCGCTGTGCGCGAAGACCCGACCGTCGGTCAGCACGCCGCGGCTGTCGATGGCCATGGCCGGGGCTCCGCGGCGGCATTCCAAGATGGTCGCGTACTGTCGCGAGACGGTCACCGGCCGATAACTCGTCATGTAGTGCGAGATGCGGTAGCCAGCAGCCTCCACGAACTCCTGGACCGATTTCTCCAAAACGGTGCGCGACAAGGTGGGGAACATGTCCACCGGCATCACCGTGTGTTCGATCTGAGAACTTTCTGCGCCGATGACTCGTAGTCGGTCGAACTGCCAGATCTCACCACCGACGGGGAGCTGGAACAGGAGCGCCTCATCGGCGCTGGGCGATGTGCGATTCAAGTGCAGCACGCGTGATTCGATCTGCTCGTACGGCGTGCGGGTCATCGTGTTGTAGATCAGGGGATTCCTGCGCAACCCCTCACGCACATAGGTGCCCGAACCCTGGGTCGAGCTGAGTGCCCCGATCAGCGTCAGGTTCTCGATCACCGCCTGAATGGTGAACCTCGAGACTCCGTACTCTCGCGCGAACTCCCGCTGGGTGGGCAGCTTCCCCGAGGGCCATTGCTGGCGGAAGATGCGACTCAAGATGTCGGCCACGATGAAGTCGACCTTCTTGCCCATGAGCCACACCCAGATTCGTCGAGAGGAGCCGGTTCTTCGCGACGAATCTAGCCGATGCGCCCGTCGCCGCGGTTGCGCCGCGAACGAGGATCCGGATCTAGGTCTTCAACCGTCAAAACATCATCGCCAGACCGGGGTCGGCCAGGATCGCGGCCACATCGCTGAGGAATTTCGAAGCCAGCTCACCGTCGACCAGCCGGTGGTCGAAGGTCAGCGACAGCGTGCACACCGAGCGGATCACGATCTGCTCCTCGCTGCCCTTGCCGATCACCCACGGACGGCGGGCGATGGTGCCCAGGCACATGATCGCCGACTCGCCCAGGTTGAGAATCGGGGTGCCGCCGTCGACCCCGAAGACGCCCACGTTGGTGATCGTGAACGTGCCCTTGGTCAGGTCTTCGGTGGGCACCTTGCCGGTCTTGGCCACCTGCACCATGTTGTGCAGCGCCTCGGCCAACTGCAGCAGGTTCATCCGGTTCGCGCCCTTGATGTTGGGCACCAACAGCCCCCGCGGGGTGGCTGCGGCGATGCCGAGGTTCACGTCCTCGTTGCGGACGATCTCACTGGCAGCCATGTCGAGGGTGGAGTTCAGGTCGGGGTTGCGCGCGATCGCCAGGCAGGCCGCCTTGGCGAAGATCAGCAGCGGCGACACCCGTAGCCCGGCGAACTCGCGCCGGGCGCGCAGCCGCTCAACCAGCTCCATCGAGGCCGTCACGTCGGCCTGCATGATCACCGTTGCCGTGGGCACCTTGAACGATTCGGCCATGGTGCGGGCCATCTCGCGGCGCACCCCTTTCAGCGGCACCCGCTCGGCCACCCGGGAGCCGCTCAGGGTGGATCCCCCACGAGCCGAGACTGCTGCCGCCAGGACGTCCTCGGCGGTGATCGTGCCGTCGGGGCCGGTGCCGTCCACCAGGTCGAGGTCGAGGCCCAGGTCGCGGGCCAGCCGGCGCACCGGCGGCTTGGCCAGCGCCCGTTTCGACGCCGCGGCACCCTTCGGCGCCTGCCCCGGACGGGGCAGCGGGTCGCCGCTGGGCTCGGCGGTGATCGGCCCGGTGGTGGTGGTCTGGTCGATCGGCCGCGACACCGGTTGGGCGGCGGCGTACGAGTCGTGCACCTGCTCGGCGACCGGGCCGATCGGCTTACCGATGCCGCCTGGGGTCTTGCGCGGACGCCTGGCCAGCGAGGCCGACTTCGCCCCGTAGCCGACCAGGAAGGCCTCCGAGACCGGTGCCGGCTCGGCAGCCACGGCCGCCGGCTGGTCGACGTTCTCGGGGCGTCCATCGGCGAGCGGCTCGGCCGGGGCCGCAGCGGAGACGACCGGTTCGCCCGACCCCGGCGCGGCGGCGGCCGGAGCGGGAGCGGCCGCCACCCCGTCGTCGATCAGCACGATGGGCGCGCCGACCTCGACGGTGGCGCCCTCGTCGACCATCAGTCGCGCGATGCGGCCGTCCCACGGTGAGGGAAGTTCGACGATCGACTTGGCGGTTTCGATCTCGACCAGAATGTCGTTGACCTTGACCTCGTCGCCCTCGCTCACGACCCAACGGACGATGTCGGCCTCGACCAGCCCCTCACCGGGATCGGGTAGGCGGAACTCCTTCATCGTGATCTCCCCTTGTCAGTCGCCATCGGTTCGGTACGCACGCTCAGTAGGCCATGGATCGGTCGACGGCGTCGAGCACCCGGTCGAGGTCGGGCAGAAACGCCGCTTCGACCCGGCTGGGCGGGTACGGAATGTCGTAGCCGGTGACCCGCAGCACCGGTGCCTGTAGTGCGTAGAAGCATTCCTGCTGCACCCGCGCGGCGATCTCGGCGCCGATGCCCAGGGTCAGGGCCGCCTCGTGCACCACGATCGCGCGGCCGGTCTTGTGCACCGACTCGATCACGGTGGCCATATCGAGGGGCGCCAGCGAGCGCAGGTCGATCACCTCGATGTCGTGACCTTCTTCGGCGGCCGCGATCGCCACCTCGGCGCAGGTGCGCACCATGGGCCCGTAGGTCACCAGGGTCAGATCGTCGCCGGGCTTGACCACCCGGGCCTGAAACAGCGGCATCGGCTCGTCCGCGACGTCGACCTCGCCCTTCTCGTGGTAGCGCCGCTTCGGCTCCATGAAGATGATCGGGTCGTTCGAAGCGATCGACTGCTGCATCATCCAGTACGCGTCGAGCGGGTTCGAACACGTCACCACCTTCAGCCCGGGGGTGTGCGCGAAGTACGCCTCGGGCGACTCGGAATGATGCTCGATCGCCCCGATGCCGCCGCCATAGGGAATGCGCACCACGATCGGCATGGTGAGCCGCCCGTGCGAGCGAAAGTGAAAGCGCGACAACTGGCTGATGATCTGGTCGAAGGCCGGGTAGACGAAGCCGTCGAACTGAATTTCGACGACCGGACGGTACCCGCGCAGCGCCAACCCGATGGCGGTGCCGAGGATTCCCGACTCGGCCAGCGGAGTGTCGACCACCCGATCGGCCCCGAAATCGCGCTGCAAGTGCTCGGTGATCCGAAACACGCCGCCGAGCTTGCCGATGTCTTCGCCGGTGAGCAGCACCTTCGGATCGGCCTCCAATGCTCGCCGAAGGCCGGCATTCAGCGCCTTGGCCAGAGTCATCGTCGCCATCAGAACGCCTCCTGAACCTCGGGCTGGGCCGGGTCGGGCTCGGCGTAGGTACCCTCGTCGAAGCCGGCCTCGTATTCGAGGTAGTCGTCACGCTGTTCGAGCAGAATCTCGGGCGGGTCGATCACGGCATAGTCGAAGAACTCTTCCAGCGCAGGTTCGCGCAGCGTGACGCAACCCTCCCGCACGCGAATCGCGAGCTCTTCGCATTCGGCCTCGAGCGCGTCCAACCAGGCCTGATCGATGGCGCCGCGCCCGAGCAGGTAGGTCTGCACGCGGCTGATCGGGTCGCGGGCGCGCCAGTGTTCGGTCTCGTCGCTGCTGCGGTACTTGGTGGGGTCGTCGGACGTGGTGTGCGCACCCATGCGGTAGGTGTAAGCCTCGATCAACGCCGGCCCCTCGCCCCGCCGCGCCCGATCCAGCGCCCAACTGGTGACCGCCTGCACGGCCAGCACGTCGTTGCCGTCGACCCGGACGCCCGGCAATCCGAAGCCGGAGGCCCGCCGGTACAGCGGAATCTTCGACTGCAACGCGATCGGCTCCGAGATGGCGTACTGGTTGTTCTGGCAGAAGAACACCACGGGGGCGGTATAGCTGGCGGCGAAGATGAACGCCTCGTTGACGTCGCCCTGACTGGTGGCCCCGTCGCCGAAGTAGGCCACCACCGCGCCGTTGGCCGCCGGGTCGGGGTTGCCCACCAGACCATCGCGTTGCAAGCCCATGGCATAGCCGACCGCATGCAGCGTCTGCGTGCCGATCACGAAGCTGTAGGGGTGCATTCCGGCGACCTCGTTGGCCCACGGCGCCATCGCGGTGCCGCGAAAGGTGCTCAGCATCTCGACCGGGTCGACGCCCTGGTGCAGGGCGACGGCGTGCTCGCGATACGAGGGAAAGGCGAAGTCCGGCAGCCGCAGGGCGCTCGCCGAACCGACTTGGGCGGCCTCCTGCCCCAGTGCCGGCGGCCACAGCCCCAACTCGCCCTTGCGCTGCAGCGCGGTGGCCTCATTGTCGAACCGGCGGGCCAGCACCATCTCGCGCAGGTAGCCCGCAACCTGTTCATCGCTTCCGTCGAAACTGAACCTCGGGTGCGGCACGCGCTCCCCATCGGGGGTCAGCAACTGCACGAAGTCGTCGACAGCGGGATCGGACACAACAGTTCCTTTCGGGCCCGAGAACCTGGCTCGGTCTCCGTCGAAGGGTTAAGTTACTGGTTACGTAACCGTAGGTCAAAGCTGGGTGGGCCGCGCTGATTCGCGACAGCCCGAGTTGTCAGGCAGCCATCCGATTCCTTTCCACGAGCCTCGACGCCCGCCTACTCATCGTGCACCCGCTGCTCTGGCCGGGTCGAGACCCCGCGCCGCGTCATACTCACGGGCAAAATCCTCGGTGCCTGAATTTTCGCAGGTCGAGCGTGTCGCGACCTCGGATTCGCAGCTCCCCTGGCAACAGTTTTCGACCAGCTCAACCCTTCGGGGTGGGTTGATCAGCATTTCTCTCGCTGCGCCGGCGACGCCCGGACGATTCGTCTGCGACACTCTGCCCCAATCTGCGCTCAGGGCTAGACAGGGTCATACAGTCCGATCATGGACCCGATCAGAAACCCCTACGCCCCCGGCGCCGGCCAGCGTCCGCCCGAACTGGCCGGGCGAGATGCGCAGCTCGACGCGTTCCGGTTCGTGCTCGAACGCGTGGCCAAGGGCCGTCCGGAACGCTCGATCGTGCTGGTCGGGCTGCGCGGCGTGGGTAAGACCGTGCTGCTCAACGCCATGCGGTCGCTGGCGGTGCGCGCCGGTTGGGGCACCGGAAAGCTTGAGGCGCGGCCCGACCAGGGGCTGCGCCGTCCACTGGGCGCGGCACTGCACGTGGCGATTCGCGAACTGGGCCACCCCGACGCCACGGCGGTGCTGTCGACGCTGAAGGCATTCGTCGAACGCGCGGCACCGGCGAACACCAAGGCCTACGACCGCTGGAACTCGGGCATCACCGCACCGTCGGTGACCGGCCGGGCCGACTCCGGCGACATCGAGATCGACCTGGTCGAGCTGTTCACCGACGTGGCCGGCCTAGCCGCCGACCAGGGCCGCGGCGTGGCCGTTTTCATCGACGAGCTGCAAGACCTGGGGCCCGACGACGTCTCCGCCCTGTGCGCCGCCTGCCACGAACTGGGCCAGCAAGGGCTGCCGCTGATCGTTGTCGGGGCCGGGCTGCCCCATCTGCCGGCGGTGCTCAGCGCGTCGAAATCGTACTCGGAGCGGCTGTTCGGCTATGCGCGCATCGATCGACTCGACCGTGACGCGGCCGATCTGGCACTGGCCGCGCCGGCTGCCGACGAGGGGGCCGCCTTCACCCCGGCGGCGCTGGCCGAGATGTACCGGGTGACCGGCGGCTACCCCTACTTCGTGCAGGCCTACGGCAAGGTGGTGTGGGATCAGGCCCCCGGCACCCCGATCGACACCGATGACGTTGCGGTGGCCGTACCCGAGGCCGAGCACGAGCTGGCCGTCGGCTTCTTCGGCTCCCGGCTCGAACGCGCGACGGCCGCCGAACGGGAGTACCTGCACGCGATGGCCGAGGCCGACCCGGACGACTCGGGCGCGGTGCCGTCGGCGCGCGTGGCCGAGATACTGGGCCGCAAACCGCAGTCGCTGTCACCGGCGCGCGACGCGCTGATCAAGAAGGGCCTGGTCTACGCCAGCGAGCGCGGCCGGATCGCGTTCACCGTGCCGCACTTCGGCCGCTTTCTGCGCACCCGGGTCGAGCTGGCCGGCATCGCCTAGAAGGCAACGTGAACCCCGTACTGGTCGTCAGCCTGATCACCCTGGGGCTGCTCTGCATCGCCGGTATTTCAGGGCTCAGCAACCTGACTCGGGTGGCTGCGCCGCTGCTGCTGGTGGTGCTCGGCGCACTGGTGGGCTTTCTGCCCGGCGTTCCCGAGTTCGAAATTGAGCCGGAGTGGGTTCTGATCGGCGTGCTGCCGCCGTTGCTGTTCTCGTCGGCGGTCTCGATGCCGTCGATGAATTTTCGGCGTGAGTTGCGTTCGATCGCCGGCCTGTCGATCACCCTGGTTTTGGTCAGCAGCCTGGCGTTGGGGTGGTTCTTCTCGGTGACCTTGAACACCTCCTTCGCCTGGGGCGTGGCGCTGGGGGCGATCGTGAGCCCCACCGACGCCGTCGCCACGGCGATTGCCCGCCGGGTCGGAGTGCCACACCGTGTATTGACCATGCTCGAGGGCGAGAGCCTGCTCAACGACGCCACCGCACTGGTGCTGCTGCGCTCGGCGGTGGCCGCGGCAGCCGGCACGGTGGCGCTCGGCTCGGTGCTGGTCGACTTTCTGTGGGCGCTCGGCGTCGCCGCCCTGATCGGTTTCGCCGCCGGCTGGCTGAACCTGTGGCTGCGGGCCCGCACCAGCGATCCGACGGTGTCGACACTGATCTCGTACGCCGCGCCGTTTCTGGCCGCCGTGCCGGCCGAAGAGGTGGGCGCGTCTGGACTGGTGGCGGCCGTCATCGCCGGCCTGGTCTGTGGTTACGCGGCACCGCGCATGCTGACCCCGCACGCTCGGTTGTCAGACAGCCAGAACTGGAAGACGGTCGAACTGGTGCTCGAGAGCGGCATTTTCCTGCTGATGGGTCTGCAGTTGCATGCGCTGATCAACGACGGATCGCACGCTCCGGGCGCGCTGGCCACGATCTTGTGGGTCGCGACGACAGGGTGGCTGCTAACCGTGCTGATTCGCAGCGGCTACGTGATCACCCTCGTGCAGTCGGCGACGCGCCGCACGGCGCGCCAGCAAAACCGACAGCAACGCTTCGACGACCTCGAGCGCTACATCGCCGCGCGCACCGCTCACCCCGAGCATGACCCGGCCGAGCTGCGGCAACAGATTCTGGGTGACGTCGCGAGCCCTCCCGGCTGGTTGCGACGGCTGAGGCTCGGGCTGCGCCGTCCGGTTTTCGAAGGCGCCGACCAGCAGGCCCGGGAGCGCTGGAACGCCGAACGCATAGATCGCCTGCGCACGATGATGCGACGGCAGCGGGCCACCGTCGATTACCTGGTCAGCCAGCCGATCGGGGCTCGCGAGGGTGGCCTGCTGGCCTGGGCGGGCATGCGCGGCGCGGTCTCGCTGGCCGCCGCGCAGACGCTGCCCACCACGACCCCGAGCCGTCCGGCGCTGCTGCTGGTGGCCTTCTTCTTGGCCGGCGGCTCGTTGCTGATTCAGGGCCTCACGCTGCCGCTGGTGGTCAAGCGGCTCAGCCCGCCCCCGACCGCGGACGACGTCCAGGCCGAGCACGACGAGCGCGAACGCCTGCTCGGCTTCATGAAGCAGGTGGCCGAGCACGAGCGGGCCCGGGTGCCCGGCCGGCCCCAGAAGCGGCTGCAGCTCGACCTATTGGCCGCCCAGCGCGCAGCGCTGCTGGATGCCCGCGACGACGGCGTGTTCGATGCCCGCATGCTGGCCCAGGCCATGGCCGTGGTGGACGCCGAAGAGATGAGCCTGCAATTGCGCGGCAGCCCCGAGCAGGGCTGAGCACGACAATCACCGCTGGTTGAGCTGGCACCGCTGGTTGAGCTGGCACCGCTGGTTGAGCTGGCCGAAACCCCTTGCCCCAGCGGCATACCCGAGGTCTCGACAAGCTCGACCAGCGAGCATCAGCGTTTCCCTAGAGAACGACCGGGCACCCGGCGAGGTGGTCGTCGACATACCCCAATGCCTGCATCGCCGCGTACGCCGTGGTGGGGCCGACGAACCGGAACCCCAACCTTTTCAGTTGCTTGGCCAGTGCCGCCGACTGCACCGTCGAGGCCGGCACCTCGGCGAACGACACCGGACGCACCACGCGTGGCTCCGGACGGTGCGCGTCGAAGACATCCGCCAGCCGCTCCCCTCGCTCGTGCAGGGCCAGCAACGCCCGCGCATTGCCGATCGTGGCCTCGATCTTCAGCCGGTTGCGCACGATGCCCGGATCGCCCAGCAGCCGCTGCACGTCGTCCTGGTCGAAACCTGCCACCACCGCCGGGTCGAAGCCCCCGAACGCGGCCCGAAACGCCTCGCGCTTACGCAGGATCGTGATCCACGACAGCCCCGACTGGAACGCCTCGAGGCTGAGTCGCTCGAACAGCTCCCGCTCGTCGGCAGACGACCCCGGCGGCACCCCCCACTCATGGTCGTGGTAGGCCTCGTACAGCGGGTCGCCAGTGCCGAAACAGCGAAAACCGTTCACTGCCCAGCTCACTCCAGCATCTCGAGCGCGGCCATCGCCGCGTTCTGCCCGGCGATGCCCGACACGCCGCCACCTCGCCGCGCCCCCGCCCCGCACAGCAGCACCTTGTCGTGCGCCGTGGCCACGCCCCAGCGCCGGGCCGGGGTGTCGAGGGGTTCGTCCTCGGCCCACGGCCACGACAGCGGCCCGTGAAAGATGTTGCCGCCGGGCATGTCCAGTGCGTGCTCGAGATCGCGGGTGGTCTTCACCTCGATGCAGGGCTGCCCGTGGACGTCGGTGGCCAGCAGCGACTCGATCGGCTCGGCCAGCACCGAATCGAGGCTGGCCAGGGCGGCGTCACGCAGCACGCCGCGCAACCGGTCGTTGCCGAACGAGTCGACCAGCCGGTCGGGCACCTGCAGGCCGAACAGGGTCAGGGTCTGGAAGCCGGCCGCTTGCAATCGCGGACCCAGAATCGACGGATCGGCCAGCGAATGGCAGTAGATCTCGGCCGGCAGCGGGTCGGGCACCGCCCCGGCCAGCGCGGCGGCATGTGCGCCGATCAGTTGGTTGAGCGTCTCGTGAATGTGGAACGTGCCGCCGAACGCTGCCTGCGGCAGCACGCCGGGCTGCCGCAGCCGGGGCAGCCGGCGCAGCAGCAGATTCACTTTCACCTGGGCGCCCTCGGCCCGCACCGCCGGCGCTTCGCCGAGCAGCCCGGCCAGCACGTCCGGGGCCGCGCCGCACAGCACCAGATCGGCGGTGAGCCGGTGCTGCTGCCCGTCCATCACGTAGCCGACCGCCCCGTCGGGGTCGATCGAGGTGACCTCGGCGCCGGTGACCAGCCGGGCGCCGGCCGCCCGCGCGGCGCGTTCGAGCCCGCCCGACACCGCTCCCATGCCGCCCACCGGCACGTCCCAGTCGCCGGTGCCGCCGCCGATCACGTGGTAGAGCAGGCAGCGGTTGCCGTCGGTGGAGTCGTTCAGGTTGGTGAAGGTGCCGATCAGCGCATCGGTGGCGATCACCCCGCGCACCAGATCGTGGCCCACCGACGCCTCGATCACCTCGCCGATCGGACGCTCCACGAACTCGTCCCAGTCCTCGCCCAGCAGGCCACGGGCCTCAGCTGCGCTCGGCAGCGGCCCGGTGACGGTGTCGAACAGTGCCCCGGCGAAGCGGGCGATGCGGCGGTAGAAGTCGGCGAACCGGGTGGCGTCGGCCGCCGCGCCGACCGATGCGAACGAGTCGCAGGTCGCCGCCCAGTCCTCGTTGTCGATCAGCAGCCCCCGGTCGGTGCCGGGCACCGGGGTGTAGGACGAGTAGCGCCGCCGCACCAGCGAGACGTCCAGGCCCAGGTCGTCGGCGATCGTCCGCGGCAGCAGGCTGACCAGATAGGAGTAGCGCGACAGGCGCGCGTCCAGCCCCTCGAAGGCATCGGACGAGATTGTCGCGCCGCCCATGGCGTCGAGGCGCTCGAGCAGGGTGACCTCGACCCCGGCTCGCGCCAGGTAGGCGGCTGCGGTCAGCCCGTTGTGCCCGCCACCGACGATCACGACCTGTTTCATGGTGCCTCCTCGGCAGGGTTGTCCGACTGGGTCGCGACAGGCTCGGCCACCGGCCGCGCCCACGTGGGTGGGGTTCCGTAGCGCTGCGTTCTGATCAGCCGTCCGGCGGCGGAGTCGACGATCAGTTCAGCCATGCGCTTGTCGCGGGTGGCCGCGGTCTTGGCCTGCAGCACCCAGCCGATGCAGACCCGCCGGTACGAGGCGGTGGCCCGCCGGTAGAAGAAGTCGGCAGCGGCGGCATCGGCCCGCAGCCGCGCCTCGTACCGGGCCGGCAGGTGCAGGCCGTCGACCTCGTAGCTGTAGCCGGGGTCGTCGAGCCGGCGGCGTTCGAACGCGGCGATGCCGGGTGGTCGCATGCGGCCCTGGGCGGTGAGTTCGGCGACCAGCGCGATGTTGACCTTGCTCCAGTTGCTGGTCGGCTTGCGCGGCGTCCAGCGCTGGCGCACGGTGTCGTCGTCGATGCGGTGCAGCACCGAGTCGATCCAGCCCCAGCACAGCGCGACCGGGACCGCATCGGCCCAGGTCAGGCCGCGATCGGCGGCGTGCTTCTTGAACAGCCCCACCCACAACTCGGTTTGCGTGGCGTGATGCTCGGCCAACCAGGCGTCGAACGCGTCCGGGCCGGAGAAGAAGCGCGCCGGACGGTCGGGGGTGCCGCCGATCCAGGTCGTCATGGGGCCATCATGGCACCCATGATCCGCGCCGTCGTTTTCGATCTGGGCCAGGTGCTGGCCTCGCCGCCCGACATCCATTCCCACCCCGCCGGCCTGCTCGGGGTGAGCGCCGACGCCTTCGCCGCCGGCTACTGCACAGACCGCCAGGCCTACGACGAAGGCGCCCCGGACGCCGACTACTGGGGGCCGATCCTGACCGGGCTCGGCCTGCCGGACGGTGCCGAGACCGTCCGGCTGCTGGCCACCACCGACGCCACGATCTGGACCCGGATTCGTCCCGAGGCCGAGGCCCTGCTGGCCGACACCAAGGCGTCCGGCGTGGTCACCGCGCTGCTGTCGAACGCGCCGGTCGCCCTGGGCGCCGCCATCGAGGCCGCGTCGTGGCGCCGGCACCTCGACCGCGTGTACGTGTCGGCGCTGATCGGCTCGGCCAAGCCGAAGCGGGCGATCTACGACCACGCGGCCGCCGACCTGGGGGTGGCGCCGCAGCAGATCGCCTTCGTCGACGACCGGCCCGAGAACGTGCTCGGCGCCCAGCAGGCGGGCTGGACGGCGCATCAGTGGGTCGACGACGCCGACACCCGGGCCTGGCTGCACAGTCTGGGTGTGCTCGGGCGCTGATCACCGGCATCGCCACTGGTGGCGCTCGCCGAAACCTCTCGCTGCGGCAAGTTCTCGCGCTGCGGGGCCGACGCCGATCGGCGCACCGTGACTCAGCCGTTACACAGCAACTCCTTGCGTGTTGCGCAACGACCGGCCAAGAATGCAGGAGTTGTCAGGGGGAGGGAGCCGTCGAACCAGAGGAGTTCAGATGAAGGCCACGGTCGGAATCGCCATCGCCACCACCCTCGCCTCGTGCGTGGTCAACCCCGGCGCGGCCGCCGCCCTGCCCACCGCGGTCTGCGAAACGACAACGCCGCTCACTCTGCTCACGTTCAACGACTTTCACGGACGGATCGCGGCCAGCAGCCCCGACACGGTCGCTTTCATCGGCACCATCGAAGAGCAGCGCGCCGCTGCCGGCGATGCCAACACCCTGGTGATCTCGGCCGGCGACAATGTGGGGGCGAGCCTGTTCGCATCGTTCATTCAAAACGACGAACCGACGATCGAACTGCTGAACACCCTTGATCTTGCCTCTTCGACGGTCGGCAACCACGAATTCGACCAGGGCTGGCCCGACCTGCGCGATCGCATCGACCCGGAGGTCAATTTTCCCTACCTGGGTGCCAACGTGGTCAGCACCGCCACCGGCACGTCGGTGTTGCCCGGCTACGAAGTGGTCGAGAAGCAGGGCCTTCGCGTCGGCATCGTCGGCGCCGTCACCGGCGACCTGCCGAGCCTGGTCAGCCCGGCCGGCCTGACCGGGCTGACCATCACCGACCCGATCACGGCGGTCAACGGCGTGATCACCGACCTCAAGGACGGCAACACCGCCAACGGCGAGGCCGACGTGGTCATCGTGGTCATTCACGAGGGCGCCCCGAACGGAACCCAGACGCTGGCGCAGAACGTGGCGCAGTCGACGGCGTTCGCGAACATCGTCAACAATCTTGACGAGAGTGCCCAGGTGGTGATCAACGCGCACACCCATCAGGTGTACTCCTACGACGCGCCCAACGGGGCCGGCACCCGTCCGCTGCTCCAGGCCGGAAGCTACGCGGGCAACGTCGGCCGGGTGAATCTCGCCCTCGACGCCAGCACCGGCGCGACCTGCAGCTATGCCGCCACGGTGCTTCCGGTGACCAGCACGCCGGTCAGCGACCTGCTGGCCACCTACCCCCGGGTGGTCGAGGCCAAGACCATCGTCGATGCGGCCATCGCCAAGGGCACCGAGATCGGCCAGCAGGTGATCGGCACGGCCACCGAACCGATCAGCCGGGCGCTCATTTTCAAGGACGACGGAACGATCAGCGGTGACGACCGGGCGCGCGAGTCGACCATGTCGAACCTGGTGGCGCAGATGTTCGCCGATGTGCTGGGCGACGGCGACAAGTACGTCATCGGCATGCAGAACCCGGGCGGCAACCGCGCCGACTTCAACTCCGGTGAGATCACCTATGCGGAGGCCGCCGCCATTCTGCCCTTCGCGAACTCGCTGATGACCACCCAGTTGACCGGCGCTCAGGTCAAGACGGTGCTCGAACAGCAGTGGCAGCGCGACTCGGCCGGCGACGTGCCCAGCCGGCCCTATCTGCAACTCGGCCTGTCGAAGAACGTCAGCTACACCTACGATGCGTCGCTGCCCGAGGGGTCGCGGATCACGTCCATCTCGGTCGGCGGAAAGCCGATCAAGCCCAAGCGGCTCTACACCATCGCGTCGGGCTCGTTCCTGATCGCCGGCGGCGACAACTTCCGCGAGATCGCGAAAGGCGTCAACACCAAAGATGCCGGCCGCGCCGACCTCGAGTCGTGGGTGGGCTGGATCAAAGACCAGGGCACCATCAGCCCGTCGTTCGCCCTGCGCGCCGTATCGGTGCACAAACTGCCGACCCGGCTGAAACTCAAGAAGAAGGTGACGTTCACCCTCGGCGTTCCGCAGGACGCCCTGGCGCAGGACACCCTGGACTTCAAGACCAACGGCGTGGCCAACGACAACGTGATCGCCTGGCTTGAGGTGAAACAGCGCACCTGGTGGGGCATGGGCATCGCGCCGGTCGGCTTCGGCGACGTGAACGACGGCCAAGCCACCGTCTCGGTGCGCGTTCCGGGCTGGGTGAAGCCACAACGGGCCACGCTGGTGCTGAAGGCGTACGACTCGGGCACCACGGTGCGCATTCCGGTGACGATCAAGAAAAAGTAGGGCACACGTCGCCGCCCGGACGGCGGGCGGTACCGCTCAGCCGGCCAGCGTGGCCACCAGGATCGCCTTGATCGTGTGCAACCGGTTCTCGGCCTGCTCGAACACCAGCGAGGCCGGTGACTCGAAGACCTCTTCGGTGACCTCGAACACCTCTTTGCCGGTCTCGGCCAGAATCTGCTGCGAGACCGTGGTGTCGAGGTCGTGGTAGCTGGGCAGGCAGTGCATGAACTTCACCTCGGGGTTCTCGGTGCGCTCCAGCAGTTCGGTGGTGACCCGGTACGGGGTGAGCAGGTCGATGCGCTGTGACCACACCTGCTTCGGTTCACCCATCGACACCCAGATGTCGGTGTGCACGAAATCGACCCCGCGCACCGCGGCCACGTCGTCGGTGACGCCCACCCGGGCGCCGGTGCCGGCCCCGATCCGCCGCGCGGTGACCACCAGGTCGGGGTCGGGCTGCAGCGCCGGCGGCGCGACGATGCGCACGTCCATGCCCATCATCGCCCCGGCGATCAGCAGTGACCGGCCCTGGTTGAACCGGGCGTCACCCACGTAGGCGAAGCTGATGTCGCGGTCGTCCAGCCCGGAGGACTCACGCATGGTGAACATGTCGCACAGGCTCTGGGTGGGGTGCCACTCGTCAGTCAGGCCGTTCCACACCGGCACCGAGCTGTGTTGCGCCAGCGTCTCGACGATCTGCTGCCGCGAGCCGCGGTACTGAATGCCGTCGTAGAACCGCGACAGCACCCGGGCGGTGTCGGCGATCGACTCCTTGTGCCCCATGTGGGCGCCGGTCTCGTCGAAGTAACTGACGTTGGCCCCCTGATGGTAGGCCGCCACTTCGAACGACGACCGGGTGCGGGTCGACGGCTTCTCAAAGATCAGCGCCAGCGTCAAACCCTCCAGCCGCTTGTGCTCAACCCGGTCGCGACGCGCCCGCTTGAGTTGTGCGGCGAGTTGCAGCAGCCGCTTCCACTCGGCGGGGCGGTAGTCCAATTCTTTCAAGAAGTGGCGGTTGCGCAGGTTCACGTCGGGGCCAGCTTTCGGTCGAGGCTTCGATGGTAGAAGTCTGGCATGACACAATTGCCGCCATGGTCATCCGGTTTCTGTTCAGCGCTGCGGCACTGGCCTTCGCCACCTGGGTGATCCCGGGAATCAGCATGCGCGAGCGAGAACCGCAGGACGCCCTGGTCGGCATTCTCGCCGTTGCGATCATCTTCGGCACCGTGAACGCACTGGTGAAGCCGCTGTTCGCGTTCGCCACGGCACCCCTGCTGCTGATCACGCTGGGGCTGTTCCTGCTGGTGATCAATGCGCTGATGCTGTGGCTCACCTCGTGGGTGGCCGACCAGTTGAACCTCGGCTGGCACGTGGACGGCTTCTGGTCGGCCTTCTGGGGTGCACTCATCGTGTCGGTGGTGTCGTTCATTCTGAACTCGTCGTTCACCTCCAAGAGCGAAGTGAACCGCTGAGGTGGCGACGGTCAATTTCGTCTGCTGGGGCAATATTTGCCGCTCGCCGATGGCCGAGCGGGTGGCCCGGGGCTGGGCCGAACGCGAGGGACTGACCGGCGTGTCGTTCATCTCGTCGGGGGTGTCGAGCGAAGAGCTGGGTGAGCCGATCGACGCCCGAGCGCAGCGCGTGCTGGCTCGTGCCGGGTACACCACCGGCGGCCACCGGGCACACCGGGTCACGGCGCAGGAGGTGCGCGAGGCCGACCTGGTGATCGCGATGGAACCCCTGCATCTGCGCCACCTGCGGCGGCTGGCGCCCGATGCCGACAACCTGGCGCTGCTGACCGATTTCGACCCCGGCGCCGAGCCGGGATCGGGCGTCCCCGACCCGTGGTACGGCTCGGAGTCCGGCTTCGCGGGCACGTTGGCCGCAGTCGAGGCGGCGATGCCCGGGGTGCTGCGGCGCGTCCGCGAACTGACGACTTGAGCCGTTGGGTGTCGTTCGTGCGGCACTCGCCGGGGCGAACGTGGCAGGCTGATCCCATGCACATCCTCGTTGTCGACGATGATCAGGCCGTTCGTGACTCACTGGCCCGCTCGCTGCAGTACTCGGGCTACGAGGTGACCTCCGCCGGCGACGGGCTCGAGGCACTCGCCCGGCTGTCTGCGCTGCGTCCGGACGCCGTGATCATGGATGTGATGATGCCCCGGCTCGACGGGCTCGAAACCACCCGCATGCTGCGCTCCACCGGCAACGACGTGCCGATTCTGGTGCTCACCGCCCGCGACGCCGTCGGCGACCGGGTGGACGGCCTCGACGCCGGCGCCGACGACTACCTGGCCAAGCCGTTCGCGCTCGATGAGTTGCTGGCCCGGCTGCGGGCGCTGACCCGCCGCTCGAAGCCGGTCGCCGTGGAGCATACGGGCAGCGAGCTGCTCACCTTCGGCGACCTGTCGCTCGATGCCCAGACCCGCGAGGTGCAGCGGGCCGGTCGGCGGATCAGCCTGACCCGCACCGAATTCGCGCTGCTGCAGACGTTTCTCGAACACCCCCGCAAGGTGCTGGAACGCGGCTGGCTGCTCAACGAGGTGTGGGGTTTCGACTTCCCCACCACCGCGAACTCTCTTGAGGTCTACATCGGCTATCTGCGCCGCAAGACCGAGGGCGAGGGCGAGAGCCGGCTGATTCACACCGTCCGCGGCATCGGGTACGTGCTGCGCGAGACGCCCCCGTGAACGGTTGGCTGACCCGGCTGTTGTCGCTTCGGGAGCGGTCGCTGCGCAACCGCCTCGCCGTGCTGGTGGCCGCCGCCGTGGCCTCCGCCGTCGCGGTCACCGGCGTCGCGGCGTGGCTGATCACCAACGTCACCGTGTACAACCAGCTCGACGGCGAACTGGTCGATGTGGCCGCCGTCACCGCCGACTGGGTGGCGGTCGACATCGAGGGCATGGGTGGCCTCGACACCAACGCGCTCAAGGCGGCCAACGTCACCGTCATGCTGATTCGGTCCGACGGCCGGCCCACCACCTTGCCCGGCGAGAAGGTGTCGCTGGTGCCCGGCCCCCAGGAATTGTCGGTGGCCAGGCGTCAACAAGGGTCATCGGCCCGCACCGGCGTGTCGTCCACCGGCGAGCCGTACCGCATCGTGGCCGTGCCGTTCCAGTCGTCCACCGAGAAGTTCGCCCTGGTGCTGGGCCGGCCGCTGCAGGCCACCAACAACATCATGGGCACCCTGGCCTGGTCGCTGGTGTTGTTCGGCGTGCTCGGCGCCGCGGTGTCGAGCGCCATCGGTTTCGTGATCGCCCGGTCGGCGATCCGTCCGGTGCAGCGGCTCACCGAGGCCGCCACCCGGATCACCGACACCAACGACCTGACACCCATCACAGTGGACGGCTCGGGCGAATTGGCCGAACTCGGACGCTCGTTCAACACCATGCTGGGCACCTTGGAGTCGTCGCGAGAGCGGCAGAAGCGGCTGATCGCCGACGCCGGTCACGAGCTGCGCACCCCGCTCACCTCGCTGCGCACCAATGTCGAGCTGCTGGTCGCCGACGAGCGCAGCCGAATGCTGCCCGAAGGCGCCCGCAGCGACATTCTGCGCGACATCGCCGGCCAGTTGGGCGAGTTCACCACACTGGTCGGCGACCTGGTGCATCTGAGCCGAGAGGACGTCGTCGAGCCCCACCCCGAACCGATCGACCTGCGTGACGTGATCAACTCATCCATCGCCCGGGCCAAGCGGCGCGGACCATCGCTCACCTTCGACGTGGAGCTGAATCCGCTGTTTCTGGTCGGCGAGCCCGACTCGCTGGAACGGGCGATCACCAACCTGCTCGACAACGCGGTCAAATTCTCGCCACCGGGCGGCACGATTCATGTGCTGCTCGAGGGCGACCGGCTGCGCATCTCAGACCAGGGGCCCGGCATTCCCGACGACGAGCTACCGCATGTGTTCGACCGCTTCTGGCGATCGCCGTCGGCTCGCAATGACCCCGGCTCGGGCCTCGGCCTGTCGATCGTGGCGGCGACCATCAAGGCTCATGGCGGCTGGGTGAAGGCCGGGCGCTCGGCCGAGGGCGGCGCCGAGTTCATCGTGCGGCTGCCCGGTGAGACGAGCCCGCCCGACGAACCGGCCGACGACGACGAGTCGACGGTGCTGCTGCCCAAGATCACTGGCTGAGACCAGCCTGGTGGTCAAGTTGCCCTGGGTGGTCGAGCGTGTCGAGGCCCTTACGCTCGCTTCGACGACGGGGTGGTGCCTTGCGACTATCGGCCTTGCCCGGGCTGGGTTCGACCGGTCACTCCGGCTTCTTCGCGGTGGTGCCGAAGGTGAACGTGCGCACCGTGGTGACCGGCGGCGTGGCCTCGTCCGTCTTGCGGGACGTTGGCGCAGGCGTCTCGCCGGGTAACACCGGACGCACGTCCTCGCCGAGCGCTGCGCGGATCGCCTCGCCCACCGCGTTGATCGCGGGGTTGAACGTGCGGGTGTCGGCCATGCCCGGGATTCTACGCCGCAACCGCGCTCGCCGGGCTGGGTCGACACTGTGCATTCACTGGGTCGGAACTGTGCGGTCGAGCCGGCGTCGATCAGGCCGGCGTCGATCAGGCCGGCTTCGATCAAGCGACGGGCCTTGGGAGGTACTGATCAATGCGCCCACCGCTGGTTGAGCTTGCATTTGCACCCTCGACGTCGAAACCCCTAGCGAAAGCACTCAAATCGAGGTTTCGACAAGCTCGACGAGCGAATGATCAGCGTTTCCCTTGGTCGAGGCTCGCTGCACCGATTGTCACGCGGCGAGCACCAGGTAGGCCATCGACCCGCGCCGGCGCACCGGCACCTCGAACAAGTCGGCCAATTTCAGCGGGGGTGCGCGGGGTGGCAACCTCGCCCAGCCGGTGCAGCAGGCTGAGGTAGTGGGCGCCCACGACGGTCGCGGCCACCAGCGAACTGACGAACACCCGTCCGCCCGGCCGGGCCTGGGCACGCAGTCCGTTCACGAAGCTCACCGGATCGTCCACCAGATGCAGAAAGCCGAGGCACAGCACGGTGTCGAAGCCCCCAGACCCGAATGGCAGGTCGAAGGCGTCTGCCTGCACGAACCTGATCCCCGGCCGCAACGGCCCCTCCCCCGCGATATGAGCGGCCGCGTGGTTGAGCATGTCGCGCGAGCGGTCGGTGACCACGATCGTGCGGTCGCTGGCCCGAAACGACTCGGCGCTGGCACGGGCCGTACCGGCGGCCACCTCGAGCAGCGGTCCCCGGGCCGAGGCCACCGCCTCGCGTGCGAACGCCGCGTAATCGTCGGGAGAGGTGTCCCAGAGCAGCCGGTTGTACCAGCGGGCTCCGATCAGCCGGTCGTAGGCGGCGGCCCGTCCGTCGTACACGCTGCGTTCGAAGTCACCCGCCGACTCGATTCTGACGTTCATGCGGCTCAGCGTAGAGAAGCGCCGGTCGTCGTTGGTCACAGCACGTCGAGACCTGCGTGCAGCTCTGCGTCTCGGAGCCCCGCCGCGATACGTGCGTTATCAGGGCGGCCGTCACCCTCCGCCGAACCCGCCGCGCAGAAACGAGCGTTATGGCGGCGGCGTGGCAAGCCATAACGCTCGTTTCTGCGCGCCGAGACCGAACCGCGACGGAGGCCCAGACCAATACGCGCATTTCTCCGCGTGCACGACAAGAGGGTGCCGATCAAACCGTGGTTGAGTTCGAACCTCGCTGCACAGACTGGCAATCGCTTCGTGCGCCGACCGGGTGCGAAAGCGTCGAATCGTCGGCTCGACATCCCCGGGCACTTCGTCCGCCGCGGTGTGGGAAGTCTCCGCGAATCTTCGACCCAGCGCGCTGAACTCGGCGGTCTCGACGCGCTGGAGCGGCGATGATCAGCACTGTCTAGGCTGGCGGGGTGATCAACGGCATCGAGTCGCTCGGCGACAAGCTCGCTGGGCCGGGCCGGGCGTGACCACGCTGCCTGGCAACGCCGCCTGCCCCTGCGGCGGGAGCAGCTTCGGCGACTGCTGCGCACCATTCCTGCGCCGGGAGGCCTGGCCCGCCACGGCCGAGCAGCTGATGCGATCGCGCTACACCGCCTTCGCCCTGGGCGACTCTGAGCACCTGTTGCGCACCTGGCACCCGCGCACCCGTCCCGAAACCCTGCGCCTCGTCAACCGCGACTGGGTGGGCCTTGCGATCACCGAACGGGTGGACGGCACCTGTGACGACCAGATGGGCATCGTCGGGTTCACCGCCCACTGGGTGGCCGGGCACGACCACGGCAGCCAGAGTGAACGCTCGGCCTTTGTGCGGCGCGGCGGCCGCTGGGTGTACCTGGCCGCCACCCCCTAAGAAGGCTCGCGCTGATCAACCCGACCAACCGCTGGTCGAGCATGTCGAGACTTCGGATATGCGTCTTCGGCAAGGGGTTTCGACGTAGCTCAACCACCGGTGGTGGAGCGCAGCACGCCTCGCCCACCGGTCGAACTCCTTAAGACCCTTCGGCAGGAGGATTTGTCTCAGGTACGTCGGCGGGTGAGGAAGCGGGCGTGTACCCGAGGTCTCTGTTCTTTGTCGGCCCGGCGTGGTGGCCGGATCTCGCTCACTCCGTCGTCGCGCAGGGTGAGGCTCCACCGGTCGGCGGCCGGATCGCTGCCGGGTTCGATCAGCGCATGATGGTGCGGGCAGAGCAGCACCAGGTTCGACAGGGCGGTGGGTCCGCCCTGCAGCCACGGCACGATGTGGTGGGCATGGCAGGCCTCAGGTGGAGTATCCCAACCGGGGAAGACGCAGCCCTGGTCACGTTGGTGCAGTGCCACCCGCATCGGGGGCGTGACGAGGCGTTCGGCGCGGCCCACATCGAGTATCTGGGAAGGCCCTCCGAGCACGACGGGCAACACCTCTGCGTCACACAGCAGCCGTCGCACCGTGTGGGCGCAGACCCTCGCGCCGGTAGCGGTGATGGTGCCGAGCAGGCCGGCATCGACTGCCTGTTGCCGCAGTTTGTCGTACGACACGGTGACCACGATGCGCGGCCGGTCGCCACCCATCACCGGGGCCAACGACAACTGCTGGTGCCGGTCGACCAGCCGGGTCAGGGCTTCCGCTCGTCGCTGACCGGCGGTCGGTGCCGGCTGCAACGGGTCGAGCGCTTCGAACCCCCGCTTGAGCTGGGCTGCGTAGCTGTCGAGCAGCAGCCGAAACGGTTCGGCATCGACGGTGGGCAGACTGCCTCGAATCACGGTCGAGCCCTGCCCGTCGTCGCGCAGGTCGAGAAAGCGTCCGGCCTGCGCTCGCTTCAACTGCCGCTGCAGCGCGGCACCCTCCAACGCATCGGCGGTCTCGGGGGCGAGCACCTCGAGCAAGTGACCCGACAACCGGCGCAACTCGGCACTGTTGTGCGTCTGGGCCAACTCGATCAGATGCCTCTCGCCCCGGGCAACCTCCGCCGGTTCGAGGTCACGGGGCAGGTCTGCCAGCACACTGGTGATCGACTCGGCCTGCCCGGCCAAGACCTCGCCACGCAACGCCGCCGCCCCGAGGGTCGGAAACTGAGCCAGCCCCTGCCCGGCCTTCACCAGTCGTTGCGCCTCACGCCGGGTGAGCCGCGTCGCGTCGGCCAGCCAGGTGCCGGTTGGTGTGTTGTACGCCCGAAGGGCCACTTCGTCGGCCTCGATACCGGCTGCCAGCGCCTGCTGCCAGGCCTGCACCCGCGAGCCGAGGCGCACCGCCTCACTCAGCAACTGCAGCCGCTGCTCGTCGTTGGACAGACGCAGCCGGCCGTCGGTGAGAGCGGTCAGAGCCGCGTCGATCATGCCGACCAGCGCGGCGTCGCTGTGATGCTCGAGGCGGTTCTCCATGCCTGCAACGCTAGGCGCCGCCTCTGACACTTTTCGAACAGTTGTGACCATTGTGACAACGTGTGTTCGAAATTGATTCGCCCGCCTCTGGGTGGCCCTCTGCGCCGGTCGGGTGGCACCTCGAACGGCAACCCGGTCACCTGCACATTGCCGCCGCCCAGCACCACCAATACCCCAGCGTCGAGCAGGACGAGCGGCGCACACTGGTGCTGGCCACGAACAAGACCGGACGTGCGAGCCGCACCCCGACCACTACCGTGACCAGCATGTCGAACCCGGCCGCCCGCAGCACCCCCGAGCGCGGCAGACGGTTCAGCGACGACGGCCCGCGTGAGCCGTCCCGGCCACCCACGCGAGCCATCGCCGGCACCCGGGCCGAGCCGGGGCGAGTGGTGGCGTCGAAAAGGCCTGTCCGGGCCGTGAGCCGGCTGCCCGACCTGCCGGTGCGGCCGGTGCCTGCGGGCCAGCGGTTCGGCCTGGCGGCGGTCGAGCTGGTCGCGTCCGCGCTGGCTTTCGCGGCCGTCTGGGCACTGTGGACGATCGGGGCCCGCAGCGAACCGACCACCTGGCTGCTGGCCGGCTTCGGCGTGACCGGTGCCGTTGCCCTGCTCATCACGGCGGCAGCCCGGGTGCGGCACGCGACGCAGCCGACCGCGCGCACCGCCACCGTGCAGGGCCGGGTGGGGGCCGGCGTGCAGGCCTGGCCCGGCGAGCACCGGCTCGAGGTGGCGATCGACTCTGCCCTGGCCTTGCTCTGCGCCGGAGTGCTGATCGCCGACCTGACGGCCGGCGGCCGCTGGCTGCCATGGTCGCTGCTGTTGCTGGTTCCGGCAGCCTGGTTCGGCGCCCTGAGCGCGCTGGCGCTCACCGGCCGGCGCAACGCCACGGCGGTGTGGCTGGTCGACGACGAGGTGCTGCACGAGACGGTTTGGGGCCGCGAACAGGCACGGCTCAGCCACTGCACAGCAGTCGATGAGTCCGACTCGTCAGTGCTGCTCAGCTTCACCCAGCCGGTGCGGCGGACGGTCTGCCCGCGCCCGTGGCGCGGCGCCCTGCCGGACCCTACGACGATGCGGATCGACGCCCGTCCGCTCGGCCTGCAACCGGCAGAGCTGGCGAAATGGCTGCGGGACGCAACCCCGCTGGTTGGACCAGTCGAGACCCTTGCCCCAGCCGAGCCGGCCGAGACCTTGGACGTGGCGCCGCACGAGTGACCTCAGAGGCCCACAGGCGGCTGCCGCTCAAGGCTTCGACACGCTACGAGCCGAGCACTCTCACCAGTCCACGCCCTGGCAGCCGGGCGTTCCCTGCGCCTCGATCTGCAAGGTGGCGTGCGCGATCTCGAACCGCTCGCGCAGGGTGCTGCTGGCCGCCTCGAGCACCGGTCCGGGCGCTGTCGTGGCGCTGGTAACCAGGTGGGCGGTGGCGACGTCCATTCCGGAGGTCAGCCGCCACACGTGCAGGTCGTGCACCTCGGTCACCCCCTCGACGGCCAGCAGAGCCCCGGTCAGGGCGGCGGGTTCCATGCCCTCGGGCGCGTGCTGGCCAAGCACGGCCAGCACCTCACGACCCAGCAGCACCGCACGCACCACCACGAACAACGCGATGGCCAGGGCAATCACCGTGTCCCACCAGGCACTGCCGGTGGCACCGACCAGCACGGCCGCCGCGATCACGCCGATCGAGCCCAGTGAATCTGCGATCACCTCCAGATAGGCGCCCTTCACGGTGAGGCTCTCTCCGGCCCCGGGCCGCAGCAGCACCAGGCAGGCCGCGTTCACCACCAGCCCGACGACGCCCACCAGCAGCATCACCCCGGCGACCGGTTCGGCCGGCGCACCGATCCGCGCCACCGCCTCGATCGCGATGTAGACCCCGACCCCGATCATCAACAGCACGGCCAGCCCCGAGGCGAACACCTCGGCCCGGTACGAACCGAAGGTGCGTCGTCCGGTGCTGTCGGGACGCGAGGCCAGCCGGGTCGCGAGCAGCGCCGCGCCCAGCGTGGTGACGTCGGCAGCCATGTGGCCGGCGTCCGACAGCAGCGCGAGTGAGCCGGAGAACACGCCGGCGGCCAACTCGACGACGAAGAACACCGCCACCAGGCCGAGCGCGACCGCGAGGCGCCAGCGGTGCCGTCCTCCGGCCCCGGCGTGTCCGTGCGCATGCACGTGGCTCATCGCACGCGCTGATCCGCGCTCAGCGAACCGTGCGTTATGTGTTCGCGGGTGACGTCCAGCAGCAACCTCACGTGGGCGTCCGACAGGCGGTAGAAAACGTTGCGGCCCTCGCGTCGCCCGGTCACCACGCCGGACGCGCGCAACAGCCGCAGCGCCTGCGAGACGGTCGCCTCGGCGGTGGCGGTCGCGGCGGCCAGGTCACACACGCACAGTTCGCCGGCCTCGAGCAGGGCGTACAGCAGCCGCGCCCGGGTCGGGTCGCCGAGCAGCTTGAACACCGCGCTGACCCGGGCCAGCTCGTCGGCGTCCGGAGCGTTGCCGGTGGCCAGACGCACCTTCTCGGGGTGCACGCTGATCACCACGCACGCGTCGAGGCCCTTGACGGTATTCATCAGCGCTCCTCTTATCTGATCATTTGATCAGATATTAGCAATGGCTCGCGCGGCCTTGTGGAAGAGTTCCCCGCTGCCGACTGTGCCGGCTTGAGAGCTGCGCCCCCTCGCTGGTCGAGTTGGGCCGGGAGCTAAGCCGGTATCGACACGTACCGGAGCTTCATCGCGCAGGTCGGCCGCCGGTCGGACGTCGGTCAGGTGCCGTCGCGACAACGCCTACACTGCTGCCTTCGGGAGACACGGGGGGGATTTCAGCATCGGCCGAGCAAGAAAGGCTCCAATCAGATGTCCAGTGGCCCCCGCCGCTTCGCAACCGTTCTCGCCACGACCACCGCACTAGCCGGCTTCGCGATCACACCCACTGCGCATGCCGCCAGCCTCAGCGAATCCATCGCGGCGCTCGGCGTCGATGGCAGCTACCAGGTGACCCGAATCACTCATACCGGTGACGTCACCAGCGAGTTGGCCGCCGCCGCCAAGACCGCAGCCAGTGCCGACCAGCCCCGAGTGATCGCCCTGCCCTCTGGCACGCTCAAGGTCTCTGAGCAGATCAAAGTCGCCAACAACGTCTTTCTGATCGCCGAGTCGGGCACGACCGTCACGCTCACCAAGTCGGCCGACCAACTGCTTTGGTTCAACGGGGTGAACGGCGGCGTCTTCGGCGGCATCTGGGACGCCGCCGGCAAGGCCTCCAACGTGATCGGCTCCAAAACGTCCACGCTGAACATGGCCGACCTCACTGTTCGCAATGCGAAGAAGAACGGCATCGTGGGCTACGCCAAGACCCAGCTCACCTTGTCGGAGGTGACCAGCACCGCCAACGCCAAGGACGGCGTGTACCTCGGCGAAGCGTCCACGCTCAACGCCACTGAAGTCCGGGCGATCAAGAACCGGCGCAACGGCCTGCAGTTGTCCAGTGGAGCGGTCGGCACGATCAAGGCCAGCACCCTCGACGGCAACGGTCTCGCGGTGACCGGATCAACCACCGGGAAGATCGGGCACGGGCTCGGCGTCTCTTCGGCACGGGCCACCGTGACCGGCACCAGCATGTCGTCGAACAAGGTGTGCGGCGCCTCGCTGACGGGTTCAGTCGAGGTCACCTTGTCGGACAACACGCTGTCTGACAACGGCCGGCACGGTGTCGGGACGACTGCCGGGGTAAAGGCCACGATCCACGACAGCGTGATCAGCGATAACCGATACAACGGCGTGCTGGCCTCCGGCTCGGGCACCGTGGTCGACCTCGCCCGGGTGAGCATCAGCGGGACGTCCCGCTACGGCCTCTCGGTGCCCACCAAGGGTTCGGCGACCATGCAGAGCTCCACGATCACCACGTCGAAGCGCAGCAACGTCTCGGTATCTGGCAAGGGCACGCTGACCATCGCCAGTGCGAACCAGATCACCGCAGGCCGCGCAGATGGCATCACCGTCAGCGGCAAGTCGAAGCTCACCGTCAGCGGAACCGGCAATCTGGTCGGCTCCAACAAGGCCAGCGGGCTGGTGGTCTCGGGTAAGAGCACCAGCGGACGGGTCACCGCACCGGTCACCTTCGAGAGCAACAACACATACGGCATCGTGGTCAAGACCAAGGGCACGTTGGCGACGGTCGGCAACGTCTTCACCAAGAACAAGGTCGCCACGATCCGCAAGCAGAGCGGCGGCACGCTCACCACGATCTGAACTCGGAGCAGCGCTGATCACCGCCCCGCCCGGCAGACCACATCATCACCAACGCGCACAAGCTCTACCCGGGAAGGACGTTGCCTAGGTTTGGTTTCGTTGCTCAGGTTTGAACCTGAGCAACGAAACCGAACCTGTGCAACGTCGGACGGTACCCACCCCGAGGGCCTGCTAATCACATGGGTGTAGTTATCCCCGACTGTGGGAAACTCTGTGGACAACGGCGCGCCGGGGTCCGGTTCAGGAGGGGGTCCGACAAGGCTCCACCGTCGGGGCCTAGGAAAGCGCCGATTTCGCAACCACCGCTGGTTGAGCTTGTCGAAACCCCTTGCCCCAGCGTGATGGCCGAGGTCTCGACAAGCTCGATCAGCGAAAAATCAGCGCTTCCTCTAGTTCTGCAACGGTGAATTTGTTGCCAGCATGTGGCGCATCCGAGCCTGGTTGGCGGGCAGCACCACCAACTCCAGCGCCACATCGAGTTCGCGGCGCAGCAATTCGGCCTCGGTCACCGGTTCGTCGCCGGTCAACATCGCGGCCAGCGCAGCCACGATGCGCCGATCGGTTGCGGACGCGCTCGCCCACGGCGCGTCCAGCGGCTCCAGGCTCGGGCTGTGCAAGGCGTACGAGACTGGTTCTGGGCGGCGTTCGACCCCGACCAGTTCGAGTGCGGCCGCCTTGGCCCGCTCGAGCACCCGGGCGCCGTTCAACACGATCTCGTCCGACGCCAGCAGCAGCCCCTCGGCCTGGGCCTCGAAGGCCGAGCCGCTGATCGTGCACGACGACGCCAGCCCGAACGCCCGGGCTGCAGCATCGGGAACACCACTCAGCGAGGCCCGGATCAACGTGCGGGTGACGCCGCCCCAGGCCGGAATCAGTCCCACTCTGCGTTCCGGAAAACCGGCATACAGTTCGGCCGCCGCCACGACATGATGGGCGGCCAGCATCAGTTCGCAGCCGCCACCCAGGGCCAATCCGCGGGCCGCCGCCACGACCGGGAACCCAGCCGCTCGCAGCCGGGCGAACGCCTGCTGGCCACTTTCGGTGAAGGCCCGCAGTTCGGCGGCGTCGTTGCGTTCCAGCAGGCCGGCGAACACGTTCAAGTTGGCGCCCGCCGAGAAGGCCCGCGGGTGGTCCGACCCGATCACCAGGGCCTGGAACGCCTGCTGCTGGCCCAGTTCGAGCGCGCGATCGATCAGGTCGAAGAGCCCCGGCTGGCACACGTTCATCTTGGTCCGCAGGGTTAGGCAGGCCACCCCGTCCCCCAGGTCGACCAGTGCCGCGGAGTCGTTCTCGGCCAGCACCCGGCTTGCCTGCCTGACCGTCAGCGGCCCCGGAGCAACCTCGACCACCGACCCGTCGGACGCCAGCACCACACCGGGGCCGGGCCGGAACCCTCCGGCCTCGCGGGCCTGGGCCAGCAACGGGGGCACCGGACGTCCCTCGGCCTCAAACCTCTCGACCAGCCAATCGGCTCCCACCTGTCCGGCCAGCGCGAACGGCCCTGCCTGCCACGCGTACCCCAGCGTCATCGCGGCATCGATCAGCTCGACGTGGTCGGCGATCGCTGGTGCCGTCGCGCAGCAGTAATCCACCAATTCGCGCAGCACCGCCCAGGCGTAGCGGCCGCCGGCCGAATCGGTCTCACACGCAGCCCGCAGGCCTTCGGCGTTTAGCACCGGGTCGGTGGGCACCTGCCGGGGCCGGTAGCTGAAGCCGGCGACCTCCAGCACCTCGTCGACCGGGCCGTCCGCGGTCGTGCGTCGCCGGGTGAAGCCGCCGGCTGCGCGGCGTCCGACCAACCCGCGCTCGAGCAGACCGGTGAAGGTGGGGTCGGTGGTGATGTCGAAGCGGTGATAGGCGTCGTCGGACGGCAGTAGCTGCAGAAAGCTGGTCCAGATCAGCGGCACCAGGTTGATGCCCACCAGGTCGAACAGGCCGAACACTCCGGTGCGGGGGGTGCCGAAATGCCTGGCCATCACGGCATCGGCAGTCTCGATGCCGACCTCACCGCGCAGCGCCTCGGACGCCGCGACAGCCATCCAGAAATTGCCGATGCGGTTGGCCAGAAATCCGGGGGTGTCGCGACAGCGCAGCACCGTCTTGCCGAGCTGGTGATCGCCGGCGGCGACCAGCCGCTCGACCACGGCCGGGTCGGTGCCCGGGCCCGCCACCAGTTCGAGCAACGGCAGGTGCCGGGGCGGGTTGAAGAAGTGGGTGATGGCGAAGTGGGCGGTGAAACCGGGGTCACGACCGTGCACCAACTGGGCCAGCGGAATGGTCGAGGTGTTCGAGGTGACGATCGTGGACGCCCCACGGTTGCGTTCAATGCTCGCGTACAGCTCGCGCTTCACCGCGAGGTCTTCGAACACGGCCTCGATCACCCAGTCCGCCTCGGCGTAGGCGGCAACATCGTCGACCACATTGCCGGGAGTCACCCGATCGGCGAACGCCGGCAGCATGAAGCCGCCACCCTTCACCTGGCGGGCGATGGCCTCGCGGGCCGGCCGCGAACGGTCGTCGGTCTCGCCGTCGGGCACCACATCGAGCAGGCGAACCACGACCCCGGCATTGGCGAGCTGGGCGGCGATGCCCGACCCCATCGCCCCGGCACCCACCACCACTGCTGTGCGAACGACATCGCCCACGGCCGACCTCCTTGCCCTGCAATCGACCCTAGCTGCACCGCTCATCAGTCGGTACCGGACCCAAGGAAACACCGATCAATCGTTGGTTGAGCGTGTCGAGAGCTCACAGGTACCGCTGCGGCAACGCGACAGCCCAGCTCAACCACTGGTTGTGCTCGTCGAAACCCCTAGTGAGAGCACTCCGTTCGAAGTCTCGGCACGCTCGACCAGCGAAAAATCAGCGCTTCCCCAACCCAGCAGAAGGCTCGAAAATGTCGGCGCCCTCGGCAAGGATGGGTTCCGTCCCCAACCGAGGAGTTTCCGATGACCGTCCGGTACAGCAAGGATCGTGGCACAGAGCCTTACGTCTTCGACATCGAGTCAAAGACCGTCACGAACGACAATTTCCGCACCACACTGTGGACGGGTGCCCACCTGCAGCTCACCGTGATGTCGATTCCGGTCGGCGGTGACATCGGTCTTGAGGTGCATCCCGAGAACGACCAGTTTCTGCGTGTCGAGCAGGGGCGCGGCCTGGTGCAGATGGGTCCCGCCGAGCACGACCTTCCGTTCCGCCGCGAGGTGCAGGACGACTGGGCGATCCTGGTGCCGGCCGGCACTTGGCACAACGTGACCAACATCGGCGACGAGCCGCTGAAGGTCTACGCCCTCTACGGGCCACCCGATCATCTTCCGGGCACCGTCCATGCCACCCAGGCCGACGCCGAGGCCGACCCGCACGAGCACTAACGGGCAGCGCTTCCTCACCGACGTGTTGATCAACGCAACCACCGCTGGTCGAGCCTGTCGAAACCCCTGGTCAGGGCACTCTATTCGAGGTCTCGACAAGCTCGACCAACGAGAAGTCAGCGCTTCCCCAGGGCCACGGGTTCGCCGTGCAGCCGTGTCTCGACAAGCTCGACCAACGAGAAGTCAGCGCTTCCCCAGGGCCACGGGTTCGCCGTGCAGCCGTGTCTCGACAAGCTCGACCAACGAGAAGTCAGCGCTTCCCTAGGGCCACGGGTTCGCCGTGCAGCCGTCGAGCCCGGCGCCCTGTTGCAGCATTACCGGTGCCTTCTTGCCCGAGCCCGCGCACTGTGCCTCGCGCTGCCCGAGCAGGTGCCCGATGGCGTGGTTGACCAAGAACGTGCGATAGCCGTCGAGGTCACCGGCGTAGCTCGCGGCGGCGGTCTTCCACTGCCCGGCGTTGATCACCACCACATCGCCCTTCACGCAGGTGAAGTCGGCCTCGCCGTCAGAGCCGCACAGCGTGGCTGCGGTCTTGGTACTGGCCAGGTACAGCTTCACGGTGGCCTTCGACTGCGGCACCAGCGCGAAGCGCACCTCGCCGTCACCGGTCCAACTGCGCGGGTCGTTGAGCACGCCCGCGACGGTGCCGGCCACGGTGTTGGCCTTCAGCTTGGCCGAACTCTCCACCGCTACCGCGTAGCGGTACAGCTTTCCCTGCGAACCGGCCGCGGCGGCCGTCGTGGTCGCCCAGTCGAAGTCACCTGAGGCCTTGATGCTGCTGCTCGGCGTGCCCGACGCCGACGCGGTCGCCGACGGCGACGCAGTGCCGCTCTCGGTGCCGGACGCGCTGGGCGAAGGCGACGGACTGGTAAACCTGGTGCCGCTGGGCGAGGGCACCGCAATGGTCGGAACGCCGGCCCGCTCGACCGGTGCCGAGAGCGCCCGGACGCCGACTGTCACTGCCACCAGCGCCGCGACGGCACCGGCGATCAGCGCGATTCGGCCCCAGTTGAACACGCGCCGACGAACCCCTGGATCATTCACCGATTCACCCTATGCGACCCTCGTGGACGCTTTGGGTTGCGACGCCCGGCGCGGCCCTGATCGGTCCGAACGCCGATCGAGCCTGCCGAGACGCATCTCGACAGGCTCGACCGAACAGGTGATCAGGCGGCGACGACCGCCACGTTGATGTGCGCCACCACGCCGCTGGTGAGCTTGAGGCCCACCGTGTGGCTGCCGACGGTCTTGATCGGCTTGGCGATCTCGACGGCGCGCTTGTCGACGGCCGGGCCGCCAGCCTTCTTCACTGCCAGCACGATGTCGGCCGGGGTGACGGCACCGAACAGCTTGCCGCTGTCGCCCGCGTTGGCCGGCAGCGAGACGCTGAGCGCCTCGAGCTGGTTGCGAATCTCTTTGGCGTGCTCGACGTTGCGAATCTCGCGAGCATCACGCGCCCGCTTGATGCCTTCGATCTGCTTCTCGGCACCCTTGGTCCACTTGATCGCGAAACCGCGGGGCAGCAGGTAGTTGCGGCCGTAGCCGTCCTTCACCTCGACGATCTCGCCGGGGATGCCCAGGTGGTCGACCGGGGCGGTCAGAATGAGCTTCATGCTGTCGTCCCTTCTGGTCAGCGAGCGGTCGAGGCGTAGGGCAGCAGGGCCAGTTCGCGCGCGTTCTTCACGGCGATCGCGACCTTGCGCTGCTCTTGCACGGACAGACCGGTGACCCGGCGGGCGCGGATCTTGCCCCGCTCGCTGATGAACTTGCGCAGGGTCGCGGTGTCTTTGTAATCGATGTGGCCGATGCGCACCGACTTGGCCGGCGCGATCTTCTTCTTGTTCACAGGCTTGCGCTGCTGTGGGGCCATTGTGGTGCTCCCTTTCAGTGAGCCCGGCCGAAGCCGGAATGACATTGCTTGCTGGGTGCGGACGGGGCCCGTCCGCGGGTGATCAGAACGGCGGCTCGTCGTTCTGCGCCGAGGCCCACGGATCGTTGCCGGCCGAGCGGTTGTTGCCGCCGGACGACCACGCGTCGTTGCCGCTGTTGCCGCTGTTGTTGCCGCCGGAATAGTTGCCACCACCGCCGGAGTTGCCGCCACCGGAGTAGTTGCCCCCGCCGGAGTAGTTGCCACCACCGCCGCCGGAATTGCGGCTGACCTTCGCCGAGGCGTACCGCAGGGACGGGCCGACCTCGTCGACCTCGACCTCGAACACGGTGCGCCGCTCGCCCTCACGGGTCTCGTACGAGCGCGACTTGAGCCGGCCCTGCACGACGACCCGCATGCCCTTGGTGAGCGATTCGGCGACGTTCTCGGCCGCCTGCCGCCACACCGAGCAGTTGAGGAACATGGCGTCGCCGTCCTTCCACTCACTCGTCTGCCGATCGAAGGTGCGCGGAGTCGATGCAACGGTGAAGTTGGCCACGGCCGCCCCGGACGGGGTGAAGCGCAGTTCGGGGTCGGCGGTCAGATTGCCGACGAGCGTGATGATGGTTTCGCCTGCCATGAGAGTGTCTTTCGATCGGTGAATGTCACTCAGAGCGTGCCAGCCGGGGCCGACAGTTTTCGCTCTAACGGGTGTCGGGCCGGATGACCTTGGTGCGCATGATCTGCTCGTTCAAGGTGAACTGGCGATCCAGTTCCTTCACGTCGGCAGGCTCAGCGGTGATGTTGATGACGGCGTAGATGCCTTCGGACTTCTTGCGAATGTCGTAGGCGAGCCGGCGACGGCCCCAGATGTCCAGGTTGTCGACGGTTCCACCGGCCTTAGTCAGGCCCGCGAGCGGCTTCTCCAGCAGGCCATTCACCTGACGGTCGTCCACGTCGGGATCGATGATGACCATGACTTCGTATTGACGCATACGCGAACTCCACCTCCTCTGGTCTCGAGCGGCCATGAGCATTTCCCATGGCAGGAGGGCGTGTGCATGGTGCCACGGGGCACCAAGGGTCTACTTTAGCCGTCCGGACGACACCGGGGCCAATCGCGCCGCTCACGCCAGCCGCAGGTACTGCTCGATCGTCACGTCAGCGCCCAACGCCCGGATCGCCTTCGCCTGCTGAACCCCCACGTAACGCCAGTGCCACGGCTCAAAGCCGATGCCTGTCAGCTTCGTCTTACCCTCGGGGTAGCGCAGCACGAACCCGTAGTTCTGCGCGTGCGCCCGCAGCCAGCGCCACTCCCGGGTGCGAACGAACGACGTGCCGCGTCCGGACGGGCTGCGCAGGTCGACCGCCAGCCCGGTCTGGTGCTCGCTGGCGCCCGGCACCGCCACATACTTGCGGGTGTAGGCCCGGCCCATGGTGGCCAGCCGATGGGTGTACAACGCCTTCTGCTCGGCGTACGAGCGGTAGCCCGACACGACATACAGCCGCAGCCCGGCCTTCTCGATGGCCCGCTGCATGGCCCGAAACGCCTTCGCCGCCGTCGGAGTCAACTCGAAGTCGCCGATCGTGGGCCGGTAGCCGGCACTCACCGGGTGCTCGGCCGACACCACGACGATTCCGTTCACCGTGAACGGCCGGCCGAGTTCCTTGCCGGTGCGCTCGTCGACCGGCCTGGTGGAGGGCCGCAACGCGTCGCTGGGCGACGGGTCGATGCTCGGAGTCGCCGACAGCGTCACGCCGGTGCTCGGCGTTGCCGTGGGCACCCCTGTCTGTGCCCCAGCAGGGCTGGCGCCTGCCTCCGATCCGGGCACAGCCGGGGCGTCCGCCGCCGAGCACCCGGCCAGTTGAGCGCCGCCCAGACCGAGCACGACCGCTGCGGCTGCCGTAGCCAGCCACCGGCGTCGCAGGGTCATTCGGGGCCCGCTTTCCGATCGCGTTTCATTCAGTCCCGTTTCGTTCAAAGGTCTCGACGTGCCCTGCCTGGGTCTCGACCAGCCATCTTGTCGCACCCATTCATCGTCATCTCAGTCTCGACACGATCACCCGACGGTTCCGTTCTCGACACGCGTGCGTTCCCGGGGTGAGGGGCAGCAAACCACCGTTGGCACCCGAGCAGCCCGAGGTGTCGGACGCCCCGGTTAGGCTCAGCCACATGATTGCGATGGGTGCCCACGTCGACGCTACCGACCCGATCGCCGAGGCCACGGCCCGCGGCGCACAGCTCAGCCAGTTCTTTCTGGGCAATCCGCAGGGCTGGAAGGGGCCGCAGGTGGCCTACGCAGGCGGCGCCGCTGCCCTGCGCGCAGACGCGGCCGCGGCCGGAGTTGCCCTCTACGTGCACGCCCCTTACGTGTTGAACGTGGCCAGCACCAACAATCGCATTCGCATACCGTCGCGGCAGCACCTGCAAAAGCAGCTCACCGCAGCGGCCGAGATCGGTGCCGCCGGCGTCATCGTGCACGGTGGGCATTTGGGCGCCGGTGAAGACCCCGAGATTGGCTTTACCAACTGGTTCAAAGCAGTCGACGGCCTCGACATCGCCGTTCCGCTGCTGATCGAGAACACCGCGGGCGGCAGTAACGCCATGGCCCGCCACCTGGAGCGCGTCGACCGGCTCTGGGCGGCCATCGGCGCCTCGGCCAATGCCGATCGGGTCGGGTTCTGCCTCGACACCTGCCACGCGCACGCCGGCGGCAACGAACTGATGGGGCTGGTCGACCGGATCAAGGCGATCACGGGGCGCGTCGACCTGATTCACGCCAACGATTCGCGCGATCCGTTCGACTCCGGCGCCGACCGGCACGCCAACTGGGGCGCCGGCCAGTGCGACCCCGAGGGCATCGCCGACGTGCTGCGTAGCGCGGACGCCCCGGTGGTGATCGAAACCCCGGGCGGCGTCGACGACCACGTCAAAGACCTCACCTGGCTGGCCGATCGACTGTAGGGGGTCTCGACAGGATCGATCACGGGGTTAACGAAGCGCTGATCACTGCGCCTACCGCTGGTTGAGCTTACGTCGAAACCCCTAGTCAGAGCACTCCGTCTGAGGCTATCCGGGTCTGGCAAGGGGTTTCGACGTAGCTCACGCAGCGACGGTTGCGTTGATCAGCGCTCCGGCCCGGGAACCCATAACCACAGGTGCACCCGACGTAGCCGATACGCCCGACCAACCGGGTCTCGACGAGCAAGACGAGCTCGACCGCCGAACCAGGAACGTCCCGTGGACTGCTAGCAGACAGCGTCCGGGCTCAGGCAATAGCCTGGCGGCGTGACTCGAACAATCTACGTGGCAGCCCCCGAGGGCCAGACCGGTAAGTCCGTTGTTGCCTTGGGGTTGCTCGACACCCTGCTGCGTGAGGTCGAGTCGGTCGGGGTGTTCCGTCCGCTGGTTTCCGCCGGGCAGCACGACGACATCCTCGAGATGCTGCTGGCGCTGCCGGGCATCAACCTCACCTACGACGACGCCGTGGGCATCACCTACGACGAGATGCGCGCCGACCCCGAGAGTGCGCTGACCACTCTGGTCGAGAAATTCGGCCGGATCAGCCCCCGTTTCGACGCCATCGTGGTGCTCGGCTCCGACTACGCCGACGTCACCAGCCCGACCGAGCTCGCCTTCAACGCCGACATCGCCGCCAACTTGAACGCAGCCCTGCTGCTGGTGGTCAACGGCTTCGAACGCGACGTGCGTGAGATTCGCGACGCGGCCGACGCGGCGCTCAGCGAGTTCACCGCCCACCATGTGCAGACCATCGGCGTGATCGCCAATCGGGTCGACCCGGCCATCCTGGACGAGACCTCTGACGCCCTGCGCCAGCTCACCCACCTGGTGGTCGCGGCACTGCCCTCTGAGCCGCTGCTGATCGCCCCCACCCTGCGCGCCCAGTTCGAGGCGGTCGGCGCCACCCAGGTGCTGGGCAACCCCGACCTGCTCGACCGCGAATCGCAGGACGCCATCGTGGCCGCCATGACGCTGCCCAACGTGCTCTCGCGCCTGGTCACCGAAGCCACTGTGTTGATGCCCGGCGATCGCTCCGGCGACCTGCTGCCCGGACTGATCCTGGCTCACCACTCCGGTTCGTTCCCGCAGCTCACCGGGGTGATCCTGACCGGCGGCTACCCGATCCCTGAGAACGTGGTGAAGCTATTCGACGGCATGCACCTCGACCTGCCGATCGGCATGACCGACAAGGGCACCTACACCACCGCCCAGGACGTGTTCAATACCCGCGGCCACTTCACCTCGTCGCCGCGCAAGGTTGAGGTGGCCCGGCGAATCTTCGCCGAGCGAGTCGATTCCGCCGAACTGATCAAGGCCCTCGAGGTGCCGGCCGCCAGCGTCGTGACGCCGCTGATGTTCGGCTACCAGCTCAATGAACTTGCCCGCCGCCACCGGCGCCGCATCGTGATGCCCGAGTCGACCGACGACCGCATTCTCGAGTCGGCCTCGATTCTGCTGCAGCGCGGAGTCGCCGACCTGACCCTGCTGGGCGATCCGGTGACGATCAAGACCCGCGCCTCGGCCATGGGCTGGGTGTTGGACGGCGTCGACATCGTCAACCCGGACGACCCCGAACTGGTCGAGCAGTTCTCGGCCGAGTACGCCCGACTGCGGGCCCACAAGGGCATCAGCCTCGAACAGGCCCGCGAGAAGATGAAAGACCTGTCGTACTTCGGCACCATGATGGTGCACCTGGGCATGGCCGACGGCATGGTGTCGGGGGCGATCAACACCACCGCCAACACCATTCGTCCCTCCCTGGAGTTCATCAAGACCAAGCCGGGCGTCAAGGTGGTGTCGGGCTCGTTCCTGATGTGCATGACAGACCGGGTGCACGTCTACGCCGACTGTGCCGTGAACCCCGACCCGACTGCCGAGCAGCTAGCCGACATCGCGATCAGCTCGGCCGAGACCGCGATCGCGTTCGGCATCGAGCCGCGGGTGGCGATGCTGTCGTACTCGACCGGCACCTCCGGTTCGGGCGCCGACGTCGACAAGGTGCGCCAAGCCACCGAGATCGTCCGCGAGCGGCGTCCCGACATCGCGCTGGAGGGGCCGATTCAGTTCGACGCCGCCGTCGACCCCGACGTGGCGAAGACCAAGCTGCCCAACTCACCGGTCGCAGGCAAGGCGACGGTGTTCATCTTCCCCGACCTGAACACCGGCAACAACACCTACAAGGCCGTGCAGCGGTCCTCCGGTGCCGTGGCGATCGGCCCGATCCTGCAGGGCCTGAAGAAGGCCGTGAACGATCTGTCGCGCGGCGCCCTGGTCGACGACATCGTGAACACCGTGGTGATCACGGCGATTCAGGCCCAGGCCGACAGCAACTGAAACCCCGTCCGACCCCACTCCGAGGAGCCCGAATGAGCACGCCCATCTTGCTGCTGAACGCCGGATCGTCATCGATCAAATACCAGGTGATCGACGCCGACGACGAAAGCGTGCTGGCCTCGGGCCTGGTGCAGCGAATCGGGGACGAGTCCGGCACCATCGACCACACCGTCAACGGCCAGACCTTTCATCAGGAGCGTGGCTTCCCCAACCACGGACGTGCCTTGACGGTGATGGTGCAGTTGTTCGAACAACACGGCCCGGCGCTGTCGAGCGTGGTCGCCGTCGGTCACCGCACGGTGCACGGCGGTGCCCAGTTTCGCGAGACCACGCTGGTCACCGACGAGATGCTGGACGCCCTGCGCGAGCTGTCGCCGCTGGCGCCGTTGCACAACCCTCCGGCCATCGCCGGCATCGACGCCGCCCGCAAAGCGCTGCCGGACGTGCCACACGTCGCGGTCTTCGACACCGCCTTCTTCTCGACCTTGCCCGCCCCGGCCTACACCTACGCGGTGGCCCGCGACGTGGCGCAGCAGCACGGCATTCGCCGCTACGGCTTCCACGGCACCTCGCACAGCTACGTGTCGAAGAAGGTCGCCGAGGTGCTCGGCCGGCCGTATGAGGAGCTGAACCAGATCGTCTGCCACCTCGGCAACGGCGCCTCGATCTCGGCGATCCGCGGCGGCGTCGCGGTGGACACCTCGATGGGCCTGACCCCGCTGGAGGGCCTGGTGATGGGCACCCGCAGCGGCGACGTCGATCCCGGACTGCACGCCTACCTGGCCCGTCAGGTGGGCATGAGCATCGACGACATCGACACCCTGCTGAACAAGAAGTCGGGCATGTTGGGGCTGTGCGGGGCCACCGATTTTCGTGACATCAATGACCTGATCGCCGACGGAGACCCCGACGCGACGCTCGCCCTCGAGGTCTACGTGCACCGGATGCTGCACTACATCGGTGCCTACCTAGCGGTGCTGGGCAGCCTGGACGCGATCACCTTCACCGCCGGTGTCGGCGAGAACAACCCGGTGCTGCGGAAGGCGATCATCGACCGGCTCGCCGGCTTCGGCTTCAGCCTGGACGACGACGCGAACGCCGTCCGCTCCAAGGAGCCGCGGGTGATTTCGACCCCGGATTCGAAGGTGACCGTGCTCGTCGTGCCCACCAACGAGGAGCTGGCCATGGCCCGCGAGACCAAGGCGGCCGTCGGCGCCTGACGCAAGGGAACGCTGGCCAACGCACCCACCGTTGGCTGAGCGTGTCGAAACCACGTGTCGCACCAGGTCGTCCACGGTCTCGACACGCTCGACCAACGAAAATCAGCGCCTCCCTACTGACCGGCAGTGGCGTCCCGGGGATGCACGGCAACGAGACCGGGTACCTGCACGAAGTCGCGGTCGAGGGTAACGATGCGGTCGAACCCGACCTCCAGAGCCGTGGCGGCGTGCAGTGCGCCGCGGCCGCGTAACGGGGTCGATTCGACGACGCCCAGCGAGCGCCGGAAGACCGCCGCCGTTACCTCGTGCAGGTGCAGCACCGCGAGCAGGGCGCGGGTTTCGCGCAACGCACGGGGCCGGTCGGTGACCCGCATGCGATGAAAGAGGTACTCCTGCATCGCCTCGATGCTGGCGTGCACAGCCTGTCCGGTGCTGACCGCGGTATCGAGGAACACCCGGCTGGGTTCGCGGTCGGGGTGCTCGCCGCCGGCGGCGAGCAGCAGCACGGAGGTGTCGACGAACCAGCTCTGCCGCATCAGCGCACACTGCCGGCGAGGTCGTCCTCAATACCGTCCTTGATCTCGCTCCAGCCGAGCCCGGGGCCGGCCGGATCGCGGGTGAGATCGAGCCAGACCTCAATGGCCGCACCGCGTTCATCGGCGCCGAGGAATCGGTAGTCGATGGCCTCGCGGATCACCGCCGCCACGCTCCGCCCGCTACGCGACGCTTCGGCGGACACCAGCCCGTACCGCTGTTCATCGAGCAGCAACTGCAACCGACGCTCCATCACCGACATACACATACATTAGCATGTGTAGGCTGCGTGCCAGTCGTGCGGCGCGTGCCGGGCGTGGCCAGAGATGCCCGGACGGGTCGACCAGCAGTCGCAGATCGGGTTCGTTGGTCGAGCCTGTCGAGACCTTGGGGGGACCTGGTGCTGGCAAAGGGGTTTCGACAAGCTCAACCAGCCCATCGCCACCAACAGCGCGACTACAGCAGTTCGAACGCCGAACCGTCCCGGGCGGACAACTGGCGCACCGCGTCCAGCCCGCGACCGTTCAGCACGGCCGCGTCGCAGATGATGTGCAGCACCCGGGCGACCGCGGCGGGCGGCAGCCGCGGCTCGCGTCCGACCGCGAGGGCCAGGTCGGAGGTGTGCACCACCAGTTCGACGGTGCGGGTCTCCAGGTAGTCAGAGAACCGCATGCCGCCGAGGATGGTGTCGATCACCGGGTCACCGTCGGTAGCCGCGATGGCGGCGCGCAGCCGTCCGATCATGGTTTCGACGACCTCCGCCGGTTCGTCGCCAAGGTCATGACCGGCCGCGACGCCCCGCTCTGCCACCGCGTCATGGATCGACCGATCGACCAGGTAGCCGGCTGCCAGGTATTCCGCCGCCGATCTCAGCTCGATCTCGGCGGCCGGGCGGCTCAGGTAGTCGTGGGCGGTGGTGACGGCACGCGCGGTGTGGCCGACCAGGGACCGGACGTCCCACACCCCCAGTGCCGGGCGCTCCCAGGCATCGTGCGGTATCTCGCTGACCAGGGCAACGAAGGCCTCGGCGGCGTCGAGCATCGTCTTCGCGGTATCCATGCCTGACCGTACCGGCCCGGCCACCGCCAAGCACAGGGGTGAGAGACCTTTGGATTTGGACAGAATTGCGATGCTGGCTTTGGTGGATGCCTACAACAGCGGGTCTTTTCCATGCCCGCCGAGCGTGGGAATCTTACAGAAAGTGCTAGCCAGGCACGCGCCGCGTTCCACCGCCCGCCAGGCCTCCCGTATCTTGAGCACAGCAGGCAGTGAACCTGGTCGCTCGGGTTGCTGCGCCACAATGGGCTGACCGATCGGGCGGAAGGGTGAATGGTGTCTGACGACGACAACACCAACCGCTACTCGTCGGCCGGCGGGGTGGCCGGACGGTTCGTTGCCCAGCAGTTGTTGATGAAGCCCTACATCTGGTCGGCGGTGCACGTGCATGAGCACGGACGCCGCAATCTCGACACCTTGAAACCACCCTTCATCGCCGTCGCCAACCACTCCAGCCATCTGGACGCCCCGCTGATCATGGGCGCGCTGCCCCAGCGGCTGAGCCGCAATCTGGCCGCCGGCGCCGCCGCCGACTATTTCTTCACCAAGTGGTACACCACGGCGGCCACCCGGCTGTTCTTCAATGCCTTCCCGGTCGATCGCAAGGGGCTGCGCAACCGCAAGGGCCTGGCCGGCGTGCTGATCAGTGAGGGTGTTCCCCTGCTGCTTTTCCCCGAGGGCACCCGCTCACGCACCGGAGCGATGAAAAATTTCACCCCCGGCCACGCCGCGCTTTCGATCAGCCGCAACGTGCCGGTGCTGCCGATCGCGCTGGTCGGCGCCTACGCCGCGATGCCGTACGGCACGACTCGGCCGCCGCAGGGGCGTCCCAGCGTTCACGTGGTGTTCGGCCGTCCACTGAAGGCGGCGCCGGGCGAGATCGCGCACCAATTCGCCGAGCGCATCTACCGCTACGTGGTCGAACTGCACGATTCGACCGCGCGCGCCTACGGCATGCCCACCCAGGCCGACTTTCATCGGGCCGTTGCACTGCGCAAGGCGGCCGCCGAGCAGGCGGCGCAATTGGCCCAGAGTGCCACCAACCCCGAGCCCCCGATCAGCACCCCCTCCTCCAACGCCTCCGGCGGCTGACGTCACGAAATCGCTCGCTCAAGCTACCTGGGCTCGCGCAGGCGGGCGGGCAGCAAGTGGTTGGGCGATCGGCACCGGGTCAGTCGAGCCGCTGGCGTGAGACGAACCGAAACCGGTCCCCCCGAAAGCGCCCGGTCGACCACTCCACGCTGCGCCCGTGGGCATCCCATCCGGTGCGGTTGATCAGCAGCAGCGGCAGGCCGGTATCCACCCCCAGCAGGTCTGCGGTGATCGGGTCGGCCAGCACCGTCTCGACGGTGTCTTCGGCCGTGGCCAAGGCGATGCCGTACGACTCGCGCAGGGTGCGGTACAGCGATTCATGTTCGGCGAGCCGCTCAGCGAGTTCGGGCAACGGCCCCGGCAACAGGGCTACTTCGTGCGCGATCGGCTCCTCAGCCGCGGTGCGCAGCCGCTCGACCCGGTGCACCAGGGTGTTCGGAGGCACCTGCAGCCGTTCGGCTGCCTCGATGCTGGCCGGCACCTGCGAGATGTCGAGCACCACGCTGCCGGGGCGCCACCCCTCGGCGGCCAGATCTTGCGAGAACGACGTGAGCGGACGCACCACCATCAGCTTCGGTTGGGCGACGAACGTGCCGCTGCCCTGCGTGCGCGCCAGCCGGCCGTCCACCACCAGTTCGGCGATGGCCTGGCGCACCGTGGTGCGTGAGGTGTCGAACCGCGCCGCGAGTTCACGCTCGGTGGGCACCGCCGTGCCCGGTGCCAGATCGGCGATCAGACCGAGTAGCTCCTGCTTTACCCGGTAGTACTTGGGCACCCGCAGCAGGCCTGCCTCACGAGTTCGCATGGTCATGGGGCCAATCTAGGAGACGACTGGCCCAGGAAAACGCTGCTCTTTCGCTGGCCGAGCGTGTCGAGACCTCAGACGGGGTGCTCTCACTAGGGGTTTCGGCACGCTCAACCAACGGTGGACGCCTTGCTCATCGCTTGCCGAGACCAAAGCTTGACGCTTCGTATTGGTCTATGCCAATCTTGAACTATTGGTCTACACCATTCCTCCGATGTCCGCCACCCCTCGCGCACCCATCCGAGAAAGAGAGAGTCAATCATGGAGATCGTCATCTGCCCCACCGCTTCCGAAGCCGGCAAGCTCGGCGCGGCGGCCATCGCGGCACTGCTGCAACGCCAGCCGGAGGCCGTGCTCGGCCTGGCCACCGGATCGTCCCCGCTGCACATCTACGACGAACTGGCCGCCCGCTGCCAGGCCGGTGAGGTCAGCTTCGCCCAGGCCAAGGGCTTCTCGCTCGACGAGTACGTCGGCCTGCCGTCCGACCACCCTGAGACGTACCACAACGTGATTCGCAGAGACTTCGTGCATCGCGTCGACTTCGACGACAGCGGCGTGCACGGCCCGGACGGCCTGGCTGCCGACATCCCCGCGTTCTGCGCCTCCTACGAGGAGGCGATCGCGGCGACGGGCGGCGTCGACCTGCAGATTCTGGGCATCGGCACCGACGGTCACATCGGGTTCAACGAGCCCGGCTCGTCACTGGCGTCCCGGACCCGGATCAAGACCCTCACCAAGCAGACCCGGATCGACAACGCGCGCTTCTTCGGCGGCGACATCGACCAGGTGCCCACGCACTGCATCACCCAGGGCCTCGGCACGATCATGGCGGCCCGGCACGTGGTGCTGGTGGCCAGCGGGACGGCGAAGGCCGAGGCCGTCCATCAGTTGGCCGAGGGTCCGGTCAGTGCGTTGTGGCCGGCGACGATCCTGCAGCATCATCCGCATGTGACGGTGCTGCTCGATGAGGCCGCGGCGGGCCGTCTGCAGTTGACCGGCTACTACCGCGAGACCTATGCCTCGAAGCCGGCCTGGCAAGGCCTGTGACCGTCGGCTGAGGGAGAGGATTCACCCATGTTGATCACCGCTGAGCGGATCGTCACCGGCACCGGGGTGTTGAGCCCGGGCTGGCTGGAGGTCACCGGCACCGTGGTCACCGGGCTGGGCTCAGGACTGGGCGCGGGGGTGCCTGCGGGCACCCCCACCCACGCGCTAGGAGCGGTCACCGTGGTGCCCGGCTTCGTCGACATGCACACCCACGGCGGCGGCTCCGGAGCCTTCCCGGACGCGACCGCAGCGAGTTCGCTGGCCAGCCGCGACCTGCACCGGAAGCACGGCACCACCACCATGATCGCCTCGCTGGTGTCCGCGCATCCGGCGGAACTGCTGCGGCAGGTAGCGGTGCTGGCCGAGCAGGTGCAGGACGGACTGCTGGCCGGCATTCACCTGGAGGGGCCGTGGCTATCGGCCCAGCGCTGCGGGGCGCACGAGCCCACCGCGCTGCGCGACCCGGAGCCGTCCGAGATCGACCGGGTGTTCGCCGCCGGGAAGGGCACCATCCGGATGGTCACCATCGCCCCCGAGCTGCATGGCGCGCTGCCGGCGATCCGGCGCATCTCGGACGCCGGCGCGGTCGCCGCGATCGGCCACACCGACGCCTCCTACGAACAGACGCGGGCCGGCATCAAGGCGGGGGCACGGGCAGCGACCCACCTGTTCAACGCGATGCGCCCGCTGCATCACCGCGATCCCGGCCCGATCACCGCCCTGGTCGAGGATCCCCGGGTGACCATCGAACTGATCAACGACGGCGTCCACCTGCACCCGGCGCTGTACCGCAACGTGACCAGGTGGGTCGGCCCCGACCGGGTCGCACTGATCACCGACGCCATGGCAGCGGCCGGCATGTCCGACGGCGCCTACACCCTGGGCGCCCTCGACGTGGACGTGACCGACGGCGTCGCCCGGGTGGCCGGCACCACCACCATCGCCGGCAGCACCGCCACCATGGACCTGGTCTTTCGCAACGCCGTGCTGAGCTGCGGCCTCGACCGCGAACCGGCACTGCAGTTGGCCGTGAGGCAGGCGAGTGTGAATCCCGCTCGCGCCCTGGGCCTGACCGCCGGCGACCTGGCGGTGGGCGGCCCCGCCGACCTCGTCGTCCTGGACGACGACCTGCAGGTCACCGGCGTGCTGTACCGCGGCACCTGGGTCTGACACCCGCGGGGACGGTTCCGCCTGGTTCAGGGGACGGTTCCGCTTGGTTCAAGGGACGGTTCCGCCTGGTTCAAGGGACGGTTCCGGATGGTTCAAGGGACGGTTCCGCCTGGTTCAAGGGACGGTTCCGGATGGTTCAAGGGACGGTTCCGCCTGGTTCAAGGGACGGTTCCGGAGCACTCCGCTTGAGGTCTCGACAAGCTCGACCAGCGAAAAATCAGCGTCTCCCCAACTCAACGAACGCCGGGTCCACCGATCGGCGGCTCTCTCGACGTTGCCGAGACCAGGGAGGTGCTCGACATCTACTCCGGAGAGAGCGCGGGCACGAGCCGAGCGATGTCTACCGCTCGCGCACCGGCACGCGCGGGACCGACCCCGTTGGTCGAGTCTGTCGACATCCAGCCAGGGTCTCGACAGGCTCGACCAACGGTGGCCTGCTCAGGCCAGCGCGCTCAGCTCGGCCAGCCGGACGCTTCGCCGCCGCAGCACCGCCGCCGTACTCACACCCAGCGCGACAACCGCCCACCCGAGCAGGGTGAACACCGCCGGGGCCGCCCCGGTGGCGTCGGTGATGATCGCCCGCAGGCCATCGAGTGCCGGGCTGACCGGTGAGACCGGACGAAGGGTGTCGAACACCCCGGGCACCGCACTGGTCACCGCGCTCACCGTGGTGAGCACCGCGAAAGCGATCGAGACCAGCCGTCCCGCATTGCCGAACCAGGCCGCCAAAGCGTGGTTGACCAGCACGAACGCCACCCCGGCGAGCACGAGAAACCCGGCCAGTGCCGTCGCCTTGGGCAGTGCCAGGCCCAGCACCGCGGCAGCGATGCCGGTGAGCACGATCGCCTGGGCCGCGGCCACGATCACCCCGGGCAGCAGGGCCCGGCCGATCAACGTGGCGGTCGGCGCGGTGGACAGGGCGAGCCGCGAGTCCAGCGGCCTGATCACCGCGAAGGTGGCCAGCGCCCCCAGCCACAGGGCCAGCGCGATCAGCAGGCTGACCCACGACACGGTCGGGGTGACCACACCGGCGATGCCGTCGGTGCTCACCGGCGCAGCCACCACCGTGGCCAGGTTCTCGCGATCGGCCTTGCTGAAGCTGGGCACCTGATCGGCCCCCTTGGCAAGGCCGTCGGCGAGCTTGCGCGAGCCGTCAGCCAGTTGACCAGAACCATTGGCGGCCTTGCCCAGCCCGGTGTTCAACGCGGAAACCCCGTCGGCAAGCTGATCGGAGCCGTCGGCGAGCTTGCCGATGCCTGCGGTCAGCGCGGGCATGCCGCCGGCCAGTTGCTTGGTGCCGGACGCGAGCTGCGTGCCGCCCGCGATCAGTTGCTTGAGCTGCTTGGTGGTCGTGCTCACGTCCGGCACGGCGTCCTGGAGCTGATCGCTGACCGAACTCATGCCGGACGCGACCGCCGCGGCGGCGCTGATCAGGCTCTCGCCCGATTCGCCGTCTTTGGTGTCCAGACCCTGCGCCGCCTGAGTCAGCGCCTGGGCCGCCCCCTTCAGCGAGCCGACGCAGCCCGCGCCGGCCACGGCCAGGTGCTCGGCATCGGTGTCGACGCCGCAGGCCTGCTTGATCGCGGCGATCGCCGCCGGCCCAGAGGTCGCCGGATCATTCTGCGCATCCGCCAGCAGCTTCGCGATCTGTTTCGCGCCGGCGGCAGCCTGCTCCGCGTTGCTGCTCAGCGCGCTTTGGTAGGTGGTCAGACCGCTGGATACACCGCTGGTCCCTGTGCTGAGTTGCTGCAGTCCGGCGGCGAGCTTGACCTGGCCGGGCAGTGAGTCGATGGTCGTCTGGGCCAGCTTGTTCGCGCCGGCGACGTACTGCGAGACGCCCTCAGACAGCTTCTTGGTCTGCTTCGGCAGCGACGACGTCTTGGACGCCACGGTGCCCAGGCCGTCGGCCAGTTGCCGCGCCCCGGTGGAGAGCTGCCCCGCGCCGTCGGCGGCCGAGCGAATGCCGTCACTGAGCTCGTCGGTGCCGTCGGCCAGCTTGCCGGACGCCTCGGCGACGGTCTGGAACTGCTTGCCGGTGTCGTTGAAGCCGAGGTAGATGCGGTCGAGATAGGCCTTGGTCAGCGTGGCGTTCAGCGAGCGGGACGCGGCGGTGGCCAGCACATTGCCCAGCCAGGTATCCGCCACCCCGGCCACCGGCGAGGTGTGTACCTCGATCGTGGCCTGCTCGGCGGTGGTCGGGTCGTCATTGCCGTACGACGTCGCCGCGCGCGAGAAGTTGCTCGGAATCACCACCACAGCCGCGTACCGGCCGGACGCCAGGCCCGGCCAGGCGTGCGCCTCGTCGGCCAGCACCCAGGTGAAGTTCTGCTCCTTGCTGGTGTCGACCAGATCGGCCGACAACTGCCGGCCCAGCGGAACGAACTGATCGTTCAGGGTGACCCCCTCGTCGAGGTTCACCACGGCGGCCTGCACCTGCTGCAGCCGGTCACCGGCGTTCCAGGTGCCCCACAGAAAGCCTCCGGCGACCAGCACCGGAATCATCACCAGGGCGAGCAGGGTGCGCCACGAAAAGGTGCGGGTGGCTTCAGACATGACTGAGTTCTCCTTGCAGGGTCAACGTGCGATGCGCCGGCGGCAGAACATCTGAGAGGTCGGCGCCGGGAGCGTGGGCGAGCACGGCACAGCCGCCCGCCTCGGTGAGCGTGCGCAGCCGCTCGGCCAGCGCCGCGCGTTCGGGACGGGTGAACAGGTCAGCCTCTTCGACCAGCAGCACCGGGCCGTCGAAGCTGTGAATCGGCGACGGATGGCCGGTGGTCGCCACCGCCGCCAGCAGGCGCACCTCGGAGGCCTGCTCGGGCAGCGCCCGTCCGGCCACCACCAGATCGCCGGCGGTGAGCGGCAGCCGTCCGGACAGCGCCATCAGCAGGGCTCGTCTGGCCGTCGGCTCGCCCTCGACCACCAGCACCTCGCCAGGGTTGACCGCCACGTCGACGCCCTCGAACGCCTCGCCGCAGGCCAGGCCGCGGCCGTAAACCAGATGGCCACCCGCCTCGGGCCAGCTCTGCAGCTTCAGTTGATGGGCCAGGGTCTCGCCCTCGATGTCGACCACCGGCAGCCGCCTGGCGAGCCAGCCGGGCAGCCACCAGGCGTGCCGTCCGAAGAGTTTCATCACCGCCGGCACCAGGGTCATGCGCACCACGAACGCGTCGAGTAGCACGCCGATGGCCAGCGCGAACGCGATCGGCTTGATCGCACCCTCGCCCGAGGGCACGAAGAAGGCGAACACCGCGAACATGATCAGCGCGGCGGCGACCACCACCCGAGCCGAGTGCACGAAGCCGTCCTCGACGTAGCCGGATCGGTTGCCGTGGACAAATTCCTCGCGCATGCGGCTGACCAGAAACACCTCGTAGTCCATGGCCAGGCCGAACAGCACGCCCATCAGAATGATCGGCAAGAAACTGATCACCGGCCCGGGTTCTTCGAGGTTGATCAGTTGCCGGGCGAAGCCCTGATTGAACACCAGCGCGGTGGCTCCGAAGGCGGCTCCCACGCTGAGCAGAAAGCCGATCGCCGCCTTGAGCGGCACCCACAGCGACCGAAACACCAAGGTGAGCAACACCAGCGACAGCCCGACCACGAAGATGGCGAACGGCAACAGGGCGTCGGCGAGTCGTTGCGACACGTCGATCTGGACGGCCGTCGCCCCGGTCACCGAGGTGTCGATGCCGTACTCGTTGAACCAGTGGTCGTGCTGATCACGCAGCCGTTGGACGAGCTCGGCCGTGGCCGGGTCGTCCGGACCGGTGGTCGGGATCACCTGGATCAGCGCGGTGTCAGCGTTCTCGTTCGGGGTGGCCAGCGGCACCAACTGCACCCCCGGCATCGCCTCGATCTCGGCCTTCAGGCCGTCGGTGATCGCCAGCGGGTCGTCCGACTCGACGATCGTGCCGGTCACCACCAGCGGGCCGTTGTAGCCGATCCCGAACTCGCGGCTGACCACGTCGAAGGTGACCCGGTCGCCGTAGCTGGTGGGGTTGCGTCCGGAGTTGGGCAGAGCCAATTGCAGGTCTTTGGCCGGCAGGGCGAGCAAGCCCAGAGCGGCCACCACCACCGCAACGGTGAGCAGCGGCACGGCGGTGACCAGGCGCACCCAGACCCGGCGCAGGTCGAACCGCGGGCCGGCAGCGCGTCGGTTGTTGCCGGGCTTGGCCACCTTGGGCTTCAGCCGGGCGCCGGCGAAGCCGAGCAGAGCGGGCAGCAGGGTCAGGGCGAGCAGCACCTCGACACCCACGCCGACCGCCGAGAACACGCCCATCACGCCCAGGAACGGCACCCCCGAGATCGACAGGCCGACCAGTGCGACGATCACGGTCAACCCGGCGAACACCACCGCCGAACCGGCGGTGGCCACGGCCCGGGCCGTCGACTCCTCGGCTTCGAGGCCCTCGCTGAGCTGGTCGCGGTGACGGCTGACGATGAACAGGGCGTAGTCGATGCCGACCGCCAGCGAGATCATCACCGCGAGCATCAGGCTGGTCGAGTTCACCTCCATCACCCGCGAGGCCACCATGGTGATCTCGACCGCGATGCCCACGCCGATCAGGGCGGTGGCCAGCGGCATGACCGCCGCGATGACCGACCCGAGCACGATCAGCAGCACGATCACGGCCACCACCACGCCGAGACCCTCAATGATGCTCAAGTGCGGAATGTGGGTGCTGAACACCTCACCGCCCAGGTGCACCTCAGAGCCGGGCAGCAGACTGGCAACCTGCTCGGCCTGCTGCTGCAGGCTCTGCTTCTGCACGTCGGTGATGGTGGTCATCGTCACGTTGAGCTGCACGCTGGCGAGCCCGGCGCGTCCGTTGTCGCTGATCAGGCCCGTGACGTGCTCGCTGTAAGGGGTGATCACGTCGTCGACGATCGGCAGGGTCTTGAACGTGTCGAGTGCGTCGACGACCGTGGCCTTGGTAGCCGAATCGGTGAGCGATTGGCCCTCGGGTAGCAGCAAGACCACCTGGGCGGTCGCGGCCGCAGCCGACGGAAAGGTCATCTTCAACTGGTCGAGGGCGACCTGCGAGGAGGCACCGGGAATCTTGAAGCTGTCATTGAATTGCGGGCCACCCGCCAGGGCGACCGAGCCTCCGAGCCCGGCCAGCACCACCAGCCAGACGATCAGCACGCGCAGACCGTGGCGATAGCTTGCCCGCCCGATTCGGTACAGCATCGACGACATCGGCCGTCCCCTCTCGCAGTTTCGATACACAACTGTATTCGATGCAGTATTGTATTCAGTACAAGTCTGTATGCAAACCGCTAGGATGTTCGCGATGACCACGACCCGAGAGGCTCACGGCCGAGCCCGCCGGACGACCCCCGGCGCAATCGCCGCCCGCGAACCCAGCGCCCGCCGCCTGGCGACCCGCGAACGACTGCTGGACGCCGCGGTGGCACTGTTCGCCGAGCGCGGCGTGCTGGGCGCCTCGGTGGAAGAGATCTGCGAACGCGCCGGTTTCACCCGCGGCGCCTTCTACTCGAACTTCGAGTCGAAGAACGAGTTGTGCCTGGACGTGCTGCGGCGCAAGTGCGATCAGCATGTGGCGGCGATGCAGGTGGCGATCGACGTGATTCCCGACGCCTTCGACGGCCAGACCGGCACCGAGCAGTTGATCGCGCAGGCAGTCGGAGTCTTTCTCGAAGCGCAGCCCAAAGAGGTACCCGAGCAGGTCGCGATGATGGAGTTGCGGCTGCACGCGGTGCGTACCCCCGAGTTGCGCGCGGGCTGGCTCGCGGTGCACGACGGCATCTCGTCAGCGGTAAGCGAGCTGCTCGAGATCGCGGCGCGACGGGTCGGCGGACGATTGGCGATGCCTGCGCCGGCGGTGATCGAATTGCTGGGCGCGGTGTATGAGAACACCGTGGTGATGAGCGTGCTGAACGGTGAGCCCCGACCGAACGGCCTGGCCGAGCAGCTCACCACCCTGCTGGAAGCCCTGATCGAGCGCTGAGGCGTCATGGCTCAGCGGCGTCCGAACGCGTGAGATTACGTCACAGTTTGACCTCAGGACGCCTCACCCGCCTCACGGTGCGGCCAACTAAGACGTAGATTCACGCGCCAGCATCGTCCGCACCTGAGCGATCAGCGCATCCGGCTGCTCGGTGAGCTGCTTCCAGGTGTAGCGCAGCACGTGATACCCGCCGATCACCAGCAGGTTCTGCCGCCGACGATCCGACTCGAAGACCTCCGGTTTCGAGTGGACGCCATACCCGTCGAACTCCAGCACCAGTCTCGCCGCCTCGAACAGGATGTCGGGAAAGCAGGTTTGCCCGCCCACAACCAGTTCGGCGTTGGCCACCCAACCGGTGATCCGGTTCCTGCGCAACAACTCCTGCAGCGTGCGCTCACCACCCGACCAGGGGTTGTCGAGGCTGGCGCCGACAATGCGCCGCCGGACGTCCTGTCCGGGGCTGCCGATCAGCAGCGGCACGATCGCCGGCAGGTCCACCGGCCTGACCTTGCCGGCACGCAGAAACTTTTCGATCAGTGCTCCCGAGTCGCGAGCGGACGCCTCCACCGCCAGATAAGCCGCCGAGGGACTGCGCAACCCGTTCACCCGGACGCGGTGGGCGTCCGGCACGCTGCGTCGCACCCAGGTCACCCCGGGGCGCGGGTACCGCGATTGTGCGTGCGCCAACAGCACGGTGTCTTTGGGACCGAACGGCGACTTCGCCAGCGTGCCGCTCAGCGCAGCCACGGCGTCGGTGCCCCACAGCACCGATCCCGAATAGGTGGCGAGTGCCGCGGCGCAGCGCGTGTGCCGATTGGTGAGCAGGTCGACGCTGACGAAGGTGCCCGGCAGCACTCGCGCGATCGACCCGGACTTCACCAGCCGATCGAATGTGAGGCGAGAGGCGAGATGGTCACGTTGGCGAAGCACGCCGCCGTTGCGCTCCATCACCGAGGTGATCATCATCAGGTCGTCGAGGTCGTCCACCACCCCATAGCAGCAGGTCAGAAGCACCCTTCAACCCGTGGGAGGCAGTTATCCACACAAGTCATTCGGAACTTTGGCTGCGAGATTACGTCACCGTTCGCGCTCGCCCTGCCTCGCGAGCGCAACCGGCCGACAACCGTGACGTAATCTCGCGCGGTTTCGGCAGTCTCGACCATGCCGCGCCGGCTCAGCTCGCCCAGCGTCCGGTGAAGAACAGCCACGACCACCAGCACAACACGTAGCAGGCCACGACGAAGCCGGACGTGGTGAGCAGCATGCGCCACCGCCGCCGCGTCGGCGACAGGTTCCAGCCGCCCGACAGCCGCTCACCGATCAGGATGAACAGCGGAAACCACAGCAGCACCGCCCGGTTCACGCTCAGGTACCAGTACGAGCACGAGAACGCCAGCACCTGAATGCCCACCCACGAGGCCTCGGCCCAGCGCTGCCTGCGTAGGCAGACGATCGTGACGATGAGCCCGACTGCCATCGCCGCCAGCTCGCCGCGAAACACCCACGCCCACTCGGGAAAGGCCGGGTAGGCGTTCGACGTGGCCGCCTGCCAGGTGTGCTGCAACGCCACCCAGGGCCAGGTGAAGCCACGCGGCCACCCGGTCGACTGCGCCCGGTACCAGGCGTTCCAGTCGCCGGTCAGGTTGTACAGGTAGGCGATGTAGGCGAACAGGGTGAGCGCCGGAACCGTGAGCCAGGCCAGCGCCCGCACCCGCTGGTCGCGAAACCAGCCGCGCACCACCATCAAAGGGCCGGGCGCAGGCCAACTGGACGGCTGATGGCTGCGAGGGGCTTCCACGGCTGGAAGGGGTCTCGACAAGCTCGACCAACGGAAGCGACTAAACCAGTGCCGCGATCGAAACCACCGCAAAACTGGGAGGTGGCGGAGGGGGTCTCGACTCGAGATGTGGATGGGTCTGGCCGCCGAGGGAGCCTGCGACCGAGGCTGGTTTTCTCGAGTCGAGACCCCCTCCGCCACCGGCCCCCGGGCAGAGAGTCCGGACGGGCTACAGCAACGGGACGAGCTCGACCAACGAACTGCCTGCGACCGCGCCTGCGTCACCGCCAGGATCACCAGCGCCCCCAGCAAGAACAGCCCGGACACCCGCATCGTGCAGGCGATTGCAGCCAGCCCGGCGGCCGCGGGCCAGCGTCCGGCACGAGCGCGTTCCCAGGCCCAGAAGGCTGCGGCACAAAACGGCGCCTCGGTATAGGGAACCATGGTGAAAACCGTGGTGGGCGCCAGCAGCCAGGCCACCGCCGCGAGCGGGCCGCCGAGCCGGAACAGCGCCGCCGCGGCCAGCGCCGAGCAGATCAGGGCCAGCCCCACCCCGGCCCACAGCATCGGCACCCCGAACAGCGAGAACGTCCGCAGCACCAGAGGCCAGCCCGGAAAGAACGCGATGTCGTTGTCGGCCACATAGCCGTGCCTGGCAATGTCGAAGTAATGCTGCACGTCCCAGTTGGCCAGCAAGTCGGCGGCCGAGCGTCCGGTGGTCAGGCCCACCCACAGCGCCACTCCGACCATCAGCAGCCGGGTGATCAGCCAGGTCTGCAGCACCAGGCGGCTGCCGTCGCGCACCACCGGCGCCGCCTGCGGGGTCGGGGCGTAGGTCAGCGCAGCCACGGCACCAGCCGCATCCAGGGTGCGTCCGGGGCGTTGTTGAGTACCCCGCCGTCAGGGTCGTCCAGCCGCGGCTCTTCGGTGGCGTGCCGGCTGTTCCACTGCGGGTTGCGCACCGGGTCGAAGTCGGGTTCGAAGATGTCGCGCACCACCCGGGCGGCGATCCACAACTGCCCGGCGATACGCACCAGCACCGCCGCCACATACAGTCCGTTCCCTCCCGACCCCGACGACAGCGAGCCGTCGATCTGCGCCCAGATGGCGCCGAAGTAGAGTAGTTCGGTCGCGCTCCAGATCAGCCAGTCGCGCCAGCGCGGCCGGGCCAGCACCACGAACGGCAGCAGCCACAGCACGTACTGCGGCGAGTACACCTTGTTGACCACCAGAAACAGCACCATCAGCAGCAGAAACCCCTGCGCCAGCCGCGGCCGTCTCGGCGCCAGCAACAGCAGCAGGCAGATCGCCGCCGTCCCGATCACCATCGTCCAGGTCTGGGCCCCCGACACGTCGTCGACCGTGCGGCCCATCAAGCTCAGCGCGTACCAGATCGAGCCCCAGTCGGCACCACGGTCGACGTTGAAGGTCCAGAAGTAGAGCCAGCCGGACGGGCTGAGCAGGTAGACCGGCAGGTTGACAGCCACCCAACTGCCGACAGCGCCGCCAACGGCCAGCCCGAGCGCCTTGAGCCGTCCGGAGCGCAAGCACAGCACCACCAGCGGCACCACCAGCAGCAGCGGGTACAGCTTGGCCGCGACGCCGAGGCCCCACCAGACCCCCGCCCAGCCTGGACGATTGCGGGCCCAGGCCACGACGCCGAGCGCGGTGAGCGCCAGCACCAGGAAGTCCCAGTTGATCAGGCCGGTGGTCATCACCGCCGGAGCGACGGCGATCATCATGGCGTCCCAGGGCCGCGACAGTTGCAGGTGCGCCCACAACACCACCAAGAACAGGACGAACAGCAACACCGCGTTCACACCCACGAACAGCGCCGCGGCGTGGGCGATGGCCGAATCGGTCACATCGGTGCCAGTCTGCCCGCCCAGAGCGATCGTGATCCGCCGGGCGAGGTCCATCAGGGCACCGGTCAGCACCGGGTATTCGACGTCGGCGGTGATGAACGGAACCTTGCCCTCGGACAGCCCGCGGGCGTAGAACAGCGGGCCGATATCTGAGTAGCACATCGCCTTGTACACCGAGCCGCCCAGTTGGCAGGGCAACTGGCGCAGCATCAGCACCAGATACGACACGGTGCCGGCCAGCATCACCCACGGTTGGGGGTTGAACCAGACTCCGCCGCGCTCGGCCCGGCGGCCCAGACCCCCGCCCAGCACCTGCGCAACGCTCATGTCTGGGTCGCCGTCGGCTTGACGGTGGGTTCTTGCGTGGGCCTGGTGGTCGGTTCCGTCGTCGGCTCGGTGGTCGGCTCGGTCGTGGGCTCGGTGGTCGGTTCGGTGGTGGCGCTCGCGGACGCCTTGGCCGTCTTGGACGGCTTGCTGGTGGTCCGCGGGGCCTTCGGCGTCTGGGTCGAGACACGCCGGGTCGGCCCGTCGAAGGCGATGTCTTCCAGGCCGTCCTGAGCCACGCTCATGTACGACATCCAGGTGCTCAGCGGTGGTCCCGAACCGTAGAAGCCGGCCGGGTAGTAGTCGTTGAGATCGTCGGTGCCCTGGTCGCCGGCCACATACATGACGGCGGTGGCGATCTGCTTGCTCATGCCGACGAACCAGCATGCGGTGGTCTTCGATCCGCCGGCGGCGTCGCGAATGTAGTAGGTTCCGGTCTTGCCCGCGATCGGGAAGCCCATGCTGCCGGCTCGCGCGGCGGTGCCGTCCTGCACCACGTTGGTGAGGGCGTAGGCGACGTCGTTGGCCACGTCGGCATCGATGGCCCGCTCTGCCGTGGTGTCGGCGGTGTATAGGGTGCGACCGGCGGAGTCCTTGACGGTGGCCACAACGTGGGTCTCGATGTGCTCGCCACCGCGCGCGAACGTGGCGTAACCGGTGGCCTGGCTCAGCGGACTCACCTCGGGAATGCCGAGCGGCACCCGGCTGATCGGGTTCCAGCCGGCCGCCTTCGGCAGTCCGGCAGCCTGCGCGAACTCAAGCGTGCTCTCTGGCCCGTCCTCCATCTGCCCCTCCAGGTCGACGAACGCAGTGTTGATCGAGTGGGTGGTGGCCTGCAGCAGGGTGACGGTGCCGTAGTTGCGGTCGCCGGCGTTGCGCACCGGCGTGCTCTCGCCGGGCGGGGTGAATTGCGAGCCGTTCAGCTTGTCGTTGAGGGTGAAGCCCTGATCGAGCGCCGCCCCCAGCGCGTACGGCTTGAACGTCGAACCGGTCGGACGGGCCGTGGTCGCCCAGTTGCGGCTGTCTTTGACGAAGTCCGGCCCGCCGTAGAGGGCGATCACCCCGCCGGTCTCGACGTCGACCGACGCCAGCCCCGCGTGCAGGTTCTTGGCCTTCTTGCCCCCGGTGGCCGCGGTCTGAGCGGTGATCTTCTGGGCGGCCTTCACCGCAGCCTCTTGGGCCGTGACGTCGAAGGTGGTGGTGATCGCAAGCCCGCCGCCGTTGATCTGTTCCTCGGTGAAGCCCTTGGCCTTCAGCTCGTCCTGCACCAGGTTGAGCAGAAAGCCCTTGGGCCCCCCGAACTGCGAATCGCGCTCGACCTCGGGAAACTTCGGCAGGTGCGAGTAGATCTCATTCTTCTGCTCCTCGGTCATCGTGCCCATCTCGACCAGGCCGTTGATCGTGTACTGGTAGCGCTCCAGCAGGTCGGCGGCCTGCTTATCGCCCTTGGCCGGGTCGAGGTTGCCCGGGTTGTTCACCAGCGCGGTCAGCGCGATGGCTTGGGCATCGGTGAGCTTGGCGGCCGGCTTGCCGAAGAACGCCTGGGCGGCGGCCTCGATGCCGTAGGCGCCGCGCCCGAAATACACGGTGTTGAGGTAACCCTCGAGAATCTGCTCCTTGCTCAGCTCGTTGCCCATTTTGGCCGCCAGCAGAATCTCGGTGAATTTGCGGGTGAAGCTCTTCTCCTGGTTCAGGTACAGCACCTTGATGTACTGCTGGGTGATCGTCGAGCCACCCACCAGGTCTTCGCCGCGGGCCACCGAGATCACCGCCCGCACCAGGCCGGACACCGAAATGCCGGGGTCGGTCCAGAAGGTTCGGTTCTCGCCGGCGACGATGGCGTCCTGCACGTTCTGCGGAATCTCGTTCAGCGGCAGGGTTTGGCGGTTCTGAATCTGGTAGCTGCCGAGCTTTTCTTTGCCGTCGGCGAAATAGACGAACGAGGTGTTGGTCTGAAAGTCGGCGTTGGGGTCGGGCAGCTTGACGGTCGCGTAGGCGAAACCGACCAGGCCGGCACCGGCGAGCAGCAACGCCAGAACGGTTACGCCGAGCCAGGTGAAGAACCGGCGCCAGCCGCTCTTCTTCTGCTGTGGTTTCGGGGCGCGCTTGGGGTCAGCCATAGATGTCCTCGACGGTTTTCTGCCGGCGCGGCGGACGACGCTTCACGCCGTCGCCGAGCAGGAACGAACTGGTCATGTGGTTCCAGCCGCAGTCGGTACAGACCTCGACCACGCACACCTTGAACTCACCGAACTCCGACTGCATCGCGTCGAGTTCGGCGGTGGACTTGATCCGCCCCGAGTACTGCCCGAGCTGTTCTCCGAACACGTACTGCAGGTTCACCATGCGGGCCTCGCAGATCGGGCAGCGCTCGGTCGCGTCCTCACCGTGATGCAGGGCAGCCCGAATCAGCATTGGGTCTGCATCGCAGGCGTCCGAGCGCGACAAGGTGCGCGGTGAGCGCCGCAACGCCTGCAGGGTGTTTCGGCGTTGCAGCGCGTAGTCGACCACCTCGCGCTTGGACCACATGGCACCCAGGGTAGTTGGACGCCCCCGACCCGGTCGACGCGCCCGTCCGGCCACCCCCACAGCCCCCGGCCTCCCCCGGCCTCCCCCGGCCGTCCCGGCCGTCCCGCCCGTCCTCAGGGCGACGTTGCTCAGGTTTGGGTTCGTTGCTTGGGTTTGAACCTGTGCAACGAAGCCAAAGCTGAGCAACGTGGGACGGGGGCGGGGGACGGGGGGCGGGGGACGTGCGGGGGGCGGGGGAAGCCGGTAGGCTCGGGCTGCCCGGGCACGGGGACGTGGCGCAACTGGCAGCGCAAGACCTTTGCAAGGTCGAGGTTGAGGGTTCGAGTCCCTTCGTCTCCACAATTTCAGACGTACTAGAACCGCTGACATCGGTGGATTCGGGTGTTGGTGCGAGGGCGGCGAACGGCTCGGCGAGTCGGATCGTCGCTTTTTCGTCTTCGCTGATGTCGATGCCGTCGGTGAGTGCTTGGTTGGCGAGTCGTCTGCCTTGGTCGTCGGTGCGGGCGTAGAGGGTGGCGCAGTCAACGAGCAGGCTGAGGGCGGTGGCGAGTTGTTTGCGTGATCCTTCGTGGTGGTCGTGCTCGGTGGTAAGTCGGCGGTCGATGTCAGCCAGTCCGGTGCGGATGCGATCTTGGTGGCGCTTGAGGGTTTCCAAGTCGATCGCGTCGGCGAAGTGCGCGGCCAGCAGCTTGTCGCTCTCGGTCTGGAGGCGTTTGCGGTTCGCGGTCAGTTCAGCCAGTTCCTCGGAGCGGGACGCGAGGCGTTCATCGAACGCCGCATCAACCTGGGCGGCGAGATCGGCGTACTCGGTCTCGGTGATCGCGATGTCGCGGTAGCAGTCCTCGACCAACTGTTCAGCGATCCCGACGGGGACGGCGCGACGGGTGCAGTTCTTGCGTTTGGAGGCGCGGCCGGAGCAGACGTAGTAGGCGTAGCGGATGCCTTGCCGGTTCGCGGGGTAGTCCAGTTGCATCCGTGACCCACACGCCCCGCAGAACAGGGTGCCCTTCAGGTAGTGGTCGTGGTCTCGGCGTCGTTCGGAAGCCTGCTTACGGGAATCGAGGAGCCGCTGCACCTGATGCCAGGTGTCGACATCGACCAGGGGTTCGTGGGTGCCGGTCTGTTCCGCGCCTTTGTATCGGACGATGCCGATGTAGTACGGGTTGCGCAGCAGATCGAAGAACGTGGACCGTCCGACCGGCCCGGAGGGTCGTTTCGGGGTGGGCACGGTGGTCAGGCCGCGTGCGGTGACCTCGGTGTGTAGGTCAACGACGGTGCGTTCCCCGGCGGCGTACTGCTCGAACACCCACCGGATCAGGAGGCTGCGTTCGGGGTCGAGTTCGACGGTGCGGTACTCGCGGCCTTGTTCGTCACGCTTACGGACGTTGAGGTACCCGATCGGGGCGCGCATCGGGGTGCCGCCGGTGGCGAACTTCTGGTTCAGCCCTTTGCTGACCTCGGAGGCGAGGTTCTTGGAGTAGAACTCGGCAATGGAAGACATGATGCCGTGCAGCAGGGTCCCCGACGGTGTTTCGTCGATGTTCTCGGTTGCGGAGACGAGGGTGACCCCGGCTTCGACGAGACGGCGGTGGATCTCGACATCATCGAGACGGTTGCGGGCGAGCCGGTCGACTTTGTGGACGATGCAGTAGGTCACTTGATGGGTTTCGACGTACTCCAGCATCCGTTGCAGGTCGGGGCGATTCGCCGAGCGCGCCGACTCGCCCGCGTCTACGAACTCGGCGACGATCCGCGCCCTGAGGTCTTCGGCTTTGCGGGCGTTGGCTTGGCGTTGCGCGGGGATCGAGAATCCTTCGTCACGGCCTCCTTTGGTCGCCTGTTCCTTGGTCGAGACCCGCTGGTAGGTCACAGCAGTGGGCGACGGAGTCGTGTTGGTCTCCGGGAGGGGCATTGTCATGGTCATGGTGGTTCTCCTTGCCTGCCCGCCGTCGGGTGGGCGGACCTCGGGTGGTCAGTGGTGTGTTGGTCACCGATGCGTCGCTGCTGTTCGTCAAGCTCTTGGGCGTGGAGAGTGTCTGCGAGGTGCAGCACCAGCGCGATCAGTTGCTTGGTGTCAGGCTTGGCGCGCGCCCGAGGTTCGGCCGAGATACGTCGGCCCGTGCTCGTCACCCGGTAGTGCCTCATGCCCGGTAGGTGAACCGGACGTACCGTCACTGGGCAGCGTCTCGGTTCGCCGTGCCCGACGCTCTTGACGGCGGACCTTGATGAGGCGGGCGAGGCTGATGGGGCCGAAGATCAGGAACTTGAAGGCGTTGTAGATGCACACCAGCACGACCAGGTGCAGCCAGCCGGGCGCACCCGACGCGATGAGGGTGGTGCACCAGTAGGCGATGGCGAAGTAGACGCCAGCGAGCAGCATCGCGGGCACGCCCCATTTGAGGCCGCGCCTGCTGCGCAGGGTGTCGAGCAGGATGTTGGTGGGCATCCAGACGCGCATGAACGTGCGGATACGGATGCTGGTGTTCCAGATGAAACGGAGCATGGTCAAGTCCTCCCAAGCGGCGACGCTTGTGTGGGATGGACTCACCTGGGCTGATTCCCCGGCTCGTCATGCCGTGACCCGAAGGGCGCACGGCCTAGCTGATGTGATGTCGCCTGCCTCGATTCTACGCGCTTCGCCCGCTGTCGGGAAGGGCAGTCGTACAGGCCGGGTCGTGCTCCAAGGGGTGCGGGGCCGGAGCCTTGGTGGCTTCGGCCCCGCGCGGGAGGGCGGCTGTCAGTTGATCTCGCCGGTATCGGGGTTGAGGTTGAGGTTGGCGTAGTAGTCGTGTTCGACCTGGCGGCGACGTTCGACGTCGGCGATGACGTAGGCCACGAAGTCCTCGTCGCGGTTGATGATCGGGGTGTCTTCGATGGGGTCGGCCTCGTCTTCGCCGGGCCAGACGGTTTGCCGGGTGGGCCGGTCGCGGTCGAGGCGGGTGCCGCACGCGGCGACCCAATCGCGCAGCCGCTGCCGGGCTTCGGCGAAGTCCCGATGCCAGCCGATTGGAGCGCTGCCGTTCTGCTGCGGGTCGTACGCGGAGAGCCAGTGCGTGTGGAGGGCGGAGAGTTCCCAGTGCAGCTCGGGGTGCCGGTGCCACATCGGAGGGATCACCGATGATGCCAGCCCGTAGGTGGTGCGGAGCCAGTTGACCCACTGGTTCAGTTCCAGCCACGCGCCCTCGGTGTCGTGGGCGCTCAGCAGGTTCCAGTTGATCGGCCCGGGCGGCTCATTGAGCACCGGCCCGGCAGTGCTGCGCGGCTCGGGTGCCGAGTCCGGGTCGAGGTCTGGGTCTGGCCTGCCTTCTGCTTCCTCGTCTGGATCGGGAGCGTAGTCGTCGTTCATCGCGTACCCCGATCAGAGACCCAGCGCCGCTGGCTCGCGTGTGCGCCCGGTGGACTGCTCAGGGTGGTCGAACGCTTGGCTGCGATTCACCCCTGGAGTCTCGCGAGCGGCGCCGCTTCGCGGTCCACGGTCGATTGAGATGCGCGTTGTCACAGGATTCGGGGCGACTGTGTCGGCTTGGAACTCTTCCCGCTCGGCACCGGTGGCCGGGTCGGGGAACTTGCGGAACCGTCCGGTGGCGACGAAGTCGTCACCATTCTTGAAGAGTTCCATCGCGACTTCGGCTGCTTTGTAGCGCGCAACGAGGTCGTGGAATGTTCGCTCCGTCTTGGTGAACGTGCCGTCCTCTTCCCGCCGCCAGTGATCGACACCGACGCGCGCATAGAACCTCGGCGTTCCGGTCTTCTCGCTGTACGTCAACCTCGGGTCACCGGCGAAGTGGCCGGTCATGATGATGCCGTTCTTGATACCCATCGCGCATCCTCCTGTCTTTCTGCCCGACCGCGATCGTGCGGTCGGTGTGGCAGACAGGTGCGTTCACAGCCCCCGTGCGCGGATGTCGTAGCCCGGCTTGTCGTTCAACGAGCGGACGACTGGTGCCGCCGGGGTGCGCGCGGGATCTGCCCGTACGCCGAGCGCGGGCCGGTAGGCGCGGACGGTTTCAATGCTCAGGCCGCTGGGCAGTTGTTCCGGCGCGGGTTCGGGTTGTGCCTCGTGGTCGATGTCTGCCTGCATCGCGGCCAGTTGGGTCTCGATTCTGGCGAGGTCTTTCTCTGCGTCGGCGAGAGCGACGGCGTGGCGGAAGGGTTGGCCGATGCGCCCGGCGGCGTCGGCACGTTCGGTCTCTGCGTTGGCGAGGTCGCTGCGGGCCTGGTCGAGCAGTGCGGGGATGCCGGAGGCGCGGTTCTCGATGCGTTGGATGAGTCCGACACCGCCGTCGAGGAACGCTTGGCGGGTCATGATGAACCCGCTGCGCGGCACCCCGTCGAGCCGGATGTTCACCACGGGTTCATTCCCGAGTGCTGGGCTGGTGGACACGGTGATGTTGAAGCCGCTGATCTGGCCGATGGTCCCGTAGTCGCGGGAGGCGTAGCGCGGTGCCCATTTCAGGTCGGAGTCGTGCGCCCAGGTCGCGAGCGCGTGCGCGGCGTCGGCTCGGGAGGTGTAGGTGTGGCCGCGCAGGTTGATGCGGAATCTGTCGCCGGAGGTATCGGTGACGCGCGGCAGCACCGTTTCGAGGGCTTCGATGTCGGCTGTAGCGCGGCGTGCGTCGTCGTTGGCGCGGTCGCGGGCGTGGGCGAGCATCGACTCGTTGCGGTGGTAGGCACGTTCGAGGCGGCGGAGCCTACTGACTTCGGTGTGCACGGTGGAGTGTTCCAGCAGCAGCGGGTTCCCCGAGGAGATGGCTTTGGCTTCGGCTGCGGACAGGGCGGATGAGTCGATTTCCTCGATCTCGCGGGAGTCGAGGTTTCCGCGCATGAGTTGCGCGATGAACGTGGCTTTGCGTTCGACGCCTTGCCACATGTAGGAGTCGAAGGATCGCTCGGTGACGAACCGGACGATCCCGACCTCAGCGTTCTGGTTGCCCTGGCGGAGGATGCGGCCCTCGCGTTGGGCGATGTCGCTGGGTCGCCACGGACAGTCCAGGTGATACAGGGCGATGGCGCGGTTTTGCACGTTGGTGCCGACACCCATCTTCTCGGTCGATCCCATCAGCACCGCGACATGCCCGGCACGGGCAGCAGCGAACAGACGCGCCTTGTCCACATCGGTTTTCGCTTCGTGCATGTACCGGATCGACTCGGGCGGCATCCCGCGTGCGATGAGCCCGGCGCGCAGTTCGTCGTAGGCGTTCCACCGGGTCGGGTTCGGGGTGCCGATGTCGGAGAACACCAGTTGCAGAGCACCCCGCACCGGCGACTCGTTTCCGGTGATCGGGTCGAGGTAGGTGTTGTCTTTCGTCTGCTCCCAGACCCGGTGGATGCTGTCGGCAGCCAGGTCGACCTTGGTGGGGCCGGAGGGGTCGCGGGGCACGATCATGCGAATGTCGAGCGCGGCTTTACGTCCATCGGTGGAGATGGTGAGCATGTTGTCTTCGCTCGGCGAGACCGCTTTGGCTGCGACCTTTTCGGCGCGGGTGCCGAGGGTTTCGATGAACTGCTCCAGCTCGACGGTGGGCTGCACCGCGACCGTGGCCGGTGCCCGCCGGCCATCGTCGCGTTCGGTGATCGCGGGGATGGGCAGGTGCAGATCCTCGGCGGTCTTCACATCAGCGAAGATCGACCAGAGTTTCAGCATCTCGGGCACGTTCTGGAACTTCGCGAACCGGGTCTTCATACGGAACGTGTTGTTGCCGGTGGGGGCCATCTCCATCTGTGTGACTGCCTGCCCGAACGTCGCCGCCCACGCATCGAACGCGCCGATCCCGGCGGCGTCGAGCAGGTCCGGGCGGAGGTACTTCTGCATCACGAACGCCTCGGTGACGCTGTTGGAGATCGGTGTCGCGGTTGCTCCGGTGACGACTCGTTCGCGGCCTTGGGTGCGCAGATATTCGAGTTTCATGTGCAGGTCGCTGGCACGGCCGGAACCGTCGATCGCGGCATCGGCGATGTTGGAGTCGGTGGCGAGGTTCTTGTACATGTGCATCTCGTCCACGACGACGTAGTCGATGCCGGTGTCTTCGAAGCACACCCCGGCATCCCGGCTGGTGTCGATGCGGGCTTTGACCTTGTTCTCCAGTTGGAGCAGTTTGCGTTGGATGCGTTTGACGCTCATCGCGTTCTCGCCTGTCGCGGTGGCGAGCACGTCGCGCATCTGGTCGACCTGGGTTTGGATGTATGCCTGCTGGGTCTTCTCGCGCAGCGGGATCTTCTCGAACGCGCCTTGGGTCATGAGCACGCCGTCCCATTCGTTCGCTGAGGCGCGGGCGACGAACAGGCGACGTTTGTCGGCGGTGAGGTCCTTGGATGAGGCGGCGAGAACCTTGGCCTGCGGATAGATTTGCAGCCACTCGCGACTGAACTGTTCCAGCATGTGGTTCGGGATCACGAGCACTGGTTTGTCGATCAGTCCCATGCGGCGCATCTCCATCACACCCATGATCATCTCGGCGGTCTTCCCTGCCCCGACCTCGTGGAACAGCCCGGCAGAGGGTTCGGCGATCATGCGGGCGACCGCGGAGCGCTGGTGCGGACGCGGGGTGAAGTTCCCCGCCAGCCCCGGCAGGCTCAGATATTCGCCCGCGTCGGTGTAGTCACGTAGCACGATGGAGTTGAAGCGCCGGTTGTACTCGGCCACCAGCGTGCGGGCACGCTCGGGGTCTTCGAACACCCACTCGGCGAACCGCTCCTGTAGGGCGTCGGCTTTCTCCTGCGCCGCGGTGGTCTCCAAGGGGTTGAGCACGCGACGTTTCTTGCCGTCGAGTTCCTCGATCTCGTCGTAGACGAGCAGGGTCTTCTGCTCCATGAGCGCCTGGGCGATATCGGGTGCGGGGCGACGCTCAGTGCCCCACTCACTGGTCGCCAGCAGCCCGGCCCGCCCGCCGCGCACTTCCCACATCCCCGGCAGAGGGTTCTCCACCTTCACATCGCGGGTGCGCAGCAGCTCATTCAAGAACAGTGCATGCACCTCAGAGCTGATCCACACCGCACCCAGGCGGGCGCTGATCTCTTCCACCCCGAGCGTTTCGGGTACGACCTCGGTGAGCGCGTCCACGTTGACCTGAAACGCTGAGTCGGTCTCGGCGCGGGTGGTGGCCTGTTCCAGTTTCACGCGCACATCACCGGAGAGATAGGCGGGGGCGTGGATGAGGTCTCCGGTGAGCGGGTCGGTGAACACCAGCCCACCGAGCGCGTGACGGGCTTCGGTCTGATCCATGCCGAGCATGTCGGCGATCAGCGGCAGGTCAATCCTGCCGGTGCGGTCCAGGCTGACCGCGATCGCATCAGCCGGAGTGTCGACGCCTTGGGGTTCGGTGCGCGGGGACACGACCCGGCGCGTCATGATCGCCGCCGGGGTCGCGGTCTGGTCGGTGTCGTCGAACTGCTCCAGGGCGAGCACGAGCGCCCCAAAAGGGTCCGTGCGCAGCAACCGGATCGGGGTCGGCACGGTGCGGGCGTAGGTGTCTTCCCCGGCATCGTTGGTGCGTCCGGTGCGTCGCAGCGTGTACCGGTTCAGCGGCCCATACCTGCCGACATAGCGACGGTAGTCGCGGTACAGGCCCTCGCGCGCCTGGTTGATCTCGTCGGTGTCATCAACGGTCGCGGCCTCCAGGTCGAGCAGCCGGTGCGCGCCGTCGCGCAACCCCAGCAGGGCACGCAACTCCGGCCCCGCCGACTTCGGCACCTCCAACGGCTCGACAGCACCCTGGACGACGGTGCCGAACCCGGCATCGGTGGCGATGATGCTGCCGTCCCATAACTGCGGCGGTGACGGCACCCGCGCGGCCTGCCTGGCGTGATGTTCCGCCGTGGGCGCGGTGAACGTTAGCCCGGTGCGGCGGGCCGTGAAGGTGATCTGGTCGAGCACATCAGCCAGGTCTGCCTCCAGCCGGTCGAGGTTCCCGTCGACGGTGACCGTGGGCGTGCCGTACATGTTCTGCCGGATGCCCAGGGTGCCCAGGACATGCTCGGGGTGGTGGTCGAAGTAGGCGTTGATCTTCGCGTGGTGTCCGTCCGAGCTGATCGGGGTGACCATCTCCCACAGGTCATCACTGGTCGGGGGTTGGTCGTCGTCGCGGCGGCGCAGGATCAGCAGATCGGTCACCACATCAGTGCCTGCCGTGCGCCGGTGTGCCCCGGCGGGCAGCCGGATCGCGCCCACGAGGTCGGCGAGCATCGCCATCTCGCGGCGCGCGCCGGGGTTCTGCGCATCCATCGTGTACTGCGAGGTCAGCACCGCGACCATCCCGCCAGGCCGGACAAGGCGCAGCGATTTGAGGATGAAGTGGTTGTGCATCGACTGCCGGGTCGGGTTGTGCACCGGGTCGTGCAAGGTCACATCCGAGAACGGCACATTCCCGATCGCCGCATCAAACATGCCTTCGGGTAGGCGGGTGTCGGCGAACGACTCTGCCCGCACCTCGGCGTGCGGATACAGGGCACGGCTGATCTGCGCGGTCACCGGGTCGAGTTCCACCCCTGTCATCCGCGCGGCCTCGGGGGCCATGCCGAGGAACGTGCCCAACCCGGAGCCAGGTTCGAGCACCTGCCCGCCGTCGAAGCCGAGCGCGGTCACGGCCCGCCACATCTGCCGGACGATCAACGGGTCGGTGTAGTGCGCGTTGATCGTCGTACGCGCGGCAGCATCCCACTCGACCGGGGCCAGCAGACTCCGCAGCTGCTCCCGCTCGGTTACCCAGTCGGTCTTGGACTTATCGAACACGTCCGGCACCGCGCCCCAGCTCGACCAGCGCGCAAGCTTCTGCTGCTCCTCGACCGTCGCCGGGCGTTCGTGCGCGATCAGCAGGCGGGCGGTCTCGATCGCGGCGATATTCGCCCGGAAGCGGGCCTTCGCACCCGACGGGGCCAGGTCGTCGTGCGTCGCGGGCACGAACCGCACCACCGGCGTAGAGGCAGGCTCCGACTCCGGGCCGGTGGCAGTGTCGTCATTGGTGGGTGTTAGTGGACTTCGCGCAGGAAGCGGATCGTCGCCGCCTCCGCCAGCAGAGGCTGGTGCTCGTTCAGGTACTGGCGCGGGATCTCCGCGTCGACCAGGCCCTCCAAGAACCAGGTCGGCACGGCCCAGTCTTTCGCTTTCTGCTCCAGATCGACCGTCGAGGGCATCAGGTCGGGGGCGTCCTGCATCCGCTCGGCCCACATGATCAGGTTCTCGTCGTTCGGGGAGGTCTGGTTCCACTCCTGACGGGCCTCGTCCAGCGGCAGGCTCGGATCGGTGACCCAGGCGAGTTGCTGCATCACGACCTCCTCCGCTATCCGTAGCGCCGTCATCCGGCGTGCCACGTCCGTGAGATAAGTCTCCCTCGAAGAGGACGTCCTGGCCAGCACCCCGGCGCGGTTCGTCTCGATCTGCCGTGCCAGCTCGGTGATCTGGCCCTGCGCCTCCCGGCCCAGATCGGTGAAGAACCGGATCGGGTCGTCGAGGCTCTGGTACCTCTGTGGCGCGTGGGTCTTCCAATGCCGCATCGCCTGCGCCCCGTACTTGTTCACGTTCTTCTCCCTCCACCCCCGGTGTCGTTGCTGTTTCGGTGGTTGTGGTGATCTGCTCGTCGGCGGTCTGCTCGGCCAGCCCCCACAGGTCGAACTCGAGCTGACCGGGCGGTGCTGTCCGGCTCCTGCGTCTGGCCATCAGCGATCACCTCCACCACACTCGTGCCGTCGTTGCTGCCCACGACGCCACGGTGCCGTCGGGGGCTGGAGGAAGGTGCGGTTCAGGTGCCATGCGTGCCTCGTTCCAGCAGTCCCTCGATCTCGGCCCGGTCGGCCCCCAGCCGGTCACCGTCGGGTCTTGTCGGCCATGCGCGCAGGTCGGTGATGATCGGCGGCGCGGAGCGCAGCAGGGTGACGGCGGTGCCGAACGGGAGGGTGCGGATGCGGTCGGGCGGCATGATCGGCACCCGGCGGATCGAGCGTTGATTCGAGCGGGTGCCGTGATCGCCGAGGGTCACACTGTCGGTGAACTCGTCGCGTTCCCCGATCAACGCGGAGAGGTCTTGCAGGTCGCGGGAGTTGGATGCGCCGCCGAGGATGATCTTGGTGATCGCCGCATCCCAGATCGCGTTCGCTTGGTTCTCGCTCCACCGATCCCGCGCTTGGGCGAGCGACTGGAGCACCGGCATCGTCGTGATCCCGGTGCCACCGCCTTCAGCCATCAGGGTCGGCAGGCTCGGCAGCGGGCTGAGGTTCGCGATCTCATCCAGAGCGAGCAGCAGGGGCGGGTCCAGGCGTGCGCCCGGTGAGCGCGCCGCGATCCGCCGGGCGGCTTCGACGAGGTCTTCCACGAACGCCGCCACGAGCGCGGCACTCGCGCCCGCGCCTGCACCGGTGGCGAGCAGGTACAGGGTGCCGCGCGATCGGATGAATCTCTCCGGGTCGAAGTCTTCACCCTCACCCGGTGAGACCGCATCGAGCACGCGCGGATCGGCCAGCGCCGACAGCGACAGCGACACGCCCTGCCAGATCGAATCACGGGTACGGGGGTCGGAGTCGATCATCGCCTCCAACGACTCAGCCCAGCCGCCCGCAGCGAGCGGACTGTTGGTCAAGATCGCCACCGCATCGGCGGCGGCGGTCGGGTCGAGCGTCCACCGGAACAACTCCGATGGTGGCCGGTGGTCGATCGCGGCCGCGTGCAGCAGGGCTTGCAGGGCGGAGCGGGTCTTGCCCTCCCAGAACCCGCCGCCCTCCACCCCGCCCGAGGTCAAACCGGTCGCACTGGCGAGACCGGTCGCGCGGATCATCGCCGTCAACGGGTCTTCACACCCCCGGATCGGTGACCAGCGCAGCCCGGCGGGGATGCCCTCGGCCAGATGCTGCGGGTCGAACACTGCCGCCGGGCCGATCCGCTGCCGGGCGCGCAGCGTCGCGGTCAGGTTGTCGGGGCGGGTCGAGGTCACCACGACCGAGCCGGGCGCATCCAGAATCGACGGGATCACAATGTGCAGGCCCTTACCCGAGCGTGGTGGGCCGATCAGCAGAATCGAGTCCTCCACCGAAGCCCACACCTCCCGCCCCTGAGAAGCACCGAGCCGGTAGCCCACATCGGCAGGTGCCGGACGTTCCAGCGAGGGACGCAGGTTCGCAGCCCGCCCCAGCAGCGCCTTGGTCGACGCAGCCTGAGTGACATCCTGTTTCGTGGCGATGCCGACGAGCCGGTGCGGGTCACGGGCACTGCGGTGTGACTGACGGCGCAGCAACATCCACACCCCGGTGATCGCCGCCCCCAGCGCAGCGATCAGAACGACGACAACGATCCAGTAGGCGACGACGCTCAACCCTTCGGCCTCCAGCGCAGCCCCGGGGTCGCCGGGATTGAACAACACGCCCACACCGGCGGCGGGGCCTGCTTCGGGCTGGGCGGTGCCGGTGAGGAACGCCGCCACCGACCCGGCACCGCGCAGCAGGAGTGCGAGCGCGAACACCCCGATCAGGCCGATCATGGCGGCGTTGGTCAGCTCGTCACCGAGAGCACCGGTCTGCCTGCCCGGTGCCGGACTGCTCACGACAGGCCCCTTACGACGAACGTGCCCGACACCCGGCCCACGAGCACCACCTCGCCGCCGAGGTCGAGATGGTCGCGGGCCAGGTCGATCAGCGCGCGGGCGGTGCCCGTGTGGGCGGCGTCGGTGTGTCGGATGATGCGGCACACCGCGACGTCCTCACCGGGCACGAATCCCTCCCCGCTCACCTCCACGAATCGTGGCGTCACGGCAGGTGCCGCCTCCAACGCCACCGGTGCAGGGATAGTGGTGCGGGGGCGGGCGGGGATGATGTCGGTGAAGATGGTGCCATCGGCCTCGGTGACTTCGACCCGTGCCGGGATCATCCGCTCACCGGTGACCTGATCGACGATCCGAGAGAACGACCCACGCCGCCACGCACCCTCGGCGACCGGCGGGGCGAGGGGTTCCCCGTCGACGGTGACGCTCATCGTGCCGTCGTCATGCACGTCGAAGCGGATCACCGGCATCGACACCGGCGAGAGAACAGGAACATGGTCTGGTGGCTTTCTCATGCCATCAGGTGCGCCCACCACCACCACGCCCGGCGCTTCAGCGGGGGTCTTCGTAGTTGAGTGTTCCGGTGTCGTATCCGACGAGCACCACGGCTTCCCAACGCGACGGGAGGTCGGCGGCAGTGATGGTTGCGTGAACCTCGCCGTACCGGTCGGCCTCGACGCTACGAAGCAGGATGGCGACACCGACGGTCTCGCCAGGCTCGAACATGCGCCCTTCGATCTCGTAGGGCGGAGCCGAAGGACGGGTGAACGCGGATGCTGAGTGTTGTGTCATGCCCACCAGGTGCACCGCCGGGCGCACCCGTGGCTCAGGGGGTGCCGGGAGCCAGACCCCGTGCCCGGAACCCTGTTTCGAAGAGTCCCATTTCGGCGGGGTGCAGTTGTGCCTGGACGACGAAGCTGCGTTCTTTGATGCGCCACAGGCCTTGCCCGACGCCGAGTGAGGGCAACAGTGTGCGTTCGGTGCTGGTCAGGCCGAGGGCTTTGGCGGTGACGCCGAGCTGGTCGGATTCCTGCCGGTAGATGATCCGGGTTTCTGCGTTGGCGAGCAGGCTGTGGGCGAGTGAGCGCATCGCTGATCCTTGATCTCCGACGTTTTCCAGGTCGGTGAGCTTGTGGAAGATCAGCATGTTCGCGATGCCGTAATGGCGGGCGAGTCGCCAGTGCGCGTCCATCCGTTTCAGTAGCGACGGGTGCGACATGAGCCGCCACGCTTCGTCGTACACGACCCAGCGTTGCCCGCCTGCCGGGTCGAGCAGCGCCGATTCCATCCATGCCGAGCAGCACGTCATGAGCGCGCTGATGAGGGTGGAGTTCTCTGTCACCCGTGACAGGTCGAGGCTGATCATCGGCAGTGTCGGGTCGAACTGCACGGTCGAGGGGCCGTCGAACAGTCCGGCGAGGTCTCCGGCGACCAGCCGCCGCAGGGCGTGTCCGACGATGCGCCCGTCTTCGGTGAGTCGCCCGTCGGGGTCGTCTGTGGGGGCGAGGATGTGGTCGACGACCATCGGCAGGATCGGCACCGTGTTCTCCCGCACGGTTGCGCCTAGTGCGGTGTCGATCGCGGTGTGTTCCAGCGGGGTGAGGGCACGGCCCAGGACGACTTCGGCCAGTGCGCCGATGAGGTCGCGGCGACGCGCGGTGACGGTGCTGTCCCATTCGGTGTCGGTGAAGTGGGAGGGCCGGTAGCCCTCATCGAGCGGGTTGAGCCGGTTGGTCATGCCGTGTCCGAGCGCGATGGCGCGCCCGCCGACGGCTTCGGCGACGGCGGTGTGTTCGCCTTTCGGGTCGCCCGGCACGTACACGCGCCGCCCGAACGGCAGGCTGCGGGTGTAGAGGCTCTTGGCGAGGGAGGATTTGCCGGAGCCGACGATCCCTGCCAGGACGACGTTCGGTGCGGTGATGACCCCGTTGGCGTACAGCACCCACGGGTCGTACACGAACGAGCCGCCGGAGTAGAGATCTTGGCCGACGAACACGCCACGGCTGCCGAGTCCGCCCTCGGCGATGAACGGGTACGCCCCCGACAAGGTGGCGCTCGTGTCCTGGTGGCGCGGCAGATGCAGACGGCCCGGTGTGCGCAGCATCGACGGGCCAGGCTCCCCAGAACCGGGCAGGTACTGGCGTGCGGCGCGCTCGGCCTTGTCTGCATCGGCGTGGGCTTTGGCCTGATCCATCCGCTGCTGACGTTGTTCGCGGTGCAGCTGGGTGGCGGCCTGGCGGCGCTGTTTGCGGTAGCGTCGCCGCTCTTTCGCGGGTGCGACGAGCACCGAGGCGTGCAGTTTCTCCTCCTCGGTGCGGCTCATCGTCCCAGCCCCCGGTTGCGTTTGATATCGGTGATCCGGTCAGGGGTGAACCATGACCCGTCGCCACGCACCCGGTCACGGCGCGCCTCCAGCGCCCGCCGCACCGCCTCGGCATCGGTCGGGGTGCCGCCCGGTGGGGTGTGGGCGCGGTAGAGGGCGACGTGCCCGAGCGTGTGACTGTAGATCAGTGCGTACTCGCCTGCCGTGGCCTGCCGGTCGTTCGCGCCGGTGGGCAGCGTGTCGTAGACGTGGCCGTCAGCGAGCGCCGTGCTGGTGGTGTCCTCGCCGTCGTCGAAGCCGCGCAGATGCTCGATCGCAGTGTCGGTGCCGTCACGGTCGATCAGGTCGAGCACCCGGTCGGCGTTCTCGCCCTGCAAGAACACGACGCTCACCCATTGCCGTGGTGAGGGATGCCAGGCGATCCGGCCCAGATGCTGGGAGGTCTGATCCAGGAACGTCTCGGCCGCACTGACGTGCCGTGCGGCCTGCTGGAGTGCGTCGGCTGCGGCCCAAGCGTCGGCAGCGCCGAGGTTCCGGTCGCCGTCGTCGTGCGCGGCGCGGTCTTGGTGGGTGAGGCTGGTTCCGCCGAGTTGGATGAGCGACTGTTCCAGGGAGCGGGTCGCGGCGAGCAGTTCCCCGACGATGCCGTACAGCAGGTCGGGGTCGGTGATGCGGCGGGTGGCGTGTGCGAGACCCCGCAACGCTTGACGGGCTTCGGCAGCGTCGGCGGTCGGGTCGTTGAACGTGGGCATGGTCGGCCTCCTGGCATCGTGTGTCAGGGAGGTGCGCTCGCAAGAACCGAGCGGAGCGCTTCGCGGAACAGCGATCTCATGGCACTGGTCCGGGTTTGTCCGTCGGGCGGGCACGACCACACTCCTGCTATAATGAACATGTTCACCGAACATGTTCAGGAGGTGACTGTGGTGACGATACGCGACCAGCAGCGGCAAGAGACAGTGGCGACCGTGCTCCACACAGCTGCTGAACTGTTCGAGGCGAAGGGGTTCACTGAGACGACCATCCGTGACATCGCCACCGCCTGCGGTCTGAGCATCGGAACCGTCATGTCCGTCGGGGACAAGAACGGACTTTTGCTCGCCACCTTGGATCACCAAATCAACGAGATTCACGAGCGCCGCGCCGACACACCGGTCCTCGCAGTCGGAGTCGTTGATCAGATCGCGGCCCTCCTTGATCCGTTCGTTGACCTCTTCACGCGCAACCCACGCCTCGCGCGTTCCTACGCTTCGATCCTCGTCGCAGGTGAGAACGAGCCGACCGCCTTCACCGAGCTGTCACAGACGCTGATCGCGGAGATAGAAGCGGTGCTCGACCACGGCAACAGCAGTGGCGTTTCAGCTTCGGCGCGCGCTGTCTACTTCGCCTACATCGGTCGACTCTTCAGCTGGTCCCCGAGCAACGACACCGATCCGGACTCACTCAAACAGAGCATTCGCAAAGTCGTCGAAGCGATCTGCACGAGACAGGAGATTCGCCCGTGAACCTGATCCCAGACCCCTGGTGGCTACCAGCCCTTCTCGCCGGGGCTCTGCTCTTCGACGCAGTCGCGTCGATCCGGCCCCCAATGTTCATCCGCGACTGCCTTGACGGAGTCCGGTTCCCCCGCGACTGGTGGTGGACCCTCATCGTCATCAAGACCCTCGCGGTCGCTGGGCTCATTGTCGGGATGTGGGTTCCAGGCGTCGGCCTTGCGGCGAACGTCGGCGTCGTCGTCTACTTCCTGTGCGCTTGCGCAGCTCATATCAGGGCACGATTCCTCCGGCAGTCGTTCTGGATCAACTGCCTGGGAATGCTCGTACTCGCGCTCGTGAGCCTGACCGGCGCTTTCCTCCTGTAGCACACACTCGCTGCGGCACCGGGCCGGACTCTGCCCCAGCTTTCACACTTTTCGGCACAGGGGCAGTGCGGCGGCGGTGAACGCTTGTGCTTGCTGGCCGACGAGGGTGCGGGTCTCGCAGGAGGCTTGGATGGCGGCCTGCTCGATCGCCGCGACCGCCGCTTCCAGTTCGGGTAGGGAGTCGGCTGAGATGGAGATCAGGCCGGTGTAGCGCAGCACTCCGTGTCCGGCGGTCAGGTCGGCTTCCTGTTGGAGCACGTCGTGGTATTCGGCGGTCTGTGAGGCGTCTTCGATCTGACCGATGCGGGCACGCTGGGCGGCGTCGCTGATGTACTCGGTCTTCTTGCGGCGAATGTCGCGGGCGGCCTGATCGGTGCGCAGCGGCGTGCAGATCAACGAGAAACTGCGGTGGATACCGCTGGACAGCAGCACCGGTGACAGGAACCCTGGATGCACCATCGAGCGCGGCCACTCCGAAATCCACACCACACAGTGGTAGGCGGAGTCGCTGCGCAGATGCCCCCACGACTCGGTGACCGCGACCGGGCCTGCGGTGGCGAGGTCGTGCCCGAGGTCGCCGTGGCGTTCCAGCGTCGCGGCGATTGCGGGGTCATACGCCGAGCGCAGGATGACCGCGATCTGTCCAGGGGTGAGCCAGCCCTTGCTGGTCAGGTCTGCCGACCGTAGCGCCGCCGACAGGGTGCCCATCTCTTGGCGCAGCACGTTCGCTGCGCCCTTGATGCCGCCGCCAGCGGTGCGAATCTGCCGTGCCGCTGCACGCATGTCCAATGACAGGCTCAGCGTGGTCGCGTGGCGTTCCCCGGCAGGCCCGGCCCGGTCGATCAGCTCCTGATAGGTCGTCGCGGCCCACGAGCCGTCAGCGGTGCCGTGCGCGGCCCACCACTCCGCCAGCCCTTGCCCGGAGTCCGGCAGGGTGCGCTCCAGCACTTGCAGAGTCGCGATCCTGCCGGAGCGGCACACGGTCGCCAGCACGCGGCCCCAGGCGGTCACGCGGCGTTCCTGTTCGCCGGGGTCGAGCAGCACGAACGCGGGATGGGTGATCTCGGTGACGACGGTGAGGGTCGCCCCGGTCGGGTCGTGCACCATCCCGGCCCCGGTCTCGGGGTCGGTGTATTCACGCAACCTGGCCATGTCGCCGGGCAGTGCAAGGGTTCCCGCCGGGCGTGGGGTGACGATCCTGCGCCGGTAGGCCAGTTGCCCACCGGTGCCGCGCCACAGCCACCAGCACGCCACCGGCAGCCAATCCACCATCGGGCGACCCCCGATGGGTATCCAGGTGATCGCGGCAGCGATCACCCAGACGGGTGCGGTGATGAGGAACAGGGCACCGCCGCCGCCGTAGAACGCGAACACCAGGCTCGCCCCGCCGACACCAAGGGTGATCAGTTGCGACAGCGACAAGCCGAGCAGGATGCCGCGCCTGGTGAGGCGGGAGAACTTCACGGGCACCAGCTCGCCGCCGTGCTCGTGGGCTGTGTCAGTGCTGGGCATGACGGGTCACTCCTTGCTCGGCTGGGACGGTGCACTCGGGGTGCTGTTCGGGGTTCTCGGCAGTGGCTGTGAGGGTGGCGGTGCGTGCGGAGCGGGCGGGGCAGACCCGGACTGGTCGGCACCGCTCGCGGCGTGGTCGGCTTGGTCGGCGAGCGCGTGGCCCGCTTTCGGTCCGGCGGTCGCGGCGGCTGTGACCACGGTTGCCCCTGCGACGACTCCGGCGGCGACCGGCCCAGCCACTGCCGCACCACCCGCACCGGCCCCGGCCCCGGTGGTAGATCCGCCGCTGCCAGCACCGCCCGCGCCTGCGCTGCCTGCCGATGATGCCGAAGGGGCGGGCTTGACGTTCGAGCCGCCGCCCGCACCGCCACTGCCGGAGGTGTTGTTGCCCCCGGTGCCTGCGTCGAGGACTTTCTTCGGGTCGCCGCCTTGTGGTTTGCCCGGGGTGGGGATGGGTCGGTTGAGTGCGTTCTTGGCTTCCTGTTCGGTGCCCATCGAGTTGTAGAGGTCGAACCCGATGAACGACAAGAACCGGTAGGTCATGTAGGGGGCGAACCCGGCCAGTGCCATCAGCACGACCCCGGCGAGGGGGTCGGCGATGTTCGACAGGTCGGCGTCGATCGGGGCCGACACCTGGGTGACCGCGACCAGCAAGATCACGACGAGCACCAGCTTGGACAGCACGAGCGCGATCACGAACATCGCCCACTTGGAGATCCAGCCGCGTGTGGCATCCCACGACGCGCCGGAGAACGCGAACGGTGCCAGCACCACCGCGACCAGCAGCAGCGCTTTGCGGATCAGCAGCGACAGCCACACGATCGCAGCCGCCGCAATCGCCAGGGAGGCGAGGAAGATGGTGAGGATCGCACCGACACCGGGCGCGCCGATGTTCAACGCGGTCAGCCCTGCAACCAGGAGAGCGATCTTGTCGCCCATCGTGGCGGTGGTTTCGCCTCCGGCTTGGATGATGCCGACCGAGAGTTGGTCGGTGATTTCCAGCAGCAGGGCGGTGAGGGTGATGACCACGAAGGAGCCGAGCACGCTCTTGGCCAGCCCGAGGGCTGCGCGGGAGAGCGCGGCGGGTTCTCGGCGGATCATGCCGGTGATCAGTTGCAGGCAGAAGAACACCAGCATCACGAACACGGCGATGCCGAAGATCAGGTTGTAGACGCCGACGTACTCGCCGCCGGTGACGTCGACCATCGTGGTGGTGTCGAACACCGTCCACACGGCCTCGAACATCCAGCCGGCGGCTGCACCCATCGCTGATGCGAGCCAGTCGAATGGTGCCGAGATCAGCGACGCGGCGGCTTCACCGGCGGTGTCGCAGACAGTAGAGATGACGGGGACATCACACACGCCCATCACGAGCCTCCTTGCAGATCGGAGTTGTTGACGGGTGGGGTCAGACGGCTTGGCCGACGCCCCAGAAGAAGTTGATGAGCGTCACCGACGCGCCACAGACGATGGCGGCACCGCAGGACACGAGAACGCCGATCTTCCCGCGACTGGCCAGGTGGGGGTTGGACGAGTTGGAGCCGTAGGCCCAGATGATCGCCGAGACGATCAGGGCCAGCACGCTGAGGATCAGGCCGACGGTCATCACTGCGCCGACGATGATGCGCAGCTGCTCGATGCCCGGCAAGCCGCTGGAGTTGGGGTCGATGTCGATCACGGCAGTTCTCCTTCACTTGATGGCGGATGGTTCTGCCCTCAGGTGCACCCCGCGCCACACACGAAAAAGCGCCCACCCCGTGCGGCGGGGGTGGGCGCTTCAGAGCGGGGCCGGGTCAGAGGTGCTGGCCGATGCCGATGAGCCAGTTCATCCACGCGACCCCGGCCCCGGCCAGGACTGCGCCGCCGAGGGCGACCAGTACCCCGACACGGCCTTTGGAGGCGGTGGCGTAGTTGCCGTGGGATGCCGCGACAGCCCAGATGATCGCCGAGACGACCAGCATCAGCACCGCGATCGCGAGCGCGAACATCAGCAGCGCCCCGACGACCTCTTTCAGGTCGCCGATGCCCGCCAGGCCGTCGAAGTCGGGAAACACATCCATGACATCCACCCCGCTATTCGACCGAAATATGGGCGTGGTCGAAGTGACCGCCCGTCGCGTCGGTGACGTCGTAGATTCCGCCGCCGGTGTAGGTTCGCCAGCCCTCGTCGGCGCGGGATGCCGTCCAGATGCGGCCCTGCCAGATGACGTAGGAGACACCCCAGGTGTCGGCGTTGCTGACCAGCCACTCGGCGAGCCGGTCGCCGTTCTCTTTGTCGGCACCGGTGGCGAACTGGCCGATAGCCCCGAACGTCACATCGCAGGCTTTGCCTTTCGGGTGATCGCTGGTCGGGTTCCAGGCGTGCGGGTCCCAGCAGGAGATCCCGTTGTGTCCGACCTGCATGGCCTCGATCTGCTGCACCAGGCGCTCGGTACGCGGGGTGACGCACGCGCCCTGCCTGCCGGGCTGGGTCGGGTCGGGCTCGGTGCACGACTCGGGCGGCCATGTCCCGTCCGGGTTCTTGACGGGCGGGTCGATCCCGGTGTTCGGGAAGAACACGGCATCCGCGCTCGTGCAGCCTTGCGACGGGCCACCGCTGGTGGCCTCGGCAAGGTCGGCGGCATCGTGCTCGTTCAGCCACGCGGCGGGGTCGATCTGTTCGCCGTTGGTGCCGCCGTCTCGGACCTCGAAGTGCAGGTGCGGGCCGGTGGACATGCCGCTGGAGCCGACATCGGCGATGTGCTGCCCGGCGCGCACTTGGTCGCCCACGGAGACGTGGATACCGTTTTGCCAACTGTGCGCGTACGCGGTGGCGACCGTGCGCCCGCCGATCGTGTGCTCGATGACGACCAGCCCGCCGTAGCCGCCGGAGAACTCCGCGACGGTGACCGTGCCGTCGGCGGCGGCGAGGATCGGGGTGCCGTCCGGGGCGGCGAAGTCCGCGCCGGTGTGGAAGCTCTGCTCCCCGGTGATCGGGTGAGTGCGTGGCCCGAACGGGTCGGTCGCGACCCAGGTGCCCTCCGGCAGCGGGAACACCACCCGCGAGGTCTCCGACATCTCCGAGATGACCGCGACCGGCACCACGCCGGAGGCAACCGTGGCAGGACCGCCGGAGCCGGTGAGAGCGTCCAGGATGGTCAGCGCGACCGGCTCGTAGTTGTTGTACCGGTCGGGGTAGGCCGACACTTCGACGGCTTGCGCGGCCTCGCCTTTGCCCATCTGCTGCCAGCCGGGAATGTCGAGCAGACCCCTGGGGCTCGGGTAGTTGGGGCCGTCCGGCCCGCCGTAGAACGCGCGGGCCTGATAGGTGGAGTCCATCAGGTCGGCGACCGTTCCCCACCCCGACTGCGGGCGCATCTGGAACAACCCCAGCGAGTCATGGTCGCCGCCGTCACCATCGTTCGGATAGTCGGCGGACTCGGGGTAGGCCGACGTGTTCGACAGCATTCGCAGGGTGGATTCAGTCAGCGCGGCCATGAGCGCGATCTGGATGCCATCGCGGCCCACCCCGTCGATGCCGGAACCCACGTCGATGATGGTGGCGGCATGGGTGAGTTGCTGCCGGTTCAGCGTGATCGTCTCGCCGTTGACGGTGGTCGCGGTCAACGAGTCGGGGACGTTCCCGACGGTGATACTGGTGCTGCCGATGGTGCAGGCGGCGTTCGCGGCGGGGTTCATCAGCACTCCGATGGCTAGCAGGCCCATGAATGGGCCGAGCAGGAGCAGCAGTGAGAGCGCGATGACAGTCTTCTTCACGGTCGTGTCCTCCTGTTTCAGCGCAGTGGCTGGTCGAGCATCGACAGGCGCAGCAGGTAACACGACGGCGCCGCTGCCGTTGGTGTGGGCTGGCCCGTCGCGGTGTTGGTGGACGAATCGTCGGGTGGGCAGACGAGGAAGATCGTGAACGCCACCGGATGCTCAGAAGTCACGGGTTCGTCGTTCCAGAGGCCGGTGCGGTGCCGGGTGCCGTCGATCGTGATCGCGGTCGCTCCGACCGGGAGTTGACAGGGCCTCGCCTGCTCGACCGCTTGCGCCCACTGCTCGGGCACCGACGCATCGGTGATGGTCAGGTGCTGAGTGGTGCTGTAGTGACGCAGCTCGATCCACGCGGCACGCGACGGGAGGTAGGTGGCGACATCGGAGGCCAGCCCCGCCAGTTCGGTCCCGGTCGGGTCTCCCGCATCCAGCAGCACGGCGGTGTAATCCAACGGCAGGAACCCGGTGGTCGTGTCCCAGGTGAACAGCGCATCTGCGACCTCGCGTGCGAACACTTCCGGGTCGGTCGATGCTGTGATGTGCGGCAGGCGCGGCGTTGCCGGCCGCACCGGGTCGAGGGTGCTCGGCGACGTCGGGCCGTCGGGTCGCGGAGTGGCGTCGTTCGGGCCGGTCGCCAGGCCGTAGACGCCGATCCCGGCCAGGATCAGGAACACGACCCCGGCACCGACCAGAGCGATCAGTCGACGGCGGGCACGGGCAGGATCATCGGTTGTCTTCATGACCCCAGGTGCACCGCCCGGCACCATGCACCCTGCGGAGGGGTTCAGAGCGCCCGCAGATGCCTGCGCGGGTGGGCGAGTTCCTGCCGGGCGGTGCGCAGCTCGTCCGCGAAGGTGCCGGTGCCGTCGACGGTGGCGAAGAACGAGTCGATCTGCTCATCGGTGAGATCGCCCGCCAGCGCCTCGGCGTCGTAGTGGGTCCACCAGTCGGCCAACTCGCCCCAGGTCGCGACGAACGCGCGCACCGGCCACCGGGCAGGCTCCGCCTCACGCGGTGAATCGGTGGGAGTGGGCTTGGTCTGTGCGGTCTGTGCGGTCTGTGCGCGGGTGATGGCCTGCTGCGCGAGCGTCTCCAGGTTCTCGCCCTCGGCGGTGGCTTCGGTGACGGCGGCGCGGATGCGTTCGAAGCCGGGATGCACCGGGGCACCCGAGTCGATGCGTTCCAGTTCGGCAGCAGCATCACCACGCACGCCCTCGGGCCAGGCGGGGTTCTCGGCGACCTGCCGCAGGTAGTCGATCTTGTCGAGCGTCTTGTACGACACCCCGCCGGGAATCATCGCGGCGGCCTGCTCACTGGCCCGACCCACCGGTTCAGTTCCTGCCGGTTCGGCTCCTGCGGATTCTGACGGTGCGGGAAAATTTCCCACACCGTCGTTCCCGGGCTGATTCCGTGTGCTGAAGCGTGTCGCGGCCTGCCTGCGGGAAGCATCCTCGGCCATCAGGGTTCGCAGTTCCCGATAGAGCGCAGCGGCTTCGACTGGGGTGAGTTCTTTGTGGAGCACGTTGTCGTCTTGCTCAGCCAACAGGTGCCCGAGCCTTCCCGAGATCCCCGACCGCACCCACACGCTCACCGTGCGCCAGCCGAGCAGCTTGATCGCCGCCAACCGTCGCGCCCCGCACACCAGCACCCCGTCGATCGTGACCGTCAACGGTTGCAGCAGACCATCACGGCCGATCGACTCCGCCAACGGGGCCAGGTCGCCCAAGTCGGCGCGGTGCCGGTTGCCGACGATGATCGAGTCGACGGTGCGGTCCAGTTCGATGTGCCCGGTGTTCCTGCTCATGACCGGCCCCCAGCCTGCGGGGCCGCGAGCGAGATCATCAACACGAGGTCGTCGTCGCGTAGCAGCGCGCGCAGGCTCTCACCGATCAGCAACCGGAGCAGGATGCCGCGCCCGGCAGCGGTCGCGGCGTACGCCGGGCTGGGATGCCCGAGCAACGCTTTCAGCAACGCCTGCCACGCCGTCGCATCGACATCGAGGAGGGCGCGGGCGTGCTTGTCGCGACGCAGCGCCTCGAATGCGCTGTGGCGACTGCCCGACCGGGCGAGGGCCTGACAGATGTGCTCCACCCCGGCGCGGGCAATGTGCGCAGGCCAGCCCAGCAGGGTGAACAGTGCGATGGCGTCTTCGGTCGCCGAGCCTGCGGTGCAGCACGCCGTCGCGCTGGCTGGTTCGTCGGCGCTGGTCGGGTCGGGGTCGGTGACGTGGAACGCCGAGTGATAGTCGGTCAGCGGGTTCTCACGATCCGACAGCCGTTCTGCGTCGTGGAACGCGGAGTAGTGCGGGCGGCGGGCCTGATGTACCGAGCACAACAGGCCCTGCCCGCGTTCCTCAGCGATGCAGGTGATCCGCACCGCGTGCGTCACTACACCCCACGGATCGTGCGCGGTGCGCGCAGCCTTGCTGCGCATCACATCAAACGCGGCACTGGCTGCTTCCCAGGGGTCGAGGCCGTGTTTGCGGGCCAGCGCCCCGTACTTCTCGGCGGCATAGGCCATCAGGTCGGCGGCAACCGGATCGGACTGCCACGCGCCGGGGCCGCTCTCGTGCAGCCGGTTCAGCAGGGCACGCAAGCCCTCGCTGCGAGTGAAATCCTCTGCCGCATCGTGCGGCGTGTGGTTGGTCATGGTGGGCACCTCCTGGCGGAAAGGTGCACACCGCGCACCAACCTGGTGGCGGAGGTCGGAGGTTCCGAGAGGTGTCAGCATGGCGGTTCACCGCTTCACGACTTCCCGACCGCAGCCCTCGTCGGCGCGTGATGCCGCGCACCATGCCCGAACGCCGATACCGGCGACAACCGCCTCGCCCGGTCGCCGACGTTCCGCAGCCCACCCACCACCTGTGCCCGTGAGCGGCGGGCCATCTCGACCTCGAGGTCGATGCCGCGCCCGGCAAGCGACGCGGAGTTGCGGGCGATCAGATCGGTGGGCCGCACCCACTCGATACCTCGCGCCCGATGCCCCTGAAGTTTCCGCTCGACCTCGGCTGCCTCCGCTCCCGTGGCTTCGGTGATCTCGTCAGACGCGACGGCCTCGACCGTGGTGTTCTTGCGTTGGGTCACGTCGGCAGCGGCGACCGCCTCGGGAACCTGTCGAACCTCGCTGCGGTCTTCGGGCATGTCCGGTTCGGGCACCTGCTCGACGCGCCAGTCGTCGTACCCTTGCGTCTGCTCGTCTCGGTCGGTGTTCATGATGTCGTCTCCATTCCTGTGGTGGTTTCCGGTTCCTCGACCGGCGGGGTGAACCAGCGGCCCACCGTCGAGGAGTGCACGCCGAGCTCGTCGGCGATGGCCTTGTTCGACCAGCCGGCCTCCCGCAGCCGCACCGCCCGCTCACGCCGACCCACCACCGCTTCGGCATCCGGTGCGGCATCTGGTTCGGTGTCGGACACGCCTGTAGGAGCGAGTGCGGTCACGGTCATCAGCTCGCCCGCTGGGTGCGGCACGCGAGGCGGTGTCGTGGTCGAGCGGGTGAGGACGACCGTGAGATGCGTGCTGGCCAGCAGCACCAGCGGCGGAACCGCCGCGACCGTCGCAGCGAGCATCGCGGGCACACTGGCATCGGCTGCGACGATCGCGTGCAGCGCGTTCGCAGCCACCGACACCAGCGCCCCGCAGATCAGCAGCGCCCACGGATACCACGCACCAGCGCGTCCATCGAGGGCGACGACTGCGATCGTGGAGACCACGATCAGCCCGTCGACCAGCAGCGGCCAGATCCACGCCTGCCTCGCCGTGATCCCCGAACGCCCAGCGAGATCAGCAAGGGCCATGAACGAGAGCCAGAACGCGCCGACCCCGATCAGCACGGTGCCGGTCGCAGCGGTCACCACCGCCCAACCCCACGCAGGTCGCCGGACACTCATCACAGCCCCCGCCCACTCGCCGACACCGAGACGATTCGTTCGTCGCGGGCGAACCCGGCATCCACCCCGCGTACCGGGGCGAGGCGGCGCGGCCCGTAGGTGCTGACATGCCGATACGCCGAAGTGACTGTTCGGGTGATCTCGCGCTCACCCAGCCCCGACTGGCCCGCCGCCGGGCCGAGCGCATCAAGCGCCTCGTGAGGCGAGTGGCCGTGCTCGGCCATCCGGCACGCGGCCTTGAACAACCCGAGATTGCGTTCACCCTCCGGCCTGCGCGCGACCTGCGACGCCAAACGAGCAACATCCAAAGGCCAACCACCCGACGGCGCAGGCACGGGCGCGTAGATCGGGCGTGGGTCGAGAAAGTCCCGCAACCGCTGCGCCGCCAACGACCCCGCCGGGCCATCAGCAACCGTCTCCACGTGGTACGGCACCCGGTGGCCGTCGAGCGTGCGCAGAGACGGCGGGGCGATGATGTAGCCGCCATCGCCCCGGAAGTCGATCCCCACCCGACCCGCCTGCCACGACCGCTGCTCACCCTCAACGTCTGCTGGGTAGTACAGATGCCTGCCGCCCGTCGGCGTGGTCACGACCGCCAACGGCTCAGACAGCAACCCAGAGACCGAGGCGCGTTCGAGCGCGGCATAGCCGTTCACGCCATGCACGTCGACATCGACGACGACCACACCCGAGGCCGCGCCGGTCGGGATCGCAAGATTCGCGTCAGGCCGCTGCCGCCACCACGCCGCCACCCGCTCGGTGTCGGTGGTCGCGTCGTGGAAGCCGCGCTGAGGGATAGGACGCTTCCCGCCCGGCACGCACGGGAACACCGGCACACCCAGCCGAGCCAACTCGGACGCGACGAGTGGCAACGGCAGACCCATGTCGAGCCGCGCGAAGACCGCCGCGACCGACGAAGCGCGCTGCGCGATCAGGTCGTGCGCCGCGCGGGCGTCGCGTACCTCATTCATCGCCGACCTCCTTTCCACCGGAGGTCACCCCGCAGCGGGGCGACCCTACGACCGTGAGGTGCGTCGGGAGGAACGAGAAGACGAGACGGACAAGGGAAGGAGACGGTGACCGTCAGGCTTCACGAAGCACCCGACGAGTCCCTACCGGACTACCAGCACAACCCGACGCAGTGGGAGCGGACACCGATGTTCTCGATGATGCGGCTCAGAATTGGAAGATCGAGCACACCCCTCACTCGCTGAGGGTGCGCCGCATCTGCCGATAATAACCCGGCGTGACACCCACATACTCACGGAACAACCGGGTCGCGTGACTCCGCGAGTGCCAGCCCACCCGCTGCATCGCGGCATCGACGGTGAGGTCAGTCTCTCGCAAGTATCTTGCCAGGTTCTCCGCCCGAATCATCGTCAGAAACGCGAGCGGCGTCTTCCCATACGCCTCAACGAACACGCTGCTCAACCGCGAGGGAGACAGATGAACCTCAGCGGCGAGTTCATCGAGTGACCACCGATGTTCCGGTCGCTCGCGCAGGAGTTGAGCGACGTGGCGAACCTCGGCCCGGAGCGGCGCGAACCGTCGGTCGCGTGGCAGCGTGGGCCGGATGCGCGCGCGTTGCGATCGTGAAAGACGGACAGGCGACACCTTGATGAACGGCGCGAGCACGTAGACGACCTGGAACCAGAGCGCCTGCATCCGCAGATAGTGCCGCACCGGATTCTCCTCGAGGCTCAGCGCGACCATCTCATCCAGCCACGGCATCAGCATCCCGGCCCTGTCCTCGCCCAGGCGCAGGATCTGCGCGGGCTCGGTGTAGATCGTCTCGGCAAACCCCTGGGCATCAAGACGGTCTTCGAGGAACGCCGCGTACTGCCAACGCAACTGATCGAGCAAGAAGTCCGTGTCGGCATAGATCGTCGTCACCGTGATGTGGCCCTCGGGTTCTGACCCGCAGAGCACGTTCGCGCCAAGCATCACGACATCGCCGGGCTTGACGACCTGTTGCCCGAATTCGGAGAACAGGAACGCAGAGCCGTCGCGCACGATGATGAACTTCACGCAGTCATATGCCACCGGCCCCACCGGACGATGCACGGTTCGTGTGCTGGCCACCAGTGGCTGAAACTCGCGCACAACTCATTCCGCGCTGTCTACTGACCGTTCTCAAGGCTGCCTCGTCCAACGGCAGTCGTGGCGGTCAGTGCGTCGCTTGCCTCCCCACGCGCAAGACCGAGGTTCGGGTCAAGCGAGGATGCTATTGAGCGGTCCAGGGAAACGCTGGTCGAGGTCCGTGCGGCGTAGCGAGAGCAGGTTCTCTCGGCCCGAGGGCCGCCGGTTGATGACTCCGCCGTCGCGGAGCACTTTCCGATGGTGCGTGAGAGTGGATTTGGAGACTCCCTCAATGATTACGCCCCATCGATGTTCGGCGTCATCGGCAAGTTCCCGTACGATCTGCATCCGGGTCGTCGAGCAGCCACCACTGGCCGTCTGCCTCGATCTTTTCGAGGGCCCGTCGAAGGAAGCGGTCGAACCAGCCGGTCTCGTCGTCGCTGCGTCGGTCTGTCATGGCATCTCCTGTCGTGTGGTCGTCGGAAACACGCGGGGTTCCGGCACTTCCCATAGGTGTCGATGACGCTCGAGCCAGGCGAAGACTCCCGCCTCGTCGTTGCTGCCGGTGGTCTGGTCCGATGCCTCGTGGACGTGAGCGGGCGCATTGGCCATGGAGACCCCGATGCCCGCGCACGTGAGCATCTCGAGGTCGTTGCCTCCGTCCCCGAATGCGACCATGTCGCCCAGGCGAACCCCGAGAAGGTCTCCGAGCTGGCCCAGCGCTATGCCCTTGTTCACGCCGGTCGGGATGACGTCGATCGACCCGTGCCCGCTGGAAGTCGGCGTGCAGCCCGGCGGCAGGGCCTCGGCGAGCTGCGCTTGCACGACCTCGGTGGCATCGCGGGGACAGGTGATGGCGAGCTTGAGAACAGGCTCGTGGACCTCATCGAAGCCGTCGAGGAGGCGGATCCGGGCATAGTAGCGGCGCAGGCGGTCGATGTGCCACGAGTGGCTGGACCGCAGGGCGTACGCCGCCTCCGACGTGCAGACCAGGGTGAACACCGAGGGCAGGCTTGCGGCGACCGCGACAGCTCCGACGGCGTCGGCGGGCGAGAACGGACAGCTGCGCAGCAGCCTGTCCGTGGTGCCGGTCAGAGCGCCGTTCTCGGCGATGTAGAGCACGTCCGGATAGTCGGTGAAGTAGCGGCGTAGCGCCCAGTACTGGTTTCCGCTGGCCACGACGAACGTGACGCCGTGCTGCCGAAGCCTGGCATGAAGGGCGGCGAACCGCTCCCGGTCATAGTCGCCGGCCGAGTCGAGGAAGGTGCCGTCCATGTCGACCGCAACGAGCCGGATCTGACGCGTCGGAAGTCGCATATCCTGGCTCATCGTGCGCCGTGCCGGTCGAGGACTCCGCCCAGCGCCACGGTGGTGATTCCGATCAGGATGAGGATCCCCATACCCCAGCGGAGACCCGCGGAGTCGGTGATCACGCCAATGATCGGGCTGGTGGCGAGGAAGCCGAGGCGCATTAGCCAACTGATGAGGGTGACCCCGCCACCCTGCCCGATGCCCGGGAGACGCGCAGCGGCATTGAAGGCGCTCGGTACCAGGGTCGCCGAGCCGTACCCGGCTAGGATGAGTCCTGCGATCAGCGGCAGCGGGCTCGTGGCCGAGACGATCAGCACGCCCCCGAGTGCGATCAGGCCGCCGCCGATCCGCGCTACCCGCCCGGCACCGAACCGTCCGATCATGAGATCGCCGGTGAATCGTCCGACGCACTGGCTCCCGATGGTCACCGTGAACGCGGTCCCGGCGACGGCGGCGTCGAGCCCGGCGAGCCGGACGCCGGAGAGGGCCGCCCAGTTGTTGGCCACGTCCTCGACCGTCGTCCCGCAGATCGCCACGACCACCAGCGGCAGCGCGAGCACTGCGACGGAGCGCCAGCGCCGACGCCCCGCCTCGGACGGGCCCGCGTCGGCGGTGTCGGACGGAGAGTTGTCGGCAAGGGGCCCGATCAGCCAGCCACCCAGGGCCACGAGCGCGGTTCCCGAGACGGCGAGGATAGCGAGGTGAAGGCGGGCGTCGGCACCGCTGGCCGCACTCATGGTAGACAGCGCCCCGCTCGCTACCCCACCCAGGCTCCACAGGGCGTGCATCGAGGACAGGATCGGGCGGCCGACCGCGTCCTGCACCCGCACCCCGGCCACGTTCTGGGCCACGTCGACGATCGCGTCCACGAACCCCGCGACGAACAGCGCGAGCGCGAAGGCCCCGCCGGTGGGCGCCCAGGCCACGGCCGCAACCGCTGCCGCGAGCACCGCGGTTCCCAGCAGCGACACCCGCACCGGGCCAAGGCGGGCGATCAGTCGGGGCGGCAGGCCAGAGGAGATGATCGCACCGACCGCGAAGGAGGCTACGACCAGCCCGAACTCGGTCGCGGTCAGCCCCATGCGCCCGGTCAGCAGCGGGTACCAGGGCAGCAGCGCCGCGAACAGCGCCCCGTTGCTCGCGAACAGCACCCCCACCCCGACCGTGCTGCGCCGATCAGCTCTCGAACTGTTCACCATCCAACGACCGTACGATCTATAATGATCGCGTGCAACGATCACAACGACAGAAATTGATCATTACCTCGGTGGATTCGGGTTTCCGCAGCGTCGAGGACCTCGTGACCCTGACGGGAGCGTCGGCGATCACCGTGCGCCGCGACCTCGCGGAGCTGTCCGAGCGCGGTTCCGTGCAGCGGGTGCGAGGAGGCGCGGCTCCCGTGCCATCGCGCGGTGCCAGGTATCCCTTCGAGCTACGGCAGGCAGAACGCGCCCCCACCAAACGAGCACTCGCGGGCGCTGCGGCGGGCCTCGTGGAGCCCGGGGACTGCGTGCTGATCGACAACGGCACCACCGCTCTGGCTGTCGCCCGGGAACTGGCAGGCCGGGGCGTGACCGCACTCGCCCTATCCCTCCATGCCGCAGCCGCACTGGCGTCCAAGCCGGGCAATCAGGTGATCGTCCCCGGCGGCACCGTCCGTCACGACGACCTCTCGTTCACGCCTGCCAGCGCCGAGCGCGCCATCCGGGACATGCGTTTCGACTACGCCTTCGTCGGCTCCTGCGCCGCCCGACTCGGCACAGGCCTGACGGTGGCCGACTGGGGCGAGGCGCAGGTCAAGCGTGCTGCCCTTACCGCGGCGCACCGCACAGTGCTTGTCGCCGCCGGGGACAAGTTCTCCCGCACCGCGGCCAACCACTTCGGCGACCTAGCCGACCTCGACACCATCGTCACCACGAGCGACGCCCCCCGTGACGTAATCGCCGAAGCAAGAATCCTGGGTCTCACGCTCATCACCGTCGACATCCCGGAGAACGACTCCGATTGATGTCGAGAGCATCGCTTGCGCCCTCGAAGCAGCCTTCTCACCTCTCCGCACACTCTCCGTGGGATCGTACGTGGTGGCGGTATCGCCGCCTTTCCCTACCGAACCCTTCAGGTAGGAAATCTCGATCCGGATCGCTTCAGCCTAATGATCAGGCTCGGTAAAATCCGCCACAACTCACTGCCGACAACGTACTACGCCGAACTCGGAACCCCGTTCTTGGCGTGACTCTCAACTATCTGGTCAGCCGTCACCGCGGCCCCGAATGGTGCACCTGCGCTCTCAGTGGCAGCGCGAAGCCGTCCATTTCCAGCTGACCGTTCCGAGCCGCGAGAATCCCCCCACACTGTTGGCACTAAGAGTGCGAGCCGCGCGCTGCGCGCGCACCTGACCCCCGAGATCGCCCCTCCAGTGACGGTCTCGGGGAGGGGCCGTCGTGGTGATGACCATCCGGGTCATGTCGTCCGGCAAGGGGTACGAGTACCTGCTGAAGTCGGTCGTCGTCGGCGACGGCGACCGGGAGATGAGCAGCCCGCTGACCCGGTACTACACCGAGTCCGGCAGCCCGCCCGGAACGTGGGTTGGCACCGGCCTGATGAGTCTCGACGACGGGCGCACCCCAGCGCTGGCCGAGGGCGACACCGTGACCGAGGAACACCTGGCCCGACTGCTCGGCGACGGAGTTCACCCGGTCACCGGCGAGAAGCTCGGCAAAAGGTTCCCCTCGTTGCAACCCCCGCGCGAGCGGATTGCGGCACGCATTGCACGACTCGAGCCCGGCTTGCATGGCGAGGCGCGAGAGCAGACGGTCGAGCGCATCCGTGAGGAAGAGGTTGCGAAGAAGCCGCGCACCGCCGTTGCGGGGTTCGATCTGACGTTCTCCCCGCCCAAGTCGGTCAGCGCGATCTGGGGCGTGGCTGACGCGGGCACGCAAGCCCTGATTGCGCAGGCGCATCACGCCGCAATGCGCGACACGATCGCGTTGCTGGAAGAGCGCGTCGCTGCAACCCGCGTCGGCGCGGGCGGTATCGCGCAGATGCCGATCGTGGGCGTGATCGCCACCGCGTTCGACCACTACGACTCCCGAGCCGCCGATCCGCAACTGCATACGCACGTCGTGGTGTCGAACAAGGTGCAGGGCGAGGACGGGCGCTGGCGCACGCTCGACTCGCGCCGCCTGCACCGGGCGACAGTCGCGCTCTCGGCGTCGTACAACGCCTTTCTCACCGATCACACTGCGCGGCTGCTCGGCGTGACTTGGGTGCCCGTCGACCGGGGCAAAGACCGCAACATCGGGTGGGAGATCGAGGGCGTACCGGCGGCGCTGATCGCGGAGTTCTCTCGCCGCACCACCGGGGGTACGACCGGCGACGGTGAGGGCATTGCTGAGGCGACGCAGCGGCTGATCGACAGCTATGTGGCTGAGCATGGGCGGATGCCGTCGAAGGTGACGATTGCGCGGCTGCGGCAGCAGGCGACCTTGGAGACGCGGCCCGAGAAGGAACTGCACTCACTCGCGGAGCTGACCGCCGACTGGCGGGCGCGTGCCGAGGTCGTGCTCGGCGAGGACGCACCCACCTGGGCGCAGCACCTGCTCGACCGGGGTGCGACCGAAGCCCGGCTGCGTGCGGACGATCTTGGGCTGGAGCAGATCGAGGATCTCGCCGCCGTGGTGCTGATGGAGGTGGCGAACCGGCGCGCAACCTGGGGGCGCTTCAACCTGCACGCCGAGGCGATGCGGCAGATCATGGGCGTCCGGTTCGCCACCACCAACGACCGTCTCCAGGTGCTCGATCAGATCGTCGCGCACGCCGAAGCCGAGTCGATCCGCCTCACGCCGGACTACGACCGCGCCGTGCCCGCTCACTACGTCGAGGGTGAGGGCAACAGGTTCCAGCCGGTCGATCAGATCGCCTTCTCCAGCCAAGCCATCCTTGACGCCGAGCAGCGCCTACTCGCGCACAGCCAGCACACCGGCGGGCCAGCACTGTCGGCGCGGCTCGTCGCGCGGCACACCTCGCGCAAGATCAGGGGCGTCCGGCTCGATCCCGACCAGGCCGTCGCTATCACCCGCATCGCCCGTTCCGGGCTTACCCTCGATCTACTGGTCGGCCCCGCTGGTTCCGGCAAGACCACCGCGCTGCGCGCCCTGCACCGTGCATGGACGGCGGCGCATGGGCGCGATTCGGTGATCGGCCTCGCGCCGTCAGCGGCTGCCGCCGAAGTGCTCGGCGACTCGCTCGGTGTGCGGGCGGAGAACACCGCAAAGTTCCTCTACGAGCACGCCAAAGGACGCTGGAACCTCGAAGCCGAGCAGCTCGTGCTCGTGGACGAGTCCTCCCTGGCCGGAACCCTCGCGCTCGATCGCATCGCCGAGCACGCCGCCAAGGTCGGAGCCAAGGTCGTGCTCATCGGCGATTGGGCGCAACTGTCGGCGGTGGAGACGGGCGGGGCGTTCGGGATGCTCGTGCGCCACCGGCAGAGCGTTCCCGAACTCACCGATGTTCGCCGCTTCGCCAACGATTGGGAGAAGACCGCGAGCCTCGGTCTGCGGCACGGGAACACGGCCGCGCTCGACGAGTACCAGGAGCGGGGCAGGCTGCTCGATGGCGACGCCGAGGCCATGCTCGACAGTATCTACGAGGCATGGCGCACTGACCGCGACGAGGGCCTGCGCACGCTGATGATCGCGGGCACCCGCGAGATGGTCGCCCAACTCAACGAGCGCGCCCGCGCCGATCTGGTCGAAGCCGAACAGGTTGAGGCCGACGGTCTGCGTCTGCACGACGGCACCACCGCAGGCGTCGGCGATCTCGTCGTCACCCGGCTTAACGACCGCCGCCTATCCACCGGCAGGGGGTGGGTCAAGAACGGCGACCGCTGGCAAGTCACGCACCGATACGACGACGGCTCCGTGGCCGTGCGTCGATTGGGGCGCGGCGACCAGCCTCACGGTAAGGCGCTCGTGTTGCCCGCGAAGTACGTCCGCGAGGAACTCGAACTCGGCTACGCCTCCACCGTCCACCGCGCCCAAGGAGCCAGTGTGGACACCGCGCACGCGCTGGTCGATCCCGAAACGGCGTCGCGGGAGTTGTTCTACGTGGCGATGACGCGCGGCAAGCACCGTAACCACGCCTACGTGATCGTGCACGACCCGCACGAGGTCGAGCCGCATCTCGACCAACCCGAGCCGCTGACCCTGACCGATCGGCTTGCCAAGGTGCTCGCCCGCAGCGACGCCGACCTGTCCGCGACCGAGACGCTGACGCTCGAGGTAGACCGTCACGCCTCGCTGTCCACGCTGCTCGCCGAGTACGACGTGCTCGCCCGCGAAGCGCAGATCGACCGCTGGGCCGCGCTACTCGATGTCGCACCATTCCCCGAGAACGTGGCCGACGACGTGTTCACCAGCCCCTACTACGAGCACTTGGAGGGCGCGCTGGCACGCCACGAAGCCGTAGGGCATGTTGCGACGGTCGCGCTCACCGCGCTCGCGCCGAGGCTCACGCCGGGCGAAGACCAGGCTGATCCCGCAGCGCAGCTTGCCTCCATGCTCGATCAAGCCACCCAGCAACTCCGGCCCGGCAAACGCGCCAGGGCACGGGTCGCTGGACTCATCCCGACGCCTGCCGAGCCGATCGCTGACGACATGCAGACCGCGCTCACACAGCGGCGGGCGCTCATCGAAAACGCCGCTCGCGAACTCCTACACGACGCCCAAGAAGCGGGAGCCGCATGGGTCACGCGGCTCGGACAGCCAGGGCCACGACCCGAGGCGCGAGAGCGGTGGGAGGCACACGCGGCCACGGTCGCGCTGTACCGCTACCGCTACGACATCAGCGGCCCGTCACCGCTGGGCGACGCCGAGTCCGTCACCACCGCCGACCAAGCAGCAGAGCGCCGAGTGGCACAGGCCGCGCTCGCCCGAGCGAAACAGGTCGCCGGTCAGGCGACGGCAGACGTGCGACGAGAGGTGCGGGCGGCGGTTGGTCAAGTCCGGCGAATCTAGCCACTCGGGCACGACCGTGCCGAACGGGTGGGGAAATGATCGGCCTAGTGAGGTAACCGCCAAGATCTGCCTGGTCGAACCTTGTAGCAAGGAGCGCTCCGGCAAGCGATGGCTTATGCGCGGGTTGCCTCGACGCGGCGGCAGGCATCGGCGAGGTCATCATGCCACGCGGCCGGTGCGGTCGGGGCTGTGACGATGAATGTCGGCAGAGTCAATGGTGGCTCGACTGTGATGGCGCGGATGCCTTCGTAGGAGTGCTCCGCCTCGTAGGTCTCATAGACCGGTGTCCACATTGGCTGTGGCGTCACCACGAGATCAGCGAAAGTCGCTTCTACTGTGGTGAATGCAATCCCCGGTGTCACTCGCTTCCCCTCAGCGGCAAGAGCACCGATCAAGAGATCGTGGAGCGCCGGATTGACGTCGTACGCAGACAACGCGACTGGCGTCTCTGCGAGTTCCGAAAGGGTCACTACTTGACGCGCTGCGAGTGGATGGTGCTCGGGCATGGCAGCGATGATCCAGTCATCCCAGACATGCTCCGCACGAAGCCCTGTGTCTCGTATGCGTCCTCGGAAGAAGGCTGCATCGAGTTGCCCATTGCTCACGCGTGTTGCGCGCTCCGCGGGTGAGGTCTCAACGGTGCGGACGGTGTACCCATCATGAGCGAGTGCCTTCAGCACCTGTGGGAGACGTCTGCCCATGCCGCGTCCGATCCCAAGTCGCAGCACCCGAGTTGCCTGTTCGCGGCTTGCCGCCTCACTCAACGCCGCCGCATCATCAAGGAGTCTTCTAGCGAGCGGTAGAAGTCGTGCCCCGGCGGGCGCGAGGGTCACCGAGCGGCGGGTTCGGTCGAACAGCTCGACCCCGAGAGAGCGTTCGAGACGTTTCACTTGCTCACTGACCACAGATTGCGGAAGGAAAAGGCGTTCAGCGGCGCGACGAAAATGGAGTTCGTCGGCCACCGTGACGAAGATCCGCACTTGCCGCAACTCGAACTCTGCCACCGCTCACGCCCTCTCCTTGTTCCGACCACACTTCGCTACTGATCGTAGTCCACGATCAGTGTCTTCCGAGGTTGAGTCTCGATCAGAGACGGAACGTGAACGAGAGTGGAATGACCCCCGCAGCAACGACGCGGGGCTCTGATATTTGAACGAGAAGGAGTACAGCGATGTCAAATGTTGTCATCATCGGAGCAGGAAACGTGGGAGGCCCGTTGGGTCGCCGGGCAGAGCAGGCCAATCACCAGGTGACTACCCTGACCAGCAGTACCGACACAGAGCGGGCAAGCACGAGTCTTGCGGCTGCGGACCTCGTGGTGCTGGCACTGCCGTATCAGGCGGCGCTCGAGCTTCCGGGTGAGTGGGTGGATGCGCTTGCGGGAAAGGTCGTCATCGACGCCACGAACCCGCTCACCCCAGATTTCACCGCGCTCACTGTCGGCTACACGACCTCCGGCGGCGAACAAGTCGCCGAGCACCTGTCCAGCGCGCGAGTGGTCAAGGCACTCAACGGCGTTCTCGCCCCGAATCATGATCCCGCCACGTTCCCTGATGGGTCGGTTTTTGTGCCTATCGCGGGAGACGACGGCGACGCGGTACAGATCACTAGCGCGTTTGTCTCTTCGCTCGGGTTCGACGCCGTTCCTGCCGGACCTTTGGCCAATGCTCGTTACATCGAACCGCTCACCGAGTTGCTGATCCAGCTCGCCTACGTTCAAGGGGTAGGCACAGCGATCTGCCTCAAGCTACAGCGCGGCTGATCGCTGAACGTGCGAGATGTGTGATGGTGCGGAGCCTGTGACCTCGACAACCCTCTGTCGAGGTCACAGGCTCCGCCAACGCCACGAAGCACCTGCTCTCAGGGGCGTGCTACGCGTGGGGGAACGTTCGGGCACCAGTCCGACGGTCGCTGAGCCCGCCACCGACTGATGCGAAGCATGCCATGCAGGTTTACCAGCCGATCCTGGCCTCCACTCAGACTTTGCGGCGTCCCGTCGCGCCGGTGGCCCACGACTGCGTGAAGTTCATCGTCGTGCGGGACGGCGCGGCCTTCCTGTTTAGCGAGTTTGGGCAACAGCCGATCAAATCAGGGGACGTTGTGATGCTTGGCGCGAATGTCCTTTGCGGTGGTGAACCAGAAGATCAGATCACAGTGACGACGATCTACGCCGACATCGACTACCTGCTCGACCAGCTGCGCTGGCAATACGCCGCGTTCCTGCACGACCGCCTCGACGCCCAAGGGTTCGCTGAGACCATGTACACCGAACCCGCGCAAATCCTGCGGCTCGGCGACCACCGCGCCGGGACGCTGATGCCCTGGGTCGATGAGATGGTACGGCTCAGCGTCGACGGGCACCCGGTGCGGCACTACTTGAGGATGCAGGCCCTGTGGTTCCAGGTCGCCTACGTGATCGCTCCGTTCATCAAGGTCTCGCCTGTGCGCCTTTCCCTGTCGCAGCGCGCGCACATCCGGCCCACACTCCCGCGTGATCGACACTTCGCACCGCTACGGGCTGAGGTTCTACACGTCGCGCAGTTGCTGCGCGAGCGGCCAGAGCAGCGGTGGTCGCTCGGCGACCTTGCTGCTGAGGTTCACCTGTCACCCTCGCGGTTGAGTAGCGTGTTTGTCGAGGCATACGGCAAGACCCCACTGGCGTTCCTGACCATGATCCGCGCCGAACAGATGGCGAAGTACCTGCGAGACAGCGACATGACTGTCACATCGGCGATACAGCGCGTGGGCTGGCGCTCTCGGAGCCACGCGACGAAGCTGTTCCGCGAACACGTCGGCGTGACACCGGGCGCGTATCGCCAGGCGAGCGCCGCGTGAGCGCTCAGACGATTAGGTCTTTCGTGTGCGTCCACACCGTCATCCGGTGGACGCCGAACCGCTTGGTGATCGAGACAACGCTTTCACCGTCCAGCCGGGCGGTTCTGATCGAGTCCAGTTCACTCGCCGTCAGGGCGGTTCTAGTGCGTCTGCTTGGGGTTCTGACCACGCCCGGCTCTAGCGACTCGGCCACGGTCGCGTGGCTTTCAGTAGCGCGTCTGGCCTGACACCACGTAGAATCAAGTCGTTGTAGACGCTGCCAGCGGTTCGGTTTGAGTCCGGCGGCGTCCACCATTTCGGCGGCACTGGGGAATTGCTGATCAATGCGCCTACCGCTGGTTGAGCTTGTCGAAACCCCTAGTCAGAGAACTACAAGCGAGGTCTCGACACGCTCGACCAGCGAAGAATCGGCTTCCCTAGAGAAAGCGCTGATCAACGCAACCCTCGCTGGTTGAGCTTGTCGAAACCCCTAGCCAGAGCGTTCCTTCTGGGGTCTCGACACGCTCGACCAGCGAAAGATCCGCGTTTCCCCAGAACCGCTGAGGTCGGAAGATTCCGGTTCGGCGAGTCGTATCGTCGCCGGGCCAGGGCGCCCGAGCAGATCCGGATCCCATGACGACCTCGCTTCGACGCGTCGGTGGCACGGGAATCACAACCGCGGTGTCGGGCCAGTAGCAGCCAGGCGCACGCCCGATACAGGGGCGGCGCGGAACTCCAGACGGTCAGCGCGGCCCGGGCAGATGGGCGAATTTCGCGATCGTCGCGTCGGCCCGGCGCACTCGGGCGGGCTCGCCGGCCGGCAACACCTGGGGCAGAAACCCGTAGTCGTCGAGATGCTGCCGGGCCTCGGGGTCGCCCTCGGCGGCCAACCGGCGCTGTAGCGCCCACCAGTCGGCCACATCGCCCCAGCCGGGTGCCGCCAGTGCGCCGCCGAACTGCTGCACGGCCAGCCCGGCGGTGAGCGCGGCGAACTTCAGCCGGACGTCCAGCGGCCAGCCGGCCAGGGTGCCGGCCACCAGCGCGGCTCCGAAACAGTCGCCGGCACCGGTCGGGTCGATGGCCCGCACCGGCAAGGCGGGCACCCGGGCCCACTCGCCGGTGGTGCCGTCCACGGCGATCGCACCCTCGGCACCCAGCGTCACCACCGCGCACGGCACGCGATCGGCCAGCCGCTCCAACGCCTCCTCCGGCGTCCTGGTGCGGGTGTAGGCCATGGCCTCACGATGGTTGGGCATGAAGCAGTGGCAGCCCGCGAGCCGGTCGAGAATGCACGGATCCCAGGCCCCGGTACCGTCCCAGCCGACGTCGGCGAAGACCAGGGCACCGGCCGCGCGCAGCGGCTGCCACCAGGGGTCGCCGTCGAGTTCGGCGATCACGGCGCGGGCGGTGGCGTCGGCACGCAGCAACCGCGAGGTGCACAGCGGCGCGTCGTGACCGTGGGTGACCATCGCCCGGTCGCCGGCGTACGCCATCGAGACCGTCACCGGTGTGTGCCAGTTGTCGAAGCTGGGCGACATCGAGGTGTCGATGCCCTCCTGACCGGTGAGCACCTGGCGGCACCATTCGCCGTAGCCGTCGTCGCCGAAGCCGGCGATCAGCCCGGTGCGCAGGCCGAGACGGGCCAGTGCGACAGCGAGATTGGCGATGCCACCCGGCGACGAACCCATGCCCGCCGCCCAGACCTCGGTGCCGGGAGCCGGCGGAGTCGGCAGGTCGGTGAACACCACGTCGACGAAGACCATGCCGGCCACCAGCACGTCGAAGGTGGGCTCGGTCGCGGTGGGCGGCGGCGTGGTCACAACTGGTCGGTCTCTGCGGCCCAGACGCTCGCCACCCGGGCGCGGCGACGCCGCCCGGGCTCGGTCGTGACCAGCAGTGCCGCCGCCAGCAGCAGCGCAACGATCAGGGGCTTCACATCGCCGAGTCTAGGGAAGCGCTGCGCAACGCGCCTACCGCCGGTTGAGCTGCCTCGAAACCCCTTACCAGCGAGCGCACGTTCAGGTCTCGACACGCTCGACCAACGACAGTCAACGTCTCCCCAGGGCGTGCCGCTCACCGCTGCGGTGACCGATGCTGGGTCCACGTTCCACCGATTGATCACCGCGGCGGCAACGCGGCCAGCGGCGCCCAGGGGTCAGCCTGCGGGGTCGTCCAGCCGGTCAACTGGTCCGACCGCATGGCCTGGGACAACGCGCGGACCTGATCGGTATCGGGCACGATCACCTCGGCATGGTCCAGTTCGCTGCGGCCGGCCAGTGGCAGCGGCCGGGCGGTGACCGAGTCCGGCGACAGATGCAGATCGAGGGCCATGCGGCGGATCTCGCCGGCGGTCAGTTCGGCGTCGACCGTGACACCCGAGTGCAGCAACTGACCGATGCTCTCGACCTTGGCCGGGTTGGTCAACGCATCGCCGCCGATCATGCCCCGGACGATCTCGACCACCACGGCCTCGGTGCGCTCGAGCCGCGTCATGGCATGTTTGGACGACGCCAGGTAGACCTGCGCCTCGGCACCGGTCAGCCGCAGGTCGCCGGCCGGAAAGTGCCAGCCCTCGACCGCCGTCTCGACCCGGTTGACGACCCGCACCCCGCCCAGCACGTCGACGATCGAGGTGAGGCCGTCGAGATCGGCCTTCACCAGATGGTCGACGCGCACCCCGAGCAGGGTCTCGACGGCGCGCACCGCGTTCATCGGGTCGGCGGCGAACCGGTCCGCCAAGGTGGCGTCGAGGCCCCGATCGTCGGCGACCAGCAAATTGGCGGGCAAGCCGACCAGGTACAGGGCGTCCCGGTTCGACGACAATTGGGCCAGATAGGCACTGGCCAGACCGCCCGCGTCGTCGGTGACCAGCACCAGGTAGCGCATGGCGGTGGGGACGCCGGTCTGCTGAGCCTGCGGGCGTCCTTCGTAGTCGGGCAGCGAACCGATGCGCTGCACCCCCGACATGGCCTGCGTGACCGCGCCCAGGTACAACGAGACCATGCCCAGCACACCGGCAACCACCACGAACGCACCCAGGGTTGCGACCGCCACCAACCGATCGCTCCTGCTCCGCATGCCCCCAGGCTAGGGTCCCCGCGCAACCGCCCGCCGCGGACGCCTACGCTGGGCCCGACATGAACAACCGTGAGTTGCTGTTTCCGCCCGGTGCCACCCGGCACGACTGGGTGCTCGACGGCATGCTCGCACTGGCCATGTTCGTGGTCACGGTGCTGCCGTACGCGAGCTACTCCGCATGGAATTCGACCCCCCGCATGCTGTTGTTGGTCACCTTGTCGCTGATGGTTGCGCCGCTGGTGCTGCGCCGGCACTCGCCGCTGCTGATGCTGGCCGGCTGCACCTTCGCAGGCATCCTGCAGGTGATCGTGGTGAACACCTTCACCGCGACCCTGGTGGTGTTGCCGATCGTGGCCTACTCGGTGGCGCGCTGGGTGCCGGGAGTGCTGGCCCGCTCAGTGGTGGTGATCGGCGGGTTCGCCTCGGTGATCGGGCCGCTGCGCTGGGCCACCGCCACCGAGGGGTTCAGCATCAGCGCCCGCGGCATCGTGCTGTTCGTGCTGTCGGGGTTCGTCTGCCTGGGCCTGATCGTCACCCCGTACGCGATCGGACGCCGGGTGCGCGAGTCGTCGGTCGCCCACGCCGACCGCATCGCGGCTGCCGAGGAGCGCTACCAGTTGCTGCTGGCCGAACGCGAGCAGCAGGCCCGGCTGGCCGAGTCGCGCGCCCGCGCCACGATCGCCCGCGAATTGCACGACATCGTGGCCCATTCGCTGTCGGTGATGATCGTGCAGGCCGAGGGCGGGCGGGCGGTTGCCGCGAAACGTCCCGAAGCCGCGGTGAACGCCCTCGATACGATCGCCGACACCGGGCGCGAGGCGCTCAACGAGATGCGCCGCATCGTCGGCGTACTGCGCAGCGAACCCGAGCGCCGGGGTGCCGAGTGGGAGCCAGCGCCGGCGCTGGCCGACATCGGTGAGCTGGTGCACCGGGCGTCCGACCGGGCCACGCTGGTGGTGCACGGCGAGCCGCCTCGGGTGTCCCCCGCCCTGGAACTGACCATCTACCGGGTGGTGCAAGAAGCGCTGACGAATTTTCTCAAGCACGCCGGCCCCACCGCGACGGCCGTGGTCACGCTGGCCTATTCACCCACCGAGATCATGGTCGAGATCGTCGACAACGGCCCCGGCCCCGGCCAGGTGACCACCACCCCGGGGCATGGGCTGCGCGGCATGGCCGAGCGGGTCACCTCGATGGGCGGACGACTCGAAGCCCATCCGCTGGCGCTCGGCGGCTTCGTGGTGCGCGCCGTGCTGCCCGTTCACCACCGCGCCATCAACACCATCGACAGAGGAGTGCAGCGATGAGCTCGCCGATTCGGGTCTTTCTGGCCGACGACCAATCGCTGGTGCGCAGCGGCTTCCGGATGCTGATCGAATCCGAGGACGATCTGGTGGTGGTGGGCGAGGCATCCGACGGCGCGGCAGCCGTCCGGGCGCTCGCCACGCAGCCCGCCGACGTGGTGCTGATGGACATTCGCATGCCGGTGATGGACGGCGTCGAGGCCACCCGCACCATCGTGCAATCGGGCATCGGCACCCGGGTGCTGGTGCTCACCACCTTCGACCTCGACGAGTACGTGTTCGCGGCACTCAAGGCGGGGGCGTCCGGCTTTCTGCTCAAGGACGCCCGGCCCGCCGACCTGCTGAGCGCGATTCGCACCGTGGCCGCCGGTGAGGCGGTGATGGCACCCTCGGCAACCCGGCGCCTGCTCGACCACGTGGTGCCGACACTGCCGGCGTCCCCCGGCATGGACCAGCGGCTCGACGTGCTCACCGAGCGCGAACGCGAAGTGCTGGTCGAGATCGCGGCCGGCGCGACCAACTCCGAGATCGCGACCACGCTGTACATGGCCGAGGGCACGGTGAAAACCCACATCGGCCGGCTGCTGGCCAAACTGCAGTGCCGCGACCGGGTGGGTCTGGTGCTGCTGGCCTACGAGACCGGGCTGGTGCGTCGCTGAGAAAGCGCTGATTTTCGCCGATGGAGCCTGTCGAGACCTCAGATACCCGACTTTGGCAAGGGGTTTCGAGCGCAACCAGCCGGGCTGGCGTTGATCAGCGGTTCGCTCGGTCAGCAATTGCGTGCTGAGTCGATAGGCTCGGCGGGTGCGTTACCTGTCGACCCGCAGCGAGCCGGGCCACGGCCTGCCATTCTGCGACATCCTGCTCGAGGGCCTGGCGCCCGACGGCGGGCTCTATCTGCCCGAGCACTACCCGCAGCTCACCGAGCAGACCCTCACCGAGTGGGGCGCGCTACTGGCCTCCCAGGGCTACCCGGCGGTGGCGTTCGAGGTGCTCAGCCTGTTCGCCGACGACATTCCCGCCGCTGATCTGCGCGCGATCTGCGAGCGCGCCTACGCACCCGAGGTGTTCGGCGACCCGGTGGTGCCGGTCACCGCGCTGTCGAACGACCTGTGGCTGGCCCACCTTTCGCAAGGACCGACCGCCGCCTTCAAAGACATGGCGATGCAACTGCTCGGCCACCTGTTCGAGTACGAGCTGGCCCGGCGCAACCAGACCCTGACGATTCTGGGGGCCACCTCGGGCGACACCGGCTCGGCCGCCGAGTACGCCATGCGGGGGCGCCACGGAATCACGGTGTTCATGTTGTCGCCCCAGGGCCGGATGAGCCCCTTTCAGCAGGCCCAGATGTTCAGCCTGGACGACCCGCGCATCGTCAACCTCGCCGTCGAGGGCGTCTTCGACGACTGCCAAGACCTGGTTAAGGCCGTGATGAACGACGCCGGGTTCAAGGCCGCGCACAGCATCGGCGCGGTCAACTCGATCAACTGGGGCCGGGTGGTGGCCCAGGTCGTGTACTACGTGGTGAGCTACCTTCGGGTGCGGGCCTCGACCGGGGCCCGGCGGGTCTCGTTCGCCGTGCCGACCGGCAACTTCGGCAACATCTGCGCCGCCCACGTGGCCCGCGAGATGGGCCTGCCGATCGACGCATTGATTGTGGCCACCAACGAGAACAATGTGCTCGACGAGTTCTTTCGCACCGGCATCTACCGGGTGCGGGCCGGGGCGGCAGAAACCTCCAGCCCCTCGATGGACATCAGCAAGGCCAGCAATTTCGAGCGCTTCGTGTTCGACCTGCTGGGCCGGGACGGCGCCCGGGTGGCAGCACTTTTCGGCCCCGGGCTACGCGAGACCGGCGCGATCGACCTGCACGCCACGCCTGAGTTCGGCGCCCTGCGCAAGCGCTACGGCTTCGTCTCGGGCAGTTCCACCCACGCCGACCGGCTGGCCACCATCCGCGCCGTCGCGGCGTCCGATGGCGTGGTGATCGACCCGCACACCGCCGACGCCGTCACAGTGGCCGGTGACCTGCGCAGCTCGATCGACGGGCCGATCATCGTCACCGAGACGGCCCTGCCGGTGAAGTTCTCGGCCACCATCGTCGAGGCGCTGGGACGCGAGCCGGAGCGTCCGGCCGCCTTCGAGGGCATCGAGAGGCTACCCCGGTTCGTCACCGACATTCCCGCCGATGCCGCACTGCTCAAGGGCATCATCGACGAGCGGTTGGCCGAACTTGGTCGTTGACCAACCCGGGTCGTTGATCGAGCCGGGTCGTTGATCGAGCCGGGTCGTTGATCGAGCTTGTCGAGATCCAGGCGCTCGACGCATTCGCCCAGCAGCGTCACAGCCCGAGCAGCAGCCAGCCGCCGCCGGTCAGCGCACCCAGCCCGACCACCAGGAACACCCCCACCCAGACCGGGGCCGGCACCCGGGTGAGCCGGGCGAGTTGATCGACGTCGGAGCCCCCGCCCCGGCCCCGGCGGCGCTGAAGCTGCAACTCGATCACCGAGCGGGGCGCGGCCAGCAGCAGCGCCCAGACCAGCGCCGTCGCCACCCAGACCAGCACCGCGGCGGGAGCCAGCCACGACAGTGCGGTCACGCTGACGCCGACGGCCAGCACCACCCACAGCCCGTACAGGTTGCGCATCAGCAGCAGCACCCCAGCACAGGCGACCACCAGCGTCCACAACAGCGCGGACGCGTAACCGTGCCCCAGCACCAGCGCGCCGACCAGCCCCAGCGCCGAGGGTGCGGGGTAACCGGCGGCCAGCGTGGCCACCATGCCCGGCCCGGTCGGACGGCCCTTGCTCAGCGTCACCCCCGAGGTGTCGGAGTGCAGCCGAATGCCGCGCAGCGTGCGTCCGCACAGCTTCGCCACCAGCGCATGGCCCGCCTCGTGCACCAGCGTGATCAGGTGCCGCACCAGTCGGTACCCCACCGGCGACCCGATCACCAACAGGGCCACCGCCGCGACCAGCAACACCGAGTTGAACGGCAATGGGGGCTGGACGGTGGTCGCCCGCAGCCAGATGTCACGCAGCACGCTGCAACGGTAGGCGGTGGCCCCAGCCTCGGTCAGGCGTCCAGGCCCCGGCGCTTCAGCAGGTGGCTGATGTCGGGGTCCTGGCCGCGAAAGGCGCGATAGGTCGTCATGACGTCGACCGACCCGCCGGCGGCCAGCAGCTTCTCGCGGTAACGCTGGCCGTTCGCCCTGGTCAGGCCACCGTTGGCCAGAAACCAGGCACCCGTGTCGGCGTCCAGCACCTCAGACCAGATGTAGCTGTAGTAGGCCGCCGAGTACCCGCCCTCGAAGATGTGCTTGAAGTAGGTGGAGCGGTACCGGGTGGGCACCAGCGCATAGTCGAGGCCCGCCGCCGCCAGTGCCGCGGTCTCGAACCCCTCCACCCCGGACTCCTGCGACGGCAGTTCGTCGATCGGTGCCGAGTGCCAGGCCTGGTCGAGAATCGAGGCGGCCAGCAGCTCGGTGGTCGCCCAGCCCTGGTTGAACAGCTCGGCGGCCTGCAGGTCGCTCACCCACTGCTGCGGAATCGGCTCCCCGGTCTCGTGGTGCACCGCGTAACGACGCAGCAGCGCCGGGTCGAGCGCCCACATCTCATTCACCTGCGAGGGAAACTCCACGAAGTCGCGCGGCGTCTCGGTGCCCGACTGGGAGGGGTAGCGGACGTCGGAGAGCAGGCCGTGCAGCGCATGCCCGAACTCGTGGAACAGGGTGTTCACCTCGTCCCAGGTGAGCAGCGTCGGCTGCCCGGCGGGTGGGTGGGCGATGTTGAGGTTGTTCACCACCACGGGCTGCTGTCGCAGCAGGTGGTTCTGGTCGACGATGTTGTTCATCCAGGCGCCGCCCTGCTTGCCGGCGCGGGTGTAGAAGTCGGCCAGAAACAGGCCGATGCCGGTGCCGTCGGCGTCGAACACCTCGAAGATCCGCACCTCGTCGTTGTAGCCGGCCAGGTCGTCACGCTCGGCGAAGGTGATACCGAACAGGCCGGTGGCCGCGGCGAACACTCCCTCGTGCAGCACCCGTTCGAGTTCGAGGTAGGGGCGCAGCAAGGCGGCGTCGAAGTGGTAGCGAGCGCCCTTCAACTGTTCGGCACGAAACTCCCAGTCCCAGGGCTGCAGCGGCTCACTCTGCAGCGGTTGCAGGTCGGCGGCCTCGGCCCGCGCGTTGCGCACCGCGGCGGGGGCCAGCCGGTTGAGCATGGCGTGCACCGCAGCGGAGGTCTTGGCGCAGGCATCGGCGGCCACGTAGGCGGAGTGGTGCGGGTACCCGAGCAGCACCGCTCGCTCGGCCCGGGCGCGGGCGATGTCGACGACCAGTTGGCGGGTGTCGAAATCACCCGACCAGCCCCGGCCGACCGAGGCGGCGTGCACCCGCTGCCGCAGCCCACGGTCGGTCAGCTCGGCGAGCACCGCCTGCGGGGTGCACGAGTCGAGCTCGAGCAGCCAGCCGTGCCACCCTCGGCCCTCGGCGGCCACCCGGGCGGCGGCCTTCGAGGCATCCGACAGCCCGGCCAGCTCGGCCTCGTCGGTGACCAGCACCGCTGCGGCGTTGCTACCGGCCAACGCCCGCCTGCCGAACGCCGACTGCAGTTCGGCCAGGGTCGCGTTCAGCTCGCGCAGCCGGGCCTGGTCGGCCTCGGGCAAACCGACGCCGGCCCGTTCGAAGTCGCGCAAGCGCTGCTCCAGCCAGTACCCAGCGGCCGCGTCGACGTCGAGCTCGCCCGCCTCGACGCGGTCCTGCAGCGCCCTGACCCGGTCGTAGAGCCCACGGTTCTGGTAGATCGCATCGCTGAGCCGGGCCAGTTCGGGCGCGATCGTCTCGTCGACGGCGTCCAGCTCGGGCGTGGTGTCGGCCGGCTGCACGGTCCAGAAGGCACCCAGCGCCCGGCTGAGCAACTGCCCGGACGACTCCCATGCCTCGATCACGTTCTCGACCGTGGGCGGCTCGGTGACCTCGGCGATGGCCTGCAACTCGTCGAGCCGTTCGGCGATGCCGGCGCGCACCGCCGGCAGGTAGTGCTCCGCGCGCACCTGCGCCCACGGGGTGAGCTGGTAGGGCAAGGGGGACGAGCTGGCGAACGGGTGGTCGGCGTCAAGCGTCATGCCGCCATCTTGCCCAGCCGCGCCGGCCGGCCCAAACCGCGGTCGGGCTGTTACAGCACCAGGCCGCGTCCGGAGTCGCAGACCAGGGCCTTGCCGGCCTCTTCCCAGGCCTGCATGCCGCCGGCCACGTTGATGGCGTCGACGCCGCGGGTCTGCAGGTAGGCCACCGCCTGGGCCGACCGGACGCCCGAGCGGCACACCACGGGCAGCGCCCCGCCGACCGCGGGAAGGTCGGTCAGCCGGTGTGGCAACTGACCCAGCGGGAGGTGCACCGCGTTCGGCGCATGCCCTGCCGCCCATTCCACCGGCTCCCGCACATCGAGCAGCACAGCGTCGTCACGAAAGGCGTGCACCGAGGTCTGTCGGATGTTCATTAATTCATCATCACAGCGTCTCGGCGGCATTCGATCGGCTGTTGCACGGTTGTTCGCCGATCGCAATCTGGGCGGATCGTTCGGGTCGAGACTCGATCGACCGACCCTGGAGAGAAGCGCTGATTTCTCGCTGGTCGAGCGTGTCGAGACCTCGAATACAGTGCCCTCACCAGGGGTTTCGACAGGCTCAACCAGCGCGGGTCGCGTCGACCAGCGTTTCCCCCCAGAAGCGCTACAACACGACCGGCTTGCCCGAGTCTGCGTCCATCGGTTTGCCCGCCGCCGCCCAGGCCTGGGTACCGCCGGTCACGTTGACCACCAGGTGGCCGCGCTCCTGCAGATAGGCCACGGCACGCGCGGAACGTCCGCCCGATTTGCAGATCACCGGCAGTGGGCCGTCGGTGGTGGGCAGGTCTTCGAGCAGCGCCGGCAGCACATCGAGCGGAATGTTGACCGCCCCGACGGCGTGGCCGGCCATGAAATTCGTCGGGCTGTCGTACGTCGAGCAGCACGGCGTGGTCGGCCAGAGCGGTGACCGCAACCTCAGAGATCTCCATGCCGCAATCAAACCACCATGGCCACGTGCCTGCCGAGTGATCGTGGGCCTCAGGCTGCGGGCGGCTGCTCGTCGTCGGTGCCGTCGGTCTGCTCCTCGGTCGGGGGCGTGCGGGTGACCACGCCTGCGGTCCAGCCTGGCCGTTCAACCTACGCCGGTCGTTCGAGGCCGGGTTGGGGGCGGTTCAGGGCCTCGCTACGCTGCGGTCATGAACGTCCCCGATGCCGTCCACGCGGTCTTTCCCACGGTGCTGGACGACCTGGCGGCCCTGGTCGCGATTCCCTCGGTCAGTGCCCTGCCGCAGCATGCCGCCGACGTCACCCGGTCGGCCGAATGGGTGCGCGACCAACTGGCCGGGCTGGGCTGCCCCGAGGTGCGCATCGTCGCCGAGGGCGGCATGCCAGCGGTGATCGGACACTTCCCCGCCCCCGCCGGCGCCCCCACCGTCTGCCTGTACGCCCATCATGACGTGCAGCCCACCGGTGCCCTCGCCGAGTGGAGCTCAGACCCGTTCGTGGTTCGTGAGGCCGACGGACGACTGTTCGCCCGCGGAGTGGCCGACGACAAGGCCGGGGTGTTGGTGCACCTGGCGGCACTACGCGCGTTCGGGGGCCGTCCGCCGGTGGGCGTGGTGGTGTTCGTCGAGGGCGAGGAAGAGATCGGCTCGCCGTCGCTGGCCGACCTGATCGCCCGGCACCACGACGACCTGGCCGCCGACCTCTACGTGATCGCCGACTCGGTCAACTGGGGGGTCGGCCAGCCGGCCTTCACCACCACCCTGCGCGGCCTGGTCGACTGCACGGTCGAGGTGTCCACGCTCGACCACGCGCTGCACTCGGGCCAATTCGGCGGGCCCGTTCCCGACGCCCTCACCACCTTGTGCCGGCTGCTGGCCACACTGCACGACGACGCGGGCAATGTGGCCATCGAGGGCCTCGGCGGCATGCCCGACCCGGCGCTGGACTACCCCGAAGACCAGTTGCGCGCCGAGGCCGCGGTGCTGCCCGGCGTCCGGCTGCTCGGTACCGGAACCATCGCCGGACGCCTGTGGGCCAAGCCGACCGCCACCGTGCTGGGCATCGACGCGACCTCGGTGGCGGACGCGTCCAACACACTGGCGCCGACCGCCCGGGCGAAGGTGAGCGTGCGCATCGCGCCGGACGCCGACCCCACCGCGGCCCTCGCCGCCCTCACCGAGCACCTGCGCCGCCACGCGCCCTGGGGTGCGCAGGTGACGGTGACCGACGGCTCCACGGGGTCGGGCACTGCGATCGCGTTCGACGGCCCGGTGGGCAGGGCGGCGCGGGCGGCCTTCGTCGAGGCGTGGGGGGTGGAGCCGGCGTTCATCGGCCAGGGCGGGTCAATTCCGATGGTGGCCGACTTTCAGCAGGCCTTCGGTGCCGCGGACGTGCTGGTCACCGCGGTGAGCGACCCGGACTCGCGGCCGCACGGCATCGACGAGTCGCTGCACCTGGACGACTTCAAGAAGGCCTGCCTGGCCGAGGCATTGCTGCTGGCGAAGCTGGCCGAGGCGTCACAGTTGTGACTTGACCAGGCCGGTGGCGGCCAGCACCGCCTGCTGCTCCCACCCGGCCAGCTTCGAGGCCTTCACCGCCGATTCGAAGGCGGCCAACGCCTGCTTGCGGTTCGACCCGGCCGTGATCGAGGCGCTGGTGGCGTCCCACCGCTCGAGCAGGTCGGTCTTGGCCGTGCTGTCGGGCAGCGAGCTCAGCGCCAGCCGGACGCCCTGTAAGGCCGCCGCCAGAGCAACCGTGGTGCCCGGGTCGGGTGTCGTGGTCTTGGTCTTGCTGGGCGTCCGGGTGGGTTTGGACGTGCTCGGCTTCGCGGTGCTCGACTTGGCCGAGGCGGTGGATGCCGGGAACGCCTTTCCCAGGTTGGTCAGCGCCACCCCGGTCAGGTTCGCCGACACCCCGGCCACCACGATGGCGGCCATCAGGCTGACCAGCACCCCCGCGATCCACCACGACCCGGGTTGGGCCGGAAGGCCGGCCAGGGCACGCTGCGCCTCCGGCTGCAGCGGCTGGGTGTAGGGCCGGGTGGCCTGGGCTCCCGGGGGTGGGGCTGGCGCGGGCACCGACGGTGTCGGCACGGGCGCGGTGGGCGCCGCGGGGTCGGCCTGCAGGTACTCGAGGGCGCGCAGGGTAGCGGCAGTATCGGGCCGTTCCAGCGGGTTCTTGGCCAGCAACCGGGCCACCAGAGCGTCGAGGGCCGGCGGAACGTCCGGACGCCTCTGCGCCAGCCGCGGCGGCGCCGAGTTGATCTGGTGCGAGGCCACCACCACGGGCTGGTCGCCGTCGAACGGGGGGCGTCCGGTGAGCATCGTCATGATCAGGCAGCCGAGGGCGTACAGGTCGGTGGCCGCGTCCACCCGCAGCCCGGCGGCCTGCTCGGGCGACATGTAGGCGGCGGTGCCGATGGTCATCGACGTCTGGGTCAGGTGCGGGTCGGCCTGGCCGGTCAATTGCGCGATGCCGAAATCGAGCAGCTTCACCCGGCCGCCCACGGTGAGCATCACGTTGGCGGGCTTGATGTCGCGGTGCACCAGCCCCACGGCGTGCGCGGCGGCCAGACCCAGGGTCACCTCGCGCGCAACCTCTACGGCCCGGCCGACGCCGAGTGGGCCCCCCCGGGCGATCGCCTCGGCCAGCGACTCGCCCTTGAGCAACTCCATCACCAGGTAGGCGGTGCGGCCGTCCAGGCCGCCGTCGAAGACGGTGACCGTGTAGGGGCTGGTCAGCCGGGCGGTGAGCACGATCTCGCGCTGAAACCGTCCGGCCAGCGAGGGGTCGCTGACCCCCGACAGGTCGACGGTTTTCACCGCCACCTCACGGTCGAGGCGCACGTCGCTCGCCCGCCACACCCGGCCCATGCCGCCGGCGCCGATCTCATCTTCGAGGCGGTACCGCCCCGCCAGCAGTTGGTCGGTCATTCACAGGTGCCCATGGCTCCGGCACCGACATCAGTGGGGTTCTTGGTGTCGTCACCGCGGTACCAGATTCCCGAGGGGGTGGTGAACACCCACACCGCGCTCTCGCCCAACGCGATCGTGGTCAGCTTGCCCTTGGGAAAGGCCTTCTTGAGCTTGGCGAAGGTGGTCTCGGCCGGGTAGCCGTCTGCCAGCTTCATGGACTTGCCCAGCGGCTGGTCGAGGTTCACCACCCAACTGGTGAAGGTGCGCGGGGAGTTCTTGTCGCCCTTGGCCTTGCTCTGAAACAGGAACGCCGCGCCGCCGTAGAGCAGTTGCCGTCCGTAGGGGGTGGCGTCGTCGAACTCACACACCTTGCCCTGGTACGACTCGTCGGGCTTCCCCGCCTTGGCGCTCAGCCGGGCCCTCACCTCGGTCTCCGTCGCGCCGAATCTGAGCGAGTCGATGCCCTTGGGCTGCAGCACGATGGTGTCGACCGCCGGGGTAGCCAAGGTGGTGGCCGTCGCAGCGGTCGTCGCGCCGGTCGTCGCAGCGGCGGATGCACTCACCGGGGGCGTCCCGCTGGCCGCGGTCGGCGATTCGCTGGCCGGCGAGGTGGCCGTGCTCGCGGTGGGCGAAGTGGTTGCAGGGGGCGTGGTGCCGCAGGCACTGAGCAGCAGCACGACGCCCAGTGCGCTCAGCGGGCGCATCGACGTGACCATGCACCAACGATAGGCGAGCCCATCGCGCCCCCCGGTGATCGGGCCGCCCAGATAGCTCACGGCTACCCACAGGTACGTAGTCTTGCTGCTTTGTCGGCAGCGACGCGCCCGCGGTGGTGTGTTCCCAACATTGCCCGAGTAGCTTGTGGCGCATGACCCCCGCGGAGCACTCGTCCACGACGAATCCGGACGTCACGGCGTCCGGTGCGCCGGTGCTCGACGGCATGGGCGCCATCGTGCACAGCGACGGCGTCGGGTTCAGGGTGTGGGCGCCGAACGCCCAAGCGGTCAGCGTGCGGGGCAGCTTCAACGCCTGGTCGGCGCAGGCCGACCCGCTGGCCTGGGAAGGCAACGGCTACTGGTACGGCTTCGCAGCCGGGGCCAAGACCGGCGACGAGTACCAGTTCCGGCTGACCAACGGCGAGCAAGGCCTCGATCGCATCGACCCCTACGCCTTTCAGGTCACCAACTCGGTGGGCAACGGCATCGTCTACGACCACGCGGCGTTCGACTGGCAGGGCGACGGGTTCGCCTGCCCGCCGCACAACGAACTGGTGATCTACGAGCTGCACGTCGGCTCGTTCGCGCCGCAGCGCCAGGGTGTGGCGGGCACCTTCGACACCGTGCAGGCCGCCATCGAGCACTTTCAGCACCTGGGCGTCAGCGCCATTCAGTTGATGCCGTCGGCCGAATTCGCCGGCGACTTCTCGTGGGGCTACAACCCGGCGCACATCTTCGCCGTCGAAAGCTCCTACGGTGGCCCGGACGCCCTGAAGACCCTGGTTCGCGAGGTGCACAAGGCGGGCATCGCGGTGATCATGGACGTGGTGTACAACCACTTCGGGCCGTCCGACCTCGACCTGTGGCAGTTCGACGGCTGGAGTGAGAACGGCAAGGGCGGCATCTACTTCTACAACGACTGGCGCTCCGCCACGCCCTGGGGCGACACCCGGCCCGACTACGGGCGCGGCGAGGTGCGGCAGTTCATTCGCGACAACGCGTTCATGTGGCTGCGCGACTACCACGTGGACGGGCTGCGGTTCGACATGACCCCGTACATGCGGTCGGTCGACGCCGACGCCGATGTCGACCTGCCAGACGGGTGGAGTCTGCAGAGCTGGCTGAACCGCAGCATTCGCCAGGAGTTCTCCGACGCCATCACGATCGCCGAAGATCTGCACGGCAACCCGGCGGTGACCAGCACCGGGCCGGACGGCGCCGCCTATCACGCCCAGTGGGAGGCCAAATTCGTGCATCCGGTGCGGGAGGCGATCATCGTGGCCAGCGACGCCTACCGGTCGGTGCCGGCAGTAGCCGATGCGGTGTCGAACAACTACGGCGACAGCTTCGCGCGGGTGATCTACACCGAGAGCCACGATGAGGTGGCCAACGGCAAGGCGCGGGTGCCGCAAGAGGTCGACCCGGGCGACCCCGACGGCTACTGGGCGCAGAAGCGTTCCACCCTGGGTGCCGGGCTGGTGTTCACCGCGCCGGGCATTCCGATGATCTTTCAGGGCCAGGAGTTTCTCGAGGGCGGCTGGTTTCGCGACACCGTTCCGCTGGACTGGAACCGCAACGACGAGTTCCAGGGCATCGTGCGGCTGTACCGCGACCTGATCGAGTTGCGCCGCGACTACCACTCGACCACCCGGGGGCTGAAGGGGTCGGGGCTGCACATCATTCACGGCAACGACGACGCGAACCTGCTGGCGTTCCAGCGTTGGTACCACCACGGCCCCGGCGACGACGTGGTGGTGATCGCGAACCTCGATGCGGGCGCCAAGCACGATTACCGCATCGGCATGCCGCAGGAGGGGCTGTGGAAGCTGCGGTTCAACAGTGACGCGACGATCTATTCCGCCGTCTTCGGCGATTACGACTCGTTCGACCTGACCGCCCACCAGGGCGGCTACGACGGCATGGCGGCCCACGCCGACATCGCGATCGCCCCGTACAGCCTGTTGATCTACAGCAGGGACGACTGAGACCCCGCCTGTCGAGCTGTTCGTTCGCGATTCCGACCCGAATGTTTCAGCCGTGCAACTGCCGCGGCTCGGGGGTTCCCACACCGGGGCTACGGGCGTAGCTTATGGCCAGCCGATTTCAGTCTTCACTTGGGAGAACGCAGATGGCCCTGTCGCTTCGTGAGCAGTTGCTGCGCCGTAAGCCGATCGTGTTTCAGCAGCAGCACCACCAGGGCGAGGAACTCGCCCGCAACCTGTCGACCTTTCAGCTCACGATGTTCGGGGTCGGCGCCACCGTCGGCACCGGCATCTTCTTCGTGCTGGGTCAGGCGGTACCCAAAGCCGGCCCGGCGGTGCTGGTCTCGTTTCTGATCGCAGGCTTCGCGGCCGGCCTTTCGGCCCTGTGCTATGCCGAGTTGGCTTCGGCGATTCCGGTGAGCGGGTCGACGTACTCCTACGCCTATCACGCGCTGGGCGAGTTCGTGGCCGTGGTGATCGCCGGTTGTGTGCTGCTGGAGTACGGCGTCTCGACCGGTGCGGTCGCGGTCGGGTGGAGCAGCTACTTCAACGAACTGCTGCAAGAGACCATCGGGTGGCAGTTGCCCGAGGCGCTGTCGGTCTCACCCATTCCGGTGCCGGTCGAAGATGCGCTCGGCCAGATCACCTACCCGGCCACCGGCGGCATGATCAACCTGCCTGCGGTGGTCCTGGTGCTGCTCTGCATGCTGCTGCTGATTCGCGGCGCGTCCGAATCGGCGACGATCAACGCCATCATGGTGATGATCAAGCTCGGCGTGCTGGTGTTGTTCACCGTTATCGGCTTCAGCGCGTTCAACGCCGATCACTTCGCCGATTTCTTCGGGTACGGCCTGAGCGGCATCAGCGCGGCGGCCGGCACGATCTTCTTCTCGTTCATCGGGCTCGACGCGGTGGCGACGGCCGGTGAAGAGGTGAAGAACCCGCAGAAGGCCCTGCCGCGCGCCATCATCGGCGCGCTGACCATCGTGTCGGGCATCTACATCGCTGTCGCGGCTGCCGGCCTGGCCGCCAAGCCGGTCGAGTTCTTCAAAGAGACCGCGGGCGAGGCCGGCCTGGCGCTGATTCTCAAAGACATCACCGGCAATCAGGTCTGGAGCACCGTGCTGGCCGCCGGCGCGGTGATCTCGATCTTTTCGGTCACGCTGGTCACGCTGTACGGGCAGACCCGCATTCTGTTCGCCGTCGGCCGCGACGGTCTGATCCCCAAGCGGTTTCTCGAGGTCGACGCCAAGACCATGACGCCGGTGTTCAACACCGTGACGGTGTCGATCATCGTGGCGTTGATCGGTGGTTTCGTGCCCGACGTCTACCTGTGGGACACGGTGTCGATCGGCACTCTGATGGCCTTCTCGGTGGTGGCCATCGGGATCATCGTGCTGCGCCGAACCCACCCAAACCTGGAACGTCCGTTCAAGGTGCCGGGCTATCCGGTGGTGCCGATCCTGACCGTGGCGGTGTGCATCTACATCATGTGGGGGCTGGCGCTGGTGACTTGGGTCATCTTCTTGGCCTGGATCGCCGTGGTGGTGGCTTTCTATTTCGCCTACGGCCGTAAGCACGCAACCCTCAACAACTACACCTCAGAAGAAGAGATCGCCGAACCGGGCGGTCGCAAGCGCAAGGATGACGAGGCATGACCTACCTGGTCGGTTACAGCCCGCACAAGGAGGACTCCTGCGCACTGGCCCTGGCCTGCCAGTTCGCGCGATCGGAGTCGGCGGCGGTGCTCGCGGTGACCGTGGTGCCGCGCGGTTGGGAGACGGTTGCCGGCAGCGCCACCGACGGCGACTTCGAGCAGTGGGCCGCCGAAGAGGGTGAAGCAAGCGCTGCCGAAGCCGCAGGGCGGCTGGCCGCGTACCCCGACGTCACCTCGAGCGCGGTCTGGGTGACCGGACGGTCGGTGCCGGCGGCGATTCTCGACCAGGCGGCCACCCTTGAGGCGAGCCTGATCGTGGTCGGCTCGGGCATCGACGGCCCCGAGGGACGGCTCACCGTCACGTCGAAGACCGACCGGCTGCTGCACAGCTCGCAGGTGCCGGTGGCGATCGCCCCGCGCGGCTACCAGCCCGCGGACGGCTCAAAGGTCACCCGGGTGACACTCGCCTTTCGTGACGACGATGCCACCTGGAAGCTGCTCGACGACGTGGCCGAGATCTGTGCCCGCATCGGGGCAGAGCTGCGGCTGCTGACCGTGGCGCTCAAGCAGCGCTTGATGGTGAGCTCGGGGGTGCGCCGCAACGAGGAACTGGTCTACGCGAACTTGCTCGACCAGGTCGCCGCGGCGCAGTCCGAGGCGGTGCAGCACCTGGCCGGCAAGGGCGTCAGCGCCACCGCCGTGGTCGCTCGGGGCAGTTCGTGGCCCGAGGCGCTGGCATCGGTCGAGTTCAGCGACGGCGACGTGCTGGTGGTCGGCTCGTCACGCACCCACCCGCTGGCCAACGTGTTCCTGGGTTCGAGCGCGGCCAAGATCCTGCGCAACTCCACCGTGCCGGTGATCGTCGTTCCCTGAACCCCTCTCGGTTTCGGCTGAGGAAGCGCTGGTCGAGTCGAGCTTGTCGAGGCCTCGACGTTCGCTCGCCGGCAAGGGTTGCGACTCGCTCAACCAACGGAGGGCGCCTCGATCGGCGCTTTCCTGACCATTCGTCGCTCGCGCAGGAGGGCGAGCGACGTGTGCCGTCAGGGGGCCAGCCGCTCCCGAACCCAGCGGCCATCCAGCATGCGATAGCGCAGCCGGTCGTGCAGCCGCGAGGGCCGGCCCTGCCAGAACTCCCAGACCTCGGGCACCAGCCGGTACCCGCCCCAGTGCGGCGGACGCGGCGGATCGTTGCCGAACCGTTGCGACGCTGCCCGCTCTGCCTGCTCCAGCACCTCGCGTCCGGCGATTACCCGGCTCTGCGGCGAGGCCCACGCCCCCAGCCGCGACCCCAGCGGGCGACTGGCGAAGTACTCCTCCGACTCGGCCTCGGCGACCCGCTGCACCGGCCCCTCGATGCGCACCTGGCGTTGCAGCTCACCCCAGTAGAACAACAGTGCGGCCTGTGGGTGGGCGGCCAGCTCGGCGCCCTTGCGCGAGTCGTAGTTGGTGAAGAACACCACGCCGCGGCCGTCGTAGCCCTTCATCAGCACGATGCGGGCCGACGGCCGGTCATCGGCCCCGACGGTGGCCAGCGTCATGGCGTTGGCCTCCGAACCACCCTGGGCGGCCGCCTGGGCGAACCAGGCGTCGAACTGCCGCAGCGGCTCGGCGGCGGCAGTCAGCTCCTCCAGGGTGTCGCGCTGGTAGTTGACGCGCATGTCGGCGGGGTCCATGGTCCGAGCCTAAGCCGCGATCCACCGACCAAAGGCCCAGCGACCGGTCTTGGCTGGATTCACCTGCGCCCCGGTGGCGCGAAGGGGTGCGCGCGGCGATTCGTGCGTTACGCCGCCGCTCGACGCCCCTCATGCAGCCCCGCGCGCCGAGACGAGCGTTATGCCGGCCATCGTGGCAGGCCATAAAGCGCACTTCTCCGCGTCGACGATGAGCTGCGGCCGCGCCGCAACTCAATACGCACGTTTCTCGGCAGGCGCGCCAAGAAGTCGCAAGTCGGTGGGTCGAGGCTCAAATCGGCGCATTCACCGTTGTCCGACGCCTCACCCGCGTCACCGGACGGCCCGGGGCCGGGTTCGGCCCTCCAGCGCCTGCTGGCAGGCGTCGACGGTCTCGGGAGCCAGATCAATGCCCAGCACTCGCGCCTGGCCGGTCACCCAGCGAACCAGCCGTTCCACCTCGCCGGTGTTGCCGGCCAGGTGCTCGGTGCGAATGCGCTCGACCAGCAGCAGCTCGTCCTCGGGTGCGGCGAGCAGGGCCCGGGCGCCGGCCCAGCGGGCCAGGTCGAGGTCGCGGTGCTCGATCGCCCATCGGGTGAGCAGCACCCCCGCGTCACGGGCCACCGAGGCCATGTCGGTGCGCAGTTCCTCGGCCCAGCGCCACTGGCCCGGTGCCGCGTCGGCCAGCGGGGCACCGCGAACCAGGTCGAGCACGTCCACTAGGGTCTCGGCGGTCAGCCGGTTGAGGCCGGGGGCGATCAAGGCCTGCAGGCGCCGCCAGTCGGAACCCACCTCGGGGTGCAGCGCGATGCGGCCCGAGTATGCCTCGGGCAGGTAGGGCTGGCCGATTGGGTCGTGCCCCAGCCAGGACCGCAGTCGCGACATATTCGAGCGACGGGTGGTCTCGGCCACCACCAGTTCGCTGGTCATCCGGGTGGCGGTGCTGCCGGGGTTCTCCAGCAGCCAGCCGCAGTACTCCTCGCACTGGCGCCGCGACCGGGCCGGTGCCGGGCCGGCCGCACCGACCAGTTCGATCGGCCCGAACAGCCGCAGGTACGGGTGCGCAGAGTCGGACGGTCGGCGATCGTCGACGCTCAACCGATCGGCGCGCCGCGGCACCAGGGTGCGCACGTTGTCGGAGTCTTGGTCTGCCCACCAATGGGCCGGTTCGTGCGCGCCCTCGTCGGTGGCCGCGAAGATCGTGCCGATTGCGGCACGGGTGTGGGCGGCGATCAGGTGCGGCAGCAGCGGCTGCCCGGACGGCTCCAGCGTGGCCCGGGCGGCCTCTTCGGTGCCCTCGAGGGCCAGCGACCAACTGCCGGCGCCCGCCACCACTCCGCTAATGCCCAGATCGCCGTCGAACAGCGCGTCGAGCCGCTGCCGCTGGTCGGCGGTCGGCTCGTCGGCGAGCAGAATCACCTGTGCGGCACCGGCCTCGGCCCGGTCGGGGTCGACCCGCAGCAGCGCCGTGGGCGCCTCGTCGTCCGACCGCTGGAGCGCGGTCACCTGCAGGTCGTCGAGGGCAACCGTGGCATCGCCGGTGAACCGGACCAGCTCGGGACAGGCGGCCCGCACGAACATCTCGTCGCCGCCCACCACGGTCAAGGTGAGTTCGGCGGACCACGGCGAGCACGACAACTCCACCGCCATCGCGGCGGCCGCAGCGTGCCGCAGTGTCCGGGGCCCGCGTAGTGCCAGGGGCGGTGCCGACTCCAGATCGACCATCAGCCACGCGCCGGACTGCTCGCGCCCCAGCGTGACCAGCGCGGGGAACGGCACCGGGTGGGTCGATTCGGGCAGCGACGCGGCCGAACGGGCTGACAACAGCCAGGCCGAGCCGGACGCCTGGAACGGCTCCGGCGGTTCGCCCGGCGGTCTGTGCCAGTGGAAGACGACGCCGACGTCGTCGAGCAGCACCCGGTCGAGCCGGGGCAGTGGACGTCCGGTCGCGTGCACGTGTGCGCCGAGCCGGCGCAGCGCGCGTTCGAGCAGCACCGGGCTGTCGGGCCGTTCACGTCTGCCGAGCGCGGTCTCGTAGCGGCGCAGGTCGACGGGCGGTTGTGCGATGCGCCGCCCCAGCGGGCGCGAGCGCAACTGGTTGGCCCGGCTCAGGCCGACCCCGGCCAGGATCATGGCCGCGGCTGCTCCGCCCAGGCCACCCAGCAGCGGCCAGCTCGGGTCGCCCGGTGCGCTGGTCGTGACGGCGGCGGGCACCTCGGGTGCGGCCTGCGCCGACGCGGTCACCGTCGGCGTCGGCGTAGGCGTCGCCGTCGGTTCGGCGACCGGGGACGCGGCCGTGGTCGCGGACTGAACCGGTGCCGGCTGTTCTCCCTGTGGGACCTCGAGAGAGACGTCGGGCTTGCGCGGCGGACGCTGCCGCTGGGGGGCCGGCGCCGCCTTGCCTTGCGGAATCACCAGCTTCCAACCGACGTCGATCAGGTCGGGGTCGTCGATGCGGTCGGCGTTGGCCCGGTAGATGCGCGGCCACTTCGCGCCATTGCCCAGGTGCGTCTCGGCCAGTCCGCTCAGGGTGTCGCCGCGCTCGACGACGACGGTGTGCGCCCGAGCCACCTGGTGGTGCGACTGCTCGGGCCCGGCGGGCAACACCAGCCGGGTGCCTGGCACCAGATCGACGGTGGGGTTGGCCAGCAGTTGAGGGTTGATCTCGGCCAACTGTCGCCAGTGCCGGCCCTCGCCCAGCACCTGCTCGGCGACGCTCCACAGGTCGTCACCGGGCCGAACCAGGTAGCCGGCCACCTCTGTCGGCGACTCGGCCTGGGTGGCGCCGGTTGCCTCGACGCCTGAACTGGCCGGGGCTGCCACCGGTGGGGCCGCTCCGGCGGGGACCGCCGGCGAGAGCGCGGCGAAGACCAGGGCACCGGCGATCGCCTGCAGCCCGCCCGCCAGCGGCAGCCGCAAGGGCACCGCCCGCCGGCCCACGATGTTCACCGCCTCCAGCACGACCGAGACGGCGAAGACCGCCCGGGCCACCCATCCGGCCAGGGTCAGCAGGGCCAGCAGCGCCGACCCGTCGTCGGGCCGGGCCAGGTTGCCCACGGCGGTGACCGGTACCCCCCAGAACAGCAACGCCAGCGGCGCGCCGACCACGACGACCACGAGCGCCAACGCGGCGCCGATCGAACGGATGCGAACCATGTCACCCTCTTCTTCGGTAGCGATCGAGCGCGGACGAACCGTCCGCACTGAGTTGCCATTCGCCCGGCCAGCCGGGCACTGCCAAGTCGGCCAGCGGCACCCCGCAACTGACCCGCACCCGCACCTGTGCCGGCTGGCCGACCGGCACCTGAAACCCGCTGACGTCGATCTCGACGCCGAGCGCCCGGCAGTTCAGGCCGCTGGTGGCCGCCTGCGCGCCGGCGATGCGCTGGGCGGCCACCTTCGCCTCGGCCGGGGTGCTGGCCAGGGACGCTGCCCGGCTCGCCACGCCCGCGATCTGCTCCACCACGGTGTGCCCGTGCCAGACCCGTCCGGCCCCGATGATCAAGCCGATCAGCAGGGCCAGCGCGGGCACGATCACGGCGAACTCGACGGCGGCGGCACCCCTTTCGCCGCGTGGGCGCCTCATCGCCCGGCCTGTTCCAGCGGCATCAGGGCGAACTCGGTGACCGTGCCCATGCCGAGATCGATGATCATCGCCGCCCGTCCGCTCACCGTCACGCGCACGGTGCCGGCTGAGCGCTCGATGCGAACCGTGGCGTCCTGCAGACCGCCGGCACCGGCGATGCGCCGGCCCATCGCAACGGCATCGCCGTCCGAGCCGCGCGACCAGGCCACCTGCTCGGCCGCGGCACCGGCGGCCTGGCCCGCGACCGTGCGCGCATGCAGCCAGATCCCGGCCTGAATGGTGCCCAGCACGGCGAGCAGCACGACCGGGATCAACAGTGCCCACTGGGTGGACTCCGAGACCCCGCGTTCGCTCACTTGAGGGCGCCGAGCTTTCCGGTCACGTAGGCGGTCACCACGCCGACGACGGCCATTGCGACCACCACCGCACCGGCGAGCAGGAGCGCCGTCTCGGTGGATTGCGACAGCCCTCGCTCGTCCCGCTCGGGCGGGCTGAACACGTAACCGATCACGGTGTGCAGGATGGCCAGCATGATTTCTCCTCGTGGTTGTGGGTCAACTGCTCACCATGCGGAGCAGGGGTGGAATCAGGAAGAGCAGCCCGAAGATCAGGCTGGGCATGACCATCAGCACGGTCATTCGTTCAGACACCGTGGCTGCCTCGATCTTGGCTTCGGTGAGGTGCGCGTCGCGCAGTTCCTTCACCCGGGCGCGCAGGGCATCAGACAGTGACGCGCCCGAGTCATCGAGCTTCATCACGTCGGCGATGTCGCACAGCGCGGGCAGTTCGAGTTCTTCACCCAACCGCTTGAGCTCGGCGAACGGCGCCCGCTGCTCCAGGCGCGAGCGTTGCAGCGAATCGCGGATCGCCACGAACACCGCCTGGTCAGAGACGGCGGCCGCGGCGTGCAGCGATTGGGTGGCGCTCGAATTCGCCAGTCGCTCCAAGGTGACCAGGTCGACGAAGGTAAGCAGGGCCTCGGTGGCGTCGGCCGACGTGCTGGCGCTGCCGCGACCGATCACGATGTCGGGCACGAAGAAGCCGATCAGACCGAGCACCAGGCCGACGATCACCGGTATGACCAGCGACACCCCGAGGCTGACCAGCAGCAGCACGCCCCCCAGCCCGGGCAGCGCGAGACCGATCAGGGCACCCAGCACCTTGTAGGTGTAGAACCGGTCGATCGAGATGCCGCGCAACTGCAACTGGCGAGCGATGCGGTCATCGACGGCACCGGGCAGCCGGCCCCGCACCCAGGCACCAATCCGGTCTGCCCCGGACGCCGGGGAAACGGCCGGCGGCACCCGTCCGTCCAGCACGCGCAACGCGTCGCTCAGCCGTGGGTGGGCCGGCACGAAGAAGCCGGCCACCGCCCACAGGCCGGCCGCGAGCAAAATTCCGGATGCCACCGCCACCCAAAGACCGGTCATCGCAGGCTCCGCAGAATGCGTTCCCGGCGACGCGGCAGGGTCATCCGGCGCAACACCACCAGCGACATGACGTACAGGCCGAGCAGGCCGAGCAGAATCAGCTGGCCCACCGGTGTGGCGTACGGGGCGAAGAAGTCGCGCCCGAACAGCAGCGCGAGGGTCAGCACGCTGACGGTGATGATCGTGACCTGACGCACCACGATTCTGGGCTTGGCCCGTTCGGTCTCGATCTCGCGCTGAGCCTTCAGCCGGTCTTGAATCGAGTCGGCGAGCGCGTGCAAGGTTGCGGTGGCGCCGGTGCCACCCCGATCGGCAGCCAGCGCCAGGGCCGCGAGCACCGCGTCGGCGTCGGCCGAATCGAGCTCATCGGCCATGGCGCGCAGCGCCTCAGCCGAGGTCCAGCGTTCGTCGAGCCGGGCCACCAGCAGCCGCAGCGGTGCGGCCAGCAACTCAGGCGCCTGGCGCTGCGACAACCGGATCGCGTCGGTGATCGAGCGGCCGGTGGGCAGCATGGCGGCCAGGCTGCGAATCCACCGATCGAGCGCCTGCAGTAGCTCGACGTCACGGTTCGACGGCGCGCCGAGCAGCAGCGGCAACCCGACGGCGGCCAGCGGCGCCACCAGCACCGTCGCCGTCAGGCCGGTGATCGTGGCGAAGGCAACCCCGACGACCAGCCCCAGCGCCAATCGCCAGCCGTGCTTGCGCAGCACCGGCCGCAACCGATCGAGCCGGCTCGCGCCAGAGGCCGGACGGGTCGCCCGCGGTGAGGTGCGAAACCCGGCCACGACCAGCACGACGCCGGCACTGAGCAGCGCCCCGAGCAACGCGACGACGGTGGTCATGGCCGCTCCCACGCCTCGTCGAACTCGGCGAGTTCGGCGGCGAATACGGGTTCGGGGTGAAACTGCTCCGGCGAGGTGGCGGTCGGCGCCGCGTACACCAGATGGGTGACCGGACGGCCGGCCTCAAGCGCTCCGGTGAGCTGGCGGATCTCGGCCACCCGGCGAGTGCGGCGTCCGCCTCGCCACGTGTCGTCGACCAGCTTCACATAGATCAGCAGATGAATGTGGTGCGCCACCTGCCGGTAGGCCTCGTCGACGGTGAGCACGCCACCCTGCGCCACCCGGGAGGCCAGCCGGTCCATCGTGGAGGCCGCCGAGTGCGAGTGAGTCGTACTCAACGTTCCCGCGCCGGACTGCATCGCCTCGAACATGGCACCGGCCTCCGAGCCCCGCACCTCGCCGATGATCAGCCGCGACAGGTTCTGCCGCAGCGCTTCGGGAATCAGGTCGGCCACCGAGTACTCGCCCAGCCGCCGGCCGTCCTGCTGTTCACCCATGCCCACCTTGGCCTGCAGCGCCAGCATGTTGCGCCGCTCCGGCCGCAGGTGGGTGAGCAGTTCGTAGTCGGTCTCCAGGGTGCCGAAGCGCTCATTAGCGGGAATCGCGTCGATCAGGGCGCGCAGCAGGGTGGTCTTTCCCGCACCCTGGTCGCCGGCGATCACCATCGACTTGCGCGCCATCACCGCCGCGTGCAGAAAGCGACCCACCGCATCGGGCATCATTCCGGTCTTGACCAGGTCTTTCAGGCCGATGTCGGTGAGAATGTGCTGGCGAATGGTGATGCTGGGCCGATACGAGAGGCCAAACCCGATGGCGTGCAGCCTGAACCGGTCGCCCAGCGCCAGCGTGGGGGATTCACGAAATCCCCTCAATCTATTCACGAAACCGCCGCTGACCAGCCATTTCGATCCCCTGTTGCTCATCTGCGCAGCAGGGGTTTTCGCCGTGTCCAATCCGGCCCGAATCCCGCTCGATCCGCGCTCCGTCGGCCATCGCCAACCGTCTGTCGAGCGGTCAGCCCCGGAACGCGGCAACACCCGATAGCCCTTCGAGGGCTATCGGGTGCTGCTGTTGAGGATGTCGGAGAGGCTAGGCGGCTAGCGGCGGCGCGTTCGGCCGCTCCCTTTCCTCTTCGAGAAGGGTCCGCCACCGGCGTGGCCTGGTCGGCTTCGGTGGAGGGGTGGAGTCCGGGTCGGTCGAGGTCAGCCGGTCGGTCTCCATGAAGGCGTTCAGCACACGGAGATTGTGGGCGAAGCAGATAAAGCCAACCAGGAAGGCTTGGGCGGCGAAGCCTCGCAGCATCCGGTTGCCGTGGTGGGCGAGCGAAAGGCCGTGGGAGTCTTTCAGCCGCGCGTTGGTGCCCTCAATCGAGTTGCGTCCGGTGAAGTAGATCGAGGCCCACTCATCGCTCTCCCAGGTCGGCCCCTGCTGGAGGTACTTGGCGATGGTGAACTGCTGCCCTTTGGGCCCTGGGGTCGCGGTGCCTCGCAGAGGGACGGTGACCGACGAGGCGTTGGAGCAGATTTCCCGGGCATCTTCGCGGCTGGGGGCGGTGAACTTTGCCGAGGTGAGCCGCTTGGCGGTCAAAGGCAGCAGCCGGGCACGGATCAGCCTGGGGTCTTCGCCTGTACGTTGGGCTCGCTGGTCGGCGAGGTCCGTCATCAGTGACGTGCGCAGCGGGCATTGGAGGGTCGCGCCCGGCCCGGAAGCGCAACACTTGAACTGGGTGGCGCCGTCCGGTCGTGAGTCCTTGACCCGACTCAGGTAGATGCTCGCCCGACGCTCCAGCAGCGTGCGCCAGTCTTCCTCGGTGATCCGGCCTTCGAGGAAGTCGGGTGTGGCGGTCACCATCTTCTGAGGCATAGCCGGGTCAAAGAAATGACCGTCCACCAAGAGCATTCCTGCGTAGGTTCCTTGGAGGCCGACCGTGTCTCGTCGAAGGTCGCCGATGATCTTGTACCCGGCCTCGCGCAGCGGAATCTGGAACTGTTCGGCGATCATCTTCGGATAGAAGTCCCGGTCCCCGATGGCGTAGCCGTGCGGCATGTCGGCCGCCATCACCTTGGCCAAGGCGGTCATCACATTCCCGTTGGGGTTGGTGCCGGGCTTGTCGATAGAGGCCCCGAGGAGCAGTCCTGGGACGCGCTGCTTAGGTCCCGATGCGCTCATCATCACCAGCGTCAGGTCCAGGCCCCAGGCAACCTTCAACCGTTCGTTGGTCGAGTCGTCGGGCACCTTCTCGTGGGTGCGGTTGTACCAGCCCATGTCCGGCTCAATACTCGCTCGCCTGCCTTTGGTGGTCGTGGCCTTGCTGACGCCCGGCACGAACGTGCCGTCGAAGGCCACCGTGCCGTCCCACCAGCCCAGCAACTCCCGGGGTGTCTGCTCGACCACGGTCCAGATCAGCGCGTTCTGGAAGGCCATCAGGCGCGCTCGGCGACGGGCCACAAACGCCTCGTCGCGGGTCTCGCGCAGGGCCGTGAAGTCGGCCTTGTCGTAGCGGTAGTGATGCTGGGTTTCGGGGAACGGGTCGAGAACCCGCCGAATGCGGCGTTCGGCTCGGCGCAACCGCTCCTCCCACGCGTCGATGAACTTCGCGCCGAATGTCCGTCGTGGTGTCGCGGCATGAACTGTTTTCGGGCCGTACGCGTAACGACTGCGGTCTGCCTTCGCGCCGAGCGTGCCTGGGATCAACCCTTGTGGCGTCTTCCTGGCCAGGGGTGGCAGGCCGAGGTAGGCGTGCGCTTGGGCGGTGAGCCGGTATAGCACCAACTCGTTGACCTTGGTCAGGTGCAGCGGCGTGCCCTCGTTCGCCAAGACGGCCAGCAGGCAGAGCAGGGCTCGGTCGCTGACTTCTGTGGGCCTTCCGCCGACGGGTCTGCCGTCTTCGTCACGCCAATCCTCCAGCATCTGGAGGAGGCCCGACTGGTCGATCAGTTGGGCGACGACCTTCACCTCGTTGACGTGAACGGGTGTGTATCGACGACTGGCGTAGGAGAATCCGGGCTGCTGGAGGAGGCCGACGCGTGCTTGCGCGCCATTGGGCACGGCAGGAGTGCCCCCGCCCTGCCTGCTCCTCGGCCCCCTTGCCATCAGTTCTCCGCACCCCAGGTGCCGGGGACCCGTGACGACCGCCGAACAAGGTGCCGGAACTCCGCATCGTCCATTTCGGGCAGCGTGCGCAGCCACTTTTCGTAGGCGCGGAGGTTGGTGAGCCCAGCAGCCCTGCACAAGGCGGCGACAGGAACGCCGTTGGAGAGGTGCCGGACGAGCCAGGTCGCTCGGAGGCGGCGCGGATTGGGATGGATGCCCTCGTCCCTGTTCGTGCCTTGGATGAACGCCTGCACGACGCTCGAACTGCGGTTCGTCCTCCCCGGCGCGAAGGCGTAGTCGTCCGGGTCGACGTTCTGTACGAGTTCGATGAGGATCGCTTCGTGTTCGGCGAGGACCGGGACCTCGCGCGCGGACCTGCCCCGCACATGCAGTAGGACGCCTTCCTCGTCAATCTGGATGTCCCGGACGCGAAGAAGAACAATCTCGTGCGTGTACAGCCCGGCGCCGAGAGTGAGGGCGAGAAAAACTTGGGCCTTGTTGCGGTTCAGGGCCGTTCTCTGACCTTTTGCCCAGTTGCGGATCGTCCGGACTTCTTGATCGGTGTACGGGGTGGGGTGCCAGGCGGAGGTGTAGGAAGTCTCTTCGGGCAGGTCGTCGGGCCACTCGGAGTTCAATGCCCGGCCCATCGTCTTCAACTTGCCCCGGAACATCTTCTTTACCTTCGGGGTCCAGTCCGTCTGCCGGTCCAGGAACTCGCTCATGATGTCCAGGTCGAAGACTGTTCGCCGGGTCATTTCGAAGCCTGCCTCGTAAACCACCCAGTCCACCAGTTGCGCGAGCAGGGTCAGTCGGCGCCGCGCCTCGTCCCCGTCGTGAGGTTTGCTGTCGACGACTGCTTTGACGACGAACTCGCGGATTTTCAGCCAGTGGTACAGGTCGACCGCACGCGGCCGGTAGTTGGCCGTAACGTGCGTTACGGTCTCCTGCGCCGCCGTTCTAGGAGGTTGTTGGTTCATACCAACACCGTGCCACCCGTCACTGACAGTTCTCTTCGAGGGGTCGGTTCGGCGTCGCGTAAAGCGGCGCATCGACCGGGGTAGTTTGACCTCGTGCCCAGGTCCAGACGGGAGCCCCCGGCCAGTTTCAGCGACAACTGGCCCGACCGAGCGTGCAGCGACCCGGCCGCCGAGAAAGTCCGTCTCTTCGTCCTCCGACTGCGTGCGGCCATGGGTGGCGCTTCGCTGCGCAAGACTGTGGCCGAAGTCGACCTGGACTACTCGATCCTGAGCGACTACCTCAGCGGCAAAACCTGGCCGGCCTCGCGAGCCGTCGCGGTGCTGGAAGTCGCCCTCGACCAGGCGCTGTGGCCCCCGCATGTGAGCCGGGAGTTCGCTACCCACGAGGAACCCGGCCAGAGCGTCGAAGGATAGACGCGCGACACGCTGCTACTGGTCGCCCGCCCAGACAGCCTGAAGGTGTAGGTTCAGAGATGGTTCCAAGACCTCTGAAGCCCCTTCGGTTCTCCGTGGGGGTTTCGCTTTGTTCGCGCGCCGGAAGGCGCGGCGTCATCAGTCCCCTTGGTTTCCTCGCTCACGGAACCATCGCGGCCCCGGCTTGTATGTTCTGTACCCACGCACGAGCCACCGCTTCTCGGGGTCGTTCCGGGGAAGAGAATGCAGGCGCCACAAGGCGGCACGGATCGAGACTTCCGGAACTGGGGCAATCTCTAGACCCCGCGCGATCTGACGCTCGTGACCGACCTGCTGAATGCGGGAGATCACCTCGCGGGCGGGGTGGCTCTGGCCGTCCTCGAAAACCGCCCGAACGTCGGCGTTCAGGTTGTCGATACCAAAGTCGGGCAGGGTCTTATACGGGTCGGCCTCCTGCGAATCATGTCCCCACTTATAGCCCGGGCATGGGCTGAGATCCGGATCGAGCAGGCTGGCGACTGCCACCCAGTCCACGGGAGACGGCAGTGCACGTCCGTGTAGCGCGGCCCGGTTCTGTGTGGCGACAAGCGTTGCCACAGCCTTTCGGACCTGTTGTTCGAGTTGCAGCACGTCCTTCTCCTTCAGCCGCCGTGGTTCTCCTTGGGTGACCACTGCATCAGAGCCGGCCGATGGATCAACGACGGCACGAGCGAAGGAAAGGGTTGGGTGTCCCTGGGAATCTTTGTGTAGCAGGTAAGGCCATTCGCGCAAGAGCACATCGAGGTGGCGGCTGAGGGTCGCACCGAAGCCGTCGACGATCCTGAGCCCAGCAAGCACCTCGGGCAACTGGACCCAGCGGTCTCCGTCGCGTGCCGCCCGGACCGATGTCCCGCTGAGTCCCAGCCGCTCACCGAGGCGAGCGGAGACCGACCGCTCCGGCTGACGCCCGTGCGGGTCCTCGCTGATCCGCTGTGCGTAATGGGCACACAGGGTCTCGTCCACAGCGGCGGCGAACCCGATGGTGAACGCGTCGAATGGAGAATCGGGCTTCAACCGGCCCTCGCGGGCGGCGGTGGCGAACGGGTGAGGGCTGTCGGCCATGGAATCCAGGTCTTGCCGCGCCGCTTCGATCTGCGCTCGGTACTTGCGCGCCGGGGATGCAGCATGACTACGCGGCATGCGCTAGTCCCAAGTCGAGGCGAGCAGTTCATCCAGAGTGACGGCCCAAGTGCGCGCCAGGATCATCCACGTCCTGAGGTCACCCTTGTACTTCCCGGTGGAGATGTTGATCAGGGTCCGTCTGGAGATGCCGCTCTGGACGGCCAAGTCGTCGTAACTCATGCCGCTGAGTGCACGTCGCTCCTGGAAGATCGCAGGAAGCCGCGACAAGTCCGGCTCCGGCGTTTGCAACACCAGACTACGAAACCAATCGCAATCCAACCAGGCAGTGAAGCACCTTGCACCGATCTGGTGCAAGGTGCTTCACTGAAAAGCGATCACCCCATACGGGGCAGCCAGTTCCCCTCCCGAAAGAGCCCGCCATGCTCGTCCGTCCGTCACTCGCAATCGTGCTCGCGACCATAACGGCCGTTACGGTGTCGGCCTGCTCGGCAGCCTCGAACACCCCGCCAGCCGAAACCCCCGCCCCGTCTACAGCCTCGGCCACTCCGGTGTCTCTGCCGGTGGCCGAGGTCTTCGATGCGCCCGCGTGGGGTATTCGATTCTCGGAGGCCGCCGCACACAAACGGCCATTGGTGACGGCGCAGCGTCTGATCATGCTCGACGGGCAACAGGTCCGTGCGCTGGACGCGCAAGGCAAGGATGCCTGGGCCACGCCATGGGAGGGCTTCACCGACGAGGCCCGATCAAAAGGGTCGGACGGATACCCCCTCCTGCGACAGGTGTCCCCCGATGTCGTCGCGGTGGTGGACGGTGGAACAGCCCAGGGTGACGGGCTCAACAAGGACACCGGCCAGGTCAAGGTGACCTTGATGAAGGTGCAGGATGGCAGCCTCATCAAGCAGGTCACCATTCCCGGCACCCCGTCCCAGATTCCCCAGATCGGGAGCCTCGGGCTCGGCTTTGCTCTTCCACAGGGCGGCGTCTCCGCGATCACCCCCGACGGCGACGTGGTAGATGCGCCCACCGTGCGGTCAATGAAGACCACGAGTGGAATATCTGTCGGCCGCACGGGCATGAGCGTGTGGGAGAGCGGCGGCAGCGACGCAGCGAGCGGATTCTCCGGTCCCGGCTGGGACTCCCGGACAAGCGGCCCCGGGCCGCGGTTCACGTCCGCCTCTGTTCTGGCAAGCGATGCCGACCGGCTGCTCGTCGGCAGGTGGGTAGTCCCGTCCGTGTCTACGAAGGAGGTGCAGATTCAGGTGCTTGAAGCGCCAACGGGCAAGGTGCTCAGCAAACCATCCTGTGAGCCTCGCACCGCCGCACCGCTTGTCTCCAGTCCTGCTCGCTCATGGCAGGTGCTCGGACCGATGAGACTCGATAGCGCAGGAAAGGCCACTTGCTTCGGCGGCGGCAGCGGCCAGAAGACTGTCACGCTGACGGCCGTGACCGACGCCGGGCGTGCTTTCGGCATGGCCTCCGCCGACGGCTCCCAAGCCCTCTTCCTGGACCTGGCCCCGAACGGCGACATCACCACGCTTGCCATGCCGGAGGGTGCCGAGTTGCCCATCGGCGTCATGGACGGAGACATCGCCATCCACTGGGACTCCAACGAAGCAATCGTTACCGGAAACAAGATTCACTAGGGGAAACGATGATCGGCGATCTGTGGGCATCTCCACGCACCGGGCGCATCTACCGTGTCGGGCCGCGAGGAACGAACTGGGCTGTGGTGGGGCACGTCGACCAACTGGGCGCCCCCATGGTGGGTCTGCCGAGCCTGCTCGGGTTCGCCGGTGCAGCGTTGGGCTTGAGCGTCGTCGCAGCCGTCTTCACTGCCGCGTTCGTCGGCTTGGTCTTGGGCGCGATCCTGATGTACTTCCCTGTCGCGATCCCGTTCAGTGTGCCCCTGCTGTTCCTACTGCTCGTGGTGCTGGCGATCAGGGCGCTGGCCACGCGGCGGTCCTTCCTGCCCGTGCTGTGGACGGGGGCGGCCTTCCTGATTCTTCTTGTGGTCGTCGTGCTTCACGTCTTGTTCTGGCCGGATCACCCGGGGCTGTACGTACAGGCCGCCAGCCTGCCCCTGATGCCTACGCTGACGCTCGCTTTGGCCGTGGGGGCGCTAGCCAGACGCCGATGGGCGCTGGGGGTGCTCTCGGCAGGCCAGAGCCTGGTGTTCACATTCTCCTATCTCGCGGCATTCGGCTCCTCCACTTACGCCGAGTCGCCCACGGGCTTCGACAACCTGCTCACGCTCATCTACTGGGTCTGCCTGGCATGCGGCGCCGCAGCGTGGCTGACGCCTCGCCGTGCCCTCCCTCAGGGCATGGCGGAGCCCCCGGAGGTGGCAGTGGGAGCGATCCGATGAAATCAACCGAGAATGTCGCACGCTCAGGAGAGTCGGTGTCGCCAGAACTGGCTGCCTTGGAGGCACGGTTCATGGCCGAGGACCGGGAAGACCTGCACAGTGAGCGGTCGCGACGGCGGGCAGGGCTGCCGGAGCCGCGCCGCGACATCAGACCCTTCGAGGGGTTCGCGAGCGGTGGCGCGGACGCCAGATGACTGCTCTATTGAGCGAACTGCGCGCGCAACGCTTGCACATGCTCCCGGCCCGACATTGCCCAAGCCGCCTTCACCATGAGGACGGTGGTCGCCTCAATGGCATCAAGGAGCCGCCGCAGTAGGACCCGTTCGGCTTCGGTGTCTTCGTCGGCGTGCTTCAACTTCTGGAGGCTGTCGCGGATGTTCAGCAACGCGTAGGCCGCCACTTTCTGGAGGTTGAGCGCGCCCGGCGCTGCTTCTTTCATCGGGGCACCGGCCCATGCCAGACACAGAAGTTGCCCCCGCTTCGTGGGGCGGCATCGACCCTCCGCAACGCTATAGGTATGGCGGCTGTCGTGCAGACCATTGGCCGCCAACCACTCCAGAACCTTGGCGTCACTGAACGCTTCGCGCGCGATTCGGTCGATTAGTTCCACTAGCGAGTTGGCCGCCTGGGATACGCCATCGACTGAGTGGTCGAGGGCGTCGCGGGCGCCACGGACCTTGCGCGAGAACACATCGCTCAGTTCGGCAAGGTCGGAGTCGGCGCGTGCTCGCAGCACCGTCCGGAACTGGTCCATGGCCGCCGCAACCTCGGCAGGCTCCAGGGCTTGGTGCTCCGGGTGTTCGGGAAACTTGAGCCCGATCTCGCTACTCAGGGAGGTTCCGATCAACTCTTCAGCATTCAGGACCATCCCGAAGAAGGACGATTCGAGCGCCGCTGGCATGCCCACGTCTTTGCGCTGCTCCTCGGTCAGGATGCCCAATGCGTCATCCATGGCGAGAGCCCAGGGACGCAGGAAGTTAACCCCGACCCGCACCGCCATCAGAACCGTTCGAGCATCCTCCTGCAAGTCCCCGCGCATGGCGTCGAAGGCGGCTGTCCCGAGGAGACGGTTGAGCACTTTCAGGTGATCGGCCCGTTTGAGCCGGTTCACCCAATCGGTCAGTGCTGTGTCTGACACATGCTGAAGAGCGTCGGCGATCCAGTCCGGCGCCTCTTTCAGCACAGCGAACTCTGAGCCTGTCTGGGACAGACGCTCCAGTAGCGGAACCTCGCTCTCCTCCAAGACGATGGCACACATCGTGACAATCGAGTCGACCGCTGCCACCACGTAGTCGTTGACACCGAGAACCCGCCGGATCGGGACGGGCACGCGCACGACACGGCGGACAAGCGCAGAGCGCCCCACGGGTTGATACGCCCCGTACGGCGGCCTGACTCGCTCGATCTGCACGACGGGAAGGCTATGCGCTGGCACTGACACTTTTCGGTGCCGTTGAACTGGGAGCCGACAAGCATGTTGCCGTGCCGAACTCGGGAGTACGGCGGCCCATTCAACGCCAAGAAGCAAAGGGATTCGGGGCTTCTGTTGGTCGTCCGCGTCTCAGTCGCTCGTCGTGTGGCATGCCGGGCGGTTCTCCGTCGGGAACCTGAAGCGTCGTGGTTGGGTCGATCATGTCGGCGTAACCACTTGCCCACTCTCGGAAGACCTCCGCAGCCGGGCTGTGTTGCGCTGACCCGAACGAGGCCAGGAAGGCCCTCAGCCGTGTGGCCTTCCCCCACGCCTTGGCCTGGTCGAGCAGCGACTGCTCCCACTGTTCGTAGTGCGCCCGACGCTTGCCCAAGAGACGGGCGGCCTCTTTCTGTGCTTTTCGCTCCTGCTCCCGCTTTCGGGCTTGCTCCTCGTGTGCCAATGCAACCTCGGTCGCGGTCTGTACCAAGGCGAGAACCTTGGGCACGTAGTCACCCAACCACTTCGTGCTCGTCTCCAGTAGTCGGGTGCTGGAGTAGGACGCGTAGACGCGGAAGAACAGCAGGCCGGTGGGCAGGTAGTCGTAGCGCGGAGCCCACGAGTGCCCCCATCGCTCTTTGTGGGCGATTTCCTCCGCTGTGAGAACGTGGTCCACGCCCTTTTCGAACTCACCGATACGAACAGGTACGGCCTGGTGGCCCGCATCGAGCGTCACGAGCGTCTCGCCCCGGAATGGGCGTTCGCGTCCCCGCTGCTTCGGCTGGGTACAGCCCTCAACCGTGAATCCCGCTTGCTCCGCCGCCTGTATGAGCATGTGGGCGGCGACGAAAGCCCGCCTCCGTGCGTCGGCGTCCTTCGGGAGGGCGATTGGGCGGTCCATGAGCGACCGGACCGCAGGGTGCGGCTTTACGATCCGCTGCGGGGCAGCCTCCGGCAGGCGAGGGGGCGTAGCCGCCACCTGACTGCGTTGCCTCTGTTTGGCGACTCGCCCCTTCGGCGTGCCAGTAACGGTTTCACTTCCGGGGCCGCGCGGACTCGGTTCGACCGGTGCTGATGCGGTCCGCCGCGCCTCCTTCTCCACCAGTACGCGCGCCGCACGTCTGCCGCCTGCGCTGTCGGCGGGATACTCCCCATGTTGGTGGAAGTAGCGTCCTGCATCGGTCGCGGTCGCCGTATAGCCGCCACCCTTCTTCGAGACGGTCGCCAGCCCGCGCGAAACCAGCGCCGCCACCGACGTCTTCCAGTTCCCGGGTGGCGGCTCAGCGTCGGGCGTAGTGCACATCCATGACAGGACACCGGCTTGAGCGTCGTTGAGGGACCAGTCCATGGGGACATGGTGTCGGATGGGTCGAGAGCGTCCGAGCCTGATTGTTTGGAAGGCAAAGGCGAGTGCGCCGATGCCTGATCCTGTGCTCTTACCCGCCTGCCCCTGGAAGCGGGTTCGGGGTGCCCCCCTCCCAACCACGATCACACCAGGCCTTTGCTGCGACCTCGGCGGCTGTCGGGCCGAGCAACTCGTCCAACGTGCGCAGATGGTACGCGCGCATCAAGGCGAGCAAGGTGCTCAGACGAGTGTTGGGGAGTGGAGCCTTCTCGATGTTGCGCAGCGCATTGCGGGTGATGCCCGCGAGCGCAGCCGCGCGCTCCTGGGTCAAACCCACGGCCTCCCTGCGGGCCTTGACGGCCGCCCCGATATGCACAGTCTGCTGTGCATCCTCGGGCTCGCCTACGAGGCGCAGATGTGGCGCTCCACGCGGCGTGTTTGACGGTCCCTCGGGCTCCATAGGGCTCAGAATAGATGTATGAGAGAGACTGGGGTGCAAAGTGTGCTTGGCATCGGGGAGTGCCAGACTGGCGGCCATGACGGCCTACCGCACCTCGACCGTGGGTCAACCTATCGGCTCCCAGACCTCCCCAAGGCACAGAAGGCTGTGTCACGATGACAACAACAAGCACCCTAGGCACGCGAGGACGGAACACATGAGTACGTCAACAGTCGCACGCTGCACCGCACGCTCGATCGCTTCCCATCAAGCGATCAGCGATGATCTTGCGTCCCTGGCTCTGGCCCTGTGGGGTACGACCTCCCGAGTCGCTCATGGTCGAGAGTTGAACGACCGGGATCGCCACACGCTGAACGAGAGTCGATACGCGGTCGAGAACCAGTGCCAAATGCTGCGCTATGTGCAGGCACAAGCCAACCCCGGTTCACAGTCCGTGGCGCCCGCCCTGATGCTGTTGGACTCGGGGGACATGCTGGAACTGGCATGGGAGGCGGCTGAGGTCCTTCAGTTCGACCTGCCTGAGTCCATCGAGGGAGCCGAACGGCTAGTCACCGCCATCGACCAGATTGCGTCGGGCAACCGAGAAGAAGCCGAACGTTTGGTTCCATTGTTCAAGCGTGTCGCCCTCCTGGCGGAGCAGCGAACGGGCTAGAACTTGAGGCGTGCCCGAAACACGTTCGCAACGCACCCTTGCTTTCGGCTCCGAGTTCACCCCGTCCCCGTACACGGAGGGCGTCATCCATGGCGTATTGGACGGGGTTGAAGCACTAGAGGCAGAAATTGCAAGACTGATCGACGTTCGATGCGTCCCCAAGCGGTACCGTGCTCAAGAACCAAGCAATCACAGGGCGGCGCTCGACCTCCTCACGTCTCTCCAGCAGTACCCACAACGAATGCGTGAGGTGGTCGAGCGCCGCTGCGCGGACTCTGCGGACGAAGACAACTTGGTCATGTCTTTGCAGAACGATGCGCGAGTGGTCCTCTCCTGCTCACGGCGACTGAGGGAGTGGTTCGATTCGGCTGATGTAGACCGTATCCCCGTGGCCGTCCAGCGAGAGGTCGACTCAACGTTCGTCCGACACGGCTTGAAGAACATCGTCACAATCATTGTCGCTGGACCTCCAGACGAGATTGATATCGGCATCGAAGATGTGCGCTCTGACTTCATACTTCCGAATGAGCCCAAAGAAGACTTCGAGAATCTGTACACGATCCTGCGAATACCTCTTCGTGCGTCAGAGGCCCCCCACCGATGGACCATCGTCCTTGGCCATGAAGTAGGTCATCACCTACTCCGCGAAGCCAACGCTCGGTGGCTGATCGACCAACGGGAGGCCGGATTCAACCTCCCTGATGGCGCTCCCAGCACTGTGATGAAGAAGAACAACGAACCTGCGGACGAGACCCTGCTTCTATGGCAGGTTGGACTAATCGAGACCTTCCCCTTTGCAGAGGTCCGAGCAGAAATTGAGCATGAGGCCGGAATCAAGAGGCCGCGCGGCAGCGTCCAGACAGATCCTAGGGCACCTAGGAATGCTCCAATAACTCAGCCGAAGGGCGAGCCGTCGATTACCTCGGTCGACAATGCAATCATCAAACGCATCAAGGTGGCCAATGACTGGTTGAGCGAGATCATCTGTGACCTCATCATGGTCCGCTCCTACGGCCCCGCTGCCATCGTCGCCATGGCAGACCACTTGATTATGACCAACAGCATGCGGCCTCCGCACGACACACACCCACCAGGCGCAGTCCGGCTCGCGTTAATGATGAAGTACGTCAGCCGCGCCGACCTCGGGATTCTCAAGTCGGTGATCGAGCCATTCCAGGTCCCGCACTTCGAATCTGACTCCGCGCGAACCGAGCCCGCTCCATCGCAACTGATTGACTATCTCGATGCCCACGAGACGGTTATTTTCCAGTTTGTAGACGGGTTGAGTCTACCTACCTACACAGCCAGTGACGCTGACCGGCAACGCGCGGTTCTCTGCGCCGTCAACCAACTCGCGTGGGGTGTTCCTCCTCATTCAGCGCGCCTCGACGCGTTCAAGGATTCAGGAGTCGATCTGCCATTCAACGACTACGACCCTGGCCTCGTCACGATCACCGTTGAGGACCTCCTCAACGCGTCGTGTGTTGCACGAGCCCTCCAAGGCGACGGAAAGATCGAGGGTCGGGTCCCCATCAATCGGCTGACGCTCAAGGCCATTGAGATTTTGCAGACCATCGAGATCGCACAGCGGGGGGCCAGCAGCGCCGACTTCGCTCCGTTCGAGCCTCCCGAGGCTTCGGGGGTCGATGAGCCGAACTTCAACGGCCGGGCGATCCTGAGCGCGGAAGACATCACACGTCGCTTGGTGTCTGAGCGAACCTCAGAACGCCTCGTGTTGACGCCCATGACCTTGGGCCAGTCGATCAAGAACCCAAGTATCGACCTGCGCCTGGGTACGCGTTTCATCACCTTTCATCGTTCCTCCATTGCTTCGTTCGATGCGGTGCTGAACGATCGCCCCCGTGCCGTACAGCGAGAGCATGAGGTTTCGCTGGAACAGCCGTTTGTGCTGCACCCAGGCGAGGTGGTCTTGGCGAGCGCCCTCGAATACATCGCGCTGCCGCACGACGTTGCGGCGCAGGTCATCACCCGCTCGTCCTATGGGCGGCTAGGGCTCATCACGGCTACGGCTGTCCAGGTCCATCCGTACTACCGGGGATGCCTGACGCTTGAGTTGGTGAACCTGGGTAACGTTCCGTTGGCTCTCTATCCGGGCGAGCAGGTGGCTCAGTTGATCTTCTTCGCGGTGGGTGTGGGCGGCCAGGCGGCTCCCGCCAAACCGGGGCCTGAGATCGCCAGCGGATCGTTCGTTTGCCCAACAGGCCCGGAGTTTCCCAACGTTCGACTGGACCCGTGGCTGATGCGGCTCCGCGCAGGTCAGCAGGAGCCAACCGGCTGAATGGCAGCCAAATCCTGGAGTGAGAACTGCTCAACCCGGCCATCGAGCAATGTCAAACGTATAGTCCCGGTGGGCGAGTCTCTCAGAACTACGCCGCAGAGCAGGCGTCCGTCATGAAGCACCACGGATGCGCTCGGAAGAACGGACTGCTTCACCGGAGACATGACTATCGCTGTGATCACGGTTCCGATCAGAACTGCTTGCGCTGCAATGAATAGCCTCTGCGCGCAGCGGAGTGCTTTGGTAGAGTCAGTCACCTTCTGCAACACAGCGATCCGAAACTCATCGCTTCCGTTCACTTTTTCGGGTACTCCGGCTGCCGCTACTGTGGCCCGCCATCCGGCGACAGCCAGGAGCAACAGAGCGAGGCCCGCTCCTCCGATGATGCTCCAACGGGCGCCCTCGACCTGAATGGTGGAGGCAAGGTAAGGCGCCGAAAGCCCCAACCCTGTAACTAACAAGCCCGACAGACTCACAAGGGCCGTCTGCCACTTGCTGGCGCTCGCCCTTACCTGATTCAGTTCGTCGGCTTGGTATTCCTCGTAGCGCACTGCCCAGTCTGCGTCCGCGAGGGTTGGTAGTTCGTCGTCTGAAGGCCGACTCGTCTCGCTAGTCACTGCTCCGCCTTCCGGTCGAACCAGTACGCACCGCACCCGTCCTCTTTCCCCGGGTGGCCCGTGTGGCCGCCTCCGCATCTGCACAGGATGGTGTTCCGGCTTTCAGACCCACTCGACGGACCGGCCGACACCGTCACTTCGCGCCTCTCTACGGTCACTTCGCCATGACAGCGTGCGCAGAAACCTGTCTTCGTCGTTGAACCTTCGCGCACGTACTCCCACGGGCGCACTGCCACCCTCTGGTAGGGGAGGGTCGTATCATGCGCTGGCGCGTCAGCCATTCTTTCCCCTTCAGGGCGTTTCTACAGGGGGACGTTAGCAGCCGACGCCTCCGCACGACATGGGTTCATTGATGTGTTCAGAGGTTCCCTTCGGTGCCTGCATGGCATCCGTTGCACAGTCTGTCGGACCGTGCAGACTTACCCCAAGACCCTGCTCCGAAGGACCACCCGTGCCCAATCCGCTCTCCGCCGCTGCCATGCTTGCGACCTCCATGCATGCGCAACCGGGTGTCTACGCGCTCCTCCTAGGCTCGGGTGTATCCACCGGAGCAGGCATTCCCACCGGCTGGGGAGTCGTGAAGGAACTGGTTCGCCGGGTAGCCGCCGTGGAGGACCCGGACACACTCGCCGTGGCCGAGACTGACCCAGAGCAGTGGTGGCGGGACCATCACGATGGCGACCTCGGCTATGCGGCATTGCTGGAGGCACTGGCGCCTACCCCCGCCGCCAGGCAAGGCATTCTGGCCGACTTCTTCGAGCCCACCGACGAAGAGCGTGAACAGGGCATCAAGACCCCCAGCAAGGCCCACTTGGCGATAGCCGAACTCGTCAAACGCGGTACGGTCAAGGTGATCGTGACAACAAACTTCGACCGGCTCATGGAGCAGGCGTTGGACGCTGTGGGTGTCGCTCCTCAGGTCATCTCCCGCCCTGAGGCGGTGGCAGGGATGAAGCCGCTTGTACACGCGCCAGCGACAGTGATCAAACTGCATGGTGACTACCTGGACCTCGGATCGCGCAACACCCCGAGTGAGTTGGAGGAGTACCCAGACGAGTGGAAGACGTTGCTGACCCGGGTGCTCGACGAATACGGCCTCGTAATCTCGGGCTGGTCAGCGGATTGGGACACTGCACTGGTCTCCCTGATCGACACGGCACCGAACCGGCGCTACCCGATGTACTGGGACGGCCGAAGCAGCAGAGGAACCAACGCCCAGCGACTCCTAGCGGCGCGGTCCGGCACCGTCGTTCCGGCTGCCGGAGCCGATGAGATGTTCCTGGGCCTGGGGTCCAACATCGCAACGCTCGACCGCCTAGCCGAGCCGCCACTGAGTACAGCCATGGCCGTAGCCCGGCTCAAACGCTACCTCGCAGACCCGGTGCACCGGGTGGACCTCTACGACCTCGTGATGGCGGCCGTGGACCAGTCAGGTGCCGAGGTCCAAGCCCACACCCTGCACGTACCTAGCATCGACGGCGAGACGCTGGACAGCATCCTGACCGCCCACAGGGAAGGAGTCATGCCGCTGCTCCACCTGCTTGCCACAGGCATCTGGCACGACACCAGGGATGACCATGCCGACCTGTGGGTGGATGCAGTCCAGCGACTGGTTGCGCAGACCACAACCGCCGTCTCATCGTGCACACAAGGTCTGGACCGGCTGCGAATCTATCCAGCGATCCTCGCTCAGTACGTCCTCGGAATCGCGGCCATCGCTCGCCGCCGGGAGAACCTGATGATCCGGGTACTCACTGAAGTGCGCGGCAAAGAGGGCATGGGACACGGGGCTCCAGTACCTGCCTACGAACTGCTCGACCCAGGTGCGATCCTGTCGCCTAACGGAGCCAACGCTCTGTCTCGATGGAACGGCCAACGGTGGATTTTCCCGATGAGCCGACTTCTTCGCGAGGACGTGCGCCCGGCCTTCCTCGACCTGATCCCCGACGACGAGACGTACCTGCACCTCACCTGGGGTTGGGAGTACCGAATAGGGCTCGTCCAAGCCCACAACAACGCCTACCCGTTCTACGGTGAGTCGGGAGGCGAAACTGCCTGGTACGGCAAGAGCAACTCACCCGCATGTGAGAGCGACTTCCTGGATCGCCAGGAGCGTGATTCCCGTTGGCCCTGGACCGACTACCTCGGCGGGGCTGCGAAGCAAGAGGCACTCATGGAGCAGCACCGCAAGAACATGCGAGAGATGTTCTCCCAGCGACGGTTCGGCTGACAGGACCCCGTCCAGAGCAGCGGCCACGATGCTCGGATGCCTTGGTGTCACCGGTTGGCGGGTGCGACCGAGTCCTCCAAGTCACCGGCTGGCATCTACCTGGACCGCAAAGGCAGTAGTGGGGATACCCCCGGGGGGGGGGACATTTCCCGGGCCGATACATCTGCACGGCAGTCGGTCACGCACCTAAAGTCAATGGTTTGGATAAGTTGGGCGCCATGGTCAAGGTGAACTTCCGAGGGCTCGGCGCTGTGACATCAGAGCCCGCCCGCACCATCGTCGAACCTCGCGATCTGTTCAACGCACTGCCCGACAAAGAGACCGGCTTGGACTACCTGCGGGGACCCCAGGACCAAGTGCTGACTGCGTGGCACGCGCGCCGTCAGGATCGAGACATCGTGATCAAAATGAACACAGGTGGGGGCAAGACGCTCGTCGGTTTTCTGATTGCACGCAGTTGGTTGAACGAGGGGCTCGGCCCGGTGGCCTACTTGGTCCCAGACGGATTCTTGGTCGCGCAAGTCATGCGAGAAGCAGAGCGCCTCGGCATCGAGTGTGTCAGCACACCGGAGGAGCCCGCCTACCAGCGCGGCCAAGCGGTGCTCGTGGGCACCTTTGCCAAACTGTTCAACGGTCTGTCGGTCTTCGGCGTACAAGGTAACGTCTTCAAGGCTCCCAGATTCGGACTGTCTGGCGTAGTGATCGACGACGCGCACGCCTGTGTAGCACGCGCGGACGAAGCCTTTCGCCTGCGCATCGCTGTAGATACCCACCCTGAGGCATATGAAGCGCTCCTGAGACTATTCCGCGACGACATTCGCCAGCAGTCCAGAAGTGGGCTCCTCGACCTAGAGGCGGGCCGCCGCGCAGCCATTGAGGAGGTGCCCTTCTGGTCTTGGCAGGACAAACAGGACCGCGTTCTGGATTTATTGCACCCCTTGTCGAATCAGGAGCCTCTCAAGTTCGCATGGCCTCTGCTAGCCGACTGCCTGCCTCTGTGCTCTGCCGTCATCACCGGCGACGCCGTGGAGATTCAGCCACCGGTGCACCCGACCGATCTCCTGACTGGGTTCCATCAGGCCAAGCGCCGCGTGTACCTGACCGCAACGTTGGCTGATGACTCCGTCCTCGTACGGCACTTCGCCGCTGACCCCAAGTCCGTGGCGAAGCCAATCTTTCCGTCAAGCGCGGGAGACATCGGCGACCGCATGATCCTCGTGCCACAAAGCCTCGTTCCCTCGGCCACCGAAGAAGACCTCCGCAACTACGTGGCTAGTCTGGCGACCGGCCGAAACGTCGCAGTCATTGTGCCCAGTCGTGCCCGGGCTGATTGGTGGAAAGCCGTGGCGAAGTCGACCCTCGACAGGACGAACATCCAAGCGGGAGTCAAGAAACTGCGAGCAGACCCAACGTTTGGACTCGTCGTATTCATCAATCGCTACGACGGCATCGACCTCCCGGGCGACGCCTGCCGCATCCTCGTGCTGGACGGGCTACCTGAGGCTCTGGACGGGATCGAACGACTCGAACAGGCGCAACTGCGGGGATCGTTGACCATGCTTTCCCGTCAGGTGCAACGCCTAGAACAGGGCATGGGCCGGGCAACGCGCTCCAACGAGGACCACACTGTCGTGCTGCTACTCGGCACAAGACTCACCGAACGACTCAACAACCCCCAGGCGCGCGACCTTTTCTCGCCCGCCACACGGGCGCAGTTGGCGCTGGCCGACGCGGTGGCTAGTCAGATCGCGACTGATTCGCTCGATGGGCTGACTGACGTAATCGACCAGTGCCTCAACCGCGACCGAGACTGGGTGGCGCTGAGCCGTGGCGTCCTGGCCGAAGTTCGCTACGACGCCCCCGTGATCGGGGATGAGGCCGAGGCGGAACGGCTGGCCTTCGAGGCCGCACGCCGAGGGGACTCCGCAACTGCGGAGACGCAGCAGAAGGCCGCCATCAAAGCGCTGCGAGGCAAAGACGAAAATCGCCGAGCGCTTTTGACCCAACGGCTCGCTGGCTACACAAACGGAGTTAACCCGACGAAGGCTCAATCCCTTCAGAAGAAGGCGAACAGCGCCAACCATAGCCTGCTGCGTCCACTGGGAGGCATTCAGTACGAGCGCCTTGCGAAGGCTGCCGCGCAGGAACAGGGAGAGCAGGCATGCACATGGCTACTGAACCGCTACTCATCGGGCAACGAACTTGTGATCGGTTTCAACGCCTTGATCCAGGACCTTGACTGGGGGCCTCGGACAAAACAGTTCGAGCAGGCGATGGCTGACCTCGGCCGGCACATCGGCGTGATGTCCCAGCGTCCCGATGAAGACTTCAACGAAGGCCCTGACGACTTGTGGGCGCTGCCCGGCGGCGACTTCCTTGTGATCGAAGCCAAAAGCGGCGCGGATGACGGTCACCCTGTCAAGAAGGACGACGCCAAGCAGTTGTCCAACTCCATGGATTGGTTTCGAGAGCGGTACCCCAACTCCACAGGCACCCCGGTGATCGTGCACCCGGACGCGCGATTCGCAAAGGCGGCCGCCATCCCTACCGGATGCCGTGTCATCGACACCATGCATCTACACACGCTTCGCCAAGTGCTTACGGCCGTAGCACCACAGTTGGCTACGAACGATGCCTACCGCGACCCGAAACAGGTGATGAGTGTGTTGGCGGACGGTCGCCTGCGAGTTTCGGCAGAACCTTCAGCAAACACCTTCTTGGCGAGGTTCACCGCCAAAGGTCGCCGGTGATGTGCGGGGGCCTCCCATCACGTTGAGCGCCCAGACATTCAAGGACCGCCGCCTCGATTGTTGCCCCGGCCCTACGCATGGCCCACCCGCCGCATAGGTCACAGCGGGCCGTTCGAGCATGAGCCCCGGTTCTGCCAAGTGCAGGTCAGATGCTCAGCGCCAACCGCACGGGCCTCAGCCCCTCCAGATGTGCGCACAGTGCGTCAGGGGAAATCTGCACTCGACCTAAGGGAAGTACCTCCACAAGAGCGGCATCAGGGCTAGTCAAATAGTTTCGTGAAACCGCCAGCGTCATGGTGGGGTGGGCGTCGTCGAACGGACGGGCCGGGGTGACCGATTCGCCCAGAAATCGGATCGCCTCGACGAGCTCGGAGTCGCTGTCGGCCACCGGCGGGCGCTCCTCGCGGCGTCCGTCGCCGTACTGCACCATCACCGAGTCGTGGCCGTGAATCTCGATGTTCTCGGCGTCGGCGATCTCGAACAGCGGCTGCAGCCGTCCGTAGCCGAAGATCGCGTTCTCGACGCCCTCGGCGTAGGCCTGCTCCAGCGCGATCGGCCACAGCGCCTGGCCGTTGCTGGAGAGGTCTTCGGCATGGTCGCGGACGACCTGACGCACCAGCGAGCGTCCGAGCAGCCGCCGGTCGACCTCGGGCATCGCCACGCCGTGGGCGTCGTGGTGTTGGGCGATCGCCGCCGCGATCAGCTCCGAAGCCTTGCGCCGCAGCAGCACCACCAGGCTCCAGTCGAGCGAGGGAATCTCCCCCGGTGCCGCCGCGCGCGGCTTGACCGGACGGGTGTGCCGCCAGTCGGGGTCGGTGCTGCTGACCGGTTCGCGGGCCGGCAACTGGTCGGCGGTGACCGTGGTCGCGAACGGCGGATCCTGCAGCAAGGGCACGGCGGTCAGCTTGGTCATCGCCGGGTTCCGATCAGTTCGCGGGCCGCTTCGAGGCGTCCCGAGATGGAGCGGGCCGCGAGCGTGACGCCGCGGTAGTAGCTGCCGCCGGCGAAACGGCGCGGTGCCGGGGCGCCGTCGCTGAGCACCGCGGCAGCTTCGGGGTCGAAGTCGAGGTCGGCGGCGATCGTGGTGCCGAACTGCTGCTGCACCTCGGAGCGTCCGTACGGCATCGAACTGCCGACCAGCGCCAACGCCAGCCGGTCGGCACCCACGGCCTCGGTGAGTGCGGGCAGATAGAGCCGCAGTGCCGCGAGCGCCACCAGCGAGGTACGGGTGACCACCAGCACCAGGCCGGCGTGCTGCACCACCGGCAGCGGCAGGCCGTCGACGCCGAGGCGTCCGGCATCGATCAGCACGTCGCCGTCGCGAGCCGCCAGCGCAGCCATCAGCTCGGGCCAGACACCGCCGAACAGGCCGACCACGCCAGGGTGTGGAAACCCCGGCACGAACCGCGCCGGCTCGTCGCGGGCCAGCAACGACGGCAACTCCACCGCCTGCGCGTCGATCACCTCGCCCAGCGGACGCCGCTCGCGCCAGGCCTGCAGCAGCCCACCCAGGCCGTGCTGACCCGACCGTTCGCCGCGCAGGTAACCGGCCAGCACCGACTGGGTAGGCGTGGGGTCGGCATCCACCAGCAGCACCTCACGCGGCCAGGCCAGCGCCAGCCCGAGCGCCGTGCTGGTCACGCCGGGCGCATGCCCGGCCGAACACAGCACGACGATCGCCATCAGCCGGCTCGCTTCACCACGACCAGGCGTCCGGCGGCTGCGAGCCGGGCCACCTCGTCACTGTCGGCGTCGGCCACCGTGACCTCAAGCGATGTGCTGCCGTCGGCCAGAGTGAGCGGCGCCACCGAGACCGTGGCCCGGTACGAGGCCCCCGCCTGATCGCCGTCGTTGGCCGCGGCGATCGGCACCAGCACCACCGCCGTGCCCGCGGGCAGCGCCGAGATCGGCACCTGCCCGGGCGTGAGCCGCAGCCCGAGCCGCGAATAGCCCGTACGCACCTCGGGCTCGCCGATCGACCCCGGCACCACCAACGACCCGTTGGGCAGGTCGGTCAAGGCCGTCTTGCCGATCAGTTCGGACGCCCGCTCGGCCGGCACCGTCTCGACGCCCAGATGGGTGCCCAGGCTGACCGGCCCCAGATCGGTGACCCCGATCACCTCGCCACGGTAGATGGTGCGATTGACCTTCAGCACCGCGGTGGCGTTCGAGACGCTGGAGTACAGCACCGCCGACCCGAGGCCGCCCAGGCAGATCGCCAGCACGCCGACCAGGATCCACCGCAGGTTGCGGCGGGGCCTCGCGGCGGTGGCGGCTACAACGGGTTCGGTCATCGTGCGAACTACCTCATTTTGGGCTGTGCGTGCGATGAGACTAAGTGCGGTTTTGGAGAATTCCCGGGGGTCTCAACAAATCTGTGGATAACTAACCTGGGTTAGGTGCTGTCGTGGAGCGCGAGGGCGGTCAGCGCGATCGCCAGGAGCGCTGCCCAGGGGTGATGGGTCGGGTAGCGCAGCCGGGTCTGTCTGCTGCTGCGGGTGAGTGCGGCGGGGATGCTGTAGAGCCGGTAGCGGAGCCGTTTGGGTTCCCACCGGCGGGCGTCGTGGCCTTCCAGGGCGAGGAGTTGCATCCAGGCTTTCAGCTCACAGGCCAGGGCGACGAGGGTGCACCAGATCTGGTTCTGGAGGTAGCCGTGCAACGGGAGGTTGGTGAGCCCGGTGGTCTTGGCGTGCCGGATCCGGTCCTCGGCTCGGGCCCGGCGGCGGTGGCGCAGTTCGAGGTCGGCCACCTGGCCGTGGCGGGTGTTGGTGGCGAACGCGGTGATCCGGTGCCCATCCACATCGGTGATGGTCAACTGGGCGCCAGGGTGGGGGCGTTCCTTGCGGATGATGATCCGCATCCCGGCCGGCCAGGCTTCCAGGTTGAGCAGGCCAGTGATGTCAGCAACCCAGGCGCCCTCACGCGGTTTCCGCTCAGCGTCATAGGCGGGTGTCCAGCCGTTGGCGGGGACCTGCTCGATCAACGGACCGGCTTCAGCGGGCAGCGTCCAACCAGCCGAGTAATGGACCCGCTGACCGGTGAGCCAGTCCAGGAGTTGGTGGCTGTAGCCGGCACCATCGACCCTGACCAGCACCGTTTTCCCCGGTCGGCGATCGGTGAGCCCGGGGAGTTGTTGGAACGCGTCACGCAACACCTGGATGTGGTCCACAGCGGTGTTCGAGCCGGCGTTACCAGGTCTGAGCATGATCGCCAACGGTTCCCCACCACCCTCAGGACCGTGGTCAGCGAATACGCACAACGGATGGAACCCGTAACCCTTCTTGAACGTCGGCCTGGCGTTCTCCTTGTCCGAATGTGCCGTCACCAACGTCGCATCGACATCGATCGTGAGCGGCTCAGTCACGCTGGCCCGATGGGCCGGGGAGTGCTCACCAGCCAGCTGCCAGGCCCGCGCACGGGCTTGAGCGCGGGCAGTGTTGATCGCTGTCAACACGTTCGGGGCATCAGCGGCGAGCACGCTGATCAACCGTGAGATCGTCGGGTCGGAGGCGACCGGGCCATACACGGCCGGCTCACCCCGCAGCACGCCGGCATCGGCCAGGCAATCCCCACCCAAAGCGAGCATGATCGCGAGATCGGTCACGATCTTGCCCGGATCATGAACCGCCAACGGTTTACGCCATGGCGACAGGGCACGTGACAAGCCAGCGGCGAGATCTGTCACCTGCGCCGTCCGGGTGAGCAGCATGCCACCCGCTTGGCCCACTACCCGGGTCCCTCCAGTGTCGTGGTGGGGCTGGGGATACATACCGGTACGCTTCACCTTGAAAGTGCTCTCTGGGTTGGGCCAAATGTGACTTAGACACTCGCATTATCCCAAGCCAGAAGCACTTTCACCCATTTAACACACCCACCCCGGTGAAAGCCCGAGGCTAACGTCGACCGTGGGTCGACCTACACGGCGAACGCGTTCACCAAGCTCTGTCGTCAGCTCGGGGTGCGTCAGTAACCACCACCGCCGGCACAGCTCGGCGGGCATGATGAGCCCGATCAACTACGAGAACACCGCGGCCCCCGACCGGGAAGCCGCATAGAGAAGCCCTCCACGATTCGGGGGGAACCACAGAGTCAACCTGCTCCACACGCCGGCGACCGTCCCCCGGACGCCGGACCCGGCCCGTCGGCAACGGATCGACCCCCGCAGCCCGAGCGACCAGCGCGATCCCACCATGCCCCAGCCACCGTGCCTCCGCTCCCAGCACCAGCCGACGCGCCCGCTCATCGAGATACCCGAATAGCGCCTCGAACTTCAACCGCAACCCTGCTTCTGTCGCGTCCATGACAAGCATGAACGCCAGACACACCAACCAAATTCCGGTCAGACCCTTAGTCTCCGTGGATGTGCTGGACCAACTGAGGTTGTCCGCACCCGTGGGCTACCTAATTAATCCAGTGGGCGTGTTCAGTGAGGTTCAGCGGGCCGCGCATTTCTGCACCGATTAGTCGCTATGGCCCCAACGTGGGAATGGGTCTAGATGTGTTCGCAGAATGACCCAGAATATGAGAAGTTGTAGGACGACTCCGCCCCAGTCTCCCAATAGACGTTGGTCCTCATGGAGGACTGCTCCACGTTTGCGACACTGTAGACGTAGTTGTGATCGTTCGCCACGATTAGCCCTCCAACCTGTGCCCACACCACACCCTTGCCCTTGGATTTCGAAGCAACAAAGTAGTTCTGCGTGCTACAGGTCCTGCGTCCAGACTCTACAGCCTCCGCGGACGCCGTAGCGGCAGAGGCGAACGCGATGCACAGGATCGAGGCCGTGACGGCGGTGGATCGGGAGATCATTTTCTTCATGTTAGGCTCCGGGAGGGTAAGCTTCGTCGCAAACATAGGCGGATCTCATGAGGAAGTCAAATAGCTATGAGTGCGACGCAAATCCCCTTTTGGTGGGCGAGGCTAGCCGTAGTGTGTTGCTGCCTCACGAGCGTGGGCTGTGGCGGCGCACCTCAGGAGGCTTCTCGATTCCCGGAAAATTCGGCTTCTTCTGTGGCCACCCGGTGGAGGCCAAGCAGGCCCCTACCGAAAGCGACGATGTCTGAGACCGAACGCGAGAAATTGAATCGAGAACGTCTCGACCGGCTGGCCGCGATGCGCAGGATCACCGATCCACCCACGGTGGTCCCCATTCGCTGGATCTACCCTGAAGAGGTGGGAACGATTGTTGTCCAATGTCTACGCGACGCCGGTTTCGCAGCCACTTCCTCAAGCGATGGACGCGGATTCACCGCGAACGCGGGTTCTGAGTCCCAGGTTCCTGCCCTGAACCTGGCCTGGTATCGCTGCAGCGCTCTGTACCCGACAGACCCGCGCGCCAGCCTCACGGTATGGAATCAGGCGCAGCGCGAGGTGGCCTACGAGTACTTGACCGAGTCACTCATCCCGTGTCTTCGAGGGCTCGGTGCCGAGCCAGCCCAGGCGCCGTCTCGTGCGGTATATTTGAGTGACCCCGACCGCTGGGAATACCCAGATGCAGGTAGCCAGGCAGCGAGGGAACTCTGGGCTCGGGAATGCCCGCTCGACCCGCCCACTGCGATCATGCTGGGTGAGGAGTGACGACCAGCGATGCCAGACGATGAGGCAGGACTGGCGCCAAGGAGTCGCCTGCTCACCCGAGTGGTGACCGTCGTCGGTGCGTTCGCGGTCGCGACGGTGGCGTTCCTTGCGGGCCGGGCCACCCTGCAGCCGGTCGAAAGTCCTGACGATGCCAAGGCTGCCGACGTGATCGCAGTAGTGCGGCAGCAGTCGGTTGGACGGGTACTCAACATGAACGTCACGGTGTCACAGGCGACCAGGCCGCTGGCGGTGAATTTCCGCACCGGTGTGGTCACGTCGATCGCAGGGGGGGGTCCGGTTCGGCAGGGGAGCGTGTTGTATCGGGTGGCAAATCGCCCGGTGGTGGCGATCGCCGGCACAATGCCGTTCTACCGAGCGTTGTCCGTTGGGAAGAGCGGGCAGGATGTTGTCCAACTGCGGCGCGCATTGGTGGAAGCGAAACTGCTCGGCTCCGCTGGCCGAACCTTCGATGAGGCGACCCTCCGGGCGCTGCGCGCCTGGCAGAAGCGGGTCGGTTGGAGACCGACTGGCCGACTAGAACTGGGCGATGCTGTTGCGGTGGCAGACCTGCCAGGGGTGGTCAGTTTGGACCGGAAGGTGCTGCGCAAGGGGGCCGTCTTGAGCGGCGGAGAGGAGCTGGTGTTCGGCAGGGTTGGCCGCCCAGCGTTCTCGCTGGTGGTCGGCCAAGAGCAGGCGGCGCTCATCCCGGCCACGGCGACGATAACCATGACCTACCGGGGCGCTACTTGGAAGGCCGTTGTTGCGGAATCCGCGGTTGCCGAGAATGGTGAGACCAGGATAGTTCTGACCGCTGGCGGTGGGCGTGCGGTGTGCGGCAGCAACTGTGATCTGGTGTCTGGGGGCAGTGACATTTATGTCCCCGCCACAGTTCAGATCATTCCACCGGTCGAGGGGCCGGCTGTACCGGTCGCGGCCGTTGTCACTAACACTGACGGCACTGCCGCGGTTACCGTCATTGCTGATGACGGTGCTGCTTCGTCCCGGGCGGTAACGATCAGGGGGTCTCAGGACGGGGTCGCTGTGGTCGATGGCGTGACAGTCGGCGAGCGGGTTCTGGTGGTACCGGGCCCGTCGCCCAGTCCGAGCCGGTGAACCGGTGACAGGCCCGATGCTTGCCCTACGTGACGTGCGGTTCGCCTATCGCCCGAACCGTGACGAACTGTTCGGCGGCCTGAGCCACGAGTTCCCCGCCGGAGCAGTGACCGCCGTGACCGGACCGTCTGGGCGTGGCAAGTCCACTCTGCTGTATCTGATGGCTCTGCTGCTCACTCCCACCGCAGGCGAGGTGCTGGTCGGCGGACGCAGTGTGGCTAACTGCCGTGACTCGGAGCGATCTCGGATCCGTGCCACTCGGATCGGCTTCGTGTTTCAAGACGCAGAACTCGACCCGGCGCGCACTGTTCTCCGCTCAGTGATGGAGCCCTCGCTCTACGCGGGTGCGCTGCCGGGGTCCCGCATGACTCGAGCCCGCGGGCTGCTGGAGCGCTTCGGCCTAGCTGAGCGTGCCGACCATCGGCCCGGTCAGGTTTCCGGAGGACAGGCGCAGCGAGTGGCAGTGTGCCGAGCGCTGATCAATGACCCTGCCATCATCCTCGCCGACGAGCCGACCGGGAACCTTGACCGGGACAACTCCATCCTGGTGCTGGACGCTTTGGCTGAGGCGTCCGCCTCCGGCGCAACGGTGGTGATAGCTACCCATGACCCAGCGGTGCTCGAGCGGGTCGATGGGGTGTTGTCGCTGTGAGGCGTCGAGCGCTCTTCCGCGAGATCATCGCGGCCACATGGGCCGCTCGGGTGCCCTCGGCGCTGATCGTCATTGTCGCGGGCATGATGTGCTTCACTGCGATTGTCACCGTCGGTCGTTCGGCGGCCGCCGCCAGGGAAGTGGCCGCCCGCCTGGAGCAGGCCGGAGCGCGACGAATGTCCGTGACCGACGGTGGCGGCCTCGGCTTGATCAATGCTCGAACCGTAGCGGCTGTTCAGAGCCTATCGACGGTTGAAACGGCCGACGCGCTGGGGGCACCCTTCGACGCCACAAACGGGATAGTCGGCCCTGGTGGCCAGCGAGTACCGGTGTGGCCGGTGCTAGGCGGCGATGTGTCAAGGGTCGTGAACCTGGTGTGGGGCCGGGCGCCAAGGAGAGGTGAAGCCTTAGTCTCCGTGGATGTGCTGGACCAACTGAGGTTGTCCGCACCCGTGGGCTACCTAACAGCCGTAAACGACGACGCCCAGTATCCGATCGTCGGGGTCTATCGGGCTCGTCCCGTGTTTGAAGACCTGAACACGGGTGCCGTGCTCGCCCCGATAGAGCCCGTCGTGGGGCGTGAGTTGCGGGTTGTCGTGACTGGCGTGGCATCGGCGTCCAACACGGTGTCAGCCGTCTTGTCGATCCTCGCACCACCGCCCGAGGCTCAGGGCATCTACGTGGACGCGCCCACTGTGCTCGCCGACACCGCGCGCGACATCAACACGCAACTCGCGGGCACCGGGCGAGCGCTGCTACTCCTGATCCTGGCCGCCGGCGGGTTCTTCGTCGCTGCTGTGGTGCTGGCTGACGTACTGGTTCGTCGCCGCGATCTCGGCCGACGCCGCACTCTCGGGGTCAGCCGTGCCGATCTCATTGGTCTTGTCGCGGGCCGCGCGATACTCACCGCGACGGTTGGATCGCTGATCGGCTGCATTGCGGGCTGGACGATGAACCAGTCGATTGGCAGCGAAACTCCCATCGACTTCACTGTCGGAGTTGGAGTGCTGGCTGTTGTCAGTGCGGGGATGGCGGTGCTGGGGCCTGCCTGGTATGCAGCCAGGCTCGATCCGGTCGCCGTCATGCGAACACCTTGAGGACGCGCCGGACACCGAGCGCACCTGCTCACGCGGCAGACCCGACCACCGTTGGTCGAACGGGTCGAGACTCGAAGTCGTCGCAGGATATTAGACACGTACTGATCAATGCGCCCACCGCTGGTTGAGCTTGGAGGCACTTACATCCTCTGCGTCGAAACCCCTCGTGAGAGCACTCCGTTCGAGGTCTCGACAAGATCGACCAACGAAGAATCAGCGCTTCCTGAGGGCCGAATGTTGTTGGCGGCTCAGCGAGCGAGACTACTTCCAAAGGGTCGCCAGCGGTGGTCAGCCCTGCTCGGCCCACCAGGCCCGCAGAGCGTCCGCCGCCGCCGCCTCACCCAAGGGCCCCTCGTCGATCCGCTTCTCCAGCAGGTATTTGTAGGCCCGGCCCACGTCACGGCCCGGGCCGATGCCCAGGATCGCCATGATCTGGGTGCCGTCCAGGTCGGGGCGCATGGCGTCGAGTTCCTCCTGCGCGGCCAGTTCGTCGATCCGCCACTCCAACTGCTCGTAGGCGGTGCGCAACCGGGCCGCCTTGCGGGCGTTGCGGGTGGTGCAGTCCGAGCGGGTCAGCACGTGCAGCCGTTCCAGTTGATCCCCGGCGTCGCGCACGTAGCGGCGCACCGCCGAGTCGGTCCAGTCGGAGTCGGCGTAGCCGTGAAAGCGCAGGTGCAGCTCGACCAGCTTGGCCACCGCCTTGATCTGCTCAGCAGGGAATTTCAGCGCCTGCATGCGCTTGGTGGCCAGCTTGGCCCCCACCACGTCGTGGTGGTGGAACGACACCTTGCCGCCGGGCTCGAAGCGCCGGGTCCGTGGCTTGCCGATGTCGTGCAGCAGCGCCGCCAGCCGGGCGATCAGGTCGGGTCCGCCGAGCCGGTGCTCCAGGTCGATGGTCTGGTCGAGCACGGTCAGGGTGTGCTCGTAGACGTCCTTGTGCCGGTTGTGCTCGTCGCGCTCCATCCGCAGCGCCGGCAGTTCGGGCAGCACGTAGCCCGCCAACCCGGTCGCCACCAGCAGGTTCAGCCCCAGCCGCGGCTGCGGCGACATGATGGTCTTGACCAGTTCGTCGCGCACCCGCTCGGCCGACACGATCGCGATCCGCTCGGCCATGTCGGTCATCGCCTGCACCACCCCGGGCGCCGGACTGAAGCCGAGCTGCGCCACGAACCGGGCCGCTCGCAGCATCCGCAGCGGGTCGTCGCTGAACGACAGCTCGGGGGTGGAGGGCGTCATCAGCACCTGGTGCACCAGGTCGTCGGCCCCCTTGAACGGGTCGAGCAGTTCGCCCGTGGCCATGTCGAGCGCCATCGCGTTCACGGTGAAGTCGCGGCGCACCAGATCGCCGCCCAGGTGGTCGCCGAACACCACCGCCGGCTTGCGCGAGTCAGGCTCGTAGGCGTCGGAGCGAAACGTGGTCACCTCGATCACCAGCCGCACCGGCTCGCCGTCGGGGCCGGGTTCGGTGACCGCACAGCCGATGGTGCCGAACGCGCGGCCGATGTCCCACACCGCGCTCGACAGCCTGCGCAGAATCGACTCGATCTCGTCCGGACGGGCCCCAGTGGTGAAATCGAGATCGTGCACCGGACGACCGAGCAGCGAATCACGCACCGGGCCGCCCACCAGGTACAACTCGTGCCCAGCCCCGGCAAACAGCTCCGACAGCCGACGCACGGCCGGCGAGCCGGTGCGCAACCGGCTCAGGGCGTCACGTTGAACAGTGGTCAGTTCGGGCACGTCGAGACACTGTACCGGCACCCCACGCCACACCGACGACCCACGCGACGCACCCCGGCGCCGTCCGGAACGCTGCGACCCGCACCCTACGATGGTGCGGTGACCCGCACCCTGACGGCCAAGCTCGCGCTCGTGCTGGCCTGGGTGGTCGCGGTGGCCTGGGTACTGATCGGGCCGGCCGCCCCGGCACAGGCCGCGGCCCCGCAACTGACGGTCGAACTGACCAGCCTGCGCACCACCGGTTCGGGCGCCAAGCAGACTGCCGTGCTCACCGGACGGGTCAGCAACGTCGGCGCCCAGCCCGCCTTCGGCGTGCGTGTGGTGCTCTGGCGGGCCCGCGACCCGATCACCGACCCGGCGGTGTTCACCTCGGTGCTGAACGGGCAGAACGACCCGTGGGGCCTGATGCTCTTCCGCTCCCCGCACAACTACTTCTCGATCACCGCCTCGGACGTGTCGTTCGACCCCGGCGCCACCGCCGAGTTCACCGTCAAGGGCACGCTGGCCGACCTCGACTTCACCGACGCGGGCAGCATCTACCCGTTCGGGGTGCAGGTGCGTGGCACCGCCGACGCGTCCAGCAACTACCAGGAACTCGCCCGGGCCCGCACCTTCTACGTCACCGAGCCCGACAAGAAGCTGCCGCTCACCTCACTCGTGCTGCTGTCGGCGGCCCCCACCAAGGTGCGGCCCAACGTGTTCGCCAACGAGGGGCTGATCGACGAGCTCACCGGACGGCTCGACACCCTGGTCGAGCTGGCCGGGCGTCCGGGCGTCTCGTGGCTGGTCGACCCGGCCCTGATCGACGAAGTGACCGACCTGGCCGACGGCTACCAGGTGGTCGACGGCGACCGCACCCGCGCCGGCACCGGCCAGCAGGCGGCGCAGGCCTGGCTGGAGAAGTTTCACGCCCTGCCGGACGAGCGGGGGGCCCGCACCCTGTTCGCCAACCCCGACCTGGTCGGCGCCGAAGCCAATGACGCAGCCGACGTGGTCAGTCGTGCCGTTACGGCCGGGCCTGTGCCCGAACTGGACGACCTGCCGCTGCTGGTGCTGCCGCACGCGGGCGTCGCCGGGCCGACCACGCCGGCCCAGGTGGCCTCCGCCGACGCCGACGCACTGCTGGTCAGCACAGCCGGCCGCGGCCCGATCGTCACCAAGAGTTCATCGGGCTCCACCCTGCTGCGCCTGGCGCCCGACTTCACCGCGGGCGGCCCCGGCGACCAGAACGGCACCGTGCAGCAGCAACAACGGCAGTTCGCCGAGGCGGTGCTGGGCGGGGGCCTGATCCGCCTGATCACCAGCGCTGCCGACGCCACCGCCGACGCCGAACTGGCGCCGCGCTGGCTGCGGCGCACCGGCATCGATGACCTGCTGGAGGTCACACCCACCGGCACCGCGACGCTCACCCTGCCGACCGAGCCGGACACCCTGCCCGCCGCGCGGTTTCGCCAGCTCAGGGCGATGAGCGCCGACTTCGCCGCCTACAGCGACCTGGTGCCCGACTCCGAGCTCGCCGCGGACGCCCCCGCGACACTCACCCGCATGGCGTCCAGTTGGTGGATCGGCGACACGACCGCCGCGAACTGGGTCGCCGCCGCCAGCAGCACCATGAGCCAGTCGGCGGTCACCGCGGGCGTCACCTTGTCGGCCAGCGCCCGGGTGCTGATGTCGTCGCGCGCCAACGAGTTTCCGGTCACCGTGCGCAACGAACTGAGCGAACCCATCCAGGTGCGCGTCGTATTCAGTTCCGACAACCCGCAGCGGCTCACCATTGCCGCCTCGCAGGTGATCACCGTCGGGCCCGGCCAGAGTGAGACCGTCAACGTGCGCCCCGAAGCCACCGCCAACGGCCTGGTCAACGTCACCGCCGGGCTGCAGACCGGCTCGGGCCGTCCGGTCGGACGCACCACGCGCATCGTGGTCGAGGTCACCGACCTGGGCATGATCGGGTGGATCATTGTGATCGTGTCGGGGGTGGTGCTGGTTGCCGCCACAGCGCTGCGCATACGGCAGGTGCGCCGCAAGCAGAAGGAGGAGGAGGCGTGAGCGACGAAAGCCGCGAAGCCCCCGCCGGCAGTCGCAGGCTGCTGAACGCCACCGCCGTGATGGCCTCGGGCACGATGGTCTCGCGCGTGCTCGGCTTCGGACGGGCGATGCTGCTCGCCTTCGCGTTGGGCAACACGACCCGTCAGGTCGAGATGTTCGGTCTGGCCACCCTGATTCCCAACACGCTGTACATGCTGTTCGCCGGCGGTGCCCTGAACACCGTGCTGGTGCCACAGATCGTCCGGGCGATCAAGAACGACCGCGACGGCGGCCAGACCTACGTGAACCGGGTGATGACCGCCTTCTTGGCGGCGCTGGCCGTGATCACTGTGCTGATGGTGGCGGCGGTGCCCTGGCTGCTCACGCTGTGGACCGACCCGGCCTGGCAGAGCCTGCCGCACTGGGACGCCCTGGTCTTCATCACCTACCTGACCATGCCGCAGCTGTTCTTCTACGGGGCCTTCTTCCTCGTCGGCCAGGTGCTCAACGCCAAGGACTCGTTCGGCCCGATGATGTGGGCGCCGATCGCCAACAACGTCGTCCAGATCGCCGTGCTGGGGCTGTATGCGGTGCTCTGGGGGCAGGGCCTGGACACTTCGGCACCGTTCACCGCCCAGCAGGCACTGCTGCTGGGCGGGGGCTCCACCCTGGGCATCGTGGTGCAGACCCTGATTCTGATTCCCTTCTACCGCCGCACCGGCTTTCACTACCGGCCCCGCTGGGACCTCAAAGGCACCGGCCTGGGCCACACGTTTCACCTTGCCAAGTGGATGATGGGCTACGTCGCACTGACCCTGGTCGCGCAGGCCGTGGTGACTCGGCTGGCGACCTCGGCGGTGGTCGGCGGGTCGGGTGCCGGCAGCAACGTCTATAACCAGGCCTACCTGATCTGGGTGCTGCCGCACTCGCTGCTGACGGTGTCACTGGCCACCGCGATGCTGCCGCAGGCCTCCCGGCTGGCAGCGGTCAAAGACCTGGCCGGCGTCGCCGCCGAGGTGCGCCGAGCCACCTGGCTCGCGGTCACCTTTCTGGTGCCGGCGGCGATCGGCATGATCGTGCTGGCCGAGCCGATCGCCCGAATGGCGTTCGGTCACGGCCAGGGCGCCGACAACTACCATTTCGTCGCCTGGACGCTGGTGGCGTTCGGCGTCGGCCTGGTGCCCTACACGATCCAGTACCTCTACCTGCGCGGCTTCTATGCCCTCGAAGACACCCGTACGCCCTTCTTTTTGCAGGTGGCGATCTCGGGGGTGAACACGGTGCTGGCGATCGGGTTCATGCTGGCCTGGCACAACGTCGGCACCGTCGCTCCGCGGCTGGCCCTGGCCTACAGCGTCAGCTACCTGCTCGGGGTGTGGATCTCGCACCGGGCGCTGCGCCGGCGGCTGGCCGACCTGGACGGCGGCGCGCTGCTGCGGCACCTGGCCATCTTGCTCGGCGCCACCGTTCCGGGCGCCCTGATCGCCTGGGGCATCACCTGGTTCTTCGCCCGCTTCGACTCATTCGCGATGGCTCTACTCGGGCTTGGCCTCGCCGCCACGGCGGCCCTGCTGGCCTTCTTCTTCGTCGCCAAGCGGCTGCACGTCGACGAGGCCGTCCAGGTGCTGCAGACCCTGCGGCGCCGGCCGGCCGCCGAGTCGGTGATCACCGTGCAGGCCGACGAGGTGGCCGAAGAGGTCGGCAGCCTGCCCGCCACCGACGAGGCCGACCAGCCCGGCCCGTCACCGGCCGACGAGGTCAACGACGACCCGGACGGCGCCGGACGCTTCGTCGCGGTGGCACTGCCCACCACCTCGCCGTCGGATCAGCCGCTGCCGCACCACCGTGACCTCGAGGACGGCCGCCCCGCCACCACGGACGTGCCCACCGACGAGGGGGTCGTCGAGGTGACGGTCGGCCAGGTGCTGGACGATCGCTACCGGCTCGACGAGTTGCTGGCCCGCCGCGGCAACGCGCTCAGTTGGCGGGCCTACGACCAGCGGTTGTCGCGGCCGGTGACGATGCATCTGCTCCCCACCCACGACCCCCGCGGCGCAGAGCTGATCAGCGTGGCCAAGCGCGCCTCGGACGCCCCCGACTCGGCGTTCCTGCGGGTGCTCGACGCCGGCACGTTCGACAGCGGCGAGTCGTACATCGTCTACGAGTACGCCGCCGCGACATCGATCGAGCAGGTGCTCGCCGGCGGCCCACTGTCACCGGTCGAGGCAGCGTGGATCACCAATGAGCTGGCCCAGGCGATCGCCGCCCTGCACACCCGGGGGCTGCACCACGAGCGGCTGAACCCCGAGACCGTGGTGATCACCGCCGCCGGCAACGTCCGGATCGTCGGGCTACTGGTCGAGGCCGCCCTCGACCCGTCGCAGCAGACCCATGCCGGCGAGGCGGCGGACGTCCGCGCGCTGGGTTCGCTGCTGTACGCCTGCCTGGTGAATCGCTGGCCCGGCGGCGACCGGTTCGGGCTGAAGGCAGCCCCCACCGAGGGTGCCCGCACGCTGTCACCGGCGCAGGTCAAGGCCGGCGTGCCCCGAATGCTCGACACCCTGTGCGACCGCATTCTCAACCCCACCCCGCGCAACCGGCAGGCGCCGATCACCACGGCCCGGGCGATCGCCCAGCAACTGGGCGCCGTGCTCGGCCAGGCCAGCGCGGCCCCCGACCTGGAACGCCGGCTGCGCATGCCGATCGACCCGATTCGCACCACCGCCGGACGCCCCGTGGCCGGCTCGGCTACCACCGCAGCGTTGGCTCGTCCGGCCACCGTGAGTGCCCCGCTGCCGCCCCGGCCGGACTCCTCCGACGCCTACGACACCGGCGAGACCACGCAGCCCTGGCAGTTCCCGGGCCTGCACGAGGACGACCCCAGCACCGAGCCGTTCACGCCGATTCCGCCGCCGCCCCGGGCCTCGCAACCCCAACTGCCGATGCCCTCGCCGCAGCGCGGCGGCATCGGCCGTCCGCCCCGCACGGCGCTGGCGATCGTCATCGGCCTGTTCGGGCTACTGCTGGCCGGCTCGCTGGTCTGGGTCGCGGTCGGGCAGCTCAACGCCCGCCGGACGGCGCCCAGCGCCACCTCGGTGTCGTCCACCGCCGCGGGCGCCCAGGTGATTCCGATCGCGTCGGTGACCGACTTCGACCCCTCCGCCGACGGGGGCAGCAATGCCGAAAACCCGCGGCTGGCCAACCGCGCCATCGACGACGACCCCGAGACGGTCTGGCTCACCGAGCGCTACCGGGGCGACCCCCGGCTGGGGGGCTTGAAGCCCGGAGTCGGCCTGGTGCTCGACCTGGGCAAGGTGAAGACGGTCAGTCAGGTCAGCGTCGCGTTGATCGGCGAGGGCACCGCGCTGGAGTTGCGGGTGCCGTCCGACCCCGACGTGACCAGCGCCCCGATGCGTTCGCAGGCCGACTGGAAGACGGTCGCCTCGATTCCGAAGGCCACCGGCACCGCGGTGCTGAAATTCGACGAGCCGGTCAGCACCCGCTACCTGTTGGTGTACCTCACTTCGCTGCCCCCCGAGTCGGGCAACTACTACCAGGGCGGCATCGGCACCATCGAGGTGCGCGGGTAGTCCCGTCGACAGTCAGCTCTCTTCGAAGCCGGACACGTCGAGAGTCAGCGTCCGGGCGTTCTCGGATGGTTCGGGCCAAGTCGGGTCTCTTGGCCGCGCGAAAACCCCTCGACCAAGAAGGGCAGCGACGTGAACGTCGCCACCCACCTTCTCCTGGACGTGATGGACGGCGCCGTCGATGCCTCGCACACGATGCTGTCCGAGGCGACCAGCGCGGCAGGCGTCTACGTCGGCATGGCCCGAGGCTGCGACGACAACCATCTGCACGTCGTCGCGGAAGACCTCGCCGGTGCGCGGGCGCAGTTCATCGAGGCCATGGAACGCGACCCGGCAGACCGTGGCCTCGACCACGCCACCGCCCAAGCCATCGACGCGGGACTTGGCCTCGTCGCTGATGGCCCCGCGCAGCTGGTCACCGATGAGTTGACACGCCTCACCGCCGAAGCCGCGCATGCAGAACGCACGGCGGAACGCTGGAAGCAGACCGCCACCCGGTTCGACGCCCAACGTGCCACGTACAAGGCCGAGGACGACGAGCAAGCCGCCGTGCTCCGCCGCGCCGAGAGTGAACGGCCCGCATCCGTGCCGAGGTCACGGAACCGCTCGTCATACAGGCAGAGACAGACGGCACCACCTACCTCGCCGCCGTCGAGCGCGAGGCCGCTACAACCGTCCGACTCGCCACCGTAGGCAGGCTCGCCAGGCGCAAGGCCCGCGCCGCGCCACGAGCCGAGGCCGACTATCTCCGTGCTCTACCGATCCGCGACGCCGCCGCACGGATCGAAGCCACCCGCGCCGAGCACGAAGCGCGACAGCAGGCACTCGCCGAACGCGAACGGCAACTCAGCGAGCCGACCGAACGCGGCCCACACCGCGACGACCCACACCGCGACGGGCCAGGGCTCGGCCGGTGAGCGTTCAGCGCAGGCCGCTCGCGCTGGTCAAGCCCGGTATCGGGCAGGAAGCGATAGCCGCATCGAGCATGGAGTGATCGCCAACGTAGGCGTAAGCGTCCGGGTCGATCAGCTTGAACAGCTCCTGCACCTCGGTGAGGCGATCCTCCAAGCCGGTGCGCGTGGAGAACACCGGCTCGTTGTGGGCGAGCCTGTTGCGAAACTTCACCACACGGGCGACCAGATCATGCACCCGCGCCCGCGCCGTACCCTTGGGAAAAGCCCGGTGCAGCATCGGGTTCCAGATCGTCGGCGTCCGCTCCGCGACCGTGAGATTCGACCAGAACCCGAACGTCAACGCCGCCACGACCTCCGCGTGCGTCGGTGCCGAACTCAGCCCCCGCTTCGCGTCCGCGATCCGCGCCAGGCTCGCCTCGTTCCGGCGATGCTGCCGGGCGCGGGCACGCTGCACGCCCTGCTCCAACCGGAACAGCGGTGACTGCGCGGTGATCGACCAATCGGGGAACCGCCGCGACAGCTCACGGTCATAGGCGTTGCGGATCGCGATTTCGAGGTGCCCGACATCCACGATCCCCGCAGCGGCGACACGGGAGTTCCACAGGTAGGTCTCCATCGCCAGGGCATGGTCTCCGCCCGCCACCGCGAGATAGCGTCGATACCCTCGGCGTGCTCAGCCACCGCTCGGCCTGCACGGCATCAAGCGAGCGCGGTGGTTCGGACATACCTGCTATCCTAGGTACATCGCCCCGCGGGAACCGTCCTCTGTCTAGCCTCGGCTAGTTAGGCACCGCGGGGCTTTGTTTCGCCCACACGACCTGAACCGCAGTAGGCTGAAACAGCGCAGGCGCGCACGATCATAGGTGAGTGCGTTTGCAGAACCTCGGCTAGCCGAGGCGGGCACAGCAGCCAAGAAGTTGCCAACGACCCCACACCCGCTAACCTGCCGGGTGTGAACCACCCGTGCCCCGACCCAGGTCGGCTGGGGCGCGGTCAAGATCCGGCGGTGAGCCCGTGACCGCGCCCGCCCGCCGGCGTCCGCTCACCGACCCGGACGGCCCCACCGACGCCCAGCTGCTCGCCGCCCACGTGGCTGGCGACGACCGGGCGTTCACCCTGCTGCTGGAACGCCACGCCGATCGGCTCTGGTCGCTGGCGCTGCGGGTGATGCGCAACCCCGAAGACGCCGCCGACGCACTACAGGACGCGATGATCTCGGCCTTTCGCCGGGCCGGCAGCTTTCGCGGCGATGCCGCTGTGACCACCTGGCTGCACCGCATCGTGGTCAACGCCTGCTTCGACCGACTGCGCCGGATCGCGGCCCGCCCGGCCGAGCCGCTGCCTGAGGATCTCGACCGCTCCCCCGCCTTGATCGCGCCCGACGACCCCGCGACCGACGCCGTGCGGGCCAGCATCGCCGACGAGGTCACCGAGGCACTCGCCCAGATCGGGGCCGACCAGCGGGCCGCGCTGGTGCTGATCGACCTGGAGGGCTACTCGATGGACGAGGCGGCGCGTATTCTCGGCTGCGCCCCCGGCACCGTGAAGAGCCGCTGCTCCCGCGGACGGGCGCGACTGGCCGTTCTGCTGCGGCACCTCAAGGAGGTGGGCTGAGGTGGGAACCGAACCTACCCCCGGTGCGTCCAACCCGGGGTCAACCGCTGCAGAAGGAGCCCCGATGCCTGACCCTGCCGAACAGGCGGTCACGCGGTTTCTGCAGCACGCTGCAACCCCCCCGATGCCCGAGGCTGTGCGGGCACGACTGCGCGCCACCATCGCCGCCGAGACCGAACTGCGCCGGGCCAGCCGGGTCGAACCCGATCACGACGTGCCCGACCTGAAGCCCATCTCGCCGCTGTGGTCGGACGACCCGGTCAGCGACCGGTGATCGTCGGCTGGTCGCAAACCTGAAGGCCGGCAAACCCGAAAAGACGCCGCCGGCCCGCGATTGCTCGCGGGCCGGCGGTGTCGCTCAAGACTGATCGAACCGAACGTCACTCCTTGACGTCGTCGTCCACCCAGTCGAGGGTGCGGGTGACTGCCTTCTTCCACTGCCGGTACAGCCGGTCGCGCTCACCGTCTTCCATCTTCGGCTCCCAGCGCTTGGCCTCGGCCCAGTTGTCGATGACGTCCTGCTCGCCGTCCCAGTACCCCACCGCGATACCAGCCGCGTAAGCGGCACCCAGCGCCGTCGTCTCGGCCACCACCGGACGGATCACCGGCACGCCGACCTGATCAGCCTGGAACTGCATCAAGGTCTCGTTCATCGTCATGCCGCCGTCCACCTTGAGCTCGGCCAGCGTCACACCCGAGTCGGCTTCCATCGCGTCCAGCACCTCGCGGGTCTGGTAGGCAGTCGCCTCCAGGGCCGCGCGGGCAAAATGCGATTTGTCGACGAACCGGGTCATTCCGACGATGGCACCGCGGGCGTCCGAGCGCCAATACGGAGCGAACAGGCCCGAGAAGGCCGGCACGAAGTAGATGCCACCGTTGTCGTCGGCCGCCAGCGACTCAACCTCAGGAGCGGACGAGATGATGCCCAACTGATCACGCAACCACTGCACCAGCGAGCCGGCCAACGCAATCGAGCCTTCGAGTGCGTAGATCGGCTTGTTGTCGCCGATCTTGTAACACACGGTGGTGAGCAGACCGTTCTTCGACGGCACGATCTCTTCGCCGGTGTTCATGATCATGAAGCAGCCGGTGCCATAGGTGTTCTTCGCCATGCCCGGCTCGAAGGCCGCCTGGCCGAAGGTGGCCGCCTGCTGGTCACCCAGGTCGCCGGCGATCGGCACGTCGTAGAGCAGACCGGCCGGACGTCCGTAGCCGTACACCTCGGAAGAGGACTTGATCTCGGGCAGCATCGACAGCGGAATGCCCATGTCGGCGGCGATCTCAGGGTCCCACGACAGCGTCTTCAGATCCATCAGCATGGTGCGCGAGGCATTGGTCACGTCGGTGACGTGCTTGCCGCCGTCGACCCCGCCGGTCAGGTTCCAGATCACCCAGGTGTCCATGGTGCCCATGACCAGATCGCCGGCCTCGGCCCGGGCCCGGGCGCCTTCGACGTTGTCCAGGATCCACTTCACCTTGGGGCCGCAGAAGTAGGTGGCCAGCGGCAGGCCGACCCGCGCCTTGTACTTGTCTTGGCCCTCGTCGCCGCCGAGCTGCTCGATGATCTTGCCGGTTCGGGTGTCTTGCCAGACGATCGCGTTGTAGACCGGTTCGCCGGTGTTCTTGTCCCAGACCAGCGTGGTCTCGCGCTGGTTGGTCACGCCGACCGCAGCCAGGCTGTCGCTGTTGACCTGGGCATCGGCCAGCGCAACGGCCACGACCTCGCGGATGTTCTGCCAGATCTCGATCGCATCATGCTCGACCCACCCCGCCCGGGGCATGATCTGCTCGTGTTCCTTCTGCCCCGAGCCGACAATGCGGCCCTCGTGATTGAACACGATCGCACGGGAACTAGTGGTTCCCTGGTCGATCGCGAGGACGTACTTTTCAGCCATTGTGGTCCTTTCCACATCCTTGTAGACGTTTGGTCCATGGTGCCGCGTGCCGGGCGGCTGCACCAGAAGCTGCCACCGCCCGGCACTGTGAATTCACTGCGAAATGGCGATCAGGGCAGCAACGCGTGCGATGCCAGGCCCGCCAGCACGCCGCCGATGATCGGGCCGACAACCGGGATCCAGGCATAGCCCCAGTCAGACGAACCCTTGTTCGGGATCGGCAGTACGGCGTGCGCGATGCGCGGGCCCAGGTCACGGGCCGGGTTGATCGCGTAGCCGGTCGGGCCACCGAGCGAGGCGCCGATGCCGACGACCAGCAGGGCCACGCCGAGCGCGCCCAGCCAGCCCAGGTTGGCGGCCGGGGTGCTTCCGGAGCCGGTGAACTTGCCAGCGCCGAGCACCACGAAGACCAGCACGAAGGTGGCGATCGCCTCGGTGATCAGGTTCCACACCGAGTCGCGCACCTCGGGGCCGGTGGAGAACACGCCGAGCTTGAAGCCGTCGGGGGCGTCGGCATCGAATTGCTTCTTGTAGGCCAGCCAGGCCAGCACCGCGCCGATGAAGGCACCAATCATTTGGGCGCTGATGTAGGTAAGAATCGAGGTGAAGTTCACCGGAACGCCCGGCACGAACTCGGTTGCCCCCGAGGCCACCACACCCAGCGTGACGGCCGGGTTCAGGTGCCCGCCCGACTTGTACGAGACCAGCACGCCGGCGAAGACCGCCAGACCCCAGCCGAAGTTGACCATCAGGAACCCGGTCCCGTTGCCCTTGTTCTTCGGCAGAATGTTGTTTGCAACCACTCCGGCGCCCAGCAGCAACAGCATCGCTGTGCCGACGACTTCGGAGAGGAAGATGGTTGCGAGACTCATTGCACTCAAACTCCCTTCAGGCATCGCCGCGCGATGCCGTACCAGCGACCGGAACTCTCCGGTCAGCGAAGAAACTACGCCGCTCGCGGGCGAGCGTCGGGGATTCAAGGGGGTGTCGGCTCCTTTATCCGCAGCCTTTGCGGTAAACCGGCCGGACGGCCGTCCACACCCCCGGCCGTCGGCCATCATCATTGCCAGTACTGCACAGATGCGCTAGTTGTATGCACAAACGTGCAACTCGATGGAGGGTCGATGAACGAGCGGTACGACGATATGTACCAGGCGGCGTCCCGCTACTACGTCCAGGGCGAGACCATGGACGCCATCGCCAAGCAGTTGGGGCTGTCGCGATCGAGCGTCAGCCGGCTGCTCAAGCAGGCTCGGCAGACGGGGCTGGTGCGAATCAGCCTGGCCGACGACTCCGGCTCGCGCTCACCGGTGGCGACTGCTCTCGACCGGGTTTTCGGGGTTCGGGTGCACCTGGTGGCCGTACGTGAGAGCGCGTCCGAGAACCGGCGCTTCGATCAAGTGGCAAGGTTGGCCGGCCGGCTGCTCAGCGAGGCCGTCACAGACCATTGCGTGATCGGCGTGGCGTGGGGCGTTACCGCCTCGGCGGTGGTGCGCTACCTGCAGCCCAAGCCGCTGGTCGGGTCGACCGTGGTGCAGATGAACGGCGGCACCAACCAGTGGAGTTCGGGAATTCCCTACGTCGGCGAGATTCTGCAGTCGGTCGGCGACGCGTTCACGTCGCGGGTGGTCTACTTTCCGGTGCCCGCCTTTTTCGACTACGCCGAAACCAAGCGTGCCATGTGGCGCGAACGGTCGGTACAGAACGTGATCGGGCTGCAGCGACGCATGGACGTGGCCGTATTCGGCGTCGGCTGCCTGAAGGCGCGGGTGGCGTCACACGTCTACAGCGCCGGCTATATGGACGACGACGACAAGCTCGGCCTGGCCGCCGACGGCGTGGTGGGCGACGTGGCGACCGTGCTGCTGCGCGAGGACGGGTCGTGGCGTGACATCGGGTTCAACGAGCGGGCCTCGGGCCTGACCCCCGCCGAACTGGCGCACGTACCGCGCCGCTTCTGCGTGGTGGCCGACCCCTCCCGGGCGGCAGCCGTGGTGGGGGCGTTGCGGGCCGGCACCACCACCGACCTGGTGATCGACGAGGGCACCGCCCGCGCGGTGCTGGACAGGCTGTAGGGGTGCAGGTCGCAACCCCCGCCCTGATCGGCCCCGCTTCCCTGCTGGAGTCCGACGACCGGCCCTCGGTGTGGAGCCCGCCGGGAGCCCCGCACCGGCTGGAGGCGGTCGTCGGCAGCGCCAACGGCGACGGGACGCTGACCGTCCATCACTACTTCCGCGGGCAGGGCCGTCCGGACAATCCGTGGCTGCGCGGCGATGCGATCAGCACACGGGCGGTCGGCCCGGGCGAACTGCACCAGCGCGGCCGTCCGGGCACCGCCAGGCACGAACTGCTCGCCCGGATTCCCGAACCGGACGGCGTTCGAACCTACGCCTGGGCGGTCAACGAGCCGGCCGCGCGACGCTGGCACCCGGTCGCCGACGCGAGCATCGACCAGCCACCGCGTCCGGCCTGGGACGGCCCAACCGACGCCCGCGAGTGGGGCACCGGAACGGTGATCGCAGTCGCCACGGCGGCGACCCGGCTGCGGAACGGCTGGGTGCAGGCCCTGGTCCAGGTCGACGGGTCGATCTACCACCTGCAGCGCCAGCTACGTCGGGGCCGGGTGCGCTGGCTGCGGCACGCCTGCCTGCGGCTGCACGACCCCGAGCCGTTCGTCGTGGCGGACGAGCCGTCGCACAAGGTCGCCCAGGTCACCGGCGAGCGCGACGGCCAGCACAGCGCCAGCGGCACCGGTCGGCCCACCCTGTCGTCGTCGCTGTCCCGCTCCGGGGTTCGCGGCACCGATCTAGGGGTGCGCGTCGACCACGCCGGCGACACCTACCTGCTGTTCGGCGACACGCACTGGACCCGGCCCTGGCTGGGCACCCGCGACGCCGTGGGCCTAGTACCCGACCCCGAGGCGGAGCACCCCGAGGTGTGCCTGCACGGCTCCCCGCTGCGGTTGCGCGGCGGGGGCACCACGATGCGCGAGTACGACGTGCCGCTGGACGGGTTCAGCCTCAGCGACGACTTGTTCGTCTTTCACACCTCCAACCACTTTCGCGACGCCCAGGTGATGGGCCGCAGCGTGCTGACCCGGGCTCGTCCGGGGCGGCCGCGCATCGATCCCGCGGCACGATGGCGTCCGGTCGAGTTGCGCTACCTGACCACGTTCTCGGACCACCGCTTCATCAACGTCTCGGTGCAGCGCATCGGCGAGGAGTTGCTGCTGTGGGGCACCGGGGCCTACCGGGCCGACGACGTCCGGCTGGCCCGGGTGGACCTCACTGCGCCCGGCGTCGTGCCGGGTCTACGCCGTGGCCGCGCCGAGGCCTTCGCCGCGGCCGTGCGCTACTGGGCAGGGCCCGGGCGATGGTCCGGCGACGAGGCGGACGCCCGGCCGCTGACTCCGCCCGGCGCCCACGGTGAACTCTCGGTGCGCTGGGTACCCGCTCTCAGTCGCTACCTGATGCTGACCATGTCGGGCCCGGACGATCCGATCGGTGCGGCGGTGGTGTTGCGCACGGCACCCGAACCCTGGGGGCCGTGGTCGCCCCGCATCCGCCTGTTCGACTGGGTGGGCGACGGCATGGGCTCCGACGACGCCCGCCGGTTCATTCGCGCCTCGTTAGGCGACGCGGTGGGCGACGCGATCTTCGCCGGGCAGGCCGAGGCCACGGGAGCCGCCTACGCGCCGTACCTGTTCGACGCCCGACCCGATGGGGACGAGGTGGTGCTGCGCTACACGTTGTCGACCTGGAACCCGTACCAGGTGGTTCTGATGCGGCAACGACTCGCAATGAAAAAGGCAAGAAAAGACTGCTGATAATGAAGCCTCTGATACCCGCGTCACTCGGGTAGCGTGCGCGCATAAGCGGTCTTGACAAGGGGCCCGACCGTCAAGCTCGATCGGCTGGACGTCGTCGGCAACGCTCCGCATGTTCGAATCGGAGGATGCACGTGAGAACACTCTCTGCGGACGTCGTGGTGGTGGGTGGAGGATCCACCGGCGCGGGCGTCGTCCGTGACGTCGCCATGCGCGGCTATTCCGCGATCCTGGTCGACCGGGCCGACCTCGGGCAGGGCACCACCGGCCGCTATCACGGCCTGCTGCACTCCGGCGGCCGCTACGTGGTCAGCGATCCGCACTCGGCCACCGAATGCGCCGAAGAGAACGCCATCGTCACCCGCATTCAGTCCCACGCCGTCGAACGCACCGGAGGCTACTTCGTCGCCACCCACGTCGACGATCCGGCCTGGGGCGACGACTGGGCCAAGGGCGCGACCGACACCAAGGTGCCCTTCGAAGAGGTGTCGGTGGCCGCGGTGCTCAAGGCCGAGCCCCGGGTGAACCCGAAGATCTCCCGCGCCTTCGCCGTCGAGGACGGCTCGGTCGACGGGTGGCAGTTGGTCTGGAGCGCCGCCAATTCGGCCAAACAGTACGGCGCGCAGATCCTCACCTACCACCGGGTGACCAAGATCAACCGCGACGGCGACCGGGTCTCGCAGGTGGTCTGCACCGACGACAAGACCGGCGAAGAGGTGCGGATCAACACCAATTTCGTGCTCAACTGCGCCGCCGCCTGGGGCGGTCAGATCGCCCACATGGCCGACTGCCCCGACGTCCAGGTGGTGCCGGGTGCCGGCATCATGATCGCGATGAACCACCGGCTGACCAACTCGGTGATCAACCGACTCACCTACCCCGCCGACGGCGACATCCTGGTGCCGGTGCACACCGTGTGCATCATCGGCACCACCGACCAGAAAGCCGACGACCCCGACAAGCTGCAGATCGCCTGGGACGAGGTGCAGCAGATGATGGACTGCGGCGAACTGCTGGTGCCCGGCTTCCGCAACGCTCGCGCGATCCACGCCTGGGCTGGTGCCCGTCCGCTGGTCAAGGACTCCCGGGTCGGCTCCGGCGACACCCGGCACATGAGCCGCGGCATGTCGATCATCGACCACTCCGAGCGCGACGGTCTGAAGGGCCTGCTCACCATCGCCGGCGGCAAGCTGACCACCTACCGGCTGATGGCCGAGAACGTGGTGAACGCGATGTGCGCCCAGCTCGGCGAGACCCGTCCCTGCCGGACGGCCGACGAACAGTGCCCGGGCTCGGAGGACAAGAAGAACTACGTCATCACCCACCGGCTCGAGGAACGTGAGTACGACCGCACCGCGGACCAGATCCTGTGCGAGTGCGAACTGATGAGCAAGGGCATGTTCACCCGGGCGCTGGCCGACCAGCCCAAGGGCAGCTTCGACGACCTGCGCCGGCAATTGCGGCTCGGCATGGGGCCTTGCCAGGGCGGGTTCTGCTCGATGCGGGCGACCGGCGTGGCGTTGCAGTCCGAGCACATCGACATCGAACGGGCGACCGGGCTGCTGCGGCTGTTCCTGAAGAACCGCTGGATCGGCATCTGGCCGATCCTGTACGGCGACCAGGTGCGGCAGACCGCACTCGATAATTGGATCTTCCAGGGCACGCTCGACGTCGAGCACCTACCCGGCCCGACGCATGAGGAGGTCGTGTGATGACGCGTGTCGTGGTGATCGGGGCCGGTGTGGCCGGGCTGGTCGCGGCCATCCGGCTGGCCGAGGGCGGCGCCCGGGTGGCACTGCTGAACAAGGGGACCGGCGGCCTGCAACTGGGCCAGGGCACCCTCGACATTCTCGGCTACGCCCCCGAGCGGGTGGAGCGTCCGCTGGAGGCGCTGGCCGGCTTCGCCCAGACGCACCCGGGGCACCCCTACGGGCTGCTGCCCGCCGACCTGGTCGCCCGCTCGGCGGGGTACCTGCACGAACTCGTCGGGCCCACCCTGCTGGTCGGCGATCCGGCGGTGAACCTGCAATTGCCCACCGCCGTCGGCGCGATTCGTCCCACCGCCTTGGCCTCGCCCAGCATGACCGCCGGTGCGTGTGTCGAAGGCGCCCGCTTCGTGATCGTGGGGCTACGCCAGCTCAAGGACTTCTACCCCGAGCTGGTGGCCGGCAACCTCGCCCGCACCGAGTTGCCTTCCGGTGGACGGCTCACGGCCCGCCCCGCGATGCTCGACTTCCCGGCCCGCGACGGTGAGGTCGACTCCACCGGCCTGAGCTACGCCCGGGCCCTGGACGACCCGGCCTACCGGCGGCGCTTCGCGCAGGTGCTGGCCGGTCTGGTCGCCGAGGGTGAGTCGGTCGGGCTGCCGGCCGTGCTCGGGCTGGACGACCACGGGGCCTGGGCCGAGATCGCCGAGGTGATCGGCGCGCCGGTCTTCGAGATTCCCCTGCCACCGCCGTCGGTGCCGGGCATGCGGCTCAACCGAGCGCTGACCGCACGCGCCAAGGCGTGCGGGGTGCGGGTGGTGCCGGGCAGCAAGGTGACCGGCTTCCGGGCCTCCGGTGGCTCGGTGAACAGTGTGCAGCTTGCCGCCGCCGGCGGCACGCGCGACTTCGTGGCCGACGCGTTCGTACTTGCCACCGGCGGTTTCGAGTCGGGTGCCCTGCACGCCGACAGCTTCCACAAGGTGCACGAGTCGGTCTTCGACCTGCCCCTGCGTATACCCGAGGGAGCGCTGGTGCACGGCGACTACTGGGGTGATCCGCAGCCGCTGTTCACCATCGGGGTCGAGACCGACGACACCATGCTGGTGCGTCACCCCGGTGGCGATCCGGTGTACACCAACCTGTACGCAGCGGGCGGCATTCTGGCCGGCGCGACCCGCTGGCACGAGAAATCGGGCGAGGGCATCGCGGTCGCCAGCGCCGTGCAGGCCGCCGACTCGATTCTCGCCACAGCAGCCACCGTCACCGAGCAAGGAGCAGCCTCATGAACGCCCCCCACGGCCTCGAGTTCGCCCAGACCCAGGTCGCCCGGGCGTCGCTCGACCACTGCGTGAAGTGCACCATCTGCGAAACCCACTGCCCGGTCTCAGCGGTCACCCCGAAGTTCACCGGGCCGAAGTTCGTCGGGCCGCAGGCCGAACGCTTCCGGCACGGCGAGTCGGCAGACCATTCCCTCGACTACTGCAGTTCGTGCGGGGCCTGCACGCTGGCCTGCCCGCAGGGGGTGAAGATCGCGGAGCTGAACGGCCAGGCCCGGGCGGTGATGAAGGCCGACCAGATGCCGGTGCGCGACCGTCTGATCACCCAGACCACACTGATGGGCAAGGCGATGACCCCGCTGGCGCCGGTGGCCAACGCGGCATTGTCGATCAAACCGTTGCGCACGGTGATCGAGAAGGTGATGGGCATTCACCGCGACGCTCCGATGCCCAAGGCCAACAGCCAGACCATCACCGGTTGGCTGAAGAAGCGCACGAAGCCGGCGGTGCAGGCGAGCCGCGGCACGGTGGTCTTCTTCCACGGCTGCGCCGGGGGCTACTTCGAGGTCGAGACGTCCAAGAAGTCGATCGAGGTTCTGGAGCATCTCGGTTACGAGGTGCTGGTGCCCAAGCAGGGCTGTTGTGGCCTGGCTGAACAGTCCAATGGCCTGTTCGACGGGGCCAGCGAGAAGGTGCTGAAATTGTGCGACGACCTGCGGGCGTCCGGAAGCGACCTGACCATCATCAGTTCGTCCGGCTCGTGCACCGGCATGCTCAAGCACGAGGCGCACGAGATCATGGGTGTGGACGACGACCGGCTCGCCGACGTCGGCACCCGCATTCGCGACATCATGGAGTTTCTCCTCGAATTGCACGAGGCCGACCAGTTGCCCACCGACTTCAAGCCGGTCGAGTTGACCGCCGTCTATCACGCCCCCTGCCAGTTGAAGAGCCAGGGCATGGGCCAGCCGGCGATGGAGATCCTGCGGCTGATCCCGGGTGTCGAGGCCGTCGAGTCGGGCGCCACCTGCTGTGGCATCGCCGGCACCTACGGGCTGAAGAAAGAGAAGTACGAGATCGCCCAGGCCGTCGGCAAGCCGCTGTTCGACAAGGTGCGCGAGGTGAACCCCGAGTTCGCGATGTGCGACACCGAGACCTGCCGCTGGCAGATCCGCAAAGGCTCGGGCGCCCAGGTGGAGCACCCGATCTTCCTGGTGCACCAGGCCTACGGGCTGAGCTGAGCTGAGCCGGCGCTGGTAGGTTCAGCGCAGGCCGGCCCGGCCGCCTGCTGGTGAGAGGGCTTCGACGTGTCCACCGACGTACTTCGCGCCCCGATCGAGTTCTACGACGCGTACATCTTCGATCTGGACGGCACCATCTACCTGGGCGACCACCTGCTGCCCGGTGCCGCCCGGGCGATCACCGAGTTGCGCCGGCGCGACATACCCATTCGCTACCTGTCGAACAACGCGACCAAAGACCCCGCGATGTACGCCCGCATGTTGACCGACCTCGGGCTGCCCACCCCGGTCGAGGACATCGCGAACACGATCGTCACCACCACCCGGTGGCTGCTGGCCAATCACCCCGACGCGGTGTTGTTCCCGATCAGCGAAGAGCCGCTGCACCGGGCGCTGACCGAGGCCGGGTTCCGGCTCAGCGACGATCCGGCCCAGATCGACATCGTGATCGCCAGCTACGACCGCAGCTTCGACTACCGCAAGCTGCAGATCGCCTTCGACGCCATCTGGTACCACCGGCGGGCCTTTCTGATCGAGACCAACCCCGACCGGTTCTGCCCCTTTCCCGGCGGACGCGGCGAACCCGACTGTGCCTCGATCACGGCAGCGATCGAGGCCTGCACCCGCACCAGGTGCGTGCGTTCGCTGGGCAAGCCCGACCCGATCATGCTGCAGGTCACCATGCAGGGCTTGGACGCCCGCCTCGAACACTCGGTGATGGTGGGCGATCGGCTGCAGACCGACATTCGCATGGCGCTCGATGCAGGCATGGTCTCGGGCCTGGTGCTCACCGGCGAGGCGACGGCCGACGACGTCCGTGCGCTCACCGACGAGCACCGGCCCAGCTACGTGCTCGACCGGATCGACCGGCTCATCCCCCGGGCCGTCTGGTCCGAGCTGGGCTGGACCGAAGACAACTGAGCCGACTGAAGCCGTGCTTGCCGGCGAGCATGCCGATCAGCACGAGCCACACCGAGCGGTACTCACTGCGAGTTGCCAGTTCGGCCTGCCGCCACACAAACGACTCGACCGCGATGCGGGTCTTGACATATGTCTCCACCATGGTGATTCCTTTCCGCCCCTGCCACCCGAAGTTGATCGGCGATGGCCGGCTGGGGGAATAGCCACCACGCGGGTCTCGTTCTTCAGACGACAGCGGCCGGTTAGGCTGTGCTGGTCGTTCTCACAACCCACGAGGTAGTGCATGTCTGAGGTTCGCGAAGTCATCGTCATCGGTTCCGGTCCGTCCGGCTACACCGCCGCCATCTACGCTGCCCGGGCAGACCTGCACCCGCTGGTCTTCGAGGGCGCCGTCGAATCGGGGGGTGCCTTGATGAACACCACCGACGTAGAGAACTTTCCCGGCTTTCCCGAGGGCATCATGGGCCCCGACCTCATGGGCAATCTGCGCGCCCAGGCCGAACGGTTCGGCGCCGAGATCGTCACCGACGACATCGTCGAGGTCGATCTCACCGGCGTGATCAAGACCGTCACAGACTCCGCCGGTGGCGTGCACCACGCCAAGGCGGTCATCTTGGCGATGGGCTCCGGCTACCGCCGTCTCGGCGTGCCGGGCGAGGACGACCTGAGCGGCCGCGGGGTGAGCTGGTGCGCCACCTGCGACGGCTTCTTCTTTCGCGACAAAGACATCGCGGTGATCGGCGGCGGCGACTCGGCTCTCGAAGAGGCGACCTTTCTGTCGCGCTTCGCCAGCTCGGTCACCGTGGTGCATCGCCGCGACGAGCTGCGGGCCTCCAAGATCATGATCGCCCGGGCGCAGGCCGACCCGAAGATCGGCTTCGCCTGGAACTCCGCTGTGGCGTCGCTGAACGGCGACCCCTCGCTCACCTCGATCACACTGGCCGACACCGCCACCGGCGAGCAGCGGGAGCTGGCCGTGCAGGGCTGCTTCATCGCGATCGGCCATGACCCGCGCTCGGCCCTGGTGCAGGGCCAGGTCGAGCTCGACCCGGCCGGCTACGTGCTGGTGCGGCCGGGCACCACCCACACGAACCTGCCGGGCGTGTTCGCCGCCGGCGACCTGGTCGACCACACCTACCGGCAGGCCATCACCGCTGCCGGCACCGGCTGCTCGGCGGCACTGGACGCCGAGCGCTACCTGGCCGAGCTGATCGACCTCGGCGACCTTGGCGAACTGTCCGAACTCGGCGCTAACGTCTGATCCGAACGCTGTCGGCACAGCTTGACGTGCCGGTCACCCCACAATCGAGAGGAACCCCATGGCCGAAGTCACCGCCGTGACCGACGACACCTTCGAGGCACTGGTCGTGCGCGCCGACAAACCGGTGCTGGTCGACTACTGGGCCGACTGGTGCGCCCCGTGCCGTCAGATCGCCCCGATCATCGACGAGCTGGCCGGTGAGTTCGGCGATCGCATGGGGTTCTACTCACTCGACACGAACACCAACCCGCGGGTGCCCACCGAACAGGGCGTGCTGGGCCTGCCCACCATTCAGATCTTCCAGGGCGGCGAGTTGGTCAAGCAGTTCACCGGCGGCAAGACCAAGGCGGCCCTGGTCCGGGCGATCGAAGAGTTCATCTGAGCTGACGAAGCGCTGATTTTCCGCCGGGCGAGCCCGCGTCGTCGCCGTCGGCTACCGGCGGCCGTTCAGTGGCAACGACTGCAGCATTGACCGGTCAAGGGGCGCTGCGCCGGGCCGGTTCCGGAGGAGCCATTGGACGGACGGCCTGCATCAACCGTCCCAAGCGGTCGAGCATCGATTCCAGCGGCGCTCGCACCGTGGTGTCGAGGTCGAGCCGCCAACGCGAGGCATTCGCGGTGGGTGCGAAACCGGTGGCCAGCAGAAACCCGGCCGGCGGCGCGGTGCAAGTTGCGGGCACCCCCGAGCGGGCTTGCAGCACACCCACCCGCGCCCTGATCAGCCCGGCGGCTGCGGTGCCCACGAGTGCCCGTCCGACCCCTGCGCCGACATGGCCCGGCGCCACCCACAGGGCCGAGATCAGCGCGGCGGGTCGCGAGCCCGAGCCGTCGGGGTGCACGAGCAGCAGGCCCACCACCCGTTCGCCCTCGGTCGCCAGAGCGCCGCTCCAGCCCCAAGCCGCCTGCGCGGCCCGCTGACCGGCCAGGTCGTGGGGCTGAACCCGGGTGCAGTAGGGGCAGGCCAGAGCACGCACCATCGCCGGGGTGACCAACTCAAGACCGACCATCGCCAGGCCTCCTGCCGTTAGACGCAGACAAGGTCATCCTAGGGAAATGCTGAATCAATGCGCCCACCGCCGGTTGAGCTGGTCGAAACCCCTAGCCACAGCGTAATGACCGAGGTATCGACCAGATCGACCAGCGCCTCCCCAGAAGTTTGCCTCAGGTGGCTGGCTATGACTTGATCCACGACTGGGCGCCCAACTCGACAGCCCTACGTGCGGAATCTCTTAAGCTGGGCGGGTGAGCCAGCCGCAACCCGTCGTGCTTCGTGACACGGTGTTCGACCCGTGGCTCGACAACGACGCCGAACATACTCACGCGCTCACCGTGTCGGCCGTGCGCGCTCTGTTTTCGGTGGCCAACCGGCCCGAGGTGGTGTCGCTGGCCGGCGGCATGCCGAACATCGCCGACCTGCCCCGCGCGGCGATAGGCGAGGCCGTCGTGGCCCCGGGCATGACCGAGACGTCGTTGGTGCCGCTGGACCTCGAGGCTTCCGGAATGGACTTCGGCGACCCGTGCTCCCGTCCGGTGCTGCACGCCAAGGCCTGCCTGGCAGGCGAAGGCCCTGGTTGACATGTCGCTGCGCGCCAGGCAGGCACTGGTCATCGCCGTCGGAGTGGTCGCCGCGGCGGTGATGACTTGGCTCGGCTTCTGGCAGTTGCAGGTGTTCACCGACCAGGGCAATGCGTCGGTGCAGGCCCGGACGCAGCAGTCACCGGTACCGCTGCTCGGCCAGGTCGGGGCCGACGGCACGGTGGGCGACATCTATGGCAAGCCGGTCACCGTGCAGGGCCATTACCTGGCCGGCGAGCAGGTGCTGGTGCTGGGTGAAGACGGTGTGGTGCGGGTGCTTTCTGGTTTTCAACTGTCGGACGGCCGGGTGCTGCCGATTGTCCGGGGAACTGTCGCCCAGGGTGCCTCCGCTCCCCCGGTGCCCACCGGCGAACGCACCGAGACCGGGTTGTTCCTGCCTTCGGAGGCCGCTGCCGACCATCCATTGACTACGGGTTACGATCTGGGTTCGGTGCGCCTGGCCCAACTCGCCCAGCTCTGGCCGAAGCCGTTGATGCCGGGCTTCATCACCCTCGACGCCAGCGCAGCTACGGCTCAGGGGTTGCAGCCGGCAGCGGTGACGCTGCCCACCGGTGAGGGCTCGTGGCGCAACAGCGGGTACGCCCTGCAATGGTGGGTATTCGCCCTGTTCGGCCTGGGCATGAGCATCCGGATCGCCCAAAGCATGGCCACGAAGAGCACCCCGAGCCAGTGACGATCGACTCCCGACGAATCACGCCGAGGGGAGCTGCTCCACAGCGGCCAGTCGAGCCTGCACGTCCCTCGTGGCGTAGCGCTCGGCGATGAACGACAAGAACGGCACTGTTCCGGCCAGGGCGATCAGTATCAACCGTAGCCAGGGCCAGTTCACTCGGCGTCCGAGGTCGTAGGCGGTGATCAGCAGAATCATGTAGAGCCACCCGTGCGGCACGCCCGTCCACACCACGACCGTGTCGTTATTGCCCAGGTACTTCAGCGGCACGCCGACACACACCAACACCACCAGCAGCACTCCGACCACCCACGCCATGATGCGGTAGCGCAGCAGCGCTGTTCGGACGGCGGGAACGTCATCGGCGGTCATCACGCAGCCGAGGCTACCTGCGACGTGGCATCGGTGGCGGCACGATCCAATCGACGATCACGATTATTTGTCGATAAAGACACAAGTATCCGAATGGTTAGATCGAGTTCTCTACCGCCAGTAGCCCGGTCAGCCGGTCCAGGTCGTCGTCGCCCGCGAAGTCGATCACGATGCGTCCCTTGCCCTTGGCGCCCATCACGACGCTGACCCGGGTGTCCAGCCGCTCGACCAGCCGCTCGACCAGCGTGGTAGCCCGCTCACTGGGATCACGGACGATCCGCGTGCGGGGTCGCGCGTCGGTGCCCTGGTCTGCCAACGCCACGATCTCTTCCACCGCCCGCACCGACAGATTCTCAGCGACCACCCGTTGCGCGAGGCGTTCCATGGCCAGCGGATCGCCCAGCGCCAAAATCGCCCGGGCGTGCCCCGCGCTGAGCACCCCGGCCGCAACCCGGCGTTGCACCGGAGCCGGTAGTTGGAGCAACCGAATCGTGTTGCTGATGTGAGGACGACTGCGCTTGATGCGCACCGACAGCTCTTCTTGCGTGCAGCCGAAGTCGGTGAGGAGCTGCTGGTACGCGGCCGCCTCTTCGAGCGGATTGAGCTGTGCCCGATGCAGGTTCTCCAGCAGGGCGTCCCGCAACAGGTCGTGCTCCTGAGTCGGCCGCACGATCGCCGGAATCGTATCCAGCCCCGCCGCCTGGGTGGCGCGCAGCCGCCGCTCGCCCATCACCAGCTCGTACTGCTCGTCGCCGAGCGGCCGCACGACCACCGGCTGCAGCAGCCCCACTTCACTGATCGACGCCACCAGCTCGGCCAGGGCGTCCTCGTCGAAGACCTGCCTCGGCTGCTTGGGGTTCGGCCGAATACTGCTCACCGGCAACTCGGCGTAGTGCGAACCCTGCGGCGGCTCCACCGCCAACGGTTCGGTGCGCTTGGGCTCCAGCGCAGGGTCAGTGCGGTGAATCAGGTCTCCGAGCCCTCTGCCCAGCCCTGGGCGTGGTTTGGTGACGGTCATGACTGTCCTTTCGGTGGCGCACCCCGTTGGGCGATCTCTTCGGCAGCCGCCTGGTAGGCCCGTGAGCCGGCCGATGCCTGGTCGTAGGTGATGACGGTTCGTGCGTAGCTGGGGGCTTCAGATACCCGCACCGAGCGGGGGATAGCGGTGCGCAGGGTCTCGGCGCTGAAATGAGTGCGCACCTCGGCCGCTACTTGAGCCGACAGTCGGGTGCGAGCGTCGTACATGGTCAACACGATGGTCGAGAGCCGCAGCCGATCGTTCATTGAGCCTTTGACCAGGTCGATGGTGCGCAGCAACTGCGAGACGCCTTCGAGCGCGTAGTACTCGCACTGAATGGGCACCAGGAGTTCTTCGGCCGCCACCAGAGCGTTGAGGGTGAGCAGACCCAGCGAAGGAGGGCAGTCGATCAAGATGTAGTCGAGTCGGCGCCGCTGCAGTAGTTGTTCGACGGCACGCAGCAATCGACTTTCACGACCGGCGATGTCGACCAGGCCGATCTCGGCCCCAGCCAGGTCGATCGTGGCTGGCAACACCCATAAGTTGTTCGCTTCCGGCGACTGCTGCACGTGTTGATCGATGGCGTCGCCCTCGATCAAGACCTCGTACGTTCCAGGGGTTCCCGCGTTATGGTCAACACCGAGAGCGGTGGACGCATTGCCCTGCGGGTCGAGGTCAATGACCAGCACCCGTAGTCCACCATGTGCGAGAGCCGCAGCCACGTTGACTGCCGTGGTGGTCTTACCTACGCCGCCCTTCTGGTTGGCGATCACCATCGTCCGCGTCACGTCCGGAGCCGGTAGTGGGCCTGTTTCACGTGGAACCGAGGCGTCCGGTAGTTCGACCGGCGGGGGAGTGAACTCCGGTTCGTCGTACGCGATGCGTCGGGGAACCGCTGATTGGGTCATGGCGCCGTCCTTCGACCAGCCGCTGTTTCACGTGAAACCGATGGACCAATGGTCACGCGCAGTCCTCTCGTGATGTTGAGCGATTTCGACTTCTCAGCCTATCCGCGGCCGCACCCATGGTGTGGTTCATACCGTGCGCGTCACGCAAGACCTCCCCGAGACCGTCGATGGCGCGCCCCGTGAATACAGAGGACGGGCGAGCACCGGGTCTCCGCCGCGCCGAGGCTTCTTCTGCATTCGCCCAGCCCACGACGGCCAGCACTTCATCCATTCATCAACGGCCCACCCCTCGCTGGTTGAGCCTGTCGAAACCCATGGCGAGAGCACACCGCTCGCGGTCTCGACAGGCTCAACCAACGCTGGTTGAGCCTGTCGAAACCTTTAGTGAGAGCACTCCGTTAGCGGTCTCGACACACTCGACCAACGCTGGTTGAGTCTGTCGAAACCCATAGTGAGAGCACACCGCTCGCAGTCTCGACACGCTCAACCAACGCTGGTTGAGCTTGTCGAAACCCATGGCGAGAGCACACCGCTCGCGGTCTCGACACGCTCGACCAACGAAAGTCAGCGCATTCCTCTAGCGAATCCGCACGACCCAGGTGGGCTCCGCATCGGTATGTGCCGCCACCGAAAGCACCTGTCCGGTCAGTCGGCGCTTGCGCAGCGTGCCCTGCACGTCGATCAATTCCTGCTCGGCGCTCTCGCCCTTGATTGCCAGCAACTGACCGTGTGGCGCCACGAGCGGCAGGCACCACGTGAGCAACTTCGGCAACGCGGCCACCGCACGGCAGGTCACCACCTGATAGGTCTGGTCCTGGTCCTCGGCGCGTCCACGCACCACGCTAACCCGCTCGGCCAGGCCGAGTTCGTCCACCACTTCGGTAAGAAAATTGGCTCGCCGCAGCAAAGGCTCCAGCAGCGTCACTGTGAGGTCTGGCCGAAGAATCGCCAGCGGAATGCCCGGCAGCCCGGCACCCGAGCCCACATCGAGAACGGACGATCCATGGTTGATCAACTGCTCGATGGCTACGGAGTTCAGCACATGGCGTGACCACAGCCGATCAACCTCACGAGGGCCGATCAACCCCCAGTCGACACCTCTACTTGCCAATATATCGACATATTGCCGTCCTTGTTCGTAGGAGTCTCCGAAGACCTCATGTTCCATCTGCACGACCACCTGTCTACTGCACCGGCACAAGACGAGCCAATCGCCGAGCAGAGAGTGGTGGGGGTTGCAAAAACGCTGGTCGAACGCGGGTTGAGCCTGTCGAAACCCCCTGCCACAGCGGCATCACTGGGGTCTCGACAAACTTTCAGGTCTCGATAAGCTCGACCAACGAAAACCACGCTTCCTCAGCGACGAACCGATCAACACAACACACCGACGGTTGAGCCTCTCGAAACCCCTGCCACAGCGGCACCACTGAGGTCACGACAAACTTTCAGGTCTCGACAAGCTCGACCAACGACAAGCTCGACCAACGAAAACCGGCGTCTCTTCAGCTCAGGCGTCAGCCGAACCCTGGGGCGTGGGCACTACGCGATCATCACGAGTCTAGGCAGCGCACAGTGGGTATCGAATGCGCTCGGCCAACGACGCCCGGTCAGCCCTTCGGCAGCACGACCACCCGTCGGCGAGGCTCCTCGCCCTCGGATTCGCTGATCAGCCCGGCTGCAGCCACCACGTCGTGCACGATCTTGCGCTCGAAGGGATTCATCGGTGCCAGCCGCACCGGGTCACCGTCCTGGAGCACCTCGGCAATCGCATCTTTGGCCAGGGCCTCAACCTCTTTGCGGCGCTTGTCGCGGTGTCCGGCCACGTCGAGCATCAGCCGCGAGCGATGGCCTGTCTCGGTCATCACCGCCAGTCGGGCCAACTCCTGCAGGGCCTCGAGTACCTCACCGTTGCGACCCACCAGCACATCGGCCTCGGTGACGATCGACACGTGGGCACGCCCACCCTCGCTGTAGGTGTCGATGTCACCGTCCAGATCGGCGATGTCGAGCAGTTCCTCGAGGTAGTCGGCGGCGATCTCGCCCTCGTTGTCGAGCGCCTGGTCACGCTTGGAGCGGGTGGGCTCCTCGGTCACGACCGTTGCTTCGTCAGTCTGCAGATCAGTCATCTGAGTCACTCCTATAGCCGGCTCAGGCATCGCCGGTGGTGGTCTTGGGCTTGGGTTGCGCCGTCTTGCGGGCCGAGCGGCTGGAACGCTGCGGCTGTTGCCGCTGCACCTGCTGACGCTGCACAGCCGCCTGCCCGGACGCCGTCTCGGTGCCGGACGCCTGCCCGTTCTTCGAGCTGGACGAGCCCGGCTTCCCGCCGCCGGGGCTCTGCCTCGCGACCGTCGCGGTGTCGGTCTGGGTGGCCGGCGCCGCGGTCTTTCGCCCCTTGCCGGCACGCTTTCGGGCGAGTTCGTCGGGGTCTTTGCCCTTGGCCCGCATGCGCTCCTCCCAGTCGATGTAGGCCGGAGTGTTGGGGGCCGGGTTGTTGTGAATGAGAATGTACTGCTGGGCCATCGTCCAGGTGTTCGAAACCAGCCAGTAGAGCAGCACACCGACCGGAATGTTCACGCCCATGAACAGGTACATGACCGGAAAGAGATACAGCATGATCTTCTGCTGCTGCGCGAACTGCCCGGTCAACGCCTCCGGGGGCATGTTCTTGCGCATCAACTGCAGTTGAGTGACGAACAGGACGGCCGTCATGCTGATCACCAGCACCGCGCACAGGATCTGAGTCGCCCCGATGCCGTCGGTGATCGGCCAGAAGATGCCCGACAGCTTCGCCCCGAAAATCGTCGCGTTGCGCAGAGATTCGGACTGTTCGACAGTCATCACACCGATCGCGTGCCCCTGCGACGCGTTCCACAGCACTTGGTACAGCGCGATGAAAATCGGCATCTGCAGCAGCAGCGGCAGACAGGACGCCATCGGGTTCACGCCCTCGTCCTTGTACAACTTCATGGTCTCTTGGCCGAGCCGCTCCCGGTCGTGGCCGTACTTCTCCTGCAGCACCTTCATCTGCGGCTGCAGCAACTGCATGTTGCGCGAACTGCGAATCTGCCGCACGAATAGCGGAATCAGCGCGGTGCGAATCACCACGGTCAGCGAGATGATCGCCAGCGCCCAGGCCCACCCGCTGTCGGCGCCCAGAAAGGCGGCGAACATCGAGTGAAAGGTCGTCATCACCCATGAGACCGCCAAGTACAGCGGTTGCATCATGGTGTTCAACCCACCGAGCACGTCGCTCCACAGGTCAAGCGGCACGATCTGCGGTATTCGAATCACGTTGCTCCTCGAAGTCGGGGTTCGGACGCGGCTTGTTCCCGGGCCCAGTCGGCGGCGGCGGGGGTGCCCGGAACGGGGTCATACCCGCCGAGCGACCACGGGTGGCAGTGGCCCAGCCGGCGCAGGGCCAACCCCGACCCGCGCCAGGTGCCGTGCACGCTGACCGCCTCCAGAGCGTAGGCCGAGCACGACGGGTAGTACTTGCAGACCGGCCCATACAGCGGGCTGATCAAGGTGCGGTAGGCCTTCAGCAGGCCGATCAGAACGGCTCTCACGTGCGCGCCAGCTTCGCCGCGGTTGCCGTCCAAGCCGTGTTCAGGTCGTCGGCCAGATGTCCGTGCTGCGGCAGCGCGCGCACCACCACGTCGAGGGAGAACGGTGTGTCGTCGATGCGGGCCGCCACCAGGTGCCGCAACTGCCGCTTCACCCGATTGCGCCGCACGGCATTGCCGACCGCTTTGGACACCACAAAACCCGCCCGTGACGGCGGGTTTTCGGTGCGCACCATGTGCAGCACCACAGTGGGACGGCCTGCGCGGACGCCCCGCCGCACGGTGGTGCGGAACTCCTCGGCGGTGCGCAGCCGCTCGGCCTTGGCCAGCACCTGACGGCTCGTCAGGAATCGGTCAGCCGGCGAGACGGGCGCGGCCCCGGCTACGACGAGCCGAAATGATGGCGCGCCCAGCGCGGGTGCGCATGCGCAGGCGAAACCCATGGGTGCGGCTGCGACGCCGGTTGCTCGGCTGGAAAGTGCGCTTGCTCACGGAAATGCTCCCCGTTTCAATGTCTTGCGGAACCGATACGCCCACTCCGGGCGCACGCAGGTGGATCGCTGGCGGCGACCAACCAAGGTTACGCGGGGGTGCTCCGATTCGGCAAACCGGTGGCTTTTCACGGCGCGTCGAGACGACACGCCGAAGAGGGTGAACTTTTCTCACGAACTGGTTTGCAGATGGCCCCGCAGCGGGCTAGCGTTGCCGTCCGTTGACCTTGGTACGCCCCACCCCACTGACAGGCACCCTTGTTCACACCCTGTGGATAACGTGTGTGGACAAACCAGTCGACCGTGAACGTGCAGGGAAGGGAGAGCAGGTGCCCGACCACCAGGCAACCCCCTCTGCCAGCCCGTCGGACGATCTGGACGATGCCTGGCGGTTCGTCTGGTCAGAGGCCGATGCCCCCTCCCGTGCCTGGTTGCGCAGCACGCGGGCCGAGGCGATGCACGACAGCACGTTCACCATCAGCGTGCCGAACGACTTCACCCGCTCAAGGGTCGAGTCGCGGCTGCGGACCTGGGTGGAACGGCAACTGACCAGCTACTTCGGTCGTCCGATCGGCATCGCGTTGGTGCTCGCGCCCGGAGCCGAAGACGTCGACGATGACGATTTCGACCCGATAGCCTCCGCCCCGGCACCGGCGCTGGCCACCACGACCGCCCAGGTCGACGATCGCCCGGGCGGACGGCTCAACCCCAAGTACACCTTCGAGTCGTTCGTCATCGGCAGTTCGAACCGGTTCGCCCACGCGGCCGCCGTCGCCGTGGCTGAGGCTCCGGGCAAGGCGTACAACCCGCTGATGATCTACGGCGAATCCGGCCTGGGCAAGACCCACCTGCTGCACGCTCTGGGCCACTACGTGCGCAACTACCACGCCAACCGGCGGGTCAAGTACGTGTCGACCGAAGAGTTGACCAACGACTTCATCAACGCGATCAGTGACAACCGCACCGCCGACTTCCGCCGCACCTACCGCGACGTCGACGTGCTGCTGATCGACGACATCCAGTTCCTGGAGAGCAAAATCCAGACCCAGGAGGAGTTCTTCCACACGTTCAACACGCTGCACACCGCGCAGAAGCAGATCGTGATCACCTCCGATCGTCCGCCCAAGTCGCTGGAGGCGCTCGAGCCACGGCTACGCAGCCGCTTCGAGTGGGGGCTGATGACCGACATTCAGCCGCCCGACCTCGAAACCCGCATCGCGATTCTGCGTAAGAAGGCCGCCGCCGAGCGGTTGACCGCCGGCCCGGACGTGCTCGAGTTCATCGCCACCAAGATCCAGGCCAACATCCGCGAACTCGAGGGCGCCCTGATTCGGGTGACGGCCTTCGCCAGCCTGAACCGGCAGGAGGTCGACATGACCCTGGCCGAGGTGGTGCTGCGCGACCTCATTCCGCACGGTGACGACACCCCGATCACAGCCACCCTCATTCAGTCCGAGACCGCCGCTTACTTTTCGATCAGCACCGACGACCTGTGTGGGGCGAGCCGCACCCAGGGCGTCGTGATGGCCCGGCAGATGGCGATGTACCTGTGCCGCGAGATGACCGACCTGTCACTGCCCAAGATCGGGCAGTCGTTCGGCGGCCGCGATCACACCACGGTGATGCACGCCAACAAGAAGATCCGTCACCTGATGGGCGAGGATCGCAAGGTCTACAACCAGGTCGCCGAGCTGACCAACCGAGTCAAGCAGCGGGCAGCCAAGCGATAGTCGCCGGTCTCGCACCGATTGGTCGATACCCACCTGTTCAACGCAACCACCACCGGTCGAGCCTGTCGCAACTCCCTGCCACAGCACCATCGCTGAGGTCTCGACAAGCGCGACCAGCGAAAATTGGCGTTCCCCACATCCCTCTCTGCGGCTCCTACCCAGGCGTCGACGCCCGTGCACTCGTCGGTGCAGAACTACACGTGGTAGCCCCGCATCCCTGTGGAAAACCCGACGGGGTGTGCGGCCGTCCGCAACTACTCCCCGTGTAGTTTCGACTTGCACCCCTTCTCATCCACAACCATGACTACGCTCTGGTCAGGGGTTTCGTGGGTTTTGCACAGGATTCACAGCAGCTATGACTACGAAGAATTGATACTCGTCAAAGAATCATCAAAGTAACCCGATCCCCAAGGTGTGGAAGACGATCGCAGCCCAGCCGCTGCCGATATGATCGACCCCCCGGAGTACGAGCAAGGGAGCCCTGTGAAGATCCGCCTCGACCGCGATGTTCTCGCCGAAGCAGTCGCCTGGACGGCCCGCAGCCTGCCGACCAGGCCGAGCGTGCCGATTCTTGCCGGACTGCTGGTCAAGGCTGCCGACGGCCAGGTGGTCATGTCGAGCTTCGACTATGAGACCTCGGCTCAGATCAGCGTGAAGGCGGACGTCGCCGCCGACGGTGTGGCCCTGGTGTCCGGACGGCTGCTGGCCGACATCGCCCGCTCGTTGCCCAATAAGCCGGTCGATATCACCGCGGACGCCTCCCATATGGAACTGGTCTGCGGCAGCGCCCGGTTCACCTTGCAGACGCTGCCGGTGGACGACTACCCGGCGCTGCCCACCATGCCCGAGGCCAGCGGCACCGTCGCCAGCGACGATTTTGCGCGCGCCGTGTCGCAGGTCGTGGTGGCTGCCGGCCGTGACGAGTTGCTGCCGGTGTTCACCGGCGTCCGCATGGAGATCGACGGCGACACGCTGTCGTTGCTGGCCACCGACCGCTACCGGATGGCGCTCAAAGAGATCACCTGGAACCCGGGCAGCGCGCGCACCGACGGGGCGGCGCTGGTGCCGGCCCGGGTGCTGGGCGAGACGGCCAAGTCGATGACGTCGGGTGACGTGGTCACGCTGAGCCTGTCCAGCACCGGTAGCGGCGACGGGCTGATCGGTTTCGAGGGCGACGGCGCGGCCGGGGTCCGCGAGATCACCACCCGGCTGCTCGATGGGGAGTTCCCCAAGGTGCGGCACCTGATGAATGTGCAGGCCAGCCTGACCGTTCGGGCCAATACCGCCGAGGTGATCGCTGCGGTGAAGCGGGTGGGGTTGGTCGCCGAACGCAACACCTCGCTGCGGATGATCATCGGTGACCAGGCGATCACCCTTGAGGCCGCCACCGGCGACCAGGCGCAGGCGGTCGAAGCGCTCGAGGCGGTGGTCACCGACGAGACCGGCAACGGCCTGGTCATGACGGCGGCGGGGTTCAACCCGCACTACCTCTCTGATGCCCTGTCGGCCCTGGACGCCCCCTACGTGCACTTCGCGTTCACCGCACCGGGCAAGCCCTGCCTGCTCACCGCGCTGAACGAGTTGGACGGCGAGCCGCTGACCGACTACCGGCACGTCATCATGCTGATGCGCCTGCCGGCCTGAGCAATCGTTGGTCGAGCTTGTCGAGACCCGAGCTTGTCGAGACCTGAAAGCTTGTCGCGGCCTTAGCTGTGCTGCTTCTGGTAGGGATTTCGACCCGCTCAGCCAGCGCCGGGCTGCCCAGTAGGGTTGGCGGCGTGTTCGTCACCCATTTGTCGCTGGCCGATTTTCGGTCGTACCCGGTGGCCGAGGTGGCTCTCGAACCCGGGGTTACGACGTTCACCGGGGCCAACGGGCAGGGCAAGACGAACCTCGTCGAGGCGATCGACTACCTGGCCACGCTGGGCTCGCACCGGGTGTCGTCCGAACAACCGCTGGTGCGGCACGGTGCCGAGCGGGCGATCGTGCGGGCCAGGGTGCAGGCCGGGCTGCACGACGGTCGGCAACTGGTGCTCGAGATCGAGCTCCTGCCCGGCCGGCAGAATCGGGCCAGCCTCAACCGGGCGCCGTTGCGTCGGCCGCGAGAACTGCTCGGCGCGCTGCGCACCGTGGTGTTCTCACCTGAGGATTTGGCCCTGGTCAAGGGCGATCCAAGTGAGCGCCGGCGCTTTCTGGACGAGCTGATCACCACCCGCTGGCCACGGCTGGCCGGTGTGCGCGCCGACTACGACCGGGTGCTGCGGCAACGCTCCACGCTGTTGAAGTCGCTGGGCGTGCGCGGCCGCGGACAGCGCGACGGGGCCGATGCGTCCCTGGCGGTGTGGGACGAATCGCTGGCCCGATTCGGTGCCGAACTGATGCACGCCCGGCTCGACACCCTGGCCGCGCTGGCTCCGCACGCTGCCGCGGCCTACACCGCGATCGCACCCACCAACAACGCCGCCAGGTTGGAGTACCGCTGCGCGATCGGGGCCGACGCGACCATGTCGCAGGACGAAATCGAGGCCAGATTGATCGTGGCGATGGGGGAGCGTCGCGGTGACGAGATCCAGCGCGGCGTCTGCCTGGTCGGGCCGCACCGCGACGACGTGCTGCTCGGCCTGGGTGAATTGCCGGCCAAGGGCTACGCGTCGCACGGCGAGTCGTGGTCGTTCGCCCTCTCGCTCAAACTCGGCGCGTTCGGGCTGCTGCGCGACGAGGGCGTCCAGCCGGTGCTGATTCTCGACGACGTGTTTGCCGAACTCGACCAACTGCGCCGGCAGCGGCTGGCGGGCATGATCGCCGGCGCCGAACAGGTGCTGATCACCGCCGCCGTGCCCGACGACGTGCCCAGCGAGCTGGGCGGACGCCGGTTCAGCGTCGGCGGGGGCGAGGTGCGGGCCGAGTCTGTGGTGAGCGATCAGACCGAACTGCCCCAGGGGAGCGAGGTGCATGGTGCCCGATCATGACCCGGCCGGTATCGAACTCGCCCGGTTGATTGCCCGCAGTGCGCAGGGCGGCGTCCCCCCGGCCGCGCCGAAACCGACGCGTCCCTCTCGCGCGCCGAAGCCCGGCAAGCAGCAGCGACAGCCCGGCGACCCGCAGCCGCTCAGCGAAGCGTTGGACGATCTGATCGCCGACGCCGGCTGGTCGACTGAGGTGAACCTGCACCACCTGCTCGGACGGTGGGCCGATCTGGTCGGACCGACCAACGCCGAGCATTCGGTGCCCGAGGGTTTCGAGCAGCGGGTGCTGCACGTGCGGGCCGACTCCACCGCGTGGGCGACCAATCTGCGCCTGCTGGCGCCGTCCATCGTGGCGCGGCTGAACGACCAACTCGGTGAGGGCACGGTGCTGCGCATCGTGGTGAAGGGTCCGGACGCGCCGAGTTGGAAGCACGGTCTGCGCAGCGTGCGCGACGGCCGTGGCCCCCGGGACACCTACGGCTGAGCCGCGTCGAGCCGTGGCCCGGCCAGCGACCCGTTGGGCCAACGGTCGCTGTCCGGGGTATGGGGGGGCGTCAACGGGTGCAACGCCGCTCAGAGGGCCATTCAGGGGCCATCTGTCCACAAATCGGTCGCCGTCCGCCCTCAGGATTGGGGTTCGACCACACCCGCGCGGTAGACTGGACGAGGTTGAGAACACCGCCCGCTGCCGATCCGGGTCGCGGCGGTGTTTGTGTGACTGAGACCCGATCAGCAAAGGGAAACCCAGTGAGTGAACCCACCACCGGCGGCCGCGCGGTCGGTTCGGCGGCGCATGCCGTCGACGCCGGAAGCTACGACGCCAGCGCGATCACCGTTCTCGAGGGCCTGGAGGCGGTGCGCAAGCGGCCCGGCATGTATATCGGCTCCACCGGCGAGCGGGGCCTGCACCATCTGGTGCAGGAGGTCGTCGACAACTCCGTCGACGAGGCGCTGGCCGGCTACTGCGACACCATCGTGGTGCGGCTGCTCGACGAGGGCGGGGTGCAGGTGATCGACAACGGCCGCGGCATTCCGGTGGCCGAGCATCCGAAGGAGAAGATCTCGGCGCTCACCCTGGCCCTCACCGTGCTGCACGCCGGCGGCAAATTCGGCGATGGCGGCTACAAGGTGTCCGGCGGCCTGCACGGCGTCGGGGTGTCGGTGGTGAACGCCCTGTCGACCCATCTGACCGCCGAGGTGCGCCGCGATGGTTACCACTGGGCGCAGTCGTTCTCGCTGGGCGACCCGGACGCCCCGCTGCAGCGGCTTGAGCCGGCCGACGGAACCGGCACCACGATCACCTTTTACGCCAGCCCCGACATTTTCGAGACCACCACCTACAGCTACGAGACCCTGGCCACCCGGTTTCGCGAGATGGCGTTTCTCAACAAGGGTCTGACCATCAGCATCGTCGACGAGCGGTCGGATCGCCGTACCGACGACGAGGACGAGCCGCACAGTGACACGTTCCGGTTCGACGACGGCCTGATCGACTTCGTGAAATTCCTCACCGGCAGCAAAGAGACGATTCACCCCTCGGTGATTGCCATCGACGCGACCAGTGATGACGACCGGCTCAGCGTCGAGGTGGCGATGCAATGGAACGGTTCGTTCATCGAGAGCGTGCACACCTTCGCCAACACCATCAACACCCACGAGGGGGGCACCCACGAAGAGGGCTTCCGGGCTGCGCTGACCAACACGGTGAACCGCTGGGGCGAAACCTGGGGGCTGATCAAGAAGCGCGAAGACCGGGTCTCGGGCGACGACATCCGCGAGGGGCTCACCGCGATCATCAGCATCAAGCTGGCCGAGCCGCAGTTCGAGGGCCAGACCAAGACCAAGCTCGGCAACACCGAGGCTCGCTCGTTCGTGCAGAAGGTGGTCAATGATCTGCTCGGCGACTGGTTCGAGAAGAACCCGGCCGAGGGCCGCGACATCGTCCGCAAGGCCCAGGCTGCGGCGTCCGCCCGGCTCGCGGCCCGTAAGGCCCGCGATATCGCTCGTAGCCGCAAGGGGCTTCTCAAGACCGGGCAGTACGGCAAGCTGAGCGACTGTCAGTCGACCGAACCGGCCGAGTGTGAGGTGTTCATCGTCGAGGGCGATTCGGCCGGGGGTTCGGCCAAGGGCGGCCGCGACCCGCGCATTCAGGCCATTTTGCCGATTCGCGGCAAAATTTTGAACGTCGAGAAGGCACGGCTCGACAAAATCCTGCAGAACAGAGAGGTCGAGGCCATCATCAACGTGCTCGGCACCGGTGTGCAGGACGACTTCGACGTGCAGAAGCTGCGCTACCACAAGATCGTGCTGATGGCCGACGCCGACGTCGATGGTGCCCACATTCGCACCCTGTTGCTCACCCTGTTGTTCCGGTTCATGAAGCCGTTGATCGACCACGGCTACGTGTACCTGGCGCAACCTCCGCTGTACCGGCTGCGCTGGACCAACGCGCCGCACGAACTGGCCTACTCCGATGCCGAACGCGACGCCCTGCGCGACGCCGGCTTCGAGGCGGGCAAGAAGCTGCCGGCGCCGAACAACAACCCGATCCAGCGCTACAAGGGCCTGGGCGAGATGAACGCCGACGATCTGTGGGACACCACGATGGACCCGAGCAAGCGGTCGCTGCTGCAGGTCACTCTCGAAGACGCGGCGACCGCCGACAACATGTTCTCGATCCTGATGGGTGAGGAGGTGGAGCCCCGGCGGCACTTCATTCAGCGCAACGCCAAGGACGTCCGCTTCCTCGACATCTGATGCCCCGACGAATGGAGACTGACCGATGACTGACGGTCCCACCGGCGACGTCCCCGACGAGCCGGTCGAAGGCAACGCCGAGGCCGGCACCGTGCCCACCCAGGCCCGCACCGACGAGATCGACCTGAACGTCGAGATTCAGCGCTCCTACCTCGACTACGCGATGAGCGTGATCGTCGGACGAGCCCTGCCCGACGTGCGCGATGGCCTCAAGCCGGTGCACCGCCGGGTGCTGTACGCCATGTACGACGGTGGCTACCGCCCCGACCGGGGCTGGAACAAGTGCTCCCGCGTGGTCGGCGAGGTGATGGGCCTGTACCACCCGCACGGCGATTCGGCGATCTACGACACCTTGGTGCGGCTGGCCCAGCCGTGGGTGATGCGGGCCCCGCTGGTGGCCGGCCAGGGCAACTTCGGCTCGCCCGGCAACGACCCGGCCGCGGCCATGCGGTACACCGAATGCCGGATGGCACCGCTGGCCATGGAGATGGTGCGTGACATCACCGAAGACACCGTCGACTTCAGGCCCAACTACGACAACCGCGACACCGAGCCCACAGTGCTGCCGGCGCGTTTTCCGAACCTGCTGGTCAACGGCTCCACCGGCATCGCGGTCGGCATGGCCACCAACATTCCCACGCACAATCTGCGTGAGGTGGCCGAGGCCGTCCAGTGGTCGCTGGAGAACCCCGAGGCGTCCAAAGAAGAACTGCTTGAGGCCGCCATCGAGCGGATCAAGGGCCCGGACTTTCCGCTCGGTGCGCTGATCGTGGGCCGCAAGGGCATCGAGGACGCGTATCGCACCGGGCGCGGGTCGGTGATCATGCGGGCCGTGATCGACATCGAGGAAGACAAGCAGGGCCGCACGCTGCTGGTGATCACCGAGCTGCCCTACATGTGCAACCCCGACAACCTGGCCACCAAGATCGCTGAGCTGGTCAACGCCGGAAAACTCAGCGGCATCAGCGACATTCGCGACGACTCATCGGCCCGCACCGGCCAGCGGCTGGTGATCGTGCTCAAGCGCGACGCCCAGCCGCGGGTGGTGATGAACAACCTGTACAAGCACACGCAGTTGCAAGACACCTTCGGCTGCAACATGCTGGCCCTGGTCGACGAGGTGCCGCGCACCCTGCGACTCGACCAGTTCATCAGCTACTGGATCAAGCATCAGCTTCAAGTGATTCGGCGGCGCACCGCGTTCCGGCTGGCCGAGGCCGAGAAGATGGCGCACATCTACCGGGGCCTGGTGAAGGCCCTGGACGCCCTCGACGACGTGATCGCACTGATCCGGGCGTCCAGCGACGCCGAGACGGCGCGCACCGGCCTGATGGAGCTGCTGGCGATCGACGAGGCGCAGGCCAACGCGATTCTCGAAATGCAGTTGCGCCGGCTGGCGGCGCTGGAGCGTCAGAAGATCATCGACCGGCTGGCCGAGCTGGAGCGCACCATCGCCGATCTGCAAGACATTCTCGATCGGCCCGAGCGGCAGCGCAGGATCATCAGCGAAGAGCTCGCCGAGATCGTCGAGAAGTACGGCACCGACCGCCGCACCCGGATCATCTCGGCAGACGGCGACCTGTCGAACGAAGACCTGATCCCCGACGAAGACATGATCGTCACGATCACTCACGGCGGCTACGCCAAGCGCACCCGCACCGATGCCTACCGGGCGCAAAAGCGCGGTGGCAAGGGTGTTCGCGGGGCATCGCTGCGGGCTGACGACGAGGTGGAGCACCTGTTCGCTACCACCAACCACCACTGGATCCTGTTCTTCACCAACCTGGGGAGGGTGTACCGGGCCAAGGTGTGGCAGTTGCCGGAGGCCGGTCGCGACGCCAAGGGCGGCCATGTCGCCGGCTTGTTGTCGTTCCTGCCTGATGAGCACATCGCGCAGGTGCTCACCCTGCGCAGCTACACCGATGCGCCGTACCTGTTGCTGGCCACCCGACGCGGCCTGGTGAAGAAGACATCGCTGACCGCCTACGACTCACCGCGCCAGGCCGGTGTGATCGCGGTGGCCTTCCGCGACGACGACGACGAACTGATCGGCGCCGAGCTGTGCTCGTGGGCCGACGACGTGTTGCTGATCTCACGCAAGGGCCAGGCGATCCGGTTTCCGGCCAGCGACGAGTCGCTGCGTCCGATGGGCCGGGCCACCTCGGGCGTCGGAGGCATGAAATTCCGCTCGGGCGATTCGCTGCTCAGCATGGCGGTGATCGACGCCGATATGCCCGAGGACGACCGGTTCGTGTTCACTGTCACCGACGGTGGCTACGCCAAACGCACCACGGTGTCGCAATATCGTCCGCAAAGCCGTAACGGGCTGGGCATCAAGGCGATGAAGCTCAACGAAGACCGCGGTTCACTGGTCGGAGGCCTGGTCGTTCAAGAGAACGACGAGATCATGGCGATCAAGGTTTCGGGGCAGATCATCCGGTCGTCGGTGAGCGAGGTTCCGGCAAAGGGACGCGACACCATGGGGGTCAAATTCGTCGCGGTGAGCGGCGACGACTCGGTCTCGGTGATCGCGCTCTACCCCGAATCGGGCGCCGATGAGGAAGAATCGACCCAGGTGGTGGTGTCGGATTCCACGACGGGGTCGGATACGGTTGGGCCGAACGCGTCCGACGCACCGCAAGCCACCGACTGATCGAGGTCGAGGAGAACTATGAGCGACCAGCAGGGCAAGACCCGCACGTCCTCACCGGGCAATGTGTGGGGTTCTGCACCAGCCGGTGGGGGCGCATCGGATCTCTACCGTTCGGATGAGCGCCACGCCACCCCCGATTTCGAGGCGGCCGACGAGACGCGGGTGCAACCGGCGGTCACCGACCAGCAGCCAGCACCGACCCCCGCCCGTCCGGCTGTGGTGTCGTCGGGCCCGCGTTCGGTGAGCCGGCGCACCCGCAAGGCCCGGTTGCGGTTGTCGCGCATCGACCCGTGGTCGGTGATGAAGACGTCATTTCTGTTCTCGATCGCCTTCGGCATCATGTTCTGGTTCGCCACCTACGTGGTGTGGTCGGTGATCGGCGCCTCGGGGCTGTTCGACGCGGTGAACAGCATTCTGCAGAACCTGCTCAGCAACCCCAACGACCAGACGCAGATTCGCATCGAAGACTTCGTCAACACCAACAAGGTGCTGGGCATCGCGGCCCTGATCGCGGTGATCAACGTGGTGCTGCTCACCGCCATCGGCACCTTGACCGCGTTTCTGTACAACCTGTCGGCCAACATTCTGGGCGGCCTCGAACTGACTCTCGCCGAGGACTGACGACGTCGGTTCGATGCACCGATCGACCGGTGGTGATCGGTTTGCGTTGGCCGCCGCTTCCGGGGCCGCACAGGCCCGGGCCGGGGAGCGCTATCCACGGCCCGCACGGTGACCGCCTCAGCGCGTAAGGTAGCGGGGTCCCCCTAACTCTGTGACCGAAGGTGTGGAGTCATGACTGACCCGAATCGTCCGCAAGATCCCGGCCAGCCCAACAACCCGCAGGTGCCATCTGCGGGGAGCCCGTATGCTGCGCCGGGAAGCTACCCGGCACCCGGACAACAGCCGTACGGTCAGCCCGGGTTCGGAGAGCAGCCGATTCAAGGCTCGCCCGGTTATGGGCCGCAGGCTGGTTTTGGCCAACAACCTGCAGGTCAGCCGGGGTACGGGCAGCCCGGGTACGGGCAGCCGACGACACCGATCCAGGCTCCCGGTGCCGGCGCTGGCGCGCCGCCGCCGTCCGGCTGGGGTCAGGCGCCGGTGCCGCCAGGGCAACCAGCGGCCAAGTCGGGCAACAAGATGCCGCTGCTCATCGGCGGTGCCGTGATTCTCGTGATCGCCCTGATCGTGGGTTTGATGCAGATGTTCAACCGACAGGGTACGTCCGCCGGCACGACTCCCAGCGACGGGGCGACCGCCTCGCAGGGCAGCGGCGTCGGTGCCGGTACGGCCATGGAGGTGGTGCAGAAGTACTTCGACGGGCTCGCCGCATCTGACCCCGAGGCGATCTTCGCGCTCACGCGTGGCGACCTGCCTGACCGCACCTTCTTGACCAAAGAGGTGATGACGGCGGCCAGCCAGAGCGCGCCGATCACTGATGTGCAGCTCACCGAGACCAAGGCGTCGACGTACAGCTCTGAGGTCAGCGCCAGCTACACCATCAGCGGGCGCAGTCAGACGCAGAAGTTCCATGTGAGTTCGCGCGACAATGCGTGGTACCTGACCACGATCACCGAATCGCTGTACGTGAAGTCGCTGAGCCCGGCCGACATCGGACTCACCGTCAATGGCGTCGCGGTGCCGGACGTCGACTCCATCGATGTCTTTCCTGGCGGTTACACGCTGGGCACCACCAGCAAGGTCTTCGCGCTGAGCGACGACAAGATCGTGGTGGAATCACTGTCGTCGAGTTCCGACATCTACGACATCAAGGTTGGGCTGAGCGACGCTTCGCTCAAGGACTTCAAGGCGGCGACCACCGAGCTGGTGAACTCGTGCAAGAAGCCGGGCAGCTTGACCAGGGACGACTGCGGCATCCGGTTCCGTCAGCCGACCGGTGACAAGGCCAAGATCAGCACCATCGCCTGCAAAGCTTCGGGAACGAACTCGATCAACCGCCTGAAGCCGACCTTGGACACGTCCGACATGACGGTCTCGGCGTCGCTCAGCATTAGCTGGACCTGCACGATGAGCGGTAGCAAGGGTAAGTACCGTGGGTATGCCTCGCTGGTGCGGGTCTACGGCACCCTGTCGGACGACGGTACCTGGACGGTCAGCGGCGAGAAGCCGTAACGGCGGTGGTTCGGGCCGCCGCACCCAGGTGGCCCGAACCAGATCGCCGGTCGAGTTGAGCGGGTGCCGGGTGAGTAGGTAGTGTTACTTCTCGGTGTTCCCGCCAACGCGGGCCTATAGCTCAGATGGTTAGAGCGCCGCCCTGATAAGGCGGAGGTCACTGGTTCAAGTCCAGTTAGGCCCACCATTTCAGACGTACTAGAACCGCTGATATCGGAAAGTACGTCACCCGCCACCCCAACCAGGGCAGCCCAACGCCGCCGAGCCATGGCACAGGCGGTAGGCGGGGACCCTCGGGGTATGGCTGAGGTGATCCTTGACGATCAGAGGTCGTGCGGGTCATCGTCACAGAAACACCGCGTCGAGCAGCCCTGACTCCTCGATGCCGGGACTTCCCCCATCGCGCGCCCCGCGCCGTAGAATTTCCTCATGACCCCGACGCTCGCGGACTACATCGCAGAAGGCAAGCGCCTGTCTGCCGATGAGCGCGAGATCGCCGCGCTCGCGCTCCAGCACGTCGACGACGATCAGCAGGCGGAGATCGACGCCGCCTGGGACGACGAGATCGACAGCCGCGCCGAGGAAATCCTCACCGGCAAGGTCGAGTTGGTCGACGGCGAGGAGACACAGCGCATGGTCCGCGAGATGCTCGTGGAGCGGCGCAAGCGGTGACGATGCTTTCTTGGCGCGAGCACCCGGCTGCTCGTGCGGAATTGATCGACGCCGTTGAGTGGTATGAGGGACGGCAACCTGGCCTTGGTGAGCGGTTCAATGATGAGCGCATGGAACACCTCGCGTTCGCCCGCGTGTGGCCGGACGCCGCGCCTCCATACCGCGGCCGCCAACGGCACCCGCTCATTCGACGCAAGAGCGTCGAGGGCTTCCCCCTATGGGATCGTCTACTTCGTACGCGATGACGAGGTGATCGTCGTCGCTTATGCCCACGAGAAGCGCCGTCCGGGGTACTGGCGAAGCCGCCTCCAAGACCTCTGAACGCTCACCACAAAATCACCCCGACAGCGGGACCCAAGGTCCGAGAGCGGGTATGTCCGCGCCTTGCTCACATAGAAGGTGTCCGTCGAGCAACGATCAACCAAGTCGTTGATGAAGCTAGGGGTCTTTGCATAGCCGGGCATCTGAACCTCCTCGTGGTTCACGTTGCCGCCACTGGGGGCGCTCGGTCCTCGGCGCCGCCGCGCTTGCGAGACCGATGGTAGTAGGATAGCATGATTCATGCAAGGGGTGATTAACCCATGATGACTAGATAAGTGGATGCGATAGCGTAAACTTGGCCATGTTGTTCTGGGTGAGGTGGAGCGTTTGCGTGTCGTCTTCGAAGATGATGATCTTCGGCGTCTGGCCGAAGATGCGTCCTATGCGCCACGGCGCTGGGGTGCAGACATCATCAAGGCGTACCGGAAGAAGATCCAGGTACTGCTTGCGGCCACTGATGAACGAGACCTATATGCGATGCGTTCCCTCCGGTCGGAGCAACTCAAGGGCAACCGGGCCGGAACCTCATCCATCCGCCTGAACGACCAGTTCAGGCTCATCATCAAGTTCGAAACGGATGACGACGGCCGGATGGTCATCGTCATCGAGATGGTTGATTACCACTGAAGGAGAGTGACGATCATGAGTACGCCGATGGCTGCCGAGGTGTTCCCGGCCGGGGAACACCTGGCTGACGAACTCGACGCGCGCGGCTGGACTCAGGCCGACTTTGCGGAGATTTTGGGACGACCGGCACAGTTCGTCTCCGAGATCATCTCCGGCAAGAAGGAGATCACTCGCGAGTCCGCCGCGCAGATCGCGGCCGCGCTCGGAACGAGCGCAGAGTTCTGGCTCAAGCTTCAGGACTCTTACCTCCTCTGGAAGCAAGCACAGGACTCGCGCACCAGGGAAAGCCTTGACGCCGTAAAGACCCGCGCCAGGTTGCGTGAGTTAGTACCGGTCACCTTGCTGAGAAAGCGTGGTTTCATCACCGCCTCTGATCCAGATGGGCAATCGAAAGAGGTCCTTCGCCTCTTTGGGATGCAGAGCCTTGATGAAGAGCTGACGGTCAGATTCGCCGCCAGGCGAAGCAACACAGACGAGTCCGTGACGGTGCTTCAGCAAGCCTGGGTCGCGTGCGTCAAGGCCAGTGCGCGTGAGCTGCAGGTTGCGCCGTACTCTCGTGATCGTCTTCGAGGGTTGGCTGAGCAACTCTCGGAACGGGCGCGCAACCCGGAGGAGTTCGCTGCCTTCCAAGCGTTTTTCGCGGAGGTTGGGGTGAAGCTGATCTACGTTGAAGCGTTCCCCGGAGGGAAGCTCGATGGGTGTGCGCTGATCGTCGATGAGACCCCGGTGATCGGCATCTCGGGCCGATGGAAGCGGCTAGACAAAGTGCTCTTCACAATCCTCCACGAAGCCGCCCATGTTCTGCTGGGCCACGTCTCAGAGGACGGGGGAGTCATCATTGATGACCTATCTGAAGAGAGCGGGGACGAGGAAACGGAAGCCGATCAGCTTGCTGGAGAACTGGCTATCTCGGGACCGCTCCCCGTTGTTCCCGAACGGCCGAGTGTGACCTGGGCGCAGACGGAGGCGGACGCCTTGGGTGTGCATCCGATCACGCTGATCGGCAGGCTTCAGAACGATGGCCTGCTGTCCTGGAAAACTACGCTCGTTCGCGACGCGCCCAACGTTACCGATCAGCTCGAACGATGGACGGCACTCGTCCCAGCCTGAACGTTCTCATCGCGTCTTCTCCTAGACCCCACCATTTCAGACCTACTCGAACCGCTGACAGTGGACAAGCCGAAGAACTGTCGCAACCGATCACCAGGGCACCCCGCACCATCAGATCTTCACGTCTTCTGCGTGGGAGTCGAGCACCCACGGCAAGTAAGTTAATGAGTTAAGATACGTGCCGTGGATCTGGCCTACGAACTGCACGACCTCGTTCGCACTCTCGACCGAGAGGCAGAACGAATCCTTCGACCCGAGGGGCTCAGCTACCACCGCTACGTCGCGCTGATCGTCATCGCGGAGCACCCTGGCGTGACCGGTCGTCAGCTCTCAGGCGCTCTCGGCGTGACGGAGGCGGCCGTCAGCGGCATTGTCCGTGCCCTGATCCGGGATGGCAGTGTTGACAACGTCGCCGAGGCTGGAACCGGCAACGTGCGTCACCTGCGCATCACCGCGCAAGGCGAGACGCTCCGCCAGCGATGCGCGACACTCCTCGGTTCATCGCTCGACAACAACGCCCGCGCAATTCAGATCGATCCGGCAGCGCTCGCCCGAACGATCCGTTCGCTGCACGACGAACTCCGCTCCACGCACAGGAGCACCGACAGCGAAAAGAGAGAACCATGACTGCCGCCATAGCGGCCATCACGTTTGCGCTGAGTGTCGCCCGCCTTGCGATGTTCATCGCAGTCCACTTCTCTCGCAGTGGGTACAACCCGGTCAGACATGCTGTCAGCGACTACGCCGTCGGTAAGACCCGTGCACTGAGTTCCGCCATGACGTGGACGTCCGCTGGGATGTGGGCCGCACTCGCCCTTGCCGTCGGCATCGGTTTGCCCGAATGGGAGGACACCACGTTCGTCGTCGTCTGTCTGACAGTGCTTGCCCTGGTCTTCCTCGTCATGCCCCTGCTGCCAACCGATCTGGAGGGCACGCCAGCCACGAGGATCGGTCGGCTCCATCTCCTGGCCGCCATCCTCTGGTTCGCGCTCAGCTATGCATGCATGGGCAACTTCGTTCGTCTCATGCACCAGGGGTTCGTCGGAACCCTTCTCTCGATCCTTTCGTGGGTCAGTCTCATCTCGCTCATCGCACTCGTTGCCGCATTGGTCATCCGACCACTCCGAAGCTGGGCGTTCGGCATCTCGGAACGTGTTTTCATCCTGTCGGTGAGCTTGTTCTACACCTTCGTCGCCCTCCAAATCGTCCTCTGGTGACGGTAACGGCGCAGGTTCGCGCCGACGGTTCGCTGGCGGTCGCCTTCCACTCGGGCAACGCTTGCGGGCTGCCACCTGAAGGGATACAGACGTGCAAGTGGCATCAGGGCACTCAACGCTAGTCCGAGAATGGATCCCGGCCAGGCGCGGCAGCCCCGGCGGAGCCGAGAGGGTCTGGTGCGGCGGGTTGGATGGTGACTGTGTAGCCGAGGGCTTCGAGGCCTCGGATGTGGCTGCGATGTTTGGCGGTGGTCGGGACGCGCCGGTACCTGGCGCCCAGTGGCGAACGGCTCGCGGAGCCGGATCGGTGCTCTTTCGTCTTGGCTCTTGTCGATGCCGTGGGTCAGGGTTTGATGTGCGAGTCGCGTGCCTCGGTTCGGAGGGTAGAAGCTGGCGCAGTCAACGTGCAGGCTGAGCGGCAGGGTCATGGTTGGCGAGCCTGTCTGGGCTTCCACTACGCAGCAAGAGGAGCACGACGAGGAGTGCGACCGCGATGAGGATGAGGCCGTTGACGGCTATCGTCGTGGCCAGCCCGGTGCGGAGTGCCGCTGTTGAGGCGGAGTCGGTGCTGGTGACAGTGAGCGTCAGCGCGAGGATCGAGGCCATGAGCGGGGTGCCGAGGGCGATGCCGACTTGCTGGCTGGTCGTGGCCAGTCCGGTAGCGAGGCCTTGTTCGTTGTCGGGAAGGCCGGAGCTAGACATGGCGGTGTAGCCGATGATGCTGCCGATGTGTCCGAGGCCCGCGATGATGCGTCCAGCGATGATGATCGCGACGGCCCAGGCACTGGCCCCGGCGAAGGCGATCACGATCATTCCGATGCCTTGCAGGGTGAGCGCCGCGATGACGAGGGTGCGCAGCCCGAAGATGCCGATGAGTTTCGGGATGAAGTTCGCGACGGTGATCGACACAACTCCGACGACAGCGATGACGATCCCGCTGAGCAGGGCGTTCAGCGACAGGACATCCTGCAAGTAGAGGGTGAGGAGGTAAGTCGCGGAGGACATCATCGAGAACGTGGTGAGGCCGGTGAGGTTGCCGACTGCGATGGTGCGGCGGCGCAGGATACTGAGTGTGACGAGGGGATGTGCGGCGTGTAGCTCACGCCAGGCGAAGAGTGCCCCAAGGATCACGGCGGCAGCGAGCCACGGGTAGGGCTGCCAGGTGCCGAGTCCGTGGTCGCCTGCGACGGTGAGGCCGAACACGAGTGCGGTGAGCGCGATGCTGATGAGGATCGCGCCGGGCCAGTCCAGGCGTGGCTTCGTGTCGGGGCGGTTTGCGGGGAACAGGGTCGGCGTGACGATGAGAACGACGAGCGTGATGGGCAGGTTGATCCAGAACGCGGCTCGCCAGCTGATGCCGGTGGTGAGGATGCCGCCGAGGAGTGCGCCGACGGTGAATCCCGCGGCGATGAGCGCGCCGTTGATGCCCAGGGCTCGCGTGCGGCGTGGGCCTTCCTCGAACGAGGTCGTCAGCAGCGACAGTGCGGTCGGCGCGACCGCTGCCGCGCCGAAGCCCTGCACGACTCGGCCGGTGAGGAGCACGGCGGCGGTCGGGGCGACGCCGCCGATGATGGAACCGATGCCGAGCAGCGAGATTCCGATCATGAACAGGCGGCGGCGTCCGATGAGGTCGCCAAGCCTGCCGAACAGAAGCCCGAACCCGGCGGCAGGGAGCGCGAACGCGGTGATGACCCATTGCAGGGCGGTCGTGTCGAGGCCGACGTCGCGTCCGATCTGCGGGAGGGCGATGTTCAGGACGGAGAAATCGACGGCGAGGGTGAAGCTCGCGGACAGGAGAACGATGAGTTTCCAGCGTTCACTCGTCGTCAGTGTGGTGGATACGGCATCAGTCATGGGTGGTCATGCTTTCGGTCGAGCGGGCAGCGTGTGGTTCAGGCGGGTTCGTGGATGAAAACGGTCTTGCCGACCGTGCGCCCTTCACGGAGCGCGGCGATGATGCGGGGTGCCTCCTGGATCGGAGCCCGTTCGCCGACATGCACGCGCACGTCACCGGAGGCGACGAGCGTGAGGGCGCGGCGCAGGTAGGTGCCGACGAGTTCGGGGTTCTCGGCGGCGAGGGCTCCGAGGTTGAAGCCGAGGATGCTGGTGCCGGTGAACCAGAGCGTGTTGCTGCTGATCTGCTGATCGCCCGCCTGAGCCGCATCGCCGACCGCGAGCAGCCTGCCGCCGAGTGCGAGGAGGCCGATGCTGGTGAGTCGTCCGGGGCCGGACACCGGGTCGGCGATCACGTCGAACTGCCCGCCCTTAGCCGTGGCGAGGTCGTCGCGCAGCCAGACCTCGTCGTAGCCGAGGTCGAGCGCGGCGTGCCGCTTCGCCTCGCTGCCGACGACGCCGACCACGCGGGCCGCGCCGAGAAGCTTCGCGATCTGCCCGAACTGCGATCCGAGGCCGCCCGCTGCCGCGTGCACGAGGATCTGCTCGCCGGGCTGGAGCCTGGCGAGGCGTTCGAGCACGAGCAGCGCGGTCGTCGTATTCGACGGCACCACCGACGCATACCCGGCATCCATCCCGAGCGGGAGTGGGGTGACGAGTGCAGCGTTCGTGACCGCGACCTGCCCGTATCCGCCCCCGCCGTTGATCGTGAGCGCCGCGACCCGATCACCGACCGCGACACCGGTAGCGCCCGCGCCGAGCGCCTTGATCCGCCCCACCGCCTCGATGCCCGGCACCCACGGGAGCGGGTTCGGCACGAGCCCGTCGGCGAACAGCGCCTCGACGTAGTTCGCGCCCGCGAACTCCACCGTCAGTGCCACCTGGCCGGCGCCGGGCACGGGTTCGGGGAAGTCGCCGTAGCTGAGCCCACCTGCTCCGTCGTAGCTCGTGATCTGAATCGCCTTCATGATGTTCCTCCACATCTATGATCAGTGTCCTGTATAGTAGCAGGGAACTGATAGACATTCGGAGGTTGATATGGAAGCGCGGACGATCGGAACCACAGGCACGCGGGTATCCCCGCTGGGGCTGGGCTGCATGGGTATGAGCTGGGGATACGCGGAATCAGGGCGTGATGACGCCGCGTCGATCCGGGTGATCCGGGAAGCGCTCGATGCGGGCGTGCAGCTCATCGACACCGCTCGCGTCTACGGCGACGGCCACAACGAACGCCTCGTCGGCGACGCGATCCGAGGGCGTCGCGGCGACGTTGTGATCGCGTCCAAGGGTGGCATGACCGTCGACCTCGCCAGCAGGCGGATGCGTCGCGACGGCCGTCCGGAAGCGCTACGTCAGCATGTCGAAGACGGACTGACCCATCTCGGTGTCGACCGGATCGACCTCTACTACCTCCACCGCATCGACCCGAACGTGCCACTCGCCGAGAGCTGGGGAGCCCTCGCCAACCTCGTTGCCGAGGGCAAACTTGGATCCCTCGGACTCTCCGAAGTGACCATCGGCCAGGCCGAGACTGCGCACGCGATCCACCCCGTCGCTGCGATCCAGTCCGAACTCTCGGTCTGGACGCGCGACCCGATCACCGGCGGCACCGCAGCAGGTGGCGACTTCGCCGGAGGCGGCAGCAGCGCGGGTGGCAACCTGCTTCACTGGACACGCGAGCACGACGTTGCGTTCGTGCCGTTCGCCCCACTCGGGCGCGGCTACCTCACAGGCACCCTCGACCCCGGAACGTTCGAAGCGAGCGACTTCCGCACCGCGAGCCCTCGGTTCACCGCTGAAGCCTTCGCGCACAATCAGACGATCAGTGACACCGTGGCCGGGATCGCTGAGGCGCACTGTGCCACGTCGGCCCAGGTTGCACTCTCCTGGCTTCTCGGGCTGGGCGAGCACATCATCCCCATCCCCGGCACCCGCAAAAGCGCGCACCTGCGCGACAACCTCGGTGCGCTCGAGCTGCTCCTCACAGACGATGAACGACAGACCCTCGACACGCTTCCCGCGCCGAGCGGCAGCCGCTACTGACCATGCCCGTCCGGCGAGAGTGCCAGGGGTCTGAATCACAGGCTCGTTATCCTAATGAGGTGCCTGACACTGTTCCCGAACCGTTCCGCCTGCCTGCCCCGCGTCGCGGTGAGGACGAGTTCGCCGCCGACCTCGACGCGCGGATCGGCTCGCACATCAAAACGGCAGAACAAGCCCTCATGGCCGCGAAGTCCGATGCGCTCCGAGCCTTCGACCTCACCGTTGCGCAATACGCCGCGCTCGTCGCGCTGTACTACGTGCCCGGCCAGTCGTCGGCCCAGCTCGCCCGCAACGCGGCAGTGACCCCGCAAACCATGGCGCAGGTACTCGGCAAACTCGAACAGAAACAGCTCATCGAGCGCGTACCGTCCAAGCTGCACAACAAAGTGCTCGTCACCACGCTCACCCCCGCAGGCGAAGAACTCGCCCTCCGCGCCGATGTGGAAACACGCAGCATCGAACAGCGCCTCGCCAACACCTACACCGAGCACGAACGCCACCTGCTGCGCGACCTCCTCGATCGCGCAACCCATACGCTCAGAGACAACGAGTAGCGCCCCGGCCTCGCAATGGCGCGGCGCTGATCAAGGCAACCCCTCGCTGGTTGAGTTCGTCGAAACCCCTAGTGAGAGCATTCTGTTTGAGGTCTCGCGACGTGGGAGACTCAACGGTTCGTCGGTCAGCATTCGAGCACGCTAATGGGGCCGCGCTGCGCGGGTGCCTGCCTCGGAGTAGCGCCGAAGGCAGGTCGCTACTTGTCGGTTCCGGTGTTGCGTTCGACCCAGTCGCGTAGCTGCTTCAACGGTGCAGCGGCGCTGTGCCCGAGGTCGGTGAGTTCGTACTCCACACGGGCGGGAACCTCGGGGTAGACGGTGCGCGTGAGCAGCCCGTGGTCTTCGAGGCGTTTGAGCGTCTGCGAGAGCATTTTGGGGCTGATGCCCTCCAGGCGTCGTTTGAGTTGCCCGTTGCGTTGTGGCCCGTCCGCGAGTGCGCCGATGGCCAGGGCACTCCATTTGTTGGCCAGTAGGTCGAGCATGTCGCGGCACGGGCACATGGCCGCATACACGTCGTTGCGTTTGCACTCGTCCACGATCTGACTCACACCTTAATGGTACCCGATAGGTACTAGATGTTCTTGACGGTAACCAGTATGCGCAAGGAACCATTGATCTCATGACGACGACGACTGCTATTGGATACGACAAGAACCTGCCCGCCACCGACCCCGAGGCGTTCCTCACCCGCGAGGTCGAGGTGCCCACACTCGGACCGCACGACCTGTTGGTCGAGGTCGAGGCGGTGTCGGTGAACCCGGTCGATGTCAAACTGCGGGCCGGTGCTCCCTCTGGCGGGTTCAGGGTGCTCGGTTTTGATGCCGCGGGCACGGTTCGTGAGGTTGGGTCGGCGGTGTCGCTGTTCGCGCCGGGTGACGAGGTGTTCTACGCGGGCAGCATCGACCGGCCCGGCACGAACCAGCGTCTGCATGTCGTGGACGAGAGGATCACCGGCCGCAAGCCGCAGACGCTCTCGATGGCCGACGCCGCGGCCCTGCCGTTGACTGCGATCACCGCTTGGGAGACGTTGTTTGACCGGTTCGCCCTCACCGAGGAATCGACCGGAACGTTGCTGGTGATCGGCGCGACGGGCGGGGTCGGGTCGATCATGCTCGCACTGGCCGAAGTGCTCCTGCCGCACGTCACGGTGATCGCCACGGCTTCCGATGCTGAGCGCGCCGCGTGGGTGCGCAGTCTCGGGGCGGAGCACGTTGTGAACCACCGCGACGCTCTGGCCGCGCACGTGTTCGCGGTCGCGCCGGACGGGGTGGACTGGCTGTTCACCGCGCATTCCGAAGGCCAGGTCGAGAGCTATGCGCAGATCGTGCGGCCGTTCGGGCACATCGTGGCGATCGACGACGGGCCGCGCGACGTGTTCCCGCTCAAGGGCAAGAGCATCGCCTGGCACTGGGAACTCATGTTCACCCGCCCGCTGCGGCAGACCCCCGACCTGATCGAGCAGCGCCATCTCTTGAACGCGGTCGCTGACCTCGTGGATCAGGGCCGGATTCGGCCGACGACCACGACGAGGCTCACCCCGATCTCTGCCGCCACGCTGCGCGAAGCGCACGAACTGGTCGAGAGCGGACGGACGGTCGGGAAGGTTGTCATCCACGAGTGGGCGTAGCAGCACGCTGGCGGAGCAGGCTGTCAGATGGTGGCATCCCACTCGCGACGGTTCGCCGTGATCTGTGCACGATTGGCTTGGGCCCATTCAGCCACCGACCGCAGCGGCACCGTGAGCGAACTGCCGAGGTCGGTGAGGGAATACTTGACCCGAGGGGGCCTGGTACTCAACACCGACGCCAACGGTTCGGTGTGAGTCGACCAGCGTCAGGACGTCCGGCGACCGAGTTGCTCGTCCATCACCCGCCGGGCCAGCAGGCTGAGCTCGCGCCAGTGCGGGTCGGTGGCACCGGCGTCCACCTGGTCGGCGAAGGCGAGCACCTCGTGCACCATGGTGTCGGCCGGGCCCACCGGCGGGCCGTCCAGCAGCACGGTCTCGCGGCCACCGCGCTCGTGCAGCACCACGCGTGACAGTTCTCCCGGGTCGTCGAAGCTCAGCGAGGCGTCCTCGCCGGTGATTGTCGAGGGGCCCAGCCCCGAGGCGACCTTCGAGTACGCGAGATCGACGACCAGGGTGCGGTAGTCGAGCAAGAGGCTGCCGCCGGCCTCGAAGCCGTTGCTCAGCCACAGGCTCGCGCCGACCGTGCGCAGCGGTGCGCCGAACAGGTCGAGTGCGGGTTGCAGGCAGTAGACGCCGATGTCGGCCAGCGCCGAGTTGCCCAGGGCCGGGTCGAACGCGTTCAGCGTCACGCCCGCCCTGAACCGGTCGTAACGCGAGGAGTACTGCAGCTTCTCGAAGCGGGCGTGCCGCAGTGTGCCGAGCCGGGGGAGTGCCTCGCGCAGCAGGCGGTGGGCCGGGGTGTGCACGTTGCGCATGGCCTCCATCGCCACCACGCCGGCGCGTTCAGCGGCTGCGAAGATGCTCTGCACCTGCGGCAGCGAGGTGCCCATGGTCTTCTCCACCAGCACATGCCGGCCGGCCTCGGCGGCCAGCACCGCCTGCTCGCGGTGCAGTGCGTTGGGGCTGGCGATGTACACCGCGTCGACGGCCTGCGCCATCGCGGCCAGGTCGTCGAACGCCCGCGGGGCGCCGATGCGGTCTGCGAAATCCCTGGCGCGGGTCAGCTCGCGCGAGCACACCGCGACGGCTTCGGCTCGTCCGCCGGTGGCGCGGCATGCCCCCGCGAACCACTCGCTGATCACATTGGTGCCGACGACCCCGAACTGGAGCATGTTAGGCAACCTGACCAGGAACGGGTGCCACGGCCTTGGCGGCCCTGCATAGCTGGAAGCCGGCGCCGAACCCGATCAGCGTGGTGGACGAGCGCCTCGTCAGTTCCATGACACTCACTCCTCTCGTGAGTGACGGCGCTTGTGGGGGCCACCCGGTGGCGCGCCGTGCCGTCCGGGCACGTTCACCTTCTCACGCCCTCCCTGGCTGCGGCGCTGACCGGTCGGGGAGCGAGTGTGGAGTGCCGAAACGTTCGCGCAGCGTGCGCCGCGGCCCGCCATACCCGACTCCGGCGGCGGCACCCTAGACTGGCAACTCCAACACCGGATCTCCGGTGCCCCCAGCAGCAAGGAGCGTGCCGGTGCCCTGGTTCGACGTGATCGCCTGGACTCTCCAGACGATCATGGTGATCGGCGGCGTCTACGGGCTGTACCACGTGATCGTGGGGCTCAACGCGTTCGGCGAGTTGAAGCTGCCCGAACCCAAGCCCGGTGAGCCGCAGCATCGCTTCGCGATTCTGGTGTGCGCCAAGAACGAGTCCAGTGTGATCGACCAGTTGTTGATCACCGTGGAGAACCTCGATTACCCCCGCGAGCTCTACGACGTGTTCGTGGTGGCCGACAACTGCACCGACGACACCGCCGAGATCTGCCGCAAGGCCGGCGCCTACGTCTACGAGCGCACCGACGCCAAGCGCAAGGGCAAGGGCTTCGCGATGAAGTGGTTCTTCGAGCGCTTCCTGGTCGAACATGCCGGGGCCTACGACGCGTGCGTGGTGTTCGACGCCGACAACGTGGTCGAGGTCGGCTTTCTGACCGCGCTCAACACCCGGTTCAACGCCGGCGAGACCATCGTGGTGGGGTACCGCACCGGGAAGAACCCGTCGTCCTCGTGGGTGGCCGGCTGCAGCACCTTGTACTGGCTGTTGCAGACCCGCTTCTTTCACCTGCCCCGCAACCGGTTCGGCTGGTCGCTGTTCTCGGTCAGCGGCACCGGCTTCGGCTTTCTGCTGTCTGTTCTCGACGGCAAGGGGTGGAACACCCTGACCCAGTGCGAAGACATCGAGTTCACCCTCAACGCGATCGCGGACGGTCATCGCGCCGTTCTCGAACCCCGGGCGGTGTTCTTCGACGAGCAGCCGCAGGGGCTGTGGACGTCCATCAAACAGCGCTACCGGTGGGCCCTGGGCGGGGTGCAGATAGTGCCGATCTGTACCCCCCGGCTGTGGCGTCGGGTTCGTTCCGGGGATCGTCGCGCCATCGACGGCCTGATCTACAGCGTCGGCTTGCTGGTTTCGGCGATTGCCGGCTGGTCGGGCATGGCATTCGGTCTGCTGCTGGCGGCTCGCACCGGGCGGTGGGATCTGATGGTGTTGACGGCAGGAGCTTTCGGCCTGTTCTCGTACGTGTTCACCGGCCTGTTCGGCTGGGTCACCGTGCTGCTCGAAGACGCCCGCTGGCCGGGCATGTGGAAGACCGTGGTGCTGTTCCCGCTTCATCTGGGCATCTGGTGGGTGCTGATGCTGGTGGCCCTGGTGTATCGCGATTCCACCTGGCACGACATTCCCCACACGGTGCGGTTGAGCCTGTCCGAGATCGAGGCCGAGCACCACACCGGACGGCTGCTCCCGCTGAACCGTCCACTGCGCGACCGGCCCAAGCCTGAGCTGCGCCCCGAAGACTGAGGTTCACTCAGGCCTGTCGGGTCGTCGGCCCGATTGATTGCTGGGCTGCTATTGGATGATCGAAACCCCTTGCCGGGGGAACATATTCGCGGTCTCGACAAGCTCGATCGGCGAAACCAGCGCGACCCTAGAGGTCGGCGTCGGCGAGCATACGTGACACCGACAGACCAAGTACCTCGGCCAGCCCGACCAGAGTGGACAATCGCGGGTTCGACGATCCGGTGGCGTCGCGCCGTCCTGACGAGCGGCCGGCCTCGATCAACTGAAGCTGATTCTTGGTGATGCCCGCGCGAAACGCGAGGGACTCTTGTGACAGCCCTCGCTCTTCGCGCAACCGCCTCAGCGTTGCGCCGAGCTGTTTCGCGCTCGGCTCGGACCAGGGCACCCAGCCATCGTGCAGAGACGGCCTGTAATACAACACCCTTTATATCAGGCCTTTCAGATATGGTTAGGTGGCCATCTCTCATCGAAGGAGTTCTAAAACATGAAGGCTTTGGTTGCCGCTCTATCGGGCGCTGCCCTTCTCGTCGGTTGTTCTGCGGGCACCTCGGGTGCGCCACAGTCGGCCAGCAGTGCGTCCAGTACCAAGTCGACGGCCTCGTCACCTGCCGAGCAGGAGGTCGAGCAAAAGGGCCTGGTTCTGCAGAAGGGCTGGAAGGTGCAGCGCAGCTACGGTTACGCCAAGGTCGTGGGCATCGTCAAGAACCACGGCGATGCCATTGAGACCTATGCGCAAGTCACCTTCAAGTCGTATGACAAGAAGGGCAACAACCTCGGCGACTGTCTTGCCAACACCAACAGCATCGACGCCAACGGAACCTGGAAGTTCGAAGCGGCGTGCCTGAAGACCGGGGTTGCCAAGGTGAAGTTCAAGGAGGTGACCGGAGCCTGAAGCACTGCCCTACCGACGCAGGGTTCGTGAACGGCTCAGGCAGCCGATGCCTGCCACTCCCACACGGTGCCGGGGCGGCCACGGCCCAGCACGACTCGTTTGTTGCTGACGGTCAAGCCGCGCAGCGCGGCCAGCCGGCGGTTCAGGTTGCCACGGTCGGGCGCTATTCCGCTGAGCGTGTGGGTGATGCCGACGGCCGCAGAAACGGGGAACGCCGGGCCGGTCAGGGCGCGGGTGAACTCCAGGTCGCGCCACAGCATGTCGACCAATAGCGGACGGCACTCGAACAGCATCACGTTGTGGTCGAAGGCGAGGTTGACGACGTCGTCGAAGCCGTACCAGTCGGCGTCACCGTCACCGACCGCCCACATGGCGACCGAAAGGGAGTAGCCGCGTGGGTCGCGGTTGGGCTCGTCGAAGACCGTCAACTGACCCAGGGCGGACACGTCGAAGCCCACCTTGGTGGTGACGGCGCGGTGGGCGGCAGCAGCCAGGCGCTCGCCCTCTTGCAACAGCACGCCGGGCAGGGCCGGTTTGCCGAGGAACGGTTCGCTGGTGCGTGGCTTGGTGGCCATCTCGACCCGGCGCAGTCGCGGGTTGTAGCGCAGTGCGATCACGTCCACCGACACCAGTGAACCGGGGTTGGCCATCTGTTCGCTCTTCTCGACGTCGGGCTGAGAAACTTCATTAGTCTGGTTGACTATAACGCTGGTTGACTATAACGGTTGTCGAGACAGCGTTCTAGAGAGGCGCTGATCTTTCGCTGGTCGAGCTCGTCGACGCCCCCGATATACCCTTTTGGCAAGGGGTTTCTGAGTGGTTCAACCGGGCGGTGGTTGTGCTGGTTGGTGCTTTTCACAAGGGATGGCTCGCCGGTGAACTCGCGGCGGCAACATGGAACGGCACGTCTTTGACCTGTGCGTGAAGCCCGGCGCGGCCCGTTCGGATCGCATGTGGCATAGTCCACCCGTGCGTGCCGTTCTTGCTCGGATCGATCCGGTGTGGATGGTGTTGATCGGCATCGCCTCGGTGCAACTGGGCGCGGCCTTCGCCAAGGATCTGTTCGCCAGCACCACGCCCACCGCGACGGCCTGGCTGCGGCTCTGCTTCGCCGCGCTGATCTTTCTCACCTTCGCCCGGCCGCGGGTGCGGGGGCGCCGGGCTCGGGAGTGGTGGACGGTGGGCGCCTACGGGGTGGCGCTCGCGGGAATGAACTGGGCGATCTATGAGAGTTTCGCGCGCATTCCGATCGGAGTGGCCGTCACGGTGGAGTTTCTGGGGCCGCTAGTCGTGGCAGTGTTCGGTTCACGTCGGTTTCGCGATCTGCTCTGGGTGAGCCTGGCCGCGGTGGGGGTGGTGCTGCTCGGCCTGCAGCCGATCGACCCGGACTGGATCGGTCTCGGCCTGGCGCTGCTGGCCGGTGCCCTGTGGGCCGGCTACATTCTGTTGGCCGGGCCCACCGGCCGGGTCTTCGAAGGGGTGTCGGGGGTCACCGTGGCCAGCCTGATCGGGGCGGTGCTGCTGTCGGGGCCGGCCCTGCTGCTGGGGTCTCCGGCGTTTAATCCGCAGGTGTTCGGGGTGGCGCTGGCGGTCGGATTGTTGTCGTCGGTGATTCCCTACGGGCTCGAGATGGTGGCACTGCGGCGCATCGCGCCCGGGCTGTTCGGCATTCTGATGAGCCTGGAGCCGGCTGCCGCCGCGCTGTTCGCGCTCCTGGTGCTGGGCGAGGGGTTGAGGCTGATCGAGATTTTCGCCATGGCGTGCGTGGTGGTGGCCAGTGTGGGCGCGACCTGCTCGCGCCGGGCGTGTGAGCCGGCTTTGATCGACTGACGGGCTACATCACCGAATTGAGTAAGTTGTACCCGATGTTTATTGAACTTACGAATACGCCGCGCGACTACGCGTGGGGGGCTTTCGACGGAATCGCTGCGTTCACCGGACGTCCGGCCAGTGGCGCTCCTGAGGCTGAGTTGTGGTTCGGCACCCACCCGGGGTCGCCCAGTCACACCCCGCGCACCTTCCCGTCATCGGCGAGCGCCCACGCGAACCTGCGCGACTGGGTGGCCGCCGACCCCGAAGGGTTGCTCGGATCGGCCGAAGCGGCCGAGTTGCCCATTCTGCTCAAGGTGCTGGCCGCTCGCACGCCGCTGTCGCTGCAGGTGCACCCGAGCGCCGAGCAGGCGCAACAGGGTTACGCCGACGAGGTGGCGCGCGGTGTTGCCGCCGAAGCCTTCAGCCGCAGCTACAAAGATCCCCACCCGAAGCCCGAGATCATCGTCGCGGTCAGTGAGACCTTCGAAGCGCTGTGCGGCTTCCGGCCGGCCGACGAGGTTGCTGTCTTCGCCGAAGACCTGGCCAGCGTCTTGGCTGCGTCCACCACCGCAACGGCGCCGTTGCTGCGGTTGCGGGACGTCCCCACTGCGGTGGAACCCGTGGTGGACTGGTTGTTGTCTGGCCGGCCCGACGCCGCCGATTGTGTGGCGGCGGTCACCGCGGTCGCCCGCGACGGTGCCGTCGCCGGGTTGCGCAGCGCAACCACCTTCGCCACCGTCGCCGAGCTGAACGCGCATTACCCCGACGATCCGGGGGTGGTGATCGCCGCGCTGCTCAACCGGGTTACCCTGCGGCGCGGGGAGTGTTTGTACGCGCCGGCCGGCACGCTGCATGCGTATCTGCGGGGTGTCGGAATCGAGCTGATGACCGCCAGCGACAACGTGCTGCGCGGTGGTTTGACCCCCAAACATGTCGACAACCAGGAGCTGCTCCGGGTGTTGTCGTTCGAGCAGGGCGATCCGTCATTGCTGGCCCCCCGCCGGCCGGCTGCTCATCTGACGGTCTACGCACCGCCGGCACCCTTCGCGCTCACCGTCTGCGAGTTGGCCGACCAGGAGCAGCGAATCGGTAGCGGCCCGGCGATCGTGCTGGTCGAATCGGGCTCGATCGCCGTCAACGGCCGGGACGGTTCAGCGCCGCTTGCGAAGGGCTGTGCGGTGTTCGTTCCGGCTAGTGAGAAGGACGTGCAGATCAGCGGCACCGGCCGGGTGTGGCTCGCGACCACAGGCTCAGCGCCGGTCTGACCGTGGTGAATACCGGTGCACCGTGAGTGCCCGGGGGGATCACACCGCTTGATTCACTCCAGCGCTGGGGGAGCGGGCAGCACCCGCGGACCCTTGATGCCGGCATCCTTGAGCGCCTGCAGGTCGCGGTCGAGAATGGCGCGTTCCACGCCGGCCTGCTGGTTGGGCTGAGTCTTGGCGACGACCCGAAGGGTCATGCGGCCCGCATCGACCGACTGCACCCCCACCACGCGGGGCTGTTCGAGCAGCACCTTGGCGTAGTCGGGGTTGGCGTGAATTTCGGCGCAGACGCCCTGAAGTATGTCGATCACCCGAGCCGAGTCTTCGCTCGACGAGACCGGAATGTCGACGATGGCGGTCGACCACCCCTGCGACTGATTGCCCACCCGCACGATCTCGCCATTGCGGATGTACCAGACCTGGCCGTTGCCGTCCCGTAGCCGGGTGACCCGCAGGCCGACGTCCTCGATGGTTCCGCTGGCCTCACCCAGGTCGACCAGGTCGCCGACCCCGTACTGGTCCTCGACGATCATGAAGATTCCCGACAGGTAGTCCTTGACCAGGCTCTGGGCCCCGAAGCCGAGCGCCACGCCGCCCACCCCGGCTGAGGCGAGAATCGGCGTGAGTGGAATGTTCAGAATGGCCATCACGGTGAGCGCGGCCAGTAGGGCGATGCTGACGTTGGTGACGCTGCGCAGCAGTGAGCCCATGGTGGCGGCCCGGGCCGCGTGTCGCACGGTGTAGTCGGCGGCGTCATCGCCACCCTGGGCCAGTCTGCGCTGCTTGGCCCGGCTGACGGCCACCTCGGCGCCGCGCTTGATGGCACGCACCAGCAACCAGCGCCCGCCGATGGCCACCACCAAGGTGATGGCGATCGCGATCGGGGTCTCCGGCCAGTTGAATTCGATCGTCAACGGCACCATGCCGCCATTCTTGCGGGGCCGGACGTTCGTTCAGCGGCCAACGCGCCGAGGAGGGCGGACGGGCGGCAGGTGCGCTCAGTTCTCGCCGAGGTAGGCCCGCTTCACCCGGTCGTCGCCGAGCAACTGCTGGCCGGTGCCGTCCAGAGTGATGTGGCCGACCTCGAGCACGTAAGCCCGGTCGGAGAGCTTGAGTGCCGCCGCCGCGTTCTGCTCGACCAGCAAAATCGTGACGCCCTCGGACTGCAGCGCCTTGATGGTCGCCATGATCCGCTGCGTCATGAGCGGTGACAACCCCATGGATGGTTCGTCGAGCATCAGTAGTTTGGGCCGGCTCATCATCGCGCGGCCGATTGCCAGCATCTGTTGTTCACCGCCCGAGAACAGGCCCGCCCGCTCGTTGCGGCGTTCCCCGAGCACCGGGAACAGGTCGTAGATTCGGTCCATGTCGGCGCGCACCGCCGCCGATTCCCGGCGTGAGCGCGAGTAGGCGCCCAATTTGAGGTTGTCTTCGACCGTCATCTGCCGGAACAGGCGGCGTCCCTCGGGCGACTGGGCGACGCCGCGCTCGACGATGCGGTGAGCCGGTTGCCGGTCGAGTCGTTCACCTTGAAACCAAATCTCGCCGCTGACCTGCTTGAGCAGCCCCGAGATCGCCCGCAGCGTGGTGGACTTGCCCGCCCCGTTGGTTCCGAGCAGGGTGACGACCTGTCCCTGCTCCACGGTGAAGTCGATGCCCTTGACGGCATTGACCCGGCCGTAGGCCACCACCAACTGCTTCACCTCAAGCATCAAAACCATCCTTGTCTGAGGTCTCGCCCGGACCTGCCGCTTCGTCGTCATCGGTGTCGGACGTGCCGATGTAGGCCTCGATCACGCGTGGGTCGCTCTGCACCACCGGGCCAGGCCCCTCGACGAGCACCTCCCCTCGCACCAGGCAGCAGACCCGCTCGCACAAATTGAAGATGAACCGCATGTCGTGCTCGATCACCAGCACGGCGAGCCCCAGATCACGAATCTTGAAGATCAGCTCCTCGGCCTGCCGGGTCTCTTGCGGGTTCATGCCCGCTGTCGGCTCGTCCAGCAGGAGCAGCCGGGGTTCGGTGGCCAGTGCCCGGGCGATCTCGAGCCGTCGCTGGTCGCCGTAGGGCAGGTTGCGTGACAGTGAGTCGGCCGCCTTGGTCAAACCGACGAAGGCCAGTAGCTCCTTGGCCCGGGTGGTGCTGGCCACCTCTTCGCGACGATGCCGGGGCAGCCGGAAGACGGCGTCGAGGGCATTCGCGCTGGTCCGGCTGTACATGCCGACCATCACGTTCTCGAGCGCCGTCATGTTGTGGAACAACCGAATGTTCTGAAAGGTGCGGGCCATTCCGCGGCGCACGACCAGGCGTGGCTTGGGCGGCAACAGCTCGCCGTCGAAGCGCACTTCGCCCGAGGTGGGCCGGTACTGGCCGGTGAGGCAGTTGAAGAAGGTCGTCTTGCCCGCCCCGTTAGGGCCGATCAGTCCGACGATCTCGCCCGGATGCACCTCCAGGGTCACGTTGTTCACCGCGGTCAGGCCACCGAAGCGCATGGTGACCTTGGATGCGCTGAGCAGCACCTGCTCGGTGTCGACGTGCTGGCCGTCGCTGCCGATCGCCTGGGTCACAGGGCCCATCCTTTCGGCTCTGGATTGAGATGTGCGCGGTGTGTGGTCAGGTCTTGTTCGACCTCGTCGGCCAGGTCGCTATCGCTGTCGTGAAACTCCAACTGCCGGCGCTCGTCGGCAACGATGCCCTCCGGCCGGAACCGCATCATCACCACCATCAGTAGCCCGAACAGCAGCAGGCGGTATTCGGAGAAGAAGCGGAGCTTCTCGGGCAGCAATTTGAGGATCGTGGCACCGATCAGAACGCCCATCACCGTACCCATGCCGCCGAGCACCACGGCTGCCAGCAGAAACGCGGATTCGAGAAACACGTATTGGTCTGGGGTCACCGACACGTCGTAGTGGGCCTTGACCGCTCCTGCCACGCCGGCCAGAAAGGCGCCACCGGCAAAGGCGAGCAACTTCAGCCCGAAGGTATTGACGCCCATCGCCTCGGCTGCCAATTCGTCTTCACGGATCGCCACCCAGCCGCGACCGATGCGCGAGTAGTTGAGGTTCATGAACACGGCAATGATCACGGCGATCACCACCAGCATCAGCCAGTAGTAGTTGGCGAACCGGCCGATGTCGATGCCGAACATGACGTGTGCCTTGCCGAAGTCGAAGCCGAAGAAGTTCAAGTTCGGAATGTCGGAGATGCCGTTCGAACCGTTGGTGAGGTTCGGGCCGTCGTTGCCGTCCAGGTTGTTCATCGTGATCCGGAAGATCTCGCCGAACGCGAGGGTGACGATGGCCAGGTAGTCGCCGGAGACCCGCAGCGTCGGGGCTCCGATCAGCAGGCCGAGCAGGCTCGAGACCGTCCCCGCGATCAGCACAGTCAGCCAGAACGGAGGCGACCAATCGACGGTCGAGAACGCCGAGTCCGACAGTATCGCCGCGGTGAAAGCGCCGGCACCCAAGAAGGCGATGTAGCCGAGGTCGAGCAGGCCGACCAGGCCGACCACGATGTTCAGCCCCAGCGCGGTCGCCGAGAAGATCAGCACTTGGGAGGCGATCGACATGTTGGCGTCCGAGCCGTTCTGGGTGAACGGAAAGGCGAAGGCGACCACGAAGGCCGACAGCACCAGCACCCGGTTGTTGGCAGCGGCTGCCATGCCCAGCCAGCCGAGCACCCCGAACTTTCGCAGGGTCAGCGCCAAGCCGACCACGAAGGTGGCGAAGGTCATGAAACCGCCAGCGTCGTCGAACCCCAAAATATAAGCGGCTCCGAACATGAACAGTGCCATCAGCACCACGATGGCCAGAATCTGGAGCCATTGGGGACTCTTCACCAGGTACAGGGACGGCTCGGGTGACTCGGGTAGAAAAAGCGCGGCCGTGGTGGCGATGACTCCCCCCGCGATGGCCAGCCAGCCGCCTGGATCGACGTTGACCAGCCCGCCGAGGTTGAAGCCGATGGACGCGACCATCACGCCGGCCGCCACCAGCGACCACGTGGTCGCCGTCTTGGCGGTGGTGTTCCAGGCCAGCACGCTGGCCCAGCGACCCAGCCGCTGTTTGCCGAGCAGCGGCACCGCCAGCAGCGTCAGGCTGAGCAGCGGCAGCACGGCGAAGAATAATTGCAGGGGAGAGGGAGCCCCGTAGTAGCCCACGTCGTCGAGGGCACCATGGCCGTACGACCACGACAAGAAGATAGAAGAGATCATCACGACGGAGCCGATGATGCCCGCGAAGCGAGCCGGAACACGGAACCGCGCCTTGAGGTCGTCAGAGATGATCGACGTCATGCCCGGTCCACCACCTTCGTGCCCATCAGGCCCTGGGGGCGGAAGACCAGCACCAGGATCAGCAGCGCGAAGGCCCACACGTCCTTCCAGGCCGAACTGCCGAACTGTCCAGGAATGAATGACGTGGCCATCGCCTCGGCCACGCCCAGTACGAGACCACCGACCACGGCACCGTTGATGTTGCCGATGCCACCCAATACCGCGGCGGTGAACGCCTTGAGGCCGGCAAGAAAACCCATTCGGAAGTCGATGTTGCCGACCCACATTCCGTGGGCAAGTCCGGCGACCGCAGCCAGAGTCGCCCCGACGGCGAAAGCAGCCATGATCACGCGGTCCACATTGATTCCCATCAACCGGGCAGTGTCCGGATCTTGCGACGTGGCGACCATGGCGCGCCCGGTCTGGCTGCGGTTGACGAAGAACCACAGCACAACGGTGCAGACGGCCAGCGCGACGATGGTGAAGAGTGCCGACATCTGGATCGTCACATTGCCGAAGTGCAGGATCTCGTCGGAGATGCCGGGAACGGAGGGGAACGGAATCGCACGCTTGGCGTCGGGGAAGCCGGGAATGGAGCCGTAGAAGAGCCGGACGACTTCTTGCAGGAAGACCGACACGCCAATGGCTGTGATCAGCGGGGCCAACCGGGGAGCGTTGCGCAGCGGGCGGTAGGCGAATCGTTCGGTGAGTAGCGCCACCGCAACCGACGCCACGATGCCGCCGATCAGCATCGCCGGCACCATGACGAGCAGCGACATGGCCGGGCTCCAGTCGGTGGGTTGCCCCATGATCAGCCAGGTTGCGTACGAACCGAATGCGCCGATCATGAAGATCTCGCCGTGGGCGAAGTTGATCAGTTGCACGATGCCGTAGACGACCGTGTAGCCCACCGCGATCAAGGCATACAGCGACCCGAGGGACAGCCCGTTGATCAACTGCTGTAGAAAGTAATCCACGCCGTCTCCTTGGTTGTGCCGCGGGGCTGGGGTCGGTTGACGCCCTTCCCACAGGAAGGGCGTCAACCCGGTCAGTTAGCCGTTCGAAACGTCGAAGGTCTTGACCGTGGCCCACTTGCCGGATTCGACCTTGTACACGGTGATCACCTTCGACTTGGTGTCGCCGAACTCATCGAAGGCGACCGTGCCCGTGGCGCCGGTGAAGGTGACGTTCGCCATGGCCTTGATCGTGGCCTCACGAGCCGACTTGGGGTCGGATGCCGAAGGCAGGCTGACCTTGAGTGCCTCGATAATCGCCTTTGCAGCGTCGTAGGACTGGGCGCCGTAGGCGGCGTAGGGCTCGGCGAAGCCGGCCGCGTTGTACGCAGCGATGAACTCTTGCGCCGACTTGGCGGTATCGGCCGGCTCGCCCACCGACGTGGCCAGGTCGCCATTGGAGGCGCTGCCGGCCAACTCGATGTAGGTCGGGTCGAAGATGCCGTCGCCGCCCATCAGCGGCACGTCCAGACCGGCGGCCTTCATCTGCTTCGACAACGGGCCGGCCTGCGGGTATTCGCCGCCGTAGAAGACGGCTTCCGGGGCGGTGCCCTTGACCTTGGTGATCACCGCGGTGAATTCTTTGTCATCGGGGTTGATCGTCTCGGCTGCGACGATGGTTCCGCCACCGGCCTTGAAGTTCTCGGTGACCGCGCCGACCAAGCCCTGGCCGTAGATCTTCTTGTCGTGAATGGTGGCCAGCTTCTTGATGCCCGAGTCCAACAGGTACTGGGCCGCCACCTTGCCCTGCACCAAATCAGTGGTGCAGGTGCGGAAGAAATTGTCGTAGACCCGCTTGGGCGAGGTGGCGAAGTCATCGCCCATCGTCAGCGTGGGCCCGGTGTTCGCGGGCGACACCTGGACAATGCGAGCCGGCTGCAGAACGGGGATCACCTGCTTGCTCACCGACGAGTTGAGTGCACCCACAACGCCGACAACCTCGTTGTCGGATGACAACTTGGTGGCGGCGTTCTTGCCGACGTCAGCTGAGGCCTGGTCGTCTTCGGCTGCCAACTCAAGGGTCCAGCCGGGAATCGCGTTGCTCTGGTTGGCCTGCCGGATGGCAAGGTCGACGGAGTTCTTGATGCCGAGGCCCAGAGCCGACAGGTCGCCCGACAGCGGTGCGATCACACCGATCTTGGCAACCTTGGTGGCAGCGGCCGAGCCGCTGGCAGCCGGCTCGCTGCGACTGCCGCAACCCGCGAACAACAGTGACGCGCTCAGCAGGGCGGCAGCGCCACCCAACAGCTTCTTGTTACGCACGATTCCTCCTTATAGCCCGCGACCCGCCGTCGCGACGATGTGTGAACTATTGCGGGCCGCCGCGGGCATGCGAAGCAACTTCGGTCGATCGTTGGTCGATTGTGACCTTGCTGCAACGTTGCGCACCGTGAAGGCGTCGCCGCCGTTGTTTCGGTGCATTTAAGCGGCAACCGGTCACCGGCACCAGAGATTCGGCACAGTTCTCAGTCAGCGACCGTCGATATCTGTTCGTCATCGGGGCGGAGTAAGGCCGGCACCACCTCGACGATCGGATCGCGCAGCACGGTGTCGGCGAGCCTGTCGTAGTCGGTCGGCTGGGCGTTCACAATCACCACCAACACTCCGCGGCGGCGGGCGTAGGGCAGCAGTCCGGCCGCCGGGTGCACCCTCAGCGAGGTGCCGATCACCAACAACACGTCGGCCTCGTCGACCGACGCGACGGCGGCGTCGATGTCGTTGGGATGTAAACCCTCCTCGAAAAGGATCGTGGTGGCCCGCACGATGCCACCGTCGAACCGACACCGCGGGTCGACCTCGCCCGAGCGCACCCGGCGCACCATCTCGTCCATCGGCCCGGTGGCGCGGCAGCTCTCACAGCGCCAGGTGCGGCTATTGCCGTGCAGTTCGATCACCAGTTCGGGGTTCGAGCCGGCCAACTGGTGCAGGCCATCGGTGTTCTGGGTGACCAGGCCGGTGAGCCGGGCACCCTGCTCGAGGCCGACCAGCGCACGGTGCGCCGGATTGGGTTGTGCGTGGTAGACCGGCGACTCGGCCCGCAATCGCCAGGCCTTGGCGCGCACCTGCGGATCGCTGAGGTACCACGACAGCGTCGACACCTTCTCGGCGTCCGGGTCGAGGGTCCACCTGCCCTGTGGCCCGCGAAAGTCACCGATGCCCGAGGCTGTCGAAATTCCTGCGCCGGTGAGCACGGCGACACGGCCAGCTTGCCGCAGTAGATCGCGGGCTTGGGCGAAGTCGTCCATGAGAGAAGTGTCGCAAGGGCGGGCGTCCGGTTCCAGAGCGATGAGTCAGAGGCGATTCGCCGGGCGGGGCAGCCCATGCTGCAGCCGCCCCGCTTCGGATCATCTGGTGTGGGGTCAGGCGGCCCACTTCCAGCCGCTGAGCACCTGCGCGGCGAGGTCGGCAGCCTTCGCGTCACTGCGGTTGGTCGACACGGTGATCACGAAGATCTTGCTGTCGTTGAAGGCCATGAACTGGATCGTGTGGCCGTCCTCAGCGCCCTTGGTGGTGGACCACACCTGCAGGGCCTTGGCGCCGTCGAGCTGGACGTTGTCTTTGAACTCGATGTTCGTCGAGCCGGCCGTCTGGAGTTGCGACTCGAGGGCGTCCTTCAGAGTGTCGAAGGCAATCTCGGGCGAGGTCTGGGCGATCACGCTGACGTTGTCGTTGAAGCCGTCTTCGGTGTCTTTGGGGTCTTTGCCGCCGGTGTCGACCTGGGACTGGAGCTTCTGGAAGGCCTCGGTGGCGTCCTTCCAGCCGTCCGGCAGGGTGAGGGTGTACCCGTTACCCTTCAGCACTTCCCCATTGCCGGCGGGCGCGGTGCTGGCTGCGCCCGTGCTGGCCGGCAGACTGGCCTCGGCGGATGAGCTGGCCGGCGCAGCCGAGGTGCTGGTTGCCGCCGGCGATGAGCAGGCGGCCAGGGCGAAGAAGGGCATCAGGGCGAGTGCATGGATTCGGCGCATGCGCACACAGTGTAGTGAGCCAGGGTCTCAGCACTGCGGCGTAGGGTGTGACCATGTCGTCCAACAGCAGGGCCGAAGACGCCCGGCGGCGCGAACAATTGGCCGCCGCCGCCCTGCGCAACGAGTCGATCGCAGCGCAGGTGCTGGTCGACGAGTTCGTCGCCACCGCGAAGAGCCTGGGGCTGTCACCCGAGCCGTTGCGTGCCCAACTGCTCGACGGCACGCGGGTGAAGAGCGATCAGGTGGGTTGGTACATCAACAAGGCGCGCACGCTGGCGATCGCTCCCGACGGGCGCTTCTTTCAGTTGCTCATCACGGGTGGGCGACTGGCCCGGTTCACCGGTGTGAAGCTGGCCGCCACCCCGCCGCCGCTGGTGGTCGGACGGGGTGGACGCGACGGTGAGACCGGCGACCTACAGGACTTTCTGGCCCGAACGCTGGACGCCTACACGCGGTGATGCCGGCGGCGACCGGTGGTCGTCTCGCCGCTGCCCGCCCGGTGAGGGCTCCAGGGGGCTGCTGGACCGTCCACGCAGCCCCCTGGGCGAATTCGATGGTTGAGGTGGCAACCAAACACCCCGATAGTGACACGTCAATCATATGACCCGGGTGGGCGCAGAACTCAAGGCGCACGGCGAGGTGTGCCGAAGTGTGGTGTGCCGAAGTGTGGTGTGCCGAAGTGTTGGTGAGAGGTGGGCCAGTCGCCGCCAACACCGGCGACCAACGAGACAACACCCCTGACAACACCCGCGCGACAGCGTTGGGGCATGACTCGTGCACCGGACAACTGCGTCAACCGATTGAACCGTGAATGGGCCGTGCTGCGGCACCGCGAGGTTCCCTCGCATTGGATCGAGGGCGGCACCGTCGCAGAGGTGTTTGCACGCATCGGCGACGAACCGGACGGAGCGCTCGGCACTCTGATCACACGGCACGCCGACGGTGACCTGCTGGCGGGACGGGTGGTGCTCCAGGCCGTGTTGGGCAAATTGGTGCTGCTGGCCGCTCGCGACCCCCGCCACGGGGTGGCCGACTATGTGGCCGAATGCTGGCTGCAGTTGTGCCGCTACCCGCTGCAGCGCCGCCCGGTACGCATCGCGGCGAACCTGGTGCTCGACACTCGGCGCGCCCTGTGGGCCGGTGACTCGCCGCTGCCAAGCGTTGACCCGGTGGCCTTGGACCAACTCGCCCACGAGCGTCAGCCTGACGGCGCTGCCGTGATCAGGACGGCGCTCAAGCTGGGCCTCATCGACGGCGCCTCAGCGGCCTGCCTGATTGCCGTGTACTACCTGGGTCTGCCCAGTCACGAGGCGGCCAGGAGCTTGAACACGACAGCCCACGTGGTGCGCTGGCGCAATGCCCGCGCTCTTCGCCGGCTCGCTCCGCACGCGGTCACGCTGGCGGCGGCATGACCCGGCTCTCTCGCGTTTTCGAGCTATGTCTAGCACCAGTGCTAGAGGGAGTGATAGTTCGCCAGACGAGCCAATCAATGATGCCGTCATTGGCCGGTTCAGCGCCAGGGGTGAGGCTCTTCGGGCACGGTCGGGCAGGGTGTCTGGGGTGGGGTAGGTTGTCGCTCTCGATGAGAGGGGAACCCTCGTGGATCAGGTCGTGCCCGCCGTGCGAACGCTGCGCATCGGCTGCGAGTTCAATCATGTCGCGCAGTTGGCCACCCCGGCCGCGTTCCTGATTCGGCCCAGTGCTGAAACGCGCATCGTGCGCGAGCTCTGGACCACCGATCCGGTGATCGAAACCGCTCGATACCACGATGTGTACGGCAACGAGATCTGCCGCTTGATGCTGCCACCCGGCGAGTCGCTGGTGTCGCACTACGCGGTGGTCGAGGTGCCGGACGAGGTCGACCCGGCCGATTTCAGCGCTCCCGCCCGGCCGGTGCAGGAGTTGCCGGACGAGGTGCTGATCTACACGCTGCCCAGTCGCTACTGCCAGTCGGACCTGCTCGCCACGGACGCCTGGCGGCTGTTCGGAACGCAGCAGCCCAGCTACGAACTGGTCGCGCACATGCAGGACTGGGTGTGGAACCATCTGGAGTACCGCAGTGGCAGCACCGGGTCGTTGTGGACCGCGAAGGACTCCTTCGACAACGGGTTCGGGGTATGCCGCGACTTCGCGCACCTGCTGGTCACCTTGTGCCGCGCGATCAGCATTCCGGCGCGCTACTGCAGCGGCTACCTGCCCGACATGGACGTGCCCCCGCTGCCCACGGCGATGGACTTTCATGCCTGGGTGGAGGTGTACCTCGGTGATCGTTGGTGGACTTTCGACCCGCGCCATAACGCCCGGCGCAAGGGCCACGTGACGATCGGACGGGGTCGCGACGCCGCAGACCTGGCGATGGTCACCACCTGGGGTATGCCATGGTTGCGCCGACTCACGGTGTGGGCTGACGAGGATCTCACCGAGCCGTGGCCCCCGCTGGAGGTGTCGATGGCCGCTCGCGATCCGTTCGGCAACTGAGCGGTCCCTTCGGCCATCGAGCGGGTTGCCCCTGACACGCTGAGGGGCGGCCTCAGGCGGACTCGCGCATGGTCAGCCCGCTGGGCAGATTCGCCGGCGACTCGGGCTCGCGCTCGGTCAGCTCAGCGAACCGTCGGGGTTCACCCGGAACACGTCGACCTTCACCTCGAGTTTCGATTTCTTCGACTCGGTGTAGATCACGCCCTTGAGCGGTGACACGTCGCGAAAATCCCGGCCCCAGGCGGTGACGATGTAGCGCGAGTCGGCGAAGTGGTCGTTGGTGGGGTCGAGGTCGATCCACTCGCCGCCCGGCACCAGCACCGAGGTCCAGGCGTGCGAGGCGTCCGCACCCTCGAGCTTGGGCTGACCCGGTGGCGGGGAGGTCTCGACATAGCCAGACACGTAGCGGGCCGGCAGACCCACCGATCGCAGGCAGCCGACCGCCAGGTGCGCGAAGTCCTGGCAGACCCCGCGGCGCAGCCTCAGTAGTTCGGGCAGGGTGGTTCGAACCGAGGTGGCGCCCAGCTCGTACGTGAAATCGCGGTAGATGGTTGAGTACAGCCCGACCAGGGCGTCACCCAGTGGACGCTGCGGCCACAGGATCGCGCGGGCGTACTCCAGCACCTCCGGCCCCAGCTCGACCAGTTCGGACGGCAGCAGAAACTCGGCGTGCACCACTGCGTCGGCCTCTTGCTCGACCCGGGCCGCCGCTTCGGCGACCGTGAAGGCGTTCAGCGATTCGAGCACCGGACGCGGCCACGCCACGTCGACGAAGGCGATCTTGCTCACCACCAGCTCGCGGTGCGGTTCGCGAATCTCGACGTAGTAGCTGTGATTGCCGAAGTGGTCGACGTGCGGCGTGATCACCTCCGGCTCGGGCGACACCAGCACTTCGTTGTCGACCACCTGCTGCGACCAGGTCTCCAGCGGCCGCAGAAAGCCCCGCTCGTAGCAGGCCTCGACGACGTCGTCGTAACGGTAGATGGTCGAATGCCGCACCCGGTAGCGGCGCGGTGCGTAATGGTCGGGAAGGGTGTCACTGGTCATCGGTCACCTGCCACGGGTTGCCCCAGCCGGAAGCCTGCGCCCGGCGCGGTGCCTGGCGCACGAAGTGCCGGGCCGTCAGGGTGTCGGAGAGCCGGCGGAACTCGATCTCGAGTGCGGCGAGTTGCACGGCGAGCCGTTCGGGGTGCAGCAACTGTTCGATGTCGACCGCGCCCAACTCACCTGCCAATCGCAGTGCCAGGGCGGCCGAGGCCTCGTCGCCCAGCAGGGACAGATCGGCGGCCAGCGACTCGGCCTGATAGATCACCGAGCGGGGGTTCACCCGATCGAGCAGCAACAGATCGACCGCCGACTCCAGCGCCATCGTGGGGCCGGTGCCGGCGGCGGCCCGGCGGCGGTGGGTGATGATCGACTCGCCGGCCCGCAGCACGCCCTCGACCACCAGCTCGTCGACCGCGCGGCCGCGCGCCGCCGTGACCGTTCGGCAGAGCAGGGCCAGCGTCATCTGGGCCCGTTCCATGCGGCAGCCGGCATCGAGAAAAGCCCACGACTCGTCGCGCACCATGCTCTGCGCCATGATGCCGGCCAGTGCGAGCAGCGATTCGAGCACGTCGGCCAGCAAGGGCTGCAGTTGGTCGTCGTCGTCCGGGGTTTCGGCCAGGGTCTGCTGCAGTCGTCCGATCACTGACCAGGTGTCGACGCTCAATAGGTCGCGGACGTGCTGAGCCGCGTTGGTGACCTGAATGGCGCAGTGCCGCACGGTGCCCGAACGCGCCGCGTCGAGCACGGCCCGGCGCAGGTACGACAGGGACGACTCGCCCACCCGGATCGCCCCGGTGACGGTCACCCAGGCGACGGCGTCGAGCAATACGTCGGTGGCGCGGGAACCGGGGGTGCCACGCAGACTGCTGTTGTCTTCGGCGAAGTCGTCGACCACCTTGAGCAACCGGGCGGTTCCCTCGGCCCGCTCGGCATAGCGACCCATCCAGTACAGATTGTCGGCTACCCGCGGCGGCAATCCGTTGGCCCGGGCGATCGGCGGCAGCCCGAGCCGGCGGTTGCGCGCCACGCTCGGCTGCTCGGCCTCGGAGCCGATCACCCAGACGTCCTTGGCCATCGCTCCGGTGTAGTTCGACACGGTGTACTCGTCCATCGTGGCCGCCACCCGGCCCAGGCCCCCGGGCAGAAAGTGGTAGTCGTCATCGCGGGCCACCCCGAAGGTGCGCAGCACGAACCGTCGCGGCTCGAGCCCGCCTCGGCTCACCACCGGCGCGGTCGACAGTTGCATCGGCTCCTGGCCGCACCAGGCCCACGGCTGTGCGGTGATGGCGGAGGCCAGGTCGTCACGCTCGTCCGCGGTGAGTTGCCAGCCGTAGCGCAGCGAGCCGGTGTGGCGCGAGATCGGCTTGATCACCAGCCGGGACAGGTTGGCCAGCACGTGCGAGCGGGACGCGTCGTCACCGCACCACCAGGTGGCCGGCATGGGCAGCAGCAGGTCTTCGCCGAGCAGCGCGCGAGCGGCTGCATTCAGGTGCGTGATCAGCCCGGGGTTCTCGAGCACGCCGGCCCCGACCGGGTTGACCACCGCGACGGTGCGCTCCCGGGCCGCCTCGATCAGACCGGGCAGCCCGAGCTGTGAGTCGCCGCGCAGTTCGAGCGGATCGGAGTAGGCGGCATCCACCCGGCGCAGAATCACGTCCACCTGTTCCAGCCGGTCGCCGGCCCGCAGCCAGGCCTTGCCCTGGTGCATCACCAGGTCGTCGGCCTCGACCAACGGAAAGCCCAGCAAGGTGGCCAGGTAGGACTGCTCGAACGCGGTCTCGCTGCCCGGCCCGGGGGTGAGCAGCACCACCCGTGGGGGCTCGGTCGCCGAGGGCGAGGCGTCTTGCAGCGCGGCGGTGAAGGTCTGGAAGAAGCCGCGCAGCCGGGCCAGCGGGGTCGAGCGGTGCAGGCCGGCCATGACCCTGGAGATGATCCGCCTGGTGGCCATGGCGTACCCGGGGCCGGACGGCGCCTGGGTGCGATCTGAGATCACCGTCCAGTGGCCGTCGGTGGCGCGCCCCAGGTCGGTGGCTGCCACGACGAGCTGGCGTCGTCCTGGTGCCCCGATGTTGTCGGTCTGCCTGATGTAGCCGTCATGGGCCAGGATCACCTCGGGCGGGACCACCCGCCGGCGCAGCAGCGTGCGTTCGCCGTACACGTCGCTGAGCACCAGGTCGAGCAGGTTCGCACGCTGCCGCAGCCCGGCTTCGAGGTGTTGCCACTCACCCGCACCGATCACCACCGGAATCGGGTCGACCGCCCAGTGACGGCTGCCGCTGCGTTCGGTGCCGTAGGTGATGCCCTCGTCGGACGCGAATGCGCGCGCCTCAGCCCGAGCCGCCTGCAACCCCGCCATTCCCATGGCGTTGATCGCCGCCCCCAGGGTGGCCTGATCGCTGCGCAGTCCGGTGTCGGTGACGACCTCGTCGACAGCGCCGGCACCCAGGCGGTCGCGATACTCGTCGAGTACGCCACCCTCGATGCTCATCGCCGCAGACATGCCGCCACCTTACGGGTTTGCGGCTGATGCCCCATCACTAGCCCAAATGGCCGGACTAGCCCAAATGGCCGGACTAGCCCAAATGGCCGGACTAGCCCAAATGGCCGGGCTAGCCGACATGGCCGGGTGAGTAGCGGCGCAAGTCGAGGGTGCAGGGGTACTCGGTGCCCATCGGCCCGAAAATCGCTTCGGCCGCAGGCCAGGCCGCGGTGTCGATCGGCCCGGGCGTGTGGCCCTGCTCGCTGAACCGTGAGGCCCGACGCGACTCGGCTTCGACCGCGTTGACCGGGTAGGTGTCGTAACTTCGCCCGCCGGGGTGTACCACGTGATAGGTGAAGCCGCCCAGCGACCGGTTGTTCCAGGTGTCGACCACGTCGAAGACCAGCGGTGCGTGCACGCCCATGGTGGGGTGCAGCGCTGACCAGGGCGCCCACGCCCGGTACCGCACGCCGCCGACGAACATGCCGGTGGCGGCCGGCGCGTCGTCCGCACCCACCGCGGTACCCCAGCCGCCGTTCTCGACGGTGGTCAGCGGCACCGGCACGCCGTTGCAGGTGACCACGTGGCGGCCCTCGACCAGGCCCGCGACCGCCACCTGCACCCGTTCGACCGACGAGTCGACGTAACGCGCCGTACCGCCCGAGGTGGCCTCTTCACCCAGCACGTGCCACGGCTCGATCGCCTGCCGCAGTTCGAGGTGGACGCCCGCCACCCGGGTTTCACCCAGCCGCGGAAAACGGAATTCCAGAAACGGGTCGAGCCAGGCCGGGTCGAATCGGCTGCCCGGTGCGGTCTCGGCCAGCCAGTCGTTGACGTCGGCCACCACCTCACGCAGGTCGGCGGCGGCGAACGCGGGCAGCAGAAACCGGTCGTGCAGCCGGGTGCCCCAGCGAATCAGCCGGCTGCGATAGGGCCGATCCCAGAACATCGCCACCAGGCAGCGCACCAGCAGCGCCTGCACCAGTGCCATCTGGGCGTGCGGCGGCATCTCGAAGCCGCGCAGTTCGAGCAGGCCCAGGCGTCCGCGCTGCGAGTCGGGCGAGTACAACTTGTCGATGCAGAACTCCGAGCGGTGGGTGTTTCCGGTCAGGTCGGTGAGCAGGTGGCGCAGCAGCCGGTCGGTGTTCCAGGGCAGCGGCGGCCCGCCCCACGGTGGCGCGAACCTCTCCGCGTCGGCGGTCACCCGGTCGAGTTCGGCGAAAGCGATCTCCATCTCGTACAGGGTTTCGAACCGGCCCTCGTCGAACCGGGGGGCCTGCGACGTGGGGCCGATGAACCGTCCGGAAAAGACGTACGACAAGGCCGGATGATGCTGCCAGTAGGTGAGCAGCGAGCGCAGCAGGTCGGGCCGCCTAAGCAGCGGCGAGTCGCTCGGGGTGGCCCCGCCCAAAGTGAAGTGGTTACCGCCGCCGGTGCCGGTGTGGGTGCCGTCCAGGTCGAACTTTTCGGTCGCCAGCCGGGTCTGCCGGGCGTCTTCGTACAGGCTCACGGTGAGGTCGCGTTGTTCGGCCCAGCTGCTCGTCGGCTGGGTGTTCACCTCGATGACGCCCGGGTCGGGGGTGACCGAGAGGGTCTTGGCGCGCAGGTCGAAGGGCAGCGGGTAGCCCTCGAGCACCACCGGCAACTCGATCGCCGCGGCCGCGCCCTCGACCACGCTGAGCAGTTCGAGGGCGTCCTCGAGCCTGGTTACCGGGGGCAGGAACACATACAACCGGCCTTCCCGCTCCTCGACGCACAGCGCGGTGCGCGGCGACTCCTCGATGTCTCGGACGACCGCGGCCGGCGCCTCGCCCTCGACGATGATCGGCAGCAGCCCGGTCATCTCCAGCGGGGAGCGTTCGATGTCGTCGGGTGCGGTGTTCCAGGCCAGCGACGACAGCGGCAAGCGATAGCCCAGCGGGGAGGTGCCGGGGGTGAGGAATAATTGCTTGCGTCGCGGCCGCCAGCGTGCCGTTGCCCACTGGCCCTCGTCGGCGAGCCGGAACACCGGCACCACCCAGCCGCGCGCAGCACCCCGGCCGGTGTCGATCTCGGCCACTTTCGCGGCCCGGGACGCCTCGTCGGCCAGGGCCGGGTCGTCGGGGTCGGGGTCGTCGGGACGGGCTCCGTCCGGGCGCTGCGCCTCGTTCATCAGCTCGACCAGCGGGTCTTCGTAGGCGGGCAGCACGTGGCTCATCGGCACCCCCAGACCGCCGGCGATGTAGACCGCCAGGTCGCGGGCCGCGGTCTGGGCCGCTCGGGATCCGGGTTCGACCACCGGCTCGTCCCAGGGGTTGGCCAGCAGTGTGCGGTCCTCCCAGATCGGCACGCCGTCGGGACGCCAGGTGATCGCGATGTTCCAGCGCGGCAGGTCTTCGCCCGGGTACCACTTGCCCTGGCCGTGGTGCACCACGCCGCCGGGCGCCCAGCGCTGTTCGAGCCGGGTGGCCAGGGCCTGGGCCAGGGCCCGCTTCTCGGAGCCGTCCGCGGCACTCTCCCATTGCGGCGTCGCGGTGTCGTCGGCTGAGACGAAGGTGGGTTCGCCGCCCATGGTCAGCCGCACGTCGCCGCCGGCCAGCAGGGCGTCCACCCGCTCGCCGAGGGCGTCGACGGCAGCCCACTGGTCGTCGGTGTAGGGCTTGGTGACCCGCGGGTCCTCGTGCACCCGGCGCACCGTGTTGCTGAAGTTCATGGTGACCGCGACCGGGGCGGTGGCCCCGGTGATCGGGGCGGCCGACGACGGGTGCGGGGTGGCTGAGAGCGGAATGTGGCCCTCGCCGGCGAACAGCCCCGAGGTGGGGTCGAGGCCGATCCAGCCGGCGCCGGGCACGAACACCTCGGCCCAGGCGTGCAGGTCGGTGAAGTCTTCGGCCGGGCCGCTGGGGCCGTCCAGCGCCTCGACGTCGGAGGTCAACTGCACCAGGTAGCCCGATACGAAGCGGGCCGCCAGCCCGGCCTCGCGCAGCACCGACACCAGCAGCCAGGCGCTGTCACGGCACGAGCCCAGGGCATTGCCCAGGGTGGTGTCGGGGGTCTGCACGCCGGGCTCCATGCGCACCGTGTAGGCGATGTCGTGCTGCAGCGCGGTGTTCACCCCCACCAGGAAGTCGACCATGCGGGGCAGCTCGTCACCGCTCAGCCCCGCGTAGCGGTCGGTGATGTGGCGTTGCACCCAGGCCAGCACCAGAGGGCCGGGGCCGGGCGCGGCACCCTCGCCGACGCGGCGCAGATACGGCTCGAGGTCGGCCCGCAACGCGTCGGGGTAGGCGAAGCCGAACCGCTCGGCGTAGGGCTCGAGAAAAAAGTCGAACGGGTTGATCACGGTCATGTCGGCCACCACGTCGACGGTGATGTCGAGCTCTTTGACCGGCTCGGGGAAGACCAGCCGGGCCAGGTAGTTGCCGAACGGGTCCTGCTGCCAGTTGATGAAGTGGTTGCGGGGTGACACGTTGAGCGAGTACGCAGCGATCGGCGTGCGCGAGTGCGGTGCCGGCCGCAGCCGCACCGTATGGGGAAACACCTCCACCGGTTCGGCGAAGGTGTAGGTCGTACGGTGTTCGAGCGCTACCCGGATCGTCACCAGAGTGAATGTAGTGGGCCGATGCCCGGCCGGACACCAGGCCCACCGGTACCGAAATGTCACTGAAACGCAGCCGAGAAAGATCGGTAGCCTGGTCGGATGACTTCGAAGGATCCCACCCAGGCCGAGGCGCCGGCCGTTACGGACGCACCCGTCGTCCCCGACGACTGGGTGCCGTCCGCGACCCGGCGCGTGCGACGGCCCAGGGTGCTGTGGATCGCCGCCGCCGTGTTCGTGGTGCTGGCGCTGGTCGGCAGCTTCGCGTGGGCCTTGCGTCCGCAACCGAACCAGAACGGCGTCGCGGCAAGCACCGCGCAACAGGCGGTGCGCGGCTTTCTCGACGCGCTGGCCGCCGATGACGCCGACCAGGCCCTGCAGTATGCGCTGAACCGGCCCACCGACACCACGCTGCTCACCCGCGCCGTGCTTGAGTCGTCGCACCAGACCGGGGCGCTCACCGTGGTGAACGTGCCCGAGGTGACCGGAGCGGGCACCGTGCAGGTGCCGGCCGAGGTCAGCTTCGGCGAGCACCGGGCCACGATCACCTTCTCGGTGACGCCGACCGAGGCCGGCTGGCGCCTCGGCCAGGTCACCTCGACCATCGACCCCGGCCCGCTGCCGTCCGACCTGATCGCGAGCCTGAACGGGCAGCCGCTGAGCGGCACCTCACACCTGGAGGTGTTCCCCGGCCTGTACACGTTCAGCGAGAAGGTGCCCGAGATCGCCCTGGAAGGCAACCCGGTGCTGGTGGCGGCCGTCGGCGAGGACGTCCGGGCCGGGCTGCAGCCCACGCTGACCAGCAAGGGCGAGAAGGTGGCCAATGCGCTCGCGGCTCGCGCCGTCGACGAGTGCATGGAGCAGCGCAAGCCTGAGCCGAAGGACTGCCCCAACAGCGTCACGGTGGCGCAGGGGCAGAAGATCGACACCAAGACCATCAAATGGAACCTGGTTGGCAACCCCTGGAAGAACGCCACCTACACCCTCGACGTGACCGACCCGACCCAGGCCCGGGGTGCCACCACCTTGACGTTCCGGTTTCGCTGCACGCTCACCCAGAACGGTGAGAAGTACACCGTCGACCAGACCAATTCCGTCGACATGCGCTACCTGCTGACGGTGACCGATCACGAGTCGGCCGTTGTCTGGCAGCGGGTCGGCTGACGCCGAGACCGACCCCTCGCCGCGCCGCTGCGTTGTGCTGGGCGGGGGCGGGCTCAGTGGAATCGGCTGGCTGCGGGGCGTGCTCGACGAACTGCCGGACGTGCTGCACACCGCCGACCGGGTGGTCGGCACGTCGGCTGGCGCATTGCTGGCCGCACGATTGCTCGGGGGCGGCGATGCCGACGATCTGCGACTCCTGGTGAACGAACTGGCCGGGGTGCGGGTCAGCCTGGCCGCTGCGTCGAGACTGCTCGCGGCCCAGGTGGCACCGAGCCGCCGGCACGCCCTGCAGTGGCTCGGCTGCCGTGCGGTACGGCCCGTGGCGCTCGGCGAGGCGGCATTTGTCGACCTGGTCGGCCGGGCGATCGGCCGCACGGCGTGGCCGGCGTCGCTGATCGTGGTCGCGGTGGACGGCCACAGCGGACGTCCGGCCTACTTCACCCGGCGCTCAGGGGTGCCGCTGGCCCCGGCGGTGGCGGCCAGTTGCGCGGTACCGGGGGTATTCCCCGCGGTGCACATCGAGAGCCGCCCCTACCTCGACGGCGGTTTGCGCACTCCCGCGAACGCCGATCTGGCCACCGGGTGCGACCGGACGCTGGTGCTGGCGCCGCAGCCGCGCTCGGTGCGCAGCCTGCGCCGTCCGGGGCATCAAGCGCAGCGGCTGCGCGCCGGCGGGGCCGAGGTGGTGCTGGTGCAGGACGAGTCCTTCCCGGCCCACAGCATGGCGGTGAACGGCCTGCCAGCGGCCCGGGAACGCGGCCGGCGGGCCGGGCGGGCGTCCGCCGCCGAGGTCCGAGAGCTGTGGGGCTGGTGACAGGACGCCAGGGAAGCGCTGATCTTTGCTGTTCGAGCTTGTCGAGACCTCGCATAGCGTGCCCTCACTAGGGGTTTCGACAGGCTCAACCAGCGAGGGGTGCGTCGGTCAGCGCTTCGCTAGACCAGTGCCGAACGCGGCCGGCCGAGCTCGTGGTCACGATGCTGGGTCAGCCACAACCGGTGACAGGTGATCACCACGGTCAGCCAGGCGATGCCCAGGCACCAGGCGGCGAGCACGTCGGTCAGCCAGTGATGGCCCAGGTAGACCCGCGACATGCCCATCGCGCCGGCGTACAGGACGCCGATCGTCACTGTCGCCACCCGGGCCAGGCGGCGGGCGAGGTGGGCCAGTAGCAGGTAGACGACGATGCCGGTGATCACCAGCGAGTTCAGCGAATGCCCGGACGGAAAGGACGGCGACGTCTCCGGCGGCGGGATGGACAGCTCCAGCGGCGGGCGGGTCCGGCCGACCAGCCGCTTGCCGACCACGGTCATCGGCAGCGATCCGGCCACCGCGATCGCCATCAGCACCAGCGGCGTCCAGCGGCGCCAGCGCAGGCAGATCGCGCCGACCACCACCGCCGTGATCGGCACCATCCACAGCGTCCCGCCGGTGGCGCTGAAGGCGGCGGTTGCCGCGGTCAGTTCCGGCGTCCGGACGCCGACCATCCAATCCAGCACCGGTTGGTCGACCTGCGCCACCCCGGTGTCGGTCAGCACCGCCTCATAGATCTCACCGGCCAGCCAGGTTGCCCCGACCGCCAGCCCCCCGGCGAGGACGATCAGCAGCAGCGCGGCCAGCTCGGCGTTGCGCAGCCGCCGCGCCAGGGCGTCGAAGCCTCGCTGCAGCCAGCGGCCGGCGGGCGTCCGCCAGAGGGTGAGGTCGCGAGCCCCGATGCTGCGTTCGGGTTCGGACGGGAAAGGGGGGCGCACCGAGCAAGTCTGGCAGTGCGACCGTAGGGTCGCCACACCTCCACGGGTGCTCGCGACACTCTCGTGGTCGCATACGGGGGCCTGAAGTTCGTGGCTTCTACGTGCCTGGCGCGGGTATACCCCGGGTGTATGGACGGCTCCGACGGACGTGTTGCCCTACTCGATCTGCGCCGTGAAGGTGAGGTCGACAGCGGCCTCGACCATGCAGGCCAGAGCTTCCTCGGCGGTCGGAGGTCGGGCCCCTGACCACAATGCCCAACCGGTCAGTGGTGCTCGGGGAACTCCCGCCTGGCGAGGGATTGTGTCAGGCTGTGCGGCAGTGGGTGTCGCGATCGGCAGGGTCGCCGGAACGCGGTCGCCGACCTCCGCAACCTGTGAGGAGCCGACATGTTTCGCAAGATCCTGGTGGCCAACCGGGGCGAGATCGCCGTCCGGGCGTTCCGGGCCGCGACCGAACTGGGCATCGGCACCGTGGCCGTGTTCCCCTACGAGGACAGGTTTGCCGAGTACCGGCTGAAGGCCGACGAGAGCTACCAGATCGGCGAGGTGGGACACCCCGTCCGGGCCTACCTGGACGTCGACGGCATCATCGCCGCCGCACTGGACGCCGGCGCCGACGCGATCTACCCGGGCTACGGATTCCTCAGCGAGAACGCCGGCTTCGCCCAGGCCTGCGCCGACAACGGCATCACCTTCGTCGGCCCCGGACGCCCGATCCTGGAATTGACCGGTGACAAGGCCAAGGCCATCGCCGCCGCCCGTGAGGCCGGGTTGCCGACGCTGCGCGGCGCGGACGCCTCCGACGACGTCCCCACCCTGCTGGCCGCCGCCGACGAGATCGGCTACCCGGTATTCGTCAAGGCGGTTTCCGGCGGTGGCGGACGCGGCATGCGCCGGGTCGACGACCGGGAGAGCCTGGAGCCCGCCCTGATCGAGGCGATGCGCGAAGCCAAGGCGGCATTCGGCGACGCCCGGATGTACCTGGAGGAGGGGGTGATCGGCCCGCGGCACATCGAGGTGCAGATCCTGGCCGACACCCAGGGCGGCGTGATCCACCTGTTCGAGAGGGACTGCTCGGTGCAGCGCCGGCACCAGAAGGTGGTCGAGTTGGCGCCCGCGCCCAATCTCGACCCGGCGCTGCGCGACGCGATCTGCGCCGACGCGGTGAAGTTCTGCCGGCACATCGGCTACACCAACGCCGGCACCGTCGAGTTCCTGCTGGGCGCCGACGGCCGCTACGTGTTCATCGAGATGAACCCGCGCATCCAGGTCGAGCACACCGTCACCGAAGAGGTCACCGACGTCGACCTGGTGTCATCCCAGATGCGGATCGCCGGCGGCGAATCGCTGGCCGGCCTGGGGCTGCGGCAGGAGGACATCTCAGTCCGCGGCCAGGCCCTGCAGTGCCGGGTGACCACCGAGGATCCGGCCAACGGCTTCCGTCCGGACACCGGCCGGATCTCGGTGTATCGCAGCCCGGGCGGCGCCGGCGTCCGGCTGGACGGCGGGGTGGTGTTCGGCGGCTCCGAGGTCGGTGCCCACTTCGACTCGATGCTGGTCAAGCTCACCTGCCGCGGCCGCGACCTGGTCGCCGCCGCCCGGCGGGCCAACCGGGCGCTGAACGAGTTCCGGATCCGCGGCATCTCCACCAACATCGGCTTCCTCGAGGCGGTGATCTCCGATCCCGATTTCCTGGCCGGACGCGCCACCACGTCCTTCATCGACGAACGTCCGCAGCTGCTCACCCAGCGGATCCCGGCCGACCGCGGCACCAAGCTGCTCACCTATCTGGCCGGTGTCGCGGTCAACAAGCCGAACGGCGAGTGCCGCACCACGCTGATCGCCCGCGACAAGCTGCCCGCGCTCAGCAAGCAGGAACTCCAGACGCCGCCACCGGCCGGGTCGAAGCAGTTGCTGCTCGCCGAGGGACCGGAGCGGTTCGCCCAGGCGTTGCGCGACCAGACCGCCGTCGCGGTCACCGACACCACCTTCCGCGACGCCCACCAGAGCCTGCTGGCGACCCGGGTGCGCACCCGCGACTTGCTGCACGTCGCGCCGCACATCGCCCGGATGCTGCCGCAGCTGTTCTCGATGGAGTCCTGGGGCGGCGCCACCTACGACGTCACGCTGCGCTTCCTCAAGGAGGATCCGTGGCAGCGGCTGGCGAAGTTCGCCGAGGCGATGCCGAACATCCCGCAGCAGATGCTGCTGCGCGGAAAGAACACCGTCGGCTACACCCCGTACCCGCTGAAGGTGACCAGCGCCTTCGTCGCCGAGGCGGCCCGGACGGGGTGCGACATCTTCCGGATCTTCGACGCGCTGAACAACATCGACCAGATCCGGCCGGCGATCGAGGCGGTGCGGGAGACCGACCACGGCGTCGCCGAGGCGGCGCTGTGCTACACGGGCAATATGACCTCGCCCGGCGAGACCCTCTACACCCTCGACTACTACCTGCGGTTCGCCGAACAGCTGGTCGAGGCCGGGGCGCACATTCTGGCGGTCAAGGACATGGCCGGTCTGCTCCGGGCGCCCGCCGCGGCCAAACTGGTGCGCGCACTGCGGGAGCGGTTCGATCTGCCGGTGCACCTGCACACCCACGACACTGCCGGCGGCCAGCTGGCCACCCTGCTGGCCGCGATCGAAGCCGGGGTGGACGCCGTGGACGTGGCCTGCGCGGCCTGGGCTGGCACCACCTCGCAGGTGTCGATGTCGGCGCTGGTGGCGGCCACCGACGACACCGAACGGGCCACCGGGCTGTCGCTGGCGGCGGTCACCGACCTGGAGCCGTACTTCGAGGCCGTCCGGCTGCTCTACACGCCGTTCGAGTCGGGGCTGCCCGGCCCGACCGGCCGCGTCTACACCCACGAGATCCCCGGCGGGCAGTTGTCGAACCTGCGCCAGCAGGCGATCGCGCTCGGGCTGGGGCACCGGTTCGAGGACATCGAGAACATGTATGCCGCGGCCAACCGGATCCTGGGCAACCTGGTGAAGGTGACCCCGTCGTCCAAGGTGGTCGGCGACCTGGCGCTCGCGCTGGTCGGGGCCAACGCCGACCCGGACGACTTCGAGGCCAACCCGGGCACGTACGACATCCCCGATTCCGTGATCGGCTTCCTGAACGGCGACCTGGGCGACCCGCCGGGAGGCTGGCCGGAGCCGTTCCGCAGCAAGGCGCTGGCCGGACGCACCGCGAAGCCGGTCGAGACCGAGCTGTCCGCGTCCGAGGCCGAGGCGTTGGAGCGCGAACCGCGGCGGACGCTGAACCGGCTGCTCTTCCCGGGCCCGACCCGCGACTACGAGGACGCCGTGGACGAGTTCTCCGAGCTGTCGGTGCTCTCCACCCGCGAGTTCCTGCACGGCCTGGCCGTGCACCAGGAGCACGAGGTCGAGCTGGAGCGCGGCAAGAAGCTGCTGCTCGGGCTGGAGGCGATCGGTGAACCGGACGCCCGCGGCTTCCGCCAGGTGGTCTGCACCATCAACGGCCAGATCCGGGTGGTGTCGGTGCGCGACCAGTCGGTGAAGTCCGAGGTCGCCGTCGCCGAGAAGGCCGACGCCGGCAACCCGGGCCACGTGGCGGCCCCGTTCTCAGGCGTGGTGACGCTGACCGTCGCAGTCGGCGACACCGTCGCAGCGGGCCAGAGCGTGGCCACCATTGAGGCGATGAAGATGGAGGCCGCGATCACCGCGCCGCTCGGCGGCACCGTCCAGCGGCTCGCCATCGGTCCGGCCCAGGCCGTCGAAGGCGGGGATCTCCTCGTGGTGATCGGCTAAGGGCACCGACTCCGCCGTCGTCCGGCGGAATTCTCCGTCGCCCCGCGGGTCGCTTCGTCGTCCCGGCGGGCGCGCCGTGAACACGATGTTGCGCGCAGGTAACGCGTGGCCCGGTGAACGCCGCCCGCTGTGGTGCTGGCCGCCCCGGGGTATCGCTGGTCGAATGGGAGCAGTTCACCAACCGTCGTCTCGGGGGTGAGCCGCGGACGCCAGGGGCGTCCGGCAGCCGAGCCAATGTCGTCCTCGGACGACATCGTCGACCGGGGAGAGAGAGGAGTCCCCGGTGCCGATTCCGGCCGATCCCGCAGGACGGGAGACCTATCTCCTGGACCGGGCGCACGTGTTCCACTCGTGGAGCGCCCAGGCCGCCCTTGACCCCATGGTGATCAGCGGTGCGTCCGGCAGTCGCGTCACCGACGCCGACGGCAAAACCTACCTCGACTTCTCCGGGCAGCTGATCTACACCAACCTCGGGCACCAGCACCCGGCGATCGTGGCAGCCGTCCAGGAGCAGGCCGGCCGGCTGGGCACCATCGCCCCGCAGCACGCTGTGGAGGCCCGCTCGCGGGCCGCCGCGCTGATCGCGCAACGGACGCCTGCCGGGCTGAACAAGGTGTTCTTCACCAACGGCGGCACCGACGCCAACGAGCACGCCATCCGGATGGCCCGGCTGCACACCGGCCGGTACAAGGTGCTGGCCCAGTTCCGCAGTTACCACGGCGGCACCCAGACCTCACTCAACGTCTCCGGCGACCCTCGCCGCTGGGCCACCGACTACGGCAACTCCGGCGCGGTGCACTTCTTCGGGCCGTTCCTCTACCGCTCGGCGTTCGGGGCAGCCACCGAGGCGGAGGAGTGCCGGCGGGCGCTCGACCACCTCGAACAGCTAATCGCGATGGAAGGCCCGGAGGCTTTCGCTGCGCTGATCCTGGAGACGATCCCGGGAACAGCCGGTGTGATGCCTCCGCCGCCCGGCTACCTCGACGGCGTCCGCGAACTGTGCGACAGGTACGGCATCGTGCTGATCCTGGACGAGGTGATGGTCGGCTTCGGCCGCACCGGCGCCTGGTTCGCCGCCGACCACTACGGGGTGGTGCCTGACCTGCTGACCTTCGCCAAGGGCGTGAACTCCGGCTATGTGCCGCTCGGCGGGGTGGCGATCAGCGACGAGATCGCCGCCACCTTCGCGCACCGTCCCTACCCGGGCGGCCTGACTTACTCGGGCCACCCGCTGGCCTGTGCCGCCGCGGTGGCCGCCATCACCACCATGGCCGAGGAGGGCATCGTCGAACGGGCCGCCCAGCTGGGCCGGGACGTGCTGGGCCCGGCGCTGCGCCGGCTGCAGGCGAAGCATCCCAGCGTCGGCGACGTCCGCGGCCTGGGCTGCTTCTGGGCGCTGGAGCTCGTCGTCGACCGGGAAACCCGGGAGCCGCTGACCCCCTACGGCACGGTCAACCCGGCGATGGCCGAGATCGCCGCCGCCGCCCGCGACGCGGGGCTGCTGATCTTCACCAGCATGCACCGGGTCCACCTCGCCCCGCCGCTGACCTGCACCGAGGCCGAGATCGCCGAGGGCATCGACCTGTTGGACGGCGTCCTCGACCGTGCCGACCGGCATACCCGCCCGACCCCCACCGCCAGGATCGCCTGACTGCGAACGGAGCACCATGTCTGCCACTGAAACCCAAACCACGACCGAATCCGGCGGCACGACCACCGAACCCGTCGGTCCCGCGCCGACCATCCCGACGAAGGACGCCTGGCTGAGCCAGGCTCGGCTGCGGCACTGGGGCGTCAACGCCGCAGTCTTCGCCGGCGTCCTGCTGGTGTGGTGGGCGATCACCGCCACCGGCCTGATCCAACCGCTGTTCCTGCCCAGCCCCGGATCGGTCGTGGCGGCCTTCGGCGACGCCTCCAGCTGCCGTCCGGTCGCCGAGGGCAGCGCCCGGATCGTCTGCGGCGAACAGGGCTATTTCCTCTGGGAGCATCTGCTGGCCAGCCTGCAACGCATCGGCATGGGTGTCGCCGGCGGCATCGTGGTCGGTGTCGTGCTGGGCTTCGCGATGGCCCTGATCCCCACCTTCGGCAGGCTCTCGGAGCCCTACCTCAACTTTCTGCGCTCGCTGCCGCCGCTGGGCTACATCGGCCTGCTGATCGTCTGGTTCGGCATCGGCGACACCTCCAAGGTGTGGCTGCTCTTCCTGGCGGCCTTCCCGCCGATCGCGATGGCCACCATCGACGGCGTCCGCAGCATTCGCACCGATCGGCTGCAGGCCGCGCAGAGCCTGGGAGCCAGCCCCGTTCAGGTGATGCGCCACGTCGTGCTGCCCGGCAGCCTGCCGTCGATCCTGAGCGGCGTCCGGATCGCCGTCGGATTCGCCTGGACGACGGTGGTGGCCGCCGAGCTGAACAACGGCATCCCCGGCATCGGTGGGCTGGCCTACCTCTCCGGCACCCAGCTACAGACCCCACTGACCATCGCCTGCATCATCATCATCGGCCTGGCCGCCATCACCCTCGACTTCGGGATCAAGCGGATCACGCAGTTGCTGGTGCCCTGGCAGGGCAAGGCCTGAGAAAGGACGGTACTGACGTGACACGACTTGCTGCCCACCGACCCGCACTCCACCGCCTGACCGGTTTGGGTGTGGCCGCGATGCTGGCCGCCGCGGCTGCGCTCAGCGGCTGCACCACGGCCCGCGAGGCCGAGGCCATGGCGAACGCCGGCACCACCACCACCTGCCCGGTGACCGGCAACCCGGACGTGAAGGGCGCCGTCCGGATCGGCTACCAGGCGATCCCGAATGCCAACCTGCTCGTCCGCGATCAGCGCTGGCTGGAGGCCTGCCTGCCGAACGCGACCATCACCTGGATCAAGTTCGACTCCGGGGCCGACGTGGTGCAGGGTTTCGGCTCGGGCTCGGTCGACCTGGCCACCCTCGGCTCCAGCCCGGCCACCAAAGCGCTGTCGGCGCCGCTCAACGTCGACATGCGGGTGGTCTGGATCGACGACGTGATCGGCAAGGCCGAGTCGCTGGTGGTCAAGGACACCTCGATCACCACCATCGCCGGGCTGAAGGGCAAGACCATCACCACCCCGTTCAGCTCCACCTCGCATTACAGCCTGCTGCAGGCACTCGCCGACGCCGGCCTCAACCCGGGCACCGACGTCAAGCTGGTCAACCTCAGCCCGGACAAGATGCTGGCCGCCTGGCAGGGCGACCAGGTGGACGCCGCCTGGGTCTGGGACCCGGTGCTCAGCGAGCTGGCGCAGCACGGCAAGGTGATCACCGGTAGCGACGTCACCGCCGAGAAGGGCCACCCGACCTTCGACCTGGAGGGCGCCACCGGTGCCTTCGTGGCCGCCAACCCGGCCTTCCTGGAGACCTGGACGGCGGTGCAGAACCACGCCGTGCAGGAGCTCGCCGCCAACCCGCAGGCAGCAGCCCAGTCGATCGCGGTGCAGCTAGGCTCGACGCCGGAGGCGGTCACCGCCCAGCTCAGCGGCTATCTGTTTCCCGACGCCCACAAGCAACTCGAACTCACCGCGGCGCTGCCCAGGCAACTGGCGGCGACTGCCGAGTTCCTCAAGTCACAGGGCGACGTCGACGCGGTCAGCCCTTTGAAGACGTACACCGACGGGGTGTACACCGACGCGATCAAGAAGGTGGCCTGAGATGACCGCAACCATGAGTTCCCCGGCCGGTGAGGCCGGCCTGACCCAGCCCAAGATCGAATTCGACCGGGTCACCAAGGTCTACCGGACGGACTCCGGCGACCAGGTGGTGGCCCTGGCCGAGACCAGCCTGACCGTCACCGAGGGCGAGTTCATCTGCATCGTCGGGCCGTCCGGCTGCGGCAAGAGCACGCTGATGCAGATGCTGGCCGGCTTCCACCACCCGACCACCGGCCGGGTGCTGGTGGACGGCGTGCCGGTGACCAAACCCGACCGCAACCGTGGCGTGGTGTTTCAGCAGGCGAACCTGTACCCCTGGCTGACCACCCGGCAGAACGTCGAGTTGGGCCCGCGGCTGAGCGGGGTCGGACGCGTCGAACGCAAGCAATGCGCCGACTACTACCTGGACATGGTCGGGCTGGCGAAGTTCGCCGACCGCAAGCCCTATGAGCTCTCCGGCGGCATGCAGCAGCGGGCGCAGATCGCCCGGGTGCTGGCCAACGACCCGAAGGTGATCCTGATGGACGAGCCGTTCGGCGCACTGGACGCCCTGACCAGGGAGCGGATGCAGGTCGAGCTGCTGCAGATCTGGCGGGAGCGCCGCAAGACGGTGGTGTTCATCACCCACGACGTCGAGGAGGCGATCTTCCTCGGCAGCCGGGTGCTGGTGATGACCGCCCGTCCCGGCCGGGTGCTGATGGACCTGCCGGTGCACCTGGCCGACGGCGTCCCCGGCCCCGAGCTGCGTTCCCAGGCCAACTTCGTCCAGCTACGCGACCAGGTCACCGAGGCCATCTACCGGGCCCAGGACGGGACGACCAAGTGAGTGCTGGCGAGGCCCGGGTGGCGGTCGTCACCGGCGCCAGCAGCGGAATCGGTGCGGCCTGCGCGGTCGCGCTGGCCGACGCCGGTTTCCGGGTGGTGCTCGGTGCCCGCCGGCTCGACCGGTTGGCCGAGGTGGCCGCGCGCTGTGGTGGCCTGGCATTGCCCTTGGACGTGACCGACCAGGCGTCGGTGGACGCGTTCGCGGCCGCCGTGCCGCGCTGCTCGGTGCTGGTCAACAACGCCGGGGGTGCACTGGGCACCGATCCGGTGGCATCCGCACGCATCGAGGACTGGCAGTGGATGTACGACGTCAACGTGCTCGGCACGCTGCGGATGACCCGGGCCCTGCTGCCTGCCCTGCTGGCCTCGGGTGACGGCCAGGTGATCACCATCGGCTCGATCGCCGCCCGCGAGCCGTACCGGGGCGGAGCCGGCTACAACGTGGCCAAGCACGGCGTCGCGGCGCTCACCCGGGTGCTGCGGATCGAGTTGCTCGGCCAACCGATCCGGGTCTGTGAGATCGACCCGGGCATGGTGCAGACCGAGTTCAGCCTGGTCCGGTTCCGTGGTGACGCGGACGCCGCCGACGCCGTCTACGCCGGGGTGGAGCCACTCACCGCTCAGGACGTCGCCGAGACCGTCGCCTTCGTTGCCACCAGGCCGAGCCGGGTGAACTTCGACCAGATCGTGATGCTGGCGCGCGACCAGAGTTCGGCGCAGGTGGTGCACCGCCGGGCGGAACCCTCCGCGCAGTGACCTCAGCACTGCTCGCCGCGGTGGCGGTCGCGGTGGCGGTGGCGATTCAGTTGGCCAGCGGATCCGGGTTCGGGCTGCTGGCGGCACCCCTGCTGTTGCTCGTCGAACCGGACGCGGTGCCCGTGCCGCTGCTGTTGGTGACTGTGCCGGTGATGCTGGTCGCAGCCTGGCAGGACCGGTCCGGGTTGGCCGGTGGCTTCGAGCTGGGCCGGGTGGTCGCAACCGCGGTACCGGCGGCGGTGCTGACTGCTGCGGTCGCGCCACAGGTGCTGGCGCCGGCAACGGTGCTGGCGCTCGGCGTCTTGGAGGTGGTGGTGGCAGGTGCAGCGCTGACCGGCTGGCGATGCGCCGACGTCCCGGTCGTCGCCCCGGCCGCCGGGCTGGCGAGTGGGGCGTTGGCGGCGCTGGTTGCCACCCCTGGACTGCCGGTCCTGGTCGTGTACCGCAACCCGGCCCCGGCCGCGTACCGGGCCAACCTCGCCGTCTACTATCTGGTGATCACGGTGGCGTCGATCAGTTTCATCCAGGGGCTGCGCGGGATCGGGCCGGACGCCCTGGCGGCCACGGCCCGCCTGCTGCCGGGGGTGGTGGCCGGCTGGCCGCTCGGCGCCTGGCTGGCCGGGTTGGTTCCCGGCCGGCAGCTTCGGCCGGCCGGGCTCACGCTGGCCGCGTTGGCCGGTGTTGCGCTGATCCTCAAGGCGGCCGCCAGCTGTGACCGCGGGCGATGAGGGGCGGAAGGGGACGGACGTGGAAACCGGTGGTGCGCCGAAGCACGAATGGGTGCGGCAGGTGCTGGAGCGGGAGCTCAGCGACGGCCGGTTCCCGCCGGCCCGGCCACTGCCGCCCAGCCGGAGGCTCGCCGAACGGTTCGAGGTATCCCGGACGACCATCGACACCGCGCTGCAGCAACTGGTGGCACGGGGGCAGTTGGTCAGCCGTCCCCGACGGGGCTTCTTCCCAGTCGCGGTGACGGTCGCCGAACCAGCCGATGATCGGACCGCACCAGACCGGGTGCTGTGGGCGGACCACTTGGTGGTGCGCCCCGACCCGTGGATCGATCGGGCCGTTCAGGTGCCCGACTATCAGAGCTATCCCTTTCCGTTTCTTCCCGGACAGCCGGAGCACGGATCGTTCCCGGTGCGGGCCTGGCTGCGCGCGGCGGCCCGCGCCTTCGACGGTGACCAGGGCGGACGGGCCACGCTGGACGCTGGCGACGGTGACGACGCGGGGTTGTGCCGGGCGATCGTCGAGGAGGTGCTGCTGCCGCGCGGGATCGCGGCCCGACCCGACGAGGTGCTGATCACCAATGGAGCCCAGCAGGCGCTGACCCTGATCGCCCGAACCCTGATCGGCGCCGGAACCCGGGTCGGCATGGAGAACCCCGGCTATGTCGATGCAGCCAGGATCTTCCGCAACGCGGGGGCGGAGCTGTCGCTGCTCCCGGTCGGACGCCAGGGTGTGCGGCTGTCTGATCGTCCGGATTTCAGCCTGCTGTATCTGACCCCGAGCCACCAGCATCCGACCAATGTGACGATGCCGGCGAGTCGGCGGCAGGCGATCGTCGATGCGGCGTCGGCGCACGACCTGATCGTGATCGAGGACGATTTCGACTCCGAGATCCGGTTCCGGGGTGAGCCGCAGCCGCCGCTGCGGGCACTGGACGGCAGCGGCCGGGTGATTCACGTCGGCACCTTCTCGAAGGTGCTCGCCCCCGCCTTGCGGCTCGGCTACGTGGTGGCGGACGCCGCACTGATCACGCAGCTGCGACACGCTCGCTATCTAAGCAGCAAACACCCTTCGGGTGTGGAGCAACGCACTTTGGCGCTGTTCATCGCCTCGGGTGACTTCGCCCGGCAGGCGTCTCGGCAACGCGCCGCACTGCGCGCCAAATGGGAGGTCGCCGCCGAGGTTCTGGGTCAGGACTTCCCGTGGCCCGACCAGGCGCTGCCGAGCGGTGGCGCCGGACTGTGGCTGACCGGACCGCCCGGCTATGACACCACGGCCCTGCTCGACCGGGCGCGGCAGCGGGGCGTGCTCTTTCAGCCTGGAGGGCTGTTCTTTCTCGACACGCCGGCGCCGACCAACCAGCTACGACTCGGGCTTAGCGCGATTCCACTCGACCGGGTTCGACCTGGTGTGCAGCGGTTGATCGAGGTCATCTGAGCTGAGTGCAGACGGTGAATCGCTGAACAAGCACGGGTGAAGCACAGCCCGATGTCACGCGGACGTAACGTTCGCGTGCCACGCTGCGAGAGCAACCCCGAAGGAGGTCCGCAATGGCGCCACAGTCCGTCCTCTTTGTCTGTACGCACAACGCCGGCCGCTCGCAACTCGCGGCGGGTTTCCTCGGCCAGCTCGCTGCGGGCACGGTGCGGGTCGAATCGGCCGGAACCGCACCCGCCGACGCGCTGAACCCATCCGTGGTGGCGGCCATGCTTGAGGTGGGTGTCGACCTGCGCGAAGAAGAGCCCCAATTGCTCTCGGCCGAGATGCTGCAGGGCGCTGACCTGGTGGTCGCGATCGGTGTCGACCTGGTCGGGGTGGTTCCCGCCGGCCGCTACGTCGAGTGGGACTTTCCCGACCCCGCCGACAGCCGGCTGCCGGCCGTCCGGCCGATTCGCGACGCGATCAGAAGCAAGGTGGTCGAGCTGCTGGCCGAGCTCAACGCTCCCGCCGCGGCCTGATCACTGCGGCGTGGGGGCGGTCTTTGACCCGCCGACCAGCTTGAGCCCGATCATGGCCGCGACCAGGCCGAACAGCAGCAGCCCTCGAACGGGCCCCAGTGGGTCGCCGAAGGCCAGCACTCCGACGATCACGGTGCCGACCGCTCCGATGCCGGTCCAGATCGCGTAGGCCAGGCCCAAACTGATGGTCTTGATCGCCTTGGCCAGGCATTCGAAGCCGGCGATCGCGCAGGCCAGGAAGACCCAGAGAAACCGGGCGTCGTGCTGCTCGAGCTTCAGGGCGGTGGTCATGCCGATCTCGAAGCCGCCCGCGGCTAGCAGCCACAGCCAGGCGTTCATGCCAGCACCTTCAGCCCGATGATCATCGCCACGACAACCCCCAGCAGAGCCAGCGCGGCCGGCCGCAGCCGTTCGCCGAAGGCCAGCGCACCCACGATCACGGTGCCGACCGCGCCGATGCCCGTCCAGACTGCGTAGGCGGTGCCGAGCGGAATGGTCTGCATGGCCTGCGAGAGCAGGGTGAAGCTGATCGCGGCACAGACCAGGAACGGCACGACGAACCATTTGCTGCGTTCTTCGAGCTTGAGGCAGGTGGTGAAGCCCACCTCGAAAACTCCGGCCGCTGCCAGGGTGACCCAGGGGTCCATGATCCCCACCTCTCTATTTCGCACGGACGTGCTGACACGGCTTTTCTAGCACGGTCGTGCGATATCTGCCAACTTCGCACGGCTGTGCTACAACTGCCTCATGCCTCGGGTGGTGGATCATCGGCAGCGTCGCGACGAGCTGGTCGACGCGGTCTGGCAGTTGATCATCGAGCAGGGGCTGCCGGGCATCACGATCCGGGCTGTGGCCGAGCGCAGCGGCTGGTCGAGTGGGGCGGTTCGGCACTACCTGCCCACCCGTGAGGCGATCCTGGACGCCGCGGCCCAACGGGTCGGCGAGGTGATCGAACAGCGGGTCCGGGCCGTGGGAGCCGAAGGATCGCCGCTGGAGCTGCTGGCCGAGGTGCTGATCGCCGTGCTGCCCACCGACCAGCCGAGTCGCCGGGCGTCCGAGGTGTGGCTGGCGTTCGTCGGCCAGGCGGTCAGCGACCGGGCGATCGCCGACGCCCAGGGCATCGTGTACCGCGACCTGAACCGGCTGCTGGTCGACCTGCTGACCGCCCTGATCACGATCGGTTACGTCGTGGACGGCGGCCCGGAGGCCGTGGCGTGCGAATTGCAGGCGCTGCTGGACGGGCTCACCGTGCATGTGCTGCTCGGACGGGTCGAGCCGGCCAGAGCCGAAACTGTGCTGCGAGCAGCGGTGCGCCGGCTGGTCGTTGCGTGAGTGCCGTGCTGGCTACTTGACGCTCAGCGTGTAGGACTTCGTACTGGCCTTGACCAGGTCGGTGCCGGCGTAGTTGACCGTCAGGGTGTGCTTGCCCTTCTTCAGCTTGGGCAGCGTGATCGAGATCACGCCCTTCTTCTTGCTGGTCAGCTTGCCCGTGGCGATGGTCGTGCTGCCGTCCACCACGGTGACGGTTCCGGTCGGCTTCGAGGTGGCCGAGGTGCTCACCGTGACCTTGGCGGTGCCCTTCTTCTTCTTGTTCTTGGTCTTGGCGCTGAACGACGCCTTCACCTTCGAGCTGAACTTCACCACCGTGAAGTGGAGGTACTTCGATGCCAGGGTGCCACCGTCGTTGCCGGCCAGCAGCCGCACCCAATATGCGCTGGGGTCGTCATTGGGTGCAAGGGTCGCCGGAATGGTGAGCTGCACCGAGAACGAGCCGGACGCGTCGGGCACGTTCGCCGCCTTGGTGGTGGTCACCGTGCCGGCGGCGTCGACGGTGCCGTCCGGCTTGCCCGAGGTGAACCTCAATGCACCGTCGTTCAGCTTGTAGGCCAGGAACCCGCCGGAGGGACGCTGGTCGAAGCCGGTTCCGATCAGCGTGATCGTGCCGCCGGGGGTCACCTCGACCGTCGCGATGGTCAGGGTGCCGTTGCCGGTTTCGGGCCGGGGTGCGGCCACCGCCCTGTGCTGCGGCAGCAGGCCGCCGCCGAGCAGCGCGATGGCCGCCCCGGTCGCCACCAGCCGCGTCGCCCATCGGCCGAGGCCGGCCCGGGTCACAGTGTCGGTCGTCATCTCGTCGTCTCCTTGCCTGAGGGCCGCGAATCAGCGCTCCTTAGGTAAGCCTAACCTTCAGCAGATGCCTAGGTGAGCGAGTCCGCACACTGTCGATTTCGGCCAGCCGGTTCAGATGTCGGCCAACGCTGCGGTCGGGGACGCCTTCGCGGCCCGGCGTCCGGGCAGCACGGACGCCAGCGCGGCGGCCGCGATGGCGATCGCCACCATGCCCAGGGTGAGCGGCAGGTCCACCACCAGATGGACGTCGGCGGCGACCTGCTGGGCCAGTGCGGTGGCGCCCAGCCAGCCGAAGTAGATGCCGGCGACGACTCCGACGGCGACCCCGGCCACGGCCAGCAGCAGGGCTTCGATCAGCAACATCAGCCGTAGTGAACGGGCCTGCAGCCCGAGTGCTCGAATCAGCGCCGACTCGCGGGTGCGTTCCAGAACCGACAGCCCGAGGGTGTTGCTCACCCCGATCAGGGCGATCAGCACGGCCACCCCGAGCAGCGCGGTGGTGATGGCCAGCAGCACGTTCAGCACCGACTCCATCGCGACCGCCTCGATGATCGCGCCGGTCACCTCGTACTGCCCGCCGGCGGTCAGCTCCGAGACCGCCGTGGCGGCCGCCACGGCGTCAGCCCGGTTCGGCACCGACAGCCACACCATGGCGTCCGGAACCACGGAGCCGAGCCGGTTGAGGTTCGCCGTCGACACCATCGCCTGGCCGAGCGGCACGATCGGCGATTTCACCACCGTCAGCCGCAGGCTGCCGGCATGACCCTTCAGGCCGACCTGCTGGCCGTTCTTCAACTCGTCCCAGTTGTCCGAGACGTAGATCTCGTCGTCGGCGATCGCGGCCGGGGCGTCGGCCGCGACCGCGGCGGCGTCCGGGCCGTAGCCGAGCACGGCCACGCCGTAGACGTCGGCGCCACCCTTGAGGTCGGCGGGCGCGGACGGCAGGACGGCGGCGCCGTCCACCCCGGAGACCCGCCGCAACTGGCCGACCAGTTCACCCGGCAGCGACTCCGTGGCCCCGTTGTTGCTGACCGAGATGTCCACCGGCCGTTGCCGGTCGATCTGGTCGAGCATGGTGGCACGGGCGCTCGCCGTGCCGACCTGCAGGGTGACGATCAGCCCGACGGCCAGCATCAGCGCGGTGGCCGTGGTGGAGGCCCGCCGCGGATTCCGGACGGCGTTCTGCGCCGCCAGTCGCGGGGTAACCCCGAAACCGCGCACGAGCAGGCCGACCAGCCGCAACAGACCCGGCACGAACAGCGGGGCACCGAACAGGACGCCGATCGCCACCAGCGCACTGCCCGCGATCGCGATCTGCAGCGCGGCGCCGGTGCTCAGGCCGAGCACACCGGCGACGACCCCGCCGACCACCAGGAGCCCGCAGATCACGCCGCGGACGATGCCCGCCCGGCGCTTCTCGTCGGAGGCCGGCTCGGGCTGCAGCGCCTCCAGCGGCCGCACCCGGGTGCCGCGCAGCACCGGCAGGACGGCGGCCAGCACCGTGATCGCCACGCCCACGCCGAAGGCCACCGAGAGGTCGACGGCAGGCAGGGCGAGCCCCCAGAACAGCGAGCCGGTCAGCGATGATCCGATCGCCGCCAGTGCGGCACCGGCCAGCAAGCCCAGCGCCGAGCCGATCACGCCCAGGGTGAGGGCTTCGAGCAGGTAGCGCCGCCGGATCTGGGCACCGCTGGCCCCGACCGCGCGGAGCAGCCCGATCTGCCGGCGGCGCTGCGCCAGCAGAATGGTGAAGGTATTGGCGATGGTGATCATGCCGACCACGGCGGCGATCGCGGCGAACGCCCAGAGCAGGTTGCGGAACGCGTCGAACTCACCGGTCAGCTGCTTCAGCGACTCGGCGCGCACCTGCTCGGCCGGTTGCACCGTGACGTCGGCGACCGTGCCGAGCGCGGAGTGGACGCTCTGGGTCAGCGCGGCGGGATCGGTGCCGGGGGAGGCTTTGACGATCCAGGTTTCGGCGCTTTGAGCCGGGTCGTCCCCGGAGGCGGCGAAGGTGGCCGCTGCCACGTAGCCGGTCTGCACGAACAGCGACTTCGGCTCGTCGGTGAGGCCGACCACCGTGAAGGTGACGTCGGCGTAGCCGGTCTCCAGCCGGTCGTCGATCCGCGCCTGCAGGCCGTTGGCGGCGTCCCGGCTCAGCGCCAGTTCACCGGCGGCCTGCGGCCAGCGTCCTTCCATGATTCGCGACCAGCGCAGCGGTTCGGACGGCAACACGATCAGGTTGGTCAATGCCGTCGCACGGCCGTTACGCAGTGGGGTGGTCAGGCTCAGGCTGGGCTCGGCCGCTTCGGCCCCGGCGATGCCGGTCAACGCCTTGGCGACGGCGCCGCGGTCGGCGTCCGGGCCGAGGGTGACCACCACGTCCGCGGTCGAGGTGGGGAGCGACTGGAGGCGCTGGAAGCCGTTGGTCTCGGTGGCGACCAGGATCGACGAGCCGGCCATGAAGGCCACGCTGATCGCGATGGCGATCACCGTGGCGACGAAGCGGGAGGGGTGGAATCGCAACTCCCGCAGTACTTGGCGCAGCATCAGGCACCCAGCTTCCGCATGGCGTCGAGCACGGTGTCGGAGTTCGGGGCGTCCAGGTCGTCGACGATCCGGCCGTCGGAGAGGATGACCGCCCGGTCGGCGTAGGCGGCGGCGTTCGGGTCGTGGGTGACCATCACGATGGTCTGGCCCAGCTCACGGCTGGCCGAGCGTAGCTGGTCGAGCAGTTCGTGGCCGGTGCGCGAGTCGAGGGCGCCGGTCGGTTCGTCGGCGAACAGCACCCGCGGTTTGGTGATCAGCGCGCGGGCGATCGCTACCCGCTGCTGCTGGCCGCCGGACAACTGGGAGGGCAGGTGACGTAGCCGGTCGGTCAGCTTCAGCGAGGCCACGATCGCGTCGAACTCGGACGCCTCGACCCGGCGTCCGGCCAGGTCGAGCGGCAGCAGGATGTTCTCTTTGGCGGTCAGCGTCGGCAGCAGGTTGAACGCCTGAAAGACGAAGCCGACCGAGTCGCGGCGCAGTTGGGTGAGCCGCCGGTCGTCCAGCCCGGTGATCTCGGTGCCGCCCAGCCAGATCTGCCCCGACGTCGAGGCGTCCAGCCCGGCCAGGCAGTGCATCAGCGTCGACTTGCCCGAGCCCGACGGCCCCATGATCGCGGTGAACGACCCGCGGCGCAGTTCGAGGTCGACGCCGGCCAGGGCATGCACGGCAGCGTCGCCGGTGCCGTAGGTCTTGGTCAGGCCCACGGCGCGGGCGATGACGTCGGGGGCGGGGGCGGGCTGAGTCACGGTCATGCCGCCACCCTATGCGCTCGCTGTGAACGCTCGTTCGGGGCGCGTGTGGCTAGCCGCCGGGGCGGAAGGCAGAACCCATCGAGGCCAGCGCGCCGTCGGCGATCGGCACCCGTCCGTCGCGGGCCGCCTGCACCAGTGCGGCGTGGTCGGCCTCGGTCTGGTCGGCGTAGAGCCGGGCGAACCGCGAGAACGCCTTGCACGCCTTCTCGCCGCCACCCAGGTAGCCGGCGATCATCGACGCCCCGGACGTCCGGGCGTGGCCCTTGGCCAGCAGGTGCCCGACGATGCCGGCGTAGTCGGCCAGGGCGGTGGCGGTCAGCCCGTCCAGCGGAATGGTGCCCTTCATATTGCGGAATTGGCGCACGTAATACTGCCGGCCGTCCACCTCGGTCCAGCCCAACAGGGGGTCTGACACGGTCTGCAGCGCTTGCTGATACTCCACCACCCGCTGCCCCTGGTGGGCGTGCCAGGCATTGTCGCCGTGCACGTAGCGGGCCAGCACCGAGCGGCGGGCCTGCTTGAGCTGCAAGAACAGCACGTCGTCGGGCGAGCTGCCCTCCAGCAGCGCCACGTAGGCCCGCAACCCGACCGAACCGACACCCACCACCTTGTGGGCGATGTCGACCAGCGTGTAGCCGGCCACCACGCGGCGCCAGTGCGGCGCCAGGGTGTCGAGATACGAATCCAGGCCCGCGGCCAACTGCTCGTATTCCTCGCCGGTGACGCAGCGAATCAGCGGCGGGTCTTCGACGATGCGGCGCCTGCCGTCGCCGGCTTCGTCGGTGAACCTGGGCAGCGCCCGGTCGGAGGTGCGCTTGCGGGCCACCTTGCCGGCCCGCTTGATCTCGTCGCGCAGCTCCTTCTCGGTCGCGGTCTCGTGCAGCCGCTCGATGTCGAGCCGGTTGTACGAGCGGGCCAGCAGCGGCATCGAGGCCAGCAGCGCCACCTCGTCGCGGTAGGCCATCACGCAGGCGTGCACCGCTTCGGCGATGTCGATCTCGCTGTAGCCGTTCTCACGTCCGGCCACCCACACCGCGGCGGCCAGCCGGCGCAGGTCCCACTCCCAGGCACCCGGGTGCGCCTCGTCGAAGTCGTTCAGGTCGATCACCTGTTCGCCCTCGGGCGAGCGGTAGAAGCCGAAATTGCCCAGGTGTGAGTCGCCGCAGATCACCGGCATGATGCCCGTGATCGGCAGGGCCGCGACGTCGGAGGCCATCACCACCGCGGTGCCGCGGTAGAAGCCGTAGGGCGAGCTGACCATGCGTCCGACCCGAATCGGCACCAGGTCGTCGACCCGACCCTGGTGCGACTCGTTGATCAGGGCGATCGGGTCGGGGCGGGCCTGGGTGGCGTTCCACACCCCGAGCGCCGAGATCGGCACCTTCTCGCGCAGCGAGCGGCCCAGCGCGAACCGTTCCTCACGGGTGGTGGTGGTCGCCCGCACCGACGCGAACGCGTGGCTGTCGGTGCTGGCCAAGACGGTGTGGCTGAACTGCATGGATGCTCCTCTCAGCGCGATACACCCTAGTGAATGCCCTGGTCGGTGCCCAGTCCCGGCCCAGCGTGGCCCCGCTCAGATCGGCACGCCGAGCGAGCGCAGCCCGGCCGCCAGACCGTCCGCGCCGGTGACGCTGCGATGCAGCACGGATCGCAGCCCAGCCGTGCGGGCGCCGACCACGTTGGGGCCGGTGTCGTCGGCGAAGGCGATCCGCTCAGGCGGCAGCCGCAGTGCCTCGGCGATGTGCGCGAAGTAGGCCACGGACGGCTTGGCGTGGCCCACCTCGTAGCTGTAGAAAGTCCGGTCGAAGTGTCGGTCGAGGCCCAGCACGTCGCGCATGTGGGCGCCGCGGTAGCTCTGCTGGTTGGTGGCCAGCCCCACCACCAGACCCTGCCTGCGCACCCGGTTGACCACGGCGAGCGCCTGGTGGTCGACCACGATGTCGTGCCAGACGGCCAGCACCCGATCGACCTCGGCGCCGGTGCCGGCCTGGCGCAGCAAGCTGGTCAGCTTCGCGCGCAGGTCGCCCGCACCGGTCAGGCACTGCACCTCGGCGGCGAACGCGGCGGGCACGAAATCGGGGCCGCCCAGCCGCACGAAGTCGTCCAGCCAGCCGCGCCGGGGCTGCTGCAGCACCCCGTCGGCATCGAACAGCACGGCCTCGACCGGGCCGGTCAAGGCCGGGTTGCTGCTGTCGAGATAGCGGACGGCTCCGCTCACCATGTGCTGCCAGTGCGCGCGGGCGGCGCTGGCTTCGGTCTCGGGCAGGTCCCTGGCGTCGATGACCAGTTCGGTGCCGGCGGAGGCGACGAACCGGCCCGGACGGGGCCAGTGCGGTCCGCCCCAGGTGAACGCGACCCGCGCCGGCTCAACCGACTCGATGACGCCTGAACCGCCGCTGCCGAGCTGGCTGGTGGCCCGGTAGCGCTGGCCCGCCACCAGGTCGGGCGCGCCGTACCCGAACAGCAGTTCGGGGTGTGCCACGAGTTCGGCCCAGGCGCGATCGGGCGCGCGCACCTGTTCGGCCAGGGTGAAAGCGATCATGGGGTCATTGTGGCGGGTGCCCGCGCGCGGCTGTCGCGGGGGTCCGCGCGTGCCCGATACTGGGCGGGTGAGCGTGGCACGGCAGGCGAAACTCTGGCAGTGGGGGGCCGTGGCGTACGTCGTGGCCGCCTCGATCTTCTTCACGTTCATGCCGCTGCTCGCCGTGCGGTCCGGCGACGCCACGGTGTGGGTGTCGCCCTATCGGATGCTCGGCTGGCAGGTGTTCTTGCCGTTGCTGCTGCCGCTGGCGTTGACCGTGATCCCGCTGCTGGCCCGCCGCCACGCGATCAGGGTCGGCTGGGTCTGCGTCGGCCTGCTGAGCGCGATCTGCCTGCTTCTGGCCCTGTCGTCGGGGCTGCTGTTCGTGCCCGCGCCGGTGCTGATGGCGCTGGGCACCTACCTGGCCACCCGAGCCCCCGTCGAGGACGAGGACCTGCACGACGAGCCCTGGAAAGTGCCGAGCGCCTGAACTCGGCCCCAGCTCAGGAAATGGTGAGTTTTCGCTGGTCGAGCCTGTCGAGACCGTGGACATGCTGCCCTGGTAAGGGGTTTCGACAAGCGCAACCGGCGGTGGTTGCCTTGCTCAGGGCTTCCTCAGCTCAGAGCTCGTCCGGATCCTTGCGCGCGGCGCCCTTGTCGGCCGATTGGGCCAGCAGCGCGAAGATCTTCAGTGCCGGCGACACCGTGCGCACCCGCTCCCGGGGCTTCCAGCCGCGCGCTTCGGCGGCGGCCCGGCGCCGGGCGAGCACGTCGTCGTCGACGTCGAGGGTGACGCTGCGGTTCGGAATCGAGAACCGAATGATGTCGCCGTCCTCGACCAGGGCGATGGTGCCGCCCGAGGCGGCCTCCGGCGACACGTGGCCCACCGACAGCCCCGACGAGCCGCCCGAGAACCGTCCGTCGGTGATCAGGGCGCATTTGGGGCCCAGGCCGACGCCCTTGAGGTACGAGGTGGGGTACAGCATCTCTTGCATGCCGGGGCCGCCCTTGGGGCCCTCGAAGCGCACCACCACCACGTCGCCGGGCTTCACCTGGCCACCCAGGATCTTCTCCACCGCCTCGTCCTGCGACTCGGCGACCACGGCCGGGCCGCTGAACTCCCATTGCTCTTCGGGAACGCCGGCGGTCTTCACGATGCAGCCATCCTCGGCCAGGTTGCCATACAACACGCCCAACCCGCCGTCGGTGGTGTACGGCGTAGCCACCGCGCGAATGCAGCCGTTTCGGGAGTCTTTGTCGAGGGTCGCGAAGCGGGTGGTCGACGAGAACGCCTGGGTGGTGCGCACGCCGCCGGGGGCGGCGTAGAACAGGTCCTCGTGCTCCGATTTGGCCTTGCCGCCCCTGATGTCCCAGTCGTCCAGCCAACTGTCCAGATCGGGGGCGTGGACGGCGTGCACGTCACGGTCGAGCAGCCCCCCGCGGTCGAGTTCGCCCATGATCGCGGCGATGCCGCCGGCGCGATGGACGTCCTCCATGTAGTACTTCGTCGAGTTGGGCGCCACCTTGCAGATGCACGGGGTGACCCGCGACAGGGCGTCGATGTCGTGCTGGTCGAAGTCGACCCCGGCCTCGTGCGCGGCGGCCAGCAGGTGCAGCACGGTGTTGGTCGAGCCGCCCATCGCGATGTCGACCCGCATGGCGTTGTTGAAGGCCTGCTTGGTGGCGATCGACAGCGGCAGCACCGAGGCGTCGTCGTCGCCGTACCAGCGCCGGGCCAGGTCGACCACCAGCTTTCCGGCGGCGACGAACAGGTCGCGGCGTTGCGCGGCGGTGGCCAACGTGGAGCCGTTGCCGGGCAACGACAGCCCGAGCGCCTCGGTGAGGCAGTTCATCGAGTTGGCGGTGAACATGCCCGAGCACGAACCGCAGGTGGGGCAGGCGTTCTGTTCGATGTCGCGCAGGTGGTCGTCTTCGATGCTGGGGTCGACGGCCTTCACCATCGCGTCCACCAGGTCGAGGCGGGGCGCCACGTTGTGCTCGTCGGGGGCGCCACCGGCCAGCGGGTTGTTCGGAATGCGCCCGGCCTCCATCGGCCCGCCCGACACGAACACCGTCGGAATGTTCAGCCGCAACGCGGCCAGCAACATGCCGGGGGTGATCTTGTCGCAGTTGCTGATGCAGACCAGCGCGTCGGCACAGTGCGCATTCACCATGTACTCCACCGAGTCGGCGATGATCTCGCGGCTGGGCAGCGAGTAGAGCATGCCGTGGTGGCCCATCGCGATGCCGTCGTCGACGGCGATGGTGTTGAACTCGCGGCCCACGCCGCCCGCCTCGGCCACCGCGTCGGCAACCAACTTGCCCATATCGCGCAGGTGCACGTGCCCGGGAACGAACTGGGTGAAGCTGTTGGCGATCGCGACGATCGGCTTGCCGAAGTCCGATTCGCCCATGCCCGTGGCGCGCCACAGCGCCCGGGCACCGGCCATGTTGCGGCCGTGGGTGGTGGTTCGAGAACGCAGTGCAGGCATGCAGAAGAGACTACGCCCGCGGCACCCTGCGGCGATCATCGGTCAGCGGCTGACCCGGCGCTCGATTGGGCGATCGCACAACGCCTCCTGCCAGGGTTTCGCCAAACGCCTATAGGCCCCCTCGAACCCGTCCGATTGACTGAGGTGACCCATTCAGCTCACTTCCCGGAGGCTCAGCCGTGGATGCGATAACCGTCGTCCCCAACCCGATCAACGAACCCGTGCACGAGTATGCGCCCGGCTCGCCCGAACGGGCGCGGCTGCGCGCCGAGATCGATCGGCTGTGCGCGAACCCTCTCGACATCCGCCACGTGATCGGCGGTGAGCACCGTAATGCCGCCGGGCCCCGTTACGACGTCGTCCAACCGCACCGGCACTCCTCAGTGATCGGCACCTTCCAGGAGGCCCAGCCCGCCGACATAGCCGACGCCATCGGCGCCTCACGTGCCGCGGCACCCGGTTGGCGGGCGATGTCTTTCGATGACCGGGCCGCAGTGTTTCTGCGCGCCGCCGATCTGCTCGCCGGCCCCTGGCGCGAGCGGGTGGCCGCGGCCACCATGCTCGGCCAGTCCAAGACCGCCTATCAGGCCGAGATCGACACCCCCTGCGAACTGGTCGACTTCTGGAGGTTCAACGTCGGCTTCGCCCGGCGGTTGCTCGCCGACCAGCCGATCTCGGGAAGCGGCGTGTGGAACCGCAGCGACTACCGTCCGCTGGAGGGGTTCGTGTACGCGATCACCCCGTTCAACTTCTCGGCGATCGCCGGCAACCTTCCTGCGGCGCCCGCCCTGATGGGCAACACCGTGCTGTGGAAGCCGTCCGCGACCCAGGCCGCCGCCGCCTACCTGACCATGCAATTGCTGGAAGCAGCCGGGCTGCCGAAGGGTGTGATCAACCTGGTCTTCGGTGACGGCCCGACCGTCTCGAGCGTCGCGTTGCAGGCCCCCGATCTGGCCGGCATCCACTTCACCGGTTCGACGGCGCTGTTCCAGACGCTGTGGCGCCAGGTCGCCGACAACCTGCCGAATTACCGCGGCTACCCGCGGCTGGTCGGCGAGACCGGCGGCAAGGACTTCCTGGTCGCCCATGCCTCCGCCGACCCCGAGGTGCTGACCACGGCACTGATCCGCGGGTCGTTCGACTACCAGGGTCAGAAGTGTTCCGCGACCTCACGGGCGTTCATTCCCCGCTCGGTCTGGTCGGCCATGGGCGACACCTTCCTGCACGAGGTGAGCCGGCTGCACTATGGCGACGTCACCGATTTCAGCAACTTCGGCGGCGCCGTGATCGACCAGAGGGCCTTTGACCGCAACCGGGCCGCCATCGAACGAGCCCGGGGCGTCGACTCGCTGACCATCGCCGCCGGTGGCGGCACCGACGACACCGAGGGCTTCTTCATCGACCCGACCGTGCTGCTCGGCACCGATCCGTCCGACGAGGCGTTCCGCACCGAGTACTTCGGGCCGATCCTTTCGGTCCATGTCTACGACGACAGCGCACCGGGGGCCTTCACCGACGTGCTGCGGCTCGTCGACGGCGGCTCCGACTACGCGCTCACCGGTTCGATCATCGCCACCGATCGGCAGGCGATCGTTGAGGCCGACGAGGAACTGCGCTTTGCCGCCGGCAACTTCTACATCAACGACAAGTCGACCGGTGCCGTGGTCGGGCAGCAGCCGTTCGGCGGTGGACGGGCCTCAGGCACCAACGACAAGGCGGGCTCGGCGCTGAACCTGCTGCGCTGGGTCTCGGCTCGCACCATCAAGGAGACCTTCGTTCCGCCGCGGCACCACGGCTACCCGCATCAGTTGCCGGAGATCCCGTAATGGCGAGGTTCACCCTGACCAACCCATTGCGCCCGATCTTGCTCGCGGCCGGGCGTCGCGCCTGGGTCGAACGCTTGGTCACCCGGCTTCCGCTGACTCGTTCGTTGGTCACCAGGTTCGTTCCGGGAACCGACCAGGTCGCGGTGGTCGAGACGGTGCGCCGGCTGCTCGCCGAGGGACGGATGATCTCGGTCGACTACCTCGGCGAAGGCATCACGACGGCGGCCGAGGCACAGCACACCGTCGAGGCCTACCTGGCGCTGCTGAGCGAGTTCAGCACGCTCAGCGTCGAGCCGCTGGACGCGGCGGGCGGCCGCCGGCTCGAGGTGTCGATCAAGCTGTCGGCGCTGGGCCAGTCGCTGCCGGGCGGCGGTGAGGCGCTCGCCCTGGAGCACGCGCTGACCATCTGCCGCGAGGCCGAGGCGGTCGGCTGCTGGGTGAACGTGGACGCCGAGGACCACACCACCACCGACTCCACGCTGCGGATCGTCCGCAAGCTCCGCAAGGAGTTCCCGGACGTCGCCACCGTGCTGCAGGCCTACCTGCACCGCACCGAGCAGGACTGCCGGGAGCTTTCCGGGCCGCGTTCGCGGATCCGGCTCTGCAAGGGCGCGTACTCGGAGCCCGCAGAGGTCGCCTTTCAGACACCGGCCGAGGTCGACGCGTCCTATTTGCGCTGCCTGGAGGTGTTGATCCAGGGCGAGGGTTACCCGATGGTCGCCTCGCACGATCCGGCGATGATCGACGGTGCCCAGCGGCTGGCCGATCGGGCCGGCCGACCGGCCGACCGGTTCGAGTTCCAGATGCTCTACGGCATTCGTGACGCCGAGCAGGCCCGGCTCGTCGATGCGGGGTTCCGGCTGCGCACCTACGTGCCATTTGGTGACGACTGGTTCGGCTACTTCATGCGCAGGCTCGCGGAACGACCGGCGAACCTGGTCTTCTTTCTCCGATCGCTGGTCGGCAGGCCGTAATCGCCAGGCCGAGCGGGCAAACCGCTCAGTCGTTCAGAAAGGGCGCCAGCATCAGGCCCAGTTGAAGCCTGAGCCGGTCGGCCCCGCTGCTGAACTGCAACCCGGTGACGGTCTCCACCTTTCCCAGCCGGTAGTAGAGCGTCTGCCGATGCACGTGCAGGGCGGCGGCGGTCTCGGCAACATTGCCGGCCCGGTCCAAGAAGACCTCGACGGTGCGAATCAGTTCGGCGTCCCCGGTGGCCAGCAGCCGCTGCAGCGGCAGGTCCAGCACGATTGCAGACAACTGGGCCGTCGGCACCGCCTCCAGCAGCCGATAGGGGCCCAGGTCATCCCACAGAGCGACCGGATCGCGTTGGCCGGTGCTTGCGATCCGGGCCGCCGTCCTGGCCTCCAGCCAGCAGTGATGCAGGAGGGTGACCGACTCGCGCGGACGTCCGACGCCGACCGCCAGGAATCCCTGCCAATCGGCGGGTAGCGCGGCGGCGTATTGGTCGCGCACGGCCACAGCGGCGTCACGGACCTGATCACGCGAGTCCACGGAGCGTAACGGCAGCACCACGACCGCGCCGCCGGGCCCCACGTCCACGAGCATCTGGCCAGGTTTGGCCCACAGGCTCGGTGTTACCGCCGCCGGTGTCCCTTCCGACTCGGTGATGACCATAACGGTCAGGGGCGCCTGGCGGCTGAGCAGCCCGCGGCCGATCAGCCGCTCGGCTGCGGCCTGGGCGTTGTCGGCGTCCGCTCCGACCAGGTCGGCGACGGCCAGTGCGACCTCAGAGCGCTGACGGCCGAGCCGAGCCAGATAGACCGCGGCGTCGGTGACCAGCCGGGCAACATCCGTGACGGCGGGATCCGTCAGTGGCGTGTCGTTGTTGAGCGCCCACAGGTAGCCATAGGTGGTGTCGTGCCAACGCGCCGGAAAACAGATTCGTGCCTGCAGGCCCGAGTCCGGGTCGGCCGGAATGCGCAGCGGGTGCGGGCTGTCAGAGATCCCGAAGCTTTCGAACCAGGCCCGAACGGCGGGTGCGGAGCGGCGTTGCAAAATGGAGTTTCGCCGAACGGCGTCCACTTCGGCCGGCTGCTCGGCATAGGCCAGCAGATTGAAGTGGCGGTCCTCCAAAACCGTGGCCGACTGCAGCAGGCGGGCGGATTCATCGACGATCTCTTGCAGCTCGGGCCGCATGGCACGTCCTCTCGCAGGGGTCGATCTTGTGCAATCGTCGACAACCCACGGGTATTAGCTGTGACGAATGTGGCTCGACCTGGCGCACTGTCACGACAAGAATGTCAGCAGCCGACCGCCTGTTGCCAACCGGTGAGCGGTCTTCGACCCACCTACCCTCGGGCCTTGAACGCCCGATCCGACCAGCAGGGGGCATCATGGGCGCACCGCCGACTGAACTGAAGAAGGGCCTGAAACAGCGGCACCTGACCATGATCGCGATGGGCGGCGTCATCGGCGCCGGTTTGTTCGTGGGTTCGGGAGTCGTGATCGGCAAGGCCGGGCCGGGGGCATTTCTCGCCTATGCGCTGTCCGGCCTGCTGATCATCATGGTCATGCGCATGCTGGGCGAGATGGCAACAGCCAATCCGTCCACCGGATCGTTCGCCGACTATGCCCGCAATGCGCTGGGTGGCTGGGCCGGGTTCTCCGTCGCCTGGCTCTACTGGTACTTCTGGGTCATCGTGGTCGGCTTCGAAGCCGTCGCGGGCGCGAAGGTGATGCAGTACTGGCTTCCGGACGTGCCGCTGTGGCTGCTCTCGCTGATCTTGATGACATTGATGACGCTCACCAACCTCTTCTCGGTGTCGTCGTTCGGCGAGTTCGAGTTCTGGTTCGCCGGCATCAAGGTCGCCGCGATCGTCATCTTCCTCGTATTGGGAACCCTGTTCGTGACCGGCTTGTGGCCGGGGCGGACGATGGACTTCAGCAATCTGGTCGTGCACGGCGGCTTCTTCCCCAACGGCCAGGGCGCGATCTTCGCGGCGATCGTGGTGGTGATCTTCTCCATGGTCGGCGCCGAGATCGCCACCATCGCGGCCGCGGAGTCACCTGATCCGGGCAAGGCGATCGCCAAGGCGACCAATTCGATCATCATGCGGATCGCGGTCTTCTTCGTGTTCTCGATCTTCCTGCTGGCCGTCATGATGCCGTGGAACTCGGCCGAACTGGCCGCCTCGCCCTACGTGGCCGCCTTCAAGCTGATGGGCATTCCCTACGCCGACCACATCATGAATATGGTCGTGCTCACCGCGGTGCTGTCGTGCTTGAACTCCGGCCTGTACACGGCGTCCCGGATGCTGTTCGTGCTCGCCGCCCGTCGTGAGGCGCCGATCGGTCTGATGACCGTCGGCAAGGGCGGCGTCCCGCGGGCCGCGATCCTGACCTCCTCGGTGATCGGCTTCCTGTGCGTGATCGCCGCCGCTGTCTCTGAAGACACGGTCTTTCTGTTCCTGCTGAACTCGTCGGGTGCGGTGATCCTGTTCGTCTACCTGCTCATCGCGCTGTCGCAGATCGTGCTGCGGCGCCGGACCGGCGGCGACAAGCTGGTCGTCAAGATGTGGCTGTTCCCCGGGCTGTCGGTGCTGGTCGTGCTGGGCATCGTGGCGGTGCTGGTCCAGATGGGCGTGATGGAGGACACGCGCATTCAGCTCATCTTGAGCCTGGCGGCCTGGGCGGTCGTCGTGCTGCTCTTCTTCGCGACCAAGCGGATTCGCGAACGTGGCCCGGTGGAGCCGCCGGTGCCGGCACCCGAGACGCCGGCCCAGCGGGTGCTGGTACTCGCCAACGAGACGGTCGAAGGCCCGGAGCTGCTGGCCGAACTCCGCCAGATCGACACCGCTGGCAAGGCCGAATACTTCGTCTGCGTGCCGGCCAACCCGATCGACACCGGTCAGGCGATGCATCAGGGTGCGGTTTACCTGTGGGAGGCGACCGCTGCGGCTGCCAAAGAACGACTCGACCGGACGCTGGAGTTGCTCAACGAGAACGGCTTGACCGCCGCCGGGGACACCGGCGACTACCGTCCGCTCCGCGCCTTGGCGCAGGCTGTGGAGAGTTTCAAGCCCGATCGCCTGGTGATCTGCACGCTCCCTGTCGATCAGTCGGTCTGGCTGCGTTATGACGTGGTCGATCGGGCCCGGGAAGCCAACCCCACCATCCCACTGGTTCACGTGATCGTGCAGTCGTCCACGGCCACCGTCTGATCTCGCGAAGGATTCTCGATGACCGTATTGATCGGCCTCACCCCGAACGAGCGCGGCGCGGGGGCGCTCGCGCTCGGCGCGATGGCGGCCCGCTCGTTGCACGACGACCTGGTGGTCGCATCGATCACCGCAAAGCCCTGGCCCGAGGTGTTCGGCGCCGACCGGGAATACCTCGACCTCCAGCGTGCCCAGGCTGAGGCGGCCCTCCAGCAGGCTGGAGCAAGCATCGGGAACGACCTCGACGTGCGGTATGTCGTCGAGTCGGGTCGCTCGGTCGCTTCCGGGCTGGTCGAGGTCGCCCGTGACTGCGCTGCGAGCGTCGTGGTGTTGGGGTCGTCGTCGCAAGGTGTCGACGGGTTGATCAGCCTCGGCGGCGTCGCCTCCCGATTGCTGAACAGCCTGGACGTGCCGGTGCTGATCGCGCCGACGAACTACCACGCGGCACCGGACGCCCGAGTGCGCCGGGTGAGCGTCGGCTTCGGCCGCGGTGACCGTGACAGCGGGCTGCTCACCTCGGCTGCCGTGCAGGCGGCGAAAGCCGGTGTGCAACTGCGAGTAGCGTGCTTCGCGGTGCGTCCGATGAACGCCGCCACGGGGAGCATTGAGGCCGACACCGAGGATCTGGTGGTCCAGGAGTGGATCGACGGGCTCCGCGGCGACATCGAGCCGGCCTTGGTCGAGGCCGTCGCCGACCCGGCCGACGTCCCGATCGTGGTCGGAGTCGGTGGCAGTTGGGAGCAGGCGATCACCGCGCTGGAGTGGGCCCCGAACGAACTGCTCGCCGTCGGTGCCAGCACGTCAGGCGTGAGTCGCCTGCTGCTCGGGTCGCACGCCTCCAAGATCGTCCGGAACGCGCCCCTGCCGGTGCTCGTTCTTCCACGCTCCGATTGACCCGGGCTGACCGGGCAGCCACGGGTGACGCTCCAAGTCGCCGCGCGTAGACTGTTGCGATGAGCGACTTCTTCGAGCTGTTCAACCCGGGCGTCCGGCACGCCCGGCAGCAGCGCGACCTGGAGAATTCGGTCACCGTCGACTACGAAAAGGGTGCGTGGGGGCCGAGGCCGCACGATCTGGAGTCGGGGCAGGTGACCATCAAGATGCCGACCATCAAACCCAAGCCGAGCGATTCGCGCTGATGGTGGCTCGCTTGCCCACCCCAGCCGTCCACAGGTGTGCGCAAGCCTGTGGAGAACTACATGGCTGTGATTCGGCTCACACTCGCCCTCGGCCACTCACTCGACTGCCTTCGTAGCCCGTCGCGGCTAGCAAACCGTCGGCTGGTTTGCCGCTCCTACACTTGCCCCATGCTCCGGACGCGCCCCGCACCACGCCTTGCCGCCGTGCTGGCGGCCGGCACGCTGGCCCTCACCGGTTGCGCCGAGGCCGGCGTGAGCGCTGCCGACCTCTACAAGGTGGGCTGCCCCGCATTGGACGCGGTGGCCGCCGGTGGCTCGGTGGCCGGCAAGGTGGCGTTGGCCGGGCTGGAGAAGTTGCGCGACAGCGGCCAGGTGACGGGCGACTCCAAGCAGTGGCTGGAGGTGGCCATCAGCTACCTGAACGACCCGGCCCAGGTGCCGGCCGAGAGCCGCACGCTGATTCGCAACGGCTGCAAGGCCAACGGCTACGAGCTCACGAACTTCTGACCGAGCAATCACCGGCCCTCACCGAGCCGCCGACCCGAAGTCGTCACCCTCGCGGGATCGTCCCGCTACGCACAACTACTCACTCGCCCCGAGCCTGCAGCGGGTCTAGCTTCGCCAGTGAGATTTGCAGGGAGGTTCTGATGCAACCTTCGGGTGCTGGCGCGTTCAACGTCGCGGGCGAGGCCTACGACAACTACATGGGCCGGTATTCCAAACCGCTGGCGGTCGAGTTCGCCGCCTTCGTCGGCTGCGGAGCGGCCGATCGGGTGCTCGATGTGGGCTGCGGGCCGGGGGCGCTGACTGCTGAGCTGGTGCGCCGGGTCGGTGCCGCGAACGTGATGGCCTGTGACCCGTCGCCGCGATTCGTGGCCGATTGTGCGCAGCGCAACGTCGGCGTCGACGTGCGGGCGGGCAGCGCCGAACGGCTGCCCTTCGACGACGACTCGGTGCACGCGGCGCTCGCCCAGTTGGTGTTGCACTTCGTCGGCGATCCTTCAGCGGCCGCGGCCGAACTGGCTCGGGTGGTGCGTCCCGGTGGCCGGGTGGCTGCCTGCGTCTGGGACTTCGATCAGGGCATGGAGTTGCTGCGGGCCTTCTGGGACGCCGCACTCACCCTCGACCCGGAAGCGCCCGACGAAGCCCGGGTGCTGCGGTTCGGGCGGCTCGGCGAGATCGCCGGCTGGCTGGCGTGCGGCGGCTTCGCCGACATCGTCGAGACGACGTTGACGGTCACGTCGACCTACCGCGACTACGCCGAGCTGTGGGAGGGGCTGCAGCACGGAATCGGCCCGGCCGGCAGCTACTTGGTTGCCCAGAGCGACGAACTGCGCGAGCGGTTGCGCGGGGCACTGTTCGAGCGGCTCGGACGTCCGGCCGGCGCGTTCACGCTGGCTGCCGTCGCGCGAACCGCAAAAGGTCGGCTTCCGCGGTAGCGGCCCGTCCGACCCTTGCCTTGTTACCGTTGCTGCCATGCGACGCGCGTTCGTGGTTCTCACCGGTCTCGGCATCTTTCTGGTCGGCCTGCTGCCGGCGCCACGGGCGCTCGCCGACTCCGGCGACGACCACATCACCCGCTACGCGGTGACCGCCGACGCCGAGCAGAACGGAACCACCACCGTCACGCTCGACTTCGATTTCAACTTCGGCAGCGACCAGGGCCACGGCCCCTACATCACCCTTCCGCTGCGGCAAGAGATCGCCAACGACCCCGACCACTGGCGCATGCTCGACGTCACCGTCGGTCAGGTGACCAGCCCGTCCGGGGCGAGTGCGAAGGTGCAGACCAAACAGGACGACGGCAACCTGCTGATTCAGGTGGGCGACGAGAACCGCACCTGGGCGGGTACCCAGACCTACCGCATCACCTACACCGTCCGCGGTCTGATCGCACCCAAGCAGGCAGTCTCGGGGCTGGACGAGTTCAACTGGAACGTGATCGGCACCGGCTGGGAGGTGCCGATTCGCAACATCTCGGTCACGCTCACCGGCCCGGCGACGGTCACCAAGACCGCCTGCTTCGCCGGGGGCGACCTGATCAGCAACCCGTGCACCTCGCACCAGGCGGATGGCGACACGGCCACCTTCACCCAGAGCTCGGTCAGCAAGGGCGAACCGGTGCAGATCGTGGCCGGCTTCCCGGCCGGCACGTTCGTCGGGGCCGAAGCCCACCTCGAGAAGCGGCTGTGGGTCGGCAACATGTTCCCGGTCACGCCGGTCACCGGCGGCATCACCGCCGTGCTGACCGCCGTCGGTCTCGGCGCCCTGCTGCGCCGCACCCGCCGCGGCGCTCGCGACGAGGTCTACCTGGGCCTGACTCCTGGCGTCACACCCGCCGCCGGTCAGCAGGTCACCGTCGGACGCGGCGGCAACGACACCCCGGTGGCCGTGCAGTTCACGCCGCCGCGTGGTGCCCGTCCGGGTGAGATCGGGGTGCTGACCGACTCGACGGCCGACAACGTCGACATCACCGCCACCATGATCGACCTGGCTGTGCGCGGTCACGTGCGCATCGAGCAGGAGGGCAAGAAGACGTGGCGGTTCGTGAAGCTGCCGGGGCCTGATCAGGTCAACGGCTACGAGGGCCACCTGTTGTCGCAACTGTTTCAGAACGGGCCCACCGTCAGCACCAAGGACCTCAAGGACAGCGACTATTCCGGGGTGCTCGAGGGCACCCGGGAGCAGCTCTACCAGCGGGTGACGAACGAACTGCACTGGTTTCGCGGCAATCCGAGAACCATCCGCGGACTGGCGGCACTGGGCGGCATCGGGCTGATCGTGCTCGGCGGCGGGCTGGGCTTCGGGCTCGGCCTGTTGGGCTTCGGGTTGATCGGCCTGGCGCTGGTGACCTGCGGGGTGGCGATGCTGATGCTGAGCAACCGCTTCGGCTCGCGCACCGCCGACGGGTCTGCCGTGCTCGCCCAGGCCAAGGGGTTCGAGCTTTACCTGACCACCGCCGAGGCCGAGCAGATCAAATTCGAGGAGGGCGTCGACATCTTCAGTCGCTACCTGCCCTACGCGATCGTCTTCGGGGTGGCCGAGCGCTGGGCGAGGATCTTCGAACAGCTTGCGGCGCAGGGACGCTACGCGGCCGACGATTCCTGGTACGTCGGTTACGGCTACGGCACGATGTTCAACAGCGGATTCACCTCGTCGCTCGACCGGCTTGCCGACACCATGTCGAGCTCGATGCAGTCGGCCACCTCGGCCACCAGCGGCGGCTCCGGCTTCAGCGGCGGCGGCGGTTTCGGCGGTGGCGGTGGCGGCGGCTGGTGAGCACCTCGGCCACAGGCGCCGGGGCGGTGTTGACGTTGCGCACGTTGAGGCTCATTGCGCATGGTGAACCCTGCGCAATGAGCCACAACCTGCGCAATGTCGAGCGGACGTCCGCCGGTGGGGGGCGGGGGGCGGGGGTGTGGGGGGTCAGAGGAACCAGGTGAAGCAGCGGGCTCGGGCCAGCCGTTCGGGGTGGTATCCGGTCCACTTGCCCGGTGGCACCTCGCTGCGGCTCACCTCGGTGAAGCCGCGGTGCAGAAAGAAGGCCGCGGCGTCGTCCGACACGGTGACGGCGAAGACCGAGCCGAGCCCGCGGTCGAGAGCCCGCTTGAGCAGGGCGCTGATCAGCAGCCCGCCGGCCCCGGCGCCCGAGAACTCGCTGACCGTGATCAGCCCACTCACCTCACCCACGCTCACCGCCCCGTAGGCGTCGACCTCCAGGCCGACCAGGCCGGCCAGGTGACCGGTGCGAATCACCCGGGCGCCCAGCCCGCCGACCATCATCTGGGCGATCTGCTGCCGGGTGCGCGGCTTGAGAATGCCTGCCTCCACCCCCCGGTTGACCAGTTCTTCGGCGGCCGGCAGGTCGTCGACGCGTAGGTCGGTCACCTGCAGGTAGCCGGCCAGGGTGATCAGGGTGCCGGCACCATCGAAGGTGAACAGCTCGAGCTCGACGTCTTCGGGCCGGCACAGGTTGACCGAGAAGGCACCGCCTCGCAGGGCCGTCTCGATGGCTTCGAGCAGCAGCGGGTCGTGCCGGTCGGCCAGCACCCGCTCCAGCGCTCTGCGGTGCACGCGCAGTTCGGCGAAGCTGCGCGGCGGGTCGCCCCAGCCCCCCTCGGGGTCGGTGAGCACCAGTTTGGACGCACCCAGCCCCGCGGCCACGCGGGCCGCCGCCACGGCCGTCGCCGCGGCCACCACCACCAGTACCCGGGCGTCGGTGGTGGCGATCCAGAGCGCGGCCAGTTCATCGGACGACCAGGTGCTCGGGGCGTCCACGACGGTGGCGGTGCCGACCGCCGCTGCCAGCCGTTGCGCAGCGTCGTGGTCGCGGGTGACCAGCACGAACCGGGTGTCGCCGCCGACGAAACCGGCGATCGAGCGGGCCAGGCCGGCCACCGCGTCGTCGGTCAGCAGGGGTAGTGCGATCACGATCGTGACGCCCCGGAACTCCTCGACGAAGAACGCGTGCTCGGCCGCCGTGCTCCGGGGCGCCGGACGGCCGTCGGCCACCGGTTCGTGCGGATGCTCGACGCGCACCGTCGGCACTGTGGGACGTCCGCGGCGCGGGCGTGGAGTGCCGGCGATCGGTGAGCGGGCCATGGGCACCAGTGTGTCAGCGCCGGTCCTTCGGCACGTAGTCGTACGCGATACCCGCGCTGTGACCAGGGTGCGCGTCCGGGGCAGGCCGATGGCGCAGTTTGGTTGACAAATCAATCAACCGTGCTACGCTACAGGTGTAGTTGAGATTTCAAGCAGTACTTCTCCGTACCATTCCAGGAGGCACTTCACATGGCTGCAACCGCATTGCCCAGCACTCTCGCCGATCTCAAGGGCACCTATGTGCTCGACCCCAGCCACAGCCAGCTCGGTTTCGTCGCCCGCCATGCGATGGTGACCAAGGTGCGCGGCAGCTTCACCGACGTGTCGGGCAGCGCGACTGTCGACGGGGCCAACCCGTCCGCCTCGAGCCTGAACGTGACCGTCAAGGCTGACTCCATCGACACTCGCAGCGAGGGCCGCGACGGCCACCTGCGCGGGGCTGACTTCTTCGATGTCGAGCAGTTCCCCGAGATCACCTTCACCGGCACCGGGTTCGCGATCGACGGTGACGTGGTCGAGGTGACCGGCGACCTGACCATCAAGGGCACGACGCACCCCGTCACCATTCCGCTCGAATACCAGGGCGCCGTCACCGACCCCTGGGGCAACGAGCGGATCGGCTTCGAAGGCGCCGCCGTGGTCAACCGCAAGGACTGGAACCTCACCTGGAACGCCGCACTCGAGACCGGCGGCGTGCTGGTGAGCGAGAAGGTCACCCTCGAGATCGAGATCTCGGCCACCAAGCAGGCCTGAGATCGTCCACCGAAGCGGCCCGACTGGGAGGAATCGGGCCGCTTCGCTGTTGTAGCCTCGATTCACCGATCCGCGCCTACGGCTACGGCGCGACCCCAACCAGGTGCGCCGGCTGCGCCGCCCATCGGTGGATCGAGGTTTCAATCCGGCCCGGCCAAGCGGCATCATGAACCGATGCAAACGGTGCTGCGTCTGGTGATGGTCGTTGTCATGACTGTGTCGCTGGGTGTGGCTGCGCCCGTCCCGGTGGCGTGTGCCTGCTCGTGCGCCGGCCTCGACACAGCCCAGGCGGTTTCCGCGGCGTCGGCGGTCTTCGAGGGTGAGGTGCTCTCGTCTGCCCAAGGGTCGCCCTCGGGCGAACCGACCGGGTGGTTCTATGCAGATCCGGTCGACTACACGATCGCGATCACCCGGGTGTACAAGGGCAACCTGCCGGCAAAGCTGGTGGTGCGTTCGTCGGCCAGCGAGTCCAGTTGCGGCCTGCAGCTCAGCGGCCACGTGCTGGTGTTCGCGCACGGTGACAACGACACGCTCACCACCACCCTGTGCTCGGCGCCGATCGAGCTCGACCGCAGCAAGCTCGGCGCCGGACGTGCCCCCGAGGCCGTCCCCGCACTCACGCCGTCCGCCACACCATCAGCCATGCCCGCGGACGCCCTTCCGCAGCCCTTCGACGCCGCACCCCTACTGCTCGCCACCGCGGCGGCACTGCTCCTCATGTCCGCCCTGCTCTCCTGGCTAACCCGCCGCCCCTGACGCCGCCCCTGACGCCGCCCGCACGTTGCGCAGGGTGTGCCTCATTGCGCATGGTGCAGCCGGCGCAATGAGCCACAGGGTGCGCAACGTCAAAATTGTCCCGGCGAATGTTGCTGTGGCCTGTGGATAGTGGCCCGTGGTGGGCGGGAAACTGCTGCACTCGGGTGATGGTTATGGTGCGCACCCATGAACTCAAGGCCAAGGGAATCGGCCAGGGTCAGATTCGCCGCATGCTGCGTGACGAGAAACTGCACCGGCTGCGGCGCGGTGCCTACCTGACCGAACCCGACCAGGGCCTGGCCCGGCACCGGAACCTGATCGCGGCCACGGCGCCGCAACTCGGGCCGGGGGCCGTGATCAGCCACCTGTCGGCCGCAGTGTTGCACGGCCTGCCGGTCAGCAATGCCTGGCTCGGCAGGGTGACCTACACCAGTCCGGGCAAGGGCGGGGGTCGGCTGGGGCAGAGCGTGCACCAGTACCGAACGCCGCTGGGCGCCGGTGATGTCGAGACCGTGGCCCGAATCAGGCGGACGACCCTCGCGCGCACCGTACTCGACCTGGCCCGAACCGTCCCTGAGCTCGGGCTGGCCGTGGCGGCGGCGGATGCTGCCCTGCGAAAGGGTCTCAGCCGCGAGCAGCTCATGGCACAACTGACGGCTGCGCCGCGTCGTCGGGGCCTGGCGCAGGCTCGGGTGGTGGTCGAACAGGCGGACGGTGGCAGCGAGTCGGCCGGTGAGTCGGTCAGCCGGGTGAGCCTGTGGCAACTCGGGCTGCCCAAACCGGAGTTGCAGTACGAGGTCGAGATCGACGGCGTCCGTTACCGCGCCGACTTCGGGTGGCCGCTGTGGCAGGTACTGGGGGAGTTCGACGGCAAGGTGAAGTACGGCGACCTGCTCGCCCCGGGTGAGACCGCGGCCGACGTGGTGATGCGCGAGAAGCGGCGCGAGGCCCTGCTCAGGCGACAGGGCTGGGCGGTCGTCCGATGGACCTGGCCCGAGGCAGTGAACCCGCAGCGGCTCGACCTCCTGCTGCGCCCCGAGTTGCTCAAGAACGGTTGGCGCCCCGATCGGGTCTGACCGCCCGGCGGACGGCGTCAGGACGTGCCGGCGTGGGCCTCGGCCAGGGCCTCGGCCAGGGCGTCGGCCAGGGCGTCGATCGCTTGGTCGAGTTCGGCGCGGGTGATGACCAGCGGGGGTGCCAGCCGGATGGTCTTGGCGTGGGTGTCCTTTGCGATCACGTCGCGGCGCAGCAGCTTGTAGCAGATGCCGCGTGCGGTGCCCAGGTGGGGGTCGATGTCGACCCCGGCCCACAGCCCCTTGCCGCGGACGGCCTCGACCCCGTTGCCGATCATCGCGCCCAGGCGGCGGTGCAGGTGTTCGCCCAGTTCGGCCGAGCGCCGCTGCGGCTCGCCGGTCTGCAGCAGTTCGACCGCGGCCAGCCCGACGACGGCGGCCAGCGGGTTGCCGCCGAAGGTGGAGCCGTGCTGGCCCGGGTGCAGCAGGCCGAGAATGTCGCGGTTACCGACCACGGCCGACACCGGAAGAATGCCGCCGCCGAGCGCCTTCCCCAGCAGGTACAGGTCGGGCACCACGCCGTAGTGATCGCAGGCGAAGGTGCGCCCGGTGCGTCCGAGGCCGGACTGGATCTCGTCGGCGATCATCAGCACGTTGTGCTCGGTGCACAGCCGGCGCAGCCCGGGCAGAAAGCCATCCGGGGGCACGACCACGCCCGCCTCGCCCTGAATCGGCTCGACCAGCACCGCGACGGTGTCGTGGTCGATGGCGTCGGCGACGGCGGCCAGGTCGCCGAATGGCACGATTCGAAAGCCGGGGGTGTACGGGCCGAAATTATGCCGGGCGACCTCGTCGTTGCTGAACGAGATCACGGTGGTGGTGCGGCCGTGAAAGTTGTTGGCCATCACGATGATGGTGGCGTGGCGCTCTTGCACGCCCTTGGCCTCGTACCCCCATTTGCGGGCCAGCTTGATGCCCGACTCGACGGCCTCGACGCCGGTGTTCATGGGCAGCACCATGTCTTTGCCGCAGAGCTCGGCCAGCGCCTGCACGAACGGGCCGTAGCTGGCCGAAAACACCGCGCGCGAGGTGATCGTCACTTTGGTCAACTGGTCGGCGACGGCCTTGGTGAGCACCGGGTTGGCGTGGCCGAAGTTGACCGCCGAATAGGCCGAGAGAAAGTCGAGGTACCGGTTGCCGTCCATGTCGGTGAGCCAGGCGCCCGCGCCCGATTCGATCACCACGGGCAGCGGTAGGTAGTTGTGCGCTCCCCAGGTCTCGGCCTGGGCTATGGCGGCTTGCTGGGCCGGGCTGATACCCGTGCGATCCGTCATGGTAATCCTCCGGTCAGATCAAGAATCAGCGCATATTGCTGCGGCAGAGATAAGAAATAGCGAGAAAAAACGTAGACCAATAGCGTACTGGAGCGGAATAGCCAGCGCCACCAGTCCGGACGCTCCGAACTCGGCCTGGCTCGCCCGAGAAGGCTGCTCGGCTGACCAGGGCTTCGGCAGGCACCCCCGAGCACACGGCTGCGCCGGTCACACACCACTAGAGTCGGTGCATGGACGCCCAACTGCCCATCGTCGTCGGCAACGACGGTTCCGATTTCTCCCGGCTGGCACTGCAGAAGGCACTGTGGCTGGCCCGGCAGCTCAAGGCCGAGGTGTGCGTGATCAGGGCGTGGTCGATCAGCACCGCGCCGCGTCCGTCGACCTGGTCGCCCGGCTACGTGCCGCCGGCCGACGACTTCGAGGCGGTGGTGCGCGAGCGGCTGGCCGGCGACGTGCAGCCGGTGGTTGCCGAGTACCCCGACGTGTCCGTGACCTTGCAGACCCCGCACGGCCCGGCCGGACGGGAGCTGCTCAAGGCTGCTGTCAACGCGCGGTTGCTGGTGGTGGGCACCCGCGGCAGCGGCGGGTTCAAGGGGCTGCTGATGGGGTCGGTGTCGAACCAGGTGGTTGAGCATGCGCCCTGCGACGTGCTGGTGGTGCGCAAGGGTACCGACGAGGCCTCGCCCGACCGCCGGGTGCAACTGGACCGCTTCCTCGACCGTTGACCGACCCCGCCGCGCTGCCCTGGACCTGCCTGGCCGACGAGCTCGGCCTGGAGGGCAGTCGCATGCTGTTCGCCGACGCCGGCCGGGCCGACGAGCTGCTGGCGCTGTGCCGCGACGCCGGTTACACCGTGGTGGGCGTCGACACCGAGACGATGGACGATTTTCGCGCCGCCCAGGCGGCGGTCGCGTCCGCCCTGCGGCTGCCGCCCAGCGCCGGCCGCAACCTGGACGCCCTGGCCGACAGCCTGGGCGATCTCGCCCGTTACTGGCCACACACCCCGCGCATCGTTTTGGCCTGGACGCACCCCGAGGGGCTTGTGCTGAACGACCAGCACGGCTGGTTCCGGCTGGTGGAGGTGCTGGCCGACGGGTCCGATCGGCTGTGGCGCGGCGCGGGCGCCGACCCCGACGACCGACTGTTCGAGACCCTGGTGTTCGTCGACGGGTGCCCGACATGAGCACTGCCCGCCGGCGCACCCTGATCGTGGTGGGGCTGGTGTTGCTGGCGCTGTTGGGTCTGGCTCAGCTCGTGTCGAACCGGCCGGCCGACACCGCGGCACCGTCGGGCGGCACCGCTTCGGTCGAGACCAGGGCGTCGGCCGGCCCGGCCGTGAGCCGCTCGGCGTCCGGGCTGCCGGTCTGTGGCAGCGTGCCAGCCGAGGTGGGGCAGGCCGTGGCGGCTGTGCGCAACAACGGGCCCTACCTGCGTCCGCGCAACGACGGCGGGATCTTCGGCAACCGCGAAGGGCTGCTGCCCACCCAGCCGAACGGCTTCTACCGGGAGTACACCGTCGAGGCGCCCGGGCAGCGCTTTCCCGGCCCGCGGCGGCTGATCACCGGCGGCCAGGCGAGACTCGGGGCCGAACCGACGGTGTGGTTCTACACCGCCGACCACTACGAGTCGTTCTGCGCGTTGCTGAATCCGTAACCAGTCCGTGGTCGAGGTGGCCCGGTCGCTGGTGCCCTCATTGCTGGGGGATTTCCGGCAAGAGCCCCCAACCTTGAGGGTGTTGCGGGAAGATCCCGCACCTGAGCAAGTCTCGGGATTGTATCGTCGGCTGCACTCCACCCCACCGGGCGAGGGCCGCCGCACCCGGCCCATGAGAGGGCGCCGTGAGCGAGACCATCGAGCACAACCAGCGCAAGTCGCGCTTCGAGCTACGCCTCGACGACAAGCTGGCCGGGGTGGCCCACTACGACCTGTCGAACGGGGTGGCCACTTTCGACCACACCGAAGTCTCACCCGATTACCACGGACGAGGCCTGGGCAGCAGCCTGGTCAAGGCCGCCCTCGACCAGGTGCGCGCCGACGGCCGTTGGCGGGTTCGTGCCACCTGCCCGTTCGTGGTCGGCTTCGTCAAACGGCACCCCGAGTACGCCGACCTCGTGGTGCCGTAGGGCGCTCTGGAGGGGCTGATCAAGGCGACCAACCGCTGGTTGAGCTGGTCGGAACGCGTTGGCGCAGAGGTAGCGACGTCTCGACAAGCTCGACCGACGAAACGAGTTCGGCCGACGAAACAAGCTCGACCGACGAGAATCAGTCCGTCGCGTACCGGGTGACGAAATTGCGCAGCAGCCGGTGCGGGTGCTCGGCCACCCCCGAGGTGCGGGCCATCTCGACCAGAATGTCGTAGTCGTCGGGGTGAAAGTAGCCGGCGTTGCGGTAGATCGCCATTCGCTGGCTGAGTGCTTCGATGTCGAGTTCGGGGTGAAACTGGGTGACGTACACGTTGCGGCCGTGCCGGTACATCTGCACCGGGCAGGCGGCACCGGTGCCCAGCAGGGTGGTGCCCGGCGGCACTCCGTTGCAGGCTTCCTTGTGGCCAACGAACGCGTAGAACGAGGGGGGAATGCCGTCCAGCAGGGGGTCGCCGATGGCTTCGTCGGTGAGCCGCACCTCGATGGCGCCCAGCCCCTCGCCGTAGCTGCGGTCGACGGTGCCGCCCAGGTGCGCGGTGACGGTGCCGATGCCGTAGCACATGCCCAGAAACGGGAAATCGGCGTCGACGATCTGATCGACCACGGTGCGAATGTCGCTTTCGACCCGAAGCTGCAGGTCTGACTTCACCGCGTCGGAGATGTTGAACGGACTGCCGCCCAGGAACACCCCCGAGTAGTCCTCAAGGTGGAGCCGCGGCAACGGGCCCGCCTCGACCCGCAGGTGCACCAGTTCGTGGTGGGCCAGGCCGGCGTGCCCGCGCACCGACTCGTACTCGTCGCGGGCGGCCTTGTCGTGGTCGCGGGTGGCCAGCAGCACGAACGGTTTCACGGCCAGAAGGTTAGCCCCAGGCTGGACGGTCCGCTCCGGTTTCGTCCACCAACTGACGCAGCGCCTGGGCCGGGCCACCCGCGGCGCGCTGCCGCAGATAGCTGGGGCCGTGCTCCAACAGGTCGTTGACGAAGGCCAGCTCGTCGGCGCAGTGCAGTTCGGCAGCGATCGGCTCGAGCCGGTTCAGCCAGTCGAGAATGCCCTCGCGCATCGGACGCAGCTTCTGCCCCACCCGCGGCGTCACCACTTCGGTGTCGAGACCGTAGCGGGCGGCCCGCCACTTGTTCTCTTTCATGAACCACATCGGCAGCCGGGCGATGGCTCGGCCGTCATCGAGTTCACGCGACATGTATTCGGCCAGGCACTGGGTGAGCGCGGTCATCGCGGCCAGTTCGGCGAAGGTCGGCACCGAGTCGAGCACCCGGTTCTCGATCGTTCCGAAGGTCGATGGCCGCACGTCCCAGCGAATCTCGTTCGGGGTGGTGATCATGCCTGCCGCTTCGAGTTCGGTGGCGTAGTGCTCGAACTGATCCCAGGTGTCCATCGGGTAGGGCAGGCCGTTGGTCGGCAGTTGCTGAAACACCATGGTGCGCTGGGACGCATAGCCCGAATCGGCACCCTCCCAGTACGGCGACGACGCGGTGAGCGCGATGAAATAGGGCGAGAACCGGGCCAGGCCGTAGGTGATCGGCAGGGCCTTGTCACGATGGTTGATGCCGACGTGAATGTGGGTGCCGAAGATCGCCATCTGCCGGCCCCAGTAGGCGTTGCGCTCGGCCACCACGTTGTAGCGCCAGAAGTCGAAATGTTCCTGGTCGGCGGCCAGCGAGGTGGGGTGGGCGCCGGCGCCGAGCAGCCGGGTGTCGTCGCCGGCCAGGGCGTTCACCTGCTGCAGGTGGCCGCGCAGCTCGTCCATCGCCTCGTCGACCCGGTGGTGCACGCCGGTGACCAACTCGATCATGTCGGTGAGGTACTCGCGCCGGATCGGGCCGCTCTTGGGGTCGTCCACACCGTCGAGCACGCGCTGGGCACGGGGCACGAGTTCGAGCGACTGGGCGTCCACCAGGGCGAGTTCCCACTCGACGCCGATGGTCGAGTTGCCGCCGGGCACGAAGTCGAACCGCATGGAGGCTCCTTGGCTGGAGGTCACGGCTTCGCCGCCGCAGCAGGAGTCTAGTAGTGTGTCGTGTCTAAATATTTGGGTATAGGTGTCGGAGTTTGATGCGGGCGTCGTTTGTCGTGAACTGCCAGTCGACTTGCCGTTGGTCGTCGTTGGTCGCTTTCTGCCAGGCGGCGAGTTCGGCGTTGAGGACGTCGAGGTCGTCGATGCGGCGGGTGAGGCATTGCCGGCTGAGGGCGGACAGCTCGATCTCGGCGATGTTGAGCCAGGAGCCGTGCTTGGGTGTGTAGTGGATCTCGAGCCGTTCGGCGAGAGCGCGGGCCTTCGCGGGCTCGAACGCCTCGTAGAGCGAGCCGAGGGTATGGGTGTTGAGGTTGTCCATGACGAGGACGACGCGTTTGGCGTCGGGGTAGTCCATGGTCAGCAGCCGGTCCACGCCCGCGGCCCAGTCGATCCGGGTCCGCCGCGGCTTCGCGTCGACGTGGCGGTGTCCGGCGAGCGGCTCGACCCAGACGAAGATCGAGCAGGTGCCGTGACGGACGTACTCCGAGTCCTCTTTGAGATCGTGGCCGGGGCGCGCCGGGATCGGGTCACGAGCGTGGCCGAGCAGCTGGTACGGCTTCTCGTCCATGCACACCACCGGCACTGCCGGGTCGAAGGGCCGGTGGTAGACCTCCAGAACATCCTCCATCCGCGCCACGAACTCGGCGTTGGCTTTCGGCGGGATCGTCCAGCACTTCTTTAAGTGAGGACGAAGCCCCCCTTTTTCAGGGCCCGCCCAATCGTGGAGTGATCCAGAGGCGGCAGCCCGTCGGTAAGGGCCACGTGTTTCTCCAGCAGCCGCAACGACCACCGGTCGAACCCCTCCGGCGGTCTCGTGCACGCCAGCGCGATCACCCGCGCCTCGACATCCCCGGTCACCTTCGGTGGCACCGGCGGCGTGACCCGTTTGCGGCGGCGAATCACCTCATCGGCATCCCCACCGGACTCGACGAACCGCTTCGCGATCAAATACACCGTCTGCTCGGACACCCCGACACGCTCCGCGACAACCCGCCGACCCGGCACGACCCTCGCGTTCTCATCCAGCTCAAGCAGAACCCTCGCCCGCGCAATCATCCGCGCCGGATGCGTCCCCCGCGACACGACCCTCGTCAGCTTCACACGATCCTCAGCCGTCAACGCGACGACATGATCCTTCAGCCTGGGCACGATACGACTCCTCCCGATCAAGCATCAATCAGGACAAGCCAATCCCACCCATTACCAAACTATTAGGAGCGACACTCCACTAGTCCGATCCACCCAGACGACTCCTGCCGCGTGACCTCAGGCGTCGACCCAGCCGTAGATGCCCTTGAGCGCCACCGTGCGCTCGACCACCTTGCCCTTGTAGTCGCCGCCGATCACCTTCAGCCGCCCGTCGGCCAGCACCTCGGTGACGATGTCGACCCGGGTCGAGGTCTTCGGGTTGTCGGGCTTGGTGCCGAACAGCACCAGGTCACCCGGGCCGACCCCGTCAGTGCCCGAATGCGAACGGTTGTGCAGTTCGCCCCAGGCAAACAGGTCGCCCGAGAACGAGAACCGCGGCACCACGTTGCCGGCCTTGTTCCAGGCCCAGGTGGCGAACAGCGACGACCACGGCATGCAGCCGCCGTAGGGGTTGCAGTTGTTCTTCTTCTCGGTGACGCCGCGCTGGCTGCGGGCCACCTTGACGATGGCCGCCTCCACATTCGGCGGACGCACCGTGGCCGAGGGGCTCGGCGTGCCCGTGCTGTCTTGGCACAGGCTCAGCGCGGCCGAGTCGCCGCCGTCGACGAAGACCGATGCCACGTACCCGGTTCGCTTCTTGTAGGTCACCTTGTTCCACACGTTCGAGGCCTTGACGCCGTTGCTGACGGTGTCGCCGATGGTCTTGCAGGCCAGCGAGATCGTGGTCTTGTGCGGTATGCGGGTGAGCCGCTTGCTCGCCGTCGAGGGCTGCGCACGCAGTGACAGCGGCGTGGTCTTGTTGGTGCGCACGGTGCCCTTGACGGTGGCCTGTTGCACCGTCGCGGTGGTTCCGGCCGGCGAGGGCGTGGGGCTCTGTTGCGAGTCGGGGGCGCCGGGGCTGCAGCCGGCCAGCAGGGCGGACAGCAGCAACGCGATCGTTGTCTTCGGTGCCCCCATGCTTTCGACGGTAACACGCAGGCCCGACCAAACGGAGCGGGGCTGCGCGGCCCGATCGGCGCACCACCGGGTCTTCCACGGGGCGGATGGGTCTCAGTCGTCCGACGTGGTCAGGGTCGAGCCGAAGAGCACGCCGGCGGGGCAGAGCCACCTTGGGCTGGCCGGGCGTCAACTGCTGAAGAACAAACCCGCCAGGCCCTGCCGGCGGTAGTGCTTGCCGCCGCGGTGCCCCCAGTCGGGGCCGTAGCCGTAACCCGGCTGCGGCGGCGGGGCGGCGACGAACCGGGCTTCGAGCTGGGTGATGTTCTCGAGCTCGCCGAAGTCGAGAAACACGCCGCGGCAGTTCAGGCACTGCTCGATGTGAATGCCGTTGCGGTCCACCGTGCGCATGCTGCCGCCGCACTTGGGGCAGGTGTAGCCGGCCGGTGCGGCGCCCCCGGCCTGATACGGCTCGTAGCGGGGCAGCGGGTCGTTCGGGTTCGAGGTCATGGGTTCACTGTGCCATTCGGCGACAAGCCGAAACCAGTGCGTGCGCTGTGCCATCGCTGTGCACCTCGGACGAGCGCAGTGCGCGCACCGCTGCCACCAGCACGGCGCACCGGGCCGGCAGGTCGAGCACCGGCCAGGGGTCGCCCCGCGGCACCGCCGGACCGTCCGCGGCCCGATAGGCGTCGAGAAAGTCCAGCCAGTCGGCGTCGCCCAGCAACCTGGCGGCCCAGAAGCCGGCCGGACGAGCCAGATCCCACGCCGGGTCGCCCAGGCCCACATCGTCGACGTCGATCAGGCGCCACCCGTCGCGCCACGCACCGAGTTGGCCCAGATGCCAGTCGCCGTGCACCAGCACGGCGGGTTCGGGGCGTCTGGACGCCTCGGCGCCGAGCCGTTCAGCCAGCGCCGCCAGTTCGGGCGGGGCCGCTGCGCGGGCGCGGGCCAGCCGGTCGGGCCAGCCGTGCGTGGGGAGCTCGTCCGGTGCCGGGCTGCGGTGCAGGCGGGCCAACAGCCGTCCGGCCTCGGCCCACGGCACGTGCGAATCGGCGGGGTCGAGCACCCGCACCCGGGGCCAGACGGTCACCGCGCGGCCGTCCGGATCAGTGCGTACCTCGGCCGTGACGGGGGGTACGAAGTCGGGGTGGGCCGCGGCGAGAGCGAGTCGGCGTTCGAGGGCGTCGGGTCGTGTTCGGGGCGAGTGGCGCTTGATCACCACCTCGTCGCTGAAGGCGAGTTCGGCACCCGAGTCGGTGGTGCGCCAGCAGAGATCACCGGTCGGCACTGGTCCATTGTGGGGCGGCGCATGCGAAGATCGGGCATGGACACCAGCCCGATCGTGCATGAGTTCAGCCTGAGTTGCACCCCCGGCCACGCCTTCGACGTCTTCACGGCTCGCATCGGCGAGTGGTGGAACCCGGCCTACACCGGCAGCCCCGAGACCTACGAGACGGTGACGATCGACCCGCGCATGCGCGGTCAGATCACCGAGCGGCACACCGACGGCAGCGAGCACGATTGGGGCGAGGTGATCGCCTGGGATCCGCCTGCCAAGGTGGCGTTCAGCTTCACCCTGGCCCAAGACCGGACGGTGCCCTCAGTGGTGCGGGTGACGTTCGTGCCGTCCGATGCGGGCACTCATGTGACCTTCGAACACGACGGCTGGAACGAACTGAACGCCCAAGCCAGAGGCACGTTCACCGCGTGGCCGCAGTTGCTGGCGCGGTTCGCGCAAGCCGCCGGCTGAGCATCGTCGGCCAGTTTGGCGAGACCTGAAGAGTTACTGAAGATTCGGCACCGGCGTTGCCTGAAGCACCTCCGCGGGCACAGTAGGTGCACAGGTTGACGTCCGGGAAGCGCTTTCGACAATCGCACCCTCGACCCGGCCGTTGCGGCTGAGGCCGACGAGCAGAAAGCGATGCACCGATGCAGCTACCGACCCTACGATCCTGCTTACGAGCGGGCGTCTGCTTCGCGGCAACAGCCGCATTGATCGCCACCGGCAGCGCCGCGGCGTCCACCCAGGCCAGGGCTGCGACGGCGGCCTTCTGCGCCGACGGCAGCACCCCGATGGCCACCGTCGCCAAGGTCGAGGCGTACCCCGCGGGCACGGCGGTGACCGGCCTCAGTGTGACCCAGGGCACCACGCCGACCGGTTTCTCCGGAAGCTACCTCGGCTACATCGCCGACGGGCTGGGTGTCGGCAAAGACCTGCTGTTGTTCCAGTTGAGCAGCCCGGTGATCGACGGCACCGCCGGCCTGAAGCCGGCTGGCATCTGGGCCGGAATGTCGGGTTCGCCGGTCTATGCCGCCGACGGCTCGCTGATCGGTGCCGTGTCGTACAGCCTCAACTACGACAACCTGCCGGTGGCCGGGGTGACGCCCGCCGAGTACATGAAGAAGATCGGATCGACACTGGCCGACGCCCCGCTGACCGTCGGGGTGAACCGGCAGAACCTAACGCCGGCGTCCGGCCGAAAGACCAGCGCGCAGACCGAGGCGCTGGGCAGCGCCACCGCACTGCGCCAGGTGGGTCTGGCCAACGTCGCGGTCGGTTCGGCCCAAGGCAGCAAGCTGACCAACGCGCTGCTCGCCCGGGTGCCCAAGAACAGCAGCCCTGCCGCGGCCCGGCTGCGCACCAAGGCGTTCAACGCGGTCGGTGTCAAGAAGAGGGTCGGCGACGCGGTCGGCCGGCCGTTGGTGGCCGGCGGCAACGTCGCCGCGGTATACAGCACCGGTGACGGGCTGATGGGTGCCATCGGTACGGTGACCGCCATCTGCGGCAGCGACGTGTGGGCCTTCGGGCACCCGATGGACTTCGCCGGCAAGACCACGCTGGCCATGGCCAACGCCAGTGCCGCGCTGATCGTGCCGGACGCCACCGGCATCATCGGTTCGTACAAGCAGGTCACCACGATCGGCAGCCCACTGGGCATGTTTACCCAGGATCGGCTCGCGGGTATCAAAGGGTCGGCTGGCGCGGTGACCGGCTACCCCGTCTCGCTCACGGTGCACAACGCCGGCGGCAAGGTGGTCCAGCAGCGCAGTTCAACGGTGGTGTTGCCCGATGCCGGCCCGGACGTGGCCGCCAACCTGGTGGGCAATGCCGTGATCGAAGACCTCGACAACCTGTACGCAGGCACGCTGCGGTTCTCCTGGACGATCAACTACCGCACCTCGGACGGGGTCACCGGCAGCCTGAAGAAGCGGCAGAGCTACGCGGCGACCGACGTGGTGGCGGCCTACCCGGCCTACGACGTGGGTAATGACGTGTATGCCCTGCTGTACAACGGTTTCACCGATCTTGAGATCACCGGCATCACCATGAAAGTGACGCTGGTCAGCGCTGACGCATTGAGCTACCAGCCCAGTGGGGTGCAGTATCGCAAGGGCTTCACCTGGGTGAGCCTGTCGGGCAAGACGCTGAAGCACGGCGGCACGTACGCAGTGCGTCCGCTCTACCGGCTCACCGTCAACGGCAAGGCGGGCAAGGTCACTGTGGCTGGGCCGGCCCGGTCGGTCACGCTGTCGAGCAAGGCCATCAAGACGGGCTTGCTGCGCTACTCGTCACCCTCGGACGAATCCGGCTGCGACATTGAGGAAGAGGACTGCGATGACCTGTATGTGCCGGCTGCCTCAAGCTTTGACGACCTGATCGACCAACTCGCCTCGGTACGACCCAATGACCGGGTGACGCAGACATTCAGCTACTCGCGCAAGAGCAGCACCACCACCTCGCGCAAGGTTTTCACCGGCCCCGGCGTGGTCGAGGGTTCGGTGTCGGTGAAGTTCAAGATTTCGTAGTTCCGCGTTGGTTGAGCTTGTCGAAACTCTTGCCACAGCGGCATATCCGAGGTCTCGACAAGCTCGACCAGCGTTGGTTGAGCTACGTCGAAACCCTTGCCATAGCGGCATGTCTGAGGTCTCGACAAGCTCGACCAGCGTTGGTTGAGCTACGTCGAAACCCCTAGTGGGAGCACTCCCTCTGAGGCTTCGACAAGCTGGACCAGTGAAGAATCAGCGTTCCCGGGACGCTGCACGCATATCGGTTTTCGGCGTTCTGTTTGAACGTCCGTTTTCGCCACGGCCGGGCGTCCCACGCGCTGCTGGAAGCACTGCCGATGATCGCGCGACGGAGTTCTGGATCGGTCATCGTGGCAAAGCCGCCGATCGCGACCGGCTGTGTGCCTGGGTGGTATTGGGGACGATCCTGGCGGCGAGTCCGTCGATGACCTCCAGGCCCGCGACCGCGGGTTGAGGTTGACCCCAAAATCCGGACAGGTGGTTGTTTGGTCAGGCGGCCTGGAGGGCCGGCTGGTCGGTCTGTCGGGCCAGGTGGTGTTCGTACTGTAGTGGGCTGAGGTAGCCGGTCTTGGAGTGGCGCCGGCGGGCGTTGTAGAACCCGTCGATCCAGGCATAGACGCCGCGGCGGGCCTCGACGATCGTGGCGAACACGTGCCGGTGGTAGTACTCGTTCTTCAGCGTCGACCAGAACGACTCGGCTGCCGCGTTGTCCCAGCACACCCCGGTGCGTCCCATCGAGCGCAGCAGGTCGAGCTGGCCGGCCACCTCGGCGATCTGCTGGCTGGTGTACTGACAGCCCCTATCGGCGTGGAAGATCACCTTCCCGGGCAGCTCACCGCGCAGAGCGACGGCCTGACGCAGCGCGTCCTCGACGAGATCGGCCCGCAGGTGGTCGGCGATGACACGGCCCAGGACCCGGCGGGTGTGGCCGTCACGGACCGCGCACAGGTAGGCCCAGCCCTCGCCAGTGGACAGGTAGGTGATATCGGAGAACCAGGCGACATCGCGGTGTCCCTTGTCGAAGTGGCGCTTGACCAGGTCCGGTGCCGGGTCGGGGTTCGGGCCGGGCACCGTGGTCGGCGGATGCCAGGTCCGGGACTGATCCCGGCTATCTTGGCTTGCCGCATGAGCTTCGCGACCGTCTTGCGCGACACCGTCTCCCCAGCCTCCTGCAAGTCGGCGCGGATCCTCGGCGCCCCATACGTGTGATCGGAAGCCTTGTGGAACTCGACGATCTTGCCGGTCAGCTCGGCCCGCCGCTGCTCGGCGCGAGTCGGGCCGCCGCGACGACGCTTGCACCACTCGTAGTAGCGGCGCCGGTCAACCCCGAGCAGCCGGCACATCCGGCTGATCGTGTAGTTCGCCTTCTCCGCGTCGATCACCTCGAAGCACTCCTGCCGGGAGTGTTCTTCGCCGCGAAGAAGGCTGCGGCTTTTCCCAGGAACTCGTTGTCCATCCGCAGTTCGGTGTTCTCGTGCCGCAGCCGTTCCAGCTCGGCCCGCTCCGACACGTCCAACGGCGCCTCCGGCGGCGCACCGATCCGGTCCCGCTCGGCCTGGACCCAACGGCCCAACAGCTGCGCACCCACGTTGATCTCGGCCGCGACCGCCGCGATCGTGCGGCCGGTGTCGATCACCAGATGCGCAGCCTCACGCCGATACTCCGGGGTGTAACTCTTCCGCTTCTTCGAAGTTCCCATCAAGGACATCCTCTCCGGCGGTCTCCGACAAGGGAACCCGCCAAGACGGTGTCCGGGTTACGGGGTCAACCTCAGGGTCTGGGCCGTGATAGCCGGGTTGCCGCAGCCAGATGGCGAGTTGCCCAGAAGCGGCTGCACCTCGAAGGACGTCTTCGATTCGCAACCAGTGGATCGAGGCAGGAAATTTCAGCGCGTTGGCCGGGTGCCTTCCGCGTTGCTCGACGCTCAAGAATCCCTGATCGATGAGTTGCGCGGGCCGCCAGCTTGGTCGCGGCGAGTGCGGCGTCCCAGTCGGGGCCGAGGACGTCCGGGCCGAGATGGCCGACCAGGGCGTGTTCATCCTCGGTGCGGACGACGTCCAGCATGCCGAGGCGCTGACCCGACGCCGCCCAGCGGGCCCGGAATCGACCCGATGCAGCAGGTGCTTGCCGCGGCTGACCACCTCGAGCGTGGTGGCACCGGTGAAGTCGAGGGCGGAGATCCCTGGCCAGCGCAGGTCGCTGCGGGTCAGCGGCTCGCCCGCGAACGCCTGATGGAGGCGCTGTGCAGAACGCCAGACCGTGTCACCCTCGGGCATAGCGGTTCCCGAATCGGGCACGTCCGGTGGTGAGTACGCAACGGCCGACGGGCTGCACCATCGCCTCACTCTATGCGGCGGTCGCGACTACGGTGCGAGCGCGCTGAACGGACAGGTGACGGTGCCGTCATCGGTGGTGAGGGTTGGGCCACGGTACCGCAATGCCGATGTTTGCAGGTGTTCTAGGCCGATGTGTGCAGGAATCCTAGGCCGATGTTTGCAGAAAGTCGGGTCCGGTGTTTGCAGGCGCCGTCGATCACAGTTCTCCCAGCTCCGCAGCGGGTCAGGGCGTCCATAGGTAGCGATTCTCGGCGTTCGCCCTGAACACTCGCTTGCGCCACGGCCGGGCGTCCCACTTGCTGTCGGACGCCGAACCCATGATCGCCTGCCGCAGCGCCGGATCGGTCATCGCCGCGAACCCGCCGATCGCCACCCGCTGTGCTTGGGAGGTCTCCGGACCCACCCCGGCGGCGAGTTCGTCGATGACGTCGCGGCCCAGCCGCGATCGCGGATCCGGCCCGCGGTAGCCGGGCTGCAGGCACCACAGCCACAACTGGACCAAGGGGACGACGACGCACGCCCCGATCGAGACGACAGGGGCCACCCAGCGCGGAAGCTCGGGCACCTCGGTGCCTTGGGCGAGCATCCCGCCGATGGCGCACAGGAACAGCACGGCCATCGTCGGCGCCCACAGCATGGCCGGCGCCACCTCCACCCGGTCCGGTGAGACGATCAGCCGGCGCCGGGTGAGCCGCAGCAGGGTGGTGAAACGGCCGAACTCGCCCACCCCGCCGCGCAGCGAATCGAGGCTGTCGGCACCCTCAACCACAGTGTTGAGCGTGATGGCGTTGACGTAGTCCCCCTCGGGAGCAGGCAGTCCCGAAACGGACAATCGGCCGCCGTCGGCGCACAGCAGCCCGCGTTCGACCAGGTCGACCACCTGGGCGTCGACCGCGCGCGCCGTGCCGCCGCTGATCATGGCGATCTCGATGAGCTCCAGGCCGCGGTCAAGCTCACCCCGGGCGTCCTCGGGTTGCGGAATCCGGGAGATCAGCCAGATCGCGATCCCGGCGCAGATCCCGACGACGGAGACCCCGACCGTCGCCCACAACGATGCGGTCATGTCGGGTATTCGACCACATCGGAGGTTCTGCCCTACCGGCGCAGCCGCAGACCCTGCGGGGTCAATCGGAAACCGGCTGCGGCCAGGGCCTCAGCCAGTGCATGATCAGAGCCGAGCACGTCGGCGCCGTCGATCTTGGCGACCGTCAGCTTGCCGAGCACACCGGCGCGCACTGCTTCGGCGAGCGCCTGCGCGGACGCAGAGAGCGAGTCGGCGTCGTCGGTGAACGAGAGCAGCGTGCTGGCCGCCCCGCTCGACGTAGAGGGTGAGGTCGCCGTCTGCGAGCACGACCAGGGCGCCCGCCTTGCGTCCGGGCTGATGTTTGGTGCCCTCGGCCCGCGCGGGCCAGGGCAGGGCGGCGCCGTACGGGTTGGCCGGATCGGTGGCGGCCAACACCATCGCGCCCGGCGCGGACGGGGTCTCGCGCAGCAGGTCGATGGCGTGCCGGTCGCTGAACTGGGCGGCACCCAGGCCCTCCACGAAGTAGCCGCGGCGCACCTGGCCGGTTTCCTCCAGCGCGCTGAACACCCGGTAGGCGCCGGCGAACCCGCCGGTCACCTCTTCGTTGGCGACGCTGCCGCGGGTGACCACGCCGTACCGGTCGAGCAGCGCCTCGGCGCGGGTGGCGGCCAGCACCGTCGGGTCAGTCTCGACGTCGGGCAGCAGCGCCCAACGTCCGGACGCCTCGGGCGGGCCTGACGGCCGCGGTAGTGGGCCGCGGGGGAGGTGCCGGCGTCCGAACCGAGCGCGGGCGGGCGCCGGTCGGGCCTTCAGGCTGGCCCGGCCACCGCTCAACAGGGCCCGTAGCGGTGCCAGGGTGTCGTTGCTGAGGTGACCGGCCCAGACCAACTGCCACAGCGCCTCGCTGAGTTCGGTGTCGGTGGTCTCGACACGTTCGCCGAGGGTGCGGAACAGATAGCTGCCGCCACCGGCCAGCGCTTCGAGAAGCCGCCCGGCCAGTTCACCGGGCACCTCGCCGGGCGGGCGCAGGGTCAGCGGCGCCAGCTCGGCCGGGTGCAGGCTGACCCAGCCGTCCGTCCCGGCCAGCGCACCGGCGCCCTGCCAGACCACCTCGCCCGCGGCGAGCAGTTCGTCCAGCATCGCCGGCCGGTAGTCGCGCACCCGGGCCGGCAGGACCAGCGACTCCAGTGAGCTGGCCGGTACCGGGTAACCGGCCAGTTGCTCGATCGCTGACAGCACCCCCGCGGTGCCGGACAGCGGCGTTCGCAGCCCCTGCCATTGACTGAGGAAGCGGGCGAACTGGCGGGGTGGGACGGGTTCGACCGCGTTGCGCAGCGCTGCCAGCGAACGGCGCCGGAGTACGCGGAGCACGCCAGGGTCGCAGTAGCTGAGACCGCCGTTGCTGGTTGAGCGTGTCGAAACCAGGGTCTCGACAGGCTCGGCCGACGTGAGCTCGACACGCTCGACCAGCGAGGACGGCGGTAGCCAGCCGGGTGGTCGCAGGTCGCCTTCGACCAGCCGTCCCTCAGCGACCAGCCGGCGCAGCACGTCGTGCACCACCGCCGGCCCGAGGCCGAGCCAGCCGGCCACGTCGCCGGCCAGGAACGGGGCGTGGCCGCGGGCCCAACGCAGCACCAGATCCCCCAGCGGGTCGGGCACCGGAGCCCGGTGCACCTCGGGGACGCCGACCGGAACGCTGACGCCCAGCGCGTCGATCAGCCGTCCGGCGTCTTCGACGGCCGCCCACCGGGTGCCGCCGGCGATGCGCACCTCGATCACCCGGCGCTGCTCGGTCAACCCGACCAGCCAATGCGGCACCTGGTCGGGTTCGCTGCTGCGGGCCTGCAGTCCGGGCAGGTCGAGCGGACCGAGCATCCGGATCAGGTCGGCCAGGTCTTCGCTGTCGCGGGCCCGGCGTCCCTCCGCCAGGTGCTGCAGCTCGGATTCCGTCCGGGTCAGCGAGTCGGGATCGAGCAGGTCGGCCAGCGCCAAACCGTCGGAGGTGCCGAGCAGGTCTGCCAGCAGGGCGGGGTCGAGGGTGAGCGCTGCGGCCCGCCGCTCGGCCAGCGGCGAGTCGCCCTCGTAGAGGAACTGGGCGACGTAGCCGAACAGCAACGAACCGGCGAACGGCGACGGACGCGGCGTGGTCACCTCGACGGTGCGCACCTGGCGGGCTGCGATCGATCGCATCAACTCGACCAGCGCCGGCACGTCGAACACGTCCTGGACGCACTCCCGCACCGCCTCCAGCACGATCGGGAAGCTCGGATACTGGGCGGCCACCTCGAGCAGCTGCGAGGCCCGCTGCCGTTGCTGCCACAGCGCCTGCCGCTTGTCCGGACGGCGTCGCGGCAGCAGCAGCGCCCGCCCGGCGCACTCCCGGAACCGGCTGGCGAACAGCGCCGACGAGCCGATCTGCTCGGTGACCAGGCCGGACACCTCGTCGGGGTCGAGCACCACGGCGTCCATCAGGTCGGGTACCGGGGAGCCCTCCTCGGCCCAGCCGACGTCGGGCAGCCGCAGCACGATGCCGTCGTCGCCGTGCATGGCCTGGACGTCGACGCCGTGCGATTCGCGCAGCCGGGCCGCGATGGCCAGCGCCCACGGGGCGTGCACCCCGGCGCCGAACGGCGAATGGATCACCACCCGCCAGTCGCCCAGTTCGTCGCGGAACCGTTCCACCACGATGGTGGTGTCGCTGGGCAGCTGCGGGATCGCCTCGCGCTGCTCGCTCAGGTAGCCGATCAGGTTGTCTGCCGCCCAGGCGTCCAGGCCGGCCGCGCTGGCCCGCTGCTTCGCCGCTTCGGGGGTGAGTCCGCCGAGCTCGCGGACGAAGGCGCCCAGCGCCCTGCCCAGTTCGGCGGGCCGGCCCAGGGTGTCGCCCTTCCAGAACGGCAGCCGGCCGGGTTCGCCGGGAGCGGGGCTGACCAGCACCTGGTCGTGGGTGATGTCCTCGATCCGCCAGGTGGAGGTGCCGAGGGTGATCACGTCGCCCACCCGCGACTCGTAGACCATCTCCTCGTCGAGTTCGCCGACCCGGCGTCCGACCCCCTCGCCGGCGACGAAGACGCCGAACATGCCGCGGTCGGGAATGGTGCCGCCGGAGGTGACCGCCAGCCGCTGGGCGCCGCGGCGTCCGGTCAGGGTGTCGGCGCTGCGGTCCCAGACCAGCCGGGGCCGCAGTTCGGCGAACGCGTCGGACGGGTACCGCCCGGCCAGCATGTCGAGCACCGATTCGAGCACCGGACGGGTCAGCCCGGCGAACGGCGCCGCCCGCCGGACCAGCGCCTCCAGTTCGGCGACGGTGATCGAGTCGAGGGCGCAGATGGCGACGATCTGCTGGGCCAGCACGTCGAGCGGGTTGGACGGCACCCGCAGCGCCTCGATGGCGCCGGTCCGCATCCGTTCGGTGATCACCGCGGTCTGCACCAGGTCGCCGCGGAACTTCGGGAACAGCACCCCGCGGGAGGTCGCGCCCACCTGGTGGCCGGCGCGTCCGACCCGTTGCAGCCCGGACGCCACCGACGGCGGCGCCTCGACCTGGACGACCAGATCGACCGCGCCCATGTCGATGCCGAGCTCCAACGAGGAGGTGGCCACCACGGCGGGCAGCCGGCCGGCCTTCAGGTCGTCCTCGGTCTGGGCCCGCTGCTCCTTGCTCACCGAGCCGTGGTGGGCGCGGGCGAGCAGTGGCGGGGCGCCCTGGGATTGGCCGGACTGGGCCATGACTTCCGCGGGCGTCCGGACTCGCCGGTCGAGCTTGTCGAGACCCTGGCTTGTTGCGACCGGATTGGTTTCGACGAGCTGGGTTTCGACGAGCTGGGTTTCGACGAGCTGGGTTTCGACGAGCTGGGTTTCGACGAGCTCAACCGACGGAGCGGCGGATCGCTCGGCCCAGATCTCGTTCAGCCGGGCGGTGAGCCGTTCGGCCAGTCTTCGCGAGTTGGCGAACACCAGGGTGGAGCGGTGTGCGGCGATCAGGTCGACGATCTTCTCTTCGACGTGCGGCCAGATCGAGGTGCGCCGCGGGTCGCCGGCGGCCGGACCGGAAAGGTCGTCGGTGAGTTCGCCGAGCGCGCCCAGGTCGGGCACCGGGACCACGACGGACAGGTCCCAGCGCTTCTCACTGGGCGGGTTGACGATGGTGACCGGACGCCCGCCGGCCAGAAAGCGCGCCACCTCGTCGATCGGACGCACCGTGGCCGACAACCCGACCCGCTGCGCGGGGCGTTCCAGCAGGACGTCCAGGCGTTCCAGAGAGAGGGCCAGGTGGGCGCCCCGTTTGCCGCCGGCCAGGGCGTGGATCTCGTCGACGATCACGGTCTGGATGTTGGTGAGGGTCTCCCGAGCGGCCGAGGTGAGTAGTAGAAAAAGCGACTCGGGGGTGGTGATCAGAATGTCGGACGGCTCGCGCGTGAACGTGCGCCGCTGGTCGGCCGGGGTGTCGCCGGAACGCACCGCCACGGTGATGCTCGGCGCCGGCAACCCCAGCCGGGCGGCCTCGTGCCCGATGCCGACCAGCGGCGAGCGTAGATTGCGCTGCACGTCGACGGCCAGCGCCTTCAACGGTGACACGTACAGCACCCGGCAGCGTTTCAGCTTGTCAGGAGCTGGTTCTCTGGCCAGCCGGTCGAGCGCCCAGAGGAACGCCGACAAAGTCTTGCCCGAACCGGTGGGCGCCACGACCAGGGTGTGCTGGCCTGAACTGATCGACTCCCACGCGCCCGCCTGGGCCGCGGTGGGCGCGGAGAAGCTGCCCCGGAACCAACTCGCGGTGGCCGGGGAGAACCGATCGAGGACGTCGCCTGCCATGACCCGACCACAATGCCACGCGGCGCGGACAGGATTGGCGGCCGGTGAGGTCTTCGGCCCGGCGTCCGTACCTGTTGGACCGGGTCTGGGGGGGCTCAGTGGGTAAACGAGTGCCGCGACCCCAGCAACCACATCAGAACCGCCAGCACCACTGTGCCGGCCACCTGCACCGGGTAGAACAAGCCCACCGGCACCCCGACCGGAACATCGAGCACGGCCACCGCCGCCCCGGCGAGCGTGACCGCGGGGATCAGCACCCGCAGGACCTGCAGGGTGACCGCGTACGCCTTGTCGCCGCGGCCCAGTCGCTGCAACAACGCGCTACACAGGCAGACCGCGAACGCCAGCACCGCCACCCGGCTGAGCGTTCCGGCCAGGATGCTGAGCAGTTGCAGCGGCGAGATCCACAGCACCACCTCGAGCACCAACGCTGCCACGGCCAGGTTGCGCGACCAGGTGAACCACGTGTTCACCTCGGCCAACGTGTGGGTACCGCCCACGATCATCAGCCAGCCCAGGAGGTCGAGTGACAAGGTGAACCCGCCCAGGCTGATTGTCACCAGCACGAGCAGCAGGCCGACGGCCGCGAGTCTGAGCGGAGGCATGCCGCCAGGGTAGTCGGCCCACCGCCGCGGGGTGCTTTGAGTGCACTCGGATCTGCCGCTGGTACCTCAAACCCGTCCGCAAGCCTGGGCGGTTGCACCGACCCGGCACATACTGAGCAGGCAAAAATAGGAACGTATGTGCAGGTTTTGCGATCTACACATACGATCACCCTTCGTGACCGTTGAATCTGTCCGCAGCATGGACGAGTTGGGCCGGGCCGTCCGGCACTTCCGAAGGTCGGCCGGGCTCACGCAACTACAGCTCGCGGAGATGGCGGCCGTCTCGGCGCGCTGGCTCAGTTCGCTCGAGAAGGGCCGGACGCCGGGCGCTGAGTTCAGCAAGGTGCTGCAGGTGCTCAAGGCGCTGAACGTCGAAATGCTCTTGGAGCCCTTGCCGGTGTACAGCGAGGAAGATCGGGCGCTGCTCGAACTCATCGAGCAACTCCGCGAGTTCTGAGGAAACGCCGGTCGAGCTTGTCGGGACCTCGCGCATTCCGCCGGTCGAGCTTGTCGAGACCCCGCGCATTCCCCCGGTCGAGCTTGTCGAGACCTCGCGTATTCCGCCGGTCGAGCTTGTCGAGACCTCGCGTATTCCGCCGGTCGAGCTTGTCGAGACCTCACACATGCCACTGGCACAAGGGGGTTTCTACAAACTCAACCAGCGGTGGCTGCGTTGATCGGTACTGAGCTCAGCGCCCTCGAAGGGTCAGGACAGGCCGGCGTTGTCCCCGGTCTGCTCCTCGGCTTCGGTGCGCGCCGGTAGCGCCGCCTCGGTCTCGACCCCGATGCTGTCGAGGTTGCCGCCCATGAAGATCGACAGCCAGCGGGTCTTGGGGTCGGCGTCGAAAAGCACCGCCTTGCAGAACAGGGTGAGCGGCACCGCGAGCAGGGCGCCCAGCGGGCCGATGATGATCGACCAGAACACCAGCGAGATGAACGTGGTGGTGATGTTCAGCCCCACCGCGTCGCCGGTCACCTTGGGTTGAATCACCATCGATGCGACGAAGTTCACCACCAGGTATGCGGCCACCATGATCACCATGGTCTGCAGGTCGCGGGCCAGCAGCGCCATCAGCGCGGGCGGCACCATGCCGATGATGAAGCCGACGTTGGGAATGTAGGCGGTGACGAAGGCAAGAATGCCCCAAGTGAGCACCAGCGGAATCTGCAGCCAGGTGAGAATGCCCATGTTGATGACGGCCACGCACAGGCCGAAGATCGTGTTGACCACCCAGTACTTGCGCACCCGCCAGGAGAAGTCGAGCAGGGCCGCGGCGAGGTTGGGCCGCACCGCCGCCAGCTTGGAACGCTGCTCGGAGGTGTCGGTCAGGTCGACCGCCACGAAGGCGACGAACAGCAACAGCGAGCCCAGGAACGTCACCCAGAACTGCACCGAACTCATCACGCCGGTGAGGTAGCCGAGCAGCCGGGTGTAGTCGAAGGTGCTCAGCCACTGGTTGATCATGTCTTGGCTCACGCCCAGGGCGAGCAATTGTTCGGTGGCTTGCTGGTACATGACGTTGAACCGGTCGGCATAGTTGGGAATGGCCTGCACGAACTGGATCATCGCCACCACCACGGCGAACAGAATGGCCAGCAGCACCAGAAAGACCACGACCATGCCGATCAGCGTGCTGACCAGCTTGGGCACGCGACGGCTGTCGAGCCACAACACCAACGGACGTGCGGTCAACACCAGGGTGATCGCCAGAAAGACCGGTGCCACCACGTCGCGAATGAAATAGACGCCCACCAGGCACGCCACGATGGCGGCACCGGCGTAGAGAATACGGATGCCTTCGGCCGGTTGCGTCGAAGCGGGAGTTTGAGCGCTCACTTGGCTGAGTCTATGACGTGGGGCGGACCCCGGCGGGCCGCGTCCGCCGCGCAGGGTGCAGCCTGGTCAGGCTGAAAAGCTGATCAGGCCGGGCGTTCGATGCCGAATACGGCGTGCAGGCCGTCCAGAAACTCGTCGCGGCGGCCCGAACTGGCCAGTTCTCGGGCACGCACCGACGGACGGTGCAGCAGTACGCCGGCGAAATGCCGCAGTGCGGCCTCGGTGCGTTCGGCCGTCTCGGGGTCGTAGCGGCGCCGCACCCGGGCGATCTCGGCCTCGAGCGCGTCGCCGACCTGGGCGCGGAGCGCGGCAACGGCGGGGCCGATCGGGCCGGCGTCCTCGGCATGGGCGGCGGCCGCCTCGCGGACCAGCGCCTGGGCGTCGTCGGTCACGGCCAGGTGTTGCAGCGGGGCGTGCAGCTTGATCGCCTCGAGGTCGAGCAGTTCGACGCCGGGCAACTCCGCCACCAGCGGGTCGACATTGCGGGGCAGGCCCAGGTCGATGATCAGCCGGCGGCGGGTGTGCTGTTCGGCCTGGCCGACCGGGCACTGGTCGGCGACGTGGCTGGTGACCGGGCATGAGCCGTCCAGCAGTGCCGGGCCGACCACGATGTCGGGGCTGGTGGTGCAGCAAACGATCAGGTTCACCCGCGCTGCCGTCGCGGCGACGGCGTGGCCGCGGGCCTGGCTGAGCCTGTGCCTGCGAGCGAACTCGTCACCGCGCCCGGACGGCGACCACACCGTGATGTCGGCGACGCCGCGATCGCGCAGCGCCTCGAGGCACGAGGTGGCGTAGCGTCCGGTGCCGACCAGCAGCACCCGCACGACGGTCCAGTCGGTGATCCGGTGCGAGGCCAGGTCGAGGGCCAGCCGAATCAGTGACGGACGGGCCGAGCCCAGCCCGGTGCGGCTGCGTACGCTGCGCCGGGTCTGCAGGGCATCGGCGAAGACCCGCTGCAGCATCGGGCTGGCGGTGCCGGAACTCTCGGCGTGGTTGAGTGCCCGGCGCACCTGCCCGGCGATCTCGGGCTCACCGATCACCACCGATTCCAGGCCCGTAGTCACCCCGAACAGATGCCGGGCTGCCTGTTCACCGCGCAGCAACCGCAGATCGCCGCGCAGCCGCTCAACCAAAGGCACAGCCGCTTCGGCGGCGTCGAGGTAGATCTCGAAGCGGTTGCAGGTGCTCAGCACGATCTCGCCGGCGACACCGTCGCAGGCGAGTAGCTTCTCGGCAAGCACCGTTCCAGACGACGCGCTCAGCCGTTCGAGAACAGCGAAGTCGTGCGTGCGGTGGCTCGCAGTCAGGCACAACAGCACCGCGCCAGCATAGACCTGCCCGGCCGCCCGGCGGTTGATTGCGCGGTTGGCCGGTGCGGGTCGATGCCCGGGCATAGGGTGATGGGCGTGTCCGTAGTCCACCTGGCCCCCACCCATCCGTTGAACTCAGACACCCAAGATTCTTGGCTGGTCACCGCCTACCGGGGCGGGCGGCCTGCGGTGACCCCGGTCTGGTTCATGCGCCAGGCTGGACGATCGCTGCCCGAGTACCGCGCCCTGCGGGTCGGAACCCGCATGCTGGATGCCTGTCTCGACCCTGAGCTGGCCAGCGAGATCACCCTGCAGCCGGTGCGCCGGCACGGCGTCGACGCGGCGATCTTCTTCTCAGACATCGTGGTGCCGCTCAAGCTCGCCGGGGTGCCGGTCGACATCGAGCCGGGCGTGGGCCCGGTGTTCGCAACGCCGGTCGACTCGCCCGGGGCCGTCGAGGCGCTGGTGGCGCAACACCCCGCCGAGGCCCTCGGTGAGGCGCTGGCGCCGATCACCGAGGCCGTGGCGCGGACGGTGGCGGGTTTGCGGCTGCTGCACGGGGGCCGCGACCCGTTGATCGGTTTCGCGGGGGCGCCGTTCACCCTGGCTGCCTACCTGGTGGCGGGTCGTCCGAGCAAAGACCAGTTGGCGGCCAGGGCCATGATGCACCGGCATCCGGCGGCCTGGGCCGCGCTGCTGGGCTGGTGCGCCGAGCTGTCCGGACGCTTCCTGCGCGCCCAGGTGCTGGCCGGAGCGTCCGCTGTGCAGTTATTCGACTCGTGGGCGGGGTCGCTGCCGGCCGCCACCTATGCCGCCCAGGTGGCACCGACCTCGCGGGCCACCTTCGATGCGGTTCGCGACCTGGTCGACGAGCAGGGGCGGCGGGTGCCGCTGGTGCATTTCGCCGTCGGGGCCGGCGAACTTTATGGGGAGTTGAACCTCGACGTCGACTGCGTGGGGGTCGACTGGCGAACGCCGCTCGACGAGGCCGCCCGCCGGATCGGCGGACCGGCCGTGCAGGGCAACCTCGACCCGGCCCTGCTCGGTGCGCCGTGGCCGGTGCTGCGCGACGCCATCGACGAGGTGCTGCGGCGCGGTCAGTCAGCGCCTGGGCATGTCTTCAACCTGGGCCACGGGGTTCCACCCGACACCGACCCCGAGGTGCTCACCCGGATCGTCGACCACGTGCACAGCCGATGAGTGCCGCGATCGTGGTGGGGGCCGGAGCCGGGGGGCTGGTGGCCGCCTGGCAATTTGCCCGGGCGGGCTGGAGCGTCACCCTGCTGGACGCCTGGCGTAGGCCGGGCGGGCTGCTCGGCCGGGCCGACCTGCACGGACTCGCCCTCGACGTGGGCGCCGAAAGCTACTCGGTGCGCGGTGGGGCGGTCGCGGCGCTGCTGGCCGAGTTGGGGGCGTCCGACCTGATCGAACACCCCAACCCGCTCGGGGCCTGGCTGCATGCCACCGACGGCGCGCACCCGATTCCCAAGGGGTTGGTCTTCGGCCTGCCGAGCGACATCGAGGCGGCCGACGTCCGTGCCGTGGTGGGTGACGTACCGCCGGCCCGACGCCCCGAGCGGGCCGGCTCCTTCGCCGACCTGGTGCGCGCCGAGTACGGCCAGCGGGTGCTGGACGATTTGGTGACGCCGTTGGTCGGGGGCGTCTACTCCACCGACCCGCAGCGGGTGACGCTGGCCGAGCTGGCTCCGGGGCTGGCCGATCAGGTCGCGGGTGGCGTACCGCTGCGCGAAGCCGTCCAAAGGGCCGCGGCGGGGGCGTCGGCGGGCGGCGCGGCGGTGCATGGCATTCGTGGCGGCATGCATGTGCTGGGCGACCTTCTGGTGAGCGCCGCCGAACAGACCGGACGATTCGAGTTGGCCTGCGACGAACCCGCACTGGCGGTCGTCGATGAGGGCACGACGTGGCGGGTGCGTACCTCTCGGCGAGAGCTCAGCGCCCCGGCCTTGGTGCTCGCAGTGCCGCTCGACGTGGCCGCCCGGCTGCTCGGCGCGCCGGTCAGCCCGTCCACGACGCGCGTCGAGGTGATCACGCTGATGCTGGACGCTCCCGCGCTGCGGGGCGACGAGCCCCGCGGCACCGGGGTGCTGGTCGGGGCCGGCGTGCCCGGCGTGGTCGCCAAGGCGCTCACCCACTCGACGGCGAAGTGGGCCTGGCTGCGCGCGGCCGCGCAGGGTCGAGACGTGCTCCGGCTGTCGTACGGACGGCGCGGCCAGGCGCCGGCGACGGCCGGGCTCGATCAGGCCGAATTGGCCCGGCTGGCCCACCGCGACGCGGTCGCCCTGCTGGGTCGTCCGGTGCCGCCGCCGGCCGCGGTGTACCGCACGTCGTGGTCGATCCTGACCGCTGGAACGCCCGGCCTGGCCCCTGCGCGGCAGTGGTTGACTGAGCGGCGAACCGCTCGGCTCGGGCTGGTCGGGGCCGGCGTTGCCGGGGTCGGGTTGGCCGCGGTCGTCCCCCAGGCTCGGGCGGAGGCCGTCCGGTTGTTGCAGCGTTCGGGGACGCATGAGAACGACGCATGAGAACAAGGAGTGATCGATGAGTGAGCAGGGCCCCTCAGGGTTCGCCGTCTGGACGGTGCTGCGACGCGATCCGCTGACCGCCGCGAACGCGTCGCTCGGCACCGAGTCGCTGGCCCAGGCCGTCGCCGGAGTCGAGGCCGGCGGGGTCGTGGTGCGCGGACTGTACGACGTCAGCGTGCTGCGGGCCGACGCCGACCTGATGCTGTGGCTGCACGGCGACACCGCCGAGGCGTTGCAGGCCGCGGTGCGGCGGCTGCGACGCAGCACCGAGTTGTCGGGGCTGGCGCTCACCTGGTCGGCGATGGGGGTGCATCGCTCGGCGGAATTCAACAAGGCGCATGTGCCGGGCTTTCTGCGTGGCGAGCGGGCCCGCACCTGGCTGACCGTCTACCCGTTCGTGCGCTCCTACGACTGGTACGTGCTGCCCGACGACGAGCGCCGCGCGATGCTGGCCGAACACGGCCGCAAGGGCGCCGCCTTTCGCAGCGTGATCGCCAACACCGTCTCGGCGTTCGCCCTCAACGACTACGAGTGGCTGCTGCCGATGGAGTCCGATGAACTCACCGATCTGGTCGACATGATGCGTGACCTGCGGGCCACCAAGGCCCGGTTGCACGTACGTGAAGAGGTGCCGTTCTTCACCGGACGGCTGATCGCCCTCGATCAGGTCGCGGAGGTGCTGGCGTGAGCCCGCTGGGCAGCAAGCCGCCGGCGGCGAGCGGGGTGTACTACGACCAGGGGGCGTTGGTGGCGAGCGCAACCGCGGGGGCGGCGTCCGGGGCGAAGCACGTCGAGGTGCCGACCCGCTATGACGCGGTGCTGCTGTCGGGGTTCGGCGGGCCCGAGGGCCAAGACGACGTGATTCCGTTTCTGCGCAATGTCACCCGCGGCCGCGGCATCCCCGACGAGCGGCTCGAAGAGGTGGCCCACCACTACCGGCACTTCGGCGGGGTTTCGCCGATCAATCAGCACAACCGCGCCCTGCGCGCCGCACTCGAGGCACGGCTCGCTGAGCGGGGGCTGCCGCTGCCGGTGTACTGGGGCAACCGCAACTGGGTTCCTTACCTCAACGATGCCGTGGCCAGGGCATATGCCGATGGTCATCGCAGCCTGATCGCGATTCCCACGAGTGCGTATTCGTCGTACTCGTCGTGCCGGCAGTACCGCGAAGACTGGGCGGACGCGTTGCAGGACGTTGGTCTGCAGGCCGAGTTGCGGATCGACAAGGTGCGACCGTTCTTCAACCACCCGGGGTTCGTTCAGCCGTTCATCGACGGGGTGCTGGCGGCCATCGCGCAGGCCGAGTCGGACGGCATCGTGGCCGAAGAAGTAGAGGTGCTGTTCTGCACCCACTCGGTGCCGAACGCCGACGCCGCGTTGTCGGGCCCGCACGATCTCGGCCTCGGCGCTGGGGGCGCCTACGCGGCTCAGCATCGGGCCGTCGCCGAATACGTGATGAGCCAGGCGGCGCCGGGGGTGGCTTGGCAACTGGTCTACCAGAGCCGTTCGGGCCCGCCGCAGCAGCCCTGGCTCGAGCCGGACGTCAACGATGCGATCGTGGCGTTGCGCGAGCGCCGGGGGGTGGTGCTGGTGCCGCTCGGCTTCGTCAGCGACCACATGGAGGTGATGTGGGACCTCGACACCGAGGCCGTCGACACCGCAACCGAGGCGGGGCTGTGGGTGCGGCGCACGCCCACCCCCGGCGTCCACCCGGTGTTCGTGGACGCCCTGGCCGACCTGGTCGCCGAGCGTGTCGAGGGGCGTCCGGCTGCTCAGCGGGCCGCGGTCACCATGCCCGGACCGTGGTACGACGTGTGCCGGCCGGGCTGTTGCGAGAACCGTCGGCTGGGGTTCAGGCCGGCCATCGCGGGTCTCGCGCCGTAGCGTCCGGCAGCAGTGGCGGCGCGGCGGGTGCAGAGAGGGTGAGCAGGGCCCGTTCGATCATCGGGTGGGCTTCCAGCCGGTCTTCGATGGCTTGGTGTTGGCGGGCCAGGTCGCGTTCGTTCGGATTGCCGACCAGGTCGACCGACGCCACCAGGAACACCCGGTCTGCGCCTACGAACTCGAGGTGCAGAAAGGTCACCGTGTCGACCTCGGGAAAGGCCAGCAAGCTGGTCAGCACGCTGTTGCGCATCGACGGCCGCACCACTTGCCCGATCAAGAACTCCCGGTTGCGCCGAATCAGGAACAGCGCGATCACCACCAGCAGCAGACCGACGACGATCGAGCCGAGCGCGTCGTAGACGGCGTTTCCGGTGAGTTGGTGCAGCGCCATGCCCAGGGCGGCGATGGTCAGGCCGATCAGGGCTGCGAAGTCTTCGACGAAGACCGCGCGCAGGGTCGGGTTCGAGGTGCGTTCGATGTAGCGCAAGGGACGCAGCCCCAGCCGTTTCGCCTCTCTCTTGGTCTGGCGCAACGCCTGCAGAAACGAGGTGCCTTCCAGTACGAAGGCGATGCCCAGCACGATGTAGCCGATCAGGTAGTCGCCGCTGTCGTCCGCGGTCCTGAGTTGCTGGACGCCGTGCCAGATCGACACCCCGGCCCCGACGGCGAACAGGCCGAACGCGGCGAACATCGACCAGACGTATGCTTCGCGTCCGTAGCCGAAGGGGTGGGCGGCGTCGCTGGGACGGGCCGCACGGCTCTCGGCGATCAGCAGAAAGATCTCGTTACCGGTGTCTGCCCAGGAATGCGACGCCTCGGCCACCATGGAGGCCGAGCCGGTCACCACGGCGGCAACAGTCTTGGCGATGGCTATCAACAGGTTCGCGGCGAAGGCGATCAGCACGGTCAGCAGGCGCGCGCTGCGGCTCTGCTGCATGCCGTCGTCAGCCATGCGGTTCATCATGCCGGTGAGTATTGCTGCGAGTGCTGTGGATAAGTGCCGAGATGAGGGCGATCGGCTCTTTTGCCGTGTAACACTGACCGGAATCTCCTGGAGGTGGCAGGCCGATGATGCGAGGTGGCGGGGCGGCGGCGGCGGTGGCCATGGCACTGTTGGCGGGCTGCGTGCCGCAGGCACCCGTGACGCCTGCGCCGAGCCCGTCGCCGACGTTCTTGTGCACGCCCGAGGCGGGTGGAACCGAGGCACCGTGCTCGGAGCAGGACTATCAGACGATGAAGGCCCAGGACGCGCTGTACGCCGAAGCCGAGCAGGTGTACCGGACCTACCAGGCTGAGTTCTTGAAGGTGATTCGCGCTGGTGGAGCGGACAAGCTGACGCCGGGGCTCCAAGCGGTCATTGGAAGCAAGGAAGTCGAGCAAGACATCCTCGACCAGCTTGTGAACTTCAAGGCTCGTCAGCTCGAGCTCGATGGAGCTGGAGCGACCATCAAGAGCGCCACGCGCAAGCCCACGATTACCAAGTCGGGTTCTGTGGTTGCAATGAGTTTCTGTATTGACTCGACAGGGAGCAAAATTCTTCGGAAGGGGAAGGTGGTATCACGAGGCATCATTGGCGATGAAACGGTCTTCTTCGGCGAGGTGGGGAAATCATTGCGCATGGTCGCAATGGAGTCAGAGGAGCGTGAATCGTGCGAAGGGTAGCGTCAATGTGCCTGTTCGTGGCACTTGTGATCGCTGGACTTGGAGAGGCGGTGAAGGCTGAAGCGGCACCCTGCCCGACTGGCTATCACTGGGTGTCCTCCACGGTCAAGGGTAAGAGCAGGGGGGTGCTCGGAATTTACCGAGAAAGTGCTGGGAGGTGTGCTCGTGGAGATAGTACGAGCAAGGGGGCACGTGGTAGCGGATTGGGTTCAAGGAAGACGTCGAGTTCCTCAGAACCTGCTCGATTGTGCCAGCTAGGTGACGTTGCGAAGGCCCAGAAAGACAGCCTCCGCGTCAATATCATCGGAGCCCGCTGGGTCAAATGCCCCGCAGAAACGCCCATGGCGCAAAGCGCGACGGTCGACGTATCCGCACTGGCACGCACTCTCGCCGTCCGCCTGCAACTCCCCGATGCGACGCCAATCTTCAGCCCCGACCCGATGAACAACGAGTGGAAGATGCTGGCCGTCGGGTTTCCGGTGTGGCTGACCACCGAGGGCCCGCGACATAAGGCGACCAGCGCGTCCGCGCAGGGCCTCACCTTCAACCTCAGCGCCGACCTGCGCTCGACCACCTTCAGCATGGGTGACGGTTCGACCGTGACGTGCACGACGATGACCGAGTACACCGACTCGGTGAAGGCCGGCACGCCGTCCCCCACCTGCGGTCACACCTACGCCAAGCCGTCCCTGCCCAAGGGTTCGTACACGGTCACGGCTACCGCGAACTGGGTGGTCAACTGGAGCGTCGACGGGTTCTCGGGCAGCTTCCCGCTGTCGTACTCCGACTCGGCGCAGCTCCCCATCGGGGAGTTGCGGGCGCTCAACCGCTGAGACCGGCGGGTGCGCAATTACGCAATTATGCGCAGCTCCACTCTTTGGGAACCTCAGTGTGGGGGCACGGGAGGAGATAGGGTCTGGCCAAGCCCGGGGGGTTGTGCGCGACGGGGGGAGCGCCGAGGGTTTGAGATTATCGCGAGGACCAACGAAGCCCGGCGCTTCGTTGGTCCTCGCGGTTTTACGGCCCGCGGGGTAGCGCTCGGCAATAGGCTCGACACCATGAGCACGCGCCACGAATCAGACAGCATGGGCACCATCGAGGTGCAGTCCGACCGGTACTGGGGGGCTCAGACGCAGCGCAGCCTGGGCAACTTCGACATCGGCCGTGACACCTTCGTGTGGGGACGCCCGATGATCCGGGCCCTGGGGGTGCTGAAGAAAGCCGCCGCCGAGGCGAACGCCGAACTGAACCAACTGCCCGCTCCCATCGCCGAGCTGATCGTGCAGGCCGCCGATGAGGTGATCGCGGGCACCCTCGACGAGCACTTTCCGCTCGTGGTGTTCCAGACCGGCTCGGGTACCCAGTCGAACATGAACGCCAACGAGGTGATCAGCAACCGGGCCATCGAGCTGGCCGGCGGCGAACTGGGCAGCAAGAAGCCGGTGCACCCCAATGATCATGTGAACCGCGGCCAGTCCTCGAACGACACCTTCCCGACCGCGATGCACATCGCGGTGGTGTGTGAGCTCAACGAGCGGCTCTACGCCCCGGTGACCCAGTTGCGCGACGCGCTGGCCGCAAAGGCGTCCGCGTTCGACGACGTGATCATGGTGGGCCGCACCCACCTGCAGGACGCCACCCCGATCCGGCTCGGTCAGGTGATCGGCAGTTGGGTCGCCCAGCTCGATTTTGCCCTGGACGGCGTGCGTGCCGCGGACGTCCGGGCGCGGGGGCTCGCGATCGGCGGCACGGCGGTGGGCACCGGGCTGAACGCCCACCCCGACTTCGGGGCGCTGGCCGCCCAGCGGATCTCGGACGAGACCGGTTTGGAGTTCACCCAGGCCGGCAACCTGTTCGCGGCACTGTCGGCGCACGATGCCCTGGTCGAGGTGAGCGGCGCGCTGCGGGTGCTGGCAGGGGTGTTGATGAAGATCGCCAACGACGTGCGCTGGTATGCCTCCGGCCCGCGCAATGGCATCGGTGAGCTGATCATTCCCGAGAACGAGCCCGGCTCGTCGATCATGCCGGGCAAGGTGAACCCGACCCAGTGCGAGGCGATCACCATGGTCGCCACCCGGGTCTTCGGCAACGACGTCACGGTGGGTTTCGCCGGCAGCCAGGGGAATTTCCAGTTGAACGTGTACAAGCCGGTGATGGCGCACGCGGTGCTGGAGTCGATTCGGCTGATCGCGGACGGCTGCCGCTCCTTCCGCGAACATTGCGCCGAGGGCATCGAGCCGAACCGGGAGCGGATCTCCGCCAACCTCGCCTCGAACCTGATGGTGGTCACCGCGCTGAACCGACACATCGGCTACGACAAGGCCGCCGCCATGGCCAAGAAGGCGCATAAGCAGGGCATCACCTTGCGCGAGGCCGCCCTGGCATCCGGCGACCTGACCGGCGAGCAGTTCGACGCCTGGGTGGTTCCGGGCGACATGACGCACCCGTCGGCGTAACTGACCGGCGCCGACCTGTCAGTTGCCAGCCAGGGTGCGTCGGCACACCTCTTCCCATGGGGTCGGCCGCAGGTTCAGCGTCTGCTGTGTGCGTGAGGAATCCAGCACGTACGGCCGCGTCCACATGTAGGAGAGTTCGGCGATCTCCCGCATCAGCGGATTGACCATCGCCAGACCGCGCAGGGCCGGCATGGGGATCGCCCGGACAGCGACCGGTTCGTAGCCCCCGGCGGCCAGCACCTCGGTCAATGCCTGACGCTGGCTCCGCGGCTCGTTGCTGGGCACGTGCCAGACCCGACCCCAGCAATCGGGACGTCCGGCGACGGCCACCAGGGTCCGTGCGACATCGGCCACGTCGGTCCAGGTATGCGGCTGATCGGCCTTGCCGATCACCCAGGCCGCCTTGCCGCGGCTGGCAGCCGGAACATGTCGGGTGATGTGACCGTTCTCCCCGACCCCGGCGCCCACGTAGTCCGATCCCCGGACCTCGACCATCCTGATCCGGCCGGCATCGTGACGCGCCTTCGCCTCGGTCCACATGTCCGCGCGCAACCGACCCTTGTGGTCGGTTGCGGCGTCGGGTTGGCCCTCGACCATCGGCGCGGTGGTTGGGCCGTACGGGTAGAGGTTGGAGGTCACCGCCAGCAGGGCGCCGGTCCGCTCGGCCGTGGCCAGCAGGCTCTCGGCCAGCGGCGGCCACATCTCCTGCCAGCGGGTGTAGTCGCCCGGGTTGGCGCAGTTGAACAGCGCTGCGGCGCCGTCGGCGACTTTGCTGAGGGCGGCGCTGTCGGTCGCGTCGGCGGCCACTGACCGCACCCCGTCGATCACCCCGCGACCCGATCGCGTCACCACCGCGACCTGATCCCCACGGTCTCGCAGCAACTCGGCAGTCTGTCGGCCAACCGGTCCGGCTCCGACGATCACGTACGACTCGGTCATCTCTGTGTCCCCTGTTCTCACTACGGAGCAGTGCTCTCGTTACGACTGAGGTTGACACACCGCCCGGGCCATCGCCCGCCGCGAACTGACCGAGGCGATCGTGACCAGCGCCCGCCGGCAGCTCGCCGAGATCGGGCCGGCCGCGCTGTCCGTTCGCGCCGTGGCCCGCGACCTGGGCATGGCGTCGTCCGCGGTCTATCGCTACTTCCCCAGCCGGGACGATCTCCTCACCGAACTGCTGGTGATCATCTACAGCGAACTCGCGGACTTTTTGGAGGCCGCCGATGCCAACTGCCCGCGCGAGGATCTGCGGGGCCGCTGGCACATGCTCGGCACTACGCTGCGCGACTGGGCGGTCGACGCCCCGCACGAGTACGCCTACCTGTACGGCTCCCCCGTGCCGGGCTACGCCGCACCGGAGACGACCGTTGGGCCCTCGGCTCGGGTCACCCGCGTGCTGATGGCGCTGATCGACGACCTCGACGCCAACGGTCCGCTGCCGGAGCGCAGCCCCCTGCCCTCCGGCGCCCACCAGCAACTCGACACCTTTCGCGAGCTGATGGGGGCCGAACCCTCCGACGAGGCGATCCTGCGCGGTGTGACCGCTTGGGGAGGCCTGCTCGGCGCGATCAGCCTGGAGCTTTTCGGTCATCTGCACCGAGCTGTCACCGACTACGACGCCCACTTTGCGCTGGTGCTGGATCGGCTCGACCCGACCATCTGAGCCGGGGCGTCCGGCCTTGCTACCTGTTGTCGAGCAACCAGGCCACCTTGCGTTCGAGGGACGACCAGTGGCAAAGGTCATCGGTGCCGCTTGGGCTGACTCGGTATTCGTTGCCTCTGGGTGATTTCCACCAGAAGGTTCCGGCTCGGGGTTGTTTGAGTCGCCAGCGGCCGGCGGTCTTGGCGCGGTGGACGCGGCGGGTGAGTGGCCCGAGGTTGTCGGGTGCGGTTTGGCTGCCGGCGCCCGGAACGTAGGGCTGGGTGTGGTCGAGGTCGAGGTTTCGCGCCGTGCGGGACGAGTACGGGAACACCTCGCACACGTCGCGCACCACCACGGCTTCGCGGATTCGATCGGGAATCTCATAGCTGTCGACGGCGTGCTCGCCATCAAGGTGCAGCACGGGGGTGACGGTGATGCGGTGGGTGCCGAACAGCTCGCCGAGCATGTTCTTGGTGATCGGCCCGAGAGTTTCGGAACGAGCCACCGGAGCCTCGCCGGTCAGCATGCCCGGGGTGAGGTGAAGGTACGCCTTGGTGCGGGGCAGGTACCGCTGATCGCCGGAACCGGACAGCAGCGCCTGGGCGCGGCCCGGGGTGGCGAGAATGCCGAGCGCCTTGGCCCGGCGCAGGTCGAGTTCGTCGGTGTCACCGGCGTCGCCGAGCTTCTTGGCGAGTGCCTGGACGGTGGCTTCCAACTGTTGGGCGTCGGTGGTGTCGAGCCTCGCCCATAATTCGCTCACCACGGCTTCGTCGGTGGGCGCTGACCTCACGAAGCGGCTCTCGCGCGCCTTCTTGGCGGCGGCTTCGATCGCGTCGGAGGCGACTTGTCCGATCAGCCCGCGGGTGAGACGCAGGAATCGTTGCCAGCCGATCCGGCCGACCTTCGTGGCGAGTTTTTCGTCGATCGCGAGGGTTTGGGCCTGGCTGAGCTCGTAGCCGGCGGCGAGTCGGGCGATCGTGAAGGCTTTGTAGGGTTCGAGGTCGCCGGCGCGGACGGCACGCCACAGCCCCGGGTGGCGGGCCTCCAGGTTGATCACGTCGCGGATCAGCCAGGTGGCTGCGGCCACCGAGATCTTCTTGATGGCGGCGACTTCCATGGGAAGGAACTCGCCGATGAGCCGGCTGCCGTCGGCGCCGATGCGGACGGCTCGTTCGCCGCCGATCACGTCGTATTCGTCGGTGGTGCTCCAGGAGTGTTCGGCGGCCAGATCGGCCAACGCGCGCAACTCTTCGGCGTCGGCTCGCCGACGAAGGTCGGCGGCCTGGCGTAGGCGTTCCGCGGCCGTGCCCTGGAGCGGCGCGGCGGAGGGGATCATGTGTTCGATTATAGCAGCCGAGCCAGTGGTTTGAAAGGGTGAATGCAGGAGAAGATGACAGCAAAATAGGTTCTTTCGCGAACGGGTAGAACCGAAGGCAGAGCTGAGTAGAGTCCGATGTTGTGGTCGGGTCACCTCGCGCATGGCAGTCTGGCCAGGTGCCCATCGTCGACAATGTTTCGCTGGTCTCGCCGGCTCCGCTGACCCTGCGTGGCCGCACCTTCACCGCCGCCAACCCTGCCGTGATGGGCATCGTCAACCGCACCCCCGACTCCTTCTATGCCTCTGGCCGGTTCGACGACCTGGGCCGCGCCGCGGCCGCGGTCGACCAACTGGTCGCCGACGGCGCCGATCTGATCGACATCGGCGGCGTCCGGGCCGGGCAGCAGGGTGACTGGGTCGAGGCCGGTCAAGAGGTCGAGCGGGTGCTTCCGCTGCTCGAGCGAGTCAGGGCTGATCACCCCGACCTGTTGCTCAGTCTCGACACCTGGCGCGCCGAGGTCGCCAGGGCCTGCGCAGGTGTCGGCATCGACCTGGTCAACGACACCTGGCAAAGCGCCGACCCCGAGCTGGTGCACGTCGCGGCCGCGCTCGGCGCCGGCTATGTGGTCACACACACCGGGGGCGCGGCGCCCCGCACTGATCCCGACGGCGTGCGCTACGGCCCGTCCGGCCCGGACGGGCGCCCGCGCGATGAACCGGACGACATCGTCGCCGATGTGCTGACCGTGCTCACTCATGGGGCGAACAGGGCGCGGCAAGCCGGAATACCGCGCGCAGCGATCATGATCGACCCCACCTTGGACTTCGGCAAGACCACTCGTCACTCGCTGCGCGTGCTGCGCGCTACCGCTCAGCTCGCCGGCCTCGGCTACCCGGTGCTGCAGGCCCTCTCGCGCAAAGACTTCGTGGGCGAGACCCTCGACCTGCCCGTCGAGGAGCGGCTCGAGGGCACCCTGGCTGCGACCGCCGTGGCTGGCTGGCTGGGCACGGTGTGCTTCCGCGCCCACGACGTGCGCGCCACCCGGCGCGTCGTCGACATGGTGGCGTCCATCCGCGGCGATCGCCCGGCCGCCGTGAACGTGCGCGGGGTCGGGCCGTGACCGCCGGCTGCCCGGAATCTCTTTAGCGGCCCAGCACCCACACCCAGTTGGCCTTGGTGCCGGTCTCGGCGCGGGTGAGCAGTTCGAGTTCAGCGCCGTGCACCCGATACAGCGCGATGCTGGTCGAACGCTCCCCGGCGCAGATCAGGTACCGGCCGTCGGGCGAGACCGCGAAACCGCGCGGCTGGGTCTCGGTCACCACGAACGACTTCGGGGCGCTGAGCGAACCGTCGGGGGCGATGCCGACCGCGCCGAGGGTGCTCTCGGTTCGCTCGGAGCACCACAAGTGGGACGGGTCAGAGAAGTGCAGGTCGGCGCCCCAGATGTAGTGGTGAGCCAGCGGGTCGGCCCCGAACGTGCTGTGCCGCAGGCCCCTGGAGGTGTCGTGAGCGGTCACCGCCCCGGCCGGACTCAGGTTGCCGAAGTGCTTGTCGCGGCGATAGCGCAGCACCTGGCCGGAGAACTCGGTGAGCACGTACAGGGCGTCCTGGGTGGCGTTCAGCGCCAGGTGCCGCGGGCCCGAGCCGGCTGGGGCGGCCACCGTCGCCGGGCTGAGCGGACGCAGGTTCAGCCAGGCGTCGATGGCGTACTGGGCAATCAGGTCGGCACCGAGCGAGACGAAGTAGGCGAAGCGTCCGTCGCTGCTGGCCCGCACCGCATGCAGGTTGGGGAACTCGATGCGTGCGATGGGCTCGCTCACCGCACCGTCGTGCACGGCGCTACTGATGCCGTAACCACCCCCGTACGAGGCGCCCAGCAGGGCCGTTCCGCCGCGGGTCAGGGTCAGGTAATTCATGCCGCCGTCCGGCAACGACAGGTGCGACAGGGGCGAGAGGCGGCCCGAGGTGTGGTCGAGGGCCAGCGTGGTGATGCCGGGGTCGTTGCCCTTCACCGCCGCGTAGACCAGGTCACGGCTGGCGTCGACGCAGAAGGTGGAGCAGCCCGGCACCCCCCCGGTGACCGCGAGGCGCTGCAACTGCCCGTCCTGCAGCGAGAACGAACTGATACTGCCGTCGCCCGAATTGGCGACCAGAACGAGCCACGAACCGGTCATGTCTTATCGTATCGGGCCGGCTACTGGGCCAGGCCGTACAAGCGATCTCCGGCGTCGCCGAGGCCGGGCACGATGTAGCCGTGCTCGTTCAGCCGCTCGTCGACCGCGGCCACCACCAGGGTGGTCGGAACGCCGACCGGATCGACCAGTTCGCGCATGCGCTCAATGCCCTCGGGAGCGGCCAGCAGGCAGATGCAGGTGATGTGATCGGCGCCCCGGTCGACCAGGAATTTCACGCAGCCGGCCAGCGAGCCGCCGGTGGCCAGCATCGGGTCGAGCACGTAGCACTGCCGTCCGGACAGATCCTGGGGCAGCCGCTCGGCGTAGGTGAACGGCTCCAGGGTCGCTTCGTCGCGCACCATGCCGACGAAACCCACCTCGGCGCTAGGCATCAGCCGCATCATGCCTTCGAGCATGCCCAGCCCCGCCCGCAGAATCGGCACCACCAGCGGGCGCGGGCGCGACAATCTCTTGCCCGTGGTAACCGTGATCGGGGTGGTGACCTCGCAGTCGTCCACCCGCACCTCACGGGTCGCCTCGTAGGCGAGCAACGTGACCAGCTCTTCGACGAGTTGCCGAAAGACCGGCGAGCCGGTTTCGACGCTGCGCAGCAGCGTCACCTTGTGCGAGACCAGCGGATGATCGAGAGCGCGCAGTTCCACAGACGAACCATAGCGACCGGTTGTGCGGGTGCTCGGCGAGCATGAAACGATGGGGACCCAGACAAGGAGTGGTGATGAGCAGGTACACCGATGAACCCGGCGACGACCGCCCGGGCCTCGACGAGCTCGAACCCGCGGTGGAACTGGTGCTCGGCGACGTTGACGACGACGAGGACGACTACCCCGAGGACGCCACTGAAGACGACATCGACCTGGTGGTGGCCCTGTACCGCGAGGACGGGCAGCCGGTGGCAGTCGCCCTGGGGCTGGAGTTCGCCAACGATCTGGACGAACTGATCGCTCAGTTGCGCCGCATGCCGGGTGACGGCGGCGCCGTGGGATTGGTGTCGATCGCCTCGGAGTTCTTCGTCGTGGTGCGGGTACGCGGCAAGCATGTGCAGGTGTTGCTGTCGGACGAGCTGGCCGCCGCCGACTGGCCGATCGCTCGCGATGCGGCCGAGTTTCTAGGCTCTGAGCTACCCGAGGACGACGACGATGCCGGGCCGATCGGCGACCTCGACATTCTGGCCGACGTGGGCGTGCCCGATTTCGAGATCGAGGCGCTGTGCGACGAGGACGAGGATTCAGACACCCTGGTCGAGCGGATCGCCAAGAAGCTGAAGTTCGGCGTGCAGTACCGCAAGACGGTTCAGGCCTCCTTCGGGCTCTGAGCGCCCCTCGTGAACCGTTGGCAGCCGGCCATGCGGCTGGCGCTCGACGAGGCGGCGCAGGCCCCCAGCCACGGCGACGTGCCGGTCGGGGCGGTGCTGCTCGGCCCGTCCGGTGCGGTGGTGGCGCGGGGGCACAACGAACGCGAACTCTCCGGCGATCCGACGGCGCACGCCGAGGTGCTGACCCTGCGCCGGGCAGCCGAGGCGGCGGGCTCGTGGCGGCTCGACGAGCACACGCTGGTGGTCACCCTCGAACCCTGCACGATGTGCGCCGGGGCTCTGCTGCTGGCCCGGGTGCGGCGGCTGGTCCTGGGCACGTGGGACCCGAAGGCCGGGGCGGTGTCGTCGGTGTTCGACGTGGTGCGCGACCCGCGGTTGAACCACCGGGTCGAGGTGGTCGGCGGTATCGAGGCCGAGGCCTGTGCCGACCTGCTGCAGCACTTCTTCGAGGCCCAGCGGTGAACCTGACCGGTCGGGCTTGTCGAGGCCCCGGTGTCGTTGCCCTCGCCTCCCTTACCGCGCTCTGGCTTGCGGCCGAGGCTGTGCACGGGGCGGCCGAGCGCCGGCGCGTCGTGCCCCACGAGCCCGTCGATACCGCGGCTCCCGAGACCCTGCTCGTCCTCGGCTGCCCGTCCGATAAGCAGGGACGCCCCTCGCCGCGGCAGCGCTGGCGCGTCGATCTTGCGGCGCGCAACGCCGGCGTGGCCACCCGGTTCGTGATCACCGGTGCCGGCGAGGCCGACGTGATGGCGGCCGACCTGATCGCGCGCCACGGCATCGACCCGGCCCGGGTGACGGGTGAGAACGAAGCCACCAACACCTGGCAGAACGTCGGCAACGCGGCGGCGCTGATCGCGCCGGGTGGCGTGGTGCGCATCGTCAGCGACCCGCTGCACGCCCGGCGCGGTGAGCGCTACTGGCGACTGCGGCACCCCGAACGCGCCGACGAACTACGCCCCGCCAGGCTCTACCGCTTCGGCGAGCACCCGGTGCTGAAGACGCAGACGGCGGTGTATGCGGTGCTGCTGCGCGGCACGGGCTACCGGCCGGTGCGCTGACGGATCGCGGATTTGGCAGCGGGCGCGGGCCAACCGATAGAATCGCCGACGGTGGCGTGTCCGAGCGGCCTAAGGAGCACGCCTCGAAAGCGTGTGTAGGTTCTGCCTACCGTGGGTTCAAATCCCACCGCCACCGCCAAATCCGCGAGGGCCCGTCCGAATGCTCGGACGGGCCCTCGTAGTTGTCTGAACTCTCAGCCCCGATCGCGCAGGTACTGCAGCACCACGCTGTTGTCGAGGTCGCCCAGGCCAGCGTCGGTCAGCCCCGTGAACAGCTCCCGCGACACCGCCAGCGACGGCAGCGACAGGCCGTCGGCCGAGTCGGCCGCGAAGTCGAGGTCCTTCACCAGGAACTTCGCCGGGCCGCTGGGGCTGAAGTCCTCGCCGGCCAGCTTGTCGGCCTTCTGCTCCAGCAACTCCGAGGCCGCCAGGCCGGCGCCCAGCACCTTCAGCACGTGGTGGGCGTCCAGCCCGTTCTGCTTGGCCACCAAGGTGGCCTCGGCCAGCGCCACCAGGGTGCCGGCCACCACCATCTGATTGCAGGCCTTGGTCACCGCACCCGCGCCGACCTCACCCATCAGCTCGACGGTGCCGCCGATCACGTCCATGATCGGACGCAGTCGCTCGAACACCGCCGCGTCGCCGCCGCACATGATCGACATGGTGCCGTCCTGGGCCTTCGCCACGCCGCCGGACATGCAGGCGTCGAGGACGTTCACCTGGCCGGCCAGCCGCTCGGCCAGCTCACGCACCCGGGTGGGCGAAATGGTGCTCATCACCACCAAGTCGCGGGTGCCGCCCGCGATCAGTGCGGGCAGCATCGGCTCCAGGTAGGGCAGGTCGGGCAGCAGGCAGAAGGTCAACTCGCGATCGGCCAGGGTGACCGTGGCGTCGGTGGACACTGTGACCCCGGCTGCGCTGGCCGCCGGCACCGCGACGATGTTGGCACCGGTGACGTCGTGCCCGGCCTTGGCCAGGTTGACCGCCACCGGCAGGCCCATATTGCCCAGCCCCAGCACGCAGATCTTCATGCCCACTCCTTCAATCGATCGGCAAAGGCCGGCGCGTCGAGCACCGCGCGGTTCACCACGAAGCGTGGCGCCTGGCCGCTGGCCACCGCTAGTAGCGCGTCCACGCAACTGTTGCCGTTGCCCAGGCTCATCTCGGATGTCCAGGCGATCGAATGCGGCGCCAGCGTCACGTTGGGCAACTGTTCGATGCCCGAGGTTTGCGGCTCGTTCTCGAACACGTCGAGACCGGCCGCCCGAATGCTCCCCGACCGCAGGGCGGCGATCAGCGCCGTTTCGTCGACGAGCGGCCCGCGGGCCACGTTGATCAGCACCGCCGAGGGCTTCATGGCGGCCAGGAACCCGGCGTCGATCGCATGGAACGTGTCGGGCGTCAGCGCCGCCATGACCACCACGGCATCGGCGGTCGCGGCCAACTCGGCCCGGTCGACCAGCCGAACGCCCATCGCGGCCGCGCGCTCGGGTGGGCAGAACGGGTCGTTGCCGATCAGCGTCACGTCGAACGGCGCGAGCAGTCGCACGAACTCGCCCCCGGTGTTGCCGACCCCCAGCAGGCCGATGGTCAGGCCGTTCAGGCCGGTGCCCATCAGGTTGGTGCGCTCGGCCCAGTTGTTCTCGACCACCAGGGAGTGCTTGGCCACCAGGTTGTGCAGCACGGCCAGCAGCATGGTCAGGGCGGCCGTTGCGACCGGCCGGCGGGCACCGTCGGGGGTGATGGTGACCGCGACGCCGCGTTCGGTGCAGGCGTTCAGGTCGACGGCGTCATAGCCCACCCCGAACCGCGCCAGCAGCAGCGGTCGGGGCACGCCGTCGGCGAACGCGGAGGCCGGTACGGCTGGCCCGGCGAACAGCACCCCGTCGTAGGGGGCCAGGTCATCGGGCGAGAAGGCCGTCACGTCGGTGGGCAGGTACTCCCAGGGCACCCCGGCCGCATCGAGCCTGGCCAGGCCGATGTCACCCCACACATTGCGGTCGCCGTCGAGAAAATCGCGGGAGACCCCCACCCGAAACGTCGCCATCAGAAGACCGCGATCGGGTTGACCGGGCCGCCGGTGCCGCGCGGCACGTTCAGCGGGGCCACGGTGAGCATGAATTTGTAGCGACCCTCCTCGCGACAGGCCACCGACAGTTCCTCCAGGTCGAGGTTGTCGAGCAGCGGTACCCCCATGGCGGTGATGGCCAGAATGTGAATCGGTGAGCCGATGCCCGGCGTGGGGGCCGGCCGGGCATCGCTGTCGCCGTCGCCGCCGAGCAGGCTGATGCCGCGCTGCGCCAGCAGCGGCATGGCGTCCACGTGCAGGCCGGCGCTGCCCTCGACATCGGCGTCCCAGGCGCCGACCACTGCCCTGCGGGCGAAGTGCCCGCTGCGAATCAGCACGGCGTCGCCGGGCTCGATGCGCACCCCCAATGCCTGCTCGGCACGCAGAATGTCGTCAGCGTGAAAGGCGGTGCCCGGCTCGATCCAGTCCACCCCGTCGATCGCGGCGAAGTCGAGCAGCACCGCGCTGGTCACCAGGTGCCGCAGCGCCGCGACATCGCCGAAGTCGGTGCCGGTGGCGTTCACCACGTCGGTGGAGGCGTTGCCGTCGAAGAGCTGCCCTTGGTAGGCGATGTGGCTGAGCGCGTCGAGGTGCGAGACGGCCTTGCCGTGAAAGGCGACCCCGATGAAGTCTTTGTTGCAGGTCGGTTCGGGCGGCTCACGGTCGCCCAGTTCGACCATCATGTGCAGGGCGGGCTGCGGGTTGTCGACGCCGCTGACGGTGTTCCAGGGCAGCGCCATCTGAGCCGTGCGTCCGGTCTGCACCAGTGCTGCGGCAGCCCGCACCTGTTCGGGCCCGACCGTGCTCCAGGCGCCCCGGGAGGGATCGCTATAGTGACCCCACCTCTTGAGCTGTTCGAAGATTCGGTCGAACTCATCGGCCGGCACCTCAGGCAGTGCAAGCGGGTTGGTGGCGCTCTCGGCACTCACGTCAGGGCTCCCTTCATTGGGTATTGGCGACATTACCGTAGACCATTATTCTGATCGTGATCCAGCATATTGGCCAGAAAGGGCAGTGATGGACCGCAGCGCCGTGCCGGCCCTCACGAGGGCCATGACCATCGTCGACCTGCTGGCCGGCGCGGGGCAGTCCGGTCTCACGGTTGCCGACATCGCGACTCGCACGGGCATCGCCAAGTCGACCACGGCGTTGTTGTGCTCGGTGCTCGAGCGCGAGGGCATGGCTCGTCGTCATGACGGCCGCTACCGGCTGGGTCGGCGCTTTCTCGGGTTGGCCGCCGACTACCTGGCCACCGTGGACGACCTGGAGGAGTTCTACGACCGGGTGCGGCAATTGCCGATCATCTCGCGGGAGGCGGCGCGACTGGGCCTGCTCGACGGAACCGACGTGATCTACCTGGCCCGCTTCGAGGCGGCCGGGCGTCCCCGGCGGGTGACCGGAGCCATCGGTGACCGTTTTCCCGCGTCCATTACCGCCACTGGCAAGGCGATGCTGGCGACCTTGCCGGCCGAGGCAGTGGAGGACCGCTATCGCGGCAAGCTGTTGCCCCGCTACACCGAGCGCAGCATTCATTCGTTGCCCGACCTGCTGCGCGACCTGGAGCAGGTGCGGGCCCGTGGGTACGCCGTCGACGACGAAGAGACCAACCTCGGCCAGGTCTGCTTTTCGGTCGCGGTGCGCAACGTGCCCGACCAGGTGGCCGCCTTGGCGGTCAGCTCGACCATGACCCGGCAACGTGCCAGCGAGGTGTCGGTCGACCAGGTCGTCGCCGAGCTGCAGCAACTCGCGGGGCTGTTCCGCAATCCGCTGGCCGGGCGCAGTTTCTGAGCGGCACTGCCGGACGATTCCTGCGACGGGGTTGCGCCAGGTGCCCGCGTGGTTCAGAATCTTGGCTACAGTCCAGCATGTTGGTTTCACTCAGAGTTGAGGAATAACCCAAATGGCAGATGTTCCCCTGATCGAGATCAAGGGCCTGGTCAAGCAATTCGGCGCCACCCAAGCGCTCAAGGGCGTCGATTTCACCCTGCAATCACACAGCATCCACGCTCTGCTCGGGCAGAACGGCGCAGGCAAGTCGACGCTGATCAAGGTGCTGTCCGGCCTGTATCCGCCCACGGCGGGTGACGTGCGGGTGCAGGGTCACCCGCTCGGTTCACCCGAGGCCACCCGCGCGATGGCCTTCATTCACCAGGACCTCGGCCTGGTGGAGGCGATGAGCGTCGCCGAGAACGTCGCGCTCGGCACCACCTACGCCCGCAACGGTGGGCTGATCAACTGGCGCGAGGTGCGGCGTCGCGCCGAGGCGGCGCTGGCGCTGGTCGAGCTCGACGTCGACCCCGAGACGCTGATCGCCGACCTGACCCGGGCCGACCGGTCGCTGGTCGCCATCGCCCGGGCGCTGTCTGCCGAGGCGCCGATCCTGGTGCTCGACGAGCCGACCGCCTCGCTGCCGGCGGCCGACTCGGAGCGGCTGTTCGAGGTGCTGAAGAACCTGCGCGAGCGGGGCTGCGGCATGATCTACGTCTCGCACCGCCTCGACGAGGTGTTCGCCATCTCTGACTCGGTGACCGTGTTCCGCGACGGACGGCTGATTCACGCCGGTGGCATCAAAGACAAGACCCCGCAGGATCTGATCGTCGACATCGTCGGCAGCAAGCCGAAGAGCTACCAGTCCCGGTTCAACGCCCAGGACCGGCCGGTGGTGCTGGCCGGCGACCGGGTGCTGGCCGGCCCGGCCGGCCCGGTGAGCTTCCAGGTGCACGCCGGCGAAGTGGTCAGCATGGTCGGCTTGACCGGTGCGGGCCACGTCCAGCTCGGCCGCGCCATCGGCGGCGCCTACCCGATGCACGGCGGGACGCTGACCCTCGATGGCCAGCCCTACGCCCCCGCCTCGCCCGCGGCCGCGGTCGACCGCGGCGTCGGCTTCGTCACCTCCAACCGGATGGAGGAGGGGATGGCGCCCGAGATGAGCGTCCGGGAGAATTTCCTGGCCAACCTGCGGCCGCGCGGCATGTCCGTGCTGTCGTGGAACAGCCCGGGCAAGGATGCCGCACTCGGCGAGGAGCTCACCGCCACCTACGGCGTCCTGCCGAACAACCCGGAGGCGCCGATCGCGACGCTCTCGGGCGGCAACCAGCAGAAGGTCATGGTCGGGCGGTGGCTGTCAGCCAACCGTCGGGTGATCGTGCTGGAAGAGCCCACTGCGGGGGTGGACGTCGGCGCGAAGGCCGACATCTACCGCCTACTCGAGGACGCGCTGGACGCTGGTCTGGCCGTCGTCATGGTCAGTACCGATTTCGAGGAGGTGGCCAGTGTCGCGCACCGCGCGCTGGTCTTCGTCCAAGGACGGATGACCGAAGAACTGGCCGGCGAGGATCTCACCGTCGGCAAACTCACCGCCGCCAGTTCCGGCGCCAACCTGCTGACCACCAAGTGACGAGGGAGTCCACGCAATGACCACAGCAGCATCAGCCGCGCCCGCTCGCCCGGCCAAACGCCGCCGCGGCGGAGGCTCGTTCATCGGCACCTACGGCCTGCTCATCCTGGCCGTCTTGTTGTTCGTCGTGTTCGCGATCATGATGCCCGGCACGTTCCTCACCCGGAACAACCTGAACGCGATCCTGGGTGCCAACTCGATCCCCGCGATCCTCGCCCTGGGCGCGATGATCCCGATCGCCACCGGCAAATTCGACGTCTCGATCGGCTATGCCCTCGGCCTGGCGCACGTGTTGATGATGACCATGGTCGTCAGCGGCGTGCAGTGGATTCTCGCTGCGCTGATCGTGCTGGTGCTGCTCACCGTGGTCGGCATCGTCAACGGGCTGCTGGTCGAGCTCGGCAAGATCGACTCCTTCGTCGCCACGCTGGGCACCGGGTCGGTGCTCTATGCGATCACCGGCGCCATCACCAACGGTGCCCGGGTGGTGCCGACCGGCGACGGCCTGCCCTACGGCTTCACCGACCTGTACGACTCGAAATTCATCGGCATCCCGGTCGCGGCCTGGTACGTCACGGTGATCGCGGTGATCCTGTGGCTGGTGCTCGAGCGGCTTCCGTTGGGCCGCTACTTCTACGTGCTCGGCTCCAACCAGCGCGCCGCCGACCTGATCGGCCTGCCCAGCCAGCGCTACTCGGTCTACGCCTTCGCCTCCTGCTCGTTCCTGGTCGGGGTGGCCGGAGTGCTGCTGGCCTCGCAGCAGCAGATCGGCAACCCGTCGGTGGGCTCGGAGTACATGCTGCCCGCGTTCGTCGCAGCTTTGCTCGGCTCGACCGTGATCAAGCCCGGACGACCCAACGCCGGCGGCACCATCGTCGCGGTGGTCACCTTGGCCATCGGCCTGGCCGGCATCGGTCAGTTGGGTGCGAACTTCTGGGTGAACCCGCTGTTCAACGGCATCACGCTGCTGATCGCGGTCGGCCTGGCCGGCTGGAGCGCCCGCCGCAAGATTCTCGCCGGCATCGCGGCCAATAAGGCCGTCGACACCACCCCGGCGGCACCTGCCCCCGACCCGTCGGCCAACCCCGACAAGCCCGTTTCCTGATCGCTCGCCACCTGCCTGAAAGGTTCACCATGGCATCACCATTCCGCCGACCGCTGGCCGCCGGCTGCGCTTTGCTTGTCGGCGCATCGCTCGTCCTGGCCGGCTGCGAGCGAGGTTCCGACGCGTTGCGGGCCTCGGCCCAGGCCACCAACACCGCGGCATCGGCCTGCCCGGACGTCGTTGCCGCGGCTCGTGCCGCGGTCGACAAGGCGACCGCCAAGGACCAGCCCTGGGACGGCCCCAGCACCGGCCCGAAGGCCACCACCGGCAAGACCATCGTCTACGTCGCCCAGTCGATGCAGAACCCGGGCGTCGCCGGCGTGGCCGCCGGCCTGACCGACGCCAGCGCCGCGATCGGCTGGACGCTGAAGGTGATCGACGGCCAAGGCTCCCCGTCGGGCATTCAGAACGCCTTCAACCAGGCGCTCACCCTCAACCCCGACGGCATCATCCTCGGGGGCTTCGACCCGAAGACCACCGACAGTCAGGTTCGCCAGGCCAACGCGGCAAAGATCCCGCTGGTCGGGTGGCAGGCGCTCGCCACCCCCGGGCCCAGCGACGAGCCGAAGCTGTTCAGCAACGTCACCACCAAGGTCGAGGACGTCGCCAAGATCAGCGCGCAGTTCGTGATCGCTCAGTCCAACGGGGACGCCGGGGTGGTGATCTTCACCGACTCGTCGATCCCGTTTGCCGAAGGCAAGAGCCAGATGATCCAGAAGGAGCTGCAGACCTGTTCGTCGGTCGAGGTGCTGAAATACGCCAACATCCCGATCGCCGACGTCGCCAACCGGATGCCGACCGAGACCAGCGCACTGCTGAGCAGCCTGGGCGATAAGTGGACCTACTCGGTGGCGATCAACGACGTCTACTTCGAGAACGCCACTGCGGCCTTCCGGCAGTCCGGTCGCACGGCGGCAACCGCGCCGGTCAACGTGGGTGCCGGTGACGGCGACGCCGCGGCGCTGACCCGGATTCGCAACGGTGACTTCCAGTCCGCGACCGTGCCGTCCCCGCTGCGTTCCGAGGGCTGGCAGATCGTCGACGAGTTGAACCGGGCCTTTGCCGGCGAGAAGGCCTCCGGCTACGTCCCGCAGATTCACGTGTCGACCAAGGAGAACGCGTCGGACGCGAATTACTGGGATCCGACCGGCTACCAAGAGGCTTACAAGGCCATCTGGGGCAAGTAGTCACCCGCCGCGAAACGCCGCCTCCGTTCTTCGGAGGCGGCGTTTCGTGAACGAGTGTGCAAGCGCCCGTGCACCCTTTCGCGGGCGCCCATTGTTCGGCAGAGTGGACCCTGCGCCATGGCGGCGCCGGCCGTGGCCGGGGGACTGCGGCGCCCATGTTCAAAGGGAGTGCTCAATGAAGAAGCTCATCAATGATCCGGCTGATGTGGTGCCCGAGACCCTGAAGGGTTTCGCGGCGGCCCACGCCGACCTCGTGACCGTCCATTTCGACCCCGACTACGTGGTGCGTGCCGATGCGCCAGTTCGTGGCAAGGTCGGGCTGGTGTCGGGCGGCGGGTCGGGCCATGAGCCGTTGCACGCCGGTTTCGTGGGCGTCGGCATGCTCGACGCGGCGGTGCCGGGCGCGGTGTTCACCTCGCCCACCCCCGACCCGATTCTGGAGGCCACCAAGGCCGTCGACGGCGGCGCGGGCGTGCTGCACATCGTGAAGAACTACACCGGCGACGTGCTGAACTTCGAGACCGCCGCCGAGCTGGCCGAGATGGAAGACATCACGGTCAAGGCGGTCGTGGTCAACGACGACGTCGCGGTCGAGGACTCCACCTGGACGGCCGGGCGTCGCGGCGTCGCGGGCACCGTGCTGGTGGAGAAGATCGCCGGAGCCGCCGCCGAGCGGGGCGACGACCTCGACGCGGTGGTCGCCGTGGCCGAGAAGGTGATCGGTCAGGTGCGCTCCATGGGCGTGGCGCTGACCGCCTGCACGGTGCCGCATGCCGGCAAGCCGTCGTTCGACCTGGGCGACGACGAGATCGAGATGGGCGTCGGCATTCACGGCGAGCCGGGTCGCTCGCGTCAGCCGCTGGTGTCGGCCAACGAGATCACCGACCAGTTGGTGGACGCGATTCTGGCCGACCTGAAGCTTGAGGGCGGCGAGGTGTTGTTGTTCGTCAACGGCATGGGCGGCACGCCCGAGTCTGAGTTGTACATCGTCTACGGGCATGCCCGGGCGCGCCTGGAGGCGGCGGGATTGACGGTCAGCCGGTCGCTGGTCGGCAACTACATCACGTCGCTGGAGATGCAGGGCTGCTCGGTCACGGTGCTCAAGCTCGACGATGAGCTCACCACGCTGTGGGACGCCCCGGTGCACACGGTGGCGCTCACCAGGGGCGTCTGAATGAGGACTCTCGATGTCGAATGGGCGAAGGACTGGATGCGCCGGTCGTCGGCCACACTGACCGAGCACCGGATGGAGTTGATCGATCTCGACCGGGCCATCGGCGACGGCGATCACGGCGAGAACATGGCGCGCGGCTTCGCGGTGGTGGCGCAGCGTATCGACGAGACCCCGCCCGACGATGTCGCCGGAGTGTTCAAGCTGGTGGCCCAGACCCTGATGGCGAAGGTGGGCGGAGCTGCCGGGCCGTTGTACGGCACGGCGTTCATGCGGGCCGCCAAGGCCTCCGAGGGCGACCTCGACGCGGCCTGGGTCGGCACCCTGTGCGAGGCCGCGCTCGACGGCATCGTGGCCAGGGGCAAGGCGACCACCGGCGAGAAGACCATGGTCGACGCCTGGACGCCCGCGATCGCGGCGGCCAAGGCCGCGGCGGACGCGGGCCGCTCCCCCGCGCAGACCCTGCGCGCCGCCGCCGCAGCCGCCGCTGAGGGGGCCGAGGCGACGATTCCGCTGCGGGCCACCAAGGGCCGGGCCTCGTACCTGGGGGAGCGGTCGATCGGTCACAAAGACCCGGGGTCGACCTCCACCGCCTACCTGCTGGCCTGCGCGGCGGACGCCGCCGAGGCCGCTGAGAGCCGTGGCCGGTGAGCATCGCATTCGTGATCGTGTCGCACTCGGCCAAGCTCGCCCAGGGCGTGGTCGAACTGGCGCGGCAGATGGCCACCGATGTCGAGTTCCGCGCGGCCGGCGGCACCGCCGACGGCGGCATCGGCACGTCGTTCGACCTGATCTATGCCGCCGTCGACGAGCTCACCGGCTCGGGGCACCACGTCGCGGTGCTCACCGACCTGGGCTCGGCCGACATGACGGTCGAGGCGGTGCTCGAACTGTTCGACACCGAGGCGGTGCAGTTCTGCCCGGGGCCGTTGGTCGAGGGCGCGGTGGCTGCCGCGGTGACCGCGCAGGTGGGTGGCGACCTGGCCGCGGTGCGGAAGGCCGCCCAGGCGAAAGAGTTGTTTGCGGACTGAGACGAGTCACGCTCGACCGCCGATGACGGTGCGGACGTTGCATTCACCCGTAACACCGACTCAATAGAGTAGCCCCGAGGGGGTGAGCCTTGAGTCTGGACATGGTGCTGCTTGCTGGGGCAGGTGTGCTCTTGGCGGCACTGGGTGCGGCTCGGCTGTCGAGTTCGCTCGGCCTGCCCTCGCTGCTGTTGTTCCTGTTTCTCGGCGTGGGCGTGGGCCTGTGGGTCGAGTTCGACGACTACTCCATGGCTCACGATCTGGGCTTCGCTGCCCTGGTGCTGATTCTCGCCGAAGGCGGTTTCACCACCAAGTGGCGCGAGATGCGTCCGATCCTCAGCCTGGCCGGGTTGCTGGCCACCGTCGGCATCTGCGCCTCGATCGCGGCCATGACCGTCTTCGGGCATTTCGTGCTGCACCTCGACCTGGCCACCTCGCTGTTGCTCGGGGCGATCACCGCGCCGACCGACTCGGCCGCGGTGTTCTCGGTGCTGCGCCGGGTGCCGATTCCGGGGCGGATTCGCGCAGTTCTCGAGGCCGAGTCGGGCCTGAACGACGCTCCGGTGGTGCTGCTGGTCACCGCGGCTACGGCATGGGCGATGGGCGAGACCACCGAGGGGCCGGCGCTGATTCTGGGCATGGTGGTGGTCGAACTGTTCGGCGGCCTGGCCGTCGGGCTGGCGATCGGGTGGGTGGGTGCCCGGGTGCTCACTCGCATCGCGCTGCCGGCCTCAGGGCTGTACCCATTGGGCGCCATGGGCTGGGCCCTGCTCGCCGAGGGAGCCGGCGCCTACCTGCACGTGTCGGGGTTCGCAGCCGTCTACATCTGCGCGGTGGTGCTGGGCAACAGCGACCTGCCGCACCGCAACGCCACCAAGTCGTTCGCCGAGGGCGTGGGCTGGGTGGCCCAGATCGGGTTGTTCGTGATGCTGGGCCTGCTCGCCCACCCGGAGCGGTTCGCGGCCGACGTGGTGGTTACCGGCGTGCTGGCCGGGCTGTTTCTCACCATGATCGCCCGGCCACTGTCGGTGTGGCTGTGTGCGGCCTGGTTCAAGGTGCCCTGGCGCGAGCAGGCCTTCTTGTCGTGGGCGGGCCTGCGCGGTGCGGTGCCGATCATCATGGCCACCGTGCCACTGGCCTCGGCGCTACCCCAGGCCAAGGACCTGTTCGACCTGGTGTTCGTGTTCGTCGTGGTCTACACCACGCTGCAGGCACCCACCCTGGGCTGGGTGGCCCGGGGGCTCGGCGTGACCACCGGCGATGACGCGGTCGACATCGAGGTCGAGGTGGCGCCGCTCGACAAGATTCAGGCCGACTTCATGCAGATCAAGGTGCCGGACGGCTCGAAGCTGCACGGCGTCACCGTGTTCGAGCTGCGGCTGCCGCCCAGCACCGTGGTGTCGCTGATCATTCGCGGGGGGACGCCGTTCGCGCCGGGTTCTCGTGACGTGATCCGGGCCGGCGACGAGTTGTTGGTGGTGGTGCCGTCGCGGCACCGCTACAAGGTCGAGAACCGGTTCAAGCAGATCAGCCGTGGCGGACGACTGTCGCGCTGGCGCGAGGATCGCCGGTGAGTGCCCAATCTCTCACTTCGTCGTGGTCGGCGTCGGCACCGGGCTGGCCGTCGCCGTGGTTTCCGAGGCGGGCAGCGCGGGCAGGCACACCGGGCCGTCGACCGTCACGTACTTCGGGGCAGTGGGCAGGAATCCCTGGTAGTCGTCGCCCAGCAGCACGTCGACGACGTGATCGACGCGTCCGTCACCCTCGGTTTTGGCGTTCTTGAAGAAACCGGCCACCAGCCTCACCTCGGGTGAGTCCTTGGCATTGCCCACGACGACGGTGCGTTCCATGCGCTGGTCGCTGTTGTTGACCTTGACGATGTAGAAGCCGACCGAGCGCAGGTTGGTGCTCACCCGCTTGGCCAGCCCACCGCGCAGCCCCGCATTCAAAGTGCGGACGGTCACCTGGTTCGGGGTCAGTTTGCCGCCCACATCGGTCATCACGCACGGCTCGGCGGGCCGGGCCGGAAGGGCCGCGGTGGCGTTCTTCAGCCCCCACCAGCCGCCGAAGGCGACCAGCGCCAGCAGCAGCACGAGCGTGACGGGCGTCTTGAACGCCCGAATTAGCTGCCGCAACGAACCGCTCCTCTGCTCCCTGAACCTCGAACCAGACTACTTGAGTTCGAGAACCCGGGCATGCATGGTCTGGCGCTGCTGCAGTGCGGCGCGCAACGCGCGGTGCAGGCCGTCCTCAAGGTAGTAGTCGCCGTTCCACAAGATGACGTGCGCAAACAGGTCGCCGTAGAACGTGGAGTCGTCTTCGAGCAACTGCTCCAGATCGAGAATGCGCTTGGTGGTGACCAGCTGGTCGAGCCGGATCTGCTGCGGAGCGATCGCCGCCCACTGCCGCTGCAGGTAGCCGTGCTCGGGGTAAGGGCGCTCTTCGCCGACTCGCTTGAAGATCACCGCCACAGTCTAGTGCGGCCCCTCGCCGTATGATCTGGGGCCATGGGTTCCCCGGACACCGCAGACATCATCAAGGGCTACACCTTCGCCACCGAGTCGATCGAGTTGGGGGTCCTGATTCACGACGGGCAGCCGGTGCCTCAGGCCACGATCGGCATCTCGTTATCGATGCTGAACCGGCACGGGCTGGTGGCCGGCGCCACCGGCACCGGCAAGACCAAGACCCTGCAATTGATGGCCGAACAGATCGCCCGGGCCGGCGTTTCGGTGTTCGCCGCCGACATCAAGGGCGACCTGTCGGGGCTGGCCCTGCCCGGCAAGTCGTCGGAGAAGCTGCTGGCCCGCACCTCGGCGATCGGCCAGCAGTGGCAGCCGCATGGCTGCCCGGTGGAGTTCTACGCGCTCGGTGGCCAGGGCCACGGGGTGCCCCTGCGGGCCAGCATCAGCTCGTTCGGGCCGATTCTGCTCAGCAAGGTTCTCGGGTTGAACGAGACCCAGGAGTCGACGCTGGGCCTGGTGTTTCACTTCTGCGACACCCAGGGGCTGCCGCTGCTCGACCTGGAGGACCTGCGCTCGGTACTCGCCTACCTGACCTCACCCGAGGGCAAGGGTGACCTGAAGCAACTGGGCGGGGTGTCACCGGCCACCGCGGGGGTGATTCTGCGTTCGCTGGTCACGCTGCAGACCCAGGGTGCCGACGAGTTCTTCGGCGAGCCCGAGTTCGACACCCGTGACCTGATTCGCACCACCGCCGACGGCCAAGGCGTGATCTCGCTGCTGGAGCTACCCAACCTGCAGGACCGTCCGGCGATCTTCTCGACCTTCTTGATGTGGCTGCTCGCCGACCTGTTTCATGACCTGCCCGAGGTCGGCGATGTCGACAAGCCCAAGCTGGTGTTCTTCTTCGACGAGGCGCACCTGCTGTTCGCCGACGCGTCCAAGGCCTTTCTGCAGGCGATCGCGCAGACCGTCCGGCTGATCAGGAGCAAGGGGGTGGGCATCTTCTTCGTGACCCAGACCCCCAAGGACGTGCCCGATGACGTGCTGGCCCAGCTCGGCTCGCGGGTGCAGCACCAGTTGCGGGCCCACACCCCCAACGACGCCAAGGCGCTGAAGGCCACGGTGGCGACCTACCCGAACTCGGCCTACGACCTCACCGAGGTGTTGCAGAGCCTGGGCATCGGCGAGGCGATCGTCACTGTGCTCAACCCGAACGGCGCACCCACCCCGGTGGCGTGGACCCGGATGCGGGCACCCGAGGCCTCGATGGACCCGATGGAGGCCTCGATGATGGCCGGCGGCATCGCCCAGTCGGCGATGATGAGCAAGTACGGCCACGACATCAACCGCGACTCGGCCTACGAAATGCTCACCCGCAAGCTGGAACAGGGCCGGGCGGCGGCCGAGGCCGAGGCTCAGCGGGCCGAGCAGGCCAAGGCCGACGCAGCCGCGGCCAAGGAACGCGACCGGCAGGCGCCCAGCCGTCCGGCGGCCAAGAGCGGGGTCGAGAAGGTGCTCAGTTCACCGGCGTTCTGGAACAAGGTGATCACCGTGGGTGGCCAGATCGCGCGGGGAATGATGGGGACGGGCCGGAAGCGCTGAGCGGCTCTCGCCGCCCAGTGCGGTCAGGGCTTCGTCCAACCGTCGGTGGGTGGACGCCTTCTTCGCTGCGCCCCGGACTGTTCAGTGGGGAAGACCCTTCATGGCACCCTGAGGCGAGCCTTACCATGAGGGGTGCCGCGAGCTGCGTGGCACGAACCAGCGAGTCCTCCACTGTCGCAGTGTCTCGCCGGCACAGCCGGGATGACCAGACAGGAGGGGCGCTATGGGCGACCGCATGGGGCTCTACCAGCCCGCGACAGAGCACAGTGCGTGCGGGGTCGGGTTCATCACGCGCAAGGACGGCACCCAGAACCACGAGGTGATCGCGCTCGGCGAGCAGGCGCTGTGTGCGATCCCGCACCGCGGCGGCATGTCGGCCGAAGGCGTCGGCGACGGGGCCGGGGTGAGCATCGACCTGTCGGTCGACTTCTTCAGCGTCCTGGCCGGGCAGCGCCTGGAGCGCGGCCACTTCGGCGTCGGCAACTTCTTCATGCCCGACGACCGGGCGCAGTGGGGTAGGGCGCGGGAGTTGATCGGCGCCGCGCTGGCCGAGGCGGGGCTGGCCACGTTGGTCGTCCGCGACGTGCCGGTCGACGACACCGCGCTGCGTCCGCGGGCGCTGCGGTACCAGTTGCCGATCGTGCAGTGGGTGTTCCGGCTCGCCGACCCCGGCGACGGCGACCAGCGGGAGCGCGTCGACCGGGCCGCGAACGCGGCACTGCTGGCCATCGAAGCCGAGGCGTACACCGACCCGGCGCTGGCCGGGCTGTACCCGCTGTCGCTCAGCGCCCGCACCCAGGTGCTCAAGGGCCGGCTCAACGCCGGCGAGGTGATCGCCTACTTCGCCGACTTGCGTCACCCCGCCCAGGCCGTGCGGTCGCTGTATTTTCACACCAGGTTCTCGACCAACACCGAGCCGCACCCGACGATGGCGCAGCCGTTCCGGCTGATGGCCCACAACGGCGAACTCAACACCGACCGCAAGAACCGGATCTCGGACGAGACTTTGGCGATCACCCGGCAGCGCCGGATCGTCCGGCCGCCCGGGCAGTCCGACTCGGGCCGGCTCGACCAGACCCTGCAGAGCCGGGTGTTCGACGACGGTCTCGACCTGGTCGAGGCGGTGGTGTCGCTGATGCCGCCGGCCTGGGAGAACGACGCCACCCTCAGCGGTGAGGTCCGCGACATGTTCGAGTACTTCTCGCTGTACGAAGAGAAGAACGACGGACCGGCGGCGCTCATCTTCAGCGACGGCGACGTGATCGGCGCCCGGCTCGACCGGCTGGGGCTGCGTCCGTTGCGCACCGCCGAGACCGACGACTACCTGGTGGTGTCGTCGGAGGCCGGGCAGGTGCGCTTCGCCGACGAGGCGGTGACCCACCGCGGCCGGATCGAAGCCGGCGGCATGCTCTACCACGATCACCGGTTGGGCCGGACGTTCCGCACCCGGGAGGCTCTCGAGCGGCTCGCCGCCGGGCGTGACTACGCCGCTCTGCTGGACGACGCCCGGGTCGACGTGGCCGCGCTGCCGGCGCCGGCCTTCGCCCGTGGCAACACCACGCTGGGCTACACCGGAGACCTCAGCCTGGCCGGCCGCTACGTCGCCTATTCGCTCAACCAGGAGAGCTTCCGGTTCATGATGGACCCGATGCTTGCCGACGCCTCGGAGCGGATCACCGCGATGGGCTACGGCAACGCCATCAACGCCCTATCTGACCAGGAGGGCGGCATGGCGAAGTACTTCTCGCAGCGCTTCGCCCAGGTCACCAACCCGCCGCTCGACTCGCTGCGCGAGGCCGACGGCATGAGCCTGCGGGTCGCGCTGGGCGCCAAACCGGACGGCGGCGAACAGCGCCGCAAACAACTGGTGCTGGCCTCGCCGATTCTCGCCCACCTCGACATGGTGCAGTTGCGGGAGCAGCAGCTCGTCCCGCTGCGCCGCTTCGACCTGCTCTTCGAACCGCACCCGGCCGACGCTGAGCGCAACGCGGCGTCCGTGGTCGCCGCACTCGACGAGCTGTGCGACGCGGTCGCGGCGTTCGCCCGCGACCAGGGCGGGATCGCGGTGCTCACCGACCGGGAGATCTCGACCACCCGGGCGGCGCTGCCGCTGCTGCTGGGGATCGCGGCAGTCAATCAGCGACTGATCGATGAGGGCCTGCGACTGCGGGTGTCGCTGGTCGCCGAGAGCGGGCAATTGCCGTCGTCGCACCACATCGCCTCGGCGCTGGGCTTCGGTGCGTCCGCGGTGTACAGCCTCAGTGCCCGGCTGCGGGCTGAGGAGAAGTACCCGTCGGCGTCGGCACCGGCCGGCGAGCAGACCGAGACCGACCGTGCCTTCGCCCGGTTTCGCAAGGCCGCCGAGAAGGCGCTCGGCAAGACCATGGGCCGGGTCGGGCTGTGCACCGTCGAGAGCTACATCGGCGGCGAGTTCTTCGAACCCAACTATCTCGACACCACCGATGAGGTGCTGGCCCGGTGCTTTCCGCACATGGCGGCGCCGGTCGGCGGGGTCGGCTTCACCCGGATCGCGCAGGCCGCTGCCGAGTGGCACGCCCGCGGCTGCGTGGTGGGAGCCGAGTCGCAGGTGCCGCTGCTCGGCCTGTTCAAGGAGCGCTCCGAAGGCGCCGGGCACTCCTTCGGCACCACCGCGGTGCGCGGCTTCGCCGGCATGACCGAGGAGCCGCGGCGATTCGACGACGCTGCCGAGCCGGACCCGGCGGTCGTCACGCTGACCCTCGACCAGTTGGAGGGCGCCTTCGGGATCAGCGACGAGGCCTACGTCAACAACGGGCTGGGCGCACTCACCGCCGAACAGATCGACAGCTTTCGGATCACCCCCGGCTACCGCGAGTTCGTGGCCGCCACACGGGCCGAGCGGGCCCGGCGGCCCTCGGCGCTGCGCGACGTGCTGGCCCTGCCGGCCGACGTCGCCGGGCTGCACACGGCGGCCGATCTCGAGCACGAGCTGGCCCGGTTCTCGATCGACGGCAACGCCAGCATTTTCGTGCGCGGGCTGGCTACCGAAGCATGGGGGGAGGATCGCTACCTGATCCGGTTCACCGACGTCACCGGCGGCGATCCCGAGCGCTACACCGCGTTCGCCGAGTTCCTGACCCGCAACGACCCCGACGGTGTGCTCGACTCCCGGATCGGGGCCGAGGGCCTCGAGGTTCAGGTGCGCGGCGAGACGGCCGCCTTCCTGGCCCTGCTCGCCCCGGCACCGGTGAGCATTCCGCTGGACGACGTCCAGCCGGCCCACCAGATCACCCGCACGCTGGCCTCGGGTGCGATGAGCCACGGTGCGCTGGTCGCCACCGCGCACGAGGCGGTCGCGCACGGCACCAACATGGTGGGCGGCATGTCGAACTGCGGTGAGGGCGGCGAGCACCTGTCCCGCTACGGCACCATCCGCGGCTCCCGGATCAAGCAGTTCGCGTCCGGCCGGTTCGGCATCTGGGCCGGCTACCTGGCCGACCCGATGCTCGAAGAGCTGGAGATCAAGATCGGCCAGGGCGCCAAGCCGGGTGAGGGCGGTCAGCTGCCGGCGGCCAAGGTGACCGTCGAGATCGCTGCGGCACGGGGCGGCACGCCGGGCGTCGAGCTGATCTCGCCCCCGCCGCATCACGACACCTACTCGATCGAGGACCTGGCGCAGCTGATCCACGACTGCAAGGCGGCCCGGGTGCGGGTGATCGTCAAGCTGGTGTCGTCCGAAGGCATCGGCACCATCGCGGTCGGGGTCGCCAAAGCGGGCGCCGACGTGATCAACGTCGCCGGCAACACCGGCGGCACCGGCGCGGCGGCGGTGACCAGCCTGAAGTACGCCGGCCGGTCCGCCGAGATCGGCGTCGCCGAGGTGCATCAGGCGCTGGTCGCCAACGGGCTGCGGGACAAGATCGTGCTGCGCTGTTCCGGCGCGCATCAGACCGGGCGTGACGTGGTGATGTCGGCGCTGCTGGGTGGTGACAGCTTCGAGTTCGGCACCACCGCGCTGATGATGCTCAAGTGCGTGATGGCGAAGAACTGCAACATCAAATGTCCCGCCGGGCTCACCACCAACCCCGAGGTCTTCGACGGTGACCCGCGGGCCCTGGCCCAGTACCTGCTGAACGTCGCCCACGACGTCCGGGAGTTGCTGGCCCGGCTTGGGCTGCGCTCGCTGCGCGAGGCCCGGGGACGCTCCGACCTGGCCCAGTTGCTCGACCATCCGGCCAGCGTCGGACGCCTCGACGTGCGCGCCATGCTGGCCCGGGTGCCGCAACGCACCGTCGACGACCCGGTCTACCTGGAGAAGAGCTACGCGGTCGACGACGCCCTGATTGACCTGGTCAGAGCCGCATTGATCGATCGCGCCGAGCCGAGCGTCGAACTGGACGCCGGCCGGCTGGGCAACAGCGACAAGTCGGTGGGCGGGCAGCTCTCGATCGACATCGAGCGGATGCTCAACCACGAACTGGACGCGGCGACGCTGGCCGGCCTGCCGTCGGTGTTCACCGACGAGCGTGGCCGCAGCTACCTCGACGAGGGCGCCGTCCGAATTCGCACCAGCGGGTCGGCGGGGCAGTCGTTCGGAGCCTTCTGCAACGACGGCGTCGAACTGGTGCACACCGGCACCGCCAACGACGGGGTCGGCAAGAGCCAGTGCGGCGGACGGATCGTGGTCTGTACGCCGGGCGGCGGCAGCGCCGAGGCGGGCGGCAACGTGCTGATCGGCAACTTCGCGCTGTTCGGCGCCACCGGCGGCCGCACCTTCGTGCAGGGCGAGGCCGGGGACCGGTTCGCCGTCCGCAACTCGGGCGCCACCGCGGTGGTCGAGGGCATCGGTGACTTCGGTTGCGAATACATGACCAACGGCGCGGTGCTCAACCTCGGCTCGGCCGGCAAAGGCCTGGGCAACGGGATGAGCGGCGGCTTCCTCTACCAGTACGACCCGGACGGCACGGTGCGCAGCCGGGTCAGCGAAGACTCGCTGCTGGTCTTCGGCCTCAACGACCACGAGCACGGCGACTTTCACGCCGAGGCGGCGCGGCTGCTGCTCGGTTGGCACCGGGACGCGACGGGGTCGCCGCTGGCCACGCGCCTGCTGGACGACTGGGAGAACACCCGGCGGCAGATCTTCTGCGGCATGCCGCGGGCGCTGCTGCTCACGCAGGACGCTGACGCGATTCTGGCCAGCTCGTCTCGCAAGCACCTGCTGGACGAGCTGGCCACCTCGGTGGCCACCGAGCAGGTGCGCACGCTCAAGCGGCACTTTCGCGACGGGCGCCCGGTGCTGAACGGACGCGTCCCGGCCGGTGAGGCCGACGACATGTTCGGCCTGCTGTCGTCGTACACGGTGTTCTCGATCGCCCAGCGGATCGCCCAGCAGCGCGGTGGGGCCGAGGCCCGCACGCTGATCCTGACCGAGGACTTTTTCGTGATGCAGAGGGTGATGAAGTACCTGCGCGAGCGGCTCGATCCGCTCAGCGATGGTGAGCTGGCCACCTTGATCTCGGCCCGGCGGCTGACCGATTACACCCGCTCGCTGGAGCTGCGCAACGTGCGCGGCATGGACGCGCCCGGCACCTACGGCTGGATCCTGCACCAGCAGGCCCGCAACGAGGCCCGCACCGACCGGGCCCGGTTCGACCGGCTGCTGGCCGAGGCGGCCCTGGACGATCTGGCCACGGACGCCGTCCGCAGCCTGGAGCGGACGGCATCATGACCCAACTCACCCTCGACGCCCCGTTCAGCCCCGGTCAGCGGGCCTGGCTGGACGGCTTCTTCGCCGGCCTGCTCGCGGTGAAACGCGACGAGGGCGGTTCGCCCGCGGCCGCCACCGTGACCTTCGACGTGCTCTACGGCAGCCAGACCGGGTGCGGCGAACTACTCGCCGAGGATCTGGTGAGTGCCGCGCAGGCCCGCGGCATGGCCCCCACGGTGCGAGCGCTGGACGACGTCTCGGTCGACGAGCTGACCCAGATGGAGCGCGTGCTGGTGATCACCTCGACCTATGGCGACGGTGAGATGCCCGATAACGCCGCCCTGTTCTGGGACGAGTTCTCGGCCGAGACCGCACCCCGGCTGGAGGACGTCCGGTTCGCGGTGCTGGCGCTGGGCGACACCGCCTACGACGACTTCTGCCAGGCCGGCAAGCTGATCGACCTGCGCTTCGAACAGCTCGGCGCCGCCCGGCTGCTGCCCCGGGTGGACTGCGACACCGACTACGAGGAGCCCGCCGCGGCCTGGACCGCGCAGGTGCTCGACCTGTTGGGCGCCGAGGTGGCTGGTGCCGGCGCGGCACCGGTTGCGCCGGCAACGCCCGCCGCCGGACGCGCCCGCGAGCGTTCGCGGTGGAACCGTAAATCGCCGTTCCCGACCCATCTGGTGGCCAACCGGCTGCTGTCGGGGCCGGGCAGCGCCAAGGAGATCCGGCACTTCGAGATCGCGCTGGCCGACAGCGGCATCGAGTACCACGCCGGCGACGCGCTGGCCGTCGTCCCGATCAACGACGCCGCGCTGGCCGATCTGCTGCTGCAGAAGCTGGGCCTCGACCCCGAGACCGCGGTCGGTGAGTCGACCCTGGCTGCGCAACTGGCGAGCGGTTGGGAGATCGCCACGCCGTCGAAGGACCTGCTGGCATTGCTGGCCGAGCGGGCACCGGGCAGCGAACTCGGCGAGCTGGTGGTGCGGGCCGATCGTGACGCGCTGGACTCGTGGCTGTGGGGCAAGGACACCCTCGACCTGCTGCATCTGTTGCCCGAAGTGAAGCTCGACATTGACGACTTGGCCCGGGTGTTCCGGCCGTTGCAGCATCGGGCCTACTCGATCTCGTCCAGCCCGCTGCACAGCCCGGACCGGATTCACCTGACCGTGGCGGCCGTCCGGCACGGCGGGCCGCGGGTGCACCACGGGGTGTGCTCCACGTTCCTGTCCGATCGGGCTGAGGACGCCGAGTTCGGCATCTTCCCGCAGCCGAACGCGGCGTTCCGGCTGCCCGCAGACGACTCTGCACCGGTGATCATGATCGGCCCGGGCACCGGCATCGCGCCGTTCCGCGGCTTTCTGCAGGAGCGGGCCGCGCGCGGGGCGTCCGGACGCAACTGGCTGTTCTTCGGTGACCAGCACCGGGCCGACGACTTCATCTACGCCGACGAGATCGAGGACTATCAGGCCCGCGGGGTGCTCACCCGGCTCGATCTGGCCTTCTCGCGCGATCAGGCGCAGAAGATCTACGTGCAGACCCGGATGCTCCAGCAGGGGGCCGAGTTCTACGCGTGGCTTGAGGACGGCGGGTACGTCTACGTCTGCGGCGACGCGTCCCGGATGGCCCGCGACGTCGACCGGGCGCTGATCGAGTTGATCGCGGCGCAGCGGGGCCAAGGCGACGACGACGCGGCCGACTATGTCGCCTCGCTGAAGCGTGACAAGCGCTACCTCAGGGACGTGTACTGAGCCCAAGGAGGCGGTGCTCGCGGTGAGCTGTTCACTGTGCTGCCGACGCCCGTTCACCGAGTGATCGACCAAGGGATCGACGATGGCAACCTGACGCGCTTAGCTTGCTGTGCGGTGAGCGGATACGCCCGCCATTCTCGACCAGGAAGGCGCTTCATGGCCCTCATCACCTCCCCCCGGAACCCGCGATCGCGACGACTCCTCACCGCGACCATCGTCGTGGGTGCGTCGGTCGCACTGCTCGCTCCGATCGGTGCCACGCCCGCTCAGGCGTCCGACCCGTTTGACAGCGACACCCGACCCGACCTGGTTCCCGCGCTGAGTAACTACAGTTCGCTGTGGCAGACCTCAGGCGTGAACAACCTGCACGGCACCGTCAAGGACGGCCCGACATTGCAGTGGAACGACCGGGTGACCAGTTGGATCAACCAGCACGCCACCAAGAGCCAGCAGTTCCGGGCGCTGCAGAACGCCGCCTACCTGAGCTCGGACGGCAGCGGCTACGACCAGTCGGTCTCGATTGCGGACGGTCTGGGCCGAAGCCTCGGCGCGCTGTACGTGAAGGGCCGGATCGACGGGGCCCTGCCCAAGGTCAGCGCGCTGATCAACAGCTCGACCGGCACCACCGGCGCTTACATCAGCACCTCCAGCGCGAAGGCCGCCTTCAGCTACCCGCGTCCGTTCCTCAACGTCGACCCGACGGCGTCGAAGGTGGAGGGCGACACCGACGCCTGTGCCCCGAGCAAGGTGAACGGCTCGTCACTGGCAGCGATTCGCAAGGGCAAGAAGTGGGCCGATGCCACCGGCAACCTGACGATCACCCGGGTGCCTGCCACCGTCGACACAACGCACGAGTTCGCCACCACCGACGTCACCCTCGACCCGATCTACGGCGAGGCCGGGCTGTGCACCGGCGGTTCGTACCCGAGCGGGCACACCGCGACGGCCTACCAGGCCGGCATCACCTTGGCGACGCTGCTGCCCGAGCTGGCTCCGCAGATTCTGGCCCGCGCCTCGGAGGCGGGCAACAACCGGATCGTGCTCGGCGTGCACTATGCACTCGACATCGTCGGAGGCCGGATCTCGGGTCAGGTGGCCTTGGCGACCCGCTGGTCTGATGCGAGGTTCCGCAAAGAGGTGCTGGCGCCCGCCCGTAACGAATTGGTCAGCTACCTCGAGTCGGCCTGCGGTGCCAGCCTCGCCACCTGCATTGCCAAGGACACCCCGTATGCGAACAACCCCTACGGCGGCGCGAAGATCCCCGGCGGCACCGCGCAGAAAGTGACCGACCGTGCCTCGGCGCTGAAGGTGTACACCGAGCGGCTCTCCTACGGTTTCGACCCGGTGTCGTCGACCCGGCTGTCGCCGTCGGTGCCGAAGGGTGCCGAGGCGCTGCTGCGAACCACGTTCCCGACGCTGACCAATAAGCAGCGCCGGTCGGTGCTGGCCCAGACCGAGATCGCCTCCGGGCACCCGCTGGACACCACGATCAGCAGCCGGATCGGCACCGCCCCCGGCTCGTGGCAGCGGCTCAACCTGGCCGCGGCCATGTCGGCGACCGTTCAGGTGCGAGCCGACGGCAGCGTCAGGGTGCTGAAGGTCGGTGGCAAGGCGACGGTGAAGCCGCGCAGGAAGTGAATCCTGGCTGAGTGAGAGGGGCCCGGCGTTCGAGGGGACGCCGGGCCCCTGTGCGTCTGCACGCCAAAGGGGTCTCGACCAGGAGGCGAACCCGACGCAATTTGAGAATAAGAATGAGTGTCATTAGGATTCCTGGCGTTGAAGGGGGTACTCATGGGGCACGCCGTACACGTCCGCGGCCTGAGTGTGCACACCTCGGCCGGAGCGCGGCTGGTCGATGACATTTCGTTCACGCTCCACGAGGCCGAACGGGTGGCTCTGGTCGGGGCGTCCGGGTCGGGCAAGTCGCTGACGGCGGCCGCGGTGCTGGGCACGCTCCCGGTGACCCTGAATGCCTGCGGTTCGATCAGGGTGTGCGGCTGCGACGTCCGGCCGGGGCGGTTGCCCCGCTCACGCGTGGGCGTCGCCGCCGTGCACCAGGATCCGAGCACGGCGCTCAACCCACTGGTGCGGATCGGCGATCAACTCGACTTGGTGCTGCGCGCCCACGGCACCCGCGCCGCGGTGGCCACCACGGTGGCCACCGGGCTGCTGCAGGACGTTGGCTTCGACGACCCCGAGACGCTGCTGCGGCGCTACCCGGCCGAACTCTCCGGAGGGCAGCGCCAGCGGGTCTGCCTCGCGATCGCACTGGCCGGCCGGCCCCGTCTGCTGATCGCCGACGAACCCACCACCGCCCTCGACGTGGACACCCAGGAGCAGGTGCTGGACGCCATCGAACGGGTTCGGCAGCGGCACGGCACCGCGCTGATGCTGATCACCCACGACCGCCGGGTGGCCGCGACCCGCACCGATCGGGCGATCCGGATGGCCCAGGGCCGGTTGGTCGACGAGGCCGTGGAGGCCGACGTATGAGTGAGCTGCTGGCCGATGATCTGTCCTTCGCCTTTCCGCCTCGGCCCGGGTCGCCGTCCGGGCATCGGGTATTCGACGGGGTCAGCCTGCGGGTGCGCAGCGGTGAGCGGGTGGGCCTGGTCGGACGCTCGGGCTGCGGGAAGTCCACCCTGTTGCGGATTCTGCTCGGTCTGGCCGCGCCGGATGCCGGGGAGGTCCGCTTCGACGGCGAGCCGGTCCGTCCCGGGTCGTTGCGCTCGCTGCGCGATTACCGGCGGCAGGTCCAGTTGATCCCGCAGGATCCGGCCGCCTCGCTGGTGCCGCGGCTCAGCGCCGAACGCAATGTGCTGGTGGGGCTGGTTCGGCTGCGGGCACCCGAACCGCGCCTCGAGACGGCCCGCTGGGCACTGGAGCGGGTCGGGCTCGACGAGCGGTTCTGGGCCCGCCGTCCGCACGAGCTGTCCGGCGGGCAGGCGCAACGCGTCGCCGTCGCCCGCGCCCTGGCGTTGCGGCCCGCGGTGGTGCTCGCCGACGAACCGGTCAGCGGGCTGGATCACGAACTGCGCGACCAGGTGCTCGACCTGCTGCACGAGCTCAGCCTGGGCGCCGACGCGTTGGGCGTCCTGTTCGTCTCGCACGATCCGGAGGCGGTCGCCCGGCTCTGTGACCGCACCCTGCTTCTCGCCGACGGCCGGCTCAGCGAGCCGTCCGCCCTTGCCACCCACTGAAAGGACGTCATGACCGACCACAGAACCGCCGTTGCCCACCGCAACCGACGGCGCCCGCTGACCCGGCTGCTGGCCGGGGCCACCGGCCTGGCCTGCCTGAGTCTCTTGGGCGGCTGCTTCGCCGCGGCGCCCGCGCAACCGGCCAGCCAAGGCACCGGCCAGCGGATCGCGCTCGCTATGCTGCAGCCGCCGCGCTCCGGCCTGACCCCGCTCAGCGACGACGCCTTCAAGCTCTCCCGCTGGGCGACCGCCGAAACCCTGATCATGCTGGACGCCAACGGCGAGGCGCAGCCAGGGCTGGCCACCCAATGGGAGCAGGCCTCGCCGAAAACCTGGGTGTTCACCATTCGCCAGGGCGTGAAATTCCACGACGGCACCGACCTGACCCCCGAGCGGGTGGCGGCCTCGCTGACCGCTGCCACCAAGGCCAGCCCCAAGCCACGCATCCTGGACGGCGTCACGCTGACGATCAGTCATGACGCGACCACGGTGACCATCGGCACCGCCGAACCCGACCCGCTGGTGCCGCAGCGCCTGTCCAGCCCGCAGTTGGTGATCTTGGCAGCCAAGGCCTACCAGGGCAAGGCGGTGTCGCCGGTCGGCACCGGCACCGGGCCGTTCGAACTGACCGCCGTCAACGGCACCAGCGGCGCCACCCTGCAGCGTTTCGACGGCTACTGGGGCGACAAGGCTCTCGCCTCGGGCGTCGACGTCAGCTTCGTCCCCGACGGCGCCGCCCGCGCCGCGGCCTTGCGCACCGGAACCGCGCAGGTGGTCGAGGCCGTCCCGGTCGGGCAGGCCGCCAGCATCGAGGCGAACTTGATCCATGAGGTGCCGATGCCGCGCACCAACACCCTCTACCTGAACACCAAGAAGGGGCCGTTCGCCGACCCGGCGGTGCGTGCCGCCGCCCGTGCCGCGATCGACCGGGCCCGGCTGGTGCAGGACGTCTACGAGGGCCGCGCCGACATCGCCGAGGGTTTGCTCGGGCCGGCACTGCCCTGGATGGCCGGTGAGCGAGACGCCGCCTACACCGCGCTGCGCGACGAGCACCGCAAGCAGCCGGCCACGATCGACAAGGTGAAGATCACCCTCGGCACCTTCACCGACCGGGCCGAACTGCCCGAGGTCGCCGTCCTGCTCGAACAGCAATTGGAGGCGGTCGGCTTCGAGGTGACCCAGGACGTCCGCGAGTACCAGTACATCGAGGCCGACGCCCTCGACGGCGACTTCGACGCGTTCATCCTGTCTCGGGCGACCGTGCTCGACTCGGGCGACCCGGTCGCCTACCTGTACTCGGACTTCGCCTGCGAGGGCTCGTTCAACATCGCCCAGTTCTGCGACAAGGAGGTGGACGCCGCGCTGAAGGTGGCCGCTCAGGCGCCGGCCGGCCAGGAGCGCCGGGCTGCCATCGCCACGGTCGAGGCGCTGGTCCTCGGCAACGACGCGGCCGTCCCGATGTTGCACGAACGGGTGATCCAGGGTGAGGCGGCCGGCGTCACGGGGGTCGAGCGCGATCCGCGCGAGCGGGCGCTGATCACCGCGAAATCCACCCTCGACGCGTGAGCGAGGTCACGACTCGCGCCCGGCCCCGCACCGCCGCACCGGTGTCGCGGGCGCTGGGTTCGTGGCTGGCGGGGCCGGGGGCGGTCGCCCTGTCGCGGGTGGCCGCAATCCTGGCGCTGGTGGTGTTCCTCGGCCTGCTGCCGTGGCTGTCGGGCAACGGTGCGGAGTACACGATTCTGCGGGCCCGCTACGCCGACCTGGAGGCCACTGCGGAGAACCTGGCCATGGTGCGCGGCGAACTCGGGCTTGACCGCGGGCCGGTGGTGATCTTCGCCGACTGGCTGGGCGGGCTGCTGCGCGGCGACGCCGGTGACTCGTGGATCACCGGCACGCCGGTGCTGCCCGGCGTGTTGTCGGCGCTCGGCGTCTCGCTCACCCTGATGCTGTTCGCGCTGGCCGTGGCGGTGGTGATCGCCTCGCTGATCAGCCTGCCGGCGCTGCTGGCCGGCGTCGGTGGGGTGCCGCGCCGGGACGCGGGTGCGGTGGCGGCCATGCTCACCGCGCTGCCCGAGTTCGTGCTGGCCGCGCTGCTGCTGCTGGCCGGCGCGGTCTGGCTGGGCTGGTTCCCGCCGTACGGCTGGAACGGCCCGCTGTATGCCGTGCTGCCGGCGTTCGCCCTCGGCCTGCCGGCCGGCGGCCTGATCGGACGGCTGGTCTCGGACGCCGTCGCCGACGCTGCTGCCGAACGCTGGGTGACCACCTGGACCCTGGCCGGCCTGAGCCGGGTGCGGGTGGCCGGCGGTATCGTCCGGCGGGCGCTGCCTTCGGTGCTCGGTCAGGTCGGTCTGGTGCTGGTCGGGCTGACCGGGGGAGCGGTCGCCGTCGAAGAGGTCTTCGCCATCCCCGGTCTGGGCCGGGCCACCCTGGGCGCGGCCAGTTCGCAGGACCTGCCCGCGCTGCAAGCCGGTGTGCTGGCCCTGGTGCTGGTCGCGGTGCTGGCCGGCATCGTGGTCGAGATCGCCCGGCGGCTGCTGCTCGGCGGTTCGCTGCGGGCCGGCGCGATGGGTGTCGCAGCGGCGCCGACGGCGACGTCGCGGGCCGTGAAGTGGGTGCCGATCGCCGGCTCGGCGCTGGTGCTGACCGTGGTCGCACTCGGCTTGCCGCGCGACCCGTACGGTTCCGCCTACCACCGGCTGCAGCCCCCCTCGTGGTCGCCCTGGCTGCCGTTCGGCGCGGACGCCAGCGGACGCGACCTGCTGGCCCGGGTGGCCCACGGTGCGCTCACCACGGTCGGGACGGCGGTCGCGGTCACCCTGGCCTGCCTGGTGATCGGCCTGGTGATCGGCATGGTGCCACGGCTTTCGATCGGGCCGATCGAGGTGACCAACGCCGCGCCGCCGGTGATCGCGGGGCTGCTGGTGGCCGCGGTGTGGGGGCCGTCGGTATTCGGCGCGGCGATCGCGGTCGCCGCGGTGAGCTGGGCGCCGCTTGCCGCGCACACCTCGGCGCTGCTGCAGGAGGAGCGGGCCAAGCCCTACGTGGCGCTGCTGCCGGTGCTGGGGGTCGGGCGCACCCGGATGCTGTGGCAGCACCTGCTGCCGGCCGTCTGGTGGCCGGTCCTCCGGCACGCCATGGTGCGGCTGCCGGGCATCGCGCTGGCGCTGGCGTCCCTGGGCTTCCTCGGCCTGGGCCCCCGCCAGCCCACCCCGGAATGGGGCCTGGTGGTCAGCGAGGGCATCGGCTACCTGGAGCGCGCTCCGTGGGCCGTGCTGGCACCCACCGCGGCACTGGTGCTGACGGCGATGATCGCCGTCGGGCTGGCTGCCGGCCGGGACTGACCCCGCAACGCCGGCGGGCCGCCCCGAATGGGACGGCCCGCCGGTTCGCCGCCAAAGCGGCTTGCTGCGATTGCTATTCGGAGGGTGTCTTGGCGCGGGTTCCCTCGGTCTTGGTGTCGGGCTCGTAGGAGTCCGGGCCCAGGGTTCCGCCGCTGGCCAGCACCTCGGCCTCGGCCGCCTGCACCTGCAGAGCCGGTGCAGCAGCCAGATCGAGGGGCTCGTCGGGGGTGTCCGGCATGAACACGTTGAAGAACAGGTTCAAGATCACCGACATGATTGCGGCGGAGCTGATGCCGGAGTGGAAGATGGTCACGAACCAGTCCGGGAAGCTGTGCCAGAAGCTGGACGACACCACCGGGATCAGACCGAAGCCCACCGACGCGGCCACGATCACCAGGTTGTTGTTGCCGGCGTAGTTCACCTTCGACAGGGTGCGAATGCCGGAGGCTGCCACGGTGCCGAACAGCACGATGCCGGCGCCGCCGAGCACCGCGCCCGGGATGATGCTGAACAGTGCCGCTGCCATCGGCGACAGGCCGAGGACGATCAACAGGACACCGCCGGCGGCCACCGCGAAGCGGCTCTTGATGCCCGACAGGGCGACCAGGCCGACGTTCTGGGCGAATGCGGTGGCCGGGAACGAGTTGAAGATCGGCGCGATCATCGACGACGCCATGTCGGCGCGCAGGCCGTCGCCGACCCGGCGGGAGTCGACCTTGGTGCCGACGACCTCGCCGACCGCCAGCAGGTCGGCGGTGGTCTCGACCATGATCACCAAGATCACGATGAACATCGAGATGATGGCGCCGATCTCGAAGATCGGCCCGCCGAACGCGAACGGCTGCGGCAAGGCGAACGGAGCCGCACTCGCCACCGGTGCCAGGCTGGTCTGGCCGGTGAACAAGGCGACGATGGTGCCGATGGCGAGACCGAGCAGCACCGCCATCCGCGACAGCACCTCGATCTTGCTGAGCACGATCACCACGGCGAAGGTGAACAGCGCCAGGCCGACGCTCTGCAGCGAAGCGAAGTTCGGGTTGGCAACGCTCTGGCCGTTGACGGTGATGGTGGCGTTGCCGGTGATCCAACCGGCGGCCACCGGCATCAGCGACAGGCCGATCACGGTGATGATCGAGCCGGTCACCACAGCGGGGAAGAACCGGACGATCCGGGCGAAGAACGGCGTGATGATCAGGCCGATCGCGGCCGCCGCGATGACCGCGCCGTAGGCCGACTGCAGGCCAACGCCGGCGCGGTCGCCGATGATCGCCAGGATCGTCGAGACCGCCGCGAACGAGGTGCCCTGCACGAGCGGGAGCTGGGCGCCGAAGAAGCGAACACCCAGCGTCTGCAGCAGCGTGGAGACGCCGCTGACGAACAAGCCGCAGGCAACCAGCAGGGCCTTCTCGGCAGTGTCGAGACCGGCGGCGCCGCCGACGATGAGCGGCACCGCGATGACGCCGCCGAACATGGCCAGAATGTGCTGGACGCCGTAGCCGATGGTCGGGCCGATGCCGAGCTTTTCGTCCTCGGGACGGTTTCCGACCGGCAGGTCGGGTAGTTCAACTTCTTTGATGGGGGAGTCTGTGTCGATCATGGCCAGAAGCCTCTCTGGGTGGGAATCGTTACGTCTGGCAGTGCGTCGGGGCTGGTGAGGCCCCGACGCCGGCCGGCTTCATGGGGCCGGGCTGTCGCCCGGTCGTGCGGGTGGGTCAGACGAAGGTCGGGAGATCGACCCAGGCGTCCGGTTCGGCGGTGACGCCGTCGCGGATGATGGTTCCCTCGATCAGGCCGTAGGGGCGATCGGCGGCCCAGAACACCTCGTTGGGGTTCTCCAGGCCGAAGGGGCTGAGGTCGTAGACGAAGTGGTGCTTATTCGGCATCGCGAACTTCACCTCGGCGATCTCGGGGTAGGCCTCGATGGCGGCCTTGCCCATCTCCCACAGGGTCTGCTGCAGGGCCAGCGAGTGCACGGTGGCGAAGGTGGCCATGAAGACCGCCGAGACGCCCTCGTAGACCGCGTTGTAGTCGATGCCGGCCTCGACGGCTTCGGGCAGGTAGCGCCAGCGGCCGGTCACCGAGGTGGCCATGATCCGGTCGTTGGTCTCGACCAGAGTGGTGTACTTGTCCCGCGGGAAGCCGGCGAACTCGCTGCCGGTCGACTTCAGCACGGTCAGGTCTTTGAGACCGGCCGTCACGTGGGTCTTGCCGCCGATCTTCTGCACGGCGGCCAGCCGGGTGGCCTGGCCCTTGCGCACGAACGAGTGATCGTGGCCGGCGCCGTCGACCTGAATGCGCTCCCAGGCGTACTGCTCGGCCTGCCACAGGCCGCCTTCGATCCAGTCGAACGACGACACGAAGTGATCGCCCAGCTTCAGCAGGAACTCCTCCGGCGAGCCGATGCCGTGCTCCTTGGCGAAGGCGAACACGGTGTTCTTCTGGGTGTCGGTGGCGACCACGAGCGCGTTGTCACCGACCAGGTACGAATCGACGAGTGCGGCGCCGCGCAACTGGCTGGTGACGTTGAGATCCTCGATCTCGTGACGGGCGGTGTCCCGGGTGATGCGAACAACCCGGTTCTCGGCCTTGCCGTATTTGTTGGCGCCAAGGCTGACGGTGACAGACATGAAACTTTCAACTCCCTCTGTAGGTGGAATAGGCGAACGGTGAAAGCAATAGGGGCACGTGGTAATGAGCGGCGGTCTGGTCGATGGCGACGGTGATGGTGACGCTCGGGTAGAAGGTGGCCACCTGGTGAGCGGCGAAGTATTCGCCGGTGCCGAAGGTGACGTGGTAGATGCCGCTGGGCAGCGCGTCGGGCCCGAAGTCGGGCACCCGGCCGTCGTCGTTGGTGACGCCCTGGGCGACCACGACGTGGTCGGCGTCGGTCATCGTGACCGGGACGCCGGCCGCCGGAACTCCGGTGGAGCCGTTCAGCACGTGGGTGGTGACGAAGCTCATGCGGCCACCGCCTGCTCCAGCCGGAGCAACGCGATCTCACGCAGTTCGCCGGCCACCACCACATCTTCAGCGGCGTCGTCGTTGCCCAGCCGAGCGGTCAGCGCGGCCAGAATCTGCTCCGGCGAGCGTCCCGCCGCGCGAATCAGGAAGACCCGGCCAAAGCGCTCTTCATAAGCGGCATTGCCGCTGGCAATGGCGTCACGAACAGCGTCTTCGGCGGTGCTCATGCCCGCCTGCTCAGTGGCCGAATGGGCCGCGTTGGCGGCGCCGATGCTGCTCGCCTTCGGCTTCTCGCCGATGCGCGGGTGGCTGGCCAGGGCGGTGTTCACGTCGTCGCGAGTCCAGCCCTGGGCGGTCTCGGCGGCATGTGCCAGGAGCGCTTCGCGGGAGGCGAAGGGACGCGCCGCCGCGACGTTGGCGACCCAGGTCTCCACCTCCGCACAGGTGGCCAGCAGGCTGGCCGCAGCCTCGCCGTCCAGGCCGTTGAACTCCTCGATCGTCATCGGACTCCTCGCTCATGTTGGTCTGACCACTTGAGTCGAGGATTACGTTAGTGCGCTTATTTGATCGCTCTGTATCGTCTGTGTGACGGTCACGTAACGTGACGGACTGCATAGTTTCGAGGTTCGGAGCAGCCTGTGCAGGCAGTTTTCCAAAATTTCAGGAGTTTCCGAAGGGGTCGGAAGTCAATCGCAACGTGGGCGTAACGAAATCGTCACATAAGGCCGGCGGAGCCTCGATAATCGTCGATGACGGAATGGATCTCGTACAGGTGCGTGGCCATGGCCCGCATCGCTTCGTCGGGGTCGGAAGACTCCAGCCCGGCGAGAATCCGAAGGTGGCCCGCATGCGAGATGCGGCGTCCGTCGCCGGCCAGGTGCGAGAACACCCGGGCCTCGACCGTCCAGTTCGCGGTGAGTTCGCCGAGCGAGGCCAGCAACGGGTTGCGCGAGGCGTGCGCGATCAGGGTGTGAAAGGCGACGTCGAGCCGCAGCGACTCATCGGCGTCGACGTCACGAGCCGAGGCCGCCAGCAGGTCGCGCAACTCGGCCAGCTCGCCGGCGGTGATTCGCTGCGCGGCCAGCCTGGCCAACTGAGGCTCGACCAGTTCGCGAAACTCGGCCGAATGGGTGAAGTCCTCGCCGGCATGTTCCAGGCGAGCGGCGAGCGACGCCCCGCGAGGCACCTCGCGAGCGACCCGGGTGCCGCTGCCGTGCCGCCGCACCACCAGTCCGGACGTCTCCAGCCGGCTGAGTGCCTCGCGTAGTGCTGCCCGCGAGACCGCCAGCTCGGCGGCCAGCGCACGTTCGGCGGGTAGTCGTTCGCCGGGGGCAAAGATGCCGGTGGCGATTCGCTGCTCGATGTGCCGGACGATGTCGTCGGCGACGGTGGGGCCCCCGCGATGCCCGGCTGCGACACGAGTGTCCGACTCGGGTGTCATGGCGAGAGTGTCCAGCTTTCGGTGAGCGACGGCGAGACGACGCGCGTCGTCCCCCCGGCATTGTGTCACCCCGGCCGGTTGCGCCGAGGTCACGGTGACGGCAACGCCGCAACAGGCCGGCTAGCCGGTGTTGCGCAGACCTGCCGCCACGCCGTTCACAGCCAGCAGCAGGGCTCGCTCCAGTTGTGGGTCGCGGTCGCCCGCGCGCAGCCGCGCCAACATCGCCACCTGCAGATAGCTGACCGGGTCGAGGTAGGCGTCACGCACGCTCAGCGTGCGCTGCAGCAGTGGTTGCGACTCGAGCAGCTCGCTCTCACCGGTGATCGCCAGCACCGCGTCGACGGTGCGCCGGTACTCGTCGGCGATGGTGTCGAATATGTGGTGCAGGTTGGCGTCGACCAGCGACTCGACGTAGTGCCGGGCCACGTCGAGCCGGGTCTTGGTCAGGGTCATCTCGACATTGCTGATGAATGTGCGGAAATAGTGCCACTGGGCATACATCTCGGTGAGATCGTCGCGGTGTCCCGCGGCCACCGCGGCCTCCAGGCCGCTGCCGACTCCGAACCAGCCCGGCACGATCTGCCGCGACTGGGTCCAGCCGAACACCCACGGAATCGCCCGCAGCCCGCCCAGACCGGCCCCGCTGTCGGGCCGCTTGGACGGCCGTGAGCCCAGTTTCAGCGCGCCCAACTGGTCCACCGGGGTGGACTGCCAGAAGTAGGCCGGCAGGTCAGGATCGTCGACCAGGCCGCGGTAGGCGACGAAGGCGGAGTCCGAGATGGTCTGCATGGTGGCGTCCCATTCGGCCAGTTGCTCCGGCGGCTGCCGCGAGGTGAGGTGCAGGGTGCTGGCCTCGAGCACGGCGGCGACGGTCAGCTCGAGGTTCTCCCGGGCCAGCGCCGGCAGCGTGTACTTGTCGCTGATCACCTCGCCCTGCTCGGTGACCTTGATCTGCCCGCGCAGCGACCCGAACGGCTGGGCCAGGATCGCCTCGTGGGTGGGGCCGCCGCCGCGTCCGACGGTGCCGCCGCGGCCGTGGAACAGCCGCAGTTGAATGCCGTGCTTCGCGGCCACGTCGCGCAGCACCCGCTGGGCGCGGTGGATCTCCCACTGGCTGGTGGCGATGCCGGCGTCCTTGTTGCTGTCGGAGTAGCCGAGCATGACTTCTTGGACGTCGCCGCGCAGCCGCACGATCTCGCGATAGTGCCCATCGCTCAGCAGCCGGTCGACGATCTGGCCGGCCGTGCGCAGCTCGTCGACGGTCTCCAGCAGGGGAACGAACCCGATCGTCGCCAGCCCCTCGGTGACGTCGACCAGCCGGGCCTGCCGGGCCAGCAACACCGCCGCCAGCAGGTCGTCGGCACCGCGGGTCATCGACACGATGTAGCTCTCGATCACCGCCGGTCCGAACCGCTCGTGGGCGGTGCGAATTGCCTCGAAAGTGGCGAAGGTGCGCGTGCCGTCGGCGTCCAGCGGGGGCGGCGACGGGGCCAGCGGACGGCGCCTGCCGAGTTCGGCGCTGAGCACCTCGAACCGCTCGCCGGGGGCCAGCTCGGCATACGGCCGCCCCAGCTCGCCCAACCGGTCGAAGAGCTGGGCCAGCGCGTGGTGGTGCTTCTCGGAGTGCTCGCGCACGTCCATGGTGGCCACTCCCAGCCCGAACGCGCTGACGGTGCGAATCAGGGTGGTCAGCCGTCCGTCGGCCAGCAATTCGGCCCGGTTCGCGATCAGCGAGCTGCGCACCACTTCGAGATCGGCCAGCAGGTGGCCGCTGCCGCGATAGTCGTGCCCGTCACGGTGCGGCAGTTGGTCGGTGAGCCGCCGGCGGGTGTTGATCAGCTTCTGGCGCACGCAGTGCAGCTTCAGCCGGTAGGGCTCCTCGACGTGGATGCGCTGCACGTGCGGGTCGAGTTCGGGCAGGTTCGCCAGGTCGTCGGTGAGACTCTGCTGCAGTTCGGGGGTGACCCCGCGCAGCCGGCTCGACGTGGCAACCTCGGCGATCACTTCGTCAAGGGCGTTCAGCAGCACCCCGATGCCCACCAGATGCTGCCGGTACAGCACGGCCAGCGTGGTGTCGGCGGTCACGTTGGGGTTGCCGTCGCGATCGCCGCCGATCCAGTTGCCCAGCGCCAGCGGTGCGACGGTCAGCGGCAGGAAAGCGCCCTGCTGGGCGGCCTCGTCGGCCAGGTCGTCGAGCAGTTGGGGCACGGTGCCGGCCATCAGGGTTCCGGCGTAGAACATGACGTTGCGGGCCTCGTCCTCGACCGTCGGCTGGTCGACCCGCAACTCGTCGGTCTGCCACAGCGTCTCGATCACCGTGGTCAGCTGACGGTCGCGGGCCCGCTCGGCGCGGGGGGTCAGGGCGGCGGGTGCCGACAGCAGCACGTCGCCGATCTGGCGCAGTTGGGTCAACGTGGTGCGGCGGCTCGCCTCGGTGGGGTGCGCGGTGAACACCGGACGGATCTGCAGCCTCGCCAACGCGGTGGTCAGGGCCGGGGCACCGAGCTCGTCGGCCACCTTCTCGACGGCCTGGGCAAGCCAGCCGGTGCCCTCAGCACGGTCGTCCAGGGCTCTGATCCGGGCCACCTGCTCGGCGATGTTGGCCAGGTGAAAATAGGTGCGGAAGGCCCGGATCAGGTTCACCGCGGTAGGCAGGTCGGCCGTGCTGAGCCGCTTGGTCAGCGCCCGCTGCGCCGTGGGCTCGCCCGCCAGCGCCTGGCGAGCCAGCCTGCGGATGTCTTCGATCTGATCGACCAGTTCGGGCGACTCCTGGCGCGCCAGCGTCTCGCCGAGCAGTTCTCCCAACCGGCGGATGTCGCGCCTCAACTGGGCGTCGCCGGCCTCATCGAGAAGCCCGGGCGGGGCTGCGGGATCGGTCACGGGGAAGCCTCCTGGTGCGTCGTAAGCCGGGCGACGGCACTGTCCGGGCGCTGTCAGGTGCCCTCGGCAGTACCCCCGACTAGGGAGTGGTGCACATCGAAATCATGCCTGCTTCGCGTGCTTCAGAGCACGGGGTTGGTGCCCCAGATGCGCTTGATGTAGTCCTTCATCGACCGGTCGGAGGAGAAGAAGCCGCTGCGCGCCACGTTCAGAATCGCCGAGCGGGTCCAGGCCTCGGTGTCGGCGTAGTAGGCGTCCACCCGGGTTTGTGCCTCGATGTAGGAGCCGAAGTCGGCCAGCGCCATGAACCGGTCGTTGTGCACGAGGTTCGACACCACCGGTTCGAAGGTCATGTGGTCGCCGTCGGAGAACCGTCCGGACGCGATCAGGTCGAGGGTGGCCTTCAGCAGCGGGTTCGACTCGTAGTACTCGCCCGGGTGGTAGCCCTGAGCGCCCAACTCGGCGACCTGGGGCTCGTCCATGCCGAACAGGAAGAAGTTGTCGTCGCCGACCAGTTGGCGGATCTCGACGTTCGCCCCGTCGTCGGTGCCGATGGTCAGGGCGCCGTTCAGGGCGAACTTCATGTTGCCGGTGCCGGACGCCTCCATGCCGGCCAGCGAGATCTGCTCCGACAGGTCGGCGGCCGGGATCAGCCGTTCGGCCAGGGTGACGTTGTAGTTGGCGGGGAAGAACACCTTGAGCCGGCCCTCGACCGCCGGGTCGCTGTTCACCACCGAACCCACGTTGTTGATCAAATGAATGATCTGCTTGGCCATGCGGTACCCGGGGGCGGCCTTGGCGCCGAACACGAAGGTGCGCGGGGTGACGTCGGCGGCGGCGATCTTGCCCGAGGTGATCTGCTCGTACAACGAGACGATGTGCAGCAGCTTGAGCGTCTGCCGCTTGTACTCGTGCAGCCGCTTCACCATCACGTCGAGCATGTGATCGGTGGGCAGCTCGATGCCGTCGCGCGCCCGCAGCCGGTCGCGCAACCGAATCTTGTTGGCCATCTTGGCGGCGCGGAACTGCTCGCGGAACTCGGGGTCTTCGGCGTACGGCTGCAACTCCTGCAGCCGCTCCAGGTCGGTCACCCAGCCGGTGCCGATCGCGTCGGTGATCAGGTCGGACAGGTGCGGGTTGGCCAGCTTCATGAACCGGCGCGGGGTGACCCCGTTGGTGACGTTGGTGAATTTCGTCGGGCCAGAGCTCGGCGAAGTCGTTGAGCACCTTGTCGCGCAGTAATTGGCTGTGCAGCGCGGCGACGCCGTTGACCTTGATGCCGGCGACCGTGGCCAGGTAGGCCATGCGCACCCCGCGTTCGGGGTACTCGGCGATGATCGACATGCGGCCGAGCCGCAGGTAGTCGTCGGGCCAGGTCTCGCGCACCGTCTCGAGAAACTCGGTGTTGATTCGGTAGATGATCTCGAGATGCCGCGGCAGCAGCCGTCCGAGCAGGTCGACCGACCACACCTCCAGCGCCTCGGGCAGCAGGGTGTGGCAGGTGTAGGCGAAGCACTTCGACGTGATCGCCCAGGCCTCGCTCCACTCGAAGCCGCGCTCGTCGATCAGAATGCGCATCAGCTCGGGCACCGCGATCACCGGATGGGTGTCGTTGAGCTGGAAGATCACCCGCTCGGGCAGGTCGCGCAGGTCGAAATCCTCGCCCTGGTTGTCGATGAAGTCACGCAGCGAGCAGGCGACGAAGAAGTACTGCTGCTGCAGCCGCAGCTCCTTGCCCTGGGGGGTGGAGTCTTCGGGGTAGAGCACCTTGGAGATGTTCTCGGCGAAGGTCTGGGCGCGCACCGCCTGGGCGTAGTCGCCGGCGTTGAAGATGTTCAGGTCGAAGGCCTGGGTGGCTTGGGCGCTCCACAGCCGCAGGGTGTTCACCCGTCCGTTGAGGTAGCCCGGCACCATGATGTTGTAGGGAATGCCGTGCACGTTCCAGGCCGGCACCCAGGTGCTGGTCTCGACGCCGGCTTCGTCGGTGACGGTCTCGACGTGGCCGCCGAAGTTGACCGTAACCCCCGCCTCGGGGTGCGGAATCTCCCACGGGTTGCCCAGGGCCAGCCACGAGTCGGGTTGTTCGACCTGCTCGCCGTTGACGAAGGTCTGCCGAAAGATGCCGTACTCGTAGCGAATGCCGTAGCCGACGCAGGGCACATTCATGGTGGCCAGCGAATCGATGAAGCAGGCGGCGAGTCGGCCCAGGCCGCCATTGCCGAGACCGGGCTCCACCTCTTGGGAGCGCAGCGTGTCGAGGTTGAGGCCACACGCGGCGAGCGCCTTCTTGGCCACGTCGTTGAGGTCGGCGGCCAACAGGTTGTTGCCCAACTGCCGTCCGAGCAGGTACTCCGCCGACAGGTAGGCCACGCTCTTGGGGTAGCCGTCACGCTGCTTGCGGCCGGTTTCGAGCCAGCGGGCGGTGAGGTAGTTGCGCACCGTGTGAGCCAGCGCCGTGTACTGGTCGTTGATCGACGAACGCGACAGGGCGACACCCTGGTCGGTGTTCAGCTCGTGCAGGAACTCCTTCACGAAGCCGTCCACGGTGTGCGGCGGGGGCGTCACCGGGGCCAATGCGATCGGGTGGGTCTGGGGGAACTCGACGCCCCGCATGTGAATGCCGGTGGCCGGGGTCTCGTCGGCCGGGTGCGGCGGAGAAGGAACGGATGCGGGCGCAGTGCTCTCAGACATGCCCAATACCGTAGCCAACGATTGTTACGGTCGGCACATTCGTCCAGCGCTGCCCGGACTCAACCGACGACGGCCGGCTCGGTGAACAGAGCATGCAGCACCGCGGGGCGGGGGCGCACCTACTGCGCGCGGGCGACCCACGGAAAGCGGCGGTCGACCTGCGGGTCGTACAGCGGGACGCCCAGGGCGTCCAGGGCCTGAATGGCCGGATCCATCACCGTCAGGTCTTTCACGTTGTGAAAGGTCAGCACCACGAAGGTGCCGCCGGAGATCCACACGTCGAACCAGCCGTGGGTGGGGTGGCTGAAGTGATAGGTGTCGCTGCGTCGCCAGGTGCCGTACACGATGGCCAGCTCGTCGAGCACCCGCTCGGTATCGATCGGGCCCACGTCTGCGACCCGGCGACCCTTGATCAGCTTCAGATAGGTGCGCCGGTCGGCCACGCGATTGCTGCGCCGGCCGTCGGCGTAGGCCCAGAACGCCAGTTGGTAGCTCACAAGGCGAAATCTAGAGGGCCGAGGCCGGCATTCGGTCGCGGCACGCCCCGTTCTCAGCCGATCTTTGGGCAGCAGACGCGCTCAGCCCTCCAGCGGCTGCCGGCCCAGGGTGCCGACCAGGGCGGCGCGGTAGGCGTCGCTGCTGAACCGGTCGAGCTCAGCCCGAGCGGCTCTCACCCGGCTGGGCACGTCGAGGCGCGCGCAGGCCTCGACGTTCTCGGGGTAGGCGGCGAAGGCCTCGAGGCGGTCGACCACAGCCTGCGCCCGGGCGGCGGCCAGTTGCTGCTTGGAGTCGAGCCGGGCCGCGTACCAGTCCGAGCCGAGCACGGTGTCGCGGTCGAACAGCGAGCGCACCGTCGGCGAAGCCAGATCGCCGCCGTCGCCGGTCGCGCCGGTGGCCATGATCTCGAGCAGCGCCCGCAGCGGCGGAATCGCCAGCTCGATGGTGCCGTCGTCGAAGTAGGCCTGGGCCACCCGGCGATGGGTCTCGACGATGACGTCCATGCTGGCGACGTAGATGTCGAAGTCCTGCAGTTCTGGGCGCAGCATCTCGGGGGTGAACACCACGTGCGGGTGCAAGAAGATGCGGCCGAAGTACTTGCGGGCGAACTTCTGGGTCATCCGGTAGCCGAGTCGGCTGGCGCGCACCAGCCGTTGGCCGCTCTCCACGTCCGGCACCCGTTCGAGACAGCCCTCGGCGATCAGGTTCGCCGCCGACCGCTCGGCGTCGGTCATGCGTGAGAACACCTCGGGAATGAGCATCGAGATGTCGTGGTCGACCCGCACGTTCGGGCCCACGTAGCCCGCGCACGAGACCCAGCCGTCGTAGCCGGTGAGCACGTAGCTGAGCAGCGCCGCGTTCAGGTCGATGATCGCCGGCATGGCGTTGAACGGTCCCTTGGTCAGGGCGCCCTCCGAGCCTGCTCCCGTGGTGGACGGCGACTTGCCGGTCATCGAGCTGATGTACTCCATGAACAGTTCCGGCAGTTCCAGATAGTGCAACGGGTTGAACGAGCACAGCGGCGGCACCGTGCCTTCGGGCGGGTTGTTGCGGCGTCCGGCCGCCACCACGTCGACCGGCACCGGCAGCGGCGCGTGGCTGGGCAATTTGGCCTGCAGGTGCATGGCCAGGTCGGCCGCGGCGGTGGCGGCGGTGTTGGTCAGGTCGGGACGCCGCTGCAGATAGCGCGGGTTCTTCGACGGCTTGCCGCCGACCAGCCGGGGGTTCGCCGACGACACCACGTAGCGCGGGCTGGCATCGTCGGGTTCGTCGGCGAAACCGGCCAGCAATTGCTGCATCGGGGCGGTGAAGGCGCTGAACGCGACGGCGTCGTCTCGCATTTCACGAGCGTCGAAACGGGTGATCGGCTCGAAATTCGACAGAAAATTATCGCGGCCCGACATGTCGAGTTCGGTCTGCTTGTCGTAGCCACGGTGAATGGCGTCGTCGGGCCGCTGAAACAGCAGGTTCTCGCAGTTCTGGACGTACTTGCGCGACAGCCCGATCGGCCCCGACGGCACCGCGGTCAGGTGGGCCGGGCCCACGATCGAGGCGGTGATGTCGTCTTCAGTCTGCACCTTCACCGCCGGGTTGAAGTCGTGCCGCAGGCCGAACAGGCGCCACGAGCCGTCGCCGTCGAAGCCGACCCGCAGCATATTCACGTTGATGCGTTCACCGTCGAGCCGCAACGCATTGCCCTGCCGGCCGTTCATGATGCCGACGGTGAAATGGCTGCGCCAGTCACCGCCCCATTCGGGTCGGAAGAACCGCTTCACCACGAACACCAGCTCTTTGACGTGCGGTGGAATGCTGTCGAGCCACTCGTTGTATTCGGGGGTGAAATCTGCCTTGGAGGGCGTCAGCAGCTTGATCACGCTGCCGATCGAACGGCTGTTGGACAGGATCGGACGAGTGTCGCGACCGCGCAGCGCCGGGTCGGCGAACCGGTCGGAGTGATCGCGGGCGAGAATGGCTTCGACAGCGTCCATGTCGTGGTCGAAGTCGGCGGTGTAGGCATTGCCGAAGATGAACGCATCGGTGATCGCCTTGCTGATCTCGGACTTGCCGCCGCCCGAGACCGTGCACGGCTTGTGGCACGAGGTCACCGTGGGCACGATCGCCTTCAGGTCCCAGTGCGTGGCGTCTGAGGGCGACTGGGCCAACTGCACCCGGTAGCCGTTGGGCCCGAAGTAGGTCTTGTCGGCGCGCAGCCTGATCGAGCGTTCACCCGAGGGCGTGTTCCACGACACGGTCATGGCGCGCAACGAATAGGTCGGACGGCTGGGCACCAGCACGTGCTCGGGGTGCTCCAGATCGAGGGCATGGCCCTCGGGCTGTCGCACGAAGCGCTGCGGGTCGCGGGCCAGCACGTCCTCGAGCCGGTAGTCGTCGCCGGCCGACTCGTCGGTGTAGCCGCCGCCGATGTTGTAGGAGGGAAAGACCAGGGCGCCGCCGGCGTGTTCCTCCTCGACGTTGCCGAACAGGTTCGCCGTGTAGCTGATCTGGGTCTTCACCTCTTTCTTGCAGTAGCCGAAGTAGTTGTCGGCGATCACCGTGACGATCACGCCGCGAGCATCGCGGGCACACACCTTGAACGCCTGGCCGCCGTTGTATCGCTCGTCGGGCTTCGACCAGCACATGCCGTCGCGCCGCTGCCGGTCGGTGGCGCTGTCGACGTGGGGCAGGCCGAGATCTTTCTTGGCCACCCGGGTGAGGTGCGGCGCCAGGATCACGCAGCCGGTGGTGCCGGTCCAGGTGCCCGGGTCGAGGGACGCGTCGTTCTCGGGCAGGTACGGGTCGCCGCCGTTGCCGAAGATGCCCTCGACGAAGTCGAGGTTGGCGACCAGGCCGCCGGGCACGATGAAGCGGGTCTCCATGCGGCGCTCGGTGGCGTAGCCGGGCACCGCCGGCGACACCAGCGGACGCTGCAGCAGCGAGACGAAGCATGCCGCCGGGTGATCGGTGTGCGACAGGTAGGGCAGCACCAAATCGACCGCGGGAGGCTGAAAGGCGAGCGACAGCAGCCGTCCGAACACCGCCTTGGGCACCGCGATCTTGTCGTCGGGAATCGGCAGTCCGCCCTCGGCGATGTGAAAGACCCCGGCCGTGGTGCGCCGGTCGTTGGCGGGGTTGTGCAGCACGCCGTTGGCGAGCCGATAGCTCGACAGCAGCGGAGAGCTGAACGAGTCACCGTTCACCGGCAGCGAGACGGCGCGGGCCAGGCCGGGCTCGTCGAGCACCAGGGTGCGACGGGGCAGAGCCGGGCGCGCGTCGGCCAGGTCGCCGGGGTACACGTCGGCGAGGTAGTCGTCGAGAAACGCCTGAATGCGCTGATCCGCCGCGCACAGCCGGTCGGACAGTCGCCGGCTGAGCTCACGCTGCCGGGCCAGAATCGGCGCCACCAATTGCGCGCTCGTCGCCTCTTCGGCCGGCAAGGGCACGTCGAGCCCGATCAGGGCGAGGCGCAGGTTGACGGCGGCAGCGGTCACTTCAGAGGTCATGGCTCCAGTCTCAGGGAACGCGCCGACCCTGTCAGCCGGTCGGGCGAGCTTTCCCAGGATTGTTTGCCCGCGAGTCTCGCCACACCGCGGCGCTGGGCGGCGCGTTCCCGAACGCGCTGTCCGGTGAGATGCCCTCAGCCGGCGCAGCGATTGACGGCAGTGCGCAGAAACGGCTGTGCCCCCGCCCATCAGGACGGGGGCACAGCCGTTTGGCTCACTTCACCTTGAGCTTGGTCTTGCTCGAGGTGCTTGCGGCCAGTTGGGTGCTGCCGAGGAAGCTCGCCTTGAGGGTGTGCGTGCCCTTCTTCAGCGCCTTCAGGGTGACTGTTGCGACGCCCTTGTTCGCGGCCGTGATCGTGGCGGTGCCGATCACCTTGCTGCCGTCGTACACCTTCACGATGCCGGTCGGCTTGCTGATTCCGGACGCGGTGACGGTCACCGTCGCGGTGCCGGCCTTGCCCTTCTTCTTGGTGGTCGCGTTGAACGACACCTTCGTCTTCGACGAGATCTTCGCGATCTTCACCTCGGGCGAAGTGACCGTGGCGGTGTAGCCGCCCGCCTTCACCGTGACCCGCACCTGCAGTGCGTAACCGGCGTCGGCGGTGGTGACCTTGTAGCTGGACTCGTCGGCACCCTCGATCTCGGCACCGTTGCGCAGCCACTCGTAGCTGACGGTGCCGCCGGTGGCGTTCAGCCAACCGCCCGTGGTGGCCTTGAGGGTGCCACCCACCGCCAGCTTGCCGGTGACCGCCGGGCGGGCGATCGAGATCGGTTCGGCATTGGCGGTGATGCGGAACACCGCGTTGGTCGCCGCGCCGTCGACCAGCGGCGCCTTGTTCACCCCGAAGGTCACGCCGTTGGCGCCGGTCTCGACATGGTTGGGGTTGGTGCCACCGGGCAGATTCGCGGTCTTCTTCAGCGTGGCGGGGTTGATCACCGTGAAAGTGCCGCCGGTTCGGTTGGCCACGAAGACCAGGTCGTTGACCGGGTCGTAGCTGGCGTTCAGGGCTCCCGCGCCGGTGGGAATATCGGCGATCACGGTACCGGTGCCCAGATCGAGCACGACCAGGTTGTTGGTCGACTGCGAGGCCACGTAGAGCCGATTGCGATCGGCGTCGAAGGCCACGCCCGAGGCCGACGAGACGTTGTCGCCCAGGTCGTAGTAGCGCACCGCGTTGCCGTTGCGGGTGTCGATCACGGCCGCCTGTGGGCTGCCCAGGCTGACCGTGTACAGCTTGCCGGTGGCCTGGTCGAGGTCGAGGCTCATCACCGTCTGGAACGGCTCGTCGTCAGTGCCCAGGCTGATCCGCTCCAGGTAGGTCAGCGTCTGGGCGTCGAAGACGTCGACGTAGGTCTTGGAGGACGACGAGACGTACGCCTTGTGCGTCGTCTCGTCGACGATCACGTCGCGGCTGTGGTCGGTGGTGCCGGCCGGGAACTGCTTCAGCAGCGACAGGTCGTCCTGGGAATACACCGCCACCGTGTTCTGCCGGGTGTTGGTCACCCAGACCTGGCCGAGCTTGTTGTCGAGGCCGACGCCGTAGACGGCGAACAGGCCGCCGGTGGCTTCGTCGGCCACGGCAGGGGTCGCCTCGATTTCGACGGCCAGGGTGGTGGAGTCGAGCTTCAGCAGCCGCGAGTCGGTGACCGGGGGACGGCCCACCGCCGCGGTGGCGAAGAGCTTGCCCGTGGTCGGGTTCTCGGCGGTCTGGTAGAGGCCGTTGTGCAGGGCCGCCGAGGTGACGGTGAAGCGGTCGGTGTTGAGCGCGGTGTCGTCGGGGGTGACGACCTTGCCGGTGGACACGTCGACGGTGGCGTCGCCGACGGCATAGGTGAGCACGATCGCGGTACCGACGGTGGCGTCGCTGGGCACCGTGACGCCGCTCAGCGTCGCCGCGCCGCTGGCGCTGGCCTCGACCGAGGCGGTCAGCCAGTTGGAGCCCGCGCCGAGCTTGGTGACCGACGCGCCCGCGGGCAGGTTGACCGCCGTGGCCGTGACGGACGCGCCCGGGCTGGGGTTGCCGCTGATCGAGATGGCGGCGACGGTGGTGAACTCGGCCTCGATGGCCGGGTCTTCGGAACCGTCGACGGTGATCGTGTGCGTGCCGGCCAGTGCGGTGCCGGCGGCCAGGGTTGCGGTGCCACCGAAGCTGCCGTCGTCGGCGACGGTCAGGGTTGCGGCGTTTCCGCTCCAGTTGACCGAGTTGCCGGCGTAGCTGAGGGCGACGGTGCTGCCGGCCGTGTGGCCGGAGCCGGCGATGGTCAGGCTGACCGATCCGCTGCTCGCTGTGGTGACCTTGGTGACGCTCGCCTTGGCGGTGCTCGGCTCTTCGGTATCGCTCTGGGCGACCGTGAAGTAGGCGAACTTCGATGCGGCGGTGCCGCCGTCGAGGCCGGCCAGCGCCCGGACCCAATAGGTCTCGGTGCTCTCGCTCGGCTCAAGGTCGGGAATGGTCAACTCGAACTCGAAATTGCCCTCGGCGTCGGGCAGCAGGTCGGCCTCGCTGACGTAGAGCGTGCCGGATGTCACGGTGCCGGCGCTCTGGCCGTCCGGAATCTCGATGGCGCCGTCGTTGAGCTTGAACGCCAGCGTGCCGCCCTCGGCGGGTCGCTGGTCGAAGCCGGTGCCGACCACGGTGATGGTTCCGCCGGGTTCGACGGCGGCGGTGGTGACGGTCAGGGTGCCTTCGCCGCGTTCGGCGACCGGGGCTGCCGCGGCGTCGGTGGCGGCGAGGGTGCTGAACCCGCCGCCGAGCAGGGCTACGACCGCCACGGTGGCGATCGCCCTGAGGCCCCGCCGGTGGCGTTGCCCCGAGCCGGGCGGGCTTGTGGTGATGGACATCATCTCTCCTTGTTGGGTGGCTGAGATTAGGTAAGGCTAAGCTTCAGCAGTTGTTAAGGGGAGTGGGCGACTTCGGCTTTGGGACGGCGTCGAGCCCGGCTCAGAGCGTGTTATTTTAGGCAAGCCTTACCTTGCTATCAGCAGAGGATCTCGCCGACCACGAATCAGGATGTTGTCACGATGAGTCACGCTCCGGCTCTTTGCCGATGGACTCGTCCGCTGCTGTCAGCCGTGCTCGCGCTGGTGCTCTGCCTGCTGTCGGGCTGCGCGGGTGCGGCGCAGCAGCCCGCGTCGCCGGCGTCCGCAACCCGCACCGTGACCGACGTCACCGGCGCCCAGGTGCAGGTGCCTGCCGAGCCTCGGCGGGTGGTGGCGTTGAGCGAGCCCACCCTCGATGCGGTGCTGGCGCTGGGCGTCACGCCGATCGGCACGGTCAGCGGACGCGGCCAGTCGGGGGTGCCCAACTATCTGGCAGACCGGGCCGGTTCGATCCCGGTTCTGGGCGGCATCGGGCAACCGAATTTCGAGGCCATCGGGGCGGCGAAACCCGATCTGATTCTGGTCGACGGCACCAGCGTGAACAATAACCCGCCGGTGCTCGAGGCGCTGCGGCAGATCGCGCCCGTGGTGTACACCGGCTATGCCGGGGGCGAGTGGCGAACCAATTTCACTGTGGCGGCCGCCGCGCTAGGTCTTGAGCAGCGTGGGGGGCAGGTGCTCGCCGGCTACGCCGAGAACGTGGCCAGCACCCGCGCCGCCCTGGCCGGCCTACAGGACAAGACATTCTCGATCGTCCGCTGGCAGGGCACTGCCCCCGCGTTGATCCTCAAGGAATTGCCGGGCGGGCAGGCCCTGAACGACCTTGGGCTGCGGCGTCCCGCCGCGCAGGACACGTTCGGCCGCGGGCACTCCGAACCGGTGTCGCTGGAGAACCTGCAGCAGATCGACGCCGACTACATCTTCTTCGGCACCCTGGGCGGCTCGAGCGTCGGCAACCCCAACGCCGGCGGGTCGTCGGGCCTGGATGGCGCCCGGCAGGCGCTCGATGCGGCGGTGCAGGTACCGGGCTTCACCAGCCTGGCGGCCTACCGGGCCGATCACATCATTCTGGTCGACGGATCGGCCTGGACCTCCACCGGAGGCCCACTGCTGATGAACCGGCTGATCGACGACGTCCGCGCAGCACTGGGCTGAGCAGGAGGAGAACCATGAACAGGCAACGGATGAGTGCCGGGTGTCGCAGGGTTACGGCCACCGCGCTGGCGGTGCTGCTGGTCGCTCTGGCCCCCGCGGGCGTTGCGCTGGCCGACGACAGTGAGCCGACGCCGTCGCCGACGTCGTCGCCGACGGTGCAGGCAACCGACGCCGCCACGGCCGAGGCCGAGCCCAGCCCGATCGCCGAAGCGAGTCGGGCGACGAAAGCCAGTATTGCGACGAAAGCGACCACGACGAAGGCGACCACGAGCCAGACCCGGACCGCGGCGAAGGCGTCGGTTGCGGGCGTCCGGAACGAGACCGCCGACGGGGCGGTCTACTGGGTTCCGGCAACCTGGCCGGTCGATACCGACCTGGTGATCAGCGGCCAGAACTGGCGCAATGCCGCCGGCGATGCGGGGTCGGTGATCGCGGTCAAACTCGACGATGGCGGCGTGTCGACCACCGCTGTGGTGCACCACCCGGTGACCGGTGCGACCCTGGCCAATAAGACCGTCTGGGCCGCCGTGCAGGCCGACGCCGACGGTGACTGGACGCTGCGCCTGCCGTACCCGAGCGCCGCGAACAGCAACGCCTCGTGGAGTGCGGGTCAGACCCACGCGATTCGGCTGCTGACCGGGTCGATGCTGAGCGGCGACGTGATTCGCACGACGGCCGCAAGCACAACGGTCTCGGAGTCAACGGCCACCCCCACCGCGACGGCGACCCCCACAGCGACGGCCACCCCCACAGCAACGGCCACGGCGACGGCCACCGTTTGTGTGCCGGACCAGACGCCCTCGGTCACCATCGAGAACGCCACGGCGAACCTGGGGGGAACCCTGCATGTGACGGGGGCTGGATTCTGTCACCCCACCGACGGCGGGTCGCTGATCGCGATCAAGATCGACGACGGCGCATACAGCCGGCTCGACTCCGCACTGCACGCGAATCGCACCGTCTGGGCGATCGTCGAGGCGTCCGCGAGCGATGGCACGTTCGCCATCGACCTGCAGTTGCCCGACGGCACCGGGACGGGTGCCAATGGTTCGGCGCCAGTGTTCGGTACCGGAGCCCACACGCTGCGGTTGCTGACCGGCTCGCTGAAGACCGGTGACACCTCGCGCACGCTGCAGTCCGCCCAGTTCGTGGTCGGCTCCTACCGGCCGACCGGCGTTCCCGACCCGGTCGAGGCCACCGAAGATCTCACCGCATCGGCCCGTCACGGGGTCACCGTCGCCCGGACGTCCAGCGCACTGTCGGTCACGGTGCCGTCGGCCGAAGCGGGCGACTGGATCTACCTCAACCTGTACTCCGGCGGGTCGCCGAGCCAGCCCTGGGGGCAGACCTGGTTTCAGGCCGACGCGTCCGGACGCGTCGTGGCCCCGCTGGCCGGCAGCACGCTGCCCAGCGGCACCAGCAAATTATCGGTGCAGTCGGGAAACCAGGGCCGCTTCGGCGAGCTGATCGGCTGGGCACCGATCACGGTCAAGGCCACGGCCACGACCACCACCACGATCGTTCGTGCCGCGGTGAGCACGGTCGCCACGGTGACCAGCTCGACGGCATCGACCGCTCCCACCACGGTGCCGAAGGCCCCCGCCGACCGGGCCAGTCAACTCAGCGACGTGAGCACCGGTGGGGCCACGGGGGTGCAACGGGGCGGCAAGGTGACCGTGCGGCTGCCGAAGGCCACCGCCGGCCAATGGGTGTACGTGTACATCTTCACCGGCGCCTCGGTGGCGAAGGCCGGTTGGGTGCGGCTCACCGACACGAAGACGTTCACCATCGACCTGTCGGCGCTGGGTTCGGGGCGCCATCGGGTCGTCGCGCTCGACCAGGACGGCGACACGATCGGCTGGGTGGACGCCGCCACGGGCTCGGCGGCCACGCCCGCGGCCACGTCGGTGTCGACCGTCATCGACAGCACCACCACGAGCATTGACCCCGCTCCGGCCGGCGCCACCCTCACCCAGCCGGGTGCCGGTGCGCTGGAGCCGGGGCTGATCGCAGCGGCCGTCCTGGTGCTGGGTGCCGGGCTGTTCGGACTGCGCACACTGGCCACACGTCCCATGGGAGGCACGTCATGAAGGCACGGCAGAGCCGGCTGTGGGCCGTCCGAGTGCTGGTGCTGGCGCTGCTGTCGGCCCTGCTGCCGGCCGCGGTGCCCGCCCAGGCCATTCCACCCGGCGGGGCCGGGCCGAACACGCCGGGCACCTGGTCGCGGGTGTCGCCGCGCAGCCTGGCCGCGGGCGGTCTGATCCACTTCACCGTCGGCGGTTTCCCCAAGGGAGAGACCGTCTACGTCAAGATCGACGACGGCAAGCTGTGCAGCGACACCTCTCACGGCGCCTGCGTCTATCACACCCAGAAGATCCCCAACTCGGGGGTGGTGAACGGGTCGTTCCGGCTGCCCGCGAACCTGAGCAAGGGCAGCCACACGCTTCGCTTTCTTGCCTCTGCCTATGTCGACGCCGACAACCCCGGCGCGGGCACCAAGGGCTACACCAATAGGAGCCCCCGGTTCACCGTCAAGGCCGGGTCGAGGTCATCGGGTGCCAGCTCCACGACCACGACGGGCACCTCATCGTCGAGCAGCACCACGGGGACGTCGTCGGGCAGCACCGGCGTGCTGAACCCCACGGCGCAGGCGCAGGCGAACGAGCCCGCAACCGCACCGGACGCCCCGGCGGCAGACGGCAGCGAGCTCAGCACCGCCAAGGCCGCAACGGTGAGCGCCCACCTCGCCGAGGGGCGGGTGGTGCTCACCGTCGGCGCCGACTACGCCGGCGAGTGGGCCTTCGTCTACGCGTTCTCCCAACCCACACCGCTGGGCTGGCAGCAGGTCGCGGTGGACGGCACGGTGACCGTGGCCACCGACGCCTTGGCGCCCGGTGAGCATCGGCTGACCGTCCAAGACGTCGACGCTGGCCTGCTCGGCTGGGCCCAGATCAACCTGACCGGGGCGTCCCCGCCGGCCAGCACGCCCTCGGCGACGGCCGCACCGGCACCGGCCCCGGAGCCGTCCGGGGTGGGCATCGGCGTCTGGGCACTGGCTGCCGCGACAACCGTGGTCGGCGCGGGCCTGGTGATCGTGCTGCTGCGCCGCCGGGCCGCCACGCGCGCCGCGTCGTCGGACTGATTCGACCATGACCCTCACCACCCAGCGGGTCGCTGCGCCGCCCCGGTCTGGCGGACGGCTGCGGGCAACGGCCGTCTTCGGGCTGGCGCTGCTGCTGTTGGGGCTGGGCGGGCTCGCGTCGCTGACGGTGGGTTCGAACCCGATCCCGGCGGCGCGGGTCTGGCAGGCGATCTGGACCCCGGACGGCAGCTTCGAGGCCGGGGTGGTGTCGCAGCAACGACTGCCCCGCACCCTGGTTTTGATCGTGACCGGTGCCGCACTCGGGGTGGCCGGGGCCCTGATGCAGTCGCTGACCCGCAACCCGTTGGCCGACCCCGGCCTGCTCGGCATCAACGCCGGCGCCTCGCTGGCCGTGGTCCTGGCCGTCGCGGTCACCGGGGTGACCGCGATCGGCTTTTATCAGTGGTTCGCATTCGCCGGGGCCGCGCTGGCCGCGCTGGCGGTCTACCTGCTGGCCGGACGAACCTCGCCCTCACCGGTGCGGCTCGCCCTGGCCGGGGTCGCGATCAGCATGACCATCAGTTCGCTGGTGCAAACCGTGATTCTGGCCGATCAGGCCGCCTTCAACGAGTTTCGGTTCTGGGCGGCCGGGTCGGCGGAGGGCCGGGGACTCGCGGTGCTGGCGGCTGCGACCCCGCCGATCGGGTTGGGCCTGGTGCTGGCCTGTGCCCTTGCGCCCGCGCTCAACGCGTTGGCCCTGGGTGAGGATGCCGGCCGGGCCCTGGGCGTTCGGGTCGGGTTGGTGCGGGGGCTGGCCGTGCTGGCGGTGACCGTGCTGGCCGGTGCTGCCACGGCCGCGGTGGGGCCGTTGATGTTCATCGGGCTGGGGGTTCCTTACCTGGCCCGGGCCGGGCTCGGACCCGACCAGCGACTGGTGCTGCCGGGTTCGGCGCTCGCGGCGCCGGTGGTGCTGCTCGGTGCCGATGTGCTGGCACGCGTGGTGGTGGCGCCCGCCGAGGTTCCGGTGGGAGTGGTGGCCGCGATCCTCGGTGGGCCGGTGTTCGTGCTGATCGTCCGGCAACCCCGGATCGAGGCGTTGTGAGCGGCCGGGCCGCCTTGGCGCCGCGGGGCGGCTACCGCATTCTCGGGTTCGGCTCACGCACCCTGCTGATCGAACGCCGCACGCTGCTGGTCGCAGCGGCCGTCCTGGTGGCGATCGTGCTGCTGGCACTGGCCGGGCTGCTGATCGGTGACTACCCGCTCAGCCCGGGGCAGGTGCTGCAGGCATTGGGCGGGGCCGGCTCTGACCCCTTGGCGACGTTCTTCGTGCGTGGCCAACGGCTGCCACGGGTGCTGGCCGCGGTGTTGGTCGGAGCCGCCCTGGCCAGTTCGGGCGCAATCTTTCAGGCGTTGTCGGGCAACCCACTGGGCAGCCCCGACATCATCGGTTTCACCACCGGCTCGGCCACCGGGGCGCTCATCGCCATCGTGCTGCTGGGGGCCGGCCCGGTCGAGACCGCGGCTGGGGCGCTGGCCGGTGGGGCGGTCACTGCCGCCGCCGTCTACGCCCTGGCCTGGCGGCGCGGCCTGACCGGAGGACGCCTGGTGCTGGTCGGCATCGGTGTGGCTGCGGCGCTGCAGGGGCTGAACGGGCTGCTGGTGGTCGGGGCTTCGCTGAGCGCGGCGCAGTCGGCCGCCCAATGGCTGGCCGGATCGTTCAACGCCACCGGTTGGGCCGAGGTGTGGCTGCTGGTGGCGGCGCTGGCCGCACTGCTGCCGGCCGCTGGGCTGCTGGCTCGGCCACTGGGCGTGCTGGTGTTGGGCGACCAGTTGGCGGCCGGTCTGGGCGTTCGGGTCGAACGGGTCCGCACCCTGCTGGTGGTGGTCGGCGTCGTTCTGGTCGCGGTGGCCACGGCAGCCGCCGGTCCGATCGCCTTCGTCGCGCTGGCGGCCCCACAGATCGCGCGCCGGCTGACCCGCACCGCCGGCGTCGGCATCGGCGCGGCAATGCTGGTCGGGGCGGCGTTGGTGCTGGCTGCCGACCTGGTCGCCCAACGACTCTTCGCACCGACCCAACTGGCCGTCGGCGTGGTGACGGGATCGCTGGGCGGGGCCTATCTGGTCTGGTTGCTGGCCCGGCAGGCTCGGCAGGTGGCCCGATGACCGGGGCCCCGCGGCTGCGCGGCCGGGCCCTTTCGGTCGGGTACGGCGATCGGCTGGTGCTGGACGGCCTCGACGTCGAGATTCCGACCGGCGAGCTGACCGTGGTGGTGGGCCCCAACGGCTGCGGCAAGTCCACGCTGCTGCGCGCCCTGGCCCGCATGTTGCCGCTGCGGGCCGGCACCGTCGAACTCGACGGGCGTCCGATCGGTGACTACCCGACCCGTGCGGTGGCTCGTCGGCTGGGGCTGCTGCCGCAGACCTCGGCGGCGCCCGACGGCATCGTCGTGGCCGACCTGGTCGCCCGCGGGCGTTACCCGCACCAGGGCGTCTTCCGGCAGTGGAGCGAGGCGGACGCGGCGGCGGTGCAGACCGCGATGAGCCGCTGCGGCGTCACCGAGCTCGCCGAGCGTCCGGTTGCGGAACTGTCCGGCGGCCAACGCCAGCGGGTGTGGATCGCCATGGCACTGGCCCAGCAGACCCCGATTCTGCTGCTTGACGAGCCGACCACCTACCTCGACCTGGCCCATCAGGTCGAGGTGTTGCGACTTACTCGCAGCCTGCAGCGCGAGGGCTACACCGTGCTGGTGGTGATGCACGATCTGCAGTTGGCCTTTCGCTACGCCACGCACCTGCTGGTGATGGCCGAGGGCCGGGTGGTCGCCCAGGGCGACCCGGCCAGCATCGTCACCGCCGAGCTGATCGAGCGGGTGTACGGGCTGCCGTGCCGGGTGATCGCCGACCCCGAGACGGGGCGTCCGTTGGTGATCCCGGCCGCCGACTGAGCCTGGGTCGAGGCTTCGGCGGGCCGTTCAGTTCGACGGCACCAGGTCACGGTCGCTGTGGTGCGCCATCGCGTGGGCGGCAGCCGCCGGATCACCGGTTTCGATGGCCTGCAACACCGCAAGGTGATCGGTGCGCCGGACGGCCGCGTCGGTGGCGTGCACGACGGTGCCGGCGTTGATCGCCCGGCGCAACGCGTTGACCACCCCCGCATACACCCCGACCAGCAGAGTGTTGCCGCTGGCTTCGAGCACCAGAAAGTGAAACTGGCCCGGAGCGCTGCGCGGGTCGGGGCCGAGGGCTACCTGGTCGGCGGAAGGGGGCTCAAGCGCCCGGCGCATCGCCGCCAGATGTTCCGGCGAACGATGCAAGGCCGCCTGTTGCGCGGCCTCGATCTCGAGTGCCCGGCGGTAGCCGAGAATCTCGGCGGTGCTGAACTCGGCGATGTAGTCGGTGAGCAGGCTGCTCACCGGCATGCGGGATCGCACGAAGGTGCCGATGCCCGGCAGCGGCTCGAGCATGCCCAGGCTGGCCAGCGACCGTACCGCCTCGCGCACCGTGGTCTTGCCGACGCCGAGCAGGCCCATCAGTTCGGTCTCGGTGGGGATCCTGGAGTTGATCGGCCATTCACCAGAACTGATCTTCTGCCGCAGAAAGGCCAGACTGCGGCGGGCACGATCTGAGCCGCTCTGCACCTGCACCTCCTCCGGCGTCAGGGCGCGAGTCTAGTGGCTGCGGGCCGGCCGGATGCTGCCGATGACTCATGCCGGTGACCCTTACGTACACAATGACCTCATGACCGTGAACTCTTGGGTGCTGCTGCGCTCCGGCGGGGTGGCCCTGCTGCTCGACCTGACCGACGGGCTGCTGCCGGCGGTGCTGCACTGGGGTGCCGATCTGGGCGACCTGGGTGCCGACGACGCGGCCACGCTGGCTCGCTCCGGGGTGCGTCCGGTGCTGCCCAACGGTGTGGACGAGCCGGTGCGGCTCGCCCTGCTGCCCGAGCAGCACACCGGCTGGACCGGTCGTCCCGGGCTGAGCGGGTCGCGCCGGGGCAGGGACTGGACGCCACGGTTCCGCACCACGGCGCTACGCCTCGACGGGGTGGCCACCGGCGAGGTCTTCGTGAGCGCCGGTGCATCGGTGATCGAGGTCGACGCCACCGATCAGGTCGCTGGTCTGGCCCTCACGATCACCGTCGAACTCACCGCGTCCGGCCTGCTGCGCACCCGTGCCGCGCTGGTCAACACCGGTGACGACGACTATCAGCTCGACGAGCTGGTGCTGGCCCTGCCGGTGCCGCCGGTCGCCTCCGAACTGCTCGACTTCGCCGGACGCTGGGGCTTGGAGCGGGTACCGCAACGCCGCGCCTTCACCGTGGGCGCCCACCTGCGCGAGGGTCGCAAGGGGCGCACCGGAGCCGACGCCGCGACGGTGCTGCACGCCGGCACCGCAGGGTTCGGGTTCGCCGGCGGTGAGGTGTGGGGGGTGCACCTGGGGTGGAGCGGAAACCACACCCACTACGCCGAACGGCTCTCGTCCGGTGAGCAGGTGCTGGGGGGCGGCGAGCTGCTGCTGCCCGGCGAGGTGGTGCTCGAACCGGGCCGGGGCTACACCTCGCCCTGGCTGTACGGCAGCCACGGCGATGGTCTCGACGAGGTCGCCCGGCGCTTTCACCGCTATCTGCGCGGGCGGGCGCAACACCCCTCGACCGTGCGTCCGGTGACCATCAACGTGTGGGAGGCGGTGTACTTCGACCACAGCCTCGAACCGCTGCTGCAGTTGGCCGAGCGGGCGGCCGCGGTGGGCGTGGAGCGTTACGTGCTCGACGACGGCTGGTTCGGGCGACGCCGCGACGACCACGCCGGGTTGGGCGACTGGACGGTGTCGGCCGAGGTGTGGCCCGAGGGGCTGCACCCGCTGGTGAACCGGGTGCGCGAGCTCGGCATGCAGTTCGGCCTGTGGTTCGAACCCGAGATGGTCAACCCCGACTCAGACCTGGCCCGGGCCCACCCGGACTGGATCATGCAGGCCGGCGGGCGACTGCCGGTGCCGTCGCGACACCAGCAGGTGCTGAACCTGGGCATCGCCGCCTGCTTCGCGCAGGTGCGCGACGCCATCTCGGCGCTGATCGCCGAGTACCGCATCGACTACCTCAAATGGGACCACAATCGCGACCTGGTCGACGCCGGCAGCCAGCCGTCGGGACGCCCCGGCGTGCACGACCAGACCCTGGCCGCCTACCGGCTGATCGACGAGTTGAAGGCCGCCCACCCCGGGCTCGAGATCGAGTCGTGCTCGTCGGGCGGTGCCCGGGTCGATCTGGGCATTGTGCAGCGCACCGACCGGGTCTGGGTGTCGGACTGTATCGACCCCCATGAACGGCAGTCGATGATGCGCTGGACGCAGCAGGTGATTCCGCCGGAGTTGTGCGGCTCGCACATCGCGTCCGGTACCTCGCACACCACCGGACGCTCCCACGACTTGAATTTTCGCGCCGCCACGGCGATTTTCGGGCACCTCGGCATCGAGTGGGATCTGCGCCAGGCGTCCAGCGCCGAACTGGGCGAGCTGGCCGAGTGGGTGGCCTACCACAAGGCCAGTCGCGCCCTGCTGCACACCGGGGACTTGCATCGGCTCGACTGGCCCGACGAGACGCTCACCGCGTTCGGCGTGGTGGCACCCGACCGCAGCCGGGCGGTGTATTCGTTCGCGACGGTGGGCTGGCCGACGGTTGTCATGCCCACCCGCTGGCGGCTGCCGGGCCTGGCCGCCGAACGTCGCTACCGGGTGCAGCCGGTTCGGGTCGGCTCGGTGCCGTTCGGCTTCACGCCCCCGCCATGGTGGGGCACCGGCGTCGAGCTGACCGGTGCGGCACTGGCCCGGGTGGGGCTGGCCCCGGCCGCGGTCGGCCCCGATCACGCGCTGTTGATCGAGGCGACCGCAGTCTGTTGACTTTAGGCCACAGTCACCGCTGGGGCCGCGACGGGCGCGGGGGCACCATGGCGCCGCGCGAACAGCACGGTGATCACCCCCAGCGTCATCGCCGCCACCGGCAGCGCCATCGATTGGGCCATGGCCGAACTGAAGCCGGCGTCGGTGACTGAGCCGGGCAGGTTCGCCTCCAGCCGCGACTGCATCAGCGCCGCGATGGCGGCCGAGCCGATCACCGAGCCGATGGTGCGGGTGGTGTTGTAGATGCCCGACGCGGCCCCGGCTTGACGCGGCGGCAGGTAGCGGGTGGCGGTGGTGGCCAGCGGGCCCCACATGCCGGCGCTGCCGATGCCGATCACCGCGGCGGGCGCCAAGAACAGCGGCAGCGGGGTATTCGGGGTCATCAGGTAGCCGTACCAGGCGATGCCCCCGCCCACCAGGAACAGCCCCGGCACCAGCAGGTACCGCGGGTCGGCGCGGTCGAGCAGGCGACCGGCCAGCGGCGAGAGCACTCCTGACAGCACGGCGGTCGGAATGGTCAGCAGGGCCGCGTCGGTGGGGGTGAGACCACGGGCCAGTTGCAGGTAGAACATCATCGGCAGCGACATCGAGGTGACCGCCATGCCCACCGTGGCGATGGCGAGGTTCGCCGCCGAGAAGTTCCGGTCGGCGAACAGCCCTAGTGGAACCAGCGGCTCGTTGCGCGTGCGGGCCTGCTGCCACACGAAGATCGCGAGCACGGCCACGCCGGACGCGATCAGCGACGAGACCGACACCGGGCCCCAGATGGTGCCCCAGTCGAACGCCTCGCCCTCTTGCAGTCCGAACACCAGCAGGAACAGCCCCACGGCGCTCAGCCCGACGCCCACCAGGTCGAAGCGATGCCGTTGGGTCTCGAGCGCGGGGACCAGCCGGGCCGCCAGCACGAAGCCGGCGACGCCGACGGGAAGGTTGACGAAGAAGATCGCCTCCCAGCCGAACGCGTCGACCAGCAGACCACCGGCGATCGGGCCGACCAGCGTGGCTACCCCGGCGGTGGCGCCCCACAGGCCCATGGCGGCACCCCGGTTGCCGGGGGCGAAGGTGCGCGCGATCAACGCCATGCTCTGCGGGGTCATCAGGGCCGCGCCGAGCCCCTGCACGGCGCGCATCGCCACCAGCATGTCGAGCGTGGTCGCCAGCCCGCAGCCGAGCGAGGCCAGGGTGAAGACGGCCAGCCCGGCCAGGTAGATGTGCTTGGGGCCGAAGGCGTCGCCGAGCCGTCCGGCGATCAACAGCGGCACGGCGTAGGCGAGCAGGTAGGCGCTGGTCACCCACACCACGTTGTCGAGGTTGTTGGTCTGCGGGTCGAGGGCGGCCTTGATGGCCGGGTTGGCCACCGACACGATCGTGGTGTCGACCAGCAGCATGAAGAAGCCGATGATCATCGCCCACAACGCGGGCCAGGGGTTGCGGGCTTCTTGGTCGTCACTCATGCGTGAGCTGCCTCTCGTGGGCCCCAGGCGATCTCGTCTGCCGCCAGTTGGTGGATCAGGGAGTCGAGCCAGTGTAGGTCGGCCGTCAGCAGGGCCGCTTGGCGCTCGACCTCGACCAGGTACTGCTCGGGCACGGCACGTTCGGCGGCCTTGAGCCGTCCTAGCTGGTGGTAATCGTGCTGCTGCCGCAGCGCCAGGCGACGGCGTTGGAGCAGTTCGAGAACCTCGGCGCGGTCGAGGTTGTGGGCCTCGGCCAGGGCCACCCGAAACTGGTCGGGACGATCGATTCGCGGCAATTCGCGCCGCACCCACTCCGACACGATCGCACGGCCGTCGCCGGTGAGGGTGTAGGTGGTGCGCTCGGGCCGGTTGCCTTCGCGATCGACGCCCAGTTCGGCCAGCAACCCGAGCTTCTGCAGCCGGGCGACGGTGTGATACACGGTGCCGTTGGTGATCGAGGCCAACCGGTCGTCATGGCGTTGCCGCATCAGCCGGATCATCTCGTAGGGGTGCATGTCGCCCTCGCGCAGCACGGCCAGCACCAGCACGCTCAGCGGCGTGAGCCGGTCGGCGCAGTCGATCGTCATAGCCCGCCCTGAATGGTTGGAAGTGATTAATCCAGATGGACTAGAGTAGCTCGTGTGATCGGCCCAGTCGACGGGTGGGGGCAGGAAAGTGACTCAGCGGGGGAATCGCTGTCGTCGCCGCGTGGTTGAGTGGCGCTGTGAGCATGACTGGCTGGCAGGTGATGAACTCGCTGACCCGCGACGCGTCGGTGCGCGAGCATCGCCTCGCGCCCGGCACCCGCCGGCGGGTGCTGTCGTACGCAAGGGCCTATCAGGGGCTGATTGCGGTGTTCCTGGGCCTCACTGTGGTCGACTCGATGCTGGTGGTGGCCTCGCCGCTGATGCTGCAGCGGCTGATTGACGACGGCGTCATTCCCGGTGACGCGGCGCTGGTCGTCCGGTTGGCGGTGCTGGTGGCGCTGATCGCACTGGCCGACGCGGGCCTCACCCTGGCGGAGCGCTGGTTCAGCTCGCGCATCGGTGAAGGGCTGATCTACGACCTGCGCACGCAGGTGTTCAACCATGTGCTGCGCCAGCCGATCGCGTTCTTCACCCGCGCCCAGACCGGGGCCCTGGTCACCCGGCTGAACAGTGACGTGATCGGCGCGCAACAGGCATTCACCTCGGTGCTGCAGAACCTGGTCGGCAATGCGATCAGCCTGGTGGTGATCGTGGGGGCCATGGCCTCGTTGTCCTGGCAGCTAACGGCCGGCGCGTTGCTGCTGGTGCCCCTATTTCTGGTGCCCGCCCGCATCATCGGCAAGCGGCTGGCTGCCCTGACCCGTCAGCAGTTGAACGTCAACGCAGAGATGGGCGCGCAGTTGAGCGAACGGTTCAACGTGGCTGGCGCACTGCTGGTCAAGCTGTTCGGCGACCCCCGGCGCGAAGACGCCGAGTACGCGGGGCGCGCTGCGGGCGGGCGTGAGGTGGGCGTCAAGCTGGCCGTCAACCGGTCGGTGTTCTTCGTGGCGCTGGGGCTGGTGGCCTCGCTGGCAACCGCGATGGTCTACGGTTTCGGCGGCGTGATGGCGGTCAACGGCGTGCTGACCGTCGGCACCCTGCTGGCACTGGCTGCCCTGCTGGCCCGGCTGTACGCCCCACTGACCGCGTTGTCGAACGTGCGGGTCGATGTGATGACCGCACTGGTGTCGTTCGAGCGTGTCTTCGAGGTGCTCGATCTGGAGCCGTTGGTCGCGCAGGCGCCCCATGCGATCGAGCTACCGGACGAACCGGTGGGCGTCGAGGTCGACCAGGTGAGCTTTCGCTACCCTTCGGCGGACGAGATCTCGCTGGCCTCGCTCGAGGGGTCGGCCAGTGGCGACCGGCAGGGCAGCGATGAGGTGTTGCACGAGATCAGTTTCGAGGTGGCGCCGGGTTCGATGCTGGCGCTGGTCGGCCCGAGCGGCGCGGGCAAGACCACCATCACCGCGCTGCTGGCCCGGCTCTACGACCCCACGCAGGGCGCGATCCGGGTGAACGGCGTCGACCTGCGCGACGCCACGCTCAGTTCGCTGCACGAGCGGGTCGGTGTCGTCACCCAAGAGGCCCACCTGTTTCACGACACGATTCGAGCCAACCTGCTCTACGCCAAGCCGTCGGCGAGTCTGCCCGAAGTCGAGGCTGCCCTGCGCGCGGCCCAGGTGTGGCACCTGGTGCAGTCCCTGCCCGAGGGGCTCGACACCGTGGTCGGCGATCGCGGGCATCGGCTGTCGGGCGGCGAGAAGCAGCGCTTCGCGATCGCCCGACTGCTGCTGAAAGGCCCCGGCCTGGTGGTGCTCGACGAGGCCACCGCACACCTCGACAGCGAGAGCGAGGTCGCCCTCCAGGGTGCGCTCGATGCCGCACTGGCCGACCGCACGTCCATCGTGATCGCGCACCGGCTGTCGACCGTGCGCGGTGCCGACCAGATTCTGGTCGTCGACGGCGGACGCATCGTCGAGCGGGGCACCCACGTCGAACTGCTGGCAGCAGGCGGGTTGTACGCCGATCTCTACCGCACCCAGTTCGCCGAACAGGCGGCCATCGCACCGCAGGACTGAGCCGTGGCGTATCGCGGACTCAATCACGTGTGAAGAGCCGGTAACGTGTCGTCGACTTGATTTCCATGGGGGAGCCGATGTGAAGATCTCAGTGATTGGTTGTGGCTACCTCGGGGCTGTTCATGCAGTGGCAATGGCCGAGTTGGGCCACCAGGTGGTGGGTGTCGATGTTGATGCGCACCGGATCAGTGAGTTGAACTCTGGCCGGGTCCCGTTCTACGAGCCACAGGTGGCACAGATATTGTCTCTCGCCCTTGCTCGAGGACGTGTGGCTTTCTCTACTGACATCGCTGCCGTCGCGGGTTCAAGAGTTCATTTCTTGGCTGTCGGGACCCCGCAGCGGCCAAACTCTCAAGCCGCGGATCTCGCGGCGGTTGACGCGGCTGTAGGCGCTTTGATTCCACATCTTCGCCCGGGCGATCTCGTGGTGGGAAAATCGACGGTTCCCGTGGGTACTGCGGCTGCTCTTGCTGCTCGCCTGTCTGCCGAGTGCCCGGGTGTGATGCTGGCCTGGAACCCGGAGTTCCTCAAAGAGGGATCGGCTGTAAAAGACACGATTTCACCTGATCGAATCGTCTACGGGTTGCCGCCGGGAGGCGATGCAGAGGTGGCAAGAGCTTATCTCGATGACGTGTATGCCCGAGCCGTTGACGACGGCACCCCGGTTGTCGTGACTGACTACCAAACCGCAGAACTCTCCAAGGTCGCGGCGAATGCCTTCTTGGCAACCAAGATCAGCTTTATAAACGCGATGGCGGAAATAGCAGAGGTGGTGGATGCGGACGTGACAAAGCTCGCCGATGCTATTGGCCATGACGGTAGAATCGGACGCAAGTTTCTCAACGCGGGCGTTGGGTTCGGCGGGGGGTGCCTACCCAAGGACATCCGAGCCTTCACGGCCCGCGCCGAAGAGTTGGGTTGCGGGGAGTCTGTGTCGTTTCTCAAGGCCGTCGATGCAATCAACGTGCGCCAGCGGCAGCGCGTCGTCGATTTGGTCGTCGCGCTACTGGGGGGCGAGATCTATCAGAAGAGAGTGGCGATACTCGGTCTCTCGTTCAAGCCGGACTCGGATGATATTCGAGATTCGCCCGCTCTCGACGTGGCCGTCCAATTGAAGGGCTTAGGGGCAGATGTGGTCGCGGTTGATCCGCAGGCCATTTCTCATGCGATGCGCAAGCACCCTCAGCTGACGTTCACAGAGAACGTCGCGACGGCTTTAGACGGTGCTCATGCCACAGTTCTCGTCACCGAGTGGAAAACCTTTACGGAGCTGGACCCGACATGGGCGGCTTCGCTGGTGCGGCGGCCCATCATTGTCGATGCTCGCAACTGTCTAGACCGACAGGCGTGGCGATCGGCGGGTTGGGTCTACCGGGGAATAGGGAGAAATTGACCGAATCGGCCGGGCTGGCGTCAGGGCAATCCGGCCATCGGTTCGGTGTGTAACCGGGGACCTCGTGAGGCAGAATCCCTGCGCCCGCCCGCCGCTCACCGAGCAGCGCACCCGACCCCTTCGACACTGACCGTGGTGGCTCTCACCATCGGCGTGGTCCGCACAGCCAGTGGCCCGTAGCCGGCGTCGGTGCCGGTGAAATGCGCTGTCACCGCGCGGGACTCACCCGGCGCCAGGTAGACCGTCATCTTCACCACGGGCCGGCCGAGGTCTTCTCGTGCCCTGCGGGCGGTGGCCCCTTTGCTGAGCTCGACCGCGCCGGCGGTGGTTCCGGGAGGGCCGTAGACGAAGACCTCTGTAGCGAACTTCGTCGAGCCCCATTCGCCGCTCCGCACGTAGCTCGGCAACTGGTTGGCCTGGGCCTGTGAAATATCGAGGTGAAGGTTCACCGTCGTGGTGAAGTCCGTGGTTCTGCTCGTGGAGCACGACGCGGCAACGTTGACGGCCGACTTCATGTAGTAGTCGATCTTGGAGCCGGCTGACGCGTCTCGAAAGAACACTCCGAACGTGGTCTGGTCGGTGTTGTCGGTCGGCAGTACGCCGCCGACGGGCATCGTGGCCACCACCCTCTGAACCTCGGGGTCGGCGCTCCAGAGCAAGATACTGCCGCGCGAGATTCCCGACTGAATCGCCGAGATCATCTTCTTCAGATCGAACTCGCCCTTGGCGATCTTGTCGAACACCGTCAGTGCCACGACCTTGAAGAAGGCGTCACTGGTGTTGGCCACGTCGGGCAGCGTGTACGCGTCTTTGAGCAGGAGCCGGACGATGGTGTCGCTCGTTGCCTGTTTGCCGTCGACCGTGATCGGGCCGGTCGCTTGTAGAATGTACGACAGTGCAATCGGGTCGATCGCGATCACGCCGTCGATCTGCTGCTTGCCGATGTCGCGGTGCCAGAACGCCTTGAGCAGCGTGGCGGCGGTCGGAAAGTCGGGGCGGCTCATGGTTGCGTTGATCCGCTTGAACATCACATCGTTGAGAATCTCGAGCATCTCGTCGCTGACGCCCACGTCGTTGGGGAGCAGCTCTTCTTCGAAGTCCTGGCTGGAGGCCTGCTTGACGATCGACAGCTTGCCATTCTTGGCCTGCAGCAGGGTCTGCGACGCCGCGCTGCCCCCCAGCCCCGACACTTCGGCGTTGTTCATCGCGACCATCAGGTAGTTCCTGGCGCCGTCGGCCCCCAGCATTCCGGGAACCAGCTGCAGAATGGGAACCGCGGTGTCGAGCACATCGGTGACCTGGCTCACCCCAGTGCGCACCGGGCCCACCAGGGCCGCGGACTGCCGCACCTGGGCAATCTCGTCAGAAAGCGTCACGACCCGGGGTGTCGCCCGTTGGAGAATCTGCATGAGCCGGGTCAGCACCGGTGTCGAATCTTCAGCGTTCACCGCGTCGAGCGCGGGAACCGCGAGGTCACTGGCGAGGGCGTCCAGCGACTGTGATGCCAGCCTCACCGCGCGCAGGTTGTCGCCCACGAAGGGCAGGATCTCGAACGCGGACCACACCGGATCGTCGGTAGCCCTCGCTGCGGTCTGGGCGTGCGAAGCGATGGTGCGGATCGCCGCCTCGGTGTCGCCGGTGCCCGATCTCGCCGAGTTCACCGTCGCCTGCGCTGCTTCCAGTTCGGACTTGACCGTCAGCACCCGCATGCCGAGCCACGCACCCGCACCCAGAAGGGCGACGATCAGCACAGCAAGGGTCACCCAGGGCCAGCGGCGGCTGCGAACCCCACGGGCAGAACGGTGGGACGGGCCCGCCTCGGGTTCTGTGTCGCCCCTCGGGCTCTCCACTGGTTCAGACACGGGCCCAGGTTACTGCCGGCTCCGTCAGCCGCGGCTGCGATCGCCCGCCATCGCCCGGGCGATCACCAGTCGATCCCTGGCGTGGATGATCGACCGCAATGCGTATGCGACGAGCGCACCCAGCAGGCCGCCGATGGTGTTGGCGATCACATCCCAACCCGAGGCGAACCGTGCAGCCAAGAACGCGCCCTGGGTGTATTCGATCATTGCCGAGAAGCCGGGCGCGAGCAGCAGGGCCAGCCACCACACCCGTTGGGGCAGCGTCAGCGCGAGCAGAAATCCCAGCGGCAAAAACATCAGCACGTTCGCGGTGAACTCCAGCTTGGAATACCCGAACCAGATCGGCACGCCGTGCCGGTGCAGAATGACGAGCACCCGGTCGATCGCCGATTGATAGCCCGTGTCGAGCGGCGTCGGCCACATCGTCGCCAACAGCACGGAGCCCGCATAGAGCGCGAGCAGCAGACCGCAGACCGCGAGGCGGATGCTGGTCGGTGAAGTGGTGGGTGCAGAAGTCACGGGGGTCCCCTTCGGCATCACGGGCTCAGCGATCCGGGCGGGGCACGGCTCGGCGCACCCGCCCCAGCAGCCGCTGGGCTCTCAGGCGGAGGGTCGGCTCGATGGTGAGCACGGCCCGCCCCTCATGGCCATCCGTCAGGCCGAGCTCGGCGTAGGTGCCTCGCCGCGGCCCGAGCCGCTCGGCCGGGCCATCGCCGGGCAGCCGCAGCCAGCGGGCCGCCGCCCCGGTCGCGGTCCGGAAATGCAGTCGCAACTCGTAGGCGCCGCCGTCCCCGATCAGCGGCCACGGGAGGAAGACCTCGCCGAGGCTCTCCCTGCCGTCCTCCGCGGTCCAGGCCACGGCGACGCCGAACGCCTCGGCCCCACCGGCCATCGCCCGTAGCGTCGTGCGGGGTAGGGCAGGGCCCGGACGGGCGAAGCCGCGGATGCGCAGCCGGATGCGGAGCCGCACCCCGGCGGCATCGGAGCCAACCTCGGTCACCAGCGCCCGCGTCGCACCCAGGCGCAACAGGGGCAAGTGGGCCGGCGAGGCGGGGACGCCGACGTGCAGGTCGCCCTGGTGGGCCACGATCGTTCGGCGCAGTCGGCCGAGGTTTTCAAATGACACATAGTCACCCTCGAGCATCGCGACGTAGGCCACACGTTCGCCCGGGTGCCGGGTGGCAGTGGTGATGATGGCCGGTTGCAGCGTGCGAATCACCGCGGAGGCGCGGGTGAAGAACTCCTCCAGCCGGTGTGCTGGCACGACCGACGGCGCCCGCCAGCTGAAACCCTGAAAGCTCCGTGCGATGAAGGCCTGCATCAGTGGTTCGCGAGCCGGGCTGAACCCGGGGCGCATCGCATGCAAGCTCTCGATCACCTGCAGGTGGTCCCAGTAGTTGTCGACCCGCGAAAAGTGGCCGTCCATCACCGACCCGCCCTCGGCGCGTTTGCGGTAGCGGTGCACCACATCGCCAACCACGAAGAGGCGCTCGGTCAGCAGCATTGCCGGCACGTTGACCACCGTGTCTTGGTGGTGAATCCCTTCGGCGAACCGCAGGCCGAGTGCGCGCAGCCAGCTCGTGCGGTACAGCTTGTTGCAGGTGCGCGCGTCGTGCGCGAGCAGCGGCAGACCTTCGATGGGGATCCTCGCCGCGGTGCCGGGCACGAAATAGTGCGACCACAGCCACGATCGAGGCTCGGGGAACTGCTCGGTGGCGCCCACCGCGAGATTCAGCCGCTGGTGCAGCAGCCCGGTACGAAGCAGCTCGACGGCCCGCTCGGTCAGCTCGTCGTCACCGTCCAAGAACAGGACGAACTCAGTGTCGGCCAGGTCGAGGCCACGGTTGCGCGCCGCCCCCGCGCCTGGGCCCGCGTTGGGTTGGTGCACCACGGTGATCGAAGAATGCCGGGCGGCATAGGCGTCGGCGAATGCCCCGGTTGCGTCGGTGCTGCCGTCATCGACGACGATCACCCGGCAGTCCGGCCACACCGACTGGGCCAGCAGAGAGTCGAGGCACGCGGGCAGGTAGCGCTCGACGTTGTGGGCGGGAACCACCACGGTGACGTCGCGGCGGTCAATGGTCACGCATCAACAATGGCGATCGGCGGAGCAGGCGACAACTCGATTCGAGCCTACGTCGCCACCCCGGCGACATAATGAGCCGGTGAGCAGCGGTCCGAGCCTAGGTGGTGGGCCGGTCGGGGGGCCTCGCGCCCGCAGCGCACCGGTTGTGAGGGTGTTCGTGCTGCTCGCCCTGGTCGGCATGCTCACCATCTCGCCACGGGCGTGGGGCTGGAACGACGCCAGCCGGATGGCCACCATCCAGTCCATCGTGGAGCGGGGCACGCTAGCCATCGACGGCACCGACTTCCATACGATGGACAAGGTCTCCATCGGCGGGCAGTTCTTCTCTGACAAGCCGGCCACGCCCCAGCTCGCCGGCGCCATGGTGTACGCACCGTTGCGGGCGGCGGGCATCGAGCTGCACACCGGCTGGAGCCTGGCCTACTATCTGATCACGCTGCTCACGGTGAAGCTGCTGTGGTGGCTGTCGCTGATCGCCTTCTACAAGGCACTCGGCTACACCGGGCTGACCCAGTCACGCCGGCTGCTGCTCACCACGGCGCTCGGGGTCGGCACGTTGGCGCTGACCTGGTCGGCGACCTTCAACAGCCACTCCTGGGCGGCATCGTGGGTGACCATCGGCCTGCTGTTCTTGCTACGTGCCCGCACTGGGACGCGCCCTACGGCGTCCGCCTTCGGGGGCGGGCTGGCCTTCGGGTTGGCCGGCGGCGCCGACATCGCCACGCTCGCCCTACCCGTGGCCTTCGGTTGTTCCCTGGCGTTCGACCGGTGGTTGCGACGCCGGTTGTGGGCCTATGCGACCGGGCTGGCGCTGGCGCTGGCGCCCTGGCTGGTGACCAACTACGCGATCTCGGGCGGCCTGGTTCCGGTGCAGTTGGTCGCACGGTACTTTCTGTTCCCGGGTTCGCCCTGGACGCCGGAGCAGCTCACCGGAGCCCAGATGAACTCCGGAGCCGCCCTGGCCGGCTACAGCTTCAGCCTGTTGTTCGGCGGCCGGGGCTTCTTGCTCTACAACCCGTTGGCACTGCTCGCCATTCCACTGTTGCTGCGTGAGTTCAGCAAGCGGCGCCGGTTCGCCGTGGAGGCGCTTGCCACCACCGGTGCGAGCATGCTGATTTTCGGCTACTACGCACTGTGGTCGAACAACTTCAGTGGAGCCTCATACAGCATCCGATGGTTTGTGCCGCTGCTGCCGCTGTGGATCTTCTTCTGCACCCGCTGTTACGCGGGCGCGGGTGGAAGCCGATGGCGCTCTTTCTCACAGTCTTCGCGATCGCGGCTGCGATTGCCTATGTCGGCACGTGGAACCCATGGCCCTGGCAGCAATACGGGCCGGTTCCGCTGCTTGTGAACCTGCAGCTGGGCGTTGGCTGGGGGCAGTCGCTGTGGCAGGCGATCTGGAGAACCCCATGAAATTCAGGACGCGTGTGGTAGGCATCGCACTGGCAAGCACAGTGATCCCTTTGTCGGGCGGGCGGGTCGATCACCGCAGGCTTTCCCGCCAGCGACTCGACCGAGACGGCTGCCATCAGTGCCAACGCCAAGGCTCTTCAGGAGGCGGCGGGGGTGGACGTGGTCGGCTGCCCCCATGCCCCCATGGCATCGTCGGCAACGCCCGGCATCGTGGCCGCGAGGATCAAGTTTCCGAAGGGGTGGCACAGTCGACGGTCAAGAAGTCGTCGTGGTGGAAGAAGTACCATGTCTTCTCCATGGAATGGAATGCCACGGCCGTCACTTTCCGGCTCGACGGAAAGGTCACCAAGACCGAGAAGCCGACGACGGGCATCCCGATCGAGGACTACTACATCGTGATGAGCATGCTGAGCTCCGATTGGGAGACCGGCCGACTGACCAAGCCGACCAAGGGTGGGGTCAAGGCCTGGAAGCCCGTTGCCTGAGCTGCGCCACCGCACATCGCTCGGTGCTCTGACCGCGGCCGCTGTGTTGAGCCTGATGACGGGGTGTACCGGTGCTGCTGCGGGCGGAGCGGCGTCGTCACCACCGCGGTCAGCGGCGGCGACGGCGTCCGGTTCGACCACCGTCCCGCTGGGGGACGTTCCCACGGGCTCCGATGCGACCCTCGCTGTCGGCCCGGTGCCCTACGACGGCAAGACGGTCGTGGTCGCCACCTTCGCACAGGCGATGCCTGGACGTCCGGTCTCGCTGCAGAAGCAGACCGACGCCGGCTGGGTGGAGGTGGCCCAGAACAACGAGAACAAGAATGGCCGCGCCGAGTTTCACCCCGACGCCGAGCAGGTGAGCTACCGAGCCGTCGCGCTCGACTTCGCCGTGGGTTCCACCACCCACACGGCCGTGAGCACCCCGAAGGCCAGCGCGTCGGACCAGTGGAAGCGGGTGTTCAACGACGGCTTCGTCGGGTCGACACTGAGCGCGCCTTTCGCGGTGCGGGCCGCCAATGAGTACTGGGCTCCCCGCTACTGTGCGGCCTCGGTGCCCTCGATGGTGTCGCTGTCCGACGGTCTGCTCAGCCTCGGAGTGGACCAGGTCACGTCGCAGGCCAAGCAGAAGCAGGTTCGCGCCAATGCGGCGAGAGCCAATGGCACGTCGGTCGCGAAAGCCTGCACTGACGGCGTCTACGACAACGCCATGGTGGGCACCCACGAGCGGTATCTGTTCACCTATGGGGTGGTGGCCGCCCGGGTGAAATTCCCGGTTCAGCGGGGAATGCACGCGGCGGTGTGGCTGAAGACTGCCGACGGCAAAGACGTCGAGATCGATGTTGTCGAGTCGTTCGGGTTCGGCAGCAAGCTCGGAATCCAGCACATGCTGCACCCCAAGAACGCGGCCGGGGATCGTCTCGACGAGGGCACGTCGGTCAGCAATGTTCCCGAGGTCAGCGACGAGGACTGGTGGAACGACTTCCACACGGTGTCGGTGGAGTGGTCCTCGTCGGGCTACGTCTTCCGGCTCGACGGGGTGGAGACGTTCCGCACCACCGAGGCGACATCGAAGGTTCCGCATTTTCTGGTGCTGAGTCTGCAAACCTCCGATTACGAGACGAACCGGCTCGACCAGTCGAAGCTGCCGGCGTCGTTCGTCGTCGACTGGGTGAGGGTCTGGCAGGAGCTCTGAGGTGGAAGGCGGCACCCAAAACCTGGGCTGGGCCCGGGGCGCGCGTTGGTACCTTCTGGTCGTCGTGTTGGGCGCCGCCGCCTTCGCCTGGAACCTGTTCGGGGCTGAGACGCCGCAGCCGTGGCGGGACGAGGCCGCGACCTGGTGGTCGACCCGGCGCAGCGTGCCCGAGTTGCTCTCGATGCTCGGTTCGGTCGATGCCGTTCACGGGTTGTACTACCTAGCCTTGCGGGGCTGGGTGCCGCTGTTTTCTGACTCGCTGATCAGTCTTCGTGCGTTCTCGGCCCTGGGCGTGGCCGTGGGTGTGGCGCTGGTGATGCTGGTGGCGGTGCGCATATTCGGGCCGGTCGCGGCGCTCGGGGCCGGCTTGGTCTACGGCGTTCTGCCGCCGCTGACCTGGGCGGCGACCGAGGCGCGATCGTATGCCTGGACGGCTGCGCTGAGCTGCGCGGTGGCACTGGCCTTCTGGTGGGCTCACGCTGGCAACAGCCGGGCCCGCTGGGTCGGCTACGGCGCCGTGGTCGTGCTGGCCGTTCACGGCTTCGTCTACAACCTGCTGGTGCTCGCCGCGGTCGCCGCGTGCCTGCCGTGGGTGCAGGCCAGGCACCGCTTGCGGGCAACGGTGGCCAGTGCCGCCGCGGCCCTGGCATGTCTGCCCTTCGTTGCGCTCGTGGCCTCCCAGTCGAGTCAGGTCCGCTGGCTAGCCAGCTATCCGGTCACGGCCCCAGACCTCACCATGGGGGTCTTCTGGGGCACCATGACCACCGCGCAGTACGCCGGGTCGGCCGTGCTGCTGGTGGCGCTGGCGGTTATCGCGAATGCCTGGGTGCGGGGGTGGCGGCGCGCGGCTCTTGCCTACGTGGCGGGCTGGCTGCTCCTCCCGCTCGGCGTGATCGTGGCCTTGCTTCCGGTCGCCCCGCTGTTTCACCGCCGGTACCTGCTGATCTGCATTCCTGCGCTCGCGCTGGTTCTGGGCGTGCTCGTCGACCGGCTCGCTGGCCTGTGGCTCCGGCTGATCGTGGTGACGGTGGTGGTGGCGCTGAGCCTGCCCGGCTACCAGCGCAGCCGCGACATCGACTCCAAGCTGAGCGCCTGGCCCGCGGCTGAGCAACTGGCTGCCCTCGCCCACCCCCGCGACGGGCTCTACATCGTCGACCACGACGTGAACGCCCTCGCCTGGTCGTTTCCCGACCAGGTGGGTGGGCTGGTGAACCTGAGCGAACCATTGACCGACCAATGGCGTTCGCGCGAACTGTTCCCGCCCTCGGTGCCGGTGGCGAATCTCGCAGACCGACTCGGCGACGTGCAGCGGGTGTGGGTCTGGTCACAGGCCGAGCGAGTGGACGACGCGGTGGCAGCGTTCGCCATCGAAGGCTTTCGCCAAGTCGACCAGGTACAAGCGAAAGACCGCTACCGCACGAACCTGGTGCTGCTGGAGCGCGCGCAGTGAACCAGCCCGGTTAGGGCGTCGGCTCGCGGACGTCGATGCGTCCGGCCGAGCCGACCACGGGCCAGCCCCGCACGATCGCGCGGTTCGGTTCGCTGAAGTCGTCGGGCCACATGCCGCTCATCACTACGGTGGTTCGACCGCTGCTGACGTAGCTCATCATGAGCTCTTGGAATGCCGGGTTGTCGCGGCGCTGGTCACTGCCGGGAAGCACGTGAATGTAGCCGCTCAGGTCGACCACCAGCCGACAGCCGTCGCGCAGATCGGCCCGCAGCCGGTTGGTGCCAATGAGCGAGACGGGGTGGTCGGTGGTCACACACCCCTGATGGGCGAAGAGAATCCGGGCCAGGTCTGCCCTGGGAAACGAGAACCCGTCGGTTGAGGCCAGTTGGCCGGCCGTACCGGCGGTGAGCAGCAAGGCGAGCACCCCGGCGCTCGCACGTGCCACACCTGCCCTGCGGTTGGTGGTCAGCACCCCCAGTGCGGCGCCCAACGACAGCGCGAGCGGCCCGGCGGCGAATGCGGGGTAGTTGGGGTACCACGAGGGCGTCACGAGCAGAACCCCCACGGCGGTCACCAGCAGCAGCAGGTACAGTCGTCCGTCTGGGGTGCGCAGGGCGAATGCGGCCAGGGCGACGGCCAGGGCGGCAAGCCCGACGACCACCACCGCGGGCAATGCCGTTGCGTGGGCCTGGTCCATTCCCACCGCACGGGCGGGCGCGGGGGCACGATCGGCATGGTCAACGGGGTAGTGCCAGCCGGCGCAGTGCGCGATACCCGCGCCCGGCCAGACGGCGGGCCCGGCGCAGCAGCGACGGCGGTTGGGGTGGCGGGGTGGTCCGGGGTGGCGGGGCCGTCCGGGCCGGTGCCGCCCGCCGCTGCGCGTCCCTGCGGGCCTGACGGGCCTCGTTCCTGGCCAATCGAAGAATGTGGAACACGGCCTGGGCATCGGGACGGTGGTCGATCGCAGCGAGCCGGTCGCCGATGTCAGGTTCGAGGCTGACGAAATGCTTCTTGGCCTGTTTGAACGCCTTGAACGCTGTCGCGCCGACCTGACGCCCGGTCTCTTCGTCGAACGGCATACCCGCGGTGAGCCGCAGCATCGTGTAGAAGCTGACGTAGTAGCCGCGTGCCGCGGCGGCTCGGCTGCCGGCGGTGATCAGCGAGCCCGGGCGCAGCCGCCGGTTGTACAGCCGCACCTGGCGGTGGGTGGCGCGTTGAGCCCGCAGCAGCAACTCGAAGGTGAACAGATTGTCTTCGTGGGGCAGCCCGGGAACGAAGCCGAGATGGTGTCGCTCAAGAAAGGCCCGGCGGATCACGTACAGGCAGGCCTGTACCCGATAGTCCCCCGCCTGCTTCAGGTGCGCCATCAGCACAGGTCCCTCGACGGTCTCGCCGTAACCACTCGTGCGGTGGTAGTAGTCGTGGGGGTAGGCGGCCAGGGTGCGGGCGTCGATGCCCGGCTCGGCGATGACGTCGGCGTCGAACATCACCACGTCGCAGGCGGTGTCGTCGGCGGCCCGGACGATGTCAGCCAACCCGTCCAGCCCCCAGTAGTCGTCGCTGTCGAGAAAGCACACGTAGCGCCCCGTCGCCTCAGCCAGCCCACGGTTGCGGGCCGCGGAGAGCCCGCCGTTGGCCTGGTGAACGACGCATATGCGGGAGTCGTTCACCGCGGCCCGGTCGAGTATCTCGGGCGATGAGTCGGTGGAGCCGTCGTCGACGCAGATCACCTGCAGCCGGACGCCGGTTTGCCGGGCGATTCCAGCCAGGCAGTCACGCAGCCAGGGCGCGCTGTTGTGAACCGGAACCACCACCGACACGTCCGGCTCGTCGACGTCGCCGGGGCGTGCGGGCTTGCCTGGGTCCGGCCCGACATCGATAGGGAGTGGGCGCGGTGCAACCGGTGCGCCGGCCAGCCGACGCGCCGCCGAGCGGGCCTCGCGCTGCGCAAACCGCGCCTGGGCCGATGCTGTGACGGCCCGGTCGAACAGGTACTCGGCCGGGGTCGCAGTCAGGTAGGCCGACAGCCGCCGGGCTAGATCGGGGGTCACGAAATATTCCGGGTCCCGGCCGAGCACACCCCAGCGCTGCAGCAGTTGGTCGCGCAGCGCTGTGTCGATCTTCTGGTAGGCGGCAAAGGTGGATGCTCGGGTGAGGTTGGCCAGGCTGACCTCGACGGCCTCGTTGACGAACGCCGCCTCCATTTGCGTTGCCAGCCCCGCAACGCGCAGGGTCTCGTGCAGTGCGCTCAGCGCTGCGGCGAACTCCAGCGGCGACTCGTGGGTGCTGCCCTGCAGGCTGGCGGTATTGCCGGTGCGGTAGTCCACCAGCGGACGGTCGACGTAGGTGACCTTCTCGGCCAGCGCCAAGGCCGAGAAGGTGAAGTGCAGGTCATTCGTGCGGCGAAGCTCCTGAAAGCGCAGGCCGTGGCGGTGCACGAAGCGGGTCCGGAACAGCTTGTTCCAGGCCACCGGGCCGAACGCGTAGAACAGCGCGCCGCCGAGCGCCTGCGGGGCGAACGGGGTGCGTGACGGAAGCAACCGGGTACGCAATCCCCAGTTGACCTCGACGGGCTCGTCGTCACCGTCGTCGAACACCCGGAATCCGCAGGCGGCGACATCGGCCCGGTCGGCCTCGGCGCGGGTATGCAACCGGGCGAGCAACGTGGGGGCGAAGAAGTCGTCGGCGTCCAGAAAGGCCAGGTAGTCGCCGGTCGCGATCGCCAGCCCCGCATTGCGTGCCGAACCCGCACTGCCGGTTGCCGGCCCCACGATCGTTCGCACCCGATCATCGCCGGTGACGAACTCATCGATGATCGCCGGCGTGGCATCGTTCGACCCGTCGTCGACGACGATGATCTCTAGGTCGGGCAGGGTCTGGTGACAGATGCTGTTCAGTGCATGGCGAAGATGGTGTTCGCCGTTGCGTACCGCGACGACGACCGAGACAGCCGGCACAGGGTCCTCCTAGCTGGGGTGGCATGAACCCGATGAGCCCATCCTGCCCGCTTGGAGCCCGGATTCGTCGAGTGCGATGGCACCGTCCCGGCCGCGCAGCGCACGTGACGGGCCGGATCAGGTCTCGATCTCCCAGCGGCTCGGCAGCGGAAAGTATTCCTCGAAGAAATCCCGCAGGGCAGCCTGCTTGCGGGTGCGGCCCGGGTCGTCGTCCTTGCCGGAGTCGTTGATGCAGAAGGTGAGCAGCCGGCGACGAGCCAGCCAGCGTTCCAGGGTTGTTTCTGGACGATCGGTCGCGAGGTCGACGTAGCCGTAGTTGATCCGGCCCGGCACGGCCCGGCTGATTGCGAAGGCGTAGTACTGGCTCAGCGAACTCGTCAGCGAGTAGTTCGACGCGTTCCGCAGGCGCGAGCGCATCACCGAGTCGAACAGGTCGGGGTGCGCGGCCTCGAAGCCTTCGATCACCGAGCGCACCTGCGGCTGGGGGGTGTGCCGCAGCTTGTGGACGATCGTGCGCCCGAACTCGGCCTCGATCAGGTCGCGGTTGTTCTTCGCCGCCGCAGCCACCGCGAGGTCGCTCGGGTGGTGACCGCCGATGTCGAGCAGCGCGGGCGAGGTGAAGAATTTGCTGATTCCGTTGCCGTGAAAAAAATCCTCTGGCTGCACGCGTGCGCCGAAGAGCATGTCGTCGTTGAGGTACAGGTAATGCTCGGCGAGCCCGGGAATGTGGTGCAACTGCGATTCGATCGCATGCGAGTTGTACACCGGCAGCACGGACGGGTCGGCGAAGATTTCGCGATGGTCGACGACTCGCAGGCGCTCGTCGGCGCGCAGCCAGGCCGGAACCTGCTGGTCGGTCACGATCCAGATGCGGCGGGCCCAGTTGGCGAACATCTGCACCGAACGCAGCGAGTAGCGAAGTTCGTCGCGGTTCTCGAATCGTGCGGCGATCTCGGCATCGATGCTCACCCCCGTGGGGTCGTGGGTGCCGAGGGCTGCCGCCTTGCGCCGCAACCAGCCCGGGTCGTTCCCGTCGACCCAGGTGTAGACGAGGTCGACCGGTTCGGCGAGTTGCAGCAGGTGGTGCGGCTGCTGCGGCAGGCGGTGACCGTTGCGCTGAACCTGCTCCCACAGCGTGGGCCCCGCGTAGTCGAGTACACCGTTGTGGCCGGGGGCGTGTACCGTGCCGGCCTCGTGAATGCCGCCTCCGCTGGCCGGCGTGGGCGTGGGTTCGTAAGCCCAGAGCTCGAGCAAGATCCCGGTTTCGCTGTCGGTCAGTGCTGCGCCCGAGGGGGTGACCAGATTGCGGCCCAGCAAGATCGCCGAGACGCCGACGCGGGGCACCGCCCACCAGTCGAGCGGTATCGGGACGCCGACGATGCCCAGCTCGGTGCGTGCGGCCCACCAACGCCGGGTGGTCTCGTCTGCGGCCAGGGCCCGCATTGCTTCGGCCGCGTCGTGGCGGCGAATGGCGACGCGCGGCTGGGGGAGCATGCGCTGGTCGAGAATCAGGTGTTCGACCCCGTGGCGTTTCAAAACGGCGGACACGTCGTCGACCAGGCCGGCGAGGTAGGCGTGGGCATCGAAGGTGTCGACGATCTCGTAGGGGCGTCGCAGGTGGTCGGGAAGGCGATCCCGCACCCAGTGACTGCTCCGGCGCTGGGCGCGCCGGACCCGCGTGGACGTGGTCTTCGCCCATGAGCGGAGTCGTTGGTCAAACCTGCTCATGACGCCAGCTCGAACGGGCTGGCCAGCGGAAAACGCTCGGCGAGAAAGCGGGGCACCCGGTCGTCCTGGCAACTGCCGGGGCTGGCGTCGACATCGTTGATGCAGAAGCAGTCGACGACGCGTTCGGTGAGCAGCGCGTGCATCTGCTCCGACGCGAGCGACGATTGGGCGTCCACGTACTGGTAGCGCAGCCCGCCGGTCACCGTGCGTTGCGTCGCGTAGCCGTAGTAGTGGGCCAGCTCGGAGGCGATCGACAAATCGTCGCGGTGACGAAACCGGGAATGCGCGATGCGGTTGAAATCGTCGGGCATCAATGACTCGAGTTCTGACACCACACTCTTGCGATGGGCATGGGGCACGTGCTGTACGCGATGGGTGATCGTGCGGTTGTAGGTGCGCTCGATCCACGCCCTGCCCTGGCGGGCGGCCAGCATGGCCCCGTTGCGGGTCTCGGTGTCGAGATCGAGGTCGATCGCGACCGTCGAGGTCATCATTTTGGGCAGTCCGTTGCCGTGAAAGAACAGCTCGGGTCGCACCGGCCGGCCGAAGAAGAAGTCGTCGTTCAGGTAGAGGAAGTGCTCGGCCAGGCCGGGGATGTGGTGCAACTGCGACTCGATGGCGTGAGAGTTGAAGACCGGCAGCGCGCCAGGATCGGTGAAGATCTCGCGATGGGTCACCACGCTGATGCGCGGGTGGTCCACATCGAGCCAGGCGGGCACCTGGCCGTCGGTGACTATCCAGATCCGGCGGATCCATCCGGCATACATCGCCAGCGAGCGAAGCGAGTGGCGAAACTCGTCCCGATCGCGGGTGCGGGCTGCGTCGAGGGCATCAGAGGCGAGCCCCTGGCCGCTCGGGGCGACCTCGGCCCGCCGCCGGCGCCAGTCGGGGTCGGTGTCGTCGACCCAGGTGTAGACCGCATCGACCGGTTCGTTGAGTTCCAGCAAGTTGGGCCGGTCCTGAGCGGCGAGCCGGTGATCGGGGCGCGCCTGGGCCCGGGCCCAGTCAGCCGGTGCCAGGTAGGACGCGACCCGGTTGCGATAGACGGCACGCAGGGTGTTCGGTGCGTGCACCCCACCGTCGGGGCGATCGGTCTCCGGAGCCGTCGGCTGCCAGAACTGCAGCCAGGTGCTGCTCTCCCTCGAGCCGACGTAGGCGCCTGACGGCGAGCGCAGGTAGCGGTAGATGCGCATGGAGTGCGTCCTTGTGTCTGGGCTGAACGAGCCCAGCAGCCGTGGCCCACGGTAGCCCCCGCCCTCGGCGACCCAGCGTCGGGTGCGGGGCGAATCGCGCAGTACGCGGATGGCGTCGGTCCGGTCGTCCGCGCTGACGACGAGCCATTGGTTACCGGATTGCGTCAACCGGACGAACTCGATCCCGGCCTGCTCGAGAAGATCGGCGATCGTGGTGGCGAGATCGGCCTGCACCGCCCAGGCGTCGAAAGATTCGACGGTCTCGGCGGGGACGGCGCGCAGGGGCCGGTCTACCGGGCGGTTCGCCAGTTGTCTCAGTGTTCTGCGCACAGGCGGGGGAAGCCGTCGTCCGACAGCGATGCCGCGGAGCCGGAGCCGTTGCCGAAGGGAACGGTGGGCGCGCCGCATGCGTTCGGACCTTTCATTGACGATCTTCGCAACCCGGCGCGAGGCGTTCGGGCAGCGTTGTCAGCCTAGCGCGATGGTCGATGCGGCCTGAATGTCGACCTCCACCGCCCGCAGCTCGCCGAACAGGCGGTCACTGCAGCGCTGAGGTGAGCCGGGCCAGGTTGTCGAGCACGGTGGAGTGCAGCGGCTGCTGCAGCCACTCGTCCAGGGTCAGCTCGCGTGAGGCGGCTCGGTATTGGGCCTCGACCTCGCGCATCTGCGTGACGAACTCATCGCCTCGCACCAGCATCGAGATCTCGAGATTCAGGCCGAACGAGCGCATGTCCATATTGCTCGAACCGATGACCGCCACCTCGTCGTCGATGGTCATGCACTTGGTGTGCAGAATGAACGGCTTGCGGTACAGCCAGATCGTCACCCCGCCCCGCAGCAGCGCTTCGTAGTAGCTGCGCTGGGCGTGAAAGACCATCGCCTGGTCGCCCTCTTCTGACACGAACAGCTCGACTCGCAACCCGCGTTGGCAGGCGGTGGTCATGGCGAGCAGCAGCGCCTCGTTGGGGACGAAGTAGGGCGACACGATGATGATCTGCTCCTGCGCGGCGTACAGCAGACCGACGAACAGCCGCAGGTTGTTCTGAGACTCGAAGCCGGGCCCGGACGGCACGATCTGGCAGTCGAGGTCGCCGGGGCCGGTTCGGGTGCTGAGCACGTCGATCTCGCCGCTCAGCACCTCATCGGTCTCGCTGTTCCAGTCGCTCAGGAACACCGCGTTGATGCTGCTGACCACCGGGCCCTCGACCCGCACCATCAGGTCGATCCAGTGCAGCCCGCGCCGAAGGTTGGCCGGTAGGTTGTAGGTGTCGTCGGTGAGGTTCTGCGAGCCGGTGAAGGCCACCACGCCGTCGACCACCAGCAGCTTGCGATGATTGCGCAGGTCGGGGCGTTGGTAGTGGCCGCTCAGCGGTTTGACCGGCAGCATCACCTGCCAACTGGCGCCCATGGCGTCCAGTCGTTCGCGGGTCTGCCGGTAGAACGGCTTGCTGTGATTGGCCCAATGGTCCATCAGCACCCGCACCGCAACGCCACGGGCGATCGCTGCCTCGAGGGCTTCGAAGAATGGCTCGGTGGTGGCGTCGGCCTGCAGAATGTAGAACTCCACGTGCACGTAGCGCTGCGCGTCGCGGACGGCCTGCGTCATCGCGGCGATGCTGTCGAGGTAGTCGGGGTACAGCTTCGCGGCGTTGTCGCCGGTCAGCGGCATGGCACCCAGGGTGCGGTTGAGCTCGACCAACGAGCCGAACCAGGGCGGTGGGTCGGCGCGTGGGGTGCCGAATTCGACGCCCTGGCTGAGTTCGCGGATCTGACCGTTGATCGCTTGTTGTTTGAGACGGCGTTGGCGTGACAGTTTCGGGTTGCCGATCAGCAGAAACAGAGGCAGCCCGATCTCGGGCACGAAGAACACCGCCAGCAGCCACGCCATGCCCGCGGTGGGCAGCCGGTTGCGGGGAATCACGATGACGGCCGCGATGCGCACGATCATGTCGACTATGAATAGGGCGGACGTCCACCACGTCCAGTTCAGCATGAAGCCAGGCACCCGACCCTCCGCGCATCGCTGATGTCGGGCTCAAATCTAGTGGCGGATGTCCGCCATTCGCCGAGACTGCCCTTGGGCATAACCGAGTTCAGCGTCACCTCGCGTCGATGCCCGCCGTGCGGGCATGCCGGGAACTGACGCCGGTGTGAGCCCGTGGACGAACTGGCTGAGGTGCCGGGCGGCGTCGAGGCTGGTTCGCGAGGCGGTCGCCCTCAGGCACGGCCCTGGGACGAATCCCCACCGCCGGTCGAGTTGGGCGGAGGTCCGTCGGGCTCGCCGTCCACGCCAGCGGCACGCCTGCGCAGGACCTGCTGGGCGTGGGTGAGGGGCATCTGCGTCCAACTCGGGTTGGGCTGTATCCAGGCGGGGTCGGCGACCATCCGCGCGACCGCAAGACCTGCGGAGAGGGCTACCACGATGCCGAGGGCCGCCGAACCGTTGGAGAGCGCTTGCAGCGGATCCCGGTTGATCATCGCAACCAGAGCCCGGTAGGTGCTCACTCCGGGGATCATGATCAGTACTGCGGGCACTGAGAGGATGATCCGCGGCGCCGGCAGGCGCTGGGAGGCGATGCCGGCGAGCAGCCCGACCAGGGTCGTCGCGGCCATGGCGCACAGGAGCGGGTTGCCTCCGGCGTCCACCGCGGCAAGCCGTGGAACATTCGCGGCCACGCCGATCAGGGATGCCGCGAGCGCGGGGCGCAGCGGCGTGTTGAAGGTGAGTGCGAACCCGAAGACGCCGGCGAGACTGGCCAGGACGCGCAACCCGAGCAGCACACCGGCGGGCAACTCGAGAGCCGGGATCTCCCCCGGGCTCAGCCCGAAAGCCCACGCGACGAGCCAGGCGCCGAGCGCTGCCGCGAGGGTGATCATGCTCGCGTACAGCAGCCGCGACATCCCCGAGATGAAGTCGAACCGGGCCAGATCCAGGGCGGCAGTGAGCAGCGGGAAGCCGGGAATCAAGAACAGGATTGCCGAGGTGAACGCAGCCGCGTGGAGTGGCTGGACGACCTGCGGCAGCGCCCACTGCAGAACCTGCGCGAAGACCATGTAGATCGTGCAGGCGAGGGTCGAGGCCATCGCGACCGTTCCGAGTTGGTTGAGCCGGAACCGCCTCAGGAGTAGCTGGAAGAGCTTCCCGCAACCGGCAGCGATGCCCGCGGCGAGACATTCCTGCCAGCGTCCGTTGTTCAGGAATGCGAAGGCCGCGCAGGCCACTGAGGCGCCGGCGACGATCACCCAATGGGGGTGGTGCTGGGCCTTCGCCTCCACCTGGTCCAGTTGGCGCTGCAGCTTCGCTGCGCTCAGTCCGGTGGTTGCGCGCAACGATACCCGCATCAGTGCTGCGATCCGGTCAGCGTTGACGACCGGTACCGGCACCTCGACGACCTGGGTCCGGAAGGTGCCGTCGACCCGAGTGGTCGCGACGATCTCATTGAGGCTGACCTGCGCCTCGAGCTGCTCGATCCCCAGCGCCTGGGCAACGCGTCCCATCGCCGCCTTGACCCGGTACGAGCCGGTGCCGGCGGTGAGCATCATCGAACCCATCCGGCACACCGCGTTCGACTGCTCGGCCAGAGTGGCCTCCTGGCCAGCGCGCGAACCCTGTTGCTTCATGGCTGGACCTCCAGGCGGCCCGTCGGGCCCGTCGCCGCCGACATCGCGGGAGATCCTGCGCAGCGGGTTTGCTGTCGGAGACGAGGTGGTGGGGATGGTTGCGCCGAGGCGTGGGCGCCGTCCGCAGTGAAGGTCTCCTCACACCACCGCACCCTCGAGGGTTCGCACAGCGCAACGATCTGGGATACCCAGCTACCGACGCTGACACCCGCGTCCGCAGGGGCGGCGAGCTGGCCGACATAGATGCAGTTGGGTGTGGGAAGGACATTGAGCGCTGCCACGGCGGCCCCTTCGCGAGGTCGGGCAAGGGCAGTCGGCAGCCGGGTGCGCCAGGTGACGGCTGATCGGCCAGAGCTCCTTGCTCGAGGATGACCGAGACAGCAGGCGGCCTGACTCATCGCTACGACGAGCGCATCACAGTTGCGGCACAGTGTGGAATCTCACCACGTTTCCCTACTCGAGCCGGGAACCGATCCCCGGTGTCTCGAACGTCCGCCGTCGCGGTGGACGCGACCCGAAGGCTACCGGCCCTAGGCGCACGGCCAGCGCACCCTTCAAGTCGCGGAACGGCCGAAAGCGGGCGCAGCCGGCTACCGGTCCGGGCCGTGCACTGGCAACGTCCGCCACGAGCACGAATGGGCCGTCTGGCGCGATCTCGGCATCCCCGACGACATGGTCCTCGTGCCTGGTGTGGTCAGCTACGCCACCAAGGTGGCTGAGCATCCCGACCTTGTCGCCCAGCGGATCGGACGCAAGCAGTGGTGGAGCGATCGACCTGCGGCTGGCACAGGCCGGTTTGGCCAGTCCCGCTGGAAGGCCCTCATCGCCACCGCCGGTGTCCGTGACGCGCGCCTCCACTACGCCCGCCACACCGCAGCAACCACGCTGCTCCTGCTCGGAGTCTCCGAGCGCGCGGTGATCGACATCATGGGCTGGTCCACCGGCACAATGACGCTGATCTACCAGCACGTCACCGACGGTTTCTGCAAGGACGTCGCCGCTAAAGTGGCTCTTCCCAGTTGAGGGTGTACCCGAGGTTGTCTTGCCTTTCGGCGCGTCGGTGACCTCGACCCACACCCGCCCACCGACACACCCGAACCGTCACCCGACGCTGACTACACCCTCATCTGGGAAGAGCCCGCATAGTTCGTGGTCTTTGGCGCAAGCGCCCAGGTGCGCAGGGCGGACGCCGAGCGCCTGTTCCGTGCCATCCCGATCGGCAACGCGTTCACGCGGCGTCGCCGGGCCTGATTCCGCTAGACGATGGGTCATGCGCATCGCTTCCGAACCTGGCGACGTGGTTCCTGGAAGCTGGAACCGACGTTGCAAGTGCACTTGGACACACCGATCGAACTTCCAACTGAACACCCTGAAGACTTGGAAGTTATCGCTCAACTTCCAAGTTGGTGGGTGGTTCAGTTGTAGGGTTCAGGGATGGACGCCAGCAGGTTCGTCGACAGCGCCTTCGGCCACGCGATGCGAGAGCCCGGCAAGAGGTGGGCCTTCACGTACTACCTCCCGAAGCCCATCCCACGCCAACTTCCGCTGAGCGCCGAGGTCGTCGCGGCGATGTCCGACGCCGACGCGGCATTGGGTCACCTCCAAGGCCTCGGCATGGTCATCACTGATCCGAGCCTGCTCATCGGTCCTTACCTCCGCCGCGAGGCACTGGCCAGCTCCCGCATCGAGGGCACCCAGGCATCGCTGTCGGCGGTCTTCCAGTCCGAGGTTGACTCGACCACCGGAGATGACGACACCGAGGAGGTCCGTCGATACCTGGAGGCGACCGGACTCGCCTATGAGCTGGCCAAGTCGCTTCCCATCACCCAACGGCTCGTACTGCAGGTGCACGAGGTTCTCTTGCGGGGCGTCCGAGGCGAGGAGAAGAACCCCGGCGAGATGCGAACCAGCCCGGTATGGGTCGGACGCGCCGGCGCGACACCGGAGAGTGCAGCATTCGTTCCGCCCCTCCCTGAACACCTGCCCGACCTGATGCGCGACTGGGAGTACTTCGTCAACGAGGACGGCAAGCACCTCCCTGCGCTCATCCAGGCCGCGCTGATGCACTACCAGTTCGAGACCATCCATCCCTTCCTGGACGGCAACGGACGCATCGGGAGGCTCCTGATCAATCTGCTCCTCATGGCGCGCGGCCGGCTCCCCATGCCACTGCTGTATCTGTCCAGCTACTTCGAGAGCTATCGCCAGACGTACTACGACCGTCTACAGGCCGTCCGCGAAGCAGGCGACATCGAAGGTTGGTTCCTGTTCTTCCTCGAAGCTGTGAAGTCGCAGGCCAACGATGCAGTCGAACGCTCACGCGCTCTGGTCGCCATCCGCGAGTCCTACCTCTCTGAGGCCATTCAGACGCGCTCAAGCCTGCCGGCCTTAGTGGAGCTGATCACTCGGACGCCAGTGGTCGCGGTGAAGTCCGTCCAAGCCGCGACCGGCCTGACCAACCAAGGCGCCCGAACGCTCATCCACGCAGCTGAGGCCCGGGGATGGCTCCAGAGCATCGGCACGCGCGGCAGGGGGGGCAGGGAGTTCTGGGTTGCGCCGCGTGTCCTCGAGATCATGGACGCGCCCATGTCCTATACCCAGAGCAGCCAGGACATCTCCGACCCTGAGCTGACCTCGTCCTAGTATCGCCGGCCTCGCTGAGCTCCGGGTGGATGAGCCCCGAGAAGATAGCGCACATTTAGCGCACAGACACGCAAGCAGCCCCGATGCTCACGGCGGGAGCAGCGATTCCCGCCCTAGTCGGAGCGGGAACCGCAGTGGCGGAGGATACGAGATTCGAACTCGTGAGGGTGTGAACCCAACCCGCTTTCCAAGCGAGCGCCATAGGCCTCTAGGCGAATCCTCCGCGGCCTAGGTTACCGGCTCGACCGCAACCAACTCCAACCGACCGATGACGGGCAGAAGGCGTCCGGGCCCTGCCTGCCGAACCTACTTGTTCCGATAGGTCACCCGACGCCCGTCCGCGCCGGTGTAGGTGACGCTAGCCACCAGCCCGTCGGCGAGTTGCTTCTTGCTGTCGAACCGAGCGACGAACACCAGGCGGCCGTCGGGTTGCAAGGTGCCGATCATGACCTCGGCGCCTTGGACCGTCGTGGTCACCTTCGGGTCGGAGGCGCCCTTGGGCAGCATGCCGAGGGCGGTGTTCTGGTAGCCGCCGCCCTTCGAGATGCTGCCGTCGGCCTTCACCACCTGGGAATCGTCGACCAGGTTGTTGCTGAACGGCCCGAGCCCGCCCAGCGTGGTGAAGAAGCCGATGTGCTTGGTGGCTGGCGCGTAGAAGACGGTGTAGTCGTCGTCGCTCAGCTTCAGCGTGGCCGTCGACACCTGCTGGTTGCCCAAGGCGTGCATGCTCCCGTCGAGCGAGCGCCAGATCAGGTTCGCCAGTGGAGCGGCTTTCTCGTCGGCGGGCTTTTCGGTGACCAGCCCGAACGCCGTCAGGTTCGTGCCGGGAATCAGCTCGAACGGGGTCGACCAGCCGCCGAGGTCTTCGCCCGGGTCGGCGCTGAGCCACTCCACCCGATCGGCCACCAGCCCCACCGACAGATGGGCGTCGATGCGTTGAACCATGACGCTTGAGCCGTCCAGGCGCAGGGTCGCCAGTTGCGCCGGTGACGGGGTGCTGGCCGTCGAGGCGGTGCTCGCGGTGCGACCGTGACCCGTGAACGTCGCGACGCCGCCTACGAGGCTCACCTGGATCGTTCGGTACAACGCCGGGAACTCCTGGTTCAGGCTGGCCAGCTCGATGGTGGCCTTCGCCTCCTCCACCGCAGAAACGGACGGGCTCTGCATCGGCTCCGGCACCCCGTTCTGAGTACGGGGCAGAAGCCCCGCCCAGGCCGCGACCGCGATCGCGGCTGCAGCCGCGACGGCACCCAGCGTGCGGCGGCGGGTGCGCTCGCGGTAGGCGCGGTGCCCGCGGTCGATCAGGGCGTTCAGATCGAGGTCTCCGTCCACCTCGGACGCCAGCAGCGTCAGTTCGGCCCGCAGCCGGTTCTCGAGTTCGGTCTTCACGAGTTGCTCCCTTCGCTAGCAGGGCTTTGAGCGGCCCGCAGCGCCGCCAAGCCGCGGGACGCCGCCGACTTCACCGCGCCGGTGCTGATGCCCAACGCGGCGGCGGTGTCTGCCTCGGACAGGTCGTTGTAGTAGCGCAGCACAATCACCCGGCGTTGCTGGGCCGGCAGCGACGCCAGCATGCGCAGCACCTGGTCGTGGTCGTCGACCCGGGCGTGCTCGTTGCGCGAGTCGGGTCGTTCGACCACCTCGGCCGGCACGGCGGGGCGTTTGCGCCAACGGTCGATGTTGAGGTTCACCAGGGTGCGCCGGGCATACGCGGTGGCTTCGCCGGCGCGCACCCGCCGCCAGGCCAGGTAGGTGCGCAGCAGGGCCTCCTGCACCAGGTCGTCCGCCAGGTCGCGATCGCTGGTGAGTAAGTAAGCCGTCCGTTTCAGCGTTGCCGCCGAGTCACGGGCGAACCGGGTGAACTCGGCGTCCCGCTCACGCATAGGCAGTCCGAACATTCGCATCCTTTCCGTACCGTTCCTCACCCTGTCCTACGAAACCAACCCCCGATAGGTTGCCAACCCGCCGCATGCCCTGCCCCGCCTCCCCACCCGGCATCGCTGACGTTGCGCAGGTTGTGCCTCATTGCGCAGGGTGCAACACGCGCAATGAGCCTTTACCTACGCAACGTCGTCCTATGGGCCGGCGGGGGCGCCCGCAAGGGCGCCCGCGCCCGCGCCCGCGCCCGCGGCGGCGGGCGGCGGGCGGCGGGCGGCGGGCCGGGGCGGGCCGGGGCGGCGGCGGGGGGCGGCGTCCTCTACACTGGTGGCCAAGGTCCCCGCGCGGCGGTACCTCGCCCAACTCCCCCAGGGTCGAAAGTCAGCAAGGGTAAGTGAGCTCTTCCGGGTGCGCGGGGGCCCCTGCGCGTCCGGGTCGCGACGGGCGGGGGGCGGTCGAAAAGTGTCCGGCCCAACACGTAAGGTTCACCCGTGGACGACGAGCGCGAGGACGACCTGATTGAGGAGTCGGGCCTCTTCGACGAGCCGGAACTGTTCGAGCAGGACGGTCCCGACCTGTTCGGTATGGCCGCGGACGAGTCCACCGGGCCCCAGATCGCTGCCGCCACAACCGCCGACGAGCCCTCAGTCTTCGCGACCCTCGGCGACCAGCCACCCGGCCCACCAGCAGCCGCTGACGAACCCGGCGAGTCCCCCTTCGAGGTGCTCCAGGCGATCCGTGAGCCCGCGGCCGACCCGGTCGCGATGCGGCGTCCCGAGGCGCCGCTGGCGCTGTACCGCCGCTACCGCCCCGACACCTTCGCCGACGTGATCGGCCAAGAGCACGTCACCGAGCCACTGCAACGGGCCCTGGCCAACAACCGGGTCAACCACGCCTACCTGTTCTCGGGGCCGCGCGGCTGCGGCAAGACCACCTCGGCCCGCATTCTGGCCCGCGCGCTCAACTGTGCCAACGGCCCGTCGCCGGTGCCCTGCGGCGAATGCCGGTCGTGCCGCGACCTGGCCCGCGGGGGGCCTGGCTCGATCGACGTGATCGAGATCGACGCCGCCAGCCACGGCGGCGTCGATGATGCCCGCGACCTGCGCGAGCGGGCCTTCTTCGCCCCGGTCAGCAGCCGCTACAAGATCTACATCGTCGACGAGGCGCACATGGTCACCACGGCGGGGTTCAACGCCCTGCTCAAGGTGGTCGAAGAGCCGCCGCCGCACGTCAAGTTCATCTTTGCCACCACCGAGCCCGAAAAGGTGATCGGCACCATTCGGTCGCGCACCCACCACTACCCGTTCCGGCTGGTGCCGCCCAAAACCCTGTCGGCCTACCTGGGGTCGCTGTGTGAGGCCGAGGGGGTGGAGGTCGACGCCGCCGCCTTGCCGCTGGTGGTGCGCGCCGGTGCCGGGTCGGTGCGTGACTCGCTGTCGGTGCTCGACCAGTTGCTCGGCGGCGCCGGCGACCAGGGGGTGACCTATCCCCAGGCCGCCGCGCTGCTCGGCTACACCCCCGACGCGCTGCTCGACGAGATCGTCGACGCGTTCGCCGCCGGTGACGCGCACGGCGTTTTCGCCTGCATCGACAAGGTGATCGAGGTGGGCCAAGACCCCCGTCGCTTCGCCGAAGACCTGCTGCGCCGGCTGCGCGACCTGATCATCGTCGCCGCGGTGCCGGACGCCCTGACCAGCGGTTTGGTCGATGTGGCCGCCGACCAGGCCGAACGGCTGCGAGGGCAGGCCACGGCGCTCGGCCCGGGCGAGCTCACCCGGGCCGCCGAGGTGCTGGCCGTCGGGCTCACCGAGATGCGCGGCACCACCGCACCCCGGCTGCACCTGGAGTTGATGTGTGCCCGGGTGTTGCTGCCGGCCGCCGACGCCGACCAGCGCGGGGTGCATGCTCGGCTCGACCGGCTGGAGCGCCGGTTGCAGATGACGGCGCCCGAGGCCCAGGGAGCGCCGGCGGCACGGGCTGCCGGTGACGTCACCGCGGCCGATGCCGAGGGCACGCCCAGCCCGGCCCGCGAGCGGTCCCGGGCGCCCGAGCCCGAGCGGACGGCGTCCGCGTCGGCTGGGATCGAGCCGTCCAACGCTGCGGCGCACCGTCAGAAGGTTGGTCGGCCCCAGACTGCGACTTCCGCGCCCGCCGCCCCCGCGCCCGCCGCAGCCCAGCCTGCCGCCGTCGCGGCCCCGCCCGCCGAACCTGAGGCGGCCACGCCACCCCAGCGGCCTGAGCCGTCCGTCCCGGCACCGGGTGGTGGTCAGCTCAGCACGGTCGATTTTCGCCGGCTCTGGCCCGACATTCTCACCGAGGTGAAGAACCGGCGCCGGTTCACCTGGATTCTGCTCAGCCAGAACGCCCACGTTGTCGATGTGGTGGACGGTGTGCTGAGCCTCGGCATGTCGAACCCCGGTGCCCGCGACAGCTTCGGACGTGGTGGCAGTGAAGAGGTGCTGCGCGAGGCGATCCTGCAGGTGATGGCCACGTCGGTGAAGGTTCAGGTGGTGATCGACTCCGGTGGTTCGCCGAGTGCCGATGGGGTCTCGACAAGCTCGACCAGCGGGGGAGGGCCGACCGGCGGGGGAGGCTCGACCGGCGCGGGAGGGCCGACCGGCGGGGGTGGGTCGACCAGCGGGGGAGGGTCGACCGGCAGCGCGCCTGCCGCCCAGGCCCGGCAAAACATCAGGCCCACCAGCACCAAGGCCGAATCGGCAGCACCCGAAGAAGAGCCCAGCCGCGACGACGTCTCGATCGAAGACGAGTCGGTGAACCACGACGAACTGCTGGCCAAGCATCTGGGTGCCGAACTGATCGCCGAGGAGGATTGAGCCGACCCGTTAGGCTAGGTCGATGCCCCATCGATTGGAGAACTGATGTTCGGCGACCAGGGATTCGACATGAACGCGCTGCTGGCGCAGGCCCAGGCCATGCAGTCGCAGTTGGCGCGGGCTCAAGAAGAGCTGGCCGCCAAGAGGGTGCTCGGCTCGGCCGGTGGTGGCCTGGTCGAGGTCACCGTGGGCGGCGACGGTGAGTTGCTCGCAGTCGCCATCAAACCCGAGGCGTGGGACGAGGACGACCCGTCCACTCTCGGCGACCTGATCGTGGCCGCCGTCCGCGACGCCAACAAAAAGCTGGCGATTCTCGCCGAAACCACGATGCCCCAGCTGCCGGACCTCGGCGGCCTCGCCGGCCAGTAAGCCGAGACAGCGGTGTTCGAGGGAGCGATCCAAGATCTGATCGACGAACTGGCCAGGCTGCCCGGCATCGGGCCCAAGGGTGCGCAACGCATCGCCTTTCACATTCTCACCGCCGAGAAGGCCGACGTCGAACGTCTTGCCGACTCGCTGCGTCACGTGGCCGAGAAGGTGCGTTTCTGCGACCGGTGCTTCAACATCTCCGAGGCCGAGAACTGCCGCATCTGCCGCGACCCGCGCCGCGACCAGACCGCCATCTGCGTGGTGGAGGAGTCGAAGGACGTGATGGCGATCGAACGCACCAACGAGTTCCGTGGGCTCTACCACGTGCTCGGCGGCGCCATCTCGCCGATCGACAACGTCGGGCCGGCCGACCTGCACATTCGCGAACTCGTCATGCGGCTCGCTGACGGCGTGGTGCAGGAGGTGATTCTGGCCACCGACCCCAACCTTGAGGGCGAGGCGACCGCCGCCTACCTGTCGCGGTTGATCGTGCCGATGGGGGTGACGGTGTCGCGGCTGGCGTCCGGGTTGCCGGTGGGCGGCGACCTGGAGTACGCCGACGAAGTCACGCTCGGCCGGGCCTTTCAGGGCCGGCGCCGGCTGGGCGATCCCGCCGCTGCCCGCGGCTGAACCCCTGCCGACGCAGAGCCCCTGCCGACGCTGAGCGCCGCGGTGCTCGTGCTACGTACACGCCATGGCGCACCCCGGCGGCGCTGACCCTGTTCGCCCCGCTGTCGATTCCGTTCGCCAGGTCGCCGAGCTCGAAGAGCTGCTGCTGGTGAAACCCGTGCCCTGGGCCGGCCTGGCGGCACGGCTGGTGTTCGCCGGGTTCACCGTCGCGACCGGCGCCGGAATCGGCATCGGATGAGCGACCCGCTACCATGGACGACTGTCGCAAGGCATTGATGGGGCCATCACCCCGGAGCTGCCGGAAGAACGGCGCTTCTGGGCGAAGCGCTCACTAGAACCGGCCGCGGCGAGCCAGAGCGGGCCGTCGGTCGAGACGGCCAAGAAGGGTGGTACCGCGGGGTGCGCCTCGTCCCTTCGTCCGGTTGCCGCACACGTGCGGCACAGCACAGACGAAGGAAGACCCCGATGAACGAGTATCGCCCCGTGCCGCCGCAGGTGAACCTGCCCGCGATGGAGCACGAGATCCTCGACCTCTGGCAGGCCCAGGGCACATTCGCCAAGACCCTCGAGGCCACCAAGGGCGGCCCGGCCTGGACCTTCTACGAAGGGCCGCCCACCGCCAACGGCACCCCCGGCACTCACCACATCGAGGCCCGGGTGTTCAAAGACGTCTTCCCGCGGTTCAAGACCATGCAGGGCTTCCATGTCGACCGCAAGGCCGGCTGGGACTGCCACGGCCTGCCGGTCGAACTCGCGGTCGAGGCCGAACTCGGCTTCAACGGCAAGCCCGACATCGAGCAGTACGGCATCGAGGCGTTCAACGCCAAATGCCGCGAGTCGGTCAGCCGGCACGTCGACGAGTTCACCGAGCTCACCCACCGGATGGGCTACTGGGTCAACCTCGACGATGCCTACTGGACGATGGACGCCAGCTTCGTCGAGTCGGTCTGGTGGGCGCTGAAGCAGATCTTCGACGCCGGGCTGCTGGTCGAGGACTACCGGGTCGCGCCGTACTGCCCGCGCTGCGGCACCACGCTGTCTGATCACGAGCTCGCCCAGGGCTACGAAGACGTGGTCGACCCGTCGGTCTACGTCCGCTTTCCGGTCACCTCGGGAGCCTGGGCCGGCAAGGCGTCGCTGCTGGTGTGGACCACCACGCCCTGGACGCTGGTCAGCAACACCGCTGTCGCGGTGCACCCCGACGTCACCTACGTGGTCGCCTCGAAGATCGACGCCGACGCCCCCGAGACGCTGATCGTCGCCGAACCGCTGGTTGAGAAGGTGCTCGGTGATGGCTGGCAGATCGAAGCCACCATGCCGGGCAAAGACTTGGAATTCGTCACCTACCAGCGCCCCTTCGACCTGGTGGAGTTCCCCGACGTGGTGGGTGGTACGCACTACGTGGTGCTGGCCGACTACGTCACCACCGAGGACGGCTCGGGCCTGGTGCATCAGGCGCCGGCCTTCGGCGAGGAAGACATGGCGGTCTGCCGTGGCTACGGCTTGCCGATGGTCAACCCGGTGCGTGCCGACGGCACCTTCGAACCCGGCATCGACCTGGTCGGCGGGGTGTTCTTCAAGACCGCCGACAAAGCCCTGGTGGCCGACCTGGCCGAACGCGGGCTGCTGTACCAGGTGCTGGACTACGAGCACAGCTACCCGCACTGCTGGCGCTGCCACACCGTGCTGCTCTACTACGCGCAGCCGTCGTGGTACATCCGCACCACCCAGCTCAAGGACGCCCTGCTGCGCGAGAACGCGGGCACGAACTGGTTTCCCGAGACGATCAAATGGGGCCGCTACGGCGACTGGCTGAACAACAACATCGACTGGGCGCTGTCCCGCTCGCGCTACTGGGGCACGCCACTGCCGATCTGGCGCTGCGGCAACGGTCACCTGCACTGTGTGGGCTCGCGGGCCGAATTGTCCGAACTCAGCCACCACGATCAGTCAGCCCTCGACCCGCACCGTCCATTCGTCGACGACGTCACGTTCGCCTGCCCGACCTGTGGCGAGACCAGCCACCGGGTGCCCGAGGTGATCGACGCCTGGTTCGACTCGGGGTCGATGCCGTTCGCACAGTGGGGCTACCCATGGGCTCCGGGGTCGCAGGAGGCGTTCGATCGGGCCTACCCGGCCGACTTCATCTGCGAGGCGATCGACCAGACCCGCGGCTGGTTCTACTCGCTGATGGCGGTCGGCACGCTGGTGTTCGACGCGTCCAGTTACCGCAACGTGTTGTGCCTGGGCCACATTCTGGCCGAGGACGGCCGCAAGATGAGCAAGCACCTGGGCAACATTCTCAAGCCGATCCCGCTGATGGATCAGCATGGGGCCGACGCCGTCCGCTGGTTCATGGCCGCCGGCGGCTCGCCCTGGGCGTCGCGCCGGGTGGGGCACACCACCATCACCGAGACGGTGCGCAAGGTGCTGCTGACGTACTGGAACTCGGTTGCCTTTCAAGCGCTGTACGCGCGCAGCAACGGCTGGTCGCCACGAGCCGATGCCTTGTCGGACGAGCGCGGCGAAGCCCCTCGGGCCCACGTGCTGGACCGTTGGCTGGTGTCGGCCCGCACCACGCTGGTGCGCGAGGTGACCGCGGCGCTGGAGAACTTCGATACCCAGCGCTACGGAGCCCTGATCGCAGACTTCGTCGACGATCTGTCGAACTGGTACGTGCGGCGCTCCCGGCGCCGGTTCTGGGACGGCGACCCGGGCGCGCTGCAGACCCTGCACGACACTCTGAACGTGGTCACCCGGCTGATGGCGCCGCTGGCGCCGTTCATCACCGAACGGGTCTGGCAAGACCTGGTGGTGGCCACCGATCCGTCCGCCCCGGCCTCGGTGCACCTGGCGGCGTGGCCGGTGGCCGACGAGGCGCTCGCCGACCAACGGCTCGACGAGGCCATGCGGCTGACCCGGCGACTGGTCGAACTCGGACGCTCCGCACGCGCCGAGGCCAAGGTGAAGACCCGGCAGGCGTTGTCGCGGGTGCTGGTGCCGTCCGGCTCGTTCGCGAAGCTGATCGACGAGCTGCTCACCGAGATCGCCGCCGAGCTCAACGTGCAGCGGGTGGAATCGTTCGCCTCGGCCGGTGACCTGGTCGACTACGTGGCCAAGGGCAATTTCCGCGCGCTGGGCAAGCGGTTCGGCAAGGACACCCCGAAGGTGGCCGCCGCCATCGCTGCCGCCGACGCGGCGGCGCTGGCCGCCGAGTTGGCTGCGTCCGGCAAGGCGAAGGTGGCCGGCGTCGAGGTGAGCGCCGAGGAGGTGATCGTCTCGGAGCGTCCGCGCCAGGGCTGGTCGGTGGTCAACGAGCAGGGTGAGACCGTCGCGCTCGACCTGGAGCTCACCCCCGAGCTGGTGCAGGCGGGGCTGGCCCGCGAGGTGGTCCGGCTGGTGCAGGAGCGGCGCAAGAACTCCGGGCTGCAGGTGTCGGACCGCATCACGCTGGCCTGGGCGGCGCAGGGCGAGTTGGCCCAGGCCATCCGGGCCCAGGCCGAACTGATCGCGTCGGAGGTGCTGGCGGTGTCGGTCACCGAGGGTGAGCCGGGTCCCAGCTGGGCCACCGACGACGAGCTCGGCCTGAGCTTCGAGGTGGCCAAGGCCTGACGGAAAGCGACCCGGCGACCGGGCTCAGCCGACGGTCAGCACGGTGCTCAACTCGGCGGTCGAGTCACCGCCCACGTAGATCTCGATCTCGGTGGCGTCCTGCACCCAGTCGCGGTTCACCGCGCTCCAGTAGCGCAGTTGGTCGGGGCCGAGGTCGAAGCTGATCGTGGTGGTTGCACCGGCGGCGATGGTCACCCGCTCGAAACCCTTCAACTCACGCAACGGACGGCTCGACAGCCCCCAGCGCTGGTGAATGTAGAGCTGCGCCACCTCGTCGGCGTCGACGCCGGAGGTGTTGGTGACCTCCACCGACACCTGCACGGTGCCGCCGAGGGCCACCGAATCGGCCGACAGCCGCAGGTTGTCGTAGGAGAAGCTGGCGTACGACAGCCCGTGGCCGAACGGGTACAACGGCGTGGACGGCTCGGCCCAGTAGCGCTGCCCGGCTTCGGCCGGCTGAAAGGTGCGGTAGTGCGCGTGGATCACCGGCACCTGGCCCACATGGCGCGGCCAGGTGACCGGCAGCTTGCCGCCCGGCGAGACGTCACCGAACAACAGCGCCGCCACCGCGTCGCCGCCCCGGGTGCCGGGGTACCACACCTGCAGAATCGCCGGCACGTTCTCGTCCGCCCAGCGCAGGTCGAGCGGGCGTCCCGACATCAGCACCGCGACGGTCGGGGTGCCGGTGGCGACCACGGCCTGCAGTTGCTCCAGTTGCCGCCCGGGCAGATCGAGGGTGTCACTGGACGCCTTCTCGCCGATCTGGTTCTGCCGCTGGCCGATCACCACCACGGCCACGTCGGCGTTGCTGGCGGCCTCGACGGCGGCGGCCAGGGCGGCCTCGTCGTCATGATCGGGCGCGGTACGTTCGACGACGGAGTCCATCGTGTCGAACATCGACTGGTACCGCCGCTCGGGAATGCCGACGCCCGCGGCGTAGCTCACCTGCGCGCCCGCGCCGGCGCGGGCGCGGATGCCGTCCAGAATCGTCACCGTCTCGGACACGTCGTAGTCGAACACCCAGGGGCCCAGCGTGTCGCGCTGCGAGGCCGCCAACTGGCCGATCACGGCGATCCGGGTGGCGTCGGCCGGCAGTGGCAGCGCACCGCCGTCGTTCTTGAGCAGCACGGCCGTGCGCTCGGCCGCCACCCGGGCCTGGTCGCGGTGTGCGGGATCGTTCAGCACCGCGTCGACCGCAGCCTCGTCGGCGTAGGGATTGTCGAAGATGCCCAAAGCGAATTTGGCGGTCAGCACCCGGCGGACGGCCTCGTCGACGGTGGCCTCGCTGACCAGTCCCAGCTCCACCGCCTCGGGCAGGTGGGCGTAGGCGGGGTCGCGCATGACCATCTCCAGGTCGAGCCCGGCGTTCATCGCCCGCGCGGCGGCGTCGGTGAGATCGCGGGCGAAATGCTGGGTGTGCAGGGAGCGGACGGCGTTGGCGTCGCTGACCACGAACCCGGTGAAGCCGAAGGTGTCGCGCAGCACATCGGTGAGCAGCCACTTGTTGCCGCTGGCCGGAACGCCGTTCAGATCCATGTAGGCACTCATGATGTTGGCCGCGCCGGCCTCGACCGCCGCGCGGAACGGCGGCAGGTAGACGTTCCACAACTCGGAGTCGCTGATCTCGGAGTCTTCGTAGTCGCGACCGCCGCGAGCCGCCCCATAGCCGGCCAGGTGCTTGGGCCCGGCGAGAACGTTCTCGGGGCCCAGGTCGCCTTGAAAGCCGCGGACGTGCGCGGCCGCGACCGCCATGGCCAGGGTGGGGTCCTCGCCCGCAGACTCGATGATCCGGCCCCAGCGCGGGTCGCGGCTGATGTCGATCATCGGGGCGAATGACCAGTGGATTCCCACGGCCCGGGCCTCGCGGGCGGCGACCCGTTCACCGGCCTCGATCAGTGCCGGATCCCACGAGGCGGCCTGGGCGATCGGTACCGGAAAGATGGTGCGGAAACCGTGAATCACGTCGAACCCGAAGATCAGCGGAATGCCGTGCCGGCTGCTCTGCACCGCCAGGCGCTGCAATTCGTTGGTCGTGGCCACCTCCCTGACGAACAGCAGCGACCCGGCACCACCCGCCGCCACGATCTGATCGACCGTGGGCGGCGCATCGGCGGCGTCGAGTTCGTCGTCGCTGCCGCCGAAGTAGAAATACTGGGTGACCTGACCCGCCTTCTCGGCCAAACTCAGCCGAGACAGTAGGTCTTCGACGCGTTCGGCCACCGGCAACGCCGGGTTGCGGTAGGGCAGGTCGGTCATGGGTTCTCCTTTGAACGAGACGGTGCAGGGCTCAGCCTGCCAGTGGTCGCCGCGCCCCGCCACCGCCCCGCCACCAAGTCTCGGCTTGGCTGGGAGCGCTGACGTTGCGCAGGGTGTGCCTCATTGCGCAGGGTGCACCCTGCGCAATGAGCCATAAGGCGCGCAACGTCGTGGACGTCGCCGTGGGTGGCTCCACCTACGCTGGGTGACATGGACGATGTGGTGGTCGGGTTGCTGGTTGTCGCGGGTGGCTGTGTGGTCGGGGCGGCGGGCTATCGGGCGCTGCGGCTGGTCATCACCCTGCTGGGAGCGCTGGCGGGGTTCGGCATCGGCGCGGAGCTGGCCCTTGCGGTACCGCTGGACGGCCTGGCCGGCGGCGTGCTGACCTGGATCGGCGGGTTGGCCGGCGCCGCGCTGTTCGGCTGGCTGGCCTATGCGTTCTACCGGGTGGCCGTGTTGCTCGGCCTGGCGTCGTTCGGGTTCGCCATCGGCAGCGGTCTGATGCTCGCACTGGGCTTTCGGGGCGGCTGGCTGACCTGGCTGATCGGCGCACTGGCAGCCGCCGTGCTGGTGCTGATCGGGCTGATCGGCGATCTGCCGGCCGTGCTGTTGATCGTGTTGACCAGTCTGGCGGGGGCGAACCTGACGGTCACCGGCGCGATGCTGCTGACCGGCTCGGTGAGCCTGTCGCAACTGAAAGCGCCCGGTGGGGAGGCGATGTCGACAAGCTGGTGGTGGGCGGTCGTTTCGATCGCGGTCGCGGTGCTCTTCAGCGGCTACCAGTTACGGGCGCTGAACCGGTCGCGGGCCTCAGCCATGCGGGCACAGTGGGCGGCACGCTGATCAGTCGGCGTCACTGGAGGCGCATGCCGACGAGAACGGCACGCGGCCGGATCGTGTCGCTGACCGAGATCAGATAGGTCATCGCGCGGGCGTTTACCCCGATTTGCTACGAGCCCCGCCGTTGAGGGGCAGACTGGGCCTCAAGACCCTGCGCCCCGACCGGGCCGCAGTTCGATCGCAGAGGAGCACACCGATGAGCGCCCCGACCGGGACGGTGGCCCTGTTCGCCACGTGTATCAACGACACGCTGTTTCCTGAGACCCCCAAGGCCGTGGTGCGGCTGCTGGAACGGCTCGGTTGCCGGGTCGACTTTCCGTTGCAGCAGACCTGCTGCGGCCAGATGTTCACCAACACCGGCTACTTTCGCGAGGCCATGCCCTCGGTGCGGAACTTCGTCGACACCTTCGAAGGCTACGACTACGTGGTGGGGCCGTCCGGCTCGTGCATCGGCTCGGTGCGCGACCAGCACCCGATGCTGGCCGACCGCCTCGGCGATCATGCGCTGCAGCGGCGGGTGGACGCGATCGTGGCCAAGACCTACGACCTGAGCGAGTTTCTGGTCGACGTGCTGGGCGTGACCGACGTCGGGGCGTACTTTCCGCATACCGTCACCTATCACCCGACCTGCCATTCGCTACGGGTGACGAAGGTGGGCGACCGGCCCTACCAGTTGCTGAAGGCGGTGCGGGGGCTCACCCTGATCGAGTTGCCGAACGCGAATCAGTGCTGCGGCTTCGGCGGCACCTTCTCGGTGAAAAACTCCGACACCTCGGTGGCGATGGTCACCGACAAGGTGCGCAACGTGCTCGACACCGGCGCGGAATACGTCGTCACCGGCGACAACTCCTGCCTGATGAACATCGGCGGCGTGCTCAGCCGTGAGAAGGCGGGGGTCAGACCGATCCATCTAGCCGAGATTCTCGCCCGCACCGAGGCCGATTACGCCGGCTCGGTGGGTGAAGCCGTGGTGGCCCGATGACCGCCGAGCGCACCGCACCCGCCACGCACCAGCGCCGCACCCCCGCGCCGCCGCCGGTCACGCTGATTGGCATGCCGAAGTTCCCCAAGAACGCCAAGAAAGAGTTGGGTAACGAGCAGTTGCGCAACAATCTGCGGCACGCCACCACCACGATCCGCGATAAGCGGGCCCGCGTGGTCGAGGAACTGCCGCACTGGGAGCAGTTGCGGCTGGCCGGCGAGGCGATCAAGAACCGTACCCTGCGCCATCTCGACAGCTACCTGCTGCAGTTGGAAGAGTCGCTCACCCGCAACGGTGCGATCGTGCACTGGGCCAGCGACGCGGCCGAGGCCAACCAGATCGTGATCGACATCACCCGGGCCAAGGGTGCCGACGAGGTGGTCAAGGTCAAGTCGATGGCTACCCAAGAGATCGACCTCAACGAGGCCCTCGAAGAGGCCGGCATCGCCGCCTGGGAGACCGACCTGGCCGAATTGATCGTGCAGCTGGGCCACGATCGTCCGAGCCACATTCTGGTGCCGGCGATTCACCGCAACCGCTCCGAGGTGCGCGAGATCTTTCTCGAAGAGATGGGCCGCTACGGCACCCCGCCACCCGACGGGCTGACCGACGACCCGGCGATGCTGGCCGGTGCGGCCCGGGTGCACCTGCGGGACAAATTCCTGCGCGCCAAGGTGGCGGTCAGCGGAGCGAATTTCGCCATCGCCGAGACCGGCACCCTGGTGGTGGTCGAATCCGAAGGCAACGGACGCATGTGCCTGACCCTGCCCGAGACCCTGATCTCGATCGTCGGCATCGAGAAGACCTTGCCCACGTTCGCCGATCTCGAGGTGTTTCTGCAGTTGCTGCCGCGGTCGTCCACCGCCGAGCGGATGAACCCGTACACGTCGATGTGGTCGGGGGTGCGCGCCGGCGACGGGCCGCAAGAGGTGCATGTGGTGCTGGTCGACAACGGCCGCACCAACGTGCTCGCCGACGAGGTGGGCCGCCAGGCGCTGCGCTGCATTCGCTGCTCGGCCTGCCTGAACATCTGCCCCGTCTACGAGCGGGTCGGTGGCCACGCCTACGGGTCGGTGTACCCGGGGCCGATCGGCGCGATCCTCACCCCGCAGTTGCGGGGCATCGGCTCCGAGGTCGACCAGTCCCTGCCGTACGCGTCGTCGCTGTGCGGCGCCTGCTTCGAGGTGTGCCCGGTGCGGATCAACATTCCCGAGGTGCTGGTGCATCTGCGCAACAAGGTGGTCGAATCGCACGGGGTCACAGCCGAGGGCATGGTGATGAAGGGTGGCAGTTGGGTGATGGCCAAGGGCCGCAACCTGGCCCTGGTGCAGCATGGCTCGAAGCTGGCCGGACGGCTGCTGCCCGGCCAAGTGATCGGCCCGATCCCCATTCCGGGCCCCGCCGCCGGCTGGACCGATGCCCGCGACCTGCCCAAACCACCCCGGCAGACCTTCCGCGACTGGTGGGTCAAAGAGCATCAGGAGCCGCAATCATGAGCAGCAGGGAGGCGATTCTGGGCCGCATTCGCGCCGGCCTGGCCGACGTCACGCCGATGGCGCCGGCCGAGGACGTGGCGGTGGACTGGGTCTACGGGCAACGTCCCCCGGGGGCGGCGGACGATGTGCTCGGCCTGTTCGTCGAAAGGGTCGAGGACTACCGGGCCGTGGTCGAGCGGGTTGCCGCCGGTGACGTTGCCGACCGCATCGCCGCTGCCCTGACCGGGAGCCAAGTCACCTCGGCGGTGCTGCCCGCGGGTGTGCCGCAGGACTGGCGCCGGGCGGTGGCGGCGGCCGGAATCACAGTGGTCGCCGACGATCCGGTGCTCAGCCACGCTGAACTCGACGCCACCGGCGCGGTGGTCACCGCCTCGCGGGTGGGCATCGCCGAGACCGGCACGATCGTGCTCGACCACGCCGCCGACCAGGGCCGGCGTGCGCTCTCGCTGGTGCCCGACCTGCACGTCTGCGTGATCACCGCCGACCAGGTCGTCTCAGACGTGCCCGAGGCGGTCGTGCGGCTGCAGGCGTCCATCGACCAGCGGCTGCCGCTGACCTGGATCAGCGGGCCGTCCGCCACCAGCGACATCGAGCTCTCCCGGGTCGAGGGCGTGCACGGGCCCCGCACGCTGCACGTGCTGTTGGTCACCGGATAACCCGTTGGGGACGTGCTGATTTTTCGCTGGCCGAGCATGTCGAGACCTCGGATTGAGTGCTCTCACTAGGGGTTTCGACAAGCTCGACCGGCGATCAGGCCACCGTGGCGAGCGCTGCCGGGTTGCGCCGCATGCGGGTCAGCAGGCTGCGCCGCCGGGGCGAGCCCTGGCTCAGCACATGTTCGAGCACGTCTTGAGGCATGGCGTCCAGGGTCTCGATCGAGCGTTCCACCAGGCGTTGCTGCAGATCGAGCGATAGTTGGGCGCGCTTGGTGACGTGAAAGTTGATCAGGGCGCAGGTGGCGTCCACCGCCTTGGGCAGCAGCAAATCGGCCTCGGGGTCGGCCCTGGTCTCGGCCAGCACCAACGCCATGGCGTCCAGAAAGTGCAGGTGCCGGTCGTCGTCGAGTTGGCTGAGCGAGTCGGGCTCGCCGTGCCGGTGGAACACCCCCAGCAACCCGACCGTGGCGAAGCTCTCGGCCGCACGGTGCAACCGCCACACCCAGTGCCGGTCGGCGCAGGTGCGCAGGTTCTCGTCGAAGGTCAGCAGTCCCCGCTCGGCGAGCTTTCGGTGGTGCACTCCGGCCCACGCCATGGGGTAGTCGACCGAGGTGGAGCGAAACGGGGGAGCGATCGCCGAACGGGGCGGAATCACCAGATTGCGCCGGGTCTCGGGCGAGCGGACGACCGTGCGCCGCCGTCCGGTGACCCGAACGTGATCGGTGCGCACGAACTCGCAGCCCAGCCGTTCGATCACCCGCACCAGTTGGTCGAGGTAGCCCGGGCCGATCCAGTCGTCGGCGTCGAGCCAGGCCAGGTAGGTGCCACCGGCCCGCGCCAGCCCGGTGTTGCGTGCCGCGCTCAGCCCCCGGTTGGCCTCGTGCCGCAGCACCCGGGCGCCCGGCAGGTCGACGGTGAGCTTGTCGAGCACCGCGGCGGTGCGATCGGTGGAGCCGTCCTCGACGAACACGAACTCGAAGTCACCGCGCAGGTTGCCGTGCAGGCTGCGCACCAGCGTCGGAAGCCGGCCAGCCACGTTGTAGCAGGGGATGATCACCGACAACTTCACAACCGCGACTCCTCACGTGGCCCGCTCCGTCGCCCGTTCTGGGCCACGCTGCCCCCACAGCCCGGCACTGGCTTTGATGCTGGCCGCAGCGCGTGACGAACAGAAAACAGCCGTGTGACGAGTCGGTGAACTCCGCACCGGGGTCGCCATCGGCGGGGGTTGGACTTTCGTCGTTGTTCACCGAGGCGCCGTTCGCAGTTGGTCAGGGCGTCGGGCCGGCTGCCTAGCGTCGAGGCATGACCGCTAGTCCATGGACGGCCGGTGCCCGGCCCCGGGTGCTGGTGCTGGCCGACACCGACAGCCGCTGGAAGTGGGGCTTTCTCACCGCGCTCCAGTTGTTCCCGACCGGAGCCCACCGCGGTCTGCTGCTGAACTCGAGCCGGGTGCCGTCGCACCGGCAACTGGCCGATACCGGCGTCGCGGCGCAACCCGACCTGGTGGACGGGGTGCCCGACTTCGTCGAGTTGCCCGAGCTGAGCCAGGTGGACGTGATCGTGCTGGCGCTGCCGGGCGGTGCCGTCCAGGCGGTGCTGCACGGTCTGGCCAGGCGCTGGCAGCAGCCGGCGCGGCGTCCCCTGGTGGTCAGCGGCTACGTGGGCGTGGTGTACGAGAAGCACGCTGAAGGGCTGCTGCTGCGTTCCGGTTCGGACGTCATTTTGGCCAACAGTCCGGCCGACGCGGACGCGTTCAGGCGGATGCTTGCCGGCGCGGGTGCCGACCCCGCGGTGGTGCTCGAAACCGTGTTGCCGTTTCTGGGCGATCCCGGTTCGGTGCGCGGGCACGACGGGCCGTTCACCGTCACCTTCGCCGCCCAGCCCGGAGTGCCCGGTGCGCGGGCCGACCGGGAGTTGGTGTTGCGCCGGCTGGTCAGGCACGCCCGGCTCTACCCCGAGCGGGAGGTGTTGCTGAAGGTGCGCGGAATGCTCGGCGAACGAACGACCCACGTGGAGCGCTACCCGTATCAGCAGTTGGCTGCCCGGCTCGGGGTCGAACGGCCGCCGAACCTGACGATCGTTCACGGCAACATGGGCGAGGTGCTCGAACGCACCGACCTGTTGGTCACGGTGTCGTCCACGGCGGCGGTCGAGGCGATGCACCGGGGCATTCCGACCGCGATCCTGACCGATTTCGGGCTGAAGGAACGCCTCGGTAACCACTACTTCATCGGGTCGGGCTGCCTGGCTGGGTTCACCGAACTCGACAACGGCGCGCTGCCGGTGGCCGACCCGGTCTGGGCCAGTTCACGCGGACTGGGCCCGAGCACGGCCGTCGAGCGGGCCAGGGCCGCTGTCGCCGCCCGGGTCGCTGAGCAGGCGCGGCCCCCGCTGCGGCCCTTCTACACCATGGAGAACGCCTCGGGCATGCTGCCGCAGTTGCTCGGCCGCTACGACCTCGACGGCCATGGGCATGCCTTGGAGGCTGACGACGCCGCGCTGCTCGCCCTGCACGGAGCCGTGCGCTCGCTGGTTTCGCGAGCGGCTCGGACGGCCTATCGTCAGGGCGTCGAAACGGTCGCTCCCGCACTGCGGCGATTGGCCCGGCTGTGACGGTGCTGGCGGTGATCCCGGCCCGCGGCGGCTCCAAGGGAGTGCCGGGCAAGAACCTCGCTCGGGTGGGCGGGGTGCCGTTGCTGGTGCGGGCGATCCGGGCCGCGCAGGAGTCCGAACGAGTCGATGCGATCGTGGTTTCGACCGATGACGACCGCATCGCCGCGCTGGCCTTGCAGTCCGGGGCCGTGGTGATCCGGCGGCCCGCCGCGCTGGCGGGCGACGAAGCGTCCAGCGAGTCGGCGCTGCTGCATGCCTGGGAGGCGTTCGAGAACGAGTCCGACGAGGCTGTCGAGGTGCTGGTGATGCTGCAGTGCACCAGCCCGTTCATCACTCCCGCTGAGGTCGGGGCCTGCGTCGACGCTGTCTTCGCCGGGGCCGATTCTGCGTTCACGGCGGCACCCACACACGGTTTCGTGTGGCGTCGCGACTCGGCCGATGCGGTCGGAGTGAACCACGACAAGGCCTTTCGTCCCCGGCGGCAAGACCGCGAGCAGGAATTTCTCGAGACCGGCGCCGTGTACGCGATGACTGCCTCCGGGTTCTGGAGGCACCGGCACCGCTTCTTCGGCCGCACCGAACTGATCGAGACCGACCCCGGACGGGTGCTCGAGATCGACGAACCGAGCGACGTGGAGCGGGCCCGGGCGTTGGCACCGCTGTTCGATGCGCCGGCGAACGTTCCGGGCCGCGACGACATCGATGCCGTGGTGCTCGACTTCGACGGCACCCAGACCGACGATTCGGCCCTGCTGGCTGGCGACGGCACCGAGCAGGTGCGGGTGCACCGCGGTGACGGCCTGGGCATCGCCGCCCTGCGCCGCGCCGGTCTACGGGTCTTGATTCTCTCCAGTGAGGTCAACCCCGTGGTGAAGACCCGGGCAGACAAGCTCGGCGTACCGGTCATCCACGGGGTGGCCGATAAGGGCGTCGTGTTGCGCGACTGGTGCGGCAGCGAAGCCATCGACCCCGCCCGCGTGCTCTACGCGGGCAACGACGTCAACGATCTCGGTTGCTTCGAGGTCGTGGGGTGGCCGGTCGCGGTCGCCTCGGCACACCCGGCCGTGCGCGATGCCGCGCGGCTCGTCACCTCCGTGCCGGGTGGGTACGGAGCCGTGCGTGAAATCGCCTCGTGGATTCTCGGAAAGGAAATCGCACCATGATCAACACCACTCGTGAGCGGCTGATCGGAGATCGCCCGGTCGGCCCTGGCCGCCCCGTCTATGTGACGGCAGAGATCGGTCTCAACCACAACGGCAGCGTCGACACCTGCCTGCAGTTGATCGACGTCGCGGTGGCCGCGGGCGCCGACGCGGTCAAATTTCAGAAGCGCACCCCAACGGTGTGCACCCCCCGCGACCAGTGGGACGTCGAGCGTGACACGCCCTGGGGCCGGATGACCTATATCGACTACCGGCACCGCATCGAGTTCGGCGCCGACGAGTACCGCGCGATCGACGCCTACTGCGCCGAGCAGGGCATTGCGTGGTTCGCCTCACCCTGGGATGTCGAGAGCGTGGAATTTCTCAACGACTTCGACGTGCCCGCGCACAAGATCGCCTCGGCCTGCCTCACCGATGACGAATTGCTGCGGGCGGTGCGGGCCTCGGGAAGAACCGCCATTCTTTCCACCGGCATGTCGACCCCGGCCCAGATCAGGCACGCGGTCGAGGTGCTGGGCAGCAGCAACGTGATTCTGGTGCACGCCACATCGACCTACCCGGCGGCCAACGACGAGGTGAACCTGCGCATGATCAACACCCTGATGGCCGCCTACCCCAATGTGCCGATCGGCTACTCCGGCCACGAGCGCGGCCTGCAGACAACGGTCGCCGCCGCCGCGTTGGGCGCCTGCTTCATCGAACGGCACATCACCCTCGACCGCACGATGTGGGGTTCTGATCAGGCTGCCTCGCTCGAGCCGGCGGGGCTCAGCCGGCTGGTGCGCGACGTCCGGGTGATCGAAGAGGCCCTGGGCGACGGGGTCAAGCACATCTACCCGGGGGAACGCGCCGCGCTGCGCAAGCTGCGCCGGGTGGCCGGCGTGATCGCCGAGGCTGCCGATCAGGTGGCCTGAGGTCACCGTGGCCAAGAAGCGCAAGCAGCGACGCGACACCCTGGCGCTGGTCGAAAGCCCGGCACAATTGCTCAATGTGATCGAGTGGGCCCACCACCACGACGCGTTGAAGCAGACCCGGCTAGCGGTGTTGCCGCCCCGCGAAGCGACCACCAGGCTGCAGCTTGAGTCGATGGCCGACCTTGCTCGTGAAGCCGGGCTGGCCGTGAGCTGGTACGAGCCGAGACGGTCGGCCGCCGCGATGGTTGCCGTGGCCTGGGAACTGTTCCCGCGGCTGGCCAAGGCTCATCGGCTGGTGGTCGGCGACCCGTTCTCGCGGTTCGTGCAGGCGGTGTTGCCGCTGGCCGACGTGCGTGAGGTGGCGGTGGTCGACGACGGCACGGCGACCATCTCGTTCATCGCGCAATTGACCCGCGGCGACCGGTTGGCTCGCTGGCATCTGGCCGCAGCGGGGCGTGACGTGGTGGTCGATTTGTTGTCAGACCATGCGCGGGCATTCTTCACCCCGTCGGTGCGCGACGCTCGAGGGGTCGAGGTGTTCACCGCGATGCCGGTGCAGGCACCCGAGGGCACCCGACAAAGCGCCAACACCTTCGCCTGGACCCGCAGCCGGTTCGGCCCGCCGGCGGTGACCGACACCGTCGATGTGGTCGGCACCTCGCTGGTCGAGAGCGGAGTGGTGGACGCCGATCACTACCTGGCCGGGGTGCGGGCGGTGAGCCAACGGTTCGGCGCCGGCCGCTACTTCGCCCACCGTCGTGAGAACGACGCGAAGCTGGCCTCCATCGCGTCGGCCACCGGGCTGGCCATCGTGCGACCCGATCTGCCGCTCGAGCTCGCGGTGCGGCGAGGCCCGGTGAGCCGGCTGATGGTCAGCTACCCCTCGACGGTCATGCACACGCTGCCGCTGGTGCTGGCAGACACCGGCATCGACCTGGCGGTCGCCGACGTGCCGTCGGAATGGCTCGGGGGTGGAGCCCCAGCCGGCGCGGGCGACTTTCTCACCACGGTGACCAGCACGGCACGGCAGCGTCACGGGTTGGTCTGAGCTCAGCGCAGCGTGAAGCGGGTCGTCGGGGTCGTTGCTCCTGGGCCTCAGAGTTGGCCGAGCACCTCGGCCATGATCTGCTGAACCGCGATCGAGTCGTCCAGCGGCATGACCGGGCTTTCGGTGAGTCCGGCGGCCAGGCATTGCCCGACGTGCTCGATCTCGTAGCGGTAATCGGAATCGAATTCCAGGGTCTCTGGGGTCTTGCCCCGCCAGATCGTCACCGAGGCCGCCCGGTGGAACCGTGGGTGCACGTCGACCCAGCCCTTGGTGCCGGTCAGCATCATCCGCCCCGGTCCGTAGGCGGTGAAGGCGCCGGCCAGGGTGGCTGAGCGGCCGTCGTGGTAGCCGAGCAGCACCGAGAACTCGCCCTCGACGCCGCTGGGGTAGCGTCCGCCCACTGCCCGCACGGTCTGGGGGGTGCCGAGAAAGTGCTGCGCGAACGAGATCACGTAGACCCCCAGATCGAGCACGGCGCCGCCGCCCTTGGCCGGGTCGAACAGACGATCCGTGGCGTCGAACTCGCGAAAGGCGGTGAGGTCGCCCTGGCAGCCGCGCAGTTCGCCGATCTCACCCTTGGCGATCACATCGCGCAGGTGTGCGATGGCGGGGTTGAACCGGGTCCACATGGCCTCCATGGCGAAGACCCCCGCGGCCCGGGCTGCGGCCACGATCCGCTCGGTGTCGGCCACCGTCGCGGTGAACGCCTTCTCGACCAGGATCGCCTTCCCGGCGGCGATGGCGGCCAGCGCGATGTCGGTGTGCTGCGGGTGCGGCGTGGCGATGTAGACGGCGTCGATCGCCGGGTCGGCGACCAGCGATTCGTACGAGGCGTGCCAGCGTGCGATGCCGTGCTCGGTGGCGAACGACTCGGCCCGCTCGGCTGATCGTGAACCCACCGCCACCAGCTCGGCATTCGGTGCGGTGTGAAACTCGGGGACGATGGCGGCCGCCATGCGACCGGGGCCGGCGATCCCCCAGCGAATCGGTGTGGTCATGGCGTTCAACCTACTGGTCGGGCGGATTCGTCCGCCCGCTGGGCGACCACCGAGCGTCCGCGGCGCCGGTTCTGGCAAAGTAGTCAAGGTTGAACACAGGCGAGAGGAAAGACCTTGCGGGTCGTCCAGAAGTTCGGCGGATCGTCGGTGGCCGACGCGGCCAGCATCAAGCGGGTTGCGCAAAGGATTGTCGACACCAAGGCGCGCGGCGCCGAGGTGGTCGTGGTGATCTCGGCGATGGGCGACACCACCGATGAGTTGATGGATCTGGCGCTCGAGGTGTCGCCGCAGCCGCGTCCGCGCGAACTCGACATGCTGCTGACCGCCGGCGAGCGGATGAGCGCCGCGCTGCTGGCCATGGCGATCAACGACCTGGGCTTCGAAGCCCGCTCGTTCACCGGCTCGCAGGCCGGTGTGATCACCACCGGCACCCACGGCGACGCCCGGATCATCGACATCACCCCGGGCCGGATCAAGACGGCGCTCGACGACGGCGACATCGTGATCGTGGCCGGGTTCCAGGGGGTCTCTCAGACCTCCAAGGACATCACCACGCTGGGCCGCGGGGCGTCCGACACCACGGCGGTGGCGCTGGCCGCGGCGCTGAGCGCCGACTACTGCGAGATCTACTCCGACGTCGACGGGGTGTTCACCGCCGACCCGCGGATCGTGCCGGGCGCGACCCGCATTCCCGAGATCAGCTATGAAGAGATGCTCGAGATGGCGGCGCAGGGGGCCAAGATCCTGCACCTGCGCTGTGTCGAGTACGCCCGCCGCGAGAACGTACCGGTGCATGTGCGGTCGTCGTTCTCGACCAAGTCGGGCACCTGGGTCAAAGACATCGAAATCAAGGAGGGCGGCATGGAACAGCCGTTGATCACCGGCGTTGCGCACGACCGCAGCGAATCGAAGATCACCGTGGTCGGCGTGCCCGATCGGGTGGGTGCCGCCGCCGCGGTGTTCAGCGCCGTGGCCGAAGCCGGGGTGAACATCGACATGATCGTGCAGAACCAGTCGATCGCCAACGACAACACCGCGATCACCTTCACCCTGCCCGGCGGCGACAAGGTCAAGGCGCTGGACGCCCTGCACGGTGCCCGCGAGAGCATCGGCTTCGCCGAGATTCTGTACGACGACACGATCGGCAAGGTGTCGGTGATCGGCGTGGGCATGCGCTCGCACCCCGGGGTCTCGGCCACCTTCTTCAAGGCACTGGCCGAGGCGGGCATCAACATTCAGATGATCAGCACCTCAGAGATCCGGATCTCGGTCGTGGTGGGCATCGACGACGTGAACGCCGCCGTCCGGGCCGCCCACACGGCCTTCGGCCTCGACTCGGTGAGCGGCGAAGCGGTGGTCTACGCCGGCACCGGGCGCTGACCCCGGGCGAGAGTGCTCTAGTCGAGGTCTCGACACGCTCGGCCAGCGACAATCAGCGCTGCTCCGAGAACCGCACGGCAGCCTTGAACTGCGCCGCGATCGACGAGCCCAGGTTCAGCGGCCAGCGGTGCATCACGTACTCCGCGGCCTCGTCGACGCCCAGCCTGCGGGTGGAGTTGCCGTTGCGCACCCACAGCTCGGGCGCGGCGCCCTTGTTCGCCCGCAGATACACCGGACGCGGCGACGGCTGGCAGCTCACCCGGCAGGCCAGCCGGTCACCGGCCTCGCTGGGCAGGGTGGCGAAGTCGACACTCACCAGGGCCGAAGCATTCTGCCCGAGCGTGGTGGTGAGCAGGTCGGTGAGCCACAGCTCGAAACGGTCGGCGTCGGGGCTCTTCAGCGTGGCGAGGTCGGCCTCCAGGCCGAGCGGGCGCCCGGCGTCGTCGACCCCGATCACCAGGGTGCCGCCGTCGGCGTTGAGAAAGGCGCAGGCGGTCTTGGCGATCACCTGCTCCATGCGGTCGTCCTTCTGCCCGGTGTGCAGGTTGATCCGGGCGGTCGACTTGAACTCGACCCGGGCCGATTCTCCGGCCGTGATCAGCTCGGGCAGGGTGGTTCGCCGAGGCTGCTGGAAGTGGGCCGCCACGGCGGCGTAGGCGGTGATTCCGGCCACCGACAGGCCCAACGACAACGCGATCGGGACGACGCCCAACAGCGACTGTTCCGGCGTCAGCCAGCCGGTCAGGATCAGGCCAAGGGCCATGCCCAGCAGGCAGATCACGATGGACGCCGACGGTGCCAGCCGGGCCCGTCCGCGAAGCAGCCAGCGGGCCAACACGCTGATCGCCCAGGCCGCTGCCAGCGCGATCACCAAAGTCAGCCCCACCCCTGACACGGGCACAGCCTGGTCGTCCACCGTCGCTCCCTTCGAGATGCGCGGGCTCAACCTTACTTAAGCGTTCGCGGGGGTAGAGTGGGCCGACGACAGGGGAGCGCCGCCGGGCGCTGAGAGTGCGGGCAGCCGCAGACCCTCGAACCTGATCCGGTTAGCACCGGCGTAGGGAGTCGGGAAATCTCCTCACCACGGGTGAGCCCTCCGATGAGGAGGAACGCAGATGTCGATCGTCAAGGCCCTCACGGCCAGCACGGTGCTGGCGGTGCTGGCCGGTTGTGCAGGCGCCCCGGCCGGGTCCGGCTCGGTGAGCGCGTCCGGGTCGCCATCGGCGCTCACCGAGCCGAAGCAACTGACCGTGGTCACCCACGACTCGTTCGCGATCAGCGACGAACTCAAGCAGCAATTCGCCCAACAGACCGGCTACACCGTCACCTATGTGGCCCCCGGTGACGGGGGTGCGCTGGTCAACCAGTTGATCCTGACCAAGGACTCGCCGTTGGGCGACGTCGTCTTCGGCATCGACAACACCTTCGCCGGCCGGGCGATCGCCGCAGGGGTGCTCAGCCCGTACACGCCGGCCGGGCTGCCGGCCTCCGTGGCGCAGCTGCAGGCGGACGAGGCCGGCGCGCTCACCGCCGTCGACTTCGGCGACGTCTGCGTGAACGCCGACCGCCGGTGGTTCGCGGCCAACGATCTGGCGCTGCCGGTCACCCTCGACGACCTGGCCAAGCCCGACTACCAGGACCTGTTCGTGGTGCAGAACCCGGCCTCGTCGTCGCCCGGCCTGGCCTGGCTGGCCGCGACCGTCGCGGCCAAGGGCGAGAGCGGTTACCTCGACTACTGGACGGCGCTGAAGGCCAACCGGGTCACCGTGGTGAAGGGTTGGACCGAGGCGTACTCCACCGAGTTCTCCGGGTCGTCGGGTAAGGGTTCGAAGCCGCTGGTGGTTTCGTACAGCACGTCGCCGGCCTTCGAGGTGCCCAAGGGTGGCAAGCAGTCGAACACCGTGGCGTTGTTGCAGACTTGTTTTCGCCAGGTGGAGTACGCGGGCGTGATCGCGGGGGCGCGCAACGAGGTGGGTGCGCGCGCGTTCGTCGACTTCATGTTGAGCAAGCAGGTGCAGGCCGACATTCCTGGCCAGATGTACATGTACCCGGCTGACACCTCGGTGGAATTGCCCGAGGACTGGAAGCAGTTCGCCCCCCTGTCGAGCACCCCCTTCACGGTGCCCGCGGACGTGATCTCGGCCAACCGCGACACCTGGATTCGCGACTGGACCGCTACGGTGATCGGCTGAGCGATGCCCACCCGTACGCCCCGACGACGGGTCTCGACCCGCTCAGCCGGCGGTGGGGGCGTCAGGCCGACCCCGCTGGCCGTCACTGTTTGGACGCTGGCGGTGCTGGTCCCGGTCGGCTTCCTGGCGGTCTTCTTCGCCTGGCCGGTTGCCGCCCTGGTGGCCAAGGGGTTCGTCACCGACGGCGGTCTCAGCCTGGAGGGCGTACGCGGCGTGCTGTCGACCCCCCGCACCTGGCGGATCATCGGCCAGACGCTGGGTCAGGCGATCGCCGGGACGGCGGCGGCCGTGCTGCTGGGCGTCCCGGGTGCCTACCTGCTCTACCGCTGCCGCTTCCCCGGTCGGGAGTTCGTGCGGGCGCTGGTGTCGGTGCCGTTCGTGCTGCCCACCGTGGTGGTCGGGGTGGCGTTCCGGTCACTGTTCGCCAGCACCGGCCCGCTCGGATGGCTGGGCCTCGACGAGACCTTCGCGGCCATCGTGGTGGCGCTGGTGTTCTTCAACTACTCGGTGATCGTGCGCACCGTCGGTGCGCTGTGGGCCCGGCTCGACCCGCGCGCCGCCGAGGTGGCGCTGGTGCTGGGGGCGTCCCCGGTGCGGGTGTTCTGCACCGTCACGCTGCCGGCCCTGGCGCCGGCGATCGTGTCGGGGGCGTCGCTGGTGTTCTTGTTCTGCGCCACCGCGTTCGGCATCGTGATGGTGATGGGCGGGGTCAGTTTCAGCACCATCGAGACCGAGATCTGGTACCAGACCACCCAATTGCTCGACCTGCCGGCCGCGGCGGCGCTGTCGGTCGTGCAACTGGTCGTGGTGGCCGGGTCGCTGCTGGCTGCCGGACGCGCCCGGCGCCGCTCGGAGCACGCGCTCACACTGCGCGGGGACGCCGGCGCCGAGCAGCAGTGGCGGCTGGCCCGTGACCTGGTGCCCACGATCGTCACTGCGGTCGTGGTGGCGGGGCTGCTGCTGACCCCGCTGCTGCACGTGGTGGTGCGCTCGTTCGTCACCGCCGAGGGCTGGGGCTGGCGCAACTACGCGCTGCTGGCGACCACTGGCGGCGGCAGCCTGAGCGTGCCGGTGTGGACGGCGGTCGCCAATTCGCTGGCGATCGCCGTGCAGGCGTCCGCGCTGGCGCTGAGCCTGGGCGTGCTGGTCAGCCTGATTGCATCGAGGCGTCCCCGGCACCGCGGACTGGCCGCTGGGGTGACAATGCTCGACGCGCTGTTCATGCTCCCGCTGGGAGTGTCGGCGGTGACCGTCGGCTTCGGGTTTCTGATCACCCTGAACCGGCCGCCGTTCGACCTGCGCAGTTCACCGGTGCTGATTCCGATCGCGCAGGCCATCGTGGCGTTGCCCCTGGTGGTGCGCACATTGTTGCCGGTGCTGCGGGCGATCGAACCACGCCAGCGCGAGGCGGCGGCGATGCTCGGCGCGGGCCCCGGGCGGGTGCTGGCCAGCATCGACGGGGTGCTCGCGCTGCGTGGGCTGGGGCTGGCCGCCGGTTTCGCCTTCGCCACCTCACTGGGCGAGTTCGGGGCCACGTCATTTCTCTCCCGGCCCGACCACCCGACGCTACCGGTGGTCATCTTTCGGCTGATCGGACGCCCCGGTGCCGATAACTTCGGCATGGCGCTGGCGGCGGCGGCGGTGCTGGCGGTGCTGACCACCGCGGTGATGGCGGCAGCAGAACTGGTCAGGCCCAGGGAGGCGGAATTGTGAGCGGATTGGACGTCGCCGGTGCGGTGGTGCGCTACGGCGACCTGGTGGCGGTCGACGGCGTCGACCTGGCCCTCCACAGTGGCGAGATCGTGGCGCTGCTGGGGGCGTCCGGGTCGGGCAAGTCGTCTTTGCTGCGCGGCATCGCCGGGCTGGAGCCGCTGGCTGCTGGCCGGGTGGCATGGGACGATCGAGACCTTTCGGCCGTACCGGTGCACCAGCGCGGTTTCGGCCTGATGTTCCAAGACGGGCAGTTGTTCAGCCACCTGAGTGTGGCCGGCAACATCGCCTACGGGCTGTATCGCGAACCGAAGCCGGCCCGGCGTCCCCGCGTCGAAGAGTTGCTGAGCCTCGTGGGCCTGCCCGGCTACGCCAACCGCAAGGTGAGCGAGCTGTCGGGTGGGCAGGCGCAGCGGGTGGCGCTGGCCCGGTCGCTGGCACCGCGGCCGCGGCTGCTGCTGCTCGATGAGCCGTTGTCGGCGCTCGACCGCAACCTGCGCGAGCACCTGGTCGGGGTGCTGGGCGAGGTGCTGCGGACGACCGGCACGACGGCGCTCTACGTCACCCACGACCAGGACGAGGCGTTCGCGTTGGCCGACCGGGTGGGGGTGATGGCCGAGGGCCGCATGCTGCAACTCGACGCTCCAGACACGCTGTGGCGGCGTCCGGCCTCGCGGGCGGTTGCCGGTTTCTTGGGCTACGAACCGTTCCTGGAAGCCGCGGCGGCCACCGGGCTGGGCCTGGTGGGTGCCGATGCTGGTGAGCTGGTCGGCATCGGTCCTGCCGGGCTGGTCGTGGACGCCGCGGGCGTCGCGGTGCCCGTGGTCGGGCAGCGCTACCAGCGCGGTGAGGTGCTGATCGACGTCCGGCTGCCCGACGGGCAACTCGCCACGGTGCGCACGGCTCAGAAGCACGACGGCGCCGAACTGGCAGTCCGGCTCGACCCGGCCGGCTGCGCCGTGATCGCCGCCGACGGGTCAGCGCAGGTCGGCGTCGGTCTGTCGTCCCCACAGCAGGTAGGCCGCCGGCAGCAGCCCGACCGAGTTCACCACTGAGAGGGCGAGCGCCCAGCCTGCCTTGGGCCCACGGACCTTCTGCTGCGGTCGGGCGGCCAGGTCAGCCAGCGCCCAGGCCCGCAGAGCCAGATCGGCGGTCGCGACCGCGACCAGTACCCGGCGCTTGCCGCGACCCTCGTCGCTCGGCTTTGACGCAACTCGTGCCATGGTGACCTCCTGCCTCGATTGCTCCCAGTCTACGAGCCGGACTGCTGGTCCACCTGCGGTTGGCTGGGGCCGCCGGCCGATTTCGCGGGCATCGGATCGGTGCGCCAGAGCACGCTCAGGATCGCTAGCACCGCCGCCAGCCCGGCCACCGTGCCGATGATCGTGCTGGGCTGCAGGGGACGGTTCGCCCACAGATGGGCGGCTGCCAGCAGCGCCGCCACGGCACGCACCCAGCCCCGCGCGGTGTAGAGCCAGCCGCCGAAGCGCCCGGGGTCGAGGCCCAGGCGGTCACGGCTGCGGCGCAGAGCCGTGCCGGCACGCGTCAGGGCGATTCGCACCCGGGTGGCAGTTCGTGACCTGCCGCGGTACCACGCCAGAAGGGCCACGGTCAGGCCCAGGGTCAGCAGGGTGAGTGCGACGTCGCTCAGCACACTGGTGAGGGGGGTGACGAGCAACTCCACGACGTCCCTCGGCATCACCGAGGCGGGCACCAGCGTCGGCACCAGCGATCGGGCCGCCGAGAGCGCGCCCAGCACGGTGCCGGCCCCCAGCGCGACCGCCAGGGCGGCTCCCACTGTGGCACCACTACGGCTGTTGGCCACCAGCACGCCACCGACGGCCAGCGCGACGACCAGCCAGGGCAGCCACGGAGCCAGTGCCATGGCGAGCAGGTAGTAGCGCTGCAGGTCGGTGAGTTGGGTGCTGGGCACGATCACGATCGTCCGGTCGACGGCGGGAATGCGCGAGGCGATCGCGATGCCGCGGTCGATCAGGCCGGCTTTCACCCGTTCGATGATCGGCGCCAGCCGAATGCCCAGGCCCTGGCCGGTGATGGCCGCAGTGGTCGCCGGGTCGCCGTTCAGGGCGCCGACGAGCTGGGTGTGGCTGATTCGCAGGGTCTGTTCCCAGGTGCCGGCGAACGAGTCGGCGGCGATCACCTCGCCGGTCACCCGGTTGATCGTGCCGCGCAGGCCTTCGATGGCCGGACCCTCAAGCAGGCCCACGGCGGCCGACAACCGGGGCCGGTCGCCGACTGCCGACTGCAACCCCGACACCACGGTGCCGACCAGTTGCTCGATGCCGAGTTGCTGCTCGATCAGGGTCGAGACCTGATCAGTGAGGTAGGCCTGCACCGCCGGCTCGTCGATCACCGGCGCAAAGCTGGCGACGAAGACGTCGGTGTCGGTGAGCGTCGGCTTTGCCGAGGTGCTGATCATGGCCACCGGGGTGAGCAGGCCGGCCAGCACGATCAGCACCGCGGCCAGCGCGCTGCGCCAGGTGGCTGTGCGGCGGGACGGCGGGGCGTCGGGGTGAGTGGGCTGCGGCATGGGAGGGCCTCATCGCGTCGGGGAGCGGAACGAACACCGCAAGTCTCTCAGCCAGATGCCTGCGGCGTCGGTGGTGTGAACCGCTCTATCGGCGTAGCCGGGCGGCTTGCTCGCTGGCTTCGCGGACGATCGCGTACTGCTGGTCGATCATCGGCGCGGTGCGGGCGACCCTGCGGGCTTCGACACACCGGTGGGCGAGCCGGATCGCCAGCCAGCAGATCAGGCCGGCGGCGCCCACGGGAATGGAAAAAGCCCAGAGGCCGGCTCCGATCGCGAAGACAGACCCGGCGAGAAGAGCCGATCCGGCGACGCCGAAGGCCAGGGCGGTGGCTGTGGCGGCGGTGGTTCGCGACTTCTCGAGGTGGCTGATCGTGGCCAGAGCCTTCTCGGCGGTGCGTTGTAGTGCGGTGAGCAACGGGCGGTTGCGCAGGTTGCGGTCGCGCTTGAGCCCGATCGCTACCGATCCGACCTTGCGGATGCTGGTGGTACGCCGTTCGACCAGCCAGCCGAAGCTGCGGTAAGTGTCTTTGTAGAGCGATTCGAGGTCGTGATCAGCGGTCACGGTGAGATATTCGTAGCCGACGTAGCCCTGGTACCCCGGATGGCCGGGGTACCAGGTGGGCTCGCCGGTGGCGGGCACGGTGGTCATGGGTGAGTCTGTTCGGGGTCAGCCGAGTCAGGCTGCGAGAAGTCGTCCGGCCTGTTCGCCGGCCCGGTAGACGGTGTCGTACTCGCGGTCGATCAGCGGGGTGACGTGGGCGGTCTTGTTGGCCCTGACCTTGCCGTGAGCGAAGTATCCGGCGGCCCAGCCGGCCAGCCCGATGACACCGAGCGGAATGCCGAGAGCCCACAGGTTGGCGGTGATCGCGAAGATCGACCCGGCGAGGAAGCCACTGCCGATGATGCCGAATCCGAGGGCAGCGAGTGTCGCAGCGGTGTCTTTGGAACGCTCCAGTCCGGCGATGGCGGCCAGGGCGTGCTCGGCCTCGCGCTGCAACTCCATCACCGAGGCGCGGTTGGCGATGCGGCGGTCGCGTTTGAGCTTGAGTGACACGGTGCTCAAATTCGGAATTGTGGTGCCGTAGCCCTCGACGATCCAGCCGAAGTTGCGGTAGGTGTCCTTGTAGAGGGGCTCAAGCTCGCGGCTGGGTTGGATGGTCAGGTACTCGTAGGCGACGAAGTCGGTTGTGCTGGCGGTCATGGTCGTTCTCCTCCTGTAGCGGGCCCCGGTTGGGGTGATGCTTCAATCCTTGCTGTCGGCAACGGTGTGCGAATCGTCCGTCTGGATGAACCTCTCGTACTGCGTGCGGAGTATGTGCGCGGTGCTCCTCGATGCGAGCATGAGTGAGTGACGACGGCTCCGAGCACCGCGTGGACTGCGCGGGCGCCCCTGTGGGTGCGGGGGTCTCGCGTGCTCGAGATCGCGATGCTCGTGGTCATTGGGCTGGCCACAGCGGTGGAGTTGGCGAACGCCATCGTCGAGCAAAGCCCAGGCGGTCTGCTGGCCGCGGCAGTGATCGCGGCCGCAGTGGTGGTGGGCTACCGGATCCAGCCGTACCTGGGGCTGGCCTTGGTGGCCGCTTCGCCGCTGGTGGCCGCAGCGGTGGGGTGGCCGCCCATTCACAACTGGTCGATGGCCTGTTTCGCGGTGCTGCTGCTGACCTTGCGCGGCTTGCCGGGCCTGGTGAGCGGGTTGCTGGCCGGGCTGGCGAGTCTGCTGGCCGTGGGATGGTACGCGGGAACGTTGTCGGTGAACGACAATCCGCAGGCGTCGATCGCTGCCGCGGCGGTCTTGGCATGCGCAGCGACGGGGAGCGCGATTCGGGGGCAGCGGCAATACCTTGCCGAACTGGAGCAGCGCACCCATGACGCGATCGCCGCCAGACAGGTCGCTGTCGACCGCAGCGTGGCTGAAGAGCGGGTACGGATCGCCCGGGATCTGCACGACAGCGTGGGCCACAAGATCGCCGTGCTGAGCATGCACCTGGGTAGTGCCGAGGTGCATCTTCCGCCCGGCGCCGAAGCTGCGGCAGCCGATCTGGCTGCGGCGCGGGTCGCGGTGCAGTCGGTGTTGCGTGAGACTCAGGAGATCTTGCGGGTGCTGCGGGTGGCGGGGGATTCGGCCAGTGTGGCACCCACCCCAGATCACAGCCAGATCCCGGACCTGGTGAACTCGGTGGAGGCGGCCGGTCTTGACGTCGACGCGCGGTTGACGGGTTTGCAGCGTCCTTTGGTGCCGACGGTCAGCGCCGCGGCCTACCGAATCACCCAGGAGTCGCTCACCAACGCACACAAGCACGGTGCCGGTCCGGTCTCGCTGCGGGTCGACGTTACGGATGAGCAGGTGTCGATCGAAGTGGCCAACCTGCGCCGCGCCGACGCCCTCGAGACCGCCGGTGGCGGCCACGGAGTGGTAGGCATGCAGGAGCGGGCCGCCTCCGCTGGGGGCTGGCTCGAGGTGCGCGTGGACGAAACGGTGTACACCGTGCTGGCCTGGCTGCCGGTGGTCGGGGAGGGTGGACGATGATCCGGGTTCTGTTGGTCGACGACCAAGAGATGATTCGCACCGGTCTGCGGACGATCGTCGACGCGCACCCTGACCTGGAGGTGGCCGGAGAGACCGGTGATGCGTTCGCGGCACTGAAACTGCTTGGTGATCTTCAGGTCGATGTCGTACTGATGGACATCAGAATGCCCGGCATCGACGGAGTGGAGGCGACTCGCCGGATTCGCCTCGCCTATAGCCCAGAACAACTGCGGATCCTGGTGCTGACCACCTTCGACCAGGACGAGAATGTGCTGGCTGCCGTGCGGGCCGGTGCCGACGGCTTCTTCAGTAAGGGCGCGAGCCCGGCCGAGTTGACCAGGGGCATCCTGCGGGTGGCCGAGGGCGGGCGGGCGATGTCGGCAACCGCGGTGGATGCGTTGTTCGACCATGTCGCCGACGACAGGGGAGCGCCCGCGGATCCGAAAGCTGCCGCCTTGTTCAGTGCACTCACACCGCGGGAACTGGAGATCGTCCAGGCGATTGTCGGTGGACTCGACAACGCCCAGATCGCCGCTGACCTTTTTGTCTCACCCTTCACGGTCAAGACTCACGCCAACCGCGCCATGATGAAGGTCGGGGCCCGAGACCGGGCCCAGTTGGTGTCCATGGCCGTATTGGCCGGCATCCGTCCCTGACGGCGATCGGCAGCCAATCGCCGGCATTCTCCGGCGGGCGCGTCGTGGCTGTGAGGACGGCGGCGGACGTCGCGGGTGATGTCATCGCCAGTTGGGTGACTCTAGGTTTACTCCGCTGGGGTCTCCTTGTCGGAATGCGCTGTCACCAGCGTCGCGTCAACATCGATCGTGAGCGGATCGGCCACGCTGGCCCGATGGGCCGGGGAGTGCTCACCAGCCAGCCGCCAGGCCCGCGCACGGGCCGTGTTGATCGCTGTCAACACGTTCGGGGCATCGGCGGCGAGCAGGCTGATCAACCGTGAGATCGTCGGGTCGGGCGCGACCGGGCCATACACGGCCGGCTCACCCCGCAACACGCCGGCATCGGCCAGGCAATCCCCACCCAAAGCGATATCACGGTTGCGGATAGCGGAGTATCGCATTTGCGCTCAGCGGAGTATCACATTTGGGTGAGCCCAAGGAGCCGGTTTGCGGGGTCGGACGCGACTTCTTGGCAGCGGCCACAGCCGGCCGGTGTTGTGTGGCCCGCCGCCGCCTGGAGTTCACGGATGGCTGGGCCAGCCAGTGCGGTGCAGGTCAGGCCGACATGCCGGAGGCCCGGTCACGTGTCCGTCGTCGTCGCGCCAGAAGAGCAGCCGTTCCATCCGACTCACGCATGCTCGTGCGGGTGTGACCTGAGATCGCTGAGCATCGAAGGCGGGGAACCCGGACGGAGGAAAGCCGGCTTCAGTCTTCAGTTCACTGGCACGCCAAGTCCTTGTTCGTTTGGGTGACGCCCGCGATCTACTGCTTCTGGATCGGGTACCCCTTCTCGGGGTGACAGTGTGCGCAGAAGCCCGCAGAAGCCCGCTCGAGTTGGCTGTCCTTAGGATGCGGTTAGGATGCAAGACGCCGAAAGCCGCTCCGACTGGGATCGTAATCCCTAGCCAAAGCGGCTTTCCGCTGGTCGGGGTGACAGGATTTGAACCTGCGACCTCATCGTCCCGAACGATGCGCGCTACCAAGCTGCGCCACACCCCGATGGCCCAGTGGGCCGACGTGCAGTCTATACGAGTCGGCGGCTACGAGCCATTCGGGTTCGCCCCGGTCAGGGTCAGCACCGTCACCTCGGGGGGGCAGGCGAACCGGTAGGTGGCGAACGGCGATGACCCCATGCCGGCCGAGACGTGCAGCCAGGACGTCCGATCTTCGACGGTGTGCCGAGACAGCCCCTTGGCGCGAATCGTGTCGAGGTCGCAGTTGGTGACCAGCGCACCGTAGTACGGCACGCAGACCTGGCCGCCGTGGGTGTGGCCGGCCAGGATCAGGTCGACGCCGTCGGTGGTCATGGCGTCGAGCACGCGCAGGTAGGGGGCGTGGGTCACACCGATCGACACGGCGGCCTCCGACGAGGGTGGTCCGGCCACCAGGGCGTAGTCGTCGCGCCCCAGGTGCGCGTCGTCGGTGCCGCGAAACTCGAAGGTGACGCCCCGCACTGTGATCAGCGTGCGGGCGGTGTTGACATCGACCCAGCCCCGCTCGGCGTAGGCGTTGCGCAACTCCTCGACGGGCAGCGATCGGCGCTGGTCGCTTCGGCCCTCGGTGGAGCGAATCAGATAGGCCATCGGCGGGCGGAACGTGGGTGCCTCGTAGTCGTTCGACCCGAAGACGAATACGCCGGGAACATCCCGCAGTCGCCCCCAGGCGCGAGTCAGCGGTTCGAGGGCGTCCGGCTCGCACCAGTTGTCTCCGGTGGTCACCACCACGTCGGGCTCGAGCCCGGCCAGCGCGCTGATGAACTCGGTCTTATAGCGCTGACGGGCCATCAGGTGAATGTCCGAGACGTGCAGCAGCCGCAACGGTGTCGAGCCCGGCGGTAGAATCGGCACGTTTTGTCGCCGCACCACGAAATGCCTGGCCTCATAGAAGCCGTAGGCCACGCAGGCTGCACCGACGGCCGCTACGCGGCCCAGTAGGGCTCCGATCACGATGTAGTTCTACCGCGTTTTCGTCGGCTTCGGGGTGGGCTTCTCGTCGTCCTTCTTCTCGTCGTCCTTCTTCTCGGTCTTCTTCGTGACCGGGCCGGCCGAGATCAGAATCCGAATGCTGGTGCCACGCACAGCGACCCCCGACGGGTTGAGGCCCAAATAGGTGCCCTTCGGCGTATTGCTGGCGATCGTGTCGGTGTAGGAGTTGAAGCCGGCCCTGTTCAGCAGGATGCGGCAGGTGGCCACCGTCGCCCCCGAGCAGGACGGCACGTCGACCTTCTTGCCGGCCAGGATGCCGTAGGGCGGGTCGACGAAACCGGGTGTCTTGGGGAATTCCTTGAGCGCGGCGGTCATGGCGGGCTTGAAGATGTGCTGGCCGGCTGTTGGCCCACCGAAGCCGTTGAGGACCACGTGCGAGTGCTTCATGTACGCGCCTTTGAGGTACTGGCTGCGGCCTTTCCAGAACTTGACGAAGCGGGGATCGCTGGAATAGCTGATCATCGCGCCGCCGGCCAGGTTACGGGTGAACCCGACCAGCCAGGCGGCCCTGTTGTCGGGCACGGTGCCGGTCTTGCCAGCAAGGGTGTAGCCGGGCACTCGGCCGGCAACGGCGGTTCCGGAGCGGAACGGCCCTTGGAATATCTTGCTCAGGGCGTCGGCGATGCCCTCGTCGAGCACCCGGCGACAGTTGGCACTCGGCGCCTCGATAGACCCGCCTTCGGCGGTCTTGATCGATTCGACGATGACCGGCTCGCATCGAATTCCGCGCGCCGCGATGGTCGCGTAGGCGTTGACCAGCGACAGCGGCGAGACCTCGACAGCGCCCAGGGTGAATGAGGGGTAGTTGCTGTAGGTCTTGGTCAGGGCGTCGCCCTTGGTATCGGACGACACCTCCAGGCCGAGCGCATCGGCGATCTTCGTGGCGTCACAGAGGTTGGCGGCTGACTCCAAAGCGGTGAAGTAGCCGTTGACCGATTCCGCCGTTCCGGAGAACAGGTTGAAGGTGCCGCTTTCGCCGAACACATTATGCGTTCGGGTGAAGGTGAAGGGCCCTTGGCACGATTGGAAGCGCATGCCCCGAATGTTCATCGGCGATTTGACCCTGACGGTGCCGTAGGCGCCCAAGCCGTTCTTGAGCGCGGCGGCCGCGACGAACAACTTGAACGTGGACCCGCCCTGATAGCCGTTACCGCCGCCCATGCTCTTGCCCACCGCGTAGTTCCAGTAGGTCTGGCTCTTCTTGGTGCCCATCGAGTTGCGGTTCTGCGCCATCGCGACGATCAGGCCGGTGCCGGGCTGGATCATCACCATCACCGCGTCGACCGGGTCGCGCGGGTCGAGGTAGTTGCTGATCGCCTTTTCGGTCTTGCGCTGCACCTTGGGTTCGATGATGGTACGAATCGTGAGGCCGCCGCGGTAGAGGGCGTTCGCGCGGTCTTCGGTGGTGGCGCCGAGGTTTGACGAGGCCAGCAGGGTGCGCTTCACGTAATCGCAGATGAACGGAAACTCGCTATTTGCGCAGCCGTGCAGCTTCGACTTGGCCTTCACCAGCCCGAGCGGGGTGGCCTTGGCTGCGGCAGCCTGCTGTGGGGTGATCACGTTCACTTCGGTGGACGCCATGCGGTCGAGCACGTCGTTGCGGCGCTGTTTCGCGACGAGTTCGAGGCCGGGGGTGCGGGGGTTGGTGCCCACCGGGTTGCGCACCATGCCGGCCAGCATCGCGGCCTGCTGCAGGTTCAGCTTGCTGGCGTGCACGCCGAAGTAGTTGAGGGCGGCCGCCTCGACGCCGTAGGCCCCGTCGCCGTAGTAGGCGATGTTGAGGTAGCGCTCAAGAATCTCGTCCTTGGTGAGCTGCTTCTCCAGGGCGATGGCGTAGCGCAACTCCTGGATCTTGCGTGAGAGCGTGTTCTCTTGCGCCTTCTGCACGCCCTCGCTGTCGCCCTTGGCCTGGGCGGCGCTGATCAGGGTCATCTTCACGTACTGCTGGGTGAGCGTCGAGGCGCCCTGGGTGTTGCCGCGCACGGTGCTGACCAGTGCGCGCAGCGTGCCCTGCAGGTCCATCGCGCCGTGTTCGTAGAAGCGGTGATCCTCGATGGCGATCTGCGCCTGCCGCATCACCGGGGCGATCTTGTCGAGCGTGACGTACTGGCGGTTCTCGTCGTAGAAGTTGACCAGCGTCGAGCCGTCGGCCAGCAGCACCTTCGACTTCTGCGCGAGAGGCTGTTCGACCAGTTCGGCAGGCAGCGCGTCCATGGCTGTGGCGGTGGTCTTGCCCACCTCGGCCGTCATGCCTGCGACGGGGACGACGAGACCCGCTATCAACAAGCCGCCGAGCACGCTGACCACCAAGAACATGACCAGCGAATAGAGCCTCTTCCCCAAACGCATGGCCACCAGACTACGTGACCACCCAAGGTGGGCCCGTATCGACCGTGCGCCCAACCCGAAAGTTCAGTCCAGAGGTCGGCCGGCGAGAGATTCAACGGTTCGACGCCGTGTTGCTGAAGGTTCACCGGGATTTTGCCCGAGGTGCGCTCGCCCGCACTTTTGCACCCGAGGAAGCATCCACTACACTGAGTAGTAGATAATTCGCTTTGGTTGATCTCCCTCGAAGTTAGGTGATGTGCCGTGTCAGTCATGGAGACGGATAGCTGGCCGATGATGGCCAAGTGCCGCGGCCTGCAGGACGACCTGTTCCCCGACGGCGCCGAACAGAAGCGTGCCCGCACGATCTGCGGCGGTTGTCAGGTCAGGGCTGAATGCCTCGCCGAGGCGCTCGACAACCGCATCGAGTGGGGCGTGTGGGGCGGTATGACCGAACGTGAACGCCGCCGTCTGCTGCGTCAGCACGCCGAGATCACCTCATGGCACCGGCTGCTGGTGCAGGCCGGCAACCAGATCGCCCACTGACCGTAGGTCGTTGACCCCGCCGGGGTGCAGGCTCACCCGGCCTATTGGAACGCCGAGTGGGGCCAGCGGCTCGATCGCGCGAAGCTCTGCGGCGTGCCGCTGCATCGCTCGCCGGTGCTGAGTCAGCACCGACAACTGTGACTGATCGGCCCTCGATTCGGCCGAGGCGAGCACGTCTGCCGGCAGCGACACCAGCGGCGTCACCTGATTGACCAGCACCCCGCGCAGCGGCAGCCGATCGTGCTGCAGCCGGCGCACCAGGGCCGCGGCCTCGGCCACGGGGCCCGGACGCGGTCCAGCCACAACCACGAAACCCGCCCGGTCGGAGGCCAGCAGAGCCCGAGTGCCGGCGGCGTGCGACTCGAAGGTGAGCACGACCCGTTCGAAGACCCGCAGAAAGGTGCGCAGGTCTCCGAACAGCCGTCCCCCCAGAATCGCGTCCAGTGCCCGGGTGGCGAGCGCGGCGCCCGCGTCCAGAAAGCCGAGCGGCCCCCGCGGCAGCCCCAGCACCACGCGCAACAGCGGATTGTGCGCCAACGCCTCGAGCCGGCTGGGGCCGTCCAGAAAGTCGAGGGCCGAGGCACTGGGCGGGGTGTCGACCACGATCAGGTCCCAGGCTCCGGTGGTGTCGGCCTGGCGGGACAGCTCGCCGATCTTCTCCATGGCCACGTACTCCTGGGTGCCCGAGAACGCCTCGGACAGGGACTTGTAGAAGGGGTTGGCGCGAATCCGGTCGGCCTCGTCGCGGGTGCACCCTGCGGCCAGGGCCTGATCGAAGGCGTGCCGCGCGTCGAGCATCATCGCCGCCAGGGTGCCCTGGGCGCCCTCCAATGGGACGGCAGTGGGCTCGTGGGCCAGCCCGCGCAGCCCCATGGCCTGGGCCAGTCGTCGGGCCGGGTCGATGGTGACCACCACGACCCGGCGCCCGAGCCGGGCCGCGCGCACGGCCAGGGCCGCCGACAGGGTGGTCTTGCCGACGCCGCCGGTGCCCACGCACAACAGCACCCGCAATGCCGGGTCGGTGAGCAGGTGGTCGGGGGCCAGGGTGGTCACAGCCCCTCCAGCGCGTCGGCGAGCAGGCTCAGCCCATGCCCCGACGGGTCGGTGTCGGGCACGCGGGCCACCGCCAGCCCGGTGCGCTGCCCGAGCAGCGCCTGCCAGGCGTCCTGCCCCCGAGCGCGGTCGGCTTCGGCGACCAGCGCAGCGGTCATGACCGCCCAGTCGGCGTCGGCGATACCGGCGGGCGCGGCGGGCAGGGGATTGGGCACCTCAGGTGTGGCTATGCAGCGGTTGGCGATCAGGCCGTCCACCCGCAGGCCCAGATCGCGCAGCGCCGCCACGGTTTCGATGGTCTCGGTCACCGGCAGCTCGTCGAGCACGGTGACCACCTGGGTGCGGCAGGTCGGGTCGCGCAGGTCGTCCATCACCGAGGCGGCCTGCTCGGCGATCGGGCTGCCGTCGGTGAGGTCGGCCAGGCCGGCCCCGGCGCCCAGGAACGAGCCAACGCGGCCTGCCGGGGGAGCGTCCAGCACCAGGGCGTCGATGCCGGGGTGGGTCTCGGTCAGGTGGGTCACCTGGCCGATCAGCAGAATGTCGCGCAGCCCGGGTGCGATGCGGGTGGCGAAGTCGACCAGCGGGTCGAGCCGCAGCAGATCGGCGGCGAAGCCGAGGCGGTAGTGGCGCTGCAGGTAACCCGACAGCGAGGCCCGGGCGTCGATCTGCACGCCCTCGACGCGACCGGTGCGGGTGGGCAGCAAGGGGCCGGGTTCGTGGGCGACCGGCCGTCCGGTGGCCAGAGTGAGCCCGGCGCGGCCCTCAACCTCGGCGACCACCACGCAGGCGCCCTGGCGGGCCAGCCGCAGGGCCAGTGCCAGGGCGATGGTGGTCTTGCCTACCCCGCCCTTGCCGGTCACGATGTGCAGCGGGCAGCGGGACGGCATGGTGCCAGCGTACGTGGGGGGCCGCTGTCGGTCGCGGCCATTAGGGTTGGCCCATGACCAAATGGGAGTACGTGACCGTGCCGGTGCTGGTGCACGCGACCAAGCAGATTCTCGACCAGTGGGGAGTCGACGGGTGGGAGCTGGTGCAGGTGGTTCCCGGGCCCAATCCACAGAACCTGGTCGCCTACCTGAAGCGGCCGCTGGAGGACTCGTGAACGAGGAACTCCAGGGCAGTTCACCGTCGCGGCGGCTGGCAGAGCTCGGCCTGACGCTGCCGGCGGTGGCCAAGCCGCTGGCCGCCTACGTGCCGGCGGTGACATCGGCGGGCCAGGTGTTCACCTCGGGCCAACTGCCGACCGTCGCCGGCGCACTGGTGGCCACCGGGAAGGTGGGTGCGCAGGTAAGCCTGGAGCAGGCCGTCGAAGCAGCCCGGGTGGCGGCGCTGAACGCGTTGGCCGCCGCTGCGGCCCAGGTGGGCGGGGTCGACAACATTGGGCGCATCGTGCGGGTGGTGGTGTTCGTGGCGTCCGACCCGTCGTTTACCGGGCAGCCGCAGGTGGCCAACGGGGCCAGCGAGCTGTACGGCCAGATCTTCGGCCCCCTGGGCGTGCACGTACGCTCGGCGGTTGGCGTAACGGTGCTGCCGCTCGATGCTCCGGTCGAACTCGAACTGGTCGTCGAGGCCAGCGCCGCGGCGTTCTGATGCAGACTGGCACGGCGCTGGTCCGGCGTGCCCGGGCGATCGACCGTGCCCTGGCGGACGCCTACCCCGACGCGCGGTGCGAGCTCGACTTCAGCACCCCGCTGGAGTTGCTGGTGGCGACCATTCTGAGCGCGCAGTCGACCGATCGCCGGGTGAACCTGGTCACCCCGGCACTGTTCGCCCGCTACCCGGGCGCAGCCGACTACGCGGCGGCCGACCGCGAGGTGCTGGAGCAATTGATTCACCCCACCGGCTTCTTCAGGGCCAAGAGCGATGCCCTGATCAGGCTGGGGGCGGCACTGGTGGAACGCTTCGACGCTGCGGTGCCGGGCACGCTGGAGGAGTTGGTCACGCTGCCCGGCGTGGGGCGCAAGACCGCGAACGTGGTGCTGGGCAACGCCTTCGGGGTGCCGGGCATCACCACCGACACCCACTTCATGCGGCTGTCGGCGCGCTTCGGCTGGTCTACCTCGGCCAAGCCCGAGGTGGTCGAGGCCGAGGTGGGAGCGTTGTTCCCGCGCCGGGATTGGACGCAACTGTCGCACCACGTGATCTGGCACGGTCGGCGCCGCTGCCACGCGCGGCGCCCGGCCTGCGGGGCGTGCCCAGTGGCGAAGCTCTGCCCGAGCTACGGGTTGGGTCCGACCGAGGCGACGGCGGCCGCGAAACTGGTGCGGGAGCCGAGGGGATGACGACCCAGGGGGCGAAGAGGCGAGGGTTGCCAGCCCGACTAGGAGTTTTGCTCGCCGCTCTGGGGTTGCTGGTGACCGGGTGCACGATCACCCGGCTGGACGATGAGCCCACCGACCCCTCCTATACGCCGGCCACCGAGGCTGAGGTGCTGGCGGCCCGGAAGGCCGCGGGCATAGCGGACTGCCCGAAGTCTGACTCCGACGTGCCGGCGCGCGCCGACGGGCTGCCCGACCTCACCGTGGACTGCCTGGGCGGCGATTCGACGGTGCGGCTGGCGGGCTTGCGGGGAAAGCCGATGGTGATCAACCTGTGGGCGCAGTGGTGCCCACCCTGTCGCGCCGAGTCGCCGTACTTTCGGCAGTTCGCGCAGGCCGGCAAGGGCAAGGTGTTGCTGCTCGGGCTGAACTACGGCGACCCGCGGCCCGACCTGGCGGTCGAGTTCGCGTCGCTGGTGCGCTGGAAGTACCCGCAGCTCGCTGACCCGGACCGCAACCTGGGCACCCGGCTCAACCTGCCGGCCATTCCGATCACGCTGTTCGTCGCCGCCGACGGACGCCTGGTGCGAACCTTCGTCGGGGGGCTGCACTCCTATGACGAGCTCGTCCAACTCACCCGCGACGAGCTCGGCGTGAAGCTGTGACGCCGGCCGAGGCGAACCTGCTGCGCACCCTGCTGGCCGGGCCCGAGGCGTCGGCAAAGGTGGCGGCCCGGGCCGCGAGCGGGGGGCGTCCGGCGGCGGTGCTGATCGCCCTTGCCGAGCACTCCGCGGGGCTGCACGTGGTGCTGGTCGAGAAAGATGCCCGGCTGCGCAGCCACGCCGGCCAGGTGGCCTTCCCCGGTGGCTCGCTGGAGCCGTCGGACCCTTCGCCGGTTGCGGGTGCCTTGCGTGAGGCTCACGAAGAGGTCGGCATTGAGCCCGGTGAGGTCGAGGTGTTGGGCGTGCTGCCGCCCACCTATGTGCGGAGCAGCGACTTCGCGGTCACAGCCGTGGTGGCCCGGTGGCCGCAGCCGCGTCCGCTAGCGCCGGTCGACACGGTTGAGATCGCCGCGGTGCACAGCATCGCCCTCGACGTGCTGCTCGACCCGGCCAACCGGGTCACCTGGACCCACCCGGCCGGCTTCGACGGCCCCGGATTCGTGGTGGGTGAACTGTTCGTCTGGGGATTCACCGCCTACCTGCTCGACGGGCTGTTCGACCTGGCGGGCTGGACCGTTGCGTGGGACCAGGCGCGGGTGGCCGAGATTCCGGAGCGCTTCGTGCGCGGTCGGCGGCGTGGCTGACCCGGCCGCAGCGGTTAGGCGCCGGGGCGCGCGAACGTCGGTCCTTGATTGCCGGAGGTGATGCTCGGGGCGCTCTGCCGGGCCGTCTTGCGGGCCTGTGCCTCAGCCTCAGCCTCGACCAGCCCGCGCTCGACGGCGCTCTTCACCGCCTGCATCGAATCCTGAGCCTGCTTGACGGTGGCCTGGGGGCCTTTGGCTGCGGCCAGCTTGTTCTTGGCGATCAGCGCCAGCACGCCGGCGATCACGAACAGCCCCACCGCTACGATCACCAGGCCCAGGCCGGCGGCCAGGAACGGCGCCCAGCCCAGTCCGGTGGCGAACCAGTGCGCCACCAGGGCCGAGAGCCCCAGGAACACCAGGCCGAGCCCGTTGACGGCGAGATAGCCGGCAGCACCCAGCAAGCCCGCCCCGATGCCCGCAGACTTCGCCTGAGGCACCAATTCGGCCTTGGCGAGTTCGATCTCGCCGCGGACGATGGTGGTGACATCAGCCTGAATGGCCTTGATCGCGTCCGCGATCTCTGACTGGTTCGCCATGGTGGAGCTGCCCTTTCGCCGCTGTGCCGCCAGCCTAGTGGCAGGGGCGCGGGCTGTCTGGCTCCCGGGAAGGTGGATCTGCGCCGGGCAGGCTCGCGACAGGTGCGAACCGCCCGCGCGGGTCGCGGTGTTCGCGCCTCGGCGGGCGCGGGAGCGGATTCCTCACAGCAGAATCTGCAGGCCGTCATCAGGCAGGTCGAGCGGAGCGGTGAGCTCGGTGTGGTCGACCTCGGCCCGCCAGCACTGCACCCGGTACGGCAACAGCAGCGGCTCCGGCGCGCGCGCGGCGTTGTCGTACAACGCCGCGACGTCGGCGAGCAGCGAGTGCCGTCCGTCGTCGTCCAGCCGCTGGGCCACCGGTGTGCGCTCGACCATGGCCAGCAGGCCGGGCAGATCGATCGGCACCCAACGGCGAAAGGCACGGGTCTCGATCGTCGGAAAGTATGCGCTGTCGGTCAGGGCCTGGAGGGAGTCGGTGCCGTAGTCGCCGCTCATCGCCGTCGGATCGACGTCACGCACCAGCGCGACCAGCCGTTTCACCCATGGCACGGAGTCGTCGCGCACCGTGTAGCTGATGCCGAGCCGTCCGCCGGGGCGGAGCACGCGGGCGAACTCCGACAGCGCCAGCCCGGGCGCGTACCGGTGAAAACTCTGGGCCAGCAGCACCCGGCCGAAGGAGCACGGTGCCAGCGGCAACGCCTCGGCCGCTGCCACCAGCGGCACCGCGGAGGGTGCTTGCCGCAGCAGCGCCGAAACAGCCTCGCGGTCCCGATCGATCACGGTCAGCCCCCGGCTGGCCCGTAGGGCAGCGGCGAAAGCGGACGCGGAGCGTCCGATCACCAGGTTCGGGCCCTCCGAACCCTCGACCAGCCAGTCGAGGGTGTTCTGCAGGCCTGTCGCGCTCATCACCGCATCGTACGGGCCGACGGCGGGTTGGGGTCGCAGATGGCCGGATGGCGAAGAAGGAGTTCACGTCCATCAGTTTGAACACCGGGGCGGGGTAGGTGTTCAAACTGACGGCGTGAGCGAAGTTCTAGTGGTGTCGAATGACGACGAGGTACGTGATCTGGTGGCAACCGCATCGGTGGCACTGGGGCAGCCAGCCGTGCTGTGCGAGCCCGGCGAGCTGGCCGGCCGGTGGGTTGCGGCGGCGACGGTCTTCGTGGGCGTGGACGTTGCCGCTGTCGTGGCCGGGTTGGGGCTGCCGCGTCGAGACCGGGTGTTCTTGGTGGGCCGCGATGTCGCCGGCGCCGCGTTGTGGTCGATGCCGCTGGGTGCGGAGGTGATCGTGCTGCCCGAAGGGCGGGCGTGGTTGTCGTCGGTGCTGGCCGGCTCGCGGGCAGAGGGCGCGGGACGGATCACGGTGGTGCTGGGCGGGTCGGGGGGTGTGGGGGCATCCACGCTGGCCGCCGCGCTGGCGTGGAGCGCGGCACGGGCGGGTTCGTCCGCAGCACTGGTGGACGCCGACCGGCTGGGCGGCGGCATCGATCTGCTGCTCGGCGCCGAGCAGGTCACTGGCTGGCGTTGGCCCCGCTTTGTGGCTGCCGAGGGAGTGCTGGGCGATCTGCGTGAGTTTCTGCCCGTGATCGACGGGGTCGCGGTGGTGTCGATGGCTCGCGGGCCCGACTTCGATCTCGCTCGTGAGCCGCTGAGCGCGGTGCTCGGCTCGTTGCAGCGCAGCTTCGACCACGTGGTGATCGACCCCGGACGTGCGGTGGGGGCAGCTGTCCGTGAGGCGGTGCGGCTGGCCTCCCGCTCGCTGGTGGTGGTCGGCGGCAGTGTGCGGGGGCTGGCTGCTGCGGGCCAGGCGCTGCGAGCCTTCGAGCCCGCTGCTGCCGAGCTGGTGCTGCGGCAGTTGCCACCCGCCAGCATGCCTGAACAGGTGGCCGAAGACGTGCTGGGCCTGCCCGTGGCCGGCCGGCTGCGTCACGAGCCGCGGCTCGCCGCAGCCGCCGAGCGGGGGGAGCGGCCACCGCTGGTCCGCCGGCGGGGCGGCTTGGGGGCGTTGTGCGAGCGGTTGCTGGTCGCATGACCGACACCCGGCTCGACGACGTGCGTTCGGTGCTTGGCCGGACGGGGGCAGAGCTCACACCCGGCTCGGTGGCCGATGCCCTGCGTGGTCTCGGCTTGCTGGTCTCGGAGGGCACGGTGCGCGAGACCGTCGAGGAGTTACGGCGCGAGAGTGCCGGCGCCGGACCACTGCAACCGCTGCTGGCCCTGCGCGGCGTGACCGATGTGCTGGTCAACGGCCATCGGCACGTCTACGTCGACCGGGGCGCAGGGCTGGAGTGCGTCGAGAGCCCGTTCGATTGCGACGACGACGTGCGCCGGCTGGCGGTGCGCTTGGCTGCAGTGGTGGGTCGTCGGCTCGACGAGGGCACCCCCTTCGTCGACGCCCGGCTGCCTGATGGGACCCGGGTGCACGCCCTATTGGGGGTGCTGACCGATGTTGGAACTTGCTTGTCTTTGCGGGTTCCCGCGCGCACGAGTCTCACGCTGGCCGACTGGGTGGGCAACGGCACCATGCACCAGCACGCGGCGCAGTTGCTCGACGCGCTGGTTGCCGCCCGCGCGGCGTTTCTGATCTCAGGCGGTACCGGTTCGGGTAAGACCACGCTGCTGGCAACGCTGCTGGGCCGGGTGCCGCCGACTCAACGCATCGTGGTGGTCGAGGACTCGCGGGAACTGGCACCCGACCATCCGCACGTGCTGCGGCTCGAGGCGCGTCCGGCCAATGCCGAGGGCGCCGGAGCCGTCGACCTGTCGACGCTGGTGCGGCAGGCTCTGCGGATGAGGCCCGACCGGCTGGTGGTGGGCGAGGTGCGCGGGGCCGAACTGGCTGATCTGCTGGCCGCGCTGAACACCGGTCACGACGGGGGTTGTGGCACTGTGCATGCCAATTCGGCCGACGATGTGCCAGCTCGGCTCGAAGCGCTCGCCGCCCTGGGCGGGGTGCCACGCGCCGCGCTGCACGCCCAAGCCGCGGCCGCACTCGACGTGCTGTTGCACATCGGCCGGTTGCCCGATGGGCTCCGCTGGGTGCAGCAGGTGTATTTGCTGCAGTGGCACGAATCCTCGGGGTTGTGCCGTCCAGTGCCGGCCTGGACGTTCCCACCGGGGGGCGAGCCGGTCGCGCACCCTGGCGCAGCCGACCTTGCGAAGGTGCTGCGATGGGCCTGCTGAGCGGCCTGCTGTTGGTTGCGGCGGTGCTGGCGTGGGGGTCGGCTCATCCCTGGCGGCGGGTGCGTGCACGGACGAAGCAGCGTCGGGTCGACCCGGCGCCACGACTGGTGCCGGTGCTGGTGGTGGGTGTGGCGACACTGGCCGGCGCAGGCTGGGTGATCGGGTCGGTGCGTGCGGCGGTGCTGGCGACACTGGCCGGAGCGTGCTTGTCCGCGGCGGTGTGGACCCTGGCGAATGCCCGCCGTGGACGGCGGCAGGCTCGGGCGCGCGACGAGGTGGCCCAGGGTGCGAGCGAACTGGCTGCGTTGCTGCGGGCGGGGCACGCGCCGGGGCGGGCCCTGCAGGTGGTGGCGCGGGCCGCGCCCTGTTTCGGCGAGCCCGCCGCTCACTTCGCCATCGGTGGCGACGTCACCGACGCGCTGCGCCGCGGTGCCGACCGGCCGGGCTACGAGGGCCTGCGCGGGCTGGCCGCTGCCTGGCGGACGGCGCAACGCACCGGGGCATCGATGACCTCATTTCTGGACGAGCTGAGCGCTCAACTGGCAGCCGAACGCGAACTCGGACGCAGCGTGGCCACCGAACTGGCCGCGGCCCGATTGACCGGACGCCTGCTCGGGTTTCTGCCCCTGGTCGGCATCGTTTTGGGCTATGCGGTGGGCGGCGACCCGGTCGCCTTTCTGCTCTCGTCCGACCCGGGACTGTGGTGCTTGACGGCCGGGGTCGGGCTGGCGGTTGCCGGCGTGGTCTGGAGCGAGAAGCTCGCCGAGCGCGCCGGGCGGTTGCGATGAACACGGCCGCCTTGGGGGCAGGGCAGTTGGTGCTGCTGGCCGCGCTGAGCGCGGCCCTCGCGGTGTGCCTGATCGTCGGGCCGTTTCGTTGTCGGCCCCAGGTGCTGAGCGGGTCGGGCGCCCCCGCGTCGGCCGGTCGGGCGCCGGGCTGGCGCGCAGCGTTCGCGGCGGTCGACGGGGCGCCCAGCGCGATCGTTCGAGCTGCGGTGGCGGTGATCGCCGGCTGCTTCGTGATCGGTTCGGGCGCCGGGTCTGCCCTGGCTGCGCCGCTGGCCGGTCTGGTCGGGGTGGTGGTCTTCGTTGCCCTGGGCCGCTACCGACCTGGTGCCGTGCGGCGCGGTGAACTCGAACTGCAGGCGGCGCTGCCGACCGTTTGCACGTTGCTGGCGGTGTGCCTGGAGGCCGGTCTGCCCTTGCGTAACGCGGTGGCGGCGTTGGCCGAAGGCTTGGCCGGAAGCATGGGGCAGGTGCTGTTACGCCTCGATGCGGCCGTGCGGCTGGGAACGCCCGAGCCGGACGCGTGGCGAGAACTGGGCCGTGTGCACCCCGCATTCGAAACGCTGGCTCGCGAACTGGGTCACGCGGCAGGTAACGGGTTGGCGCTCGCTCCGCTGCTGCGGCAGCACGCACGCGAGGCACAACGGACGCTGCACGCCGCGGCGCAGGCCCGGGCCAGGCGTGCGGGGGTGAACAGCGTGGTGCCGCTGATGGTCTGCTTTCTGCCGGCCTTTCTGCTCACCGGGGTGGTGCCGATCGTCGGCGGCGCCGCCCTGCAACTGCTGTCGTGACCGCCCGTCACCCACCCACCCGCCCACCCGCCGGCCCGCCGGCCCGCCCAGGTTTCCGTGCTTGAGCGTCGTTTCAGTGGTTCAAACCCCGGAAAGGACGCTCAAGCACGGAGGCGTGGCGTGCTGGCGTGCCGGGGTGCCCGGGGGGGGGGAGAGAGAGCGGGAGAGAGTCGGGGCGGGTGGGGGAACTGGCTTGTCCACAGGTTTCGGCGGTTGGGCGCGGCTGTGCACAGGGTGGGGGCAATCGTGAGCGCTTGCCGGAGTAACTGCCCAAGCTGAGGGTGACCCCGGCGGTCGGGGCGAAAGGAGAAAGCAATGTCGAACCAAGTGGTGGCGCTGCCGCGCAGTGAGCGGGGTATGACAACGGCCGAATACGCCCTCGGCACGATCGCGGTGGTGGCCGTGCTGGCAGTCGTGATCGGTGTGCTGACCAACGGCGCATTCAGCGAGCACATCAACACGCTCGCGAACCAGATCATCGACTGGATTCAGAGCTTCATCAAGAAGTGACGGTGCGGGTGGCCCCTTCCGGGGCCGCCCGACCCGGAAGCCGAGAGGAGGGCAGGGTGCGAACCGAACGGGGCATGGCGAGCGTCGAAGTGGCGTTCGGTGTGATGTTGTCGGCCGTGGTAGCGCTGGGGTTGTGCTACCTGCTGGCCATCGTGGTGCAGTTCGGCCAGTTGCAGGCCGTCGCCGGTGAGGTGGCTCGGCAGCGTGCCCGCGACGACACCGCCGCTGCTGCCCGGGCCGAAGCCAACGCGCCCGCCGGCTCCCGGGTTCGGGTCCGTCTCGACGGTGTCGACGTGGTCGTGGTCGCCGAGTTGCGCGCGCAGCCGTGGGGGGCATGGATTCCGTCCATGCAGCTCAGCGCTCGTGCCGTGGTTGCGCGCGAGGGGAGCTGAGATGGCGCGCACCGAGCGTGGGGTGGCCACGGTGCTCGTAGTAGCCACGGTGATGGGGTTGGTGACCGTTGCTGCAGCCGGGCTGCTCGGCCTGACCTACGCAGCTACCGCCCGCTCGGTGCGTGCCGCCGCCGATCTGGTGGCACTTTCGGGCGCACAGGCGCAGGCCAGAGGCGCGGACGCCTGTGCCGAGACCCGTCGCATCGCCGCGCTGAACGACGTGGAGGTGGCCGAGTGCGAGGTCGCCGGCGACCTGATCGACTTCGTGGTCGAGGTGACTGTTCGCCGGGCGGTGGGCTGGCGGTTGCCGGGCCTGCCGCAGCAGGTGAGCGCGGTGGCCTACGCCGGCAGCGTCACGGGGGTGCCGTGACCACCCGGCAGCGTCTCGGCCACCAGCGCCCGCAACACGGCGATGGCGGCCGGCCGGTCGAGCGGATGGTTGCCCGAGCCGCAGGCCGGCGAGACGACGCAGCGGGGGCAGCCGTGATCGCAGGGGCAGGCCTGAAGCAGGTCCAGGGTTGCGGCCAGCCAGCGCTCGGCGACCCGAAACCCCTCGTCGGCGAAGCCCGAACCGCCGGGCAGCCCGTCGTGCACGAACACAGTCGGGGCGGCGGTGTCGGGGTGCTGCACGGTAGACAGCCCGCCGACGTCGCCCTTGTCACAGGGTGCGAAGCCGGGCAGCAGGCCGATCGCGGCGTGCTCGGCGGCGTGCAGGCCGGCCGCCAGGTCTCGGACGGCCACGGCCGGGCCGGCGCTCCCGCGGGCAGGGACGGGAAGGGTCCACCAGGTGGCTCGGGTGCGATAGGTGCGGCTGGGCAGATCGAGCGGGGTGGAATCCCACACCGCACCGGTGACGCTGTCGCGACGCAGGTAGCCGGTCACCTGCGAGGTCAGTTCGACGATGCCGTTGAAGAGCGTGGCGGCGCCCAGAGCCCGTTGTCGGTCGGTGCCGATGATGCGAACCTGGGTGGTGCCCTGCGCCTGGGTGAACCACTCGGCCCGCTGCTGCCGGCACAATGCCAGGCCAGCCTCTCGGTCGTACTGTTCAACCAGCCACTGCTCGCCCTGATGCAGGTACACCGCTCCCTCGTGCACAGTACGGTCGGCGGCAGCGGCATCCACCTGGCCGATCACCCGCCCGGTGCTGGTCTGCACGATCTCGACCCCGCCGCCGCCGATCGAGCGCAGGTCGATGCCATCGACCGCACGGCGCTGCGAGGTCCAGTACCAGGCCGCCCCGCGCCGACGCAGCACACCGCGGGCGGCCAGCCATTCGAGCAGCTGCGGCATGGTGGGGCCGAAGAAGCGCTCGTCGTCGGCGCTCACCGCGAGTTCCTGGGCGGCGGCTGCGAGATGCACCGAAAGTACGGCTGGCTGCTCGGGGTGCAGCACAGTGGCCTCGACCGGTGCGTCGAACAGCGCCTCGGGGTGGTCGCACAGCCAACTGTCCAGTGGGTCGGGGCGTGCGATCAGCATGGCGAAGGCGTCGCGGCCATCACGCCCGGCCCGGCCCGCCTGCTGCCACAGGGCGGCCAGCGACCCCGGAAAGCCGATCGTCAGCACCGCGTCCATGCCGGTGATGTCGACGCCCAGTTCGAGGGCGTTGGTACAAGAGACGCCGCGCAGCCGTCCGCTCGACAATGCCGCCTCGAGCTCGCGGCGGTCGCTGGCCAGATAGCCGGCGCGATACGAGGCGATGCCGTCGGGGTCCATGCTGCCTCGCCGGGCCTGGTCGGCCACGAGTTCGGCCTGAATGCGCGAGGTGGTGAACGCGAGCACCTGGTAGCCATTGTCGACCAGCCGGGTCAGCATCGAGGCGGCCTCGCGGTGCGGGTCGGCATCGCCCTGCCACACCACGAAGTCGAGGGCCGGGCGCGTGCACGTGTCTTTCTCGACGGCGACGGCCTCGCTCACCCCGGTCAGCCGGCGCAGGTGCTGTGCGGGCTCGGCGATCGTGCCCGAGGCGCTGATGAAGACCGGGTCGGCGCCGTAGTGGCGGCACAACCGGCGCAACCGGCGCAGCACCGAAGCGACGTGCGCGCCGAACACCCCGCGGTAGCGGTGCGCCTCGTCGATCACCACGTAGCGCAGCGAGCGCAGCAACCCCTGCCAACGGTCATGGTTGGGCAGCAGCGACCGATGCAGCATGTCGGGGTTGGTCAGCACGAAGGTGGCGAAGTCACGAGCGAAGCGACGCTCCTCGGTCGTGGAATCGCCGTCGAGCGTGGTGAGGCGCCAGGCCGACCCGCCGAATTCGCGGGCACGCCGGGCCTGATCGTGGGCCAGCGCCTTCGTGGGCGCCAGGTACAAGGCGGTGTGTGCCCGGGCCGGCTGGGCCCATCGGTGCACGGCGGCGTCGTGCCCGATCACCCCCTCGGCCGTAGCGGCGTACACCGGCAGCAGATAGGCCAGCGACTTGCCGGACGCGGTCGAGGTGCTGATCGCGACGTGACGACCCGCGAAGGCCGCGTCGGCGGCGACTCGCTGGTGCTGCCACAGTGCGGTGATGCCCTGGCCGGCCAGAGCCCGCCCGGCCGCCGACGACACCCACCGGGGCAATTCGGCGGTGAGGCCGGGGCGCGCCGGGCGCTGGTGCACGTGACGCACCTGCGGCGCGTTCGTGATCCAGGCGGGCACGGTCATGCCACTCAGAGTGCCACGATCGGCCGGCACAAGCGCGAGGTGCGGGCAGCGAAGGCTCCGCTGCCGGTCACGTGTCCACCGTCGCCGGATCAGCCGTGATGAGTGATCCGGCCGGCGCAGACGGTGAGGGCCGCCCGCATCGTGCGCAGTGCCGCGGCGGTGTCGGCCGGGTTGTCGCCTTCGGCCAGTGGGTCACGGTCGAGCAGTACCACGTCGCCCACCGAGCCGGGCACCAGCCGCCGGGAGTCCACCGAGGCAGCTAGCGCCTCGCGAGGGTTCAGCGATTGCTCGGGGTGCCACCCCGGCCGCTCGTCGCCGCTGCGATGGACGGCCGTCGCGATGGCCAGCCAGGGGTCGAGGGCGGCGACCGGCGCGTCCGAACCGAACCGTACGTCGACGCCCTCCGCCACCATGGTGCGCAGCGGAAAGGCGCTCGCGGCACGCTCACCCCACAACCGGTCGGTGAGGTCGCGGTCGTCGATCAGGTGTGCCGGCTGCACGCTCGCCCGCAGCCCCAGCCGGCCGAGCCGCCGGACGTCGTGCGCGGCGATCAGTTGAGCGTGCTCGATCGATCCGCACGCCCCGGTCGCCTCGAACGCGTCGATCGCCACCGTGTTGGCCCGGTCGCCGATGGCGTGCAGCGCCACTTGCAGCCCGGCGCCGGTGGCCCGCTGCAGCAGCTCGCGCAGTTCGCCGGGGGAGTAGTTGGCCTGGCCGCAGCACGGTTCGGGGCCGGCCGGACGATCGGCGTACGGTTCGGTGGTCCATGCTGTGCGGCTGCCCAGCGAGCCGTCGGAGATGATCTTCAACGGGCCCATGGTCACCATCCCGGCGCAGCCGTCCAGCGCATCGCCGGTGCGCAGGCCCCGTTCGATCACCTGGTCGAGCTGATGCGGGTAGGTCGAGGCACGCACCCGCACCGAGTCGGCCCCGGCCGCGAACCGCTGCGGCCAGTCCACGAACGAGTTCTCGAACTCGAAATCGACCAGCCCGGTGACCCCCAGGGCGGCCAGCCGGGCCAGCGGTGCCACGAAATCGGACGGCTCGGGCGCCGCACCCGGCAGCTCGTCCAGCCGGCGCAACAGGTCGAACCACTCGTTCTCGCTGACCGGGCCGGTTCGCCGCGGCGCGGCCAGCAGGTCGAAGGCGGCGGAGTTGACCCAGCCGGTGTGGGCGTCGCCCGACACCAGCACTACCGGACGGCCCCGGCTCACCGCGTCCAGCTCGGCCACCGTCGTAGCCCGGGGCCAGCCGGCGGGCCGGTAGCCGAAGCCGAGCAGGGTGCGCCCGGACGGCTGTTTACCCACCGCGCCGGCCACGGCCGCCAGCACGTCCTCGGCCCGGCGCGCCGTGCCCAGCGGCAGCATCCGCTCGGTGCGCACCCACTGCGCGACGTGCACATGGGCGTCCCACAGCCCCGGAACGGCCCAGCGCGCCTCGCCGTCCACCTCGTCGACGCCGGACGGCCGGCTCAGCTCCGGCCCGATCTCGGTGATCGCCCCGTCGATGATCAGCAGGTCGACCGGTGGCGCGGTGCCGCCGGAGCCGTCCAGATCGACCCGCCGAACCCGCCGCAGCAGCAGAGAACGACTCATTCGTGGAAGCGTAGTGCCGTGCTCGACCTCGCAAACGCCCGTGCCCTCGCCCGCCGGCTCGACGACGCCGGCTATCGCTTCGACCCGGTGGCCGAACGGCTCGGCCCGGCCGGGCTGGACGGACTGGCCCGCAACGCCACCATTCCGGGCGATCGGGCGCTGGCCGGTGCCGACGACCCGCAGGCCACGGTGATCCGGGTCTTCGCCTTGCAGCAGAGCGTGCCCAGGCCGGCGCTTGAGGCCGCCCTCGGCGACCTTGAGCCGCTGCACCCCCTGCTGGAGGCCGGCGCCGACCCCGGCACGGTGCGCGCCGCGATCGAGATTCGGCCCTACGCGTTCAGCGACGACACCGGCGAGCACGATGCCTGGCTCGCCTCCGATCGCACACCGAACCTCGACGGACGTCTCGGCGAGGTGCGCGACGACTTCGTGCTCGGGCTGTCACCGGCCTCGGTGACACTGGCGCAGCTCACCATGCCGGGGCGGGTCGGCCGGGCCCTCGACCTGGGCTGCGGCGGGGGCGTGCAGTCGGTGCACCTGTCCACCCACGCCGACGCCGTGGTCGCCACCGACCTCAACCCCCGGGCCTGCGCCATGACCCGGTTCAGCGCAGCGCTCAGCGGCATCGACGTCGACGTGCGCCAGGGATCGCTGTACCAACCGGTGGCGGGCGACAGTTTCGACCTGATCGTGAGCAACCCGCCCTACGTGATGTCGCCGCCGACGGCCTCCCGGCTGGTCTATCGCGAGGGCACGTTCAGCGCCGACACCCTGGTGCGCGCAGTCGTCACCGGCGCTCCGGCCCGGCTCAACCCCGGCGGGGCGCTGCAGGTGCTCGGCAACTGGGCGATCGCCGCCGACCAGCCCTGGCAGGAGCGGCTCGCGGAGTGGATCGCGCCGACCGGCTGCGACGCCCTGGTCTTGCAGCGCGAACAACTCGACCCCTATGAGTACATCGAGCTGTGGCTGGCCGATGCCGCCCTGACCGGCACCCCCGAATACCGTCGGCGCTACGCCGAATGGGTCGACTACTTCGACAGCCTGGGCATCGTCGGGGTCGGCCTGGGCTGGCTCACCCTGTACCGCAACGATGCCGCCGACCCGGTGTTGCGCTTCGATGACTGGCCACACCGCACCCACAGCGGCGTCGGCGCCGCCTTCGCCGAGTTTCCGCAGGCCGCCCGCACCGCGCGAGCGCCGCGGCACGACCTGCTCGCCGCCACCTTCACCGTCACGCCCGACCTCACCCAAGAGACCATCGGACGACCCGGCGCGGCCGACCCCGAACACGTGGTGCTGCGCCGTGCCGCGGGTTTCGGACGCGCCGCCGAGGTGGACACCGCGCTCGCCGCGGTGGTCGGTGCCTGTGACGGCGAACTGCCGCTCGGGGTGCTGATCGACGCCGTTGCCGACCTGCTCGAGGTGGACGCCGCAGGTCTCACCGCTGACCTGCTGCCGCGGCTGCGCTCACTGATTTCTGACGGCTATGTGACCGCAGCAGGTCCGCTGTGATTTGCTCCGGTGTGGCCGAGCCGTCGTTCTTTGTGGCTACCATTCCCACCTGAGGCCCTCCGGCCCCAGACCCCGCAGCAGAGGATCCACGTGGCAACAGCAGGCTTCAAGGCGCTGGTGATCGTCGAGTCACCGGCCAAGGCGACCAAGATCGCAAGTTTTCTCGGCTCTGGTTACGTCGTCGAGTCGAGCCGCGGTCACGTCGCCGACCTGCCCACGGGCGCGTCCGAGGTGCCGGCCAAGTACAAGGGTGAGAAGTGGGCCCGCACCGGGGTCAACGTCGACAACAACTTCGAGCCGCTCTATGTGGTGCAGCCCGACAAGAAGGCCACCATTCGCGAGCTCAAGGCGAAACTGGCCTCGGTCGACGAACTGCTGCTCGCCACCGACGAAGACCGCGAAGGCGAGGCGATCGCCTGGCATTTGCTGCAGCAACTGAAGCCCAAGGTGCCGGTGCGCCGCATGGTGTTTCACGAGATCACCCCGCAGGCGATCGCCGAGGCGGTGGCCAACCCGCGCGAGCTCGACACCGACCTGGTCGACGCGCAAGAGACCCGGCGGATTCTCGACCGGCTCTACGGCTACGAGGTCAGCCCGGTGCTGTGGAAGAAAGTCATGCCCAAGCTGTCGGCGGGCCGGGTGCAGTCGGTGGCCACCCGGCTGGTGGTCGACCGCGAGCGGGAGCGGATGGCCTTTCGCGCCGCCAGCTTCGCCGGCATCGAGGCCGTGCTGAACGCCGGCGAAGCGGTCGAGCCGCCCACCTTCGCCGCCACGCTGCACCAGGTCAGCGACCTGCGGGTCGCCACCGGCCGCGATTTCGACGCCCAGGGACGACTCACCGGCAAGTCGCTGCTGCACCTGTCGGCCGAGCAGGCGCAGAGCCTGGCAACCGCCCTCGAAGCCGCCAGTTACGCGGTGGCCTCGGTCGAGGCCAAGCCGTACACCCGCCGTCCGTACGCTCCGTTTCGCACCACCACGCTGCAGCAGGACGCCGGCCGCAAGCTCGGCTTCACCGCCGAACGCACCATGCGGGTGGCGCAAGACCTGTATGAGCGCGGTTTCATCACCTACATGCGCACCGACTCGGTCACCCTGTCGGCCACGGCCATCAGCGCCGCCCGGGCCCAGGTGAAGCAGTTGTTCGGCGGCCAGTACCTGCCCGAGGCGCCGCGCCTCTACACCTCGAAGGTGAAGAACGCCCAAGAGGCGCACGAGGCGATTCGCCCCGCCGGCGAGCATTTCGCCACCCCGGCCGAAACCGGGTTGGGTGGTGACGGGCTGCGGCTCTACGAGCTGATCTGGAAGCGCACCCTGGCCTCGCAGATGAAGGACGCCGTCGGCGAGACGGTCACCGTGCGCATCGGCGCCACCCTGCCGCAGCGCATGGCGATCAGCGACGCCACCACCGGTGAGCTGGTCGAGACCGGACGCTGCACGTTCAGCGCCTCGGGCCGCACCATCACCTTCCCCGGCTTTCTCAAGGCCTACGTGGTGGGCGTCGACGACGACGAGACCTCCGACGACGCCCAGGCTCGGCTGCCGCAACTGGTGGCCGGCGCCCCGCTGCGTGCCGACGAGGTGAAGGCGGTGGTGCACGACACCCGTCCGCCGGCCCGGTACACCGAGCCGTCGCTGGTGGCCAAGCTCGAAGAGCTCGAGATCGGACGGCCCTCGACCTACGCCTCGATCATTCGCACCATCACCAGCCGTGATTATGTGTTCAAGAAGGGTTCGGCGCTGGTGCCCACCTGGCTGGCGTTCGCCGTCACCCGGCTGCTCGAAGAGCACTTCCCCAAGTTGGTCGACTACACCTTCACCGCCGCCCTCGAAGACACCCTCGACGACATCGCCAACGGCCAGGCCGCCCGGCTGCAGGTGCTCAGCGACTTCTACTTCGGCCCGGACGGTTCGACGCACCAGGGCCTGCACGCGCTGGTCAACGAGCTGGGCGAGATCGACGCCCGCGAGCTGTCGACCCATCCGCTGGGCGATTCGGGCGTCGCCGTGCGGGTGGGGCGCTACGGCACCTACGTCGAAGACGCCGAGGGCCGCCGGGCGAACGTGCCCGACGATCTCGCGCCCGACGAACTGACCGCAGAGGTTGCCAACGAGTTGCTGCAGCAGCCGTTGGGTGAAGAGCGTGAACTGGGCACAGCCCCCGAGACCGGGCTGCCGGTGGTGGCCAAGAACGGACGCTACGGGCCTTACGTCACCGAGGTGCTGCCCGCCGACGCGGCCAAGGGTGCCAAGCCGCGCACCGGCTCGCTGTTCGCGTCGATGAGCCTCGACACGGTGACCCTGGCCGACGCGCTCACCCTGCTGAGCCTGCCCCGGGTGGTGGGCACCGCCGCCGACGGCGTCGAGATCACCGCCCAGAACGGCCGGTACGGCCCGTACCTGAAGAAGGGCACCGATTCGCGGTCGCTGACCGCCGAGGAGCAGATCTTCAGCATCACCCTGGCTGAGGCCGAGGCGATCTACGCCCAGCCAAAGACCCGCGGCGGCGCCCGGGCCGCGGCCGGCCCGCTGAAAGAACTCGGCAACGATCCGGCCACCGGCAAGCCGATGGTGATCAAGGACGGACGGTTCGGTGCCTACGTCACCGACGGCGAGGTCAACGCCACCTTGCGCCGCAGCGATTCGGTCGAGGCGATGACCGCCGAGCGGGCGGCCGAACTGCTCGCCGAGAAGCGGGCCAAGGGCCCGGCGCCGAAGCGCGCCACACGGCGCACGTCCAGCGCGAGCAAGTCCGCACGCAGCAGCAGCGCCAAGCGAGCGCCGGCCAAACGGGCGTGATGACGGTGGCCGAACCCGGTGAGGTGCTGCGATTCGACCTGCCCCCGACGGCAGCGGTCGCCAACCTGACCGGCCCGGCCACCGGATTCCACCGCCTGGTGGCCCGCCCGCCGGTGGAGTCGTCAGCCACCGTCATCGACACCGCCGATCACCGGTTGCTCGACTGGGGCGTCGAGTTGTCGCGGGTGGTCGAGACCGGCACGTGGGTGCTGCGCGCACCGCGCTGGTCGCCGCCGCTGGCCGCGGAAACGGTGTCGCCCCAGGCCGAGGACGACCTACCGCCCGAACTGGCAGACGTGCTGGTGCCGTTTCGCCGGGGCGGCATTCTGGGGCCCAAGCTGCGGGTCGAGACCTTGAGCCGGAGCTTCTCGCTGCTGGCGGCCGACGACGCACCGATCGGTGACCTGACCGACCAGCGGCACCGGGTCTCGAACCACTCCGGTCAGGTGGTCTCGTACCGCGACGTCACCGTGCGCGTGCTCACCCCGAACCCCGGTCAGGCGCAGGCGATCGCCGCTGCGTTTACCGCCGGCGATGCGGCAGCGGTGGATGAGTTCGCCACCTTGGCCACCCGGCTCGGCCTCGCCGGCCATGGGCACCGGCGCAGCGCACTGTCGGCCCGGGCCTCGATCGAAGACTTCGTCGCCGCCCAGTTCGAGTCGCGCTGGCGGCGTCTGTTGCTGGCCGACCTGTACGCGCGCACGGGGTTGGGCGACGACGCCGCGTTGCGCGAGGGGGTGCTGGCACTGCGGGTGGAGTTGTCCGGCCTGGAGGGGCTGCTCGAACCCAACTGGGCGCAGGCCACCGAACAACTGGCGGCCATCGCGGCCGAGTCGGCCCGGCCGCTGCAGCACACCGAGCGCTGGCTGCGCCTGCTCGACGTGCTGGCCCAAGCCAGCAGCGCGCCGCCGCTCACGGTCGCTGGACGCGTCACCGGACCGGTGCTGGCCCAAGAACTCGAGGCGGTGATGCAGACCCTGTTCGATCAGTGCCGCACCCTCGAGCCCTACTCGTCGGACGCGCGCTGGGCCCGGGCCCTGCAGGTGGCGAACCGGGCCGTCGCGCTCAGCACGCTGGCGCGGGACGTCTTCGGCAAGCCCGCCAAGCAGTTGCGCAGACACCTCGAACCGGTGGCGCAGGCGCTCGAGTCGACGCTGCGTCCCGACTCGGCCGCGTTGAGCCGTGACCTGCACAACCTGAGCACCGCGGAGGTTTTCGAGGCGGGCCGAGCCTATGAGCGCACCATGCTGTCGGTCGACTATGCGCGCGAGACCTTCGTGCGTGAATGGCCGGGCCACTGGGACGGGCTGCGTGGCCGGATCATCCGGCCGCGGGTACCGCACTCGGCCCAGGCGCCGCAGGGGCAACCGTGAGCGGGCTGTTCGTCGTATTCGAGGGTGGCGACGGCGTCGGCAAATCGACCCAGACCCGGCTGCTGGCCGACTGGGCGAGGGCGCAGGGCCTGGCGGCGCGGGTTACCTTCGAACCGGGCGACACCGCGGCCGGGCAACTGATTCGGCGGATCGTGCTCGACCCGGCCACCGGCGAGCTCGACCCGCGTGCCGAGGCCCTGTTGTACGCCGCTGACAAGGCTCATCACCTGTTCCAGGTGGTACGGCCGGCGCTGGCCCGCGGCGAGTTGGTGATCTGCGACCGCTACGTCGATTCGATGCTCGCCTACCAGGGCGCCGGACGGGTGCTCGACCTCACCGAAGTGGCCGGCATCGCCGGCTGGGCCACCGACGGCCTGGTGCCCGACCTCACCGTGCTGCTCGACCTGGAGCCCGAGCGTGCCGTGGGTACCATCGCCGAACCCGACCGGCTCGAACAGGCTGGTGCCGATTTTCACCAGCGGGCCCGGCAGTTCTTTCTTGAGCTGGCGGCGGCAGACCCGTCGCGCTACCTGGTGCTGCCGGCCCGCGAACCGCGGGGCTGGATCGCCCAGCAGGTGCGCGGCCGGGTGCGGGAGCTGTCACAGCAAGCTGGCAGGATCGACCCGTGAGCGTGTGGGCCGACCTGGTGGGGCAACAGCGGGTGGTCGACGTGCTGCGCCGGGCCGTGGCCGGCGGGTCGCACGCCATGTCGCACGCCTGGCTGATCACCGGCCCGCCGGGTTCGGGGCGTTCCAACGCGGCCCGCTCGTTCGCGGCCGCGCTGCAGTGTCCCGAGGGGGGCTGCGGGGTCTGCCCGGTCTGCCGAACCGCCTTGTCGGGGGCTCATCCTGACGTCACCCTGGTGCGCACCGAACAGTTGTCGATCGGCGTCGACGAGGTGCGCGACCTGGTGCGCCGGGCGGCCATGTCGCCCACCACCGGCCGCTATCAGGTGCTGGTCGTCGAAGACGCCGACCGGGTCACCGAGCGCGGCGCCGACGCACTGCTGAAGAGCATCGAAGAGCCGGCCGCTCGCACGGTGTGGCTGTTGTGCGCCCCGACGCCCGACGACGTGGTGGTCACCATCCGTTCCCGCTGCCGGGGTGTGCACCTGGCGACGCCCAGCACGGCCGCGGTGGCCGAGCTGCTGGTGCGGCGCGACGGCGTGCCGTCCGAGCTGGCGGCGTACGCGGCCAGGGTGGCCCAAGGCCATATCGGCCGTGCCCGCATGCTGGCCCGGCACGAGCCGGCCCGCATTCGCCGCGTCGAATTGCTCAAACTGCCCAGCCGGCTGATCAGCCTGCCCGACTGTCTCACCGCCGCCGCCAACCTGGTCGAGGCGGCCGGTGAAGAGGCGTCCGGCAGCACAACCGAACTCGACGCCCGCGAGAAGGCGGAGCTGTCGCAGGCGCTCGGCTTCGGCGCCAAAGGTGCCCGGCCGCGCAACGCCCAGGCGGCGCTGCGCGAGCTCGACGAGCAGCAGAAGGCGCGGGCCAAACGACTGCAGCGCGACGCGCTCGACCGGGTGCTCACCGAACTCACGACGTACTTTCGCGACGTGCTCTGCGTGCAGTCGGGCGCCACGGCTGAGCTGATCAACGCCGAGCTGCGTCCCGAGATCGAGGCGATGGCCCGGCGCGACTCGCCCGAGCGCACCCTGCGCCGGATCGACGCGATTCTGGAGTGCCGCACCGCGCTGGAGGGCAACGTCGCGCCGCTGTTGGCCATGGAGTCGCTGATGATCGGCATCGCCGTCTCGCTGTGAACGGATCGAGCCTCTAATCCGCGCCGCGTGTGTGTCGGTGGGCGCCGGGGCCCTCCGCCGAGGGCACGATGGAAGTCACTGTTGTGCGGAGGAGAATCATGACTCACACCGTTGAAGACGAGCAGACCACGCAGTTCGCGCCCGAATCCGCAATCGAGGGCCGCGAGCCGAGGCTGCCCGAGCCGCCGAGCTTCGCCGCGCTCACGGAGGCCGAGGCCACCCGGGTGCAGTCGATCGTCGAGGGGTTCGTGCCGTCGGCCGACGAGGCCGACCCGCCCACGCAGCAGCACAGCGCCGTGCCCAGCGCGTCCATCTTCCGCGATTCCGCCGTCGTCGCGCCTGCCGAGACGTTGTCGGCCGAGCAGCAGAAGCTGGACGCCGAACGGGCCGCCCGCCGCGAGGCCCGGGCGCAGGCGCTGGCGCAACCGGACGTCCGCACGTCCGCCGCGCCCGAACCCGTGGTGGTCGCCCGGCGCACCACCGACGGCTTTCTGGGTGCCTTCGCGCTGTTCGTGCTGCGGCTCGTGGTGGCGGCCATCATGGCCGTTCGCGGCCTCGAGATCGTCACCAACCTGCCGGCGGCCGAGGCGTTGTTCGCCGGCACGGTGATTCCCGAACCGCGAATCATGGCGATGGTCACCGGGTTCGCATCGCTGGCCATCGCCGTCGCGCTGGTGTTCGGACTGCTCACCCGGGTGGCCGGGTTGGGTGTGCTGCTGATCACCGGGGGCGCCCTGGCGTTCGTGCAGTGGGGCGCCTGGAGCCCGTTCGTGGCGGGCCGCTCCGGCTTCATCGGCGAGCTCGAACTGGTTTTGGCCGCCGTCGGCCTGGTGCTGCTGTGCATCGGTGGCGGCGGCTTCAGCCTCGACCGCAGTTTTCGCAAGAGCCGCGAGAAGGACCGCCTGCTCGACCCGGGGGCGTGAGCGACCCCGGGGTGGGGCTTGGTGGCCCGGCACTAGATTGAACGCGTGCGTATTTCTCTTCGCTGGGCTGTCGGCTTCGTCGCGTTGCTGCTGCTGAGCGCCTGCACGCCGGGCCAAGTGCCCAGCCCGTCCGCTCCGGGTTCGTCGACGCCATCGGCCGCCCCGGCTCCGACGGGTGCGGTGATCGAGGTGTCGCTGGTGCAGGGTCTTGAGGTCGACCGGCCCCGTCGGTCCGATTCGAACGCCAAACCCAAGGGTTTCGAGACTGCGCCGCCGGGCGAAGGGCTCGCGGGCTATCGCGAGCAAAAGCTGGGCTGGAGCACCTGCGGTCAGGTCTACAAGTGCGCCGAGATTCTGGTGCCGCTCGACTACGCCAACCCGGGTGACCAGGCGATCACCTTGGCCTTGGCCAAGAAGCCGGCCACCAAATCGCCCAAGCTGGGCACGCTCTTCGTCAACCCGGGCGGCCCGGGGGCGTCCGGCCGCAACCTGGTCACCTACTTCGCCTCGGCCGGCCTGGAGCAGTACGACATCGTGGGCTGGGATCCGCGCGGTACCAACGCCTCGACACCGGTGCAGTGTTTCGACGACGAGCAGACGCAGGCGTTCACCGAGCTCGACTCGTCCCCCGACGACGCGGCCGAGACAGCGGCGCTGATCGTGGGCACCTGGCAATTCGCGCAGTCGTGCTGGCAGCACAGCGGTGAGTTGCTGCAACACATCTCGACCGTCGACACGGTGCGCGATCTCGATCTGCTGCGCGAACTGGTCGGTGACCAGAAGCTGAACTATCTCGGGTACTCCTACGGCACCCAGGTCGGCGCCTATTACGCCGACCTGTTCCCACAACGGGTCGGACGGCTGGTGCTCGACGCCGCCGTCGACATCACCGACGACGACACCGTGATTCAGGCCATGGGTTTCGACCTGGCGCTGGGCAACTTCGCGGCCTGGTGCGCCCGGCAGAACTGCAGCCTGGGGTCGTCGAAGGACGCGGTGCTGCAGACCATCACCGATCTGTTCGACACCCTCGACGCGACCCCGCTGCAGGTGGGTGATCGTCCGCTCACCCAGACGCTGGCGGCCACCGGCGTGGCGTCGTACCTGTACGGCGGCATCCCGGCCTGGAAGGTACTGGCCGCCGACCTGAAGGCGGCTTTGGCCGGCGACGGTGCCGCGCTGCTGAAAGCCTCCGATCAGCTCAACGACCGCAACGACGACGGTACGTTCGGCTCGATGTTCTACTCGTTCCCGGCCATCGGCTGCGCCGACGGGTACGACAAGGGCGTGGTCGAGGCGGAGCAACGATGGACGACCGACCAGCAGAAGGCGCCGATCTTCGGCAAGTACTTCGGCCCGGGCTACACCTGCCCGCTGTGGCCGGTGCGCAGCACGATCCAGTTCAAGCCCACCGGCTCGGGTGCGGCCCCGATCGTCGTGGTCGGTGCGACGGGCGACCCGGCCACCCCCTACCAGCAGGCCGTCACCATGGCCGAGCAACTCGAGTCGGGGGTGCTGGTCACCTACGAGGGCGAGGGGCATGGCACCTTCGGCGGCAAGTCGGAGTGCGTCGACCGGCTGGTGATCGCCTATCTGACCAAGGGCACCGTGCCCAGTGACGGGGTCAAGTGCCAGTAGCGGGCGGCTCGCGGTGGGGCGCACAAGCTGCGGCTCATCGCTCTCGTTTCGCGTGCCGCGGTGCCGCTGACCTATAGTTGGTCGTCGCCGGGGGCACTCGGCAGGCCGCCTTAGCTCAGTTGGCAGAGCGATTCACTCGTAATGAATAGGTCTGGGGTTCGACTCCCCAAGGCGGCTCGCATCGGGTGTGCGGGTTGACCGCACCCGTCAGCGCGGGCGGGTGGCCCGACAGCCACCTCGAAAATCCTCGCCGCTCGCGGGTGCAGCCACTCACAGGGGGCTGTAGATTCTTGAGAGCTAAATCTACAGAAGTGTAGATTTTGTGTTGTGGACAAGAGGCTCATCGGCATCGGCGAGGCGAGCAGAGTGCTCGGCCTGTCGACCAGTCGAGTGCGACAACTGGTCGAACTGGGTGCGTTGAGTGCGGAGTTGACGCCGGGTGGGCATCGGCGATTTCGTCCCGATCTGCTGCGCCAGGAGTGGTCGGCGCTGCGGCAATCGGCTGAACCGCCCGTGTTGTGGCGCAAGGGTTACAGCCTGCCGGGGCTGGCCGAAGACCAGGTGTGGCACAAGCTGCGGGCAGAACTCGAACGGCACACCGGGGGTGAACTTTCCGGGCGGGCTCGCAACATTCTGGGCTACGCGGTCACTGAGATGGTGAACAACGCCATCGACCACTCGCACGGCAGCGCGGTGGAGGTCAGCCTGGCGTTTCAGAACCGGACGACCGTGCGAGTCCGCGTCGCCGACGACGGCATCGGGGCTTTCCGCAGCCTCGCCGACACGTTCGGCTACTCAGATGTCGCCGATGCGGTCGTCGACCTGACCAAGGGGCGGCGGACAAGTGCGCCGCAGCGTCATTCCGGCGAGGGGATCTTCTTCACCTCGAAGGCGGTTGATCTGTTCAGCCTGGACGCGAACGGCTACCGGTTCACTGTCGATACCAGCGAAGGCGATGTTGCGCTCGGAGAAGGTGCCGGTGTGGGCACGACCGTGACGTTCACGCTCGACCTGCACACTTCCCGAGACCTGGTCGATGTGTTCGTCCGGTTCACCGAGGGTGGCGACTTCGTGCGGACGATTCCGCGCGTGCAATTAGTGCAGCACGGGTCGGAGTTTCTCAGCCGCTCGCAGGCCAAGCGGTTTGCGCTCGGGCTCGAACAATTCGAGCAGGTGGTGCTCGACTTCACCGGTGTCGAACTGGTCGGCCAGGGATTCGCCGATGAACTCTTCCGAGTGTGGCAGTCCGCGCACCCTGAAGTGACGTTGATGGTCACCGGGGCGAACCGTGGGGTCGCGTTGATGATCGATCGGGTGGTCAAGCCCTGAAGGATCTGGAGTTATCCACAGCCTGGACGAAACCTCGGGGCGAACCCACGGTCTCGTGCCAGACTGTCCGAACCTGCTCAGGAGGTTCAACATGGTGACACGGTGGAGTTGGCTCGCCGCAATGTGCGCGCTTGCCGTTGCCGTCACTGGCTGCGGGCCGACGACGCCGACGGCCGGGCCAGGCGCTTCGACGAGTGCGTCGCCGACGCCGAGCCCCAGCCCGACCTGCACGCCGTACAACGCGACGCCGCACCCGTGCAGTGCCGAGGACTACGGCAAGACCCAGCAACAGAACGAGTTGATCGCGCAGGCCGAGGCCACGTACCGCACGTACTGGGATGAGAACGTCAGATTGCAGCGAGCAGGCGGTACCCGAAAGGCGACGGAGGTGTTGCTGAACACACTCGAGGGTTCTGCGCTCAAGTCGGTTGTTGAGAATCTCCAAGATCTCAAGACGAACAAGACGCGAGCGGTCGGCGGAACCTTCGACATTCTGACGATCACGCCGAAACCCACTCGCACCAAGGAGGGTTCAGTCACCTCGCTGACCGTCTGCTGGCGCGCCAAGGACGTCGCATTCTCGGTGGACGGGGTGAACATCCATCGAAGTGTCACGGTTCGCGAAGAATCGTATTTTCGCTACTCCGAAGGCGTGCTTCGAATCTCGATTTTCGAGTCACAGAAAGTTGCCAAATGCTGAGGCGAATCGTGGCTGGCGTGGCGATGATCCTGCTTGCCCCGAGTCTACCGATCCAGGCACACGCGGATCCTGTCGAGGATGACGGTGACACTGTCAAAGGCGCCATCTCGGTGTTCCGCGGCGGCAGTCGCAAGAAGACGATCTCGCACAAGGGCATGGTGTTGTACCAGGGCGCATGGATGTCTTGGGATCGCGCGCGTGCATTACTCGATGCGTGTCAGCGGTCGGGTCGCACGGACTGTGCCGTCAGCGACGTCTACAGAATCCGCGAGGCAGACCTGCAGGCGACCGCAGTCCGGCTCGCGACCCAGTTGCGGCTGCCGGTGCCTACGCCCACCTTCGGGCCCGACCCGAGTGTCAACGAGTGGAACATGCTCACCGTCGGTTTTCCAATCTGGCTGTGGACCGACGGCGTGCGCACCGTGGCCGACACTGACAGCGCCGACGGGTTGACCTTCAGGCTGGCCGCCCGGTTGCGTTCGACGACGTTCGCGATGGGTGATGGCCAGTCGGTGACCTGCACCACGATGAGTCGCTACAGCGACGCGGTGAAGGCCGGGGCCCCCTCACCGGATTGCGGCTACGTCTATTCGAAGCCCTCGCTGCCGCAGGGTAGCTACACCGTGACCGCCACCGCCCAGTGGGACGTCACCTGGTCGGTCGCCGGCAGGTCGGGCGTGCTGCCGGTCACCCGCACCGCGAGCCGGGAGTTGCCCATCGGTGAACTGGTGGCCCTGAACCGCTGAGTGTTCGATGAGGCCCGGGGCCTGATCACGGTAATGCCGCCCCGGGCGCCTCGGCCAGCCCGCCTGGCTGTGCCGCGCGACCCGGGCTCAGGCCGACTCGTCCAGGGCGAGGTCTGGGTTGAGCAGTTCTTCGGGAAAGACGTGCGCCGGGTAGCTGACCGGCCGAGCCGGCACGCCTGCCACGGTGGTGAAGGCCGGCACGTCTTCGAGCACCACCGAGCCGGCGCCGATCTTGGCACCTTCGCCCACCTCGATGTTGCCCAGCACCTTGGCGCCGGCGCCGATCATCACGCCGCGGCGAATCTTGGGGTGCCGGTCGCCCCCGACCTTGCCGGTGCCGCCCAGCGTGACCTCGTGCAGCATCGAGAAGTCGTCATCGACCACGGCGGTCTCGCCGATCACGATCGAGGTGGCGTGGTCGAACAGAATGCCCTTGCCGATGCGGGCACCGGGGTGAATGTCGACGGCGAAGATCTCAGAGATCTGGCTCTGCAGGTAGAGGGCGAGCGGGGCGCGTCCCTTCTCCCAGTAGTAATGCGCGACCCGGTAGGCCTGCAGGGCGTGAAAGCCCTTGAAGTACAGCAGCGGCACCGAATAGCCGCGGGTGGCGGGGTCGCGGCTCAGCACGGCGCGCAGGTCTTCGCGAAAGGCCAGCCCGATGCTGCGGTCGCCGTTGAATGCTTCGTCGATCAGCGAGCGCAGCGTGAGCGAAGTGATCGTGAGGCTGCCCAGCTTGGACGCCAGAATGTAGCTCAGCGCGTCCTCGAGCCGGTCGTGGGCGAGCACCACGGTGTGCAGGTAGCTGGCCAGGGCGGGCTCGGCCTCAGCAGATTCGGTGGCTTCGGTGCGAATGCGGCGCCAGATTTCATCGTGCGGCATGGCTGGCCTTTCACGGTTTCGGGTGGTTGCTGGTCGGTTGTGCGCGGGGGCACGAGAGGGGCTTCAGCCGAGTCGACAACAGCAACACATGCACATCAGCGCGCGGACGGGTCGCGCGGTGAGCGAAGTCACGATCGTGTGCATGGTCGCCAATCTAGCAGCGGCCCACGCCGTGGGCCGAGGGTCTGATCAACTGTTGATCGTTGTAACACTGCTGCTGACAGGAGTATTTCTGCGGAGCATCCGGACGTCGGCTCACTTAAGTCTGAGTGACGACGACAGTCTGAGGCCCCGACACCCTCGGCCAGCGACAATCAGCGCTTGCTGAGGCCTCGATTCACCGATGGGCGGGGTGGCGACCGGCTCCGGCGGTGCGCGCAAGGGCGGCCTGGTTGTGCGAAAGGGTGTGCGCGGCGATTCGTGCGTTATGGCCCCGGCCGGCAGCGCCCGCGCAGCCCCGTGCGGCGAGACGATCGTTATGCCAGTCATCGAGGCAGGCCATAAGGCTCATATCTGCGCGGCGGGAATGAACTGCCGCGGGGCCGCAACTCAATACGCCCGTTTCTTCGCGGGCTCCAAGAAGCGGCAGATCGGTGGACCGAGGTTTGAGAGATTCCGCCAGTAGGCGCCGCCGTCGCGAGCGACGCATGGCCTACTGGCGGGAGCTCTTAGGCAGAGCTCCCGGTGCTCGCCCGCGCACGCTCCACCTGCGCGAGAGCCCCCTCGACCCGGTCTCGCGACCCGGCGACGAACACGTATTCGGTGTTGCGGGTGTGCGACACCGTGCCCACCTTGGTGCCGGACGGGCTGTGAATGCCGATCTGGGCGCCGATGTAGCGGCGGGAGTCGAAGGCGAGTTGCTCGACCGACGCGTGCCCGGCATCGCGCAGCCAGCTCACGATCTGCTCGGGGGCGATCCACGACTCGTCGTTGTACGACACCACAACCACCTCGGCCCGCGCCTGGCCGATCACCTCGACCAGCGCGGACGCGATGTGCCGCCGGGAGTTGAAGGGGCTGGAATTGACGGCCTCGCGGGCATCCGCCCGCTTGCAGGCCACCCCGTAGTGCTCGGGGGCGTCCCAGCGCACCAGCGTCTCCCAGATGTGGTAATAACCGAAATAGCGGTGCTGGTTGTAGGGCGGGTCGAGGTAGATCAGGTCGCACGGCGGCAGGGCGCGCACCACCTCGCGCGCGTCGCCGCGAACGGCGCTACCCGGGCCGGCCAGCAGTCGAGGACGCTGCAGGTGCAGCGGTTTGAACGAACGCGCCGCCCAGCTCTTGAGGTAGGCCATGTGCTGCCCAGTGGTCGAATCGACCCGGTCGGCGGCCTCCATCAGGGCGGTCAGCAGCACCGGGTAGAGCGGGTCGTCGGCCAGGCCGACCAATCGGTCGCGAATGGCGTCGATGCGCATGCCGTTGTGCGGCTGAAAGTAGCGGGCCCGCTCGCAGAAGGTCTCGGTGACGTAGCCGCGCACGCCGGGCAGGGCGTCGAGTTCGGCGAGCAGGGCGTCCAACCGGTCGAGGTCGACGGTGGTGCCGTCGGTGGCGATGTAGCAGCGGGCCAGCACCTCGCTGTAGCTGGCCAGATCGGCGGCGGTGACGATCAGCCCACGGCGCTTGAATTCCTGTGCGACCCGGGTGGTGCCGGTGAACAGGTCGACCGCCGTGCGGGCCCCCGACCCTTCGGCCAACGCGCCCAGCACGCCGGTCAGCGCGCGTTTGGAGCCGAGGTACTTGATCACGTCCGCACCTTAACCCGAGGGGCCCGCGGGTCGGGGTGGTTGGCGTTGCCGCCTGCCGGATGTGGCGCCAGCCGATCTCGTTGGGTTCGAGCAGCCGCGCGGCGTCGCTGATCGGGAGGGCAGGGAGCCCGCCGGCCCCGGACTCCGACCCCTTGCGCGCGATCAAACCAAACCGTACAGTTTGAGTCGTGGAGGAGTTGAGCCCGCGGGCAAAGGCGAAGCGGCGGCAGATCACCGATGCCGCCCGCACGCTGTTTCTTGCCCAGGGGTTCAGCCGCACCACGATGGACGCCATCACCGCCGAGGCCGGCGTCAGCAAGCAGACCCTGTATGCGTACTTTCCGAGCAAGATCGATCTGCTGATCGCGATTCTGGCCGAGGTCGAGGGCACCCTTCCCGACCCGCCCGAATTGGTGGCGCCGACCACCCGGGCTGAGTTGCGCACGGCGCTGCTGGTCTTTGCCGAGAGCGTCACGGGCACCTTGCTGCAGTCGCAGATGATCGCCGTACTGCGACTCGTGGTGGGCGAGGCGGTGCGCCTGCCGGAGGTGCGTTCCATGCTGGTCGAGGCGCTGCCGATAGCGCTGCTGAACCGGACGGCTGCCCTGTTGCGCGCTGCGGCAGGCAACGGCGTGCTCACCCTCGACCACCCCGAGATCAGCGTCCGGCTTTTCGTCGGCGGGGTGATGAGCTACGTGATGTTCGGTGGCTTGTTGTCGAACGAACCTCCGGTGCGGCCCAAGCCCGAGAGCCTGCAGTGGCTGGTCGACGCCTACCTGCGCACCCTCGACTTCACCGACGACCGATGAACGGTCGCCTGCGGTACGCATTCGTCGCAGCCGCCCTGACTGTGGGACTGGTTGCCGCGGGCTGCGCCGCGCCGTCGGCCACGATCGCCGCGACCGGACGGGTGCAGACCGACACGATCACCGTGCAGGCACCGGCGCTGAGCGTGCCGCGGGTCAACCTGAACGCCGGCTTCGTCGTGACGCCCGGCGCCGCCGCCAACCTCTCCGGAGTGCCGGCCCTGCTGGGTTTCGGCTCGGCGCAGCGGGTCAGCAGCGTCGAGGTGCGGCTCGGTGAACAGGTGAAGGCCGGCGACGTGCTGGTTAGGTTCGACGACACCGCACTGGCTGCTGACGTCACTGCGGCCCGGGCCGACCGGTCGGTCGCGCGGGCGCAGGTAGCGGTGATCGAGCAGGCCATCGCGACCACCCACGACAACGAGGCAGACCTCGCCGACAAGCGCAAAGAGATAACCAAGGGCATCGCCAAGGCCACCAAGGCCCGTTACGAGCTGGCCCAGAAGCTCGCCGCGGCCAGCAAGGCGAAGACCACCGTCACCGGCAAGCTCGTCGAGGTCAACCGAGTCGCCAAGACGCTGCCCAAGAAGCTGGCCAGCGTCGAGCAGCACCTGGCCGAGGTCACTGCCAAACGCGCCGCTGTCGCCCAGCAACTGGCGCAGGTCGAGGCCCAGCTTGCCGCCCTGCCGCCGGACGCACCCGCAGTGCAGCGGGAGGCGCTGCTCGCCGCGCAGCGGCAACTGACCGCCGCCCTGGCTCAACTCGACACGGCGGTCGGCACGCTCACCGCGGCCCGCACGCAGGTGCGCGCGGCCATCGCCCAGGTGAATGTGGGCCGCCAACAGCTCAAGGCGGCGCTGCGACAGCTCAACGCGGGCATTCCGAAACTGCGCACGGTGATCGCGACCATTGCTGCCAACCTGGCCAAGGCCAACGACGGACTCAAGCAGCTCGACAAGGGTATGAAGAAGCTGCGGGACGCCCGAGCCGACCTCAAGCGCGCCCGCACCCTGGCCGCCATCGCCGCCGACGACCGCAGCGCGCTCGATCAGGCCGTCACCGCCCGCCGCCAGGCGCTGGTGACCGCACCGCGCGACGGCACGATCACCAGCGTGGTGAGCGTGGGCGACGTGATCGCTCCGGGTGCCACCGTCGCCGCGATCAGCAGCCCGGCCCACGTCGTCGCACTGTGGCTGCCGCCGGCCCAGGCCGGCCTGGTCTGCGTCGGCGACCCGGCCACGGTGGCCTGGGGGACGAACCCGTCCGGCACAGTGAGCCGCATTCTGCCACTGGCCCAGTACCCGCCCAGCTACCAGGTCACCGACGACGTGCACCTGACCCGGGCCGTGCCCGTCGAGGCGACCTTCGACCAGGCCTTGTCGCCGGGCGTGCCCGTCGACGTCCAGCTCTCGCCCTGCCGAACCAACGAGGTGAAGAAATGAAGCACAAGCGTCCGCCGTTGCCCGTGATCGTGCTGGTCGGGCTGCTGGTGATCGGGCTGGGGGCCTGGTGGTGGTGGTACAGCGCCACCCGCAGCACGACCAGTGAGCAGAGCCTGACCGGCCAGGTCGAGACCACCGAGCTGAGCATCGCGCCCGCGATGGCCGGCCGGATCACCCAGGTGGCGGTGGCCGAGGGTGACCAGGTCGTCAAGGGCGACGTGCTGGCCGAGCTTGACACTGCGGCGCTGAAGCTACAGCTCAGCCAGGCCAAGCAGGGCGTGACTGCGGCCAAGGCGGCGGTCACCAACGCCAAGGACGACGGCACCAAGGCCGACGTGAAAGCCGCCAAGGCGCGGCAGGCGCAGGCGGAGGCGGCGGTGAAGCTGGCGCGGGTGCAATTGACCTACGCCACCGTGACCGCGCCCGCCGACGGCACCGTGGTGAACGTGGTCGGCAACGCCGGCCAGAACGCCGCGCCCGGGCGGACCATCCTGACCATGACCGACCCGGCCGACCTGTTCGTGCGGGTGTTCGTGCCGCAGACCCGGATCGGGCAGGTCGCCGTCGGGCAGCAGGTGAACGTGACCACCGATTCGAGCACCAGCACGTTCGCCGGCACGGTCAGCTTCGTGGCCGACCAGGCCGAATTCACCCCGAACAACATCGACACCGCCGAGCAGCGCACCAAGCTGGTGTTCGCCGTGCGGGTGCGCATCGACGACACCTCCGGCACGCTGAAGTCGGGCATGCCCGTGGACGTGACCCTGCCATGACCGCCCCCGCCGCGATCGAGGCCGTCGGGCTGAGTCGCCGCTTCGGTGATGTGCTCGCCGTCGACGGCGTCGAGGTGCGTATCGAACCGGGCGCGGTGTTCGGCCTGCTCGGCCCCGACGGGGCCGGCAAGTCGACGCTGATTCGGATGCTCGCCACCGTGCTGCGGCCCAGCGCCGGGGACGCCTCGGTGCACGGCCTCTCGGTCACCCGGCAGCCCGGCCGGGTGACCCCGCGGATCGGCTACATGTCGCAGAAGTTCGCCCTCTACCCCGACCTGAGCGTTGCGGAGAACATCGAGTTCTTCGCCACCTTGCGCGGTGTGCCGGCCGCCGGACGCCGCGAGCGGATGCTCGAGTTGCTGCACGGCATGGGGCTGGCAGACTTTCTGCACCGGCAGGCCGGACGGCTCTCGGGCGGCATGAAGCAGAAGCTGTTTTTGGCCACCACGTTGATGCACGAACCCGACGTGCTGCTGCTCGACGAACCCACCACCGGCGTCGACCCGGTGTCGCGGCGCGAGTTCTGGCGGATTCTGGCCGGCCTGCACCGCCAGGGCACCACCGTGCTGGTCGCCACCCCCTACATGGACGAGGCGGAACGCTGCACCGACGTCGCCTTTCTGGAGCGTGGACGGGTGCGGCACCGCGGCACGCCGGCCCAGATCAAGGCGCTGGTGCCAGGGGTGCTGTTCGAGGTGCGGGCGCCCGACCCGCGGGCGGCGCTGGCTGCCCTGCAGGCGTTGCCGGGGCTGCTGGCGGTGCACCTGTACGGCGATGTCGTTCGGGTGCTGGCGAAGGCCGACGACCCCGATGTCGTCGGTGCGGCCGTGCAGGCAAACGGGCTGCAGGCCGACGTGCGGCGCACTCCGGTCGACATGGAGACGGCGTTCGCGTTCTTGGCCGAGTTGGGTCGGGGGGCGGATTCGCCGGTTGAGCCTGTCGAAACCGGTGGTCGCGGGGGCTCGGCACGCTCGACCAGCGGATCGGGGCGCGGATGACCTCGCTGCACCGCATCCGGGCGCTGATCGCCAAGGAGTTCACCCACCTGGGCCGCGACCGCCGCACCCTGGCGGTGGTGCTGGCGCTGCCGATGCTGCAGATGATCCTGTTCGCCTACGCGATCAGCTTCGACGTGAAGAACGTGTCGACGGTGATCATCGACACCGATCACACCCCGGCCAGTGCCGCCTACGTCAACAGCTACGCCAGCTCGGACTTCTTCACCGTGGTCGGCACCGCCGACAGCCTGGACGACGTCGACCGGGTTTTCGACCGCAACCAGGCGCGGATCGCGGTGCTGGTGCCGTCCGGCTTCGGCCGCACCCTGGCCGACGGCGGCCAGGCCGTGGTCGCGGTCTATCTGGACGGCAGCGAACCCACCGCGGCACGGGTCGGCCAGGCGTTCATCACCGCGCTGAATCAGGTGTACGGCCAACGGGTGACCATCGAATGGGCCGATGGCCAGGGTCTGGACATGACCGCCGCCGGCCAGCTCGAACCGCGGGTGCGCACCTGGTACAACCCCGAGAAGTCCAGTTCGGATTTCCTGATTCCTGGCCTGATCGTGGTGATCGTCATGGTGGTCGCGGTGCAGCAGACCGCGGTGTCGCTGGTGCGTGAGCGCGAGCAGGGCACCGACGAACAGTTGGCGATCAGCCCGCTGCGGGGCTGGGAGATGATGATCGGCAAGCTGGCCCCCTGGACCGTGCTGGCCTTCGGTGAACTGGTGGCGATCACCGTGGTCGGCATGTGGGTCTTCGCGCTGCCGTTGCGGGGCAGCGTCGGCGTGCTGGCGCTGGGGGCGGCACTGTTCGTGTTCTGCTCGCTCGGCCTGGGGTTGGTCATCTCGGCGCTCGCGCCCACCCTCGAGACCGCCAACATGCTCGGCCTGCTGCTGTCGCTGCTGCCGGGGTTCATTCTGTCGGGCTTCGCGTTTCCGCTCAGCTCGATACCCGAGTGGCTGCAGGTGATCAGTTACCTGCTGCCGGCCCGGTTCATGGTGACCATTTCGCGGGCGGTGTTCCTCAAGGGAGCCGGCTTCGAGCAGGTGTGGCCCGAACTGGCGGCCCTGACCGCGTATGCGGTGATCGTGATCGCGGTGGCCGTGCTGCTCAACGCCAGGAGGCGGCGGTGATCGGCGCTGCGCAGTCGCGGCGACGCATCCGGCTGCTGATCTGGAAGGAGTTCCTGCAACTGCGCCGCGACCCGCTACTGGTTCGGCTGCTGTTCATCATGCCCATTCTGCAATTGGTGCTGTTCGGCTACGTGGTGGCCGCCGACGTCAAGCATCTCAGCACCGCCGTTGTCGACCTCGACCGCACCTCGACCTCGCAGGCGCTCACCGCGCACTTCACGGGGTCGGACTATTTCACGGTGACCCAGTACCCGGCCGAGACCGGCGTGCAGCAACTCATGGACACCGGACGCATCGCGATCGCCATCGTCATTCCCGAGGGCACCCAGGCCGCCCTCGACCGGGGTGAGGCCGCCCCGATCGGAGTGCTGGTGGACGGCTCCGACAGTCAGGTCGCCTCGGTCGGCAGCGGGTATGCCGCCCAGGTGATCGCCCGCTACAACGCCGAACGCGTCGCGAACGCGGGGGTGGTGCTGGCCGCGCCCGGCATCGACGCCCGGGTGCGGGTGATGTTCAACCCGACCCTGGCCGCGGTGAACACGATGATTCCGGGCCTGGTGGCGGCGATCGTGATGATCTCGATCATGGTCGTGATGGGCCAGGCGGTGGTCAAGGAGCGGGAGCGCGGCACGCTGGAGCAGATGTTCGTCACCCCCATCAAGCCGGTGGAGTACCTGATCGGCAAGGTCACCCCGTACGCGCTGCTGGCCACCGCGCAGTTGCTGCTGGTGGCCGGGGTGGGGGTGTTCTGGTTCAAGGTGCCGTTCGCCGGGCAGGTTTCGGTGGTGGCGGCCGGGCTGGGCCTGTTCATGCTCACCGCGATCGGCATGGGGCTGCTGATCTCGCTGGTGTCGCACACCCGGCAGCAGGCGCAGCAGATGATGATGCTGCTGTTGTTGCCCAGCTTCGTGCTGTCGGGCTTCATCTTTCCGCTCGACTCGATGCCGGCTGCGATCCAGCCGCTGAGCTGGTTTATTCCGCTCACCTGGGCGATTCAGATCTTGCGTGGGGCGTTCATCAAGGGCAGCGGTTTCGAGGCGCTCGCCCTGCAGTTCTGGGTGCTGGGAGGGTTCGCCGTGGTGATCTTCGGCGCTGCGATCGCCGCCACCAGAAGGAGGTTGGCCGAATGAGCGAACAGAGCTGGGACGGGTCTCGACAAGCTCGACCGACGGGGGTGAGTCGACCGGCGGGGGACGGGTCTCGGCAGGCTCTTCCGGCGGGGGTGAGTCGACCGGCGTTGACAAGCACCCCGCCCAACCCCGAGATGGCGTTGTCGGTGCGCGGGCTGACCAAACGCTTCGGCAGCTTCACCGCCGTCGACGGCATCGACTTCGACGTGCCGCGGGGCCAGATCTTCGGCTTTCTCGGGCCCAACGGGTCGGGCAAGACCACCACGATCCGGATGCTCACCGGCACCAGCGGGCCCGATTCTGGCCAGGCGCTGGTGCTCGGCGAGGACGTGATCAACCATCCCGAGCGAGTCAAGCAGCGGTTCGGCTACATGTCGCAGAAGTTCGCCCTGTTCGAAGACCTGACGGTCGAAGAGAATCTGCGCTTCTACGCCGGCGTCTACGACCTGTCTGCCGATCAGTTCGCCCGGCAGCGGGCCTACGTGCTCGACATGGCCGACCTGCGCGGCCGCGAGCACGAGCTGACGGCCAACCTGTCGGTGGGCTGGCGGCAACGCCTGGCGCTGGGCACCGCCACCATTCACCAGCCCGAACTGGTCTTTCTCGACGAACCCACCGGCGGCGTCGACCCGGTGGCCCGGCGGCAGTTCTGGGACCTGCTCTACGACCTGGCCAGCCGCGGCGTGACGCTGTTCGTCACCACCCACTACATGGACGAGGCCAGCCACTGCAATCAGCTCGGGTTCATCTACCGCGGTGGTCTGATCGCCGAGGGGTCGCCGCACGACATTCGTCGTGACCTGATCGCCGAGCAGGTGCTGGAAGTGTCGGTCGGCGACATCGACGGGGCACTGGTCTGGCTGGAACAGGCTCCCGGCGTCGAGGAGGCGTATCTGTCGGGGGCTCGGCTGCACGCGGTGATCGACCCGGCTGTGGCGTCGTCCGACCCGGTGGGCGAGTTCACCGCCCGGCTGCACGCGGCGGGCTTCTACGACGCCGTGCTGGTCGCCGTCGAGCCGACCCTCGAAGACGTCTTCGTCAACCTGGTGGCGCGGGCGCAGGAGCAGTAGTGCCGGCGTCCAGTTCGACGCGTTGCTTGCCCCTCGGAATCGGACGGCTGGCGTCGAGCAGGCGCAGCAGCCCGCCCAGGCCGCCGCAGGTCATGCCGACCAGGGCCGAGACCCCGCCCACGTAGGCAATGAAGGCGGTGGTGGCGTCGGTGCCCCGGGCCTCGGCGTTCCAGACCATGAAGCCGGCGGCGACGGCCAGCGCCAGGCCGCAGATCGCCATCATCACCAGGATCACCGAGGTGGCACCGGGGCGATGCGCGGCGTCGCGCACCGGGCCGGATCGTTCGGCGAACCGGATCGCGGCCACCGCCAGGCAACCCCAGCTGGCAGCCACCAGCACGGCGGCGGCCACATCGGAGGGCCGGTGCCACTGGTTCACCAGGGTCGCGAGCCCGTAGGCCGAAACGCCGACCACCCCGACCGCCGTGGTCAGCGAACGCAGCCAGGGCGGAACCACCAGGATCAGTCCGACCAGCGCGGCAGCGGCGACCGTGGTGTGCCCCGAGGGCAGCGTATTGGTGCCGTTCCAGGCGCCCAGCCCGATCAGGTCGTCGCGCTGGAACACCAGCGACTTGAGCAACTGGGTGGTCAGGTTGGCCCCGACCACGGCGCTGGCGGCCGCCCCGGCGGCCACCCAACGGCCCCGCAGGGCACCGATCAGCAGCACCACGGCGATCACGCCGGCCACCATCGGCACCGACACGGTGCCCAGCAGCTCGTCGGCCTGATCGTCGAGCCGCCACCTGCCCACCCGGGTTCCCTCGAGTGCGAGGGCCTCCAGGGTCTGGCCGCTGTGGGTGGTGACCAGTCCCCACCAGATCAGGTACACCAGTGCGCCGGCCAGCACCGCTGCCGCGATCGGTGAGGCGACACCGGGCAGCGGACGAGGCTCGCGTTCGGGCGGGGCGGTCACGGCATCCATGGTCCCAGCATTGGGCACCCGCCGGCACCCCAACCGCGCATCCAGCGCCGTTTGGCGAGCCGCCCGATGTGCGCAGGTGGGGCACAGTAAACCCAAAGCCGACCTACAGGGCGGGCCCGGACGGTTATCGTGACCAGCACAATCCGAAAGGACGACCCGGATGAACCTGCCACCCACGCCCGACGGGCGCTACGAGGGACGCCCACTGACTGACCCCACTGAACCGCTGGTCGATCAGGGGCTGCAGTTCGATCTGGGCACGTTGCTCTCGCGGCGCGGCATTCTCGGCGTGTTCGGGGTGGGCGCCGTGGGCCTGACCCTGGCCGCCTGCACCACCGGTACCGCGGCGTCCAGCTCGGCCAGCGCGACCGCGACCAGTTCGACCGGGCTGACCGAGATTCCGGACGAGACCAACGGCCCTTACCCCGGTGACGGCACCAACGGCCCCGACATTTTGGAGCAGTCCGGCGTGGTGCGCTCCGACATCACGGCCAGCTTCGGCGACAGCACCACCGTCGCCGAGGGGATTCCGATGAGGCTGACCCTGACGATTCTCGACCTGGCCGGCGGCGGCGGTGCGTTCGAAGGCGTGGCGGTGTACGTGTGGCACTGCAACCGTGAGGGCAACTACTCCATGTACAGCAGCGGGATCGAGAACGAGAACTATTTGCGCGGCGTGCAGATCGCCGACTCCGACGGCACGGTGACCTTCACCAGCATCTTCCCGGCCTGTTACTCGGGACGCTGGCCGCACGTGCACTTCGAGGTGTACCCCGACGAGGCCAGTATCACCAACGCCGACAACCGTCTCTCCACCTCGCAGGTCGCTCTTCCCGAGGACGTCTGCAACGCTGTTTTCGCCACCGAGGGGTACAGCGCGTCGATCGCGAATTTCGCCCAGGTCAGCCTGGCCACCGACAACGTGTTCGGCGACGACAGCGGCGCCACCCAGTTGGCGACGGTGTCGGGCGATGTCACCAACGGCTACACGGTGACGCTGACGGTGCCGATCGACACGAGCACCGAACCCACCGAAGGCACGACCGTTGCCGGTGGTGGCGGCGCTCCCTCCGGTGGCGGGTCCGGCGGACCTGGTGGAACGCCTGGTGGAATGCCGCCGTCGGGTGCACCCTCGGGTGTGCCCGCGCCGTCAACCAGCGCTGGTTGAGCCTGTCGAAACCCTTTGCCAGGGCGTGTGTTCGAGGTCTCGGCACGCTCGACCAGCGCTGGTTGAGCCTGTCGAAACCCTTTGCCAGGGCGCGTGTTCGAGGTCTCGGCACGCTCGACCAGCGATGATCATCGCTTTAGCTGCGCGGCACCTGACGCAGTTCGGCCAGCGGCAGCGGCACTCCTTCACGTAGCACCGCCGGGTCAGCGGTGAGGTAGCGCGACGACGACACCAGGGTGGTCAGGTTCGCGAAGAACCCGACCGGACGGCCGTGGTCGTCGAAAGCCACATCGGTGCGGGACGGCGGCAGGTACCAGTCCAGGGCCGGGTCGGGGGCGTCCGAGGCAGCGTCGGGCGGGTTGGGGTCGGCCTGCCCGGCCACCGCCGCGCGTAGGGCGTCCAGCTCGTTCCACTCGTGGCCGGTGAGCTGCGCCGGGACCAGCCGCGCGTAGGTCTGCTCGCGCAGCGCGGTCTGCAGCCGTTCGGCCACGTCGACCAGGTTCTGCCCGGCCACCCGCAGCCGCAGCCACTGCTGCCGCTGCCACTGGGCGTCGCTGGCGAACCGGCGCCGCAGCCGCATGCCGGCCACCACCCCGCGCAGAGCGAGCGAAGCCACGTCCGCCCGGGTCATGAACAGGTTGTTGCCGCCCTCGTAGCCGCGCTGGCGCACCACCGCGATGCGCGAGGCAAAGGCCGGCATCTGCAACTGGGCGTTGTCGTGCCATTGCAGCCCGGTTCCCACCACCGCTCCCAGAAAGCCGCTCATCGCGTTCTTCAGCGGCGCCGCCAAATGTTTGGCCGCACGCGCATCGCCGAGCAGGTAGACGTCCTGGTGCCCGGCGCCGGCTGGGTGGGTGCCCAGGTCGATGCCGACCGTGGGCCACAGCGGCAGCGGTGAGTCGAACATGTGGATCGGGAAATTCGACGTGACGCCGCCGTCGGTCAACCACAGCTCCTGCGCAACCGGCTCGGCGCTCGCCTGATCGAGGGGAAAGCGCAGGTCGGTGCCGTCCGGGCCCGCGATGCGCTCGCCGAACTCGGTGCGAACCGGCAGCGAACCGTGGCGCAGTTCGTACAGCCGGACGGCCTGGAACAGCGCGGGCAGGGCCAGCGACGCCCGAGTGGCGAACACCACCGGTAGGTCGGCGGGCTGGGGGAACGGGTAGAGCGTCAACGGCTTGCCGGTGGCCAGGCAGCGCACCCGGACGGGCCGCGCGCCCAGCGTCATGGCGTCGATCACCCGGCGGGGCAGCAGGCCGTCCAGGTCGGACGGGTCGAAATACAGCTCGTCACCCGGTGCCGCCACCGGCAGCGGGAACCGGTAGGGCGCCCGCCGGATCAGCTCGGTGCTCATCAACTCAAGGTTGACCGAGCGCTGCCGGGGGTCGTCGGCGGCCCGTCGTCCGGCCCCGTCGGGGTCACCGGGGGTGTAGTCGCCGCCGACCCACAGGTGGCCGAAACGCACCACTTCGTCGGCGGGCAGCCCGGCCAGGTCGGCCATCGCCTGGGTGAGCCAGTCGGTGAGGTTGGGTCCCACGGTGCGGCGCGGCAGCACCCGCGCGGCACGGTCGACCAGCGTGGCCACCCGGTCGCGCCACGAACCATCGTCTTGGCCGGCACCCGAGCCGCCGATCAGGCCGTAGCGGTGCTGCTTGGCCGAGGTCGAGAACAGCACCACGCCGAACCCGAAGCCGATCAGCACCAAGGTCACCTCGGCGACCAGAAAGACGATCGTGATCAACAGCCCGGCCCCGTCCATGGCGTCCCGGGCGGCGGCGACCCAGCCCGCGGCCAGGGCCAGGGGCAGGATCACGGTGCCGAGCCAGTCGCGCCGAGGCGTGGGGGGTGCGGGCACCGGCACCGGTTCGGCGAAGCCGTCGGGTGACGGGGCGGCGGGCTTGCGCGCCGAGAGCACCAGGGCGGCCAGCGGAACCAGCCAGCCGAAGGCTAGCCAGAGCAGCAGCGCTGCCCACGCATAATTGCCCAGGCTCCACCACGGGCCACCCCAGCGCCAGGGCGCCGGCCGCCGACAACCCCAGCGGGGCCAGCACGAACGGCAGCAGGGTCAACCACAGGGCCCGCGTCGGCAGGCTGACCAGCAGCAGCAGTGCGCCCCGGACGAACTGCTGCCGCATCGCCGCGGCGATCACCCGAAACAGCGGGGTGCCGGCCCGGGTCGGCTTGAAAAGCTGGACCAGCCGGAACTGTTCGTCCGCAGCGGGCTGGTCGCGCTGGGTCAGCCAGGCCACGATGTCGGCCATGCCCGCGAATCCCTGCCGCAGCCGTCCCTGGTCGACCTGGGCCGGGCCGAGCCGTTCGGCACTGTGCTGGCCGGACGCGGCCCGCACCCGTCCGAGCTCTGCGGCTGCGGCAAGCGACGCTGCGATCGCGCCGGCCGAGGCCCCGCCCAGGTTGCGGAACCTGAACTCGCGGGCCAGTTCGCACAGGGCGAGCGGGTAGATCACCCCGCTGGTGGTACCGCCCTTCATCGTGACGTCGATGCTGTGCCGCACGTACTGCTGCTGCGCCGGGGTGAACGGCCGGTTGCCGCCGCTGCGGTCGATGGCTGTCGCCGGGGCGGCGTGCAATTGCGGGCTGGCGGCCAGGGCGTCGGCCAGCAGATAGGCGTCCGGATTCTGCAGGCCGGGTTGTGGCTGGCTCTGGTGCCAGAGCCAGCCCTCGGGCTCGTTCAGTTCGTGGCCGGCGTAGTCGAGGAGGTCGGCGGGCTGGTCGTGGTGGCCCTCGGTGAGCAGCCTCGACAGGGTGTCGAGGGCTGCGGCGTTACGGGGTACGGGCATGGCTCCTCCGATGCAGGTGGCAGCTACAGGATCGACCTGGGGCCCCAGAAATACCTTCGGCGGAACCCCTGAACCGGCCAGAGCCGGCCCTATTGGGGTTCAAGTGCCCGGCACAGCCCCTCGCGGTGGTCGTCGGCGCGGCGACGAGTGCGGCGACGATTTCAGGGAAATTTTCGTCATTCGGCACGCGGCGTGCCGTTGCGGACCACACTTTCAAGTGCGTCAGGCGCAGTGTCTGTCTGCGCGTCACGGGGAGGTGATGATCGCGATGAGTGCTCTGGCCGCCGCCTTGCGGCACGCCCTTGGCGACGATCCGGTGAGCGATCGGTCGATCGACACTGCCCGCCTGGCACACGACGCCTCGCACTACCTGTTGCGGCCGCAGGCGGTGGTGCTGGCACGGGAGGCTGCCGACGTGGCCCGGGCGGTCGCGGTGGCCCGGGCGCACGGCGTCGGGGTCACCTTTCGCTCCGGCGGCACGTCACTGTCGGGGCAGGCGTCCGGTGCCGGGGTGCTGATCGACACCCGAGGCGGCTTTCGTGACATCGAGGTGCTGGACGACGGTGCCCGGGTGCGCTGCCAGCCCGGGGCCACGGTGCGCGCGGTGAACGCGCGGCTCGCCCCCCACCAGCGCATGCTCGGCCCCGACCCGGCCAGCGAGATCGCCTGCACCATCGGCGGCGTGGTGGCCAACAACTCCTCCGGTATGGCCTGTGGCACCACCCAGAACACCTACCGCACGCTCGTCGGCCTCGAACTGGTGCTGCTCAGCGGCACCACCATCGACACCGCCGCGCCGGACGCCGACGCCCGGCTCAGAGCCGTCGAACCCGAGCTGTGGGCCGGCCTGGCCCGGCTGCGCGACCGGGTGCGCGGCAACGCCGACTCGGTGCGCCGCATCGAGCACCTGTTCTCGATGAAGAACACCATGGGCTACGGCATCAACAGCTTTCTCGACCACGACGAGCCGGTGCAGATACTGGCCCATCTGATGGTCGGCTCCGAGGGCACCCTGGGCTTCATCGCCGCCGCCACCTTCGCCACGGTGCCGCTGCTGCCCCGGGCGTCGACCGCCCTGCTGATCTTCGACACCATCGCCCAGGCGACCACGGCGCTGCCCGACCTGATCGCCGCAGGCGCGCGCACCGCCGAGCTGATGGACGCGGTCTCGCTGCGGGTCGCCCAGGCGCTGCCGAACCCGCTGGAGGCGTTGCGTCCGCTGGCGGTGGAGCAGCACACCGCGCTGCTGGTCGAGGCTGCCGCGCAGCACGATGACGAGCTGGCCGGCACGGTGGCCGATCTGAGCACGGTGCTGGCCCGGCTGGACGGCCTCACCGAGCTGGGCCGGCCGGCGGCCTTCTCCACCGACCCGGTCGCCCGCGCCCGGGCCTGGCAGGTGCGCAAGGGCCTTTACACCTCGGTGGCGGGCGCCCGGCGTCCGGGTTCGACGGCGCTGCTCGAAGACATCGTGGTGCCGATGCCGGCCTTGACCCAGACCGTCCGAAGGCTCGGCGAACTGACCGCCGGCTACGGGTATCGCGACCCGGTGATCTTCGGCCACGCCAAAGAGGGCAACCTGCATTTCATGATCGACCCCGATCTGCGCGACCCCGCCCAGATCGACACTCTGGCCGCCTTCACCGAAGACCTGGTCGACCTGGTGCTCGGCGCCGACGGCTCGCTGAAGGCCGAACACGGCACCGGACGTGCCATGGCGCCCTTCGTCGAGCGCCAGTACGGCGTCGAACTGTACGACGTGATGAAGCAGGTCAAGCGGCTGTTCGACCCCGACGGGGTGCTGAACCCGGGGGTGATCATCGGCACCGACCCCAAGGCGCACGTGGCCGACCTGAAGATTCCCGAGCTGGTCGACTCGGCGGTCGACCGCTGCGTCGAGTGCGGCTATTGCGAACCGAGTTGCCCCAGCAAAGACGTCACCACCACGCCGCGGCAGCGCATCGCACTGTTGCGCGACGCTGCCTCGGGGGTGGCCGGCATCGAGGGTGACTATTCCTATTGGGGGGTGCAGACTTGCGCGGCCGACTCGCTGTGCCTGCTCGCCTGCCCGGTGAGCATCGACACCGGCGTGTTCATGAAGCAGCATCGCCGGCAGGCACAGCCCCGGGTGGCGCAGCGGGTGGGGGTGGGGCTGGCCGAGCACTGGGAGCCGACCCTGGCCACGTTGCGGGTCGGCCTCGCGGTGGCCGACAAGGTGCCCGGGCCGGTGCTGGCAGCCGTCACCGACACCGTGCGCAGGGTGCTGCCCACCGACCTGGTGCCGCGCGTCGGTGACGACCTGCCCGGCCCCGGGCGGTCGCGAGCCATGTTGCCGGCCGGTGGCGAACCGGCCGAGGTGGTGTTCTTCGCCTCGTGTATGGGCGAGCTGTTCGAGCCGTCCGAAGGGTCGGACGCCCCGGGCCCGGCCCGCGCCTTCATCGAGTTGTGCACCCGGGCCGGTGTGGCCGTGAGGTTGCCGCCGGGGCTGCCCGGCCTGTGCTGCGGCACGGTGTGGCGGTCGAAGGGGCTTAGCGACGGCGCGGCCGCCATGGCCCGCACGACCGCCACCGCACTGCTGGCGGCCAGCGAGAACGGCCGGCTGCCGGTGGTCTGCGAGGCCAGTTCGTGCACCCACGGCCTGCACACCCTGGGCCACGACCTGGAGGCCGCCGGCGATCACGACCTGGCGGCCCGGGTCGAGGCGCTCACCGTGCTCGACTCGTCGCGCTTCGTCGCCGAGCGGGTGCTGCCGGTGCTGGACGTCCGGCACCGGCTGGGTTCGGTGGTCTTGCACCCGACCTGCTCCGATCGCCATGCCGGCGACGTCGATCACCTGCGCGCGGTGGCTGCGGCCTGCGCCGACAACGTGGTCGTGCCGTTCGATGCCGGCTGCTGCGCCTTCGCCGGTGACCGCGGCCTGCTTCACCCGGAGTTGACCGCCTCGGCCACCGCGCGCGAGGCCGCCGAGGTGCGTCGCGGCAGCTTCGACGCCTATCTGTCCTCCAACCGCACCTGTGAGCTGGGCATGTCCCGCGCCACCGGGCATAGCTACCGCCACGCGATCGAGCTGCTGGAGGAACTCACCCGCCCACCTGAATCGCCCTAACCCGCCCTAACTCACGTCCCTGCTCACCACTTGGAGAACCCGATGACCTTCACTCCGCAGATCTCGCCGCTGGGGCCGCTGTGGCTCTCGGCGATCGTCGCGCTGTTACCTCTAATCACCATCTTCGTCACCCTCGGCTGGCTGCGCTGGAAGGCCCACTGGGCCGGCCTGACCGCGGTGGCCGTGGCGATCCTGGTGGCCGTCATCGCCTGGCAGATGCCGGTGCTGCTGGCCGTGCTGTCGGCCACCCAGGGTGCCGTGTTCGGCATGTTCCCGATCATGTGGATCGTGTTCACGGCCATCGCGCTCTACCAGATCACCGTGGTCAGCGGCCGTTTCGAAGACCTGCGGGCGGTATTCGCCCTGGTCAGTGACGACCCCCGGGTGCAGGCCATGCTGATCGCATTCTGCTTCGGCGGCCTGCTCGAGGCGCTCGCGGGCTTCGGCGCGCCGGTGGCGATCACCGGCGTGATGCTGATGGCGATCGGGTTCTCGGCACTGCGCGCCGCCGTGGTGGTGTTGGTGGCCAACACTGCTCCGGTGGCCTTCGGCGCGATCGGAATCCCGATCATCACCGCAGGCAACCTGACCAAGATTCCTTATCAGCACATCGGTGCCTACGTCGGGCACCAGACCCCCCTGCTGGCCTTCTTGGTACCGCTCATCTTGGTGTTCCTGGCCGACGGCAAGCGTGGCTTCAAGCAGCTCTGGCCGGTCGCGCTGGTCACCGGCGTGGCCTTCGCGGTGGCCCAGTGGGTGTCGGCGACCTGGCTGTCGGTCGAACTGACCGACATCATCGCCTCGCTTGTCGGCCTGGCCGCCGCGGTCATCTTCATGCGGTTCTGGAAGCCCGAGGGTGGTGCGGAAGCGCTCGCCTCACTGCATGCCGATCGTGACGCCGAATTCGGCGTCGATGACCGACAAGGAGCGCGCCGCGCTGCCGAAGCTGCACGACGAGAAGGTTGACGGCTCGGCTCTGACCGGTGGCCGCATCTTCATGGCGCTGTTCCCCTACCTGCTGGTGATCGCCGTGTTCTCGGTGACCAAGTTGATTCCGTCGGTCAGCGCGTGGCTGGCCTCCACCGACATCAAGATCAAGTGGCCAGGCCTGGACGGGCACATTCTGAAAGCCGACGGCACAGCGAGCGCCTCGACGATCTACAGCTTCCAGTGGCTGTCATCGCCGGGCACCTCGTTGCTGATCTCGATGATCATCGTGGCGATCGTGTACCGGGTGTCGGCCGGCGAAGTGCTCAAAGAGGTGGCTTCGACGCTGGTCAAGCTGCGCTACTCGATTCTCACTGTCGCGTCGGTGCTCGCCTTGGCCTATGTGATGAACCTGTCAGGCCAGACCATCACGATCGGCACCTGGATCGCCGGCACCGGCGCGGCGTTCGCCTTCTTCTCGCCTGTTCTGGGCTGGATCGGCACCGCCGTCACCGGTTCCGACACTTCGGCCAACGCGCTGTTCTCGACCCTGCAGCAAACCGCCGCCAACCAGGCCGGCATCGACCCGACCCTGCTGGTCGCCGCGAACACCTCCGGCGGCGTGGTGGGCAAGATGATCAGCCCGCAGAACCTGACCATCGCCGCCACCGCGGTCGGCCTGCTCGGGCGCGAGTCAGATATTCTGCGCAAGGTGCTGTGGTGGAGCCTCGGCATGCTGGTCGTCATGTGCCTGGTGGTCGGCCTGCAGTCCACGCCGGTGTTGTCGTGGATGCTGCCGGTGTTCTGAGTCTGGCCGGCAGTCGGCGGTAGAGGCCGCGAGATTACGTCCGATTCGGCGCTTCCTGCGCCTCGGGAGGCTCAGCCGTCCCCCGAATCGGATGTAATTTCGCGGCCTCGTGGGCGTCACTGGTCAGTGAGCTGCCGAGACCTGCCGCCGGACGACGCCTCGTCGGGCAGGATGGGCACATGGTGACCTCAGCGCTTCCCGAGGGTGCCCGGCGCGTGCGGGCACGGCTGGTCGAACTCGGTCACCGGCATGAACCGGTGATGCTGGCCGAGACCGCCCGCACCGCTCAGGAGGCGGCGGACGCCCTGGGCGTCGAACTGGGGCAGATCGTCAAGAGCATCATCTTTCGACGCCGGGTGGACGACGCGGCCGTGCTGGTGATGACCTCCGGCGACCGCCGCGTCGACGAAGGCAAGGTGGCGATGAAGGTGGGCGAGCTGGCCCGCGCCGACGCCGCGTTCGTCAAGCAGGCGACCGGGTTCTCGATCGGTGGCGTCTCGCCGGTCGCGCACGCCAACCCCGGCGTCGAGTTGATCGACACCGAACTGTTCCGCTTCGACGTGATCTGGGCCGCCGCGGGCCACCCGCACGCGGTGTTTCAGCTCGCCCCGGACGACTTGATCCGGCTCACCGGCGCACCGGTCGCCGACGTCACTGCCTGACCCGTCGATTCAGCTCTCGACCCATAGGCAGAACGGGTGCCCGGCGGGGTCGATGCAGACCCGGACGTCGGCTTGTGGCTGGGTGGGTGCCATCCGCGCCCCGCACTGCAGGGCGTGCCGCAGCCCGGCCTGCAGGTCGGGCACCTGAATCTCGAGATGAACCTGCATTTGCTGGTCGCCGGCCTTGCCGGGCCATACCGGTCGGGCGTGCTGCTTTTCCAGTTGGCAGGCGATGCCGATGCCGCCCTCGGGGTTGCGCACGGCCACCCAGGTGCCGTCGCCGCTCGGGCCCAGCTCCCAGTTGAGCAGCCGCGCGTAGAACCGGGCCAGCGACACCGGATCGAGTGCGCCCAGCGTGACGGTGGTCAGACGGATGTCCTGCATGGGCCAACCCTCCCATTGGTGGCCTCGGTGGTCGAGTCCGGGCGCACGCAGTGCGCTGGATCGGGCACCACCCTCAGCACCCGATCCACCGTTGTTTGCTCGCGTTACACCCGGATCAGCAACTCCCCGTGCAGCAGGGTGAACCAGCCGTCCGGTGTGGCCGCCCAGGTGCGCCAGGCGTTGGCGATCTCGTTGAGGACGGTCGGTGTGGCCAATCCTGCCGCCAGCGATTGCGAGGCGACCGCCGAGTGCACGATGCGATCGGCCCAGCCCAGCCCCCAGGCGGTGCGCGACTCGTCGTCGGCGTAGCACCACACCGAGGCGGTCGCCGTCACCCGCGCCGGGTCGGCGCCGGCCGCCAATGCCCAGCTCAGCAGGCGGCGCCCGGCGTCCGGCTCGCCATCGTTGCGCCTGGCCAGGTCGCGGTACAGGGCCAGCCACCGATCGAGCCACGGCGACGTCGGGTACCAGGTGAAGGCCTCGTAGTCGGCGTCGCGTACCGCCACCACGCCGCCCGGACGGCAGACCCGCACCATTTCGCGCAGCGCCTGCACCGGGTCGGGCAGATGCTGCAACACCTGGTGGGCGTGCACCACGTCGAAGGAGTCGTCCGGCAGGTCGAGGGCGTGCACGTCGCCGACCAGATAATCGACGTTCTCGACGCCGGCGCCCGTGATGCCGGTGCGGGTCAGGGCCACGATCTCGTCCGAGGTCTCCAGGGCGGTCACCCGCCCAGGCGCGACCAGCCGGGCCAGGTCGGCGGTGATGGTGCCGGGTCCGCTGCCGATGTCGAGCAGGGCTTGACCGGGGCGCAACTCGCCCAGCAAATAGGCCGCCGAGTTTGCGGCGGTGCGGGTGCGGTGGGAACGCAGCACGCTCTCGGCGTGCCCGTGGGTATAGGCAGGTGCCATAGCCGCGGACGCTACACCCGCCGGTTTCCGCTCTCCCTGCAATTCCAAGCTATAACCCATCGGGGGGCTTGCTGCAAGACCCCCACCCGGGGGAAGAATCGTCCGTCATGTCCCCGGTTACCACTGCTTTTCAGCTTCCCGAACGCCTCGCCGCCAAGGCCGATCCACGCCTGATCGACGCCGACGAACGGCATCTGGCCAGCATCGCTGATTGCATCGCCGAGCAGGTCGCCGAGGTCTCCGCCCGGCTCGACGAACTCCGGCTGGCGCCCGGACGCCGCGGCCGTCAGGCGCTCGACCGCGACCTGGAGATCCACCGGCTCAGCGCCCGACTGCGGCTGTTGCGCCGCTTCGCCTGGGAGGCATGCCTGGGCCGGATGACCTTCACCGACGGCAGCGACCCGGTCTACATCGGACGGGTCGGCCTGACCGATCACATCGGACGGCAACTGCTGGTCGATTGGCGCACTCCGGCCGCGGAACCGTTCTTCGCCGCCACCCGAGCTCACCCGCTGGGCCTGGCCGAACGCCGCCGCTACCGCTGGATGGACGGCCGCGTCATCGACTACTGGGACGAGTCTTTCGTCGCCGACGCCGCCGCGCCGAGTGCCGCACTCGACGACCAGTCGGCCTTCCTGGCCAGCCTCGGCGCATCGCGGACGGCGCGGATGCGCGACGTGCTCGGCACCCTGCAGGCCGATCAGGACGCCGTGATCCGGGCCGGCTCGTCCGGTGCGCTGGTGGTCGACGGCGGACCCGGCACCGGCAAGACGGTGGTCGCGCTGCATCGTGCCGCCTACCTGGCTTATGCCGATCCGCGGCTGGGCGGTGCTCGCGGCGGGTTGCTGTTCATCGGTCCGCATCAGGCGTACCTGGCCTATGTCGCCGACATCCTGCCCGGGCTGGGCGAGGAGGGCGTCCAGACCTGCACGTTGCGCGACCTGCTGCCCGAAGGTGCCGCCGCGGTGGACGAGTCCGACCCCGGGGTGGCTCGGCTCAAGTCGTCGGCGCGGATGGCTGAAGCCGTTGAGCCCGCCGTCGCACTTTATGAGGAGCCGCCGACGAAGACGCTGGTGGTCGAGACGCCGTGGGCCGATCTGCGCATCCGGGCCGCCGACTGGGCGGAGGCCTTCGAGTCGGTCGATGCCGGGACGCCGCACAACGAGGCGCAGGAGCAGGTCTGGGAGGCGTTGCTGGAGATCCTGCTCGACGCCTTCGACGCGGCGGCGACCGATGACGAGGTGACCACCGACGACGTCCGTCGTTCACTGGAGGGCAATGGGGTTCTGAGCAGGGAGTTCCGGCGGGCTTGGCCGGTGCTGGAACCGACCGACCTGATCGCCGATCTGTGGGCGGTGCCGGCCTATCTACGGCGCTGTGCGCCCTGGTTGAGCCCGGACGACGTGCGGGCATTGAAGCGTCCCGAGGGGTCGCCGTGGACCGTGGCCGACCTGCCGCTGCTGGACGCCATGCGGCAACGGCTGGGCGATCCCGAGGCGCCGGAACGCAACCGCCGCCGGCGCGCCGAAGAGGCGGCGGATCGTTCCTACATGGACGACGTGGTCGAGGACATCCTGGCCGCCGACGACGACCCCGAGTCGGGTTTGAAGCTGCTCAACCGGGCGAGCATCCGGGATTCGCTGGTGCACGACGATGCGCTGTCGTCGGCCGAGGCCGATCCGCTGGCCGGGCCGTTCGCGCATGTCATCGTCGACGAGGCCCAGGAACTGACCGACGCCGAATGGCAACTGCTGCTGCGCCGCTGCCCGTCCCGCAGTTTCACCGTGGTGGGGGACAGGGCGCAGGCCCGGTACGGGTTCACCGAGTCGTGGGCCGACCGGCTCGAGCGGGTCGGCTTCGCCGACGTCCGGGTGTCGACGCTGACCGTGAACTACCGGACGCCCGAAGAGGTGATGGCCGAGGCCGAACCGGTGATTCTGGCCGCATTGCCCGATGTCACGGTGCCGATGTCTATTCGCAGTACCGGGCGTCCGGTGCGGCACGCTTCGCTTGCTGAGCGGGAGGAGATTCTCGCTGACTGGCTTTCCGCACACCAGGACGGCATCGCCTGCGTCATCGGTGACCCCTCATATTCAGGAACGGACCGGGTGCGTTCGTTGAGCGCCGAAGGCGCCAAGGGCCTGGAATTCGACCTGGTGCTGCTGGTGGATTCCGACGCCTTCGAACCCGGCATCATCGGTGCCGTGGATCGCTATGTGGCGATGACGCGGGCCACGCAGGATCTGGTCGTCCTGCGCTGCCATGGTGCGGCTGGGAGGAACGGACCGGCGCGTCGGCGGCCGTTTGGTCAACTTTCCCGATGGAGGTTGACGGTCAGGATCCAGGAATCATCGGCTGGGCCTGCTTCGAAGTAGCCACCAGTGAGTTCCACACGCTCCCGGAGTCCGTGCAACCCCCAGCCGCTGGACTGCCAGGAGAGGGGAGTATCGCGGCTACTCGCCAAGCAGCTCGTGACCCGGATTCTGACCTGATCGGCGGTGCACTGGATCGAGAAAGTACACGGAGACCCCGGTCGCGCGTGGCGCAGAATGTTGGTGGTGCCCTCCTGGATTACGCGGGCCACTGTCGTCTGTTCAGTCGGATTGAGGTCGGCCGAGCGCGGATCGAGGTCGAGTAGGGGCGCGAATCCGTGGGCTTTGAGGTCAGCCATCATGCGCTCCGCGGTGCGGTTGACGGACAAGAAGCCGACATCGTCGAGCAGGCTTGAGGGGTGACTCGCGTTCAGATCCCGCAGCACACCGACGAGGGCGCGCAATTCGGTTAGCGCGGCTTTGCTGGCCTTGTCCACCCGGGCCATCGCGGCACGCAACTGGCTGGCATCATCAGAGTCACCATGGGCCATCACCTGCAGGGAGATCACCGAAAGCTCGTGGGCGACCACGTCGTGGAGTTCCCGTGCCAGGCGGTCGCGTTCATCGGCTCTGACCCGGTGGACTCGCTCCTGCAGTTCGGCGACAGTGCGCCGCGCGGCTGCGCGCTCGACCACGAAGTAGCGGATGGCCAGACCGACAATCACGCTCAGGAAGATGGCCACTCCGTAGCCCCAGCCCCAAACGTCGTTGCCTGTGACCAGCGCCAAAGCGACAGCCCACGCGGAGTAGGCAGTCGTCAGCGCCCATAGCTGGCCTCGGGACGCCGTGGCTGCAACAGCGATCAGGCAGGGAACCAGGGCGAACGGTTTCACTCCACCGCTGTGGACCAGCGGAATGATGAGTGGAATCGCACTCACACCGACCGCCCACCATGGGCGCCAGGGGGCGAGGCCAACCGCGAGATAGCCGGTTGCCAGTGCCACTACCTTCCACCAGTCGGCCGGGCCGCCGTCGAAAAGCCCGGCCTCGCTGGGGACGTCTATCAGGCTGACCACTGCCAGCACGCTGATCGCAAGTTGGGCGGTGCGACTCAAACCGCCCTTGGCAAAGCCGAGCCTCATTGACCGTCGACGCCTCTTAAGCGAGGTGGTCGTCACGGGCGCGGTCATGGCTGGTTCAGCATCAACAATTTGGTACTCATTGGCAGAGAATCGGCAAGACCTTACACCAGGGCCCTGCGGACGTGGTCGCAACCTTCGCGGAGCGGTTGGAGGCATCCCTGCTTGTTGGGGCCGCTAGGGCCGCTGGGGCGGTCGCGATGAGACTGACTACGGCGACGGCGATGAGTTGGTTCATTTTGGTGCCTTTCGGGTGTGAAGAACCTGCACACGAAGCCTGTCGGTGTGGCCAGTGTCGAGCCATTAACTTCCGGCCACTTCGAACACGGAGCGAGGCGTCTGTCGGCGCGATTGTCGAACGTGAGAGAGAAGGGGAACTGAGCGCGAGCCACCGTGTAGCCGCATCCAGGCCACGATCGTGGATCGTGCCCAGCTTGGTGACCGTTGTCGTCGTCGACGATGAGGTTGAGGTGCGCGACGCGTATCGGGCGTTCTTCGCTCGACGCCCCGGGTTCAGTCTGATCGGGGAGGCCGCAGACGGTCAGGCGGGGGTTGCCGTTGTTGCTAAGCTGCGCCCGGACGTGGTCCTGATGGACCTCAAAATGCCGCTGATGTCGGGCGTGGATGCAACGCGTGCGATTTGCGAGACGGATCCGAATGCGCGGGTCGTGGCGTTGACAACGTTGGCTACCCGTGACCACATAGTCGCAGCGCTGCGGGCTGGAGCCTCTGGTTATCTGTTGAAGGACTGCGGAGCTGAGGGGCTGGTCCGCGGCTTGCATGACGCTCTCGCCGGTGAGATGCCGATGTCGCCTGGCGTCCGGCTTGCACTCGTGGACTCGGTTCGCCGTGAGGATGCTCACACCCAGGCATCGTCTGGAATCGTGACTCAGCGTGAGGCTGAGCTATTGATGTGGCTCGCCCAAGGGCTGAGCAACCAGCAGATCGCCGACGAGATGTACTTGTCTGAAGGTTCCGTTAAGCAGTATCTCAATCGCATTGCAGACAAACTGGGCGTCCGTTCGCGCACGCAGATATTGGTGAGATCGCTTCAGCTGCGGATTGTGGATCTTGACACTTTGCCTGCGATGGGCCCGTGATTCTCCGGCGCTCTTAACTTTCGTTACTGTTGCCGGTCCCAACCGCATGGCTACGGTCGTCTCAGCCGGGCCGGAACTGGCCGAGCCTGGCACGACGAAAGGTTCAACAATGAAGCGGAACACAGCGCTTCGGCTCAGCGGCGCAGTCGCGATGGGAGCCATCATCGCAGGTGAAGTTGGTGCCGCAGCATGGGCATCGACCACCCTACAGCAACTATGACACGACCGTCGGGGCCATGATGGGGCAAGGCTACAGCGGCAGCCAGACGAAGACCTCCACCGGCGCTCAGGGGACGATCAAGTCAGGGACCGTCGGAGGCGGCTACACCCTGATGGTGGCACTTCAGCGCACTGACACTCAAGCCGATGGCACCGCGGTCCGTATCGACGACAACCAGACGAAGTACCTCAACAACAGCATCAGCAAGGGTGCCAAGGCGAGGCTGCATTTCACCAACGACTGGAACACGCTCGTCAATGTCCAGGTCAGTGGGCAATTCCGCGCCTACTGACGCTAGTTCGGTGTCTCTGGTGTGGATCCGCGACCCGGAATGCCGCGGATCCACACCGAGATGGGAAGGAATGTACAAATTGAGTACCACCCTCGCCCGACAGTCAGCCTACATCGGGACCGCGGTTGGCGTGGTGACCCTGTTTGCGGGCGTCGCGCCCATCGTGGGCGCAATGCTGCTGGCGGACCGGTATGCGCTGAGCAGCCCGGCCGATGTGTTCAGGTTCGTTATGGGCTTCTCGCCAATCAACCTTCTTCTTCCACTGATCGTTTCGCTACCCTACGCCACGGTCGTATCCGGCGAGATCAGTCATCGGTACCTTCTCTACACGCGGACCCGGGAACCGATCGGCACAGGGATCCGTCACCGATTCGGTACTGCTGCCCTGGTGGGCTTCGTGGTTGGTTTTGTCGTCCCCCTTTTGGTTTTTGTTTGGGCGTTCGCCATTGAACCGTCACTCGGCATCGTGGCTCTGCGTCCCGAACTGTCTGGGCTGACCACGGCGGCCCAGATCCAGGCAGCAGACTTGCAGGCGTTCACGTTCTCGCAGTTGCTCGCGTACGGCGATGTGGCTTTCGGCCTCGGCTACTCGCTGTTCACCGGTGCCACGGGTGCGCTGTACTCCGTCATCACTGTGTCTTGCCTATTCATGATGACCAACCGATTCCTCGCGACGGCGACTCCATGGATCGTGCATGTGGCTGTGCTGTTCGTGATGGCCGTTCTCAATCTGGCACCGGTGTCGCCCAATGCGTTCTTCCCGTTCAACCTGAGCCAGACCAGCATGAGCCTGCCGATGATCCCGCTGGCCGTTCTTGCTGCATTGGCCGCCGTTCTCGTCACGGTCGTGCACAGAAGGGCGACGTCATGGGAATCGTGGCAGTGAAGCCGCCCGCGACTGCGGACACCGGCACGCCAAGGGGCCTAGGGATGCCGCAGATCAGCATGTGGCACCTGTTGCTGGCGTTGGTGGCCGTGCTCTACGCGCTGTGGATCCGCCTGACGCAAAGCGGATTGGCCCACAACTCACGATTGGCGATGAACGCGTGGGACCAGGTTGTCGGCGTCCTCAGTGATCCGTATCTGCTGTGCTCGTTCGTCCTCCCGCTCTGGCTGCTGCGTAGTGCCGCCGTGAATCATGCCGGTGTCGAACCCCAGGTGATGCTCCGGTTCGGCAGTCGACAGAACTGGATGCTGAGGGGGTACGTGCGTGCGCTGGTCGATGCGCTCGGCTTCGTCGCGGTGTTGATCGCGGCGGGGGTGGCCACATCTTTTCCCTTGGGGTGGAGCCTCGAATGGAGCTCATTGACGCTCGACCAGAGCCTCGCCGATCTGACCATCCACCCGATTGCCGAACTCGGTATTTCGCCGCCGCTGGTCGTCGTCGGACAGGGCATTTTTCTCGCAGTTGGCCTGGCTGGGTATGCCACCGTGCTCGCCGTGGCGAGGCTTCACCTGACCGCGGGTGTTTGGCAATATGCGCTGGCGGCACTGCTGTGGTTGTGGACCCTGATCACGTTTCGCACACCCACGGGTATGCCGATCGCCAATCTGTCGGACGGCTTGCTGCTCCACCTGGCAGCCGCCGACTACGGCTCAGTAGCGGCAGGGCTCGTCGCGGTGGTGTGGATGCCGGCGGCTGTGCTGGCGCAGCAGGTGTTGGTGCGACCAGCCGAACGCTTGAGGCTGCCGCCGGCAAGGGTCCTCGTCCTCGTGGTGGGATCGGGCTGTGTCGTCCTGCTCGCCGTGTCGGCCTCCGTTTCCCAGACCGTTGCCGGCGTGGTCTTCGAGACCCTGTTCGCAGGCGCATACGGCCAGACTCAGCTGTGGCGATATGCCGCATTCGCACTCTTGTCCCTCGCGCCCGCCTGGTTGTATGCGGCCCGCCTCAATGATGTACTGCAAGAGGGGGTCTATTCGGAATTGATTCGGCACCGCTCGACGCTGACTTGGTGGGCGACCAGGTTCGGCCGTTGGCAACTGATATCCATGGGATTCATGACCGGTGTGATCGTGCTTATTGTGCTGAGTGTGGCTGCTGGTGTGGGCAATCGAAGCTACGATGTTCCGGCGCCGGTATTGGCGCTCCAGTGTTATCAATATCTGGTCAATGGGGCGTTGCAAGCCGCTTTCTATTTGTTGGTGTTGTTTCTGGCCCGTTGGATCACCGGACGCGAGTCGGCGCCGTTGGTGGCCGCGGGACTCATCATGGGCCTCGGGATACCCCCACTCAACCCCAGTGGGTGGCTACCGCTGATGCTCAACGGTATTGGCTACGCCGACTACGGATGGCCCACCGTCCTGCAGATCACGGTACAACTCGCCGCGGCTGACTTGTTCCTGGCTGCACTCACGTTCGTCATCCTTGCTCACTCCTCCCGTCTTCGCGAAAGAAATCTCTAGCCATGGCGCTCATTACCCTGACGGGTGTCTCGAAATCGTTCCGAGGAACCACCGTTCTTAATAACGTCAATGTCGCCTTTGATGAAGGCCGCATCTATGGAATTCAAGGCCACAATGGGTCGGGAAAGTCCGTTCTGTTCAAGATGATGTGCAAATTTGTCGACCCGGATTCCGGTACGGTTCATATCGATGAGAAGTATCTCAGCAGTAGCAAGGACTTTCCTGAGTCCTTCGGTGTGATCATCGATCGGCCGGGATATCTGCCGACCAGCACAGGAGTGGAAAACCTCCGCTCGCTGGCAAGGATCCGGCGCAAGATCTCCGACGAGGCCGTGGTGGCTGCGATGCTCCGCGTCGGCCTGGACCCTCGGCTGCCCCAGAAGGTGAAGAACTATTCGCTTGGCATGAAGCAGAAGTTGGCGCTGGCCCAGGCATTCATGGAAGAGCAGCAGGTGCTGATCCTTGATGAGCCGTTCAACGGTCTCGACGCCACAAGTATCGAGCGGGTTCGCAGCCTGCTTCTCGAGTTTCGTGACGAGGGCCGCACGATCATCTTCACAAGTCACAACTCAGAAGACATGAAGCTGCTTGCGGATCGCTGCTGGAGAATCAACAATCAGACGCTCGAAGAGGCTGGCTGAGCGAGGCCTGCGCCGGCTTGACCGCGGAGCGCGGCGACGCCGGTGTTCACGAGCCGTCCGGCCGCCGCTCCGTCATCGTCAGGTGACGCCGCCACAGCAGGTACCCGATCAGCGTGAGGCACAACGAGGCAGCCGCCAGCGACGGCAGTGAGAACGCCACAGCGGGGGTCAGCGCCCCGGCGATCAGCGCGTTGGCTACCAGCGACACGAAGCTCTGAACCGAGGCCGGCCGCGCCTCGGCTGGCCGGGAACAGGTCGAGCATCGCGAGGGTGAGCACCGGGAAGGCGAGCGCCACGCCGAAGGTGATCACCGGCAGCAGCAGCACTGCCCAGGGCAGCCGCTGCGCCGCGGGCAGCAGCATCAGGGCCAGGTTGGTGGCCCCACCGGCCAGGCTGATCCAGTACCCGAGGGTGGTCATCCGACGGGGGTTCATCCGCCCGGCCAGCCGTCCTGAGAACCAGGAACCGATCACCATGCCCGAGATCAGCGGCACGAAAAGCACCCAGAAGTCCTGCTCGCCCATGCCCAGCAAGGTGACCACCAGGTAGGGCGCGGCACTGATGTAGACGAACATGCCGCCGAAGTTCACCATGCCGGTGAGGGCCAGCCGGCGCCCGTTGGGGTCGCGCCACACCGCCCAGAGGGAGGCGAACAGCGGGCCGACCTGCAGCGGCGTGCGGCGATCTTCGGGGTGCGTCTCGGGCAGCAGTAGCCAGACCAGCAGCAACAGCACCACGCCCAGTGCGGTGAGAAACCAGAAGATCAGCCGCCAGTCGCCGTGGGCGAGCAGCCAGCCGCCCATGATCGGAGCCAGGGCGGGGGCGAGCCCGAATATCATCGCGATCTGGCTCATCACCTGCTGGGCTCGGGCGTCGGCGAAAACGTCGCGCACCATCGCCCGGCTGATGATCTGGCCGGCCCCGGCGCTGACGCCCTGGGCGGCGCGTCCGACCAGCAGCAGCGGCAGGCTGGGTGCCAGGGCGCAGGCCAGGGACGACAGCACGAACAGGGCGCTGCCCACCAGGATCACCGGCTTGCGGCCCACCGCGTCTGACAGCGGGCCGTGAAACAGGCTCATCACAGCGAACGAGAGCAGGTACACGCTGATCAACTGCTGCAGGGCCAGCGGGGTGGTGTCGAGGTCGACCGCCATCTCGGTGAATGCCGGGAACATCGTGTCGATCGAGAACGGCCCCACCATGCCCAGTCCCGCGAGAATGGTCAGCAGTAGCCATTGCGGGGGCAGCGATCGATCGGACGTTTTCAACACCGCGTCATTGTGGCAGGCCGCGCCGCGAGGGGAGGCGGCCGGGGTTCGGTTTCACGCCCGGTGGAAACCCGGCGACGCCGTGAATCGAGGCGACGGTTCGTCTCGGCCCATTCGATTCCGGCCCAGGTCAGCGCGGCCGCACTCCGATGCGGAGCTGCAGGGGTTCCCGTTGCCCGCCGGAGTGGACGGCGTCGCGGCCGTCCACGGTGAACTGGGAGGCGTGCGCGTGCAGGGCGGGCAGCAGGTCGTCCAGCCGATCGGTGCGGTCGTACCAGGTGACGCCTGCTGAGTCGGGCGGGGTGCCGTCGCGAGGGATCGAGATCACTTCGGCAAAGGGGGTTCCGGTGCGCTCCGACGCCTGCCGTGCCACGTGATGCATGCGGACGTGATCGGGGTGCCCGTAGCCGCCGTCCGCCTGATAGCTGACCACCAGCTCGGCGCTCCAGGTGACCAGGAATGCCGCCAGGTCGGCAGCAGCCTCCACGGTCGGGGCCGAGGTGAACGCGTCCGGGCCGGCATCCTCGCCCGGCCCGGCGACCGTGGGGGTCACCCAGCGCATCCCCGAGTCGGCGTAGCGCCGGGGCGGCCGGCCGGACGCCCGGGCCGGCGGCTCGCCCAAGAAGAATGGCCCCTCCGCACCGAGCACCCGCAGCGCCGCCGCCAACTCGCCCTCGCGATGGGCGTCCAACTGGGGGCTGCCGGCCGGGGGAGCGCCCGATCCGGGCACCACCTCACCACGCTCCCCGCGGGTTGCGGTCACCACGGCGACCGTAACCCCGGTCTGGGTCAGGTGCTGAATCAGTGCGCCCGTCGCCAGCGTCTCGTCGTCGGGATGGGCATGCGCGAACACCACCCGCGTCACGCCCTGGAAAAGGTCCGTCGCTTCGAACGTCACAGCAGCTCGCGATAGTGCGACTCGAGCAGCCGCGCCGTCCAGCCCCAGTCGAACCGGCGGGCGTGAATCTGCGCCACGACCCCCATCCGGTCGAGCAACCGCGGCTTGGCCAGCAGTCGGGTGATCGCGGTGCCCCAGTCTTCGGGCTGCCGCGAATCCATCAACTGGCCGGTCTCGCCGTGCACCACCGCCTCGCGCAGTCCGCCGGCCGCGGACGCGATCACCGGCGTTCCGCACGACTCGGCCTCCAGCGCGATCAGGCCGAACGTCTCAGAATGCGACGGCACCAGCACGATGCGCGCGCCGCGCATCAGGGCGGCAAGCTGCTCCCGGGGCTGTGGACCGATGAACCGGACCCGGTCGCCGAGGTCGTGTGCGGCCACCAGGGCGTGCAATTCGGCTTCGTAGGCCGCGAAGTCCGCCGACACGTCGCCGGCGATCAGCAGGTCGGGGCGCAGTTGGGCCGGCACGTCGGCGAGTGCCCGGATCGCCAGGTCGGGCCCCTTCAGCGGCTGCAGCCGGGCCGCGTACAGCAGGTAGCCGTTGCCGTGACCCTGGGTGATCGAGGTTGCCGTGGCCGCAGCCTGGGGACCCGCGGCAGGCTCGACGAGCGGGTTGGTGCCAACCGGCTCGACCAACGCTGGCGAGGCGTGAAAGACCGTGCGATCCACCCCGGGCGGAACGATCACGACCCGGTCGGGTTCGGCGCCGCAGCGCTCCACCACCGTGCGGGCCTCGGCCGCACTGATTGCGATCACCAGGTCGGACTGGGTGGCTACCAGGCGCTCGCCCGGCACCCGGGCCGGCGATTCGGGAGGCTCGCCCTCAGACAACGCCGAGCCGGGCAGGGCCGCCACCGAGTGAAAGCTCTGCACCTGCGGCACACCCCACGACCGGGCCACGGGCAGTGCCGCCACGCCCGACATCCAATGATGCGCATGCAGCACGTGATAGGGCCGCAGGGTGGCCAGGCCGGCCGAGAACTGCTCGATGTGCGCGTCGATCAGGCTCTTCGCCAGCTTTGCCGGCGGACCCCCTGGCACGTGCAGCAGCCGGACGGCGTTCGAGAGCTGCACCACGTCAGGCTGGCCGGGGTCGCTGCGCCGGGTGATCAGGTCGACGCTGTGCCCCAACTCGGCCAACGCGAACGCCTGGTGGTACTCGACCACGTTCATGCCGCCGGCGTCGCCCGAACCGGGCAGGTCGGCGGGGGAGGTGTGCATCGACACGAAGGCGATGCGAAGCGATTCTGACATCGGCTCTCAGCCTACTGGCCGATGGCCGGCGGCGGGCCGGGCGCGGCTGGGCGACCATCGTGCCCGGCCTCGCATCGCTGGCCCGGGAGTCTTCCTACGGGTGCCGATCAACGCACCCAGCGCTGGTTGAGCGTATCGAAACCCCTTGTCGCAGCATGATGACCGGGGTCTCGACCAGCTCGACCGGCGCGACGGAAGGGTTTCCCTAACGGCTGAGCGCGGGTGATGAGTAGCCGACGATCGTGGTCTCGAGGGTGAAGCCGAGCCTGCGGTAGAGGGCGATGGCCGGAGCCCGGTGGTGCTGAACGGTCAGGTTGACGTCGCGCTGCGGTGCCCGCTCGACGATCCGGCGGCCGACGGTGACCAGCAGGCCCAGCCCGGCGCCCGTGCCGCGCGCATCGGGCGTGATCGCGATGAAGTCGAGGTAGCCGGAGCCATCGGGCTGCACGCGGCCTGATGCGTAGCCGACCACCCGGCCGTCGTCGGCCTCGCTCACCGCGACGATCCGTTCGCCGGACGTCCCCTCGGCGAGCATGGTGCCGGTGGTGAGGTAGGTGTCGGGAAATTCGAGGGCGTGCAGCGGGTCGACGGCGGCGAAGTCGTCGGACCGCGGCGGACGCACCCGGGGGTCGTCCGCCGGCCAGCCGGTCACGGTGTCGGCGGTGACCCGGAATACGTGGTTGGGCACCGACGTCTTCCAGCCCAGGCCCGCAGCGAGCTCGGCCAGGCGCCGGTTCACCACATCGGCCGAGATCTCGTGGTTGGTGACCTCGGCAGGGCAGCCTTCGATGGCTGCCTCGAGCAGGGGCCGCGCCCAGGTGTGCCATGCCTCGCCGGGCACCCAGGGCCCGAAGATCCAACTGCGGCCCAGCTCGGTGTCGACGTCGGCGATGGTGGCGCCCACCAGGAGTCCGTCGTCGATGGCGACCAGGGCCCGGGCCGGCCAGCCGTCCAACTCCTCGAGTTCAAGGCGCAACTCAGCCCGTGTGGTGCCGATGTAGCAGGTGCCGGTGGACGGGTCTGCCTGCTCGGCGGTGATCAGGTCGAGAACAGTCTCGATCTCGTCGTCGGCCATCGCGCGAATCTGCCCCATGAAGCAATCGTGGAGGCATGCCACAGTGCCTGGCAACCGGGGACGGTCGCGCGGTTGCCGGGTGCCCGATCAGGGTTGGAGCATGGCCAGCTCACCGTCGGTCTGCCAGGCGGCCGCTCGGGCCACCTCGATGCCGAGCGCGAGATCGGCGTCCTGCGCCACGGTGAGTGTGGTGCACCAGGCCGGTGACAACACCTTGGTGCCGTCCGGAAACAACTCGGCCACCTCGGCCCAGTCGTCCAGACGTTGCGACGGCGACGCTTCGATCAGTGGTTGGTCGCAATGGTGGACGGCCAGTCGATCCCCCCGGTCGACCACCGTCCACGGCATGCCTTGATGGACTGCGGCCACTGCGGCGGAGAGGTCCCCCACAGTGAGTCCGCGTTGGCTCACGATCACGAGATCGCGTGTCATGAAGATTCCCCCCGTGCTCTTCAGGTCACTCGAGTGGTGCGGGGTCATTGTGCCAAGGAAGAGGGTCAACCGCTACGTCACCCCGCGGGTGACATGCCACACGGTTTTCGAGGGGACCCAATGCCCGGGTGGCTGACAACGACATCGCCGGCGTGATCAGCGAGGGCCGGCTCGCCGCCGAGGTCATGCTGAGCCCCCCGAAGTGATCGCCTTTCTCGATCACCGTGGGGTGGTCAAGGGCCACGTGCTGGTCTGTCCGGTACTGCCTGTCGACACCATGCTCTCGACCTGTCGGACGACCTGCTGCCGGGCTCGAAAGGGCAACGGCCCGCGCAGCTTCTTCTGGCCCCGCACCCACTGCGCCGATGGCGAACTGGCCGCCTACGGCACGCTACGGGGTGAGGCGCTCAGCCGGCGCTCGCCGCGTCGGTCACCTCGGGCGCCGCGCCGCGGGCCGCGGCCGCTGCGGCGTCGTCTGGTTCGCTCGCCGCCGCCCGCTCGGCCTGCACCCGCGCCGTGTAGGCGTCGACCTCGGCCTGACGGCGCGCGTCGCTCCAGCCCAGCCGCTCGGCGGCCAGGTCGGCGATCTCGGGCAGGGCGGCCAGCCCCGAATCGGCGATCTCGTAGGTCAGCCGGGTGCGGTTGACCAGTAGATCCTCCAGGTGCAGGGCGCCCTCGTGGGTGCAGCCGTAGCCGATCTCGGCCCGCAGGTAGTCGGGGGCGTGCTCCAGTGGCTTTGCCAGGTCGGCCTGCTCGCGGCACTGGGCGACCAGGGTGTTGAACTCGCTGCCGTAACGGTCGAGCAGGTGCCGCACCCGGGTGCCGTCCCAGCCGAACTCGGCGCCCAGGGTGTCCGCGGCCGCGTACAGGGCCCGGTACCCGGCGGCGCCCAGCAGGGGAGTGCCCTTGGTCTGCGACGGACGCTGCTTGGCCCCGGTCTCGCCGAGAGCGAAGTCGACGGCGTCCTGGGCCATCACCCGGTACGTGGTCAGTTTGCCGCCGGCGATGGTGACCAGGCCGGGCGCAGCCTCGGTGACGGTGTGCTCGCGTGACACCTTGGTCGACTGCGCACCGTCGCCCTTGGTGGCCGGCTGCAGCAACGGACGCAGCCCGGCGAAGGTGCCGATCACGTCGTCGCGGGTGAGTGGCTTGCTCAGCACCACGTTGGCATGCTCGATCACGTAGTCGACGTCGGCCGCCGACGGCACCGGGTGGGTGAAGTCCTGCACGTAGGGGGTGTCGGTGGTGCCGATGATCCAGTACCGCTCCCACGGAATGATGAACAGCACCGACTTCTCGGTCTGCAGAATGAAGCCGACGTCGCCGTCCAGCCGGTCCCGGGGCACCACCAGGTGAATGCCCTTCGACGCCAGCACCTTCAGGCCACCCTCGGCCTCGGCCAGGTCCTGGGTGGCTTCGGTCCACACGCCGGCGGCGGCGATCACGTGGTTGGCCTTGATCGCGAAGCTCTCACCGGTTTCGAGATCGGTCACCTCGGCGCCGCTCACCCGGCCGTCGGTCTTGACGAAGTCGGTGACCCGCACCCGGTTGGCGGCCAGTGCGCCGTACTCCACGGCGGTGCGCACCAGGGTGAGGGTGAGCCGGGCGTCGTCCACCCGCCCGTCCCAGTATTGAATGGCGCCGACCATCACGTCGGGCCGGACGTCGGGGAACAGCCGCTGCACGCCCTTCAGCGTGTGGTGCCGGTGGAACGGCGAGGTGGCCTTCGCGCCGAGCCGCGCCATCAGGTCGTACAAGGTGATGCCGGCGGCCACATAGGGGCGTTCCACGTACTTCTTGGTCAGCGGGTACAGAAACGACACCGGCTTGGCCAGATGAGGGGCCAGGGTGTCGAGCAGCAGTTCGCGCTCGTGCAGGGCCTCGTTGACCAGCTTGAAGTCGAGGGCTTGCAGGTAGCGCAGGCCGCCGTGGATCAGCTTGCTGGAGCGGGACGACGTGCCGCTGGCCCAGTCCTGCGCCTCGACGATGCCGACCCGCAGGCCGCGGGTGACGGCGTCCAGGGCGATGCCGGCCCCGGTGACCCCGCCCCCGACGACCAGAACGTCGAGTTCGTCAGTGGCGAGACGATGCAGGGCAATGGCGCGGCTGGCGGGATTCATGGCGGTGGCTGACATGCTCTGAATCCAACTAGACCGGCTCGAAATCTGCAACCAAATAGTTCACAAAATCGGGTGGGGTCGCGGGGGAGGTGCCAGGCGCCTAGGTTGACCCGTAGACTCCCCCAATCTCCCGCACCGGGGGGAGTGCAAACAAACCCGGCCATAAGCCGTGGGTCGAGGAGGACTTCATGCTGCAGTTGGGCACGACGAGCCTGGCCATCGTGTGGACGATCGCCGGGATTGCCGCGATCAGCCTGCTGTACGCGGTGTGGCTGCGCCGCAAGGTGCTGGCCGAGGATGAGGGCACCACCCGCATGCAAGACATCGCGCGTGCCGTTCAAGAGGGCGCGTCGGCCTATCTCAACCGCCAGTTCCGCACCCTGGGTGCCTTTGCGGTGATCGCCTTCGGGTTGCTGTTCCTGCTGCCCGGAGACCCGTCGGTGAAGATCGGCCGGTCGCTGTTCTTTCTGCTCGGCGCGGGTTTCTCGGCCGCCATCGGCTACCTCGGCATGTGGCTGGCGGTGCGCGCGAACGTCCGCGTCGCGGCTGCGGCGATGCAGCCCGACGGACGCCGGCGCGGCGCCAAGATCGCCTTCAACACCGGTGGCGTGGTCGGTATGAGCGTGGTCGGCCTGGGCCTGCTGGGGGCCGCCGCCGTGGTGCTGATCTATCGCGATCAGGCGCCGTCGGTGCTGGAAGGTTTCGGCTTCGGTGCCGCGATGCTGGCCATGTTCATGCGGGTCGGCGGCGGCATTTTCACCAAGGCCGCCGACGTCGGCGCCGACCTGGTCGGCAAGGTCGAGCAGTCGATTCCCGAGGACGACCCGCGCAACGCGGCCACCATCGCCGACAACGTCGGTGACAACGTGGGCGATTGCGCCGGCATGGCCGCCGACCTGTTCGAGTCGTACGCCGTCACGCTGGTCGCGGCGCTGATCCTGGGCCGGGCGGCCTTCGGCGAGCAGGGCCTGGTGTTCCCGCTGTTGGTGCCGGCGATCGGTGCGCTCACCGCGGTGCTGGGCATCGCCACCACGAGAATTCGCGGCGAGGAGTCGGGCCTGAGCGCGATCTACCGCGGCTTCTACACCTCGGCGATCGCCGGCGCGGTGCTGGCCGCTGTCGCCGCCTTCGTCTACCTGCCGTCCAGTTTCGCCGGGCTGCCCGGCGTGCCCGAGGTGGTCCGCGATCTGCCCGGTGACCCGCGGCTGATGGCGGCGGCGTCGGTGGCCATCGGCATCGTGCTGGCCGGGGTCATCTTGTGGCTCACCGGCTACTTCACCGGCACCGACTCCAAGCCCACGGTGCATGTGGCGCGCACCTCGCTGACCGGCCCGGCCACGGTGGTGCTGTCGGGCATCGGGGTGGGTTTCGAGTCGGCGGTCTACACCGCCGGCATCATCGCCGCCGCGATCTGCGGGGTCTTCCTGATCGCGGGCGGTTCGATGATCCTGTCGATGTTCATGATCGCGCTGGCCGGCTGCGGGCTGCTCACCACGGTGGGTGTGATCGTCGCCATGGACACCTTCGGCCCGGTCAGCGACAACGCCCAGGGCATCGCCGTGATGAGCCACGACGTCGATGATCAGGGCGAGGCGATTCTCACCGCGCTGGACGCCGACGGCAACACCACCAAGGCCATCACCAAGGGCATCGCGATCGCCACCGCGGTGCTTGCCGCCACCGCGCTGTTCGGCTCGTACACCGACGCGGTGAATCATTCGCTGGGCTCGCTCACCGATCTGGCCGGCAGCGCCATCACCCAGTCGATGCTCACCTACGAGATCGTCTCGCCGATCACCCTGGTCGGCGTGATCCTGGGCGCCGCGACGGTGTTCCTGTTCTCGGGGCTGGCCATCGACGCCGTCACCCGGGCGGCCGGAGCGATCGTCTTCGAGGTGCGCCGGCAGTTCGCCGAGATCCCCGGGATCATGACCTACGAGGCCCGGCCCGAGTACGGCAAGGTCGTCGACATCTGCACCCGCGACTCGCTGCGCGAATTGGCCACGCCGGGGCTGCTCGCGGCGTCCGCACCGATCGCGGTGGGCTTCGGCCTGGGCGTCGGGCCATTGGCCGGCTTCTTGGGCGGGGCGATCACCGCGGGTGTGCTGATGGCCGTCTTCTTGGCCAATTCGGGCGGTGCCTGGGACAACGCGAAGAAGATCGTCGAGGACGGCCGCTTCGGCGGCAAGGGCTCCGACGCGCACGCGGCCACCGTGATCGGCGACACCGTCGGCGACCCGTTCAAAGACACCGCGGGCCCGGCCATCAACCCGCTGATCAAGGTGATGAACCTGGTCGCGGTGCTGATCGCGCCGGCCGTGGTGGCGCTGTCGGTGGGCGAGAGCGCCAACCCGGTGCTGCGCATCGCGATCGGCACGCTGGCCGGGCTGGTCGCCATGGGCGGCGTCGTCTGGTCGCGCATCCGCGCGGCCAAGGTTGACGTCGAGGGTCGTTTGGAGCACGAGATGCACCTGGTCGACGACGAGCCGGAGCAGACCCAGCAGGTGCGTTGACGGCTGGTCGAGCTTGGCGAGACCGCTCCGGTGGGGTTTCGAGCTCGACCAGCGGTCAGGGGCTCCCGAAGGTCACGCTCCGGCAACAGTTTTCGCGGATTGCGCAATTCTGCCTAGTCTGCTGCGGCCCGGCGGTGCTTTCCTAGTGGGTGACATCGATCCAGGGGGGGAACATGTTCACCGATGATTCCGCGGCCGTGCGCGCAGCCATTCTCGCGGGCACCATTCAACAGGTGCAGGCCGAGCCGATTCGACGGGCCGCGACCGTTCGCGGCGCAAGCGTCCGTGGTTCGCTGGCCCGTGGGGGCAGCGGCGCCGGGGGACACCACCGGGTGTACTGACGCGGCAGGTTCGATCAACGAGCCGCGTGCCGACGAGTTCGGCCGGACGGCGCGTGTGTCGCTTCACGAGGAATACGCCGCGTTTTCGTTGGTCGAGCCTGTCGAGACCTTGAGCAGGGTGCTCTCCCTAGGGGTTTCGACGGGCTCAACCAGCGGTGGGTGTGTTGATCGGCGGGTCTCGAGGAATACGCCGGGTTTTTGTTGGTCGAGCGTGTCGAGACCTTGAGCAGGGTGCTCTCCCTAGGGGTTTCGACGGGCTCAACCAGCGGTGGGTGTGTTGATCAGCGCTTCCCCAGCTGACGCTTCGCTCCGTCCGCGCAGTTCGATGCCCAGCACCACCACCCAGGGCGCCAGGGTGGTGACCAGCAGCGCACCGCCCATCGACAGCCCCGAGCGGGCCAGCAGTACCGACGCGACGCAGACCAGCACCGCCGCCCCGACCAGCCCCAGGTGCGGGGCGTCCAACCGGTGGGTGAGCACGGTGCCCAGCAGGTAGCCGACCACCATGAACGCACCCACCGGGCCGGCCACTGAGGCGACCGCCGTGCCCATGCCGATGTGCGCCTCGTGTGCGAGGACGTAGGCCGCGACGTGCAGGCCGGCGCCCACCGCGGCCAGGGGCGGAAACAGCAGCAGGTGCCCGTACCCCCACCCGAAGGATCCATTGCGCCGCGCGTGCAGCAGCCCGCCGAAGTCGGTGGCGAAGTAGATCCACCACAGTCCGAAGGTGAGCCCGATGCCGGCCACCACCACGGCCACGGCTTCGAAATTCCAACCGGCTTCGCCCACCGCGGTGCCGACCGCCGCCACCGTGCCGATCACGCCTTCGCCCAGGGTGATGATCACCAGCAGGCCGTACCGCTCGGCGATGTGGTGGGCGTGCCAGGGTGTTCCGGTCTGGCGCGTTTCGGAGAGATAGGGCCCGAGCATCTCCACCACGATCAGCACCGCAGACGCCGCCAGCGACGCGCCCAGCGAGAGGTCGAGCCAGGCGACCACCACCCAGCCCGCCTGGGCCACCGCGATCGTGATCACGTAGGTAATCGCCGTTGCGCGATAGGCGGGTTCGGTCAGGGCGACCCGCAGCCATTGGGCGAGCATCGCCACGCGCATCACCACGTAACCGGCGATGATCACCCGGGTGTCGAGATGCTCGCCGGCGTCCATCGAGTGAAACATGTCGGGCAACCCCAGGGCGAAGATCACCACGCCGATCATCTGCACCATCGTGGTGAGCCGGTAGACCCAGTCGTCGGTGTCGAAGGCCGACGCGAACCAACTGAAGTTGATCCAGGCCCACACGATGCCGAACATGGCAAAGGCGAAGCCGCCCATGCCCGCGACGACATGCCCCTCGGCGATCAGGTGGGCGAATTGCTCACCGGCGATGCCGAAGGCCACCACGAAGGCCAGATCCATCAGCAGTTCGAGCGGTGTCGCAACGCGGTGTGCCTCGTGCACGTCGCGGCCGGTCATGCGGGCCAGGGGTGCGGTCAGGGTGCCGAGCCGGCTCGGGGCCTGCTGGTTGGGTTGAGCGGTCATGGGCGGCGCCCTAACCGCCCTCTGCGCTGTCGATTGCCCAAGGCCACCGCAAGGTCACAAGGGGGTCTCAATCGGCGCAGCGCATTGAAGCCGTAACAAAGCTGCGACAGGATGCGGCCAACCTTTCGATCTATGGAGGAACAATCGTGAGCTTTCGTTTCAAGGCCCTGCGTGCGGCTGTTGCCGGCGTGGCGGCCCTCAGCCTCAGCATGCTGGCCGCCTGCGCCAACTACTCCACGCCGACCACCGCGTCGCCGTCGGGCAGCGCCGCTGCGGCGCCGACCCTGATCACGCCGGGCAAGCTGCTGGTCTGCACCCACCTGTCCTACAAGCCGTTCCAGTTCAAGGACGACAGCGGCAACGTGGTCGGCTTCGACGTCGACCTGATGGATCTGGTGGCCAAGAAGCTTGGCGTGACCCAGGAGATCGTGGACGTGCCGTTCGATCAGATCACCTCCGGTGCGGCCTTCGCCGCGCACAAGTGTGACGCCGCTGCGGCCGCGACCACGATTCGCGAAGACCGGGCCAAGGCGATCCTCTTCTCCGACCCCTACTTCGAGGCGACCCAGGCGCTGCTGGTCAAGGCCGGGTCGGGCATCGCCAGCCTCGCCGACCTCAAGGGCAAGAAGTTGGGCGTGCAGACCGACACCACCGGCCAGGACTACGCCAAGGCCAATGCAGAGGCCAACGGCTACGAGATCGTCGTCTTCGAAGACATGCCGAGCCAGTTGGCCGCGGTGCTGTCGGGCCGCGTCGACGGTGCCGTCAACGACAACGGTGTGGTGTTCGACTACGCGAAGGAGAACCCGACCAGTGAAGTGTCAGCCGAGTTCGACACCGGTGAGCAGTACGGATTGATGGCCAAGCGCGACGACGCCAGCGGCACCGCTTTGATTGCCGTGATCAACGAGGTGCTGAAGACCTCCAAGACCGATGGCACGTACAACGACATCTTCAAGAAGTGGTTCGGGGTCGACGCCCCGAAGTGAGGTTCACCGCTGTGCTCAGGTCCGGACAATGTGGGCCTGAGCACAGCACTGCCCGATCAATCGTCGTGAGAGGACCGAGATGACCGCAGCAACACTCGACCCCGTAGCCGAACGGCGGCGCAGGTCACCGCGACGACGAGCCATCCGGCGCCGGCGCATCCAATACGCCGTTCTCGGTCTGTTCGTGCTGGCCATCATCCTGTTCGCCGACGGCGGCCAGATTCAGCGGGTCTTCTTCCGTCCCGACCTGGTGATGCGCACGCTGAGTGTCGAACTGCTGATCGCGCTGAAGAACACCATCGTCTACACCATCGGCGCCTTCGTCTTCGGCCTGGTGGTAGGCACGATCCTGGCTCTGATGCGACTGTCGCAGGTCGCCCCGTACCGCTGGCTCTCCAGCATCTACATTGAGTTCTTCCGCGGCGTTCCGGCGATCATCGTGTTCATGGCTTTCGGGCTGCTGCCCCTGGCCATTCCCGGCGCGATCATTCCCTTCGACCCCTACGGCACGGTATGGGTGGCGCTCGGCCTGGTGGCTGCGGCATACATGGCCGAGACGATCCGGGCCGGCATCCAGGCGGTCCCCAAGGGTCAGACCGAGGCAGCGCGATCGCTCGGCATGCCCCAGGGCATGGCCATTCAGAAAATCATCCTCCCGCAGGCATTCCGCATCGTCACCCCGCCACTGACCAATGAGCTGATCCTGCTGGTCAAGGACTCGTCGCTGGTCTATGTGCTCGGCCTGTCGGCGTCCGGTTACGAACTCACCAAGTACGGCCGTGAACTCGCCAGCACCACCTCCAACCTGACGCCGCTGGTGGTGGCCGGCCTGTGCTACCTGGTGATCACGCTTCCGCTCACCTTCGTGGTCAAGCGCATGGAAGCCAACGCTCGAAAGGCCCGCTGATATGACCGAGACCCCCACCATTCCGACCGGCCTGCGCGACGACGAGATCCAGATTTACGACCTGCACAAGAGCTTCGGTGAGGTCGAGGTGCTCAAGGGCATCTCGACGATCATTCACCGCGGCGAGGTGGTCTGCGTGATCGGCCCGTCCGGTTCGGGCAAGTCGACGCTGCTGCGCTGCGTGAACCTGCTGGAGCAGCCGACCAAGGGCCGCATCTTCATCCTCAACGAAGAGATCACCGACCCCGACGCCTTCGTCGACGAGTTGCGCACCAAGATGGGCATGGTCTTTCAGCAGTTCAACCTGTTCCCGCACCTGACCGTGCTCGACAACTGCACGATCGCCCCGATCAACGTGCTCAAGCGCAGCAAGGCCGACGCCGAGGCGACCGCCCGGGAGAACCTCGAGAAGGTCGGCCTCGGGGCGCGCGCCGATGCTTACCCGGCCCAACTCTCGGGCGGTCAGCAGCAGCGGGTGGCGATCGCCCGGGCGCTCAGTATGGACCCCGAGTTGATGCTGTTCGACGAGCCCACCTCGGCACTCGACCCCGAACTGGTCGGCGACGTGCTGGCGGTGATGCGCGACCTGGCCAAGTCGGGCATGACCATGATGGTGGTCACCCACGAGATGGCGTTCGCCCGCGAGGTGGCCGACCGGGTGATCTTCATGGACGGCGGCGTGATCGTCGAGGAGGGTCACCCCGACAACGTGATCGGCAACCCGCAGCACCAGCGCACCAAGACCTTCCTGCGCCGAGTGCTCGACCCCACCCACGTCGACGCGTCCTAGATGAGTAAGTCCAAGGTCGGTGTGGCGTCTGGGGGTTGAAGGGGAGGGTGTCGCAGAGTCGGTGTTGCTAACCCATGTCAAGCTCTGGAGGCTTTGATGGACACCGATCTGGACACCCTCGCGATTGCACTCTACGTGACTGCTGATGATCTGTTGAAGGCTCATCCCGAACAGGTTCCGCAACGGCCTGAGGTCGGGTTCGTTGAGCGGATCAGTGATGCTGAGCTGATCGTGTTGGCGGTGATGCAGGCGTTCCTGGGTTACACCTCGGAGGCCCGCTGGTTGCGGTACGCCCACCGGCATCTGAGGCCGATGTTTCCGTATCTGCCGCGTCAGTCCGGCTACAACAAGCGGTTGCGGAAGCTGAACGGCACCATGGCGTGGCTCGCTGCCGAGCTGGCCCGACATGTGCCGGTCGCGAGTGATGATGTGTGGGTGGTGGACTCCACCCCGGTGGAGTGTGGCCGGTCTCGGGAGACCGCGAAACGCTCTGACTTGGCCGGATGGGCCGAGTACGGCTATTGCGCGTCCCATTCCCGTTACTTCTGGGGGCTCAGGTTGCATCTGGTGTGCACCCTGCACGGATTGCCGTTGGCGTGGGCGTTGACCGGCGCGAAAGCCAACGAACGTGACGTGGTGAAGCACCTGCTCGATTCCACTGCGGCGTTGCAGGACCGGCCCACCCGGCGACGCCAGATCATCATCGCGGACAAGGGTTACAGCGGCCGCGAGTTCGAAACCGGACTGACCGAGGTCGGGATTGATCTGCTCCGCCCGGCCCGTAAAGGAGAGAAGCCCCGACCCGGCCAGCGGTTCTTCAAACCACTGCGCCAAATCATCGAATCGGTCAACGACACGTTGAAAGGCCAACTCGACCTCGAAGCCCACGGCGGACGCACCCCAGCCGGCGTCGCCGCCCGGGTCGCGCAACGCATCCTCGCCCTCACGACCGCCATCTGGCACAACCACCAAGCAAACTCCCTAGCCAGAAGAAACCTGGTCGCCTACGACCACTAACACCCCCTGGGACTTGGTCATCTAGCCCCACCCGCCCCCCGCTGCGTCCCGCCCCCACCGCAGCCCCGCGCGGCCCGATAGGTGACGTTGCGTAGGTTGTGGCTCATTGCGCACGGTGCACCCTGCGCAATGAGCCACAACCTACGCAACGTCGCAGCGTCCGGACGGGCGGGCGGATGCCCGGGCGGACGTCCGGACGGGCGGGCATCCGCGCGGACGCGGCGGTAGGGTGCTGGGCGGGAGAGGCGTCGGTAAGCGAGGAGAGTCATGGGCGAGTCGGCCGCGCGCAAGCGGGTGCTGTTCCTGTTCTCCGACACCGGCGGCGGGCACCGGTCGGCCACCGCGGCGATGATCGAGGCGATAAGCCTGGAGTTTCCCGACACCTTCGACTGCAAGATGGTGGACGTCTTTCGCGACTATCTGCCGGCCCCACTGCGGTATGCGCCCGAGATCTACCCGCCGATGACGAAATTTCCCGAGACCTGGGCCATCTCGTACCGCACCACCGACGGCAAGCGGCGCTCGCGAGCGGTGATCCGGCTGCTGTTCCCGTACGTGGCGCGGTCGATCCGGCGGCTGTACCGCGAGAATCCGGCCGACATCATCGTGTCGGTGCACCCGCTGGTGAACACGGCGATGCTGCGCATCATGAAATCGAACCCGACGCCGTTCATGACGGTGGTCACCGACATGGTCACCACGCATGCCTTCTGGTTCGACCGGCGCGCCGACCTGGTGGTGGTGCCCACCGACGAGGCTCGTGAAGTGGCGACCGAGTACGGCATTCCGGCAGGCAATGTGCGCGTGGTGGGGCTGCCCACGGCAGAGCGCTTTCGGGTGCCGCCCGACGACCCGATGGCCTTTCGCGACGAGCAAGGCTGGCGGCGCGACCTGCCGGTGATCCTGGTGGTCGGCGGCGGTGACGGCATGGGGCCGATGGAGGCTGTGGTCAAGGCGATCAACGAGGCCCGCCTGAACGCCACCCTGGTGGCGATCTGCCGGCCGCAACGAGGGGCTGCAGGAACGGCTGCGCGGCCTGCACTGGACCATGCCGCACCACATCTACGGCTTCACCACCCAGATGCCCGAGTTCATGGCCGCCTCGAACATGCTCGTCACCAAAGCCGGCCCGGGCACCATCAGCGAGGGCTTCATCGCGGGCCTGCCGCTGGTGCTCTACTCGCGGCTGCCCGGCCAAGAGGACGGCAACGTGCAGTACGTGGTCAAGAAGCAGGCCGGGGTGTGGGCGCCCCGTCCGCATCAGGTGGTCGACGCCGTGCGGCGCTGGGTGACCGATCCGGCCGCGCTCGAGGCCGCCGCTCAGGCCAGCCGTCGGGTCGCCAAGCCGAACGCCGCCCGTCAGATCGCCCGGATCATCGCCGACCGGGCCGGGGTGTACGCGCCGCTGAAACGCTGACCAGCGATGCGGGCTCCGGCCGGCGCTGGGCAGGCGCTGATTCTTTGCTGGTCGCGCTTGTCGAGACCTCGAACGGGGTGTGCTCACGAGGGGTTTCGACACGCTCAACCAGCGGTGGACGCGTTGATCAGTGCTTCCCTGGCTTCACTGCTCGTCGAAGCTGTTCACCATGAACTGTGCGGCGCGGACGAGATAGTCGCGCAGTTCGGCGTCGTCGTCGGGGTCGAGCGCCAGCGAGTCCAGGGCGTCCAGCATGTGATGTAGCCATCGGTCACGCTGGGTGGGCGTGACGGCGAACGGGCCGTGCCGCAGCCGCAGCCGCGGGTGCCCGCGCTGTTCGGAGTAGGTCTTGGGCCCGCCGAAGTACTGTTCGAGGAACATCCGCAGCCGTACCGCTGCCGGCCCCAGGTCGTCCTCGGGGTAGAGGGCACGCAGTGGTGGGTCGCTCGCCACGCCGGCGTAGAAGCGGTCGACGAGGGCCGCGAAGGTGGCGTGCCCGCCGACCTTTTCATAGAAACTCTCAGGCTGCGACACGCCAAGGTTGGGATTATTGGTCACCGTGACTACTCTGGATGGTCGGGGTTGAAACCAAGCAAGCATATTTGAGTGACAGTGACTGATAGCGAAACGATCGAGAAGACGAAGACTACCGACAAGACCGAAGCCACCGAGAATTCGAAGCTGTTCAACGTGCCCCAGCTCGCCGGGGGTGCCTTGGCTGCTGTCACCACCGCCGCGGTGGGCTCGCAGTTGGGCGTGGCCGGCACCCTGATCGGTGCGGCCCTGGCCAGTGTGGTGGCGGCCATCGCCGGCACCCTGTACACCAAGGGCTTGGAGCACACCCGCGACGGCGTGAAGAAGATCGTGCTGCGTGACGGCACCAGCGACACCGAGGCGCAGAGCACGCCGGACGAGGCCGCGCGCGACACGTCCAGCCGCAGCGCCAAACAGTCGGCGTGGCGCAGCCCCTGGGCCGTCGCCGGCGGCATGCTGGTCACCGCGGCGGCGACGTTCGCGGTTGCCCTGGTCGTCATCACCGGCTGGGAATCGGCCAGCGGCCAGAGCCTCAACGGCCAGAGCGGAACGACGGTCGGCCAGGTGGCCAGCCGGACGACATCCGCCACCCCGTCGGCTACGGCGACCCCGACGGCCACCTCAACGGCCACGGTGACCGCGACGGCCAGTGCGACCGCGAGTGCGACGGCGACCCAGACGCCGACGGCAACTGTCACGGCCACGGCAACACCCACGGCCACGCCGACGGCAACGGCAACTGCGACGGCAACGGCAACGGCGACGGCCACCGAGAGCGGCGCCGGTCAGGCCGCCGAGGTTCAGGAGCAGACGACCGCCAGCGACTAATCGCCGGTTCTGCTTCGGATGCCTGACCGACTGCCCACGACGGGCTGACACACTGGGCAGGTGACCATCCACGACACCCACCCGTTCGCGGCGAACGGCCAGCCCCGGCGCCCGCTGCGGCGGTTTCGCGGCAGGCTGCCGGCCCCGGTCACCATCTGGTCCGCCCACACCGGGCGGGGCCCGGTCGGGCTCACCGTGTCGTCGATGCTGGTCGCCGACGGCGAACCCGGCGAGGTGGTCGGTCTGATCGACCCGGCGTCGGGGCTATTCGACGCCGTCAGCGCGTCGGGACGGTGGGCGGTCAGCCTGCTCGGCTACGCCGATCGGCAACTCTCCGATGCGATGGCCGGCCTGGCCCCCGCGCCGGGCGGCTCGTTTCGGCTGGCCACCTGGCGCGACACCGACTGGGGGCCGGTGCTGGCCACGTCCCCCGGCTGGCTGGGCGCCCGGCTGCTCGACCAGCCGGTCGAAGTGGGCTGGTCGATGTTGCTGCGGGGCGTGGTCGAACAGGTCGAGATCGACGAGGAACAGGCGCCGGTGGCCTATGTGCGGGGCCGTTATCGCGAGCTGTGAGGTCGTACCGGCCGGCCGATGGCCGCGATCCGGCTCACGCCTCGACGCGGTGCCTTTGCAGGGCGGGTCGGACTGGTTTACGGTTTGGTGAATCGGCCGGGCTCGTGGCCGCGGGAAGGACCCCGGATGAATCCCCTGTGGATGATCATCGGTTCGCTGGTCGCCGTAGCCCTGCTGGCAGTGGGGTTCACGATCCAGCACCGTTTCGCGCGCCGTCGCGCCGCGATTCGTCCATTGCCGCCGCTGGGTACGACCGGTCAGCAGGCCGCCCGGGCCGCCTCGCGTGAACTGCTCAGTCGTGACGCGTTGATCAACCCCAACCGCAGCCGCAACGTGCCCGCGTGGGACGACACCCCCGACACTGACGGCATCTTCGCCCCCGCTGCCGAGACGCGGGTCGACGGTGACTTTCTGGCAAACCGCGGCCCGAGTTCGGGCGAGCGCTGAACTCAGTTGCGCGGCCCGCGCAGGGTGTTCGACGGTGAGTCGACGGTGTTGATCGGCCCGCACGAGTTGCGGGCGAACACGTCCGGAATCCACAACAGGTACAGCACCGCGATCGTGACGCCCGCCACCAGCCCTACCGCCGGCCCGGTCACCGCGGCCAGCAACGGCAGCAGCGCGTCACGCCGCACCGGCGAGGCGGCCAGGGCGGCTGAGCCCCCCAGGAAGGCCAACCCACCCAGCAGCGCCAGCCAGCCCGGCACGACGAAGCCGAACAGCGGCGGCCAGGGCGTTGACGCCCAGGCGGACGACGCCAGCAGCAGCAGCACCCCCACCACCAGCGCCCGCCCGACCCACCGGTCGCCCCGACGCCCGGTGGCGCGCACCCGGGCGTCCGCCCAGCCGGCCACGCCGAGCAGCGCCAACCCCGCCAGCAGCAGCACCCACGCGGCGAGCGGCTGAGCCGGGCCCGGTGCCGACTGCAACGCCCACCATCCGGCCACCCACAGCCCGAGGGTTGCGCCGGCCAGCGCCGCGAAGCCGGCTCGGCGCGTCGTCCAATAGCGGCCCGCGGAGACCCCGGCCCACAGCACCAGGGAGCGGAACGGCGGCGCCTGAAAGTCCGGACGATCGGGGTCGTGGTCGCGCCTGGCCTGGTGGAAGATCTCGTCGGCGGCCGTGCGGCGCACGAAGCGCTGGTCGGACGGCCCGGCCTCGTTGTGGTCGCACAACTGGTCGTGCACCAGCACGGCCAGGGTGTGCCGTCCGTAACTGGCGATCAACCCCCACAGCACGCCGGGCACGCTGCCCAGATCGGTGGTCGGCGGGGTCTTCTCGTCGCCGATCTTCAGCCAGCGGTGCGCTTCATCGGGGGCATCGGACGGCGTCGGCGGCAGGGCGGCGTCCAGCACCGGCGACAGTGACCGCCGCGGCGCGTACCACAACGGCGTGGTCAGGGTGAAGATCCGGGGGGTGTCGATGCGCAGTTGCACCCCGGTGGTGGAGGAGTCGTCTCCGGCGGGCAATGCAAAGGGCATGGCGCGAAGGCTACCGTTGCGGGGTGAGCGCGTCGGCGAGACTGAGTGTCACCGGTCAGGAGGACGCCTGCTGCTCGACCGCCGCGGCGGCCTCCGCCGCCCGGATGCGGTCGGTGTTGACCCGTGTGGCGGCATAGCCGATCAGCGCCAGGTGCGCGGCGCCGGCGAGCAGGAACACCGTTCGCAGCGCCCACCCGCGGCCCAGCCAGGGCTGGCCCAGATTCACCAGCGCACCGCCCAGCACGGTGCCGATGGCGATGGTGCCCCAGCCGAAGAACCGGTACACGGAGTTCACCCGGCCGAGCAGGTGGTCGGGGATCAGCCGCTGCCGCAGCGACACGGTGATCACGTTCCAGAGCACCACGAACACGCCCTCGGCAACCGCGCAGGCCCAGAACAGCAGCGCCGAGGGGGCCAGGCCCATCAGCAGCAGGCAGCCGCCCATGCCGGTGATCGATACGATCAGGGTCACCCCGGGCGAGAGTCGTGCCGACACCGTGGCGGCCGTCAGCGAGCCCGCCACGGCGCCCACCGCGAAGCCGGTGGTGACCAGGCCGAACTGCCAGCCCTGGTAGAGCCCGAGCACGTCCTGGGCGTACAGCACGCCGTTCACCAGGGCCACGTTGCTGAGCATGTTGAGCAATCCGAGCAGAATGGCCAGGGTACGAATCAGCCGGTGGTTCCACAGCCAGCCGAAGCCCTCGGCGATCTCGCCCTTGAAGTCGATTCGGGGGCTGCGTTCCATCGACGACTGCGCGGTGAACGTGCCCGCCAGGGCGAACACCATGGCGGCGCTGACGGCCAGCAGGCCGGCGTTGATCAGAAACGGCAGGGCCAGGCCGACGGTGATTAGCACCCCGGCCAGCGGCGGGCCGACGAAGCTGTTCATGGTCGTCTCGGCGGCCCACAGCCGTCCGTTGGCCCGTTCGAGCTGAGCCTTGTCGACGAGTGCGGGCATCAGCGTCTGGGCGGTGTTGTCGCGCAGCACCTCGGCGCAGCCCAGCAGAAACGACGCCAGGCCCAGTGCCGTCAGCAGCACGGCGCCGCCCGCCGGCTCGGCCGCTCCGGCGGCCAGTTGCTCGGGGGTCGGCAGGTCGGCCTGGTGGGCGAGCACCAGCAACCCGAGCGCCGTGACGACGACGAACCGGCAGACGTCCATCCAGGCCACCAGCTTGCGGCGGTCGAAGCGGTCGCTGATCACGCCGGCCGGCAGGCTGACGATCAGCCAGGGCAGTCGTCCGGCCACGCCGATCAGGGCGATCAGCAGTGCGTCCCGGGTGACGGCCGAGGCCAGCCAGACCAGGGCGATCGACATCAGCCCGTCGCCGAGGTTGGCCGCGACGGCCGAGCCGAACAGTTTGCGGTAGTTGGGCCCGAGGCTGCTGGGCTCACTCACTGGTCCGGCTCCGACGTCGGCAGCGGGGCGCGGTCGGTGGCGTACAGGGCCACGGTCATCGCATAGGTGATCGCGCCGGACGGCGGCTCGGCGGCGAACTCGAGCAGCAGGGCCAGCAGTCGTTCGTTCCACTCGCGCACCCGGTCTTCGGCCACCCGGGCGTAGCGCACGTTGGTCAGGGCGAAGGCGTCCCGATCGAGGGCGGCCCGGACGCCGGCCAGGGTCGCGGCCAGCACCCGTTCCTCCTGCCCGATCGCGTCGTGGGTCCGGTCGTACCAGAAGACCCGCGCGGTGCGACCGTAGTACTTGGCCTCGAGGGCCCGCACCCGCTTGGTGCGCACCACGGTGACCAGGCCGGCGTCGGCCAGCACCTTGAGGTGGTGGCCGATGGTTCCCTTGGGTTTGCCCAGCACCTGGGCGAGCTCGGACGTGGTCGCCGCCCGTTCGAGCAGCAACGAGCAGATCTGGGTGCGGGTGGGTTCGAACAACGCCCGGTACTGGGCCGGGTGTTGGAGGTCGAGCCGGTCGGCGAGGCCGTAGTCGGGCAGGGCGTCGGACGGTGAATGGTCGGCCATTGCCGTATGGTCGGCCGATGCCGACCATGGAGTCAAGAGACCTGGGCGACCAGCTTGCGGGTGAGCAGGGTGCCGGCGGCGGTGGCGATCGGGAAGAGCAGCAGGGCCAGTGCGGGCATCGACAGCAGCAGGAACGTCGGAACCCCGAACCCGAGGGCCAGCCAGGGGTCGTTCCGCAGTAGCCGGTGCCGCTGGCCCAGGGTGCGAATGCCGCGCCGTCCGGCCGCTGAGCCCACCATCTCGAGGGTGATCATCCAGCCGCCGAACACTGCCGAGCCGACCCCGGCCAGCAAGCTGCCGACGCCGGGAATCAGCCCGACCAGCAGCATCAGCAGCGCGACCGGAATGGTGATCGCAGCCACCTTGGCCAGATGCTTGAGGGTCGACCAGACGGCGCGCAGCAGCGTCTCGTCCGGTTGCCGCACAAAGGCGCCGGCGTGGGCGTCGATCTCTTCAGAGATGCGGTCGTAGAGCGGAGCGCCGAGAGCCAGGGTCGTGACCGTGAACAGCAACACCAGCAGCAGTCCGCTGGTGACCACCACCAGCAGCGCGACCAGCGCGCGCAGTGCCTCGGCCCCGCTCCAGCCCTCGGCGAACGGGGTCGCCCAGACCGCGACCTGCTGGGATACCCAACTGGCGCAGACGAACAGCACGATGAACACCAGGCTGGTGATCAGCGGCGGAACCAGGCCGAGACCGAAGAGTCGGGCACGCCGAAGCACCAGTCCCGCTCCCGTGATCAAGAACCCGATGCCGCGCAACAGTCCGCTGACCGGGTTCGATAGCGGGCGTGGCGGTGCCGATGAATTGCTCACGGCCCCACCTCCCCGATCGGCCGAATGCTGCGCCCACCCTACGACAAATCGGCTAGCCAGCCCGGCCCCGAGACCGGATTCACAGGTTGGCGGCCAACGCGGTGAGGGTTTCGGAGGTTCCGGCGTCGATGCGCACGGTGGCCAGATCGTCACCCCGGGTGGGCCCGCGATTGACGATCGCCACAGGTTTGCCGGCCCGGGCGGCGTGCCGGACGAACCGCAGGCCCGACATCACCGTCAGTGACGACCCGGCGACCAACAGCACCTCGGCATCGTCCACCACGGCGTAGGACGTGGCCACCCGAGCTGCCGGCACCGATTCGCCGAAGAACACCACGTCGGGTTTCAGCACGCCGCCGCACCGCTGGCAGGGCAGCACCACGAAGTCGCCCCAGCGGTCGACCACGGCGTCGCCGTCCGGACGCAGCCGGGTGTCGTCCAGTTCGGCCCGGCTGGCAGGCACCTCGCCCTCAAGCCCCGGATTGGCCGCCTCGAGTCGCTGCTGCAGCGCCGCCCGCGATGACACCGCCGCACAGCCCAGGCAGATCACCCGGTCGATGCGTCCGTGCAGGTCGACCACCGACCGGCTGCCGCCGGCCTGGTGCAGGCCGTCCACGTTCTGGGTGATCACTGTGGTCAGGCCGTGATCGGACAGGGTGACCAGGGCGCGGTGCCCGGGGTTGGGACGAGCTGCGCCGAAGCTGCGGAAGCCGAGCAGGGAGCGCGCCCAGTAGCGCTGACGGGTTTGTGCGGTGCTCACGAAGTCGTCGTACTGAATCGGACTGGTCGGACGCGCGCCGGCGCCGCGGTAGTCGGGAATGCCGGAGTCGGTGCTGATTCCGGCGCCGGTCAGCACGGCCCAGCGCCGTCGGCGCAGCAGCCGGGCCAGGTCGTGTACGCTCACCCGAGCATTATCGCCCGCCACGCGATGCCGCCGAGCAGCAGCAGGGTGAGCGCTGCCAGCCCGGCCCACTGCCAGGACGATCGGCGCGGCCCGCGGGGTGCCGCCAGCAGCACCCCGGTCACGGCCAGGCCGGCCAGCAGGCCGCCCAGATGCCCCTGCCACGAGATGGCGGCGGTGTTGGCGAAGGTGATCACCAGGTTGAGCGCCAGCAGCCCGCCGATCAGTTGGTAGTTGCCGCCGAACCTGCGGGCCAGCAGCAGCAACCCGCCCAGCATGCCGAAGATCGCACCCGAGGCCCCGAGCGCCGACGACGACGCGTCGGCCAGCCACATCACCGCGAGCGACCCGCCCACCGCGCTGATCAGGTAGAGGGCCAGAAACCGGGCTCGGCCCAGCACCTGCTCCAGCGGCGGGCCGAGAAACCACAGGCTGAGCAGGTTGCTGCCCAGGTGCATCGGGTCGGTGTGGGCGAAGGCGCTGGTCAGTGCCTGCCACCAGGCGCCCGCTGCCACCCCAGCCGTCCAGCCGGTGGCCTCGGGCAGCGCGGCGCACGCGGCGGCGTCGGTGACGCCGGGGTAGTAGTGACCGGTGCCGGCCAGGCAGGTGCCCAGCGGGGTGATCGCCAGCACCTCCGCCCAGGGGCTGTCGGCGCCACCGGTGGCCAGCAGCAGGCCGAAGACGGCGAGGTTCAGCCCGATCAGCACCCAGGTGGTGAGTTGCGGGTTGGCCGAGCGGTGTCCGCCCAGCGGGCCCACGCCGGTGCGGGTCACCCGGTGGCCCTGGCGAACGCACTCGGGGCACTGCACGCCGACCGGGGCGGGCACCAGGCACTCGGGGCAGACCGGACGCCGGCAGCGCTGGCAGGCGATCATCGTAGGGCGGTCCGGATGCCGGTAGCAGCCCTGCGCCATGCTCGGTTGCGTCATCGGATCACCCGGCGACCCGGGTGATCGCCGGCTGCGCCAGGGCCCGGGGTCGGTGTTCCATGGCGCCAGCCTAGAGGCCCTGCCGCACCCTCCCTGGCTAGGCTTACCCGGTGCCTGTACCCGACTTCATCATCGAACTGCGCGAGAAGGTCGGCCACGCCATGCTGTGGCTGTCCGGCGCCACCGCGGTCGTACTGCGCAGCACCGACGCGGGTGAGGAGGTGCTGCTGGTGCGCCGCTCCGACGACGGGCAGTGGTCGCCGGTGGCCGGCATCGTCGACCCGGGCGAAGACCCGCACGTCACCGCCGTGCGCGAGGCGGCTGAAGAGGCGGGTGTCGAGATCGCGGTCGAACGGCTGGCCTGGCTGAACGTGACCGAACCGGTGGTGTACGGCAACGGCGACGTCACCCAGTACATCGACCACACGTTTCGCTGCCGGTGGCTGGCCGGTGACCCCGAGCCGTGCGACGGCGAAGCCACCGAGGCTGCCTTCTTTCCGGTCGGACGGCTGCCGCAGATGCCCGCTCACTACCGTGAACGCATCGAGATCGTGCTGGCCGACCGGCCCGAGACGGTGCTCGGACGGCGGAACGGGCCGATCTGATGGGGCTCGGGCCACAGACCCATCTGGAGCGGTTGCTGGCGCAGGCACATGCCCGTCCGACCGACGGCAAGGCATACGTCGCGTTCGTGAAAGAACTGGTCGTCACCATGCTGGGTGCGCTGGGTCGCGACGAAGCGCACGGTTTTCAGCCGCTCGCACTGGCGCCGTCGGGAACCAGTGGTGTGTGCGTGTTCACCCACCCGCTGCGCTACGACGCGTTCACCGCCTCGATGATGCTGCCGCAGCTCGACTGGCAGGTGCGTGCCGAGCGGCCGCGGCGACTGTTCGGGTGGGCGGTGCAGAACGAGTTGTTCGTGCTGCTCAACCCGGGCAGCGACCTCAGCAAGGATTTTCCGCCGTTCGAGCTCGACCGGTTGTTGCGCGGGCAGTGGCTCTGACTCAGATCACCGGCGGATCGAGTTGCCGGCCGATCGAGTTGCCGGCCGTTCGAGCCGAGGCCGGGCTGCTCAGCGGCGCTGCACGATCTGCCAGCGAAAGCCGACGACCGTGCTCTCGATCGCGTCGAGGTAGCGGTGCGCGCACTTGTCGCTGTCGAGTGCCACAGGCTCGGACATACTCGGCTGCTGGTCGAGCGCCGGCCACTCGCTCCACCACACCTGCACCGGCAGGCGCAGCGGGTGAAACTGCACCCGCAGGTCGAGGTTCTCGATGCGTCCGGTGCTGGCCCGCCGAAACTCCTGCGGCGGTGGGGTGCGGTACCAGAAGGTGGTTTCGTATTCCATCGACGCCGTCTGGCCGGGCTCCAGCGGGGTGGTCGGCATGATGTCGACGGCGTAGAGCCCGTTGTCGAGCGCGTAGGGCTTGCCGGAGCGGCCACCGTGCACCACCCGCACGGTGGCCGCGTCGGTGTCGAAGACGTACGGGTATCGATCGAGTCGTTCGACGGCCCGGATCACGTGCACCGTGCGGTGCGATTCGGGTAGCCCGTCCGGCCCCACCCGATGCCACTCGTGCAGCGACACGGTGCGGTGCCGGCGTGGCGGTAGGGTCCCGGGGCTGACCAACGAGCCGCCGATCACGGTTCCGCCGGATGCCTGCGGCCCGGCCAGCCGCAGCAGCGTGGCGGTGTGCTCGGGCGTCATCTCGAACGCTTCGATGAACCAGCGCAGGGTGCCCAGGCTCAGTGACTGGCCGCCCAGCGCCCGGTACACCCGGTCTTTGAGCTTGCGTGGCAGCGCACCGTCACCGGCGGGTTGCAGATCGTTCGCCCAGAGGTACTCGGCGATCACCTGGCAGATGGCGCTCTGGTGCAGGGCATGCGACTGACGCCGCGCGATGTGGCGCTGCCAGCGCGTTGCATAGGGCGGTTCGAGCAGCAACTCCCGCAACGTGCGCGAGGTGTCGTCAATTGACTTCTTGTCCAATGGACCTTCTTCGGGGCGGGGTTCTTTAGGCATGCTAATCAACTGCGCCGCAACCCATCAATATCGCTCGCACCCGGGCGCGTCACCTGGTGACCCCAATAGGTTGGGTTCATGCGAGTTCTTGTTGCGGATGCTTTCGAACCGTCGGGTCTGGACGCTCTGGCCGACGCCGGCTGCGAAGTGGTCTACCGACCCCAGGCCAAGGACCAGGCGCTGGTCGACCAGGTGGCCGCAGTGGCGCCCGACGTGCTGATCGTCCGCAGCACCAAGGTGCCGGCGGCGGTGCTGGCCGCGGCTCCGCTCAAGCTGGTGGTACGGGCCGGCGCGGGTTACAACACCATCGACGTGGCCGCCGCATCGCGACTGGGCATCTACGTATCGAACTGCCCCGGCAAGAATTCGATCGCGGTGGCCGAACTGGCGTTCGCGTTGATCGCCGCCCTCGATCGACGGGTGGCCGACAACGTGGCCGACCTGCGCGCCGGGGTGTGGAACAAGGCCGAGTACGGCAAGGCGCGCGGCCTGTACGGACGCACGCTGGGGCTGATCGGGCTGGGCGGCATCGGCTCGGCAATGGTGCCGCGGGCGCACGCGTTCGGCATGCCGGTGGTGGCGTGGAGCCGCAGCCTGACCGACCAGCGGGCGTCCGAGCTGGGGGTGACCCGGGTGGGTTCGCCGGCCGAGGTGGCGCGGGCCTGTGACGTGGTGAGCGTGCACCTGGCGCTGAACGGGCACACCAGGGGGCTGTTGAACGCGGACTTCTTCGCGCAATTGCGCGACGGTGCGTACTTCATCAACACCTCACGAGGTGAGGTGATCGACGAGGCGGCACTCGCGGCAGCGGTGCGTGACAAGGGGGTTCGAGCCGGCCTGGACGTGTTCGCCGACGAGCCGGCAGGCGGCCGGGGCGAGTTTCACCCGGCGATCGTCGATTTGCCCGGAGTGTACGGCACGCACCACATCGGGGCCTCCACGCAACAGGCCCAACTGGCGATCGCCGACGAGGCCGTGCGCATCGTCCGGGTGTTCGCCCAGACCGGAACGGTGCCCAACGTGGTCAATCTGGCTCGCGCGACGCCCGCCACCTGCACGGTGGTGATTCGGCACCTGGATCGTCCGGGGGTGTTGGCGGCCGCACTGGACGTAATCAGCCGGGCCGGACTGAACGTGCAAGAGATGGAGAACGTGGTCTTCGAGGGCGGTGAGGCGGCGGTGGCCCGGATCAACGTCGAGGGTTCGCTGCGGCCGTCCCTGGTGAGCGCGATCCGCGGGCACGACAGCGTCCTCGACGTGCAGGTGATCGACGCCACCCCGGCCTGAACGTGGCGCAGCACCGCTTATTTGCCGCTGGTTGAGCCAGCCGAAACCCCGTGGCCGAGAGCCATGTCCGAGGTTTCGAGACGCTCAACCAGCGGTGGTTGCGGTGCGCCCACCCGTTCTTTAGGGGTTCCGCCGGTGGGCGAAGTCGGCTGGCAGCCCTCCCGGCGGAACCTCTTACCGCTGCCGTTCGATGAAGTCCACCGACTCGGCGAAGATCAGTTCGGCATCGTTGTCCATGGTGGCCACGTGGTAGCTGTCATGCAGCACGATGTGGGTGACGTCGGTGGATCCGACCCGGTCGAGAAAGGTGCGCCACGACAGCGCCGGAACCACGTGGTCCTCGGTCGAGGTGAGCAGCAGCACCGGCAACCTCAGGTGCGGTAGGTCTTCGACAACGATCTTCCACAACCGGGTCTGGCTGTACATGGCGTGCAGCGGGTTGCGGTCGTAGGCCAGCTCGACCACCCCCGGCTTCTTGATGTCGCCGGCCAGGCCGCCCAGCGCCGGCACCAGGTGCCGCAGCAGCGGCAACGCCAGCAGCGCCGGGTTGTTGTGGGCGAAGATCGGGTTCACCAGGATCAGTCCGGCCAGGGCCGGACGTTCCTGGGCCAGCTTGGTGGCCAGCAGCCCGCCCATCGACAGGCCGCCGGCGAACACCGTGCCGCAGCGCCGGGCCAGTTCGTCGTGGGCGCGTTCGAGCTCGCCGTACCAGTCGTGCCACCCGGTGGCGTTGAGATCCTTCCAGTGGGTGCCCATGCCGGGCAGCAGGGGCACCCGCACGGTGTACCCACTGCCGCCGAGGTGCTCGGCCCAGCCTCGCATCGACTGCGGGGTGCTCGAGTAGCCGTGACACAGCAGCACGCCGATGTCGCCGCCGTCGATGCTGATCGGGTCGGCTCCGGGCAGGATCGTCATGGTGCCCATCATGGCGCAGCGGCCCGCGCCGGGGCAGCGGGCCCGGGCAACCGACGTCCTCAGCTCACTGGACGAATTCGGTGCTCAGGGTGATCGGAATGCCGGCCAGGGCGGCCGAGACGGGGCAGCCCGTCTTGGCTCCGTCGGCGAACTTCTGAAACTCGTCGGCGGTCAGGCCGGGCACCTTGGCCTTGACCGTGAGGTCGCTGCCGGTGATGCCCTGGCCGGGTTGAAAACCGACCACGGCGGTGGTGTCGATCGACTCCGCCGGGGTGCCGTTGCCGGCCAGCGCGTGCGACAGGGCCATCGAGTAGCACGACGCGTGCGCCGCGGCGATCAGCTCTTCGGGGTTCGTGCCGCCCGCGGACGCCTCGGCCCGCTTGGCCCACTTCAGCTCGAACTCGCCCAGTTGTGAGGTGACCAGTTCGACCTTGCCGGCACCCTCGATGAGGCTGCCTTCCCAATGCGCCTGCGCGGTGCTGTTGGTTGCCATCCAGCTACTCCTTCGTCTGCCCGGGCGGACCCCCCCACCCGGACCTCAACCCTAGCGCCGCGTTTACGGGTCGTTTACGGCGGCTTTGCATGCTGTAACCAATCCCGAAGCGGAACCGGTGGCCACGGCGGCCGACGGGAGCCGGCGTACCGCGCGGGAGCGTCCGGCGGTCAGGAGGGAGCCGGGGGGTACCCCCCTCCTGACCGTCGGAAGCGATGTCGTCACCGAAGGATCGCCCGGCCTACGATGGTGCCGATGACCGCGGGCCGGCAACGATGAGCGAGACCGACAGTGAAGCTGTCGCCCTCGGGCCCGTCCACACCTTCGCCTCGCTGCGGGTGCCCAACTACCGGTTGCTGTTTCTCGGGTCGCTGACCAGCAATGTCGGCACCTGGATGGCCCGGGTGGCCCAGGACTGGCTGGTGCTCACGGTGCTCACCGACAACTCGGCGACCGCGCTGGGCTACGTGACCGCCCTTCAGTTCGCGCCCGGCGTGTTGATCTCGCCACTGGCGGGGGCGGTGGCCGACCGGTTCGGCAAGCGGCACATCATGATGGTCACCCAGGCCGGCACCGGGCTGATCTTCGCGGCGCTGACGGCCCTGGTGGCCAGCGGCACGGTGCAACTGTGGCACGTCTACGTCAGCGCCGTGCTGGCTGGCGTGCTGTGGGGCTTCGATGCCCCGGCCCGGCAGGCCTTCGTCAGCGAGGTGGTGCCCGACCACCTGCTGGCCAATGCGGTGGGGCTGAACAGCGCGTCGTTCAACGGTGCCCGGTTGCTCGGCCCGGCGATCGCCGGGGTGATGATCGGCTGGGTGGGTATCTGGCCGGTGTTCGCGGTGAACACGCTCAGCTTCGTGGCGGTGCTGCTGGGGTTGGTGTTGATGAAGCCGGCAGCCCTGCACCCGGCACCGGTGCGGCGGGGCCGCGGGGCGATTCGTGAGGGACTCCGCTACGTGCGCGGGCGTCCCGACCTGCAACTGATCCTGTTCTGCGTCTTCATGCTCGGCACCTTCGGGCTGAATTTCCAGATCACCAACGCATTGATGGCCACTCAGGTGTTCGGCGTCGGCCCCGAGGGGTACGGCCTGCTGGGGTCGGTGATGGCGTCGGGAACCCTGGCGGCGGCCCTGTTGGCTGCGCGCCGAGGACGTCCCAGGCTGCGGCTGTTGGTCGGCTCGCTGGCTGGTTTCGCGGTGATCACTACGCTGCTGGCGTTCGCGCCCAGCTATTGGGTCTACGCGGTGTTACTGGTGCCGGTCGGGCTGAGTTCGCTGACCGTGATGACGGCCGCCAACACCACGGTGCAACTCAGCACCGACCCGGCCATGCGGGGGCGGGTGATGAGCCTCTACATGGCGATCTTCACCGGCGGCACGCCGCTGGGCGCTCCGCTGATCGGCTGGGTGGGCGACGCCTGGGGCCCGCGCTGGACGCTACTGGTGGGTGCGATCGCCACCGGGCTGGCCGCACTGCTGGCCGGTGGCCACCTGTGGAACCGGATGGGTCGTCCGCGGCACCTCGACGAGTTGTGAATCATGCGGAACCGTCCCCTGAACCACGGGGACGGTTCCGCTTGGTTCAGGGGACGGTTCCGCATGGTTCACGGGTCTGTCCCCAGGTCGTTTATCGCGCGTTTACGGCCCCGGACGACTCTGGTTGCGTTCAGCGATCAGGAGTCCGGTTGTGTCAGCCCTTGTCAGTAGCACTGCCGCGAGTGCCGCGGGTTGGTTAGGGTGCGATCAACACACCCTCTTCCCCCGGAGGCGCAATGGCAGCGGTCGACTTCCGCGTGCTGGGCCGCGTGAGTGTGCTCGTGGACGGCGAGCCGCAGCGGCTGCGCCCGATGGAGACCACGGTGCTGGCGGTGCTGTTGGCCGAGGCCAATCGTTCGGTCAGCCTGGACGCCCTGCTCGACCGGGTGTGGCGCGGTGAACCGCCCCGCACCGCCAGCACCGCGATCCGGGTGCATGTCGACCGGTTGCGCGCCGCGCTCGGCGAGCGGCAGGCCGGTCGGCTGGTCACCGGATCAGGCGGCTACCGGCTCACGGTCGCCCCGGACGAACTCGACGCGTCACGCTTCGAGAACACGATGGGCCGGGCCCGCGAGATCGCCGGCGCCGACCCGGCCACCGCGGCGGATTTGCTGCGCGCGGCCCTGGCGCAGTGGGGCGGGGTGCCGTTCGACGGCATCGACGGCATCGAGACGGTCGCGATGATGCGCAGCTACCTGGAGCGCCGCCGGGCCGAACTGCTCACCGAACTCGCCGAGGTCGAACTAGCAGCGGGCCGGCACGTCACCGTGGTGGCCGACCTGCGCCGTTGGACGGCGGAGTTTCCCGAGTCGGAGTCGCTGGCCGCCAGCCTGGTGCTCGCCCTCTACCGCAGCGGCGACCCGATCGCCGCTCTCGAGGAGTGCCGCGCCTTCACCGCTCGCTTCGCCGACGAGTACGGCCTGGACGCCAGCCGCGGCTTCCGCCGGCTCGAGGCCGACGTGCTGAACCAGAACCCACGTCTCGATGCGCCGCTGCCGCTGGCCGACCATGACTCGCTGGCCCGGTCGGCCCGGAAGGACGCGCAGCGGGCCGCCCTGCTGCTCGGCGACGGCGACCCGCTGGCCGCCGCCGAGGGCTATGCCCGGGCGGTCGAACTGGCCCGCCGGGCCGAGCAGTCGCCCGCGGTCTGGCTGCCCTGGGAACTCGAGGCCGTCAACGCGCTCAGCCTGGGCGGGCATATCGAGCAGGCCATGGTGCGTGCCGGCGAGGTGGCTGTGGCTGCCCGGCGCGCCGGCGAACCCATCCTGTTCGCCCAGGCGGCGCTGGCCGTGGCCAGCCCCTGGGTGCCGCTGGGCGCGGACGCCCGCCGCGCCCAGCTGCTGATCAGCGAGGCGCTCGACTGGCTGCCCCGCGAGCAGGGCGCGTGGCGGGTCCGGTTGATCGAGGGCTATCTGCGGGCCGGCAAGGCCGGAGACCCGACCATGCTGGCCCGGCTGGGCGACGTCGAGCCCGAGTTGCGCCAGCAGGCCGCCGGAGCCGACCCGGCCGTTGCGCTGGACGCCCTGCGCGCCCTGCATTCGCTCACCTGGCCCGCCGGACGCCCGCCCGCGCAGCGGCTCGACCTGGCCCAGCAGATCGCCGTCAAGGCCGCCCGGGTGCACAGTGCCGAGGCCGAACTCGAGGCGTTGCGGCTGGTGGTCAACGCCCACTTCGAATTGGCCGACCGGCTGGCAGCAGCGGCGGCGGCCCAGACCTATGCCCAGCGGGCGCAAGCCGCCGGGTCGGTGCTGCACCAGTGGTGGGCGGCCGGACGCTCCGAACTGCTCGCCACCTTGGGCGGACGCACCGCGCTGGCCGTCCGGCATGCCCAGCGGGCCGCGGCCCTGCAGCACGGGGTCGACCCCGAGACAGTGCAGGTGGCCCTGCACGAGCGGCAGTTGAGCGACGCCCTGCGCGAGGGCGTGCTGGCCGACCTGGCCACCGAGATGGCCGATCTTTCCGACGACATGTCGAACGCCGACCCGCTGTACCAGATTGCCGGCGCAGCCATCGCGGCGGCGGCGGGGGCGCCGGTGCCGCAGGCGTATCTGGCGCAGTTGTGGACGAACGTCCGCGGCACCTTCCGTGCCGGATCGGGGGCCGCCCTGCTGGTCGTGGCCTGCGCCGACCAGGCGCCGGAGGCGCACCTGGGTGCCGAACTGGCCGCCCAGTTGCAGGTGCTCCAGGGCTGCTGGATTCCGATCGGCGGCTCGGCGGGTGCCGGCCCGGCCGACGCCTACCTGGCGCGGCTGTTCGTGCTGCAGGGCGACGCCGCGGCCGGTGAGCGGCACCGCCGCCGGGCGACGTCGGTCGCGCACAGTTTTGCGCCCGCCTGGGTGCGATTCACCGAGAAGGAGTGAGTACATGCCCAAGAGCGGCATTGAGGACGACGCCAGCGAAAGCGTGACCAGCTTCGTGCTGCGCTGGAACAACTGGTCGACCTCACAGCAGCGGCAGCAGCTCTACGCAGCGGCCTGGAAGGCCGACCACCGCAGCGCGCTGGGTTTCATCACCGCGCTCGCCGCGGCCATGGACGACCAGGTGCCCGAGCACATCGGGCACTACCTGACCAGGCACGAGAACTTCTCGCGCACCTTCTTGAAGGCGTTCAAGAAGGTGAAGAAGAAGAATTGGCGCTTCGGAGCGGTGGTGAACCAGTTCGACTTCTCGTTTCCGCCGGCGGTGAGCGTCGCCGAGAACAAGGCGGCCAAGATCGTGATGCTCTACGTGGTGGGCGACCCGGCTGCCTGAACCCCGATTGTCGTCGGTCGAGCTTGTCGAGACCTCGAATAGAGTGCACGCACGGGGGGTTTCGACAGGCTCAATCAGCGGTGGGTTGCGTGGGCGAGCGCTTCTTCAGCCACCCGACTTGCGGCGGAATTGCCGCTTGCCGCCCTGCGCGTGGGTGTTCTTGGCGCTGCCCCGGGCGGCGTCGGTGTGGTCGGTTCCGGAGTGCTGGGCCTGCTTCTTGCGCTCCAGCGCCGCAGCGAAGGCGGCCTTGGTGTCGGCGTTGGGATCGCTGGCGTCGGGCATGCTGACCTCCTGGGCTGCGGTTGGTCTTCACTGTAGCGGTCGGGTGATTTGGCCGGGTGCCTGCCCCGGCAGCCGAGGTGTTCGCGGCGAAACGCGCGTTTTCAGGATGGCTCGTGCCGCCCAGGGAACCGCCTGCGGAGAGATGAGCGTTATGCCCCGGCTTCGGGTACGCCATAACGCTCATCTCTGCGCGTCACGAGGGAACCGCTGCGAGTGCATCGATCAATACGCGCGTTTCTCGGCGGGCACGTCACAAGGGCCCCGGCTGCCGCAAACAACTGCTGCCCGATGGCCTCGGCACGATAGCCTCGCTGCGTGCTGCTTTCCGACCGCGACATTCGCGCCCAGATCGACGCCGGACGCGTGGAGTTCGAGCCGTGGGACCCGGCCATGATTCAGCCGGGCAGCGTCGACGTGCGGCTCGACAAGTACTTTCGGCTGTTCGACAACCACAAATACCCGGTGATCGACCCCGCCCAGGACCAGCCCGACCTGACCCGCCTGGTTGAGGTCGACCCCGCCGAGGGGTTCGTGTTGCACCCGGGCGAGTTCGTGCTGGGCAGCACGTTCGAGACGATCACGTTGCCCGACGATCTGGCCGCCCGGGTCGAGGGCAAGTCGAGCCTCGGACGCCTCGGCCTGCTCACCCACGCCACCGCAGGTTTCGTCGACCCCGGTTTCAGCGGCCACGTCACCTTGGAGCTGTCGAACGTGGCAACGTTGCCGATCATGCTGTGGCCGGGCATGAAGATCGGTCAGTTGGCGTTCTTTCAGCTCTCCAGCCCGTCGCAGAACCCCTACGGGTCGGCCGTCTACGGCTCGCACTACCAGGGCCAGCGGGGGCCGACGGCGAGCCGGAGCTTTCAGAACTTTCACCGGGCGGACGTCTGACGGGCGCCGAGGGGCCGCATGATCCTGCCGCAGGTGCGTGACCCACGTTTCATCACGGTGCGTCGTGGGGGCACCCTGACCGACCCGGACCATCATTTGCTGGCGTTGTGGGCGGCGTCGTGTGCCGAGCACGTGCTGCCGCTGTTCGAGGCAGCCCGGCCGGACGACGTGCGACCGCGGCAGGCGATCGAGCACGCTCGGGCCTGGGCGCGCGGCGAGGTGACGATGATGCGGGCGCGTGCGGCGGGAGGCCACGCGATGGGTGCCGCCCGTGACCTGCGCGGAGCGGCCCGCAATGCCGCCTACGCGGCCGGCCAGGCCGCGGTCGTCGCCCATGTCGCAGCGCATGAGCTCGGCGCCGCCGCCTACGCGATCAGGGCGGTGCGAGACGCTGCTCCGGTGGGCGGGGGCGAGGCCGCCGGAGGCCTCGAATGCCGGTGGCAACACGATCAGTTGCCGGACGCGATCCGCGAATTGGTGCTCGACGACCAGCGGTTGCGTAACGAACTCTGCTGGTCGGTCTTCGACTGCTGAAGCCGGCCGCGGTCAGCCCAGCGCGTCACCCGGCGTCGCTGACGGCAGGTCGCCGAAGGCGTCCGTGACGCCCTTGCAGGTGACCGCGCCCTCCACCGTGTTCAGCCCCAGGGCCAGCGCCGGCGACTCCGCGCAGGCCTGTCGCCAGCCCTTGCCGGCCAGTTGCGCGGCGTAGGGGAGTGTGGCGTTGGTCAGACCCCAGGTGGAGGTGTTCGGCACTGCGCCCGGCATATTCGCCACGCAGTAGAACACCGAGTTGTGCACCGTGAAGGTGGGGTCGGCGTGGGTGGTGGGGTGTGAATCTTCGAAGCAGCCGCCCTGGTCGATGGCGACGTCGACCAGCACCGAGCCCGGCTTCATCTCGGCCACCAGGTCATTGGTCACCAGCTTGGGCGCCTTCGCGCCGGGAATCAGCACCGTGCCGATCACCAGATCGGCGCTCAGCACCTGCTCGCGCACGCTCAGTGCCGTCGACGCGATGCCTTGAATGCGGTTGTCGAAGCGCCAGAAGGTCATCCGCAGCTTCTCCAGGTCGGTGTCGAGAATCGTCACGTTGGCGCCCATGCCCAAGGCGATGTTGGCCGCGTTCTGGCCGGCCACGCCGCCGCCGAGCACAACGACCTTGGCGTTCGGCACGCCGCCGACGGCACCCATCAGCACGCCGCGCCCACCCTCGGCCTTCATCATGGCGTGCGCACCCACCTGCGGGGCCAGGCAGCCGGCCACCTCAGACATCGGGTACAGCAGCGGCAGCATGCCGCTGGGTAGCTGGACGGTCTCGTAGGCCAGCGCCGTGGTGCCCGCGTTCAGCAGTGCCTCGGTCAGCGGCCGGTCGGCGGCCAGGTGCAGATAAGTGAACAGCAGCAGGTCGTCGCGCAGATAGCCGTACTCGCTCGCGATCGGCTCCTTCACCTTCATCACCAGCTCGCCGGCCGCCCAGGTGGCGTCGGCATCGGGCAGAATCGTCGCGCCCTGGGCGGTGTACTCGTCGTCGGTGATGGACGAGCCGCGGCCGGCCCCGGACTGCACGAACACCTGGTGCCCGCGGCGAACCAGCTCGTTCACCCCCACCGACGTGATGGCGACGCGGTATTCGTGGTTCTTGACCTCAGTGGGGATTGCAACCTTCATGGGGCTCCTCGAACGTGTGCGCCGGCCGCGGATGGGGGTGCCGCGAACGGTCGGGGCGGTGGTGAACAGCAGTGTAGGGCGGTGCTCGCCACGCCACGGTGGGGGGCAGATCGCGCGTCGGGACGGGTGAAATGGCCATGCCCGCTGGCACCGGTTCTGCGCTGGCGCCATGCTGAACTGGAGCGACCTGGCCGTGCATGTCGTCGTCGGGCGCCCACTCCTCGCGCGGCAGCTCCCCCTCGGCGTCGAACCGGGCGATGTGGTGGGGTTGCTGGGCCGGGTGGGCCCGGTTCGTCGACCCCGACCACTACGAGGTGCTGTGGAAGCAGAGCAACGGGCTGCTGCTTTCCCCGGTGCTGCTGGACGATCGGTTGCGCGCCCACTGGCGATTGGCCGGCACGGCCCGGCGCCGGGTGCTGCCCGTCACGCTGTTCGCAGGCAGCGGTGCCCCGGCTGGCGATGAACTGGCGAGCTCGGTGCGGGCGCTTGAACTGGCTCTCGGGATCGCCGTGGCCGAGGTTGCGAACGTGCCTGAGGCAGACGCTGGATTTTCGCTGGTCGAGCCTGTCGAGACCTCGGATATGCCGTTTGGCCCATGGGTTTCGACGTAGGTCAACCAGCGGCTGTTCGCTACGGGGCCGGCTGCGCGGCCTCGGAATGACCGAGGCTCATCGTCGGCGCCACCAGGTCGCGCACCAGGCGCTTCAGCACGGTGATGTCGGGAAAGCCGCCGTCGGTCTTGCGGTTCCACACCGTGACCTCACCCACCTCGACGCGGAACATCGCACCGCTGCTCGGCACCAGCAGCACCCCGCCCAGCACGTCGGTGAAGGTCTGCAGCAGCTCGCCCTGGTACCACTGCGCACGCAGCAGCCAGCGGCACCCCACGCAGTAGCGAATGGTGACGATCGGACGATCCTGACGCTGGGGCACGGTTCGATTCTGCCCGATGACGCGGCGCAGTGCGCGACGCCCGGCTGGCCGCCCCTGTCCCCCGAAAGGTCCCGGCCGCCGGTGCGTCGCGCACCATGCGCTCCCCCCGCAAGTCGCAGCGCCGATTCGTCCCCCGCACCCTCGGGATCAGCGACTTCAACGACTAGGTGCAGGCCTGTCTGGTCCTGATACACGCGTTGTGCCAGATCTTCCGGGGCAGCGCTGCTGCTTCGCTGGTCGAGCTTGTCGAGACCTCAAATAAGGCGCTGGGGCTAGGGGTTTCGACAGGCTCAACCGGCGGTGGGCGCGTTGCTCGGCGCTTCCCCAGAGGGCGACGATCAGGCCTTGAGCCAGGCCGTTGTGTCGCTCGGCAGCAGCCCGTCGACCAGGTCGCCCGAGGTCAGCAGCACCTCGCCCGCGGGCAGTGCTACGGACTCGGTGCCGAAGTTGGTCCAGCTCTCGAACCGGGTGCCGTCCGCCGACGGACGGGCGTAGGCCAGCACCTGCGCCGGGGCGTCCAGCCAGGTCAGTTCACCGTCACCCAGCTCGGGCAGAGCCCGGCGCAGGTGCAGGGCAGCCCGGTACAGCTCCAGCGTCGAGCCGGGCTGGCCGTCCTGGGTGTCGGCGGCCAGCGGCGCCCAGTCCGAGGGCTGCGGCAGCCACGGCTGCGCGCCCCCCTCGGGCGAGAAGCCGTAGGAATGGCCCTGCGCGGTCCACGGCAGTGGCACCCGGCAGCCGTCACGACCCTTGTCGGTGTGGCCCGACATGGTCCAGATCGGGTCTTGCAGCGCGTCGGCCGGAATGTCTTCGGCTTCGGGCAGCCCCAGCTCTTCGCCCTCGTAGACGTACGAGCTTCCCGGCAGGCCGAACATCAGCAGTGCGGCGGCCCGGGCGCGGCGGCGGCCCAGGTCGATGTCGGCGCTCAGGTGCTGAAAGTTCACCAGGTTGTGGGCGTCGGGCGCCAGGGCGGTCTGCTCGCGGGCGTAGCGCGACACCGGACGCAGCACGTCGTGGTTGCCGAGCACCCAGGTGGGCGGGGCGCCGACGGCGGCGTGGTTGGCCAGCGTCGCCTCGATCACGCCGCGCAACCGTTCCGGCAGCCAGGCGGCCTGCAGAAACTCGAAGTTGAACGCGGTGTGCAGTTCGTCGGCGCGCAGGTAGGCAGCCAGCCGGTGTGGCCGGCCGACCCAGATCTCGCCGCAGAAGGCGCGGGCGGGGGTGTACTCGTTGGCGATCGCGCGCCACTGCCGAAAGACGTCGTGCACTGCCGGCTGGTCCCAGTGCGGGTGCTCGTGCTCGGCGCCCTCGTCGAGCGGGAAGAGCAGGCCGTTGAGGTCGGGCAGGTTCCAGTCCTTCTCGAGACCGTGCGCCACGTCGATGCGAAAGCCGTCGATGCCGCGGTCGAACCAGAACCGCAGGGTCTGCTCGAACTCGGCCCTGATGGCCGGGTGCTGCCAGTTCACGTCGGGCTGTTCGGGGGTGAACAGGTGCAGATACCACTGGCCGTCCGGAACCCTGGTCCAGGCCGGGCCGCCGAAGGTGCTCTGCCAGTCGTTGGGGGGCAGCTCGCCGACCTCGCCCCGGCCGTCGCGAAAGACGAACAGCTCGCGCTCGGGGGCGCCGGGAGCCGCGGCCAGGGCCTGCTGAAACAGCACGTGCTGGTCTGAGGTGTGGTTGGGCACGATGTCGATGATCACCTTGATGCCGGCGGCATGGGCCTCGGCGATCAGCTCGTCGGCTTCGGCCAGGGTGCCGAAGATGGGCTCGATGTCGCGGTAGTCGCTGACGTCGTAGCCGGCGTCCTTCATCGGCGAGGGGTACCAGGGGCTGATCCAGATGGCGTCGACGCCGAGCGCCGCCAGATACGGAATCTTGCTGCGGATGCCCGCCACGTCGCCCACTCCGTCGCCGTTGGCGTCGGCGAAGCTGCGCGGATAAATCTGGTACACCACCGCATGCCGCCACCAGTCGTTACCAGCGTTCCGCCCGTCCATCGTTCCCCTTTACCGGTATAGTCTGTACCGGTAAAGTTAGTGCAAGCCGGAGCGTCGCACAAGTCGTCGGAGGGGTCATGGCCAAGGTCACGCTGCAAGCGATCGCCGATCGCGTCGGGGTTAGCCGCATGACCGTGTCAAACGCCTTCTCGCGCCCCGATCAGCTATCGGCAGAGCTGCGCGACCGTATTCTGGCGCAGGCTGTCGCCCTCGGCTACCACGGCCCCGACCCGGCTGCCCGTTCGCTAGCCACCGGCACGTCCGGCGCGATCGGGGTGTTGTGGACGCAGCCGCTGAGACTGGCCCTCTCGGACGCCGTCACCGCCCGCTTTCTCGGCGGGCTGGCCGACGAACTGGCCGCGGACGGATTGGCGCTCACCCTGCTGCCTCCCACCGTGCCCGCGCACGATGTGCCGATGGACGGTGCTGTCGCGTACTCGTCGTCGCCCGAGGCTGACGCCATGCTGTGGCTGCGCGGGCGGGGGGTGCCCGTGGTCGGCGTCGAGATGGTGTGGCCGGACGGCCCCAACGTCACGATCGACGACCGTGGGGGAGCCCGGGCAGCCGCCGAGCACCTGGTGGCTCTGGGTCACAGCCGGGTGCTGCTGCTGGCCAGCGCCGGGTCGCAACGAAAGAGCGAGCAGCCGCTCGACGAGCGTCTGGCCGGTTGGCTGGCCGGTCTCGGCGGCATCAAGCCGGTGGTCGGCTTCGTGCAGCCGTTCGCCGACAACGCCGCGACGATCGCCGACCTGTTGCGTCGGGTGGCACCCACGGCGGTGCTCTGCGTCTCTGACCTGGTGGCGGCGCAGACCCTCGCGGTAGCGTCCGACCTGGGTCTCGACGTGCCCGGCGAGATGTCGGTGGTCGGTTTCGACGACCACCCGGTGGCCTCCGGCCTGGGCCTCACCACCGTGGCCCAGGACGTGGACGTCAAGGGCCGCACGGCAGCCCGGCTCTTGCGCCAAGCGATCGCGCACCGGTCCGATGCTGCGGTGGCCGAACCGGCCGACGTGCTACTGCCGGTGCGGTTGGTCGTGCGGCGCAGTACGGGCCCTGCCCGGTAGTGGCGCGCCTCGCCCTGAAGTCAGGGGTTGTGGGGTGTGAAGGTTGGGCTGATGGCGATGGCCATGACGCGTTGGTCTGAGGGGGTGAGGTCGGCGAGTTTGGGCAGGGTGCGGGTTTCGACCTGGGTGAGGTTGTTGTCGATGGAGTAGATGTGGAGGGTTCCGGTGCGGTCGGGGAGGGGTTCGTAGGCGACGAGCCAGTTGCCGGTGCGGACCCAGTTGCGGGTGGGTGCGACGTTGGCGATCATGCCGTCGCGGATGGTGGTGGTGATTCCGGTGGTGAGGTCGGAGCGATGGGCGACGCCGAGGTTGTCGATCCAGACCAGGGTGTTGCCGTCGAGCCAGCGGGGGGCTGTGGATGAGCTGCGGTGGGCGTTGAGGGGGAGTCGGATGGGTTTGTGGTGTTGGTCGATGAGTGGGGTGCGGGTCACGGAGCCGTCGCTGAGTTGGGTCTGCCAGATTTCCAAGGGTTGATTGTCGGCTGCTGTGGGGTATGTCAGGGTGATGATTCGATCGCTGTGGCATGGGGTGTTGCGGCTGTCGAGGGTCACGCCGGTTCGTGTCGTTCCGAGTTGTTGGGGCGCGGCGATGGGCCCGTTGGTCAGTCGGAAGAACGCCGACCGATCCCGCATATCGCCACCACCCAGTTCGGTTGCTAGCCAGAATGAGTTGGCGCACCAGGAGACGGCGCCGCCGAGGCTGTCGAGCAGTACTGCGTGTGATGTCTCGTGGGTGCCGTCGAACAGTCCGATTCCGAAGTGGTTGTGGCCGTCCCATAGGCCGTCGTTGAATAGCACCAGTCGGCTGCCGTTGCCGTTGCCGGTCATTGAGACCAGGGTGTCGTCGGGTCTGCCGTTGCGTTGTTCGCGCACCTGCTGCTCGAGGTGATCGGAGAGTTGGTAGGTGGTGGTCATGTCGAGGAAGAACAGGCCGTGTTGGTCCCAGATCATGTCGGGTACTCGGATTCCGGAGTTGTTCACCATGGCGATCGGGCCGGTGTGGTCATAGAGCACGACCCGGCCGCTCGCCGGGACGCCGTTGGTGAACTCGGTGATGTAGACGGCCAGGTCGGCCGACCCCACAGCGGTGGCTTCGGGCACGTCCGAATGGGTTGTGCAGCCCGACGCCAGCAAGGCCAGGGCGCTCACCGCGGCCAGCAGCGCCGTCCAGCGTGCCCTCACGGGGTGTAACGGGTGGTGTGCGAACTTTTGTCGATATCCCACGGGTAGGCCGCGAGCACATCGCCCGCCCCGCCGGTCGAGCCGTCCAGATCGAGCCCTGACTTCTTCTTGTAAGCGCCCCACACCAGCTCGCTGCAGTTCGTGCGATCGGCCGGGTTGAGGTTGTAGGTGATGTTCGTCGAGGTCTTGATCGTGAAGCCGTCGGGCAGCTTGTTGCTGATGAACAGGTAGTTGTACGCCTGCCCGAGGTAGGTGTCGTAGGCGTAGTTGGCGACCTTGGTCTGGGTGGCCACGCTCTGGTCCGTGGTCAGGTACACGCTGGTGCTCCTGGGGGTCTCGTGCTGGAGTGCGCTGATCTTGATCACAGCAGAGTCCACTGGGTCGCGCAAGGAAGTCGGAAGGAACGCCTGATCAGCTACCGCCAGAGGGAGCCAGATGAGCGCTGAGATTTCCCAAGGGCCAGCGCCCGGGCACGCATCGGTGCAGGACACGCTGTCGGCGCGAGCGCGTAGTGTCTGGTCGCATGGACGACTCGGGCCCCGCCGTGCCTTCACCGCGCCGCCGGATCATCTGGGCCTGCGGCATCGGCACATTGGTGGTGGTGCTGGCCGCAGGCGGGTTCTTCGCTTGGCGAGCCGCCACCGATCAACTGGGACCGGCCACCGTGGCCGCCCAACGGGCCGCCGAGGCGTTGGTCGACCACACCATCGGCGACGGCGCGTTCGGAGCAACCGTCGGGCCGGCCGAGGTCGATGACCTGACCGCCACCGTGCGCGGCATGGGGGTGCTGCGACCGGTCATCACTGTGCAGAACGTGCAACTCGATGAGCAGAACAGCCGCGGCACTGCGCGGTTGCAGGCCGACTGGACCATTCACGAGGGAAAGCCCCATTGGGTTCAGGACGCCTACCTGCAACTGGTTCGCGGCAGCGACGGCTGGAGTGCGGTGTGGAGCCGTGACCTGATCGCCTCGGGGCTCCAACCGGGCGACCGGCTGCGTGCCGTCCGGCTGGCCCCGGTGCGGGGCGAGATCACCGGCGACGACGACGAACGGCTGGTCTGGAATGCCGACGCCAAGCGGATCGGCCTCGACAAGACCCAGGTGGCCCCCGACCAGCAGCCTGCTGCGGCCCGCGCGCTCGCCAAGGCGGTCGGCATCGACCCCGAAGACTTCGCCGCCACGGTCGCCCGCTATGGCCCGAAGGCCTACGTCGAGGCAGCGGTGGTGCGCGCGGTCGGTTCCGACGAGTGGGGCATCCTGGCCAAGGCCCGGGCCGTGCCCGGCACGCTCATCATCGACGCGGTGCGTCCGCTGGCTGTGTCGAGCAGCTTCGCGCGGGCCCTGCTCGGCAGTGTCGGCCAGGCCACCGGCGAGATCATCAAGGCGTCCTCGGGCACTATTCGCGAGGGCGATCTGGTTGGCCTGGGTGGGCTGCAGAAGACCCGCAACGCCACGCTGATGGGCCTCACCGGGTTCGTCGTGCAGGCTTACCCCGACGGCCACCCGGAGGCGCCGCGGGAACTGTTCCGAGTGCCCGCGGCGAACGGTGAGGCCCTGCGCATCACGGTGTCGGCCGGGCTGCAGAAGCGTGCCGAGTCGCTGATCGGCACCGGGGAGCGGCGGGCGGTGGTCGCCGTCCGGCCTTCGGACGCAGCCCTGCTGGTGCTGGCCAGCAGCCCCGGCACAACCACGGCGACCAGCAGGCATATCTACCCGGAGGCATTCGCGCCGGTCGACGTGGTGGCCGGGTTGCGGGCCGATGGTCTGCCGGCCGCAGTGGCGGCGCTGGGGCTGACCGGAGACGCCGGCATCGACGTGCCGGTGTTCTTGTCGGCAACCGACGGGGGCACGCTGCGGCTCTCAGCCTTCTCGCTGGCCGCCGCCACGGCGTCGGTGGGGGCGGGGCTGAGCATCCGCCCTCAACTCTTCGTCGACGAGCAGCCCCCAGCGATCGCGGACGGTCTGCGGCCCGACGAGGTCGAAGAGATCCGGCGGCAGATGAGGGCGTCTGTGGTCACCGGCGAGCTACACGCTCTGGCCGACCTGCCCGCTGGCCCGGTGCTCGCGGCGGGGGACGGCAGGCTGTGGGCCGTCGCGTTGTACGGCGACCTGGCGGTCGCCGTGTATGACTCCGACGGACGATCGGCGGCCCTGCTGGAGAAATTCCTGCGCTCGGCCGGCTGACGGATACGGGCTTCGCTGTGGTCTCGACAGGCTCGACCAGCGAAAATCAGCGTTGTCCTTAGACTTGGTGGATGCGCCGCATCGGATTCATCGCCGCCCTGCTGCTGCTGAGCGCCTGCACCGCCACCACCCCCGACGCCAGGCCGAGCAACCCCGCCACCCGGTTTCAGACCACCGAGCCGTTGCCCTCGGTGAGCGCTCCCTCGGGCGTGCCCACCGCACTGTCGGAGGCCCGGTTGAGCGCCATTCGCGACGATCTGAGCAAGCGTGGCAAGGCGTCCGACCCGTTGCGGGTGATCAGCGCCCACAGCGTCACCTTCAGCGACGGCTCGCTGGGCTGCCCGCAGCCGGGCCAGCAATACCCGCAGGCGCAGGTGAACGGCATGCGGGTGCTGGTCGAGGTCGCCGGAACCCGCTACGACTACCGCTTCGGCCGCACCGACAGTCCGCGGCTCTGCGAGAACGGCCCAGCCGCCACGTCGTCCACCCGCTGACGAGCGGCTCGGCAAGACGACCGACGCCCCCGGAAATATCCCGGGGGCGTCGGCGTTGCGGGTGAAAGGTCAGGGCGCCGGCAGCAGCAGCGCCTCGTTCTTGCCCGATTTGTTGTCGACGACGACCACCATCGTGCCCAGCGGATCCTGGGTGGCGAGCTGGGTCGGGTCGAAGGTCAGGCCGACGGTCTTGGTGCCGTTGACCGGCACCGTCACGGTGTCGCCGTTGCTGATCGCCTTGTTGAAGGGGTCATAGCTGGCCACCGAGTCGAACTCGTCCGAATCCGTGCCGGTCGCGTCGTAGCTGACAACGGAGTAGTCGAAGGCACCGGTGATGCCCAGGTCAGAGGCGTAGGCCGGCAGCAGAATCGTGCTGCTGTCGGTCGGCGCCTGGGCCAGGAAACCAGAGGCGTAGAGGTCGCCGGTGGCGATCTTGTAGAGGAACACCTCGGTCAGTCCGTCGGCAGACTCGTCGCGAATAGCGCCCGAGTCGAAGCTGAACACGGCCCAGTCGAATGTGCCGTCCTGGTCGACGTCGATCAGCACGTCGAACTCCTGGGTGGCCGCAGTTGACCAGCGCGTCCAGTTGTTCACCGCGAACACCAGCAACTGGTCGTCGCCGGTATCGATCGACTGCGCGCCGGCCGCGCGCAGGTCGAAGCCGGTGCCCGAGCTGACATCCTTGGGGTCTTTCAGCCCCCAGGTGTAGAAGTCGGCCAGTGCCGGCAGCGCACCCTTGGGGTTGGTCAGCTTGACGTTCGCCTTGCCCGGCGTGGGCGAGGTGGTGCTTTGTGTCGCGCTGGGTGAGGCAGACGGTGAGTTCGTGCTCTGGGTCGGTGACGGCGAAGCAGATTTCGTCTGGTTCGTGCCCCCACCGTCGATGGTCACGCCTGTGGTCAGCCCGGGCGAGACGGTCACCGTCTGCTTGGCCGCCACCGTGGCCGAGGCGCGTGGCACCAGCAGGTAGGGGACGTACAGCGTGCCCTTGCCGTTGGTGGCGATCTTGATGTTGCCCGACACCTCCTTGAAACCGAACTGGTCGTCGCCCAGCGAACTGCCCACCTTGGACGCCTTGGCCTTGAGCTTCACCCGCACGGTGCGGCTGCTCTTGGCCGGCACCACGACGACCTTCTTGCTGAATGTGATCGACGCGGCGACGCTCTGGCTGGTCTTGGCGTTGCTCAGCACGAAGATGGCGCGCTTGCTGCCCTTATTCACCAGGGTGAGTTTCTTCACCCCGGAGAAGCTGGTGCTCGACTCGGCGAAGCCGTAGCTGAGGGTGGCCTCCGACACTGTGCCGCCCGTGACCTTGTACTGGTCGCCGATGGCGAACACCGAGGTGTCGACCGCCTGCTTGGCGTCGACCAGCCCGCCGCCCAGGGTGAGCCGGTAGGCGGCCAGCTTCTTGTAGTCGGCGGTGCTGACCAGGGCGCTGCTGATCTGATTGGCGGTCCACTTCTTGTGCGCCTGCCGGGCCAGGGCCGCGACGCCGGCGACGTGCGGGGCCGCCATCGACGTGCCCGACATCACCTCTGCTTCGGTGCCGGTGCCAACCGCCACCGAACTGATGCTCACCCCGGGTGCCGAGATGGACGGTTTCAGGCCGCTGTCGCCGTTGCGGGGGCCACCTGAGCTGAACGAGCCATAGTCGTTGAAGCCGGGGTTGGTCAGCGACTTGGCCGCCAGGGTCACGCTCTTGCCGGCCGCCGCGATTAGCGCGGGGCCGTCGGTGCTGGGCACGCCCAGGAACGGAATCGTGACGGTGTACGCGGTGCTGTCATCGGGGTTGGACGTGATCGCACCCTCGTACGGCGGGTAGCTGGTGTCGCTGTTCACCATGATCACCGCGGCCGCGCCGGCCTGCTGGCCGAAGATCGCCTTGGCCACCCGCGCGCAGGTGCCGCGGGTGACGATGGCGATCTGGTTGCCGCCCGGGGTGATGCCCGCGGCGGTGAACGAGGCCGTGTCGCAGCCCAGTGAGTTGGTGTTCACGATGGTGAAGGGACCGGTGGGCAGCGGGTCGGCCCCGTTGGCGTTGATCGCGTCCAGCGTGGTGCCGTTGAAGCTCAGCACGGCACCCGAAAAGAGGGCGGTCGAGTCGACCGCGGCTACGTTGATGATGCCCTTGGCCACGCCCGGGCTGCCGCTGATGTAGGGGTTCGGCCCGCTGTTGCCGGCCGAGGCGACCACCACGACGCCGGCCGCCTGCGCGTTCTGCGCGGCGATCGCGTCGGAGTCGCTGGCCTTGCCGAACGAGGAGCCCAGCGACATGTTGATCACCTGCATCTTGTGCTTGACGGCCCAGTCGATGGCCTCGGTGACCACGTCGGTGGAGCCGTCGCAGCCGAACACACGCAGCGCATACAGGTCGGCCTCCGGCGCCACACCCGGGCCCACCTTGAAGCTGGTGCTGGTGGTGGAGGTGTCGTACGGGCCGGTATAAGTGGTGCCGTCGGCGTTCACGCCGCTGCCGGCCGTGGTGCCCGCCACATGGGAGCCGTGCCCCTGGCAGTCCAGCGGGTTGGCATCGGGGTGGGCGACAGGCTGGTAGCTGTCGCTGCTCGAATCGGCGTTGTACGAGTCGCCGACGAAGTCCCAGCCGCCCTTGACCCGGGCCGAAGTCGGGCCGAACAGGTCAGGGTCGGCGGTCGTGGTTTCGTTCGCGTGAGCCGTCTCGTAGGCTTCGGTGGTGCCGGGGCCGCCGAAGTCGGCATGGGTGTAGTCGATGCCGGTGTCGATGATCGCCACCTTGACGTTCTTGCCGGTGTAGCCGGTGCTCTGCCACACCTTGGGCACCCCCAGGTACGGCACGCTGACCGTGTTGTCGAGGGTGTGCACGGGGGCCTGGGTCACCGACTTCACCCCTTCGAGCTGCGAGACGGCCCGCACCTGCGAACGCGGCAGGGTGACCCGCATGCCGTTGTAGGCCGACTGCATCTGCGACAGCACCTTGCCCCCGCGGTCTTTAATGTCGGCCTTGACTTGATCCTGCGACTTCTTTAGCTGCGTGCGAATCTGCGTGGCGCGGGCGTTCGACACGGGGCCGCTCTGCGCCTCGACCACCGCGACGGGGTCTCCGGTCAGTTCGACCATGACGGTCACCTTGGAGTTCTTGTCGGCGTAGCCGGGCACGAACGTGGAGTCGATCTTGCCCTTGGTGGGGGTGTCGTCGAAGCGGTCGACGCCGGTGTCGGCGTAAGCGATGGAGGGAATCGTCAAGGCGAGTGCGCCCGTGGCGATCAGTAGTTTCCGCCGTAGCAAGATGTGCCCAGCCTTTCTGCAAAGGGTGCTCGGAGCGCAGAGGGTGGCGCCCACCAAGACGACGCTATGTAGCCGCCAGGTTGCTAGTCAACGAATCACCCAAGGTGAGGTTGAGAGGTTGGGCGGGGCTCACGGCAGGGTGGGGCCAAAGGTTGACGCAGTCGTTACCTGCGGGTGGCCGGTTGACGCTGTGAGCATCGCGGCGGCGTCTTGTGGGTGTGACTCACGTTGCCCGGCATGGTGCAATTGGGTAGAGCCAGCTACCAGGGAACCCATGAATCAGCACACAGACACCTTTGCCCAACGCACCCGCAGGTTGACCTCAGAGGTGCAACGGCTGCGCGACTGGGCCGGGGGTGACCCGCAACGGCTGGGACGGGTGGCCGATGCACTGGTCGAGCTGACCGGGCACCGGCTGGCCGGTCACGCCTGGGCCGAAGCGGCACCGAGCGCACAAGAGGCCGTGATGCTCTCGGCGAAGGTGTTGGCACAGCACGGTCCGGTGGGGCCGTACACCCCGCGCGGCGATGCCGTCCGCTCGGTGACGGCGCTGGTGCACCTGGCGGTGATCCAGTCCGCAGCGGGCCTGGCCGAGGGCGCCGAGCAGAGCTTGGCGGCCGCCTTCGCGTTGCGAGGGCAATTGAGCCGGCTGGAGCTGGACGCCGCCCTCGACCCAGCGACCATCGGCTGGGCGTTGCTCACCTGGGCCAGGGTTGCCCTGGCCGGCGGCGATCTCGCGGCGGCCAACGCACGGGCCGACGCCGCAGTGGCGGTGGGCGTGGTTGGCCAACTGGGTGTTGACATCGACCGCGCCGCCGCCGAGGCCCGCTGGGCCGCGGGTTGGCCGGAGCCGTCGGTGGAGCACGACCTGCGCGCGGTGGAGCGCTACGACGCCGAGGCGCTGCCGGTGCTGCAGCACCCGGCGGGAGCTCCGGCGGCGCTGCTCGAGCGACTCAGCGAGCCGCTGTTCGGGCTGTACAGCGAAACCGCCGACCGGGTGCTGCTGATCGGTGCCCACGCTGTGGGGCTGACCCTGCGGCGACGCCTGGTCGATCTGCTCGGGGCACTGGCAGTGCGCCGTCCGGCACTGCAGCCGCTGCTGGTCACGGCGCTTGGCGATCTGGCCGACGATCTACGCAGTTGCGGCCGTCGCGCCGAGGCCGACGACGCGGCCGAGTTGGCCGCGTCGATCGCGGGTGAGGGCGATGAGGCGCGTCCGGACTCGCGGGTGCGTACCCCGCTGGGCGCCCAGACGTCGTGGGCCGCGCTGCCGCCAGCCGAGGTGTTCGGTGTTCGGGTGGGCGCGCAGGGCGAGGCGAGCGGACGCCTGGCGGCCTGGCGCGGGCCGGCGGACGCCGCCGAGCAGCGGTTGCGCGCCGAGGCAGAGGCCCGACTTCTCGACCGGGCCGAGGTGCAGGCGGCGGAGCGGGAGCGCGCCGAACGCGAGGCCGCCGAGCGGGTGGAGCGTCAGCGGCGGCAGGCCGCCGACGAGGCGCAGGCGCGGCGGCTGGCCGAGCAGCAGGCGGCGCAGGCGGCCGAGATCGAGCGGCTGGAGAAGCAGCGCCGCCGGGCCGAGCGAATCGCCGAGCACGAGCGGCAGGCCGAGCGTGAGGCGGCCGAACGCGAGGCCGCGTTGCGCGCCCGGGTGAGCGAAGAGACCGCTGCCGAGCGGGCAGAACGTGAAGAGCTGGAGCGGTTGGCCGCCGAGTTGGCGGCACTCGAGACGGCACAGGCCGCCGAACTGGAACGCGAACTGGCACAGGCCGAGGCGGTGCGCGACGCCGAGCGTGCCACCGAGCAGATCGAGGTGTACGAGCAGGAGGCCCTGGCTGAGGCCGAAGCGGTGGTGGAGCAGGTCGCGACCGAGCCGATGGTCGAGCCTGTCGAACCGGACTCGATGGTCGGGCCTGTCGAACCGGACTCGATGGTCGGGCCTGTCGAACCGGACTCGATGGTCGGGCCTGTCGCACCGGACTCGATGGTCGAGCCTGTCGAACCGGACTCGATGGTCGGGCCTGTCGCACCGGACTCGATGGTCGAGCCTGTCGAGACCGTGGACGAACCGACTCCCGACACTTCACAGCGGGAACGAATCCCTGACCAGGAACGGGCCGCCCGCCGTGACGAGGATGCGGCCGAACGCGAACGACTAGCGGCCCAGCGGGTAGATGCAGAACGGCCGGCCGCCGAACTGGCCGCGGCCGAGCTGGCCGAGCGCGAGCAGTTGGCCACTGAGCAGGACGCCCTCGAACAGGCGCGGCAGAGCGTCGAGCAGGCCAGCGGACGACGCGAGACACGTGATGCCACCGAGGCGCTCGTCGACGAACTCCGCGGACGCTACGAGGCTGATCCCGCCACCTACCTCAACGACTATCTGGACGCGCTCGACCACCTCGCCACCGCCCGCTGGCAGGCCGGTGACTGGTGGGGTTCGCGCGAGCCGTCCAAAGCGGCCAAGGCACTGCGCCGGCAGCACGGCCTGTGACGCGGCGACCTGAACCGGGGCTTGTAGGAACCTGCCAAACCTGGCTGCTGAGGCTTGGTGCATCTGCACAGCGCAAGCGTGACGGCACCGGTCAATCTGCGACTTGTCGCTCGGGTCGTCTCGCCATCAACGCGCAGACGTGGAAGATTTCGTAGGCGGGCCTGCCAACCGCGCCCAGGCAGAGCTCGCCAGGCGTACCCGGGGGCAAGCGTGAGGAGGCATGGGTGTACAAACGCATCGCGATCGTGAATCGGGGCGAGGCGGCCATGCGGCTGATCCACGCCGTCCGCGACCTGAACGCGGAGCACCCCGGTGCCGATCCGATCACGGTGATCGCGCTCTACACCGACGCCGAACGCACCGCGATGTTCGCCCGCGAAGCCGACGAGGCCTACCCGCTGGGGCCGGCCTCAAAGCGTCCGTACCTCAACCATGAGCTGCTGGCCGACGTGCTGACCCAGGCTCGGGCCGATGCGGTGTGGGTCGGCTGGGGCTTCGTCGCCGAAGACGCCGCCTTCGCCGAACTGGTCGAGTCGCTGGGCATCACGTTCATTGGCCCCTCGGGCGAGGCCATGCGCAAACTGGGCGACAAGATCGGTTCGAAGCTGATCGCCGAAGAGGTCGGGGTGCCGGTGGCGCCCTGGTCGCGCGGCGGCGTCGACACCCTTGACGACGCGCTGGCCGCGGCGCAGCGGATCGGCTACCCGTTGATGCTCAAGGCCACCGCCGGGGGCGGCGGCCGCGGCATTCGCAAGGTCGAGAACGCCGCCGACCTCACCGATGCCTATCAGCGCACCCGTGACGAGGCTGAGCGGGCCTTCGGTTCGGGCGTGGTGTTTCTCGAGAAGCTGGTCACCGGCGCCCGGCACGTCGAGGTGCAGGTGATCGCCGACGGTCAGGGCACCGCCTGGGCGCTGGGCGTGCGGGACTGCTCGGTGCAGCGACGCAACCAGAAGATCATCGAAGAGTCGGCCTCGCCGCTGCTGGAGCGCGAACAGACCGACGAGCTGAAGGCGGCCGCCGAGCGGCTGGCACTGGCGGTCGACTACCGCGGTGCCGGCACCGTCGAATTCCTCTATCACCCGCAGGATCGCGCCTTCGCCTTTCTCGAGGTCAACACCCGGCTGCAGGTCGAGCACCCGATCACCGAGGTGACCAACGACTTCGACCTGGTCAAGGCGCAGCTTCAGGTGGCGGCCGGCCACCGGCTCACCCAGCGCCCGACCGAGTTCGGGCATGCCGTCGAGGCCCGGCTGAACGCCGAAGACCCCGATCGCGACTTCGCCCCCGCTCCGGGTCGGATCACCCGGCTCAACCTGCCCGCCGGCCCCGGCATCCGGGTCGACACCGGTGTGGCCGAGGGCGATAGCATTCCGGCCGATTTCGACTCGATGATCGCCAAGATCATCGCGTTCGGACGTGACCGCACCGAGGCCCTGGGCCGATTGCGCCGGGCCATGGGCGAGACCACCGTGGTGATCGAGGGCGGTGCCACCAACAAGAGCTTCGTGCTCGAACTGCTCGACCAGCCCGAGGTGGTCGGGGCGCCGGGCGTCGAGTGGGCCGACACCGGCTGGATCGACCGGGTGCGCGGCGAGGGCCGGCTGGTCAGCGACGCTCACTCGGGCATCGCGCTGGTCGCCTCGGCCATTCAGGCCTACTCCGACGCCGAGCAGGTCGAGATCGCCCGGTTGCTCGAAACCGCGCACGGCGGACGCCCGCAGGTGCAGCATTCGGTCGGACGCGCCGTCGACCTCAAGCTGCGCGGCGTCACCTACCAGGCGACGGCGTTCCGGATCGGCCCCGAGCGTTACCGGGTACGGGTCGCGCAGGGTGAGGCCGCCAGTGTCGTCGACGCGTCGCTGCAGCGGTTGGACGACTTTCACAGCCGGCTCACCGTCGGCGACGAACGGTTCCGGCTGGTGTCGGCCACCCATGGCCCGGTGCACCTGGTCGAGGTGAACGGCGTCACCCACCGGGTGAGTCGCGATGAGGGCGGGGTGCTGCGCTCGCCCGCGCCGGCGCTCGTGGTGGCCACCCCGGCGGCGGTCGGCGAGCAGGTGCCGGCCGGGGCGCCGGTGCTGGTGCTGGAGTCGATGAAGATGGAGACGGTGCTGGTCGCCCCCTTCGCCTGCCGGGTCAAGGAGTTGCTGGTGATGACCGGCAGCCAGGTCGAGACCATGGCCCCGCTGCTGCGGCTCGAACCGGTCGCCGACGACGACGGGCCCAACGAGCAGTCCGCGGCCCAGGCCGGTCCGGGCCTGGAGCTGCCGCAGTGCCGGCCGATCACCGACCCCGGCGAGCGTTCGCGCCGGCTGCTCGCCGACCTGTCGGCGCTGGTGATGGGGTTCGACGCCGACCCCGGCTACCGCCCGCTGGCGCAGTACCTGGCGGCCCGGGCCGACCTGCAGGCCGGCGGAGTCGACGTGATGGCCGGCGAGATTCCGCTGATAGGCCTGTTCGCCGATGTGGCCGAGCTGAGCCGCAACCGTCCGGCGGGCGAACACGCCAGCACCGAGTTGCGGGTGCACAGCGACCGCGAGCATTTTCACCGCTACCTGCAGAGCCTCGATGCCGAGCGAGCCGGGCTGCCCACCGAGTTCACCGCCCGGCTGGCCAAGGTGCTGGGACACTACTGGGTGGACGACCTGACCCGCACGCCCGCGCTGGAACAGGCGGTGTTCCGCGTCTTCCTGGCGCAGCAGCGGTTCGCCTCCGACGTGCAGGTGATCAGCTCGCTGCTGGAACGCTGGATCACCGAGCCGGCCCCCTCGGCCGACGTGGCCACCCTGGCTCGGGCCGAACTCGAGCGGCTGGTGCGGGCCACCCAGCGGCGGTTCCCCGTGGTCGGCGACCTGGCCCGCAGCATTCGGTTCCGCTGGTTCGACCAGCCGCAGGTCGACGCCGAGCGCAACCGGGTGTTGGACGGGGTGCGCGACGAGGTGGCGGCGCTGGCCGCCAACCCGCAGGCGGCCGATCGAGACGAGCGCATAGCGGCGCTGTCGCAGATTCCCGAGCACACCGTCGGCTTTCTGGCCGAACGCCTCGAAGCCGGGGTGCCGGCCGAAGAGCCGATGCTCGAGGTGCTGGCGCGCAAGCACTACGGTGACTTCGGCCTGCACGACCTGCGCGGACGCACCGTCGACGGGCGCGCGACGGCGGTGGGCAATTATCGGCTCGAGGGTAGTCCCACCCGGGTGGTGTCGACGCTCGGCCGCTACGACGAACTCGCCGGTGACGGACCGGTCTGCTCGGTCGTGCGCGCCTTGCTCGGTGAGTACGCCGAGGGCGAAGACGCCGTGGTCGAGCTGTACATCTCGTGGCCGGACGCTCCCGACGTCGATCGAGCCGGCGCCGTGCTGGAGGCGTTACTGGCCGACTGGTCACTGGTCCAGACCGTCCGCCGGATCGTGGTGGCGGTCTGCGATCACCGCTCGGAACCCCGCTACCTGACCTTTCGCTGGACCACCGGCGGCGAGATCGCCGAAGACACCCGGATTCGCGGCGTGCACCCGATGGTGGCCCGGCGGCTCGACCTGTGGCGGTTGCGTGAGTTCGACGTCACCCGGCTGCCGGCACCTGAAGACGTGTTGCTGTTCGACTGCGTGGCCAAGTCGAACCCGGCCGACCGCCGCCTGGTGGCGATGGCGCAGGTGCGCCAACTCGCACCGGTGCGCGACGTGAGCGGACGGCTGGTCGGCCTGCCGCACGCCGAACGCGCGGTCGAGAACTGCCTGGAGGCGATCAGGCGCACCCGCGCGGCCCGGGGCAGCGAGGGCAACCGGCTCGACATGAACCACGTCTGGGTACACGTGTGGCCGGTGATCGATCTCGACTACAAAGACATCGCGGCGCTGCAGGCCAAGATCACGCCGCTCGGCCAGGGCACCGGCATCGAAGAGGTGCTGGCCCAGGGGCGTTTCAACCAGCCGGGCGCGGGCGTCATTCCGCTGACGGTGCGGTTTCATTACCGGCCCGGCTCGGGGGTGGCCACCGCTATTGAGCCGCCGCCCACGGAGCCCTTGCAACCGCTGGACGACTACGCCGGACGGGTGCTGCGCGCCCGGCGCCGCGGCCTGGTGTACCCCTACGAGCTCAGCGACGTGCTGGCCGGCCGCGGCGGCACGATCACCGAACTCGACCTTGATGAGCACAACGTGCTGGTGCCGGTGCAGCGCGCGCCCGGGCTGAATCGGGCCGGCATCATCTGCGCGCTGGTCACCACGCCCACCCCGGGGTACCCCGAGGGCCTCACCCGGGTGGCGCTGTCGGGCGACCCGACCCGCGGGCTGGGGGCGGTGGCCGAACCGGAATGCCGGCGGATCATCGCCGCGCTCGACCTCGCCGAACGCAGGCAGATTCCGGTGGAGTGGTTCACGCTCAGCTCAGGAGCGCGGATCTCGATGGATTCGGGCACCGAGAACATGGACTGGGTGGGTGCCGCGCTGCGCCGAATCATCGAGTTCACCCAGGCCGGCGGCGAGATCAACGTGGTGGTGGCCGGCATCAACGTGGGCGCCCAGCCGTACTGGAATGCCGAGGCCACGATGCTGATGCACACCAAGGGCATCTTGGTGATGACGCCCGACTCGGCCATGGTGCTCACCGGCAAGCAGACCCTCGACTTTTCGGGCAGCGTGTCGGCCGAAGACAACTTCGGCATCGGCGGCTACGACCGGGTGATGGGGCCGAACGGGCAGGCCCAGTACTGGGCGAGCGACCTGCCGGGCGCCTTCCGCATTCTGATGGGGCATTACGACCACACCTACGTGATGCCGGGCGAGTCTGGGCCGCGCCGCATGCCCACGTCCGACCCCTGTGACCGGGACGTCTCCGGTTACCCGCACGAGGGCGAGTTCGCCACCGTCGGCGAGATCTTCACCGCCAACCCCGACCGCAAGAAGCCCTTCGACATTCGCACCGTAATGGCTGCCGTCACCGACGCCGACCATCCCCGCAGCGAGCGCTGGGCGGGCATGGCGGATGCCGAGACGGCAGTGGTGATGGACGCCCGGATCGGCGGGCATTCGATCTGCCTGGTGGGCATCGAATCCAAGCCGGTGCCCCGGGCCGGCTTCCGCCCACCGATGGCCCAGACACCTACACCGCCGGAACCCTGTTCCCGCGGTCGAGTAAGAAGGTGGCCCGGGCGCTCAACGCGGCGTCCGGCAATCGCCCGGTGGTGGTGCTGGCGAACCTGTCCGGGTTCGACGGATCGCCCGAATCGATGCGCAACCTGCAACTCGAGTACGGCGCCGAGATCGGACGGGCAGTGGTCAACTTCGACGGCCCGATCGTCTTCGTGGTGATCTCGCGTTACCACGGCGGTGCCTTCGTGGTGTTCTCCAAGACGCTCAACGAAAATATGACGGTGCTGGCGCTCGAGGGTTCGTTCGCCTCGGTGATCGGTGGGGCCCCGCGGCCGCGGTGGTGTTCGCCGGTGACGTCGCGAAGCGCACCGCGGCCGACCCTCGAGTGTGCGACCTCGAGGCGCGGCTGCGCTCGGCCGGGCCGTTGGAGCGTCCGGGCTTGCAGGCTGAACTCTTAGACGTGCGCGCCGCAGTGCGGGCCGAGAAGATCAGCGAGGTGGCGGCGGAATTCGACGGGGTGCACAACATTCAGCGGGCAGCCCGGGTCGGCTCGGTCGACAAGGTGATCAACCCGACGCGGCTGCGTCCCGAGATCATCGCGGCCATCGAGGCCCACCAGTCCCGCTGAGCCCAGAGCGGTCGGGGTGGCTCGGCTACGATCCGGGCATGGCCACCCTTGTGCTCACCCTCAGCGGCGATGATCGCGCCCACCTGGAACGCCTCGCCGACGGGCTGCTGGTCGACGTCAGCCCGGCTGCCGGTTGAGCAGATGACCAGCACGAGCAAGGACGTGATTCGGCTCGAGGGCTACGGGCTGGCCGTGGAGTTGCTGCCGCTGGGCGCGAGTCTGCACGCCTTCGAGGTGCACGACGCCGCCGGCGGACGGCGCAACCTGGTGCTCTCGCGTGGTGACGTGACCCGGCACGACCCGTTCTTTCTGGGCGCATCGGTGGGGCGCTACGCCAACCGCATCGCCGGTGCGAGCTTCGTTCTCGACGGCCTGCGCCACCAGTTGGCGGCGAACGAGCACGGCAATCAGTTGCACGGCGGTCCGGCGGGCTTCGCGACACGGCTGTGGACCATCGAGGCGGTGACCGATCACTCGGCCAGCTTCGGCCTGGTCAGCCCGGACGGCGATCAGGGGTTTCCGGGTCGCCTCGCGGTGATCGCGCACTACGAGCTGGTCGAGGGCGGTGCTCGGGTCAACTACCAGGCCACCACCGACGCCGCCACCGTGATCAACCTCACCACCCACCCCTACTTCAGGCTGGGCGGTGAAACGATCGATGGCCACACCCTCACCGTGGCTGCGTCGGCATACACCCCGGTGCGGCCCGACCTGATTCCCACCGGCGAGCTGGCCGCTGTCGCCGGCACCGCGCTCGACCTTCGCGAGGGCGTCTTGTTGGGGCCGGCGCTGGCCGCGGCCCAAGCCGACGGCAGCGCCTTGGGCGGCGGCTTCGACCACAACTTCGTAGTCGATGGCGAGGGCCTGCGCGAGCACGTCCGGCTGGTCGGGCCGGACGGTCTCACCCTGACGGTGCGCAGCGACGCCCCAGCGGTGCAGCTCTACTCCGGCGAGGCGCTGGGTCGTGCCGGGGTGGCCATCGAGCCGCAGAACTACCCCGACGCGCCCAATCACCCCGGCTTTCCCTCAGCGGTGCTGCGTCCGGGCGAGGTGTACCGAACCACCACCGAGTGGCTGGTGCACGGCGGCTGACCCAAGGTTGCTTCCACGCTCACCGCGATGCGCGCGACGCCCGTCGTGGTTGGCTACCGTTGGCCCGTGCTGGTTCTGCTCTCGCCCGCGAAGTCGCTGGACTTCGACTCGGCCCTGCCCACCCGCAAGCACACGCAGCCGCGGCTGCTGGCCGAGTCGCAGCGGTTGATCGAGGTGATGCGCGGCAGGTCCCCCGCAGAACTCGCCGGGCTGATGCACATCTCGGACGAGCTCGCCGCGCTCAACGCTCAGCGCTACCTCGACTTCGAGACGCCGTTCACGCCGCGCAACGCCCGGCCGGCGGTGCTGGCCTTCGCCGGTGACGTGTACCAAGGCCTGGCGGTGCGGCGGCTGTGGGCCGCGCGCGACTACACCGCTGCCCAGAAGACGGTGCGCATTCTGTCGGGCCTGTACGGGGTGCTCCGCCCGCTCGACCTGATGCAGCCCTACCGGCTCGAGATGGGCCTGCCGATCACCACCGATCGCGGCACCAACCTGTACCAGTTCTGGGGCGACCGGATCACCGAATTATTGCGGGCCGACCTGGCCGAGTCGCCGGGGGCCGAGGTGGTGGTGAACCTGGCCTCGGACGAGTACGCCCGCTCGGTTCGGTTCGCCGACTTCGACCGCCCGGTGATCTCACCCCGGTTCGAAGACACCAATGCGGCCGGCAGGCGCAGCGTGGTGTCGTTCTTCGCCAAGCGTGCCCGCGGCATGCTGGCCGGCTGGCTGGTGCGCGAGCGAGCCCGGACGCCGGGCGCCGTCACCCGGTTCGCCGAGGCCGGCTACCGCTACGACCGCGCCCGCTCGACCCCGCAGCAGCCGGTGTTCGTGCGCAGCTACGAAGACCGTCCCACGGTTGCCGTGTGAGTCAGTGGTGCACGACGGCCTCAACATTGTTGCCGTCAGGGTCGCGCACGAAGGCCCCGTCGTAGCCGTCGTGGTATTTGGGCCACTGAGTCGTAGAACCGTGAGGCGGCGGCCAGGCCCGCCACGTTGATGCCGATGTGATCGATGATCCTGGGTTGAGTCTGACCGGTGCCGCCGACAGTTTCTGGCCACGTCCTGATCGGTGTCGGCTCGTGAAATGACGTCCGATTTGGCAGCGGCCAACGCTCAGCAGGCTTCGTCGGTATGAGAATCCGGCGTCATTTCACGACGGGTGCACCGTTCGGTCTGGAGAGCCGCAAACGCCGGTCAGCAACGATGGACTGCTCGACGTGTGAACCACGCACTGCCCACCGTGTGTCGGCACGGTGAGCCGGGAGATCAAACCCTGCGAACACCCACACAGACCCCCAAAGCGCAGAGCCCCTTTACAGCGCGGACGATCACCGCATCGAGCATCGGCTCGGTACTGCCATGTTCCCCTCCGCTGCGGTGCGCGGGGCCGTGCGCAGTAGGGTGGCCCGATGTACGGCACCATCCTGCACGCTGCCGGCGACGTGCGGTTCGAGCACCGCCCCGACCCGGCGATCGAACAGCCCACCGACGCGATCGTGCGCCTCGTCGCGACCTGCGTGTGCGGCTCAGACCTGTGGCCCTACCGTGGCCTCAGCCCGGTCACCCGGCCCCGTCCGATCGGCCACGAGTACGTCGGCATCGTCGAACAGGTCGGCGATCAGGTCGTCGGTATCACGCCCGGGCAGTTCGTGATCGGCCCGTTCTTCGCCTGCGACAACACCTGCCCCAACTGCCGGGCCGGCTTTCAGTCGGCGTGCGACGACGTGCGGTGGTATGACGGCTGCCAGTCCGAACTGCTCCGGGTGCCGCTGGCTGATGGCACCCTGGTCGCGACGCCTGAGCTGCCGGCGGACGACTTGATCCCCAGCCTGCTCACCCTGTCGGACGTGATGGGCACCGGCTGGCACGCCGCCGTGATGGCCGGTGTGCAACCGGGCATGACGGTGGCCGTGGTCGGTGACGGGGCGGTCGGCCTGTGCGGGGTGCTGGCCAGTGCGCAACTGGGTGCCTCGCGGGTGATCGCGATGAGCCGGCACGAGCCGCGGCAGCGACTGGCCACCAGGTTCGGCGCCACCGACATCGTCGCCGAGCGCGACGCCGCCGGCGTGGCCCGGGTCAGGGAGCTCACCGACGGCGTGGGCGCCGACGTCGTGCTCGAATGCGTCGGCACCGGTGAGGCCATGCTGCAGGCGCTCAGCAGCGTGCGGGCCGGCGGAATGGTCGGCTACGTGGGGGTGCCGCACGGCGTGGAGTTTCCGGTGCGCTCGATGTTCGATCGCAACGTGGGCGTGCGCGGCGGCGTCGCCCCGGTGCGGCAGTACCTGCCCGACCTGATGACCGATGTGCTGGCGCGGGCGATCGAGCCCGGGCTGGTCTTCGACCTCGAACTGCCGCTGGCCCAGGTGGCCGAGGCCTACGCGGCGATGGACTCCCGGCGCGCCATCAAGGTGCTGCTGCGGCCGTAGGGGAACGCGACGAGGGCAACGCGTCGGCCCGCCCACCCGTCGGGGTCGTTTCACAGGCTGTGCCAGAATCGATCAGGCAACCCGTCCGCACCCTGATCGGAAATCCATGCGCTTGTGCGAGGCCTGCGGCCAGCGGCTCGACGAAGCCGTCGACCGCTGCGCCGGCTGCGGGCAGCCGGTCGCAGCCGATGACTCCGAGTCGCCCTCGTCGCCGTCCAGCCCCGACTGGGACCCCGACGCGACGGCCCGGTTCACCCTCAACTGGCCCAGCCACAACAAGCTCAAGAACACCGCGGCGCTGGTGATGCTGACCGTGGCGCTGGTCGCGGCCGTGGTCAGCCTGGCCTGGTTGATCGGGCAGACGGTGGCCACCGGACGTCCGGCCAGCGATAGCACGCCGACGACGTCGGCCAGCTCGACGCCGCTCAGCACGGCGCTGCCGCGCAACACGACGGTGTGCACCCCCGAGGTGGCCCGCAGCGCCACGACCAACTGCACGCTGGCCCGTCGGGTGCTCTCGGCGGTCCGTACGCTGGGCACCGATCTGCCTGCCACATTCCGGGTGACCGTCACCGACCCGCAGACCAAGAAGAACACCACCCTGGTGTGCACCGTGAAGGGATTGATCGAGTGCAGCGGCGGCGACGAGGTGACCGTCTACCTGCGCCGCTAGCCGGTGCCGGGCGGGTCAGCCGGGGTCGACCGGAATCCGGGCGGCGACCAGGGTGGCGCCGCGCAGCTTGGCCCATGATCCGTGCACGGTGAGGCTGGCCAGCGTGGCCGGCGGAAAGCGATACGCGATCACCGACCGGGCCGACGGCTCCGACGACGCGTCCGCCAGTAGGTGCACCAGCGCCGGAATGCCGGGCGCGTGACCGATCACCACCACCGAGTTGTAGCCCTCGGGCACCCCCGTCACCTGACCCAGAATCTGATCGGCCCCCGCGTTGTAGATCTCGTCGCTGGTCCACACCGGCACGCCGAGCCCCAGTGCTTGTGCCGTCTGGCGGGTGCGGGTGGCCGACGAGGCCACAATCAGGTCGACGCCCGTGCTGCGCAGGTGGGCGCCCACCGAACGGGCCTGCTGCACCCCACGCGCACTCAGCGGACGCGCATGGTCGCCGCCGGGGCCGGGCGAGTGCCACTGCGCCTCGGCGTGCCGCATCAGGTGCAGGGTTCTCACTCGGTGCGGGTGAATTCGTTCTCGAAGTCGGTGCCGCTGGCGCGCTTCCAGCTCTGGAAAATCTCTTTCTCGGCCTCGGTGCGGCCGACCCACACCGCGCCCTCGACCGACTTGCCAGGCTCAAGGTCTTTGTAGACGGCGAAGAAGTGCTCGATTTCGAGCAGGGTGAGCTGCGGCAGGTCCTTCAGTTCGGTCAGAAAGTCCTGGCGCTGGTCGGCGACCGGAATGCAGAGCACCTTGTCGTCGCCGCCCATCTCGTCGGTCATCCGGAACATCCCGATCGCGCGACACTCGATCAGCGCACCCGGAAAGGTGGCCTCCGGCACCAGCACCATGGCGTCCAGCGGATCGCCGTCCTGACCGAGCGTGCCCTCGATGAAGCCGTAGTCGTTGGGGTACTGGGTCGAGGTGAACAGGGTGCGGTCGAGCCGAATGCGACCGGTGTGGTGGTCCATCTCGTACTTGTTCTTGGTGCCCTTGGGAATCTCGATCGTCACGTCGAAGTGCAGGCTCGGCTGGATCTTGGGGCGGGTGTAGTCGACCACGGGCGGTTCCCTTCAGATGGCTGTCATGATGGTGTGGATGTCACCGTGGAGCCTATCGCCAACCCACCCCCGGGCAACATGCCGCAACGGCTAGCCCGGACGGGCGCGGGTCTGGTTCGAACCCTGCTGCTGGTGCTGCTGGCCGTCGTGGTGGTGGCCGCCTCGGCGTTGCTGGCGGTGCCGCAGTGGCGTGCGGCGGTGTTGCCCACGGCCACAGTCACCCGCACGGCGCCGGCGGCCTGGCAGTCGCCGCAGACCGCGGCACCCCCCGCGCTGCCCCTGGACGATCTCGACCCCGCCACCGCGCCGGCGGCCAAGGCCTTGGCGGCACGCATTCTGAAGCTGGCCGGTGCGGCGTCCGGAACCCCGGGCGTGGTGCTGATCGACCCGGCCACCGGCAAGACGCTGGTCTCGCGTGCCGACCGTCCGTTGTTGCCGGCCTCCACGATGAAACTGCTCACCGCGGTGGTGGCGCTGGAGATTCTCGGCAACGACCGCACCTTCACCACCTCGGTGGTCAGCCCGCGGGCCGGGGTGGTGGTGCTGCGCGGGGGCGGCGACCCACTGCTGAGCGACGCCCGCAGCACCGGACGTGCCTCGCTGCAGCAACTGGCCGTCGACACCGCGGCCGCGCTGAAGCGGCAAGGAGTGAAGAAGGTCACTCTCGGCTACGACGCGTCGTTGTTCGAGGGCGCCGGGTGGCATCGGCACTGGACCGACAACTACCGCTACTCGGTGGCCCCGATCAGTGCCCTGATGGTCGACTCGGGCTTCAACCCCAGTACCGGTGAGGCGCAGCAGAATCCGGCCGCCAGCGCCGCCAAGCGCTTCGGCGAACGGCTCGCCGAGCAGGGCATCTCGGTGGCCGGAACCAAGGCGATGTCGGCCGCCGAGGGCGCGGCCGAGCTGGCCTCGGCGCGGTCGGCGACGGTCGAGCAGTTGATCGAGCACACCCTGCGCTTCAGTGACAACGTGGCCGCCGAGACGCTGGCCCGGCAGGTCGGCGTGGTCAGCGATCGCGGCGGCAGCTTCGCCGACGCCGAGGCGGCGGTGAGGGCCGAATTGCGCACCCTCGGGTTGTGGCGCGCCGGCATGGTGATCGACGACAACAGCGGCCTGAGCCGCAACAACCGGGTCTCGCCCGGAGTGCTGGCCACGACCATGAAACTGGTGGTGAACGAGCCACGGTTTCGCTCGCTGCTGCTCGGGCTGCCGGTCGGCGGGGTCTCAGGAACCCTGGAGGAACGTTTCGACGACCGCAACGAACGGGCGGGGCGCGGGGTGGTGCGGGCCAAGACCGGAAGCCTGCGCGACGTGAGCACACTGGCCGGTTACCTGATCACCGCGGACGGCACCCCGCTGGTGTTCGCGCTGCTGGCCAACGACGTGGTGCGTCCGGACCAGACCCGGGACTGGATGGACCGCACCACCGCCGCCTGGGCCGCGTGCGGCTGCTGAAGCCTCGATCGGGGCTGCCCGGGTCACGCCTAGACTCGCCGGCATGAGCGCGGTTCCCGGCATCGACTGGCGCCTCGCCGCCGACGTCGGTGAGTTCCTGGTCCACCCCGGGGTGGCGGTCGACCGGGCTGAGGCTGCCGGCGTGGTGGCCGACCTGCGGGTGGCCGCCGAGCGAGCGGTCGAGGCCGTCGCGTCGGCGTCTCTGCTGCCGGCACCCCGCTCGTCCGAGGTGCTGGTGGTGGGGCGCGAAACCTGGGTGCGGGCCGCCACCCAGTTGGCCCGCACCATGTTCGAGGCGGCCGGGCAGCAGCCTGCGTCGTCGCTGGGGGCCAAGGTCGGCGCGCGGCTTGCCGGTGCTCAGCTCGGCGGCGCCTTCGCGTTCGTGGCCACCCGCATTCTGGGCCAGTTCGACCCGTACACGACGCCCGGACGGCTGCTGCTGGTGGCGCCCAACATCGTGGCCGCCGAGCGGTCGATGGGTGTGGAGCCGCACGGCTTTCGGCAGTGGGTGTGCCTGCACGAGCAGACCCACCGGGCCCAGTTCGAGGCCGCACCCTGGCTGGCGGCGCACCTGGTGCAGCTGACGGCCGAGCTTTTCGCCGACGCCGACGAGCCCGGGCAAGCCGGCGCCCTCGACGAAATCACCGCCACGATGTCGCTGCTGGAGGGGCACGCCGAGGTGATGATGGACCGCGCCGCCCCCCGGCTGGTGCCGCAGGTGCAGGTGCTCCGAGCCGCGATGGAGGCCCACCGTGACGCTTTCGGCCCGGTGCAACTGCTGTCGCGGCTGCTCGGCTTGCGGGCCAAGCGGGAGCAGTACCGGCACGGTGCCGCGTTCTGCCGCGCGGTGATCGACCGGGCCGGACTCGACACCCTCAACCTGGCGTTCAGCGCCGCGGAGCTGCTGCCCCATGCCGCCGAATTGCATGACGCCGAACAGTGGCTGCGCCGGGTTCCGGCGCGGGTGGGCTGATGGCGCGGCGAACCCTCGGCCCGGCAAGCCTGTCGGTGACTCGGGCGGTGATCGCTGCGCACCAGGGCGAGAACGTGCTGGTGGCCTGCTCCGGCGGAGCCGACTCGCTGGCGCTGGCCACGGCTGCGGTGGTTCTGGCGCGCCGCACCGGCTGCACCGTCCGGGCCGCGGTGGTCGACCACGGGCTGCAGCCGGGCTCGGCCGAGCACAGCCGGGTCGTCGCCGCCCAACTGGGCCGGCTCGGCCTGCCCGCGCGGGTGCTGACCGTCCGGGTGCACAGTGACGGGGCCGGCCCCGAGGCGGCGGCTCGCGACGCCCGTTACGCCGCACTGGCCGCCGAACTGCACCAAGGGGAGCGCTGCTACCTGGGCCACACCCTCGACGACCAGGCCGAGAGCGTGCTGCTGGGCCTGGCCCGGGGGTCCGGTCCGCGCTCCCTGGCCGGCATGCCGGCGGCGCGCGGCCATTTCGCCCGGCCGCTGCTCGGGCTGCGCCGTTCAGTCACCGAACAGAGTTGCCGCGAGTACGGCCTCACGTGGTGGAGCGACCCGCACAACGCCGACCAGCGGTTCACCCGGGTGCGCGTGCGGCACACGGTGCTGCCGGTGCTCGAGGCCGAGCTGGGCCCCGGTATCGCCGAGGCGCTGGCCCGCACCGCCGAACTGGCCCGCGAGGATGCCGATGCCCTCGACGCCCTGACCCCGCTGGTCACCGGGGCCGAGCTGGACTGCGCCGAACTGACCGGTCTGGCACCGGCCCTGCGCCACCGGCTGCTGCGGGCCTGGCTGTTGCGGCGCGGGGCGGAGGAGGTGAGCCGCGGTCACCTGCTCGCCGTCGCCGCCCTGGTCACCGACTGGCACGGCCAACGCTGGGTGGAAGTGCCGGGGCTACGGGTGCTGCGCCGGGCGGGGGCGCTGGTGGCGGAGTCGTCGGGGTCTGCGACCGCCCACGGGTGATCGGGCCCAGCAGAGTCCGCTAAGGTGCGGTTCGTGGACGCCAGCGACATTCAGTCCGACCTCACCGAGGTGCTCTTCACGGCCGACCAGATTCAGGATCGGCTGGCTGCGTTGGCCGCCGAGATCGAAACCGACTACGCGGGTCGCGACCTGCTGCTGGTGGGGGTGCTGAACGGCGCCATCATGGTGATGGCCGACTTGTCGCGCACCCTCAAGCGGCACTGCGAGATGGACTGGATGGCCATCTCGTCCTACGGTTCGGGCACCCAGAGCTCAGGTGTGGTGCGCATTCTGAAGGATCTCAACACCAACCTCGAGGGCCGCCACGTGCTCGTGGTCGAAGACATCGTCGACACCGGCCTGACGCTGGCCTACCTGATCCAGAACCTGAAATCGCGCAACCCGGCGTCGATCGAGGTGATGGCGATGTTCCGCAAGCCCGAGGCGCTGCGCAGCCCGCTCGAGGTGAAATACGTCGGTTACGACCTGCCCAACGAGTTCGTGGTGGGCTATGGCCTCGACCACGCCGGCCGCTACCGCAACCTGCGCGATGTGGGCACCCTGGCCCCGCACGTCTACTCCTGAGCATCGCGTCCGCGCCCGTCTATTCTTGGGGATCGGCGGCGGTGCCGCGCTCAACAAAGGTGGGTAATGAAGGTTAATCGACTGTTCCGGGGCCCGATCCTGTGGATCATCTTGGCGTTTCTCGGGGTCGCCCTGCTGGTCGACTACTTCAACGGTGCCAACGGGTACCAGCAGAAGCCGACCTCTGAGGTGGTTGCCCTGATCAACAGCGACACCCCGCTGAAAGAGGTGGTGCTGGTCGAGGGCGAGCAGACCATCAGGGTCGAGACCAAGGCAGACACCGATTCCAAGCTGCAGGCCAAGTGGATCGGCACCCAGAGCCAGGAGATCATCGACCGGCTGAACCAGCGGGTGGCTGCCGGAACCCTCGACAGTTGGCGTGGCGAGGTGCCGCAGCAGGGCATCTGGACCACGCTGCTGTTCACCATCTTGCCGTTCGTGGTGATCGGGCTGATCTTCTTCTTCTTGATGAACCAGATGCAGGGCGGCGGCAACCGGGTGATGGGCTTCGGCAAGTCCAAGGCGAAGCTGGCCACCAAAGACACTCCGCGCACCACCTTCACCGACGTGGCCGGCTGCGAAGAAGCCATCGAAGAACTGCAAGAGATTCGTGAGTTCCTCTCCGAGCCGGCCAAATTCCAGGCTGTCGGGGCCAAAATCCCCAAGGGCGTGCTGCTCTACGGGCCGCCCGGCACCGGCAAGACTTTGCTGGCCCGCGCCGTGGCCGGCGAGGCCGGCGTCCCGTTCTTCTCGATTTCCGGCTCCGACTTCGTAGAGATGTTCGTCGGCGTCGGCGCGTCCCGCGTGCGTGACCTGTTCGAGCAGGCCAAGGAGGCCGCCCCGGCGATCGTCTTCATCGACGAGATCGACGCCGTCGGACGGCATCGCGGCGCCGGCATGGGCGGCGGCCACGACGAGCGCGAGCAGACCCTGAACCAGTTGCTGGTCGAGATGGACGGCTTCGACGTGCGCGGCGGCGTGGTGCTGATCGCGGCCACCAACCGTCCGGACGTGCTCGACCCGGCGCTGCTGCGTCCGGGCCGCTTCGACCGCCAGATCCCGGTCGAGGCGCCCGACATGAAGGGCCGGCTGCAGATTCTGCGGGTGCATGCGGCGAACAAGCCGATGGCCCCGGACGCCGAACTGGAGGCGGTGGCCAAGCGCACCCCGGGCTTCACCGGCGCCGACCTGGCCAACGTGCTCAACGAGGCGGCCCTGCTGTGCGCCCGGCAGAACCAGCGCTACATCACCAAGCTGCACCTCGACGAGGCGATCGACCGGGTGATCGCCGGGCCGCAGAAGCGCAGCCGGATCATGAACGAACGCGAACTGCTGATCACCGCCTACCACGAGGGCGGGCACGCGCTGGTTGCGGCGGCCATGCCCGGCACCGACCCGGTGCAGAAGGTGACCATCCTGCCGCGCGGCAGGGCACTGGGCTACACCATGGTGATGCCCGACGACGACAAGTACTCCAAGACCCGGGGAGAGCTGCTCGACCAACTGGCCTACATGCTGGGCGGACGGGCCGCTGAGGAGCTGGTCTTTCACGACCCGACCACCGGTGCCGCCAATGACATCGAGAAGGCCACCAACACGGCGCGCGCGATGGTCACCAAGTACGGCATGACCGAGCGGCTGGGTGCGGTGAAGCTGGGCAGCGATTCGGACGAGCCGTTCCTGGGCATGCAGGCCGGCATGGGTTCGGGTCACCGTGACTACTCCGACGCGATCGCCGCGGCGATCGACGAAGAGGTGGCGGCCCTGATCAACAACGCCCACCAGGAGGCGTTCGACTGCCTGGTGACCAACCGCGCGGTGCTCGACGAGCTGGTGCGGCAGTTGTTCGAGAAAGAGACCCTCGACAAAGAGCAGGTGGCCACGATCTTCGAGGCGCTGCAGCGTCACCCCAAGCGCCCGGCCTGGACGGGGTCCGACACGCGGCTGCCGTCCGATCTGCCGCCGGTCGACCCGCCGCCGCCGGCCCCCAAGCCCGAACCCGGTTACGGGGCGCCGCTGGTGGGCCCGAACGGCAAGATCCAGGTGCCGATGCCGACCGGCCCCGGTGCCGATGGCGCGCAGCCGCCGTACGGGCCGCCCGGGCAGCAGCCCTGGCAGGCGCCGTACGGCCCGGGGCCGTACGACAATCAGCCGCCGAGCCAGCAGAACCCAAGCTGGAACCCGCCTCAGGGTCGCTGACGTGCCGGTCGACCAGCCTCGGGCGGCCGCCGCGGTGCGCGAACTGTTGTTCGCCATCGGCGAGGACCCCGATCGGGAGGGGCTGCTGAACACCCCGGCGCGGGTGGCTCGCGCCTACGCCGAGCTGTTCGAGGGCCTCGATCAAACGGCCGGCGACGTGCTGGGCACCACCTTCGACATCGCCCACGACGAGTTGGTGCTGGTCAAGGACATCGAGGTGTGGAGCACCTGCGAGCACCACCTGGTGCCGTTCACCGGGGTTGCCCACATCGGCTACATACCGGCCGTGCAGGGCCGGATCACCGGGCTGAGCAAGCTGGCCCGGCTGGTCGATGTGTTCGCCAAGCGGCCGCAGGTGCAGGAACGACTGACCACCCAGGTCGCCGATGCGCTGGTCGAACACCTGCAGCCCCGCGGGGTGATCGTGGTGATCGACTGCGAGCACCTGTGCATGACCATGCGCGGAGTGCGCAAGCCGGGCGCGCGCACGGTGACCTCGGCGGTGCGGGGCACGCTGCGCAACCCGGCCACCCGTGCCGAGGCGATGAGCCTGATCATCGGCTGATCGGCGGCCCGCCGCCGGTAGGCTGGGGGCGTGCGGCAGCTTCTCGACCAGGGGCGCACCCTGGTGATGGGCATCGTCAACATCACCCCCGATTCGTTCTCTGACGGCGGCGACTACCAGTCCACCGAGCGGGCGATCGCGCACGGCCTCGACTTGCTCGCCCAGGGCGCCGACCTGATCGACATCGGGGGCGAGTCGACCCGGCCCGGTGCCCAGCGGGTCGATGCCGCTGGTGAGCTGAACCGGGTGCTTCCGGTGATCCGCGAACTGGCTGGCGCCGGGGCCGTGATCAGCGTCGACACCATGCGGGCCGAGGTGGCCCGGGCTGCTGTCGAGGCGGGGGCGGTGATCGTCAACGACGTCTCGGGCGGCCTCAGCGACCCAGACATGCTGGGCACGGTCGCCGAGTTGGGCGTGGGCTACATCGCCATGCATTGGCGTGGCCCCTCCGACGTGATGCAGAACCTGGCCAGCTACCACGATGTCGTGGCCGAGGTCCGTCGCGAGCTCGGCAGCCGACTCGATGCCGCCCTCGATGCGGGGATCGATCTGAACCAGGTGGTGCTCGACCCGGGGCTGGGCTTCGCCAAGAGCGCCGACCACAACTGGGCGCTGCTGGCCGGTCTGGACGCTCTCGCCAGCCTGGGCCGTCCGCTGCTGATCGGGGCCTCACGCAAGCGGTTTCTCGGTGACCTGCTCGACGAACGCCCCCCCAAGCAGCGCGACGACGCCACTCTCGCGCTGACCACGTTGCTGGCGCTCAGCGGCGTGTGGGCGGTTCGCACGCATACGGCACGCGCCCAGCGCGACGCCATCGCGGTGGTCGGACGGCTCGCCGCCGAGGGTCGTCGTGGCGTGGAGTAACCTCGATTCGGAGGTGAGTGCATGGAGGCGGTTCCCGACCGGGTACGTTTGGCTGGCATGCGGTTCAGCGCTACCCATGGCGTTTACGACTTCGAGCGCCTGCACCCCCAGACCTTCATCGTCGACCTGATCTGCGAACTGCTGCCGCGTCGGGATTGCGACGACCTGGCCAGCACCGTCGACTATGCCGAGCTGGCCCGCGCGATCGCCGCCGACGTCACCGGCGAACCGGTCAACCTGATCGAGACGCTGGCCGAACGAATCGCCCGCACCTGCCTGCGCCACCCGCTGATGGCCGCGGTCGAGGTGACCGTGCACAAGCCCGAGGCCGGCATGCCCGTCGAACTGGCCGATATCGCGGTCACCATCACCAGGAGACGTTCCCGATGAGCTACACCGACGATCACCCCAACGCCCACCTCGACCTCGATGTCGACACCCTGGCCGGCATGGTGCCGATTCGTCCGGTGGTGTTCTCGATCGGATCGAATCTCGGCGACCGGCTCGGCTATCTGCAGGCCGCCGTCGACGCGCTGAACACCACGCCCACCCTCAATGTGGTCGACGTCTCGCCGGTGTACGAGACCGACCCGGTGGGCCGGGTGCTCGACCAGCCGCAGTTTCTCAATGCCGTGGTGCGGGCCGAGTCGACGCTGGCCTCGCTGGTGCTGCTCGAGCGCGCCCAGGCCGTCGAGAACGCCTATCGCCGCACCCGTGAGGTGCCCGGCGGGCCGCGCACCCTCGACGTCGACCTGATCGTGGTGGGGGAGCGGGTGAAGAACACGCCACTGCTGACCCTGCCCCACCCCAGGGCTCATGAGCGCGCCTTCGTGCTCGCTCCGTGGCTCGACATCGACCCGTCGGCGGTGCTGCCGCTGCGAGGTGCTGTCGGCGACCTGCTTGCTCACCTGGGCCGGGCCGGCGTTCGCCGCCGCGACGATCTGGCGATCGAACTGTGATGCCGGTCGGCCGCCCGACGGTGCAGCCGACCAGCGCCACGGCGCTGGTCATCGCCGCCATCGTGGGCGGCGGGCTGACCTGGCTGGTGCTCTCGGCGATCGAGGGATTCGGCCGGCCGGTGCCGCCGGTGCCGCTGCTCGCGGGGGCCGTGGTGGCGGTGCTGGCGCTGGCCACCGGGCTGGCGGCCCGTTGGACGCACCGCACCGTGCAGGTGCGCCGGCAGCCTGTCGAGCCGTCCCGGGCCGTCGGCCTGCTGCTGGGCGGCAAGGCGGCGATGATCGGCGGCACCGGGCTGGCGGCCGGCTACGCCACGCTCGCCCTGCGCGCCCTGCCGAACCTGGACGCCACGCTGCCGCGGGAGCGGGCCATCGCGGCCACCGTGGTGGCGGTGCTCAGCGTGGTCCTGGTGCTGGCCGGCCGGGCGCTCGAACGGGCCTGCCAGGTGCCCCCCGACAACGATTCGCACGACGCGCCCGCAGCTAGTCCCGAAGCCGGCCGCAGTCCCGGTTAGGCTGCCCTCGTGAAGGCCCACTCGAGCCGTGTTCGGCGCCCCGCACGAGGGCAGATCGCGGCGTGGACGGTGCTCGCCGTCGTCGGTTTCTCGGCAACCCCGATCGTGATCGTCGGTGATCCGCTGAGCCGGGGCGTCGCGGCCGCCGCCCTCATTGCCGGTGCGGCCTTGGCGTGCCTGCTGGCCTGGCGTGAGAGCCGGGCCGTCGAGCGGCTTCGGCTCGCCGCCGAACTGGGCCAGGCGATGGAGCAGGCAGAGCAACTGCACGCCGAGCGCAGGCGGCAGCGGGCTGTGGTCGACAGTCTCGCGGTGCGGCTCAGCGAAATGAGCGAGCGGCTCGATCAGGCCCGGCTGCATGGCTGCCGGCTGCAGCAGGAACTATCCACCCTGAAGGGCAATTACGAGGCGCTGCGGGTAGAACTCGAACTGCAGGCGGTGCTGAACCCGCCCGCTGCGGTGGTCGAGATGGCGCAGCGTCCCGGAACGCCTGATCCCTGGGTGACCGCGCGCGAACTGTGGCGTATTTCGGACGAACCCGCGATGCGGCGTCCGGCCTGACCGAATACGCTCGACGCCTTCGGCACAGGCGACAGCTGGCCCCGAAACATCAAATCGTGCATTTGCCGTCATAATGTGGCGGTGAGTTTGCATGGCATTTGATCAGCGGTATGGTTGTGTCGCACTCCGCCTGGACGTGGGGATCAGCCAGGGTGGAGATATCACTCAAAGTGGGAGGTTTACGAATGGCACAACGCATCGTCTATCGACTCGAAGACGACCTCGACAACAGCGAAGCGGCTGAAACCATTGTCTTCGGGGTCGATTCGGTCAGCTATGAGATCGATCTTTCCGAAGTCAACGCACAGAAACTGCGCGACCTGTTGGCACCCTACGTGGCCGCTGGTCGGCGCGTGGGCGGCCGTCGCAAGACCGGTGCCCGGCGCAAGGTGGGCGGCAGTTCGGCGAGCGAGATCCGGGCCTGGGCGAGCGAGAACGGCTACGTCGTTTCGGCCCGCGGACGGGTGCCCGCCGAGGTTCGCGAGGCATTCGATCGGGCGCATAGCTGAGGCATAGTCGGCATCGATCCGTCAATCGGCTCCGGGACATTCCCGGAGCCGTTCGCCGTTGGCGTATTCGGAACACATGCGGCACGCCTGGGGTTACATAGACTGTGGGTGCACGGGCAGGATCGCCGATCCTGCCGGAGCGCCACCCGGCCCCGGCCGGAGTGAGGAGTACGCATATGTTCGACCGGTTCACTGACCGTGCACGACGGGTGATCGTTCTGGCGCAGGACGAGGCCCGCATGCTGAACCACAACTACATCGGCACCGAGCACATTCTGCTCGGCCTGATTCACGAGGGTGAGGGTGTGGCCGCCAAAGCCCTCGAAGCGCTGGGCATCTCGCTCGAGGCCGTCCGTGAACAGGTCGAAGAGATCATCGGCCAGGGCCAGCAGGCCCCCGCCGGCCACATTCCGTTCACGCCGCGGGCCAAGAAGGTGCTCGAGTTGTCGATGCGTGAGGCGCTGCAGATCAACCACCCCTACATCGGCACCGAGCACATTCTGCTCGGCTTGATCCGTGAGGGCGAGGGCGTCGCGGCGCAGGTGCTGATCAAGCTCGGCGCCGACCTGAACCGGGTGCGCAATCAGGTGCTGCAGTTGCTCAGCGGCTTCCAGGGCAAAGAGGCGGCCACCGCTGGCGCGCCCGAGTCGGGCCCGCAGCAGCAGGGCAGCTCGATTCTCGACCAGTTCGGCCGCAATCTCACCCAGGCCGCCCGTGAGAACAAGCTCGACCCCGTCATCGGCCGCGAGAAAGAGATCGAGCGGGTGATGACGGTGCTGTCGCGGCGCACCAAGAACAATCCGGTGCTGATCGGCGAGCCCGGTGTCGGCAAGACCGCCGTGGTCGAGGGCCTGTCGCAGGCGATCGTCCGTGGCGATGTTCCCGAGACCCTGCGTGACAAGCAGATCTACACTCTCGACCTGGGTGCCTTGGTGGCGGGCTCACGGTACCGCGGTGATTTCGAGGAGCGCCTCAAGAAGGTGCTCAAAGAGATCAAGACGCGCGGCGACGTGGTGCTGTTCATCGACGAGATCCACACCCTGGTGGGTGCGGGTGCCGCCGAGGGTGCCATCGACGCGGCCTCGATTCTCAAGCCCATGCTGGCCCGCGGCGAGCTGCAGACCATCGGCGCCACCACCCTCGACGAGTACCGCAAGTACATCGAGAAGGACGCCGCGCTCGAGCGCCGGTTCCAGCCGATTCAGGTGGCCGAGCCGTCCATCGCGCTGACCATCGACATTCTGCGCGGCCTGCGCGACCGGTACGAGGCGCACCACCGGATCACCATCACCGATGCGGCGCTCACCGCGGCAGCCCAGCTGGCCGACCGGTACATCTCTGACCGTTTCCTGCCCGACAAGGCCATCGACTTGATCGACGAGGCCGGCGCGCGGCTGCGGATTCGCCGCATGACGGCCCCGCCCGACCTGCGCGAGTTCGACGAGCGGATCGCCAAGGTGCGGCTGGAGAAAGAGGCCGCGATCGACGCGCAGGACTTCGAGCGCGCCGCCCGGCTGCGTGACGACGAGCGCAAGTTGCTGATCGCCCGTTCCGAGAAGGAAGAGGCCTGGAAGGTCGGCGATTCCGACGTCCCGGCCGAGGTCGGCGAAGAAGAGATCGCCGAAGTGCTCTCATCGGCCACCGGCATTCCGGTGTTCAAGCTCACCGAAGAGGAGTCGTCGCGACTGCTCAAGATGGAAGACGAGCTCGGCAAGCGCTACATCGGCCAGCACGACGCGGTGAAGGCGCTCTCGCGTTCGATCCGGCGCACCCGGGCCGGCCTGAAGGATCCGAAGCGGCCCAGTGGCTCGTTCATCTTCGCCGGCCCCTCGGGCGTCGGAAAGACCGAGTTGACCAAGGCGCTCACCGAATTCCTGTTCGGCGACGAGGACGCCCTGATCACCCTCGACATGAGCGAATACTCCGAGAAGCACACCGCTTCGCGTATGTTCGGCTCGCCGCCCGGTTACGTGGGGTACGAAGAGGGTGGCCAGCTCACCGAGAAGGTGCGGCGCAAGCCGTTCAGCGTGGTGCTTTTCGACGAGATCGAGAAGGCGCACCCCGACATCTTCAACTCGCTGCTGCAGATTCTCGACGAAGGCCGGCTCACCGATGCCCAGGGCCGGGTCGTCGACTTCAAGAACACGGTGATCGTGATGACCACCAATCTCGGCACCCGTGACATTTCCAAATCGGTCAACCTGGGCTTCAGCCAGTCCGCAGACAGCGTGGGCAGCTACGAGAAGATGAAGGCGAAGGTGTCGGACGAGCTCAAGCAGCACTTCCGCCCCGAGTTCTTGAACCGGGTCGACGAGATCGTGGTGTTCCACCAGTTGTCGCAGGCCGATATCGAGCGAATCGTCGACCTGATGATCGCCGAGATCGAGACCCGGCTGCGCGACAAAGACATGGGCATCGAACTGACCCAGGCGGCCAAGGCGTTGATCGCCAAGCGGGGCTTCGATCCGGTGCTGGGTGCCCGTCCGCTGCGCCGGGCGATTCAGCGCGACATCGAAGACATTCTGGCCGAGAAGATCCTGTTCGCCGACATCCACCCCGGCGAGATCGTTGTGGTCGATGTGGCGCCGGACGGCTCGGAGTTGCCGTTCACCTTCGACGGCGTACCCAAGGCCCAGCTACCCGACGTGCCCGCCGAGCTCACCAACTGACCTCGACACGACGCCCCCGCCAGCAGCCGCCGGCGGGGGCGTCGTGGCGTGTCCTGGCCCTCAGTGCCACGCCATCGCGGCCACAACCATCAGCACGATGAAGATGAGCACAGCCAGGGCAAACAGGCTGCCGATCACGCCGAGCACGAAGCCGGCGGTCAGTCGTCCGCTGTCGCGGTACACGCCGGGGTAGTTCGCCATCTCTCGCTTGGCCTTGGCGCCCAGGTACCAGGCGACCGGGCTGACCACCGGCAGAAAGAAGAGGTTCGTGGCCAGCCCGATGATGCCCAGGGTGAACACCAGCGTCGTGTTGGGGTGCTCGGGCAGTGCCGGCTCACCGTAGCCGTAGGGCACGGGGTGGCCGAACTGCACCGGGGCCGGGTGGGCCGGCGGCAGGGCCGAGAAGTGCTGCGGTTCTGACCAGCCGGTGGGTTCGAGCCGACGAGTGGGTTCGCCGAACAGGCCCGCATTGCTGTAGTTACTCTGCTCGGCGGTGGGCTCGTCGGGCTGCGGCCGTGGTGCACCGAAGCCTTCACCGCTGGCCCACGGCGAGTGCTGCTGGTTGGTCATCGATCCCCTCCTGAACGTCCAGAATAGGGGCCCGGGGGATCGTCGCCCGGCCCGGGCGTCAGAGCGCGAACCCACCGGGGGAGGGTCGCACCAGTTGGTCGTCGAGCAGCGAACGCAGGGCCGCCGCGGCCTGCGCCGGGTCGGGCCAGCCCTCGAGCAGGGTGGCGGCGTCCGCCGACGCTCCGGTCGGCAGCGCTCGCAGCTTGGCCAGCACGTGCCCGCGGGCGGCCCGGTCGGTGCCGGCGTACGACTGGCGCGGGCGCGGCGGCCCGGCCGGACGCCCGGCGGCCAGCCAGCGGCAATCGGTGCGCACCGGGCACGCCCCGCACTCGGGCCGGCCGGCCCGGCAGACCTGGGCGCCCAGTTCCATCGCGGCCACCGACCACAGGGCCGCGTCCTGCTCGGGCAGCCAGGCCTCGGCGCGGAGGCGTTCGGCGGCCGTGGGCGCCCCGACGGGGGTGTCGGTGCCGCCGTCCAACCGGGCCAGCACCCGGCGCACGTTCACGTCGAGCACCACCGTCGGGGCGCCGTAGGCGAAGCTGGCCACCGCGGCTGCGGTGTAGTCGCCCACGCCGGGCAGGGCCCGCAGCTCGTCCAACTGCGACGGCACCCGGCCGCCGTGCCGTTGGGTGATCTGGGTGGCCGCGGCGTGCAGCCGCTGGGCACGGCGCGGGTAGCCCAGGCGTCCCCAGGCCCGGACGGCCTCGCCCACCGGTTCGGCGGCCAGCGCGGCCGGCGTGGGCCAGCGCTCCAGCCACTGCCGCCACGGGGGCAGCACCCGGGCGACGGGGGTCTGTTGCAGCATGAACTCGCTCACCATGATCGCCCAGGCCGAGGCGTCCGGACGGCGCCAGGGCAAATCCCGGGCGTGCTGCCGGTACCAGTCGACGACGGCGCTGGTCAGCCGGGTGCGGTCCACCGGCCCACTGTAGGCGGCCACGGCGTGGTGCGCCTCGCAACGCGGGGGCACTGCCTAACCTTGCGACATGAGCGATGTGCTGACTGGCAAGGGTCCGCAACCGCCGTCGGTGTACTGGATCCGCCGGGGCCTGGTGGTGCTGATTGCGGTGATCGTGCTGGGCCTGCTGGTCTGGGTGTTCACGCCGAAGAGTCAGCCCAGCACCACCGCCACCCCCGAGGTCACGACGCCGTCGCCGACCCAGACCGTCTCGTCGCCCGAGGCCTCGCCGTCAGATTCGGCCAGTGTCAGTCCGAGCCCTTCGGCCACCGCGACCGCACCCACCGCGTGCGACCCGATCGGGGTGCAGGTGACCCTGGAAGGGTTCAAATCGGTCAAGAGTGGCAGCAAGCAGACCTTCAGCGTCACCGCCGTGAACAACACGGCGCTGCCCTGCGTGATGGAGATCACCCATGACACCTTTGTGCTGCGGGTCGCGTCGGGCAGTGACCTGATCTGGAGCACGGGACACTGCGAGAAGTGGCTGCCCGAGGTGAAGAAGCAGACTCTCAAGGCCGGGGCCTCGGTCGAGTTCAAGGTGACCTGGGGCCTGTACCGCTCGGCCGAGGACTGCCGGCAGGCCAAGAGCCTGTTGGGGGCCGGCACCTACATCGCCACGGCGCTCTACCGCGAGTCGGCCACCGGCCGGTTCGTGTTCACCATCACCAAGTGAGCCCGGCCCGTCGGCCGGTTCAGTCCAGACGTTCGGCGTAGGCCGACTCGGCCAGCCTGATCAGGCCCTCGCGCACCGTGCGGGCGATCGAGTAGTCCACGCCGTGCACCGCCAGCAGGTCGGCAGTGCTGGCCCCGAACAGGCCCTGCAGGTTGCCGAAGTGCTCCACCAGCGAGTCGGCGACCGACGGCGACAGCCGCGCGATCAGCGCCAGTTGCCGGTGCCCGCGAGCCGACACACGCCGGCCCAGATCGTCGCCCAGGCCGCAGGCCTGGGCGATCAGCGCCGGATGGGCTAGATCGTCGGTGTCGAGGGCGGCCAGCGTGGCCAGCTTGGGCGGCGCGACGCCGTCGTCGTAGTCGCGTTCCAGTTGCCCGCCCAGTTCGTCGCGGCCCGAGACGAGTTCGCGCAACTGCAGCCGCACCAGCCGGCCGTCGGTGCCGAGTTCGATCGCGTAGCCGTTCACCTCCAGTTGCAGCCGGCGCACCATTTCGAGTCGCTGCGCCACCAGCACGATGTCGCGGACGGTCGCGGCGTCCTGCACCTCTGCTGCCGACAGCCGGGCGGTGGCCTCTTTGAGCCGGTCGGCATAGCGGGCCAGCGTCGCCAGGGCCTGGTTGGCTCGCGCCAGCAACTGCTCGGGACGCTGCACGACCCAGCGCTGGGCATCGACGAACAGCGAGATGGTCGACATGGATGCAGACACGGTCACCGTCGGCACCCCGGTCTGGGTGGCCACCCGATCGGCGGTGCGGTGCCGCGTGCCGGTCTCGGAGGTGTGGACGGCGGCGTCGGGCATCAGTTGCACGCCGGCGAACAGGATGCGGTCGAGCGCGTCGTTGAGAATGATCGCGCCGTCCATCTTGGCCAGTTCGCGCAGAGCCGTTCCGGTGAAGGCGACATCGATGGCGAAACCACCGGTGGCCAGCGCCTGCAGCCGGGCGTTGTTGCCCAGGGTGATCAGCGCCCCGGTGCGGCCGTGCACGATGCGGTCGAGGCCCTCCCGCACCTCGGTTCCGGGTGCGATCATGGCAAGTGCGCGGCTGAGCCGATTGGGCGTTGCGCTCACAGGGTGACCTCGGCGTTGGTACGGGTGCGGTTGCCCGCAGTCTAGTTGGCCTTCGGCTGGGACGGCTGTCACCCACCGGCCAGCCGCAGGTGCGGCCCGTCCGGAGTGCGCCGCTTCGGTGGCCGCAGTTGCAGCAGGTCGACCGCCGCCGCCACGCTGCCCACCTCGACCGCCCGAAGGCCGGGTAGGCCGATGTTGCTGCCCGGCGGAACCAACGCCAGGCCGAAGCCCAGCCGGGTCGCCTCGGCCACGCGGCGCTCGATGCCGGGCACCCGGCGCACCTCGCCTGACAGGCCCACCTCGCCCAGAGCGATCAGCGGACGGTGAAAGGCGTGCTCGGCCGCCGCCGAGGCCACCGCCAGCGCGACGGCCAGGTCGGCGGCCGGATCGACCACACGGGCGCCGCCTACCGTCGACACGTACACCTCCTTGTTGTGCAGCCGCACCTTGGCCTTGCGCTCCAGCACGGCCAGGATCACCGACACCCGCCCGCTGTCGAGCCCGTGGGTGACCCGGCGTGGGGTCTGTGCCGCTGACGGTGCCACCAGGGCCTGTACCTCGCCGAGCAGCGGCCGCCGGCCTTCTTGGGTGACGGTCAGCGCGGTGCCGGGCACCGGTTCGGCGCGGGCCGAGGTGAACAGGTGGCTGGGGTCGGCCACCTCGCGGATGCCGCCCTCGGTCATCTCGAAGCAGCCCACCTCGTCGGCCGGGCCGAACCGGTTCTTGGTGGCTCGCACCAGTCGCAGCCCGCTGTGCCGGTCGCCTTCGAACGACAGCACGACGTCGACCAGGTGCTCCAGCAGCCGCGGCCCGGCCACCGTGCCGTCCTTGGTGACGTGGCCCACCAGGATCACCGGCAGCCGGCGTTGCTTGGCCACCCGGACCAGGGCGTTGGTCACCTCGCGCACCTGGGACACGCCGCCGGCCACCCTGTCGGCGCCGCCGGCGGTGACCGCCTGCACCGAGTCGAGCACCAGTAGCTGCGGGTCGAGCTGTTCGATGTGCGCCAGCACCGCACCGAGGTCGGTTTCGGCGGCCAGGTAGAGCTGCTCGTGCAGGGCGCCGGTGCGACCGGCCCGTAACCGCACTTGGGCCGCAGACTCCTCAGCCGACACGTACAGCGTGCGCCGCTCGCCGCCGGCCCAGCGGGCGGCCACGTCGAGCAGCAGGGTGGACTTGCCCACGCCCGGCTCGCCGGCCAGCAGCAGCACGGCTCCGGCGACGATGCCGCCGCCCAGCACCCGGTCGAGTTCGGCGACGCCGGTGGGGGTGGAGGCCGCTTCGTGCAGCGGCACCGTACCGATCGGACGCGCCGCGCTCACCGTCGTCGACCGTGCCGCAGCGGTCGCGGTGGGGGTCGGGGTGTGCGGAGCCATGGCGCCCCAGGCCTGGCACTGGGTACAGCGCCCGACCCAGCGGGCGCTCACCCAGCCACACTCGGAGCAACGGTGGGCGACAGCGGTTTTGGCCATGCCCGAACGCTACGCAGCGCCGCCGACAGTTTTCGGCCCGCGTCCCCGGCGATGATCGCCCCAGGGGTGTACTGATCAATGCGTTCGCCGTTGGTTGGGCTTGTCGAAACCCTTCGTGAGGGTGCTCAGGTCGAGGTCTCGACACGCTCGACCGGCGTTGGGGAAGCGCTGAGTAATGCGTTCGCCGTTGGTTGAGCGTGTCGAAACCCCTCGTGAGGGTGCTCAGGTCGAGGTCTCGACACGCTCGACCGGCGTTGGGGAAGCGCTGAGTAATGCGTTCACCGTTGGTTGAGCGTGTCGAAACCCCTCGTGAGGGTGCTCAGGTCGAGGTCTCGACACGCTCGACCGGCGAAAAATCAGCGTTAGATGCGCACCGGCCCGTGCGGGGTGTTGAAGGTGGCGGCGTCGATGCCCGGCTGCCCGTTGGGTGAGGTGAAGCGAATGTTGACGCCGTCGAAATTTCCGTCGACCTCGACGCCGATCCAGTCCTCGACCCGATTCTCGTGGCCGGCGATCTCGATCTCGGCCAATTGCAGGTCGCCAGCCAGCGCCCGGGGGAGCACGGACTCGTCGCTGGTCCAGCGAATGAAGTACGGCAACTGCGGGTCTGACATCAGGCCCTTCACGCCGAGCTGTTCCCATTCGAGCAGACGTCCATCGGGAAAGTGCCGCGAGCCGCGCACCGACTCGCGGCCCAGCCGAGCCTCATAGGGTGACAGGTCGGGCACCGAGACGACCCAGCCGAGCCAGCCGCCGCCCATCTCGGAACGGGCCCGGACGGCCTGGCCGAACGGCGCCTTCTCGGCGGCCGGGTGTTCCAGCACCTCGACCACCTCAAGGTAGCGATCATTGGCCAGCGGAAGAATGTTGTTGCGGGTGCCGAACCGGGGGTGAAAGCCACCGTCGCGGAATTTGGCGCCGAGCAGGTCGCCCAGTCGCTCGACCTCAGCCTTGAGGCCGCGCGGACCAGCCGCGAACGTCAAATGATCGACATGCATGAGCCCATTCTCAGCCGAGGGTGCCCCGGACGCGAAATCGGGGCCTGCGCCGGTCCTGGTTCACCGCCGCCTATCATGGCGGGCGTGAGTGCCTCGTCGGGCGTCAAGGTGGCGCTGTCCACCTCGTCGGTCTACCCCGAGAACACCGCCGCCGGCTTCGAGGTGGCCCGCCTGCTCGGCTACGACGGCGTCGAGGTGATGGTAGGCATCGACCCCTTGGCTGCCGACGTCGACGCGGTGCAGCGGCTGCGCGACTACCACCAGGTTCCGGTGCTGGCGGTGCACGCGCCCTGCCTGCTGGTCACCCAACGGGTCTGGGGCAAAGACCCCTGGGCCAAGCTCGAGCGGGCCACCGAGGCCGCCACCCAACTGGGGGCCGACGTCGTGGTGGTGCATCCGCCGTTTCGCTGGCAGCGCAGCTACGCCACCCGGTTCGTCGAGGGCGTGCGCGAGCTGGTGCGGCGCTCCGGGGTCACCATCGCGGTCGAGAACATGTACCCCTGGCGGGCCCCCGGCGGCGGCGACTTCAAGGCGTACAAGCCGAGCTGGGATCCGTCCGACCTCGACTACGACCACCTGACCCTCGACCTGTCGCACGCCGCGACCGCCCGGCAGAACTCGCTCGACCTGGTGCGCTCGTGGGGTGAGCGGCTGGCGCACGTGCACTTGACCGACGGCACCGGTTCGGCCAAGGACGAGCACCTGTTGCCCGGCCAAGGCAACCAGTGCGCCGACCAGGTGCTGGCCGAACTCACCCGGTGCGGCTACGCCGGCCATGTGGTGCTCGAGGTGAACACCAACGACCTCGACCGGGCCGGTCGCGAAGAGTCGCTGGGGGCGGCGCTGGCCTTCGCTCGCACCCATCTGGCCACCGTCGGCGAACCCCGGTGAGCGACGCGCTGGCCGAGGCGCCGGGGCGGGTGCGGCCCGGCCCCGAGGTGCTGCTGGTGCTCGGCGTCTCGCTGGGCCAGTCGGCGGTGTACTCGCTGCTGTCGATCGCCGACAAGCTGACCCGGCCGCAACCGCTGGGCCAGCAGACCACCACGATCAACGCTTCGGTGACCCCCGACCGTCCTTGGCTCGACCTCGGCTACCAGCTCGCGGGCATGGTGTTTCCGCTGGTGCCGGCCCTGTTGGCGCTCTACCTGCTGCGGCTCACCGGCGACCGGGCACGGATCGGCTTCGACCTGAGTCGGCCGGCCAAAGACCTGGGTTGGGGGTTCGCGATCGCCGCCGGCATCGGCATTCCCGGGCTGGGGTTGTACTTCGCGGCCCGCGCCCTCGGGTTGAACACCACCGTGCAGCCGGCCAACCTGGCCGAGAACTGGTGGACGATCCCGGTGCTGGTCGGTCTGGCGGTGATGAACGGGGTGCTCGAAGAGGTGGTCATCGTGGGCTACTGGTTCACCCGGATGACCCAGGCCGGCTGGGGGGTGGCCGCCGTGCTGATCGGCTCGGCGGTGATCCGCGGCTCGTACCACCTCTACCAGGGCTTCGGCGGTTTCGTCGGCAACCTGGTGATGGGTGCGGTGTTCGGCTGGTTCTACCTGCGCTTCAAGAGGATCGGGCCGCTGGTGGCGGCACACATCATTCTCGACCTGGTGGCCTTCGTCGGCTACTCGCTGATCGCGCCCTACGTCGACTGGTTGTGAGGCGGGCCGGGGGTCACCTCGACCACCTCGCCGTTACCCGGCAACCCGCCCGCGAAGGAGATCGGCACCGCGCCGGCCCGAACCGGATCGGGGTGGTCGAGGGCCTGCAGATGCAGGTGCGGCTCGGTGCTGTTGCCTGAGTTGCCGCAGCGGCCGATGGGCTGGCCCGCCTCGACTCGTTGCCCCGCCTCGACCAGCAGGCTGCCCTGCTGCAGGTGACACAGCGCGACGACCACCCCGGCGTGCTCGATCATCACGTGGTTGCCGGCCAGCGCCGCCCAGCCGTCCGCGGCCCGGCGGCGCTGAGCCAGCGCGTAGCCGAACGAGGGCAGCCCGCGGTAGGCCGGGTGATCGGGCTCGGCGGCGTACGCACCCACGACCAGGCCCGCGACCGGAGCGAGCAGCGGCCGTCCGAACCCGACGAACTGCTCGGGCGGCTGCGGGTAAAACAGGGCGCCCAGGGTGGCCGGACCGCTGCGCCCGGCGGCGTCCACCGGCACGAAGTCGATCGCGTATGAGGTGGCGAACACGGTGATCCCATGGCTGGGTACCCGGTTCGCGGGACTGTTGCGCACCCGCCAGCGCCCCGTGAACGGGTAGGCGAGATCGATCGTGGTGGGCACCGGGTCATTATTGTCCCTGCACTGTCCACGCCGAGCACGCGCGCAGGTCAGGAGTACACACCGATAGGCTGGTGCTCATGCGTGTGGGAGTTTTCGGTGCCACCGGCACCGTCGGCAATGTGATGCGGTCGTTGCTGGTCGAGCGGGATTTTCCGATCAGTTCCGTCCGGTTCTTCTCCTCGGCTCGCTCGGCCGGGCGGACGCTCGACTTCAAGGGCACGCCGATCACCGTCGAGGACACCGCCACCGCGGATTTCTCCGGGCTCGACATCGCGCTGATGTCGGCGGGTGCCACGATGTCGCGCGAGTATGCCCCCAAGGTGGCGTCGGCCGGTGCGCTGGTGGTCGACAATTCGTCCGCCTGGCGCAAAGATCCGGACGTCCCGCTGGTGGTCAGCGAGGTGAACCCTGAGGATGCGGTCAATCCGCCCAAGGGCATCATCGCCAACCCGAACTGCACCACGATGGCCGCGATGCCGGTGCTCAAGCCGCTGCACGACGCGGCGGGCCTGCAGCGACTGATCGTCGCCACCTACCAGGCGGTCTCCGGTTCGGGCGTGAAGGGCATCAACGCGCTGGTGTCGCAGACCCAGGACGTCCGTGACCCGTCCGGTTTCGCCTTGGACGGACGCGTCGACGAGGTCGCTGACACCACGCCGTACCTGGCGCCGATCGCGTACAACGTGATTCCGGTGGCCGGTTCGGTGGTGGACGACGGTACGGACGAGACCGACGAGGAGCAGAAGCTCCGCAACGAGTCCCGCAAGATCCTGCACATTCCCAACCTCGCCGTGTCCGGCACGTGCGTCCGGGTGCCGGTGTTCTCCGGGCATTCGCTGGTGATCCACGCCGAGTTCGCCGAGGAACTGAGCCCGCACCGAGCGCGCGGCATTCTCGCCACCGCGCCCGGGGTGGCCCTGGCTGACGTCCCGACCCCTCGGCTGGCGGCCGGCAAGGACCCGTCCTTCGTGGGCCGGATCCGCACCGATCAGTCGGTTCCCGACGAGCGTGGCATCGTGCTGTTCGTCAGCAGTGACAATCTGCGCAAGGGTGCGGCGCTGAATGCCGTCCAGGTTGCCGAACTGCTGGTGACGAACCGATGACCCGGGTGGCGGTGATCGGCGCCGGCGTGATGGGCGAGGCGCTGGTCAGTGGATTGTTGCGGGCCACCTGGTCCTCCGACGACATCGTGGTGGCCGACCGGCGCGACTTCCGGCGCGCCGAGATGGCCGCCGCGCACGGCGTCCGGGCGACCGGGAACGCCGAGGCGGCCTCTGAGGCGGACACGGTCATCCTGGTGGTGAAGCCGCAGGATGTCGGTGCGGTGCTGCCCGAGATCGCCTCGGTGCTCAAGCCGGGAACGCTGGTGGTCTCGCTGTGCGCGGGGGTGACCACCGCGCAACTGGAGAGCCACCTGCCCGACGGCACCGCCGTCGTCCGGGTGATGCCGAACACGCCGGCCCTGGTCGGCGAGGGGATGGCCGCGGTATCGGCGGGCACGAGCGCATCCGAGGCGGACGTGGCCCACGCGATGGAGTTGATGACCGCGCTCGGCAAGGCGATCACCGTGCCGGAGGCGTACCAGGACGCGGTCACCGCCATCTCGGGCTCGGGCCCGGCCTACCTGTTCTTCGTGGTCGAGGCGATGATCGACGCCGGGGTGATGCTCGGCCTGCCGCGCGACATTTCCGCTGCTCTGGTCAAGCAGACCGTCTTCGGCTCGGCCAAGCTGTTGATCGAATCGGGCCAGCATCCGACGGTGCTGCGCGAGCAGGTCACCTCGCCCGGCGGAACCACCGCCGCGGCACTGCGCCAGTTGGAGGACCACCGGGTCAAGGCGGCGTTCATCACCGCCATGGAGGCCGCTCGCGACCGCAGCCGGGAACTGGCCCCGCCGGCCGGGTGAATCTGTGGGCAACCCCGATCAGGGGGCTGCCCTGGCGCCCGGTCGGCAGGTATGGTGTCGCTCACATCTGCCGCCGCCGGGGGAATCGGCGGAGTGCCGAGCACCGGAAAGAGCGCTGATGAACGACTCCGCCAACCCAGCTATGCCGCTGTCGGCGGTCAATCTCTTGAAGGTCACCGAGGTGGCGGCAATGTTGCGGGTGTCGCGAATGTCGGTCTACCGGTTGATTCATGCCGGCGAGCTCGAGGCCGTCCGGTTCGGACGCAGCTTCCGGGTGCCGGCGCGGGCGGTGGACGCCTACCTGCGCGATTCGTTCTACGACGCCGGCTGAGCGGGCAGGGCCGGGGCCGCATCGCTGCGGGGCGAGTTCCGGGTTGTGGCGACACCCTGAAACGAGCCTGAGATTTAGGTTACGCTAACCTAACCAAATTACGTGGCCATCAGCGCCAACCGGCACGCACGCCGGTACACCGATGAAGGAAAACTCATGATGAACCGCACTGCGGCGCGCGTCGGCGCCGTATTGTTCGCGGGCGCTCTGGCGTTGAGCGCCTGCGCCGCCCCCGCCCAGACGTCCGGGTCGCCGGCCGCCAGCAGCGCCGCCTCCAGCTCGACCCCGGCCCTGGTCCCGGCCGCCGAGGGCAAGACGACCTACCCGCTCACCCTCGACACCCAGTGGGGCAGCACCGAACTCAAGCAGCGCCCGGAGCGGATCGCCGCGGTGACTCCGTCCCAGGACGATGCCGAGATCCTCGCAGCCCTCGGTGTGACCCCGGTTCTGGCCAACGAGTACACCAAGGATGTGTGGCTGGAGGAAGCGTTGTCCCAGCCGATCCCGAACCGATTCAACTCCGATGACGCGACCTTCCCGGTCGAGCAGATCGCGAAGGCCGAGCCCGATCTCATCGTCGTGCTCAACACCGACCTCACCGACGACTTTGCGAAGCTCTCGACAGTCGCTCCGGTTCTCGCGATCAACCAGTCGGCCGGCACCGAAGGCACCGTGGCCAATGACTGGGAGGCCAACATCCGGCGGATCGGCGAGGTGCTCGACCTGCAGGCCGCCGCGCAGAAGGTGCTCGATGACGAGGAAGCCTTCTTTGCGAACTTCCGCACCGAGAATCCCGATCTCGCAGGGCTGACCGCCAGCTATGTCGTCTACTACGGCGACAGCGGAGGCCTGCAGTTCCACTCCAGTGTCGGCAGCCCGGCAGAGTCGGTGCTGGAGCGGATGGGGCTGGCCCAGAACCCGAACGCCGCCACATTCAAGTACCGCCAAGAGGTCAGCCAAGAACTCCTGGCCACGATCGACGCCGACGTCATCATCTTCTCCGACAACTCCGGCGGTAAGCACGCCAAACTCACCAAGCAGCCGCTGTTCAAGAAGCTGAAGGCGGTGCAGGCCGATCACCTGATCCTGATCGACAACCAGTCAAAGAGCAACACCTTCGTGATCGACGGGGTCAGCTACGACGGCAACCTGCCGTGGGCGCTGGCGCGCAGCGGCCCGCTGTCGGGCACGTGGGCAGCGAGCAAGCTCGCTCCCGCGCTGAAGGCGACCCTCGCCGCCTGAGCGTCCATGACAACGAGTCCGACCGTGCTCGCCCCGAACGGGCCGGCATCGCCCGCGATGCCCGGTCTGCCGGCTCGGCGCACGGTCGGACTCGCCGTTTTGGGGGTCGCCCTGGTGGGGGCCATCGCTGTGAGCCTCGCGGTGGGGGCCAACCTGCTGCCACCGGCCGAGGTGTGGCGAGGGCTCGTCCACCCAAGCGAAGCCGACGCTTCGATCATCGTCTGGACCCAGCGCATTCCGCGGACGGTCGTTGGCATCGTCGTCGGTGCCGCGCTCGGCGTCTCGGGCGCGCTGATCCAGGCGCTGACCCGTAACCCGTTGGCCGACCCGGGCATTCTCGGTGTCGACGCCGGTGCCGGTTTCGCGATCACCGTCGGCATCGGGTTGTTTGGAGTGACCAGCATCGACCGGTTCATCTGGCTATCGTTCGCCGGTGCCGCCGCCGCAACGGTGCTGGTCTACGTCATCGGTTCGGCCGGACGTGGCGTCTCGGCGATCACCCTGGTGCTCGCCGGTGTCGCGCTCAGCGCGGTACTGGGCGGGGCGTCGACGTTTCTCGCCCTGATCGACCAAGAGACCTTCCGGGCAGTGAACAGTTGGGGGGCCGGCTCCATCACCCGCGCCGGCCTCGACGACATCGCCACCGTGTTGCCCTTTCTGCTCGCCGGACTGGCCCTAGCTCTGCTGCTGTCCACTGCACTCAACTCCTTGGCGCTGGGCGACGATCTCGCCACGGCGCTGGGTGCCAACGTGGTTCGCACCCGGTTGCTCGGACTGGTCTCGGTCACCCTGCTCGCCGGGGTTGCGGCCGCGTTGGCTCCCGGCATCGTGTTCGTCGGTTTGATGGTTCCGCACGTGGTGCGCTGGTTCGTCGGCCCCGACCAGCGCTGGATCGTCGCCTGCAGCGCGGTCGCCGCGCCCGTGCTGGTATTGGTCTCCGACGTGGTGGGGCGGATCATCGCCCGGCCCGGCGAGATGGAGGTCGGCATCGTGACGGCGGTGGTCGGCGGGCCGGTGCTGATCGCGCTGGTCCGGCGCCGGAAGGCGAGCGGACTGTGACTGGACGCGCCGCGGTGAACTTCGGCTACCGCGCCATCACCCTGCGAAACCCCGCGGTCTCGGGGCGCATCGGGTTGCGCTCGGCGCTCACCACGCTGGCTCTGTTCGGCACGGCGGTGCTGCTGGCACTAGGGGCGGTGTTCTTCGGGGACTACCCGCTCACCGTTGCCGACGTCGCAAACGCCCTGCTCGGCCGCCGCGGAGGTTTCGCAGCCAAGGTGGTCGTCGAGTGGCGGCTGCCGATCGTGATCGCGGCCGTGTTCTTCGGCGCGATGCTCGGCATCGGCGGTGCCATCTTCCAGTCGTTGACCCGCAACCCATTGGGATCGCCGGACGTGATCGGCTTCGATTCCGGTTCGTACACCGCCGTGGTCGTGATGATGCTGGTGTTCCGGGCCCAGAGCCATTGGACGATCGCGGTCGCCTCGATGCTCGGCGGCCTGCTCACCGCGCTGGCGGTCTATCTGCTCGCGTACCGGCGCGGCCTGCAGGGCTTCCGGCTGATCATCGTCGGCATTGCCGTTGCGTCGATACTCGGTTCGGTCAACACCTACCTGATCACCCGAGCCGATATTCGCGACGCCCTGCAGGTGGGCTTTTGGGGTGCGGGTTCGCTCAGCAGAGTTTCCTGGTCGAGCCTGATGCCTTCGCTGGCGGTGGCAGCGGCGATCGTCGCCGGCTGCGGGCTGCTGGCGGCGGGGCTGCGCACGCTCGAACTGGGTGACGACGCGGCGGCCACCCAGGGCGTCGCTGTGGGGCGTACCCGCCTGGCACTGTTGGTCGTGGGGGTCGCCACCACCGCCCTGGTCACGGCGGCGGCCGGCCCGATCGGCTTCATCGCCCTGGTCGCACCTCAACTCGCCCGCCGGATCGCCCGGACGCCCGGCGTCAGCCTGCTGACCGCGGCGGCCATGGGGGCGATGCTGCTCAGTGCGGCACACCTGCTCGCCCAGTACATCTCGTCGGTCTATCGGTCGATCCCGGTCGGGCTGCTCACGGTCTGCGTGGGCGGGATCTACCTGATCTGGCTGCTCATCCGCGAAGCCCGCATTCAGGCAGGAGTGCCACGGTGACAGATTCGGCCAGCACCCCTCGATTGCTCGCCCGGGAGGCGACGATCGGCTATGACCGGGCGATCGTTTCGCAGAACCTGACCGTCGGCATTCCCGACGGCTCGTTCACCGCGATCATCGGCCCCAACGGCTGCGGCAAGTCCACCCTGCTGCGCGCCTTCGCCCGAGTGCTGGCGCCCGCTGCCGGGCAGGTGCTGCTGGACGGGACCTCGCTGCAGGCCATCCGGTCAAAGGAACTGGCCCGCGAGCTCGGCCTGCTGCCGCAGAGCTCCCTGGCGCCCGACGGCATTCGGGTGGCCGACCTGGTCGCCCGCGGGCGCGCCCCGTACCACTCGATGTTCCAGCACTGGACCCAGGCCGATGAGGCCGCCGTCCGCGATGCCCTGGCCGTCACCCGGCTGACCGAACTGTCCGGACGGCTGGTCGAGGAGCTTTCCGGGGGGCAGCGGCAACGGGTCTGGGTGGCCATGCTGCTGGCTCAGCAGACGCCGGTGATGCTGCTCGACGAACCGACCACCTTTCTCGACATCGCCCACCAGTTCGAGCTGATGGAGTTGTTGCGCACCTTCCACGATTCGGGCAAGACCGTCGTCGCGGTGCTGCACGACCTGAACCAGGCGGCCCGCTACGCCTCGCACCTGATCGTGATGAAGGACGGCACGGTGGTTGCGGCAGGAAGTCCGCACCAGGTAATCACCGTGGAGTGCATCGAGGAGGTCTTCGGCCTGCGGGCGCTGGTGATCGACGACCCGGTCACCGCGACGCCGCTGGTGGTTCCGCTCGATCCGCGCTCGGCACCGCTGCATCCGGGTTGAGCCGACCGCGCGCGGGTCATGGCGCGGTTTCGACAAGCCCAACCACCACTCGGTAAGCTTTCGGGGTTGGCTGGATGCCCAGCCAGATCTACCGGGGCGGCGTGCCCCGCACAGCAACGAGGTATACCCGGCCCGCCGTGGGCCGACATCGAGAGGTCAGAGCGTGGGTTCGGTCATCAAGAAGCGCCGCAAGCGGATGGCGAAGAAGAAGCACCGCAAGCTGCTGAAGAAGACGCGCATTCAGCGTCGCCGCGCCGGCAAGTAAAACCGGCCGATGCCCGGCCCGCGGGTGACGATCGTCGTGCGCGACGGTTGTCACCTGTGCGACGATGCCGTGGCGCTGGCGAGGCGGGTCTGCGCCGATCTGGGTGCTGGCCTGGCCGTTCGCGACGTCGATGCCGACCCGGCGCTGGCCCAACACGCCGATCATGTGCCGGTGACGTTCGTGGACGATCGCCGGCTCGCCATCTGGTTTCTCGACGAGCAGCAGTTACGGGCCGCGCTGGCCGGCTGAGCCGGGGGCGTCCCGTATTGTTGGAGGCCGAGCAAGCGAAAGGCCGACCCGACACCATGCAATCCGTCGTTCATCTGGTACGCCACGGCAAGGTGCACAATCCTGACGGAATCCTGTACGGACGGCTGCCCGGCTTCGGGCTGAGCGAGGTCGGCCGGGCCATGGCGCAGCGCCTGGGCGAGCACTTCGCCGAGGTTCCGCTCACCCACCTGCGCTGCTCGCCGCTGCAGCGGGCCCGCGAGACGATGGCCCCGATCGCCGCCAACCACCCCGATATCGAGGTGGTGACCGACGAGCGGGTGATCGAGGCCGCCAACTACTTCGAGGGCACGAACTTCGGCAGGTACAACGAGAAGCTGCTGTTGCCGAAGAACCTGTGGCAATTGCGCAACCCACTGCGGCCCTCGTGGGGCGAGCCGTACCCGTCGATCGTCGCCCGGGTGCGGGCCGCGATGACCGATGCGGCGGTGGCCGCCGGTGACGGCGGCCAGGCGGTGGTCGTGATGCACGAGCTGCCGATCTGGATCTCGCGGCTCGCGGCCGAGGGACGATCGCTGGTGCACGATCCGCGCAAGCGCGAATGCCGACTGGCCAGCGTCACCTCGTTCACCCTGATCGACGACCGCATCGTCGCCGTCGACTACGCCGAGCCGGCCGCCGACCTGGTGCCGGCCAAGTCGGCGGTGCTGTTCCGCCCCGGTTCGTGATGCGCCGGCTGGCCGTCCTGCTCGTCGTCGCGGTGCTCGCGCTGAGCGGGTGCACCGGGTCGGTGAGCAGCGACGGCGGCTTCGTCAGCGGCGACGGCACGATCAGCACCATTGCGGTGGAGCAGCGGGTGGCGGCACCGCAGATCGACGGCACCACCCTTGAGGGCGAGCCGTGGAGCAGCACCTCGGTCAGCGGCAAGGTGATCGTCTACAACGTGTGGGGCTCGTGGTGCCCACCCTGCATCAAGGAGGCGCCCGCGCTGGTGCGGGCAGCGAACCGCACCGCGCAGACCGCCCAGTTCGTCGGGCTGAACACCCGCGACAGCGGCAAGCCGCAGGCGCAGGCCTTCGTCCGCGAGTTCGAGGTGCCCTACCCGAACCTGTTCGACCCGGCCGGCGAGCTGGTGCTGCGGTTCGCCGGCGAACTGCCGCCCAGCTCGATTCCGAGCACGCTGATCGTCGACGCCCAGGGCCGCATCGCCGCCCGGGTGCTCGGCGAGACCACCGAGTCCACCCTGGTCGGGCTGATCGAAGACGTGGCGGCGGGCCGCTGATGATCGCTTTTGAGATCGGCGACTGGGCCCGCGAAGCCATCGGCGGATCAATGGCGCTGGCCGTCCCCGTGGCCGTGCTGGCCGGCCTGGTGTCGTTCTTCTCGCCCTGCGTGCTGCCGCTGCTGCCCGGCTACCTGAGCTACGCCAGCGGGCTCAGCGCCGCCCAGTTGCAGTCGGGGCAGCAGCGCGGCCGGGTGCTGGCCGGCACCATGCTGTTCGTGGCCGGCTTCGCGATCGTCTTCGTGTCGGGCGGGGTGCTGTTCGGCACGCTGGGCACCACCCTCATGCGGTGGCGCGGCACCCTGAACCTGATCGGCGGCGTGCTGGCCATCGCGCTGGGCCTGGTGTTCGCCGGCTGGGTGCCGTTTCTGAACAGCACCGTGCGGCTCAACCTGCGGCCGCGGGTGGGCCTGGCCGCGGCACCTCTGCTGGGGGTGGTGTTCGCGCTCGGCTGGACGCCCTGCATCGGGCCTGCGCTGCAGGTGGTGCTCACTCTGGCCCTCAACGAGGCCACTGCGCTGCGCGGCGCGGTGCTGGCGCTGGCCTACGCACTGGGCCTGGGCCTGCCGTTTCTGGTGGCCGGGCTGGCGCTCGACCGGTTCGGCGGCACCGTGGCGTTCGTGCGCCGGCATCACCGGACGTTGCAGGTGGCCGGCGGCTTGATGATGATCGCCGTCGGGGTGCTGCTGATCACCGGTGGCTGGGATGCCCTGATGGCCTCGCTGCGGCAGTGGGCCGCCTCCTTCGGAACGGTGATCTGATGCCTGCCGATAAGTACCTGATCGACGCTGAGACCGCGGACGCCGAGACCGGGGCCGAGGTCCCCCCGCAGCGGCGGGCGGGCGGGCTGCGTTGGTCGGAGACCCTGCGCTGGCTGTGGACCCAACTCACCTCGATGCGCACCGCGCTGGTGCTGTTGTTCGCGCTGGCGCTCGGGGCCATTCCCGGTTCGCTGCTGCCGCAGCGTCCGACTTCGCCGGTGCGGGTGAGTGAGTTCATCGCCAACAACCCGCAGTTGGGCGGCTTCTATGACGCGATCGGCCTGTTCGACGTGTACGCCTCGCCCTGGTTCGCGGCCATCTACCTGCTGTTGTTCGTGTCGCTAGTGGGCTGCATCATTCCCCGCATCGCCGTCTACCTGCGCGGGTTGCGCGCCGAGCCGCCGCGCACGCCGCGCAATCTGGGCCGGCTGCCCGCGCACCTGGCCTTCGCGGCGGCGGGCGACGACGCGCTCGACCGGGCCGAGCGGGTGCTGCGGGGGCGACGCTTTCGGGTGCGCCGGTTCGACGATTCGGTCAGTGCCGAGCGCGGCTACCTGCGCGAACTGGGCAACCTGGTGTTTCACGTCTCGCTGGTGTTTCTGCTGTGTGGGGTGGCCTGGGGCGCTCTGTTCGGCTACAAGGGCACCGTGGCCGTGGTCGAGGGGCAATCGTTCAGCAACACCCTGACCCAGTTCGACGATTTCACCGCGGGCGGCATGTTCCGGGCCTCGCAACTGGTGCCGTTCACCGTGAAGCTCGACTCGTTCGAGGCCAAATTCGAGACCGGCCCGGTGCAGCGGGGCGCGGCACGCTTGTTCCGGGCCAACACCACCACGACCCTGAACGGGGTCAGCACCGATCAGACGCTGGAGGTGAACCATCCACTGGTGCTGGGCGGCAGCACCGTCCACCTGGTCGGGCACGGCTACGCCGTCGACGTCACGGTGAAGGACGCCCAGGGCCGGGTCGCGTTCGAGGGGCCGGTGATCCTGCTGCCGCAGGACGGCAATTTCCAGTCCGTCGGGGTGGTCAAGGCGCCGTTCGCCCGTCCGGAGCGGCTGGCGTTCGAGGCGTTGTTCCTGCCCACCGCGGTCGACACCGATAATGGCGGGGCCTCCGCCTTTCCCGACGCGCTGAACCCGCTGCTACTGCTGAACGCCTGGCACGGGCTGCCCAAAGAGGCGACCGGCGTGCCCGAGAACGTCTACTCCCTCGACACCACCGGCCTGACCCAGTTCACCGTCGACGGCAAGCCGTTGCGGTTCACCCTCGAGCCCGGTCAGAGCTACAAGCTGCCGGACGGCTCGACGATTCAGTTCAACGACTGGAAGCGCTGGGTGAGCCTGCAGGTGTCGAGCACGCCGGGGCTGTGGCTGGTGTTCGGTTCGGTGCTGGTGGCAGTGGCGGGGCTGTGCCTGTCGCTGTTCGTCCGCCCTCGCCGGGTGTGGGTCAAGGTGACCGAGCAGGGGGTCGAGGTGGCCGGGCTCGACCGCACCGAGGGCCGGGGCGGGCTGCACGACGAAATCACCCTGATCGCCGACGGACTGGGGCTTGCGCAGGTGCCCCCCGACGGCGCAGGCTCACCGCAAAGCGACGAGGAGAACTGATGGCCGAGTACTGGTCGAACCTGGCGATGGTGACTTCGGTGGTGGTCTACCTGCTGGCCCTGGCCGCCTTCGCCGCCGAGTGGGCGGCCGCGCGCACGCTGCAGCCCGAGGCGGCTCCGGCCGCGGTGTTGGTGGGCAGCGGGGCCGCGTCGCCGGCCGGCGAGGTGACCGCAACCGCGTCTGCCGGTGACACGGCGTCTGCCGGTGACACGGCGTCTGCCGGTGACACCGCCGCTCGCATTCGGATCGACATGTTCGGACGCATGGGGTTGGGCCTGGTGCTGGTCGCCTGGGTGCTGCATCTGACCGGCGTGATCTGCCGGGGCATCGCCGCGCAGCGGATGCCCTGGGGCAATATGTACGAGTTCGTCACCGCCGCGATGCTGTTCATCGTCACCGGATTTCTGGTGCTGGCGTTTCGCGGCGTGCGCTGGCTCGGGCTGCCGGTGACCCTGTTGGTGGTGATCGGCCAGGGGCTGGCCGTCACGGTGCTGTACGTGGCGGTGGCGCCGCTGGTGCCGGCCCTGCACTCGGTGTGGTTCGTGGTTCACATCGTGGCCGCGGCGGTGGCCGGTGCCGCCTTCAACCTGGGCGGGCTGTTCTCGATCCTCTACCTGATGAAGGCCCGGGCCGTGCGTCGCGACAAGGTGCGGGGCTACCTGGCCAAGCTGCCTTCGCCCGAGCGGATCGACGAACTCGCGTACAGGTTTCACGCGTTCGCTTTTCCGCTGTGGACCTTCGCCATCGCCGCCGGCGCAGTGTGGGCCGAGTACGCCTGGGGACGGTTCTGGGGCTGGGACCCGAAAGAGACCTGGTCGCTGGTCACCTGGGTGGTCTACGCCGGCTACCTGCACGCCCGGGCAACCGCGGGCTGGCGCGGCAAGCGGGCGGCCGTGGTGGCGATCGTCGGTCTGGTCTGCTTCTGGTTCAACTTCGTGGGCATCAACCTGCTGGTCTCGGGTCTGCACTCCTACGCGGGCATCTAGCGAAGCGCTGATTTTCGCCGGTCGAGCGTGCCGAGACCGCGCATATGCGTCTTGCGCGGCCGACGAAGCCCGAGGTGGCGCTGCTGTGGCCCGCGTGTCACACGGTGGTGACACAATCGCTGCATGCGCCACTTCGATCTGTGTGTGATCGGCTCGGGCTCGGGCAACAGCATCATCGACGACCAGTTCGGCGATCAGCAGGTCGCGCTGGTCGACGCGGGGGCACGCTTCGGCGGCACCTGCCTCAACGCGGGCTGCATACCGACCAAGATGTACGTCCACCCCGCCGATCTGGCGGCGTCGGTCGACCATGCCCGGCAGCTCGGTGTGGGGCTCAGCCTGGGCGCGGTCGACTGGCCCGCCATGCGCGACCGCGTCTTCGGCCGCATCGACCCGATCAGCGCGGGCGGCGAGGCCTGGCGGCGCGACAGCCCCAACGTCACGCTGTATCGCGAGGCGGCGCAGTTCACCGGCCCCAAGCAACTGCTGATCGGCGACGAGACGATCACCGCCGACACGATCGTGCTGGCGGCCGGCTCGCGGCCCCAGTTGCCGCAACTGCCGGGCCTGGACGACCCGGGCGTCGCCGAGCGGGTGCACACCTCCGACGACATCATGCGGCTGGACGCCCTGCCCCGATCGCTGGTGATCATCGGCGGCGGATTCGTTGCGGCCGAGTTCGCCCATGTCTTCGCCAGCTTCGGCACCGAGGTCACGCTGCTGCAGCGATCGGAAGTGCTGCTGCGCAACGAGGACGCCGACATCGCCCAGGCGTTCACCGACCAGCTCGCCCAGCGGGTCAACGTGCGGCTGAAGCAGAGCGTGGTGGGGCTGGAACGCACCGAACGTGGCACCGTGATGGTCGAGAGCGTCGACCCCGACGGCATTCACTACGACTTCGAGACCGAGCGGGTGCTGATCGCCCGGGGCCGGGTGCCGAACTCCGACCTGCTCGACCTGCCCGCCACCGGGGTGGCCACCCACCCCGACGGGCTGGTGGTCGTCGACGACCACCAGCAGACCTCGGTGAAGGGCATCTTCGCCCTCGGCGACATCTGCTCGCCCAGCCAGCTCAAGCACGTGGCCAACCACGAGGCCCGGGTGGTGCAGCACAACCTGCTGCACCCGCGGCGGATGCGCAGCGCCGACCACCGGTTCATTCCGCACGCGGTGTTCAGCGACCCGCAGGTCGCCTCGGTGGGGCTGACCGAGCAGCAGGCCGAGCAGTCCGGACGCCCTTTCGTGACCGCCACCCAGCGCTACGGCGACGTCGCCTACGGCTGGGCGATGGAGGACGACGCCCACTTCGTGAAGCTGATCGCCGACCCGCGCAGCAAGAAGCTGCTCGGTGCACATCTGCTGGGGCCGCAGGCGGCCACCATGATTCAGCCGCTGATTCAGGCCATGTCGTTCGACCTGGACGTGCCCAGCATGGCCCGCGGCCAGTACTGGATTCACCCCGCCCTCACCGAGGTGGTCGAGAACGCGCTGCTGGCGCTGAAGCTGTGAGGCGGGCCGCCGCGCTGGTGGCGATCGGCCTGCTGGCCGCGTGCACGCCGGCACCGAGCCCCACCGCCCCGGCACCCATCACGTCACCCACCGCCATGGCGCCCAGCCCGACGTCGACCTCGAGCGCGTCCGCGCCGTCCTCGCGCTCCTGCGCCACCGCGATCGTGGACGACCTGTCGCTGGCCGAGCGGGCCGGGCAGTTGGTGATGGTCGGGGTCAGCAGCGCGTCGCCGTCCGAGCTGGCCGTGCTGAAGGCGCACAAGATCGGCTCGGTGATTCTGCTGGGCCAGCACGCCGACGGCGTCAGCGGCGTGCGCAAGCTCACCGCCCGGCTCGCCTGGAAGGGCCAGAAACTGCCGTTGCTGGTCGCCGTCGATCAAGAGGGTGGGCTGGTGCAACGGCTCAAGGGCAAGGGGTTCGACACCATGCCGTCGGCCGAGGTGCAGGCCGGCTGGAGCAACGCCGTCCTGCGGGCGAAGGCGACCCGCTGGGGGCGTCAGTTGGCCGCGGCCGGCGTCACCTGGACGCTCGCCCCGGTGGCCGACGTGGTGCCCGGCACCATGGCCGCGCGCAACCGTCCGATCGGGGCGCTCAACCGCGGCTACGGGTCGTCGCCGGCGACGGTGCGCGGCAAGGTGACGGCGTTCATCCGCGGCATGAGCGAGGCGGGAGTGGCCACTTCGGCCAAGCATTTTCCGGGCATCGGCCGTGTGGTCGGCAACACCGACTTCACCGCGGGCGTGAAAGACACCCTCACCACCGCCGACGACCCCTACCTGCTGCCGTTCGAAGGCGCGGTCGAGGCGAACGTGCCGAGCATCATGGTGTCGACGGTCACCTACACCAGGATCGACGCCAAGAAGCCGGCCGTGTTCTCAGCCGCCGTCGTCGGACTGCTGCGCAGCACGCTGCACTTCGACGGTGTGGTGATCTCGGACGACCTCGGGGCGGCCCGGTCGATGGCGGCAGTACCCGCCAGGCAGCGGGGCATCGGATTCGTGAAGGCCGGCGGTGACATTGCCATCACCGTGGCGCCCGCCCGGGCCACGGCCTTCGTGGGCGGCATCGTGACCGCCGCGAAAGGCAGTGAGGTTGTGGCCGGCCAGGTGCGTCAGGCGGCGATCAGGGTGCTCACCATGAAGATCGAGCAGGGGCTCGTGCCCTGTCGCTGACCAGCCGTCAGCTCTCGACCTTCAGGTCGGCCATGGCCGCTCTGGCGTCGGTGACCAGTTGCGGGTCGGCGTTGTCGGGAATCGAGGCGTAGAAGATGCTCGACGACTCGGCCTTGGTGGCGACGATAAGAATGATCGCCAGCTCGCCCTTGGCCTGCAGGTTGGGAATGTCGAAGCTCAGGTGCGTCTCGACCAGCCAGGCGTCCTTGCCGTCGACCTTGGTGGCCTTGTTCACCTTGTCGTCGCGCACCACCTCGGCGTCGTCGTAGAAGACGCCCATGATGCACTTGACCACGATCTCGGAGCCCTGCTGAGGGCTGAAGAAGCCGTCTCCGGCGACCAGTTCGCCGACCAGCACCGAGGCCACCCAACTGTTGTTGTCCTTGTAGTTGGGCTCGATGGTGACGGCCTGCACCAGCACGTCACGCCCGAACGGCACCCGGATCTCGGGGGCGGGTTCCGACCACGGGCTGCCGAGTTGCGGGTACGACAGCGCACCGCCATGCACCCGGCCGTCCGCCGAGGTCGCCGCCGAGGTCGCCGTGGTGGCCACCTGTTTGGGGCACACGTTCTGAGTGGGGTTCGACCCGGCGGAGGAGCTGCCGCCCAGCAGGCCCCCCAGATTGCGAAAGGCGAACCAGGCCAGCACGGCCAGCACCATGACGATCACGCCGACCACCAACCACCAGCCGGTCTGCGAACGGCGCTGGTCGGGATTGTGCTGCTGCTGGCCGGTGGAATGCCCCGGGCCGCCGATGCCGCCGATGCCGCCGACCGGCGGCGCCTGCGTCGGGTTGTTGGTGATCGCGGCAGACCACGACGATCCGGTCCAGTAGCGGTACATGCCAGGCTGGCCGCCCGGGTCGGGATACCATCCTGCGCTGCTCACTCCGCCGATTCTAGCCAGCGCCGCTGAGTGCTCAGCCGAAGCGTCCGGTGATGTAGTCCTCGGTGGCCTGTTCGTCGGGGGTGGAGAAAATCTTCTCGGTCGGGCCCATCTCGATCAGCTTGCCGGGCGCCCCGGTGCCGGCGATGTTGAAGAATGCGGTCTCGTCCGACACCCGCGCCGCCTGCTGCATGTTGTGGGTGACGATCACGATCGTGTAGGTCTCTTTCAGTTCCTGCACCAGGTCTTCGACGGCCAGGGTCGAGATCGGGTCGAGGGCCGAGCACGGCTCGTCCATCAGCAGCACCTCGGGCTGCATGGCGATGGCGCGAGCGATGCACAGCCGCTGCTGCTGCCCGCCCGAGAGGCCGGAGCCGGGCTTGTCGAGCCGGTTCTTCACCTCTTCCCACAGGTTGGCGCCGCGCAATGACTTCTCCAGCAGCTCGTCGGCGTCTTTCGACTTCAGGCGCTCGGCGTTCAGCCGGTAGCCGGCCAGCACGTTGTCTTTGATCGACATGGTGGGGAACGGGTTGGGCCGCTGGAACACCATGCCCACCTGGCGCCTCACGTTCACCGGGTCGACCCCGGGCCCGTACAGATTGTTGCCGTCGACCAGCACCTCACCCTCGACGTAGGCGCCGGGAATCACCTCGTGCATGCGGTTCAGGGTGCGCAGAAAGGTCGACTTTCCGCAGCCGGACGGCCCGATGAAGGCCGTCACCGAGCGTGGCTGAATGGTCATGCTGACGTCTTCCACGGCCTTGAATTTGCCGTAGTAGCAGTTCAGGTCGTTGACCTCGATACGTTTCGACATGGGTGAACTCTCTGGTCAGCGCCCGGTGCGAGGGGCGAAGCGTTTGGCGATGAAGCGTCCGATCAGGTTGAGCACCATGACCAGCACGATCAGGGTGAGTGCCCCTGCCCAGGCGCGTTCGTTGTAGAACGCGCGCTGCACGCCGGGGTGGGCGTACTGGTCGTAGACGAACACCGGCAGGGTCATCATCGGGTTGGCGAACGGGTTGGTGTTGATCGAGTTAGTGAATCCGGCGGCGATCATCAGTGGTGCGGTCTCGCCGATGATTCGGGCGATGGCCAAGATGACGCCCGAGACGATGCCCGACAGTGCCGTGGGCAGCACCACCGCAATGATCGTGCGCCATTTCGGAACCCCCAGCGCATAGGCAGCCTCGCGCAGCTCGTTGGGCACGATGCGCAGCAGCTCCTCGGTGGCGCGCACCACGATCGGGATCATCAGCACCGACAGCGCCATCGAGCCGGCAAAACCGTTGATGGTGCCCGGCCCGAACACGATCGCCATCAGCGCGTAGGCGAACAGCCCGGCCACGATCGAAGGAATGCCGGTCATCACGTCGACGAAGAAGGTGATGCCGCTGGCGAGGGCTCCCCGGCCGTACTCGACCAGGTAGATGGCGGTCATCAGGCCGATCGGCACCGAGATCACCGTCGCGATGCCGGTGATGATCAGCGTGCCGTAGAGCGCGTGCACGGCACCGCCGCCGGCCCCGATCACATTGCGCATCGACCAGGTGAAGAATTGGGCGTCGAAGCGCGGCAGGCCGCTCGACAGCGTTTCCCACAACAGCGACACCAGCGGCAACAGGGCCAGCAGAAAGGCACCGGTGACCAGGCTGGTGGCCATGCGGTCGGCCGCCCGGCGTCGGCCCTCGACGCTGCGCGAGAGCAGATAGCTCACCGGCAGAAAGATCACTGCGGCAAGCACCACAGTGCTGCCGAAGTCGAAGCCGCCCAGCGCCAGCGAGTCGATCGTGCCGGCGGCCAGCAGCGAGCCGGCCAGTGTCGCGGCGGTGGCGAAGCGAGGCAATTGCCCGGCGGTGAGCGGATTGGTGGTGACGGTGGTCGAGGTCATCAGTTGGCCCCCGAGAATTCCTTGTAGCGGCTCACGATCAGCCGGGCGATCGAATTGACTATCAGGGTGATCACGAACAGCACCAGGCCGCCGGCGATCAATTGGTTGGTCTTCAGGCCGTACGCCTCGGGGAAGTTCTGGGCGATCACGGCGGCGATGGTGTTGGGGTTCTGCGAGGTGAGAATCTCCAGGGTGATCACCGGGGCGCCCGAGAGCACCATGGCCACCGCCATGGTCTCGCCCAGCGCCCGGCCCAGGCCGAGCATCACGGAGCTCACCACGCCGGCGCGCCCGAACGGCAGCACGGTCATGGTGATCATCTCCCACCGGGTCGCGCCCAGGGCCAGCGCGGCCTCCTGATGCAGCACCGGGGTCTGCAAGAACACCTCGCGCGACAGTGAGGTGATGATCGGCAGAATCATCACCGCCAGCACGATCGCGGCGGTGAGCAGGGTGCGTCCGGTGCCCGAGGCCTGACCGCCGAAGAACGGAATCCAGCCCAGGTTGGTGTTCAGCCACAGGTACAGGGGCTGGACGGCAGGTGCGAGCACGATCGAGCCCCACAGCCCGAACACCACCGACGGCACGGCGGCGAGCAGGTCGATCACGTACCCCAAGCCCGAAGCGAACCGGCGCGGGGCGTAGTGCGAGATGAACAGTGCGATGCCGATCGAGGTCGGCACGGCCAGCAGCAACGCCCAAAACGACGCCCAGACGGTGCCCCAGGCGAAGGGCAGGATCCACGACCAGAATTGTCCGTAGCCCTTCGCCTCAAGCTCGGCCGGGGGTGTGGTCAAGGCCGGGAAGGCCTGCATCAACAGAAAGCCGGCGACCATGGCCAAGATCACCAGGATCGTCACGCCCGAGCCAGTGGACAGGCCGCTGAACACCCGGTCGCCGATGCGGCGACGTGGCTTTGCCTGGGCTGGTTCGGGGGTCGGGGTGGGGGTCACCTCCCGGGTGGACTGCGTCACGCTGGTCATTCTTTCGCTCGAATCTGCAGGGACGATAGGGGCTCGTGCCGCGGGCGCCCGCCCGGGGTCACCGGACGGACACCCGTCGGGGTCACTTGATCGAGGCGACCGCCGTGGCGACCTTGGCCTGCCACGCGGTGCTCAGCGGTGCGCTGCCCGCGGCCTCGGCGGCCGCCTTCTGGCCCTCGGCCGAAGCCGCATAGCCGATGAAGCCCTTGACCAAGTCGGCGGCGGCCGAATCTTTGTAGGTCTGGCAGACCAGCGCATAGCTGACCAGCACGGCCGGGTAGGCGTCCTTCGACAGGCGGTTCAGCTTCAGCGCCAGATCGTTCTCGGGCCGGCCGGCCACCAGGCTCGACTCGTCGAGGATCTTCGCGGTGGCCTCGGCGGTCGGGCTCAGCCACTTGGTGCCCACCTTGAGCTGAGCGTGGCTGAGCTCCTTGGCGGCCGAGGCGTCGGCGTAGCCGATGGTGTTCGTACCGGTGGTGACGGCGTCGACCACGGCCGAGGTGCCCTTGGCGGCCTCGCCGCCGAAAGTGGTGGGGAAGGTGTCCGAGGCAGCCTCGGTCCACACCGAGGGCGCCGCCTGATTGAGGTAGTCGGTGAAGTTGTTGGTGGTGCCCGAGTCGTCGGAGCGGTGCACCGCGGTGATGTTCGCGTCGGGCAACTTCGCGTCGGGGTTCGTGGCGGCGATCTTGGCGTCGTTCCACTTGGTGATCGTGCCGGCGAAGATGCCGGCCAGGGTCTCGGGGTCGAGCTTGAGTTCCTCCACGCCCTCGACGTTGAAGATCACCGCGATGGGCGACACGTAGACCGGCAGGTTGAGCGCGCTGGATTCGGTCGTGCAGCCGGCGAATTTCCCGGCGCCGAGTTCCTCGTCCTTGAACGGACGATCCGAGCCGGCGTACTGCACGGCGCCCGAGATGAACGCCTCGCGGCCCGCGCCGGAGCCGTCCGGTGAATAGTTGATAGTCACGCCCGAGTGGGCCGACTGGTAGTCGGCGATCCACTTCTGCTGCGCCGCCGACATCGAAGACGCGCCCTTGCCGGCCAGCGTGCTGGTGGTGGTGCTGCCGGTGGAACCGGTGCCCGGGTTGGCGGTCTCGTTGGTGGCGCAGGCAGACAGGGCCAGCGCTCCGGCGGCCAACAGGGCCACCGGAGCGCCGAGCGTGGAGATCTTCACGGCTTTCCTTTCGCGAGTGGGAGCGAAACGCTCCGCAACGCACGGTAGGCAGCCGAGACGACGCAATGGTTGGTTGCGGGTGAACACCGGGTGAACTCAGCCGGTGACCTGGTCGGGACGCGGCCGCGACCACCACGCCGCCGTGCCGGCCACGAAGACGAAGCCGGACGGCATCGGCACCCGCCAGGCGAGGTGGTGGTCGGGCGCACCATCGTGGCTGAGCACCGGCTCCCCGACCGCCCGGTCGCCGCTGAACCGTTCCGCCCGTTCCCGGATGCGTTCGGCGTCGAGCCAGTCACCGGCCGGCACCGGAGACGGGAAGGACGAGCTGCGCAGCAGCACGTCGCCGTCGAAGACCAGGAACCCGAGCAGGTCGTCGCCGCGGACCGCCGGGACGAACCAGCGGTGGCTCGCGGCGGCGTCCGACTCGATGGCAATCGCCCCGCCGGCGGTGGTGTCGGCGGGGAACCCGAGGCCGGGGAGCAGGCGCGCGGCCCGCTCCCCGGCTGCTGCTGCGACGTCCATCACACCAGGGTGACCTGTGCGGTGAAGGTTCGTCGATACGTGCTGGCGTTGTAGTTCTCCCACCGGGTGATCACGCCGGAGTTCGGCGGCCAGGGGTCGTAGACCAGCAGGCCTTGGAATCCGGTGCCGAGCAGCCACCGGGTGTCGGTGTAGCCGGCCACCGCCCGGGAGTGTCCCGGAATGAACGAGATCAGCGGACGGTTGGCGTTGATCTCGCTGCGGAACCTGCTGAACGGATTGGACGTGTACATCGTCGCGTTCAACGCGTTGCCGGTCAGCTTCTCGATAACCGTCACCACGAGGCTGTCGTTGGCGTAGGGCAGCCCGTTGGGGTTGTCCACAGTGCCCAGCCCGAGTTCGTCTGCGAGCCGCACCTGGCTGTACTCGTAGCGGTAGAAGTCGAGCAGCATCTGCACGCTGGCCCCGACACACCACACGTTGGTCTGCTGACCGCGCAGTTCGAAGCAGGTCTCGTGGTCGGTCAGCCTGGTGCTGTAGTGCAGTCCGCGGCTGATAGACAGCCGCAGGTACTTGCTGATGTCGAACACCGAGATCCGCAGCGGGGTCAGACCCAACTGGTCGGCCAGGCTGCTGATCGTCTCGATCTCGGCCTCGAACCGAACGGCCCGCTTCTCGGCGCTTCGGCGCAGCGAGTCGAAGTACGACCAGCGGCTGAAGTTCTCGGCGTCCCGTTGCGGCTCGTCGGGTATCGGCAGCCAGGTGAACAGCTCGAGCATCGCCACCTCCCGGTCACCGGCCAGAAACTGGATGGCCAGCTTCGGATAGCTGTACGCGACGAACCGAACCTGGTCGAAGCCCTCGTCGAGACCCTGCTCGCGCAGTGCCTCGTGGGCCTGTTCGAGCAGTCGCTCCGGTTGCCACTCGGCCCCCTGGACGGCCGCCATCGTCAGCGCGCCCACCCGGGAGTCGGCGGCGACGTCCAGCCAGCCCGATGTCCGCTCGCCACGCAGCCGGGCACGCCACAACAGCACCTCGCCGTTCACGTCGAAGACCTCGGTCGGTTCGGGATCGATCTCGCTGTCTGCCAGCTCCGCCGGCAATGCCTGTGCCGAGACCAGCAGGCTCGCCTGGTGTGCGGCGAGCGTGAGCGCCCGCTCTCGGTCAATCGTCGGTGCCATGGGGCTCCTCCTTCGCTTGGGTTTGCGATGGGTAGGAGCGCTTCCGCAACGGCCCAGGTACACCGCGGCACCAAGGGTGGCACTAGTACCACCGCACGCAGTCGGGCGCGGTCACACCCGCGGCTTGTGCCACTCCACGCAGACCGTCTCGTCGTCGGCCGACGGGCGCCTCTCGATCGAGGCTAAGTTCTCGCCCCGGGCGGCTGACCCAACGTGCGGCCGTGCACGAGCCGACCCGGTAGGCGAATGTCGGCGATGGTGGTCTGGTCGCCGCGCAGCCGGCGCTCCATCAGGTCGAGGGCCTCCTTGGCCAGATGTTCGACCGGCTGCGCGACGGTGGTCAGGCCGAACAGCGGTGACCGGTACGGGCCGACCCCGTCGAAGCCGGTCACCGACACCTCATCCGGGCAGCGGACGCCCCATTCGTCGAGGTATTCCAGAATGCGAACCGCCGCCATGTCTTCACCAGCCATCACCGCGGTGGCACCTGCGTCGATCGCGGCGCGGAGCCCGTCGCGCAATTGCCTGCTGTCTTCGGTGCGGCTGGCGATGATCGTCGTGCGTACCTCAGAGACCACCAGGCTGGTGAGAAAGTTGGCGGTGCGGGCGTGTAGCGCGTGGGCCAGCTCGTTGCTCGAGGCCGTGACCGCCACATGGGTGTGCCCGGCCCGCGACACCTGCTCGGCCAGGCCGATCTCACTCTCTGCTGCAACGTGCACGGCGTCTACCCCGGGCCGGACCAAGCCGAGCCCGATGGTCACCGTGGGCACGAACGACGCGGCGTACTCCACGGCCTGGGCCGAGGCCCGACCGGAGGCGATCAGAATGCCGCCGACGCCGTGCCCCAGCAGGGTCTGCACCGCACGCGTCTGGCGGGGCACGTCGTCGCCGCCGCTGGCGGTGAGCAAGTCGACATCGCGGCCTTCGGTCTCGGTCTGCAACTGAGCTGCCAGCGCGCCGTAGAACGGACGCTCGGCGGCGCGGATCAGCAGGCCGATCGTGGTCGCGCGCGAGCTCGCCAAGTCGGCCGCACGCAGGTCGCGGACGTACCCGAGCTCGCGCGCGGCGTCGGCGACCGCCGCCTGGGCCGTGGCGCTGACCTTCGGGTGCCCGTTCAGCGCGCGGCTGGCGGTGCTGTGCGAGACCCCGGCGGCACGGGCGACATCAAGCATCCGCACCCGGCTCCTGCGCTCCATGGCAACCCTCCCGCCGTGACGATCGTCGACCGACCATGCTAGGGGAGCGACCAGGTCCGCAGCACTTCGAAGGTGAATACACCCTCGTCAGGGAACTGATCTACGGCCACCAGTGCCACGTCGTCGACGACGAGGTCGGTTGGGTGACCCACGCCCCGCAATGAGTCGACCACGGCTGCGTCGTCGGTGTCGGCGACGCAGTAGGCCGAGGTGTAGTGCGGGCCGTACGGAGCCGGGGTCAACATTCCGCCCAATCCGGACGCCGTCACCGCGCTCCGGATCGCCTCGACCAGGCGCTGCCACTGGGGGTTCGGCGAGCCGATCGCCTCCACCGCATGGCCGTTCGGACGTGGCGCCGCGTATTCCACGCAGAACTGTGGCGTCCGGCTCACCGCCTCGGAGATCCGACGGTCGGCGACGGCCCAGGTGTCGTCGTCGATCTCGGGCCGGTAGCCGTCCAGCCGCTGCAGCGTCATGTGCACGTACTCGGCCGGTTGCACGGCGAGCCCGGGGTGCACGTGCAGCGCACGGGCGACCCGGTCATGCGTGGCGAGCAGGCTGCCCTCGGCCGGCGGGAGAACATAAAAGTGCAGCGCGCCGTGCAGACTCCGCCAGCGCGTGTCGGGTCGATCGAAGAACCTGTGCATTCATCGCCCCTCGTCGGCTGCGCCGTGAATCACCCAGAGCGAACCGGGCGTGATCGAGCAGGTCACGCGCGCGCCGACCTTGTGCAGCACGCTGGCCCCCCGCGCCTGCCCGGCCAGCACGCCCACCTCGGTCGCGACGCCGTAGTTGATGATGCCGCCGTCGAAGGCCACCGTGCGCACCTCGGCCTCGATCTGTCCGGCGCCGTCGGCCGGCTCGACGCCGACCAGGAGGTCCTCGGCCCGCACGACCAGCGAAGCCGCACCGGCGGGCGTCAGGCCCGGGATGCCCGGTGCTTCGAAGCTGCCCAGGGGGGTGTGGACGCGATAGCGGGCGTGCCGTCCCTGGCCGCCGAGCAGGTCGGTGACCGTTCCCTCGACGAAGTTACTGGTGCCCAGGAACGCCGCCACGAAGTGGTTCGCCGGGTGTCGGTAGATCTCGCTGGGTGACCCGACTTGCTCGATCCGCCCGGCGCTCATCACCACGATCGTGTCCGACATCGTCAGGGCCTCCGACTGGTCGTGGGTGACGAAGACCGCGGTCAGCCCGAGGCGCTGCTGCAGCGAGCGGATCTCCTCCCGCATGCGCACCCGGAGCCGGGCATCAAGGTTCGACAGGGGCTCGTCGAAGAGGACGATCTTCGGCTCCATGACCAGGGCACGGGCCAGCGCGACGCGCTGTTGCTGCCCGCCGGAGAGTTGGTGTGGGTAACGATCGGCGTACTGCTCGATGCCCATCATGCGCAGCCCCGCCTCGACCTTGGCGTTGCGCACCTGCCGGTCCAATCGCCGGAGTTTGAGGCCGAAGGCCACGTTGTCCTGCACCGTGAGGTGCGGGAACAGGGCATAGGACTGGAACACCATCGACATCGGGCGCTTGTCGGGGGTGACATTCAGCAGGCTCACCTCATCGAGCAGGACGTCGCCCTCGGTGGGTTGCTCGAAGCCCGCGATCATCCGCAGGGTGGTGGTCTTGCCGCAGCCGGAGGGGCCGAGCAGGGTGACGAACGTGCCGGCCGCGATGTCGAGGTTGATCGAGTCCACGGCCAGATGTCCAGGGGCGTACGCCTTGGATACCGAGACCAGCCGCACCGCTCCCGCGGTGGAGTGGACGGCGGCGTCGAGGGTTGCTGTGTTTTCGGTGGTCATGCGCGGACCGTCCTGTTCGAGCGGTTGAGTTGTTGAAGGAGCAGAGTGGCGACGCCGAGAATGACCAGCACCAGCACGATGAGTACCGTGCAGTAGGCGAACGCGTTGCCGAAGCGTCCGGCGTCCACCTCGTCGAGGATCTGTGAGGTCATCACCTTCGTCTGCGGGGTGGTGATGAAGATGATCGCGGTGATCGTCGTCATCGACTTGGTGATCGCGTAGGTGACCGCGGTGATCACGGCCGGGCGCACCAGCGGGATCGTCACCTTGCCGAATGTGGTCAGAGCCCCCGCGCCCAGCGAGGTGGCCGCCTCCTCCACCTGGGGATTGATCTGACGTAGCGCCGCGATGGAGGCCTGTTGCCCGGTCGGGATGCCGCGGGTGATGTACACCATGACGATCGCGATCGCGCCACCGCCCGCCGCGAGCCCGCCGGCGAGGACCGGGATGACCTGGTGCCCGAACAGCCAGGTGGGCGACGAGTAGGCCAGGGCGAAGCCGAGGCCGAGCACGGTGCCCGGAACGGCGGAGCCGAGCATGCCGACGAAATCCAGTACTCGACCGCTTCGGGGCAGGTGCCGCACCACCAGCCAGGCGACGGCCAGGGCGAGCAGTGCTGCGATCGGCGCCGCGATCAGCGTCATGGTCAAGGTGGTGATCAGTGCGCCGGACCCCAGCCGCTGCACGAACACGTAGTGCGACAGGGTGAAGGTGTTGTTGACGCCCAGGATGGTGACGAAGCCGCCCACCACGATGGTCAGGTAGACCAGGGTGATCAGCAACGCCCAGGCGCCGACCAGGATGCCGATCGGGGTGATGATCCGCTTCGACGTGACCGGCTTGAGCGCACCGGTCGGCTTGCCGGTCACGGTGACCACCGACTTCTTTCCGGCCCAGTACTTCTGCACGGCGAACACCGACAGGGCCGGCAGCAACAGCACCAGCGCGATGCCGGCCGCGCGCGCCACGTCGCCGTTGCCGGCGACAGCGAAGTAGATCTGGCTGGCCAGCACCTGAAAGTCGCCGCCGAGCACCAGAGGATTGGCCAGGTCGGCGATGCCCTCGACGAACAACACCAGGAACGACGCCAACAGAGCGGGAACGATCATTGGAATGGTGACCTTGAACAGCGTGCGCAATTGGCTGGCGCCCAGGGTCGAGGCGGCCTCGAACAGTGACGGGTCGAGGTTCTCGAACATTCCCTTGATGTTCATGTAGGCGACCGGTGCGAAGGTCATCGAGATGACGATGGTCAGGCCGGACAGGCCGTAGATGTCGAACTCGAGGCCGAACAGCTGGTACGAGATCATGCCCCGTTTGCCGAACAGGGTGATCAGCGCGGTTGCCGCCGCGAAGGGTGGTGAGATCGTGGGCAGCAGGGTCAGCCAGTGCAGAACCTGCTTGCCCTTGAAGTCGAGGAACACCTGGGCGTAGGCGCAGACGAACCCGGCGAATGTGCCGAGAATGCCGACCAGAAAGCCCAGCGCGATGGTGTTCCGCAGTGGCACGGCGTTGGTGGTGAAGGTGTTCATGATGGCGTCCAGGCCGTCGGGGGAGAGCCCGGCGGCGAGCAGCTTGCTGACCGGCAGGCCGATCAGCAGCAGCATGGCGACTGCAACCACAGCGATGACGACCCAGACCGCGGGATCCTTGCGCGGACGCGGCAGGCGTCCTTGCCGCGGGCTCGCGGGGCGGGCTTGAGTGCTGACAGACACGGAGATCTCCTCGTGAGGTGGGTGTCCGGCCGGGACGGGAATCGCCGGCCGGACGATCCGCTACTGGGCCTGGGTCGCCGAGGCGATGTCGGTCTCGAAGGCCTTGGTGAAGGCCTCGCGCCGGTCGGCAGCCTCGCGGATGTCCCACTTCACTTTCTTCACGGTGTCCTGGGGTGGCACGTTCGGGCCGACCGTGGCTTCTGGATTGGTGGGGGCCGCGAAGGACGGGATGCCGGCGTACAGGTTCTGGGCGTCGGTGGTGAGGAGCCAGTCGAAGAACTTCTTTCCACCGGCCGCGTTGCGTGCGCCGGCGAGCAGAGACACGGCGCCGACCTCGAAGCCGGTGCCCTCGGCGGGGTAGGTGGTGACCAGATCGGAGAAGCCGGCCTGATTCGCCTTCTGGCAGTCCGAGTCGAGGGCGATGGCCACCGTGACCTCACCGCGTCCGGCCTGTTCGGTTCCGGTGGCGGCCGACTTGGAGTACTGCATCACGTTGGTGTTGAGCTGCTGGAAGTACTTGATCGTCTTCGCCTCGTCGCCGCCGTTCAGGGTGGCGACGGTGAACATTGCCATGTAGCCGACTCCGGCGGTGGCGGGGTGCGGCATCGCGACGGCACTCTTCAGCGCCGGGTTGAGCAGGTCGTTCCACGAGGTCGGCGCCTTGACGCCCTTGCGCTCCAATTCGGTCTTGTTGGAGCAGAAGGCGACCGAGTCGGTGTAGAAGCCCGACCAGATGCCGGTCGTGTCGTTGTACTGCTTGGGGAGGGCGGCGGCGTTGGGCGATTGGTAGAGCTCGATGTGCTTGCGGTCGTTGGCGATCAGGTGGTTCTCTGCCTGGCCGCCGGCCCACACATCGAACTCGCCCGGGTTGGTCTGCAGCCGGGCGAGAACTTCGCCGGCCCCGAGCCGCACGTAGCTGGTCTTGAGCCCGCTCTGCTCCTCGAATGCTCGGGTGATCGCCTGGCAGAAGTCCTCCTGCTGCGAGCAGGCCACGGCCACCGTATCTGGCCCACTGGCGGGAGCGCTTGCGCCGGCTGACTGCGTTTGGGCACTTTCCGGCGCCGAGCACGCAGAAAGCACTCCGACTAGGGATATTGAAGCTAGGCATGCGAGTGGAGCCATCTTCTTGCGCATCATTGAGCCTTTCGTGACTACGGGAACGCAGTGGTTGCGCTCTCACCAAAGGGTGCGGCGTGTGGCGACTCGCTGTCAAGATGCCGCACAGCCAAAGTGTGGGCACAGTTGGGCGGGGCACTCGGCGCTCCTCCTGCGAATTCTGGCCGCTGCCTTGGGTGTCGGCCCGGCATTTCTCGGTGGAAGCGCTCCCATGCTGCTGCGTGCTGCCTTTGCTTGGCTCAGTGAGAGGGCTTGGCTCAGTGAGTGGGGTGGTGGCGCGGTCACACCCGCGGCTTGTGCCACTCCACGCAGACGGTCTCGCCATCGACCGACAGGTGCGCCACCAGCACCGCGGCGGTCAGCATCGGACGATTCGGCACCCCCAAGGCATCGAGCATCGCCGGCAGCACCGGGCGATGGCCGCAGATCGCTCGGGGGACGCCGCCGGCCGCGGTCTCTTTGATCAGCCGTTTCATCAGCTTGCGTACCGCGTCGGGGTTGTCCTTGGCCTGCTCCTCCGACAGCGTCGACCAGCCCTTCACGTCGAGCCGCTGGGCCTTGGCGTAGGGCGCCAGGGTGCTGGTGCAGCGCAGCGAGCTCGACGAGTCGAGATCGCGCACGCCGTAGGCGTCGAGCAGCGGAATCAACTGGCGGCTCTGCTTGCGGCCGCGGGCGCTGAGCTGGCGCAACTGGTCCTTGCCCGACCAGTGCTTGCGATCCATCGCCTTGCCGTGCCGCACGATCAGCAGCGGCGTGGTCTGCGGCAGGGTGATCGCCTGCTCCACTAGCTGGCGTTCGTCGGCGTAGGTCATTCGGCGCAGCGCCGAAGCAATGGTCAGCCAGGTGCGCCGGTCGACCTCGGAGTTCGGCTTGAACCGGCCCTCGGAGTTGAGTATGCCCAGCCAGTACGCCACCCGTTTGGTGCCGGTCGGGATCGGGTACTGAATGCGGTCGACCGGGTGCCCGAGCCGGATCACCGCCGCGGTCTCTTCGACCGTCTCGCGCACCGCGGCAGCCGCCAGGTACTCGTCGGGGTCGAGTTTGCCCTTGGGCAGCGACCAGTCGTTGTAGCTGGGCCGGTGGATCAGCAGCACCTGTACCGCCTTGCCCGCCGGGCGACGCAGCACGATCGCGCCGGCCGCCTCGACCAGTCGTCCGCCGGGCATCAGGCCACCCGCTCGGCGCGACGCGGGCTGACCGACTGGATCAGCGACTCCTGCATATCGAGCAGCGGCTCGCCGGCGGCGTCGGAGGTGCGTTGCACCCAGCCGTCCGGCTCCAGCCACCACGACGCGGTGCCCGGGTCGAACGCCTGGTCGAACCACTGTTCGATCTGTGCGATGTGGCGGGGGTTGGTGAGCGACACCAGCACCTCGACGCGCCGGTCGAGGTTGCGGTGCATCAGGTCGGTGGAGCCGAGGCCGACCCGTGGTGCCCCGCCGTTGGCGAACCAGAACAATCGGCTGTGCTCGAGAAAGCGGCCCAGCGTCGAGCGGATGCGGATGTTCTCGCTCAGGCCGGGCACGCCGGGCTTGACCGTGCAGATGCCGCGCACCCATAGATCGACCGGGACCCCGGCCCGCGAGGCCCGGTAGAGGGCGTCGACGATCGTCTCGTCGACGATCGAGTTGACCTTGATTCTGATCCCCGCCGGACGTCCCTGACGCTGGTGCTCGATCTCGTCCTCGATGAACTCCAGCAGGCCGTGACGAATGCCGTGCGGCGCCACCAGCAGCCGCTTGTAGTGAGTTTCCTGACTCATGCCCGACAAGTGGTTGAACAGCCGGGCGACGTCGTCGGTGACCACCGGGTTGGCGGTCAGCAGTCCGACGTCCTCGTACATGCGGGCCGTCTTGGGGTTGTAGTTGCCGGTGCCGATGTGGCAGTAGCGGCGCAGCCCGTCCGGCTCGTCGCGCACCACCAGCGACAGCTTGCAGTGGGTCTTCAGGCCGATCAGCCCGTACACCACGTGGCAGCCGGCCCGCTCCAGCTTGCGGGCCCAGGCGATGTTGGCCTGCTCGTCGAAGCGGGCCTTGATCTCGACCAGCGCCAGCACCTGCTTGCCGGCCTGGGCGGCGTCGATCAGGGCGTCGACGATCGGGGAGTCGCCCGAGGTGCGGTACAGGGTCTGCTTGATCGCCAGCACGGCCGGGTCGGCGGCCGCCTGTTCGATGAAGCGCTGCACGCTGGTGGCGAACGAGTGGTACGGGTGGTGCAACAGCACGTCACGCTGCTTCAAGGCGGCGAACAGGTCGGCCGGCTTCGCGGTCTCGACCTCAGACAGCTCAGGGTGGGTTCGGGGCAGAAAGGCGGGGTACTGCAGCGACTCGCGGTCGAGGTCGGCCAGCGAGAACAGCCCGCGCAGGTCGAGCGGCGGTGGCAGCCGAAAGACCTCCTTCTCGGTGATGTCGAGTTCGCCCACCAGCAGGTCGAGCATCACCTCGTCGATGTCGTCCTCGACCTCCAGGCGCACCGGCGGTCGTCCGATCTTGCGCCGCAGCAGCTCCTGTTCCAGGGCGTACAGCAGGTTCTCGGCGTCATCCTCCTCGACCTCAAGGTCTTCGTTGCGGGTCACCCGGAAGGTGGAATGGTCGAGCACCTGCATGCCCGAGAAGAGTCGGTCGAGGTGCTGGGCGATCACGTCTTCGATGGCGATGAAGCGGCCCTCGCCGAGTTGCAGAAACCGGCTCAGCAGGGTGGGCACCTTCACCCGGGCGAACTGCCGGGCGCCGGTGCTGGGGTTCTTCAGCAACACGGCCAGGTTGTTGCTCAGGCCCGAGATATAGGGGAACGGGTGGGACGGGTCGACCGCCAGCGGGGTGAGCACCGGAAAGATGCGTTCCTCGAAGAGCGTGGTCATCTTCTCGCGCTCTGCTTCGGTGAGCTGATCCCAGCGCAGCACCTCGATGCCGTGCTCGGCCAACGCCGGGCGGACATCCTGCGCGAACACCCGCGCCTGCTCGCTGACCAGTTCGCGCGAGCGAGCCAAGATCACCTCGTGCAGGTCGCGGGGCAGAATGCCCGAGGCGGACGGCACGGCGACGCCGGCGGCGATGCGACGCTTCAGCCCAGCCACGCGCACCATGAAGAACTCGTCGAGGTTCGAGGTGAAGATGGCCAGAAACCGGGCGCGCTCCAGCAGCGGCACCCGGCTGGAGTCGCGGGCCAGGTCGAGCACCCGGCTGTTGAACGCCAGCCACGACAGCTCGCGGTCGGGGAAGCGATCCGGCGGCAAGTCGACGGTGTCGTCGGTGGCGGCGGTCATGATGGCTCCTGGGAGGGTTCTGCCGTGCCGTAGAGGACGTCGCTGTGCACCACCGCGAAACCGGCCCGGTCGTACAGTTCTACCGCTCGGGTGTTCGACGCTTCAACGTAGAGGTGTACCGTCGCGCTACCCCCGGCGGCCAGGTGATTCAGTCCGGCGGCGAGCAGCCGGCGGCCCAGCCCGGTGCCCTGCGCGCGGGGGTGGGTGGCCAGTATGTAGACCTCGCCACGACCGTCCGGGTGACGCTTGGTCCAGTGAAAGCCGGTCAGCCCGGCCGGGTCGGTGGCCACCAGCAGGCCCTGCGGGTCGTACCAGCTCTCGGCCATTCGTGCCTCAAGGTCGGCGCGCGAGAAGTGGCGCTGCTCGGGGTGCCAGGCGAAGGCGGCGGCGTTGAGCGCCAGCAACTCATCGGCGTCGGTGTCGAGGTCGAAGGGCCTGATGTCGGGGTCGGCCAGGCTGGTCGGAGGGTCGAGCGGACGCTGCATGATCAGCAGCCGGCGTCGTTCGGTCAGGCCCTGGGCGGTGGCGAAGCCGTGCGCGGCGGCGAGATCGCCGAAGGCCCAGACCGGCAGACCGGCGGTGGCCCGCAGTAGCCGGGTGCCGATGCCGCGGCGGCGGTGCTGTGGGTGCACGACCAGTTGGGCGGTGCCGTGCCGACGGTCGCCCTGGGCGTAACCGACCAGTTGTCCGGCGTACTCGACGTGGTGATCGACCTCGGCATCGGCGCTGGTCAGGGCGATCGTGGCGGCTTCGTTCAGCGGCTGTTCGTGATCGGCGGCCAGGGCGGCAGCCAGCAGCGCCTGCACCTGGGCGACATCGGCAGAGCTCACCATGGGCTCAGGGTAGCGAGCGTGCGCTACGGCGAGAACCGATACCCGACGTTGCGGACGGTACCGATCAACGACTCGTGCTCTGAGCCCAGCTTGGCCCGCAGCCGGCGAATGTGGACGTCGACGGTGCGGGTACCGCCGAAATAGTCGTAGCCCCACACGTCGGCCAGCAGGTGCTCGCGGCTGAACACCCGTCCGGGATGCAGCACCAGGTACTTGAGGAGCTCGAACTCGGTGTAGGTGAGGTCGAGCGGCTGGTCGCCCAGTCGCGCGGAGTAGGCCGCCTCGTCGATCACCACGCCGCCGGCCTGAATCAGCCCCTCACCGTCATTGCTGCTCAGCAGCAGCCGAATGCGCGCATCGAACTCGGCCGGCCCGGCGCGGTCGAGAATCAGGTCGTTGACCCCCCAGTCGCCGTTGATGGCGGCCAGACCGCCCTCGGTGACAACCAGTAGCAGCGGCAGGGTGATACCCGACGAAATGAACAGCCGGCAGATCATCCGCGCGTTGGCCAGTTCGTTGCGTCCGTCGATCACAATCACGTCGGCCTTGGCCGACTCGGTCAGTGCGCTGGTGTCGGCCGGCACGCTGCGCAGGTCGTGCGCGAGCAGGCCGATCGCCGGAAGCATCGCCTCGGGGCGCGCTCCCGCAGCGACTTCGTTGCTCACCACAAGCAGTGACGCCATCGCATCCCCCGTCCGGTCGGCTACAGAATAGTGACCCTGGGCGAGTGCCCCCGTGAACCATCCGCTGACCGGTCAGAGTTCCAGGCAGATCGTCATCGGCCCGTCGTTGACCAGGGCCACCTGCATGAGTGCGCCGAAGCGTCCGGTCTCGACCTGGGCGCCCCGTCGGCGCAGCGCGGCGACGTAGGCGTCGACCAGTGGTTCGCTCACCGGGCCGGGTGCCGCCGCGTTCCACGACGGACGGCGGCCCTTGCGGGTGTCGGCGTACAGCGTGAACTGGCTCACCACCAGCAACGGCGCCGCGTTCTGGGCGCAACTGCGTTCGCCGTCCAGAATGCGCAGGTTCCAGGTCTTGTCGGCCAGCGCGTCCGCGATCGCGGGGGTGTCGGTGTGGGTGACGCCGAGCAGCACCAGCAGCCCGGGGGAGTCGATGGCACCGATCACTTCACCCTCGACGGTCACTGACGCGCGGGTAACCCGCTGCACTACCGCTCGCATGAGGTCATCCTGTCAGGCCGGTGGTGCCGACGCCGCCGGACCGGGCGGGACTAGAATCCCCTGGTGGCTGCGTTGATAGGTGCAGTGATGACGCCCGGCACGATCGCCCTGATCGTCGCCGCCGCGGCCGTGCTGCTCGCGGCCCTGGTCGTGGTGGTACGCATCTTCACCGAGAAGCGCAGGAGTGATTCATGACGTTCGAGATCCCGTCCGACCTCAACCCCGCTCTGGTCGGCCTGGCCTGGCTGCGGGGCCGCTGGGAAGGCTCCGGGTACTGCGAATGGCCTGGTCAGCCGACGATCCAGTTCGCCCAGCAGATCGACTTCGCCGAGAACGGCGGCGACTACCTGCACTACCTGGCGCAGGCCTTCGAGGTCGACGAGCAGGGCCGTCCGACCAGCCCGCTGTTCATGGAGACGGGCTTTTGGCGGCCGCTGGCCGACGGCACGGTCGATGTGGTGATGTGCTCGCCGGACGGCTACGCCGAAGCCTGGTACGGCAAGCTCAAGCCGGGCCGGCTCGACCTGGTCACCGACGCGGTGGTGCGCACCCCCGACGCGAAGGTGGCCTACACCGCCGGACGACGGCTGTACGGCACCGTCGAGGGCAAGCTGATGTACTCCTTCGACCGGGCCACCGAGACCGAGCCGCTGCGTCCGTTCGTGTGGGCGACGCTGCAGCGCGCATGACCGCCGTCCGGCACGAGTCCGGCCCCGACGCCGGGGCGGTGTGGCACTACGGCGACCCGTTGCGCGAGCAGCGGCTGCTGGCTCGCGGTGAGGCGTCGGTCGATGTGTCGCACCGGCCGGTGTTCTCGGTCGCCGGCCCCGACCGGTTGAGCTGGCTGAACAGCATCACCTCGCAGAAGCTCGACGACCTGCCCGCCGGGCACTGGTTCACCAGCTACATTCTCGACCCCAACGGACGCATCGGGCATGTCTTCGGCGGGGTGGACGACGGCAGCACCCTGTGGGTCTCGACCGAACCCGGCCGGCTGCCGGCATTGCTGGCCTGGTTAGGGCGCATGCAGTTCGCCGCCCGGGTCGAGATCGCCGAGCGCAGCGACTCCCACGCCATGCTGATCACGCCCGAGGGGCCGGGCATCGTGGCGCGCGAAGACCTGGGGGCAGCGCTGGGCGAGCAGCGGGCCGGCACCTGGGCGGCCGACGCGCTGCGCATCGAGGCGGGCTTGCCGCGTGTCTTCGTCGACACCGACGACAAGACGATCCCCAACGAGCTGGCCAACCCCGCGGGCCTGGCGCTCGGCCCGGCGGTGCACCTGCGCAAGGGCTGCTACCCGGGGCAAGAGACGGTGGCACGGGTATACAACCTGGGCCGGCCACCGCGCCGGCTTACCCGGCTGCACCTCGACGGGTCGGCCGAGGCGCTGCCCGCCGTGGGCAGCGAGATCGTGGTCGATGGGCGCAGCGTGGGCCGGGTCGGGTCGTCGGCGCGCCACCATGAGCTGGGGCCGATCGCGCTGGCCCTGATCAAACGCTCGGTGCCTGCCGACCTGCCCCTGGTGGTCGACGGCATCGACGCGGCGCAAGAACTCATCGTCGATCCCGAGGTGGGGCTGCACGTGCGGCCCGGTGTGGTCCGCTCAGGCGGCGCGCGCGTCCAACCACCACAGAGCGGAGCGCTCCAGGTCTGAGTGATCGCGCAGGTCGGTGGTGTCGCTCGGTGTCACCCGGTACTCGTTGCCGGTGGGTGAGTGCCACCAGAAAGTGCCTGAGCGGGGTTGTCGCAACTGCCAGCGGCGAGCGGTCTTGGCCCGGTGAATGCGCCGCCGCAACGGGCCGAGGTTCGCTGGACGGGTCTGCCTCTTCGCGCCCGGCACGTAGGCGACGGTGTGGTCGGCGTCGAGGCGGCGAGCGCTGCGCGACGAATAGGGGAACGGCTCGACCACGTCGCGCAGCACGATGCGCTCACGCATCGAGGGCGGCACCTCGTAGCTGTCGACGGCCACCTCGTCGCCTGCGTGTACGACCGGGGTGACGGTGATGCGGGTGGTGCCAAAGAGCGCGGCGAGCTGATCGCGGATGACCGGGCCGACGGTCTCGCCGCGCGCCACGGCGCTCTCGGCGCCCAGGTGCAGGTACACCCTGGTGCGCGGCAGGTAGCGCTCGTCGTCGCGACCCTCCAGCAGCGCGACAGCCCGGCTGGGGGTGGCCAGAATGCCGAGTGCGCGAGCCCCGCCGCACCTCGAGCTCGTTGCCGTCGCCCAGCCTCTTCAGCGTCGTGGCGATCTGTTGGACGGTGACCTCCAGTTGCTGCGCATCGGCGGAGTCGAGCCTCGCCCACAGCTCGCTGACCAACGGCTCGCTGGTGCGGGATGTTCGGACGAAGCGGCTGCGGCGCGCCTGCTCGACGGCTGCGGCAACCTTGTCGGCGGCCACCAGGGCGATCAGCCCGCGGGCTAGCCGCAGCAACCGAGGCCAGCCGATTCGGCCGTACTTCGGGCTCAGGCGGTCATCGACGCTGGCCGCCTGTTCGACGGTCAGGTCGTAGCGGCTGGTCAACTGGGTCAACTGGAACGCCTGCCGCGCTGTGACGTGACCCTGCAGCACGCTGCGCCACAGCCTCGGGTGCCGGTGGTGCAGGTTCAGGACGTCGCGGATCAACCAGGTGGCCGACTCGACCGAGACTCCGGTGGCCGCAGCGACCTCCATGGGCAGGAACTCGCCGACCAGCGGCGTGCCGGTGGCGCCGATGCGCACCGCCCGCTCGCCGAGCACGTCCAACTCGTCGTCGGTGGTCCATTCGTGCTCGGCTGCCAGGTCAGCGATTGCCCGCAGCTCTTCAGCCTCGGCCAGTCGGCGCAACCGCCCCGCGGCATGCAACCGGTCGACCGCAGAGGCGGCCCGATCGATGCGTGGCGGAAGCTGGAGCATGCATCGATTATACTTCCAGGAGAGGTTTACTACAAGGGTGTAATCGATATGAATCGAACAAAGGATCGGTTGCTGGAGGGCGGGTCGAGCGCTGCTCAGCCGGCAGCGCGTCCGAGCACGTACAGCCGCTCGGTCGGCGCCTCGCCGGCAACCGGTCCTCGTCGGTACCACTCGAGCTGGGTCAGTCCGGCCGCGTCGAACGCCGCCAGCAACTGCGCCTGGTCGTGCAGCACGAAGTCGAGGTCTACCGGCTCGCCGACCAGTTCGGCGGCGCGCCGCACCTCGGCGCCCACGTGCACCGCGACCGCCAGCACGCCACCAGGGGTCAGTGTGCGAGCCAGCGCCGCCACCGCCGGAGTGAGCTCGGAGGCGGCCAGGTGCACCAGCGAGTACCAGGCCAGCACACCACCCCAGCCCGCGGCGGTGCGGGGTCGCAGCAGGGTGAACAGGCTGCCCACCGAGAAGTCGAGATCGGGGAACTCGCGCCGCGCCACGTCGATCATGGCCGGCGACAGGTCGACCCCGCTGACTTGCGCCCCAGCGTCGGCCAGGAACGCCGTGAGGTGCCCGGGTCCGCAGCCCACGTCGACGATCGGGTTCGAACCGGCCAGGCTCGTCACCCGCTCGAGCAGCCACACGTCGAACGGCTTGCTGACCAGTTCGTCGCCCAGTTGCTCGAAGTACGACTCGGCCACCGCGTCGTAGGCGTCGCGCACCCGAGCATCGCGCGCCGCCGCGCCGTCGGCGAGCACTGCCTCGCGGTCGACGGACGCCGCGGTCACCGGGCCCGGCGGTTCGGCCACCGGGCCCAGCAGGTGCACCCAGCGGTGGTCCTGCTGGCCGGGGCGCCGCTCCAGCTGGCGCACCAGTGGCTGCGGCAGGGCGGCCAGTCGCTGCAGCACCTGTTCCACCTGCTCCCGGTCGGCGAACGGGTGCAGCCGTTCGGTGCGGGTCTTCAGTTCACCCGGCGCCTGGGCGCCGCGCAGCAGCAGCACGGTGATCAATGCGCGCTCGTCGGGCTGCAGGCTGAGCACCTCGTCGAGCAGTTGGTGGTACTTCAGCGCGCGCGACCCCTTGCCCGCCCACACCACGCGGAGCAGCCCACGAGACTTCAGCTCGCGGGCCACCGCTTCTATGGTGGCGTCGTCGAGTTCGGTGATCGGGTCGCGGCTGGACGTCTGGTTGCAAGCCAGCCGCAGCGAGTTGAGGCTCAGCGGGTACGTCGCCGCAACGGTGCGCTGCTTCTCGAGCAGGCTGCCGAGCACGCGTTGTTCCTCGGGGCTGAGGACGGGCAGCACCATGGTGGCAGCCTAGGGGAGCGCTGATCAGTGCGTCCACCGTTCATTGAGCTTGTAAAAACCCCTAGTGAGGGCAGTCTGCTTGAGGTCTCGACGAGCTCGACCAGCGAAAAATCAGCGTTTCCCTGGTGGCCCGTTGAGCCGGTCGCCCCTGTGGGCAACGGCTTGCGGAACCAAGCGGAACCGTCTCCTGAACCAAGCGGAACCGTCCCCTGAACCAAGCGGAACCGTTCAGCCGTCGAGTTGCAGGGCCTGCCAGTAGGCCGGGTGCATGCGTACATTCAGTGCTCGCTGGGGGTTGGTGCTCATCATGCCCAGGTTGCCGAGGTTCTTCGCCTGTCGCTGCGCGACATTCACGTTCGCCGCGAACAGTGCCCCCTGCCGCACCCCGTTCAGCCCGGAGGTGGCCCAAGGAATTCTGGCCTCGAGCACCCAGCCGGTCGTGGTGGTCGTGATGGCCGCGCTCAGCGTGCTCGCGTCACGCGAGGTGCTGAAGTCGGTGCGCTTGCCGTTCGGGCCCAGGATGCCGATCACCGGGGTGGCGCCGGTCTTGGACAGACCGAAGATGTAGTAGGCGTCGAGCTGGCCGCACCGGATCGCTGTCGATCAGCCCGCTCTTGTCGGGCCCCAGTTCGAGTATCACCGAGTTGCCTCGCCAGGCCCGGGTCGGCTGGCTGGGGTCGGGCAGTCGTTTAGTGGTGTCGTCGATCATGGCGAGCAGGTAGAGCGCCTGGTCGTCCCACATCAGGTAAATATCGCCGGTGGCCGACGAGCGGGTGTCGGTGATCGGGTTGTCGGCGCGGGCGCTCAGCTTCCATTGCCAGTCGTCGGTGTTGCCGTCGATGGTCACCGAGCCACGGGGCGCCCTGAGTGTCGGCACAACCCGCACCGCGGGCAACGAGGTGGCAATGGTTGCGGTCGAGGTGGGCGCAGCCGAGGTGGGTGGCTGTTCGCTCGTGGGGTTCGCCGTCGCCGTAGCTATTGGCGTGACTTGGCTGGGGGCGATCGCGGTCACATTGGTCAACGTGGCCAGTGCCCCCAGGCTGAGCGTCAGCGAACCGAGCGTGAGCGAGAACCCGAGTAGCATCCGGCGTTTCCGTGCCGGAGGTGTTGCGTTGACGGGGTGCGACGGGCTGACTGGCTCGTGTTTTGCGGACGCGCCGAGATCTGGGCCGGATGGCGGTGGAGGCGTCACCAGCGGAACCAGATGAGGGCCGGGTGCCCCGGCCGGCGGCGGTGCAGCCCCCGAGGCGACGTCGAAGATGCGGCCGTCGCTGGCCCGCAGGTAGAGCACCGGCGTGCCCCACTCGACGTCGTTGTTGTCGCTGAACACCGCCACCCGGGCCTCGGCCAGCGCGGCATCGATCGGGTAGCCGTCGGCGATCGCCGCATAGAACTCGGCCGAGAACACGGTGGCCGCCTCGTCGGTGATCTCGAATTGCATCGCCACCACAGCCGGCACGTTGCCCAGCTTGACCAGGCTCTGAGCCACGCCGCCCAGCGGGTCGAGCGGCGACTGGCGGGCACCCTCGCAGGCGTTGAGCACCACCAGCCGCAGCGACTCGAAGCCGCTGATGGTGGTGGCCAGCGTGGTGCCCGAGACCATGGTGACCTGATGCTGCTCGTCTTCGAAGGCCAGCATGCCCTCGGCCGACGACTCGTCGAAGCCGCCGTGGCCGATGAAGTGCAGCACGTGAAAACCGCCCGTGCGCAGGGCCCGGCGCACTTGCATCAAAGTCGCCCGGGCGACAACGGTGACGTGCACCTGCCCAGCCTGCTCCAGGCCCGCCAGGGCGTCGGTGATGCGCTGCACTTCAGCGTCGACGTTCAGGGTTGCCAGTTGGGCCGGAGAACAGACCACCACCAGCACCTGCAGTGGTGGCGCGACCCGCAGCGGCGGCACCTTCTGCGGCAGCTCCAGGTAGCGCACCACCGGGGTGCGGGTCGACAGCACCAGGAACTGCCGCAGCCCCGTCGGGTAGAGATATTCCCACGGCACGTCCGCCAACTGGGGTGCGTTCTCGAGCCGCAGCCGCACCCGCAGGCCCTTGCCTTGGCTGTCCGCCTCGTCGAGGCTGCGCCGAAAACAGGTGCCCACCTCGCCGCTGAACAGCGCGTCGTACAGGGTGCCGCCGAACTTCTGTGCCAGGTCTTGGGTCGGCGATCCGACGGCCCGGACGCCCGAGCGGGTGCGGCCCAATTTGAGAATGACGTTCTCGAGCGCGTCGGAGTTGAACGGGAACGTCATCTGGCCGGACGCCTCGCCGCGCGGCGAGGAAAGTACCGACACCTTGTAGCTGTCGGGCGTCGCCTCGGCTTCGACCTCCAGGTCGAAGTCCAGATAGTCCAGCGCCGGCATGATGCCCCCTAGCCCGTCAGCCAGCCGGCGATCTGCCGGGCGACATCGGGCTGGCCGAAGAAGCTGCCGTGGTAGACGCCACGCTCCCGGGGCAGCACCAGCCGGCGGTTCTCGGGCACCACCATGGCGTCGTCGCCCTCGTACACGCCGGCGGTGGGCACCACCAGATCGTTGGCCACCGTGCCGAATACCCGATCGACCACGGTGTTCTCCAGATTCTTCACCGCCATGGCGCGCCAGCCGCCCGAGGGGCTGTAGTCGGCCGCGACCGCGAACTGCTCGGCGGGCAGTGCGACCGAGTTGAACCCGCTCAGAAAGTCGCCCGCGCTGTCCATCGCGGCCAGCCCGGGAATGCCGGTCAGCCCGTACGTGGCGATGATCTTCACCACCACCAGCACCGAGGTCAGGGTGGCCTCGACGACGACACCGGCGGGCCCGTCGGGCAGCAGGTTCACCATGGTGGTGACCCGGTCGATGAACGGCACCAGGTTCGACGGCGTGGCGAGCGCGGTGCCGTGGTTGGCGCTGGCCACGTGCACGATGCGGCGCACGTTGAACACCGGGTCGGTGCCCTGGCCGGCCAAGGCCCGGCTGACCAGCCCGCCGCGGCTGTGGCAGACGATGTCGACGTCGAGTTCGAGCCCGTCCGGAATCAGCTCGCGCGCCAGGTCGGCGTTCTCAACCGGCGACGCTCCCAGCGTGTGATGGTCGAGAGCCGCCACCCGTCCGCCGTAGGCGGCGCTCAGCGAGGCCAGCACGTCGGGCGGAAAGGCCTGGAACGCCGACGGGGTGTTGACGAACGTGCCGTGCACGAACCAGAGGCTGCGGCCCTGTGCCAGGCGCTGCCAGTCGGCGTCGCCAAGGCTCGGCACGTCGGTGCTGGTGTAGTTGGCCGGGGTGAAGGTGCGGGCCCGGGCGATACGTGACTTCGACTCCCACAGCCGGGCCGCCGCGCCGGCCAGCGGCGGCACCACCAGTCCGGCCAGCGGCAGGGCGACCAGCTCCAGCACCTTGCGTCCGATCAGGCCGAACACGCTGCGGTTGGCGCCGCCCGCACCCGGGTCGGGCTGGGCCGCGAACGCCGGCACGATGAACCTCACGCTGCCGCCCGAGCCGCGCGTGGTGGGCGCCGGCCGGTCACCGGAGTCGATGGGGAAGTTCCAGCTCACCGCGCCGTTCTCGTCGACCGCGAGCATCACCTGGGCGACGTCCTCGCCCAGGTCGGGAACGGTGACCTCCAGGCCGTCGACGTCGGTGACCGGTGAGCGACCATCGCCGGCGGGGGCGTGCGGCACCGGCGCCACGTCGAGGGTGATCACCCGCAGCCGCAGGAACCCCTCCCGGGTCAGTGCGGCGTCCAGAGCGGGGCCCGACCCGTCCGCTTCGGGTGCGCGGGTGTCGCCGCCGGCGGCGACGTTGTGCGCCTCGGCGCTGCCGCGCAGGCCCGGGGCGCGCAGGCTGATGCCCTGGCCGAGACTGACCTGCCGTCCGGTGCCGTCAAGGTTGGCCATCAGTGCGTCTCCTGCCGGGTCAGAGTGAGGGCCGGGTGCCCGTAGTAGGCGTAGGCCAGGGGAGTGGTCTGGTCGTGCTGGGGAAACTCCGTGGTGTAACGGGCGCGCAGTTCGCGCATCACCTCACCGACCGGACGGCCCTTGCCCAAGGCCTCGGCGTAGAAGGTGAGCGCCGTGGCTTTGGCGATGGCGTCGTCGATCGACCAGAGCGGCGCGATGAAGGCCCGGGCGCCGGCCTGCAGAAAGGCCGCGGCCAGGCCGCCCTCGATCAGCGAGCTGCCACTGTCGGTGGCCAACTGGCAGCAGTTCAGGAACACCAGCGGGGCCGCGCTGCGGGCAAACGTGGAGCCGATCACGATGGTCTCGTCGATGCGCACCGCCGAGTCGGACAGGATCACGCCGGTGTTCAGCGGCGAGTCAGGGTCGACCTCGCCATGCGAGGCCACGTGCAGCACCTGCGCCTCCAGCGGTACCCCGTCGACGGTCGACTGGCCCTTCAGCAGGGTGGCGACCTCGGCGGCGGTGCCCTTGATCCACGCCGCCTGATAGTCCTTCTTGAGCTGCTGGCCCTCTTCGATGGCCTCCTTCAAACTGCGAAAGCCCGAGCTGGGGCCGAACTCGCCGACCACCACGGCCAAGCCCTTGACCGCCATCGCCTGGGCGGGCGTGGTGCTCGGACGGCGTAGCCCCGACGGCGTCTCGGGCCCGGCCGGACGCCAGCGGCCGATGATCAACTGGGTGCCCAGCAGCAGCGGGACGGACGGATCGGGCAGGGCGGGGTCGATCACGTAGTCGGCCTCGGTGCTGGCCAGCTCCCAGGGAATCAACGACTCCTGCGACACCAGCAGCAGGGTGGGCAGCCGTCCGGCGTCGTGGGCGATCTTCCACACCGCGGTCAGCACCGGCCAGAAGCTGGCCTGGGTGAGCAGGTCGGCGATCACCCGGGCCACGCCCAGCACCCGCAACTCGGCGTTCGGGTCGCCGTCCACCCGGGCCATCTCGCGCACGTGCCGCAGCGCCAGGGTCTCGGCGGTTTCGTCGGCCAGTTTGGTGATCACCTGCACGTCGGGCAGCGGCACCGGGTGCGGGGTGGTGTAGGTCCACAAGAAGGTGCCGTCGGTCTGGCCGCGGCTGATCGACACGGTCAGGTCGATCGGCACGGTCTGGTCGAGTTCGACGGCCAGTTCGCCGCCGGCGGTCGACAGCGGCGCGGCCACGGGCGCCTGCTGGCTCACCAGCACCTCGCGCCACGCGGTGCCGATCAGCAGTCCGTTGCGGCTGTACTCGACCTCGATCCGCCCGCGCCACAGCTCGGTCACCGCCGGGGCGGTGACCGGAATGCGAACCACGCCCGCTGCCAGATCGGCCGGGTCGAAGGCCACGGTGTAGCGCACCCCGTTCGGCAGGGTGAAGTTCTCGGCCTTCACCTGCACGGTGAGTTCTTGTGGCTGGCCCGGTTCGGGCTGCGCCGCAATGTGCATCACGGCTCCCTGCACGCCCGGCTGGGCGTGCAGGGACAACCCGACCACCACGTCGAACTGGGCCCCGGGCAGCACCGCCTCGGGCACGTCCACCCGCGTGTAGGCGGTGACGTCGGTGGGTGCGGCCTCTGGTGGCGCGGCCTCGGGGGCCGCGGCGCCGGCGGTCGGTGGGGCCATCGGAAAGTCGAGGCCACGCTCGGGGCCGCGATTGTCGTGCGGGTTGGCGGTCATCCAGCCGACGGCTCGGGCGCCGTCGACCACCAGTCCGGTCCAGAACCCGCCGACCACGTCGGGGTGGGTGAGCTGCCGCACCGCACAGGCTGCGTGCTCGTGCAGGTCGAGCGACACGCCCAGCGGCAGGGCAGGGTCGATGGCGGTGCCCATCACCTGCTCGCGGTCGTCTTGATCGAGGGGGTACCACAGCAGAGTGCCGTAGTCGGTGCGTGGGTCGCGGCGGCGCACCACCAAGGCGGTGCCGGGGGTGATCAGGGCCATGGCGGCGCGCGCGGCTGCCACGGTCATGTCGGCGTCAAGCACCAGGACGGGATCCATCGACGACTCCTCTCAGGGCGAAGAGGACGGCCCAGGCACGGTGATACACACGGTGACAGCACGGTGATAGACACGGTGACAGGCAGCGCGGGGCCGTCACGAATGCGGCAACTGTGGGCACCGCCACCTCCTTCGATGTGGCGTCGAACCTAGAGGGGTTCGACGCGCTTGGTAAGGGCGTGAAATTGCTCATCGGCTTCGCCGCGGCCCGGCTACATTGCTCCAATGACCACTTTCGCCCTGACCCGCACCGATCACCCGACGTCCGCCGACGAGCGCGCCGCGATCGTGGCGAAGCCGGTCTTCGGGGCGAACTTCACCGACCACATGGCCCTGGCCACCTGGGCTGTGGGTCAGGGCTGGCACAGCCGCGAGATCGTCGCGCGGCGTCCGTTCGAGCTGCACCCGGGTGCGGCGACGTTTCACTACGGCCAAGAGATCTTCGAGGGGCTGAAGGCGTTCCGGCAGCCCGACGGCGGGGTGGCCTTGTTCCGTCCCGACAAGAACGCGGCCCGGTTTGCTTCCTCGGCGCGGCGGCTGGCGATGGCGCCCGTCGACGAGGCCGACTTCGTCGCCGCGGTCACCGAACTGGTCGACCTCGATCGCGACTGGGTTCCGTCGCCGGAGGGCGAGCAGAGCCTGTACGTCCGCCCGTTCGAAATCGCCAGCGAGACGCTGATCGGCGTCCGGGCGGCCAAGGAGTACACGTTCTGCGTGATCGCCACACCGGTCGGCCCCTACTACCCCGACCCGGTGACCCTGTGGGCCACCCCCAACTACACCCGGGCCGCCGAGGGCGGCACCGGCGCGGCCAAGTGCGGCGGCAACTACGCCGCCAGCCTCGCCGCAGCCGACGAGGCCGCCGAGCACGGCTGCGGCCAGGTGATCTGGCTGGACGGCGCCGAGCACCGCTGGGTGGAGGAGTGCGGCACGATGAACATCATGTTCGTCACCGCCGCCGGCGAACTGGTCACCCCCGCGCTTACCGGCACCATCTTGGACGGCGTCACCCGCGACTCGCTCCTCACTCTGGCGCCCGAGCACGGGCTGCGCCCGGTCGAGCGCCGGATCGCCATCGACGAGGTCTTCGACGGCGTCGGTAGCGGCGCGATCACCGAGGTGCTGGCCTGTGGGACGGCGGCCGTGGTCACCCCGATCGTCGGCTTCGCCGCCCCGGGCGTGAACGGCAGCGATCGCCGCTTCACCGTCGGCGACGGAACCCCGGGCACGATCAGCCAGGCCATCCGGGCCCACCTGCTCGACATCCAGTACGGACGCGCCGAGGACCGGCACGGCTGGCTGCGCCGGGTCTAGGGGCGGCTCGCTGATTGTCGTTGGTCGAGCTTGTCGAGACCCGTCGATCTGGCGTCGGCAAGAGGTTTCGACAAGCTCAACCAGCGGTGGCTGCGTTGACCAGCGCTTCCCTGGGGGAATGCCGCGGAGCCTGTCCACCGTCGGTTGAGCCGGTCGAAAACCCTTGTCAGGCCGTGAAGCCGGAGAAGTCTCGACAAGCTCGACCGACGAAAGTCAGTGCGTTCCTAGAGCGCGTCGCGGCTGATCGGGCAGGACATGCAGCGCGGCCCGCCGCGTCCCGAACCCAACTCCGAGCCGGAGATCGCGACGACCTCAATGCCGGCCGCGGTGAGCCGTTCGTTGGTCTCGACGTTGCGCTCATAGGCGATCGCCACCCGGGGCTCGATGGCCAGAGTGTTGTTGCCGTCGTCCCACTGCTCGCGCTCGGCGGTCACCGGGTCGAGGCCGGTGTCGATCAGCCGTAGCCGGTCGATGCCCATCGCGCTGGCGGCGGCGTCCAGGAACGGACGCAGCGGCTCGACCACCAGGTCGTCGTCGTCACCGGGGCGAATCGTGGCCGCGGCCAGCCGATGGGCCACGTTGGGGTACATCACCATCGCGTCAGTGTCGACCATGGTGCAGATCGTGTCGAGGTGCATGGTCGCCCGGTCTTGGTCGATCGGCACCGCGAGAACGGTGTGGGCCAGGCCCTCGGCGAAGGCCGTCCGGGCCAGCCGCTCGGCGCCGGCCGGCCGGGTTCGCTCGCCGACACCGATCGCCAGCACCCCCTCGGCCAGCGCCAGCACGTCGCCGCCCTCGAGAAACTCCTTGTCCCAGCCGTGAATGTGCTCGGTGCCGGCGAATCGCGGATGGAATCGGTAGATCAGCTCGGTGAGCTGGGTCTCGCGCACCCGGGCCGGCATCGCCAGCGACGTGATCGTCACCCGGTCGCCCACCCACACGCTCGAGTCACGGGTGAACAGCAGATTGGGCAGCGGGTCGATCAGAAAGTCGTCGGGAGCGTGCAGGGCCGCCACCACGCTGCCGGTGTTCGTCACCTCGTCGTTGCGTAGGCCGGCCATCAGAATCTCGGCCAGCTCGTCCGGCCCCTTGTCGTGCAGCAGAGCGGTGAGATAGGCGCGCAACGTGTCGCCCAGCCGAAGGTCGGTCATGGTGTGTGCGATGGCGGTCTCGCGGGCGTCCGCATCGGCGAGGGTTTCGATCAGCAACTCGCTCAGGTAGAGCACCTCGACGCCGCGGCTGCGCAGCGCATCGGCAAAGGCGTCATGCTCGTCCTGGGCGCGATCGACCCAGGGCAGGCCGTCGAACAGCAGCGCGTCGTTGTTGCGCGGGGTCAGCCGGCGCAACTCGTTGCCGGGACGGTGCAGCATCACTGTTCGCAGCCGTCCGACCTCTGAGCGGACGCCGTGCGCGGGGTGTTCAGCCATGGTGCTAGACCCTACCCGTGCGACGCGGTGGTCGACCCGACCACGGTGGAGGAATGGGTCGAGAGCGAGCGCTTCAGCCGGCCATCGGATTGACCCAGCGCAGACCAGGGAATCGGGCGAAGTCTGTGTCGGCCGACACCACGGCGACGCCATGCTCGATCGCCAGCGCGGCCAGTTGGGCGTCCGTGATCAGGTTGCCGTGCAGGTCGAGATCGGCGATCAAACCGCCGAGGATGCGCGCAGTCGCGTCCGAGGTCTCCGGAATCCAGCTATTGGGCGCGTTCAGCCACTGCTCGACGATCTCCCATGCCTGATCAGGTCGAAGCGGCCTGGCGAACACCCTCGGGTGGGTGGAGATCCGGAGGAAGGCGCCGATGGTCTGCCAGGGCAGGCCAACCCGGCGTAGACCGGCGAACGCGTCCGACAGCCAGGTGGCGCAGGCAGCGTGATGCCTGCTGGAGCTGTCGATCGAATAGAGCAGGATGTTGGCGTCAAGAAGCATGCTCGTCTGCCCGCTCCAGATCGTCGAGCAACTCGAGCGTGTCCGCCACGCTTGTCAGATCAACCTGCAGGCCGAGGTCGTAGGAGGGGTGGACGTAGCGGAAGTCGACGCGGTGTGTCGCGATTCCGCCCCGAGCAAGTTCGTTGACGGCGGCGGAGAAACCGAGACCGCGCTCGCGTTGCAGCCGGGCGACGGCAGCCGCCACGTCGTCGTCCAAGTTCACGGTGGTACGCATGCCCGAAGCGTACGCATCGTGATGCGCCATGACAAGCATCATGATGAATCACTGAAACCTTGGCGAGGTTCCGAGGCTGCGTTTACGAAACGTTGAGGTTGCTGCGGCAGAGTTCCTCGTGTTGGGGGGCAAGGCCACTACACAGGGCAGGACCGGAGTCGCGATTCGGGGGGACGCGAAAATCGGTCGGGGGACTGCCTGAGGTGGTGCGAAGGATCGAGCCGGGTCGGAACGCAAGGGAGGAAGCGTTCCGGACCCGGCTCTCCTCAATTTGGTTCGCCGATCTCACCATCGGTGTCTGCCGCGCGGGGCTCGGGTCGGCGCGCACCAAAAGGGGGCGGCGACACCACCGTCACCCATCCGGCGCCGCGGCACTGGACGGGTGTGGCTGTCTACGCCTTCTTGGCCCGGTTCCGTGCCTTGGCCCGCTCGTTGGCGTCCAGGATGACCTTGCGCAGCCGGACGTGGGACGGGGTCACCTCGAGGCATTCGTCGCCGCGGCAGAACTCCAGCGCCTGCTCCAACGAGTGCACCCGCGGTGGGATCAGCCGCTCCAGTTCTTCACCGGTGGAGGAGCGCACGTTGGTGAGTTTCTTCTCTTTGGTGGGGTTGACGTCCATGTCTTCGTTGCGCGGGTTCTCGCCGACGATCATGCCCTGGTAGACCTCTTCGGTCGGCGCCACGAACAGCACGCCGCGATCCTGCAGGTTGAACAAGGCGTAGGAGGTCACCGCGCCGGTGCGGTCGGCCACCAGCGAGCCGGTCGAGCGGGTGACGATCTCGCCGGCCCACGGCTCGTAGCCCTCGAAGACGTGGTGCATGATGCCGGTGCCGCGGGTCTGGGTGAGAAACTCGGTGCGGAAGCCGATCAGGCCCCGGGCCGGAATGGCGTACTCCATGCGCACCCAGCCGGTGCCGTGGTTGATCATCTGCTCCATGCGCGAGCGCCGGGTGCCCATCAACTGGGCGACGGTGCCGACGTGCTCCTCGGGAATGTCGACGGTGAGCCGCTCGAACGGCTCCTGCACCTTGCCGTCGACGACCCGGGTGAGCACCTGCGGCTTGCCGACGGTCAGCTCGAAACCCTCGCGGCGCATCATCTCGACCAGGACGGCCAGCTGCAGCTCGCCTCGGCCCTGCACCTCCCAGGTGTCCGGACGCTCGGTCGGCAGCACCCGAATCGACACGTTGCCGATCAGTTCGGCGTCCAGCCGGGCCTTCAGCAGCCGGGCGGTGAGCTTGGTGCCGGACTTGCCGGCCAGCGGCGAGGTGTTGATGCCGATGGTCATCGAGATGGACGGCTCGTCGACGTGGATCAGCGGCAGCGGCTTGGGATTCTCCGGGTCGGAGAGGGTCTCGCCGATCATGATGTCGGGAATGCCGGCGATCGCGACGATGTCGCCCGGCCCGGCTTCCTCCGCCGGCTGCCGCTCCAGCGCGTGGGTCATCAGCAACTCGGACAGCTTCACGTTCGTCACGCTGCCGTCGGTGCGGCACCAAGCAACGTTCTGGCCCCGGCGCAGGGTGCCGTTGATCACCCGGCATAACGCCAGCCGGCCCAGGTAGGGGGAGGCGTCCAGGTTGGTCACGTGCGCCTGCAGCGGCGCGTCCTCGGTGTAGACCGGCGCCGGGATGGCGTCCATGATCACGCCGAACAGGGGCTCCAGGTTCTCCGAATCGGGCAGGCCTCCGTCCTCGGGTTGGGTGAGCGAGGCACGTCCGGCCTTGGCGGCGCAGTAGACCACCGGGAAGTCGAGCTTGTCGGCCTCGTCGTCGTCGAGCAGGTCCAGGAAGAGTTCGTAGACCTCGTCGGTGACCTCGCTGATCCGGGCGTCGGCGCGGTCGACCTTGTTGATCACCACGACGATCGGCAGGTGTTTGGCCAGCGCCTTGCGTAACACGAACCGGGTCTGCGGCAGCGGACCCTCGGAGGCGTCCACCAGCAGCAGCACGCCGTCCACCATCTCCAGGCCACGCTCCACCTCGCCGCCGAAGTCGGCGTGCCCGGGGGTGTCGATGATGTTGATGGTGACCGAGCTGCCGTCTGGCCGGACGTGGTCGACGGCGGTGTTCTTGGCGAGGATGGTGATGCCCTTCTCGCGCTCCAGGTCCATCGAGTCCATCACCCGCTTCTCGACGTCCTGGTTGGCGCGGAAGGCGCCGGACTGCCACAGCATGGCGTCGACCAGGGTGGTCTTGCCGTGGTCGACGTGGGCGATGATCGCGACATTGCGCAGGTCAGCGCGGACGGGCATACGGGGACCTTTCGATAGGGCAACCGGATGATTCTACGGTGTCCGAGCGGACGACCCTGGCGGCGGGAGTCTGCCGAGACCGTAGCGAACTCGGCGACCAAACAGACCTAGCGAACCGGTCCGAAGGGTCTATTCTAGAGGCGTGAAGACCGTCAGCACCACGGAAGCCAAGGCCAGGCTCAACGCTTTGCTGGTCGAGGTCGAGAGCGGCGAGAGCTTCACGATCACGAGTCATGGACGTCCCGTGGCGGTGCTCTCGAAGGTGGAGGCGCCGGCACGCACCTTCGGGCGGTTCGCGGGGCTGATCACGATCGGCGATGACTTCGATGCGCCGCTGACCGAGGAGGAACTAGCCGAGTGGGGAGAGGTCGGGTGAGTGGGGCTGCTCGGACGCTGCTGCTCGACACCTGCACGTTGCTCGAGATGACGATCGTGCCGGGACGGATCGCACGCGCCGCGATGGCGGAGTTGAACGACCCGTCGGTGGAGCTGCTGGTCTCCGCCGCGACCGCCTGGGAGGTCTCGATCAAGACCAGGCAGGGGAAGCTGGCCGGCGGTGAACGTCTACTCGCCTCCTGGGATCGGGCACTGCTCGATCTGCAGGCGACCCCGCTCGGGATCGACCATAACGATGCGATCCGCGCCGGTGGGCTGCCCTGGGCGCATCGCGATCCCTTCGACCGGATGCTCGTCGCGCAGGCGACTCGGAACAACGTTCCGCTCGTCACGCGGGACGAGCTCATTCTCGGAGCGGGCGTCGTCGCGACGCTCGACACCAGGCGCTGATCCGCGTTCTGCCAAGGGTGTCGGCTTCGGCATCGTCGAGCTGGTCGCTGGTCGCTGGTCGAACCCCCGACGAAGAGGCGTTGGAACGCCTGTTGAAGGAGTATGGCGACGGCCCCGAGGTGGCCGAGAGCAGTGGGGACCACACTCGTCGATCGACTCGTGGCAGAGGCTGTAGTGGAGATCGAGCCGGTGACTGTTGAACAGGCGCGCCGGGCGCGCCTGGCGTTCGAACGCTATGGACGTGGGCGCGGCTCGCTGGCCAGGCTCAACTTCGGCGACTGCTTCGCGTCAACGAAGCGCGATCAACGCAACCCGCTGGTTGAGCGTGTCGAAACCCCTTGCCAGCGCCGGATCCCCCGCAAGGTCTCGACAAGCTCGACCAACGACGATCAGCGCTTACTCAACGAGGCGTGAGCCACGGATGGTGGGAGGCGGTCAGTGCCGCTGGCGAATCAGCCGGAGCGCATAGTCGAACCAGAACTCCCCGGCGGCAGGCTCGCCGGGCCGGCAGTTGCCGTCCTCTTCGCCGGGAACCGTGATCCACGGGCGAGCGATCGCGTCGGTGTGTCCGGGTCCGGCTCGAGGTTGACGACGACCCGCCGCGACCCGATGGTGTCGGCCACCTCGAGGCGGCCGGCGGTCCGAGGGTGGTCGCCTGAGCGTCGGCCGGTCGCCGGGCCCGATGCGCCGAAACGTGCGTTTCTAGGCGGGCTGCGGCGGTCTCTGGGCGGGTCCGCGCGGAAACGCGAGTTATGGCCCCGCCCCGGGCGGGGCAAAACGCTCATTTCTCCGCGGCGGGGGCCTCGACGACGCACCGGCGCTTTCATAACGCGCAGATCTCCGCGGACTGCTCGGGAAACGTGTTTCGTGGACCTCAGTGCGTCGGTGCGCGTGGCTCCGGCCCTGCGACGGAGCCCGGACCTGCTGACGGGCGCGCACCAGGAAGTGCGGCGTCCGGATCTGGGCTAAGGTCGCCTACCTATGTGCCTGCCCGACCCCCACCCGCGAGCCCGTCGATGAGTCACTCCGCGATCGAGCGGCTCCCCCCGGCGTTCCCGCAGCGGGCGCCTTGGGGCACCTCGGCGAAGCTGCGGGCTTGGCAGGCCGAGGCGCTCCAGCGCTACCAGCAGGCCGCGCCCACCGACTTCTTGGCCGTCGCCACCCCCGGCGCCGGCAAGACCACGTTCGCGCTGCGGGTGGCTTCCGAGTTGCTGCACGAGCGCACCGTCAAGAAGATCATCGTGGTCGCCCCCACCGAACACCTCAAGGTGCAATGGGCCGACGCAGCCGCGAAGGCCGGCATTCAGCTCGACCCCGGTCTGGCCGGGCGTCGCAAAGGCCGGTCGAAACAGTTCGACGGGGTCGCCGTCACCTACGCCGGGGTGGCCGCCGGCATGCTCAGCTACGAGGCGATGGTGGCTCGCGACGACACCCTGGTGATTCTCGACGAGGTGCACCATGCCGGCGACTCGCTGAGCTGGGGCGAGGCGGTCACCGAAGCCTTCCGCCTTGCCAAGCGCCGCTTGGCGTTGACCGGCACGCCGTTTCGATCCGACGCCAACCCGATTCCGTTCGTCGCCTACGACGAGCAGCCGGGAGGCACCCGAGTGTCGCGCGCCGACTACACCTACGGCTACGCCGAGGCGCTGCGCGACCATGTGGTGCGGCCGGTGGTGTTCATGAACTACGGCGGTCCGATGCGCTGGCGCACCAAGGCGGGCGAGACCGTGGCCGCCAACCTGGGCGAGCTGCTCACCAAGGACGTCAGCGCGCAGGCCTGGCGTACCGCACTCGACCCGAAGGGGGAGTGGATCTCGGCGGTGCTGGCCGCCGCCGACCGGCGGCTCACCGAGGTGCGTCGCCACCTGCCGGATGCCGGTGGCCTGGTGATCGCCACCAACCAGACTCAGGCTCGGGCCTACGCCAAGGTGCTGGACTCTCTGACCGGCGAGAAGCCGACCGTGGTGTTGTCGGACGACCCCGGCTCCAGCAAGCGGATCGAGGCGTTCGAGGCGTCCGACGAGCGCTGGATGGTGGCGGTGCGCATGGTGTCGGAGGGGGTGGACGTGCCCCGGCTGGCCGTCGGGGTCTACGCCACCGCGACCTCGACCCCGCTGTTCTTCGCCCAGGCGGTCGGACGCTTTGTGCGCGCCCGGCGACGCGGCGAACTGGCCACCGTCTTTCTGCCGACGGTTCCGATCATCCTGGCCCATGCGGCCACCCTGGAGCGGCAGCGGGACCACGTGCTGGGGGCTCCGGCTGCCAAAGAGGTGTGGGACGAGACCGACGCCGAATTGGCTGCGGCGAACCGCGCCGAAAAGGCGGCCGACGAGTTGGAGGGCAGCTTCGAGGCGCTGACCTCGGAGGCCACCTTTGACCACGTGCTGTTCGACTCCCAGCAGTTCGGCATGCATGCCGTCCCGACCTCCGATGACGAGGCTGACTACCTGGGCTTGCCCGGCCTACTCGAAACCGACCAGATCGGTCACCTGTTGCGGGAACGGCAACGTCGCCAGGTGAGTCGCCACGACAGGGCCGAACGTCGCGAGAAGCTGCCGCCCGAGGTTGCCCTGCACCGCGCCTTGGAGGCCCGCCGCAAGGAGCTGAACACGCTGGTCGCGCAGCACGCCCGGGCCACCGGACGTCCGCACAGCCACGTGCATGCCGAACTGCGCCGGCAGTGTGGCGGCCCACCACTGGCCCGGGCCAGCACCGAACAAGTCGAGCAGCGGATCGCGATGATCAGGCGTTGGGGCTGACCCCGGTCTTTCGAATCGCGCTGTCACCGCAGGGCGGGACTCTCCGGTGGTGAGCGCCGCCGTGTCCTGCTGGCCCGAGCGCTCGCGCAGCGAACTCCGCTGGTGATCCTCGATGAGCCGACCAATCACCTCGACGTCCGCTTCCAGTACCAACTGCTCGAGGTGATCAAGCGGGCCCGACGCACGGTCGTGCTCGCCTTGCACGATCTCGACCTGGCTCTCGACTACGCCGATCACGTCGCGGTGTTGGAGGGCGGTCAGTTGATCGCCGAGGGGGTGCCCGAAGAGGTGCTGACGCCCGACGTCCTGGAGCCCGTGTTCGGCGTCCGGGTGACCCCGGTCACGCATCCGCGCAGCGGGCGGCCCCGGCTGCTCTTCGATCCGTGAGGTTCATCCGGCCGCGATCAGCCCGACGCCGGCGAACGCCAGCGCCACCCCGGCGAGCTGCACCGGCTTCAGGCGTTCCCGAAGCAGCACCGCGGCGAGCCCGACGGTGACCACCGGGTACAGCGCCGACAGCACCGCCGTGATCGACAGCAGGTCGAGGGTGCTGGCGAAGCCGAGCAGCGCATTCGCCGCGACGTCGCCCAGGCCGAGCAGCGCCAGTTTCGGCAGGTCGGACGCCTTCACCCCGCCCACGCTCCGCACCAGCACCGCGGCGACCGCGAAGCCCATCACCGACGTGGTGCGCATGCCGACCATCGTGAAAATCGTCGAGGACGCCGCCCCCCGCGCGATCGCCAGCATCGTCACGCCGAAGCCGGCGGCGGCCGCCAGGGCGAACCAGACGGCCTGCTGCTTGACGTGCTGCTCGCCCCGCAATTCGGGGCCGCTGGCCAGTACGGCGCCCGCGAAGGCGACCAGGATTCCGGCCAACTGGACGCCGTGTGGCTGCTCGCCCGCCAGCAGTCCGGCCACCACCGGGATCGATACCGCCAGCGCCGAGATCGGCGACACCACCCCGACCGTGCCGAAGGCGAGGGCCCGGTAGAAGCAGACGAGCGCCAGCGAACCTGCTGCGCCGGCCAGCACCGACCAGCCGGCCCAGCCCCAGTCGGACGCGGCGGGCACGAACGGCAGCACCACCAGCAGCAACACCAGCGAACACGCCTGCGAGACCCCGACCACGGCAGCAGACGGCAGCCGCCGGCTCAGCGTGCCCCCGGCGAAGTCGGCGACGCCCCAGGTGAGTGCCGACCCGAGCGCCAGCAGCGGCCCGATCAGGGCCGTCTCACTGGGCGTCCGGGCGCTTCACGACCCCGTCGTCCATCGCGGCCTGGACGTCGTGCGGCAGCGGCGCGCCGGTCGCCAGCCTCGCCTTGCGGTAGCCGTAGGAGAAGTAGACGATGAAGCCCAGGGCCATCCAGACGATGAACCGCACCCAGGTCTCCAGCGACAGGTTCAGGGTCAGGTAGAAGCAGATCAGCGCCGACGTGATCGGCAGCGCCGGAACCAGCGGCACCGTGAACGCGCGCGGCAGGTCGGGCCGCTTACGGCGCAGCACCACCACGGCGATCGACACCAGGATGAACGCGGTCAGGGTGCCGATGTTCACCATTTCTTCCAGCACCCCGATCGGGGTGAAACCGGCGGTGATCGCGCAGACGACCGTGACGATCATCGAGATCTTCCACGGCGTCTTGAACCTCGGATGCACCTTGGCGAGGCTGATCGGCAGCAGGTTGTCGCGCGACATGGCGAAGATGATCCGGGTGGCGCCGATCATCAGGGTCAGCACCACGGTGGTCAGGCCGGCCACGGCGCCCGCCGAGATCAGCGTCGCCATCCAGTCCTGGCCGTGATGGGCGAACGCGTTCGCCAGCGCCGCGCTGGGATCGATCTCGGTGTAGTTGACCATGCCGACCACAACCAGCGCGACGGCGCAGTACAGGATCGTGCAGATCGTCAGCGAGGCGATGATGCCGATCGGCAGGTCCCTTTGCGGGTTCTTGGCCTCTTCGGCAGTGGTCGCCACCACATCGAAGCCGATGTAGGCGAAGAACACCAGGGCGGCCCCGGCGAACACTCCGCCCCAGCCGAACACACTGGGGGCAGAGCCGGTCAGCCACTGCAGCAGCGGCTGCGTCCAGGAGAAGCCGGTCGTGGCTGCCGAGGGTGCCGGGTCGGGAATGAACGGGCTGTAGTTGGCCGGATTGATGAACATCAGGCCGGCCACGATGACGAACAGCACGATGAACAGCTTCACCCCGACCAGCACCAGGTTGACCCGCATCGACTCTTTGATGCCGATGGTGATCAGCAGGCCGAGCACCAGCACCAGCACGATCGCGGGCAGGTCGACGACGCCGCCGTAGCTGACCGCTGTGGGCAGGGACAGCCCCAGCTTCTTGAGCAGCACACCGAAGTAGGCACTCCAGCCCTGGGCCACCACCGAGGCGCCGAGGAACATCTCCAGAATCAGATCCCAGCCGATGATCCAGGCGAACACCTCGCCGAGCGAGGCGTAGCTGAAGGTGTAGGCCGACCCCGACACCGGCACGGTGGAGGCGAACTCGGCGTAACACATGGCGGCCAGCCCGCAGCACACGGCCGCGACGATGAAGCTGATCACGATCGCCGGGCCGGTCATCTGGTGGGCGACGCGTCCGGTCAGGGTGAAGATGCCGGCGCCGATCACCACGCCCACCCCGAACACCGTCAGGTCGAGCGCGGTCAGAGACTTTTTGAGCTGGTACTCCGGCTCGTCGGTGTCGGCGATGGATTGTTCGATCGACTTGGTGCGCAGCACGCTCATCGTGGCCTCCAGGATTCGTCATCGAATTGCGGTTTTCACAAGCTATTACGCGGCCAGGGGGTAGCGGGGTCCGTCTCGGCGCGGATCTCGCCCCTACCCTTGGTCGGGTGACACAGTGGTTCACCGAGGCATTCCGCAGCGAGTTCGAGAAACAGGCCGCCCAGTTGGGGCGGTTCAACCTGGCCGTCTTCGGCAAGACCGGGGTGGGCAAGTCCACCCTGATCAACGCGATCTTCGGCGAGCCGGTCGCGGCGACCGGCATCGGTGACCCGGTGACCCTCGACACCCATCTGTACCTCGACACCCGCGGCACGCTGGGCCTGGTTGACACCCGGGGCCTCGAGATCGGACGAGACGACGGCGAGCTGATCAAAGAGGTCACCAAGTATGTGAAGCAGATGCGCAGCAAGCCGGTGGCCGAGCAGATCCACGTCGCCTGGTATTGCGTGCGTGGCATGGACCGCCGTTTCGAAGAGGTCGAGGCCACGTTCGTCCGCACGTTGCACGAGCTCGGCATTCCCGTGCTGATGGTGTTCACTCAGGTGCCGATGCGCCAGGGCCAGTACCACCCCGACGCCGTCGAGCTGGCCCGCCAGATCGAGGCCAAGAAGCTGCCGATCGTCGGCGGGCGTCCGTTCATGACCTACGCGATGAGGGACCAGTTCACCGGTCAGCCGCCCTACGGCTTGATGGACGTCCTACAGGCCACCTTTCACGTTGTTCCTGAGGCTGTTCAGTCAGCTCTCACAGCCGCCCAAACGATCGATCTGGCGGCGAAGCACAAGGCTGCGCAGCGGCACATCAACGGCACCGTAGCGGCGGCCGCCGGGGCCGCGGCGGTACCCATCCCGTTCTCGTCGGCGGCCCTGCTGGTGCCCATGCAGTTGGCCATGATGGGCCGGATCGCGCACCTCTATCAGGTGCCGTTCGACCGGGCCGCGCTGTTGGCCGCGGCCTCCACCGGCGTCGCCACCACCCTGGGGCGCAGCGCGGCCGCCAACCTGCTCACATTCATTCCCGGTGCCGGCAGCATCGCCGGCGGTGTGATCAATGCCTCCGTGGCGTCGGGCTTCACCCTGGCCATGGGGCAGGCCTGGCTGACCGTGTGCCAGAAGGCGGCCGCCGGCAAGCTGCCCACCACGGTCGAGGGCGTGATCGACTCCTCGGCGGTGAAGCACCTGTTCGAAGAGGAGTTCCGCAAGCGCATGCCGACCATTCGCAAGAAGGACGACTGACCGTGAGCTCGGGCGCAGTGCTTACAGTTGAGGGGTGACGCTCAGCTTCTTCGACCTGTTCAGCATCGGCATCGGGCCGTCGTCGTCGCACACGGTTGGGCCGATGCGAGCCGCCAACCGGGTGTTGCACGACCTGTCGGCGCAGGGTCGGCTGACCGACGTCGTGCGGGTGCGGGTCGACCTGTACGGGTCGCTCGGGTCGACTGGGCGCGGCCACCACAGCGACCGGGCGGTGCTCCTCGGCCTGCTCGGTGAGGCTCCCGAAACGGTCGAGCCGACCCAGGTGGGGCCGACCGTCGAGCGGGTGCTCACGCAGCATCGGATCAGCCTGCTGGGCCGGCACGAGATCGCCTTCGACCCGGCAGGCGACCTGATCTTGCACCGCCGCCGCGCCTTGCCCGAGCACCCCAACGGCATGCGCTTTCGCTTCGTGGGTGCGGACGGTGACCTGATCGCCGACCGGGTGATGTTCTCGATCGGCGGCGGGTTCGTGGTGGACGCCGACGAACTACGCGAGCGGACTCCCCGCGCGGAGGCCGAGGAACCCTACCCCTTCAGCACCGGCGACGAACTGCTGGCCGTCTGCGCCGAGCACGGGCTGACCATCGACCAGGTGGTCTGGGCGAACGAGTCCACGACCCGCACCCCCGACGAGGTGCGCGCGGGGGTGCTGCGGGTATGGGGCGTGATGCAGGAGTGCGTCCGCAACGGTTTTGGTACGAACGGGCGCCTGCCCGGCGGGCTGAACGTGCTGCGCCGGGCACCGTTGCTGCACCGGCAACTGACCGTCGCTGCGTCGGACGCGCTCACCGACATGGACTGGATCATCGCCTACGCCCTGGCGGTCAACGAAGAGAACGCCGCCGGCGGGCGGGTGGTGACCGCCCCCACCAACGGTGCCGCCGGGGTCATTCCAGCCGTGCTGCACTACTACCGCAGTCACATGCCGGGCGCCGACGACGACGGCATCGTCCGCTTTCTGCTCACCGCGACCGCAATCGGCGTGATCATCAAGACCACCGCGTCGATCTCAGGTGCCGAGGTGGGCTGCCAGGGCGAGGTCGGCTCGGCCTGCGCGATGGCCGCGGCCGGGATGGCCGCGGTGATGGGCGGCACGCCGCGGCAGATCGAGAACGCGGCCGAGATCGGCATGGAGCACAACCTCGGGCTGACCTGCGACCCGGTCGGCGGACTGGTGCAGGTGCCCTGCATCGAACGCAACGCGATCGCCGCGGTCAAGGCGGTGGCGGCCGCCCGTACGGCTTTGCACTTCGACGGCAACCACCTGGTCTCGCTCGACACGGTGGTCAAGACCATGCGTGACACCGGCGCCGACATGATGACCAAGTACAAAGAGACCTCGCGCGGCGGCCTGGCGGTCAACGTGATCGAGTGCTGATCGGCAGGTCGTCCCAGGTCGCAAGAAAACCGATCTCAGTCAGCAGGATTTCACCGAACTACGACATGGAGTAGTAGTCGGGTGACAAGATTGCTCTCATGAGTCAGCGAACCGTTGGGGTGACCGAGGTCGCTCTGCGCGATGCCCACCAGTCTTTGATGGCCACCCGCATGGCGCTCGAAGACATGGTGGATGCCTGTGCCGACATCGACGCGGCCGGCTACTGGTCGGTCGAGTGCTGGGGCGGGGCCACCTACGACGCCTGCATCCGCTTTCTGAACGAAGACCCCTGGGCCCGGCTGCGAACCTTTCGCGAGCTGCTGCCCAACAGCCGGCTGCAGATGCTGCTGCGTGGCCAGAACCTGCTCGGCTACCGGCACTACGAAGACGACGTCGTGCGGCGGTTCGTCGACGCTTCGGCCGAGAACGGCATGGACGTCTTTCGGGTGTTCGACGCCCTGAACGACCCCCGCAACATGGCGGTCGCGATGCAGGCGGTGAACGACACCGGCAAGCACGCCCAGGGCACCATCTGCTACACGATCTCGCCGCTGCACACCGTTGATGGCTTCGTGAAGCTCGCCGGCCAATTGCTCGACATGGGCGCGCAGTCGCTGGCACTCAAAGACATGGCCGCGCTGCTGCAACCGCAGCCCGCCTACGACATCATTCGCGGGATCAAGCAGACCTACGGCGAAGACACCCAGGTCAACGTGCACTGCCACGCCACCACCGGGGTCACCCTGGTCACCCTGATGAAGGCCATCGAGGCCGGTGCCGACGTGGTCGACACCGCGATCAGTTCGATGTCACTGGGCCCCGGGCACAACCCGACCGAGTCGCTGGTGGCCATGCTCGAGGGCACGCCCTACACCACCGAGCTCGACGCCGAGCGGCTGATCCGAATTCGCGATCACTTCGCCACGGTGCGGCCCAAATACGCCGGCTTCGAGTCGGCCACGCTGGTCGACACCGACATCTTCGCCAGCCAGATTCCCGGCGGCATGCTGTCGAATATGGAGAGCCAGTTGAAGGCGCAGGGCGCCGGCGACCGGATCAAAGAGGTGATGGCCGAGGTGCCGCTGGTCAAGGCCGATGCCGGGCACCCGCCGCTGGTCACGCCCTCCAGCCAGATCGTCGGAACCCAGGCCGTGTTCAACACGCTGATGGGCCGCTACAAGGTGCTGACCGGCGAGTTCGCCGACCTGATGCTCGGCTACTACGGCGAATGCATGGGCGAGCGCAACCCCGAGGTGGTCGCCATCGCTCAGGCGCAGGCCAAGAAGGACCCGATCACGGTACGTCCGGCCGATCTGCTGCAACCCGAGTGGAGCACGCTGAGCGCGGACGCCGCCGCGCTCGACGGCTTCGACGGCACCGACACCGATGTGCTCACCTACGCCATGTTCCCGGGCGTGGCGCCGGGCTTCTTCAGCACCCGGGCCGAGGGTCCGAAGAACGTGGGCAAGACCGAGGCCCAGTTGAAGGCCGAGGCGGAGGCCACGTCCGATTCGGGCAACGCGGTCACCGGGCCGATCACCTACCAGGTCAGCATGGGCGGGCGCCAGCACCGCGTGACCGTCGAGAGGGCATGAACGACATGGCGAAAACCAAGGACATGAAGCAGCGGGTCGACGAACTGCTCGACAAGCGCCTCGTCACCCGGGCCGGCGGCGGCGAGAAGCGGTTGGAGAAGCAGCACGCGCAGGGCAAGCTCAGCGCCCGTGAGCGGATCGACGCCCTGATCGACGAGGACAGCTTTCAAGAGATCGGGCTGTTTCGGCGCAACCGCACCGTCGCCTTCGGCATGGACGTCGCCGACATGCCGGCCGACGGCGTGGTCACCGGCACCGGGACGGTGCTGGGGCGTCCGGTGCATATCGCCAGCCAGGACTTCACCGTGGCCGGTGGGTCCGCGGGCGAGACGCACAGCAAGAAGGTCGTCGAGATGATGGAGTCCGCGCTGAAGTGCGGCACCCCGTTCGTCTTCATCAACGACTCCGGCGGCGCCCGGGTGCAAGAGGGCATCGACTCGCTGTCGGGCTACGGCCAGGTGTTCTACGCCAACGTGCTGCTGTCGGGCGCAGTGCCGCAGATCTCGATCATCGCCGGGCCGTGCGCCGGCGGCGCGGCCTACAGCCCGGCGCTGACCGACTTCGTCATCCAGACCCGCAAGGCGCACATGTTCATCACCGGGCCCAACGTGATTGAGCAGGTCACCGGCGAGAAGGTGAGCCAGGACGCCCTGGGCGGCGCCGATGCGCACATGGGCGTGTCGGGGGTCAACCACTTCGTGGCCGACGACGACGAACAGGCGATTCTGATCGCCAAGAAGCTGCTCAGTTTTCTGCCGCAGAACAACACCGAGGATCCGCCGGTCCTCGACCCCGACCCCTACGTCGAGTACGACCCGTCGTTGCACGACATCGTTCCGGCCGAGGGCACCAAGGGCTACGACATTCGTGAGGTGATCGGCCGGGTGGTCGACCACGCCGACTTTCTCGAAGTCCAGGCCGGCTACGCGCAGAACCTGGTGGTCGGCTTCGGCCGGGTCAACGGGCACAGCGTCGGGTTCGTCGCCAACCAGCCCAGTGTGATGGCCGGGGTGCTCGACATCAACGCCAGCGACAAGGGGTCGAAGTTCGTCCGGTTCTGCAACGCCTTCAACATTCCGATCGTCACCTTCGTCGACGTTCCCGGCTTTCTGCCCGGCGTCGCCCAGGAGCACGGCGGCATCATCAGGCACGGCGCCAAGATGCTCTACGCCTACGCCGCGGCGACCGTGCCGAAGATCACGGTGGTGCTGCGCAAGGCCTACGGCGGTGCCTACATCGCCATGTCGGCAAAAGACCTGGGTGCCGATCAGGTCTTCGCCTGGCCCACGGCCGAGATCGCGGTGATGGGTGCCGAGGGTGCCGCGTCGGTGGTGTTCCGGCGTGAGATCGCCGCAGCCGACGACCCGGACGCCCGCCGCGCCGAGCTGGTCGAGGAGTACCGCAACACCTTCTCGACGCCCTTCGTGGCCGCGGCCCGCGGCCTGGTCGACGACGTGATCGACCCCGGCGACACCCGGCGCAAGGTCGCCATGGCGCTCGAACTGCTGACCGCGAAGCGACAATTGCGGCCGGCCAAGAAGCACGGCCTCGGCCCGGTGTGAGGCAGTCACGATGAGCGACCAGAACGCCGAACTGCTCTCGATGGTGCAGGCGCTGACCGACCGGGTCACCGCCATGGAGGTCGAGATCACGCACCTGCGGCTGCTCAACGCCGAGGTGCCCGAAGAGACCATGGTGGCCATTGCCGCCGCCGTGGCCGCCTACCTGGGTCACCGCGCGAAGCGGCGCCAGGCGTCCTTCTCCAACTCCGCGATCTGGCAGAGCGGCACCCGCCGCCGGCAGCACGCCCACGACCCGCTGCACCTGCGCAAAGCCTGAGGAACACGAACATGAAACTGAAGGTCACCGTCAACGGCATTGCCTATGACATCGAGGTCGAGGTCGAGGAGCGGGAGCGTCCGACGCTCGGCTCGCTGGTCATCGGCGGCGGCAGCTCGACCGCAGCCCCCACCACCGCCTCGGTGCAGGCGGCCTCGGCCAACGCCGTGGTAGCGCCCTTGTCGGGGGCGGTCGCTCGCATTCTGGTCGCCGAGGGCGACGAGATCACCGAGGGTCAAGTGCTGCTGGTGCTTGAGGCGATGAAGATGGAAACCGAGATCACCGCGCCGCACGCCGGCACGGTGGCCAGAGTTCTGGTCGGCACCCGCGACGCGGTGGCCGGTGGTGAGGCGCTGATCGAGCTAGCCTGAACCCGTGCCCAAACCCAACTGGCCCTGGTTCATGGTCGCGGTGGTCGCCGCGGTCACCTGCTTCTGGCTGATTCAGTCGGGTCACTTCACCCAGAGCGCGTCGGGGCCGCCCGGCGGCTGGCTGTTCGCTCCGATCGCGCTGCTGGCGGTCTGGGCCTTCGGCCGGGCCTTCTTCAACTTTCGGCTGCCGCCGAGCGACAAGAGCTGAGGTTTCGACACGCTCAACCACTGCCGGTCGAGCGTGTCGAGACCGGTCGTGGGTTCGGGGCCCTTCGGCGCTGAACGGTTGGGTCAGGGCCTGCGTCCGGGGCCGGCTCACCGCCCGTCCCAATGACCGGATCGAATCGTCGCGACGCCTGCCCGGCGAGGGTTTCCGCCGCTAGGCTCCCCTCATGAGTGCGAACCTGATCCTGCTCCGCCACGGCGAGAGCGAATGGAATGCCCTGAACCAGTTCACCGGTTGGGTCGATGTCGACATCAACGAAAAGGGGGTCGGCGAGGCCAAGCGCGGCGGTGCCCTGCTGAAGAGCAGCGGCCTGCTGCCGGATGTGCTGCACACCTCGCTGCAGTTGCGGGCCATCCACACCGCCGAGTTGGCGCTGCACAACTGCGGCCGTACCTGGGTTCCGGTTCGGCGTAGTTGGCGGCTCAACGAGCGCCACTACGGCGACCTGCAGGGCAAGAACAAGGCCGAGACGCTGCAGCAGTACGGCGAGGAGATGTTCATGCTCTGGCGCCGCTCCTACGACACCCCGCCGCCGCCGATCGCCGACGACAACCCCAACACCCAGTTCGACGACCCGCGGTACGCTTTTCTGCCGCCGGAGGCCCGGCCCAAGACCGAGTGCCTCAAAGACGTGGTGATCCGGATGCTGCCCTACTGGTACGACTCGATCGTGCCCGACCTGCGCGCCGGCAAGACTGTGCTGGTGACCGCTCACGGCAACTCGCTGCGCGCCCTGGTGAAGCACCTCGACACGATCTCTGACGAGGCCATCGCCGGGCTGAACATTCCCACCGGCATTCCGCTGCACTACGAGCTGGACGACGACCTGCGTCCGGTCACCCCGGGCGGCACCTACCTCGATCCGGACGCCGCCAAGGCGGCCATTGAGGCGGTCAAGAACCAGGGTAAGAAGAAGTAACACCGATCATTCCCTCGCGGCAGTCCGATTCGATCGGACTGCCGCGAGGGTTTCGGCGTTTCGGGGACTCGCGCCCGCCGGTGGTTGAGCCTGGCGGTGGTTGAGCCTGTCGCTGGTTGAGCCTGTCGAAACCCTTGTGCCGATCCAGGTCTCGACACGCTCGACCGACGAAGGTCGACGCTCAGGCGTAGGTCCAGTTCTCGCCCTCGGGGTGGGTGCCGGTCACCACGTAGATCACCCGGCCGGCCATGATCACCGCATGGTCGGCGATGCGCTCGTAGTAGCGGCCCAGCAGTGCCACGTCGACGGCGGCCTCGACCGAGTACGGCCACTCGCTGCCGAGCAGAATGCGGAACTGGCTCTTGCGCAGCTCGTCCATCTCTTCGTCGCTGTCGGCCAGCTTCGCGGCGTCGTGAGCATTGCGGTCATTGAGGGCTCGTCCGGCGGTGGCGACCATCTCTTCGGCCACCCGGGCCATCAACTCGAAGTTGGGCACCAGGCCCTCGGGCACGGCCTTGGTGGGGTAGCGCAGCCGGGCGATCTTGGCGACGTGGCAGGCCAGGTCGCCCATGCGCACCAGGTCGGCGACCATGCGCATGGCGGCAACGATCGTGCGCAACTCGCCGGCCACGGGTGCCTGGCGCGCCAGCAGCACGAAACAGCGGGCCTCCAGTTCGTCGTGCTGGGCATCGAGCTGGGCGTCGTCGCCGATCACCCGTTCGGCCACCGAGAGGTCGGCCTCCAGCAGCGCCTTGGTGCTCAGCCGGACGGCGGCACCCACCCGTTCGGTCATCAGCACCAGGTCTTCGACAACGCTGTTCAGGTCTTCGCGGTAGTTCTCGCGCATGCTCTCCTTCTTTCAGCCTCGCCCGGCGGCGGTCCTGACGGCGCGTCCACCCTATGCCGGGCCGGTGAGCGATTGCCCCGACCCGGCGAAGATGAGGTGAACAGTCGGTGAACTCTCTCGCGGCTCGGAGCACCGAGTGCCGAAACGAACGACCGGCTGCGCCTATGATCCGAGAGGTGAGCCCGCTCGTCGCCAGTGTTCTGGGTGCCGCGCTCGGCGCCTTGATCACACTGCTCGTGATCACTGTCGTGCGTGCCCGGAGCGCCCCGGCACAGGGCGGCGAACCCATTCCCCTAATGCCCTCCCAGTTGCGCACCACGGTGGAGCATCTGCGCGGCCCGGCCGCCGTGTTCGGGCCGCACGACGAGCTGTTGGCCGAGTCGATCAGTGCCGCGGCCTCGGGGGTGCTGCGCGGCAGCCGGATCGCCCAGCCCGAGGTGCTGCAACTGGTGCGCGATGCCCGCCGCGACGACGAGCCGGGGGTGCTGAACATCGAGGTGCCGGGCGCGCTGGGCTTGCCGAACCGGCCGCTGGCGGTGCGGGTGGCCCCGCTCGGTGACGGCCTGGTGCTGTTGGTGGCCGACGACCGGTCCGAGGCGCTGCGGGTGGACGAGACCCGGCGCGACTTCGTGGCCAACATCACCCACGAGCTGAAGACGCCGATCGGGGCCATCTCGTTGCTCGCCGAGGCCATCGCCGACTCGACCGACGACGCCGCGGCGGTCCGGCACTTCGCCGGGCGAATGACCACCGAGGCGGCCAGGCTGAACGAGCTGATCGCTCAGATCATCGCGTTGTCGCGGCTGCAGTCCACCGACCCGTTGCTGGCCGCGGTGCCGATCGAGGTCGACAGCGTGATCGACGACATGCTCGACCAGGCCCGGGCCCAGGCCGACAACCGGCGGGTCACGCTGACCCACCAGCCGTCCGTGGCCGCGGTGGTACGCGGTGACCGCAACCACATCGAGGCGGCCCTGCGCAACCTGATTCAGAACGCCATCGCCTACTCCGACGCCGGGGCGCGAGTGGTGGTGACCACCAGGGTGCTGCACGACAGCACCGGTGACTGGGCTGAGATCGCCGTGTCAGACAACGGCATCGGCATCGCCGAGGCCGACCAGCCGCGGGTCTTCGAACGCTTCTTTCGGGTCGACTACGGGCGCAGCCGGGCCAACGGCGGCACCGGTCTGGGGCTGTCGATCGTCAAGCACGTCGCCTCGGCCCACGGCGGCACAGTCACCTTGTGGAGCCGGTTGGGTCAGGGCTCGACCTTCACCCTGCGGCTGCCCGCCCAACTGTCAGACCACCAATCCGAAGGGACGGCCGGATGACCCGGGTTTTGTTGATCGAAGACGAGGACGCCTACCGCGAGACCGTCGGCTATCTGCTGCGCAAGGAGGGCTTCGACGTGGTCGAGGCCGCCGACGGCACCATCGGCCTGGCCGAGTTCGACCGCGGTGGCGCCGACATCGTGCTGCTCGACCTGATGATGCCCGGGCTGCCCGGTACCGAGGTGTGCCGACGGCTGCGGGCCCGCAGCTCGGTGCCGGTGATCATGGTCACCGCCCGCGACGACGAGATCGACAAGGTGGTCGGCCTCGAACTGGGCGCCGACGACTACGTGACCAAGCCGTTCAGTCACCGTGAACTGGTGGCCCGGATTCGGGCCGTGCTGCGTCGCGGCCAGGACTTCGAGTTCGAACCGGACGTGCTCGAGATCGATGACGTGCGGATGGACGTGGAGCGGCACGAAGTGTGGGTGCGGGGCGTGCCGGTCAAGCTGGCCCTGAAGGAATTCGAACTTCTTGAGATCCTGCTACGCAACGCCGGCCGGGTGATGACTCGCGGACAGTTGATCGACCGCATCTGGGGGGCCGACTACGTAGGCGACACCAAAACCCTCGACGTGCACGTGAAGCGGCTGCGGGCCAAGGTCGAGACCGACCCGACCGAGCCGCGCCTGCTGGTCACGGTGCGCGGCCTGGGGTACAAGCTCGAGGCGTGAGCCGGGTCAGCCGCCCACGACGATGCCGGAGAACTCGGGGTCGGACGACGGTCGCACCGGCGCCACGATCGTGACCGGGCCGGCCTTGGCGAAGGTCAGCGTCAGCTTGGCGAGCAGCCCCGCCTCGAGATCGGGCGAACTCACCGCGATGCGGGTGGGCGGATCGGTCAGCACGAACAGGGTGTTGGCCGGCAAGGTCAGCGGCAGGCCGGTCGAGGTCACCGTCAGGGCACTGCCGGGGGTGCCGTCGGTCTTCAGCGGGGTGCCCGCAACGGCGGTCAGGGTGTCGTCGGCGTAGCTCACCAGCGAGGCGCTGATCACCCCCTTGCCGGTCGGGTCGGCGATCACCAGCAGATTGCGCACCTTCATGGCGTCGACCTGGGTGTTAACCCCTTCGGCGGGCGTGTACGGCTGCGTCGTCTGGAACGACGCCACGCAACCACTCATGGCCAGCGCCAACGGCACGCACAGGGTGGCTCCGAGTCGTTGCAGGGTGCTGGCCATCTGAACTCCTTGTGGTCGCCCGGTTCGTGGTGGTCAGCCTAACGAATGGTGCCTCGTTTTGGCGCGCTCCCGTTGCCTGCCGTTGCCGTCATCCCTGCACCGGCACAACCAGTGACAGCCATCTACATATGGATTCAGTTGAAGATGTGTTGATTTGCGTTGACAGCGCTCTGGAGTGGCGCAATACTCCACATAATCCAACGAGGGAGAGGGTGATCGCGCCGATGTACGCCGAAGAACGCCAGCGGACGATCGTCAACCTGGCGATGCGCCACGACCGGGTCGCCGTCACCGAGTTGGCCCAGCGCTTCGACGTCACCACCGAAACCGTTCGGCGCGATCTCGACGTGCTGAACCGCCGGGGCATTCTGCGCCGGGTACACGGCGGTGCGGTGCCGGCCGAGAACGTCCGGCTGGTCGAGACCGCGGTGGCCGAACGCGAACCCGCCTTCTCAGCTCAGAAGAGCCGTATCGGCCAGGCCGCACTCGCCTTCCTGCCCGCAGGCTCCGGCTCGACGGTGCTGATCGACTCCGGCACCACCACCGCACGCCTGGCCGCGGCGATGGGGGCCGCACAGCAGCACACCGTGGTCACCAACTCGGTGCCGATCGCGTCGCAGTTGGCCCAGTTGCAGAACAGCCCCGTGCACCTGCTCGGTGGGCGGGTCCGGGGCATCACCCAGGCCACCGTCGGCGGCGAGACCGTCGAGGCGCTCGGCCGGTTGCACTGCGACGTGGTCTTTCTGGGCACCAATGGCATCACCCCGCGGCACGGGCTCTCGACGCCCGACCCCGACGAGGCCGCGGTGAAGCGAGCGATGGTGCGCTCGGCCCGCCGCAAGGTCGTGCTGGCGGATTCGTCGAAGGTCGGCGCCACGCTGTTGATCAGCTTCGCCGCGCTCAATGAGGTCGATGTACTGGTCACAGACTCGGGTTTGCCCGAAGCTGACAGACAACAGCTTGTCAATGCAGGATTGGAGGTAGTCGTCGCATGATCATCACGCTCACCGCGAACCCTAGCCTCGACCGCACTGCCACCCTCGACGCGCCCCTGGCGCGCGGCCAGGTGCAGCGGGTCAGTGGGGTCACTGTCGAGCCCGGTGGCAAGGGGGTCAACGTGGCCCGCGCCATTCACTACGCGGGGCACCCGGTGACCGCCGTGTTGCCCGCCCCGGATTCGGACCCGATCCTGGGGGCGCTGCGCCAGCTCGGCGTGGCGTACCGCACCGTTCCGGTGGCCGAGGGGGTGCGGATGAACCTCACCCTGACCGAGCCCGACGGCACCACCACCAAGCTGAACGAGCCCGGCCCGCTGCTCACCGGCGAGCTGGTCGAACGACTCGCCGCCCTGGTCGTCGAGCAGGCCGCGGGTGCCGAATGGGTGGTGCTCTCGGGTTCGCTGCCGCCCGGCGTGCCCGTCGACTTCTATGCCACCTTGGTGCGCCGGCTGCGTCCGCTGGGGGTCAAGGTGGCCGTCGACACCTCCGACGAGCCGCTGCAGGCCCTGGTCGACAACTTCCCCGATGCGGCTCCCGACCTGCTGAAGCCGAACTCGGACGAGCTTGCCCAGCTCACCGGCGCTGACGCCGAACAGCTGGAGGCGGCAGCCAAGGCCGGTGACCCGAGCGCGGCAGTGGCGGCCTCGCGCAGCCTGGTGGAGCGCGGCGTGACCGCCGTGATGGGCACCCTGGGCGCCTCCGGCGCGGTCCTGGTGACCGCGGACGGTGCCTGGCACGCCAGCCCACCCCCCATCGTCCCGCGCAGCACCGTTGGCGCGGGCGACTCATCGGTGGCCGGATACGTACTGGCCGACTGCGGGGGAGAAGCCGCCCCCGGACGACTCCGAACTGCTGTGGCGTACGGCTCCGCCGCGGCATCCATGGCCGGAAGCGCTTTGCCCAGGCCCGAGCACCTCAATACCGCCGACGTCGTCATCACCGACCTCGGCTGACTTCAGAAACCCGAAAGGACACACCACATGTCGCAGGACCTGATCACTGCTGATCTGGTTGTGCTCGACGTCGATCTTGGTCCGACCAAGAACGATGTGATCCACAATCTGGCCGAGCTGGTCGCGAAGGCCGGTCGGGCCGAAGCGTCCGGCCTTGAGGCCGACGCCCTGGCCCGTGAAGCCAAGGCTGCCACCGGCCTGGGTGGCGGGATCGCCATTCCGCACTGCCGCTCCGCCGCCGTGACCACCAATTCCCTGGCCTTCGCCCGACTGAAGCCGCCGGTTGACTTCGGGGCTTTCGACGGCCCCGCCGACATCGCCTTCATGATCGCGGCCGCCGAGGGCTCCGACGACGCCCACCTTGAGTTGCTGGCCCTGCTGGCCCGCAACCTGGTGCGCTCGGAGTTCACCGACGGGTTGCGCGCCGCGGAGACTCCCGAGGACGTGGTCGCCCTGGTGAACGCCGCGATCCACCCCGAGGAGGAGGCTGCCGCCGCCGCTCCGGCCGCTGCCGCCGCGGCACCCGTTGCGGCTGCGTCCGCCGCGGCCGAAGAGAAGGTGGTCCTGGTGGCGGTCACCGCCTGCCCCACCGGTATTGCCCACACGTTCATGTCGGCAGACGCCCTGGAGCAGGCCGCCAAGGCGGCAGGCGTGGAGTTGCACGTCGAACCGCAGGGCTCCGGCAAGGTCACCCCGATCGCTCCGGCGATCATCGCCGGGGCGTCGGCGGCGATCTTCGCCACCGACGTCGGCGTCCGTGACAAGGAGCGGTTCGCCGGGCTGCCGGTGATCGAGTCCGGCGTCAAGCGCGCCATCAACGAGCCGGCGAAGATGATCGAGGAGGCTCTCGCGGCCGCCAAGGACCCCAACGCCCGCAAGGTGAGCGGCGACGCCTCGGCCGCCGCGTCCGCGCAGGGTGGCAGCCAACTGAGCGCCGGCAAGCGTACCCAGCAGGCCCTGATGACCGGTGTGTCGTACATGATCCCGTTCGTGGCCGCCGGCGGTCTGATGATCGCTCTCGGCTTCGCGATGGCCGGCTTCGACGTCGCGCTGGCCCCGGGCTTCCGCGGTGCGCGGGAGTGCGCCGAGCTGCTCTGGGCCGACCCGACGGCCTGTGCCGCGGCCCAGGCGGCCGGAGCGAACGGTGACACCATCGGTGCCCTGATTCAGGCTGCTGGCTGGAACGCCGGTTTCATGAACTACATCGGCGCGCTGCTATTCACCATCGGCGGGGCGGCTTTCGGCTTCCTGCTGCCGGCGCTGTCGGGCTACATCGCCTTCGGCATGGCCGGACGCCCGGGCATCGCGCCCGGTTTTGTCGGCGGCGTGGTGGCGGGAACGCTGGGCGCCGGCTTCCTCGGCGCACTGGTCACCGGCCTGCTGGCCGGCGTGATCGCCTTGTGGATGTCGGGCTGGAACGTACCCCGCTGGCTCGCCGGCCTGATGCCGGTGGTCGTGATTCCGCTCATCGTCACCGCGATTGTCGGACTCGTCATGTACCTGTTCCTCGGTGCCCCGCTGGCTAACGTGACCAAGGCGATGACCAACGGGCTGGACGGCATGGCCGCCAGTGGCGCGGGCGCCGCGCTGGGCCTGCTGCTCGGCCTGATGATGTGCTTCGACCTGGGTGGCCCGGTGAACAAGGCGGCCTACCTGTTCGCCACCGCCGGGCTGGCCGCACAGACCACGTCGTCGTTCCAGATCATGGCCGCGGTGATGTGCGCCGGAATGGTGCCCCCGATCGCCCTGGCGCTGGCCACCACGGTGCGTTCCAAGCTGTTCACCGAGGTCGAGCTCGAGAACGGCCGGGCGGCCTGGCTGCTGGGTGCCGCCTTCATCTCTGAGGGCGCCATTCCGTTCGCCGCGGCCGACCCGCTGCGGGTGATCCCCTCGATGATGGCCGGCGGCGCCGTCACCGGAGCACTCTCGATGGCCATGGGCGTCGGCTCGCGGGCCCCGCATGGCGGCCTGCTGGTCGTGCCGCTGATGACCAATGCCTTCGGCTTCCTGATCGCGCTGGTCGCCGGTGCGATCATTGCCGCGATCGCCGTCATCGCGATGAAGCAGTTCTGGCCTGCCAAGCAGCCGGCCGTGGCGGCCTGAGCCGTCCGTTCTCCCGCTGGGTCCGCCGGTTCGCCGGCGGGCCCAGCGGCGTTTGCAAACGGTGAACAGCAGGTGGCCCGACGACGGCCATGACGGCGACATCTTGTGTTGTCAGAGGCGTTTTGCGACAGAATTCCTGGCTTACAAGGGCCGGTCTCGGCACAGCGCAGCCATCTTTGTCAACCCCCTAAAGTGCCTCTGGCTAGGACGAACGTTTCGAATGGCTGGCCTGCCCGTGCTACCATGGGTGACTGGAAAGGGGTCTGCATAAGATGACTTTTGAAGTCGGTGAGACGGTGGTCTACCCCAATCATGGGGCGGCCGTCATCGAAGACATTGAAACCCGGACGATCAAAGGCGAGGACAAGCTCTATCTGGTCCTGCGCATTGTTGGCCAGAATGATCTGGTGGTTCGGGTGCCGGCACAGAACCTCGACGAGATCGGCGTCCGCAACGTTGTGGACGCGGACGGTCTGGCTCGGGTGTTCGACGTACTCCGGGCGCCGCACACCGAAGAGCCGACCAACTGGTCGCGACGGTACAAGGCCAACCTCGAGAAATTGCACTCCGGCAACGTGATGAAGGTGGCCGAGGTCGTGCGTGACCTGTGGCGGCGCGAACGCGAGCGGGGCCTGTCCGCGGGCGAGAAGCGCATGCTGGCCAAGGCTCGCCAGATTCTGGTGTCAGAGCTGGCGCTGGCCGAGAAGGTTGCCGAAGATCGGGCCGAGGTTCTGCTCGACGAGGTTCTCGCCTCCTGAACTGATTCACCTGAACACCGCCCGTCGCGCATTTCACGCGGCGGGCGGTTTCGCATGGGGGGGGGAGCCGCCGGTCATGATTCTCGCGGCCCCGGCCCCGGCCCCGGCCCGACGGTCCGCCGACCTATACTGCCGCTTGTGCCTGAGCCCGTACCCGTCGTCGTCGTCGCCGCCGGGCGTGGGGTTCGCTTCGGCGGCCCCGTGCCGAAACCCGTCACCACCTTGGCCGGCAAGGCCGTGGTGGCCATCTCGGTCGAGGCCATGGCGGCCGGGGGCTGCACCCACGCGGTCGTGGTGATCCCCCGCAACGGCGAGCACCACTTTCAGCCGGCGCTGGCCGGCTCGCCGATTCCGGTCACCCTGGTCGAGGGCGACGAAACCCGCCAGGCGTCGGTGCGCCGGGGGATCGAGGCCATTCGGATGGACCCCGCGTTGCGCGAGGCCCGGGTGGTGCTGGTGCACGACGCGGTTCGTCCGCTGGTGCCGGCACCCGTGGTGGCCCGGGTGATCCAGGCCATCGGCGAGGGCGCGGTGGCGGTCGCCCCGGCGATTCCGGTGGCCGACTCGATTCGCGAAGAGGCGCCGGACGGGCGCTTGACGGTGGTCGATCGCGACCGGCTGCGGGCCGTCCAGACCCCGCAGGGGTTCGATCTGGGGGTGCTCGAAGCCAGCCATGGCTACGCGGCCGAACAGCAGATCGAGTGCACCGACGATCTCTCGGTCTGCGAGGCCGCTGGTTACCCGGTCGGGTTGGTCGAGGGCGCGACGACCGCGCTCAAGATCACCTCGGCCACCGATCTCGACCTGGCCCATGCCCTTCTCAAGCTGCCCGCCGAACCGGCGCCGGTGATCAGGAGCCAAGGGTGAACCTTCCCCGGGTGGGCATCGGCAGCGACGTGCACGCGCTGGCCGACGGCGTGCCGATGTGGGTGGCCGGGCTGCATTTCGCCGACGAGCCGCGGGGGCTGGCCGGCCATTCCGACGGCGACGTCGCCTGCCACGCCATCTGCGACGCGCTGCTGTCGGCGGCCGGGCTGGGCGACCTGGGCAGCACGATCGGCACCGACCGTCCGGAGTGGGCGGGGGCGTCGGGAGTGCGGCTGCTCACCGAGATCGCAGCCCTGGTGCGGGCCGCCGGTTTCGAGATCGGCAACGTGGCGGTGCAGGTGATCGGTAACCGGCCCCGGCTGCTGCCGCGGCGAGCCGAGGCGGAACGCCTGCTCAGCGAGACTCTGGGCGTGCCGGTGTCACTGGCCGGCAAGACCACCGACGGGCTGGGGCTGACCGGCCGCGGCGAGGGCCTGGCGGCCATCGCGACTGCGCTCGTCGTGGCCCGATGACTGACCCAATCGCCCTGACTGACCCGATCGCGCTGACTGACGCCATCGCCCTGTGCGCGCACGGCGAAGCGGCGTGGCACGGCGCGGCCTACGCGTCGCTGGGTGCTGGCTGGGCCGATGATGGACGCCTCGGACGGGCCACCGGCGGCGTGCCGCACCGGTTGTTGTTCGGGGCGGTCACCCTGGCCCCCGACGCCACCGTGCCCCAGCAGGTGCCCGGCATCGTCTGCGACAGCTTCGCGCGGTTGCTGCTGCCCGGGCGGCAGGCCGAACCCGCCGGGTATTGGATGATCCGCTCCGGTGCCGCCCGGGCCGGCCTGCCGGAGGTTCGGGGCCTGCGGGTTCGCCGGGCCGAGACCGATGACGACGTCGCCTGGTTCGAGTACCTGGCGTTTCTGGCAGCCGACGGTGAGCTGCCGGCCACCTCGGGTGAGCTGCAGCCGCCGGGTACCCAGCGGCTGCCGGGCGTCACCTTGCTGGTGGCCGAGATCGACGGCGAGGGCGTCGGTACCGCGCTGTCGATGGTGACCGGACGGGTGAACAACCTCGGTGCGGTCGCGGTGATGCCGGCCTACCGGGGCCGCGGCATCGGGTCACTGCTCACCGAGGCGGCGGTGGCTGTGGCGCCGGGGCTGCCCGCCACCCTGTCGGCGACACCGGCGGGCCGAGGGGTGTACGCCCGGTTGGGCTTCGCGCAGGTGGGCCGTCCGCTGCACCATCACCCGGCCTGAGCGTCGGCCCGAAGGTCAGCGCACCTGGCCGGCGGGAACCGTGTAGGTGTTGCACTGGCCGATTCTGCCGGTACCGGTCAGGCCGGTTTCGAACCACTTCTGCCGGGTGGCGCCCAGGCCGTGGCCGGAATCGATGTTCGTCTTGCCCGAGAGCACGTCGTCGCCGATGGTGTAGGCGATCTGGCTCAGGCCATTCAGGTCGCCGCTGCTCAGCCCCTGCGACTCAGCCACCGCGTGCACCCACATGCCGGCGAAGCAGTCGGCTTGCATCTCCAGGCGTCGTGAGAAGACGTTGGCCGCGGCCTGCGTGCTCTGCCGCTGTTCCCATGCCGCACTCGCGATGCCGATGCCGGTGCGGTATTGAATGGCGTGGCCGAACTCGTGGGCCAGCACCATCTCCATCAGGAACGTGGTGCTGCGCAGGTTCGCCGGAAAGACATCGGGCAGCGCCTTGCCGTAGTAGATGCGTTGGTCGGCGCCGCAGTAGACGGCATTCTCCAGGTCGTCGAACTTGCCGCAGGCGGTCTGGATCGTCTGGCTGTACACCGTTGCCGGGGGGCGCGGCAGTTCGAACCCGGCCGCCTCGAGTGGTTCCTTCCACACCCGCACCAGGCACGAGGTCAACTCTTGCAGGTGCGCGGTCAACTCCGACTCGGACGCGCTCGTGGCATCGATCGGCTGCAGATTCGGGCAGGCCGTCGGAATCGTGGTGTTCTGGCTGTAGACCTTGTTCTTCTGCAGCCACTCGGTGGCCTCGCTGTAGGTCGTAGGCGACGGCAGGTCGGGGGGGTTGAGGTCGGGCGGCGGTGGGCTCCAGGTGTCTTGTGGGGTGGGCGTGGTGTTCGACGAGCCGCCGCCGAGCGCGTTGGCGACCACCACACCGGCCAACAGCAGGCCACAGAGCACCACCAGCAGCACCACAATGCGGCTCAGCGGGCTGCGCGGCCGGGGCGCCTGGTTGAACTGCCCGGGCTGGGGGTAGCCAGCCGGTTGCTGATACCCCCAGGGCTGCTGCTGGAATCCGCCGGGCTGCTGGAATCCGCCGGGCTGCTGGGGCCAGGCGACCTGCCCGAACGCCTGCTGGGAACGGTTCCAGCCGACGTTCGGCTGGCCCTGGGGCGCGGGCCAGCCCTGCGGCTGACCCCATGGCGGCGGGTACTGCTGCTGGGGCGGATACTGCTGCGTCACCCGAACACTGTAATGGTCGGGGCGCTCGACAGGCCCCTGCCGAGCGCCCGGACCCGAGGTTGCGGCAACGGCCACACTGAGTCGGTATGCGGTAGTTTCGTGCTGCGCTCCGCGCCACCGTGTTGCCTCAATGCAGCCACCGTGTTGCCTCAATGCAAGGGTTCGATCGTGTCGAGATTGCCTGGTAGTCCGCTCACCCGACTGCTCGCCGGTCTGCTGGTGCTGGTCGCCGTCGTGGCCGGGCCCTCGGCGCCGCGGGCGCACGCGGCCGAGATCGTCGACCGCTACGCGGTGCAGGGTGCGATCAACTCCGACGGCTCGCTCGCGGTCACCGCCACGATCACCTTCGACGGCACCGCTCCGGCGACCCTGGTGCAGAAGTTCGCCACCACCCGCACGGCGATCGGCGACCGTGAGTACGTCTTCCAGCTCAACGACATCGCGGTCACCGTCGGCGGCCAGTCGGTCAACCCCACCGTCACCAACGAGGGCGCCCAGACCGTCGTCACGATGCCCACCCAGGCTGCGGCCGGGCCGGTGGTGCTGAGCTACGTGGTGACCGGCGCGGCCATCAAAGAGGCCAGCGGCGAGACCAGCGTGGCCTGGCGGCTGTTGCAGGGCCTGAGCCTGCCGGTGAAGCAGTTCACCGCAACCCTTACGGTGCCCACGATGATCGATTTGGTGCAGTGCAACGCAGGCCCGCCGGTCTCGCCTGGGGTGTGCACCTTCTGGGGCGGCGGCACCCACGACAACCCCAATCCGACCTTCACCGACGGCCCCCGTGGCGCGGGCGAGGTGGTCGAGGCGGTCGTCCGGTTCCCGGCCGGAGCGGTCACCCCCAACGAGCAGGTGCGCGAACTGTGGACCCTGGGCCGCGCCTTCTCGACCGAGCCGCTGCAGCTCTGGCTGGCACTGCTCGCCCTGCTGCTGGGCGGGCTCGCCTTCTGGGTGCTGCACCGCCGGATCGGACGCGACGCGGCCGGTGGCGGCGAGCAGACCCTGGTGGCCGAGTTCTACCCGGTCGGTTCCGGCGAGGCCGAGTTCCGGGTGCTGGACGGCGTTCGTCCCGGCCAGGTCGGCACCCTGGTCGACGAACGGGTCGACCCGGTCGACGTCACCGCCACCCTGATCGACCTGGCGGTGCGGGGGCACCTGCGGTTCACCGAGTTGCCCAAGTCGTCGGCCTACGCGCAGGGGGAGTGGACGCTCACCCGGCTCGACGGTGGCGATGCGCTGCGGCCCTATGAGCAGACCCTGCTCGACGCCGTCGCGCCCGAGGGCGGCCAGCCGGCGCCGGTCTCGAGCCTGCCCGCGGTAGTCGGCTCGGTGGTCGGCGAGGTGCAGGACCAGCTCTACGACGACGTCGTGCAACTGGGCTGGTTTGCCCAGCGACCCGACCAGACCCGCACCACCTGGTTCAAGGCGGGCCTGGGCTTCTTCGTGGTCGCGGTGCTGGCCACCGTGCTGCTGGCCGCTTTCACCGGCTTCGGCTTGCTCGGCCTGGCGTTGATCGTGGTGTCGCTGCTGGTGGTGTTCCTGGGCCAAGAGATGCCGGCCCGCAGCGCCAAGGGGGTCGCGCTGATGAGCGGGCTCGGCCTGCTGCGGGCGCAACTGCTCGGTCACCCGACCGACCAACTGCCGAAGGGCCGCGAGCTCGCCGAACTGTCGGCAGTGCTGCCCTACGCGGTGGTGCTGGGCGGCTACGAGCGGTGGCTGCAGGCGCTGGTCGACGCCGACACCGACGACCACGCCGATTCGACCGACCTGGACTGGTACCACGCGCCGGACGACTGGCATCTGGCCGACCTGCCGGCCTCGCTGAACCGGCTGATCACCACGATCCAGGGCAAGCTCTTCGCCCGCTAGACCTCCAGGCCGGGGTAGAGCGGGTTGGCGTCCAGCAGTTCGGCCGCGGCCGCTTTGGTGGCCCCCGCGACCCCGTCGGCCAGGGTGTATTTCGCTTTGCCGGGGGTGCCGGCCGCGGTCGTGGTGGCGGTCGTATTCGCCAGCACGTTGACGATCAGCTCGGCGACCCGGTCGAACTCGGACGCGCCGAAGCCGCGCGAGGTGAGCGCCGGGGTGCCGATCCGGACGCCGGTGGTGTACCAGGCGCCGTTGGGGTCGTTGGGCACCGAGTTGCGGTTGGTCACGATGCCGGCGTCGAGCAGGGCCGACTCGGCCTGCCGTCCGGTGATGCCGAACGAGCCGGTGTCGATCAGCACCAGGTGGTTGTCGGTGCCGCCGGTCACCAGCGTGGCGCCGCGCTTGATCAGCCCCTCGGCCAGTACCTGGGCATTGTCGGCGACCTTCTGGGCGTAGCTGCGGAAGGCGTCGGTGCGGGCCTCGGCGAAGGCGATCGCCTTCGCGGCCATGATGTGCGAGAGCGGGCCGCCGAGCACCATCGGGCAGCCGCGGTCCACGCTGGGCGCGTACTCGGGGGTCGACAGCACGAACCCACCGCGCGGGCCGCGCAGCGATTTGTGGGTGGTCGAGGCGACGACATGCGCGTAGGGGACCGGGTTCTCCTCACCGGTGAACACCTTGCCGGCGACCAGTCCGGCGAAATGCGCCATGTCGACGAACAGGGTGGCGCCCACCTCGTCGGCGATCTCGCGCATCTTCGCGAAGTTCACCCGGCGCGGGTAGGCCGAATAGCCGGCCACCAGGATCAGCGGCTTGAACTCGCGGGCGTCGGCGAGCAGCTTGTCGTAGTCGATCAGCTGGGTGTCGGGGTGCGTCCCGTAGGAGCGCTGGTGGAACATCTTGCCCGAGATGTTCGGCCGGAAGCCGTGGGTCAGGTGGCCGCCGACGTCCAGGCTCATGCCCATCACCCGCTGCTCGGCGAACGACTTGCGCAGCGTCTCCCAGTCGTCCTCGGAGAGCTCGTTGACGTTCTTGGCGCCCAGTCGCTCCAGTGCCGGCGACTCCACCCGGTGCGCCAGGATCGACCAGTAGGCGACCAGGTTGGCGTCGATCCCCGAATGCGGTTGTACGTAGGCGTAGTCGGCGCCGAACAGCTCGCGGGCATGCTCGGCGGCCACGGTCTCGACGGTGTCGACATTGCGGCAACCGGCGTAGAAGCGGTGCCCGACGGTGCCCTCGGCGTACTTGTCCGACAACCAGGTGCCCATCGTCAGCAGCACCGGCAGCGAGGCGTAGTTCTCACTGGCGATCAGCTTCAGCGACGCCCGCTGATCGGTCAGCTCAGACCGGGTTGCCTCGGCGATCCGCGGCTCGACCGTTTCGATGACGGACAACATGTTGCGGTAGATGTCAGATGCGGTGGCCGCAAGCTCAGACACGGTTCAGTACTCCCTCGGTGGCGATCAGCACACCTTAGCGGAGCCGCTTGGGGGCGTAGGATCACCGGTGATGAAGGCAGCGCAGACCGTGATCGAGTGTGCCTCGCGGGCCGAACCGCGTTGCGGCGGCAGCGTGGTGATCGGCATCGACGGGCCCAGCGGGTCGGGCAAGACCACGCTGGCGCAGGCCCTCACCGACCTGCTGGGTGCGCCTGTCATTCACATGGACGACCTGTTCCCGGGGTGGGACGGGCTGGCGCAGGCTGCCGGCCTGCTGACCGATCAGGTGCTGCGCCCGCTGGCCTGTGGCGCACCGGCCGGCTATCGCCGCTGGGACTGGAACACGTCGACCTGGGCCGAGTGGGTCGAGGTTCCGGGGGCGCCGGTGCTGATCGTGGAGGGCTGTGCCAGCACCGTGGACCCGGCCGCGCCGTTCATCGCCGCGCGGGTGTGGGTCGAGGCCGACCACGACACCCGGATGATTCGGGGCATCGAACGTGACGGCGAGGCCTACCGGCCGAATTGGGAGCGCTGGGCGGCCCAGGAGCGCGAGCTCTTCGGCGCCGACGGCACCAGGCAACGCGCCGACCTGATCGTGCGCACCTGAGGCCAGGAAGCGCCGATCAACGCGCCTACCGCCGGCGGAGCTCGGGCAAACCCCTTGCCGCGGCTAGACGCCAGGCCCAGGCACCGACGAAGACTTCTTGCCGGTGCGGGCACGCCAGACGGCGACCACGATGATGCCGGCCAGCATGGCCAGCGACACGTACCAGAGCAGGTTCCCGTAGCTGTTGAGCAACTCCACGGCTGGTTCGCCGATCGTCCAGCCCAGGTAGATGTAGAGCGCCGAGCTGAGCAGCGAGGCGGCGAAGCTGACCGCCAGGAATTTCTTGATCCCGGTGCCGGCCGCGCCGAGCGCCGCGTACACCACCGCCGCGGGGATCGGAATCGGCAGGTAGGTGACGAAGATCGCCCAGGTCTCGTACTTCTGGGTGAAGGCGATGGCCCGTTGGTTGCGCCTCCGGGCGCGTTCGGAGCGTCCGGACCAGACCTCGATCAGGCCGTGGCCCCACAGCTTGCCGGCCCACCAGTAGATCCAGTCGAATTTCATCGCCGCCAGGCTGCCGAGCACTCCGACCAGCGGCCACCACGGGTCGCCGACCGAACCCAGGGCGCCCACCATCACCAGGCCGGTGCGGTAGCCCAGCGACCCCAGCAGGTGCGGCGCCAGACCCAGCATCACCGGACGCAGCGGCAGCAGCACCAGCCCGTAGAGCGAGGCGACCCCCATCCACGACAGGCAGGCGATGTCGGCCCGGGTGGGTTTGTGCTTCCACGGCAGCCCGGGGTCTTCCCACCACTCGCGGGCGGTCGCGTCGGGTTCGATGCCGTCGCCAGGGTTCGTCGTCACCCCGCGGAGCCTACCCGCCGATCCGCTCGGGGCTGGTGCGACAGCTTCTCCGAAATCGTGTCCAGAAACTCACTAATACGTTTGAGCGAAGCCGTTGCGCGTGCGAAAATGCAGCCGTCGCGTCATCTCGCGATGGGTTTCCACTACGGATCGTCGGGCACGTACCTGCCCGTGGAAAGGATTGTTGGCATGGCCACAGTTAGTTTCAAGGACGCGACTCGCGTCTACCCCGGTGCCGATCACCCCGCGGTTGACAAGCTCAACCTCGAGATAGGCGACGGCGAGTTCATGGTTCTGGTCGGTCCCTCGGGTTGTGGCAAGTCCACCTCGTTGCGCATGCTGGCCGGCCTCGAAGAGGTGAACGCCGGTGCCATCTGGATCGGCGATCGCAACGTCACCGACCTGCCGCCCAAAGACCGCGACATCGCGATGGTGTTCCAGAACTACGCGCTGTACCCGCACATGACCGTCGGCGACAACATGGGCTTTGCCCTGAAGATGGCCGGCGTGCCCAAGGCCGAGCGTGACGCCCGCGTCATGGAGGCCGCGCACCTGCTGGGCTTGGAGAGCTTCCTGGCCCGCAAGCCCAAGGCACTGTCGGGCGGCCAGCGCCAGCGCGTCGCCATGGGTCGTGCGATCGTTCGTCAGCCGCAGGTGTTCTTGATGGACGAGCCGCTGTCGAACCTCGACGCCAAGCTGCGCGTGTCGACCCGCACCCAGATCGCCGCGCTGCAGACCCGCCTCGGCGTCACCACCGTGTACGTCACCCACGACCAGGTCGAGGCCATGACCATGGGCGACCGGGTCGCGGTGATGAAGGACGGCATCCTGCAGCAGTGCGACAGCCCGCTGACCCTCTACGACAAGCCGAGCAACGTGTTCGTGGCCGGCTTCATCGGCTCGCCCGCGATGAACCTGATCAGCGGCAAGGTCAACGAGAACGGCGTCGTGGTCGGTGACTGGACTGTTCCCGTCGCGCGTGACGTGCTCGCCAAGGCCGGCGATGAGGGCACCCTCACCATCGGCATCCGTCCCGAGGACTTCGAACTCGGCGATCACGGCATCGCCGTCGATGTGGCCGTGGTCGAAGAGCTGGGCGCCGACGCGTTCACCTACGGCACCCTGTCTGGCCTCAGCGACGACGAGAAGCTGTCGGCACCGCAGATCGTGGCCCGCCTGTCGGGTCGCACCCCGCCGGAGCGCGGCACCACCGTCCGCTTTGCCGCGGGCGAGGGCCACAAGCTGCATGTGTTCAGCAATAAGAGCGGCGCACGCCTGTCGTGACGCTGCTGCCGACCAGCACTGCCCCGGGCTTCGGCCCGGGGCAGTGCCGCGTTTGCGCCCGGTGGTGTGCGCAGTTCAGCAGGGTTTGACGCGCCGGCGGCCCGAGAGGGCCTGCAGCACGCGCCGCAGCGCCGCCAGGTCGTCCTCGCCGAACTCACCCGCCCAGTCGCGCTCGATCTCGACGAAGAGGGTGCGCACCAAGTGCTGGGCGCGAATGCCCGCCTCGGTCAGGGTGACCAGCCGGGCCCGGGCGTCGGTCGGGTCCGGGACGATGCGCACCAGCCCGGTCTGCTCGAGGTGCGCGATCTGTTGGCTGAGCGCCTGTTTCGACACTCCGCAGTCGGTGGCGATGTCGCTCGCCCGGCGTGGCTCATCGCCCAATTGGCGCAGCACGTTGCGGGCGTGGGCCAGAGACAGGCTGGGGAACTCGCTGGTGCGCATCCGGCGGTCGAATTCGATGGCGAAAACGGCCTCGGCCTCGGCCAGCAGCCGAGGCAGCGGAGCGCGCCCCGCGTCGTCCGCCGCGCAGACGTCGATCGGTTGCGGCCCTGCCATGGGTCGATGGTAGCGCAAATGGTCAACGAGTTGACTTTCTCGGCCCGGTGCGCGACGATTTAGTCAAGACATTGACTACTTATGGAGTGACGTCATGAACATCCTGGTTCTCGTCGGCAGCACGCGGCGCGGCTCGATCAATGCGCGGCTGGCCGGAGCGGCTGTGCAAGAGCTGCCCGCCGGCACCACGGTGACCGGCTTCGACCTCACCACGCTGCCGTTCTACGACGCCGACCGGGACGCCGCCGGCCATAGCGGTGCCACGGTGACCGAATTTCGCGCGGCGGTCGCGGCGGCCGACGGCTTGCTGATCGCCAGCCCGGCCTACAACGGCGGGATGGCCGCCGAGGTGAAGAACGCCATTGACACGGCCTCGCGTCCCCGCGGTGCGGCGGTGATCGCCGGCAAGCCGGTCGGCCTGTTGACCGCACCGCTCAGCCCCAAGACCGGCCCGACGGTGGCCGAGCAGTTGACCCTCACCCTGCGTATCGCCGGCGCCCGGCCGCTGCCGGCGGTGATCGCCCCGGGGCGCGAGTCGTTCGACGCGCAAGACCGGGTCGTCGACGCCCTGCGCGTCGAACTCGACGCCCTGGCCACCGCGCTCGTCGAGGCGATCGAACGGAGCGACACCGCCGCCGCCTGAGGCCGCCGTCGCAGGGGGGTGGCCCGTCGGCAATGTGGGTTTGGGCTGGCACAATATCTGCCATGCCCCGCATCCTGTCGGCGAAGCCAGATTCGCGGCTCATTCCTCTGCCCTGGGAGTTGCCCCTGGCCGAATGGCCCGAGGACTACCTGGTTGCCCTCCCGCGCGGCATTTCGCGCCACGTCGTGCGCTTCATCAAGGTCGGCAGCGACGTCTATGCGGCCAAAGAGGTCATCGAAACCGCAGCCGTGCACGAGTACCGCATGCTGCAGGAATTGGCGCGTGAAGACACCCCTGCCGTCGAGCCGCTCGCGGTGATCACCGACCGGCGCGGCGTGGGCGGTGAACCGCTCGACCCGGTGTTGATCACCCGGCACCTCGACTTCTCGCTGCCGTACCGCTCACTGTTCAGCCAGGGCGTCCGCCCCGACACGGTGAGCCGGCTGTTGGACGCCATGGTGGTGCTGCTGGCCAGGCTGCACCTGATCGGCTTTCTGTGGCTCGACGTGTCGCTGTCGAACATCCTGTTCCGGCGTGACGCCGGCGAGTTCGCCGCCTACCTGGTCGACGCCGAGACCGCCGAACTGCACGTGGCGCTCACCCAGGGCCAGCGCGAGCACGACCTGATGATCGCCACCACCAATCTGTTCGGCGAGTTCAGCGACCTCGAGGCCGGGCAACTGCTCGACGAGTCGCTCGACCCACTGGCACTGGTCGACACCATCACCGCCCGTTACCGCGAGCTGTGGGCTGAGCTCACCGGCGTCGAGGAGTTCGCGGGCACTGAACTCGACCGCATCGAGAGCCGGGTGCGGCGGCTCAACGCGCTCGGTTTCGATGTGGCCGAACTCGACATCACCACCTCACCGGACGGCTCGCGGGTGCGGATTCAGCCCAAGGTGGTCGACGCCGGGCACCACACCCGGCGGCTGCTGCGGCTCACCGGGCTCGACGTCGAAGAGAACCAGGCCCGGCGGCTGCTCAACGATCTCGATACGTTCCGGTTCCGCACCAACCAGCAGCACGCCGACGAGGCGCTGGTGGCGCACCAATGGCTCACCCAGAGTTTCGAACCGGTGGTGACGGCCGTTCCGGCCCGGCTGCGGGGCAAGCGCGACGCGGCGCAGATCTTTCACGAGGTGCTCGACTACCGGTGGTACGCCTCGCAGCGTGAGCACCGCGACGTGCCGCTGGTCGACGCTACCCACGGCTACATTCGCGATGTGCTCGAGGGCCTGCCCGATGAGGCGATCAACAGTCGTCCGCTCAATGAGGGCAGCCGGCAGTTGGCCAACCCGTTCGACCCCAGCCAGGGCTACCTCGACGAAGAGGGCGCCATGCCCGAAGACCCGTGGGAGGTCGACGCTGAAGACCTTCCCGAACCGACCGGCGTGCTCGACATCGCCGCCCTGCGCCGGGCCAAGGGCTGAGCCTCGGTACACTCGGCCGGTGAGTTTCCACCTGTACGACAGCCTGCGCCGCGAGATCGTCGAGTTTCAACCTCTGCGGCCCGGCCGGGTGTCGATCTACGTGTGCGGGCCCACCGTGCAGGGCGCTCCGCATCTGGGGCATATGCGCAGCCGGGTGAACTTCGACGTGCTGCGGCGCTGGCTGGAGTTCACCGGCCATGCCGTCACCCTGGTCAGCAACGTCACCGACATCGACGACAAGATTCTCGCCAAGGCGGCCGAAGCCGGTCACCAGTGGTGGGCCCACGCCTACCGCTACGAGCAGGCATTCGGTGCGGCGTTCCGTTCGCTCGGCGTGCCCGCGACCTACGAACCGCGCGCGACCGGGCACGTGCCCGAGATGATCGAGTTGATCGGCGAGCTCATCGAGCGCGGGCACGCTTACCAGATCGAGGGCACCGCCGACGTCTATTTCGACGTCGCCAGTTGGCCCGCCTACGGTGAGCTGACCGGGCAGCGGGCCGACGACCTCGAACCCGCTGAGGGTGAGGATTCGCGCGGCAAGCGCGACCCGCGCGACTTCGCGCTGTGGAAGTCGCACAAGCCGTCCGAGCCACGAACCGCATCGTGGCTCAGCCCGTGGGGGCGCGGGCGTCCGGGCTGGCACATCGAGTGCTCGGCGATGGCCGGCAAGTACCTCGGTGAAACCTTCGACATTCACGGTGGCGGCCTCGACCTGCGCTTTCCCCACCACGAGAACGAACAGGCCCAGTCGCGCGCCGCAGGTCGCGGCTTCGCCCGGCACTGGATGCACCATGCCTGGGTGACCATGGCCGGCGAGAAGATGTCGAAGTCGCTGGGCAACACCGCCGATGTGGCCGCGGCGGTCGCCAAGCACGGCGGACGGGCCGTCCGGCTCTGGCTGGCCGGGCCGCACTACCGTTCGGCGATCGAGCTCAGCGAAGCGTCGCTGGCCGAGGCGGCAGCCCAGTTGGCCCGGATCGACAGCTTTCTGCAACGGGCGGCGGCGGCGGGACCGGATCTGCCGTTCGGACACGCGGCGCGGCTACCGCAGGAGTTCTCGGCCGCGATGAACAACGACCTCGGCACCCCGACGGCACTGGCGGTGCTGTTCGGCACCGTCAAGGAGGGCAACCTCGCGCTCGAAGCCGGTGACCTGGAAGCGGTGCGGGCCGCGCAGGCGGCGGTGGGGATGATGCTGCGGGTGTTCGGTCTCGACCCCGCGTCGCCCGAGTGGGCCGACGCCGCCGCCGGGGACGACCTGAAACCCGTGGTCGACGGCCTGGTCGGGGCGCTGCTGGAGCAGCGCGCCCAGGCTCGGGCCCGCAAGGACTGGCCGGCGGCAGACGCCGTTCGCGACACCCTGAACAAATTGGGCCTGAAGGTGGACGACACCCCGAACGGCCCGCGCTGGAGCCTGGAGGCCTGATGCCCGGAAACTCGTCTCGTCAAGGTGCCGTCCGCAAGCGCGGCAAGGGCACTGGCAGTGGCAACACCGCCGGCTCCGGGGGCCGGGTGCGGCGCGGCCTGGAGGGCAAGGGTCCGACGCCGAAGGCCGAGGATCGTCCCTACCACAAGGCGTATCGCAAGCGCAGGCCGAACGAGCCGGGCAAGACCACGTCCGGTCAGGGCCGGAGCAACCGGCCCCGACGCGACACCCCGCGCGCCGGTGACGACTGGGTGTTCGGCCGCAACCCGGTGCTTGAAGCGCTGCAGGCCGGGCTGCCGGTCAGGCGGGCCTACGTGGCCGACGGTGTGGAGCGTGACGACCGGCTGCGCGACATTCTGAAGTACGCCGCCGACCACGGCATCGCGCTGCTGGCGGCCACCCGCTCAGAGCTCGACAAGCTCACCGGCGGGGGTGTGCACCAGGGAGTGGCCCTGCAACTGCCGCCGTTCGAGTACGCCCACCCCGACGACCTGCTCGCGGCAGCCCTGGATGCGCCCGACCCGGCACTGGTGATCGCCTGCGACCAGGTCACCGATCCCCGCAACCTGGGCGCGATCATCCGCTCGGCCGCGGCGTTCGGAGCCGCCGGCGTGATCATTCCCGAGCGCCGCTCGGCGCAGGTGACCGCAGCGGCGTGGAAGACCTCCGCGGGAGCCGCGGCACGACTCACGGTCGCCCGGGCGGGCAACCTGAACCGCACGCTCAAGCAGTACGGCGAGGCGGGCTTCGTGGTGGCCGGGCTGGCCGGCGAGGCCGACCTCGACGTGGCCGGCATTCCCGGGGTCGACGGCCCGGTGCTGCTGGTGGTGGGCTCCGAGGGCGAGGGACTCTCGCGCCTGGTGCGTGACAATTGCGACGTGCTGGTGTCGATTCCGATCACGTCGGCGGTCGAGTCGCTGAACGCCTCGGTGGCGGCGAGCATCGCCCTCTATGAAGTCACCCGCTGCCGCGGCTGACTTCCTGCTGGAAGAAAGCGCTGAGCAACGCGACCATCGCTGGTTGAGCGTGTCGAAACCCCGTGCCGCAGGGGTAGATCGGAGGCCTCGGCAGGCTCGACCAGCGAAATCGGCGTTTCCTGGGCCTCAGCCGCAGTACGACGTCACCGGGCCGTGCCACAGCAGCGGCTGCGGGGCTCCGGCGCAGATCACGGCGGACGCCTTGGCGCCGTACGGGGCGACCGCCTGGTAGCCGTACACCCGCGCGGAGGCCCCCAGCAGTTGTTCCAGGGCGGTGGGCGCGGCGCGCTTGGCGATCCGGGCCGTGGACGGGTCCAGGCCCATCAGCGTGACCGTGTCGCGGAATGCCTCGTCCGGCCCGAGCTGGGCGTCGATCAGCCCGTTCGCCACCGCCGTCTGAGGGTCGAAGATGAACGCGCCGAGCTGGTCGGTGATCGTCGCGGCCGGAATGTTGCGGTGCTTCGAGACCCATGCCACGAACGCCTGGTACTCGTTGGCGATGCCCTGGCTGAACACCTTGCGCTCCCGCGCGGTCATGTCGCGATAGGGGTTGCCGAAGTCCTTGCCGGTGCCCTGGGTCAGGTACTCCTGGGTGATTCCGCCCGTGGTGGTCACGCCCGAGGTGACCAGGCCGCCCGAGGTGGCCACGACGTTCTTGTAACGCTCGAACGGGCCGAAGATGACGCCGATGCTGCCGACCAGGGTGCCGTGGTCGGCGACGATCTTGTCGGCTCCGGCCATGGCGTACATGCCGCCCGAGGCCGACATACCCTGCACGTAGGCGACCACCTTCTTGCCGGTGCGGCTCTGGTAGCGCTCGACGGCATCGGCGATGGCGCGGGAGCCGTTGATGGTGCCGCCCGGGGTGTTCATCAGCAACAGCAGCCCGGCGGCGTCGTTCGCGGTCAGGGCGTCGATGGTGCGCGCCAGCTCGTAGCCGTAGCTCGACTGGGTGAGCGAGAACCCGTCGCCGCCGTCGGCCATGATCACGCCCTCCACGGGAATGGCCAGCACGGTGTTCGCCCGGTCGGCGATGTCGCTGCCCCAGACGGTCTGCAGCGTGCTGACCCGGGGGCCGGCGGATTGGCCGACCGCCGCGGCGGTGGCGCCGAACACCAGGGCTGAGATCAGCGAACCGACGACGGCGAGCACGAGCAGCACACTGCCGGCACCCAGCCCGGCTCCGGCGCCGAGCCCGAACCCCCGCCGGAACGCGCCGGGCTGTTTGGCTGGCCGGGTGGCAACGAAGGCCGGCCCGGGCAGTGCCGCCGGGGCAGGTACGGATGGTGCTGGTGTGGAGGGTGCCGGTGGGACGTCCGGCTGCGAGTCGGCCTGGCTCGAGGGGGTGGGGCTCGGGGTCATCGGGGCTCCTGGGGTGGGGGGGATGCTTCGACCCTATACGCCGGAGGTTCACCCTCGATCGAGGGTGAGGTTTGGCGGTCAGGCCAGACCCAGCACCGCCACCACGAAACCCGAGTCTGCAGCGAACGGTCGCAGATCCCAGGTCGAGAAGGTCTGTTCGCGAACCAGGCCGACCGCCTCGGCGTCGGCAAAGAAGTCGGCGAAGTGGTAGCCCCGGCCGGCGCCGAAGCCGGCCACGACTCGTCCGCCGTCGGCCAGCCGGGCCGCGAAACCGGCCAGAATCGGACGGCGGGTGTCGGGGTGCACGAAGCCCAGCACGTTGCCGGCGCAGAGAATCGCGTCGAACCGCTGCGGCCACGACTGGGGCAGTTCGAAACCGGTCAGGTCGGCCGCCAGGTAGTGCGGGCCGGGCTCGGCCCGTTGCGCCTCGTCGATCAGCGCCGGGTCGAGGTCGACGCCCACCACCGTGTGCCCGGCCCGGTGCAGGTACCCGCAGTGCCGTCCGGGCCCGCAGCCCGCATCGAGAATCGTGGAGCCGCGGGGCACCATGGCATCGATCAGCCGGGCCTCGCCGACCAGGTCGTGGCCCTGGGCGGCCAGCATGGCGAACCGGTCGATGTAGCGCTGCGAATGCCCCGGGTCGCGGGCGATGATCTGCGCCCACTGGCTCTGGCCGGTCGAAGACTGTGCAGTCACGAGCCTCCGACAGGAATCGAACCCGCGACCATCCGCTTACAAGGCGGGCGCTCTACCAACTGAGCTACGGAGGCACCGGGCCGCGTGGCCCGACCTTCATTGTGCCGTACCGGGTGGGGGTTCTCGACCAGTTCGGACCGGGTCAGCGGATGCCGGACGAACTGCCGTAGACCTGTGCGTCACCCGTGACGAAGACGTCGCGCTCGTCGGCCGAGAGGAACGCCGCCCGGCCTCGGGGCAGTTGCACGGTGGTGCGGCCGTCGCCGAGCACGCAGGAGCCTTCGACGGCCAGCAGAATGCGGGCCGAGCCGCGACCCGGCACCCGCACCGGGCCTGAGCTGCGGTCGACCAGCAGTCGCCAGGCCTCGAACTCGCTGCAGGGCGTCTGGTACTTCAACACTCCCCGACGGGTCCGCCGCGGGTGCAGCACCTCGGGCAGCCATGGGTTGAAGTCGACCACGGTGATCAGCTCGTGCACGTCGATGTGCTTATTGGTCAGGCCGCCGCGAATCACGTTGTCGGAGTTGGCCATCACCTCGACCCCGGTGCCGCGCAGGTGGGCGTGCATCATGCCGGGGGGCACGAACAGCGCCTCGCCCGGGTGCAAGGTGATGCGGTTCATCAACAAGGCCGCCAGGATTCCGCGGTCGGCGGGAAAGACCGCGTCGAGCTCGAGGGCCGTGCGGGCGAACTCGCCCACCGTGCCGTCGTCGTGGCGGTGCTGCATGGCCGCCGCCACCGTCTCGTCGACCAGGTGCCGGCGTTCGCCGTCGAGGCTGAGCACGTCGAGAAACACCTCGGCCAGCGCCGCCGGGCCCTTGCGCTCGGTGAGCGGGCCGATCACCGAGTCGAGTGATTCGGCCACCCCGAGCGCCGCGAACAGAGCGGCGGTCTGGTGGGGGTCGCGAAAGCCGGCCAGGCTGTCGAATTCCTCCAGCGCGATCAGAATCTCGGGCTTGGGCCAAGCGTCCTTGTAGATGCGCTCGGGCGCGTCCAGCGGGGTGCCGGCGCGTGACTCGCGGGCGAACCCGTCGATGGCCTGCTCGCGCGAGGGGTGGGCCTGAATCGACAGCGCGTGCCGGGCCGACAGCAGCTTCATCAGGTACGGCAGGTGCGGCCCGAAGGCCGCTCGGCTGCGCTTGCCCAGCACGCCGGGGGTCGAATCGATGTGCTCCGCCAGCGTGCCCGAGCCGAGCCGGGACGGCGAGGATGCGTGCGCCCCCAGCCAGTATTCGGCTACCGGACGTCCGTCGGCGGGTCGGTCGAGAATCGAGGCAATGGCGTCGGTGGTGCCCCAGTCGTACCGCTGCACGGTGCCGCTGAGTGGCTGCATCACAGATCCTTGGTAGCTGAGCGCCGCACCCCGCGTGCACCGCCGCATTTCACTGTAGCCGACCCCTGTGGCCGCGTTCGTGCCCGCGTCGAGGCCCGGGTTCGGGCGAATGACAGCGCTGTGATTTCGACCTAGAATGACGCCTATGTCCGACCCTGTGGCCCGCCCGGAGGCGTCGCTGAGTGAGCGCGCTGCCGCGATTCTGGAGTTCGAGAAGCAGTGGTGGTCGTTCGCCGGCACCAAAGAGGCAGAGATTCGCGAACGTTTCGACCTGTCGGCACCGCGGTACTACCAACTGCTCAACGACCTGATCGACACACCCGAGGCGTTGGCCCACGACCCGCTGCTGGTGAAGCGGCTGCGTCGCCAGCGCGCCACCCGTCAGCGGGAGCGCTCGGCCAAGCGGCTAGGGTTCTCGATCAAGGTCTGAAGCCGTCGGCCGAGCCGCCGGAACCCGACGTTGCTGACCGGCGCCCCGTGATACCCGCCGCGCAGCAGGCCGGCATTGCGTTCGAAGAAGTTCGCCGAGGCCGTGTCTCCGGTGCGCAGCCACGACCAGCCGGCGGCGAGTGCGTAGAGCGGCAGAAAGGGCGCGTCAACCCCTTCGGGCCTGGCCTGAGCCGCGCTCGTCCGAGCCGAGCGACCCCCTGCCCGAGCAGCGACGACAGGTTCACCAGGTTGCCGACCTGTCGAACCCGGTGCACGCGGCTCAGTGCCGGTGGTGCGCCCGTGGTCGCCATGGGCCAAGTCTGCTCCCCGATCGGCGGACGCCGCCACCCCTGGAAACGCGCCGGATCGTTTGCACTCGACAGGGGCGAGTGCTAAACATGGTGTTAGCACTCTCACCATGAGAGTGCCACCCGGTCAGCCCGGTGAGGCCAACTGGCCGTCCGTCGCGGGCATCGATGCTGACTGTCGAATCAGACCAACCGTGGGCCCAGCCCACCGATGCGAAGGATTGCCTGTACCGATGGCAAAACTGATCGAATTCAACGTTGAGGCCCGCCGCGGCCTCGAGCGGGGCATGAACATCCTCGCCGACGCGGTGAAGGTGACGCTCGGCCCCAAGGGCCGCAACGTCGTGCTGGAGAAGAAGTGGGGTGCCCCCACCATCACCAACGACGGCGTCTCCATCGCCAAAGAGATCGAGCTCGAGGACCCCTACGAGAAGATCGGCGCCGAGCTGGTCAAAGAGGTCGCCAAGAAGACCGACGATGTTGCCGGCGACGGCACCACCACCGCGACCGTGCTGGCTCAGGCCATGGTCCGTGAGGGCCTGCGCAACGTCACCGCGGGCGCCAACCCGATGGGCCTGAAGAAGGGCATCGAGAAGGCCGTCGCGGCGATCGTCGAGTCGCTGGCCAGCCAGGCCACCGACGTCGAGACCAAGGAGCAGATCGCCGCCACCGCGTCGATTTCGGCCGCCGACCCGACCGTCGGCGAGATCATCGCCGAGGCGATGGACAAGGTCGGCAAAGAGGGCGTGATCACGGTCGAGGAGTCCAACACCTTCGGGCTCGACCTCGAGCTGACCGAGGGCATGCGCTTCGACAAGGGCTACATCTCGCCGTACTTCGTCACCGACCCCGAGCGCATGGAGGCCGTCCTGGACGACCCCTACGTGCTGATCGCGAACAGCAAGGTGTCCTCGCTGAAAGACCTGCTGCCGGTGCTCGAGAAGGTCATGCAGTCGGGCAAGCCGCTGCTGGTCATCGCCGAGGACACCGACGGTGAGGCCCTGGCCGGCCTGATCGTCAACAAGATCCGTGGCACCTTCAAGTCGGTTGCCGTGAAGGCTCCCGGCTTCGGCGACCGCCGCAAGGCCATGCTGACCGACATCGCCATCCTCACCGGTGGCCAGGTCATCTCCGAGGAGGTCGGCCTCAAGCTGGACGCCGTCACCCTGGAGCTGCTGGGCCGGGCTCGTTCGGTGCTGGTCACCAAGGACGAGACCACCATCATCGAGGGTGCCGGTGACTCCGACCAGATCGCCGGACGGGTCTCGCAGATCCGCAAGGAGATCGAGAACAGCGATTCGGACTACGACCGCGAGAAGCTGCAGGAGCGGCTGGCCAAGCTGGCCGGCGGCGTCGCCGTGATCAAGGTCGGCGCGGCCACCGAGGTCGAGCTGAAGGAGCGCAAGCACCGCATCGAGGACGCCGTCCGCAACGCGAAGGCGGCCGTCGAAGAGGGCATCGTGCCCGGCGGCGGCGTGGCGCTGCTGCAGGCCGCCAAGCAGGTTTCGCTGGCCGACCTGGTCGGTGACGAGGCCATCGGCGCGCAGATCGTGCTGGGCGCGTGCGCGGCTCCGCTGAAGCAGATCGCGTCGAACGCCGGTCTCGAGGGCGGTGTCGTGGCCGAGAAGGTGGGCAACCTGCCCGCCGGCCAGGGCCTGAACGCGGCCACTGGCGAGTACGTCGATCTGCTGGCTACCGGCATCATCGACCCGGCCAAGGTGACCCGCTCGGCGCTGCAGAACGCCGCCTCGATCGCGGCCCTGTTCCTGACCACCGAAGCGGTCATCGCCGACAAGCCCGAGAAGGCTCCGGCCGTGCCGGCCGGCGGCGACGGCGGCATGGGCGGCATGGACTTCTGAGTCACCCGCCACACCACGGCAAGGGGCCGGACGCTTCGGCGTCCGGCCCCTTCGCCGTGGTCGGCGGCGTCGGCTGATTCTGAGCCGGAGCCACAGACCCATCCCGCGTGTCTGCCGCCGTGCGGCTAGGACCTTCACCCATGATGGGGGCATGAGCGGGCTGCTCGAAGTGATCGCGCTGCATGCGGCTGATGCCGAGCGCGCCGAGGCCGGTGGGGCCGACCGGATCGAGCTGTGCGGCACCCTCGACGACGGCGGGACGTCACCTGAGCCGGCTCTGGTCGCCAAGGTGCGGGCCGCCACCTCGGTGCAGTTACGGGTAATGGTGCGGCTACGGGCCGGGTTCGGCACCGACGGTGGCGAGGCCGTCCGGCTGCGGGGGCTGATCGCCAGCTTCGTCGACGCCGGCGCCGACGGCATGGTGCTGGGCTTTCTCAACGGGCTTGGCGAGGTCGATCCACAGGTGGTGACCGAACTGGTCGCCGACGGCGACTGGCCCTGGACGTTCCATCGGGCGATCGACTCGTGCCTGTTCCCCGACCGGGGCTGGGCCACGTTGCGCCGGCTGCCGCGCCTCGATCAGGTGCTCACCGCCGGCTCGGCGCGAGGGCTCGAACACGGGCTCGACGACGTGCTGGCCCGGGCCCGCGCCGACGCGTGGCAGGCCGGGGTGATCATGGCCGGCGGCGGGCTGCACCCCGATCACGTGCCGTGGCTGGCCAGGGCCGGGGTCCGGGCCTTTCATATCGGCACCGCGGCGCGTCCGCTGGGGTCGTACAAGGCCTACGTCGACCCCGAACTGGTGGGTTCGTGGCGGCGGCTGATCGACACCCAGATGCGGCACGCAGTCGGCTGATTCAGTCGGCCGGCTCGACGTGCACGAAGGTGACGGTGCCGGGCAGCACCCGCTCGACTTCGTGTTCCACCTGGTCGGCCAGCTCGTGGCTGCGGCTGACCGTCCACTCACCCGGCACCGTCAGGGTCGCCTGGACGAAGCGCTGCCGCCCCGACTCGCGGGTACGCAGGTCGGTGAGGTGCACCCGCGGGTCGTCGGTGAGCGGCGCCAGCGCCCGCTGAATCTGCACCACCTCGTCGGGCGGCAGGGTGGCGTCGAGCAGGCCGACCACCGAGCGCCGCACCAGGCCGTAGCCGGTGAAGACGATGTTCACCCCGACCGCGAAGGCGATCACCGGGTCGAGCCAGTAGATGTGGGTGAGACCGACCACACCGATGCCGACCAGCACGCCCACCGAGGTCCACACATCGGCCATCAGATGCTTGCCGTCGGCCTCCAAGGTGATCGACCGGTATCGCCGGCCGGCTCTGATCAGCAGCAGCCCAGTGATCAGGTTCAGCACCGAGGCCACCGTGGCCAGCACGATGCCCAACCCGACGCTCTCGAGCGCGACCGGGTTGAGAAAGCGCTGCACCGCGCCCCAGATGATCGCGACGGCGGCCACGATGATCAGCGTGCCCTCGACCGCCGCCGAGAGGTATTCGGCCTTGCCGTGCCCGAAATCGTGATTGTGATCTGCCGGTCGGGCCGACAGCCGCAAAGCCCACAGGGCTACGCCGGCGGCCAACAGGTTGACCGTGGATTCGAGGGCGTCGGACCACATGCCGACCGAGTTCGTGATCGCGGCGGCGATCACCTTGAGGGTGACGGTCGCCACCGCCGTGGCCAGCGAGAGCCACAAGAAGCGTTGCAGCAGCCGGTGTTCGTCGGCAGCGTCCGCAGTGGTGGTCATCACGCCTCAGGGTCGGGGAAACCCGTGCAGTCTAGGGCAGCCCGCCGGCCCAGCTCGCCGGCGTTCACGGTCGACTCCTCGACCACGCCGGCATCGACGGGCCAGCTGGCCGGACGGTCGGCCAGCGCCAGCAGATCGGCCAATCCGGCCGGCCAGACGGGATCGGGCAAGCCGGCGAGCTGCTCGACCGGGTGCCAGGCCCAGGCGGCGATGGTGATCTTCTCGTCGTCGGTGAACCCCGAGGTGTCGAGCTCGAACGGCGCCGGCACCGGCAAGAGGTAGAAGAGCTCGGCCTGCACCAGCACCTGGTCGCTGTAGCCGTGAATCACCACCCGGCGCAGCACCGGGCCGACGAGGTCGGCCGGGTCGACCGCTCGTCCGGTCTCTTCGGCCAGTTCCCGCACGGCAGCCTGCGCCGGCTGCTCGCCCGGGTCGATGCCGCCGCCGGGGGTGACCCACCAGCGGGTGCCGGGTGCTCCGGGGTCGGTGTCGGACAGCAGCAGCACGCTGCTGCCGTCGCTGACCATCACCCGCACGGCGCTGCGGCGCCGCACGGGCCGTGAGCCGGGATCGAGCGCCACGAAGCTGCGGGTGCGGAACGGTTCGCTCATCAGCCCGGAAGATCGACCGTGACCACCGGGTCGAGCAGTTCGTCGAGTACCTGAAAGGTGACGGCTCCGCGGGGCACGGCAAAAGCGACCTGCCCGGTGTTGGTCTGGCCCGCCGTGAGCGTGCGCATCGGGAGCTGGTGGCTCAGCGCTGCCCCGATCGTCATCATCTGGCTCTCGCCGCGCGAATCGGTGATCGCGGTGAAGAAGGGCCCGGTGGTCACGGTTCCCGACACGCCCACGAAGGTCAGGTCGACGATCAGGTACGACTCGCCGTCGTCGGGGGAAATGACGCCGTTGTCGGCCCAGTTGGCACCGGTGAGGGTCACCCGGGCCGAACCGCCGTTGGTGTTGAAGTCGACCGCCTTCCCGATGCCGCCGCCGGTGACCGGGGTGCTGGTGGTGGGTTGCGCGGTGGGGCTGGCGCGCACCACGGTGGGCTCGGTAGAGCCGCTGGGTGAGGGCTGCGCGGACGCGCTGGCGCTGGCCGCTGCCGGGGGTGATGCCTGTGGGCCCAGGAACTGCCAAGCCAGCAACCCGCCGATGAGCACCACGATGACGGCACCGGCCAGAACGAATCCCCGGACGCCCCCCGGGCGCCCGGGGGGCCGTTGACCGGTTTGCGCCGGTGGCGGGTACCCGCCGGGAGCGTAGGGGGGTTGCCCGGGCGGCGCCCACCCGGTCTGGGTCGGGGGCGGGTAGCCGGTTTGCGCCGGGGGCGGGTACGCGCCCTGTCCGTACGGTTGCGCCGGGTACTGCTGGGTGGCTGGCGGCGCAGGTGGATTGCTCGCCGGCCCGTCGAAGTCGGGTGCGTCGGAGCCGGGCCGGCCCAGGCCGTTGGAGGAGTCCATGGTTCCCTCGTTCCCTACGGCCGGGTGGGCGGTTCGTTGGCGCGAATGCCCGCGCCGACCTGCAGCAGCACGATGAGCGGAACGGCCCAGCACAGCAACTGGGCCCAGCCCGACAGCACCGACCAGGCGGCTTCGAGGTCGAGGTCGTTGTTGAACAGGCTCAGCGCGCCCACCACGGCCAGCAGTACGAACGACCAGGCGAATACGCGGCGCACCTGGGTGAGCCGGTAACGCACCCGGCCGGCCAGCAGGGCGGCCACGCCGAGCATCACCACCGACAGTGGCGAGAGCAGGGCGCCAACGATCAGCACGATGATCAGTCCCGGCGTCGCCGCTTGCCACATCTGTGCGACCGTGACGGTCTGATCCGGGGGGCGTCGCTGGCCCTGCACCGGCGGCGCGAACCAGTCCGGGGTGCCGCGCTGCGGAAAAACCGGCGGCTGGGTGGGGGGCGGAAAATCGAGCGCGCGTGGCGGCGCCGCCTCGGTGGGTGCCGGCCACGAGGTCTGGTCCGGCCGGGTCGCCGAACTGTTGACCGGCGCGGTGGTGGCGAGCGGCTGGTCGGGCGTCCAGCCCGGGTGTGCGAGCGTGCCGGTGGCCGAATGCGCCGAACCCCAGGCCGTGCCGGCGGTGGCCAGCGAACTGGTGGTGGTGAAAGGCGCCGTGGGGCTGCGCGGGTCGAGGCCCGAGCGGGGCACGAGGGCGTCCAGTGGCACGGTGGCGGCCTGCGGCGGCTGCCAGACCGGCCGGGTCACCGGCGCCCCGGCGGCCGGGTTCGGCACCACCGGCGGCACCTCCAGCGGGGGCATCGGCGGCGTCTCGAAAGCTGCTGGACGCTCGGTGGGCGCGTACTCGGGCCCGTCCGTCCAGTTCGCCATGGGCTCATGATAGTCACCGGCGATTCGGGTCGGGCCGCAGCAGATGCCGGGTCGCCAGGCGTTCGATACCCTTGTTGATGCGGGTCAACGACGCCGGCCCTCCGGCACGCCCGCAAGCAGTTTCGAACAGGAGTTGGTCATGCCTACTGGCAGAGTGCGGTACTACGACGCGGAGAAGGGCTTCGGCTTTGTCTCCAAGGACGAGGGCGGCGACGACGTGTTCGTCCGGGCCTCGGCGTTGCCCGACGGCGTGACCAGCCTCAAGCGCGGCCAGAAGGTCGAGTTCGGCGTGGTCGACGGCAAGCGCGGCGAGCAGGCGCTCAGCGTGCACCTGCTTGAGGCGCCGCCGTCGCTGTCGAAGGCGTCCCGCAAGTCGCCCGACGCGATGGCGTTGATCGTCGAAGACCTGATCAAGATGCTCGACGGCATCGGCAACGGCTACAAGCGGGGGCGGCACCCCGACCCCAAGGTCGCCGGCAAAGTCGCCGCGGTGCTCCGGGCCGTCGCCGACGAACTGGAGCTCTGAGCCATGCCGGTGGCCGAACTGCTCGACCGCGCCTGTGCCGAGGCGGTCGAGCTGGCCCGTGACGCGGCGGTGGCGCGAGCCGGCGTGATGGGGGTCGGCGATCACCTGGGGGTGGCGGCAGAGGACGTCCGGGTGGTCACGCATCGGTTCGCCTGTACCCACCCCGGCTACCCGGGCTGGGCGTGGCAAGTCACCGTGGCGCGCGCCGCGCGGGCCAGGGTGGTGACGGTCAGTGAGGTCACCCTGCTGCCCGGCGAGCACTCGTTGCTCGCCCCCCGCTGGGTGCCGTGGGCCGAGCGCATCGGGGCCGGTGACCTCACCCCCGGGGTGCTGATGCCGACGCCCGACAACGACCCGCGGGTCGAGCCCGGCTTCACCGCCGCCGACGTGCCCCCCGACACCGATCCGGCCGAATGGGCCGCCACCCGGGCCGTGGTGGCTGAGCTGGGGCTGGGTCGCGAGCGGGTGTTGTCGCCCTACGGACGCGACGAGGCCGTGGAGCGTTGGCTGCTCGGCCCCGGCGGGCCCGACAACGCGATGACCTCCCAGGCGCCCGCCAGCTGTGAGACCTGCGCATACTTCGTCGCGTTGAATGGGCCGATCGGACGCGTCTTCGGCGTCTGCGCCAACGAGTACACCCCCAGCGACGGACGGGTGGTCAACCGTGAGCACGGCTGCGGCGCGCATTCCGACGTGACCGAGCCGAGCCGCGGCGAGCAACTGGCCACCCCGGTGTGGGACACGGTGTCACTCGACGCCGGACTGTTCTAGTTCGTCCGCTCTAGCTCGTCCGCGAACTCTCTACCCCCTCGACGCGGGGGTGGTGCGACCCGTTATCGTGTCCCCGCGGCAACCACTCGCCCGAGGAGAAGACATGGCCGAAAAAGCGCGACTCGAACTCGACGGCAACGTCTACGAACTCGACACCTACGTGGGTAGCGAGGGGGAGCGGGCGATCGACGTCGCGAAGCTGCGTGACACCACCGGCTACATCACCCTCGACGACGGCTACGGAAACACCGGGTCGTGCCGCTCCGCGATCACCTACATCGACGGCGACGCGGGCATTCTGCGTTACCGCGGCATTCCGATCGAAGAGATCGCGGGTCGTTCGTCGTTCGTCGAGACGGCCTGGCTGGTGATCTTCGGCCAGTTGCCGACCGTCGCCGAGCGGGAGCGGTTCTCGGCGCTGCTGTCTGAGTCGGCGATGATCGACGAGGTGATGCGCAAGCACTTCAACGCCTTTCCGCAGAGCGCTCCGCCGATGGCGATCCTGTCGGCGATGATCAACACGCTCAGTGCCCACGACGCGGGGGTCACCGATATTCGCGACGATCAAGACATGGAGCGGGCTGCCGCCGTGCTGATGTCGAAGGTGCGCACCATCGCGGCTGCGTCGTACAAGTCGTCGGTGGGTGAGCCGCTGGTCTACCCGCGCTACGACCTGAAATACGCCGAGAACTTTCTGCACATGATGTTTTCGATGCCCTACAAGCCTTACGAGGCGACCCCCGAGGTGGCGGCGGCGCTCAACTTGTTCCTGATGCTGCACGCCGACCACGAGCAGAACTGCTCCACTTCGACGGTGCGCATGGTGGGGTCGTCCAAGGCCAACCTGTTCGCTAGTTGCGCCGCCGGTGTCTGCGCGTTGTGGGGGCCGCTGCACGGCGGGGCGAACGTGGCTGCGGTGCAGATGCTGCAGCAGATCCACGCCTCGGGCTTGCCGGTGGCCGAGTTCGTGCGCAAGGTGAAGAACAAGGACGATGGCGTGAAGCTGATGGGCTTCGGGCACCGCGTCTACAAGAACTTCGACCCGCGCAGCAAAATTCTCAAGAAGGCCGTGGACGACGTGCTGGGCCAGCTCTCCAAGACCGACCCGCTGCTCGACATCGCCCGCGAACTCGAAGCGGCGGCGCTGTCGGACGAGTACTTCATCGCTCGCCGGCTGTACCCCAACGTCGACTTTTACTCGGGTATTCTGCTGCGCGCCATCGGCATTCCGATGGAGATGTTCACCGTCATGTTCGCGATCGGGCGCATGCCGGGCTGGATCGCCAACTGGAAAGAGATCAACGACGACCCTAAGGCGCGCATCTACCGTCCGCGCCAGGTCTACACCGGCCCGGTCGGCGTGCAGTGGCGCCCCCGCGACGAACGCTGATCACAGGTCAGCCCAGGCGGCGTCGGCGTAGCGCCAGCAGCACGATCAGGGCCAGCGTGCCGATGCCGCTGCCGACCAGCGCGGTCGACAGCCACCATGCCTTGCCGATGCCCACCAGCGCCGGAAGCTGCCACCAGCACAGCAGCGTGCCGGCCACGAACATGGCCGTGCCCAGCCCGACGATCTGCACCCCGTGCGGGTCGAGTGCCTTCACCGGTGCCTGCAGGGCTGGCAGGTGGTGCTCCTGGTCGTCTTGGCTCACGGACATCACTGTAGGCGCCGCGCGTCGTCAATAGCCTGGGCTCCATGGTCAACTCGTCGCCGAAGGCGGTGCGCCGGGCCGCCCCGGCACAGTCCGGACTGGACTCGTATTTCGAGCTCAGCAAACGCGGGTCGACGCTTGGCCGTGAGGTTCGCGGGGGCCTGGTCACCTTCTTCACGATGGCGTACATCATCGTGCTCAACCCGCTGATCATCGGCACCACCCCCGACGTCGCGGGCAATCTGATCACCGGCGTGCCGTTCGCCACCGCGACTGACGCCGACAAGAGTGCCGCGATCGCCGCCGTGGCTGCCGCCACCGCGCTGATCGCTGGTCTGACCACGATCCTGATGGGCGCCTACGCCCGGTTCCCGCTCGCGCTGGCCAGCGGCCTGGGCCTCAACGCCGTGGTCGCCTACACGATCGCGCCGCAGGTGACCTGGCCGCAGGCTATGGGCCTGGTGGTCTGGGAGGGTGTCTTGATCACCGTTCTGGTGCTCACCGGGTTTCGGCGGGCGGTCTTCAACGCCGTTCCGCGCACGCTGCGCTCGGCGATCTCGGTGGGCATCGGCCTGTTCATCGCGTTCATCGGCCTGGTCGACGCCGGCGTGGTGCGCCCCGGCGTCCCGATCGTGCAGTTGGGCATCCTCGGCTCGTTGCAGGGCTGGCCGATCGTGCTGTTCGTCGTGGTGTTGATGCTGCTCGTCACGCTCTTCGTGCGCCGGGTGAAGGGGGCGATGCTGATCGCGGTCCTGAGCGGAACCGTGCTGGCCCTGATCATGGAGTCGGTGCTGAAGCTGGGCGGCAAGACCGACGACAACCCCACCGGCTGGATGCTCAACGTGCCCACCCTCGGCTCGTTCAACACCCCCGACTTTACGCTGCTCGGCCGGGTAGACCTGTTCGGCGCCTTCGCCGGCGGGCCCGCGGTCGTGCTCGGCCTGCTGCTGCTGGTGTTCTCGCTGCTGCTCAGCGATTTTTTCGACACCATGGGCACGATCGTCGCGGTCGGTGCCGAGGGTGACCTGCTGCAAGACGACGGCAACCCGCCGCGCACCCAGGAGATTCTGCTGGTCGACTCCATCGCGGCCGTCGCCGGCGGTGTCGGGTCGGTGTCGTCGAACACCGCCTACATCGAATCGGCTGCCGGCGTCGGTGAGGGGGCCCGCACGGGCATCGCGTCGCTGGTCACGGGTGCGGGCTTTCTGCTCAGCACTTTCTTGGCGCCGCTGGTCGACTTGGTGCCGTCCGAGGCTGCGGCACCGGCGCTGGTATTCGTGGGTTTTCTGATGATGTCGCAGGTGGTGCACGTCGACTGGGAGGATCCGGAGCAGGGCATTCCGGCGTTCTTCACCCTGGCCCTGATGCCGTTCACGTACTCGATCACCGCCGGCATCGGTGCGGGCTTCATCAGCTACGCACTGATCAAACTCGTGGTCGGCAAGGGCCGCGCCGTGCACTGGCTGATCTATCTGGTGGCCGCCCTGTTCGTGATCTACTTCGCGCAGGGCGCGATCATGGCGCTGGTCTAGGGCGGCGCTGCTTTTTCGCCGGTCGAGCCGGTCGAGACCGCACACGTCGAAACCTCAAACGGAGTGCTCTCACCAGGGGTTGCGACAGGCTCAACCAGCGGTGGGTGCCTATGCCCGGTAGATCACCACCAGGTCGGGCACCGGACGGCCCCGCTGCGGGGCCGCGTGACCGTAGTGGTGAAACTGGGCGAGCCAGGCCGCGTACGGCTCGGCGATCGCCCGGTTCTCGGCCGACAGCTGGGGCAGCGCGTTGCGCCAGGCAGAGGCGGCCTGCAGCGCCTGCTCGTGCTTGGTGTACCCGGTGGACAGCCCTCGGTAGGTCTGCAAGGGCAGTCCGAGCTCGTTGTTCACCAGGGCGCCCAGCCCGAACTGCGGGTGCAGACCCGCCCGGGCCAGGTCGAAATCGAGATCGTTGAACCGGTTCACGTCCAGCTCGATGCCGTGCCGGCTCCAGGCCATGCCAGACAGGTAGGACTCCAGCAGCTTCCAGGCGGCGGGCTGACGTTCCGGACGGATGTAGCGCCCGGCCAGCAGGTCGGCGACATCGGCCTCGACAGGGGTGTCGGGCCGGACGATCGGTGCTTCGGCAGGACGGCGGAACAGCGGGCCGAGCTTGCCCAGCATGCCAGGCGCCTTGGGGGTGGTCTGCGGCGGATGGGCGGCGGTGACGATGCGACGGAACTCGGCGGCCAGCTCGGGGGAGGCGCAGAAGACATCGCGCACTTCGTCGATGCCGATGGCGTAGAGCCGCAACTCGCCCATGTGCCCAACGTACCCCGCCGATTCGGGGGTGGACATAGATTGGCCTGGTGAACCCTCGATCGCGCCGCTTGATCGTCAGCGGGGTGTTGGTGGCTCTGGTGTTGATCGCTCTGGCCGGAGCGTTCATTCAATAAGCGATGCCGGGCACTATGCTGTGCGGCGCGTCGCCGGAAAGGAGTGGCATGTCGGGGCGAGGTTTGATCAGCCGAGCAGTGGCCGCGGCCGCTGCGGTGCTGGTGCTGTTGTTCGGTTTGGTGTTGCCCACGGCGGACTCGTCCGCGGTGCCGCGGCCGCAGGCCACCACGAGCGCCTCTACGGCCTCTGTCAGCCCGTCGGCCTCCGCCAGCCCGAGCGGCACGCCGTCCGACACCGACGTGGATCCGTCCGACGACGAGCCCACCGACGACGGCTCCGACCCCACGCCCAGCCAGAACGGCACCTGGATCGCCATCGGCGGTGCCGTGGCGCTGGCGCTACTGGCCGGCCTGGTCGTCGCGCTGCGCAAGCGCTGAGGTCGCTCGGGCGGCCTGGTTCAGGCCGATCGGCACGGCCAGGAACTGTGCCAACGCGTCGCGCAGCACGCGCAGGTTGGGGTCGGCCACCGGTAACGGACGGCGGGCGTTCCGTTGGGCCAGTGCGGCCAGCGGGGCGAGTTCCGGGGTGTCCAGCACCTGGCGCAGGGCGCGGGCGTCGCCGCCGAGCAGCAGCCCGTCGAGTTCGCCCACCCGGGGCACCAGCAACGAGACTGCGGCCTCGGACGCCTTGTCGTAGGCACGTTCGGCCTGGTTGGCCCGCCGGCGAGCGTAGCGCTGCTGCGACCAGCCGCCGGCCTTGGTGCGGCCCTGCACATAGTGCCGGCCCAGGCTGTGGGCCAGTAGCTCAGTCGCGTCGAAGACCCCGACCGCGTGGGCGCTGCGGCGCAGCAGCAGCGCCCCCAACCGGCGGGGGCGCGACACCTGCGCCAGCAGTTCGGCGATCGGGTCGAGGCCCGGCAGTGGACCCCAGATCAGGTCGATCACGGCCTCGGCCGCGTCGGGTGAGACCAGGGTGAGCTGTGCGGCGTCCGCGCTGGCGACGGGCGGGCCGTGCCGTTCGGCGAAGCCGGCCAGCCAACCGGCCAGACGTTCGGGAGCGATCAGCACCCGGTGCAACCCTTGCATGCCGACAGCGTAATGATTCGGGCTCGCGTGCACGTGGGTCGCCCGTCAGAGCCGTCAAGTGTCTGTGCCAGGTGAGGGCAAGTCACGATCAACATCCAGGATCGCACCTCGATCGCCGAGTAGCCCGTCCGCGATGGCATCGCCGCGACGTCTTCCAGTCTTCGCAGGCCAGAGTTGAACTTAAAGCATGCGCGCGCGAGCGAACGGGTCTCGCGTGACGGGCAACGGCAGCGGCCGTCCAGTGTCGGTTTCAGTGGCAACCAGCCCACCGTGTGCTAAGACCCCGAGCAGCATCCACAAGGCGCCGGTGGACCCGGAGAGTTCGGGGCCGGAGATCAGCCGGACGATCATGAAAGAGGCCAGCACCCACACGACAGGACGATACGAAGGCGCCAGCCATGCCGTCGCAGCCATCGTGGTGATCGCTGCCAGCAGTATTGCGACCCCGATCACCCCCACGGCAGCCAGCATCGTCGGAATGAAGGACGAGGCGCGGCTCGAGCCGAGTCCGAGACCGAAGCCCCAGGTTTCGAAGAAGGCCCGGAATGCGTCGGCGTCTGCGCCGGTGCGATTGTCGAAGGAGTCCGTCCCCGTTTTGCGGTTCACTGTCGCTCGCAGCAGGTCTACAACAGTCGGGAGCACCGACACGGCCAGAGTGGTCGTAACGCAGATCGCGACGACGCCTGTCGCGGTCACCCGAGCCATGCCCGCCAACAACCGCAGCAGACCGGTGACCACCCATAGTGCGGCGAGTGCCACGATGCCCACGATGAAAGTTGTGGACGTCGAGACGGCACCGAGAAAGATCGCTACGCCGGCCAGGCACAGCCCGCCGGCGGCCCGCAAGGGCCGCGTCTTCTCTTGCGCTGCCGTGGCCAGCCCGTAGGCGGACGCCATCAGTGCACAGGTTGCCAACGCGGCAGGCTCAGAGAAAATCCCGCGAAAGCGCGCGGCACCTCCAGGTTCCGTCTCGATGTAAGCCATCGCAGGGGAGTTGTCGAATATTCCGAAAGGGAACGGAACTCCGAACCAGACCCCCATGTACCGCCACAAGGACAGCCCCAGTGCGATCGCCAGTGACAGCCCGATGATTCGGGGGGAGGTGATTGGTGATCGGGCAAGGAGCGCCACCACCGCGAGGCCGAACATGAGATAGATGATCTGCGCTATGTTCGACTGGGTGAACTGGCCCGCCGCGAGCGTCGGGGCTTCCTCTGTCGCCGCAACAACACCTGCGAACAAGAACGGTGAGACGATCGTGACGACGGCAGACCACACCGCGAAGAGCGCCAGCAGGTCGAACCCCGGTATCCGCGTCCTCTCCAACTCCCCACAGGCCGGCCGCCGCATGGCAGACAACACCACCAGCAGCAACGCACCCAGGGCCGCCCATTGGAAGACCGGCAGCGCCGTTCCCCCGACCACGATCGCGCCGGCTCCGAACGCACTCGCAACTGCAAGGGCGATCGGGTAGCTCCCCCGAAGTGCGCTCCACACCATCACGCCTGTGACGATGATCGCGAGGACGGGCATAGCCGCTACGCTACCTCCTACTATCGTCCTCCTCAGAGGATCCACTGTTTAGCACGGTGCCGAACCAGTGCGGCCGAGCGGAGGCGGCATGAGCTGGAGCATGTTTGATCAGTGGCTTCATATGTGGTCGCACCGCGCACAGTGGGGGATTCGTCACATCGCCTTGCCACACGGGACCATCCGAGAGGACATTTGAATGGACCTGCGGGATCTTGGCCGAGCGCTTGGCCGCTCCTGGTTGTGGATACTCCTGCTGGCCCTCGCCGGCGGCACTGCCGGGGCCGGCTACCTCGCAGTCGCGCCGACATCGTACGAGTCCACCGCATCCCTTCTGCTGACGTCGCGCAGGCCGGACTCGATTGCCGAAGCCCAACAAGGTGCCCTGTATGCGGAGTTGGCAGTCACCTCAGCCATCGAAGTCATCTCTTCGCCCACTGTGCTCGGCGGGGTGGCCGGTGCTCTGGGGATCGACGTCGATCAGGTGCTCAGGCAGGTGACAGCAGGCGTCCGCACTGGAACGACGGTGATCGAGATCACCGCGGTGGCCGCCTCACCGGAGGCCGCGGCCAAACTTGCGAACGAGACCGCGGCAGAGGCGATCTCTGTGGTTCCGAGGGTTCTCAACGGGGGGGCGAAGCCCATTGCGCGTCTCGCGGTGATCAAGAGCGCGGCGGTACCCTCGTCGCCAACCACCCCCAACACTCGCAGAGTCCTCGTCCTGGCGGTCGCTGCTGGGCTGCTGGGCGGCGTTGCCCTGGCCGTGGTGCGATTCGCCCTCGACACCCGGATCCGCCGAGCCGAAGACCTGCGTGGGGGAGGCTTCACCGTCCTCGGAGTTATCGCACACACCTCACGTCGACATCGTCACGAATCCGATCCGCTGAGGCATGAACTGCTCGATGGCCAGTACCGGGCACTGCGGGTGGCTGTACGACAGCGGCAAACTCAAGCACGCAGCATTCTTGTTGCGCCCGTCGCATCTCCTGCCGGAGGGACGCGGACCGCCGCTGGACTTGCTATGGCGTACGCCCACGCCCAGCAGCACACGCTGCTAATCGACGTGAGCGAGCGCAACCATGACACCCGCTCGAGTGTGGGCGCGACAGCGGACGCACTCGATGCCCGCAGTGTTCTGAGCGCCGCTATCGTGCCGACGATCCACCCATTGCTCGACATGCTTGCGTGTGGCGCTTTGGGAGAGCCCCAGGCCGACGCCTTGGCTTCACCGCAATTCGCTGAACTGATACGGGATCTGACGACCAACTACGACCAGATCGTCGTCTACGCACCACCCCTGGCGACGTCGTCGGACGCCATGGTCGTGGCAACCGCAGTGAACGCCACTCTGGTCACGGTAGACGCCGGCCGTGACGACGCCAAGGCCGTCACCAGGGCGACCGAATCGCTAACCTCGGCGGGCGCGGCGCCGCTGGGCGTTGTGCTTACCGTCTCAGGGTCACGTAGGTCGGCCGGTACCCGCGGAGGCACTCGGAAATCGTCCAAGGCCGCCATCTTGGCCACCCTTCTGGGGGTCGAGTAGCCCGCCTGCGCCACGATGGCGCGGAGAACGCGTGGCTCCCCGAAATAGGAGTAGCGGCGCGCTGCGGGAATGTTACCTGTCCGTAACGATCCGCCGGTAGCATTGATTGCTCCAAGAGCCTGCTGATCGATCATCCCCGACTGAAGCACCCCCCTGACAGGCGATCTGCGGCACCTGGATCCGGGTCTTCATAGGTCCAATTCCGCCCCAATCTAGCCACCACGTCCATTTCTGGGGCGGGTCCTCGCCCGGAACGACATCGTTCAACACACTCCTGACTGGCGTGGAAACGCGCAGGCAAGAGATCGGAGGTATGACGTGCACTATCGCTCTCCAATCGAGCATGCGCTTCGCAGCCTGCTCCAGAAAGCCATCTGATGCCAGGCGTGCTCGTTCACGAGTGGATCGCTGGGGCCGGCGGCAGCGAGAACGTGTTCGAGGCGATGAGTCGCATCTATCCGGATGCCGAGTTGGTCTGCCTGTGGAACGACTCCGTTGGGAGGTTCGACCCCGCCCGAATCCGAGAGAGCTGGATGGCCCGCACCCCTCTGCGTCGGAGCAAGTCGCTGGCACTGCCCTTCATGCCGGCGACCTGGCGCGCCCGCCGGCCGCACAACTACAGCTGGGCGCTAATCAGTTCGCATCTCTTCGCGCACCACGCCAACTTCGGCGATCCGGAGTTGAAACGCTTCGCTTACATACACTCGCCGGCCAGGTACATCTGGAATCCCGAACTCGATCGCCGTGGCGATAGCTTGCCTGTCCGCCTGGCAGCCGCCGCCTTGAAGCCGATCGACCGCCGCAGAGCTCACGACGGCGCGGAGTATGCGGCGAACAGCGAGTTCGTGCGGGATCGCATTCGGCAGGCCTGGGGCGTCGACGCCCGCGTCATCTATCCCCCTGTCGCCGTGGAGGAGATCCAGGCCGTCGACTGGCGCGACGAGCTTTCCCCGCAGGAGACGGCGCTGCTCGATGAGCTTCCCACGTCTTTCCTGCTGGGCGCTTCGCGGTTCATCCCCTACAAGCAACTCGATCTGGTGATTCGCACCGGTTCGGTCTCCGGCCTCCCCGTCGTGCTCGCGGGCTCGGGGCCCGAGGAGGCGCGGCTGCGCGCCGCCGCGGAAGACGCGGATGTGCCAGTGCGGTTCGTGCCAGCGCCGAGCGATGCCCTGCTGCGCGCGCTCTACGGTCGCGCGGCAGCGTACGTATTCCCGGCCATTGAGGACTTCGGCATCATGCCAGTGGAGGCAATGGCCATGGGAACCCCGGTCATCGCACGTGCTGTCGGCGGTGTCACTGAGAGCGTGGTCGACGGGCAGTCCGGCGTCCTTACGGACTTCGCGTCCGACTCCGACCTCGTGGCCGCCGTGGAGGCCGCGACGTCGATCGGCCCGGAGGCCCCGAGCGAGCGCGCCCGGCGATTCTCCTCCGCCATGTTCCGGGATGCGATCATGGGGTGGGTGGGCTGATGGCCGCGACGATCGTGAACGGGGCCTTCCGCTCGCAGCGCATCACCGGTCAGCAGCGGTATGCCAGCGAGATCGCCGACCGGCTTGCCGCCCGCGAGGACTTCACCGAGTTGCGGCCCGACGGACGGTGGCAGGGCTCCCGGGCTGCCGAGTGGGCGTGGACGCTAGCGCGGCTGCCGCTCCTGGCGGACAAGGCGCCCCTGCTCTCGCTCACAGCCCGCGCTCCCGTTGTCCGCAGTCAGGTCCTCGTCGTGCACGACCTGTTTGTACTGACCAACCCCGAGTGGTTCTCGCGAGGGTATATCGCAACTCATACACCGCTACTGCGCGCGCAACTGCGCGCGGCGGCCGGCGTCATCGCGGTGAGCGAGCCGGTTGCAGAACAGGTAGCCGGAATGTACCGCGGCCCGGTGGCGGTCGCGCCGAACGCTCCGAGCCAGGTCTTCGCTGTCAGTGACTCCTCGGCGGACGCCGCGGTGCTCAAGAAGCGTGGGCTGGAGCCGGGAAGCTACCTGCTCACGGTCGGGAGCCACGACCCGCGGAAGAATCTCCGCGCGTTGGCCCGGGCCTATTCACAGATCCCGCAGGGCCTCCGCCGGGCGCACCCGCTGGTGGTGGTCGGTGGTGGTTCTAGCGTGTTCCGCGATCACGATGTCGAGTGGCCTGATGAGACCGTCGCCACTGGGTACGTAAGCGATGACGAACTGCGCGCGCTCTACGCGGGAGCCCGCGCGGTCGTCTTCCCAAGCCTCGCCGAAGGCTTCGGCCTGCCCCTGGTCGAAGCTGCCGCCGCCGGCGCACAGGTTCTGGTGGTCTCGGACATACCGGTATTCCGCTGGATCTGCGGGGAGGATGCGGTCTACGTAGACGCCGGATCGCCGAAGTCAATTGCCCAGGGCCTCTCGTTGGCGATCCTCGACGACCTGACGAGACCGTCTATTTCGACGGACCGGTTCAACTGGGAAGCCTCAGCCGCCGTGGTCGCCGACTTCTGCGCGGCCACCATGGGAGGTGCCCATTGATGTCCTTGCGCGCTGCGGTCGTCATCGCGTCGGCCGGACGACCAGAGCTACTCGCGGAGCTCGCCGAGAACCTTGCCGTTCAGACCTACCCAATCACCGCCAAGGTGGCATCGGTGCCCGACGAGAAGAGCCTGCCGGAAGCACGAATGGATGGCTGGGAGATCCTGATCGGCGTGCGCGGAGCCTCTGCCCAGCGCAATGCCGGCATTGACGCACTGAACGGGGCGGCCGACGTGGTCTTTGTCTTCGACGACGACTCAGTCGTGCGTCACGACTACATCGCGCAGGCGATTCACCACTTCGAGCAGAATCCCGGCGTTCTGGCGCTGACCGGGCGGGTTGTCCTCGATGGCGCGACTGGCGGTGAGATCCCTCAGGAGGTGGCGAAGTTGGCGCTGGCTGCCTCTGAGGACGAGCCTCTCACCGGCCGCAGTCGGCCCTCGCGCACGCTATACGGTTGCAACTTCGCCTTTCGCCTCGCGGCGGTCCCAGACATGCGATTCGATGAACGGCTGCCGCTGTACTCCTGGCTCGAGGACCACGACTTCGCGCGCCGCCTGATGCGCCGAGGTGAGTTGGCGAAGGTTGATGACTGCGTGATCGTGCACCGCGGAGCCGGTTCCGGCGGAAGAACAAACCATGTGCGGTTGGGATACTCCCAGGTTATGAACCCGATCTACCTTCATCGCAAAGGGAGCTTTCCCCTGTGGCTGATGATGCTGGAGACGGTCCCGCGAACCATGAAGAACGTTGTTCGGGCAGTTTTCGGCAGCGAGAAGGAGTGGCGACGCGCCCGGGTTCGCGGCAATCTGCTGGCACTCGGCGACGCACTCATCGGCAGAATCACCCCCGAACGCATCACCGAGCTGTGATCACCGTCGAAGCGAATGTAATCATGCGCGTGAGCATCATCATCCCCAACCACAACTACGCAGATTTCGTGGGCGCGGCGATCGAAAGTGCACTCGTTCAGGACTGGCCGGACGTGGAGGTGATCGTGGTCGACGACGCATCCAGCGACGACTCCCGCCGGGTTATCGCAGAGTTTGGGGACCGGATCGACCAGCTCTTCCTGACGGAGAACGTCGGTCAGCGGGTAGCCTGCAACAAGGGCTTCGCCCGCTCCACCGGCGAGGCCGTGATCTTCCTCGACTCCGACGACATGCTCCTGCCGGATTGCGCGCGGTTGGCCGCCGAGGCGCTCGCACCCGGGGTCTCCAAGGTGCAGTACCAGGTTCGCCGGGTCGACAACACCGGTGCAGACACCGGCACCGAAACCCCCCGGTTTTCCGCCGCGATCGAGCCGGCGCGCATCCGCTTCTGGTACGACCGCACCTCCGCCTACCCCACGCCTCCTGGCTCGGGCAACGCCTACGCACGTTGGTTCCTCGAGCGGATCATGCCTTTGGGCGAACTGCCCGACGCCCGGTTCATTGACTCGGCGCTGCTTTCGGCTGCTCCCGTCCTGGGGGATGTCGTGACAATCCCGCGTCCGTTGGCCCTGTACCGACGCCACGATCGCAACGACAGCGCTCTGCTCGTCGACCCGAGCCGGTTCCACCGAGAGGTCGAGCGCGGGTTTGCCCGGGCACTCTACGCGGAAGCGCTGTGTGACCCCCCGGGTGCGCAGTCCACCCGCCGCTGCCGGCGCAGCCGCGAGTTGCTCGGCTTTCGCGTCGCGGCACGCCGGCTGACGCCCCACCTTCCCGCCCCACTTCCGGACGCACGTCGCACCCTGCTGCTTGACATCGTGCTCTCGCCTTTCCACCCCGGTCCGGAGAGCATCCGGCATCGCGCGCTTCTCGGATTGTGGTGCCTCGCGGTGCTGCTGTCACCGAAGCGCCTGGTCCTAACACTGATCAAACGAAGGTACCGCGCATGATCGTCCGCACCCCACGGCCCCGTGACACGGTGTACATTCGCACCCTGCCGTTGGTCAACGGCAACTACGGCGGCATCCTCCAGGCGTACGCACTGCAACGTGTCATCACAGACCTCGGCCTCCGGCCGGTTACCGACACCTCTGTGCCAGCAGACTGGCTCAAGCGCACCCTGCGGCGTCCGTACTACGCGACGGTGCGGCGCGTCACGCCGACCGGCGTCGCCAACGTACGACTGGACCGATTCGTCCGCGAGCACATCACGACCGACCGCCGGATCGAACGGGCCTACTCCGGCGCCCCGCCACGGTTCGACGACGTGCTGGCCTTCGTGACCGGCAGCGATCAGATCTGGCGCGCCCAATGGGCGCACATCCCGTCCGGCTTCCTCAGCTTCGCTGATGGCTACCCGGCGCCCCGGCTCAGCTACGCCGCCTCGTTCGGAGTGGACACCACCGACGAGTATTCGCAGGCTGACCTGGAGATCGCACGACGCATGCTCCCGACCTTCAGCGCGGTCTCGGCTCGCGAGGACTCCGGAGTCGATCTCTGCAGCACGATCTTCGGTGTGCCCGCCCAGCGGCACATCGACCCCACCATGCTGCTGCCCCGCGATGCGTACGACGCACTGATCGCTACGGTCGCGCGCGGCTCGGCGCCCGCTCGCGGGCGGCTGCTGCACTACGTGCTGACCCCGTCCGAAGAGGCCACGCAACTCGTCGACGCGGTGGCGGCCAAGACCGGACTGAGCCCCCACGCCGCGATGCCGACGCTATCCCCGGAACGACCGGGCAGGTGGTGGAACGCCAAGCAGTTCACCCGTCCTTCCATCGAGATGTGGCTCGCCAACATCCGGGAATCGGCCCTCGTTCTCACGGATTCCTACCACGGCACGGTCTTTTCCATCCTCTTCAACCGCCCTTTCCTGGTCTTCGCCAACCCGCAGCGCGGGCAGGCGCGCATTCGCACGCTCCTTGCGACGTTCGGCTTGGAAGACCGACTGATCGATCTTGCCGCGGCGTCGGAGCGCCCGATCCCGGCAGAGCCGGCGTGGCAACGGATCGATGACATCCGCGCCCAAGAACGCGCACGGGGGCTCTCCTACCTCGCCGCCAACCTCGGGACGGCGCCATGATGCTGACGCACGGACGAGTTGGCTCGCGCCGATGAGCGGCGACGCACTCAAGCGGGGAGCACGAGGCGGTAGCACCGTCATCCTGGGTCAGATCCTCCGAATCGGCATCCAGCTCACTGGAACTGTCGCGCTCGCGCGCCTGCTCAGCCCCGCCGACTTCGGTCTCGTCGCAATGGTCATGGTTTTCACGAGCTTTGGTGCACTGCTGCGTGACTTCGGCATCTCGACGGCGGCGCTGCAGGCGCGAACGCTCACACACCAGCAGGCATCCAATCTCTTCTGGTTCAGCACCAGTCTCAGTGCCGCAGTGGCGATTCTGCTGGTGGCGTCCACACCCCTGCTCATCGGGCTCTACGCCGAGCCCAGACTGAGTGCCGTTGCTCCCGCGCTCGCAGTGGGCCTGCTGCTCGACGGTGTGCAGTCGCAGGTGCAGGTCCAGCTCGCGAGGTCGATGCGCTATCTCGCCCTGACACTCACAGATCTCGTTGCGCAGGCGTTTGCCCTTGCAGTAGCGGTACTCACCGCGCTGGCAGGCTGGGGGTACTGGGCACTCGTGGCGCAGGTGCTCACCGCCTCAGTGTCCACACTGGCGTCGCGCACCGCCGTCTCACGGTGGTTGCCAACGCTTCCGCGCAGGAGGCAGGGGTCCGGGGAGCTCGTCCGGGCAGGAAGTGAGTTCGGCCTGGCTCAGATTCTCACTTTTGCTGCAAGCAATGTCGACTCGCTGATGATCGGCGCCCGTTGGGGCGCGATCGAATTGGGGCTATACAACCGGGCCTTCCAAATCTACCAGTTGCCCCGTGTCGGAATACTTGACCCGCTTACTCAAGTGGCCATCCCCACCGTGAACTCGGCGACGGAAAACGGCGCGCATCGTGCGACGGATCTACTTCTCCGCATCCAGTTCCTCATCAGTTTCCTGGTCACCTGGATGTACCTCGTTGCTGCCGCAACGGCCGACTGGCTGATCCCGCTGGCGCTTGGGGGCCAGTGGGGGCGTTCCGTCGTGCTCTTCCAGTTGCTCGCCATTGCGGGGGTCTTCGCAGCCTTCGGCACCGTGAGCTACTGGACCTTCATTGTCTCGCAGCAGAGTCGCCAGCTTCTCTACTTGCATCTTGTGACCAAGCCCCTGGCTGTCGCGCTTATTCTGGTCGCGACTCCGTTGGGCGTCGAGGCAGTCGCGCTTGCGTTTGCCGCAGGGCTGGCCATCGCCTGGCCCATCAATCTGACATGGCTGGCTCGCACGGTTCGGCAGGATTCCTGGGCCTTCTTCCGAATGGGCATGCGCGTCATCAGCGCGGCGGCCGTCGCTTTCTCACTCACTCGCTGGATTCTGGGACTCCTCCCGGCGCTCAGCGCATGGGCTATAATTCCGATTGGAACCGCCATCGCGACCCTGTTCTATGTGCTGGCTATCCTCGTTGTTCCCGGCGGGCTTCGACAGCTGGCCCAGGCTGCTAGGAACGCCCGGACGATTCTGGGGCGGCGATGACGCGAGGGCTCGAGTGGCTGCGTGGAGGATTGACCTCCATGAGACGAGCTTGTAATCCGACCCCGCTACGATGGCGGCCCAAGTACAAGATCACTCTTTCGAACATCGATCGCTTCACCGAACATGAAGGATAGCTATGTACTCCTCGAAGAAGAACGTCCAGATCCTTGTGGCGTCGTTGAAGCAACACGGAATCAAACACGCCGTGATCTCTCCCGGCTCTCGCAACATGGCAATCGTTGCGAGCATCGAGCGAGACCCAGAGTTTACCTGCTACTCCGTGGTCGACGAACGGAGCGCAGTATACTTCGCAATAGGCGTCTCGCTCGCCCAGAATGCTCCCGTCATGTTGAGCTGCACCAGCGCCCAAGCGACGCGCAACTACATTCCTGGAATGACCGAAGCATACTATCGGGGCACCCCTCTCGTCGTCGTGACCGCGGACTACAGGCCTAGTCAGATCGGGCAGGGCGTCATGCAGGCGATGGACCAGCTATCGATACCGAAAGATTCTGCCAAGATCTCCGTCGGGCTTCCTCTCGTTCAAGATGCCGATGACGAGGCATACTGCAACCGGCTCGTAAACGAAGCACTCCTCGAGTTGACTCATCACGGCCCCGGGCCAGTGCACATAAATATACCAATCGAAGAGCACTGGAATGGCGGTGTTGCGACGCTCCCCCCCGTGAGGAAAATCGATCGGTATGCGCCCTTCGATGCGCTTCCCGTGCTGAGAAATCGCCGGATCATGGTGTCTGTGGGTGCACATTTGCCCTTCTCTCCCAGTCTTGAGGCTGCGCTCGGCGCGTTTGCCATTCACTACGATGCCGTCGTCTATACGAATCACCTCAGTAACTATCACGGGCCCAACGCCGTCAATGCGAGTCTGCTCGTCACGAACATCGGACTCAAGCACTACGTGGACTACCAGCCTGACCTCCTGATCACGATCGGCGGCCAAATTGGCGACTACGATTTCGACGGCATGATGCGCCGCCTGCCGATAGAGCATTGGCGGGTGCATCAAGACGGAGTGGTTCGCGACACGTATGGCAAGCTCAGCAAAGTCTTCGAGTTCCCTGAGCAAGAGTTCTTCTCAGCTTTTCTGGCTCAGGGCGAACCTGCTCGGAGCCCCGCATATGCCGACCTCTGGGCAAAGGGGAACGCAGAGCGCACGATCCCCCAGGAGATTCCGCTTTCGCACGCCTATGTTGCTGCGGAGTTGGCGCCTCGCATCCCGGCTGGTTCAGTAATGCACTTCGCGATCCTGAGTGCTTTTCGAAATTGGAGCTTCTTCGAACTGGACCCCAGCATCGAGGCGTACTCCAATGTGGCAGCTTTCGGGATTGATGGATGCCTTTCCACTTTTATTGGGCACTCGTCGGCGACTGATCAACTCTGCTTCCTGGTTATCGGTGATCTGAGCTTTTTCTATGACATGAGTGCCATCGGGATCCGCGGCGTGAAGAGCAACGCCCGGATCATTCTTGTCAATAACGCCGGCGGCGGAGAGTTCCGGCTCTATTCCAATGCCGCTGACAGCAACTTCGGTGAGGGCGCAGATCGCCACATCGCAGCTGCTGGCCACCACGGCTCCGCGCAGGCGTGGGTTGAGTCAATGGACTGGGGATACATCGCCGTTCGTTCGAAGCAGGATCTCGTCGAGAACGCTGACTGGCTCCTGCAAGCATCCGATCGACCTCTGTTGATCGAGGTCTTCACAACGATGCAGGACGACTCCGACGGTGTGCGGATCATTCGGGAGGCCAATACGATTGAGTCGCTCGAAAAGAAGATCGCCAAGATGCTGCCGCCCCGCGTGAAGCGGGTTGCCAAAGCTGTGCTCGGGCGCTGATCGCCGTGCTTTCCGTTCTCATACTGGGAGGGACCGGCATCATCGGGCGCGAGCTGTCAACGGTGGCGCTCGCTGCGGGCTATCGTGTCTGCGTAGTAAGCCGGGGTCGCCGCCTGGGCCGGTCCAGAGCGGTCGAGGAGATCGTCGGCGACGTCTACGACACGAAAGCGTTCGCCGCCACGCTCGGAGACAGGGTGTTCGATGTCGTCGTCGATCTGCTGTCGTTCGACCCCGAGCAGCTAACGAAGAGCCTGACGTTGTTTTCCGGGCGCTGTTCCCAGTATGTCTTCGTCTCCTCAGCCACGGTCTATCAGGGAGCAGAACCAGGGAAGGGGCTCACGGAAGATGCTCCACGGACTCGTGGGCCATGGAGCTACCCATCGCTGAAGATCCTCTCGGAGGATCGACTACGCACAGAGTGCGCCCGAACGGGCCAAGCGTTCACCATTGTGCGCCCCTACATCACCTACTCTGAGCAAAGAATCCCCTTTGGCGCCTGGGAAATGGGCGACGTCCTCGGAAGAATCCTCGCCGGACGCCCTGTGGTCATCGGTGAGCAGATGGCAAATACGCTCACCTCTCTAACTCACTCCCACGATCTAGCTCGCGGGATCGTCGGTGTCCTGGGCAACTCGATGGCCATGAACGACGACTTCCACATCGCTTCTGAGGAGCAGGTTACTTGGGCTGAAGTGCAGAGTGTCGCCGCATCTATTGTTGACAGAACGGTTACACTGGTACAAGTGCCGGACGAGCGAGTCGCGCACGTCTTCCCCGAACTGACTGGAAAGATCTCGGACCGACTGCTGCCTCGAGCCTTCGACAACTCGAAGCTGAAGAGAGTGGTTCCAGGGTTCGCCTTCGAGTATTCGCTGCGTGACGGGTTCGCTGATGTGATCAGGTCGGCATTGGAACATGGTCTCCCCGAAACGCGTCTTGCGCACCAAGGGCGGATCGATCGACTGCTCGCGAGTGCGCCTGACTTCGACAGGGAACGGCGCATGTATGCGTGGGATCTCATCCGCCGAGAACCGATCGGCTATCTACGATATTTGTCCGGATTCACGCCACTAACAACTGGGGCGAAGCGTGCAGTAAAACGGGTTATTGCTCCACTTGCTGTGGGCAACGACCCCTACGGTTTGAAGACGGATGCCGTCTGAGAGTCGAGGATGAGTCGGCAATCACCTCGCGTTCGAGATTCGGCGAAGTCACCTTCGATGTCTGTCGGCAGCTTGATCTTCCAGGACGACTGTGTGGTCTTCCGGTGCTTCCGGAACTGATGGCCCCACTACATCGAAATCGCGCTGTCATGCTCCCGGCGGGGATCGAGTCGCTCGGCAAGCAGGGAGCATTCGCCTACCAACCGACCGCGAGGGTGTCGACACTGCACGCGGAGAGTGAACTTGGGCGTACGAACTGGCAGGCCCGAGCGGTCACCGGGCGAAGATGCCAACTCACGCTGGGGGGGATTGACCACCATCCCGTGATGACGCATGCTGGTTTTTCACCCACCCTCACCCTCACCCTCACCCTCGCCCGGCGCCAGGAGGTGTCCCATCCCTTTGACTGTCCGCTCTCGTCGGCGGCTTCTGGTTGTCGTACTGCTAGGAGCGCTTGTCATCCCAGTGACTCTGATCGTGGCACCGGTGGTGCTGCGGTTGAACCCTGGCCGCGCAGTCCCTGTCGAGGTGCTTGCCTCCTCGACCGCCGCGGGTTCGGACCCCGCGCTGCTGGCGGAGGTGCCGGACGGTGAACTCCCTGGCTCGGACCGCACCCGTCGTGAACCCGCGTGGCTGTCGAAAGGCGAGGTCGCAGGCGCCTGGGTCGAGCAACGGTTTGCGGATGAGCGCGAGGTCAATCGGGTCCTGATCGGTGCCGCAGCTTCAGGATCGGGTTTCTCGGCCGCGGTGATCGAATTCAGCGACGGGAGTTCGCTGCACCTCACCCCGGACGAGTCCGGCGATGTCGTGGTCGGATTCCCGGCGCGGCAGGTTACCTGGGCGCGCCTGACCTTCACTGAGGCGGACGGCGGCGCCAAGGAAGTGAGTCTGGCGAGCTGGGTGCTTGATCGCGGCGGAAGCAATAACTGGCCAGCCTCTGAAACGCCGATCGAGGTGCGCGCTTCCGCCTCCTCGCAGTCGACAAGCGGCCCTGATTCGCTGATCGACGGCAGTTTCGCCACTGGTGATTACGGTGTGGAGTGGTCGGCTGCCGACAGCGACACCCAGCCATGGGTGGAACTATCCTGGGAGCCCGCGCGGGAGGTGTCGAGCGTGCAGATCGCGGGCCCGTCGAGTACATCGAGTGATCCTGCCCACCAGATGTCCTCGTCGCTGAACGGGGTGCTGAAGTTCGACGACGGAAGCGAGGTGCCCGTCTTCGGCATCGCCGACTCGGGCGAGCTTCCCACCACGATCGGCTTCGCCCCCAGGATCGCGACCTCTGTCCGGCTGATGCTGCGGCGTGCGTTCGACAGCGCGGATGTCGCGCTCCGCGAAATGGCGGTCTATCCGCGCGGAGTTACTCCGCCTGTGCCGCCGTCGACTTCCGCAGCCGCCTTTACAAACGAGGCTAAGGTGGAGGATTGCCCGGACTCCCGCACGATCGTCCCGCCGGGGTCCGTCCCAGCACGTACCGAGTTGCTCCTGCTGTGCCCCGGAAGCGGGTCTGCAATCAAACCGGGTGACTCGGTCTTCGTCGCCGCTTCGACTGGAACCATCCTCGACGCGACCACAATGGACAACAGCGGCAACTCTCAGCCACTTGGGACGGCGACCGCCGACGAGGACGGGGTCGCCGAGATCATCCTGCGCGAGCCTTTGCCCCAGGGGCCTTTCGGCATGCTGATCCAGTCGCGCACATCACCCCAGACCCGACTCGAACTGCAACTCGTCGGCTCTGGCGAGGTGTCGTCCGCTATCGCTGCCCCCGAGCGCAGCGGACGGACGCTCCTGTTCGACGATGACTTCGATGGGCCACTGTCCATTGAACGGGTAGGGGCAGCCGCTCGATACACTGCTGCGCAGCCAGCCCCGTGGGGCACCGCGGAGTTCGGTGACGCGGTCTTCGCCGATCCAACCAGCAACCCAGAGGTTCTCGGCACCGGGAACGGAGTCCTGAGGATTCAGGTCTCACCCCTTGGCGATCAGCCCGACCCGAATGGGTGGAACCGCAAGCATCGCAGCGGCATCTTGGCATCGGTGGACGCCTCCGGCGGAGGCCTCGCAGCTCAATACGGTTACTTCGAGGCGCGCATGCTCGCACCGGCAGGCACCGGAACATGGTCGGCGTTCTGGATGCTCAACGCGGGCGCCGCATCGCTGGATCGGAGCATCATGGGGGAGGTTGACGCCGTCGAACTGTACGGCCACGACACCCAGAAGGCCTGTCACGCGACCCACACCTGGTACTCCGACGCCACGATCGACGACACCGGAGACCTACTCTGTGCAACACCGGAGGGCGTCTCGGACTGGTCGCTGTCCTGGCACACGTACGGCGCCGACATCCGCCCGGGTGGCATCGACTTTTACGTCGACGGCGCCTTAGTGGGCTCCCAGGATTCAGTCGCACGCCAGACTGAACCCTGGTTCTTCCTGCTCAATCTCTCGCTCGGCGGAGGCTACCCGGTCGACCTACAGAATGTGGGCGACACCGCTAACCTCTACGTGGACTGGGTGCGGGTGTACGTCTGACGCCACTGAGCGAGCGCCGACAAAGCGCCGATAAATGACAGCGCACCGCTGGTCGGGCTATGTCGAAACCCCTTCGCGGAGAGCGGCATGTGCGAGTGAACGACAAACTCGACCATCGAAAATCAGCGCTTCTTTAGTACGCACCATCTGGCCGGAGGACGACACCAACAGTCTTGGCTACGATGTTGATGTCTCCGAGCACTGACCAGTTCTCTACGTAGCGCAGATCAAGTTGAATGGCTGCGGCCATCGACAACTCCGAGCGGCCCCCCACCTGCCACAGTCCCGTGATCCCCGGCTTGATGAGCAGCCGACGATGGTGCACATCGGAGTACTCGGCAACCTCACGCTCCACCTGGGGACGCGGGCCAACGACACTCATCCCACCGCGGAGCACCGTCCAGAATTGGGGAAGTTCATCAATGGAATACTTGCGCAACACTTTGCCGATTTTGGTGATCCGTGGGTCGTCCTCCAGCTTGAACAGCAGCGCAGCGCCTCCGTTCGCCTCGATCAGCGCGTCGATCTTCGACTCGGCGTCCAGACACATCGTCCGGAATTTATGGATGGTGAACGGTTGACCGAACCGGCCCACTCGCTTCTGCTTGAAGAAGACCGGGCCGCCGTCGTCCAGCTTGATCAGAACGGCGACCACCATGAACAGCGGCGCGAGAAAGACTAGGGCGACCGTGGAAACCGCGATGTCAAAGGCCCGCTTCACCGCCAGCTTGCCACCGGTGAATTGCGGCAGGTCAACACGCATCAGCGACAGGCCCTCCACACTCCGGAAGCTCACCCGGGGACCTGCAATGTCCACCAACCGAGGCACGAACATGAACTCGATCGGCCGGTTTTCCAAGCTCCACGCCAAGTCCTTGCTCTGCTTGTGTGCCAACCCTTCAGCGGCGATCACCGCGTTATAGCGACCACTGGTCGCAGCTCGACACTAGGCCGTGATAGGGAACCCGAGGAAGCGAATTGCCGTTTGCCATCACCTCATCGCTGTCATCGTCAAGGATGCACACGGCGCACGGCAGGTAGCCGGCATCAGTGTTGCGCTGCAGCTCGGAGGCAACCTGGCGAACTGCAGCGCCCTTGCCAACGATGAGCGTGGGCGACATTGCTCCGCCCGCCGCCCGCTGGCGCACCAACTGCTGGCGCGCGATCCAACGTCCGACCAACACCGCAGCCACGCCAATCGGCAGGGTGGTGACGAATGCGGCACGGGAGACCTCTGCTTGTAACCAGTAAGACCCGATCGCGATGGCGCCGAAGACGGACAGGCTCGCCTGGAGGGTGCGCCGGTACTCACCCAACCCCAGGCCCACGACGTCACGGTCCCTGGACCCCGAAGCTGCCAGCATGAGCAACCACGCCAGGATCACTACCGGTGCGGACCATGCATAGGTGATGGCGAGACCGGGTGGGCGGGAATCCCAGTCGAAAAGGAAAACGAAGGTGACTACAATGGTCGTAGAAATTGCCAGGAAGTCGCTGGCCCACAGGGCTGCTCGGTATTTCTCGAACCACCCTAGGTGGCGACTCCGTGGTGCTGCGGCTGAGGCAACCCACGGGGATACTTGACTCCAAGCCATGACGTCGTGCCCGGCTGCAATGGCATGAGAACGCTCGGTAGCTGGTCGGAATGGGGGTGAGAGGGACATTGTGCTCCTTGGGGTGGAATCTCCCACAACTAGTGTCAGGTGTGCATGCAAGACACCATCACGACGCTGATTCTGGAGCGAGAGACCCATTCTCAGGCCGCCGTTGCCCTCCATCGTCAGCGACCTGTTGAGCAGCAGTGTACACGCTTTCGTGCACCAGCTCCGATGCAGAGAAATTCTGGAACGTGACGCTTCGGGCATCTGTGTTGTTCGTGGCAGCTATGGCTTAGGGTGAGCCGATACCCCGTTGGCTGCCAACCTGGAGGAGGTTCCGGTGAGTGACCTCATTGATACGACGGAGATGTACCTCCGCACTATCTACGAGTTGGGCGAGGAGGGGGTGCCGCCGCTGCGGGCCCGCATCGCAGAGCGTCTCAAGCAGAGCGGCCCGACGGTGTCGCAGACGGTCGCTCGCATGGAACGTGACGGCCTGCTCACCATCGACGCCGACCGCCAGTTGCGGCTCAGCGCCGCCGGGCTGAAGCTTGCCACCCGGGTGATGCGCCGGCACCGGCTCGCCGAGCGCCTGCTGATCGACGTGATCGGCCTGGACTGGGTGCACGCGCACGAGGAGGCGTGCCGCTGGGAGCATGTCATCTCGACCGACGTGGAGCGCCGCCTGGTGAACCTGTTGCATCAGCCGGTCGAATCGCCCTACGGCAACCCGATTCCGGCGCTGGCCGAACTCGGTGCCCCGCCGGCTCCCGAAGCATTTCTTGACGGCGCCATTCCGCTGGCCGAGGTGCTGGCGAAGTACCCGACCGCCATCGTGACGGTGCGCCGGCTCAGCGAATACCTGCAGACCGATCGGCAACTGCTGGCGTCGTTTCATGCCAGCGGAGTGACTCCCGGTGCCAGCCTGACGGCCCGCCGCGACGGGCACACGCTGATACTGCAGGCTGAAGGCCGCGACGAAGGCCGGTTCGAGGCGCAGGTGGCCGAACATATGTTCGTGGCCAGCGACGCCCGTGCCTGCTGACTCGGCGCCGCTTGACTCCGCGCCACTGCTGCAGGGCCATTGGTACGACGCGCTGGCGGCGATTCTCGACACCGAGTTGAGGGCCGGCCACGTCTCGCCGGGGCGCGAACGCGCGCTTCGGCTGGCGGTAGCCGCCAAACGGGTGCTCGACCTGGACGCCGAAGACTACTGGCCGATCAGCCGCGAGTTTCCTCAGCGGCGTTGGGCCGAAGAGCTGGGTGCCGCCTGCTTTCCGCTCGAGCCCCGGTCGGCGCAGCGCGGGGCGCTCACCTCGCTGGTTCCGCTGTACCGGCTGATGCTCGAGGTGCTCGACCTGCGGGCGTTGCGGCACGAGCCGCTGCAGGTGGTGGTGACCGCGCACCTGATCGGCGAGTACCTACCCCAGCTTGCCTGGGAGTCGACGCTGGGGCATGCCGGCGACCCGTTGCGGATGGCCGAGCAGGTGGGCGAGCGCTGGGGCGGCGACGATCGGAGTTGCCCGCACAACTCCGCACTGCGGGCCACCGCCAAGCGATCGTTGAACGCCGCCAACGGCGACACGGCAGGATTCACCGCCTACCTCGACCGGTTTCACTCTCGGCTTGGCTCGGCGTTGGCGATGTGCGCGATGAACCACGAGACGATCGGGGCCGGCGAACGTCCCGACGTCGCCGGCACCTGTTCGAACCCCTGCCGTTGGGCGCTGCGGGGCAGCCTCGCCCAACGGCGTGACCTGGACGCCCGGGTGCGGCTCGCCCTGCTGTACCGCGACTCGCCGGTGGTGGCGTTGCGCCACCACGCGCCGGTGGGGCACTTCTTCGGCGTGCCCTCGACCTCGGAGATCTCCGAGGCGTGGCTGCGCACCTGGCAGCGGGTCGCGGCCCCGTGGCCGGACGGCTCGAATCCGCTCACCACCAGCGTCGGCGGTGCCCCCGAGCCGGGGGAGGCGCTGCCGGGAATGTCGGCCCTGGTCAGTGCGGTGGCCGGACGAACCGTCGGCCCGGGCACCCTGATCCGCGAGATCGGTGCCGACATCGCCCAGGCGCTGGCGGAATAGCCGTTACGTTCGGCGCGTTCCACCGATGAATCAGAGAGGAACCACATGGCTACCCAAGCTTTCGACCAAGAGACCTTCACCCAGGCGATTGCCGACAACGACACCGTGATCGTGGACTTCTGGGCGGATTGGTGCGGGCCCTGCAAGCGCTTTGCCCCGGTGTTCGACCAGGCGTCCGAGCAGCACCCTGACGTCGTGTTCGGCAAGGTGGACACCGAAGACCAGCGTTCGCTGGCCGGAGGGCTGGGCATCCAGTCGATTCCGACGCTGATGGCGTTTCGTGGGGGCTACCTCGTCTACCGCGAGGCGGGCGCCATGAGTGGCCCCCAGTTCGACGAGTTGGTCAAGGCCGTGAAGGCTCTCGATATCGAGAAGTTGAAGGAACAAGCAAGCGAGTCGCAGCAGAACTCTGAGGCGTGACACGCCGCCTGCTTGTCACCCGCGTGGGTGACAAGCAGGCGTGGCGCGACCTATAATGAGACAGGTCCCTGCCCCATCCCCCCGGGCAGGGACCTTCTGCATTCGGGCGGCCCCAGCAAGATTCGAACTTGCGACACAAGGTTTAGGAAACCTCTGCTCTATCCCCTGAGCTATGGGGCCCCGGCGGTTGCTCAGCCCCCAGCATAGGGGGCTCGGAAGCTCCTCAGCTGTCTCGGCATTGTGTCGCAAGAGGGTGCGATGCGAGGGTCTGCGGGCTCGATGGGTGCCCGGCGATGATTGAAAAGTTGTCGATTCGCAAAAAGGTGACCATTGGGACGTGCATTTTTCAGACGCTTCGTCTAAAGTTGTCTACAGAGAGCGACGCCAGCTCGATGATGTCTCCTGGGGGTGGGTAGACGGCTTTGGCCCTTCGATAGGCGTCGCTCTCGTCATGTCCATAGTCGGTCATACTGGGGCCCGTGAAGAGACTTCCGATTTCATGATTAGTCATTTAGACTAATATCATGAGTGAACAAGGCCACCCGGGGCTGGCTGCTGCGGTCGCGAAGATGCGTGCCTCCGGCGCCAACGAACCCGCTATCGACGTCTTCGCCCACTACTACGCCGAGGCCGCGGCCGGGGCTACCGGGCTGATTCCCGAGAGCACCATCAGCCCGCTGGTCGACCCGCCCCAGCTCGCCGACGCCGAGGTCGACCCCGACGTGGCCCGCGCCGCCATCGCACGCACGGTGATCATCAAGCTCAACGGCGGTCTCGGCACCTCAATGGGGCTCGACCGGGCCAAGACCCTGTTGCCGGTGCGCGAGGGGCTGACCTTTCTCGACCTGATCGTGCAGCAGATCATGGCGGCTCGCGCCGCGTACGCGGCGCCGCTGCCGCTGTTGTTCATGAACTCGTTCCGCACCCGCGACGACACCCTGGCACACCTGGAGAAGTACCCCGACCTGGCGGTGGACGGTCTGCCGGTCGACTTTCTGCAGAACGCCGAGCCCAAGATCACCGCCGACACCCTCGAACCCGTGGAATGGCCGGCCGACCCGACCCTGGAATGGTGCCCGCCCGGCCACGGCGACGTCTACACCGCGCTGGTGGGCTCGGGTGTGCTCGACGCGCTGCTCGCCGCCGGCATGAAGTACGCCAGCATCAGCAACGGCGACAACCTCGGCGCTGCCCCTGACGCCGAACTCGCCGGGTGGTTCGCAGGCACCGGCGCCCCCTACGCCGCTGAGATCTGCCCGCGCACGATCAACGACCGCAAGGGTGGTCACTTGGCCATTCGCAAATCGGACGGGCAGTTGATTCTGCGTGACACCGCGCAGACGCCGGCCGACGATATGGATTTCTTCACCGACGAGCATCGGCACCCCTACTTTCACACCAACAACCTGTGGGTCGATCTCGAGCAATTGAAGACCGCGCTGCGCGAGCGCGGTGCGGTGCTGGGCCTTCCGTTGATCTACAACGTGAAGACCGTCGACCCCGCCGATGCGAGTTCGCCCAAGGTGATTCAGCTCGAGACGGCGATGGGTGCGGCGATCGAGGTTTTCAAGGGCGCCACGGCCATCGCTGTGCCGCGTTCGCGGTTTCAGCCGGTGAAGACCACCAATGAACTGCTGTTGTTGCGTTCCGACGTGTTCGACCTGGGCGCCGACAGTCGGCTCAGCCAGACCGTGCCCGAGCTGCCACGAGTCGATCTCGACGGCCGGTTCTACAAGCTGATCGACGATTTCGAGGCCCGGTTCGTGGTGCCGCCGTCGCTCAACCGAGCCACCTCGTTCGTGGTTCAGGGGGACTGGACGTTCGACCGCGCGGTGGCCGTCGAAGGCGATGTCAGCTACGCCGACCTGGGCCGTCCCGCGCTCGCCGGCGTCGACGGTGCGGCGTGAGTGACGCCGACCTGGTCGCGGCGCTGCACTTCGCGCTCACCGGAAGTCGGTACGCCGGTGGGGGTGGCGATCTGCCCGCCGTGCTGGTCGACGAGGGTTGGGACGCGAGCGCCCTGCGAGCCCATGCCGACGCTGTGATCGCAGCGAACCGGGTGTGGCCGCACCCGGTGCCAGACGATCTGCGGCAGCGGGTGGGCAGCGCCCAACTGTTCGCCGCTGTGCAGCGCACTCAGCGCGAACTGGGCCTGTTCGGTCAGGTTGCCGCTCCCGCGGCGGCGCGGGGACTCGATGCCGATGAGCGTCGGCTGATGGCCGACGTGCCCCCGCATCATGGGGTCTGAGCGACTGCCGACAAGCCCGAATCCCCGCCACCGGTGAGGTGACGGCACCGGTGGGGTGACGGGGATTCGGGTTCGAGTTGTCGCCGATGGTCAGGCGGCGCTCTTCTTCAGCAGGTCGCGAATCTCGCTGAGCAGTTCCTCGGTGGTCGGGCCCGCTTCGGCTTCGGCTTCGGCCTTGGCGCTCAGCGCCTTGACCTTCTCATAAGGCACGACGATGCCGAAGTACACCACGAAGGCCATGATGACGAACGCCACCAGTGCCGTCAGGAAGGGGCCCACCGAGGTGAGGCCCAGCGGGGCCCACGAGTCGAAGTTCGGGGCGCCGCCCAGCTTCGCGAGAATCTCCACGACCACTTGGGTGAACGCCGTGGTGACCGCGCCGAACGCACCGCCGATGACGAACGCGACGGCAATATCGATCAGGTTGCCGCGCAGCAGAAAGTCTCTGAATCCCTTGATCATTTGAATGTCCCTTTCACGTGCAACTGCCCCCAGGTGGGAGCGGACGGCTGCAATGGGCGTTCAATTTAGTCACAGCCGAGAGGCGAATGCGGTCGTCCCCGTTGCTGGACTCCCGGTGCTGCACGACGGCTGCGGGACCGCTCGCTGCGGCCAGGTCAGCGGAAGCCGAAGCCCAGCGGGCCGCGGGCCGCGGCCGCGGCAACCTTCGCCAGGGCGTCCGGACGCAGTTCGACCAGCACCACCGGGTCGTCGCCCAGCGTTGGCACCAGCCCCGACTTTGCCGGGTCTGAGGAGAGCACGGCCACGACCCGAGCGGCCGACGCCACAGGTGCCGCACCGTCGTCGGTCGAGGCGATCAGGTCGATGTGGTCGCCGACCTTGATCAGCCCCGCGGCGGTGGCCGTCAAGGCGACCGGCAGCACCGCCATGCCGGGTGTCGCGAGCGAGTCGCGGCTGACCACGCTCGCCGGCACCAGCACGGCGCCTGCCGGGGTGTTGAGAGTGGCCGGCCGGCCCACGGCCTGGACCGGGTCGTCGAGGTATTCGGTCGGCAGCCAGGCGACGGGCAGCTGGCGCACCGCGACGTCTTCGGCGCCGATCGTCACGCCGCCGGTGAGCGGACGGGTCGCAACCAGCACGGCCACCGTGGGTGGGTCGGCGGGACGCAGCGCGCTGAGACCGGCCCAGACGGCGGCGCCGGCCAACAGAGCAGCCGCCAGCCGGCGGTGGGTGCGCAGTAGGCGTCGGAATCGACCGAGAAACGTCTTCACGCCCTCAGTCAACGACCGGCCGTGGCAAAGTGTTCAGAATCGCCGGGAAACGCCGATGATCGCCGGCCGGGCAATGCCACGGCCAGGGTTCAGGCGGCCGGGCTGCCGGCCGCGGGTTTCTTCGGCTTCGTGGCAGGCTTCGCGTCGCCGCCCGAGGCCGCCGGCGCAGTGCTCGTGGCCGCTGCAGTGCTCTTGGCTGGTGCTGCGCCCTTGCCGGACGCCGCACTGTCGCCGGCTGGTGCCGCCGCGGTCGCGGCCTTGGAACGGTTGTCGGTGGCGTAGAAGCCGGAACCCTTGAACACGACGCCCACCGCACTGAATACCTTGCGGAGGGTGCCCTGGCAGGTGGGGCAGGTCGTCAAAGGGTCGTCGGTGAACTTCTGCACCGCCTCGAGTTCGTTCGAGCAGTCCAGGCAGCGGTACTGATAGGTGGGCATCGGCAACTTCCCAGGCAGACAATCGACGGCCGTAGTTTAGCCCCAACCGGGAGAGCGTTCCGGGGCGACCGGGAGGCGCAGTGTGCGCGAGTCGGTGACGATCACCCCGATTCGTCGGTCGAACGGCTCGACCGGCACCCGAGCCAGCACCTCGGTGTCGCGCAACAGCACCCCGATCAGGGCGTCCGCGTGGGCGTAGGTCAGCGCCCGGTCGTACCAGCCGCCGCCGGAGCCGAGCCGATCGCCGTCCGGCGTTGCGGCCAGCCCCGAGCACCAGACCAGCGAGGCGGCGGACAGGGCGTTGGCGCCGAGGGCCTCGGTGGTCGGTTCTTCAATACCGGCGTAGCCGACCCGCAACGCCGCCCGGCCGGCGTAGCGGGCCCAGTCGGGGTGGCGTCGTGCTGCGCCGTCGGGGTGCCGTCCGAGCACGGGCAGCAGCACGGTGTGGCCGCTGGCGTGCAGGGCGTCGATCAGCGACCAGGTGTCGGGCTCGTCGCCCAGCGACGCGTACAGCGCCACCGTGTCGTGCTCGTCGCTCACCGCGAGCGCGCGGGCGGTGCGGCGCGCGGTGGCGACGGTGGCCTCGGGCACCCGCCGGGCGGCACGGACACGTGCGCGCAGCACGGCCTTCTCGCGCCGCACCCCCGCATCATCGGTTGACCGCATCGGAGCGTGCGCAGGGACGGCCTCGGGCATTGACCTATGGTAAGAGCCATGGCGCTATTCGGACGCAAGAAGCGGTCTCTGCCCGAGGCAGAGCAGATCGGCGAGCCGCAGGGCGACCAGACGCAGGCTGACGAGACTCGGGCCGATCAGACGCCACAGCCGCAATCCGAGCCGATCGGAGTGGAGCAGTACCGCACCGCTTTGCTCCAGGTGATCGAACCCCAGCCGCCGATCGGCCTGGGCGTGCTGGACGCCTTCGGCCGCCGGCTCTGCGAGAGCATCGTGGCCGACCTCGACCTGCCCACTTTCACCAGCGCCGCCGCCCACGGCTACGCGGTGCGTGCGGCCGACGTCGCCGCGGCCCGCGAAGATCAACCGGTGCGGCTGCCGGTGCTCGACTCGCTCGACGACCCGGTCTATCGCGGCGCGCCCCTGCTCGAGAACACCGCCGTGCGGGTGGCCGTCGGTGCGCCGATTCCCGAAGGGGCCGATGCCGTGGTGCCGGTCGAGGCGACCGACGGCGGCGAGGTCGAGGTCGAGGTGCGCAGGCCCGTGACGCCCGGGCAGCACCTGCGGCCGGCCGGTTCGGACATCGCCGACGGCACCCTGCTGCTCGAAACGGGGCGGGTGCTCGATGCCGGCGCGATCGGGCTGCTGGCCGAGGTGGGGCACGACAAAGTGCTGGTGCGGCAGCCGCCCCGGGTGGTGGTTTTGACGGTGGGCGCGAACCTGGTGCCGCCCGGCCTGCCGCTGACCTCGCGAGCTCATCGTTACGACGCGACCACGGCCCTGATCGCGGCTGCGGCCAAGGCCGATGGCGCCCAGGTGTTTCCCGCCGGCACCTTCGGCGACGACGCTGCGGTGATCGCGCAAGCCCTCACCGACCAGTTGATTCGTGCCGACCTGGTGGTGATCGTCGGCGGCCTGGACGGCGCGGTGCCCCAGGTGCTGGACGAACTGGGCGAGGTGAACGTGCACCGGGTGAGCATCAACCCCGGCGGCACGCAGGCGTTCGGTGCTATCGGTGACGACCGTACCCCGGTGATCGTGCTGCCGGGCGGGGCCTCGTCGGCCTTCGTCGGCTACCAGGCTTTCGTGCGTCCGGCCCTGCGCCGGCTGCAGGGCGAACCGGAGGTCCGGCCGTCCAGCCGTACGCTGCCTGCCCGGGTCGCCATGCACGGCCGCGACGACGCCACCGAACTGATTCCGGCGATCGTCTCAGAACGTGGCGTCGAGCCGGCCGGAGTGCCCGGCACCGAACTCGCCTACGACCTCGCCCGCGCGGACGCCCTGATCGTGCTACCTCCCGGAACCCACCTCGTGCCCGCGAACTCCGATGTCGAGGTGTGGGTGCTGACGCAGCCGGCGGCATGAAGTCGGGGTCGCTCTGGCCCGTCGAACTGACGCATGGGCCGGTCACCCTGCGGCCTTGGCGGCAGCGCGATCGACGCGCGTGGGACGAGCTTCGCCGGCGCAATGCCGCCTGGACCGCGCCCTGGGACTCGACCAGGCCACCCGAGTCGATCGAACCCCCGTTGACCTTCGCCGGAATGGTGCGCCAGTTCAACCGGCGGGCGCGGCTGGGCACGATGCTGCCATTCGCGGTGGACTACCGGCCCGACGGGCAGCCCGCGGTGCTGGCCGGCCAACTGACCATCTCGGGGATTACCCATGGCTCGGCGTCCTGGGCCCAGGCGGGTTACTGGGTCGACCAGCGCTGGGCCGGGCGAAGGATCATTCCGACCGCGTTGGCCCTGGGTGCCGACTACTGCTTCTTCACCCTGCGGCTGCATCGGCTCGAGGTGGCGATCCGGCCCGAGAACGTCCGCAGCCTGCGGGTGGTCGAGAAGCTGGGCTTTCGGCACGAAGGCTACCGGTCCCGCTACATGCATGTGGACGGCGACTGGCGCGACCACGAGATGTTTGCCCTGCACGCCGACGAGGTGGGGCTCGGCCTGCTCCATCGATTGAAGCATTCGGCCTGATCAAGCGACACTCCGCGGGTGCTCCGCTGGGTCGGCGTCCCGCCCCCGTAACGTTACTGCGTGGGTTTGACGGGAGTGATCTTCGGCGTGATCGCCGCCGCTTGGCTGGTGTACCTCGTGCCGTACTTTCTCAAGCGCCAAGCCGATCCGTCGATCGACCAGATCGACCCGGCGGCGCCGTTCTCGGCCACCGTTACCATCGTGCGCCGGGGCGCATCGCTGGCGACGGCAGAGGAGGGCACGGCAATCGTGTCCACGCCACTGACGAGGCGGTCGGCCCTCTACGAACTGGGGCAGATCGATCGGCAGGCGGCTGCGCGCCGACGCCGCGTGTTGCTGGCGTTGGTGGTGGTGCTGCTCGGGGTCAGCGTCCCGGCTGCGCTGGGCCACGTGCCGTGGTGGGCGCCGGTGATTCCGGCCGGGTTGCTGGTGCTGTTTCTCGTGGTCGCGCGGTTCAGTGTGCGGGCCATGCGCCGTGACCTTGACGCCCGGGCCCGCCGGATTGGCGAGTGCAGTGATGAGCAGACCGTGGCGATCGCCGTGCTGTCGCAGGCGGGCGAGGCGTCGGAGGCGTCGGTGGAGCTGACCGCCCCGGTGCCGCAGCCGCGGTCGCTGTGGGACCCGGTTCCGATCACCGCACCCACCTATGTGAGCAAGCCGATGGCCCCGCGCACGGTACGCACCATCGACCTGTCGGCGCCGGTGGCGGTGAGCAGTTCGCTGCCGGTGACGGCCGAGCCGCTGGCTGTTGAGCGTCCGGAGGGCGACCAGGGCCAGGATCGCCGCGCTGTCGGTGAATGAGGGCTCGGTGTGTCGCCGACGTGAACGCTGCGGGGTTCTTTGCTAGAGTCGGTGTGCTCGTTGAGCATCTGGGGCTATGGCGCAGTTGGTAGCGCGTCTCGTTCGCAATGAGAAGGTCAGGGGTTCGAATCCCCTTAGCTCCACCCAGTAAAACCCCTAGTCAAAGCGGGTTTCATCGCAGTAATCACACCGATGTGCTCCTCGGGCAGCCACCCCCCAGCCACCCCCAGAATGACCAGCGGGGTATTTTCCGGGTTCACGGGCCGGGATTTCGAGAGGCTCATTGGCCCGCCTGAGCGGGCAGAACAGCCACTTCGGCACCTGTCCCGGGAGTCTGGCGAGGAGAGTTGAGGAGCGCGAGAGCGGACTTGTCCGCCGCCGTGCCGAGCCAGTGCAGGTAGATGTTCGTGGTGGCGATGGACCTGTGACCACACCACTTCTGGACCGTCCCGACATCCACGCCCCGTGCGAGCCACAGACAGGCGGCCGTGTGGCGCAGATCGTGCGGGCGGCGCCCCCTGCCGTTGACATTCCACTTCACCGCGCGCCGGAAGGTGCCGGTCCACAGTTGGCCGCCGCTGGGTCCGGTAATCAGGAAATCGTTCGGTGACTTGCCCTGCATCAGACGTTGAACGGTGGGCCAGATTTGTTGGGGCAGCGGGACCAACCGGGTTGCGTAGGCCTTGGTCGGCTTGACCTTGCCGCCCTCGGTCTGGGACTTGGTCACATGAAGGCCCAGCATCGGCACACGCTGGACATCGGAGACGCGCAGCGCCCGCAGCTCACCCCATCGCACGCCGATCCATCCCGCCACCTCGACGATGTCTCCGCCCTGCGTGTGCAGGCCGTCTTCTTGGCGGCGCGGCCGGAGCAAACGACCAAGCAGACGGCACTCAAAGACCGGCACGACCGCGAACGCGTCACCCTCCTCGCGCAAGAGCTGAGAGCCGACCGAGTACGCCGCGACCCGACACGATCGAAGTTCATCCGTCCAGAGCGAGAAGCCCGCGACGCCCGTGCGCAAGCAGCCGCCGCACTGGTCGAGACGAAACGGGCAGCGGCAGAACAGACTCGACGGCTTGTCGATGAACGAGCACGGCGACTCCGCGCGCCATCTACGCCGGACACCACTCGAAGCGATCCGTACTCTGGCCGTCCAGGGGTCGGATTCTGAGTCTGGTTCGAACGGCGGTTTTGCGGTTTCAATCTATTCGATGGCCCGTATCGTGCTTGACGGCCACAGACCATTTCATCGACGATTGCGTCATCCGGTAGCGAGGTATTGGAGCGACACCAGCGCCAGTGCGATGACGGCCACGACCCCGAGATCGACCAGTAGCAGAAAGCGCATGATCGGCCCGCGCGGCGGCGGCTCGGGGCTCAGCCTGGCTGCCAGTTCTACGCGGGCTGGTGCGGCCATAATCAGCAGCGCGGCCGACACATTGTGCGCGCCCATTGCGAGCAGTGGATCGGCGCCGATGAGGTGGGCGGCGGATGCCTGCGTGCTGGCGAACATAGCGTTGGCCCCGGTGTTGGAGCCGGTGAGGAACCCGCCGAGTGCGCCGACGAACGGGAGTGCGAAGAGGTACCCGTCACCGAGGCTGGCGAGGGCGTTCGCCACCGCGGTCGACATGCCCGAGACGGCCATGACGATGCCGAAGATCAGGAACATCGCGGTGGCCGGGCCGACGTGCGTCCAGGTGTGCAGAGTGTAGGCGGCGGTCGGCCTCGTGTGGCTGCGGTGCCCGATCAGTGCGACGGCGGTGGCGATGAAGAGCCACACCGTGGGTGAGGCGAGGTAGCGCAGCAGTGTCTCCTGCGCGCCGAGCAGGCGCACGAGAATGCTCATGGCGACGACGCCGCCGAGCAGCACCTCATACGGTACGAGCGCCCGCCCCAAGCCGAGCGGAGTTTGAATGCGGACGCCGCGGGCACGGCTCAGTGCGAGATGGACGAGCAGCGTGAGCAAGGCACCGATGGCACCGGCGGCCGGGGTGCCGATCAGGAGGTTCGCGCCCAGCACCCCGGCGCACAGTAGCGAGCCCGAGCCGCACGCCGCGATGACGCCGGCCACCCGCTTGCCCGGTTCGGCCGTGAGCAGTGCGGCCGCGATGCCGACGCCGATGAAGACGGGCAGGCTGTAGAGCGCGCTGACGACGCCGAGCTGCTGATAGTCGACCCCGCCGAGCTCGGCCGCGACGAGGGTGCCCGGCCCGAGCGACCCCCAGGGCACCGCGCACAGGCCGAGCAGGCCGATCGTCACCGCCTTCCGGCTGGTGAACCCGAGTGCGATGAGCAGGGGAACGGCGATGATCGCGCCGATGCCGAATCCCGTCAGCGATTCCGCGAAGGGTGTTGCGCCATGCACGATGGCCAGCACCGGTGCGACGCCGGTGCCGAGCGAGCCGCGCAGCCAGCTCGCGGTGATGCCCTGGGCTCCCGTGCGGCGCCCGGCCTCGGCGAAGGCGACACCGCCGGCGATGATCAAGAGCACCTCGACCACGAGCGGCCACCAGGCGCCCAGCGCGTCAAGCGAGGTGCTCGCATCCAGGCCGAAGCGCCACACCGCGACGGCGACCGCCGCTATGAGGCCGATCGCGGCTGCTCGGGTTGAACTCTGCCGCAGGAGCAGCATGACCACGATCAGCAGCATCGGCGTGGCCGCCAAGAGCAGATTCATGATTGGTACTATACTCAAAGCAATGTTCGTATCCGAAAATTTGTGTGAAGGAGTCGGCTCGTGACCGATGGTGTTCCCGCGCGCTTCGGCTCGGCAGTCAGGGCGCGTCGCGCCGAGCTTGGGATCACGCTCGACCAGCTCGCCGACGCCAGCGGCGTCTCCACCGGCTCGCTGTCGAAGATCGAGCGCGGCGCGCTGAACCCGAGCCTGAGCAACGCGCTCGCTATCGCGGCCGGTCTCGGCAGCGACCTCAGTGAACTGCTCGAACAGACGCCGGAGCCGGTCGTGCAACACGAAGCCGATGCGCAACAGTTCATCGACCCGGACACCGGGGTGCGACGCACCCTCCTCGCACAGCCGAGCGCACGCGTCCGCCTTATCCGCTACGTCATCCCGTCCCACACGACAACGGTCGACTTCGCCCCGCACGGTGCGAATACCGCCGAGATCTTCCACGTCACGCAGGGCGCCTTGCGCGTGCTCATCGACGGGAGGGAGCCGATCGACCTTCGCGCGGGCGACACCGTCCAGACCCCTGGCGACCGCAGGCATCGCCTCGAGAATCCGGGCGACGAGCCGAACTGCTTCTTCATCGTCATGGCACCCACGCGCGGAAGCTAACCGCGCGTGGGTGCCATCACACGAAGCGGAGCGCGGCGCTGGCGCTGTCAACGCGTCTTCGCCCACACCGTGCCCCGGTGAACCCCGAACCGACGCGCCACGGCGGTCACGCTCACGCCCTGCGCGCGGGCTGTTCGCATAGTGTCCACTTCCTGGCCCGTGAGCCGTGTTCGAGGTCGTTTCTTTGGTTCAGCCGACGCGCCGATCAACGGGTCATCAGCCCCGTGCTCGGACTCCACTTCTTCGCGGATACCTTGATTCCATGCGGAAATAAGCCTCTCAACCCGTGGTCGCCTGTTCCCGCAGCGTTCCATTGCGTCCACCCCACGCACAAGGCTCGAACCCTTGCCAACGTCAATGTTGGTAGAGGTTCGGGCCTTGTTGGCATCTGCGGCCCAGCTCGACGCGCAGTTCGTTGTCCTCGTCGATGTAGACCTTGGTGAAGAAGGCCTGGTTGCAGAGCGGCCGGTTCGTGTCGTCGCAGCGGGTGTAGATGTCGGCGCAGTTCGCGAGGAGTCCGAGCGCGTCGTCGAGGTGTGCGCGGGCGTCGGCGTAGTCGCCGTAGTGGGCGTCGATGCGACGGGTTACCTTGTCGAGTTCGCCCGTGATGCGGTCCTGCTCGCGTTTGAGGACGGTCAGTGGGATGGCGTCTGCGTAGTGGGCTTGCATGAGCCGGTCTTGTTCGCCTTCGAGCCGGTCGCGGTTCGCGGTGAGCCGGGCGAGTTCGTCGGTTTCGGCGGCCATGAGCCGGTCGAACTCGTGGTGCAGCATCCCGGCGAGAGCGTCCTGCTGGGCCGGGGTGATCTGGACGCGTTTGTAGTAGTCCTCGACGAGTTTCTCGACGTCCTCGATGAGCATGGCTTGGCGGGTGCAGTCGGTGCGCTTGGAATGCTGACCGGAGCACACGAAGTAGCAGTAGACGTTGCCGTGGCGGATCTTCGCGTTGGAGACGATGAGGCGGTGTGAGGTTCACCCAGTTCACCACACTCAAGCTGGTGGACGTCAGGTCGTTCGCGCGCGGCTATCTCGCGCTGGTCTACGTCCGTCCCGACGCCGGCTGACCAACCAGATCAGCCGGCGCCTTCGGGGTCTTACCAAGGAAATCTAGCCGGCCGTGATTTCAACCGGCACGGCGGACGCGGCGCGGACGGGCGCGGTGCGGGGAGTGACCGTCCAGTGTTGTTCGGCCGAGAGCATCAGCCTCATCACGCCGATCCGGGAGATCACGTTCTTGAACTCGTGGTAGAAGACCATCGAGACCACGAGGTACCACCCCCACCAGCTCGCGCGGCGCGCGATCTGCGGATCAGCGACCCGTCGGGTGAGCAGCACCGCCAGCGGGGTGGTGGTGAAGGCGAACAGCATCAGCACCAGCAGCGCCGGGTTGCCGAAGGTCAGGCCGCCACCATGCCACAGGTAGAAGGCCAGCAGCGGCACCACGAGTGCGGAGATGAACGGGTAGCTCTCCCGCCAAAGCATGTGGAAGAACAGGCCGACCCGCTGCCGCGGGGTGAGCTCGTCCCCCCACAGGACGGCGCCGCTGTGGGCCAGGGCGACCTGCGTCCAGCCCTGCGACCAGCGCATCCGCTGCCGCCACAGCGCGCCCAGGGTGGTCGGAGCGAGCTCGCGGCTGATCAGCCTGGGGTCGTTCTCGATCCGGGCACCGGCGCGAATCGCGCGCAGCGAGGAGTCGATGTCCTCGGTCAGCATCGAGCCGCGCATCCGCGTAGTGCGCAGCAATTCCGTTCGCCAGTAGCCGTTCGAACCACCGAAGATGCCGTAGCCGTGCAGCAACTGACGGCCACGGTGGCTGACCGCGTAGATCTGCTCGAACTCGACCGCGACGGTGCGCGCCACCCAGGATTCGTCGCCGTTCCGGACGACGCAGTGGCCCTGGACGATATCGACGCCGGAAGCGATCCACCGCCAGGCGCGGTCGAAGGACCCCGGATCGGGCTGGTGGTCGGCGTCGAACAGCCCGACGAACTCGCCACGGACCAGCGAGACGGCGGCGTTCACGTTCTGCGCCTTGGACGTGCTTCCATCCACCTTGGCCAGGGTCAGTCGCGGGTTGGCGGCGGCCAGCCTGCGGAGCTCGGCCTCAACCGGGAGCGGCTTGGGCGTGTTGTAGGCCAGGATCACCTGGAGCCCGCCGGCGTACTCGTGCCGCAGGAACACCTGGAGGGTCTCCATGATGGTGTCCTGCTCGTTCGGCAGATAGGCGGCGATGATCGCCGACGCCAGGGGCCGCGCGATCTCGGTCTCGGGCGGATCAGTGCGCGCGAAGGCGCCGATCGTGGTCTCCACCCACTGCCCGCCGATGGTGAGAGCCAACGCCGCGGCGACGATCACGAGCAGGACGTCCGCGAGGTGAATCCCGTTCCGTTCGGCGGCGACCATCAGCGCGAACGGCAGCACGACGGTGAGCAGGATCAGCAGCGCGACCTGCGTGGCGATACCGGGCTGGAACCGACGGATGCGGGACTTCTTTGCGCGCCGGAGGAGCCCGGGCTCGCGCTGGGCGAGCGCGGCCCGCGACCGCTCCTCAAGCCGGTCGATGGTGCCCGGAGTCCACCGCTGCGGCGCGGCCCAGGAGACGCCGACGTCGATACGCCGGTCCTGGCCCGCCACATGCAGTGGAGTGCGCATCAGCCCCGCGGCAAGCGCGTCGGCGCGGCGCGGGGTGGCCCGTCCCGGCTCGGAACGGAGCTTCACGAGAATTCCCTCCCCCGATTCCAGCACCTCTTCCGTCGGTGCGAGCATCGTCCACAGCCGCTCCTTGGCGGCGGTGGTGAGCTCGGCGGAAGGTTCCGGATGCACGGCGTCCAGGCAGGTCTCGCCGATGGCGATCGAGACGATGGCGTCGTGACGAGTCGAGCTGCGCCTCAGGGCCTGATCTGGTGAGCCGGCCGTCCGGGCGCGCGTGAATAGTAAGCGACATGAGTTTTCCCCCCTCAATGGTCACCGCGGCGGCGACGCAAGACAGGGACATTCGCCGACCCGTCATCGGGAGGTTGAGTTGATCCGTGCAGGGCAGCGGATGTCCGGGTCAGGCAAGCTTGACGCGATGCTAACGGTGGACATGATAGCCACTGCTCGCGACAACCCGGTTACAGCGGTGCGGCAGAAGACCTTTTTGCGCTGGCCGGACCCGCCGTAGTAACCGGCTTTCCTCGTGGAACGACCCTTGTGAACAGAACCGAACCCGACCTGCGCCCGCGATGGACGGCCTGTCGCGAGCAGCGCGACGCCGCCGTGCCACGAATGCGACCCGGCCTTGCGGTTGGTGGGCCGCTTCCGTCCGGCTGCGGAGGCGACCGAGGTGGCCGTGGGGCTGCCGCCGCTCGGATGAAGGCATCGGCCCGGCTGGCCGGCGAGGTCGACGTGGCGATCGGCGGTGTCGCCCACACCCTGAAGGTCACCGGGGACGAGGGCTTCGTGCTCCACGGGGGAGCGCGTGGAAGGAAGCGACTCTCGTCACTCTCGTCACAGACCGCCACCGTAGTTGGTGCTCCGGCGCGCGGTTCGACCCTGCTGGCTTGAGGCGTCGGGGGTGAACGGTCGCAGGCCGACCGCGATCAGATAGATCGCAAGCCACACCTCGAACGCGAAGATGAGTGCCGCGGCGGTTCCGGCCAGCACCCCGTTGAGGGGAATTGCCTCCCATAGCTGCGCCAGGTTGCTGGCCAGCACGATCGTCCCACCGATGGCTCCGAGCGCGGCCAGCGTCCGCGGCACCGCGCGAGAGTCCCAGAGCAGCCATCCGAGCACAATCGTGTTGACGCTGATCACCAGCCCCTGCCCGATCAGAAACGACGCGGTGTGCACCGCGGAGGCGCTGGCTTTCCACAGCCCGTGAGCGTCATCGACCCAGACGCTCGCCAGCATGGGGAGAGTGCCCGCGATGATCACGGCCGCTTCTACAGTGCGAAGTAGTGCGAAGGTGGCGGCGCGAACCGCGCCGTGGGAGCGCAGCAACCGCCAGAGCAGTACGCCGGTGCCCACGCAGCCGCGTCGTCGAGACAGCCATCGGGCTCGCCGCTGAGCAGGGCCTGGCCGCCGCCAGCATGCGCGGCGTCGCCGACCGACTCGGTGTGACCCCCATGGCGCTGTACAAGCACATCGCCAACCGGTCGCAACTCGTCGACGAGATGCTCGACCGGGTGCTCGCTGACATTGCCTGCTCGTCGAACCCGGAGGTCTGGCGTGAGGCGGTGCGCACGCGCATCTTCGCTGCTCGCCGACTCGTGGTCGCCCACCCGTGGGTGCGTGACGCGATCGAATCGCGCGAGGTCGCAACCCCGCGCGCGCTCGCCCACATGGACGCGTTGATGGGTGCGATGTTCGACGGCGGCCTGTCGGCCGACCTGGTTCACCACGCGATGCACGCACTGAGCACCCGCATGTGGGGTTTCACCCGTGATGTGCTGCCGACCCCGCAACTGCCCGAAGGCTCGGAGCAGCGGGCTCGTGCAGTGGCCGGTTTCGAGGCGAGCTACCCCGCGATCATGCGGATGGCCACGACATCGGCGCACGCTGCGGCGGGGTGCGACGCCGATGCCGAGTTCGCCTTCGCGCTCGACGTTGTGCTGAGCGGAATCGAGCATCTGCACCAGAGCCAGTGGCAGCCCGCGGTGCCCGTTCGGACGGTATTGGGCTGATCGCCCCCGCGGTGTGGGTGTCGGCTGGCGATGCCGGTGGATCGCTAGCTTTCAAGCAGTCCGTTCAGGTCGGGAAGGTCGGCGAACTGCGTGAACGTACCCTGGGTGAGAATCTCGTGTGTCGCGGACAGGAAGCCTCGCCAGGCGGTCTTGGCCAGCATGCCGCCGACACTGATGCGCCGAACGCCGATGCGGGCGGCGTCTGCCACGGTGGCGAACGGCGTGTGAATCAACAGGTTCACCGGTTTCGGAGCGACGGCGCGCACAATCGTGGCGACGTGGGCGAGGTCGGTGATCCACGGCGCATACAAGCAGTCCGCCCCGGCTTCGGCGTAGGCGGTGAGTCGGCGGATCGTGTCGTTCAGATCGGGACGCCCCCACACGAAGCCTTCTGACCGTGCGGTCAGCACCAGGCCCCTACCCGCGGCGTCCAGAGCCGCTCGGGCCGCCACGATCCGCTCGGCGGCCAGCCCTGCCTCCAGCAGCGGGTCGGTCGGGTCGCCGGAGAAGTCCTCGATCGACAGCCCCGCGATGCCGGTCTCGGCGGCCAATCGGACGTTCGCCGCTACGTCGTCCGGCTCGATCGCGTAGCCGTTTTGAAAGTCGGCGTTCACCGGCACCTGAACTGCTGCGCTGATGGTGCGCAGGTGACTCAGCGTGGGCTGCAGGCCGACCGCGTTGTCGGGCTGCCCCATCGACCAGGCGAACCCGGCGCTGGTGGTGGCCAGCGCCGCGAAGCCCAGGCCTGCGAGCGCTCGGGCGCTGCCGACGTCCCACGGGTTCGCCATCACGAAGGTGCCGGATTGGTGCAGGCGCCGGAACTCGGCGACTCGCTCGCGCTGTTGGATCATGGCCACTCCACTCGGCTGTGAGGTGCGGTTGCCTCGCGCCCAACCGCTGAGCGTAGGTCGGGTCGTGGCAGCGGTCAATGCCCGGACGAGTCTTCGGCTCGCCCGGCTCCGTGCGTCGACGGACAGGGGTTGCCCGGGCACACTGGTGGACTTCGACAGTGGAAGGATTTCAATGAGCAACGCCGTCGTGCTCGGGCTGATGCGTATCGCATCACTAAGCGATGCCCAGCTTCGCGACATGGTGGACACCGCCCGGGCCGTTGGGGTGACCACCTTTGACCACGCCGACATCTACGGCGGTGAGCCGCATCGCTGCGAGCGGCGGTTCGGGGAGTCTGGGGCCGTACCCGCGTCCGAGCGGCACGAGGTGATCGTGCAGTCGAAGGTCGGCATTCGGTCCGGCTGGTACGACTCGTCGCGCGAGCACATTCTGGCCAGTGTGGACGCCTCGCTGGCGGCCCTGCGCACCGACTATTTGGACGTGCTGCTGCTGCACCGTCCGGACGCCCTGGTCGAGCCCGACGAGGTGGCGGCGGCCTTCGACGCCCTGTACGAGGCGGGCAAGGTGCGCGCCTTCGGAGTCTCGAACCACACCCCGCCGCAATGGGAGTTGCTCAGTGCCGCGGTGCGCCAGCCGCTGCGAATCAACCAGGTGCAGTTCGGGCTGGGTCATGCCGGCCCGGTGGCGCAGGGCCTATCGGCCAACGTCGCCGGCATCGAACAGTCGGCCTCACGCGATCTCGCGGTGCTCGACCACGCCCGCAACAACGACATCACGGTGCAGGCATGGTCGCCGCTGCAGGGGGCGCACGGCGTGGTCGTCGGCGACCGTGAGCACCACGCGGCCCTCAACGACGAACTCGACCGGATCGCCGCCGAGCACGCCAGCACCCCGACGGCGGTGGCCCTGGCCTGGGTGCTGCGGCACCCCGCCCGCACCCACGTGGTGGTCGGAACCACCAACCCCGCCCGGGTGCGAGACAGCGCCGGTGCCGAGCAGGTCGTGCTGAGCCGCGAGGAGTGGTACCGGCTGTACCGCGCCGCCGGCTACCCGCTGCCCTGAGCAAGCGCTGCTCAAGGCCGCCAACCGCTGGTCGAACTACGTCGAAACCCCTTGCCGAAGACGCATATCCGAGGTCTCGGCAGGCTCGACCAGCGAAAAATCACCGGTTCCCTCACCCACCCCAGGTCGACGATTCTCCGACGCCTGCGTAGGGTCGCAGCCGGCATTCATCACGATCGCGGTAGCGGGCCGCTAGAGTCGTGGGCGCCGGGTCGGCAGCGTCGCCGGCTCGGTCGACACCCGTCAACGGCAGGACGTGCAGAGCCCGAAGAACTCGACCTCGTGGTCGATCTCGGCGAAGCCGTACTCGCCGGCGATGTTGCGGGTGGCCTCCTCCAGCCCGGGCAGGTCGATCTCGACGGTGCGTCCGCAGGCCCGGCAGACCAGGTGGTGATGGTGCCCGGGGGTGCAGGTGCGGTAGGCAATCTGGCCGTCGGGGGTGCGAATGGTGTCGATCTCGCCACCGGCGGCCATCGTCTGCAGGGTTCGGTACACCGTCGCCAGGCCGATCTTCGACCCGTCATGACGCAGTCGGTCGTGAATCTCTTGGCTGGTGGCGAAGGTCTTGCTGCCGGCCACCGCGTTGCGCACCTCGGCGCGCTGCCGGGTGTTACGCGGGGTGCGTTCAGTGTTCGTCATAGTGCCCTTCGTGCGCGGCGTGCCGGTGACCGTTGTGAATGTAGTCGACGTGGCCGCCATGGGTCACGGCCAGGTGCCCGCAGCCTTCGGCGTGCACGTGCGGGTGCTCCTCTTCGGTCACCTCGTGCGAGCGCGGCGGCTGGGCGTCCACCAGTTCGACCGCCGGTGCGTGCCGCCGGGCCAGCAGCAGCGAGGCCGGCCAGCTAAGCGCGAACAGCCCGATGGCGATCACCACGATCAGCGCTCCCGGTGCGGTGTCGAGTTCGAACGATCCCACCGTGCCGCTCACCGCGGCCAGCACACCCAGACCCATGGCCACCAGCATCGAGCGCCGGAAGCCGATCACCAGATGGTTGGCCGTCGCCACCGGAACGACCATCAGGGCGCTCACCAACAGCAACCCGACGGTGCGCATCGACACCGTCACGGTGATCGCCGCCAGCGCCACCACCAGCACGTTGTAGAACCGCACCGGCAGGCCGATGGTGCGGGCGAACGGCTCGTCGGCGCTCACCGCGAACAGTTGCGGCAACAGCCCCAGGCAGACCAGCAGCACGACCGCTGCGAGCCCGCCCACGACCCACAGCTCGGCGACGGTGATGGTGAGCAGCGACCCGAACAGGTACGCCGACAGTGCGCCGGTGCCCTGCCCGGCCAGGCCGGCCAGCAGCAGGCCGCCGGACAGTCCGCCGTAGAACAGGATCGCCAGCCCGACATCACCGCTGGTGCGGCCCAGCTCGCGGAGCAGTTCGATGCCCACCGCGCCCACCACGCACACGATCACGGCCAGCGGCAGGGGAGCGGTGCCGGTCAGGAAAGCCAAACCGACGCCGGCCACGGCGAGATGGCCCAGCCCGTCGCCCAGCAGGCTGAGCCGGCGCTGCACCAGATAGGTGCCGATGGCGGGGGCAGTGAGCCCGGTGATCACCGCCGCCAGCAGCGCCCGTTGCATGAACTCCAGCGCGAGCCAGTCCACCTCAGACCACCTCCAGCCCGACCGGGTGGGTGTGCGACCGCGGCAGTTCGTGCACTTCGTGGCCGCCCGGGGACGCCTCGAACGGGCCGTCGCCGATGACCCGTCCGTCGGCCAGCGTGATCGCCCGGTCGATCAGCGGCTCCAGCGGCCCCGACTCGTGCAGCACCATCACCACGGCGCGGCCCTGATCGCGCAGCCGTGCCACCACCTGTGCCAGCACACCCTGGGTGAGCTGGTCAACGCCCGCCAGCGGCTCGTCCCACACCATCAGGTCGCCCCCGCCGGCCAGCGCCCGGGCGATCAGCACCCGCTGCTGCTGCCCGCCCGAGAGCCGGACGAACGGTGCCCCGGCCCGGTCTTCCAGGCCCACCTCGCTGAGTGCGCCGGCGATCGCGCGCCGGTCGGCCGAACCGCCCGGCCAGAACGGGCGGCGCAACCCCAGCCGTCCGGACGCCACCACCTCGCGGGCCGTCGCCTGTTGCACCAGGATCGAGCTGCGCTGTGGCACGTAACCGATGCGGCGCCAGTCGCGAAACCGACTGATTTCGGTGCCGAACAGGCTGATCTCGCCGCGGTGCGGCACCAGCCCGAGCAGTGCCCGCATCAGGGTGGTCTTGCCCGAGCCGTTGTTGCCGGTGACCGCCACGGTCTGGCCCGCTTCGATGTCGAAGCGCGCCTGGCGCACGATCGGCACGCCTGACAGCACCACGTCGACGTGGTCGGCCGAGATCGCGGGTGGGGCCGAGGTCATGAACAGTCGTTCGCCTTGCGCAGGGCGGTCAGGTTGGAGCGCATCACCTCAAGGTAGTCGGCCCCGCGCGATTGTGCAGTGATGCCCTCCAGTGGGTCGAGCACGTCGGTGACCAGGCCCAGGTCGCCGGCCACCGATTCGGCGACCGCGGGCGAGACCAGCGTCTCGAAGAAGATCGTGGTCACCTTGTTCTCGCGGGCGATCTTCTGCACCTGGGCGATGCGAGCCGCGGTGGGTTCGGTGTCGGGCTCGATGCCGCGAATGCCCACCTGTTGCAGACCGTAGCGCTGGGCCAGGTAGCCGAATGCCTCGTGTGAGGTGATGAACACGGTGCGCTGGCAACTCGTGAGGCCCGTGCGGTAGTCATCGTCCAGCTTGTTGAGGTCGTCGATCAGCGTGGTGGTGTTGGCGCTGAAGGTGCTGGCCGCGGCCGGGTCGGCGGCGCTCAGCGCGTCGCGGACGTGCTCGGCGATGGCCACCATATTGCTGGGGTCGAGCCAGGTGTGCGGGTCGAGCGAGCCAGGCTCGTCTTCTTCGTCGCTGTGCTCGCCCTCAGCGGCGTGCTCGCCCTCTTCTTCAAGGGTCTTGAGGGTGAGGAAGGACGCGGTGTCGACCGTCGCCTTCACCTGCACGTTCTGCAGCGCGGTGTCGACGGCAGGCTGAAAACCCTTCTGAAAGATCACCAGGTCGGCCTGACCCAGAGCCGCCACCTGCTTGGGGGTGAGCTCCAGATCGTGGGGTTCTGAGCCGGGCGCGGTGAGGCTGGTCACGTTCACCTGGTCGCCGCCGACCCGCTGCGCGATGAACTGAAACGGATAGAAGGCGACGGTCACCGACAGCTTGCCGGCGGTGGACGCAGCAGTGGACGCGGCGGGCGACGATGGTTGACCGCCGCTGCCGCACCCCGTGGTCGAGGCCAGGGCGAGAACGGCGGTGACGGCAGCGAAAACCTTCCAGAGCTTCATGACAATCATTCTCAGGCGGGTGGGAGTCATTGTCAAAACGTCAGGTGGTCGTTTGGCCCTCGGCCGCGTCGTCGGCGACATCGCCGGGCTCGGCGTGGCCCTGCACGATGTTCGGCACGGTGGTCGTGACCGGTGCGGCCGTGTGCCCGCGCCTTTTCAGCCGCCGCTCAACGGAGCCGGCGAGGTTGGTCATGGCGTAGTTGATCACGATGAACAGGGCAGCGGCCACCATGTAGGCCGGCAGTGTGTTGGAGTAGCCCGACCCGAGATTCTTCGCCTGGTTGAGCAGCTCGCTGTAGGTGATCCCGTAGCCGAGTGCGGTGTCTTTGATCACCACGACCAGTTGGCCCATCAGCGCGGGCAGCATGGCCACCAGTGCCTGCGGCAACTCAATCTCGCGAAGGGTCTGGCCCGGGGTGAGGCCGATCGACAAGCCCGCCTCGGCTTGCCCCTTGGGCAGCGAGTTCACCCCGGAGCGGACGAGTTCGGCGATCACCGAACCGTTGTAGAGGGTGAGCGCGATCACCACCGCCATGAACGGGTTGACGCTGGGCAGGAACACTCCGTTGCGGCTGAAGATGATGAACAGGAAGATCATCATGATCAGCACCGGAACCGCTCGGAAGAACTCGACGACGATGCCGCTCAGCCAGCGCACCCAGGCCAGGTCCGACAGGCGTCCGACGCCCAGGACGAGGCCCAGCATGCCGGCCGCGATCACCGAGACCACGGCGGCGCTCAGGGTGCCGATCAGGCCGGGGATCAAGTAGTTCAGCCAGGGGCTGGCGGTGAGGAACGGCGTCCATTTGGCAGCCTCCAGCTGGCCCTGGGTGCTGAGCCGGTACACCACCGACACCAGGAGCACCGCAATCACGGCCGACCCGACGATGGTGAAGATCGCGTGCCGACGCTTGGCCTTCGGGCCTGGTGCGTCGAACAGCACCGCCTGCGCGCTCATCGTTTCACCGCCAGCTTGCGCGAGAGCGAGGTGAACCAGACGCCGATCGGCAAGGTGAGAATGACGAAGCCGAGGGCGAAGATGCCGAAGACGATCGCACCGCCGGTCTCGTTCTCGATGATCACGGCCATCAGATTGGCCGCGTCGGCAACGCCGATCACCGCGACCACCGTGGTGTTCTTGATCAGCGCGATCAGGGTGGAGCCCAGCGGGGCGATCGCTCCCCGGAACGCCTGCGGCAGGATCACCTCGGTGAGTGACTGCTGAAAGGTCAGCCCGATCGATCGGGCAGCCTCGGCCTGCCCGGTCGGAATGGTGTTGACACCGCTGCGCAGCGCCTCGCAAACGAACGAGGCATGGTAGACGCTCAGCACGATGACCCCCCAGATGAAGGCGTTGGTTTTCGCATCGTCGGACCAACTGAGGCCCAGAATGAAGCTGACCCCGAGAATGCTCGACACCATCAGCACGGTCAGTGGCGTGTTGCGCACCACATTGACGTACGCGGCGCCGATCAGTCGCAGTACCGCGGCCGGCGACATCCGCAGGATCGCCACCAGGGTGCCGATCACCAGCGCTCCTATCGCCGAGAGCACGGCGAGCTCAATGGTGACCAGGAATGCCCCGAAAATGTCGTATTTGGCGAAAATGGCGCCCACCGCGTCACCTCCCTTCTACTGGCGGGAGGGTGTCGCCGCCGGCGGCACCCTCCCGCGCACTGACGTCAGGAGCAGGCGGCCGGCGTCGGCGGGTTGCCGGCGCGCGGGGTGAAGCCGGCCGGGCCCAGGTTGGTGTCGACGGCCTTCTGCCAGGAACCGTCCGCGATCATCGCCTTGATCGCCTCGGTGACCTTGGTGCACAGGTCGGTGTTGCCCTTCTTCAGGCCAACGCCGTAGTTCTCGGTGCTGAAGGTTCCGCCGACCAGCTTCACCTTGCCGAGGTTGGCCGCCTGTGCGGCGAATCCGGCCAGGATCGTGTCGTCGGTGGTCAGCGCATCGATAGTCTTGGCCGACGCCGTCAGTGCCGCGACGCATTCGGAATAGGTGCTGAACTCCTGCAGGTTGACGCCGGGCACCTTGTCTTTGATCTGCTGCGCCGAGGTGGAGCCGGTCACCGAGCACAGCTTCTTGCCCGCCAGTGAGTCGATGCCGGTGATCGAATCGTCGTCGGCTCGCACCAGCAGGCTCTGGCCGGCGATGAAGTACGGCCCCGCGAAGCTCACCTTCTCTTTGCGGGCGTCGGTGATCGAGTAGGTGGCCACCACCAGGTCGACCTGGCCGCTCTCGATCAGGGTTTCACGCTGGGCCGACGGCGCCGGGATGAAGGTGATCTTGTCGGTCGTGGTGCCCAGCTTGTTGGCGATGTAGGTAGCCACGTCGACGTCGAACCCGCTGTACGTGTCGCCGTCCTTCAGCCCCAGGCCGGGCTGATCGATCTTGATGCCGATCTTCAGGGCCTGCAGGTTCGTGCTGCTGCCGCTGCCACAGGCGGACAGGGTCAGGGCCAGCGTCGTTGCGGCGAGCGCTGCTCCGAGTTTCTTCAGTGACATCTTTGACGTACTCCTTACTGGTCGGTTCGCTACTTTTCTTCGGCTTCTTCTTCGGCTTCAGTGGGTGAGGATCTTCGACAGAAAGTCCTTGGCGCGGGCCGAGGTGGGGTTGGCGAAGAACTCGCTGGGGGTGTTGCGCTCGACGATTTCGCCGTCGGCCAGGAACACCACCTTGTCGGCCGCCTTGCGGGCAAAACCCATCTCGTGGGTGACCACGATCATGGTCATACCGTCTTTGGCGAGCTCGACCATGACGTCGAGCACCTCCTGCACCATCTCGGGGTCGAGGGCGGAGGTGGGCTCGTCGAACAGCATCACCTTGGGGTTCATCGCCAGCGAGCGGGCGATGGAGACCCGCTGTTGCTGACCGCCCGACAGTTGCGCGGGGTACTTCGCGGCCTGGTGGGCGACACCCACCCGTCCGAGCAGTTCGAGGGCCTTCTTCTCGGCGTCGGCCTTGGGAATCTTGCGCACCTTGATCGGGCCGAGAGTGACGTTTTCGAGAATCGTCTTGTGCGCGAAAAGGTTGAACGACTGGAACACCATGCCGACATCGGCGCGCAGGTCGGCCAGCGCTTTGCCCTCGTCGGGCAGGGTCTTGCCGGCGATGGTGATGGAGCCGCTCTCGAAGGTCTCGAGCCGGTTGATGGTGCGGCACAGCGTCGACTTGCCCGACCCCGACGGGCCGATCAGAACCACCACCTCGCCCTTGTCGATCGACAGGTCGATGTCTTTGAGAACATGCAGATCGCCGAAGTGCTTATTGACCTTCTCGATCACCACAAGGGGCTCTGGCATGGCCGCACAGTAATCGGACAGGTTGGGGCCAACAAGCGTTGACAGGGCCGGGGGTGCGGATTGTCACCGTTTTGAAACCGAGTCGAGGGCGGCCGGCTGCTTGAACCTTCTCGCTGGACGAGCATGTCGAGACCCCCGTCGTCGGTGCAGTTGGATGGGTTCGTGCCGACCGTCGCCCTGATCACCTCGCAGTACGCCCTGACCAGCCCGGTGGACGCCGACCGCGAACTGCCGCTGATCGTCCGTGCGCTGACCGGGCGGGGGGTGACCTGCCGGGTGGTCGACTGGCTCGACGAGACGGCCCGCTACGACGACGTCGATCTGGTGGTGATCAAGTCGCCGTGGGACTACGCGTCGCGATGGGAGGAGTTTCTGGCCTGGCTGGCCCGGGTCGAGGCGGTGGCGCCGGTGGCGAACCACCCCGAGGTGGTGCGCTGGAACCTCGACAAGGCCTACCTGGGCGAACTGCGCCGGCACGGCGTTCCGGCCTGCCCGACCAGTTACTGCGGCAGCGCGGCCGAGGTGCGTGCGGCGCTGGCTGCGTCCACCGGACGAGTGGTGGTCAAGCCCAACGTGTCGGCAGCCTCGGCAGACACCGGGCTGTTCGACCCGCACGATCCGGCGGCGACGGCCCTGGCCGGGCGCATCCTGGGCAACGGAAAGCTGGTCATGGTGCAGCCGGCGATCGCCTCGGTGGGCCGAGTGGGGGAGCGGTCGCTGATTCACTTCGACGACCGGTTCGTGCACGCCATTCGCAAGGGTCCGCTGCTGTCGCTGGGCGGTGGGCTGCTCGGCGGCGACGCATACGAAGAGACGATCACCGCAGAACAGGCGCCGCCCGACGAGCGTGCGGTGGCCCGGCAGGCGCTGGCCGTGGTGCGCGACATCTTCGCCGCTCGCGGTCTGGCCGCCGCCTGCCCGAGCCTGTACGCCCGGGTCGATCTGGCCCGTGACGCCGACGACCGTCCGGTGCTGATGGAGTTGGAACTGCTCGAGCCGAGCTACTTTCTCGACCTGGCGCCGGGTGCGGAGCAGGTGTTCGCCGACGCCGTGATGGCACGCTTGGGGGCATGAACGCGCAACGCGACCTCAGCCAATCGGTGCTGCAGGTGATCTTCAGTGTGTTTCTCGGCCTGGTGGTCACGGCCTTCGTCGGCATCGGGGTGAACACCTTCTACCCCGAGACGGGCGACTATTCGGGGTCGTCATCGGCCTATGACCGGTGGCGGCTGACCTCGTCGATCATTCTGCTGATCGCTGCCACGCTGGTGATGCTGTTGTCGCTGGTGATCGCCGAGGCGGGGCCGGTGTTGGCCAACGGGGCGCTGCTGGGCGGTCTGTTCACGATGATCTACGCCGTGGCGATCGGGGCCTCGACCGAGGGGCAATGGACCCGGTTCGCGGTGATGACCGCCGCTCTGGTGGTGACAGTGGGTGTCGGGTGGTGGAAGTTCACCCGCGGGCGAGCGCCGGTGGCGCTGGCTTCCGGGGCCGGGAGCGTGCTGCCGGGTGAAGCCGAGGCGCGGCTGAGCGCGATCGAAGCGAAGCTGGACGCCCTGGGCCGGGCGCTGCGCGACTGAACGCGGCACTCGCGTCTGCCGGCGGTTCCCTAGGGTGACGTCATGACCTCACCCACCGCCATCGCCGACCGCCTGCACCCCGAGCTGCGCGCCCTGCGTCGTGCCCTGCACGCCGACCCCGAGCTGGGCAACGACAACCCGCGCACTCAGGCCCGCATTCTGGCCGCGCTGCAGGGGCTCGATCTCGAGATCACCACGGGCAGGCAACTGACCAGCGTGGTCGCGGTGCTGCGCGGACGCGCCGAGAGCAGCGGGCGGCGTCCGATCGTGCTGCTGCGTGGTGACATGGACGGGCTGCCGGTGACCGAGGCCACCGGTCAGCCGTTCGCCTCGGCTACCGGAACCATGCACGCCTGCGGCCACGACCTGCACGTGGCTGGGCTGGTGGGTGCGGCTCGCATTCTGCACGAGCTGCGCGACCAATTGCCCGGCGACGTGGTGTTCATGTTCCAGCCCGGCGAAGAGGGGCCCGGCGGTGCCGCGCCGATGATCGACGAGGGGGTGCTCGGTGCGGCCGGACGGCTGGCTGATGCCGCCTACGGGTTGCACGTGGTGGCCCCGGAGCATCGGCTGGGGGTGTGGTCGGGCCGTCCGGGGGTGCTGATGGCCGCTGCCGACGAGTGCTCCATCACCGTCCGGGGCGCCGGCGGGCACGGGTCGCAGCCGCACAAGTCGAAAGACCCGGTGCCGGTGGCATGCGAGATCGTGCTGGCTCTGCAGGCCATGGTGACCAGGCAGTTCGACGCCTTCGACCCGGTGGTGGTGACGGCCGGATGCATCGTGGCCGGCACCAAGGAGAACATCATTCCCGACGACGCCCGCATCGACCTGACCGTGCGCACCTTTTCGAAGGCCAACCACGACTCGGCGCCCGAGCGCATCGAACGCCTGGCTCGCGGCATCGCCGAGGCGCACGGGCTGGGCGTCACGGTCGACTACCTGCGCGGCTACCCGGTCACCGTCAACGATCCCGGTGAGTACGCGCTGCTGGCCGACACCGTGGTCGACCTGTTCGGGGCCGACCGGTACGTCGAACAACCCTTTCCCAAGGCGGGCGCCGAAGACTTCAGCTATGTGCTCGAACAGGTGCCGGGGGCGTTCATTTTCGTGTCGGCCTACCCCGGCGACGACTGGACGGTGGCGGCCACCAACCATTCGGCCCGGGCACTGTTCGACGACGACGTTCTGGCCGACTGCGCGGCACTGCTCGCCGAGGTGACGCTCCGGCGGTTGCGGCAAGGGTGACCAGAACCGTCCCCTGAACCAAGCGGAACCGTCCCCTGAACCAAGCAGAACCGTCCCGGGGTCAGGATTGCGTGCGCGCCAGGTCGAGGGTCAGGTGCACGCGGTCACCACAGCTGCTGCTCAGCGCAGCGGCGTAGCCGTGCTCTTTCGCGGCGACGGCGTAACGCAGCGTCGAAGGCAGCAGTACCGGCTTGGCGAACTGCACCCGGGCTGTGAACGCGGCGGGCAGGCGGGGCTGCAGGGCGGCCAGCAGCCGGGCGTGGCTCCACATGCCGTGGGCGATAGTGCGCGGAAAGCCGAACGCTTGGGCGGCCAGCGGGTTGAGGTGAATCGGGTTCACGTCGCCCGAGACCGCGGCGTAGCGGCGGCCCAGATCAGCGGGCAGCCGCCAGAGCCCGGCCGGGCGGAGAACCGGCGCGCCCGCGTCCGCGGCTTGCGGGGCGTAAGGCCCGCGGTCGGAGTCGCCGCCATCGCCCCGGCCGCCGGGGCCGTCCGCACCCGGTTCGCCGGGCAGCCTCGCGTGCCGGCTCAGGTAGACCGAAAGACCCTGCCAGACCAACTCGTCGCCCACCCGCACCTCGCCGATCAGGTCGACCAGCACCCCGTGCCGGTGCGGCCGCAGGTTCTCGGCGCGCACGGCCAGGTCGAACGCCTCAGTGATCAGCGCCGCACGATGCTGGGTCAGCTCGTTGCGCACGTGCACCATGCCGGCCGGCGCCAGCGGAAAGTCGCCGGCGGTCATCAAGGTGAGCTGGAGCGGAAAGGTGAGCACGTGCAGCCAGGTGGCCGGCAACGTGTCGCCGAGCGTGAAACCGCAGACCCGGTCGTAGGCGGCCACCTCGGCCACCGTGCAGCGGTGCCCGGACAGCAGCACGGCCCGCTCCGGCAGGCCCGCCGCGACGTCGGGACGGCGGGTGGGTGCCAGTGCCCGCAGGTACAGCCCGGTTGCGCCGGGCATGGCCTCCAGGCTCAGGTCGGCCATCAGCGACCCACGATCAGTTGGCCGCAGACCCGGACCACCTGGCCGTTGATCGGGGTGCGGGGGTCGGCCAGAAATACGACCGCCTCGGCGACGTCGGTGGGGCTGCCGCCCTGCAGCAGGCTGGAACTGCGCCGGAAGATCTCACGGTCGATCACCGGAATCAACGCGGTCATGTCGGTCTCGATGAACCCGGGCGCCACCGCGTTCACCACGATGCCGCGGTCGGCCAGCCGTGGGGCCAGTGCCCGCACCAGGCCCATCACGCCAGCCTTGGACGCCGCGTAGTTGGTCTGCCCCTTATTGCCGGCCCAGCCGCTGGTCGAGGCCACGCCCACGATGCGGCCGCCGTCGGCGATGCCGCCGCGGGTGGCGGGGGCGAGCAGCACGTCGTTGATCCGCAATTGGGCTGCCAGATTCACCTGCAGCACCGCGGCCCAGCGGACCTCGTCGAGATTGGCCAGCATCTTGTCGCGCAGAATGCCGGCGCAGTGCACCAGTGCGCCGATCCGGGCATCCGAACCGTAGCGGGAGGCGACGTGCTCGGCGATGCGCTGCCCGGCGTCCGGTGCCGTGATGTCGAGTTGCAGCGCTGTGCCGTGCAATTCGTTGGCCACGCCGGCCAAGGCCTCGCCGGCGGTCGGCACGTCGACCACGACCACCCGGTCGCCGTCGGCGGCGAACCGTCGCGCGATGGCCGCGCCGATGCCGCGGGCCGCACCGGTGACCACCACGATGCGACCCGGCGGTGCCGGCTGGGTGGTCACTTCGGCCAGCACCAGCGGCTGGCCGTCGAGGTAGGCGGATCGTCCGGACAGCAGAAAATGCAGCACCTGGCCCAGTTGCCCCGCAGTGGTCGAGCCGGCCGGCTGCACCAGATTGCAGGTGGCGCCGGCACGCAGCTCTTTGCCGACGCTGCGCATGATGCCGTCGAGTGCCTGACGCACGGCCGCGGCCTCGACGCTGGGTGCGTTGGCCGGGTCGCCGGCCACGATGATCACCCGGCCCGAGGGCTCCAGCCCTCGGACCGCCGGACGCAGCACGGCTCGGACCTGCTCCAACTGGTCGATGGTGGTCGCAGCGCAGGCGTCCACCACGATCGCGCCGATCGCCGTCGGGTAGGCGGGGGGTCGCTCGCGACCGTTGTGGTCGGTGCTGCGGGTGCCGGGAGCGTCGACCAGCGCCGGCTGGGTGGCCACCCCGATGGTGGAGAGCGCGTCACAAGCGGCGGAACTCCCGCCCACGGCGGCAATCGCCACGGGGCCGAACGGCAGCGTCTCGCCGCGGCGCAGAGCGGTCGCCGGCAGCAATCCAGCGGCTGCGAGCGCCTTCTTGCCGACCGCGGAGTTCAGCACGCCCGAGACGACTGCGTCGAGGTTCATCAGCTCGCCTCCACGATCGCGACGACACCCTGCCCGCCGGCGGCGCAGACCGAGATCAGGCCGCGCGAGCCGGGGCCCTTGGCGGCCAACAGCTTGCCCAGGGAGGCCAGAATGCGGGCTCCGGTCGCGGCGAACGGGTGACCGGCCGCCAGCGACGAGCCGTTCACGTTCAGCTTCGCGCGGTCGATCGGGCCCAGCGCGCCGGGCAGGCCGAGGGTCTCGCGGCAGTAGTCGTCCGATTCCCAGGCGGCCAGGGTGCACAGCACGGTCGAGGCGAACGCCTCGTGAATCTCGTAGTAGTCGAAGTCCTGCAGGGACAAACCGGTGCGACTCAGCAGCCGCGCGGTGGCGTAGGCAGGGGCCATCAGCAGGCCCTCGGCACCGGTCAGGTAGTCGACCGCGGCGGTCTCGGCGTCGACGATGCGGGCCAACACCGGCAGGTTGTGCTCGCGTGCCCAGCCCTGCTCGGCGAGCAGCACCACGGCGGCGCCGTCCGACAGCGGGGTGGAGTTACCGGCGGTCATGGTGGCGTCGGGGCCGTCGCCGAACACCGGGCGCAGGGCGGCCAGCTTCTGCACCGAGGTGTCGGGGCGCAGCGGCTGGTCTGTGGTCAGGCCCAGGTACGGCGTGACCAGGTCGTCGAAGAAGCCCTCGCTCCAGGCCCGGGCCAGGTTGTGGTGGCTGGCGGCGGCGAGTTCGTCCTGGGCTTGACGGGTGATGCCCCACCGCGCGGTGGTGAGCGCCTGGTGCTGGCCCATGTTCAGACCGGTACGCGGCTCGGCGGCGCGCGGAATCTCGGGCACCAGGTCGCCCGGACGCACGCTCGCCAGTGTCTTCACCTTGTCGAGCGGGGTCTTGGCCGCATGCAGCGTGAGCAGCTTCTTGCGCAGCCGGTCGTTGACCGCGATCGGCGAGTCGGAGGCCGAATCGACGCCGCCCGCGATCGCCACGTCGAACTGGCCGACCCGGATGCGGTTGCTCAGCTGGATGGCCGCGGTGAGGCTGGTGGCGCAGGCCTGCTGCACGTCATAGGCGGGGGTGGCGGCAGACAGCGCCGACGACAGCACCGCCTCGCGGGTGAGGTTGAAGTCACGGCTGTGCTTGAGCACGGCCCCCGCGGCCACCTCGCCCAGCCGCCGGCCGGCCAGCCCGTAGCGAGCCACCAGACCGTCGATGGCGGCGGTCAACAGGTCGAGGTTGGTGGCGCTGGCGTACCTGCCAACGACTCTGCCGAACGGAATGCGGTTGCCGCCCACCAGCACGGCAGTACGCAGATCAGCCATCGAAGCTCCTTCGCAGATTGTTCGATACTCACGGTAGCAGGTACGTAAAGTACCGGGTACTCTCGGTGTTGTGAGCACCCACCTGGACGGCCGTGACACCCGCTGGGCCGAGCACCGCCGATTGCGCCGCAAGGAGCTGGTGGAGTCGACCCTGCGCGCCATTCGGCACCACGGCGCCACCGTGAGCCTGGACGACATCGCTGCCGTTGCGGGCACGTCCAAGCCGGTGTTCTATCGCCACTTCGGCGACCGCCCGGGGCTCTACCGGGCTGTGGTCGAGAAGACCGCGCAGTTCATTCTCGATGACCTGCAGGCCTCGGTCAGTTGGGCCAGCGACGACCTGCCCGCCCTGGTGCGCGAACTCGCGCAGGCTTACCTGCAACTGGTGCAGCACGACCCCGAGATCTACCGGTTCGTGATGTCGCGCCCGCTGGTCGATGGAGAGCCGACCGACGACCCGGTGGCTGGCCTCACCATGCGGATCGGCACCCGGATGGCCGACATTCTGCGGGCCGGCGGCTACCCCGCCGATCGTGCCGACACCTGGGGCCATGCCCTGGTCGGCGCGGTGCGCGCGGCCACCGACCAGTGGATTCGCTCGGGCATGCAGCGTGCGGCCGAAGACGTCGCCGACGACCTCGCGGCCCTGGTCGGGCCGGCTTTCACCACGTCCGCGCTCACTACCGCCAACGAGGAGTACCGATGAGCACCATCGCCGCCGACGAGGCCGTCGAGCAGGAGTCGTCCGTAGCGGAGCTGCCCCTGGGCGCCGCCCTGAACATCGCCTTCGAGGGCAGATACCACCAGCGTCGAGCCGCCGGGCGGGCATTGTGGCCGGCAGCGGGCATGCATCGCGACGCAGCCCTCGGCCTCACCGAGGCCCGCGAATGGACGCTGCGGCGGCTGCACGAGGTTTCTCGGTCGGGCATCGGCATCTCGATCGAGCCGGCCCAGACCGCCGAGCGGGCCGCGCTGGAGCAGTCGTTGATCGACTTCGAAACGGTGTCGTACGGCGACCTGTCGGTGGCGATCAAGTCGGGCGTGCAGCACGGCCTGTTCGGCGGCGCGATCGCCAACCTGGGCGACGCCGCGCAGCAGGAGCGATATCTCGGCCCCGCACTCGCCCTCGACCTGCTGGGCTGCTTCGCGATGACCGAACGAGGCCACGGCAGCGACGTGGCCTCGCTCGAGACCACCATCACCTATGACGCCGAGGCGGGCGACTTCGTGGTGCATTCGCCGCATCCGTCGTCGGCCAAGACCTACATCGGCAATGCCGCGGCGCACGGCCGCATGGCGGCCGTTTTCGGGCAATTGGTCGTCGACGGCGAACCCCACGGGGTGCACTGCATTCTGGTGCCGATTCGTGACGAGAGCGGCGCCGTTGCCGCCGGGGTCAGCATCGGCGACAACGGCCACAAGGGCGGCCTGCTCGGCGTCGACAACGGAACGATCAGCTTCGATCAGGTGCGAGTGCCCCGCGAGGCGCTGCTGAACCGGTTCGGTTCGGTGGACGCCGCCGGCCGCTACAGCTCGTCCATCGACAACCCGAACCGGCGCTTCTTCAGCATGCTGGGGGCACTGGTGCGGGGGCGCATCTGCATCGGCGGTGGGGGCGCGATCGCAGCCCGCCGCGCGTTGTCGATCGCCACCCGGTACGCCGAGCGGCGCACCCAGTTCACCCACCCCGGCACCGACGCCGAGACCCCGCTGCTCGACTACCTCGCCCACCAGCGCAAGCTACTGCCGGCCATCGCGCGGGCCTACGCACTGGGCTTCGCCCAGAACGACCTGATCGAGACCTTCGCCCGGGTGGCGTCCGACCCCGGACGCTCGGCCAAGCAACAGCGTGCGCTCGAAACCCTGGCCGCAGGCCTGAAGGCGCTCAACACCGAGTTCGCCAACACTGCCATTCAGACCTGCCGCGAGGCCTGCGGCGGAGCCGGCTATATGAGCGAGAACCGGCTCACCCAGTTGCGTGCCGACACCGACGTGTTCGCCACCTTCGAGGGCGACAACACGGTGCTGATGCAGTTGGTGGCCAAGGGCGTGCTGACCAACTACGCCGAGGTGTGGGGCGGGCTCGACGCCCTGGGCATGGTGCAGGCGTCGGCCCGGCTGGTGGGCAGTTCGGTGATCGAACGCACCGGTGCCGGGCTGCTGGCCGAGCGGCTGGTGGCCACCGCTCGCCGCAAGGGTGATACCGCCGCGATCTACGATCGCGGCTGGCACGCCTGGATGTTCGAGGAGCGCGAGCGGCACAGCACCGACTCGCTCGCCCGGCGCATGCGAGCCGCCGATCGAGACTCGTTCGACGCGGTGAACGCCCTGCAGGATCACGTGCTGTTCGTGGCCCGTGCTCACATGGAGCGGGTGGTGCTCGACTCGTTTATCGCCGGCATCGCCGCCACCACTGACGCGGCGGCCAGGCAGACCCTCGAGGAGCTGTGCACGCTGTTCGCGCTTACCTCGCTGGAGGCGGACGCCGCCTGGTTCATGGCCCACAACCGCATGTCGGACTCGCGGGCGAAGGCGCTGCGGCGGCAGATCAACCAGCTCTGCGGCGAGCTCCGTCCGCGGGCGATCGCGCTGGTGGAGGGGTTCGGCATTCCGGCCGAGTGGCTCGGTTCGGCGATGATCGAAGGCTGAGCTGAGCTGAGCTGAGCTGAGCTGAGCTGAGCTGAGCTGGGCTGCTCAGCGCTCAGTGTTCAGTGCTGGGACGGTTCGTCGTCGCGCCACGCCCCTGGCTCGTCGACGATCAGCACCGCCCCGCCGGCGGCGTCACGCAACTCCCTGGGCGCCAGGGCTGCGCCCAGGTGGTAGAGGCCGACCGTGACGATGGTGCCCAGCGCGATTCCGCCCAGCACGAACTGGGGGCTCAACTGCAGCGACACGTTGCCGACGCCGATGATGATGCCCGCCGAGACCGGCACCAGGTTGACCGGGTTGCCGAAGTCGACCCCGTTCTCTTTCCAGATCTTGGCGCCGAGCAGCCCGATCATGCCGTAAAGAACCACCGTGATCCCGCCCAGCACGCCACCTGGGGTGGCCGACACGATCGCCCCGAATTTGGGCGAGAACCCGAACAGGATCGCCACCACGGAGGCCACCACGTAGGCGGCCGTGGAATACACCCGAGTCGCTGCCATCACGCCGATGTTCTCGGCATAGGTGGTGGTCGGGCCCGCCCCCACCGCAGTGGCGATCACCGACCCGATGCCGTCGGCAGCGATCGCCCGGCCCATGTCGCGGTCGAGGTTGGCCCCGGTCATCTCGGCCACCGCCTTCACGTGCCCAGTGTTCTCGGCGATCAGCGCGATCACCACCGGCAGCGCGATCAGGGTGAACGCGAGGTTGAATTGCGGAGCGTGAATGCCCACCACGTTGGTTGCCGCGTTGAACTGCCAGCCGGCCAGGTCGGTCAGCGGCGGAAAGCCGACCCAGGGGGCGGCGTCCACCCCCGACCAGTCGACGCGCAGGTGCGTGGTGGCCGTACCGGCGGACGGGCTGTAGGCGGTGATCGGGCCCGTCGCCAGGTCGGCCAGCCAGCTCACCAGGTAACCGATCAGCAGCGACAAGAAGATCGCGATGCGTCCGATGAAGCCCCGCACGCCCACGCTCAGCACCACCACGACGAGCATCACGAACAGGGCGATCCACTGGTCCTGTGGCCAGTAGGTGCCGGCCACCACCGGTGCCAGATTGAAGCCGATCAGCATCACCACCGCGCCGGTGACCACCGGCGGCAGCGCCCGGTGAATCACCCGCGAGCCGGCGAAGTGAATGACGATGCCCACGATGAACAGCAGCACGCCGACCCAGAGCATGGCGCCGGTGAGGTCGGCCGGGTTGCCGCCGGCCCCGTAGATCGCGGTGGCCACGCCCACGAACGAGGCGGACGACCCGAGGTAGCTCGGCACCCGGCCGCGCACCACCAGTAGAAAGATCAGCGTGGCGATGCCCGACATCATCACCGCGAGTTGCGGATTGAGCCCCATCAGCAGCGGGAAGACGAAGGTGGCGCCGAACATCGCCACCACGTGCTGCGCTCCCAGCCCCACGGTCTTGCCCCACGACAACCTCTCGTGCGGTGCCACCACCTCACCGGCTTTGAGCCTTCCGTCACCGTGCAACGTCCACAGGGCCATGGCGATCCTCTCGGGCTTGGGTCTTCTGCACCCTAAGCGCCCGCTGTGGTGATCGTGCGGGGTACGAATCTTATGAGACCCGACCGATTTGCCCACCGCGCTGGTTTGCCTGTCGCGCTGGCTAGATCCAGGATCTCAGCCACATGCGCGACAACCACTGCGAGTACGGCAGCAATTCGTCGGTGAGCACGGGGTAGATGTAGGCGAAGTTGAGCGCCACCAGTGCCACCGCGACGCCCACGATGACCGCGCCGCGTGGGCGTCCGGGACTGTTCGCCGGCCCCAGAATCAGGCCCATCAGCATGGCCAGCCCGATCACGGTGAACGGCACGATGGTGATGGCGTAGAAGAAGAACAGCGGCCGGTCGGTGTAGTTGAACCAGGGCAGGTAGGTGGCCATGGCGCCGAGCACCGGCACGCCGAAGCGCCAGTCACGGCCGCCGATCCACCACACCGCGCAGACCACCAGGGCGATCGCGGCCATCCACCACAGCACCGGGGTGCCCATGGCCGAGATCACCCGAATGCAGTTCTCGGGGCCGACGCAGCCGTCGGTGCCCGGCTTGATGTCGTTGACTGCGTCGAAGCCGGTCGGACGTACCATGGCCAGCCAGCCCGCCGGGTGTGCATCGTAGGGGTGGGTGGCGTTGTTGATGTAGCTGCCGGTGTGAAAGGCGTAGATCTCTTGGTGGAAGTACAGCAGTGAGGCCAAGCCCTCGCCGAAGGCCTTCACCCACGGGTGGTCGGGGTTCTTCAGCCCCCAGTCGCGGTCATAGCCGCCGGTGCCGAGCAGCCACGGGATCCAGGTCGATAGGTACACCGCCGCGGCCACCACGACCAGGCGGACGAACGCCGGAATGCCGTCGACCAGCACCGCGAGCCAGGAGCGCCAGTTGGCGCCCGCCAGCTTGCGGGCCCCGACGTCCCACAGCACGCCGAGCACGCCGAAGGTCGCCAGTACGAACACCGAGTTCCACTTGCAGGCCAGCGCGGCGCCGAACATCACCCCGGCGGCGAGGCGCCACGGACGCAGCCAGACGACCGGCCCGAACTCGCCGTGAAAGTCGTGCAGCCCGCGCTGCTCCAGCGCCGCGGCGAGCCGGTTGCGATACCAGTCGCGGTCGGCCACGCAGCAGGCAACCGCCGCGACGATGAAGAACGACTGAAAGATGTCGAGCAGGGCAGTGCGGCTCATCACGAAGGCCAACCCGTCCAGGGTCAGCAGCAGGCCCGCGAGGCCGCCGATCAGGGTGGAGCGCGACAACCGTCGGGCCAGCCGAATCGTGGCGAACACCAGCAGCGACCCGAACACGCAGGCCATGAACCGCCAGCCGAACGCGTTCATGCCGAACCAGTGCTCACCCAGCGCGATCAGCCACTTGCCCAGCGGCGGATGCACGACGAACTCGGCCGTCGTCGAGTACACGTTCGGGTTGCCGGCCACCACCGAGGCGTTGGCGTCGTCGGGCCAGTTGCGCTCGTAACCGAACATCAGCAGCGACCAGGCGTCCTTGGCGTAGTACGTCTCGTCGAAGACCAGATTCTTGGGGTAGCCGAGGTTCTGAATGCGAATCAGAAACGCCAGCAGGGTGATGCCCAGGGTGACGGCCCACCCGGCGGCGGTGTCGGTGAGCCGGCCGTGGCGCAGGCGCTCGATCGTGGTCAGGTCGTCACGGGCGGCCGGGGGCTGCCAGCCGCCGCCGCTCTGCGGCGTCACCAGACCCTGCGGTGGGGCTTCGGCGGCGGTGACCGGCTCTTCGGCGAGCTCGACTGCGGACGCCTGGTTGGTTTCGGTCACCCAGCCATCCTAACGATGCGTGAGTAGCCCGGTTCACGCGCCTGCGGCGAGGGTTGCGCGGTCGATGTGGAACAGTAGCGGCATGACGCAGAACGGGGTGCTGGTGCTGGCCGGCACGCCCATCGGCCACGCCGATGACGCTTCGCCGGCACTGCTGCGGGCGCTCGCCGGGGCCGACGTGGTCGCGGCCGAAGACACCCGGCGGTTTCGCGACCTGTGCCGTCGGCTGGGCATCTCGCCCACGGCATCGGTGGTGTCGTTCTTCGACGGCAACGAGGGCGCCAGGGTGGCGCCGCTGCTGGAACACCTGCTGGCCGGACGGAGGGTCGTCGTGGTCACGGACGCCGGCATGCCGGCCGTCTCGGATCCCGGCTACCGGCTGGTCGCCGCGGCCGCCCAGGCGGGGGTGCGGGTGACGGCGGTGCCGGGGCCGTCTGCGGTGCTGACCGCTCTGGCCGTCTCAGGCCTGCCGACCGACCGGTTCTGCTTTGAAGGCTTTCTACCGCGAAAGAGCGGCGAACGCCGGGCCCGGCTGGCCGGATTGGCGACCGAGTCGCGCACCATGGTGTTCTTCGAGGCCCCGCACCGGCTGGCGGCGTTTCTGGCCGACGCCGAGGCTGCCCTGGGTGCCGAGCGGCGGGCCGTGGTCTGCCGCGAGTTGACCAAGACCTACGAAGAGGTGCTGCGTGGCACGCTGGCCGAACTGCGGCAGTGGGCGGGCGGCGAGGTGCGCGGCGAACTCACCGTGGTGATCGAAGGCGCGCAGGTTTCGGGTGATCGGCAGGCTGCCTTGGCGGTGGCGCTGGCGGCGGTGGAGTCGGGGGAGCGGTTGTCGCAGGCGGTGGCCGAGGCGGCTGCGCTGCATGGGGTGTCGCGGCGGGCGCTCTACGACGCGGCCCTGAAGAGCCGGAGTGAGCGTTGAGTCGCGAGTTGCCCGAGGCGCCGCCGCCGCTGCCCGCGCCGACCACGGACGCCCACACCCACCTGCTCAGCACCCAGGACTTCTCGGGGCTGCCGGTGCCCGAGGCGATCGCGCGGGCCCGGGCGGTCGGCGTGCATCGCCTGGTCGAGGTCGGCTGCGACGTGCCCAGCTCGCGGGCCGCGGTCGAGATCGCCCGGGCGCACAGCGCTGTGATCGCCTGCGTGGCGTTGCACCCCAACGACGCTGCGCGAGCGGGCGCCGACCTGCCCAACCAGCTCGACGCGATCGCCGCACTGGTCCGGGCCGGGGGCGTGCGGGGCATCGGCGAAACCGGGCTCGACTACTACCGAACCCGCGATGACCAAGGAAAACGCTTGCAGCGGCAGTCGTTCGCGGCCCACCTGGCGCTGGCCGCCGAGCACGACCTGGCGGTGGTGATCCACGACCGCGACGCGCACGCCGACGTTCTCGATGTGCTCGACACCGAAGGGGTGCCGCGGCGGTTCATGATGCACTGCTTCTCGGGCGACGCGGACTTCGCCCGGCAGTGTCTCGACCGGGGCGCTTGGCTGTCGTTCCCGGGCACGGTCACGTTCAAGCCCAATCACGCGCTGCGCGAGGCGTTCGACCTGACCCCCGACGACCGGCTGCTGGTCGAGACCGACGCCCCCTACTTGACTCCGGTGCCGTTGCGGGGACGGCCGAACGCGTCGTACCTGCTGCCGCTGACGGTCCGGTTCTTGGCCGAGCGGCGCGGCGCCGACCTGGCCGGCTTCTGCCGGCTGCTGGACGCCAACGCGTCCGCCCTGTTCGGCGATTGGGGCGCCTGCGGCGATGGGGGTCGCGGCGATGGCTGAGGGCCTGCTCGACCCGCGAACCATTCGCGAACTGGCCGCCGAACTCGACCTGCGGCCGTCGAAACAGCGCGGGCAGAACTTCGTGCACGACGCCAACACGGTGCGGCGCATCGTCGCCGCCGCCGAGTTGCGGCCCGACGATGTGGCGCTTGAGATCGGCCCCGGCCTCGGCTCGCTCACTCTGGGCCTGCTCGAGCAACTGGCCTGGGTGCACGCCATCGAGATCGACGACCGGCTGGCCGGACGGCTGCCGCGCACGGTGGCCGAACGGCTGCCCGCGGCGCTCGACCGGTTGACCGTCACCGAGGCGGACGCGTTGAGCGTCACGGCGCTGCCGGCCCCGCAGCCAACGGCGGTGGTCGCCAACTTGCCCTACAACGTGAGCGTGCCGGTGCTGCTGCACGTGCTGGCCACGTTTCCCGGTGTCGCCAAGGGGCTGGTGATGGTGCAATCCGAGGTGGCCGACCGTTTGGTGGCCGGCCCGGGTTCGAAGGTGTATGGGGTGCCGTCGGTGAAGCTCGCCTGGTATTGCAGTGCTCGACGGGCCGGGTCGGTGCCGCCGTCGGTGTTCTGGCCGGTGCCCAACGTCGACTCGGGCCTGGTGGCGCTGCAACGCCGCGACCCGCCCGACACCACCGCCACCCGGCAGCAGGTGTTCGCGCTGATCGACGCCGCCTTCGCCCAGCGCCGCAAGATGCTGCGCTCGGCCCTGGCCGGGATCTATGGCTCGTCGGCGCAGGCCTCGTCGGCACTCGAGGCGGCCGGCATCGAGCCCACCGCCCGCGGCGAGGTGCTCGACGTGCACGACTTCGCCAGGCTGGCGGCCGTCGCGTGATCTGAGCCCTGGCTCGCGCGGGATCGTCAGTCGAACCGGACCAGGGGCTGTGCATAGGCCTCGATGCGAACGAATCGGTAGCCGGCCGCCTTCGCCGCCTCTTCGTCCTCGCGGCACGTGGTGAGAAAATTATCGCCACGACCGGCATGCCAGTACAGACGCAGCGCCCACAGTCCGGTGGTGGCCGGTTGGGGTGTTGGCCACACGTACCCTTCGATCCGAACGAATCGGTAGCCGGCGGCCAGGGCACTCTGCTCGCCGATGGTCGTCGCGGTGGTGAAGTTGTCCTTGCGCTGCTCGCTGTAGAACAGCTTGAGCGGCACCAGACCGGGCCCCGGCTTGTCCTCTGCCGATGCGCGTTGTCTGGCCAACTGGTAGTTCGCGGCCTTGGCGGAGTCCTTGCCCTGCGTGCTGGCTGTGGTGAAGTTGTCCTCACGTGAGGGGCTCCAGAAAACCTCCAGGTATGACATTGCATCTCCTTGCTGGGGCAAATCTAGCGACGGTGCGAACCCGTTGCCGTGGGCAATTGTGCCCAGCCACAGCGACTCTGCGGGGCCGCAGTTTCGGTCGGCCACGTTGTTCGGGTGTCATCGACTCCAGCCATCGGATAGCCTCGCGAACGTGGCGACGCCCCTTGCCCCCGAGCCGGACTGGATCCGGGTTCGGGCCTCAGGAAAGATCAACCTGGCACTCCGGGTCGGTGCCGTGCGCCCAACCGGCTACCACCCGCTGGCCACGGTCTTTCAGTCGGTGTCGCTGTTCGACGAGATCGCCGTGCGGTGGAGCGAGCCTGGCCGGTTCAGCGTCACCGTCGTGGGCGAGCAGGCCGATCAGGTTCCCTGCGACGATCGCAATCTGGCGGTTCGGGCGGCGCGGCTGCTGGCCGAGCACTACGGGCCCAATCGGCTTGGCGCCGAGATCGTGGTTCGCAAGACCATTCCCGTGGCCGGTGGCATGGCCGGCGGATCGGCCGACGCGGCGGGCACGCTGTTGGCCTGCTCGGTGCTGTGGGATCTCGACACCACTCCCGACGACCTGCGGACGTTCGGCGCAATGCTCGGTGCCGACGTGCCGTTTCAGTTGATGGGCGGCACTGCTTTGGGCACCGGACGCGGTGACGAACTGATGCCGGTGCTGAGCCGGGGCACCTACCACTGGGTGCTGGCGCTGAGCGAGGACGAGTTGCCGACGCCTGCGGTGTTCCGGCGGTTCGACGAGCTGAACCCCGACGCGCCGGCCGAGCTGCCGTTGCCCACCGGGGTGCTGAACGCTCTGGTCGCCGGCGACGCCGCGGCCCTGGGTGCCGCACTGGTCAACGACCTGCAACCCGCCGCTGCCGCGATGCGTCCGGGCCTGGTGCGCATTCTCCAGACCGGCACCGAGTTGGGTGCACTGGGCGCGATCGTCTCGGGCGCCGGGCCCACCTGCGCCTTTCTGGCCGCCAACGAGGCAGCCGCGGTCGACCTGTCGGTTCAGTTGTCGAGCCAGGGACTGTGCCGCGCGGTCCGGCGGGTGATGGGCCCGGTGCCCGGCGCACGGTTGATCACGGCCTGAGCAAGCTCAGGCCGTGATCTTCTGCGGACGTTCGTCGGCCGGCATCACCGAGGCCAGAAAGGGCAGCGCCGCCAACAGCACCGCCGGCACGAACATGGCACGCTGCAAGCCCAGGTGGCCGGCCAGAAAGCCGATCACGGCCGGACCGCACAGAAAGGTGGCGTAGCCGAAGGTGACCACCACGGCCAGCCCGCGGCCACCGGCGGCGTGACCCGCCACCGCATACACCTGAGGTGCGATCATGCCGATGCCGAAGCCCACCAGGCCCCAGCCGATCAGCAGCATCGGCAGCGGCGTGGCGAGTGCCGTGATCATGTAGCCCAGGGCCGAACAGGCACCGCCGAACCGCACCACTGCCCGCCGTCCGAAGCGTGCCACCAGGGCATCGCCGAGCAGCCGGATGGCAACCATGAAGCCGGCCACCACGGTGACCGCCAGCGAGCCCTGGGCCGCGGGAATGCCCGCCACCTCGGTGACGTGCAGGCCCGACCAGTCCATCGCCGTGCCCTCGCCCAGGCCGAATGCGATCGCCATCAGGCCGAGCAGATAGGCCCAGCGCGGTATCGGGGTCTTCACCCCAGACTCGTCGGCGTGGCTGACCGCCGCCGTCTCGGGGGTGAATCGTAGCGCCACGATGCCCGCCGCCACTCCGACGACGGTGGCCAGCAGCGCCGCGGCCTGCACCGCCACGGCCGGCATGGCCAGGGCGGCGATGAACACCAGGCCGGCACCGGCGAAGTTGCCCACCGACCACATGCCGTGAAAGAAGCTCATGATCGGCTTCGGCCGGGAGGCCTCGACCTGCACCCCGATCGCGTTCATTGCCACGTCGATGGCGCCGTTGCCGAGGCCCAGGAGCAGAGCGGCGATGAACAGCGCCAGGTAACCGCCGGCGAAACCGGCCAGCAACAAGCCGCCCGTCAGCAGTGGCAAAGAGGCCAGCGCCACACGGCGGGCGCCGAACCGATCGCCCAGCCGTCCGCCGACCTGCATGGCGGTGATCGCTGCGACTCCGGCGGCCACCAGCATGATCGCGATGCCTGAGGCGTCCAGGCCCAAGCGTTCGCGCAGTGCCGCCAGCGAGGCCGCCCAGGTGCCGATGACCAGCCCGTTGTAGGCGAACAGGTTGACCACGGCGGGCGCGGACGTGGGTGCGGAAGGTGCAGGCGCAGGCATGACGGCGACTCTATCGAGCAGCAGTGGGAAGGTTTCGGCGGGGCGTCGCGATCAGGCGGAGGCGTGGGGTTCGGTCACCAGCGCGACCGGCCGGCGCCGGGCCAGCTTGGGATTGACCTCGAGGTGGCGCATGCCGTTCCAGGCCAGATTGACCACGTGCGCGGCCACCACCTGCTTGTCGAGCGGCTCGGAATCGCGGTTGGCCAGCCACCACTGGCCGGTCAGCGCCACCAGGCCGACCAGCATCTGGGCGTACATGGGTGCCAGGGCGGGGTCGAACGAGCGGTTGGCGAACTCGGCGGCCAGCAGGTCTTCGGCGCGGCTGGCGATGTCGGTCAGGATGGTCGCGAACGAACCCTCGGGCGAGGTGGCCGAGGATCCGCGCGAAATGATGGCGAAGCCGTCCGGGCAAGCGTCGATGTAGTCGAGCAGGGCCAGTGTGCCGAGTTCGATCAGTCGCCGCGCACCCACCTTGGGGGTGGTCAGTGCGGCCCGGATCGCGGTCTGCAGGTTGCGCACCTCGCGATCGACGACCACCGCATAGAGGCCTTCTTTGCCGCCGAAGTGTTCATAGACCACCGGTTTGCTGACCTCGGCGTGGGCTGCGATCTCTTCCACCGAAGTGGCGTCGACCCCGCGCTCGGCGAACAGGGAACGGGCGACGTCGATCAATTGTTCCCGCCGCTCGGACCGGGTCATCCGCACGCGCACGCGTCGGGCACGTCCGGCCGGAGCGGCCAAAGGGTTCGCCATCGGACCAGTCTCTCCCGCCCGGGGTCGGCGCGCCAAACGCGTCGGGGTGCGGAGTGTGCTCAGGCATCGTAGAGTTGGTGGACGATCCCCGGTTGGTCTTCCGGCAGGGCCCGCCTGACTTTGAATCAGGATTAGCGCAGTAGGTTCGACTCCTACCCGGGGAGCTTGGCCGCAGCAATGCGGATCTGACAAGCCGGAACGCCCGCCTCGCGAACCCGAGAGGCGGGCGTTCCGGGCGTCTGCGCACGCGTCCCGCCCACAAGCGGCGAATAGAGACGCGAAGGGCCTGCCGGCGGCTTCCGCAGATCAGATCCGCTCCGCTTTCACGGTCGTCGTGGTGCCCATCAGGCTCACCTCATAACCGAGCACGCCGCCGGCGTAGCTGAATGCCTTGGTCTTCGAGGTGGATGCCAGCAGTGCGTTGTCGGTCTTCTTGCGGTCCCGTTTGGAAGTCCACGCGTAGGTGTCTTCGGTGGTCTGCGGAGCCGTGAAGGTGCCGACCCAGTAGACCGACTTGGTGTCGCCGCCATCCGAGACCCAGTGAATTTCGATGGTGTGCGCCTTGATGGTGATCGCCTGCCAGGCGTCCTCGGTGTTGGAGTTGGTCTGCTTACACTTACCCGTCAGGTTGAGCGGCTGCGGCTTTGCTGTCGGTGCAGGCGAGTCGGTTCCGGCCGGAGCCGCCGATACGGATGGGACTGGTGTCGCGGCCGGTGAGGAGCACCCGGCGAGGGCAACCAGTGCGGCGCTGGCAACAGTGATGGCAAGGGGCTTCATCGGTCGAACTCCTTGAGGTGGGGTGTCCTGTGAGACTACAGACCGAACCGCGACCACAGCGAGAGGCCCTCGATAGTGCAGCCCCGTGATTTGTCGCCCGCTCATCACTGGCGTCTGACCATGAAGCGGGCGTGAATGCGGGGCTTCTGACGGGGGTCGACCCGGCGGGGCGGGGTGATCTCGGGCACGCTGTTCGACCCGAGCCGGATCGTCCAACGGTCGGATGCCGGGTCTCGGCTGGGTTCGACGATGTTGTGGTGGTGCGGGCAGAGCAGGAACAGGTTGGTCAAGGCAGTGGGCCCGCCGACCCACCAGGGAATGCCGTGGTGCGCGTGGCAGGCCTGCGGTGCCTTGTCGCAGCCGGGGAACATGCAGCCGCCGTCACGAATCTCGAGTGCTGCCCTGATCGCCGGGGTGACGAGCCGTCGGGTGCGGCCAACGTCCAAAACCTCCGAACTGCCGCCCAAGACCGCCGGCAGCAGGTCCGCATCGCACAATAGTTGACGCACTGTGCTGGGGCTGACGGGCTCACCGGTGCCGACGATGCGGCCGAACGGGTCAACCAGCCCGGCATCGTTCGCGGCCTTGAGCAACGTGTCGTACGACAGGGTGATCACGGCGCGTGGTCGGTCGCCGCCATGATTGGGTGCTACTGCTTGGCGTTGGTGGTGCTCGACCAGAGCGAGCAGTCCATCGGCCCGGCGCTGCCCCGGGCTCGGCATGGGGCAGCGCGGGTCGGCCGCTTCGAAGGCTCGCTTCTGTGCTGCCGCGTAGGCGTCGACGATGCGGATCAGCGGCTCGGCGTCAGCGACCGGTAGCGAACCCCGCACGAGAATCGAGCCGTGCCCGTTGTTGCGGAACGCCAGGTACCGATCGCGGGTCGCCTGCCGCCGTTCCCGCTCCAACCGCTCGGCTTCGAGCTCGTCGGCGGTCTCGGGGCAGACGACTTCCAGCAGATGGGTGGCCAGCCGCCCCAGTTCGGCCGCGTTGTGGGTGTCGGCGAACCCGACCATCAACTCTTGGGCCCGGACGACGGTGGCGCCGTCGAGCTCGCTGGGCAGCTTCGCCAGCACCTGGCTGATCGCGTCGGCCTGACCAGGCAACACCCTGCCCGTGCCCGCCGCGTGTGCCACGACCGGGAAGCGGGCCAGCTCCATGCCGGAACGAATCAGCCGGGCCGCTTCGCGTGGGGTGAGGTTCTCGGCCTCGGCCAGCCAGGTCGTGGTGGAGTTCTTCCGCTCGCGCCACGCCACCTCGCCGGTCTCGATCTGGGCTGCCAACAGCTTCTGCCAGGCCGACAGCTTGGCCCCGACCCTGATCGCCACCTGCAGCAGCTCTAGCAGGTCGGCGTCGGAGTGCAGCCGGACCCGGTCGTCGCCCAAGGCGTCCAGGGCGCCATCGACGATCGCCAGCAAGTGGCGATCATCGTGATGCTCGTACTGCGTCTCCATGCCCTCAACCTACGAACCGCCACTGACACTTTTTGATTCGCCACTGACCACCATCGCACCTTGTGGAAAACCAAAAATACTTTCCACAATCGAACAGGTTCACTTGACCGGCTGGCGCTTGATTTTCGCCGCCCGCAGCCCAGCCCCGATGGCGGCTCCCACGGCGCTCGCATCTCGGCGTCACGCCATGCGAAGCGGTCATCGCGGCCACCGCCCGAGGGGTTGAATTAATGCATGCCTATGTTATATACCTACGTCATGCACACCTCCTCCGCGCCGGAAGATCTGGTCCGCGCGGCCGGCGGGCTCTCGCGTTGGGCCAGCTCGCACGCCGAGCTGGGGGCGCCGCCGGCCACTCTGCGGCTGCTGGTGATGGTGGAGGAGCATGGCCCGATTCGCGTTGGCGACCTGGCCGAGGCCGACCACACCAGCCAGCCCGCCGTCACCCGCCAGGTCGGACGGCTGCACTCCCTCGGTTGGGTCGACCGTACCCACGACCCGGACGACGCCCGCGCCTGCCTGGTCGTGATCACGGAGCCCGGACGCCGCGCCCTGGTTCGCGCCAGGCGGGCTCGCGGCGAGGTGATGAACCGCTTGCTGGCCGATGCGGGCATCGCCGAGCATCGCGTGCGCGAGGCCGCCGATCTACTCCACCAGCTACTCACCGCCGCACGAACCGCGGCAGACAAGGTCTGAACTCGATGCTTCGTCAACCCCGCACCGTCTGGTCGGTCGCATTCGCCTGCGTGATCTCGTTCATGGGCATCGGCCTGGTCGACCCGATTCTCAAGCCGATCGCGGACGAACTCGGCGCCGGCCCGTCCGAGGTGTCACTGCTGTTCACCAGCTATATGGCCGTGATGGGCGTCGCGATGCTCGGCACCGGCTGGGTGAGCAGCCGGATCGGCGCCAAGTGGACGCTGGCCGCCGGTCTCGTCCTGATCATCACCGGGTCGGCGCTGGCGGGAATGCAGGACGGCGTGGCCGGCATCGTCGCGTTCCGTGCCCTGTGGGGCCTGGGCAACGCGCTGTTCATCGCGACCGCACTGGCCACCATCGTCAAGGCGGCGTCCGGATCGGTCGCCCAGGCGATCATCCTCTACGAGGCGGCGCTCGGGGTCGGCATCGCGGCCGGACCGCTGCTGGGCGGTTGGCTGGGCTCGATCTCGTGGCGACTGCCGTTCTTCGGCGTTGCGGTGCTGATGGCGATTGCCCTGGTGGCCACCCTGATCACTCTTCCCAACGAGCGTGAGCAGCGGCGGCCCACCCCGTTGTCGGCGCCGCTCAAGGCGTTGCGCGACCCCGGCCTGCTGACCGTTGGCATCACCGCGCTGCTGTACAACTTCGGCTTCTTCACCCTGCTGGCTTTCACCCCCTTCGCGCTCGAGATGGGTGCGCAGCAGATCGGCCTGATCTTCTTCGGCTGGGGCGCACTGCTGGCCCTGGCGTCGGTGTTCGTGGCCCCCTGGGTGCAGCGCCAAATCGGCACCTTCGCCGGCATCGTGTCGGCACTGAGTTGCTTCGCCATGGTGCTCGTGGTGATGGGCGCCTTCGTCGACAACCGCGCCGTCCTGGCGGTGGGGGTGGTGATCGCCGGCGCCTTCCTGGGGGTCAACAACACGCTGATCACCGAGGCCGTGATGAAGGTCTCCGACGCCGAGCGCGGCACAGCGTCGGCCGCCTACAGCTTCGTCCGGTTCACCGGCGGCGCGATCGCGCCGTGGCTGGCCGGCGTGCTGGGCGAGTACGCCCTCGACCTGCCGTTCTGGGTGGGTGCGGGGGCGGTGCTGGCCGGCGTCGCCGTGCTGTTCACTGCACGGCAGCGGCTGCGCGCGCTCGACGGTGAGGTCGAGCCGGTCGGATCGGTCACCGAGGCCGAGGCGGTCACCTTCGGCGACGCCTGATCACGCCCGAACGGGGTCTGGCACGCGTCACGCTGGACGGCGGGGGGCGTTAGGCTGAGGCCCGTAGTCTCGGCCGACGGTGTTCGGCGAGAGTTCGTGGCCTTCGACCCTTGGAGATTTCGTGTCCACTACCGACCACCCGCGGGTCGCGGCGGTCGTCATCATGGCTGCCGGTGCCGGCACCCGGATGAAGTCGTCCACCGCGAAGGTGCTGCACCACCTGGCCGGACGATCGATGCTCAGCTACGCGGTCGACGCCGCCAGCGCGCTCGACCCCGATCATCTGGTCGTGGTGGTCGGCCACCAGCGCGAGCAGGTCGAGGAGCACCTGGCCGAGGTCGCCCCTCAGGTGGTCACCGCCGTGCAGCACGAGTTGCGCGGCACGGGTGACGCCGTGCGTTCGGGCCTGGCCGGGCTGGGTGAACTGACCGGCGATGTGGTGGTGACCAGCGGTGACGTTCCGCTGCTCACCGGCGATACCCTGCGCGCTCTGGTCGAGGCGCATCGCGGCGAAGGCAACGCGGTCACCGTGCTCACCACGATCGCCCCCGACCCCACCGGCTACGGACGTATCGTGCGCGACGGCGGCGAGGTCGTCCGTATCGTCGAGCAGCGCGACGCCACCGAGGCCGAGCAGGCGATCAGTGAGATCAACGCCGGCATCTACGTGTTCGACGGGGCGGTGCTGGGCTCGGGGCTGGCCGAACTCAGCGACGACAACGCTCAGGGCGAGTTCTACCTCACCGACGTGATCGGCTTCGCCCGCGGGCTCGGGCGCCGGGTCGGCGCCACGGTGCTCACCGACTCGGTGCAGGCGCAAGGTGTGAACGACCGGATTCAGTTGTCGGCGCTGAGCGCCGAGCTCAATCGGCGCATTCTGCGGCGGTGGATGGCGCAGGGCGTCACGATCGTCGACCCGGGCAGCACCTGGGTGCACGATTCGGTCGACCTGGCCCCCGACGTCACGCTGCTGCCCGGCACCTCGCTCGAAGGGGCGACGTCGGTTGCCAGCGGTGCCGTGATCGGCCCCGACACCACCCTGGTCGACGTCGAGGTGGACGAGGGCGCCCACGTCGTCCGCAGCCACGCCACCCTCGCGGTGATCGGGCCAGGCGCCGAGGTCGGGCCGTTCGCGTATCTGCGCCCGGGCACCAATCTGGGGGCCAAGGGCAAGATCGGCGCCTTCGTCGAAACCAAGAACGCCACCATCGGGCAGGGAGCCAAGGTGCCACACCTCACCTACTGCGGCGACGCAACCGTCGGTGCCGGGGCCAACATCGGCGCCGGCACGATCTTTGCCAACTACGACGGTGTCACCAAGTCGCACACCACCGTCGGAGCGGCCAGTTTCATCGGCAGCGACTCGGTGCTGGTGGCTCCGGTCGAGGTCGCCGACGGTGCCTACGTGGCGGCCGGCTCGACGATCACCGCCCCGGTTGGCCCCGGCGAGCTGGCCGTCGCGCGCGGCCAGCAACGCAACATTGCGGGTTGGGTGGCCCGTAAACGTGACGGCACCAAGACCGCGGCTGCCGCCGAGGCTGCCCTGCGCGGCAGCAAACCCCAGACGAACGAGAACGAGGACGGCCGATGAGCGGCATCAAGCGGCCGACCGAGAAGCACCTGATGCTGTGCACCGGTCGGGCATTCCCCGAACTGGCCGAAGAGGTCGCCGACCTGCTCGGTGTCGATCTGGTGCCCACCAGGCAGGTCACCTACGCCAACTCCGAAATCTACGTGCGTTTCGAAGAGTCGGTGCGCGGCGCGGACGCCTTCGTGATTCAGAGCCACCCGGCACCGGTGAACGAGTGGCTGATGGAGCAGTTGATCATGATCGACGCGCTCAAGCGCGCCTCGGCCAAGCGCATCACCGTGGTGTCGCCGTTCTACCCCTACGGTCGCCAAGACAAGAAGCACGCCGGCCGGGAGCCGATCTCGGCCCGGCTGATCGCCGACCTGTACAAGACCGCCGGCGCCGACCGGCTGATGAGCGTCGACCTGCACGCCTCGCAGATCCAGGGCTTCTTCGACGGCCCGGTCGACCACCTGTTCAGCATTCCGGTGCTGGCCGACTACGTGGCCAACAACTACCCGCTCCACAACATGACCGTCGTCTCGCCCGACGCCGGCCGGGTCAAGCTTGCCGATCACTGGTCCGACCGACTGGGCCTTCCGCTGGCCATCATTCACAAGCGCCGGGACCCCAATAAGGCCAACGAGGTGGCCGTCGGCGAGGTGGTCGGTGACGTGAGGGGCCGGGTCTGCCTGCTGGTCGACGACATGATCGACACCGCCGGCACCATCTGCCAGGCCGCCGCCGCGCTGCGCGACCACGGCGCTGCCACGGTGATCGCCGCGGCCACCCACCCGATTCTCTCCGGGCCGGCGGCGCAACGGCTCAACGCGTCCGCGTTCGAAGAGGTGATCGTCACCAACACGCTGCCGACTCGTGACGACCTGGTGATTCCCAAGCTCACCACGCTGTCGATCGCGCCGCTGCTGGCCCAGGCGATTCAGGAGGTCTTCGTCGACGGTTCGGTGACCTCGCTGTTCGGCGTCGAGTAGCCGGTCACCCTCACCCAGCACGACGCCGCTGCGACGGGGTGCCCAAACGGGTGCCCAAATGAGTGGGTAGAGGCGTGATCCCGGTCTTGATCGCGGGTGTGCAGGCACCAGAGTTGATCGGGCAACCAACGGTTGCAACCAGGTGCACCGAGCGCTCGGACCTGAACCGACCGCCCCCCGAGGCCGGTCGTTGAGGACCTCCCGCCTCAAGTCCGGTGCAGGAGGTACACCAGGGGGTCGGACGTGCCCCAACGTCCGGCCCCCGCCACCTGGGGCTGCCGAGTGACAGGCCTCCCGAGGTGGCGAACTGCTTAGCTGTTGAAGCGGTTCTGCGCCGCCTCGAGCCCCTGCCCGATCAGCGCTTCGATGGCGTCCGCGCTGCGGTCGATCTCAAGTGCCAGTTGCTCCCGCGCTGCGGCGGGAAAATTCGTCAGCACGAAGTCGGACGGCGCCTGCCGCCCCGGCGGACGTCCGATGCCGAACCGCACCCGGTAGAAGTCGCCGGTGCCCAGCGCCGACCGGATCGATTTCAGGCCGTTGTGCCCGTTGTCGCCGCCGCCGAGCTTGAGCCGCAGCCGCTCGAAGTCGAGGTCGAGTTCGTCGTGCACCACGACCACCTCGGACGGTTCGACGCCGTAGTACCCGCACGCCTTGCGCACCGCCGCACCCGAGTCGTTCATGAATGTGCGGGGCTTGACCAGCACGACTCGTTGGGCTTCGGCACCGACTCGGCCCATGCCCAGCGGGGTGAGCCGGGTTTCGGCCACGTCGGCCCGCATGCCGCGGGGGGCGCTGAACCCCGTTCCCGCGCGGCGGGCCAGTTCGTCGACCACCATGAAGCCGGCGTTGTGCCGGTGAGACGCGTAGGTCGGGCCCGGATTTCCGAGCCCGACCACCAGCCATGCAGCCACCGGTGCTGCTTACTCGCTCTCGGCCTCGGCAGGCGCGGCGGCGGCCTCTTCGTCGCCGCCGGCTGCGGCGTCGAGCTCGGCGTCGATCTGCTCTTGGGTCTTGGCCGCGGTGATGCTGAGCATCAGGTCGTCCGGCTCGCCGGGGAACACCGCACCCTCGGGCAGCTTCAGGTCTTTGGCGGCGACCGCATCGCCGATCTCGAGGCCAGTGACGTCGATCTCGATGGCGGCCGGAATGTTGGTGGCCTCGGCCTCGATGGTGATGGTCTGCTGATCCATCACGATCACCCGGTCAGCCTTGTCGTCGGCGCCGATCACGTGCAGCGGCACCTCGACGGTGACCTTTTCGCCGCGCTTCACGATCACCAGGTCGACGTGCTCGACCGTGCCCCGCACGGGGTTGCGCTGCACCTGCTTGGGCAGTGCCAACTGGGGCGACGTGCCGTCGATGCTGATCGACAGCAGGGCGTTGGCGGCCCGCAGGGCGAGCAGGGTGTCGTGGCCGGGCAGCGACACGTGCACCGGGTCGGTGCCGTGGCCGTACAGCACGGCCGGAACCAGTCCGTCGCGGCGGGCGCGGCGGGCGGCGCCCTTGCCGAACTCGGTGCGGGCTACTGCAGAAATCTTCACTTCAGCCATGTGTGGCTCTTTCTCCTCTACCTCGTCTGCAACTCAAGAATCTCGAACGAGGGAGGGCACGCGCATCGCGCACACCTTGTCGATCACGGGCCCGGGGCCCCTCGCCGAGGCAACCCCACTAATCTACCGTCACCCGCGCCGGTAGGGAAATTCCGGACGGCCATTCGGGTCGCGGCGCGCAGCGCGTTCGGCGCTGCTTCACGACTGGCCACGCGAGGACAGGTGCCCCGACAACCTGGCCCGGCGAACCAATTCTTCACGGTTGGTGGCATCGAATTTGAGCCGAAGGGTCACGATCTGCTTGCGCACCGTGCTGACCGTGACGTGCAAGACGCGGGCGATCTCTGGCACCGAGCGTGGCCCGGCCAGCAGGGGCAGCAGTTCGCGCTCGCGCGCCGTCAGCATGACGGCCACGCCGCCGGTGGGGGAGCGGCCGTCCAGATGCTGCACCCGGGCCCGAAGTTCGGGGTCGCACAGAATGCAGCCCGGGTCGCAGTCGAGGTCGTCGTGCACCTGGAGCAACCGCCGGCGAGCGAACTCGGGAAGGGCTGCGACCCCGATCAGCGAGTGTGTCTGGGTGCAGCGGTCCACCGCGATGCGCACTCGTTTGCGCACCAGGTCGGCCGGCGTGGTGCGCATCAGGGCCAGCGCGGCAGCGCGCGAGGCTTCGAGTGAGGCCCGTTCGCCCGGCCAGGTCTCTGCTTCGTACAGGCCCTGTTCGGAATAGTGCAGGGCATCGTCCAGCCGGCTGGCCCAGAGTGCGGAGCGGGCCAGTGGCACCCAGTTGCGCGGCGGGTCGATGCGTCCGGCCTGGCTGAGCGCTGCCGTCGAGGCGCCCAATTCGCTCAGCAACAGCACGCGCACCCGGCGCAGGGCGAACCGGCCCAGTGGCTCGTGCTGCTCGGTGGAGTAGGCCGAGTTGTGTGCCACCTCGGTGTCCAACTGCGCCAGGCCGACCTCGGGGTCGCCCCACAGCGACACGCGCACGCCCTGCAGGTAGAGCCGCACCGACCAGAGCCGCTCGCCCAGTGCGGGGCGCCAGTCGGCCAGCTCGCGATCGGCCGCCGCGTGGTCGAGCAGGCGCAGGGCGGCGGCCAGCCGGGCCAGCCGGGCGGCGGTGGAGGTTCCGCTCGCCGTGGGCGCCGACTGGGCGGCCGACGGTTCGGCGCCGTGGTGAAAGGTGCCGAACAGTTCCAGCGACAGCAGCCGGACGGCCTCGATGTCGTCGACCGCGCGCGGCGGCGCAGTGCCGTGCATCAGCATTCCCCGGGTCACCTCGGAGGCCGCCGTGCCGGGGCTGCCGGAGGCCAGCGCCAACTGTGCCGAACGGGAGGCGAACAGGGTGGCCACCGCGGGGCTCGGCGGCTGTCCGGCCCGCCGACGCTCAGCGATGAAGTGATCGATCTCGTCTCGGGTCGACAAGGCGTCGGTCAGCCCCCGGCCGGGCGCAGCGGTCTCCAGTTGACCGGCGAGATAGCTGATCCCGGCCAGCACGGCGGCGTCGGTGTCGTCGTGGTTGCGCCAGTGCAGGTGCACGGTCACCGCGTCGTTGGCGACGATTCGGCGCACCGCCTCGGGGTCGACCTTGCCGTCGGGCTGGGTCGCCTCGGCCATCGCCCGAGCCAGGGTGAGGATCGGGCAACTGAACCGACCCTCCTCGTCGATCGTGCGGTAGGCCTCGATGGCGTCGGGGTGGTCAGCGAGGTTCTCGTACTGAAACCACTCCAGCCACAACTGCTGCAACCGCTGCCAGTCGTGGCCGGTCACTGCTTCCCGGGCGTGCGAGTCGGGTGGAGTTCCGATCGCAACGACATCACGAACCGGGGGAGCCGCAGCCGGGCTCACCAGGTCGTCCGCCTGTAGACCACGGCGTTCTTCGATAGCTCCGTCCCCTTCGTCCCCGTAGCTGTCGCGCATCTGACCCGCACGGAGGTCGCCGGCTACCTCTTGTGCCATTTTTCAACAGGACTCCGCCGCCTGCCTAGCCCACGGGCCGGCGCGCCCCTGCAATGCGCAAATTCTACGGCATGGGTAGAGACTGTGTGGAAGCTGCCAGCGGTCTCAACCAGACGTTGAGCGTTGCCGGCGACCGGTTGCGGCGTGTGCGAGAGGCTCGACAGTCCACTGTCGCAGGGGGATTGCCGCGCTGTGGAGGGTGAAACGCGGGTGCTCGTGACCGCCCTCGCGCCTTGGTCATACCTGGTGGTTAATGTCAAGGACCAACGCTGGTTTGTTGAGGTACTCACAGGTCTTCTAAGGTTGCCCTGGCCGCGGCTTCGCAACACGGGTCAGAGCGGCGGCTGGTGTTACATGGGAGGGCACCCTGATCGACCCTGCGTGAACAGGATCACTCATGTGGCACACCCCCGGGGCCCATCGCCCGCGTGAACTTCGCCGACGCCGCGCGCTCAGCCTGCTGCTGAGCTTCGTGATGGCCGCGAGCTTTCTGGCCTATGGTGCGCCTGGATCGACCCCCGCGCAGGCATTCGAGATACCCACCGCGACTTGGTCTTCCAACACGACCACTGGCATCGGCACCGTCGAGACCCCATCGAAGGTCGTGGTGACTGTCACCAGTACGGGAAACACCTCGAACAATGGCACGGGGACTTTCGCGTCGCGCGGCTTTACGTCTTCCGATTACAGCCCGACGATTCTCGCCACGGACAGCGTGACCGCGCCGTTGGCGAACACCGGAACCTGCGCTTCCACCGGCACCTGTTCGGGCCTGGGCACGATCACAGTCGCCTTCAGCCAGCCCGTGACCAACCCGGTTCTGCACCTTTCCGGGATCGGTGGAGTCTCCACGGCCACGTCCACATCGCCCAATGGCACGGTCTCCGTTACGGGGCAGTCGCAGTTGCACGCTGTTCTCGATCTGGCAACATCCGGCCTCAGCCTGACCAGGCTGGCCGGCAACAGCCAGTTCTCGGTGACTTCCAGCCGGATCACGGCCACCAACGACAGCGTCAGTGCTGACTGCACGACGACCAGCAACGGCACTGGGTACGCGTCTGCTGCGACCGCGGCGTGCGGCAGCGTCCGTGTCAACGGCACGGTCACCTCAATGGTGTTTAACGTGTCGGCGGTATTCGTCAAGAACGCCAACGCAAGCAACCCCAACAACAGCTCCAACACCGGCGACGCGTTCGGCCTCTCCGTCACTCTGCCGCAGGACTTCGGCGACGCCCCGAGCAGCTACAACGGCACCCAGGCCCCGGCGCACGTGATCGGCGACCTCAAGCTCGGCTCGATCATCGACGAAGACAACGCCAACACCCGCAATGCCACCGCCAGCCCGTTCACCGGTACCGGCGCCACCGGCGATGACACCGACAACCTCGACGACGAGGACGCGTTCACCACGCTGCCGGGCATTCTGGCCGGCGAGGCCAACGACTACACCCTCACCGTGCCGTTGTCGGGGGTGTCGAAGGCTGCCACCGTTTGCGGCTTCATCGACATTGACCGCGACGGCGCCTTCGCGACCACCACCACCGAGCGGCAGTGCGCCACGGTCGCCGCGGGCGCGACCTCGGCGACCCTGACCTGGCCGATCGCCGCAACCACGACGGCCGGGAGCACCTACGCCCGGTTCCGCACCAGTTACGTGGCCACCGCGGCGCAGAGCCCCACCGGCCTGGCCGCCTCCGGTGAGGTCGAGGACTACCCGGTGGTGATGGCCGTGCGGCCCACCATCATTCTGCGCAAGACCACCTTGGGTGCCGCAGGCGGCCCGTTCGGCTTCACGTTGACCAATACCACCCAGACCACCGGCACGGTCACCACCACCGCTGCCGGCACCGCCGTGCAGGTGGACGGCGACACTGCCACCACCGGCACCCAGGCATTCAGCGTTGCGACCATCGGGTCGGCCGCGACCATCAACGAGTCGACCATTCCGTCGGACTGGGCGCTGTCGAGCGCGACCTGCACGAACGCCGCGGGCACCAGCGTCGGCAGCCTGTCGGGATCGACCTACACGATCCCCGCCACGGCCACCGTCTTGAATGCGGTGATCACCTGTGACTTCACCAACGGACGTCCGGCCATCACCCTCGACAAGACCGGCACCGTCAACCTCGGCGCCAACGGACGCGCCGACGCCGGCGACACCGTCAGCTACAGCTTTCTGGTGACCAACACCGGCCAGACGCCGCTCACCAGCATCGCGGTCACCGACACCAAGGTCAGCAGCGTGAGCTGCCCGGTGACGTCGCTGGCCATCGGTGCCAGCACCACCTGCACTGCCACCTACACCCTGACCCAGGCCGACATCAACGCCGGCTCGGTGGTCAATACCGCCACGGTGGCCGGCACGCCACCCACCGGGTCGAACGTCACCGACACCGACACCGAGACCAAGACCCTGACCGCGGTTCCCAGCATCGACCTGACCAAGACCGCGGGCACTCCGAGCGGCAACACCGTCGGTTCGACGATCGCCTACACGTTCCTGGTCACCAATACCGGCAACGTCACCCTCAGCTCGGTCGGGGTGACCGATGCCAAGGTGGGCACGGTGAGCTGCCCCGCGACCTCGTTGCTGCCCGGCGCCAGCACCACCTGCACCGCCAGCTACACCCTCACCCAGGCCGACGTCGATGCCGGGGTGGTCAACAACATCGCGTCGGCCTCGGGTACCACGCCGACCGGTGGCACCGTCACCGACACCGACTCGGCAACCCGCACGATCACCCGCACCACGGGCATCACGCTCGACAAGCAGGGCACCATCACGGGGGCCGCTGCGGGGGCTTCGGTTGCCTACACCTTCTTGGTCACCAACACCGGCAACACCACGCTGACCGGGGTGGCGGTGAGCGACCCGAAGGTCGGCACAGTGACCTGCCCGGTCACCACCCTGGCGCCGGGCGCGTCCACCACCTGCACGGCGACCTACACCGTCACCCAGGCTGATGTGGACGCGGGAACGGTGACGAACACCGCCACTGCCACCGGCACTCCGCCGACCGGGCTGAGCGCACCGTCCGCCACCGACACCAACACCATTCCGGTCACCCGCACCACCGGGATCGCCCTCGACAAGCAATTCTCCGGGTTCACCGACACCGACGCGAACGGCACCCCCGATGCCGGTGACCTGATCAACTACAACTTCTTGGTCACCAACACCGGCAACGTCACGCTGACCGCGGTCACCGTGACCGATCCCAAGGTGTCCGGCGTGACGTGCCCGGTGACCACCCTGGCGCCGGGGGCGTCTACCACCTGTTCGGGCTCGTTGACCCTGACCCAGGCCGACATCGATGCGGGTTCGCTGAGCAACACCGCCACGGCCACCGGCACTCCGCCCACCGGCATGACGCCCCCGACGGCGTCCGACACCCAGGTCACTCCGCTCGACCCCACTCGATCCATTGCGCTGAACAAGATCGCCGGGACTCCCTCGGGCAACAGCGCCGGCTCGACCATTGCGTACAGCTTCGTGATCACCAACACCGGTGCGACCAGCCTCACCAACGTGACCCTGACCGACTCCAAGCTGCCCAGCGTGAGCTGCCCGGTGACGATTTTGGCGCCCGGAGCGTCCACCACCTGCACCGGCACCTACACCCTCACCCAGGCCGATGTCGACGCCGGATCGGTGGTCAACACCGCCCAGGTCGACGCGGTGACGGTGGGTACCGGGCTGCCGGTCTCGGCCACCGACGGCGAGACCGTGCCGGTCACCCGCAGCACCAGCATCGCCCTCGATAAGCAGGCCGGCACGCCGACCGGCCAGACCGCCGGGTCGACGGTGCCGTACAGCTTCGTGGTGACGAACACGGGCAACGTGACGCTGACCGGCCTGGTGATCGACGACCCCAAGGTGTCTGGCGCGTCGTGCCCGACCACCACCCTGGCGCCGGGGGAGTCCACCACCTGTACGGCCACCTACACGCTGACCCAGAACGATGTCGATGCGGGTCACATCGCCAACACGGCCACAGCCACCGGCACTCCGCCGGCCGGCATGACGCCGCCCACCGCCACAGATTCGGTGGACCTGCCGATCACCCGCACCACGAGCATCACCCTCGACAAGACCGCGGGCACGCCGAGCGGCAGCACCGCCGGTTCGACCATCGTCTACACCTTCCACGTGGTGAACACCGGTAGCACCACGCTGACCGACGTCGCCATCAGCGACGCCAAGGTCGCATCGATCAGTTGCCCGGTCAGCACCCTGGCGCCGGGCGCGAGCATGGACTGCCTCGCCTCTTACACCGTCACCCAGGCCGATGTGAACGCCGGCGTGGTGAACAACACCGCGACCGTCACTGGTACGCCGCCGGCCGGCCTGACGCCGCCGACGGCGACCGACGATGCAACCGCTCCGCTGGAGCGCACGCCCGCGATCACGCTCGACAAGACGGCCGGCGCGCCGTCGGGCAATACGGCGGGCTCGACCATCGCTTACACCTTCGACGTGACGAACACCGGCAATGTGACGCTGACGTCGGTTGCGGTCAGTGATCCGAAGGTGGGTGCGGTGTCGTGTCCGGTGACGGAGCTGGCGCCGGGGGCGTCGACGACTTGCACCGCCACGTACACACTCACCCAGGCCGACATCGATGCCGGCACCGTGCGCAATGTTGCGACGGCGACGGGCACGGCGCCGGACGGCACCACGCCAGCCACGGTGCAGGCGACCGACGAGACGGACACGCCGATCACGTCCGAGCCGTCGCTGACGTTGGTGAAGTCTGCGGGCACGCCGTCGGGCAATACGGCGGGTTCGACGATCGACTACTCGTTTGTGGTGTCGAATGCCGGCAATGTGACGTTGACGTCGGTTGCGGTCAGTGATCCGAAGGTGGGTGTGGTGTCGTGTCCGGTGACGGAGTTGGCGCCGGGTGAGTCGACGATGTGTACGGCGACGTACACGTTGACGCAGGCTGATGTGAATGCGGGTGAGGTGGTGAACACGGCTACCGCCACGGGTACTCCGCCGACGGGTGATCCGGTGACGGATGATGACTCGGTGACGACGCCGGTTTCGTCGGAGCCGGGGTTGTCGTTGGACAAGCAGGCGGGTTCGCCGTCGGGTAATGCGGTTGGTTCGACGATCGATTACTCGTTCGTGTTGGTGAACACGGGCAATGTGACGTTGAGTGATGTTGCGGTGTCTGATCCGAAGGTGGGTGTGGTGTCGTGTCCGGTGACGGAGTTGGCGCCGGGTGAGTCGGCGACGTGTACGGCGACGTACACGTTGACGCAGGCTGATGTGGATGCCGGTCATGTGGCGAATACGGCCACGGGTACGGGGATGCCGCCGACGGGTGATCCGGAGACTCCGACCGATTCGACTGATACGCCGATTGTGTCCACGCCGTCGTTGAGTCTGGAGAAGACGGCCGGTACGCCGTCGGGCAATACGGCTGGTTCGACGATCGGCTACACGTTTGTGGTGACGAACACGGGCAATGTGACGTTGAGTGATGTTGCGGTCAGTGATCCGAAGGTGGGTGCGGTGTCGTGCCCGGTGACGGAGCTGGCGCCGCAGGCGTCCACCACCTGTACCGCGACATACACGCTCACCCAGGCTGATGTTGATGCCGGTGAGGTGGTCAACACCGCGACCGCGACGGGTACTCCGCCCACGGGTGATCCCGTGACCGCGATCGACGAGGTCACCACTCCGGTGCCGTCCGCTCCGGGGTTGTCCTTCGAAAAGCAGGCCGGCACGCCCACGGGTAGTGCCGTGGGCGACACGATCGACTACTCCTTCCTGCTCCAGAACACGGGCAATGTGACGCTGACCTCGGTCGGGGTGTCCGACCCCAAGGTCGGCACGGTGTCGTGCCCCGTGACGGAGCTCGCGCCGGGAGAGTCGACGACCTGCACCGCCACGTACACGCTGACTCAGGCCGACGTGGATGCCGGTGAGGTGATCAACAACGCCACCGCGACGGGAACGCCGCCGACGGGTGATCCGTTGACCCCCACCGACACCACCGACACCCCGATCGCATCGGTGCCGCAGATCACGCTCGACAAGTCTGCGGGCACGCCGTCGGGCAATACGGCGGGTTCGACGATCGACTACTCGTTTGTGGTGTCGAATGCCGGCAATGTGACGTTGACGTCGGTTGCGGTCAGTGATCCGAAGGTGGGTGTGGTGTCGTGTCCGGTGACGGAGTTGGCGCCGGGTGAGTCGACGACGTGTACGGCGACGTACACGTTGACGCAGGCTGATGTGAATGCGGGTGAGGTGGTGAACACGGCTACCGCCACGGGTACTCCGCCGACGGGTGATCCGGTGACGGATGATGACTCGGTGACGACGCCGGTTTCGTCGGAGCCGGGGTTGTCGTTGGACAAGCAGGCGGGTTCGCCGTCGGGTAATGCGGTTGGTTCGACGATCGATTACTCGTTCGTTCTGGTGAACACGGGCAACGTGACGCTGAGTGACGTTGCGGTGTCTGATCCGAAGGTGGGTGCGGTGTCGTGTCCGGTGACGGAGTTGGCGCCGGGTGAGTCGACGACGTGTACGGCGACGTACACGTTGACGCAGGCTGATGTGGATGCCGGTCATGTGGCGAATACGGCCACGGCTACGGGGATGCCGCCGACGGGTGATCCTGAGACGCCCACGGATTCGACCGATACGCCGATTCCGTCGGCGGCGGCGATCAACCTGGTGAAGTCCGCGGGTGCGCCGTCGGGCAATACGGCTGGTTCGACGATCGACTACTCGTTCATCGTGACGAACACGGGCAATGTGACGTTGAGTGATGTTGCGGTCAGTGATCCGAAGGTGGGTGCGGTGTCGTGCCCGGTGACGGAGCTGGCGCCGCAGGCGTCCACCACCTGTACCGCGACATACACGCTCACCCAGGCTGATGTTGATGCCGGTGAGGTGGTCAACACCGCGACCGCGACGGGTACTCCGCCCACGGGTGATCCCGTGACCGCGATCGACGAGGTCACCACTCCGGTGCCGTCCGCTCCGGGGTTGTCCTTCGAAAAGCAGGCCGGCACGCCCACGGGTAGTGCCGTGGGCGACACGATCGACTACTCCTTCCTGCTCCAGAACACGGGCAATGTGACGCTGACCTCGGTCGGGGTGTCCGACCCCAAGGTCGGCACGGTGTCGTGCCCCGTGACGGAGCTCGCGCCGGGAGAGTCGACGACCTGCACCGCCACGTACACGCTGACTCAGGCCGACGTGGATGCCGGTGAGGTGATCAACAACGCCACCGCGACGGGAACGCCGCCGACGGGTGATCCGTTGACCCCCACCGACACCACCGACACCCCGATCGCGTCGACGCCTTCGGTGACGTTGGTGAAGTCCGCGGGTGCGCCCTCGGGTAACACGGCTGGTTCCACGATCGACTACACGTTCCTGGTGACGAACACCGGCAATGTGACGTTGACCTCGGTCGCGGTCAGCGATCCGAAGGTGGGTGCGGTGTCGTGCCCGGTGACCGAGCTGGCGCCGGACGAGTCGACGACCTGCACCGCGATGTACACCCTTACTCAGGCTGATGTCGATGCCGGTGAGGTGGTCAACACGGCTACCGCCACGGGTACTCCGCCGACGGGTGATCCGGTGACGGACGACGACACGGTGACGACGCCGATCACGTCCACTCCGTCGCTGAGCCTGGACAAGCAGGGTGGGACGCCCACCGGTAACAACGCGGGTGACACGATCGCCTACACGTTTGTGGTGACGAATACCGGCAATGTGACGTTGACCTCGGTCGGAGTGGCTGATCCGAAGGTGGGTGTGGTGTCGTGTCCGCTGACGGAGTTGGCGCCACAGGAGTCGACGACGTGCACGGCGACGTACACCCTGACGCAGGCTGATGTGGATGCCGGTGAGGTGGTCAACACCGCCACGGCGTCTGGTACTCCGCCGACGGGTGATCCGGTGACGGATGATGACTCGGTGACGACGCCGGTTTCGTCGGAGCCGGGGTTGTCGTTGGACAAGCAGGCGGGTTCGCCGTCGGGTAATGCGGTTGGTTCGACGATCGTGTATTCGTTCGTTCTGGTGAATACGGGCAATGTGACCCTGACCGATGTTGCGGTCAGTGATCCGAAGGTGGGTGCGGTGTCGTGCCCGGTGACCGAACTGGCGCCGGGTGAGTCGGCGACGTGTACGGCGACGTACACGTTGACGCAGGCTGATGTGGATGCCGGTCATGTGGCGAATACGGCCACGGCTACGGGGACGCCGCCGACGGGTGATCCTGAGACGCCGACCGATTCGACCGATACGCCGATTGTGTCCACGCCGTCGTTGAGTCTGGAGAAGACGGCCGGTGCGCCGTCGGGTAACACGGCTGGTTCGACGATCGACTACTCGTTCATCGTGACGAACACCGGCAATGTGACGTTGAGTGATGTTGCGGTGGCTGATCCGAAGGTGGGTGCGGTCTCGTGCCCGGTGACGGAGCTGGCGCCGGGAGAGTCGACGACGTGCACTGCGACGTACACGTTGACCCAGGCTGATGTCGATGCTGGTGCGGTGGTCAATACGGCCACGGCGACGGGCACCCCGCCGACCGGTGACCCGGTGACGGATGACGACTCGGTGACCACGCCGGTTTCGTCGGAGCCGGGGTTGTCGTTGGACAAGCAGGCCGGCACACCTACGGGCAACACGGCTGGTTCGACGATCGACTACACGTTCCTCGTGACGAATACGGGCAATGTGACCCTGACCGATGTTGCGGTGTCTGATCCGAAGGTGGGTGTGGTGTCGTGTCCGGTGACGGAGTTGGCGCCTGGTGAGTCGACAACCTGCACCGCCACGTACACGCTGACGCAGGCCGATGTCGATGCCGGTGAGGTGGTGAATACCGCCACGGCCACGGGTACTCCGCCGACGGGCGATCCGGAGGAGCCCACCGACACGGTGACGACGCCGGTTCCGTCCACTCCGTCGCTCAGCCTGGACAAGGAGGCCGCTGCGCCCTCGGGTAACCGGGCGGGTGACACGATCGACTACACGTTCACCGTGACAAATACGGGCAATGTGACTCTGACCTCGGTCGGGGTCAGTGATCCCAAGGTCGGCGCCGTTGATTGCCCCGACACCGAGCTGGCGCCTGGGGCTTCGACGATCTGCACGGCGACCTACACCCTCACGCAGGCTGATGTCGATGCTGGTGAGGTGGTCAACACCGCCACGGCGTCTGGTACTCCGCCGACGGGTGATCCGGTGACGGATGATGACTCGGTGACGACGCCGGTTTCGTCGGAGCCGGGGTTGTCGTTGGACAAGCAGGCGGGTTCGCCGTCGGGTAATGCGGTTGGTTCGACGATCGTGTATTCGTTCGTGTTGGTGAATACGGGCAATGTGACCCTGACCGATGTTGCGGTCAGTGATCCGAAGGTGGGTGCGGTGTCGTGTCCGGTGACCGAACTGGCGCCGGGTGAGTCGGCGACGTGTAGGGCGACGTACACGTTGACGCAGGCTGATGTGGATGCTGGGCATGTGGCGAATACGGCGACGGGTACGGGGACGCCGCCGACGGGTGATCCTGAGACTCCGACCGATTCGACTGATACGCCGATTGTGTCCACGCCGTCGTTGAGTCTGGAGAAGACGGCCGGTACGTCGTCGGGTAACACGGCTGGTTCGACGATCGACTACACGTTCCTGGTGACGAACACCGGCAATGTGACGTTGAGTGATGTTGCGGTGGCTGATCCGAAGGTGGGTGCGGTGTCGTGTCCGGTGACGGAGTTGGCGCCGGGAGAGTCGACGACGTGCACGGCGACGTACACGCTCACCCAGGCTGATGTTGATGCTGGTGAGGTGGTCAATACGGCCACGGCGACGGGCACTCCGCCGACGGGTGACCCGGTGACTGATGACGACTCGGTGACCACGCCGGTGCCGTCGGAGCCGTCGCTGACGTTGGTGAAGTCTGCGGGTACTCCGTCGGGTAACCGCGTGGGGGACACGATCGACTACACGTTTGTGGTGACGAATACCGGCAATGTGACCCTGTCCTCGGTCGGGGTGGCTGATCCCAAGGTCGGCGCCGTTGATTGCCCTGAGACCGAGCTGGCACCGGACGAGTCGACGACCTGCACGGCGACGTACACCCTGACGCAGGCTGATGTCGATGCCGGTGAGGTGGTCAATACGGCCACCGCCACGGGTACGCCGCCGACCGGTGACCCGGTGACGGACGACGACGAGGTGACCACGCCGATACCCTCGACGCCGGCGATCGCGCTGGAGAAGTCCGGCACGGCCAATGGCGAGGTGGCGGGTGACACGATCGACTACACGTTCGTGGTGACCAACACCGGCAACGTGACCCTGACCTCGATCAGCGTCGACGACCCGAAGGTCGGCACCGTCGTCTGCCCCGTGACGGAGCTGGCGCCGCAGGCGTCCACCACCTGTACCGCGACGTACGCCCTGACGCAGGCTGATGTGGATGCTGGTGAGGTGGTCAATACGGCCACGGCGACGGGCACTCCGCCGACCGGTGACCCGGTGACTGATGACGACTCGGTGACCACGCCGGTGCCGTCGGAGCCGTCGCTGACGTTGGTGAAGTCTGCGGGTACTCCGTCGGGTAACCGCGTGGGGGACACGATCGACTACACGTTTGTGGTGACGAATACCGGCAATGTGACCCTGTCCTCGGTCGGGGTGGCTGATCCCAAGGTCGGCGCCGTTGATTGCCCTGAGACCGAGCTGGCACCGGACGAGTCGACGACCTGCACGGCGACGTACACCCTGACGCAGGCTGATGTCGATGCCGGTGAGGTGGTCAATACGGCCACCGCGACGGGCACCCCGCCGACCGGTGACCCGGTGACGGATGCCGACTCGGCGACCACGCCGGTGCCGTCCGAGCCGTCGCTGAGCCTCGACAAGGAGGCGGCAGCGTCGTCGGGCAACCGGGCGGGCGACACGATCGACTACACGTTTGTGGTGACGAACACCGGCAATGTGACGTTGACCTCGGTCGGCGTGGCTGATCCGAAGGTGGGTGTGGTGTCGTGTCCGGTGACGGAGTTGGCGCCGCTGGCATCGACGACCTGCACCGCCACGTACACGTTGACCCAGGCTGACGTCGATGCCGGTGAGGTGGTGAACACGGCCACCGCGACGGGCACCCCGCCGACCGGCGATCCGGTCGCCGGTGACGACACCGTGACCACGCCGGTTTCGTCTGAGCCGTCGCTGACGTTGGTGAAGTCTGCGGGTACTCCGTCGGGTAACCGCGTGGGTGACACCATCGACTACACGTTTACCGTGACCAACACGGGCAATGTGACGTTGACCTCGGTCAGCGTGGCTGATCCCAAGGCCGGCACAGTCGATTGCCCTGAGACCGAACTGGCGCCGCTGGCGTCGACGACCTGCACCGCCACGTACACGTTGACCCAGGCCGACGTCGATGCCGGTGAGGTGGTCAACACGGCCACCGCGACGGGCACCCCGCCGACCGGTGACCCGGTGACGGACGACGACGAGGTGACCACGCCGATACCCTCGACGCCGGCGATCGCGCTGGAGAAGTCCGGCACGGCCAATGGCGAGGTGGCGGGTGACACGATCGACTACACGTTTGTGGTGACCAACACCGGCAACGTGACCCTGACCTCGATCAGCGTCGACGACCCGAAGGTCGGCACCGTCGTCTGCCCCGTGACGGAGCTGGCGCCGCTGGCGTCCACGACCTGCACGGCGACCTACACGTTGACTCAGGACGACGTGAACGCCGGAACGGTGCACAACGAGGCCACGGCGTCGGGCACCCCGCCGACCGGCGACCCGGTGACGGCAATCGATTCCGTCGACGTGCCGATCACCCCGGCACCCGGGCTGACCCTGCACAAGCAGGCCGGCACGCCCTCGGGCAACAGCGCGGGCGACACCATCGAGTACACGTTCCTGGTCGCCAACAGCGGCAACGTGACGCTGACCGCGATCACGGTGACCGATGTCAAGGTGGGCGAGGTGACCTGCCCGGGCACCGAGTTGGAGCCCGGCGACTCGATGACCTGCACCGCCACCTACACCCTGACCCAGGCCGACGTGGATGCGGGCACGGTGGTCAACACGGCCAGCGTGACCGGCACGCCACCCACCGGAGAGCCGGTGACCACCGACGATACGGTGACCACCCCCATCGAGCAGACCCCGGCGATCAGCCTGGTGAAGTCGGCGGATGTCACCGGCAAGGTGAGCCAGGGCGACCAGATCAACTACACGTTCCTGGTCACCAACACCGGTAACACCACGCTCACCGATGTCACCTTGAGCGACCCGATGCTCAGCGGGGTGAGTTGCCCGGCCGACAGCCTGGCGCCCGGAGAGTCGACCACCTGCACCGCTGACGCCTACACCGTGACCCGGGCCGACGCCAAGGCCGGTGCGATCACCAACACGGCGACGGTCACCGCACAATTCTGCGCGGTCGATCCCGACATGCCCGACCAGCAGTCCTGCGTGTCGGTCAGCGACAAGAGTTCGGTGACGATCGGCGTCAACGCGCCGGCCAGCCCCGAACTGCCGCAGACCGGCACAAACGCCGCACTGGAGTTCGGGTTGGCGGGCGCGGGCCTCCTCGCGCTCGGAGCCGTCCTGCTGGTCGTGGCACGCCGCCGCCGCACGGGTGACCGGTCGTGACCCGGCGCACCCAACCACACACCCTTGAGGAGATCATGAAGGCCATCACGATCACGGCTGCGCTCACCCTGCTGGTGTTGGGCGGTGCCGGCTGCAGCGCCACGTCGGCTCCGTCCACGTCGGCGGCCTCGATCGATCCCGGACGAGTCTCGCCCACCGATCTGCCCACGCCGCCGACGGTGCAGGAGGCGCAGGGGGCGGTGCGCGACCTCACCCTCGGCGAGTGCAAGACGCAAGCCGGCAAGCAGACCGTCTCGGGCGAGTTGACCTCGTCGCAGGCCGAGCGAGCCGACTTTCTGGTCACGATCAGTTGGACGACCTCGACCGGCGACGTGATGGGGCGCGGTTTCAAGGTGATTCAGAACCTCAAGCCGGGCAAGACCAAGAAGTTCGTGATCACCGCCACGGTGGCGGCCGGCGCCACCCAGTGCGTGCCGGGTGTCGAGTTCGGCACGATCGAGAAGTAGGGCACGAACTGTCGGCCCACCGGGTCTTCTTGCAGGTTAAGGACGTTCGATCCAGAACCGCCATGGCGGTGCGGGGGGCCATTCGGCGGGCGGTCGCCACGTCGGGTCCGGAACCCAATCTTCGGGAGGCGTTGGCCAGCCCGGTGCAGGGTTGAACTGCCAACGCGGCAATGCTGCTGCCTGCGTTGCTGGGGCAGTGTGTGTGCGCACCCATGCGTCGCCAAGGTCATGCGCACGGGCGGCGTACAACACCACCTCGACCTTGATCGTGTTTCCCTTGACGATGACCTGGGCAGCCGTGACCTTGCCCGCTGCCTCCAGAGCGCGAATGGCGGGGATGAAGTGTGAGCTCGACGCCGGCGTCAGTTGCCCAACCCGGACGACCCAGCGTCCAACTCTTGCGATCGCGGTGACACTCAGTTGCGATTATCGCAACTGAGTGTCACGATGGTCACCATGACTATTGCTGAGCGCGTGCGTGAGCTGCTAAGCCAGCGGGGCGGCACGCAGGGTGCTTTCGCGGCCGAGGTGGGTCTGGAGCCGACCAAGTTGTCCAAGTCACTCTCCGGTGTTCGCAAGTTCTCTTCACTTGATCTGGCTCTGATTGCTGAGGCGTGTGACGTGAGCGTGGATTGGTTGGTGACCGGGGACGAGCCCCCGCTGGCTGCCGCGGCGCGGGCGTCCGCAGGTAGTCCGGCGAGCGGGGCGTTGGTGCTCGCTCGCCATTACATGACTCTTCGGTCCGATCTGGCGTCGTTGGGCTACGCGCAGGGGTGGAGACTGCCGACTCCTCCGAGGCTGGGCGGCCTGTGGAAGGATCAAGGGGCAGCGCTGGCCAAGTCGGCGGCCGAGCAGTTGGCTGCTGCCGGCGACATCATCAATGACCCGCTACCGGCCCTGATCGAACGGGCCTTCGGAATCGACGTGGCGATCAGGCCACTGGGTGACGGCTTCGACGGTTTGGCCGCGGCGACTCCCGATCTGAAGTTAATTCTCGCCGCGCCGCAGCCGGTGCCGGCTCGATTGCGCTTCACCCTCGCGCACGAGTTGGGCCATCTGCTGGCCAGTGATGACCAGCAGATTCACACCGACCAGAACATCTACCGCACCGAGCGGGCAGAGAGCGAGGTTCGCGCGAACTCCTTCGCGGCCACCCTGCTGATGCCGGAAGAGACGTTGCGCGAAGCGGTGGCGCCAGGCTTTGACACCGAGAAGTTCTGCCGCCTTGCCACGAAGTTGCGTGTCTCGCCGACGTCTCTGGCGATTCGGCTGGAGAGCCTGCGGCTGATCGATGCTGGGGCCCGCGACCGGTGGCGACGCATCAGTGGTAGTGATGCGGCTCAGAAAGCCGGGCTTCAGGCGCTCAACGCTCAGTTGGCCGCCGAATCGCTCTCGACCAGGCCTCCAGGGCTGCTGCTGCGCGACGCCTGGGCAGCGTATGAAGCCGGCGATGTGACCCTGCGGCTGTTTGCCGGCTTGTCCGAGACCACCACGGACGCCCTGCGCGCCAGCCTCGACACGGGTGAGGTGGATGACTGATGGGTTACGCGGTCTTTCCGGACAACACGGTGCTGTGCAACTTCGCCGCCGTGTATCGGTTGGACCTGCTCAGGGACTGGCTCCGCGGGCGTGGCCGGTGGTGTGAAGCTGTGGCCCACGAGGCGTCGAACTCTGCGTGCGTGCTGCCTCAGTTGGCCACCATCGCTGCTGACGGTTGGCTGGGCGATCCCATCGAAATTTCCGACCGCGAGGCCGTCTCCGTTGAGCGGATCCGTCGTGTGGTCATGGGCGGACACTCGGCCAAACCGCTCCAGCACCTCGGCGAGGCGCAAACGTGCCATGTGATCCGAACTGTCGCCGAGTTCGCGGACTCGTGGTGGGTCTCCGATGATCACGACGCGGTCGAGTATGCGAAGCGTCAGGGGATCCTCACGTACCGCACGGTCGACGTGATGCGCATGATCGTGGCCGACGGTGATCTGGATGCCGAGCAGGCGCTGGCCTTGATGCGAAGCATGCAAGCCGCCGGCCGAAGCCTATTCGTGCCCGACATCGCCCGCGAGCTGGGCTGAAGAGGGCGATTCAAGAAGGGGACCGCATGAATGAACTGAGCCTTACCGATCTATTGGCGGTAGCAGCGCTCACGCTGGCACCGGGCATCACGTTCGCCTGGCGGTTCATTGTTGGCCCGATCGCGCCGTATCGCCGCCGCATTGAGCACTTGGCGGCTGCTGAGAGTGCCTATCAAGTCCTGTCATCCCTGGGCAGAGGGCACGAGGGGAAGCGCGACTTACGACAAGCTGAGGCCGGGCTTCTGGGCCGAGTCGAGTTCAACCGACAGGTGCGGCGGCATCCGACGTCGATCTACCTGGCCCTAAGTGCCTGGATGGCTCTGATCCTCGGCGTGGCTTGCGCGTTCACACGAGGGCCAGTGATTGCCTGGCTCGAGATCGCACTGCTTTTCACGTCCATCGTCCTAGGGTCACTTGCATGGCGGGGGATTCGCAAGCTGATGGCTGTGGCTAGGCCGGGCACGCTGCGGGCTTACCGCGATCTCTGTCGATCGCGCCGACGTCAGAGAGCGGGTTCACTCCCGACCGACTTCGCGTCTGAAACCGTCGCCCACCGGCAGTAGGGTTGCCCGGTGACTTTGCCGGGCCTGGTCGAACTCGTCGCCTCCGACCCCACCATCGCGGCGTCCGTCGACGACGCGCGGCGGGGCCGGCTCCGCGCCCTCGACCTGACCGCACCCGACGCGCTGCGCCCGCTGCTGGTGGCCGCACTGGTCACCGGTTCGGCGCGTCCCGCGCTGTTGATCACCTCCACCTACCGCGAGGCGGAGGCGACCACTGCGGCGCTGGCCTCGCTGCTCGGCGACGACCAGGTGGCCTACTACCCGGCCTGGGAGACGCTGCCCCACGAACGGCTCAGCCCGCGCTCCGACACCGTCGGACGCCGCCTCAAGGTGCTGCGCCGGCTGGCCGGCAACGACGAGCAGCCGGCCCCGCGGGTGATCGTGGCGCCGGTCCGCTCCGCGCTGCAACCCCAGGTGAAGGGTTTGGGCGACCTGCTGCCGGTCACCCTGCGCACCGGCGACGAGCATGATCTGGCCGACCTGGCCCGAGCCTTGGTGAACGCCGCCTACACCCGGGTCGACCTGGTCGAGCGGCGCGGCGAGTTCGCTGTGCGCGGCGGCATTCTCGACGTGTTCCCACCGACCGCCGAGCACCCGGTTCGGGTCGACTTCTTCGGTGACGAGGTCGACGAGATCCGCAGCTTCGCGGTGGCCGACCAACGCTCGTTCGGCGACCCGCTCAGCGAGGTGACCGCCTCACCGTGCCGCGAACTGCTGATCACCGACCAGGTCAAGGCCCGTGCCGCGGCCCTGGCAGAACAGACCAGCAGCATCGCCGGCAACCTCTCCGAGATGCTCGACCGGATCGCCCAGGGTCATGCCGTCGACGGCATGGAGTCCTTGTCGGCGGTGCTGGTCGACGGCCTCGAACTGCTCATCGACGTGCTGCCGAGCAACACCCTGGTGCTGATCTCCGACCCCGACCGGGTGCGGGCCCGGGCTCACGAGCTGGTACAGACCAGCCAGGAGTTTCTGCAGGCGTCCTGGGCGGCGGCAGCCTCGGGTGGCAAAGCGCCGATCGACCTGGCGGCCGGCGCCTACCGCGAACTGGCCGAGGTGCGGCGGCGCGCCTTCGAGCGTGGCCAGGCCTGGTGGTCGCTGTCGCCGTGGGCCGCAGCCCCGGACGCCCTCGCGCCGGCCCCCGCCGACGACTGGGACGATCCGGTCGACCTCGGCATCGGCGAAGCCGACCTGGCCGGTGTCGAATCGCGCACGGTGAGCGCCCGTGAGGGCGAGGTATTTCGAGGCGACGCTCAGGCCGGTATCGAGGCCGTCCGCGGCAGCGTCGCCGCCGACGGCCGGGTGGTGCTGGTGGCCGACAGCCCCGGCCTGGCCACCCGCATGGGTGAGGTGCTCACCGAGGCAGGGGTCCCGGCCCGCGGTGTCATCGAGCTACTCGGGCCGCCCGAGCCAGGGTTGGTCACCGTCACCGTGGCAGAGCTGCGGCACGGATTCACCCTTCCCGCGGCGGGGCTCACGGTGTACACCGCCGCCGACCTGGCCGGTCAGCGCGAGGTCGACAAGTCGTCGCGCACGATGCCGGCCCGGCGCAAGAACACCATCGATCCGCTCGAACTCGACGCCGGTGATCCGGTGGTGCACGAGACGCACGGTGTCGGCCGCTACGTCGAGATGGTGCAGCGCACCGTGCAGGGCGCCACCCGCGAATACCTGGTCGTCGAGTACGCGCCGTCCAAACGCGGGCAGCCCGGCGACCGGCTGTTCGTGCCGATGGACCAGTTGCATCTGGTCACCCGCTACGTCGGTGGCGAGAACCCGACGCTCGACAAGATGGGCGGCGCCGACTGGTCCAAGCGCAAATCGCGCGCCCGCAAGGCCGTCCGCGAGATCGCCGCCGAACTGATCAAGCTGTACGCGGCCCGGCAGGCGTCCAAGGGTTACGCGTTCGGGGCCGACACCGTGTGGCAGCGCGAACTCGAAGACGCGTTCAGCTACGTCGAGACCCCCGACCAACTGGCCGCGATCACCGAGGTGAAGGCCGACATGCAGCAGGTCATGCCGATGGACCGGCTGATCTGTGGCGACGTCGGCTACGGCAAGACCGAGATCGCGGTGCGGGCCGCGTTCAAGGCGGTGATGGACGGCAAACAGGTGGCCGTCTTGGTGCCCACCACCTTGTTGGTGCAGCAGCACCATGCGACCTTCGCCGACCGCTACGCCGGCTTTCCCGTCACCGTCGCCCCGCTCAGCCGCTTTCAGAGCGCGGCCGAGGCCAAGAAGACTGCCGCCGGCATCGCCGACGGCACCGTCGACGTGGTGGTCGGCACCCACCGCCTGCTCGGCAATGAGGTGCAGTTCAAAGACCTGGGGTTGGTGATCGTCGACGAGGAGCAGCGCTTCGGCGTCGAACACAAAGAGGCGTTGAAGAAACTGCGGCTCAACGTCGACGTGCTGTCGATGAGCGCCACCCCCATTCCGCGCACGCTCGAGATGGCGATCACCGGCATTCGCGAGATGAGCGTGATCGCCACCCCACCCGAGGAGCGGCACCCGGTGCTCACCTTCGCCGGGCCCTGGGACGAGGCGCAGGTGCGGGCCGCGATCCGCCGCGAGCTCGCCCGCGAGGGACAGGTCTTCTACATTCACAACCGGGTCAACTCGATCGAGAAGACCGCCAAACGGCTGGCCGAGCTGGTGCCCGAGGCCAGGGTCGCGGTGGCGCACGGCCAGATGAACGAGCACACCCTCGAGCAGGTGATGGTCGACTTCTGGGAGCGTCGCGCCGACGTGCTGGTGTGCACCACCATCGTCGAGGCGGGGCTCGACATCTCCACCGCCAACACGCTGCTGATCGAGCGAGCCGACCTGCTCGGGCTGTCGCAACTGCATCAGTTGCGCGGACGAGTGGGGCGCGGGCGGGAGCGTGGCTACGCCTACTTTCTGTACCCGCCCGAGAAGCCGCTCACCGAAACGGCGCACGACCGGCTGGCCACGATGGCGGCACACACCGACCTGGGCGCCGGCATGGCGATCGCGATGAAAGACCTCGAGATTCGCGGCGCCGGCAATCTGCTCGGCGGTGAGCAGTCGGGCCACATCGCCGAGGTCGGCTTCGACCTGTACATCAGGCTGGTCGGTGAGGCGGTTGCCGACTTCCGCGGCGAAGAGGTCGAGCCCGAACCCGAGATGAAGATCGAGCTTCCGGTCGAGGCCCACCTGCCGGTCGACTACGTCGAATCGGAGCGGCTGCGGCTCGAAATGTACAAGCGACTGGCTCAGGTGGGCGACGAGGCGGGCATCGACGAGGTGCGCGAAGAGTTGCTCGACCGCTACGGCCCGCTGCCCGAGCCCGCCGAGGCGCTGCTGGCGGTGGCCCGGTTCCGGCTGCTGGCCAAGGCCAAGGGCATCACCGAGATCATCATGGCCGGCACGTCGGTGCGGTTCTCGCCGGCTGAACTGGCCGACTCGCGGGCGCTGCGGCTGGCCAGGCTGTACCCCGGCGCGCAACTGCGCCGCACCGCCGGCCATCTGCTGATTCCGCGGCCGATGACCCGTCCGATCGCCGGGCAGCCGATCGTCGACCTGCCGCTGCTCGACTGGGCCACCGCCGTGCTCACCGACATCTTCTGATCAGCCCCGGTTGCGTCCGAACCGATTGCCGGGAGAGGTTAGGATCGCAGCGAACGTTCGGAGGAAGCACGATGAAGCGCATGCGTTGCTGGCTGGCCGCACTGGTGGCCGGCCTGCTGGCACTGGCTGGCTGTTCGACGCCCGCCGGCACGGTCGCCGCCACCGTGAACGGCACCGTGATCAGTTCCGCCCAGCTCGACGCCGTCACCACTGCGGTCGGCCGCGCCGACGCGGCCAAGGCCGACCTGAACGAGGCCGTGCTCACCATGGCCATTCGTGGTGAACTGGCCCGCGTGATCGCCAAGGAGCAGGCCATCGAGATCACTCGGCAAGGCCAGGTGGAGGCACTGGCGGCCAACACCCAGATCAGCGCCTATGCGAAATTCCTCGACGATCCGGACGCCGCCAGCTTCGCCGAGGATGCCGCCGATCTCTCGCTGGTGCTCACCAAGGTGGGTGCCGAGGCGTTCGTGGCGCGCGCCCAGCAGATCACGGTGCAGGTCAACCCGCGCTACGGCGCCTGGTCTGTGGACTCGCTGGCGGTCGACCAGACCGCGGGGCAGCTCTCAGAACCCTGGGTCAGCCCGTCCGCGCCCGCCTGAGCCGATGGCCGCAGCGCAACTGCAGCGCCTGATCGAGGTGATGCACCGACTCCGCAGCGAGTGCCCGTGGGACGCCGAGCAGACTCATGAGTCGCTGATCGGCTATCTGGTCGAAGAGACTCTCGAGGTGGTCGAGGCGATCGAGCACGGTTCTGATGCCGACCTGGTCGAAGAGCTCGGTGACCTGCTGTTGCAGGTGGTCTTCCACGCCGAGATCGCGGCCGAGGCCGGGCGGTTCAGCATCGACGACGTGGCTCGCGGCATCGCCGACAAGCTCGTGGCGCGGCACCCCTACGTATTTGCTGGCGCCGACGTGCCGCCCGATCTGGTCGGCTCCTGGGAGCAGCGCAAGCGGGCTGAGAAGGGCCGCACCTCGGCTCTGGACGGCATTCCCGAACGGCTGTCGGCGCTCAGCAGGGCCACCAAGGTGCTGGCCCGGGCGAGCGCACACGGCGTTCCGGTGAGCATCGACGAAAGCGACGACGTCGGCGCCCGCATCATGGCCCTGGTCGCCCAGGCGCAGGCGGCGGGCATCGACGCCGAGCAGGTCACCCGCGCCGCCGTGCGGCGAGTGGAGCAACAGGTGCGGGCGGCGGAGTCGTCCGGCTGATCGTGCCCGGGCCGGCTGATCACGTCCGCCAGTTAGCGCCTTTCATGGCGAACGGACAGGGGGGAGCACTAGGGTGGCATCGACGTGTCACACCACCCGAAAGGCATTGCATCGTGGCAACTATCGAATTCGTCGACGCCCGTGAGATTCTCGATTCTCGCGGCAACCCCACCGTCGAGGTCGAGGTCATTCTCGAAGACGACTCGCAGGGCCGGGCGGCCGTACCGTCTGGGGCCTCGACCGGAGCCTTTGAGGCGGCCGAGCTTCGCGACGGTGACAAGGGCCGTTACGGCGGCAAGGGTGTGCTGAAGGCCGTCGAGAACGTGCAGCAGCAACTGTCGGCCGAAGTGATCGGGCTGGACGCCTCCGCGCAGCGGGCGGTCGATCAGGCCATGATCGAACTCGACGGCACCCCGAACAAGTCCAAGCTCGGCGCCAACGCGATCCTCGGGGTCTCGCTGGCGGTTGCGCACGCCGCTGCCGAGTCGGCCGGCCTGCCGCTCTACAAGTACATCGGCGGCCCGACCGCCAACCTGCTGCCGGTGCCGATGATGAACATCCTCAACGGTGGTTCGCACGCCGACTCCAACGTCGACATTCAGGAGTTCATGATCGCCCCGATCGGTGCCACGACCTTCGCTGAGGCGCTCGAGATGGGTGCCGGGGTCTACCACGCGCTCAAGGCTGTGCTGAAGGGCCGGGGCCTGGCCACCGGCCTGGGTGACGAGGGCGGCTTCGCCCCCAACCTGGAGAGCAACCGGGCCGCGCTCGACCTGATCGTCGAGGCGATCGGGAACGCCGGCTTTGAGCCGGGCAAAGATGTTGCCTTGGCGCTCGACGTCGCCGCGTCCGAGTTCCACAACGAAGACGGCACCTACACCTTCGAGGGGGCGTCGAAGAGCTCCGACGAGATGGTCGCCTACTACGAAGATCTGGTCGCCAACTACCCGCTGGTCTCGATCGAGGATCCGCTGAACGAAGAAGACTGGGTCGGCTGGAAGAAGATCACCGACGAGATCGGCGACAAGGTGCAATTGGTCGGCGACGACCTGTTCGTCACCAACGTCGAGCGGCTCAAGCGCGGCATCGACACCAGCACCGCCAACGCGCTGTTGGTGAAGGTGAACCAGATCGGTTCGCTGACCGAGACCATCGACGCGGTCACCATGGCGCACCGGGCCGGTTACGCCACCATGATGAGCCACCGTTCCGGCGAGACCGAAGACACCACGATCGCCGACCTGGCCGTCGCCCTGGGCTGTGGCCAGATCAAGTCGGGTGCGCCGGCTCGCACCGAGCGGGTCGCCAAGTACAACCAGCTGCTGCGCATCGAAGAAGACCTCGAAGACGCGGCACGCTACGCCGGTGCCGCCGCCTTCCCGAGGTTCAGCACCAACTGACCGTACGCTTGACCTGATGAAAGATCAGGGCTGATGGCTCGCGACAGGCGGCCACCACGTACATCGCCGGCCGGCCCGGGGCGCACGACGCGTTCCCGGGCCGGTTCGCGCGCGTCCACACCCACGTCGGTCGCGGCTGCGTCGACCGGCGCACCCGGCGCCGCGACGCCTGCGGCGCAGCGCCGCTTTCCGGTGCTGCCCAGCAGATTGGGGCTGACTCGTCGGGCGCTCGCAGTACTCAGTGTGCTGGTCGTTTTGGCACTGTCGTACGCCAACTCGCTGCGCATCTACCTCGATCAGCAGCGTGATCTGGGTGAGGCACAGCAACAGATCGCCCAGCGCAATGAACGCATCGGTGAACTCCAAGACGAGCTGAACCGCTGGAACGACCCCGCCTACGTCAAGGCGCAGGCCCGCGATCGGCTGGGCTGGCTGCTGCCGGGCGAGAAGGGTTTCAAGGTGATCGGCGCCGACGGTAAGCCGCTTGGCACCGGCGTGGTGCTCGACTCGCAGACCGATTTGCCCCCGGGTGAACACGCCGAGATGTGGTTCGATCGCCTGTGGGGGTCGATCGAGACTGCGGACAACCCCGAGCGCGGCGTCGGCCGGTAGCGCTGATCAACCCATCCGCCGCGGGCTGATGTTTTCGAACCCTTCTGTCGGCGGGGTCCAGAGCTGCTTCGTCCACGATCGGCGTTCTTCTGGCTTGCGACGTGCAGCACCGCTGCACCGCAGTGCCGATCCGGGCAGTGCGATGTGCAGGGCTGGTGTCGACCGGCCCGGCCGGGGCGCGCGGCGATCTGCGCGTTTTCAGCTTGGCTTGCGCCCACAACCCAGGCCTGCGCGCCGAGACGAGCGTCATGCCCGCCGCCGCGGCACGCTATTACGCTCGTCTCGGCGCGCGGCGAGGCAACGGCCGCGAAGGCGCCGACCAATACGCGCGTTTCTCGGCGTGCTCGCTAGGGGCGCCGAGCGACGCGACCGAGACTGGTCGCGCTTGGCTGGACCGCAGATGCGTTGCCCCACCAAAGCGTCACAGGCTCACGCACCCGGCGGATGCGGCACAATGACGACGTGCCTGCCGTGATCGACCCGGTTGACGTTGCCTCCATCGAGGCACAGCTCGGCCGCGCGCCGCGTGGCCTGCTGCGGGTGGCCTGGCGGTGTGCGAACGGCGACCCGGGCGTGGTGGTCACCGCCCCACGACTGCCTGACGGCACACCATTCCCGACCCTGTACTACCTGACCTGCCCGCACGCCGTGGCCGGGGCCTCGACGCTGGAAGCACAAGGACTGATGGCCGATATGACGGCGCGGCTTGCCGATGACGCCGGGTTGGCGCAGCATTACCGGCGAGCCCACGAGTCGTACCTGGCCGAGCGCCGGGCCTTCGGCGTGGTGCCCGAGATCGACCACGTCAGCGCCGGCGGCATGCCCACCCGGGTGAAGTGCCTGCACGTGCTGGTGGCGCATTCGCTTGCTGTCGGCCCCGGCGTCAACCCGCTGGGCGACGAGGCTGTTGCGTTGTTGCGCGATTTTCCGTTCGGTGAATGCCTGGGGGCGACATGAGGGTGGCAGCGATCGACTGCGGAACCAATTCGGTGCGGCTGTTGGTCGCCGAGACCGCGGACGGCGGGGGTCTGGCCGACCTCGACCGGCGGCTGGTCCTCACCCGGCTCGGCCAAGGGGTGGACGCCACCGGCCGCTTCCACCCCGACGCGCTGGCTCGCACCCTGGACGCGTTCGCTGAGTACGCCGGGGTGATCGAGGGATTCGCCGTCGACCGGGTGCGGCTGGTGGCCACCTCGGCGGCGCGCGACGCGTCCAACCGTGACGAGTTCTTCGCCGGCGCCGAGCAGCGGCTCGGGGTGCGCCCCGAGATCATCAGCGGTGACGAAGAGGCCCGGCTGTCGTTCACCGGCGCACTCACCGCACTGCCGGACGTCGCCGCGCCGGTGCTGGTGATTGATATCGGCGGTGGCTCCACCGAACTCATCGTCGGCAGCGCGGGAGCCTCGCCCACGATCGAGCACGGTCGCTCGCTCGACATCGGCAGCGTCCGGGTGCGCGAGCGGTTCCTGGCCGGCGACCCACCCACCCCCGATCAGATCGGCACGGCCGCCGCTTACATCGATGGATTGCTCGACGGTGCCGGCATCGACTTCGCCGCCGTTGCCACCTGGATCGGGGTGGGCGGTACCGCCACGTCGCTCTCGGCGCTCAACCAGCGGCTGCCCAGCTACGACCGCGCGAGGGTGCACGGCTCGTCCATCACTCGAGGTGCACTGCGGGAGCTGGCCCACGGGCTGCTCGGCGCGAGCGTCGAGCAGGTCAAGGCACTGCCGTCGATGCACCCCAAGCGTGCCGACGTGATCTGCGCCGGCGCCCTGATCGCCGACCGGATCGGCGCCCGCTTGTCGGTCGACCTGACGATCAGTGAATCCGACATTCTGGACGGCATCGCGCTGGGCCTGCTGGCACTCTGAGCGTCGTAGACTCCTGGGCACGTGCCCCCGTAGCCCAATCGGCAGAGGCAAGCGGCTTAAACCCGCTCCAGTGCGGGTTCGAACCCCGCCGGGGGCACTGAAGGGCCACCAGGGTCGAACGGGGCCAAGAGCGAGATGTCGTTCATGACCCCGATGCTCGGATAGCGCGGGCCTGCCAGCGTCGGTCGCGGTACTCGATCTGAATCGGGTGCCCGAAACTCTCGGTCACGTGCTCAGTGGTGAGCACGTCGCAGGCGTGGCCGGCGGCGAAGATGCGCCCGTTGTTGAGGAGTGCCGCGTGTGTTGTCGTCTCGGGTAGCTCTTCGAGATGATGGGTGACCAGCACGGTTGCCAGCTCTGGGTGAGAACGATGCAGGTGATCGACGGTTTCGAGGAACTGTTCCCGCGCCGCAATATCCAAGCCGGTCGAGGGCTCGTCCAGCAAGAGCAGCGGTGGGTCGGTGACCAAGGCTCGGGCGATCAGGGTTCTCCCACGTTCGCCCTGCGACATCGTGGGCCACGTCGCCCCGGCTAACGTGCGAAGCCCCAGCATGGCGATGAGGTAATCGGCGCGTTCGAACACCTCTGGGCTGGGCTCCCAGCGCGGCATGAGCTCGGTGGTGCCCGTCGCCCCGGTGAGCACAACCTGCCGCACCGTCAGTGCGGAGCGCAGCGGGTGGCGCGGGTTGACGTGCCCGATGGATTCGCGCAATTTGCGAATCTCGACCCGCCCCAGCTGGTGGCCGAGAACATGCACGGTGCCGCGCGTGGGGTGCTTCTCAGCGCCGCACATGCTCAGCAGCGTGCTCTTGCCCGCGCCGTTCGGCCCGATCAGCGCCCAATGCTCTCCGGCGCTCACGGTGAAGTTCACGCCGGTGAGGATCTGCCTCGACTCGCGCACAAAGTCGACGTTCCGCAGTCGCAGGATCTCAGTCATGCGCGGGCCTCCTCGTTCTGGCTTGCGCCGTGAGTTGCCGCGAGCACCTGTGGACGGTCGAGGTTACGCTCTTTGAGGACGAACGGCGCGCAGTTCATGGCGAGCGGCGCCACCAGGTGGATGGACGCCAGTTGCGCGGCGAGCGTGGTCAACCGGGTTGCGGTTGCGTCATGCAGACACCGACACGGGTTTGTTGCGCAGATCCTCCTGTTCGGCTGAACCGTCAGTGCTCTTCTGGCGGGGGATGAGCAGGGTGAGCGCCACGGCCGTGGCAGCGGCGGCTGCTCCGATGATGAAGCAGGTTTGAAAGGCGTCGTGCGTGGGAATCGTGGCCTCGCCCAGCGTGAGGGTGCGGCTGGTCAGGACGATGGCCATCACCGCGCCGGCGATGGTGGTGCCCATGGAGCGCATCAGCGAGTTCACGCCCACGCTGGAAGATGCCTCGGCGCGGGGCACGTTGCCCAAGATCAGGGCCGGCATGGCGGCGTAGCCGATACCGACGCCGGCGGAACCCACAATGGTTGCGAGCATCAACTTCCACGGTTCGTCGGTCAAGAACACGCCGATCAGGTAGCCGACCGCAAGCACGCCACTGCCGATCGCCAGGGTGATCCGTCCTCCGAAGCGGGTGAGCAGGTTGGACGAGACGGGAGACATCGCGAGCATCATCAGCCCGGCCGGAGCCATCCACAGGCCGGTCTGCAAGATGGACTGACCGAGCCCGTAGCCGGTCGCCGCGGGCATCTGCAGAAGCTGGGGCACGACCACTGATTGGGCCATCATGCCGAAGCCGACCATCAGTGCCGCGAGGTTGGTGAACAGCACGGGCAGCCGCACCGTGGTACGCAGGTCGACCAGCGGGGACTCGTGCTTGACCTCGTAGAACCCCCAGGCGATCAGTACCAGGGTGCCGCCGGCGATCATGCCGAGGGTGCTGGGGCTCGCCCACCCCCAGTCGTTGCCCTTGGTGACTCCGACCAGCACGCTGACCAGGCCGACCGCCAGCCCGATCGCGCCGATCACGTCGATCTTGGCCGGATGCTCGCGGCGGTGGTGCGGCAGCAGGGTTGCAGAGACAGCGATGACCACGGCCGCAAGAATGCTGGAGAGCCAGAACAGGGCGTGCCAGCTCATGTTCTGTACGATCAGCGCGGCCAGCGGCAGGCCGAGCGCGCCGCCCACCCCGAGCGTCGCGCTGACCGCCGACAACGCGGCATTGGTCATCTGGGCCGGGGTGACTTCGCGCACCATGCTGATCGCGACCGGGATGTAGCCCATGGCGATGCCCTGGAGCACCCGACCGACGAGCACGAGAAGGAATGTGTCCGTCATCGCGCACAGCAGCGATCCGGCGAGCAGAATGATCGCCGAGGTCACGAGAACCGGCTTCTTGCCGAAGATGTCGGCGAGCCGGCCGGCTACCGGCATCGCCACGGCACCCCCCAGTAGCGTTGCCGTGACGACCCACGAGGTGTTGCTGGCGCTGGTGTGCAGCAGGTCGGGTAACTCGGACTGGATCGGGATCACCAGCGACTGCATCAGCGCGGCGCACAGGCTTGAGAAGCCCAGCACCAGCACCACCAGCAGCGGACGGTCAACCGGCGCGACCCCGGTGGCATCGGACGCGGGAGCGTGGTTCATCGGTCATCCTTCCACCCCGCCGCGCGGGTATGTAATCTACACAAGCACCTTGAGTATGTAGGATACACACATCCAGGCGGATCAACACAGTGGAGTGGTGACGAGGCAAATGAACGCACCGGTACGCGACATTCGTAGAGCGGTGAACGGGCAGGTCGAAGACTCGCGTCGTCTGGCCGGGTTGCTGGCGAGCCTCGACAGTGCGCGCCGGGTGCTCAGTCAGCGGGCCACCCTCGGCACCGCCGATATGCGGCTGTTGTGGCTCTTCACCGACGGCGAGTCGTACACGCTGCGTCAGATCGCCGAACTGCTCGGCCTGGAGCAGTCCACCGTCAACCGGCAGGTGAACGCCGCCGTCGGCGCCGGCTTGCTGGTCAAGGCCCGAGGTCGTGGTCGCGGCCCCTACCTGTTCACCAGCTCGCCGCTGGGGGTTCGCGAGTTTGAGCGCACCCTCGACGCGACGCTGAGCACTTATCGCACCGCACTCGCGGCAATGGGCGACGAGCGCGATCGGTTCCTTGCGCTCGTGGCCGACTTCGTCGAGGCATACCACGTTGCCGTCTCGGAGCCCGCGTCACGGCGCGACCGACTCGGCGCCCCGCGCCCCTAACGAAGTGCTGACCTTCGCTGGTCGAGCTTGTCGAGACCTCGATTATGTGACTTGCGCAAGGGCTTTCGACGTGCTCAGCCGGCGGTGGTTGCCTGGCCAAATCTTCGCTGGTCGAGCTTGTCGAGACCTCGATTATGTGGCTTGGACAAGGGCTTTCGACGCCCAACCGGCGGTGGTTGCCTGGCCAAATCTTCGCTGGTCGAGCTTGTCGAGACCTCGAACATGTGACTTGCGCAAGGGCTTTCGACGCTCAACCTGCGATCGGCGGGTTGGTCGCTGCGTCCCCCAGTGGGCCGGACGCTGCGACCGGGTCGCCGATCGGCGTGCGCCAAGGTGCCTGTCAGGACCATTCGAGACGGTCGGCCACGACTCCGGGGCACCTCAGGGTGTGGAAGGTTCCGACCCCTTCGCATGTTCTCTACAATGAAGGTGCATCCACAAGGAGGAAACCAACTCATGCGCAGCTCCAACCCCGTTCTCTCGAGGCCGGACGCTTTTACGCCGCAGCAGCCGGTTCAGGGCGGCTTCCAGCAGCCCTACGGTTACCAGCAAGGCTTCCAGCCCGGCCAGGGCTACCAGCAGCCGGGCCAGTACCCGAACCCGTACGGCCCGCAAGACCCGGTTCAGGCCACTCGCGGCGTGATGACCATCGACGATGTCATCACCAAATCGGCCATCACCATGGGCACCGTCATCGGCGTCGCCGCGCTGACCTTCATGTTCATGCCGGCTCGGTTCTTGATGGCCGGCCTGATCATCAGTGCGCTGGCCGGCTTCGTCACGGTGATGGTGGTGGCGGCCCGCCGGGTGATCAAGCCGGGGGCGGTGCTCGCCTACGCAGCCGTCGAGGGCGTGTTCATCGGCGCGGTCAGCAAGATCTACGAGACCGCGTTCAACGGCATCATTCCCACTGCCGTGCTGGCCACCCTGGTGGCTGCCGCAGCGACGCTCGGCGCCTACAAATTCTTCCGCATCAAGGTCACCAACAAATTCCGCAAGATGGTGATGATCGGCACGATGGCCTACGCCGGCGTGCTGCTGGTCAACTTCGTGCTGTCGATGTTCGGCCTGGGTTTCATGTTCTCGCACGGCAACCTGGCGCTGCTGCTGCTGATCTCGGCGCTCGGCGTCGGCTTGGCGGTGTTCAACCTGATCCTCGACTTCGATTTCATCGAGCAGGGCATCGCCATGCAGGCTCCCGAGTCGGAATCGTGGCGCGCGGCCTTCGGCCTCACGGTCACCATGGTCTGGCTCTACATCGAGATGCTGCGGCTGCTGTCGTACTTCCGCTCCAACTGACCCATTCGGCCGGTCCGACGCCGCGAACCCTCGGGTTCGCGGCGTTGCTGCGTCCTCGTGCCGATCAAGGTGCGGTAGGTGCTCAGCCGGTTGCCCAGCGGCGCCGGTAGCCCAACTCCATCGACACCCGCACCAGATGCCGGTCGAGCAGTGCCCGGGTGCCCGCGGCCCAGTGCATGCGCTGCCAGTGCTGCAGTGGCGCCCACCGGGCGGACGCCGTCGTGCCGCCTACGTCGTTGACCACCGGGTCGGTGGGGGCTGGGCAGGTTGCGGCGTAGATGATCCGCACTGCGTGGAAGTCCTCGATCACGCCCGCCGGCGACCGTCCGATCCAGTGATCGGTCTGAATGTCGAGCAAATGCGCGATCTCGATGTCTTGGCTGGTCTCTTCAACGGCCTCGCGGATCACCGCCTGGCTGGGGTTCTCGCCGGCGTCGATGCCGCCGCCGGGCAGCCCCCACGAACCGGGCACGGCGGTGCGGTGCGAGAACTCGGTCGCCAGCAGCCCCCGGTCGCTGAGCACGATCGCGTAGGCGGCCAGCCGCTGTCGCACCAGGGGGGTGCTGATCTCGTGTTCACTCAGGTCGGGGTCGAGCGCGCGTCTGCGCCGTGGGCCGGGCTCGGTGACCGGACGGCCGTGGGCCGACACCTGCACGGTGAGGGTCAGGTCGTCGCCCTGGCCGGTTGCCGACAGGGGCCGGACGATGCGGTACCCCAGTTGCCACGCCAACCGGTGCGGGTCGGTGCCGTGGTCTAGCGGCCTGCACGAAGACTCGGGCCCCTCCCGCGGCGACGACCCCGACGATCTGCATCTGCCCATGATGGCCGAGCGTCGGAGGCGTTCCAAACCGACGCCCTACCGACGGGGTAGCTGACCGCCGCCGGGAAGGGCCAGCGCACTGCGTGCCCGGGCACCAGCCACTACTCCGCATATGGTCACCGGCCGGGTCCGCGCCGCCGCCGGCCGGGTCGAGTGTGAGTCGTGACCCCACCGATCGTCGGCGCAACGCCAGAACTGGCTCGCCACCGCCTTCGACTCCGGCGACCCCAGTCGGGCGACACCTTCGCCGGCTGAACCCCGTCCCGCGGCCGATGGCTTGATCCCGGAGCGCTACCGCTCCACGGTCTGGCCGTCCAGGTCGGTCACCAGCGACTTGCTGCCGATCGTGAAGTACATGCGCAGCACGCCGCTGCGCTCGTCGATGGTCACCTCCCAGCGCGTGCCGTCCTCGAACTCGTCGCGCTGCCGTGCCGCTTGCAGCACCCGCCAGATCGCCTCCGGGTCGACCCGTGCCGCCGAGAACAGCGGCAGCTCGGGTCGCTGTGACCGCTCGTTGATGGTCACCGGCACCGTGGCGGTGCGCAACCGGCGCACCGTGGTCGAGGTGCTGCCCGCATAGTCGAGCCAGGCGCCCATGGTCGACTGAATGCCGATTGCGATGGCGCTGGCCCGCGAGCCGATCACGTCTGAGAGGCCCTGGCTGATGCCGCCGGAGGTGTTGAAGTCGAGGGTCGGCAGCAGTGCCCCGTCGGGGTAGAAGAACACGGTGCGTGACTCGGGGTTGGTCGACACGCTCATGAACACCTCGCCCGCTGACGAGTCCACGATCTGCAGTTCTTGATTGCTCTGCGACGACGAGATGCTCTCGGCGGCCCGGAATAGGGCGCCGACGTCGTTGATGTTGAAGTCGTCGATCGAGAACACGGTCTGCTTGACGTAGACCACGTCGGTGTCTACCTGCTTGATCGTGTCGTCGCGCCACGCCCAGGTTTCGGGCTGGCCGTCCTTCACCACGGTGATCGCCGCCCACTGCTCGGTGATCTCGACCTGAATCAGGTTCGGCGTGCCCGCCTTGGCGATGAGCTTGCGCAGCATCGAGCGGGCCTGGCCGGGTTCGGTCAGGTCGAGACCGACTTGGGTGACGGAGGCTGAGGGGCTGGGTGCGGCGGCCGGTTCGACGCAACCCCCGAGCAGGCTGAGCGCGGCGATCGCCGCTACCAGGGCAGGGTTACGCACCCCGCGAGACTACAGCGTGCACACTGGGCCGGTGGATCTCACCCGCTCTGCGCCGGTCGTCGCCTCGGGACTGCTGGGTGCGCTGGTTCGGGTGCACGGGGTGACGCTGCGGCTCACCGAGGTCGAGGCCTACGCCGGTGCCGGCGACCCGGCCGCGCACGCGTATCGGGGCTGGCGACCGCACACCCGGCACCTGTTCGAGCCGCCCGGCACGCTGTACTGCTACCGCAGCTACGGCATTCACATCTGCGCCAACGTGGTCTGTGGACCGTCCGGCAGCGGTTCGGCGGTGCTGTTGCGTGCTGGTGAAGTGGTGGACGGCCTGCCGCTGGCCCGGTCGCGCCGCCCCGGGGTGCCGGACGCCCGGCTGGCTCGTGGGCCGGGCTGCCTCGGCCAGGTGCTGGCGCTCACCCTGGACGACTCCGGGCGCCGCTTCGGCGAGGACGGCCTGGAGCTGGTCGCCGCGGCACAGCCGGCCGGCCCGGTGTCGTCCGGGCCTCGGGTGGGGGTGTCGGTGGCTGCCCTGCGCCCGTGGCGGTTCTGGTTGGCGGGGGAGCCGTCGGTGTCGGCCTACCGTCCCAGTCCGCGGATGCGGGTCGAGGGCTCTGATCCCGCGAGCGAGAGTTCAGCCGAACGCGAGGCGGGGCCGGACCAAGTATGAGTTGGTCCGGCCCCTGTTCGTTCGGGAAAGACGAGCCCGAACTCCGGTCGGTTCGCTGATCCGTCCGCTCGTCATGCGGAGCGCTCGTGGATTGCTCCACGGGCAATGGACCTCGATCTCCGTCTGTGTGCTGAACCACTGTGACGGATCTTCGGGTCTTGCGATCGTCCGGCCCGCCGGGTTCGGCGTAGGAGTATTTCTACTCGCCCTTCGGGGCTGGTGCAATACCAATCCGGAAGATTTTTTTTAGAATCTGGCAACGCTCAGGTGGACTTACTTTCCATCTGTCACATGCGTGTGGTTTCGCACCATGTGTCACAGGTGTCACAACTTTCCGGTCGGCCCGCGGCGACAACTCGACCGGACCGCCTCATACGCGGTCCGGTCGACGGGTCCATTTCTAGTCGTTCGGCGACTGAGAACTGTGCATCGACACGCTGCACGCGGCCGACTCGGCGCGGGTATGGTGGGTGTCACCGGTCGCCGTTGACCGGGTTCGGACCGAGTCGGATCGAGGTTTCAATGACAGATCAGATGGCGGGCGACACGCTCGCAGCGTCCACCGGCACCACCGTGGTCGTGCAGCGGTCGGTGTCGCAACCAGTCAAGGAAGTGTGGCGCCTGCTCGCCACCCCCGCCGGCTCCGAGGCCCTGTTGGGTGAGGGGGGCCTGCTGGGCGACAAGGGCGATTCCTGGCGCTCGGTCAATGGCACCTTCGGCGTGGTGCGCAGCTATCACCCGCTGGAGCAGATCCGGTTCAGTTGGCACGCCGACGACGACGCCCCCAAGTCTCTGGTCGATCTGCACCTGGTGAAGCAGGCCGACGACTCCACTGTGGTCGAGATTCGGCACGAGCACATTCCCGGCGGCTGGGACGCCCAAGCCATCGCCCAACACTGGGAAGAGGCGCTCGACCGCATCGCCGACGCGGACTGACTTCGGCTGCGCGGGCGCGGGCGACGGGGCCACGGACCGGTGGCCCGTCGCTGCTGAGGCAACGACTGATCGACACGACTACCGCTGGTTGAGCGAGTCGAAACTCGTTGCCGCAGCGGCCACCCCCAGCCCTGCCGCAGCAGCAGCACAGCGACCGCACAGCGCCGCTGCCTACAACTGATCCATGAGCGATTCGTTGATCACCCGGCGGGTGTCGCGCCGGCTGCTGTTGGGCGGAGCAGCCGGTGTGCTGGGCTTGGGTGGCACTGCGGCCTGGGCAGCCGATCGCTACCTGATCGAGCACGTCGAGGGCACGGTCACCGAGACCGCCAGCTCCGCAGTTCCCACCGGCACCAGCACCGACGACAGCTACACCAGTTCGGCCACGTCGCTGACCATCGAAAAGGTGAGCACCGGGTCGGGCAGCGATGCGATCACCTATTTCGTGGCCGACATCACTACCACCGATGCCACGCTGATTCGCTCCGCCTTCGCCCAGGACGAATTCGGCACCAACATCATCGCCTACCCCTCGGTGATCGCGAAGAGCAAGAACGCGGTGTTGGCGATCAACGGCGACTACTACGGGTTTCGCGACACCGGCATCGTGGTGCGCGACGGCGTCGCCTACCGCGATAAGGGGGCGCGGCAGGGCCTCGCCATGTACCGCAACGGTTCGATGACGCTCTACGACGAGACCGAGACCGACGCTGAGCAACTGATCGCGGACGGGGTCTGGAACACCTTGTCGTTCGGCCCCGGTCTGGTGAACGGCGGCAAGGTGATCGACGGCATCGACTCGATCGAGATCGACACCAACTTCGGCAACCACTCCATTCAGGGCAACCAGCCGCGCACGGCGGTCGGCATGATCGCCGCCAACCACTTCGTCTGGGTCGTCGTCGACGGACGCAGCAATGGCTACAGCCGCGGTATGACGCTGCCCGAACTCGCTCAGGTGTTCGTCGATCGTGGAGCCCAGGTGGCCTACAACCTCGACGGCGGGGGATCGTCGGCGATGGTGTTCAACGGCAACCTGGTCAACAACCCGCTGGGCAAGGGCCAAGAGCGGGGAACGTCCGACATTCTCTACGTGGCGGGCTGAGCGATGATCGTGCTGATTCCGTCCTTCGAACCCGATCGCAAACTGCTCGCCCTGCTGCGCGACCTGGCCCGTGAGGCACCCGAGGTGGCGGTGGTCGTGGTCGACGACGGCAGCGGCCCGGGCTACGCCCCGCTGTTCAGTGACGCCGCGGCTTTGGGCGCCGACGTCATCGGCTTCGCCGCTAACCGGGGCAAGGGTGCGGCGCTGAAGCACGGCTTCGCGCACATCGCCCGGCGTTACCCGGGGCAGAGCGTGATCTGTGCCGATTCCGACGGCCAGCACGCGGTGGTCGACATTCTGCGGGTCGGACGCGCGGTTCGTCCGGGCTCCATGGTGCTGGGCGTTCGTGCCTTCGCCGGACGAGTGCCGCTGCGCAGCAGGGTGGGCAACGTGATCACCCGCTGGGCGTTCCGGGCGGCCAGCGGCGTGGCGGTCAGCGACACCCAGACCGGGCTGCGCGGCTACCCGCCGGAAGCGCTCGACTGGCTGTGCGGCGTGCCCGGCGACCGGTTCGAGTACGAGCTCAACCTGCTGCTGCGGGCCCGCGAGGCCGGCTGGACGATCGACGAGGTGCCGATCGCCACCATCTACCTGGCCGGTAACTCGTCGTCACACTTCCGCCCGCTGGCCGATTCGGTGCGCATCTACCTGCCGCTGCTGGCGTTCTCGGCGTCGTCGCTGATCGCCTTCGGCGTCGACTTCGTCGCCCTGCTGGTGCTGAATGCGCTGACCGGCAACCTGCTGGCGGCGGTGATCGGCGCTCGTGGGTTGAGCTCGGCGGTCAACTTCGTCACCAACCGGCGCATGGTGTTCGCATCGCGACGTCCGCTGCGGTCCACGATGCTGCGCTACTACGCGCTGGTCGCGTTGTTGCTGCTGGCCAATTATGGGTTGCTGGCCTGGCTTACCGGATTCGGCCTGGCGCTGGCTCTGGCCAAGGTGCTGGTCGAGCCGACTCTGTTTCTGGCTAGCTTCCAGGTGCAGCGCAGCCTGGTGTTCGGCCAGCCGACGGCCACGGCTGAGCCGACCGGCCCAGCCGAACGCCGAGAGCCCGTCGGTATCGGCTGATCGCACTCGTGCGCGCTGCGGTCAACTCGCGCGCAACCTCCACTCGATGGCCGGGCAGGTGTCCATCACCATCGGCAACCCGGCCGCGGTGGCCCGCTCGAACGCGTCGTGGTCGATCACGCCGAGCTGTAGCCACACCCCGCCGGCGCCGGTCGCGATGGCTTCGTCGACGTATTGACCGGCCGCATCGGAGCGGCGGAACACGTCGACCACGTCGATCGCGAAGGGAACCTCGGCCAGGCTTCGGTAACCCTGCTCACCGAACAGCAGCGGAGCGCGAGGATGAATCGGGATCACCCGTTTGCCACGGCTGTACAGCAGGTCGGCGATCGCGTACGCGGTGCGGCCGGGGTCGCCGGAGAGGCCGACGACGGCCCACACGCGGGCCTCGTCGAGAAAGCGGTCGATGGTCTGCTGGTTGTGCCACGCGGGGCGGGCCTGGGGTGCGGCTGCTGGCGTCATGTCGGCCACCCTAGTTGCCGAAGGCCCGCAGGTCCGAGGTGAGCGTCCGGTGCAGATCCGGCCGACCGATGCGGCCCGATCAGCGCAGGGTGATCACGAAGCTGCCGCTCGCCATGTCGATGAAGCCGAACACCGGCAGTGCCACCAGCAGTACCCCGATCGTGATCACGACGGGACGCGCCCAGCCGCGCGCGCGAACACCGGTCTCAATCAGCGCGCCCCTGCCACCACCGAGAAGACCATGAGTGCCGGTGGGCCGAAGGCCACGGTAGCCACGACGACCACCGGAGTTAACGCCGCCCAGCCATAGCGGAGGGCGATGCGCGATGGATTCTCGGCCACTGTAGGAGTGCCCATGCGAATCATTCTACGGCTGCCCGATGGAGCGGTTGGAGCCGGCGTAGCGGACGAAGTGGCGGTTCAGGCGCACCGTGTGGTCGTCGGTCAGTTCTTGAACGTGATCCACCGCGCTCGGCTGATCGCCAGCAATTCGCCCTCGGCGATGGACGGCACACTCACGATGCCCCGAGGGTATGGAGCAGGGCTCGGGCGTAGGCACGTTCGGCGTCGATGTCGAGATGTCGCGAGCCGCCACTCAGCGTCACCGCGAAGCCGCCCGGAACTACGGCCAGGGTGTCGAACGCGTCACCCAGTTCGTCGCGCAACTGGTCTTCGCGAGGCAGCCACAGCACCCGCCGGGCGTCCACCGAATCGAGCGCCCATTCGGTGGTGCCGTTGAACTTGAACACGGCGTTGCCGCCGGGCACGTCCTGCACCTCGATGGTCATCTCGGCCACCACGAACACCTCGCCGGCGAAGTCGCCGCTGGGAATGATGAACCGGTCGCCGCTCGTCGGGCGCCACCCCAACCCGGCGTCGCGCAACCGGGTGGCCAGGTCGGCGTCGATCATGGCGGTCAGGATAGTCCGCGCTGCCGTCCCGCCCGGAGGGGCGTTTCGATCCACCCGATCGGTTACTGCTGGGCGCGCCCGCCGAGAAACGGGCGTATTGATCCGCGGCAGCGTCGCAGTTGTGTCCCGACGCGCACAGATGAGCGTTATGACCTGCCGCCATGGCGGGCATAACGCTCATCTGTGCGCGTCGGGACACCTGGGGCGCGCCAGCCGGCCCCATAACGCTCGAATCGCCGCGCGCCCTGCCGAGGCACGATCGACGCCTTGGGCTGCCATGGCCAGGGTCGCCACCGCCGTGTCCCTGCGTCGCGGGTCGCCACATTCATCGAGGGTGGCATCCGCGCACGCAGCCCGTGCGCCCGGCTGGGGTCGCACGGTGGCCGCAGATCGATGTCGAAACCCCTTGCCAGTAGCTGGCCGCGGCTTCGCGCGCGGATCGGGATGGGAGGAGATTCGGCGAATCTTCGACTCAGCATCACAGGGCTGTTCCGGCCCGCCGTGGGACGGGAAGATTCTGGTTGCGGGAATCTTCGAGTGAGAGCTGCACATCCGAGGGTCTCGACAAGCGCGACCAGCGAAATCGGTGTTTCTTCGGCTCAGTCGGTCGGCGGGTTGCAGGTGACCCCGGTGGCATGCACCGGGCAGTAGCCGAACGGGTTGGCCTCCAGGTACTGCTGGTGATAGCCCTCGGCGTAATAGAACGCGCCGGCCGGAGCGATCTCGGTGGTGATCTCGCCGAAGCCCGCGCTGGCGAAGGCGGGCGCGTAGGCGTCGCGGACGGCCCGGGCGCGCGTGGCCTGGTCGTCGTCGAGGGTGTAGATGGCCGAGCGGTACTGGGTGCCCCGGTCGTTGCCCTGCCGGAAGCCTTGGGTGGGGTCGTGGTTCTCGAAGAAGACTCCCAGCACGTCTTCGTAGCTCAGCCGCTGAGGGTCATAGACCACCTTGACCACCTCGGCGTGCCCGGTGCGTCCGGAGCAGGCCTCTTCGTAGCTGGGGTTCGGCGTGTAGCCGCCCGCGTAGCCAACCGCCGTGTTGAGCACCCCCGGGGTGTTCCAGAACAGCTTCTCAGCCCCCCAGAAGCAGCCCAGCCCCAGAATCGCCACCTCGGCGCCCGCGGGCACCCGGTCGATGCGATGGCCGAAGACCCGGTGAAAGAACGGCTGGGCGAGCACCGGGGTGCCGCGCCCGGGCAGGGCCACCCGTGGGTCGACCAGGGTCGGCTTGGTGAACAGCATGTGTGCCTCCTGCCACAGCAACCCCGGCATGGGGTGCGACATTCCTCAGCTCGACCAGCCTGCCAGCGTCGCGCCGAGCTTGTCGAACACGATGCGCGGCGACGAGCCGCTGTACGTGCCGAGCATTGAGAAGGTGTAGCGGCGTCCGGACCTGTCGGTGACATAGCCGCTGAGCGCCGTGATACCGCTCAGCGTGCCGGTCTTGGCCCGCAGGTTGTTCTGTGCCGCGGTGCCGACCATACGGTCGGCGAGTGTGCCGCCGATTGCCGGGTCGGCGTTGCCGGCCACCGGAAGCGAGGCGTAGAAGACGTCGAACCAGCTCCGGGTCTGGGCATACTGCAGCAGCCGCACCAGCACCCGGGCGGTGAGTTTGTTGCGGTGCGCGAGCCCGGAGCCGTCCACCAACACCACATTCGACGGCACGGTCTGGGTGCCGGCAAGCCAGGTGCGCATGGTGGCGGCACCGGCCTTCCAGGTGCCGGCCTTGCCGTTGACCCGGCCCAGGGTCTTGGCCAGATGCTCGGTCATGCCGTTGTTCGACGGCTTCATCAGCAGCGTGACGATGGTGCTCAGCGGCACCGAGCTGTCGGAGGCAACCTGCACTCGGGTTGCCGGTGTGCTACCGGTGGTGGGGGAAGCGAGCACCGTGACGCCGGACGCGCGCAGCACACGAGTGAACACGTGTGCCGCGTAACGGGTCGGGTTGCTGATCGTGACCGTGCGTTTCACCAGGCTGCGTTTGAGCGCCACCCGTCCCGAAACGGTGATGGTGTTGGTGCCCGACGTGCGCCGCACGCTGATCGAGGCTCCCGAGCCGGCCGCTGTGGTGGTGGTCTTGTTGACCAGCTTCACATACCCCGCCGCCCGAGCGGGCACGAGCCCGAGCTTGGCCTTCTTGCCCTTGCCGGAGCCAGGTTGGTAGGTGACCTGGACAGTGCCCACTGAGTAGCTCGACGATGGCGACAGGGTCAGCCCGGTGACCTGGGCGGCGTAGGCGTTGTTGTAGTCGGCGGGGTCCCAGTAGTTGTTGTACTTGTCGGAATCGAAGAAGCTGCCGTCGCCGACGACACCGCCGCTCACCTGGGTGATACCCGCCGCCTTGACCTGGGCGGCCAGTGCCTTAAGGTCGCGCTCGCGCAGGGTCGGGTCGCCGTTGCCCTTCAGGTACAGCTTGCTGACCACGCCGTCGACCGGGGCGGCGGGAGAGTAGACCTCGGTGCTGAAGGTGTGGTCGGGGCCCAGCAGATCGAGCGCGGCGGCGGCGGTGACCAGCTTCATGTTCGAAGCCGGTGAGATGGCGGTGGTGGCCGATCGCCGGTACAACGGGGTGCCCGACGACGATTCGGTCACCACCACGCCGACGGTGGCCTTCTTCACCCTCGAGTCGCTGAGCACCGAGGCCACCTTGGTCGCCAAGGCGGCATCAGAGGCCGCCGGGCGGACCAGCGGATCGGCCGCCGCGGGGGCGGCAGCCGGGGTGAGCAGCAGGGCCAGCACGGGCAGGAGCACGAGCGGGGTAAACAGCAGGCGTGGGTGGCGGGTCATGGCTGGAGCACTTCCGGTCGGGGACTCCGGTCAGGGTGCCACACCGGCCCCCACCGATCCAGAGGGGGCGAAACGTCGACAGCCCGGGCTCCAACGTTCAGCCGGCCGGCAGCCGCCAATCGATCGGACGGGCGCCTTGGGCTTCGAGCGCCGCGTTCGTGCGACTGAACGGACGCGAGCCGAAGAAGCCCGAGCGGGCCGACAGGGGCGAGGGGTGCGCCGAGGCAATCACCGGAACCTCGCCCAGCATCGGCTGCAGGTTCTGCGCGTCGCGTCCCCACAGGATCGCGACCAGCGGGCCGCCGCGCGCGACCAGGGCCTCGATCGCCCGCTGGGTGACCTGCTCCCAGCCCTTGCCGCGGTGCGAACCCGGGGCTCCCGGACGGACGGTCAGCACCCTGTTGAGCAGCAGCACCCCTTGGCAGAACCAACCGCTCAGGTCGCCGTGTGCGGCCGGCGCAATGCCCAGGTCGGTGTGCAATTCGGCGTAGATATTGGCCAGCGACCGGGGCACCGGACGGACGTCCGGCGCCACCGAGAACGACAATCCGACGGCATGCCCGGGGGTCGGGTAGGGGTCCTGTCCCACCACCAGCACTCGCACGTCGGACAGTGGACGGCTGAAGGCCCGCAGCACATTCGGGCCGGCCGGAAAGTAGCCGCGGCCGGCGGCCAGTTCGGCGCGCAGAAAGTCGCCCATGGCGGCGATCTGGTCGGCGACCGGCGCCAGGGCGTCGGCCCAGTCGGGGGCGACGAGTTCGGGCAACGGGCGGCGGGTCATCGCGCCCGTACCGGTTCGGGCCGATCGAGCCGGGCTGGGATCGACCACGACAGCAGTGCCCCGGCCAGCAGAATCGCCGCCCCGGCACCGAAGGCCGCGGGCATGCCCAGGTGGTCGGCCAGCAGGCCGGCGACCAGGGGGCCGAGAATCGCGCCCGAATCGCCGATCATCGAGAAGATCGCCACCGGCTGGCTGCCAGCATCCTTGGCCGCGTCGCCCAGGGCGGCCGTCGGTGCGGTGCCCAGGGCCGCCGAGGCCACCCCGTAGACGCACAGCAGCACCACCAGCACAGGCAGGTTGGGAGCGAACGGGGTGGCCAGCGTCGACGCGGCAGCCAGCAGGCCACCGGCCACCATCACCGGACGCCGTCCGATCAGGTCGGTGGCACGTCCGGCCGGTTGCAAGGCGAGGGTCTGGGCGACGGCGGCGATCGCGAACGCGATGCCGGTCCACGAGGGGTGTGCGCCCAGGTAGCTGACGACCAGAATCGGCACCAGTGCCGACCGCACCCCGAACGACTGCCACCCGGTGCCGAAGCTGAGTAGGCAGGCGGCCCGGAACCGGGTGTCGCGGGCCACCTCGGCCAGCGACCGGGTGGGTGCCGCGGCGGTCGCCTCGGCCATGCCCGGCGGGTCGTGCAGTTGGGTGAACGCGATGGTGCCCGCGATCACCAGGGTGCCGGCGTAGAAGTAGAACGGGGCGGTGAGCGACACTCCGGCCAGCAGCCCGCCGATCGCCGGCCCGGTCATGCCGCCCAGCAGGAAGCCGCCCTGGTAGAGCCCGCTGGCCCGGCCGCGCAGCTCGGGGCCGACGCTCGCCAGCAGCAGGGCGGTGGCCGAGATGGTGAACATCGCCGAGCCGAGACCGCCCACTGCCCGCCAGGCCAACAGTTCCCCGTAGCTGCCCGCCAACCCGCACAGCGCCGACGACCCGCCGACCACCCACATGCCGATGCCGATCGTGCGGCGGTGGCCGACGCGGTCGCTGATTCGCCGCACGAAAGGGCTCATCGCCAGCCGCATGCCGGCGAAGGCCGACACCACCAGGCCGATCAGAAAATTGGTGACGCCGAACGAGGCGGCGAACAGCGGCAGCACCGGAATCATCACCCCGAAGCCGACCGCCACGAAGAACGCCGACACCGCCAGCATCACCACGGTGCGGGGCAGCGATGAGCGCAGCGACAACCTCACCCGCTCAACCTAACAACGGCGCCGCATCGGGGCGATTCCCGATGCCCACGGACACGCTGATCGAGCGGGTCGAGGCCGCCCCGGTGCCGCACTGGCCAGGGGTTTCGGGGCGCAACCAACGATGCCGGCGTTTGCCCAGCAGTGTGGGTGAACTCAGCCGACCGTGACCACCACGCTGTGCAGGCCCGACGCCCCGTCGGGGAATGGCGCCGCCCGAACCTCGACCTGGTCGGCGCCGGAGTCGTCGATCACCCGGCATTCCAGGGTGTGCTGGCCGGCGGTGGCCGGCCAGGCATAGGTCCACTGTCGCCAGAAGTCGATGCCACCGTCCGGGCCGATCTGGGTCGCCCGCCAGTCGCCACCGTCGATGCGTACCTGCACCCGCGCCACGCCGATCTGCTGCGCCCACGCCTCGCCGCCGATCATCACCGTGCCCGGCTGCAGGCTGGCCGACCCGCTCGGGGTGTCGATGCGGCTCGACGGCTTGACCGGGCACTCGGGCGCCCAGCCGCGCAGCGTCCAGTAGGCCGCATCATTGGCGTAGCTGGTCACGGTGAGCTGGGTGAGCCACTTGGTCGCACCGACGTAGCCGTACAACCCGGGGGTGAGCAGCCGGGCCGGAAAGCCGTGCTCGGCCGGCAATGGCCGGTCGTTCATGCCGATCGCGATCAGCGCGTCGCGGTCGTCGGTGAGTGCCTGCACGGGGGTGCTCGCGGTGAACCCGTCGCTGGAGCGGCTCAGCACCATGTCGGCGCCGGCCTGCACGCCGGCCCGGTCCAGCAGGTCGCGGGTGCGCACCCCCAACCAGCGCGCGCCGCCGATGTAGGGGCCGCCCACCTCGTTGCTGACGCAGTTGAGCGTGACGTCGCGTTCGATCAGGGGTAGCGCCAGCAGGTCGTCCCAGCCCAGGCTGTAGGGCCGATCGACCAGGCCGTCGATGCTGAGCCGCCACCCGGCCACGTCGACGGTGGGCACGATCAGGCTGATGTCGACCCGGTAGAACTCTTGGTTGGGGGTGACCCAGGGTGCCATCCCCGGTGCGTCCGCCCCGGACGGCAGCGACGCCAGGGACTCGCTCGGGGCCGGGAGTGTCACTGGCGTGGGCCGCTGCCGGGTGCTGCTCAGGTATTGCCCGGCGATCAGGGCGGCGGCGCCGGACGCCCCGGCGACCGCGCTGCCGGCGATGAAGGCCCGCCGGGGCAGTGCGCGGGGTGCTCCGTCGTCGTCGCTGGGGGCGGCCCCGGTGCCCAGCAGCCAGCGCAGGGTCAGGCCGCCCACACCGCCGCTTGCTACTGCGGGCACGATCGCGAACGGGCCGGCCTGCGGCGCCGCTGCCGCGGCCATGGCCGCGATCACGGTGAGCAGCGCCGGGCCGATCCACAGCCAGGCCCGCCGCCGCAGCGCAAGCAACCCGATCAGGGCTCCCAGGCACAGCGTGCCGATCGCAACGCCGCCGACCAGCACCGGCTTGTCCCAGGTGCCGAGGGTGGCGACGGCCCAGTCCTTCACCGGGGTGGGGGTCAGATCGATGATCCGGGCGCCGACGGCGAGCGCCGGGGCGGCCTGAGGTGCGACCAGCGCCGCGACCAACTGCCCGAAGCCGAGCCCGGCGAACACGGCGAGCGCTCCGGCCAGGGCGGCGCGTCGTTTCGCATGATCAGCGGTGTCGATCGGCATCGCACCTCCTTGCACCTGCGATTCGGCGCCGCAGCGGTGCCGGACGGGTGCGACTTCGAGCGTAGCCCGCGCCCACACCCGTCCGGGTTCACAGCTGCCGGGGCCAGAACCCGACGATGGCGAACCGGATGCGTCGCCCCACCGGTCAGTAGGCTGGGTGGCAACCCCGCGAGAGGATCACCGCATGGCTTTCCGCCCGTTCCGCCGTACCCGGCGCCGTCCGGAGGCCGGCGCCGTCGCGCCGGCGTCGTCCATCGGGACGTCAGACCCGACACCCGAACCCGAGCCGGAGAACCCGATTCCGCAAGGTGTGCGGACGGCGGCCGGCTGGTCGTGGCGGGTGCTGTTGTTCGCGGCGGTGGTGTGGGGCGTCGGCTGGCTGCTGTCCGAGTTCTCCGAGGTCAGTGTGCCGCTGGGCATCGCCTTTCTGCTCACCGCCCTGCTCAGCCCGCTGGCGCAGCGGTTGAAGCAGCACAACTGGCACCCGCTGCTCGCAGCGGTGGCCTGCCTGCTGGTGATGGGGCTGGTCATCGTGGGCATTGGCTGGGGCATCGGCGTCAATGCGGCTCGGCAGGCGCCCGAACTGGTCGCGCAGTCGGTGGCCGGATTTCACCAGTTGATGCAGTGGCTGGGCGACGGTTCGCTGGGCATTGACCAGACCCAGATCGACCAGTGGATGCAGTCACTCACCACGTGGATCAGCGATTCGCGGGCGGTGCTGGCCGGCTACGCCGCCAAGGTTGGCACCTCGGTGGGGCACTTCTTCGCCGGCGTCGCGATCGCCATGATCGCCACCTTCTTCTTTCTGGCCGAGGGGGAGCACCTGTGGAAGACGGCCATGCGACTGCTCCCCGAGCGCTACCAGCAGCCCACCGACAAGGCGGCCGAACGTGGTTGGGCGTCCCTGGTCAGCTACATGCGGGCACAGGTGATCGTGTCTGCGGTGGACGCCGCCGGCGTGGCGATCATCGCCGCGTTCATCGGCGTGCCGATGGCACTGGCCCTGTTCGCACTCACCTTCATCGTCTGTTTCATTCCCGTGGTGGGCGCGGTGATCGCTGGCACGGTGGCCACCTCGCTCGCGCTGATCACCCACGGCTGGGTGGCGGCCCTGATCATGCTGGGCGGCACCATCGCGGTGATGTGGCTGGAGTCGCACTTGCTGCAACCGTTGCTGCTGGGCCGGGCGGCGTCTCTGCACCCGCTGGCGGTGCTGATCGGCATCGCGGTGGGCGCCCAGGTGGGCGGCATCGTCGGGGCTCTGCTGGTGATCCCCGTGATGGCGTTCGCGGTGGCGTTCCTCCGCTCGCTCAGAGGCCTAACGGCCGAAGGGGTAGACGCTTGAGGAAGCGCTGATCCGCGCAACCCGTCGCTGGTTGAGCTTGTCGAAAACCCCTAGTCAGGGCACTCCGTCCGAGATCTCGACAAGCTCGACGGGCGAAAACCGGCGCCTTCTCAAAGGAGTGCGCAACGCAACCACCGTTGGTTGAGCGGGTCGCAACCCTTCTTGCCGGAGCCGCATACCCGAGGTCTCGACAGGCTCGACCGGCGACAAGCAGCGGTTCGGTAAGGGAAACACCTAACGCCGAAGGCTTTCTATTCTAGAAAGTCTGGTTTACATTTGTTGCATGGCAACTGAACCGGATCTGACGCCGATCCTTGAAGACCTCGCCGCGGGGCGCATTGACGCCGCCGAGGCCGCCCGGCGCATCGACGCGTTGAAGGCGGCAGCCGCAGCCACCGCCGAGCCCAGTGACGACGATCTCGCAGGCGATATGGACGGCCCAGACCGGCACGCGGCGGGGGTGTTCAGCCAGCCGCCGTTCGTCGAGGACGTGCCGCCCAGCCCGCGCCGGGCCACTGGTGCGAAGGGGGTCGACCTGGTCAGCGTGCGGGCGGTGGCGCGGCGGGTGCGCATCGTCGGCGACGGCACCGTCGCCACCGCCGCGGTGGACGGCCCACACGTGCTGCGCCGCAGCGGCTCGGTGCTCGAGGTGACCAGCGACGGCGATATCGGGCCCAGCTTCGACGGGTTCATTCTGCTGCCGCCGCGCAGCTTCGACGACCTGCGCTCGCTCGGCCTGGGCAAAGAGCTGCTGGTGCGGGTCAACCCCAGCATCGCGGTCGATGCCGAGGTGACTGCGGGAGCGCTGACCACGCAGGGGGTGCCGTTCCTGGGCAAGATCCGGGTCACCGCCGGCGGGGCAACCCTCGACCGGGTGGCCGAGGCCAGTGACGTGCTGGTGCAGGCCGGGTCGGCCACTATTCGGGGTGACTTCGCCACCGGGCGTTCCCGCATTCGCTGCGAGTCGGGTTCGATCGACATCGAGTTGGGTGACCGGTCGAGCGTGACGGTGCGGACCGACGTCCAGCTCGGCAAGGTGAGTTGGGCCGGGGCCGCCAACGACCACGTCGACGAGGTGGTGCTGGGCAGCGGTGCCGCCCGGCTCGACGTCGGCGTGGTGATGGGGTGGGCCACCATCAAGGCCGATCTGCGATGAGCAGCGGGGCCCGCGGCGGCGGTCATCGTGCGCCGGTGGACTGCCCGGTGTGCGGCGACGAGCTGGTCACCAGCCGGCTCGGCTGCCCGGGCTGTGGCACCGAGCTGTCGGGCCGCTTCGCCCGCTGCGACTTCTGCGCGCTCGACGCCAAAGAGCTAGAGCTGCTGCAGGTGTTCCTCAGCTCGCGGGGCAATCTGCGTGAGGTCGAGAAGCACCTCGGAGTGTCGTACCCCACGGCTCGGGCCCGGTTCACCGACCTGCTGGTGAAGCTGGGGCTGGCCGGCGCCGAAGCGCCCGCCCCCGACGCCGCCACGCCCGGTGCCATCGCCCTCGATGCGCGAGCGCAGGTGCTGGCCCAGGTGTCGGCCGGCACACTTAGCCCCGAGCGGGCCGCAGCACTGTTGGCCGAGCTGCCCTGACCCTCGCTGGTCGAGCTTGTCGAGACCCCTGACCCTCGCTGGTCGAGCTTGTCGAGACCCCTGACCCTCGCTGGTCGAGCTTGTCGAGACCCCTGACCCTTGCTGGTCGAGCTTGTCGAGACCTCGAATGTGCCGCTCCGGCAAGGGGTTTCGACCAGCTCAACCAGCGGTGGGCGCATAGAGCAGGACTTCCTTTGCTCAGCCGGCGAGAATTCAGCGCACTCAGCTCCGGTAGGGCTGCACCTCGAGGACGGTGACTTCGATCGGTTTGCCGGTGGGGGCGATGTAGCTCACCGTGTCGCCGACCTTGGCCCCGGTGATCGCCTGTCCGAGCGGCGACTGCGGGGAGAACACCTCGATCGAGGTGGAGTCTGCCAGCGCCATCAGCTCGCGTGAGCCGAGCAGAAAGGTGTCGGTGTCGTCCGGATCGTCGTCGTAGGCGATCGTCACCTTGCAACCGGGGGCCACCTGGTCGACGTCGCCCTCGGGGGCCTCCCCGACCTGAGCGTTGCGCAGCATCGACTCCAACTGGCGAATGCGTAGCTCTTGCTGGCCCTGCTCTTCGCGGGCGGCGTGGTAGCCCGCGTTCTCGCTCAGGTCGCCTTCGTCGCGGGCGCGGGCGATCTTCGCCGTCACGGTGGCGCGACCCTCGCCCTTCAGAAGCTCCAGCTCAGCGCTGGCCGCGTCGAACGCCTCCTGGGTCAGCCAGATGGTCTCAATCTGCTCGTCAGCCATCGGTCGAGCCTAGCAACATTCGCCCGCGGTCTCAGGTTGCGCTGGTGGTATTGGGTTGCGCTGGTGGTGTCAGGTTGCGGTGGTGCACGAGTCGACCGTGATGGCTGTGCCGCGCTTGAACGTGCGCAGGCTGACCGGCACGGTGGTGAGTCGCTGGCTGCCCGGCGCAATCTCGACCCAGCTTTCACCGACCCGGTCGTAGCTGAGTGCCTGAACGATCAGAAAGCACTTGGCCCCTACCGACGGGTCGGGGCGCTCCACCGTGAGCGTTGCGGTCACCTCGTTGTCCGAAACTATGGCGAAGGTGTCGATGCGGCCCGTGACCGCGGGGTTGGCTCGGTGTGAGGCCACCCACACCACGTAGCCGATCAGGGCCAGCACGACCACGCCCAGCACCGCCAGCACCGCCGGTGACAAGCGTTTGCGCGGGTAGCGGCGGCTGATCCGCTCGCGGTCGGCCTCGGTGATGCTCACCCGGCCATTGTGCCCGTCCGGCCGTTGGAAGTTGGTGTGGTCCGTTGGGGCTGGTGGGCACAATGGCGCCCATGTCTGAGACCACCATGATGCGGGTGGACGCCGCGGGCGAGCCGTTGCGGCTGCTGCACGTGCACGCCCACCCCGACGACGAGTCGTCCAAGGGGGCGGCGACCACGGCCAAGTACGTGGCCGAGGGCGTCCAGGTGCTGGTGGCGACCTGCACCGGTGGCGAGCGGGGTTCGATTCTGAACCCACGCATGGACACCCCCGAGAACTGGGCCACCATCGCCACCCTGCGGCACGAAGAGATGGCGCGAGCCAAGACCATCTTGGGCATCGAGCAGACCTGGCTCGGGTTCGTCGACTCGGGGCTGCCCGAGGGTGACCCGCTGCCGCCGCTGCCGCCGGGCTGCTTCGGTCTGGTGGACCCTGTGATCGCCGCCGGGCCGCTGGTGAAGGTGATTCGCGAGTTCCGGCCGCACGTGCTGACCACCTACGACGAGAACGGGGGCTACCCGCACCCCGACCACATCATGTGCCACCAGGTCTCGATGGCCGCTGTGGCGGCCGCCGCCGATCCGGATGCCTGGCCCGAGCACGGCCCGGCTTGGCAGGTGCTCAAGGTCTATTACCACATGGGTTTTCACCGTGCGCGGTTCGCGAAGCTGGACGAGTTGATGCACGCGCACGGTCTGGAGAGTCCCTACGCGGAGTGGCTGAAGAACTGGGAGCGCGACGAGGTGGAGGACCGGCTGACCACCTTCGTGCCCTGTGCGGAGTACTTCCCGCTGCGTGACCACGCCCTGCGGGCCCACGCCAGCCAGATCGACCCCGACGGGCCTTGGTTCGCGGTGCCGATGGCGATTCAGCAGGCCGGCTGGCCGACTGAGGATTTTCAACTGGCCAAGTCGACAGTGCCGGTCGCTCTGCCCGAAGAAGACCTGTTCGCGGGCATCGACACCCGAACCCCGGTTACTCTCAACACATGGTCTTACTCGATCTAGCCGACGCAAGCTGGTTTCCGCTGGCGATGGTGGTGGCGCTCGCCGTGGTGATGTACCTGCTGTACCGCAGCATGCGGCACGAGATCGGGAAGATCCGGACGCCGGCGGAGGGCGGCAAGCCGGACGACGGGGTCGATCGGTAAGCGACGTGTCTGGGTCGCGCAGCGGGGCTCCGTTTCCGGGGTTCCGTGTGTCACTTGCTGGCCCACTACCAGTTCGAAGCCATCCACCCGTTCCACGACGGCAACGGGCGAACCGGCCGCGTCATCAACATCCTCATGCTGATCGAGGCCGGCCTGCTGAACGACCCGATTCTCTACCTCTGGCGGGCGATCATCGCCCGGAAGAACGACTACTACCGGCTGTTGCGAGCGGTGACGGCCGCAGTTCTTGGCCCTGCTGTTCGAACAGCCGTACTGCCGCATCAACACCGTTGCCGAGCGCTGCGACGTTGCGCGCCAGACCGCCTCGTCATGGTTGCACGCTTTGGTTCAAGCGGGCCTCCTGAGCGACATCAAGGTGGGCAGGGAACTGCTCTTCGTCAACGACGAGTTTTTGAACGTGCTGACGCGTCCCGAGTGAGCTGACGCCAGACCGTTGGTGTTGAGTCCAGCGCACTGTCGATTCGACAGGCCAATAGGCTTGGCCCTGTGATCAAGTCCGCCAACCAATACCCGGTGCACACGCTGCTCGGCCACGACGGGAACCTACAGTACAAGATCCCGCCGTATCAACGCGAGTACTCGTGGCAGAAGGGCCAATGGGAGGACCTTTTCCAAGACCTTGTCGAGGCAGATGGGGCTCACTTCCTTGGGACCATCATTACCGTGAACCAGACCGACGATGCGGCAGCAAGCAACGTGCTGGAACTTGTTGATGGCCAGCAGCGCATGACGACCATCACTCTCCTGCTGGCGGCCATCTACTCGGTGCTCAAGGCCAACGTCGATGTTCTTGACGAGGACGATCGAACTGACGTCACCAACCTCGGGCGCCAGCTCATCAGGAAGCAGGACGGCGAGCCCCGGGTCACCCCGCAGACCCAAGGGCACAACCGCGACGACTACCGGACGGTACTCGCGGCAGCCGGCCTCAAGATTGACCCCAGCAAGAAGCCGTACTTCTCACTGCGTCGCATCTCCAAGTGCTACGAGCATTTCCGTATGGCACTCACCAAACTGGCGGAGTCCGAAGGCGTCAGAGAAGTCGATGCCGCCATGAGGATCCGTGATGCCGTGGAGCAGGCCGTCATTGTGAAGATTGAGGTCGCCAGCCATGCCGATGCCTTCGTCTTGTTCGAGTCCCTCAACAACCGAGGCATGCCACTGACGCCCGTCGACCTCATCAAGAACCACCTCCTCGCTGAAGCCGAGCGCAAGAAGGTCATGAACGTCGATGATGCGTTCAAGCGCTGGAACGAGATGCTCACCAGTCTCGGCGACGACTACGCCATCCACGAGAGATTCCTGCGCCACTACTACAACTCCTTCAAGGCCGAGTTGCCCATGGTGGCGAACGCGCCAGTCGCGACGAAGTCGCGCCTGATCCGCATCTACGAGGCGCTCCTCGCAGGTGACATCGAGGCGCGCGTTGACGCACTGGTCGCTGCCAGCAAGATCTATGGGCGTGTGACTGGCACGGCGGAGATTGACTCACCCAACGCACTGGACCACGCTCTTCGGCAACTTACTCGCGCCCAAGGTGCCCCCTCGTACATCCTGATCATGTGGATGCTCAGCAAGGCCGAGTTGCTGGAACTGTCCGAGGTGCAACTGGTCGATGTCGTGACACGACTGACCAGCTTCTTCGTGCGCCGCAACCTGACCGGGTTCCCACAGACCTACGCCTTGCCCAAGCTCTTCATGGATGTCATTTCCAGGTTGGACGGCGTAGTCGGTGACGATGCCGTCGCCGTGGTGTCGGCGGAGCTGACCGGCGCCTCATCGAGCGACGAGACGTTCCGCGAGCGGCTTGAAAGTGCAATCTACGAAGAGAACACCGACGTCACCCGTTTCGTGCTGACGACGCTCGCCGAGGACGCGATGACGAAAGAGACCAAGGTTGATCTCTGGGTTCAGGAGAAGGGGCACTTCGTTTGGACGATCGAGCACATCTTTCCGCAGGGCGAGAAGATCCCTCAGGCATGGCAGGACATGCTTGGCGGAGCCGAGGCAGCGAAGGCTGCGCAGGAGGAGCACGTCCACCGGCTCGGCAACCTGACAATCACGGCGTACAACAGCAACCTGGGCAATAAATCCTTCCCGGACAAGCGTGACCGCATTGACTTTCAGGGGCGTTTCATCGGATACAAGAACGGCCTCGCGCTGAACAATGAACTCGCCGAGAAGCAAGGGTGGACGGTAGCCGACATCGAAGCCCGTACCGATTCGCTTGCCGATCGTGTCCTTGAGCGTTTCCCGTTGTCATGACTCTTCATCGCCGAACCGGCACGCTCTTCTCCGGGTCGGCGAAAGCCAGAGTTGGTCCTCGGGCAAAATCGGGCTGTTGCCCTGAGCGAGATTCCGGGCCTTCGTTTCTTGCCAGTGTTCCCGGAGCTCCGTTTGCACCCTTGGGCTGTCATTGGCGGACATTCACGGGCCGAGAAGGGTGGCGGGGGCGACAGCGATGCCGTCGTCGCGGCGGTTCGCCTCGGTGCCGCTGGTGACGATGGTCGAGTCCCGCCGGGGCTGCCGCGCGCCTGGCCGGGGTCCATTCTCGGACTAGTCTGGACGGGTGGGAGTCGCGTCTGGCTCTCGGAGATCTGCTTCGTCTATCCCTCGGGTCACGTGGTAGGCATGCCGCTCGTCAGGAGTCAGAGAATTGGTCAACCGTCTCGCCGATGCGACAAGCCCGTATCTGCAGCAGCACGCCGGTAACCCGATCGACTGGTGGCAGTGGGGCGCCGGGGCGTTCGACGAAGCGCGGCGCCGCGACGTACCGATCTTGTTATCCGTCGGCTACGCAGCCTGCCACTGGTGTCACGTGATGGCCCACGAGTCGTTCGAAGACCCGGCGGTCGCGGCCCTGGTCAACTCACATTTCGTGGCGATCAAGGTCGATCGCGAGGAGCGTCCCGACATCGACGCCGTGCACATGAAGGCCACCCAGGCGCTCACCGGGCAGGGCGGCTGGCCGATGACGGTGTTTCTCACCCCCGGCGGTGACCCGTTCTTCGCGGGCACTTACTACCCGCCGCAGCCGGTCGGCGGCATGCCGTCGTTCGCCCAGGTGGTCACCGCGCTGGCCGACGCCTGGCGCGACCGCCGCGACGAGGTGCTGAGCAGCGCGGCCGGCATTGTGGCGCATGTCTCCGGCGAGTTCGATGCGCCGCCCGCCCCGGCAGCCGTCGATCTGCCGGGGGTGCTGCGGCAGGTCTCGGCCGACTTCGACGCCGTGCACGGCGGCTTCGGGCGCGCGCCCAAATTCCCCACCCCCGGTCTGGTCGACGCCCTGCTGGTGACCGGTGAACCAGCATCGTTGGACGCCGCCCAGCGCACCCTGGAGGCGATGCTGCGCGGCGGCATTCACGACCAGGTGGGCGGCGGCTTTCACCGCTACAGCGTCGACGCCGCGTGGGTCGTGCCGCACTTCGAGAAGATGCTCTACGACAACGCCCTGCTGCTGGGCAGCTACACCCGCGCCTGGTGCCGCACCGCCGATCACGATCAGGGGTTGCGGCTGCTGTTCGAGCGGACGGTGCGCGGCATCGTCCGGTTTCTGCGCGACGACCTGCAGCTTGAGCGCGGCGGGTTCGGCTCAAGCCTGGACGCCGATTCGTGCGACATTCGCGGCATGGTGCACGAGGGCATCTACTACGTGTGGTCGCCCGAACTGCTCATCGACGCCCTCGGTGCATCGGACGGCGCCTGGGCCCAGGAGCTGTTCCACGTCACCGCCGCCGGCACCTTCGAGCATGGCCTGTCGACCTTGCAATTGCGCGGCAGGCCCGATTGGCAGCGGCTCGACGGAGTGCTCGACCGGCTGCGTGAGGTGCGGGCCACCCGGTTCGCGCCGGCCCGCGACGACAAGCTGGTGGCCGCCTGGAATGGGTTCGCGATCGACGCCCTGGTGAACGCGGCCCTGGTGTTCGGCGAGCCGGACTGGCTCGCCCTGGCCGCCCGCGCCGCCGAGGCGACCTGGACGCTGTGGGTCGACGGACGGCTGCGCCGCACCGCGATGGACGGCGTCGCGGGTGACGCTCCCGGCATGGCCGAGGACCACGGGGCTCTCGCGCTGGGGCTGGCCCGACTGGCGGGCGCCACCGGGTCGTCACTGTGGCTCGAGAGGGCCGTGCTGCTGCTCGAGGCGGCGCTGGCCGGCTTCGATGCCGGTGACGGCGGCTTCTACGATGCCCCGGCGACTGACGGGCCGGGTCCGTTCGCCCGGGCGCGCGACACCTCCGACAACCCCACCCCTTCGGGCACCGCCTGCCTGGTGGCGGCGCTGCGACTGGTCGGTCTGCTGGCCGACCGCCCCGACCTGGCGGAGCGGGCCGATCGTGCCGCGGTCACCCTGCGCGGCATGGTCGAGTCGGCCCCGCGCTTCGCGGGCTGGGCGCTGGCCGACGAACTGATCGCCGATCAGGCCCGCCATCGGCTGATGCCTGCGGTCGCGGTGATCGTCACCCCCGGCGACGAGCCGATCGCTGAGCTGACCCGGGCCGCGGCCCGGATGGCTCCGGCCGGGACGGCGTTGCTGGCCGGCCCCACAGGCACGTCCGGCTTCGCCCATCACTTCGACGATCGTGACGCCCGCGGGGGAGCGGCCACCGCCTATGTGTGCCGTGGCCCCGTCTGCTTCGAGCCGGTCACCGAACTGAAGCCGCTGCGCAGTGCCTTGTGGCAGCGACCCTGAGCACGCCCCGCGCTTGTCGTTGGTCGAGCTTGTCGTTGGTCGAGCTTGTCGAGAACCCGTAGGTACATGCCCTGGGAGGGGTTTCGACAAGCTCAACCAGCGGTGGTTGATCAGCGCCTCCACAACGGGGTGCGGGGTCAATCAGCCGCGCAGCTCGGAGCGCCGCACCAGCACCTTCACGCCCTCCATGACCAGGAAGATCGCCACCGCGAACCCCAGCGGCACCGCCCACCCCAGCACGCCGACCGGCGCCGAGCCGAACCAGGTGTTCAGCACCGGCAGATAGGCGAAGGCAATCTGTAGCAGCACCAGCACGCCGATCACCGGCCAGATCAGTGGGTTGCCGACCAGAGCTTCGCGGCGCAGGCTCGACTCGCGCAGGAACCGGGAGTTGAACAGGTAGGCGGCCTGGCCGAGTGCCAGGGTGTTGACGGCCCAGGTCTGGGCGGCGGCCACGTCGAGGCCGAGGCGCAGCCCGATCAAGAAGGTGGCGAGAGTCGCGGCCGCGATCAGCAGCGACGCCAGCCCCAGCCGGGGCAAGAACCGGGCGCTGACCAGGGGAGTGCCCGGCGCACGGGGCGGCCGGCGCATGATGTCGGCCTCGGCCGGCTCGTAGGCCAGGGCCAGCGACAAGGTGACCGCGGTGATCATGTTCACCCACAGAATCTGCACCGGCTCCAGCGGCATGGTGGTGCCGAACAGCACCGCCACCAGCACCACCAGCGACTGGGCGCCGTTGGTGGGCAGCAGGAACAGCACCGATTTGTTCAGGTTGTCGTTGATTCGCCGGCCCTCTTCGACGGCGTACTCGATGGTGGCGAAGTTGTCGTCGGCCAGCACGATGTCGGCCGCCTCTTTGGTGGCGTCGGTGCCCTTGATACCCATCGCCACCCCGACGTCGGCCCGTTTCAGCGCCGGCGCGTCGTTCACCCCGTCGCCGGTCATGGCGACGATTTCGCCGTTGGCCTGCAGCGCCCGCACCAGGCGCAGCTTGTGCTCGGGGCTGGTGCGGGCAAAGGTGTCGGTGCGGTCGACGATGCTGCGCAGTTCGGTGTCGGAGGCCGCCTCGAGCTCGGCGCCGGTGACCGCCGATTCGGTGGACTCGTCGACGATGCCCATCTCGCGGCTGATCGCGGTGGCGGTGCCGGCGTGGTCGCCGGTGATCATCGTCACCTTGATGCCGGCCGCGTGGCAGGTGGCGATGGCGGTGATGGCTTCGGGCCGCGGCGGGTCGACGATGCCGGTGATGCCGAGCAGCACCAGGTCGGTGAGATCGTCATGGGTCACGGTGTCGGCGTCTGCGGGCCGGCTGGCGGCGGCCAGCACCCGCAGCCCCTGGGTGCTCAGGGCGTCCACCTGAGCGTTCCACCAGTCCCGATCGAGCGGGGCCGTTCCGCCGGGGGCGAGCTGTTGGGTCGCCCGGTCGAGCAGCCGGTCGGGGGCGCCCTTGACCATGATCACCCGGTGTCCCTCGGGTGTGGTGTTCGCGGTCGCCATGTACTTGTGGTCGGAGTCGAACGGCAGCACCGCCGTGCGCGGGTACCCGGACGGGTCGAAACCGGCCTTCAACCCCAGAGTGCGCAAGGCGCCCTCGGTGGGCTCGCCGACCAGGCCCCAGCGTCCGTCGGTTTCGCTCACCACGGCGTCGTTGACCACGCTCATCACCGCCACGGTGGCCAGCAGGTCGCCGTGTCCGGCCAGGGTGACTTCGGTGTCGCCCTGCCGAATGGTGCCGGACGGGTCGTAGCCGAGCCCTTCCACGCTGTAGTCGCCCAGCGGGGTCACCACCGTGCGCACCGTCATCTCGTTGGTGGTCAGGGTGCCGGTCTTGTCGGAGCAGATCCGGGTGACCGACCCCAGTGTCTCGACCGCCGGCAGCCGGCGGACGATCGCGTTGCGCTTGGCCATCTGCTGCACGCCCAAGGCGAGCGTGATGGTGACCAGCGCCGGCAGGCCCTCGGGAATGGCTGCGACCGCGAAACCGATGGTGGCCGAGATCAGCTCGCCGGCGGGCATGCCGTGCAGCAGCTTGCCGATTGCCACCATGGCCAGCGCCATCACGGCGATGACCAGTGACAAGTGTTTGCCGAATCCGGCGATCTGCCTGGTCAGCGGGGTGTCGAAGGCGTCGATCTCGCTGAGCAGAGTGGTGATCCGGCCGATCTCGGCCTGGGCGCCGGTGGCGGTGACCACGCCGACGCCCTGGCCGGCCGACACCAGCGACGACGAGAAGAGCATTGACGAGCGGTCGCCGATGCCCGCGCGGAGCGCCACCGGCTCGACCCGCTTATCGGACGGCACCGCCTCGCCGGTCAGCGCAGCCTCCTCGACCCGTAGGTTGGACGCCTCGATCAGTCGCAGATCGGCCGGCACCTTGGCCCCGGCCGCCACTCGGACGATGTCGCCCGGCACGAGCTGTTCGGCCGGGATCGAGCTCCACGCGCCGTCGCGGTGCACCTGGGCGTCGGCCGACAGCATGGTGCGAATGCCGGCCAGCGCCTGTTCGGCGCGACCCTCCTGCACGAAGCCGATCACCGCGTTGATCACCGCAACCGACAAGATCACCCAGAAGTCGATCCACTCGCCCATGGCCACCTTGAGCGCGGCCGCCGCGAGCAGAATGTAGATCAGCACGTCGTCGAAGTGCGACAGAAAACGCTTGATCGCCGACTCGGGGGCGACCGCCTCGAGCCGGTTCGGCCCGTACCGGTCGAGTCGCTGCTGGGCCTCGGCACTGGTCAGGCCGTCGGCGCTGACGCCGAGTGCCTCGAGCGTCTCGTCCGCGGTCAGCGCGTGGGCCTGCTCGGGGTGCCCGGCGGATGTCTGAACGGTCATGGCTGCCTCCTGATCTGCAAGTCTGCCCGACGGCGCGCCGCGTCCGGCGCCGGTTCGGTGGCCGGATTCTGCTTCGCAGGTGAGGCCGATTTCATCGGCTGATGATTTGATCCGATGATGAACCTACGTTACCGTAGGTAGCGTCACGACAACCCAAGGATGCACCATGGATCTCAGTCACGCTCCGGTTGCCAAACCGCTGATGCGCGGCTGGCTGCACCTGGTGATGACGCCGCTGGCCTTGTTGGCCGGCCTGGCGCTGGTGGTGCTCGCACCCACCGTCACCGGACGCATCGGCGGTGCCGTGTGGCTGCTGGCCGCGGTCGAACTGTTCGGTGTCAGTGCCACCTACCATCGGGGGAATTGGGGCGAGCGGACGGGCACCATGCTGCGCCGGCTCGACCACGCCAACATCTTCGTGTTCATCGCCGCGTCGTACACGCCGCTGGCCCTGATGCTGCTCAGCCCGTCCAGCCGCACCATGCTGCTGATCATCATCTGGGCCACCGCGGCCGCCGGGGTGTTCTTCAACCTGGTCTGGATCAACTCTCCGCGCTGGCTGCACACCCTGCTGTATCTGGTGATGGGTTGGGCGGCGCTCGGCTGGGTCGGCGAGTTCTGGGCGAACGCCAGCCTGCCGGCCTTCGTGCTGATCGCGTTGGGCGGCCTGGTCTACAGCGCCGGTGCCGTCGTCTACGCGCTCAAGCGGCCCGACCCGTCCCCGCGCTACTTCGGCTACCACGAGATCTTTCACGCCTGCACGATCGTGGCCGCCATCTGCCATTTCATCGCGATCGCGATGGTCACCCTGGGCTGATCAACGGGCACGCCGTCGCTCGAGCTGGTCGAAACCGCCACATCGCGATGGCCTCGACCAGGCTCGACCAACGATGATTGGCCAACCCCTTGTGCGCTGCCGTGACAAGGTGGGGTTCATGCTGCTGATCGTTCCCACCGACGCACCCGCGGTTCTCGATCCGGTCGACGGAGTCGAGATGCTCCCTTACGACCCTGAGCAGAACCTGACCGAGGCCCATCTGGCCGCCGACGCGGCGGTGCTGTGGGGTTTCGCATCGCCGATCATCGACCAGTTGGTGGGCGCCCCCAATTTGCGCTGGATCCAGACCCTCACCGCCGGCCCCGACCCGGTGCTGGCGGCCGGTTTTCCCGATTCTGTGCAGGTCACGACCGGTCGCGGCTTTCACGACGAGACGGTCGCCGAGCACACCATCGCGCTCACTCTGGCCGGGCTGCGCCAGTTGCCCGAAGCGGCCGCGGCGCAACGTGAGCACCGCTGGGCCGCCGAGCTGAGCGGGTTCAAGCCGTTGCACGACGGCAAGACGCTGACCACGCTGATCGACTCGCGGGTGACGATCTGGGGCTTCGGTTCGATCGGGCAGGCCTGTGCGGCACGGTTCGCGGCGTTCGGGGCGTCGGTGACCGGGGTGGCGCGCAGCGCCGGCGAACGCGGCGGGTTTCCGGTGGTGGCCACTGAGCAGGTGGACGAGTTGCTGCCCCGCACCGACGTGCTGGTGCTGGTGCTGCCCAAGTCGCCGGCCACCGACAACGTGCTGGACGCCCGCCGGCTGGCCCTGCTGCCGGCCTGGGCCTGGGTGGTCAACGTCGGCCGCGGCAACGCCATCGACGAGGAGGCGCTGGTTGCCGCGCTGACGGCGGGCACCCTGGGCGGAGCCGCACTCGACGTGATGCAGACCGAACCGCTGCCGTCCGATTCGCCCCTGTGGAGTGCGCCGCGCACAATTCTGACCCCGCACAACGCCGGTGGTCGTCCGCTGCACACTCGTGAGTTCATCGGCGAGAACCTGCGGCGGTTCGTGGCCGGTGAACCGCTGCGAAACTTGGCCACCCGTTGAGGAACCGCTGATTTCTTGCTGGTCGAGCTTGTCGAGACCTCGGTCATCACGCTGTGGCAGGGATTTCGTCCGGTTGAGTTTGTCGAAATCCCTCGTGGGAGCATTCCGTTCGAGGTCTCGACAAGCTCGACCAGCGAAAGATCAGCGTCTGGTGAAACCTCGATCCGCCGATCTGTGGTCACTGTGCGACGCCAAGGGTGCACCGGCTGCGCGCAACCGGCTTGCCAGTGCGCCGCTCTGGCGCCGCTCGCTACGTCGCCCACAGGTGAATCACGGTCAAACCGGTTCGACAGCCCTGCTCGTGCCACCCCCGCCGGCGCGCACGGCGGTAGGGTTGCCCGCATGGAGTGGGTCACTCGCGTCGCCCGGGTGCTCACCGCGCTCGATCCGACCGGTCTGGCATACCACGCCTACGAAAAGCGGTTGCTGGCCGACCTGACCCCCGACCGGCTGCCGCGGCACGTGGCGGTGATGGCCGACGGCAATCGGCGCTGGGCCCGGCGCAACGCCCCCGACGAGCCGGTGGCTGTGGGCTACGACGCCGGGGCCGACAAGCTCAAGGAGTTCGTCGGCTGGTGCGAAGAGGTCGGCATCCCGACCGTGACCGTGTGGGTGCTTTCTACCGACAACCTCGACCGGTCGGACGACCACGAGTTCGCGCCCCTGCTGCAGGTGATCGAAGACCTGGTGGTCGAACTGGCCGCGGAGGGTCCGTGGCGGGTGCAGATCGTGGGTGACCTCGACCTACTGCCGGAGGCCATGGCGACCCGGCTGCGCGAGGCGTCGGCCTCAACCGAGGGGCGCTCGGCCATGCACGTGAACGTGGCGGTCAGTTACGGCGGACGGCACGAGTTGCGCGACGCGTTCCGGTCGCTGTTGGCCGCCGAGGCGGCCAAGGGCAGCAGCCTGGCCGAGCTCGCCGAGACGCTCGAGATCGACCAGATCGCCTCGCACCTGTACACCGCCGGGCAGCCCGACCCCGACCTGGTGATCCGCACTTCGGGTGAGCAGCGGCTATCGGGCTTTCTGATCTGGCAGTCGGCGCACAGCGAGTTCTACTTTCACGAGGCCCTGTGGCCGGATTTTCGCAAGGTCGACTTCATTCGCGCGCTGCGAGCCTACGCCCAGCGGGAACGCCGCTTCGGCCGCTGAGAGTCAGCGGTGGTTGCTGGTTTTCGTTGGTCGAGCTTGTCGAGGCCTCGGATTGTGTGTCCTGTGTGGGGGTTTCGACTAGCTCAACCAGCGGTGGTTGCTGGTTTTCGTTGGTCGAGCTTGTCGAGACCTCGGATTGTGTGTCCTGTGTGGGGGGGGGATTTCGACTAGCTCAACCAGCGGCTACTGCGCCAGCAGCAACTCGTACAGCGCGGCCCGCAGCGGGTCGGGCAGGTCGATGCCGTCCAGCCGGCGAACCAGCTCCAGGGAGTCCCCCATCTGCTGGATCGCCGCCCAGGCCCGGTCTTTGGTCAGGTACTCGCCCTGGGTGCTGCGCAACACCTCGAACAGCCGATCGCGTGTCGTCGGGTGGGTCACCGGCAGTCGTTGCGACAGCCGGACGCTCGCCCCCGAGGAGGTGGCCACCGCGCCCAGGTCGATCCGCAGGCCGGTAGGCCCGGCGCTGGCAACCCCTTGATCGACTGTGGCCTCGCCAACGCCGTGCACGACCACCGTCCACGACCGAACCGACGGCACCACAGCCAGCTCGCCTTGCGCGGCACCCACGCTGAACAGTCCCTCGGCATCGTTCCAGGTCAGCCGGGTGCGCACGGCCCGCGGGTTCGCGGCGTCGTCGTCTTCGTACACGATGAACTCACCGTCGGCGCCGGCAAACACATGCACCTCAAACGATGCCGGGTTGCCGATGCCCAGCTCGTCCGGGCCGGTCAACGGCACGATCGCGCCGTCGCGGGCCAGCACCGGGTATTCGCCCAGCCGGCGGTGCAACTGCACGTCACGCCCGCCCGCGTAGCTGACCCCGGTGAAGAAGTCGGTCCAGCGGCCGGCCGGCAGCCACGACGACGCCGCGCCCAGCCCGGTGCCGGCGTCCGCGGGCGAGGTGATCGGCACCACCAGCAACTCGGTGCCGAAAAAATAGGTATTGCGCGACCCGAAGTTGCGCGGCTCAACCAGGTCGCCCACCTGGCTCTCGTGGTACAGCGGACGGCACAGGGACTGCCCGGTGCGGTTGGCCCGCTCATTCATCGTGTACAGGTAGGGCACCAGCCGGTGCCGCAACCGCAGGTACTCCACCATCACGCCGTCGTACGGCTCCGGGAAATTCCACGGTTCCTTGCCCTGAAAGGGGCTCAGCGTGGAGTGCAGCCGGTTGATCGGCGAGAACGTGCCCAACTGGTACCAGCGGGTGACCAGCTCGTTGTCGCGGTAGCCGAACATGTGGCCGCCGATGTCGTGACTCCACCAGCCGAAGCCGATATTCGAGGCGGTGGCGGTGAACTCGGGCTGAAAGTGCAGGCTGGGCCAACTGTTGATCGTGTCGCCCGAGAACCCGACCGGGTAGCGGTGCGAGCCCGGGCCGGCGTAGCGCGAGAAGGTGACCGGACGCTCCCCGCGCCGTGCGCTGTCGAGAAAATGAAAGTGGTTGAGCAGCCACAGCGGGTCGAGTCCGGCAACCGAGGTGTGCGTGCCCTGCTGCCAGTCGAGCCACCAGAAGTCGACCCCCTGGTCTTCGAGGGGGTGGTGCAACTGCTCGAAATAGGCACGCAGAAACGCCTCGTCGGCGATGTCGAAGTCGACCGGCTGCTCGGTGGCCGGGTCGATGCCCAGCGCCTCTGCCATGCGCGGGTACGCCTCTTCGAACGCCCGGACGCCGTCGGCGGGGTGCACGTTGAGTGCCACCTTGAGACCGCGTTCGTGCAACCAGGCCAGAAACTCCTGCGGATCGGGGAACAGCTCGCGGTTCCAGGTGTAGCCGGTCCAGCCGGTGCCGTACTGCGGCGGCACGTCGACCAGGTGCCAGTCCATGTCGATCACCGCGACGCTGAACGGCACCCCCTGCGCGGCGAAACGCTCCATCAGGCCGCGATACTCGGCATCGGTGTAGGGGTGGTAGCGGCTCCACCAGTTGCCGAATGCCCAGCGGGGCAGCAGCGGCTGTGAACCGGTGAGCCGGTAGAAGTCGTCCAGGGCCTGCTGGTAGTCGGCGCCGTGGGCGAACAGGTAAACATCGGTTGCGCCGGGGGTGCGCGGGGCCACCCAGCCGTCGACGGTGAGCGCCATGGTGGCGCTGTCGTCGAGCATCGCCGAGCCTGCGACGCTGAGCACCCCGTTCTCCAGCGGGGTGGGGCCGTCCACCTCGTCGAGGGTGCGTGCGGTACCGCCCAGATTCGCGCTGCCGCCGCCCCAGAGTTCCTGCTGTTCGCCGTAGCGCCAGGTGCGGCGGTGACCGGTTCCGCCGGCCAGGTGGGCGAACAGTCCGCCCGGGCTGAACGGCTTCTCGTCGTAGCTCAGGTGCACGCCCTGCGTGGCGATCTCGATGCCGTGCTTGGTGCGGCGCACCGTGAAGTCGACCGGTTCGAACTGCCGGTTGACCACCAGTTGGGTGGCGCGGTCTTCGAACTGGCCGCTCTCGCAATACTCCAGCCGAAACAGAGCGGGGCTCAGCACGGTGATGCGGTAGTTATCGCCTCGCACCTGCGACTCTGCGGGTGCCTGCGGCGTTGTGGGCATGATCAGATGCTCGGGCAACGTCATGCCAGACACCCTAGAGGGTTACGAGATTCCGCAGGTAGGCGAAGTCGGCTGGACGTCGTCCCAGCACGCCCTAGGGAATCTCTGTGCCTCGTCGGTCGCTGCGACGCGCACCCATCGTGAATATTGCGTGACGACGGCGACACGCGCTGCGCGTGCAACCGCCATCGGCCCGCGCCCGGCTTACAGTGCAGACACGGTCACCCCACGGCGGCCGTCCAGGAGGAAACGATGCGCTGTTTGACCCTGACCGGTCGAACCCGCGGGCCCGCACCGGGCCCAACCCTCTCCGGCTGATCAGCACTGGCGGCCGGCGCCGGTGCAGCGTGCGGCCCGAACGAACAGGAGCGCACGTGCCCGAAACCACTCGGTCTACCCGTAGAACCACTCGCGTCGATCACGCGACCGCCGTGCGCACCTATGTGATCGACACCTCCGTGCTGCTCAGCGATCCGCATGCCCTGCGCAACTTCGACGAGCACGAGGTGATCGTGCCGATCGTGGTGGTCACCGAGCTTGAGGCCAAACGTCAGCACCCCGAACTCGGCTTCTTCGCCCGCACCGCCCTGCGCTACCTCGACGAGCTGCGCATCGCCAACGGACGGCTCGACCTGCCGCTCAGCGTCAACGACTCCGGCGGAACCCTGCACGTGGAGCTGAACCACTCCGACCAGACCGTGTTGCCGCACGGCTTCAGGCTCGGCGACAACGACTCGCGCATTCTGGCGGTCGCGCTGAACTACTCCGCCGAGGGCCGTGACGTGGTGCTGGTCAGCAAGGACGTGCCGCTGCGGGTCAAGGCGTCGGCGGTCGGGCTGGCAGCCGAGGAGTACCTGTACGAGTTGCCGCCAGACTCGGGCTGGACCGGCATGGCCGAGGTCGAGGTGGCGCCGGCCAGCGTCGACGGCCTCTACGCCAACGGCACCGCCATCGTGCCCGAAGCCCTCGACCTGCCCTGCCACAGCGGGGTGGTGCTGCACGCGTCCGGCTCGTCGGCGCTGGGCCGGGTGCTGCCCGACGGCAGCGTCAAGCTGGTCCGCGGCGAGCGCGATTGCTTCGGCATTCACGGCCGCTCCGCCGAACAGCGGGTGGCGCTCGACCTGTTGCTCGACCCGTCCGTCGGCATCGTGTCGCTGGGCGGCAAGGCCGGCACCGGCAAGTCGGCCCTGGCGTTGTGTGCGGGCCTCGAATCGGTGCTGGAGCGGCAGCAGCACGCCAAGGTGATCGTATTTCGTCCGCTGTACGCTGTGGGTGGCCAAGAGCTCGGCTACCTGCCCGGCAGCGAGGGCGAGAAGATGTCGCCGTGGGCGCAGGCGGTGTTCGACACCCTGGGCTCGGTGACCAACCGCAACGTGATCGACGAGGTGCTGGCCCGCGATTTGCTCGAGGTGCTGCCGCTGACCCACATTCGCGGCCGGTCGCTGCACGACGCGTTCGTGATCGTCGACGAGGCGCAGTCGCTGGAGCGCAACGTGCTGCTCACCGTGCTGTCGCGGATCGGGCAGAACTCGCGGGTCGTGCTCACCCACGACGTGGCACAACGTGACAACCTGCGGGTCGGACGGCATGACGGCGTCGTCGCGGTGGTCGAGAAGCTCAAGGGCCATCCGCTGTTCGCCCATGTGACGCTGACCCGCTCGGAACGCTCTCCGATCGCGGCACTGGTCACCGACCTGCTCGAGGACGTCGGCATCTGAGCCGAGCGGCACCCGCTGATCGCGGGCCCCAGCGTTGGTTGAGCGTGTCGAAACCATCGTTGGTTGATCCTCAACGTCGAAGCCTTGGGCGGCAGCCACCCGTGGACGCCGAGCGGTCGGCCGCCGCGGCCTCGCGTACCGTGTGCGCATGACGGTGGGGGTGCGGGTTCCGCTGCGGCTGGCCGACGCGCATGGGCGCGTCGCCACCGACCTGCGGGTCTCGCTGACCGATCGGTGCAACTTGCGCTGCGGCTACTGCATGCCCGCCGAGGGCCTGCCTTGGCTGCCCACCGACGAGGTGTTGAGCGATGCCGAGGTGCTGCGGGTGCTGGGGGTGGCAGTGCGGCAGTTGGGGGTCACCAAGATTCGTTTCACCGGTGGCGAGCCCCTGCTGCGGCGCTCGCTGGAAAGCATCATCGCCGGCGCGAAGCAGTTGCGTACCCACGCCGGCGACACCCCCGAACTCTCGCTCACGACCAACGGCATCGGCCTCGACAAGCGCGTATCAGGCCTGGTTGCGGCAGGTTTGGGCCGGGTGAACGTGTCCCTGGACTCACTCGATCGGGAGCGCTACGCCGCGCTGGCCCGCCGCGACCGGCTGCCCGCCGTACTGTCCGGCCTGGCCGCCGCCGAGGCCGCCGGAGCGCTGCCGGTGAAGGTGAATGCGGTGATCATGCGCGATCACAACGAACGCGACGTCGTGCCGCTGGCGCAGTTCTGCCTCGAGCGCGGCTACCAGTTGCGCTACATCGAGCACATGCCGCTGGGCCCCCAGCACGTCTGGGACCGAGCCACCCTGGTCGCCCAGGCCGAAATCCTCGCCCTGCTGGGCGAGCGGTTCGAGCTGACGCCGGCCGCCGAACCTCGTGGCGCCGCTCCGGCCGAGCTGTGGCAGATCGCACCCGACGGCACCCAGCCGGGCGGACTGATCGGCGTGATCCCGTCGGTGACGGCACCGTTCTGCGCCGCCTGCGACCGCACCCGAATCACTGCCGACGGCCAGTTGCGCACCTGCCTGTTCTCGCGCACCGAGACCGACCTGCGCGGACCGCTGCGGGCCGGGGCGTCCGACCTCGAACTCGCCGAGCTGTGGGCCGGCGCGCACGGCCGCAAGGCCGTCGCGCACGGCATCGGCGAACCCGGCTTTGTGCCACCAGATCGAACCATGAGCGCCATCGGAGGTTGACCGTGAGGATTCGCTATTTCGCCGGCGCGGCCGAGGCTGCGGGTGTGCCCGAAGAATCATTCGAGCCGGACTTCGACGTCACCGTCGCCGAGCTCGTCGAGCAGCTCGGCGCCGACCGGGAGCGGCTGGCCAAGGTGCTGGCGGTATCCACCCTGCTGATCGACGGACGCCCCGTGCACGAGCGCAGCGAGTACATCGGCCCGGAATCTCAGGTGGACGTACTGCCGCCCTTCGCCGGGGGCTAGCCCAGCGTGCAGGGCCACCGGTGCCGCCGATGGGTCGATCACGGATCGTTCACCCAGAGGTGAGTTGAGCGATCGCGGCGTCCAGGTCGTCGGAGCGGTCGGTGATCAGTTGCTGCGCGGCCCGGCCGAGAGCGTCGAGCCGCTCGCGACTCGGGTCGTCCATGGCGCCGGCGAGACGGGCGTCCACGACCTGGAAGCGATGGAACCTGGACGCAGCAAGGGCGCGGCGGGCCAGCAACTCACCGGCCCACACGCTGGTGGCCAGGCCGGCCAGGTCGTGGGCGGCTCCCAGCCAGGTGCCGTTCTGATCGAGCAGCGAGCTGCCAGGAGCAGCGCCGGTGCCGAGCGACACCAGGCAGATCGTATCGGCGGACGCCCGTCCGCCGGTGAGGGCAAGCGCCTCGGACAGGCCAACCGCAGCCGGGTTATTGGCCCACATGCCGCCGTCGACGAAGCTGCGCTGGGCGCCGCCCCAGGTGATGGTGGCCGGTGGAAAGAACGTCGGTGCAGCACAGGTGGCGCGGGCGACATCGCGCAGGGTCAGGTCGAACATCGGGTCGGCCACCGCGTCTCGACTGGCCAGCACGACTGGCATAGCGGCAGCGGTATCGAAGGTGGTGATGGCCAGGGGAGTGGTGACCTGGGCCAGGCGAAGATCGCCGAACACCTCGCGCAGCACTGCTTCCAGGCCGTCCGGCCGATGCTTGGAATTGCCGTCCATCGCGGGGTTGCCGCCGAACGACGCACCGATGTGCCGAGACGCGCGGTCCAAGCGCTCGGCCAGGTCGGCAACACTGCCGAACAGACGCTTCGACTGCGGTATACCGGCGTGGCTGCCGCCGAAGATGCGTCGTCCGACTCGTGGGTAGAACTGGGCCAACTCGCAGGCCTCGATACCGATCGCGACGCCGATGCCGATGATGCCGCCGGTGGAGGTGCCCACGATCAGGTCGAAGAGCTCGTCAGCGGGTCGTCCGGCTCGTCGCTCGATCTCGGCGAGGAGCAGGGCAGGGAGGTGTCCGCGCACACCGCCGCCGTCGATGCACAACACGCGGAACGGGTGGGCGTTCATGTCTCAACTGTGCTGCGCGGACGTCCTCAGCGGCAAGCCGCAGCAAAGGAGGGCCGCTCCCCTGAACCGTGTGGAACCGTCCCCTGAACCGTCCTCGTCTCGAGCTAGGGGGTGCCCAGTTCGAACTCGTCGGCATAGATCAGCCGGTTCTCCCGGGTCGGGGGGCTGTGTGGGTCGCCGAGGTTCGCCGGGTCGCCGACGAAGGTCTCCCATTCCTCGATCCGCACCCGGTGCGTGCCCGGGGTGGTCGGACGAACGAACGGCAGCCCCTCGGGCACGTCCAGTTCGCCGGTCCAGACCAGGTTCGCCAGCGAGCCGGCGTAGCCGCGCACGATCAGGTCGGTCACCTGCACCGTCGTCCAGGCCAAGTCGCTCGTGGCGCCGGGGTCGCGGGTTTGCAGTTTGGCTCGCAGCACCCGGTTCGCGCCCACTGCGGCCACCCCGGCCAGCGCTCGCTCAGCAGCGCTGATGCCGACGGTGCTGACCGGCCGCGCGCCGACCAGCGACGGGGTGGCGTCGTGGTAGCCGACCGGGCCTGAGACCAGCACCCGCACCCGGTTTTCGCTGGTGCGGCTGACCGAGGCGGTGCGTTCCGGCACGATCTGCACATAGTCGCAGCGCACGGGCTTCGACAGGTGCCGGCCGGGCACGCTGTAGGGCTGGTAGCGCACCAGCGACAACTGCACGAACGGCCAGAACCTGGCCGGAAAGCCGATGTCGACGAACCACTTGCGTCGCTCCAGGTTGTACTGCGGACGGTACGGCACCACCATCACCTGCACGTTCGGGTCGTCCGCCGACGGGTAGACCTGCGGCCGGCCCGACGGCCCCGCCACCGAGTCGTAGTCGTCGAGGCCCAGCGCGCTGAGCAGGTCGGTGAGCCGCACCGCGTCGGAGTTGTCGATGTCGCTGCCGGCCCAGAACGGGTCACCGCCCCACTGGCTGGTGAAGGTCGTGGTCGGCCGCTTGCCGCCGACGGTGAGCACCACCCCGATCTGTTCGTCGGCGCCGGTGACGAACCACGGCCGCTCCAGGTACACCCGCACCCCTGAGCGCCGGGTGCGCCGGCGCGCCATCGGCTGGTCGGGCTCGCTGGCGTCCTCCCAGCGGAACAGCGGAATCACCGAATGCACCAGCGGCGGTGCCGGCAGGGTGCTGTTCGGCACGTGCACCTCGATCTCGGCGCTGACGCTCGAGCGGCCGTCGTCGATCGGCAGTGCCGGGTCGGTCTGCGACGGCGGCAGCGGCGTCAGCTCCTCAGGCGCGAAGTACTCCCGGAACCGGGTGGTGGCCCGCAGCCGGTAATGCACCAGCCGATGTTTGGTGTCACCGAACTCGTGCACCGCCCGGTGCCCGCGCACGTGCCCGATCGTGTCGTCGTCGTAGGTGTGGTCGGGGTGGGTGCCGGTGAGAATCGCGATGTCCTCCCACGGCTCGATCGCCGTCGTGGCGGCCACCTGGCGTTGGTTCGGCAGTTCCTTCCATTTTTCGTCCGACAGGTCGTCGACCACGTCGGTCCAGCGGGCGTCGATCAGCAGCGAGTCGCTGCTCGGCCCATGCAATTGCACCCCGCCCAGCAGCATCACGTTGGTGGCGCTGGCGGCCCGATAGATCGTGAAGCCGATCGGTTCGGGGGCCTCGATCGGACGCGGCACCGCATGCACCAGACTGAGTTCCGAGGGCGGAGTGAGCGGCCACAGCCAGCCGTTGGCCGCCGCCTGCGCCACCCCCGGCCACTGCCGCAGGGCCTCGGGTAGCTGCAGCCAGACAGCCATCACGTCCAGGTCGTCGAGGGTCAGGGTCGACGACAGCTTGGTCCGCAGTGCGGTCCCGGCCGGCAACGACAGCCTCACCAGGTGCGGCTCGACCCGTCCGTTCAGTTCGGCCGCTCCGTCGAGCACCAGCCGGTACCCGTCGATGGCCGGCCAGGCGGACGGCTGGTCGTCGGTCGGCAGCGCGCCCGGGTAGCGGGCGGTGAACCCCTCGACGCCGAACGGCGGCACCATCGTCTTGTCCTTGCCTGCATCGGGAAACACGAAACCCAACCCGCGGGCCAGCACGTCGGGCAGGTAGGGGGTGTGCAGCAGGTCGGTGTCGTGCACCACGTACTGGCCGGGGCCGGGTGCCTCGCCGGGGGGCAGGGGCAGGCTCTTCAGTTCCCCGGGGGAGGCGCCCGGGCCATGCACCAGGGCGATGCCCGGCTGCGGGTCGCGCACCCCCGGGTCGTTCAGCCGTGGCACGTCGAGATCGAACAGGGTGCCCGACTCGCGAATCGCGGCATGCAGCCACAGGTTGCGGGCGGCGGCGTCGGGCGAGGCGATGGCCGCGTCGAAGGCGCCGTGTTGCTCGGCCTCGAGCTGGCTGGTCTTGGGCGGCACCAATTGCCGCTCGCAGGTCGCCTCCCGGCCGGGATTGGCCACCGCGTACTGCTCGGGGGTGCCGAGCGAGATCGCCAGCGACGACGGGTCCTGGCTCACCCAGGAGCGAATCACCAGCACCTGGTTCGACTCGCCCTCGGTGAACAGCCGGCGCGGCACGATGGCCGGTGGGGGCACCGGTTGCCAACGCACGAACGGCAACTCGGCCGAGACCGCGATGGCCTCCGACGTGCCCAGCGGCCCGGCCAGCAGGTCGGGGTCGAGAGCCAGCCCGCTGCGAATCACGTCCGGATTGAGCGTGGCGGTGGCGGCGGGTGCCAGGTTGTCGTCGTTCAGCCCGGTGGCCAGCACGTCGCGCACCTGGGCCAGCGCCGAGACGGGCTGCTCGACGGCGTCGCCGCGGCGCGACTGCAGGCGGCCGACGATCTGCGGCAGCACCTGCGCCAGTTGCAGACCCTCACCGCCCTGCCCGGCCTCGATCGGCTGCGCCGCCGCAGCGGCCTCGATCGGACGCTCCCGCAGTCGGCTCAACGCCCCGCTGCGGAAGTCGCGCAGGGCGGTCAGGTCGGCGGTCTGCACCGCCACCGGCCCGGCCGGCGGTGCCACCTCGGCCTGCGGTGCCCCGCCGGCGGGTTCGACGTCGGGTTGCGGTGGTGCACCGATCGCGTGTGGCCGCGAATTGCAGGCCAGGTCGACGCCCCAGACCCGGAAGCTGTAGCGCCGGCCGAACCGCAGCCGCGGCAGCGTGCCCAGGCCAGCCCAGCGCTCGATCAGCACCGGCGTCGACGGGTCGGTGGGCGGCGCCGGGGTGGCGATCACTTTCTCGACGCCGTCCTCGCTGACCACCGGCAGGGCCGGACGGGCCGCCGACAGGCTCCACCCGTCCCACCCGAACACGGCCTCGTGCACATGGATCGGCGAATCGTCCTTGCCGGCGTGCGTGGCGGCCGATTCTTGCAGGAACGCGATGTCGTCGAACTCCAGGGCCCGCCCGTTCAGTACCTGCGCCTTCACGTGTACCTGGTGCAGTGAGCGCCACAGCCCGGTCACGTTATCGTGCACCTCGACCCGGACGCCCTGCATGACGTCTTCGGTGGCCATCAATGGCGCGTCGGGTGCGGGCAGCAGCGCCGGTTGGCTGCGCACCTGGTCGAGCACCGAGCCCTGCCGGCCCATGGCCCCGGCGGTGGTGGCGCCGTTGTTCTTGCGCGCCACGGTGAACCCGGTGGTGCGCAGCGCCGGCGGTGCGGCGTTCGCCGGAGCGCCCTGCAGTGCCGCGGCGACGGTGCGCGGGTAGCTCGACAGGTACTGCTCGGTCTTCAGCGCGGCACCGTCGGGGTCGAGGTCGAGCAGGTCGAACGAGTCGACGTTGCCCACCGGCAGCCGTCCGTTGATCCACTGCGACTCGTCTTCGGCTCGGGTCACCAGGGCCCGCCCGACCGGGCGCACCGCAACCCGGACGACCTTCGTGGCATCTTCTCGGCCCGGGATCAGAATGCGTCCCAGGAGCCATTCGCTAGCGGCCAGCCGCTCGGCCTCGGACTTCACGTCGACGACCAGGCCGAGCCTGCGCTGCAGCGGCCCATGATCGTTGACCAGTGAGACCCGGGCGTGAAAGTCGGGAATCTGCTTGTCGGGCGGGGGCGGTCCGGGGTTGTCGGGGTCGGGCCGCGGCTGGTAGTCGGTTTCCTCCTCGGGGTGGGAGTAGAACCGGCGGGCGCGGTGCAGTTCGACCATGCTGGCACCCAATTGGCTGCCGATCGGCAGATCGTCGGGCAGTGAGTCGTTGGCGAAATACCGGCCGGGGGTGCCGAACTCGGCCAGCGGCACGCCCTCGCGGGTGGCGGCATCGAGCGCCTCGGTGAGGCCGGTCTCAACCCGTCCGACCAGGTCGAGGGGGTTGAGCTGCCGGCGGCCGGTCGCGCCGCCGAGGGTCTCGAAGATGCCGGTGCCGTACCAGGGCAATTGCTGCACGGTGGGGGCGTCGACGCCGTTGACCATGGTGGCCATCAGGTTCACCATGCGGGCGATGCCAGCGGTGGCGCCCGGGTGAAAGGTCCGCCAGGGCCGCTGCTTCCAGTCCGGCGTGACGAAGGCGGTCACGGGCGTCTCGGGCGGGAAAACTTCCTCCCACAGACCGTCCTCGATCGCACCGAGCAGTGGTTCGCAGGCGAGCTCGCCGTTCTGGTCCTCCAGCACGAACCGGGCCTGCGCCAGGGCCTTGGCCCAGTGCTGAAAGACCTCGGTGACCGCCAGGGTGTCGCGCGGGTCGTCCACCTCGATGTCGGGTGAGACGAACAACGAGACGTGGAAGTCCGCGTCCGGGCTGCATGAATAGGGCAGGGCGACGACGGTGAACTGTTCACGCATGATTCGGCTCCTCAGCGAAGGCCAGGCAGTACTCGTCCCACAGCGGTGAGGTGAAGTCGGGTTGCACGCCCATCACCTCGGCGAAGCTCGGGTCGCCGTTGCTGCCGGCGAATTTGCGTTCGCACGAGATCTCGACCGAAGCCGAGAAGCAGAGCACCTTCACCTTCACGGTGATCACGGCCCGGCCGACCAGCTTGCCGCTGGGGAAGTCGTAGCTGAGCGACAGGTACAGCTCGATCGAGGCGCTGATCAGGCCCAGTACGTCGACCTCGCCGCGCAGCCTGAAGTAGGCGGTCAGCGAACCCTTGTCGGCCTCCATGCGCAGGTAGATGCCGAGCGCCATCGACACCGAACCCGAGGCCACCCCCAGGTTCACCGACAGGTACGCGCCCGCCTCGAGGCCCAGTTCGAGCACCTCCAGGCCGCGCGGGCTGAGCCGAATGCCGAACCAGCCGCCGCCGCCCAGGCACAACACGGCCAGGTTGAACGGACGCTCCCGGCTGCAGAAGCCGAAACCGACCGACACGATGTCGCCCAGGAACGGCACCCGGACGTCGGCGGCCAGCGACATATTCGACAGGCTGAACACGCCGATGGCCAGGTTGGGCAACTCCAGGGTGAAGCCGGCCACGACGCCGTCCGGGGCGACGTCGACGTAGGGAGGGTCGCTGAAGCCGTCGAGTGGGATCAACTGCTTGATGCGTTCGACGAACGACAAGATGCCGACGAACTCGATGTTCCCCACCGCGGCGTCGACCTCAACCTTGCCGCTGCTGCCGGCCTTGAAGCTCAGGTGGTCGAAGGGCAGCTTCATCATCGGTTCGCCCGGCGGCAGAATCAGCGCGAAGCCGCGCAATTCGGCCAGAATGTCGAGCTTCGGCTTGGCGCCGGCCTGGCCCTCGACGGCCAAGGTGAAGCCGTTCTTGGGCAGTTTCAGAACCGGTTTGGTCTCGTCGGGCCACGATTTGAGCGTGGGCTGCCACTTGTACGAGAACCGGGCCTGCGCCACGCCGGTGGCGATGCCCTGCACGAAGTCGACCACCGACTGCACCATGCCGACGTCGGTGGCCGCGCTGCGCAGCGCCGCGGTGAGGGCGGTCAGCCGGTTCTTGGCCAGTGGGGTGAGCTTGGCGGCGGCGGCCTCGACCGCGGTCAGTGCCCCGGCCAGCTCGTTCAGTGCGGCGGCCAGCCTGCCGGGCGCGTTGGCCAGATCGCCGGGGGCGTCGATGATCGCCTGCAGCACCCCGTCGGCGGCGGTCAGCACCGGTGCGACGACGTTCTGGGCACTGGAGGCGGCGTCTTGGGCCTTGGCCAGCAGCTCCCCGGCCAGCGCGGCCCGGCCCTGGGCGGTGAGGTCGTTCGCGGTGTCCTGGGCCTGGGTCAGGGCCGCCTGGGCCTGGGCGGCGGCGTCGGCGACGGTCTGCTTCAACTCGTTCAGGTCGGCCATCAGGGCCTCGACCTTGGCCAGCGACTCGGTGACCAGCGCGGGGGCGTCTTTGAGCCCGAGGGCGTCCAGTATGGCGGTCAGCGGCACGAACCCGAACAGCTTGGGCAACGCGGCCCCCAGGTAGGCCATCGGGTCGAAACTGCCGGACGCCACCCCGGCCACGTCGCCCACCGGCCCCTGGACGCGTGAAATGCCGGCGATCGGCAGTGACGGCGCGACGAACCCGCCGGCACCGCCGCTGGAGGCCCCGCCCTGGCCGAAGCCCAGCACCGGCGAGCTGGCCAGCTGTGCCCAGACCTGGCCGGCGTTGCCTGCCTCGAAGCCGTGGCTGAGCCAGGCTTCGGCATAGCTGAACGGCTGCGGCCCGGTCGGGTTCATTCGCTCAACGGCCGGAATGGACGCCTTCGCGGCCTTCAAGTGCGGCACCGCCGTGGTTTGCAGGTCGTCGCCGACGAAGCTGAGAGCGGTGGTCGGCACGGCGGTGTCCTTGCCGCCGGGTTCGGAGGGCACGAATGCGATGTTCTGGCCCAGGCCGTTGGTCTCGCCCAGGCCGGCGAATAGGGTGCCCGGGTCTTTGCCGGCCGGGAACGGACGCACCGCACCGTCGGCAACCCAGACCAGGCCTGTCGGCAGCTTGGCCTCGTGGCCGTCGATGTCGAGGCAGTGCAGTACGAACTGGAATACCCCGCCACCGGCCTGCACCACGAAGCAGGTGACTTCTTCGGCCGGTGACGGTTCGGGCGACAGGATCGGCGTGATGGTCGGAGCGATCTCGACCCGGGTGAACGGCAGGTCGCGGGCGGCGTAGGTCTTCCACGGTTCGCCGACCACGATGAATTTGCGCTGAAACAGGGTGGCCTTGGTGTCGGGCGGCTTGATCTTCCGCTCGGTCACCTTGACCAAGGTGGCCTTGTGGCCGAATGGGAACAGGTGCCCGGGGTAGGCCACCCGCACGTATTGGTCGCGGCCCATCGGTGCCTCGTGGTCCCACGACAGGATCGAGCCCATCTGCTGGTTCGACCACGGGTCGGTGTTCCACAGGCCGTGCAGGTCGAGCCAGGCGCCCAGGCTCGACAGGTAGAGGCGGGTGGCGTCGACCGGGGTGGGGTCGGTGATCGTGACCCGGTTCTTCGCCCAGGTCTCACTGGTCTGGCGCACCAGCATGTTGCGGTCGCGCGGGTTGAGCGACATGCGGAACGGATCCTCGCCGGGCGGCACCTCGGCGCTGGCCCAGTTGGGGTGCTTCTCGCGGTCGCGGGCCCAGATCGCCCGAATCGTCTCGGGCTGCTCATTGACGGTGCCTTCGCCGCGATGCCCGAGCCGGGTGTGCCACAGCTCGACGGCCGTGCCGGAGCCGTCGGGCACCGGGTCGTGGGCGTGCGTCCAGCCGCTGTCGGCCGCCGGCGAGATGACGAGCCGGTAGGGCGCCTCGATCGCGGTCTCGCCCACACCGGGCGGGCGGCTCAGCTTGGCCGGGTTGCGAAAGATCGGCACGTCGATGCCGACCCGCCAGTCGTCCACCAGCGTGCCGACCGATGTGGCGGCGGGTGCGGCCAGCGTCGCGCGCACCTGGGCGAGCGTGCGGGCCAACTGGGCAACCCCGGTGCTGGTGTCGAGCGCGAGCACCTGGTGCACCTGGTCGGCCTGCGTCACCTGCTGGATCAGCCCGGCATTGGCCAGCACGTTCACCAGGTGGGTGGCGAGCGTGGCGTGGCTGCGCACCTGGCCGGGCGTGGCCAGCGGGTGCACGGCCATGGTGAACCGGGCCAGGGCGTCCAGAAAGCCGGTGGTGCTCACCTCGACGGTGGCCCCGGCGGGCACCTGCACCACCACCCGGCTGGCCCGGGCCGGAATGCCGTCGACGGGGTAGGCAGGGGTTTCGGCTGCCCCGGTGGACGGCTTCGGCGGGCCAGCGGGGTTGTTCGGGTCCGGTTCGGGCGCTGGAATGCCCTCGTAGAAGGCCCGCTCGCCCAGGTGCTGGAACGGCAGTGTGAACACCAGCAGGCCGCCGGGGCCGTCGGCTGCCGCCGTGAGCGTGTCGTCGGCCAGTTCAAGGCCGGCGGAACTGACCACCAGCGACACCAGGTCGGCCGAGCGGATCACCTCGAAATGGTGGTCGAGGGTGACGGCGGGGGCGTCCGGAATCTGGGCGTTGCCCTCGGGGATCGGCCACCTGATCACCGGCCCCACCAGAATCGGATCGGCCCGCAGCGGCGGAACCCGAGGGTCGATCTCGACCAGGTCCCCGATCGGGCGTTGCAGCGAGGGGCCCGCCTCGACCTGGCCGCGCCGGGGGTCGACGGCCACGGCGATACGTTCGGCCGGCTGCTGTCCGACCGGACCTTCGAGGGGTTGCTCGACGGGGTGGTGCACCGGAACGTCGATGGGCCGGCGCCGTTTCGGCTCGACCCGCACCTGCTCGTCGAGTGTGGGCTTGCGCCGCTTCGCCGCTGCCGCCTCGGCCGACTGCACGCGCTCGGCTCGCAGTTTGTCGGTCGCCTTCAGTGTGCGGCCGGGGGCGGGTTCGATCGGTCCGGACATCTGAACTCCTCAACTGTCGGCACCATCGGTCAGTCTGCGCTCACAGTCCGGTCACAGCCAGGGGGAGAATTGCTTAGGGAGCCGCTGATCTTTCGCTGGTCGAGCGTGTCGAGACCTCGAGCAGAGTGCTCTCACGAGGGGTTTCGACAGGCTCGACCAACGGTGGTTGGGCTTGTCGTAACCCCCTGCCGTAGCGGCGTGTCCAAGGTCTCGACAGGCTCGACCAGCGAAAATCGCTGCTTCTTGGCCGCCCAGTCTCTGTTGGTCCGAGTGACGGCTCGATGCCAGCCGTGCCGGCTCGGGGTGCCGTCGACCGGCTCAGTCGAGCCGGACGCCAAAGGCGTCGGCCTGTGCCGGGGTGTCGACGTCGGAGGTCAGCCCGGGGGCGGGAACCAGCCGCAACCGGAGGCCGGACAGCGTCGACTTCAACGCAGCGCCGTCGACCTCGGCCGGCAGGGCACTGGTCAGGGACCGGCGGCAATAGCGGCCGGCCAGGTACTGCGGCACGTCGCCCGAATCGACCAGGCAGGTGCCGTCGGTGCCGAGTTCGGCGGTGGTCAGCAGAGAGACGATCTCGGCCACCCGGGGCAGGTCGCAGGCCAGCACCAGCACCTCGCCGTCGGGCTGGGCGGGGGGCAGGGCGGCCAACCCCGCGGCCAGCCCGGCCACCGGTCCGCCGAACGGCGGGTGTTCCAGCGCCAGCAGCGCCGAGCCCGGCGGCAGGTCGTCGGGCAGATGGGGTGCCACCACCACGACGTGATCGCAGCCGCCCCGATCGCGGCAGGCGGCCACCGCGTGAGCGACCAGCGATCGTCCGCGCAGCACGAGTTTTCCCTTGTCGCGCCCCATGCGCGCCGAGCGGCCCCCGGCCAGCACGATGGCAGAGCGACTCATGTCGGCAGCCTAGGGAAGTACCGATCAACGCGTCCATCGGTGGTTGAGCTTGTCGAAACCCCTAGCCGCAGCGCCCCGTTTGAGGTCTTGACATGCTCGACCAGCGACGAATCAGCGTTTCCCCCTGTGGGTCGTCGAGCAACCCGATGCGCTCGCCGGCCAGCCGTTGCCGCAGCGGGTCGGGAAGGGTGGTGGTGTCCATGGGTCCACCCTGCGTGGCCGGACGGGCCTCCGGCAGCCGGTGCTTGCCGGGGGTGACTCTGCCCTGCGCAGATCCACTGCCAGCCGAACTGCCCCGCCGGGGGCGAATCAGCCCCGCCTAGCGGCGGTCAGGGGCAGTTGGACCACTCGGCCGTGCCGTCGGCGAAGTGCTGGTGCTTCCAGATCGGCAGCCGTTGCTTGACGGCGTCGATCAGGTCGGAGCAGGTGCCGAAAGCCTCGGCCCGGTGCGAGGCTGACACCGCGGCCACCACGGCCACCTCGCCGACCGCCAGAGTGCCCACCCGGTGCTCTACCGCGATCGCGTGGACGCCCTCGCGCCCGGCGAACTCGACGGCCACCTCGGCGATGATCGTTGCCGCGCTGGGGTGGCCCAGGTAGTCGATGCCGGTCACCGTCCGGCCGTGGTCGTGGTTGCGCACGACGCCGGCGAAGGTGACCGTCGCCCCGGCCCGCTCGTCGTCGACGAGCGAACTGAGCCGGTCGGCCTCCAACGGCACGTCGCGAATCGCGGCGCTGGCCACCCGGGCGCTCCACTCGGTCATTGCGGGCAGTCTAGAGAGTCCGCAGGTGGGGCTGTCGAGTCGGGCCTCGTTGCGCTGTGTGCATGAGTGCCGCCGGCGAGCGAAGGCGTAGCGAAGCCACGTCGAAACCCCTTGCCACAGGGCGATGACCGAGGCCTCGGCAAGCTCGACCAACGATTTCTTCAGGTCGGGAGACACGCCAAGGGCCTGCGCTGGGCAACGGACGACGGCTCAGCACGGTGCGCGGGCAGTGACGAGTGCCTGCGGCCCGCATGCGCAACGGCCTCCATCGGGTGCCGCTCCAGCGCGGCTACCCGGCAGCCGGGCCGCCCACGCCTACCCTGGGCGTATGGCTCGACGGCGGGGGTGGGTGGTCGGCCGGGTGTTTCTCCGGCTGGTGGTCGTCGGGGCCCTGATCGGAACCGTGGTGGTGATCGGGCCGGCCTGGTACGTCAAGGCCGTCACCGACGACCGGATGATGAGCGTCGACGAGGTGCCCGCGCAGCCGGTTGCCCTGGTGCTCGGGGCCGAGGTGTACGCCGACGGGCAGCCGTCTCGGTATCTGCAGGCTCGCCTCGACGTGGCCCATGAACTGTTCGCAGCGGGCAAGGTGAAGGCGATCCTGGTCTCGGGCGACAGCAGCACCCGGCACTACAACGAGACCGACGGCATGCGCGATTACCTGATCGCGAAGGGCGTACCGGCCAAGAAAGTGGTCGGCGACTACGCCGGCTTCGACACCTACGACTCGTGCGTGCGGGCCCGGCAGGTCTTCGGGGTGAGCCGGGCCATCGTGGTCAGCCAGACCTATCACCTGCCCCGCGCGCTGGCCACCTGCCGGGCGATCGGCTTGGAGGCCTGGGGCGTGGGCGACGACACGGCGAAGACCAACCAGGAGGCGTGGAGCTACGGCTCGCTGCGCGAGCTGGGCGCCAACCTCAAGATGATCTGGGACGTGCTGAGCCAGCGCCAGCCCACGTTGGGGCCGCGCGAGAAGAGCGTGGACGAGGCCGTCCGGGCCTGACGCTCAGGGAGCGTTGATTTTCGCTGGTCGAGCCTGTCGAGACCCGGCTATGCCGCCTTGGCAAGGGGCTTCGACAGGTTCAACCAGCAGTGGTTGGGCTGATCAGTGCTTTCGTGGGCGCCGGTCAGTGCACGTTCATGGTCTCGGGGTCGGGGCCGACCCGGTGGCCCGCGTCCAGAGCGTCGATGGCCAGCATGTCGTCGGCGCTCAGTTCGAAGTCGAAGACGTCGGCGTTACGCTGCAGCCGCTCCCGGCTCGACGCCTTCGGAAACACGATCAGCCCACGCTGCACGTGCCAGCGCAGAATCACCTGGGCCGGGGTGCGACCGATCCGGTCGGCGATTTGGACGATCACCGGGTGGTCCAGGTCGGCGGTGCGGCCCAGCGGGCTCCAGGCCTCGGTGGCGATGCCCAGGGAGTCGTTGATGCCGACCAGTTCGTACTGGGCCAGGCTGGGGTGCACCTCGATCTGGTTCACCGCCGGCACCACGTCGCTCTCGGCGATCACCCGGCGCAGGTGCTGCTCATGAAAATTCGAGACGCCGATCGACCGGGCCAGGCCATCGGCACGAATCTTCTGCAGGCTGTGCCAGGCCTGCAGATAGGTGTCGTACTGCGGGGTCGGCCAGTGAATCAGGTAGAGGTCGACGTGGTCGAGGCCCAGCTTCTGCAGCGATTCGGCGATCGCCGCCTCGGCGTCGGTCTGGCGGCTGTTCCACAGCTTGGTGGTGATGAACAGTTCGTCGCGCGCGATGCCCGACTCTGCGATGGCTGCGCCCACGGCCTGCTCATTGCGGTAGATCGCGGCGGTGTCGATGTGCCGGTAGCCGAGTTCGAGCGCGGTGAGCACATGCTGCTTGGTCTGATCGGCCGGCATCAGAAAGACGCCGAGGCCGAACTGGGGAATGGTGTTGCCGTCGTTCAGGGTCACGCTGGGTGTGGTCACGATGCTCCTCGATCGGGTTCGCCTGTCGCCTCGACTGTGCTGGTTGAGCTTGTCGAAACCCCTGACCGCAGTGCATCTGCGAGGTCTCGACAAGATCGACCAACGATTGATCAGCGTTTCCCCAGGCAAGCGCTAGTCAATCATGCTCCGGCGGCGCTCCAGGCAGTTGATTTGAGAATCCAGATTCTAACCTGAGGAGGCGCTGATCAGTGCGCCTGCCGCTGGTTGAGCTGCGTCGAAACCCCTTGTCGCAGCATGATGGCCGAGCTCTCGACACGCTCGACCGGCGAAAGATCAGCGTTTCCCTAAGGGGCTGCTGAGCAGCGTAATCACCGCTGGTTGAGCGACGTCGAAACCCCTTGCCGCGGGGGGCATGTACGAGCTCTCGACACGCTCGACCAGGGAAAATCGGCGCCTCCATAGGGCTGGTCAGGCCCACCCGCACACTGGGTCGAAGAGGGTTCTTCCCGCGCGCCGACGGCCCGGACGCGCTCGGCGTCGCTGCGGTCTCGATCATTGCCTCGATGATGGTGGGGGACTCCGGGCAGGAGTGTGAATTCTTCGCGCGCCTGACACCGTGGTCAGCGGCGGCAGCGGGCGACGATCGTACTGGTGCGAAGATTTCACACTCGTGGCCCGATCCACTCCAACGCCGCGAGCGCATCGTCGCTGGCCGCGAAGGTTGCAGATCGGGCTGGCAATGACGGGCGCCGGCCCGGCGTGGTGGGCGTGCCCTTGGTTGCGACTTTGCGCGGCAGCCACCGCGCGACGTGGGAGGATTGACCCGTGCTTTCCCTGCCCGTGCTGCTCACTGAACGTTTCCAGGCCGTCACCGGGGTAGACCCCGAACTGCGTCCGGCGACCAAACCCCAGTTCGGGCATTTCCAGAGCAACGTGGCGTTGCGCCTGGCCAAGGCCGAGGGCAGGCCGCCGCGCGAGATCGCGGCCCGGATCGTCGCCGAGGCTGATCTTGCCGATCTGTGCGAACCGCTCGAGATCGCCGGGCCGGGTTTCATCAACATCCGGCTCAAGCGTGAGGTTCTGGCCGGTGTGGTCACCCAGATTCTGCATCAGCCGGATGCCGTGATAGAGCAGGCGCCAGAGCCGAAGCGGGTGGTGATCGACTACTCGGCACCCAACGTGGCCAAGCCGATGCACGTTGGCAACCTGCGCTCCACCATCATCGGCGACTGCTTCGCCCGGGTGCTGCGCGCCCAGGGCCACACCGTGATCGCGCAGAACCACATCGGCGATTGGGGCACCCAGTTCGGCATGCTGGTGGAGCAGATCCTGTTCGAGGGCATCGACGCCGACACCCTCGACCTCGACTCGTCGGTCGCACTGTACCGGCGTGCCCAGGAACACTTTCGTGGCGACGAGGCCTTTGCAGATGCCGCCCGTCGCCGGGTTGTCGCGCTGCAGAGCGGCGACGAGCAGACCCGGGCCATCTGGCGGTCGTTGATCGAGGTGTCGAAGGCCGGGTTCAACGCCGCCTACGCCCGGCTGGGGGTACTGCTCACCGATGACGACCTGGCCGGTGAGTCGCTGTACAACGACAAGCTGCCCACGGTGGCCGCCGATCTTGAGGCAGCCGGCATCGCGGTGGTCGACGACGGCGCCCTGGTGGTGTTCGTGCCGGGCGATGACGCGCCGCTGATCGTGCGCAAGTCTGACGGCGGGTTCGGCTACGCCGCCACCGACCTGGCCGCGGTGCGCTACCGGTTCGGCGAGCTCGACGCCCAGCGCATCATCTACGTGGTCGGCTCGCCGCAGGCGCATCACTTTGCGCAGGTCTTCGCGGTGGCCCGGACGGCCGGCTGGGTTCCTCAGGACGGGCTGCTCGAGCACGTGGGTTTCGGGTCGGTGCTGGGCCCCGACGGCAAGATGTTCAAGACCCGCGACGGCAAGACCGTCACCCTCGACACCCTGCTCGACCTGGCTGAGGAGGTGGCCGCGCCCGAGATCGCGATGGCGGCGGTGAAGTACGCCGACCTGTCCACCTCGCTGCACAAGGACTACGTCTTCGACGCCGACCGGATGGTCGCCACCACCGGCAACACCGGGCCCTACCTGCAGTACGCCCACGCCCGGGTGAGCGGCATCCTGCGCAAGGCCGGGGCCGAAGGGTGGGCCTTCGATGGTGTGACGGTGCTCGACGAGCCCGCCGAGCAGGCGCTCGCGCTGTTGCTGTCGCGGTTCGGCGAGGTGGTCGCCGAGGTGGCGGTCAGCCTGCAGCCGCACAAGCTCTGCACCTACCTGTTCGACACTGCCACCGCGCTGAGCAGCTTCTACGAACAGTGCCCGGTGCTGAAGAGCGAGGGTGAGGTGCGGACGTCCCGTTTGGCGATCTGCGCGGCCACCCGGACGGTGCTCGGCAAGGGTCTGGACCTGCTGGGCATCGTGGCACCCGAGCGCATGTGACACGACACGAGAAGGGTGCCGCTCAAGCCATCCATCGTTGGTTGAGCTTGTCGAAACCGTGAGCTACGTCGAAACCGTGAGCTTGTCGAAACTTGGGGCTGTCGAAACCCCTGGTCAGGGTGCCCGAGTCCACGTCTCGACAGGCTCGATCGACGGGTGGTTCTCGACAGGCTCGACCGGCGGGTGGGTCTCGTCGGGCTCGACTGGTGGGTGGGTTTTGTGGGTCTCGACAGGCTCGACCGGCGGGTGGGTTTTGTGGGGCTCGATCGGCGGGTGGGTCTCGACAGGCTCGACCGGCGGGTGGGTCTCGATCGGCGGGTAGGTCTCGATCGGCGGGTAGGTCTCGACCGGCGGGTGGGGCTCGACCGGCGATGACCGATGCCGGGACTACTCGTCGACGTCCTCGCCCGACTCCAGGTCGCCGCACTCGACCAGCCGGACGCCGTGGGCCCGCAGGTACGAGCCGCCGCCCTCGTCGCCGCTGAGTGAGCGGGCGAGGTCGCGCCAGTGCTCACGTCCGATCAGCACCGGGTGGCCGGGGCGACCGTCGAAAGTGGCTCTGACCAGGCAGTCGGTCGCCAGGTAGGGCAGCAGCCGGCGCAACGTCTCGGGGTTGCCGCCGGGAATGTCCACCGGCGTCACCGCCACTGCCGACGGGGGAGCGGTGCCCGCCGACTCGGCGCTGGCCAGGCCGGTTCGCAACGAGGCCGACAACCCGCGCTCCCAGCTCGGCGCGTAGACGGCGGTCGCATGGGCGGGCACCAGCTTGCGGGCCCGCATCACCTCGGCACCCAGCACCACGATCACCTCGGTACAGCCGCCCGCGAGCAGTCGCTCCACGGCCAGCACCACCCAGGCAGTGCCGTCGTCGGTGCGGCGCAGCGCTTTGGGCCCGCCGGCTCGGGCGCCGCGTCCGGCCGCGAGCACGAGACCCACGACCGGGCCGAGCGGCGGCTCGTCCGGGGTGGGCGTGTTGCGCATCAGGCCACCCGGTGGGTGAGCCGGTCAGCGTCCGGCACCGCGTCGAAGTCGGGGGCCACCACCTGCCGCCCCTGCACGTGCACCTGCGCGATGGCTGCCTCGCGCAGCCCCATCAGCACGGTGAACAGCAACTGGTGGAGCGCGCGGTGCTCGTCGGGTTCATTCCCGGCCGCGGCCACAGCGAGCGCGAACAACTCGTCACGGCCGGGGTCGATGGTGACGAAGTCAGCCTCTTTGCCCAGGTCGAAGTTGCCGAACCGGTCGCCCTGGTCGAGCGCCTGCGCGCCGGCCAGGGTGGCCAGGTAGAGCAGTTGCGGCGGGCTCAGTGCCACCGAGGCGTCGGCGGGTTCTGACAGGTGCACCTTGTAGGCGTCGTTCGCCACCCGCGGGATCAGCCATTCGTCGCCGGCGCCCACGTCGGTGCCCAGCGCCACAGTCACGTCGTGCGCGATCGTGCGGCGCCACGGCATGGTGCCCGAGCCGAGAAACTGCTGCGAGGTGGGGCAATGTGCGATCGCCGTGCCCGAGGCCGCCAGCCTGGCCAGTTCGGCGTCGGTGCAGTGCACGGCGTGGGCCATGATCGTGCGCGGCCCGAGCAGCGATTCGCCGCCCACCTTCGAGCCGGGCAGAAAGCGTCCGTCGTAGGTGTCGAGATAGCTGTGTACCCGGTACAGATCGCGGACGGCGGCGATCTCGCCGTCGCCCGGACGGTTGTTCTCATTCAGGTGGGTGTGCACGTACACCCCGCGTTCGCGGACGCCGGCGTACAGCTCGCCGAGCGCCGCCAGGGTGCGCGGGGTGACCGACAACGAGAACCGCGGCACCACCGCCACATGCAGCAGTGCGGACGCCACGTCGCCGGTGTCGGCGCAGTGCCAGCGGTCGATCTCGTCGGCCACCAGCGTGATCGCCTGATCCTCACCGGTGATCAGTGGGGCTGCGCTGGCCGGCCCGACGGTCTGAATGCCGCGGCCCGACACCAGACGCAATCCGGCCGCTCGGGTCGCTTCGAATAAGGCGTCCTGGGCGCCGGGGAAGGCCGAACCGAATACCATCGCCGCGGTGGTGCCGACCTGCGCCCGGCGCCGGGTGAACCGCCGCGCGATCACCTGCGCATAGTCGTCGGACGCCAGCCGCGCCTCGGCCGGGAATACACAGTGCTCCAGCCACTCCAGAAGCTGGCCGCCCCCGTAGGCGTCGGTGGTGTAGGTCTGCGGGTAGTGCAGGTGGGTGTCGACGAAGCCGGGCAGCAGAATCGCCGAACCGTCGCCGAGCACCGGCCAGGAGGCGTAGTCCGACGGCAGTTCGGCGAACCGACCGGTCCAGGCGACGCGGCCCGTGGCGTCCACCACGAGCGCGCCGTCGGGCACGGAGACCAGGTTGTCGTCGGCACCGGCCAGCCCGGTGGCGCCGGTGATGTGCAGCAGGTGCCCGCGGTGCACGCCCGCGGTGGCACCCGTCGCACTGGGCGGTGGTGCGGCAGGTGGTGCCGCGGGCCCTGCTGCGGTGCCCAACTCAGTGCCCGTACTCGGCTGCGATCGCAGCCTTGGCGGCAGCGATCGGGTTGGCGTCGGCCACCTTCTCGTTGAACCGGTGGTTCAAGATCTTCGCCACTTCGAGCAGCCCCGCCGCCTTCTCGGCGGCCGGCGAGTTGGCCAGCCGCGTCCAGCCGTGCGCGATCACCTTCTCGTAACGGTCGACGTCGGCGGCGCTGACCACCAGCGGGAAGCCGAATTTTTGCTCGAAGGCGGTGGTCAGCTCGTTGAGGTCGTCGAGGTCTTCACCGGCCAGCTCCGGCAGGCCCTTGACGCTGTGGTCATCGGCGTAGCGGGCGTGCGCGGTGTCTTGCAGGCTGCCCAGGTCGGGGAACGACCGCAGCAACTCCAACTGCTGTTCTTCGGTCGCACCGAGCAGGGCGTCTTGGAAGGCGGCCCGCAACGCGTAGGCGTCCTCGAACGGACGGGCGGCGAACGCGGCGTCGACCGCCCACGGGGCTCCCTGCACCAGGTCACCGAAGGTGTCGGCGAACGCGTCGCGGGTCATCGTGTTGGTCTGTTCGATGGTGACCAGTGAGACCCCCGGACGCCCCGCCACCGCTTGGCCGTGGCCGCCGCCGGTGTGGAAGAAGAGCAGGTTGAGCCCGATCGCGACGATGGCGCCCAGGGTGATGCCCGAGCCGAAGAAGATCTGGGCCCAGCCCGGGAAGGCGCCGGCGATCGCACCGTAGCCGGTGATCAGCCCGGCGGCGCCGATCGTGGTGCCGACCACGATGCCGTTGCGGTGGTCGGTGAAGTCGACCTTCTGCAGGGTCTGGATGCCGGCCACCGCCACCGCCGCGAACAGGGCGAGTGCCGCACCGCCGAGCACCGGGTGCGGAATGCCGGCCACGATTGCGGCCGCCTTGGGCAGCAGGCCGAGGATGATCATGATGCTGCCGGCCGCGACGACCACCCAGCGTGACTTCACCTGGGTGAGCCGCACCAGGCCGACGTTCTCGGCGAACGCCGTGTAGGGGAATGAGTTCAGCACGCCGCCCAGCGTGGTGGCCAGGCCGTCGGCCCGGATCGCGGCCGAGATGTCGGAGGGCCGCACCCGCTTGCCGACGATCTCGCCGGTGGCGTAGGCGTCGCCGGTGGTCTCGACCATGGTGATCAGCATCACGATGATCATCGACAGGATCGCGGTGATCGAGAACTGCGGAACGCCGAAGTAGAACGGGGTGGTTACGCCGATCCAGCTCGACGAGGCGACGTCGTCGAAATGGGCGTCGCCCAGGAAGAAGGCCACCAGGGTGCCGGCCACCAGGCCGAGCAGCACCGCGATGGTTTGCAGAAAGCCGCGGGTGAAGCGCTGCACCACCAGGATCAGCGCCAGCGTGCCGCCCGCATAGGCGAGGTTCTTCAGCATCAGTTCGGGGTTGCGCAGCGAGTAGTCGAACATTTCCACCGGCGTGTAGGCGCCGGTCGCGTCGATCACGACGCCGTTGAGGCCGCCGATCGCGCCGAACGAGATGTCACCGGCGGCGACCGGAACCAGGGCGACACCAATGATCAAGATGATCGACCCGGTCACCACGGGCGGAAAGAACCGCAGCAGCTTGGCGAAGAACGGCGCAACGAAGAAGGTGAACAGGCCGGCCACGATGACCGCGCCGTAGATGGTCAGCAGGCCGTCGACCGGGGTGCCGCCGGTGCCGATCACCGCCATGCCGATGGCGATCATCGGCGAGACCGCGGTGAACGTGACGCCTTGCAGCAGCGGCAACTTGATGCCGACCCTCCAGGCGCCCCGGCCGAAGCCGACTGCCTGCAGGATCGATGCGATGCCACAGGTGAACAGGTCGGCGTTGATCAGATGGATGAGCTGCTCGCTGGTCAGTCCCAAGGCGCTGGAGACCAGAATCGGCACCAGCACTGCGCCGGCGTAGAACGCCAGCACGTGCTGAAAGCCGTAAGCTGCCAATCGTGGCGCGGGGAGCACCTCGTCAACTGGATGCACTCGGGCCTTGGTGACTTCTGAGGCGTGCACTGTGTCTGTCGCCATCGCGACCCTCCTGCATGAAGAAGCTGCACCGTCCGTTTGGGCGGCGGGAATAATCCTGTGGCCTCAGTGACCCCGTATCGCGGGCGCGCGAGTGTTGTTAACACTGTCTTCACCGCACTGGAACAGGGCCGGGCGATGCTGATCGGCAAGCAGCACCGCTCTGCCCGGAAGGGGACGTGATGTTCGAGATCGCCGACCAACTGCTGACCGCCCTGGACGCCGGTGCGCCCGTCGCGGTGGTGACCGTCACCCGGGTGCTGGGCAGCGCACCGCGTCCGGTCGGGGCATCGATGGCCGTGGTGGGTGGTTCGGCAGCGACTCAGCAGCGCGTGCTGGGTGCGGTCTCGGGTGGCTGCGCCGAGGCTCGGGCGCATGAACTGGCGACGGGCGTGCTGGCGGCGGGTGGCGTGTGCACCGAACACCTCGGGTTCGACGAGTGGGCGTTCGCGACCGGGTTGTCGTGCGGCGGCCAGTTGCGGGTGCTGGCGCACGAGCTGGACCCATCGCGCATCGATCTGATCGCCGAGTTGCGGGCAGCCGCGGCGGGTCGGGACGCCGCGCTGGCGCTGGTCTCGCGTGGGCCGTCCGACCTGCTGGGACGGGTGGTGACGCCGACCGGCGGCGACGCCGTGCTGCCGCGAGAGGTGCTGGCCGCGGTGCGTGCCGAACTCGCCGAGCGAACCGTCGACGGGCGCTGCGGCAGTCTCGAAGCCTCCGGCGACCTGGAGTTCGCCGTGCTGGTGAACAGGGTCCGGCCGCGGCTGGTGATCGTCGGCGCGATGGACGTGGCCGGCGCGTTGAGCCGGCTCGGTGGGCAACTCGGCTACCGGGTGAGCGTGGTGGACGCCCGGGCGACATTCGCGACGAACCAGAGGTTTCCCGACGCCGACGAGGTGGTCGTGGAGTGGCCGGCCCGCTACCTGGCGGCGACGCAACTCGACCGGCGCAGCGTGATCGCGATGCTCAGCCACGAGGAGCGGTTCGACATTCCGGCCCTGCAGGTGGCGCTGGCCGGGCCGGCCGGGTACGTGGGGGCGATGGGGTCGCGGCACACCCACACCCGTCGGGTGGCGTTGCTGCGCCATGCCGGAGTCAGTGCCGAGGCGATCGCCCGGCTGCACTCGCCGATTGGGCTCGACCTGGGGGCGTCCACCCCGATGGAGACGGCGGTGTCGATCATGGCCGAGGTGATCGCGGCGCGCACCGGAGCGGGGGCTGAGCCGTTGGCGACCGGCTCGGGAGCGATCCACTGTGCGGTGGTGCCGGCGTGATCGCTCGCACGGTGATCGCCGGTGCCCACCTCGTCACGGTCGACGCAGCCGGTACGGAGTACCCCGACGGGCATCTGGTGATCGACGGCGCCGAGATCGTCGCCGTGGGCGGCGGAGCTCCGCCGGCCTGGGCGCTGGACGGCAGGGCGCCGGACGGCTCGCCGTCCGGCGAACCGGTCGGGTTGACCAGAGTGGACGGTCGCGGGCGGTTGCTGACCCCGGGGCTGATCAACACCCACCATCACCTGTACCAATGGCTGACCAGGGGATATGCCCAGGACTCGGTCCTCTTCGACTGGCTGACGAGGCTGTACCCGATCTGGGCGCGAATCGATGCCGACCTCACCCACGTGGCGGCGCTGGGCGCGATGGGGGTACTGGCCCGCTCAGGCTGCACCTTGGTCGCCGATCACCACTACGTGTTTCCGCAGGGCTCCGGCGACATCGTGGGTGGCATCGTCGCTGCGGCGACTGAGATCGGGGTACGGGTGCACGCCACCCGCGGTTCGATGGACCTGGGCGCCTCGGACGGCGGGCTGCCGCCGGACTTCGCCGTCGAGACCACCGCGGCCGCCCTGCGGGCCAGTGCTGAGGCGGTCGCGGCACATCACGATCCGTCCCGCGAAGCGATGGCCCAGGTCGCGCTGGCACCGTGTTCACCGTTCTCGGTGACCGCCGATCTGCTGCGCGAAGCGGCGGCACTGGCCCGTGACCTCGGCGTCCGGCTGCACACCCACGGCTCGGAAACTCTCGATGAGGACGCCTACACCCGGGAGCGGTTCGGTATGACTCCGACCGAGTACCTGGAGTCGGTGGGCTGGCTCGGCCCGGACGTCTGGATGGCGCACTGTGTGCACCTGGACGACGCCGCGATCGCTCGCTTCGCCGCCACCGGTACCGGGATGGCGCACTGCCCCACCTCGAACGCCCGGCTGGGTTCGGGGGTGGCGCCGGTGCCGCAGTTGCTGGACGCGGGTGTCGCGGTCGGGCTCGGCGTGGACGGGGCGGCGTCGAACGAGTCGGGCAAGCTGGGCGAAGAAGTCCGGGCGGCCGTGATGATGAACCGGTTGCGGGCCGGAGCCGACCGAATGTCGGGCCGAAAGGCCTTGTGGATGGCCACCATGGGCGGAGCGAAGGTACTCGGGCGCGATCGCGAACTGGGCTCGCTCGAGGTCGGCAAATTGGCCGATGTCGCCCTGTGGCAGGTCGACACCGTCGATCACGCCGGGTTGGTCGACCCGGTCGCGGCGCTCACTTTGGCCGCCCAGCCGCCGCTGGCCCTGCTGCTGGTGCACGGCCGTCCGGTGGTCGCCGACGACACCCTGCTGACCGTCGACGAGCCGGACGTCGCCCAGCGTGTCGCTGCGGCGTCCAGAGATCTGGCCAAGCGGGTCTGAGTAGTTCCTCGTTGGTCGAGCTTGTCGAGACCAGGGTGTGCTGCTGAGGGGTTTCGACAAGCGCAACCAACCCTCGGCGGTGGTACGCCGGGGACGGTTCTTTTCGGTCCATTTCGAAGCGTTCCGGACCGGAGAGAACCGTCCCCGCGTACCGGTGTGGACCGGAGAGAACCGTCCCCGCGTACCGGTGGCGGGTTTCAGCCGGCGGCCAGCCGCCAGACCCGGTCCTTGCTGAACGGCGTCTCGTAGGGCCGGACGCCGATCGCCCGGCGGATCGCGTTGCCCAGGGCGGCGGCGACCGGGTTGTACGGGGATTCGCTCATCGACTTGGCGCCGAAGGGTCCGAGATCGTCGCTGGTCTGGGCGAAGTAGACCTCAGTGTCGCCGATGTCGGCGAGTTGCGGCACCCGGTAGGTGCGGAAGGCCGGATTGAGCACGACGCCGTCGGCCACCAGCACCTCCTCCAGTAGTGCCGAGCCGATCGCTTGAGCCACGCCGCCCTCGACCTGGCCGCGGCACTGCTCGGGGTTCATCACCGTGCCGGCGTCCGCGGCCTGGACGGACTGCAGAATGCGCACCTCGCCGGTGTCGACGTCCACCGCGACCCGGAAGGCGTGCACGTTCCAGGCCAGCGAGCGGACGTCGCCGAGTTCCGCGCCGTTGGCCACCAGGGTGTCGCCGACCCGATGCTCGTCGTGCACCGCCGCGATCAGCTCCGCGAAGCTGAGCCGGCGCTCACCGGCGACCACCCCGTCCGCATCGAGGGTCAGATCGGACGCCGGCGCCCCGGTGAGCGTGTGGGCCGCGGTCAGCAGTGTTGTGCGCAGGCTGAGCGCGGCGGAGTACAACGCCTTGCCGGCGACCGTGGTGCCGGCCGAGGCGAAGGCGCCGGTGTCGTAGGGGGCCGCGTCGGTGTCGGACTGGTGCACCACGATCCGGTCCACGCCGGTGTGCAGGGCGGTCGCCACGATCTGGGTGTGCACGGTGGTGGTGCCGTTGCCGAACTCGGAGGTGCCCACGCCCAGGTGGTAGCGGCCGTCGGCGTGCAGGGTGACCGTGGTGCGCGAGATATGCCCGAACGGGGCCATCGTGGCGATCATCGCGACCGCCATGCCTTCGCCGCTGCGCCAGCTCGGGCCGGACGGCGCCGCCACGCCGTTCCCCCTGGTCAGGGCAGCTTCCGCCAGGTCGAGGCATTGGTCGAGCCCGTAGCTGCCGTAGACCAGATCGGCTTCCGGCTCGGCGTGCGCGGTGAGCAGCGGGTCGCCGTCGCGGACCATGTTGATCCGGCGCAGCTCGAACGGGTCGATGTCCAGGGCGACGGCCAACTCGTCCAGGGCTGATTCGACGCCGAAGATCACCTGCCCCAGCCCGTAGCCGCGGAATGCGCCCGAGGGCACGTTGTTGGTGTAGACCACCTCGGCGTCCACCCGCTTCACCGGCACGTTGTACAGCGAGATCGACTCGGCGCAGGCGTGGAACATCACCCCGCGGGAGTGGTTGCCGTAGGCGCCGGTGTCCGAGAGCAGGTCGAGCTTCAACGCGGTCAGCCGGCCGTCCGCGGACGCCCCGAGACTCACCCCGACCCGCATCGGATGCCGCACGGAGGTGCGGCAGAACTCGTCGGCGCGGCTCAGTTCGAACTGCACCGGACGCCCGGTGCGCAGCACGGCGAGCCCGACCAGGTCCTCGGTGAACACCTCCTGCTTGCCGCCGAAACCTCCGCCCACCCGTCCGGTGAACACCCGGACCCGCTCGCGGGGCAGCTCCAGCAGCAGGCTGAGCTCGTCGCGGACCAGGAACGGCACCTGGGTGGAGGTGCGCAGGGTCAGCCGGCCGGCGTCATCCAGCCAGCCGATGGTGCCGTGCGTCTCCAGCTGGGCATGGCTGACCCGCTGGGTCTGCCAGACCCCACTCACCGTGACGTCGGACGCCGCCAGCGCGGCGTCCACGTCGCCGCCGTGACCCTCGTGCAGCCCGACGATGACGTTCCGGTGGGCCTCGTCGACCCGGTCGGCCGGCGTCCGGTCGGGATGGATCAGCGGGGCACCGGGCGACCGCGCCGCCTCGGGATCGAAGACGGCCGGTAGCACCTGGTAGTCGACCTCGATCAACCGGCAGGCCTGCTCGGCGATCGCGGCCGTCGTCGCGACCACGGCGGCGACCCGCTGGCCGCGGAACCGGACGACGTCGTCGAGCATCCGAGTGTCGTCCGGGTCGTCGACGCGGTGCTCGTGCCGGGCCGTCGAGTACCGGACGCCGGGCACATTGCGGTGGGTGAGCACCAGTTCGACGCCCGGCAGCGCCTCGGCGGCCGCGGTGTCGATGGCGACGATCCGGGCATGTGGATGCGGCGAGTTGAGCAGCCGCAGGTGCAGCGCGCCCGGCATCACCACGTCGAACGTGTACGGCTCGGTGCCGGTCACCACCCGGCGTCCGGCCGGCGGCGGAACCGAGCGGCCCACCGCCGCCTCGCCCGGCGCGGGCTGGTCGGTGATCGTCGCCGCCCCGGTCAGGCCGGCCCGGATCGACTGCCGGATCGACCGGTAACCGGTGCAGCGGCACAGGTTGCCCTTCATCAACCGGGGCAGGTCGTCGACGTCGTCGGCGGTCAGGGTGGACGCGGTCACGATCATGCCGGCGGTGCAGAACCCGCACTGGAAGCCGAAGTTGTCGCAGAACGACCGCTGCATCGGGTGCAGGTCGTCAGCGGTGCCCAGGCCGGAGGCTGTGGTGACCTCGGCCCCGTCGACGCGGACGGCCGGCACCAGGCAGGAGTGCACCGGGCGTCCGTCCAGCAGCACCGAGCAGGCGCCGCAGTCGCCGGCGTCGCAGCCCTTCTTCATGCCCAGGTGCCCGTGCTCGCGCAGGAAGGTGCGCAGGCACTGACCGGGGGCGGGGACGCCGTCCAGCGCGGCGCCGTCCACCGTGCAGTGGATTTCGTCGGCGGCCTGGGTTTCGACGCACCCGGGCCCGGCGGTCCCGTCCGTGGTCGAGACAGTGCCTTCGGCGGTCAGGTCCGCAGCCGGGACCGGTCTGTTCATCGGGCTCCCCACTCCCTCGGCAGTCATCGGGCACCCCCCGCCAACTCGACGCGCACCTCGTCCATCAGCACCTGGCTGACCTGCCGGCGCCAATCGGCGGCACCGAGCGGGTCGGTGTAGTAGTCCGGGGCGTCGGCGACATCGGCGCGCAGCGTGGCGGCGTCCGGAAGTTCGGGGTAGCGCAGCAGCACCGGGCGCAGCGTGGCGGCGGTGATCACGAACAGCGCGGACCCGTCCGGGTCGAGCCGTCCGGTCAGCACCGCACCGGAGCGGCCCAGCTTCGCCAGCGCGATCTTGCGCAGTGCCGTGGTGGCCACCAGGGTGCGATGCGGAATCTCGATCGCCCGCAGTACCTCGCCCGGGGCGAGCGTGTTGGTGCCGTTGCCGGTGATCAGCCCGGCCACCGGTTCGCGGCGGTCGGTGCCGTCCGGGCACCAGATCTCGGCCTCGGCGTCAAGGGTCGCGGCCAGCGTGGTCATCGAGCCGGCGGCGAACGAGCGGCAGATGTTGCCGCCCACCGTGGCCAGCCCCCAGATCTTGAACGACATCAACAGCGCGTCGGCGCAGGCCCGAAAGAACGGCTGGGCCGTCCAGCCCGGCTGCTGCGGCAACGCAAGCAGTTCGGCGATCGTGCAGGTGGCGGCGATCCGCAGCCCGGCATCGCTGACCTTAAGGGGCGTCCAACCGAGCGCGGTCAGGTCGACCAGGCCGGATGTCTCGGGTTGCGGTTCAGAGAACAGCCAGGTTCCGCCGGCCAGCAGCGTCTCACCCGGGGCCAGGACCAAGTCTCCGCGCGAGCGCGGGCGCCGAAACCGCGTGATGGTGTTCAGGTCCATCGGCACAGTAAACCGACCCGATGTATCGCCCGTGTTTCGGCCGGGTGCAGCTTCTGGGTCGGCCTGTGAACGCGCCGGCTGAGGTTGGTTGATCCGGTTGTCGAGGCCTGAGGGGTCCACGTGGTTGGTGAGGGCGCTTGGACACGTTCGACCCGCGTTGCCTTCGATGATCGCCTCGGCGAGACCTAGAAGCGTTGTTGGGTCAGACCCCGTGCGGTGCCAGTCGGCCTTGATCGGGGCCTGCTCTGCCTCGCGGGCAACTCTGCGGCCATTCGAGCGTTATGGAGGAGCCCTCAGCCCGAACTCGGCGCAGTTGCGGCGAAACGCGCGTTATGGCAACGCCGCCGAAGCTCCATAACTCTCATTTGGCTGCGGCGAAGTCGCCACTGATCAGTACCTCCTTCGATAACTCGCACTTCTCGGCGAGCACAGTCAACCGATGCCCCACTGCACTGCCGAAGCACATCTCGTCGTCGGCTCCTAGCCTTGTTCGCCCGGCGAACGTGGGGCCGGGGCGCCGACCTCTAAGCGCGGGCGGATCACACCCCGAATTGATTGGCGGTGGTGGTCATTGTTTCCGCCGGGGCGCCGACCTCTAAGCGCGGGCGGATCACACCCCCAACGGGTGCCAGACGGTCTTGATCTCCAGAAAACGGGTCATCCGGTCGAGCGCGGGCGACATCGCTAGATTCTCGACGCCGGGGCGTCGCACCCGCTTCAGGTTCCCGGCGGCGGCGATCTCGAGGTCGCGGGCCAGGTCGGTGTGGGTCACCCCGGTCAGGTCGAGGCCGTTGACGTCCAGGTGGCTGGCCAGCCAGGGCGCGATCTCGGCGGCGTCACCGGTGAGAATGTTCACCACCCCGCCGGGCACGTCGGAGGTGGCCAGCACCTCGGCGAACGTGATCGCCAGGAGCGGTGCCGGCTGCGAGGCGATCACCACGCAGGTATTGCCCACCGCGATCAGCGGCGCCACCACCGACACCAGGCCCAGCAGCGGCGACTCCGGCGCGACCACGGCCACCACCCCCGTCGGCTCCGGCGACGACAGGTTGAAGTAGGGCCCGGCAACGGGGTTCGCGCCCCCGAGCACTTGGGCGATCTTGTCCGACCATCCGGCGTACCAGACCAGCCGGTCGATCGCGGCGTCCACCTCGGCATCGGCCTCGGCTGGCGTGGCGCCCATCGCGGCCACGATCTCGGCCTCGAACTGCGCCCGGCGCGACTCCAGCACCTCGGCGACGCGGTACACCACCTGGCCGCGGTTGTACGCGGCCCGCCCCGACCAGCCGCCGAACGCCTTGCGGGCGGCCTGCACGGCGTCGCGGGCGTCCTTGCGGGACGCCTTCGACGCGTTCGCCAGCAGAGCGCCGGTGGCGTCGTTGACCAGGTAGGTGCGGCCCGACTCCGAGCGTGGGAAGGCGCCGCCAATGTACAGCTTGTAGGTCTTGCGAACGCCGGTGCGGCTCACTGCAGGTACCCTTCCAGCCCATGCCGGCCGCCCTCGCGGCCGTACCCCGACTCTTTGTAACCGCCGAACGGGCTGGCCGGGTCGAAGCGGTTGAACGTATTGCTCCACACCACGCCGGCGCGCAGCTTCGAGGCCATCCACAGAGTCCGGGAGCCTTTCTCGGACCAGATGCCCGCCGACAACCCGAACGGGGTGTTGTTCGCCTTCTCGACGGCCTCGGATGGCGTGCGGAACGTCAGCATCGATAGCACCGGCCCGAAGATCTCCTCCCGCGCGATGCGGTGCGCCTGCGATACCCCGGTGAAGATGGTCGGCGGGAACCAGAATCCCCGTTCGGGCAGTGCGCAGGCCGGCGACCAGCGTCCGGCGCCCTCGGCCTCGCCGGCCGCCGACAGCTCACGGATCGCGGCCAGTTGCTGGGCGGAGTTGATCGCGCCGATGTCGGTGTTCTTGTCGAGCGGATCACCCAGCCGCAGGGTGCTCATCCGGCGCTTCAGCCTGGCCAGCACCTCTTCGCTCACCGACTCTTGCACGAGCAGCCGCGAGCCGGCGCAGCAGACGTGGCCCTGGTTGAAGAAGATGCCGTTCACGATGCCCTCGACCGCCTGATCGAGCGGGGCGTCGTCGAAGACGATGTTGGCCGCCTTGCCGCCCAGTTCAAGGGTGACCCGCTGAGCGGTGCCGGCGACGCTGCGGGCGATGGCCTTGCCCACCTCGGTCGAGCCGGTGAAGGCGACCTTGTCGACTCCGGGGTGGGCGACCAGGGCGCGTCCGGTGGCCTCTGCGCCGGTGACGATGTTCACCACGCCCGGAGGCAGGTCGGCTTGCTGGCAGATCTCGGCGAACAGCAGCGCGGTCAGCGGGGTGGTCTCGGCCGGTTTCAGCACCACGGTGTTGCCGCAGGCCAGCGCCGGGGCGATCTTCCAGGCCAGCATCAGCAGCGGGAAGTTCCACGGAATCACCTGGCCGGCCACGCCCAGTGGCTGCGGGTTGGGCCCGAACCCGGCGTGCTCAAGCTTGTCGGCCCAGCCCGCGTAGTAGAAGAAGTGCGCCGCGACGGTCGGCACGTCGACGTCGCGGGATTCTTTGATCGGCTTGCCGTTGTCGATCGACTCCAGCACGGCCAGTTCGCGGGACCGCTCGGCAATGATCCGCGCGATCCGAAACAGGTACGTGCCGCGCTCGGCGCCACTCATCCGTGACCAGGAGCGAAACGCCTTGCGAGCGGCCTGAACGGCCAGGTCGACGTCGTCCTCGGACGCTTCGGACACTTCGGCGAGCGCCTCTTCGGTGGCCGGGTCGATGGTCGTGAAGCTCTGGCCGCGGCCGTCGACGAACTCGCCGCCGATGAACAGCCCGTAGCGCGGCTTGATGGCGACGATCGAGCGCGACTCGAGCGCGGGCGCGTAGTCGAAGGTGGTCATGAGGCTGGTGCTCCCCGTTCTCAGTCGAGGGTGAAATAGTCGGGGCCGCTGTAGCGCCCGGTGGCCAGCTTGGTGCGCTGCATCAGCAGGTCGTTGAGCAGGGTGGAGGCGCCGAACCGAAACCAGTCGGGGTTCAGCCAGTCGGGCCCGGCGACCTCGTTCACCATCACCAGGTACTTGATCGCGTCTTTGGCGGTGCGAATGCCGCCGGCCGGCTTGACCCCCACCATGGTGCCGGTCGCCTCGCGAAAGTCGCGGACGGCCTCGACCAGCACCATGGTCACCGGCAGGGTGGCCGCCGGCTGAATCTTCCCGGTGGAGGTCTTGATGAAGTCCGCTCCGGCCAGCATGGCCAGCCACGAGGCCCGGCGCACGTTGTCGTAGGTCTGCAGCTCGCCGGTCTCGAAGATCACCTTCAGATGCGCCTCACCGCAGGCCTCGCGGACGGCGACGATGTCGTCGTAGACCTCGAGGTAGCGCCCGGCCAGAAAGGCGCCGCGATCGATCACCATGTCGATCTCGTCGGCCCCCGCGGCCACCGCCTCGGCGGTGTCGGCCAGCCGGACGGTTCGCGAGGCCCGGCCGGACGGGAACGCGGTGGCAACCGCCGCCACGTGCACGCCGGAGTCACCCAGGGCGTCCTTGGCCACCCCCACCAGATCGCCGTACACGCAAACCGCTGCGGTATGCGGGCACGAGGGGTCGGCCGGGTCGGGACGCATCGCCTTGCTGCACAGCGCGCGCACTTTGCCTGCGGTGTCCATGCCCTCCAGCGTGGTCAGGTCGACCATCCGGACGGCGAGGTCGAGCGCCCACTGCTTACTGGAGGTCTTGATCGACCGGGCGCCCAGGGCAGCGGCGCGTTGGTCGGCACCCACCTGATCGACGCCGGGCAGGCCGTGCAGAAAACGGCGCAGCGCAGCACCCGATGAGGTTGCGTCGGTGACATCCGACGGCAGCGTCGTGCTCACCCGGGTGAGCATAGTGAGCCGGTTCCCTGTGCCCCGTGTTTCCACCGGCCGAGATTGAACCGGGCAGTTCACGAGTGTCGGCGGCCACGAGACGGGCCACTATCAGCCCACTGCTGGGCATATGGGCTGTCGGGCTGGCTGGGCCGACAAGCTCGAGGGCTCAGGTGGCGACGGTCTCAGGTTCATGCCCTGAACGGGCGGGTGAGGCTGCTGATCAACGCCACCAGCGCTGGTTGAGCTTGTCGAAACCCCTCGTGGGCACCATGCCGTCCGAAGGCCTCGCCACGCTCGACCAACGAAGTGCCGCATTGACTCAGCGCTTCCCTTAAGCAACCAAGAGGAAGAAATCCAGAACGCGAGGCATTAAGGTAAGCAAAGTTCTGTGTGCGTAAGTAGTTGAAGGGAGTATTGATGCCTCCTGCTCAGTCCATTGAGGCCAAGCTCGCCGCCGTCGAGGCCGCCGAGGATGCGCTTCCTGATCCGGGTGGCCTCGACACGACCAGCCCGAGCGGTCTCAACCGGATCGCCGATGCGCTCATCGACCTGCACCAGGCGGGCATTGAAGCCGCAGAGCTTAATGTCTTGTGGGTCAATCACAGCCTGCTGGTGCGGGCTGCCGAAGCCGGCGACATCATGAAGACGCGCAGGCTGCTTATGGTGCTCAACGACACGCTGGATCGCATCGAGACCCAGCTACGGGTTCAAGTGCTCGATGACCCGAGCAATCCGGAAGTGGCCGCAGCGGAGCTGTTCAAGATGCTGCCGAGCGCCGACCTGGTGACGTGGGCGCGCATCCTTGGAGTGACCGAAAAGACGGTCTCCACCTGGAGGGGCGGCACGAAGATCCGGCCCAAGAACGCTCGCCGCGTGCTTCTGGTCGCCCTGTGCGCGGAGGCGATCAGAGGTAGCTTCACTCCGACCGGCGTGGCGCTGTGGTTCACCAGCGAACACCCCCGGCTCGGGGCCAGCCCCGTCGACCTGATGAATGATGATGTGGACCGGGCCTGGCAGCCACTCCTGGAATACGCCGACAGTGCCCGGCGCTAGCTGCCACGGGAAGCAGTCGCCGCGACGAGTTCGCGTCGAGAGGTTGCTGTACCGCCAGGTCGACAGCCGCAACCCGCCGCTGTTTCATTCCGGGGGTGCGCCGAAACCTATCCAGCCCAGTGGTCGATGGAACCGGGTTGGCCTCGAGTACGCACAGTACTTCGCGCACTCAGCCCGAGGCGCTTGGGCGGAGGCCATCCGGTATTTCCACATTCGCGGCAAAGACCGGCTGGACGAGATGACCCGCGACATGTGGGCCGTGTGGGTGGCCTGTGACGACATCGCCGACCTGGCGACGTTCGACGACTACGCGGCGTGCGGGCTCGACCCAGCGATCGCCGTCGAGGACGATCACGCGCGGGCGCAAAGTCTGGGTCATGAACTACGCCGGGCGGGCTTCCGTGGCGTCCAGTCGCCGTCCGCATCGCTTTCGGGGGCGGTCAACCTCACCCTGTTCGGTGAACGCTACGAGTACCAGACGGATCAGCCGGCGCAATGGAGCAACCCTGATCCAGACTTGTGGGTGCCGGTCGAGCTGGTGGCCGAACGCGCCTCACCGATCGGTTCCCTGATGCGGGAAACCCGGTACCACAAGCAGCCGCATCTCGGCCTGTGTGCCTGGCAGGCTTCGAAAGCCCAGGCGAAGTATTGATCGCGGCGCCCAGTGCTGGTTGAACCTGTCGAAACCCCTTGCCGCAGGGTCATGCCCGAGGCCTCGACGCGCTCGACCAGCGAAGAATGAGCGCTTGCCAAGCAGCCGATCAGGTCGGTCTACTGCTGCACCGCCAGCACCGCGGCACCGATGATGCCGGCCCGGTTCTGCAACTGGGCGGGCACGATCGGGGTGCGCAGCTTCAGGTGGGGCAGGAATTTGTCGGCCTTCTTGCTCACCCCGCCGCCGACCACCAGCAGGTCGGGTGAGAACAGAAACTCGACGGTCTCGTAGTAGCGCTGCAGCCGGGGCACGTACTCGCCCCAGCTCAGCCCCTCTCTGGCGCGGACGCTCGCCGCCGCCCGCTTTTCGGCGTCGAAGCCGTCGATCTCGAGGTGGCCGAGTTCTGAGTTGGGGATCAGCACCCCGCGGTGCACGATCGCCGACCCGATGCCGGTGCCCAGGGTGGTGATGATGACCAGACCGGGGTGGCCCTTGGCGGCGCCGAACTGCACCTCGGCGAAGCCGGCGGCGTCGGCGTCGTTGACCAGCACCACGTCGCGGCCCAGGGCCTCGCAAAAGAGCTTTTCGGCCGGGCAGTTGACCCACGCCGGGTCGATATTGGCCGCCGACACGGTTACGCCGTGCTGCACGATCGCGGGAATGGTCAGTCCGATCGGCCCGTCGCCCAGTTGGTCGGCGAAGTTCGCGACGATCTCGCCCACTACCGCGGCGACGTTGGCCGGGGTCGACTTCTGCGGCGTCTCGATGCGCAGCCGCTCGCTGGCGAAGTCTCCGGCGTGCAGGTCGACCAGTGCCCCTTTGATACCCGAGCCGCCGATGTCGATGCCGAGCGCGATGTTCGTAGCCATGCCGCACACATTAGTGACAAGCGATTGGCCAGGGGCAGACCCCGGGGCCAGACTGGTCGGCATGAGTTCATGGTTGGTCACCGGTGGCGCCGGCTACATCGGTGCGCACGTGGTGCGCGCGTTCAGTTCGGTGGGCATCACGCCGGTGGTCGTCGACGACCTGTCGTCGGGACGGCCGTCGTTCGTTCCGTCCGATGTGGCGTTCGTGCAGGGCGACATTCTCGACGTCGAACTGCTCGCCGACACTCTCGAGCGCCACGGCTGCAACGGGGTGGTGCACGTCGCCGGGTTCAAGTACGCGGGGGTCTCGGTCAAGCGCCCGTTGCACACCTACACCCAGAATGTCACCGGCACGGTCGCGGTGCTTGAGGCCATGCACCGGGCCGGAGTGAACAAGCTGGTGTTCAGCTCCAGCGCCGCCGTGTACGGAACCCCCGCCACCGAACTGGTCACCGAAGATTCCGCCACCCACCCCGAATCGCCCTACGGCGAGTCGAAGCTGATCGGCGAGTGGCTGATCGCCGACGTGACCCGGGCCCGGCCGGAGTTTCAGGGGGTGGCGCTGCGCTACTTCAACGTGGTCGGTTCGGCCACCGACGAGGTCTGCGACCTCAGCCCGCATAACCTTTTTCCGCTGGTGATCGAGGCTCTGATCGAGGGCCGCACCCCCCGGGTGAACGGCACCGACTATGCCACCCCGGACGGCTCGTGCGTGCGCGACTACGTGCATGTGGGCGATGTGGCCGTCTCGCACGTGGCCGCCGCACAGGCGTTGGAGGCTGGACGCCCGCTGCTGCCCGGCTACAACCTGGGCAGCGGCGACGGGTTGAGCGTGCTGCAGATCATGGACGCCATGCGCCGCGTCACCGGCGTCGACTTCACCCCTGAGATCGGCCCGCGCCGGGCCGGTGACCCCGACCGGATCGTGGCCGACGGGAGCGCCGCTGCGGCCGACCTGAACTGGAGCATGCGGCACACCGTCGACCAGATGGTGGCCAGTGCCTGGAGCGCCCGCAGGGCCGCTCACTGATCGTCCTGCGCTGGTCGAGCTTGTCGAGACCCGAGCGTGTCGAGACCAGGATGTGTCGAGACCCGGACGTGTCGAGACCCGGACGTGTCGAGACCCGAGCGTGTCGAGACCCCACATGCGCCGCTCTGACAAGGGTTTTTGGCGTCGCTTACCTTGGCGACAGCAGGCTGCGCAGAGCCGACGTCCGGGCCCGGAGGGTTTCGCTCAGCGCCAGGTCGCGTGCCGTGGCCGGATCAAGGTGCCGAGCCCGGATGAGCGTCAGCGCCTGTGTGGTGTGAATCGCGACGCTGGCCAGCCCCAGCCGCCTGGCCAGTGGGCCCTGCTCCAAGGCCAGCGACTGAATGCGGGCGTGCGGCACGACGTGCTGGGTGCGGGTCAGCCAGCCCGACCGGGTGAGCAGCACCGAGTCGTCCACGCCCCAAGCCACCCAGCGCTGGCTGAGCGGCTGCAGCCAGCGGGCTCGCTCAGGGCTGTGCTGAACGGCGATGGCCGGCAGTGCCAGCCCGGGCCAGATCGTGCGCAGCACCAGCTCCACCTCTGCGCGGGTGCCGATCGGCAACAGAATGCTGGTGCGGCCCGCGCCGTCTTCGTCGGTGGTCAGCCCGTGGTTGCCGAGCACGGCCAGGTCGACCCGAAACAGGTCGAGGCCGCGCCACCACAACGGCTGAGCGATGCGCAGCGACTGAATGCGATGCCGGGGCACCGACTGACTGCTCAGGCTGGTCAAGCCGCGGGTGATTTTCACACCCGGGCCGCTGCGTACGAAGGTGTAGTTCCATTGGCCGATCACCCGCTGGGCGACGAAGCTCCACAGGCCGCCCAGCGCCGGCAGTGTGGCGCCGATGACCAGCAGCGGGTTGCTCAACACCGCTTCGGGCCCGTGCGGATCGAACGCGATGAGAGCGGCGACGAGCAACAACAGGGGCACGGTCAGCAGCAGAAACTGGTGCGACAACAGGGCGCCGATCAGCAGTCGTTGCGGCGGCACCCGCACCAGCACCTGGTCGTGTTCGCCCAGGTCGTCCAGCACTCCGGTGCTGACGCGTTGGGTCAGCTCAGCCTGCTGCAGGCCGTGGGCCCGGGCCAGCAGGTAGTCGCGCATGGCGGCCGCGCGGGCCCTGGACAGGTACCGCACCTGGTGCCCGCCCTCGGCGCCGACGTCGATGGCGATCTCGGCCAGCCCGAGCAGCCGGGCGCCCAGCGGTTCGGTGATGTCGACGGACTGGATGCGACCGAACCGGATGCGCTGCGACGAGCGGGTGAACACGCCGGTCTCGATGCGCAGTTCGCCGTGGTCGAGAATGAACGAGGTGGCTCGCCAGTCGAGGTAGGCGAACACCAGCAGCACCAGCACCACCAGGCCGCCGCCGATGGTGAGCCAGGTCAGTGGGGGCAGCCGGAACCCTTCGGTGTTGCCGAGCAATTCGCGTCCGATCGCCCAGACGGCGGCCAGCACCAGCACCCAGGCGCGCACCAGGGGCGTGAGCGGGTGCGGCTTTTCGACGCGCAGTGCCGACACGGGAAAGCGCCCATCGCCGTTGGTCGAGCTTGTCGAGACCTGAGCGGTGGTGGATCGGTGGTGGGCGGGTGTGTCGTTGGTCGAGCTTGTCGAGACCTGAGCGGTGGTGGATCGGTGGTCGGCGGGTGTGTCGTTGGTCGAGCTTGTCGAGACCTGAGCGGTGGTGGATCGGTGGTCGGCGGGTGTGTCGTTGGTCGAGCTTGTCGAGACCTGAGCGGTGGTGGATCGGTCGTCGACCGGTGTGTCGTTGGTCGAGCTTGTCGAGACCTCAGCCGTGGTGGATCGGTCGTCGACGGGTGCGGAAAACGGCACCGGCACGCCCGGCCGACCCGAGAAGCGTGCCGGGGGAATGCTCACCGGACGACCTCGTCGTCGCCGATCCCGATCGCGATCAGCCGATCACGCAATCGCTCGGCTTCATGCTGCGGCAGGCCCGGAATGGTCGCGCCAGACTGCAGGCTTGAGGTCACCAGTTCCACACTGGCCAAGCCGAACGCCCGGCCCAGTGGGCCGCTTTCGACTTTCACCGCCTGCATGCGGCCGTACGGAATCACGGTGAGTTCGCGAAACCACAGGCCATGAGTGAGGTACAGGTCGTCGCCGCGTTCGGCGTAGCCCCAGGTGCGCACCCAGCGGCCGAGCCGGAACCACTGCCAGCCGGCGTAGCCGACCCCGACGGCGATCAACGGCGCCGCCCACAGCCCTCCGGCGGTAAGCCAGACCACGGTGCCAACCAGCCCGGTGACGATGACCGTGGTGATCAGCATGCGTAGCCGCAACACCGTCGCGTACGAGGGCGCGATGCGCTGCCAGATCTCGGCCGGCGGAGCGAACAGGTCGTCCATGGGTCCAACCCTACGGACGAACCAAGTGGGAGGTCAGCGGTCGTCGTGGCGCGCGGTGCGCTAGGGAAACGCTGATCCTTCGCTGGTCGAGCTTGTCGAGACTGTGGCCATGATGCTGTGGCTGGTCGAGCTTGTCGAGACTGTGGCCATGATGCTGTGGCTGGTCGAGCTTGTCGAGACTGTGGCCATGATGCTGTGGCTAGGGGTTTCGACGAGGTCAACCGGCGGTGCGTGCGTTGATCGGTACTTCTCTAGCGGTCCTTCTTGCTGAGGCCGCGCACCTCGATGCCGCCGAAGCCGACCAGACCCTTGACGATCACGGTCGGGCCACCGGCAACCGGCGGCACGGTCTTGGTGTCGGCGCCGCCGAAGATGGCGATGGCCTCGTTGCGCACCTGGGTGCCGTCGGGAACCTTGACCTCGACGCCGCCGAACAGGCAGAACACGTTGATCTCGCACACGTTGTCGGTGAAGACGGCCTGGGTGAGGTCGAGTTCGGTGCCGCCGAACAGGGTCAGCACGCTCAGGTTGCGGCGTGGATGCCAGCGCCCGGTGCGGCTGGCCCCGCCGAAGATGGCCACGATCAACTCGGGGCCGGCGTCCGGGTCGCCAGGGGCGGACGACCACGCCGCAGGTGCGGCCGTGGGGGCATCGAGCGCGACCAGGTCGCGGGTCAGCGGCACCAGGTCGTCGAAGGTCTGGGCGAGGTGCGCAGCTTGGCTGCGCTCGGCGTGTTCGGTTTGGGTGATCCGGCCCTCGGCGCGTGCGGCATCAAGCAGGGCCAGCACCCGGGTCTTGTCGCTGGGGCTGACCGGCAGGTCACCCCCGAAGGCGGGCCCGACGTCGGTGGGTTCGGCAAAACTCATGCAGCCGACGCTAGTACCCGCCGATGGACGATGACAGCGGCCGGGCCAGCCTCCAGGGATCGGGCGGGGGAGACCCTGAGCCGTGATGCGATGCTCGCGCGAACCCCGCTAGACTGACCGCGGTTCGCCGCTCCAGCGGGCGTAGTTCAATGGCAGAACATCAGCTTCCCAAGCTGAGAATGCGGGTTCGATTCCCGTCGCCCGCTCCACGAAGTGCATCGTCAAAGAAGCGCTGATCAACGCAACCACCGCTGGTCGAGCTTGTCGAGACCTCGGGCATCACGCTGCGGCAAGGGGTTTCGACAAGCTCAACCAGCGTGAGCGCATTGATCAGCACTTCCGTAGGAAAGCCGTGTCGCGGGCGCCCGCCGGTGGGTGACGGTCCTGGGGTGGTCGTGCCGGTGTGCCTCGACGCATCGACCCTCGCCGCGCGCGCCGCGCGCGCCGAAGCTGAGGGCATCGCCACCCACTCGGACGGGATCCGGGCCGTGGTCCGCGAGTGGGCCAGGCATGTTGACTGTGCTGCACCAGTTCGCTCGCAAGAACGACCGTCGCGACCGATTCGATGACGCCGCCGTCCGCTACGCGTCCGCGAACGTCCGGTACTCACGCCCTCTGGCCGGTGAGAACGATCCACGCCGCTGGCTCATGGTTGGGGCCGACCCCGCGGGTCGTCGTGTGGAGCTCGTTGCACCTGGTCTTCGATGATGGTTACGAGCTGCTCAGTCATGCAATGAAAGCCGGCTCGGACCTCGACGAGGTTTGATCCATCGTGCCTTCACCCGGGTGTGGTGGCGATGGCGCGGCAACCTCTGAACGGGGGTCGGCACGCACCCTCGCCGCTGCCCGGTCTGGTCAGCGATAGCGCGGCAACGGCCCGTAGAACACGTTCTCGACGGGCTCTGAATAGGCGGCCACCGGGTGCCGAACCAGGTGCCAGCGGTTGAAGAAGGGGGCGGTCGGCGGCAACCACAACGCGCCCGCGCCCAGCGCCACCAGGCCGATCGAGAGGGCGGCGATCGGCGTGATCAGCAGCGACAGCAGCGACACCGCGAGTGCGACCAGCGCTCCGATGCGGGTCCAGCCGTAGCCGGCGAAGGCGTAGTAGCCGATCACCGCAACGGTGCCGGCCACGATCACCGCGATCAGGCAGCACACGATGGCGAAGAACACCCGCCAGCCGCTCGCCGGTTCCGACGGAAACTGTGCGGTCAGCCACGTGGCCTCGTTGAATTTGTCGTCCTTGGTCCAGCCGTCGGCCACCTCGACCCAGGGTGAGGCCATGGCCCACATCGCGATCAGCAGCCCGACGGTCACCGCGATCGCGCCGCCGAACATGAAGACCGCAGCCGCCCAGATCGTCCACGGACGAACCGGCTGCCCGGTCTTCTCGCTCAGCCGCGCCAGGCCCGGTTGGGTGCCTGTGGGGGCGAGGGTCTGGATGCCACCGGCCGTCGTCGGCGCAGGGGTGGTCGAGTCGGACGAAGGGGGCGGCAGTGGGGCGGGCGGCGGCAGCGTGCCAACCTGCTGGCCGGTGGGCGAGTGGTGGTCGGTGCCGGGTGCCTGGTCGCCGGACGGGGACGCCGCGCCCATGGCGGGGCGAATCGGGTCACCGGTTGGTGCTGGCCAGCTCATCGTCCTCCTGATTCCGCGCCAAGCCTACCCGCGGCACGACTCGGCAACCCACGGCCAGCCAGACCCGGCACTGCCCGGAATGGACCAACCGGCACTCACCAGGGCTCGACCAGGATTTCCTGCATCGCGCGACCCATGCTCCCGACGAGCTCGGCGTCGGGTGCCGCCTCAAGTGCCGGCAGCTTCAAGATGTAGCGGCTGAGCGCCATGCCCAGCACCAGGCTGACCGCGAGTTGGCCCCGTAGCCGGTGGTCGCGGTGCCCCAACTGCTCAGCGATCGGCCCGAACACCTCTTTCGACATGAACTCGCTCAGCGGACGGTGCACGATGTCTGCGGCCACGGCCGAGCGCAGCATGGCAGTGAAGCGGTCGCGGCCGCCCTCCGGGCTGTCGTACACGGCCAGAAAGGAGGCCACCGCACGGGCGCCGATCTGTTCGCGCGGGCCGTCCAGCACGTGGGTCACCACCTGCTCGGGGTCGAGCGGTAGGTCGAGCACCGTCTGCGCGAACAGGTCGGACTTGCTGGTGAAGTAGTGGTGAATCAGCGCCGGGTCGACGTCTGCCTCGCGGGCGATGGCGCGCAGCGAGACCTTGTCGTAGCCGACATTCGAGAACAGCGTGAGCGCCGCTCGGCGAATCGTCGCTCTGGTGTCGGCCCGGCCAGGTCGCCGGCCCCGCGGCTTGCGGGTGGTGTCCGTCATGCCGCCGTCCTCTCTGCTGCATTCGCGCCCACCGGTAGGGTGAACCAGTGAATTCTACGGCTTATGGAACCGTTCTGTTCGATCTCGACGGCACCCTAGCCGACACGGTGCCGTTGATCACTGCGTCGTTCGAACGAACCACCTCGCAGGTGCTCGGCTGGACGGCCACGCCCGACCAGTGCAGGCAGTGGATCGGTCGCTCACTACGGGAAACGTTCATTGAGCTGGCGCCCGACCGGGTGGACGAGCTGATGGCTCAGTATCTCGACTGGAACCTGGCCAACCATGCGGCCTACGTGCGGTCGTTCGCGGGCGTGGACGAACTGATCGACGATCTGGAGTCGTCGGGGCGGAATTTCGGGGTGGCGACCTCGAAACGTCGCTCCTCGGCGCTGGTCAGCCTCGAGTGCGCCGGGCTCGCCGGGCGCATCGCGCTGCTGGCCACCGAAGAAGACACCGTCCGGCACAAGCCGTCACCTGATCCGCTGCTGCATGCGCTGGCCCGGCTGGACGCCGACCCTGGCGACGCCGCCTATGTGGGCGATGCGGTGGTCGACCTGCAGGCCGCCCATGCGGCGGGGGTGACGCCGATAGCGGTCACCTGGGGGGCTGCCACCGAGGACGAACTCGCCGCCGCCGAGCCTGCCGCGATCGCGCGCAGCGTCAGCGAACTGCGCCAACTGTTGGCCCTTTGAGCAAGTGCTGATTTTTCGTTGGTCGAGCGTGTCGAGACCTCGAAGGGAGTGCTCTCGCTAGGGGTCTGGACAGGCTCGACGAGCGCAGATTTGGTGCCGTGGTCATCGCTGGTTGAGCTACGTCGAAACCCTTTGTTCCGGCGGTGTATGTGAGGTCTGGACAGGCTCGACGAGCGCAGATTTGGTGCCGTGGTCACCGTTGGTTGAGCTACGTCGAAACCCTTTGTTCCGGCGGTGCATGTGAGGTCTCGACAGGCTCGACCCACGCAGATTCGGTGTTTCCCTGGCGGTCAGGCCGGTGCCATGGTTCCGGTCTCGAGAAACCGCTGGTGCCAGCTCAGCGACGAGCGCAGGTCATGGGGGGTGTGCAGGCCGTTGCACACCTTCAGTGCCCGTTCGAAGTAGTCCTCGAGTAGTGGCCGGTAGGTCGGGTGGGCGCAGTTGGCAATGATCAGCTTCGCCCGCTGTTTGGGCGACTTGCCGCGTAGGTCGGCCAGGCCCTGCTCGGTGATCAGCACCTGCACGTCGTGCTCGGTGTGGTCGTGGTGGCTGACCATCGGCACGATGCAACTGATCGCCCCGCCCTTGGCCACCGACGGGGTGACGAACGCCGAGATGAACGAGTTGCGGGTGAAATCGGCCGAGCCGCCGATGCCGTTCTGCATGCGCGAGCCCATGATGTGGGTCGAGTTCACGTTGCCGTAGATGTCGGCCTCGATCATGCCGTTGCAGGCGATCACGCCCAGCCGCCGGATCATCTCAGGGTGGTTGCTGATCTCTTGGGGGCGCAGCACGATCTTGTCGCGATACCGCCTGGCTTCGGTGTTCATTCGCTCGGCGTATTCGGGCGACAGTGAGAACGCGGTGGCCGAGGCGACGCTCATCTTGCCTGCGTCGATCAGATCGACCATGCCGTCTTGAATCACCTCGGTGTAGCTGGTCAGGTAGTCGAAGGGCCCTTCGGCCAGTCCGGCCAGCACCGCGTTGGCCACGTTGCCGACGCCGGACTGCAGCGGCAGTAGATTCTTCGGCAGCCGGCCCTGCTTCACCTCGTGGGTGAGGAATTCGAGAAAGTAGCCCGCCATCTGCTGCGAGTCGGCGTCGGCGGCCTTGAACGGGGTGTTGCGGTCGGGGGCGTCGGTCTCGATCACCGCGACCACCTTGTCGAGGTCGACCCGGTAGTTGCGCTGGCCGATCCGGTCACCGGTGTGGGTGAGCATCACCGGCTGGCGCTCGGGGGGCAGCCGGGTGCCGTAGTAAATGTCGTGCATGCCCTCGAGGTCGGCCGACTGCCAACTGTTGACCTCGAGAATGATCTGGTCGGCCCGGTCGAGGAAGGTTTTGTTGTTGCCGATGGACGACGACGGCACCAGTTCACCGTCCTCGTGGACGGCGGTGACCTCGACCACGGCGGTGTCGAGATTGCCCAGTGAACCGGTCCAGATCATCGGCGCCAGATGCGACAGGTGAATGTCGGCGTACTCCGAGGTGCCGTCGTTGATCTTGCGCCGCATGATCGGGTCGGACTGGTAGGGGGTGCGAAAGTTGATGCCGTCGACTTCGGCCAGCACGCCGTCCAGTTCTGGGGCTGTGGAGGCGCCGGTGAACAGACCGATCGTGAACTCTTCGCCGCGGTCGTGGGCGGCCTTGATCTGGGCGGCCAGCGCAGACGGAATCTGCTTGGGGTAGCCGGCCCCGGTGAAGCCGCTCATGCCCACGTTGTGGCCGGGCCTGATCAGCGTCGCCGCCTCGGCCGCCGTCGTGATCTTGCTGCGCAACTGCCGGTTCTGAACCCGCGACATCGAATTCCTCACTCGCTCGACTACTACGCTACATAGTAGAACGCGGGTCGTTCTGCCGAGTGGATTTGGGCGACATCGGCAGCCACGGGCGCAATGCACGTTCGTCGGCTACCCGGTGGTGAGCGCTGTTTGTCGCCGGTCGAGCCTGTCGAGACCCGATCCCACGTTCGTCGGCTACCCGGTGGCGAGCGCTGTTTGTCGCCGGTCGAGCCTGTCGAGACCCGATCGCACGTTCGTCGGCTACCCGGGGGTGAGCGCGGTCTGTCGCCGGTCGAGCCTGTCGAGACCCGATCCCACGTTCGTCGGCAAGGGTTTCGATGCGGCCCACCCAACGGCGGGTGCATCGATCGGCGTTTCGGTGCCGGAACAGCGCTGTTCGATGTCGTGTGCCCGTGCTCCGCTCTACGGTGGGGCCATGGGCACGACGCGTTACGAGACCTGGGGGTCGCCGCTGTCGGCCCAAGAACTGGCTGTGGCGGGGGTGCGGCTGGGTGAACCGCGCTACGACGGCGACGACCTGTACTGGACGGAGGGGCGTCCGGCCGAACAGGGGCGGGTAGCGCTGATGCGCGAGCGTGCGGGCACGGTTGCCGAGGCGGCGCCGGGGCTGAGCGTGCGCACCCGGGTGCACGAGTACGGCGGCGGTGCCTGGGCGGCTCGCGACGGGGTGGTGGTGGTCAGCTCCGACCCGTCCGGGCAGTTGCTGCGGGTGGACGGCCCCGAGCCGGTCGCGCTCTCTCCTGCCCAGCGCGGCTGGCGGTTCGCCGATCTGCGGGTATTGCCGCGGCTCGGGTTGGTGCTGGCGGTGCGCGAGGACCATTCGGCGCCGGGCGAGCCGGTGAACACCCTGGTGGCGCTGCGGCTGACCGGGCCCAACGACGACGGCGGCACGGTGCTCGCGGCCGGTGCCGACTTCTACGCCTGCCCCGAGCTGAGCGAGGGGGGCCACCTGGCCTGGATGCAGTGGCGGCACCCCGCGATGCCCTGGGACTCCTGCCTGATCGTGACTGGGCGGCTCGACCCACAGCGGCTCACCGTGGCCGACTCGGTGGTGGTGGCAGGGGGGCCGCGAGAGTCGGCCGTGCACCCGCTGTGGCGCGGCGAAGACCTGCTGTTCTGCTCTGACCGTTCGGGGTTCTCCGAACTGTACGTGCGACCCTCAGGCGGCGACATGGTGCAGCTCACCAGGCTGAACGCCGACCTGACCGAACCGTTTTGGGTGTTCGGACGGCGTCCGTTGGCGCTCACCGGTAACGGCGACGTAGTGATTCGGCCCCGTATCGACGGCCGGAGCCGGCCGATGCTGCTGCACGGTACCGGTGGGGGCGGCTGCGGGTTCGGTGCCCACTCGCACGCCAGGGAATGTCTGCCGCTCACCGCCGAGATCGTGGACTGCGACAGCCTGGACGCCTCGGGCGACCGGATCGTGCTGCTGGCAGAGCTGGAAGACGTGCCGACGCAGATCGTCGAGCTGGCTCCGGGCCGGCGACGGGTGGTGCGCTCGGCGGCACCCCGGGTGCTGCACCCCGAGTGGGTGAGTCACGCCGAGGCGGTGAGCTGGCCGGGCCAGGCCGGCGAGGTGCACGGCTGGTTCTACGCACCGACGCGTCCGTTGTCGGTCGAGCCCTCGCCCCCGCCGGTCGAGCCCCCGCCCCCGCTGGTCGAGCTTGTCGAGACCCCGCCGCACGAGCCCCCGCCGGTCGAGCCCTCGTCCGTCGAGACTCCGCCGCACGAGCCCTCTCCCGCGCTCCCACCCCTGATCGTGGTCAGCCACGGCGGCCCGACCGCGTTCTCGTCGAGCGGCTTCGATCTCGGTGTGCAGTTCTGGACCACCCGCGGCTTCGCTGTGCTCGACGTGAACTACTCGGGCAGCAGCGGTTACGGCCGTGACTACGTTGAACGCCTCCGCGGTCAATGGGGCGTGCTCGACGTGTCCGACTGCGTGGCCGGTGCGCTGTTTCTGGCCGAGACCGGCCGGGTGGACGGTTCGCGGCTCGCGATTCGCGGTGGCAGTGCGGGCGGCTACACCACGCTGCGCGCGCTCACCACGTCGGACGCCTTCGCAGCCGGCTGCAGCCGCTACGGCATCGGCGATCTCGCGGCATTGGCCGTCGACACCCACAAATTCGAGTCGCGCTACCTCGACGGACTCCTCGGCCCTTGGCCCGAGTCGTCCGCGTTGTACGCCGAGCGCTCACCGATCAACCATGTCGACGCCCTGAGCTGCCCGATGCTGATTCTGCAGGGGGCTGACGACAAGGTGGTGCCGCCGAATCAGGCCGAAACCATGGCGCGTGCGGTGGCCGCCAAGGGTCTGGAGGTTGAACTGATCGTGTTCGAGGGCGAAGGGCACGGCTTTCGACGCGCCGATACCATCGAGCGGGCACTCGAGGCCGAGCTGGCGTTCTACGAGCGCGTGCTGATGGGCTGACTCTCGACGGTCGCGCTACGTCGAGCCCCTTGATCAGCGCTCGAAGGAAACGCTAAACCAGCGTTGGTCGAGCGTGTCGAGACCTCGCCTGTGTCGCGTGGGTGTGGATTTTCGATGACTTCAACCTGCGTTGGTCAGCTTGTCGAGACCTCGCCTGTGTCGCGTGGGTGTGGGGTTTCGACGAGTTCAACCAGCGTCGGTCGCGTCGAGGAGCAATGGCTCGACCACCGATGCGCGCTCAATCGTCCAGCGAAGCGATCTCGATGCATTGGCTGATCGTCCAGTGTTCACCCGGCAGCAGGGTGACCGCGTCGGCGTAGGCGTTGGCGGCCTCGACGCAGACGAACCGCTGCCACTCGCCCGCCCCGATGTCGGCGATCGTCGCCGCACCGCTCGACCACGGGTTCCACACCACCACGTTGGAGGCTCCGGACGAACTCACTATCAGTCGACGCTCGTACCCCGGGTCGTCCACGGTGACGTGACCAGCCGATTTATAGACTCGGTCGGTCGGGCCGGTGAGCACCAGGCTGCCTGACTGCTCGTTGTCGAATCCCTGGTCACCCGCCACCTTGTCGAGGTAGGCGGCCCCGTGCAGACCGTTGATGGTGACGACCGTTACGTCGCTGACCGCGAGGTAGGTGTGTAGTGCCTCCTCAACGGTGAACGGCTCGCAGTCACGGTTGTCGACTCGTAGCGACACCTCCAGGCGCTTGGCGCTGAACCGGGCGGTGAGCCGGGCTTCGTATGGGGAGGGGAACAGTGGCTGGCGACCGGTGATCGAGGGGTCGATGAGGTAGGTCACAGTGAGAGAGTCGTCGGTTTCGTCCAGTTTTTCGCGCCGCCAGGGCGTGGTGCGGACGAAGCCGTGGGCGGGTGTCATCTCGCCGCTTAAGCCTGGCCCGAACCACGGGAAGCAGATCGGTATGCCACCTCGAATCGCCTTGCCGTCGGCCAGTTGGGTGGCCGAACTCAACCAGAGGACGGGTTGTTGGCTGTCCGGTTGCCAGGCCCACACCTGGGCGCCGTGGTCATAGATGCCGTAGTGACCGCTGCCGGGGTGCGACTCGATGCCGGGCAGGGGAGCGGCGCTGCTGAGGTCGGTCATGGTGCGAGCCTAACCAAGCGCGCTGACCGAGAACGACGCCTGGCGGCGTTGGGCCGGAAAAGGCTGCAGGGCCGGCTGGGTGAGCCGGCCCTGCAGCGGGCTGAGCCTAGGGGGAAGGCTCCACCCGAAGGACGGCAGGGCAGGGTAGGGCGCCCTGCACGTCCACGTTCACAGACACTGCGGGACCGGTGAATACCGATCCCGCAGTGCCGGGTGAGGGCCGGGGGGAGGGCCCTCGTTCATTGGGCGGGTTAGTAGGCTCCCCGCGAGCCGAGCACGGCTCCGGCGGTGCGCATCAGAATCGAGAGATCCTGCATGACCGACCAGTTGTCGACGTAGTACACGTCGAGTCGCACGGTCTCGTCCCAGGTCAGGTTCGAGCGACCGGATACCTGCCACAGGCCGGTCAGGCCGGGCCGCACGTCGAGCCGGCGCACCGCGTCGCGGTCGTACTGTTCCACCTCGACCGGCAGGGCTGGTCGCGGCCCCACCAGGCTCATGTCGCCACGCCAGACGTTCCACAACTGAGGCAGTTCGTCGATGGAGAAGCGGCGAATGAAGTGCCCGACCCGGGTGATACGCGGGTCGCGGGCCATCTTGAACATGATCCCGTTGCCCTCGTCATGGGCGGCGAGCTCGGCCTTGCGGGCTTCTGCGTCGACCACCATGGAACGGATCTTGAGGCACTCGAACTCTTTACCGCGACGCCCGACCCGCACCTGCTTGAAGAAGACCGGGCCGCGGTCTTCGAGCTTGATCGCGATCGCGACCGCCGCAATGATCGGCCCCGCCACCAGCAGCAGCAGGCCCGAGCCGATCAGGTCGAAGGCTCGTTTGCCCCAGCGCGAGGCCTGCATCGCCTGTGGACGTTCCACGTGCACCAGCGGCAGACCGGCCACGGGGCGCGGGTTGAGCCGCTCGGAACTGATGTCGGTGAGCGCCGGCACCACGACCATCTGGATCTCGTGCTCCTCGAGCTCCCAGGCCATGCGCTTGAAGTGCTGGCTGTCGGGGAACGAACCCTCGGCGAAGATCACGGCGTCGATCTGGGTGTCGCGCACCAAGTCCACGACGTCGTCAACGTGCCCCAGCACCGGCAGTCCGGCCGGGGTCTCATCCAGCTCCGAGCGCGTGACAGCGCCCACGATCTGGTAACCCAGCCACTTTTCGCGGCGCAGCACCTGAGCGATCTCGTCGATGTGCCGAGCCGAGCCGGCCACCAGCACGGGCGTCTGGAACAGGCCCGCGCTGTGCAATCGATTGAGCAGATGGCGCCGCGCGAACCGTCCCAGCAGGAGGGCCGGAACACCGATCGCGAACAGCAAGATGAAGAAGCTGCGCGACAGGTCGTATTTGGTCAGGAAGCAGCCGATGCCGATCGCGCTGGCGAAGAACGCTGAACCGAGTGCGACCCGCTGGTACTCGATCATGCCGGTCTGCAGGTGGTTCAGCGAATAGGCTCCGCACAGCGCGAGCACGGTGAGCCACAGGGCCGGTATCGCGTAATACAGCCACACGGTGCCCTCGACGGTGGCGCCGTCATCGAAGAAGCTGAGACCGAATCTGCCGGCGTGTGCCGCCAGAGCTACCAACGTGATGATGGTCACGTCGACGACAGCCAGCATCGTCTTGCGCTGGGCTGGAGTAGTGGTTGAGCGGCCGCCAGCTCGCTGGCTAAGCCGTGCCTGTGTTGCCTGAACGTACGCGTCCAGAGTCGTCATGGTGATTTCCCCCCGGAAAAATCGCAAGCTCCCCCGAGCCAGCGAAAGTGCTCCCCCAAGCACTGAATGGCAGTTTTCCACACGATCGAGCCAAAGGCAACATGAACGCCGGGTGTCGCCGTGTGGGCACGGGTGTGAACAGGTGCTCTGCCCGGTGTTTGGCCACAGGTGCGAACTCGTGAGAAGATGGGCGAAGGCGGTTGGCGGGGGGCTGATCGTTCACTTCCGGGGGGAACCGAACGTGAAAACGGGTTTTTTACTGTCCGTCTTCGACATGGTTGATGTTGGGGACGTCGACGTGGTGCAGCAAGCTGCCGAGCGCACTGACCGAGTTGTTGCGCAGGTGCTGTCTGATGACGCGGTGGTGAGCCTGACCGGGCGTAAGCCGGTCGTGCCCGCCATTGAGCGTGTCGAGATCGTCGGCGCCATGCGCCAGGTGGCAGATGCAGCGATCTTCGATCCGGCCGGCCCGCTGAAATCCGGTCCGAGGGACGTCGTCTATGGCCGCACCGATGTGAGTGTGGGCACAGTGCCGGTCGACAAATGGCTCGAGCCGCGCCAGATCGTGGTGCCGAGCGATGAGTTGGGCCAGACCGCGCGGCTGAGTAGCACCGGCGGGGTGTTGGGTTACGTGCCCGGGGCCTGGGACCGCTTCCATATCGGTCACCTCAATCTGCTCAAGCGTGCTCGCCAGCACTGCCAACGCCTTGTGGTCGGTGTGGTGACCGACGACGCGCTCTTTCAGGCCAAGGGCAAGTACCCGATGGTTCCGTTGCGCGAACGCATGCAGGTGGTCGCGGCGATGGACATCGTCGACGCCGTGGTCGTCGATTTCTCCAGCAGCAAGCTCGCGGCGTGGAATCAGGTGCACTTCGACGTTCTGTTCAAGGGCGACGACTGGCAGGGCACACCCAAGGGCAACCGTCTTGAGGCCGAGATGGCCAGCGTCGGGGCGTCGGTGCACTACTTCCCGTACACGGCACACACCTCATCGACGGCGCTGCGGCAGATTCTCGCCTCTCGCTAGCACCGGTCGTGTTGACCGGGCCGCACTAACCCCGCCAGCCAGCTAGGGAAGCGCTCGTCAGCGACCCTCGCCGGTTGAGCGTGTTGAAACCCCTAGTGAGAGCACTCCGCCTGAGGTCTCGACACGCTCGACCAGAGAAAAGTCAGCGCCTCCCTGGTACCCGCCGTGTGGTCAGTGAATGCGCCGTGCTTCGAGGTAATACCGCTTGTCTTGCGCTTCACCCAGCGAGAACGTCTTTCGCGGTAGTGCACCATCGGCGACGATCGAGGCGAAAAAGGACTGCTTGCTCACCTGCGGCAATAGCAGGCCCAGGTTGCCGGGCGCGCTGCCGAGCTCTTCGGTGACGTCCGCGCCGTGAATGTAGTCGACGGAGGCCGTGCCCGACTCGGTTAGCTGGTCGATGGTGCGCTGTAGGGTGCCGGCGGCGATGCTGGCCGCAGGGGCGCTGAGGCTGTAAACGGTCGGCCCGGAGGCATCAATGAGGCCAAAGGATTGAACCGGCCCTTCGATGGCCTCTAAGACTTCGCTGATGGATGCCGCAGGCGCACGTTCGAATGCTGCGCAGTGATTCACCAGCGCCGCCTCGAAGGTGGCCCGGTCAATGCCGAACAGCACCCTGTGGATCGGCTCGAACGCAAGTCCCGGGTCGTAGATGTTCTCCAACTCGACCAGGCAGTAGCGGGCCGGGTGATCGGTCCACGAATCACGCGGCACTTGGGCCTTGATGTTCTCCCAGATGCTCTTGGCCGTGGCAAAGCTGTGGTTTCCGTCGCCCATCGCGAAGAGCAGTGGGTTGGCCGGGTCGAGGCCGTCCAACAGGTGTTGCAGGCTGGTGGCGATGCCGGCAAAGTTGCTGGAGCCGTTGACCGCCCAGCCGGTGACTCGTCCGCCGCCGAGCATCAACTCCGTGTCGTAGAGCTGTTCGAAGTCCTTGGCCCGAGTGGCCAATGGCTCGATCACCGAACGCTGGGCGTCACTGATCAGCACCATGATGTGCGGGAGCTCCAATGGCGCACTCTCGCGGACCCTCACGCGCGGGGGCAAGCGGTCGAGGATGGTGCCTTCGGTGGCGCGAATCAGAGTGTGGGCGTCTGGCGCCCACGAGTACTGCTCCAGGTCGAGTGCGACGATCAACCCCCAACGCACCGTGCCGTGGTGGGTCTCGCGGCGCACCAGCACCATGGTGCCTGGATGTTCGCGGAGTTGGCCGGCGTCGAGATAGTCGGTCATCGACGCGTTGATCGCCGCGATCCGGGCTTCGGAATCTGGCTGATCGAGGTAGACCTCTGGAAAGATGAGCCGCAGGGTCGAGGGCTCTTCGCCAGCGATCTGATCAACCTGGCGCCAGTAGTCGGGTTGGCTGGTGAACTGATCGCACGCAACGACGGCCCATCGGTACAGGTCACCCGTCGGCAGCAGCACGTCAGGAACACGCACTCCGAGGTGGGCCAGGGCAGCGTGAACATCCATAAACGCCACGTTAGCGAAGGATGTGGGTCAGGGCAGAAGACGAGAGTGTCTATGACATCGCCCAGTGCGGTGGTGACTTCGGGTATGCGCTTGTCGTCCGACGCGAGGGAGTTCACTCGACTCTGCCGACCATGGGGATCCTCCTTGGAGGAGTTGCACCGTTGAAAGGCCAGTCCCGCGGTTCGAGGCGGAGCGTCGGTGTCGACCCCTTGGAAGCCGGGTCAATATGATTGAGCTAGCGATGAGCAGAGGTGGAACATGGGCAAGACCAAGGTTGTGCGCGTGACCCGTGCGCAGAAGCGCGCCGCTGAGGCAATCGCCAAGCACGCGAGGGTCACGGGCGAGTATGTGCGCCCCTCGGTTCTAAGGATTGCCGAGCACAAGAGGGCCACAGTTCCGGCCTAGGGCATCAAGGAGAGCCCGAGGCCACTTTCCGACCGACTGTGTGCCGGCTCACGTGCCTTCACCTGGTCGCGCATTCTTTTCACCCCGCAGGCTCAGCCCAGGTACTGCACCAGCCGCTCGTCGGCGTCGGCCGGCTCGAACCCGGCATTGGCCAGTTTGGCCAGCGCCAGCGTGCTGTGCACCGGCCGCGGCGCCATCGTCTTGCCGGCGAAGTATTCCGCGGTGGTCACCTCGGTGACATCGTCGACGGAGCGTCCCAGCAACTCGAAGACCCGCTTGGCGATGTCGGCCCAGCTCTGGGTGGGTCCGGCGTTGGTCAGGTTGTAGGTACCTGGGGGCGCATCGACGGCGATCAGGTGCGCGATGCCGGCCGCCAGGTCGCTGGTGAAGGTGAGCCGGCCGTACTGATCGCCGACGACGCTCGGGCTGACGCCCCGGTCGGCCAGCGACGCCATGGTGCGCACGAAGTTGTTGCCTTCGCCGATCACCCACGAGGTGCGCACGATCCAGTGCCGGGGCAGTGTGGCCACCAGTGCGTCACCGGCGGCCTTGGTCTGGCCGTAGACGCCGAGCGGGCTGAACGGCTCGTCTTCGGGGTGGGTCTCGATGGTGCCGTCGAACACGTAGTCCGACGACACCTGGACCAGTGCGATGCGGTGCCGGCGGGCCACCTCGACCAGACGGCCCAGCCCCGTGACGTTGAGCGCCCAGGCGGCTCGCCGGCCCTCATCGGTCTCGGCGGCGTCGACGGCGGTGTAGGCCGAGGCGTTGATGATCGTGCCGACCTGGCCCCAGGCGACGGCCTCAAGGCTGGCCGGATCGGTCAGGTCGAAGTCCGGACGCCCCAGCACCATCGCGTTGGGCAGCGCCGCCTGCAGCGCGCGGGCCAACTGGCCGCTCGCACCGACGATGACGGTGCGCTTGGGCGCCATCGGCGTCACATCGGCGAGCCGCGGGTGGGCGCGGTCGGCGTCGGAGATCTCGGCCTCGGCCAGGGCGATCGGCCACGGAATCGCCACGCTCTCGTCAGCCAGGTTCAGGTAGGTGTACTCACCGCGCGCCTCGGGGCTCCAGTGCTCGTTGACCAGGTAGCTGTACACCGTGTCGGGCTCAAGTGCCTGGTAGCCGTTCGCCACCCCTCGTGGCACGAAAACCGCCTTGTCGGGGCCCAGCTCAAGGGTGAAGCTGGTGCCGAAACCGGGGCCGGGCCGCAGGTCGACCCAGGCGCCGAAGATGCGTCCGGTGGCCAGCGAGATGAGCTTGTCCCAGGGCTCGGCGTGCAGCCCGCGTGTGGCCCCCGCGGCCGCGTTGAACGACATATTGTTCTGCACCGGAGCGAAATCGGGCAGGCCGAGCGCGACCATCTTGGCCCGCTGCCAATTTTCTTTGAACCAGCCACGGGCGTCGCCATGCAGCGGCAGATCAATGACCAGCAGACCCTCGACCGGGGTGCGCTGAACGGTCAACGCGGCCATCACTGACCCGTGCGGGCGTACTTGGCCTCGGTGGCCGCCTTCATCGGACGCCACCAGGCCTCGTTCGCGCGGTACCAGTCGATGGTCGCCGCCAGCCCGGAGCGGAAGTCGCGGTAGGTGGGCGTCCAGCCGAGTTCGGTGCGCAGCCGGGTGGCGTCGATCGCGTAGCGCAGGTCGTGGCCGGGGCGGTCGTTCACGTGGTCGTAGGCGTCGGTGGGTTGGCACATCAGTTCGAGGATCAACTCGATCACAGCCTTGTTGTTCATCTCGCCGTCGGCGCCGATCAGGTAGGTCTCGCCGATCTGGCCGTCGTCGATGATGCGCAGCACCGCCGCGTTGTGGTCGTCGACGTGAATCCAGTCGCGCACGTTCTGGCCGGCGCCGTACAGCTTGGGCCGGACGCCGTCGATCACGCCGGTGATCTGGCGCGGAATGAACTTTTCCACGTGCTGGTAGGGCCCGTAGTTGTTGGAACAGTTGCTGATCGTGGCCTGCACGCCGAAGCTGCGCACCCAGGCGCGCACCAGCAGGTCGCTGCCCGCCTTGGTCGAGCTGTAGGGGCTGGACGGGTTGTACGGGGTGTTCTCGGTGAACTTCGCCGGGTCGTCGAGCTCGAGGTCGCCGTACACCTCGTCGGTGCTGATGTGGTGGTACCGCTTCTCGTGCTTGCGCACGGCCTGTAGCAACTCGTAGGTGCCGATCAGGTTGGTCTGAATGAACGGTGACGGGTCGTTGAGCGAGTTGTCGTTGTGCGATTCGGCGGCGAAGTGCACGGTGACGTCGTGGTCGCTGACCAGCTCGTCGACCAGCGCCGCATCGCACACCGAGCCCACCACCAGCTTGAACCGGTCGGCCGGCAACCCGTCCAGCGAGGCGGCGTTGCCGGCGTAGGTGAGGGCGTCCAACACCGTGACCGTGTGGTCGGTGTTGGCCAGGACGTGCCGGACGAAGTTGCTGCCGATGAACCCGGCTCCGCCGGTTACGAGAAGCGAAGACATAGGGGCAATCCTATGGGTTCGCGGCGCCTTGCCCGCCCATGGGAGAATGCCGCACATGCGCGGCATCATTCTGGCGGGCGGCTCCGGCACCCGGCTCCACCCCATCACCCTCGGCAGCAGCAAGCAGTTGGTGCCCGTCTACGACAAGCCGATGATCTATTACCCCTTGTCGACGCTGATTTTCGCAGGCGTCTCAGAGGTGCTGGTGATCAACACCCCGCACGAGCAGGAGGCTTTTAAGCGGCTGCTCGGCGACGGTTCGCAGTTCGGCATCTCGATCAGCTACGCGGTGCAGCCCGAACCCAAGGGACTCGCCCAGGCGTTCACCATCGGCGCCGATTTCATCGGTGACGACTCGTGCTGTCTGGTGCTGGGTGACAACATTTTCTACGGCCAGGGCCTCGGAACCCAGTTGAAGCGGTTCAACGACATCGACGGCGCGGTCATCTTCGGCTACTGGGTGGCCGACCCGACCGCCTACGGCGTGGTCGAACTCGACCCCAGCGGACTGGCGGTGTCGATCGAAGAGAAGCCGGCCCGGCCGAAGTCGCACTACGCGGTGCCCGGCCTCTACTTCTACGACAACGACGTGGTAGGCATCGCTCGCGAGTTGCCGCCCTCGGCGCGTGGTGAGTATGAGATCACCGACGTCAACCGGGTGTACATGGAGGATCGCAAGCTCCAGGTGTCGCTCTTGCCGCGTGGCACAGCCTGGCTTGACACCGGCACCTTCGACTCGCTCAACGACGCCAGCAATTTCGTGCGCACCATTCAGGCCCGGCAGGGGTTGCAGGTGGGCTGCCCCGAAGAGGCGGCCTGGCGGCAGGGCTTCCTCAGCGACGAAGGGCTGGCGCGGCGGGCGTCCGTGCTGGCTAAGTCGGGTTACGGCGACTATTTGGCTTCGCTACTGGCCTGATGCCCAGCCTGTCGAAGAGCGTTGCCGGGGAACCTCGCGTACTCGTCGTCTGCACAGCCAACATCTCTCGCTCACCGACCGTTGAGCTACTGCTCCGCTCGGGCCTGGGTGACACCGTGAATGTGGGCAGTGCCGGCGTGATGGCCCTGGCCGGTCACCCGCTCGACGCCAAGATGACGGGCTACCTGCGGACGGCCGGCCTGGACCCGGACGGCTTCGTCGCCCGCCAGGTGACGGCAGATCTGCTGCGAGCGGCCAACCTGGTGCTCACACTCACCCGCGAGCACCGCTCGCGGGTGCTCGAACTGGTTCCTGCCAATGTGCGTCGTAGTTTCACCTTGGTGGAGTTCGCGCGGGTTCTGGGCTCCCTTGATCTGTCCGCGTTGCCGACGGGGCTCACACCGGGGGAGCGGCTGTGGCAGATCCTGCCGCTCGCCATTGCTGGCCGCCCGCTCGCTCCGCGCCCTCGCGGCAAGAGCGACGACATCGTCGATCCCTTCGGTCGTTCAGCGGCCGTCTACGACGAGGCGTTCGCTGGCATTCGCGACGCCAGCACACAGATCGTCCAGATCGTGTGCGGAGACTGAGACCGCCGCCTTGGTTCGAGCGAAATTGGCAACCGTCAGGCGGTCGGTGAATAATCATCTGACCGAGAGGTTCTGGACGGAGCCCGGTCATTATTCTCCCGCTGCGGGACGATTGGTATTCCCGAAGCGGATTCTGGGGGAGGGTCGACTGTGAAGTCGTCGTTTGTTTGTGGTGTTGTAGGCTCACTTCGATACGTTCAGGTGGAGCGGTGAAGCCCTCAGTCCGCGTAGCCGTCCTCACCTATCGGCGTCCGGACGACATCGCCGCCGCGATCCCGCGGCTGGTGGCCGAAGCGGTCACAGCCACGGCCGACGGCTGGGACGTCGACGTGCTCGTTATCGACAACGATGCAGACGCTAGTGCCCGGAAGGTGGTGACGCAGGCCGCCGCGTCGAGTGCCGTGCCGGTCGGTTATGTGGTCGAGCCGGTCTCCGGTATCGCAGCGGCCCGCAATCGTGCGCTCACGGAGTCGAGCGAGCGCGATCTCCTGGTGTTCATCGACGATGACGAGCGGCCGGTTGAGCGCTGGCTGTCGTTGCTGCTGGATGCCCACCAGGCCTACGGTGGGGCAGTGGTTGGTCCGGTGGTCTCTCAGTTCGATTCTGAGCCTGATAGCTGGATCAGTTCCGGAGGCTTCTTTACCCGGCGGCGTATGGCCACGGGGAGTCCAGTGGTCGTGGCGGCAACCAACAACCTCCTGCTCGACCTGCGCGAGATCCGCAGCTTCGAGCTGGAGTTCGACCTCGACTTCGGCCTCAGCGGCGGTAGTGACACCCTGTTCACCCGCGAGCTGGTCGCTCGTGGGGGTCGTATGACCTGGTGCGATGAGGCTGTCGTCTACGACATCGTGCCGGCGAGTCGAACGACCCGGCGCTGGGTGCTCTTGCGTGCCCTACGCAGTGGGACGAGTTGGAGCGCCACCTCGTTGCGCGTCGCCAAGGGTTCGGGTCAACGCCTGCGCTGGCAGCTGAGGGATTTCGGTTCCGGAATTGCCCGCGTCGCCGGAGGAGCAGCTCGCTGGGTGGTCGGCTTCGCTACCAGGAACGAAGGCCTTCGTGCCCGTGGCGCCAGGAATCTCGCTCGCGGCGCCGGCCTTGCCGCGGGTGTCTTCGGCTACCGCTATCAGGAGTACAAGCGCACGTAGCCGCCACTCAGGACGCGGACCGCACCAACCGGAACCACCGGATAGCTGCCAGGGCGGTGTAACCCACCATGCACACTGCCATCACCGTGTAGATGGCCCCAAACAGCCACGGCACTCCGAGCAGCACGAACGCGACGCAGAGAAAACCGTAGTCGATCGTTATGCGTACGACGCTCACCAGCGTGGCTGAATTCTGGCCAAACCGCGGTGCCGCGAAGGGTGTGCCGGGTGCGGTACGTGCGTGGTGCTCACGCAACACCAGATCGGTGGCGATCATGCCGAAGAAGTACACGTTCTGGGCCACCGCGAATGCGATCGGAACCCACAAGAACCACTGGGGGGCGCCGCTGCGGTAGGCCGCGACCAGAACTGCCAGGTGAATGGTGGCTAGCTTGACCGAGTCGACGACATGGTCCAGCCACTCACCGTCCAGGCTGCCACCTCCGCGCAATCGCGCGAGTTGGCCGTCCGCCGAGTCCAGCGCGTAGCCGAGAACCAGCAGTACTCCAACCACTAGACCGGTGGTTACCCCAAGAGGGGCGACCGCCAGCACGATGATGCCCGCGAAGGTGAAGGCCGCGCTGATCCCTGTTACAGCGTTCGGAGTCAGTCCGAACTGATGGGCGGCTGCTGCGAACACGCGACCGAGCGGGCGGTTGACCAGCTTGGAATAGAGCGGCGCGCCCGTCGAATTCTTTTGCGCTGCGCGCAACTGTTCGAAGGACGCGCCAAAGGACTTGGCGTCCGCGCTAGTCATGTCTCTCCCCTGGTTCCGCCTGGTGCCGGAAACGGCTCACACAGCTTAGCCCCAGGTAGGCGGCTACATGCTCCGGCGGGCCAACTACTGACTTCGTGCCTCCTGGCAGGTACCGTCTGGCCGGTTTCAGGCCGGCACGACCTTGAAGTCGTCGAACCTGATTGTCCACGGGGAGTTCGTGGCCGAGGTCGACATGTACCCGTGGACGCCAACAGAGCCGGCCGCCTGCAGCGCAGCCGTCGAATCTGTTGTCGAGACCTGCCACGCCGACGGTTCTGACGCCGTCGACAACCATGCCCTGGCCCAGAGTGTCGTCGGCGACGTGCCGGTTACCTGTAGTCGCACGTTCAGCTTCGCGTTGGCCGTGTACGTCACCCCTGACACCGTGGCGCTGGCCAAGGTGGTTTCAGTGCCGCTGACCGAGACCAGGTACAGCGCGAGGGTGCCACCGGTGTCGAACCGCACTTTGAGCCGGTAATCGGCACTGCCGACCCGGCGTCCAATCAGCCCGATCCAGCCCGCGGACGCACTCGGCAGCTTGTCGAGCTGTATGGTCGAGGTGAGGTCAGATGAGGTCGACGAGATACCCGCCAGCGCGGCGACCCGGGTGACTCCCGAAGAGGACAGGGTCAGCAACCCGGTGCTGCCATCGGTGGAGAAGCCCGTTCCGCTTACTGTCCAGGCGCCGCCGGTGCTGGCGGTGCCCCAACCGGACGTGACCGTGCGCGTGAACGCGTCGTCGGCAAGCACGCTGGTCGAGGTTCCGACCGCCACGCTCATGGTGGACGTTGCCGTCGCTCCCTGATCGTCGGTGACCGTGAGCGTCACCGAGTAGGTGCCGGCAGCCGCGTACGTGTGGGTCGCGGTCACCCCCGAGCCGGTGCTGCTGTCACCCCAGTTCCAGGCGTAGCTGGCGATACTGCCATCGGAATCGGTGGACGCCGCGGCGCTCACGCTGACCGTCGAGCTGCTGACCGTCGCGGTGAAGGACGCGGTGGGTGAGGCGTTGGTTGAGCTGGTGACGGTGATCGACGCCGATGGCGAGGTCTGGGAGTTGCCGAACGAATCGGCCGCCTTCACCCAATAGGTGTGCGTGCCTGCGGCAACGCCCGAGTCGGTGTACGACAGGGACGGCCGTGACCACCACGTCGAGTCACCGGTCAGGGTCGCGACCACGTTCGACGTGGCGTCGCGCAGGATTGAGTAGGTGAGCCGGGTGTTGTCGTAGTCGTAGTTCGCTGTCCAGGCGAGTTTCACCTGGCCCGCCGCCGGCGAGGTCAGGGTTGGGGTCAAGTTCGTACCACTCGCCTTCGGCCCCTGCTGGTTCAGCGAGATCGCCTTGTTGGCCAGCCGCACCAGCCCCTGCTGCGCGGTGCCGTTCACCTGGCCGAACTCTCCGGCCAGCACGACGTAGTCTCCCGAACCCGTCACGGTCCAGGCCGCCTGACCCTGCCCAGAGACGCTTCCGGTGGTGAGCTGGGGAAAGAAATTCTGCAGGGACGGTGCCGCCACGCCGGTGAAGCTGGGGTAGCCGCGCGTGTCCTTGGTCAAGGTCCCGGTGGCCGCCCGGCTGAACGCCAGCGCTCGTTGTGGGGTGCTGGTCTCGCCGTAGCCGCCGAGGTTCAGGCAGTAGTGCGGGTGCCCCACCACGTACACCGCAGTCGGGGATGAGTACACCCCGTAGCTGTCGCCGTGGCAGTCCTCCACCCAGTTGATGCCGCCGTCGGCCCAACGTGCGGAGAAGGCGCCTTCGAGGTTTCCTCCGGTGCCGTAGATGTAACCGGTGCCGTAGAAGTAGGTTCCGTCGCTGCTGAGCGAGAGGATCGCAGAGTCCTTGCCAGCGTCGCGGACGGTGTCGTTCGCAGGTAGGGCGAGGCTTGCGCCGGTGGTGGAGTTCAGCATGCCGAGGCCGTACCCAGGTTGGGACGAGCCGTTCAGCGCACCAAAATTTCCTCCGACCACGAGCCGGTCCCCGGTGGGGGACAGGACCAGCGCATGCACCTTCGGGCTGGACGTGTCGAGTGTCGTCAGCGTGGGAGCGAAAGCCGTCAGCAGTGCACCGTCGCTGGCTCGGATGGCGGCCAGGCGGGCGCGGCTTACCCCGTTCACCGTTGAGAACGATCCACCCGCGTAGACGGTGGAGGCCGTCGCCGCGATCGCCCGCACTGTGCCGTCAACTCTGGCGGTGAACGACGAAATCAGGGCGCCGGTGGTGGGATCGAGAGCCGCAATGCGGGACTTGCTAGTGCCGCCGACGGTGGTGAAATCGCCTCCAACATAGATCCTTGACCCGTCCGGTGCGGCTGCGATCGCTAGGGCCTGCCCGTTCAGGTTCGGGTTCCAGGTGGTGATGAGTTCGCCGGTGGTCAGGTTGTAGGCCAGTGCGTTGTTCCGAGTCGTCAGGTTCGTGCCGGATGCCGCTCCGGCAGGTCTGGCCGCGGTGAAGCTCCCGACCACGTAGACGACGTTGCTGACGATCACCTGGTTCCACGCAACGCCGTTGTGTTGCACAGTCGGCAGCCGGTCGATGGCCACCGTTGGCGGCGTCGTCGAGTTGCTCGGATCCACCGGGTCGGAGTCGGCCTTCGCCGTCGGCGGTGCCACCACCGCGATGGCCACAAGCAGTCCGGCCAGCACTGCCAGTGCTCGCGATCCACGTGTACGTACAGAAATTCCAGTCATCTTGATGAATCCCCCTCCGACGTGCAGGTGCCATCGGCACCGACAGTCGCTCGCCCCGATCCGAGTTTCATACGGCGCTCGCCAGACTGCACGGCGATGCCGGATCACCTTTCGGCTCGCGCCCGCCCCTGGGTGAACTGTCAGGGCTCTTGCGGGCTGACCTCTCAGTGACGACCCGGGGCCCATCCAGTGGTGGAAGAATCCATCACCAATGGTCTGGTTGGCTAGCCCACTGTGGGTGCGTACATGTGCGTAGTGAGCAACCCACCCCACGAAGGGGCGACACGCAGAATTGCCGTCCGAGCGTGAGTTCGGACGGCAATTCTGCGCGCTCGGGTCAGGACACGACGATCACCGGGGTCACGCTCGTGCCGTCGGTGAACACATTGCCGCTTTGGGTCAGGCTTACCGCGGGGTACGCGGTGAAGGCGCATGAACTGACCGTGCGGTTGGGGCCAAAGGTGTTCTTGGTCACCTTGGCGGTCTCGCTGTTGCTGTTCTTCACCTGCAGCTTCACCGTGCAGTGGCCGCCGTCCAGATAGTTGCCAGTGACGGTCAGATTCACATCGCCTTGTTCGGCACCACCGAGGATTGCGAAGTTGGTCGCTCCCTGGATCGTGTTGCCGGTGATCTTCAGATTGGTGCCAGTGAGAATCTGGATGTTGTCGTTGTGGGTCGCACCGCCGTCTTGCGCCGGGTCGCTGGCGTAATAGGTGGTGTCTTCCAGGAGCGAGTCCTGCACAGTCACGTTGTCGCCGTGGATCTTGACCGAATCGACGTTCCCGACCACGTGTACACGGGTGGCTGTGAAGTCCCACCCCTTGATTCCATCGAAGTAGACCGAGGGGTACTCGGCCTTAACGTCCACGTCCTCAATCACCAGATTGTCATAGCCGTAGTTGGTGATCAGCCCCTGCTGAGTGCCCTGCTGCTTGCCGCCCCGCACGATGGAGTTGCGGATCGTGACGTTTTTTGCCTTCACTGTGACGAACCCATGGATGTCGAGGTTTTCTAGCACAGTGCCAGCCGTGGTAACGGTGATGTTTCCGTCGTGGCGGGTCAGCGTGCTTCCGGATTTCACGCCGGTGCTGGCATCGGTGGGGAACGTGGACGTCGTGGCGGCGGTGACGGTGCTCGTTGGTTTGTCCGAGACCACCGATGTGCCAACGGTGCTTGCGCTCGCAAGTGCCGCCGTGTACGAGCTTACGCTGACGCCTGTATAAGGGATTGTGGCCGAGGCGCTAGCGTTTCCGCTTAAGTACGCCCACACGTTGGGCGCGCCCGATGCGGTGATGCGGCTACTGGTGTAGTCCATGTAGGAGAGTTGCCAACCGGTGAACCCGTTGCCGCTGGTCCACGCTTTCACGTACACCTGAACCGGGTTACTACCGACGGACGCTGCCTCGACAAACACCTGGGCGCCGGACGTGACTGTGAGACCGGTCGATACCGACGCTAGCTTGGTCTCGGCGTAGTCGCTCACGCGAGAGATTCCCACGGTGATGGCCCCGGCGCCGTTCACGCTCGCTTTGGCTCGATAGCCGGTCTTCACACCGCTGTTGCGCAACTGGAGGCCGAGGTAGACAGGCTTGGCGCTGGGGACGGTGAAGTTGCCGCTGACCATCGAGTCGGCGAGTGACGTCGTGGTGATAGCTGCATTGGCGTAGGTGCCGGGGGATAGGCTCAGAGTCCCCGATGTGGAAGCGGCCTCCGCCGGTTGGGGTGCTGATGCCAGTGCAAGTACGGCAGCGAGTAGTGCAACAACAGGAACAGCCAGCGCGTTGCGCAGTCTTCGGGTTGATGCGGGAGTGGCAGGCATGTTTTGGGGATCCTTCCGTAGTTAACAGATACCGTCTGGACGGTGTCCAGGTAGCCTCCCCCCGGCAAAGCTGAGAAAAGTCTAAGAGATATGCACCATTTCTGACAAATCCCCATGTCATTTTCAGGTTGCGAGCTGCCTTGCTCGGCTGTGTGGAGCCACGCGTGTCTCCACCTCGGGATCGCTCATCTTGACTGGATGCCCTGCGCTAGCATCGTGGCGGGATCCCCGGGGATGGGGGCAACCCTGGCGGCTTCCAGAGGGGAACATGGACAGATGAGCGACCAGTTGTCTGAACCTGACCGCCCAAAATGGATCCGATGGCTGGTACTCGGAGGGTGTGCACTTGCTGTAGTGGCGGGCGGAGCCCTGCTGGTTCGTCCAGCGAACCATGGATCGAGCGCCTCGACCGTGACACCCGGTCCTGCCACCGCGCCAGGCGAAACCACGCCAGTGCCCACGCAGTACATTCCGACACCAACCGCTACCGGAACGCCGTCCGTTGAGCCGACCAGTGCGGCGGCGGCGACGGTGACGGCGGGCATTGATGAGCCGGCGCATCCAGCCAAGGGCGTCACCGCTGAGGTGACTGCAATCAAGGCGGTCACAGGCGAGGCCCAGGGGCCGGGTGAGATTGCCGGCCCTGCGCTCCGAGTCACCGTTCAGGTGCGCAATCGCTCCGACGGCCCGGTTGATCTCGCCAACACGGTTGTGAACCTCTACTACGGTAAGAAGAATGCGCCGGCGGCTGCGCTCAGCGGTCCCGACCCGGTTCCGTTCAGCGGACGGCTTGCTCCGGGGAAGAAGGCTAAGGGGAGCTACATCTTCAACGTTCCCAAGAACCAGCGAGGCCAGATCAGAGTGGAGTTTCGCTACTCGACTGAGGCGGCCGTATCGATTTTTGAGGGGAGTGTCTGATGTCGGCACCCATTGCGATGGTTCCGTCAGCCTTGGGCGAAGATGCCTCGAGCTCACGATTCCGGGCGCAACTGGTGGGTCTGGCCCGATCCTGGCCGATCCTCCTGGTGTGCTTGGTCCTTGGCCTTAGCGGCGCCTGGGTGATCAATGAAACCACCCAGCCCCAGTATCAGGCGGGACTGACCGTTTTTGCCGCCACATCCAGCAGCGGGGCGACCTCGGCGTTGCAGGAAGATGAGTTCGCCCAGCGCCGAATCAACTCCTATGTCGGGGTGATCAACTCCGAACTCTTCGCCCGGGCGATCATCATAGACACAGGGATTGATATCGACCCACCAACTTTGACGACGATGATCGCCGCGACCGTGGAGGCGGACACCGTGCTTATGCAGGTGACGGTCACCGATACTGACCCTGACCGTGCGCAGCGGATCGCCGCATCGATCGCCCGTAACCTCGATACAGTGATCGGCGAGGTCGATAATCGTGAGGATAAGTCGGAGGTCGAACTGCGAGTGATCTCTGGTCCGACGCTAAACCCTAAACCGGTAAGTCCTCGAAAGGCGCTCAATCTGGCTCTCGGTGGGGCATTGGGGCTCGCGCTTGGCATCGCGATCGGGCTCGCCATGCAGCAGTTCGATACCTCTTTCCGCAGCCGTGACGCTCTCGCCGCCGCCACAGGGGTGCCGACCCTCGCGGCCATGGTTCGTGACGCGCGCGCTCACAAAGATCCGGTTTTGAACCCCGCCGACAACCGCACCAGGCGGGCGGAAGGCTATCGCCAGCTACGCACCAACCTGCGCTTCGTGAACGCGACCAATCCGATCCAGGTTCTCGTCGTCACGTCGGCGGTCGAATCCGAGGGTAAGACATCCACGGCGATCAATCTCGCCCAGACCTTCGCCAAGGCGGACGTGAAGACCCTCCTGGTCGATGCCGACCTGCGGAGGCCGAAGCTCGAGCGGCGGCTCGATCTGGAGGATGCGGTCGGACTCACCACTGTGCTGGTGGGCGACGCCAACTGGGTTGATCTTCTCCAGGACTGGGGTCCAGACGGGCTGGCCATTCTTGCGTCGGGTCCGATCCCCCCGAATCCGAGCGAGTTGCTGAGTTCCCAGGCGATGGGCCGGTTCATAGCCGAGGCGCGGGAGCTGTATGACGTGATCATCATCGATACCCCGCCGGTGCTGCCGGTGACAGACGGTGTGGTTACCTCGGTGCTGGCCGACGGCGTGCTGATGGTTGTCCGTTACGGCTCCACCAAGCAGGATCAGGTGTTCACCGCACTCGAGTCGTTGCGGTCGGTGAGCGCGAAGGTTCTGGGGACCGTGATGACTATGGTGCCAGCGCAACATGGGCCGGCGGTCTCGTCATACTATGGGCAGCAGGACGTGCCCAGAGAGGCCTGACGTGCAGTTGGTGGCGTGGGTGGCGCTCTGCCTGGCCACAGCTTGGTGGTTCCGGCGTAGGCCGGTGCTGCTCGCTTGTCTGGTCTTCTGGCTGTGGACCCTAGTTCCTTCTGTGGCGGGTCATCATCTCACCGGCTTGAGTGTCCTCTCGCCGCTCGGCTTCCACCCAGCTAGCTGGCTGGCGCTTGCCGGGGTACTCGCCCAGATGATCTGGGATCCTGGCCATCTGGGCAGGGTGATCGGGTCACACCCCTATCTGAGCACAATGCTGGTGCTATTCATTGTTATGGGCGGGGCGACTAGCTACTACAACGGTAGCGGTGGATCCCGGCTCCTGATCGACCAGATCGTGGCACCGGTAGCGCTCGGCCTCATGGTCATCTCGCGCGCCGATCGCCGCGGCCAACTACTGCTACGTGACACCGTCCTGTTGGCGACCGCTGTCCAGGCTGTGCTCTCCTTGATGCAGAGCGCGCTGGGATCAATCATCTTCTACGAGGATGATTATCTGACCAACTCCTGGTTTAGCCTCGACCGCTTCGTTCGGTGGATGGGTACTACCGAGAGTCCGCTGATTCTATCGCTGCTGCTGAGTAGCGGTGCGGCCCTCACCCTTGGGCTGCGCTCCAACGTGTTCCGCTTCGGGCTGCTGCTTCTATACTGCTCGTCCACCCTCGTGACCCAGAGTCGTGTGGGCGGAGTGATGATGCTGGGCGTTCTCGTCCTAGCGGTGTTCCGTTCCCGGATCTCGATCTGGACCCGGCTGCTGACCTCCGCCGGCCTCGTCGGGGCCTCCATTTGGATCGCGGCCACGGGCCTGGCCGGTGGACTGTTGTCGCGTTTGCAGGACGACACCGGTTCCAGCCAGGCGCGGGAACAAGCGCTGCAGTTCGTCTTGGAAAACTGGCACAAGTACCTGTTCAGCGGGGCTGGGCTCACCTCCAGCTACGACATCGCCCGTGAGGCTGGGCTCCAGACCAGCGTGGAGAGTTCGTTCCTGATGTATGCGATCGATGTCGGGCTAGTGCTCGCCGTCCTGTTCTTCGGTGGCCAGGTGCTCTTGCTGGCGCTGTACGGGCGCCACGGCTGGATCTCGGGCATCGCGCTCGGCGCCACGCTCGTGCTGGTGCTCCAGAACGCCTCCAGTGCACTCGCCTTCGCCAACCTAACCGGAACTCTCACTTGGGTGCTGCTCGGTCTGGTGATTGCTGGTGCACGGACAGGACCACCGCCCGATCAGCGCGCTGGTGCGCCGGCGGCAGCAAGGCCTTTGGCATCCGCATCGTCATAGACTTGGGAGATCCAGCGGTCGTTGGCTCCCTCACCGACGTTGGCGTGAATCAGGCCAACCTCCTGGGTGCCCGGGACGATCGGGAAGTGCCGAGCGGTAGCACGGACTTGGCGCACCGGCACACCTGCACGCCACGCGACCCAGTGCAGCCACACATCATCGGCCTTTGGCGTCGACTCCAGGAAGGCGGTTCCCCGCTCCCGCAGCGCGGCTAGCATCCGCGGGGGGTACAGGACCCCGGAGACTCCGGTGGCGAAGATTGTCGGCCCTGGATCGGTCGTGCGGCAGACCGGCCACGTTGAGTACGGGGCGATGGCTTCGCCACGAACCGAGACCACATAGGCGCGATGGCAACACACGTGGCCGGGGTGCTCGGTGGACGCCTCGAGAAGGTCGGCCAGCCAGCGCCGTGGATAGAGAATGTCGTCGTCGGCGGTCACCAAGGAGAGGCCAGTGCCGTCCAGCTCGGCCAGGCTCGGAAAATATTTGGTGTGGGGGCCGAGGTTTGTTGTTAAGCGCACCTCCAGCCCACGGGCCTGCAACCGAACAAGTTCTGGAGGCAGCGCGCCGGCGATCGCCGGGTCGTCTAGCCACAGCACGAGTCGGCGCGGACGTATCGAGCCTGCGCCGATGGCCTCGATCGTTGCGAACGCCTGCTCCACTCGCTGCCCGTAGCTTGTCAGCGACACCATCAGCGAGGCAGAGCCTGTGACCGGTCTGTGTGCCGTCCGGTTGTATACCCTATACCACATGTACTGAACTTGGGCGTTCAGCCGTTTTGTCCGACGTCGAACTGTCTGGTAAATCGGGGCCAGCCGGCGCTTTAATCTCGCCGGGGCTGCAGGAACGTCCATGACGCTTCATTGTGGTGCCAATGGGGTCCGACAACAAACTCACTGCGTGGGTGCTGGATTTCCCGGTCGCAGGAGTTCCTTGATGGTAGTGATCGCTCGCCGTGTGGCAGAGCGGTGGATCAGCCCCAGCACCCCGAAGGTGACGAACAGGTAGGCGATCAGCCCGACGGCGAGTACAGCGAACGGCTGCCCTAGCCACCAACGGACTAGTACGTAGGCCACCGCCCCCCACATGCTGGCGTGCACAGGCGGCAGCATCCGACCCAACTGGCTGCGCATCGTCAGCCCGGTGAAGTGCCTTTGAATGGCCAGCAACACAGGACTGAGGACTACGCCGGCGGCCAGCAGGCCGACAGCAACGCCGAAGACCCCGAACTGCAGGCCGATCGCAATACCGCTGAGCTGGACGGCCGCGGCCAGCCACTCGTACCGAAAGATCTCTTTTCCGGCTCCCTTGGCGCGCATCAGCGGGTTCGTGACGTTGAAGACAGTCTCTCGTGCACCTGCTACCGCGAGAACCGTGAGTACGGGTGCGGCAGCAGCCCACTTTGCGCCCAGAATCAACTCAATGAGTTCGGGTGAGGCCACGGAGATCCCGACCATCACTGGAACTGCCGTGAAAGCAAGGATCTCCGTTGCCATCAGCAGTCCTGCCGCAAGGCGGTGTCGTTCGTCACTCACCCTTGAGAAGATCGGAAAGACCACACGGTTCACGGTTTGGCCGATGAACTGCACCGGGACAACCAGTACGCGGTACGACATCGAGTACAGCGATAGCGATGCCACCCCGAGGAACCGTCCTACCAGGATGTTGTCCAGGTTGCGTGAGAGGAACGCGAGCGCGTTGCTGCCGAACACTCGCAGGCTGAACGGCAGGATCTCCCTCAGTAGGCCGAACCTGAGGTTCGGCCACCCGCTGCGGGCGAAAATTGCCAGTAGTAGCGCCACTAGTGAGTCGGTGGTGAGCACCATCCAGGTCATCGACCAGATGCCGGCTCCCGCGAGGGCCGCTGTGATCCCTGCCGCGGCACCCGCCGTCCCTCCTACGAGATCGGCTAAGCCGATGCGCTGAAACCGTAGGTCACGCTGCAGGAGGGCGCGAGGTGTGATCGCCACGCCTTTCAGCAGCAGTCCGCCGCCCAGCACACCTAAGAGTGGGGCCAGCATGGGCGCGGTGAAGAAGTGCGCGACCAAGTCGGACGTGGCTACCGTGGCGCCACCCAGAACCGCGGCGCTGAGCAGGTTCACTGTGGTTACCGCCCCGCTGAGGCCGGGCGGGAGCGCGGGGCGCTGGACGAGAGCTGCAGCGAGACCCTGGTCAAGTAGGAGTGTGGTGAAAGTAACGTAGACGGTTGCGGCGCTGATCACACCGTAGGCTTCAGGGCCCAGCACTCTGGCGAGGACGAGTGCGGCAATCATCTGTGGTAGTTGCCTGCCCAGCACGGCGAGAACGCTCCAGCGTACGGAAGAGAATGCTTGACTTCTGGTCGGGGCCCCGCCCGCGTCTGAGCGCACCCCGCCGTTGGCGTCGTCGCTCCCCCCAAGTGAATTCATTCGCACCTTTCCATCCCACCCGAAGACGTACGGGATCCTACGTCATACGATGGCTGTCTCGGAGAGCAGGAGTGTGTCATGACCGCATTGTTCGTTCGCTACCGGAGGCTACAGCGACGTATCCGAGGTGGCGTGCTTGCTGTCTGGATCCGCATTGGCGGAGGTTCTGTTGGACGGCGGCTACAGGCCGAGCGTGGGGTGCATCTGCGCTGGCGTCCGCATCGAGGCCTTGTGTTCGGTGATGGCGTGTATCTAGGTGTGGGCACCATTCTCGATGTTCCATCGTCCGCCAAGCTGGTGCTGGGGGACCGGGTCAAGGTCATGCACTATTGCGTGTTGGCCGCCTCGGAAGAGATCCAGATAGGTGCGGACACGCAGATCGCTGAGATGTGCTCGATCCGCGATGCAGACCATGGGACCAGCCTCGATGGCCCCATGCGAGAACAGCTACTCACTGAGCCGACAGCTATCGGTGCGGATGTCTGGATTGGCAGGGGTTCTGTGGTGCTCAAGGGCACGCTAATCGGTGAGGGTGCCGTTGTCGGAGCGAACAGCGTCGCGAGGGGAGTGATCCCTCCAAGGGTGATCGCGGTCGGTGCCCCGACTCGTGTCATCCGTAGCCGCGGCGCTGCCCCACCCCAGAATCATTGAACTGAGATCAACATTCGTCTTGCCTGACACGAAGTTGCGTTGGTGAGTGGGCAGGGTGGAGTGACCGGTCGGGGCTTGTCCTGCCGGCTTCTTGTCGGGCCGGGCTATGCGGCTGCTGATCGGTATTGGTGGTAGGGCTGGTGAGCATGTGCCAGATCGCGGTGAGCATGGAGCGAGGTTGACCCCGTAGCCCGGACGCCGTCTTGGCGGGTTCCCTTGTGAGGGGCCGCTGGAGAGGATGTTCCCTGATGGGATCGACGAAGAAGCGGAAGAGCTATACCCCGGAGTATCGGCGTGAGGCTGCGTACCGGGTGATCGATACGGGCCGGACGATTGCGGCGGTCGCGGCGGAGCTCAACGTGGGTGCGCAGTTGTTGGGCCGTTGGGTCCAGCTAGAGCGGGACCGGATCGGTGCGCCACCGGAGGCACCGTTGGATGTCTCGGAACGGGCCGAGCTGGAACGGTTACGCCACGAGAATGCCGAGCTCCGGTTGGATAACGACTTCCTGGGAAAAGCCGCAGCCTTCTTCGCGGCGAAGAACACTCCCGGCAGGAGTGCTTCGAGGTGATCGACGCGGAGAAGGCGAACTACACGATCGGCCGGATGTGCCGACTCCTTGGGGTGGATCGGCGCCGCTACTACGAATGGCGCCGGCGGCGGGCGGCTGTCCCGACCCGCCGCGAGCAGCGGATGGCCACGTTGACCGACAAGATCATCGAGTTCCATAAGGCTTCGGATGGCACCTACGGGGCGCCCAGGATCGTGCATGATCTGCGTGAGGCCGGCGAGACGGTATCGGTCAAGACGGTCGCGAAGTGCATGCGGCAAGCGCAGATAGCGGGGATCAGTCCCCGCACCTGGCATCCACCAGCCACGATCCCGGGCCCGGATCTCGACCCGGCGCCGGACCTGGTCAACCGCGACTTCGACAAAGGCGAGCGTGACCTCGCCTGGTTTTCCGACATCACCTACCTGGCCACCGGTGAAGGCTGAGCCTACCTGTGCGCCATCCGCGATGGCCACACCCGCCGCGTCCGGGGCCGCTCGATCGCCGACCACCTACGGGCCGATCTCGTCGAGGACGCCTTGCGTCAAGCAGTCGCATTACGGGGCGAACTGCCCGACACGGTCATCTTTCACGCCGACCGCGGCTGCCAATACACCAGCCAGCAGATCGCCGCCGTGTGTGGTGAGTACGGGCTGCTCCGTTCCATGGGCCGCACCGGGGTGTGCTGGGACAACGCTGCTGCGGAATCGTTCTGGTCCACCCTGAAATCCGAGTACTACCAGCGGCACGTGTTCGGCACCATCGCCGCCGCCCGCCAGGGCGTCTACGCCTGGATCGACGGGTTCTATAACGCCCGCCGCCGCCACTCCGCCATCGGCTACATCAGCCCACTACAATACGAACACCACCTGACCAAACAACCACCTGTCCGGATTTCCGGGGTCAACCTCAAGGGTGGGAGTCGAGCAACTCGTGGCTGAAAAACGGGCTGGTGCCGTTTGCCGCACGGTCCGTCCAGCACGGCCCAACACGTGATCAGGAGCTCGATGGCGGCATCGTCGTAACGCCGGACGGGTTGCCGCTGCCGCCGAGGCGGTGGATCAGGGTGGTGAGCATCGTGCGGATCGCCTTGTGGGCATGGTCGCGATGCCAACCGGTCACTGAGCACACCGCGTCCAGGATCGCCCCCTTCTCGGCCTTGGTCGCCTTCGGCCACTTCGCTAGCTGGGCCTTCGTGATCGCCTTACGTGCCGCCAACGTGAGCTCCATCCGTCACCGATCCCACGCGGGCAACCTGAGATGAGTCAACGACTCGCGCTACGCGGGCATCATGGATGAGTCAACGCGGAGATTGGACGGGATCCTGGCGCCACGGTACCTTTGTTGTGCCGACGACTGTCCATGACTGATGGGCGTCAACGGCTTGCGTCAATCGGGGGGATTGGGCGCAGCAGCCATTGGGGAATCTCACCTTGGGCGCGCGATCTGTCTCTCCACTGCCGCAAGGCCCGGTTACGGGTGCCTACGACTCGCCTAGGGAGGGCGAGCGTTCATCGGGGGGATGACATGGCGAAGAAATCACTGGGGTTCGGCAGACTGCTGGCGTTGTTTGCCTCGGTCGCATTGATCGGGACGTTTGCACAGTTCCCGACCGCAGCCCGGGCAGACACGAAGCCGCTGGACGAGACGAATCCGAAAACGCCGGTGACCGTCTCAGCTGATCCGCTGCCGACCGCACAGATCGACGGCGTGGCCTGGACGCAGTTGGTGGTCGGAAACACCGTGTATGTGGGCGGTAGCTTCACCACCGCGCGCCCAGCCGGCTCGGCTGCGGGTGTAGACACGGTGACCCGCACCAACCTGCTCGCTTACGACATCACCACAGGCGTGCTGAGCACCACCTGGGCACCCACCACCAACGGTGAGGTGCTCACCATGACGGCCTCGCCGGACAAGTCACGCATCTACATCGGCGGCAGTTTTACCCAGGTGAACGGGTCGATCCGCAACCGAATCGCTGCTCTCGACCCAACTACCGGTGCTCTGGTGAACGCTTTCCAGCCCAAGCCGGACGCATCCGTGAAGTCAATCGTCGCCACCAGTTCGACCGTCTACTTCGGGGGAATCTTCAGCAGCGTCGGCGGCACCACCCGGGCGAAGATCGCGGCTGTGCAGGCCTCCGACGGTGCGCTGCTTAGCTGGGTGCCGACGATTGCCGGCGGCAACGTGAATGCCATGAAACTCTCGCCGGACGGTACCAAGATTGCTCTGGGCGGTTCGTTCACCACCGTCAATGGCTCGAGCAACCCCGGCTACGGGTTGGCGTTCGTCACGCCCGACACGGGTGAGTCCCTAGCAATGCCGGTCAATGCCACGGTGCGCAATGGTGGCGACAATGCGGCCATTCTCTCGCTTACGTCCGATAGCGACAGCCTGTATGCAACTGGCTACACCTACGGCTCCGGCGGAAACCTGGAAGGCACGACCCGGATCGACTGGTCTGACGGCTCGCTGGTGTGGGTCGAAGACTGCCACGGAGATACCTACGGCAGCTACCCGATGGGCGATGTGGTCTACACGGTGAGTCACGCGCATTACTGCGGCAATCTGGAGGACGGCTTCGGGCAGACCGCGCCCAGTTGGACCTTCCACTGGGGGAACGCCTTCTTCGAAGACCGCCACCGGAACACTGAAGGCGGACCAGCTCGGCTACGCGAACTGGATCGGCACCCCGGCCCCGTCGCTACAAAAGTGGCTGCCCAACCTGACCAGTGGCACCTACACCGGTCAGAGTCAGGCCGGGTGGACCGTTAGCGGCAACGACAGCTACGTCGTGATCGGCGGCGAGTTCCCACGTGCAGGGGCCAGCGGCACCACCCAGCAAGGCCTGGTGCGATACGCCGTGCGTACGATCGCCCCGAACGCGATCGGTCCGGAACTGACCGGGTCAAAGCAGAACCCCACTCTGACCTCTTTCGCCGCCGGACAGGTGCATGTTGCGTGGCAGGCCAACTGGGATCGCGACAACGAGAACCTCACCTACAAAGTGATTCGTGACGGCGTCACGGCATCGCCGGTCTACACCGTCACAGCAGCTTCTTCTGAGTGGAACCGGCCCATCTTGAGCTACACCGACACCGGGCTTGTTGCGGGGCAGCAGTACCGATACCGGATTTTCGTGACCGACCCATGGGGCAACGAGGTGCGTTCGGACACCGTGTACGTGACGGTGGCCAGCGAGGGGACGCTGTCGACCTACGCCCAGGGCGTCCTTAACGACGGTGCCGCCAAGTTCTGGCGTCTCGGCGAGACATCGGGCACCACGGTCTACGACTGGGCGGGCGTCACCAACGCGACCGCGGGCACCGGGGTCACCGGAGGCCAGACTGGCGCGATCACCGATGACAGCAACCCCGCCTCCGCCTTCGGCGGCAGCAGCACCGGCTTGGCGGCGAGTAACGTCTCTGAGCAGGGTCCGAACACCTTTACCGCTGAGGCCTGGTTCAAGACCACATCGACCGCGGGCGGAAAGATCATCAGCTTCGGCAACGCGGCCAGCGGCAGCAGCACCTCCTACGACCGCCAGGTGTACGTGGACAGCGCCGGACGGGTTACCTTCGGGGTCTACCCGAGTGCATACCGCACCGTCACCTCGACCAGTTCGTACCGGGACGGCGCATGGCACCATGTGGTCGCCACCCTCGGCTCCGGTGGTATGGCGCTTTACGTTGACGGTGTCAAGATCGGCAGCCGCACAGACACCACTTACGGCCAGTTGTACGCGGGCTACTGGCGCATTGGTGGTGACGCGATCAGCAGCGGCTGGCCGAGTGCGCCTTCGAGCGGCTACCTGAACGGCCAGATCGACGATGTGGCCATCTACCCGACCGTTTTGTCGGCCACTCAGGTGCGGCAACACTACGTGAACAGCGGTCGCACCTTGACCACCTCGGCACCGACAGACACTTACGGGGCGGCCGTCTATGCCGCTAACCCTGACCTGTTCTGGCGGCTGGCCGAGACCAGTGGCAGCACGGTTACCGATGCCAGCGGTAACAGCAACGCTGGCACCTACAACGGCGGGTTCACCTTGGGCGGCACGAGTGGAATCGGGCTGAGCACTGACAAGTCTGTGGCGTTCAACGGCAGCACCGGGACGGCGGCCGCCTCGACCTCGGTGATCAACCCGACGGTGTTCTCCGAAGAGTTGTGGTTCAAGACCACGACCACCACAGGTGGCAAGCTGATCGGCTTCAGCAGCAGCCGCACTGGCAGCTCCAGTAGCTACGACCGGCACGTCTACATGCTGAGTTCTGGTCAACTCCGGTTCGGTGTCTACACCGGGTCGCAGGTTTACTTTGACTCCGCGGCGTCGTACAACGACGGCAGTTGGCACCATGTGGTGGCCCAGCAAGACACCTCTGGCATGAAGATGTACGTCGATGGCCAACTGGTGGGCAGCAACACCACCAGAACCAACCAGAGCTTCACCGGCTACTGGCGAATCGGTGGTGACTCCACCTGGGGAGGCAATTCAACGAACTACTTCAAAGGCAGTCTCGACGAGGTTGCGGTCTACTCGCGCACGCTGACTTCGGCGGAGGTGCTCGACCACTTCATAAAGGGCGGTGGTACGCCGGCCAATGTCAGCCCGACAGCAGACTTCACTTACCAGGTGAACAAGCTCGCTGTGAGTTTCTCAGGCACGGCGTCGACCGACTCCGATGGCACCATCGGCTCGTACTCGTGGGACTTCGGCGATGGCGGCACCAGCACGCTGGCCGAGCCGACGCACACCTTTGCTACGGCGGGCTCGCAGTCAGTGACGCTGACGGTCACCGATGACGATGGCGCTACCGCGACAACCACCAAGACTGTGACCACGGTCGCCAACAAGGCGCCGTCGGCGTCCTTCACCAGCGCGGTGAACAAGCAGGCCGTGACGTTCGACGGCACCGGTTCTACTGACTCCGATGGCACGATTGCGTCCTACTTGTGGGATTTCGGTGACGGAAGCTCGAGCGCCGAGTCGAATCCGAGTCATACCTACGCCAGCGTAGGCACATTCAGCGTGACGCTGACCGTTACCGACAGTGACGGGTCGACCGGCACGGTCACTCAGTCGGTAACCACGGTGACGAATGCGAGTCCAACAGCGTCGTTCACTTCGTCGGTGGCGAGTCTTTCGGTGTCGTTTGATGCGTCGGGGTCGTCTGATTCGGATGGTTCGGTTGCATCGTATGCGTGGGATTTCGGTGATGGGGGATCGGGTACCGGCAAGACGCTGGCTCACACGTTTCCTGCGGCCGGAGATTACGCGGTGACGTTGACGGTGACCGATGACGGTGGGGCCACCGGCTCGGTTACGAAGAACGTGACGGCGGTGGCTGCCTCGGGGACGTTGGCGAAGGATGGGTTTGGTCGAACGGAGTCCAGCAGTTGGGGTTCGGCCGATACCGGCGGCGCCTGGACGCGTTATGGCACCGCGAGCCTGTTCTCGGTGGGTAGCGGCGTCGGACAGATCAAGCTGTCGGCTGCGAGCGCTGGTCCGCGAGCGGCGCTGGAATCGGTTTCGTCGACCGAAACCGAAGCCTATGTGACCTTCACCCTCGACAAGGTGCCCGATGGTGGCGGTGCATATGTGGGTCTGGGTGTGCGGACTATCGGCACCAGCGACTACCGGGGAAAGGTGAAGATCGGCTCGACCGGTGCGCTCACGCTCTACGTGACGAAGGTGGTGAGCGGGACGGAGACGACGATCGCGTCCACCAGCCTGGGATCGGCCTACAACTTCGCGGTCGGTTCAACGATTCAACTGAGAGTGCAGGCGGTGGGCACCTCGCCCGCCACTGTCCAGGCGAAGGCATGGAAGACCACCCAGACCGAGCCCAGCACCTGGCAGGTGAGCGGCACCGACAGCACCTCCGTGCTTCAGGCCGCGGGTGGTGTGGGCGTCCAGACCTACCTGTCGGGCACTTCGACCAACGTTCCGATCATCGTTTCCTTCGATGATTTTCTCGCCACCGGGCCGGGTGGCTCCGCGTCAAACGTCAGCCCGACGGCGTCCTTCACGTCCAGTGTGTCGAGTCTTTCGGTGTCGTTTGATGCGTCGGGGTCGTCTGATTCGGATGGTTCGGTTGCTTCTTATGCGTGGGACTTTGGTGATGGTGGCTCGGGTACGGGTAAGACGCCGGATCACACTTATGCTGTGGCCGGGGACTACCAGGTGACGTTGACGGTGACTGATGATGACGGTGCTACCGGATCGGTGACGAAGACTGTGACGGCTGTGGCTGCGACCGCGAATGTGGAGCCGACTGCTGCTTTCACTTCGTCGGTGGTGAGTCTGGTGGCGTCGTTTGATGCGTCGGGGTCGTCTGATTCGGATGGTTCGGTTGCTTCTTATGCGTGGGACTTTGGTGATGGTGGCTCGGGTACGGGCAAGACGCCGGATCACACCTATGCTGCGGCCGGGGACTACCAGGTGACGTTGACGGTGACTGATGATGACGGCGCTACGGATTCGGTGACGAAGACGGTAACGGCTGTGGCCTCATCGACGACGTTGGCGAAAGATGAGTTCGGGCGCACCGTAACCAGCGGGTGGGGTTCGGCCGATACCGGGGGTGACTGGACGCGCAGTGGCGGGGCGAACCTGTTCTCGGTTGGGTCGGGTGTAGGCACGATCACACTTGCCGCGGCCGGCGCAGGACCGGGAATGACGCTGGCTTCGGTGTCGTCGCAGAACACCGAGGCGTCGGTGAAGTTGTCGTTGGACAAGTTGCCTGATGGGGGCGGGGCGTTCTTCACGTTGGGCGCGAGGACAACGGCATCGAATGGTTACCGCGCCAAAGTGAAGGTGGCTTCGACAGGTGCGTTGACGCTGTATGTCGTGAAGTTGGTGGGTGGCACGGAGACTGTCTTGTCCTCGACGACTCTGGGCAGCGCCTACAACTACACCGTGGGCTCGACGTTGCAGATCGCGGCGCAGGTGACGGGTTCGTCTCCGACCACGATCAAGGCGAAGGTGTGGAAGACGACCCAGACAGAGCCGAGTTGGCAAGTGTCGACCACCGACAGCACCAGTGACTTGCAGGGTCCCGCGGGAGTGAGCCTGGTGACCTACCTATCGAGTAGTTCAACCAACTTCCCAATCGTGGCCTCCTGGGACGACCTGATCGCGAAGACGCCTTAGCGAAAGTCTCGGGGGCCCGCCGTAGGCGGGCCCCCGAGACGCGTAGGGGGCAGTGTAGCCATGCCCGACTATTATTGACTCTGACATCATCTCTTCTACGGGGGTGCCGTCCCGGTCTCTTTCGAGTCGGACGCCTCCCTTGTTGGGCGTCCCTGCGGAATGTGGACGTGGCGGCGCGTGGGCGCAGCGATGGGAGTTCACAGGTTAGGGCTAGGGCAGGACGCTGGACCTGTGCCCCCAGATCGCATTGACTGCGGATCAGCTCGCAGGTACCCAGGCGACCGAGTCGGCCTTGAACGCACCCGAGAGCAGCCCGACGGACGAGACGATCTCGCGGGCGGCGAATTCGTGGACCTGAGCCCGTTGTCCGTGGGGATCGATGATGTCATCGTTGTAGCTGCGGCCCAGGCCAAGCGGCGACCGCTCTTGGTTCAGGAAGCGAACGAACGCGGAGAGCGTCTCGGTAGCGTCCGAGGCGCCAGGGTTGAAGGTGTGGGTCGAACTAGACAAGATGCGTCCCACCTGACGAATGGTGAAGCTGCGGCGGATTGCTGGGGCGTAGGCCCGAACGATCTGGCTCCGGATTGCCCGGGTCGCGGTCAGGATCAGGCCCGCCGAGGCGATCTCATCGTTGGTGACCTGACTGGCAACATGGTCGGCCAGGTCAACGCCGAGTAGGCGACGGCCGATGCTCACTGTCAACGGATCCGCAGGTACACCGACTACGGCAGTCATGCCGGCGTGCCGAATCTCGACTGATGGCAGCGGGTTCGCCGCCCGCAATATCGACGCAGCCAGCACTGAGCGGCATACATCTCTTTCAGAGACAAACAGGATCACAGCAGAGCCCTCCCCCGAAGGTTTGCGTACCTAATGGTCCATCATTCGCGCCCGTCAGGCAAGGTTGGGGATAATGGCAAGACTTACTGACGAGCACTCGGGGGAACTTGATGCGCATTGCAATGATCGGCACTCGTGGAGTACCTGCGAGGTACGGCGGGTTCGAGACCGCGGTGGAGGAGATCGGGTCTCGCCTGGCCGCGCTGGGCCACCAAGTGCTCGTCTTCTGTCGGCCGGTCGACGGCGAACCTCAGCCCCGCGAGTACCGCGGTATGCGGCTGGTCTGGCTGCCCGCGCTGCGTAAGCGCTCCCTGGAGACGCTCTCTCACACTGCGCTCTCGGTCATTCAGCCGATCCTGGGCGGCGCTGACGCGGCCATCGTGTTCAACGCCGCCAATGCGCCGTTTCTGCCGATCATTCGAGCACGAGGCATTCCGGTCGCCACGCATGTCGATGGTCTGGAGTGGCGTCGCAGCAAGTGGGGCCCGACCGGACGGCGCTATTACCGGGTGATGGAGGCGGCTGCCGTGCGCTGGTCGGACGCGATCATCGCCGACGCCCAGGGGATCGCCGACTACTACACGGCAGAGTTCGGCGCCCCGAGCCGGCTGATCGCCTACGGCGCGCCCGACTTGGCCGGCACCGGATCGGACCGGCTCTCTGAGCTCGGCCTCACTACCGACGGCTACCACCTGGTGGTGGCCAGGTTTGAGCCGGAGAACCACGTGCTCGACATCGTCCGCGGTTATGTTGACAGTGACGCCGCCCTGCCGCTGGTGGTCGTGGGTTCCGCGCCCTACTCCGGCGGGTACTCCGCAGCCATCAAGGACGCGGCCGATGACCGCGTCCGGCTGCTCGGTGGCGTGTGGGATCAGGACCTGCTCGACCAGCTCTACGCCAACGCCGCGACCTACCTGCATGGCCATTCGGTCGGCGGCACGAACCCCAGCCTGCTGCGGGCCGCCGGGGCCGGCGCACCGACGATCGCCTTCGACACGGTGTTCAACCGTGAGGTGGTGCGTGACAGTGGCTGGTACTTCGCCGACCAGAACGATGTCGCCGATCGCCTGCATCAGGCGGAGGCCGATTCTGAACGCCGGCGGAGCTTTGGTGCGGGGCTTCACGCGAGGGCGACCGACTACAACTGGGATCGGGTGGCCGCTGAGTACCTGAAGCTGTGTGAGGACCTGGCTGCCGGTGAACGGGCGCCGCGATCGAGCGGCCGCCGCCGCCGGCCAGGCTGGCGGGACGGGGAGCCAGTGCCTGCCGATGCCGGAACGGTACTCGTTGCGCATCCCAGCGCCGACCTCTACGGGTCGGACCGCGTGCTGCTCGAGTCCATCTCTGCGCTGGTGGCCGACGGACGAAGGGTGGTGCTGACCCTGCCCGCGTCCGGACCGCTGGTGGCCGCTGCGACCGAGCGCGGGGCCGAGGTCGAGTTGTGCCCCACGCCAATCTTGCGCAAATCCGCGCTGCGCCCGACGGGGCTGGTTCGACTGGTCGGCGAAACCCTGGCAGCCATGGGGGCCGGCCGTCGCCTGCTCCGCGAGACGGAGGCAGAGCTGGTCCTGGTGAACACGCTCACCATTCCGTTGTGGCTCCTGCTCGGCCGCACCAGCGGGGTGCGCACCGTCTGCCACGTTCACGAAGCCGAAGCCAGCCAGCCGCGGTTGGTCAGGCAGCTGCTCTACGCGCCGCTGCTCCTCGCCAGCCGCTTGGTCGTGAACAGCCGATTCAGCCTTGAGGCACTGGCCGGGGTGTGGCCGTGGCTGCGTGGTCGCGCCGAGGTGGTCTACAACGGCGTCGTCGGCCCCGACACGCCGCCGCAGCCGCCTCGAGCTGATCCCGGCGATGACCCCCGGATCGTGTTCATCGGCCGGTTGTCGCCCCGTAAGGGGCCACAGGTAGCGGTGGATGCGCTGGCCGAGCTGCACCGCCGCGACATCCCGGCGCGGCTCGAGCTCCTGGGCGCCGTCTTCGAGGGCTACGAGTGGTTCGAGCAGCAGTTGCGCGCCCAGGTCACCAGCCTCGGGCTCGATGACTCGGTGACTTTCACCGGATTCGACCCGGACGTGTGGGGTCATCTGGCCGCGGCCGACATCATCTGCGTTCCGTCCACAGTCGACGAACCCTTCGGCAACACCGCGGTCGAGGCGATGCTGGCGCAACGCCCCCTCGTGGTCAGCGAGACCAGTGGCTTAAGGGAGGCCGCCGCCGGCTTCGGGAGCGCACGGTTCGTGGCACCCTCCGATCCTGTCGCACTGGCAGACGCGGTCGCTGCGCTCTTAGCTGACTGGCCGGCGGTTGTGCAGCAGGTCGCCCTCGACCGGCAGTCAGCGGTCGACCGGTACGACCCTGCGGTCTACCAGCGCGCATTGAGAACGTCTCTCGGTATCGCCTGAGGTGTTCACTTAGCGCCGACGAAGCTTCGGGTGGTGTCGGCCACATGTGTGTGCACGCACCGTGATGAGCCTGACATGCCCGTTCACAGCGGTGTCACGGGGAGGTTGCGAATGTCGGAGGCCATCAGCCCGCGCGACCCGAATGACAGTGCGCGTGCGCGTTGCTCGACGCTGGTGACCGGCCACATCATCACAGGCTTGGCGGCAGCGGCAGCGGCAGCGGCTGACGTGACCGCGGAGGTGAGGGCATCCGTGGCGGTCACGGCCACCCCCAGCATGTCGATGTTCGCGTCCGTCGCGAACTGGCCGAGCCGATTCACGTGACTGGTCTCGTCGAGCACGTAGCCCCAGGTCGCAAAACCGTTCTGCTTGGCCCTTGCGAAGTTCGGCTGGTTCACCGGTTGCTTCCACACCACGCGCTCGGGTTGGCCGAGGGCCACCATTCTCGACATCAGCGGCTCCACCGCCGCCGAGACCTTCGGCTCGACGAAGATCACCAGCCGGTCGATGTGTCTCTCGATGACATCCTCGAAGCGGCTGAGCGGGCGCCGAGGCTGCGCCGGGTCGTCGGTGTTTGCCGCGGACACAGTGAGCGGGGCCAAGGCCGACCAGGCACTCTCGCCGATCTGGATTGAGACTCCTGTGACCCGACTCAGGTCGGGCTCGTGGCTGCAGACCAGGACGCCGTCTGCGCTGAGGCAGAACGAAACCTCGAGAGCCTTGACGAAGGGCAGCGCCGCCGCCTGGTCGTAGGCGTAGGAGGTCATCTCCGGCCAGTTTCTTCCACCGCCGCGGTGGGCTACGTAGAACGGATCGTCCGCCAGTAGGTCGGCCCAGGTGTGAACAGCCTGACCCGGCTGGACAGAGGCACAGCCGACCGCCGCGGAGGCGACCAGCGCCGCGCCGCCGGCGAGCAGCCCGCGACGTGACACGACGGGTTGGTTCAGCCCGCCCCCGGCCCTTATGGTCCGCGGTGGAGGGCAGAGGGGTGTGGCCATGCGGCAATTATGCCTGTGGGCACGTCGCCGGATCGATGTCTTGCCGGGACAGCCGCACATCGATCTTCGGATGTGGTGAAAGAATGGACCCGGCCGATCCGGGCCAGCACTGGTTACGCACAATGAAAGAGAAATCGTGAAGATTGCCTTGTTCGGCCTGGGATACGTAGGCATGGCTTCAGCCGTGCTGTTGGCACGTCATCACGAGGTGGTTGCCGTCGACGTCGACCCCGCGCGAGTCGACCTGGTCAACACTCGCCGTTCGCCGATCAGTGACTCCGACATCGACACCTACCTCGCTGATCCGGATCTGAAACTGGTCGCGACCACCGACCGTGAACAAGCGGTCGACGCGGACTTCATCATCGTTGCGACGCCCACCGATTACGATCCAGTCGCAAACTACTTCAACACCACCAGCGTCGAAACAGTCATCGAGTGGGTGGCGCAACACAGCCCTTCCTCTGTGGTCGTGATCAAGTCGACGGTGCCCGTCGGGTACACAAGGCGGATCTCTGACAAATACCCACAAGCAACGATCATCTTCTCCCCAGAGTTCCTTCGCGAGGGCCACGCTCTCTACGACAACCTGCACCCTTCACGCATAGTCGTCGGCAATCAAGACACACCCGGGCGGGAGTTTGCAGAGATGCTTGCGTCAGCGGCTCTGGATGACGACATTCCAGTGCTGCTGACAGACCCCACGGAGGCCGAGGCGATCAAGTTGTTCGCTAACACCTACCTGGCTCTCAGGGTGGCCTACTTCAACGAACTTGACACCTACGCAGCCACTCATGGATTGAATACAAAACAGATCATCGAGGGTGTCGGTTTAGATCCACGGATCGGCACGCACTACAATAATCCATCGTTCGGCTACGGCGGCTATTGCTTGCCCAAGGACACCAAGCAGCTACTAGCCAACTACGATGCTGTGCCGCAGAATCTGATCGCCGCGGTGGTCGATGCTAATACCACTCGTAAGGACTTCATCGCCGCCGACATTCTGCGGCGGGCGCCTCGCGTCGTTGGTGTCTACCGGCTGGTCATGAAGGAAGGATCCGATAACTTCCGGGCCTCGTCCATTCAGGGGATTATGAAGCGGATCAAAGCCAAGGGTATTGATGTCATCGTGTATGAACCTGCCTTGTCTGACGATGAGTTCTTCCGCTCTGAGGTGGTGCGCGATCTGGCTGACTTCAAAGCTCGGGCTGATGTCATCGTGACCAATCGGCATCATGATGAGTTGGTCGACGTCAGTCACAAGATTTATACCCGAGATCTCTACCATCGCGACTGAGTGGTGAGGTCTGCAAGAGATCTGTCCGGGTTTCGGGTCGTTTCTTTGGGTGGCTCGCGACTATGCGCCCTCGAGGCGGTTCGAGCGCCAATCTTCTCGCGCATAACGAAGAACTATCCGCGTGGGTTCAGCAACATGCGAACCGCTTCCACTCGCTCGAATAAGAGAGAACCCTGAAACGTTTCACCGCTCATGAGCCGGACGGATATTACGCGATTTTCGCCGGGTATCTGTGCTGTTCAGGCCGAACTCTCGGGAGCGCACTTTCGAGTGGTGCATCACGGGGCTGCTTGCGCACGATGTGTGAGATGCAACCTCAACAATGGTTTGAGACATCACACAGCTTGCGCCCGCTGATCTGACTGGTGGTGTCGACTAGGTTCTAGCCCAACGTGAGGTCCGCGTAGTTCACCCGGCGCCTTCATTGCGGGAGTCTCGTCGAACCAGTCGACTGAGGTTGACGACACAGCCAGCCAAGGTATCCTGCACTTGGACCTGTCGGTCAACGACGGGTAGTTCTGGTTCCACTATGCCGGGCATGGGAGGAGTGTCCCCCACGAGGTTGCTGACGAGGGGTTTCAGCAAGCTTGTAGGAGGGGGCTTTTGCTCGGCTGTGGTTCGAGGTGTGTTTCTCGGGGGGGGAAATTTGATGTGTACAGAAGGCCTCGGCGTACCATGCGTTCATCGATCGACCGGCTGGAGGCAGCGGCTGGCGGCCTTAATCGGACTGGTCGTGATGATCACCGTATTGCCAGGCTCAGGGACGGCCGACGCGGCAGTCCCGACGGTGCTTGAGCCAACGCCGAAGACCGTGACCGCGGATGCGTTGCCGACCGTGCAGATCAATGGTGTCGTGTGGACGCAGGTGATGATTGGCAATGTCGTCTATGCGGGCGGTGAGTTCACCGCGGCGCGTCCGGCGGGCGCCGCCGCGGGTACTGAAGAGACAACTCGCATCAATCTGTTGGCCTACGACATCACCACCGGAGCCCTGGTCACTACCTTCGCACCGGATGCATTCAATGGCCCGATCCGGGCTCTGGCGGTCTCGACGGACAAGAAGACACTTTATGTGGGCGGAGGCTTCACCCAGGTTGGTGAGAGTGTTCGGTCGCGCTTCGCCGCCTTGAACTCGACAACAGGAGCACTTGAGTCACAGAATCCGTCCTTCACGGGAACGATCAATGCGCTGGCCGTGAATTCGACGACGGTCTACGCAGGTGGAACGTTCAGTGCCGTGAACGGAAAGGCGCGATCCCGGCTGGCGGCGGTGAAGGCGAGCACGGGCAAGCTCACCCGCTGGAAAGCTAAGGCGGACGCGCAGGTGTATGCCTTACTGCTGACTTCTAAGAACAAGCTCCTCATCGTCGGCGGCATGTTCAGCAAGTTGAACTCGACGGCTGCTTCGGGGTCAGGTGCAGTCAGCCCTAAGACCGGCAAGACCAAGACTTGGAAGGTCAACAAGGTCGTTAAGAATGGCGGCAAGGCGTCCGCGATTCTCAGCCTCGCAACTGACGGTAGCACCGTCTATGGTACGGGTTACACCTACGGCACCGGCAACTTCGAGGGCGTTTACGCCGCGTCAAGCACGACAGGTGCGGTCCGTTGGCTGCAGGACTGTCACGGCGACACCTATAGCGTCGCTCCGATCGGCGACATCGTTTACAGTGTCGGGCACGCCCACTACTGCTCGAACATCGGTGGATTTCCCGATACGAGCGACACATCCAAAGGGCGCACCGCCTGGTATCGCGCGCTTGCGGTGACGAAGAAGGCGGCGGGTACCGTCGCCAAGAACGGGCAGACCTCGTCTAAGGCGTACACCAACTTCGAGGGAAAACCTGCTCCTGCACTGTACAATTGGTTTCCCAATCTCTCTGCAGGCACGTACACCGGGATGAGCCAGGCTGCATGGTCCATCGTCGGCAACGGCACCTACATTTCGTTGGGCGGTGAGTTTCCGAAGGTGAACGGCACCGCACAGCAGGGGCTGGTGCGTATGGCTATATCAGCGGTGGCGCCCAATGAGGTTGGGCCCACTGGAACGAGCGCGTCTCTCGCGCTTGCCGCGGAACAAGAATCCGGTGGAACCGTGGCTGTGAGTTGGGACCAATTGTGGGATCGCGATGATCTCGCGCTCACCTACGAGCTCTCTCGCAATGGCGTCGTGATCGATAAGCGCACCGTGTCGGTGCCCTTTTGGCAGCGAGGGACAATGTCGTTCCCTGACCCGTATGCCTTTTCAGGAAGTACGTCGACGGCCATATATCAGGTCACGGTCACAGACCCGCATGGCAACGCCGTGACCTCCTCTAAGGTCAGCGTGGAGAAGTTGTCCAGTAGCGATCCGGACCCCAGCCCGACGCCGGAGCCGAGTCTGGAGCCAACTCTTGAGCCGAGCGTGGAGCCGAGTGCGGAGACATCAACGGAGCCGGGTTAGGGATGTGCTGATCAATGCGCCTGCCGCTGGTTGAGCTTGTCGAAACCCCTAGTGAGAGCACTCTGCTTGGGGTCTCGACAAGCTCGACCGGCGCCCCAGTCTCGTCCGAATGAGACTCGTCGTGCTCAGCGGGATGGAGTGTTGCGTGAGTAGATCTGGTGCGCCACATGGCGCTGGTACATCTGCTCGGTGACCCCGCGGGTCGCGGCGATCTCGGCGAAGAACCGTCCAGACTCGCGAATGGTGCGCTCCTGGGTCTGGTAATCGAGGGCGATCAGCCCGAACCGGGCCGATTCGCCCTCGAGCCACTCCCAGTTGTCGATAAAGCTCCAGTGGTAGTACCGCTCGATCGGCAGGTCGGATGCCGCGATCTCGGCCAGGTGCTCGTACAAGAAGCGGCTGCGAAACCCGTCGTCTGAGTTGGCCGTGCCGTTCTCGGTGACATATAGCGGCCCCGGGTAACCCTCGTGCAGCCAGGTCGCCACCTCGATCAGGCCCTTGGGGTAGATCTCCCAGCCCAGGTCGTTGATCGGCACGTCGGCGCCAACGCCGTCGTCGAGCCGGCTGACCGTGCTGCGTGAGTAGTAGTTGATGCCGTGAAAGTCGTAGTAGGTGCCGGGGTGTACGCCCGGCGGCTGCGACAGCGGGGCCAGGAAGCGGCCCTTGCACATGGCTTTGGTGATCACCCGTTGAAACAGCCACTCCATCATCTGGGCGGACGCCCAGTGGCCGGGGTGCCAGGCGATGCGCGGCCGAAACACCCGCAGATGCTGCGCCACCCCTACCCGGGCGTGTGGCTGCAGCTCGTGAATCAGCTTGTAGGCGTCGATGTGGGCCGCGGCCAGGTTGGTGTAGACGCGGGTGAGCGTCTTCAGCGAACGGTCTCCGGGTGGCCACAGGCCGAAGTAGTGCGCGTGCGTGGCGTAGATGTTGGGTTCGTTGATCGTGATCCACTCGTCGCACAGGTCGCCCAGCGCGCCCACCATGTGCTGGGTGTAGCGCTGAAACGCCCCGGTCGCGTCGCGGGCGAGGAAGCCGCCCGCGTCTTCGAACCACACCGGGTTGTTGAAGTGGTGCAGGGTGACCAGAGGCTTGATCCCGGCGTCGTTGAGATTGCCGAGTTCGTCGCGGTAGTGCTCGATGGCGCCAGTGTCGAACTCGCCCGGACGCGGCTCGACCCGGGCCCACTCCAGGCCCATGCGGTAGTGCTGCACGTTGAGTTCACGCAGCAGCGACTGGTCTTCGTCGATCCGGTTCCAGTGGTCGTTGGCCCGCCAGGGCCCGGAGCCATCCTTGATTCGGCCGGGTTGCTCGGCCCAGCGGTGCCAGTTGGTGGGGGCGTGGCCGCCCTCGATCTGGGTGGCTGCGGTGGCGACGCCCAACTCACAGTTCTTCAGCGTGAACGCGTGCACACCGTCCCTTTCACTTGCCGCCTGCCCAAGCCATCGTCGACGGTGTGGCGAGGGGTGTCAACGCGCCGCACCGGCCCCAACGGGTCCGCTGGCGAGGCCCGCCGGGCTGGTCGCGTTGGTGCGTGCTCGCCGGGGTTCTCGGCCCGAGCCTCGGTGGGGCCAGGCATTCTGGCCCCACCGAGGCTTCAGCGGGTGATCGTGATGGTGTTCTTGCCGGTGCTGTAGCTGGTCGCAGTCGACCCCTTGATCGTGCGGTACACGGTGTTGGCCACAACGCCCGTTGACGTGTTGATAGTAAGTATTCGCAGGGGATTATCAGAAGCACCGAGCTTGTCGCCCAGGTAAGATACGACCCGGTTACCGTTGTTGGTGTCGGTTCGGCTCGTATAGCTACCCACATGGCCCGATGTCACGATCTTCACGTTCGAGTACTTCGAGACAATCTGCTTGTAGAGGTACTGTCCACTGGTGTCGCCGTAGCCGGCGTTGCTGGCAGAGATCTTGCCGTGCTCATCCAGATAATAGTGCGTGGCAATGATCACGTTGTAGTCCGAGTGGCTCGCAACGACCTTGCGAGCCCACTCGACGGCGGTCTTGCGTGGTGCGAACTCAAGGCTCATGACAAGCCATTTGGTATCGTTAGCCGAGAACGTCGTCCAGATGTTGTCAACCTTGCCACTCTCGAAAGCCCCGCCCACCTGGGCCGTCAGTCCGCTCACGGGGAAAGCGGAATTGAACTCGTCCGTCTTGCGAACCAATAATTTGGTGTTGCAGGCACTCGCGCCGAGCTTGGTTACGCATTCGGGGTTGCTCGCGTAGGTACTCCCTCCGTACCCGGTAGATCCCGCGATTCCGTTCCAGCCGACTGCTCGCGTGTCGTGATTTCCGATGGCGGGGGAGAAGGGAATGCCTGCTGTGGTCAGGTTGCGCATGGCAGCTTTGGCTACCGTGTACTGTGACGGAACCAGCCAGCCCCAGTTGACCATGTCACCCGTGTGAAGCACATATTGCAGATTGAGCGAGGTCTTATTCTTGGCAAGCCATGCGGTTCTGTCTGGGAAGCGTGAATCGGTAGACGCATCAGTTTCTTCTTGGGTGTCGCCGATCACCGCGATGCTGAAACTCGTGTCAGAGACGAGTGGCGCCACCACGCCGATTTTCGCAGCCTTCGTCGCCGAGAACGTGGCAACTGATTCAACATCGTAGCCAAGAGTTATCGTCGGGCTTCCAGCAGGGGTTCGCCCCCACAAGTAGACCGAGCCGGACTGCGAAATCCTTTTCGAGGAAGAGTCCTTCGCAACCAGTTGCCATGCCGACGGCTTGGTGGCGCCTTCCTTCCAGGCGCGCAGGTACAGCCTGACGGTCTTCTTTGCGGCGACCGTGGCCTCGAGGTGGATGCGATCTCCGGGAGAAACCTTGAAGCCGAGCTCGGCCCCGCCCTTCAAGCTGGTCTGCTTGCGAGAGGCCACTCGGCTGAAGGCGCCAGAGACATTGCCGTCGGCGTCGATCGTGAGCTTGGCGCGGTAACCCGAAGATGTGCCCTGGGCCCGAAACTGGAGGCCGACCTCAACCGGTGTGATCGGCGCGACGACAACGACTTCGGCGATCTGTGTGGTTCGGCTGGGGCCGACTTGGCCCACGACGAAACGTGGGCCTTGAGCGTGAGCGTCTTCAATGTGGCAGCCGAGGCGACACTCGGGTGCAGTCCGGTCGCAAGGGCCGTGGTCAGCAGAACTGCCGCCAAGCGGCGCCAGGTGACTCGTGGGGTGCGGCGGTCGGGGTGGGGCAATGCTGAAGTCAATTCAACTCTTCCAGTTCGTACTCGGCTTTCGGACGGTCCTCCGCTCCGGTGAGCTTCCCAAGTCCGAGTCCGAGTCCCTTTAAATCAGAGTGCCATTCTGCGTGCTGTTAATGGATGATCGCAAACCGTGAGCAGTCTGAGCGCCGATCGTTGCTTGTCTGTAACAGACCGGTGGGGTGGCATGTGACCCGTTGTGGTGCTGCCGGGTGCACGGCTCGCGCGGTGGTGTCGGTCCGCGTAGCCGGATTGCGTCCCACACAGCATTCGTTGGCAGTCTCTGTTGGGCGGGATCGCCTGTTGGCTTGCCTAGTATAGCGAGGTTGAAACGCCTAGCCGAACTCGTCGACCTGCTGGATTGGCGCCATGGGCTACCGGCTAGATCGTTGATAACGCGCTTGATGAGCTATTGCCCCTGGTGAGAGCACTCTTTCGAGGTCTCGACAAGCTCAACCAGTGAAATCAGCTACCGAAGCGCTGACCAATGCAAACACCGCTGGTTGAGCTTGTCGAAACGCCTAGCCACAGCGCCATGTGTGAGATCTCGACACGCTCGACCAACGAAGGTCAGGGCGTCCTTAAGCCAATGAAGCGCTGATCGACGCGACCCTCGCTGGCTGAGCTAGTCGAAACCCCTTGTGGGAACCATGTCGCCCGAAGGGCTCGACACACTCGACCAACGAAACGCCGCATTGATCAGTGCGCTTCCCGATGAGTCGTTGTCGGGCTGCCCGTTGCGGATCGAGAGCGAAAAAGGTCGCCAGAGATCTCGGTTCAAGCAACACCGCACAGACGATGAGGCATCAGAACATCACAAGAAGAGCTGCGTAGCTGGCCGTGACCTTCGATCGTGGACTGGCGCGCTTCGGCGTCGAGTACGCCAGTCCCGCGTGAGCCGGACGGTCGAATCCATCGGCGCACTCGGCGTCATGACGTCGATCGTCGCCATGACGTCGATCGCCGCGACACAGCGTTGGGTCAGGCTGCCTCAGACCCTTCGATCAAGCTGTCCGGCTTCGTGCCGGCGTACTGATCTGGTCACCACATAGGCCCGGTCGCGAGCAACGATCTCGGTCGGGCCGATCGTGTCGCGCAGCCAGTGCAGGTAGGGCAGATGCGCGTTGTAGACGCACCAGAGCTCGCCGCCCTCGACCAGCACGTCAGATGCCTGATCGAAGAGGGCGCGGGTGGGCGAGGTGTCTTTGGCCGACCGGACGTGGAACGGCGGGTTGGTCACGATCAGATCGACCGGCTGCCGCCACCCGGCCAGGCCGGCCCGGCGCAGCACCTTGGCCTCGACCCCGTTCGCCGCCGCGGTGAGCCGGGTTGCGTCGGTGGCACTCCAGGCGACATCCACAGCGTGAATATTGACGCCGCGGCGAGCCAGCAGCGTTGTCAGGATTCCGCTGCCGCAGCCGAGATCAATTGCCGAGCCGGCATCCGGCAGGCGCTCGAAGCAGCTCGCCAGCAGTGCCGTGCCCCGGTCGAGCCGGTTCGTGCTGAACGTCGCCCCGTGCGCGGCGACGGTCACGTTCAGGGCGTCCAGGTGGGCGGATGCGGGCCAGCGTGCCCGCCCGGGCCGGGGTCTTGCGGCCACCAAGGCCCGGGCCTTGCGGTGCCCCAGGGTGGCCGAGACCGAATCGAAATGCCTGGCCAGGGCGTCGTTCATCGACCGGCTCAGGTGCTTGTCGCGGCCGCCGGCCACCACCAGCACCTCGGCGGACGCGTGTCGCGCGATCAGTTCGGCGTATTCGTCCACGGCGCTGACCGCCTTGGGCAGCCGCCACAGCACGGTGCGCGCCCCGATCAGCGCCTCGGACGGCGTCGCGCACCGGCTCGGGGGCGGCACGGCCAGTTCGTCACGCACGTCGTCGCACCAGGTGCGCGGGGTCAGGCCGCCGGCCAGCAGTGCGGTGGTCAGTGCGGCGTCCAGATCGTCGAGCACGGCGATGGGTTCGGGGAGAGAAATCGACAGGCTCGGGCGATGTGAATCGGGTCTTGACAGGCTCGACCCACCCAGACCGCTCGACCAGCGCAGGATCACCTCGGTGACGGCGTCGGGGCCAGCCTCGCGCCCGTCCGATCCGCTCCGCATCCAGCCAGGAAACCACAGTCGGACGCCGCGGGGCGGGCGCGTCCGCCAGGAGCGGCAAGACTGTTCACGTGCCGGCCCACAGCACTGCCGGCAACGGGCTAGAGTGACCGAGAAATACCGGGTGCCGCCCGGCTCCGCCGACGTCCCGCGGGTCGGTCCTCATAATCGACACGCATTGCCTCGGCCGGAGCCCCATCGAAGGAGATGTCAGGTCACGATGAGTCACAAATACGTCTATGAATTCAGCGAAGGCGACGGTTCGATGCGGAACCTGCTCGGGGGCAAGGGGGCCAACCTCGCCGAGATGACCGGGCTGGGCATGCCCGTCCCGCAGGGTTTCTGCATTACCACCGAAGCCTGCACGCGCTACTACACCGACGGCGAGCAGATCGGTGACGACATTCGCGACCAGATCGTCGCCTACATCGGCAGGCTCGAAGAGATGACCGGCAAGAAGTTCGGCGACCCCGACAACCCATTGCTGGTGTCGGTGCGCTCGGGCTCGCGGGCGTCCATGCCAGGCATGATGGACACGATTCTCAACCTTGGCCTGAACCCCACCGTCGTCGACGCTTTCGCCAAGAAGACCGGTAACCCGCGCTTCGTGTACGACAGCTACCGCCGCTTCATTCAGATGTACTCCGACGTGGTCATGGAGGTGGGCAAGGCCTACTTCGAAGAGCTCATCGACGAGATGAAAGAACACCGGGGAGTCACCGACGACCTCGAACTCACCGCCGACGACCTCAAGGAACTCAGCGAGCAATTCAAGGCCGAATACAAGGCCAAGATCGGCTCTGAGTTTCCGACTGATCCGATCGAGCAGCTCTTCGGCGCCATCAAGGCCGTCTTCCGCTCGTGGGACAACCCGCGCGCCGTCTATTACCGCCGGCTCAACGACATTCCGTCCGACTGGGGCACCGCGGTCAACGTGCAGTCGATGGTGTTCGGCAATCTGGGCGACACCTCGGGCACCGGGGTGGCGTTCTCGCGCAACCCGGCCACCGGCGACAAGGGCCTGTACGGCGAGTTCTTGATGAATGCCCAGGGCGAAGACGTGGTGGCCGGCATTCGCACCCCGCTCACCATCGATCAGCTCAAGCAGCAGAACCCGGCGGTCTACGACGAGTTTCAGGCCATCGTCGACAAGCTCGAAGACCACTACCGCGACATGCAAGACATGGAGTTCACCATCGAAGAGGGCAAGCTCTTCATGCTCCAGACCCGCAACGGAAAGCGGACGGCTGCGGCGGCGTTCAAGATTGCCTGCGACCTGGTCGACGAAGGCCAGATCAGCACCGAACAGGCCGTCAAGATGATCGACCCCAAGCAGATCGACGCGCTGCTGCACCCGCAGTTCGACGCCGCCGAACTGGCCGCGGCCACCCCCATCGGCAAGGGCCTGCCGGCCTCGCCCGGTGCCGCGTGCGGCCAGGTCAGCTTCACCGCCGAGGACGCCGCCGCCAAGGGCAAGCGGGGCGAAGACGTGGTGCTGGTGCGGCTCGAAACCACGCCTGAAGACATCGAGGGCATGCACTACGCCAAGGGCATTCTCACCGCCCGCGGCGGCATGACCTCGCACGCAGCAGTGGTGGCCCGCGGCATGGGCACCTGTTGCGTCTCGGGTCTGGGCGACATCGGCTTTCCGCCCGGAGGCACGTCGTTCACCCTGGGTGGCGTCACCTACAACGAGGGCGACTGGATCTCGTTGGACGGCTCCACCGGCAACGTCTACGGCGTGGCGATCAAGACCGTGCCGGCCGAGATCGGCGGCTACTTCGGCCGGATCATGGAATGGGCCGACGAGTTTCGCACCATGAAGGTGCGTACCAACGCCGATTCGCCCACCGACGCCGCGCAGGCCCGTGAGTTTGGCGCCGAGGGCATCGGCCTATGCCGCACCGAGCACATGTTCTTCGAGGCTGACCGCATTGCTGCGATCCGCGAGATGATCGTGTCGAAGACCCCCGAGCAGCGCGAGGCGGCGCTGGCGAAGCTGCTGCCGATGCAGCGCGGCGACTTCGAGGGCATCTACGAGGCGATGGAGGGCTACCCGGTCACGATCCGGCTGCTCGACCCGCCGCTGCACGAATTTCTCCCGCACGACGAGGACGACATCGTTGCCCTGGCAGGCGAGATGAACATCGCGGCCGACGAACTGCACAGCGTGATCGACTCGCTGCATGAGTTCAACCCGATGATGGGCCATCGAGGCTGCCGACTCGACGTGACCTACCCCGAGATCGGGGCGATGCAGACCCGGGCGATCATCGAGGCCGCGATCAACGTGCAGAAGCGGCATCCGGAGTGGCACGTGGTGCCCGAGATCATGATTCCGCTGGTCGGCGAGGTGAAAGAGCTGGCGTTCGTCAAAAAGATCGTCACCGACACCGCCGACGCACTGATCGCCGAGGCGGGCGTCGACCTGAAATACCTGGTCGGCACCATGATCGAGATCCCGCGGGCGGCGATCACCGCCGACGAGATCGCGTCCGAGGCAGAGTTCTTCAGCTTCGGCACCAACGACCTGACCCAGATGACGTTCGGCTTCAGCCGTGACGACGCGGGCAAATTCCTGGACGCCTACTACGAAAAGAAGATCTACGAGAGCGACCCGTTCGCCCGGCTCGACCAGACCGGCGTCGGCAAGCTGGTCGAACTCGCGGTCGACCTGGGCCGCCAGGCGCGTCCCGACATCAAGCTCGGTATCTGTGGCGAGCACGGCGGCGACCCGAGTTCGATCGAGTTCTGCCAGAAGGTCGGGCTCAACTACGTGTCGTGCTCGCCGTTCCGGGTGCCGATCGCACGGCTGGCGGCGGCACAGTCGGCGTTGGCGAACCGCTGACTCACCGTTTGCTGGGCTCGGTCGCTGGTGCGGCCGGGCCTTGGTGCGTGCTGAGGGAAGGGCTGATCAACGCAGCTCTCGCTGGTTGAGCTGGTCGAAGCCCCTTTGCCGGAGCGGGATGTCTGGGGTCTCGACAGGCTCGAGCGACGAAAAATCAGCGCTTTGGGGGGAGTCCGGGGGCGGCGGCGTTCGTCGGTTGAACTCATCGACCCACGCCATCGGTAGGCAGGTTCGATCGGTCGTTGAACCGTGCGGGGTGGCGCTCAGCCATCCGGGCCGGCCCCGGTGGCAGAGTGGACGGCGATGAAACGGTGTGTGCTGATCGTCCTGACCGTGCTGCTGGCGTGCGTTGGTTGCGCCCGGCAGACGCCGTTTACGCCGTCTGCGAGTGCCGGCGGTAGCGCCAGCGCGTCCGGTGCCGTGGTGATCGCCACCACCGACGACCCGGCCACCAAGGCATTGGCCGAGCTGTACGCGCAGGGGCTGGTGGCCAAGGGGCACACGGCGCGCATCGTCGAGGTGTCAGGCGACACCAACACGCTGGTCAGCCGGCTGATGGCCGGCGAGCTCGACCTGGCGCCCGCCTACGCCTGGACGGCCGCCCAGACCCTCGAGGTCGATTCGAGCGACCCCTCAGCCCTGGTGTCCGACCTGGCCAGGGCGCTGGACGGCGAAGTGGCGGTGCTGCAGCCGTCCCAGGTCGATCACGGGTGGCGCTACCTGGCAAAGGCGCCCGGGCATGCCTTGAGCGAGCTGACCGGTACCGACCGGGTGGTCGGGCCGGCGGCTTGGCTGAAGGCGCCGGACGGTCCTGAGGGCCTGGCCACCATCTACGGCAAACGACCCAAGGTCGAGACCGTCGACGACTCGGCCGCCCGCGCTGAGCAGGTGCGGGCCGGCGCGATCGGGGTGTTCGAGGGCACCGATCCGGCGGCAGCCGACCTGCAGGCCGTCGAAGATCCGCTCGGCATGGTGGCGTCCGACCCTCAGGTGGCGCTGTTGCGCACCGAGCTGTCGTCCGACGACACGGTGCTCGACGTGGTGCAACAACTGCACGGCAAGCTCGACAACGCGGCGCTGATGAGCATGCGCTCCCGCGCGGCAACGATCGGCCTGACCGAGGCCGTGGCCGAATGGCTGAAGGCGAACCCGCTCACCTGAACCGTTCGGAACCGTCCCCTGAACCACGAAGAACCGTCCCCGTGGTTCAGGGGACGGTTCTTTTTGGTTCAACGGCTCAGCCGAACAACACGCCCCAGGTGCGCACCGACACGATGCCGGTGGTCGGAAGCCCGTACTTCTTCTGCAGCGCCTTCACCGACTTCAGAGTCTTCGAGCCGAACGTTCCGGACGCGTCCACCGCGTACTTCCGGCTCTTCAGCAGCGCCTGCAGCGCCTTCACCTGAGCCCCCTTTGCGCCCTTGGTGACGTCGGGGGTCAACTTGGTCAGGGTGAGCGGGTCGGCCTTGCCGGTGACGGTCAGCTTGGCCTTCTTCTGGTACTTCTTCACCGCCGCGACGGTGTCTGTGCCGAAGTAGCCGGTGGTCTTCACCGCCACGCCCGCCCTGCCCAGCAGGCTCTGCAGCGCGGTCACCTTGGCGCTGGTGGTGCCCTTCTTGAGCGTCGTGGTGATCAGCAGGTCGTACGTGGTGAGTTTGTACGTGCTGATCAGGGCGTACACCTTGGTGGCGTAGGTCTTGCTCGAAGACCAGCCGGCCTTCTGCACGGCCTTCAGGAACGCCTTGGGGTGGGCGGTCAGCTTCATCGCCTTGGCGTAGCGCGGACGTGTCGAGAGCACGGTGGCCTGGTCTTTCACCGATGCGGCCAGCGATTTGTACGACCGGTACTTGGTGCCGCTGATCGTGGTGCAGGACGAGGTGACCGTGCTCTTGACCTTGCCGCAGGCCATGCCGAAGTAGTTCTTGGCCTTGGTGGCCAGCTTGTTGGTGCCCGAGGCCGAGTGGAACATCGCTTGCGCGATGGTGACCGACGACGGCACCCCGGTGACTGCCTCGCTGCGCCGGGCCAGCCCGGCGATGCGGGCGATGAACGCCTTGCTGGTGGTGGTCCTGGTGGTCGAGGCGGTCGCGGTCGGAGTGTCGAAGCGGTACAGGTTCCACCTCTTCATCAGTTTGATCACCAGGGCCGCATAGTTGGGGTCGGTGGCGTAGCCCGCCTTGTGCACCGCGCGAATGAATTTGTCGGGGTCGTTTGAGTGCCTGAAGGCGGCGTTGTAGCGGTCGAGGTAGTTGAGCATCCGGCCGTGGTCGAGAAACGACTTCTCCATCGAACGGTACGTGCGAAAGCGGCTGACGTACTTCTTCTTCTTGCCCTTCACGTACTCGTACGAGGAGAGCGCGACGCACCCGTTCTGATGCGGGCTGATCACGGCGCTGCACTTGATGCCGAAGTAGTTGCGGTATTTGGTGCTGAGCCCCGAGTTTCCCCAGCCCGACTCGAGAATCGACTGTGCGATGGTGACCGCACGCGGCACCCCATACAGCTTCTTGGACGCCTTCGCGGCCTCGGCCGCCTTGGCGATGTAGCCGTTGTAGTCGAAGGCGGCGTCGCTCTCGGTGGTGGCCACGGTGCCGCCGATCAGGCCGGCCGCGCTGACGGCGAGCGCCAGCAGGGCTGCGCGAATGCGGACGCTGGGGTGGGTCATGGGTAGTGATTCAAACCTGAGAGCTACCCAAGAGCCACTGAAAGTCTCGACCCGGCGTCGACGCCGACGTTCAAGAACCGGTTCTGACTAGGAGTTGCGAACGTTCGCAACCCTCAAGTCTTGCTCGATGTTTGTGCAGGGTCTCGACAGGCTCGACCGGCGAGAACGCTTAGGTGTGCTGGTCGGCGCCTTGGCTGGTTGAAGGGGTTGGTCTGTGTGCGGACTGCTGGTTGAGTTCATTGGAACTCCTTGTTGTGGCGGTGTGGCCGGGGTCTCGACAGGCTCGACCGGCGAGAACGCAGTGCTTCCTGACGCGTATCGAGTCTCAACCCCGGGCCGGCGCCGGCGCGCTCGGAATGCTGATCGTGAACACCGTCCGGCCGGGCTCCGACTGCACCGAGGCAGTGCCGTGATGGGCGGTGACAACGGCGACCACGATCGCCAGCCCCAGGCCGGTGGACGAACCGCCCTGCTTGCGCACCCGGCTCGTGTCGGCGCGGGTGAATCGCTCGAACACCTGCGCCTGCAGGCCGGCCGGGATGCCGGGCCCATTGTCGGTGACGGTGAGCACAGCCCGTCCGTTTTCGACCCGGACGGCGGTTCGCACGTCAGTGCCCGGAGGTGTGTGGGTGCGCGCGTTGGCCAGCAGATTGGCCAGCACCTGGTGCAGGCGGTAACGGTCGCCCATGGCATAGACGGGCTCGTCGGGCAGCGACAGCGACCAGTGATGATCGGGCCCGGCCACCCGAGCGTCACTGGTGGCGTTCAGCACGACCTCGGTCAGGTCGGTGGGGGCAAGATCCAGCGCCGGGCCCGAGTCGAGCCGGGCCAGCAGCAGCAAGTCTTCGACCAGGGTGCTCATCCGGTCGGACTCCGACTCGATGCGGGTCAGCGCGTGCGCCATGGTGGCCGACAGCTGGCTGCGTTCGCGCCGGGTCAGCTCGGCGTAGCCCCGAATCGCGGCCAGCGGGTTGCGCAGCTCGTGTGAGGCATCGGCGACGAACTGCCGCAGCTTCACCTCCGAGGCATGCCGGGCGGCCAGCGCGCCCTCGACGTTGTCGAGCATGTGGTTGAAGGCCAGGCCGACTCGTCCGACCTCGCTCACAGGGTCGGTGTCACTGTGCGGCACCCGCACGATGCCCTCGACCTCGCCCGTCTCAAGCGGCAAATTCGAGACGGCGGTCGCGGTCGCCGCCAGCCGGTTGAGTGGGGCCAGGCTGTTCACCACCACGCTGCGGGCCACGAAGACCGCTCCGGCGATCACCACCCCGGCCAGCAACGCCTCATACAGCAACAGCGTGGTCATGGCGCTGGCCACTTCGCCCATCGGAATGCCGACAATCACCCGGTTGGTGCCGTCGGTCGCGGCCGCCACCCGGTAAAGCCCGTAGCCGCTGAGCTGAATGGTGGTCTTGGTGTCGGTGGCCAGGTTGAGCGCCGCGAGCTGGCCCAAGGCGTCGGTCGAGAGCGTTTCGAAGCCGACGCCGGTGTTGTTTCCGGAGCGGTCCACCAAGATGGCGCCGCTGATCGTGGCTGCGGTCTGCGTGGCGGTGATGGTGCCGATCACCTGGCCGCCCGGGGAGGGCCCGCTGGGGCCACCGCCGACACCCCCGCCAACGCGTCGCGTCTCGCGGTCGAGGGCGAGGCCCAGGCGGGTGTCGACCTGGCTGATCTGAATGTTGTAGGCGGCCAGCGCCACCACGGTGCTCAACCCCATGGCAACCACGGCCACCAGCACGGCCACTCGCACCACCAGCCGGCGCCCCAGCGTGCCCTTGGCCAGCGGGCGCACCGGAGCGGGCACCGGGGACGGCGCCGGTGACGGCAGGGCGGTGTCGGGCACGAAAAGGCTCATTCGGTCGCGGGTTTCAACACATAGCCCGAGCCGCGCAGGGTGTGAATCATGGGCAGCCGGTTCGCGTCGATCTTCTTACGCAGGTAGCTGATGTACAACTCCACGACGTTGGCCTGCCCGCCGAAGTCGTAGTTCCAGACCCGGTCGAGAATCTGCGGCTTGCTGAGCACCCGGCGGGGGTTGCGCATCAGGTAGCGCAGCAACTCGAATTCGGTCGCCGTGAGTTGAATCTCGTCGCCGCCGCGGGTCACCTCGTGGGAGTCCTCGTCGAGCACCAGGTCGCCGACCACCAACTGCGATCCGGGCCGAACCGTGGTGGCGCCGGTGCGACGTAGCAGGCCGCGCAGCCGGGCGATGAGCTCCTCCAGCGAGAACGGTTTGGTGACGTAGTCATCGCCACCCGCGGTGAGGCCGCCGATGCGGTCTTCAAGGGCGTCCTTGGCGGTGAGAAAGATCACCGGCACGTCGGGCTGCTCGGTGCGAATACGCCGCATCACCTCGAGGCCGTCGAAATCGGGCAGCATCATGTCGAGCACGATGGCGTCCGGACGCACCTCGCGGGCGGCCTTCACCGCAGCCAGTCCGGAGCCGGCGGTGACCACATCCCAGCCCTCGTAGCGCATCGCCATGCTGAGCAACTCGGTCAAGCTCGACTCGTCGTCGACGGTGAGAATCTTGATCGCTGTGCCGTCGGGCCGGGTCAGGGGATCGCTGCCACCCCGTGTGCTGGTCGTCATATGGTCAATCTGTCAGTCGCCTGTGAGGTTCAGCTAGGTAAAGCCTGTGTAAATCCTATGATCGAGAGAGTGTGGTGGTCGCGAGCCACGGTCGAGCCGGTAGATGCCACGGGTCAGGGCGACAGGGCAGAGGCCTCAAATTTGCGCAACGATGACCGCCGCATTGACCTGAGCGCGGGGATCGCCGGGTCTCAGCGCACCCGGAATCCGACGACTCCGGTGGCCGGTTCGAGCCATTCGACGGCGTGTGAGGTGACCCGTCCGGGGCGTCCTGACCGGGGCGGCTGCTCGAACAGCATGGCCAGCAGCTTGCCGAGTGCCACGCTGGATCCCTGGGCATCGATCTCGACCCGGCCGTCGGGCAGGTTGAGCGTGTAGCCGACCAGGCCCTGTTCGCGGGCGACTGCCTGCACCCACCAGCGGAACCCCACGCCTTGCACGTAGCCGTCCACCCGAATCAGCGCGCGTTCCATGTCAGCACCCTAACCGGGCGAGCGGTGGTGATGAATGGCGGCGGCGTCACCCCACGTGGGGTGACGCCGCCCTCTTCCGATCGCCGGGGGAGCGATCAGTTCGTGGCCTTGCTCCAGGCCGCCTGGGCGGCTTCGCCGGCATCCTGCACGCCGTTCTTGACCGCTTCGCCGGCCTGCTTGACCTTCGCGCCGGCCTGCTCGGCAGCGCCCTCGGCCTGGAGCTTGGGGTTGTCGGTGGCATCGCCCATAGCCTGTTTGACCTTGCCACCGATCTCTTCGGTTTTGTTCCTGATCGTGTCGCCGATACCCATGGGGTGCCTCCTTCGGTGGACGCGGGGCCGCGTCCGACTGTTAATTCAGGCTAGGCGGCTCTCCGCCTGAGCCAACCACCCCTAGGGGTGTGAAATGTTCGCACCAGTGCATGTGGCCCGAGGCGTCGGAGCGATGGCCGTCGTCACTGGTGCGAAGATTTCACACCGTCGATCGACTATCGGTGCTCTCCGGGTCGAGCGCACCGGGTACAAGAGCACCGGGTTAGGTGATGTCGGCCACCGTGGCGCCCAGGGTGGCAAGCATCGCGTCGGCGTCCATGCCGAGCGCGACGCCGTGGGTGCCACTGCCCATCGACACCCGGCGTCCGGTGATCGAGGCGTCGGCGATCACCGGCCAGGCGGTCGAGGCCCCGAACGGGGTGATCGTGCCGCGCTCGTAGCCGGTCACCGCGCGGCCCGTGGCGGCGTCGGGCATCGAGAGGCGAGACACCCCCAGCAATGCGCGCAGCTTGGGCCAGGCGATCTCGGCGTCGCCCGGCACCAGCACGAACAGGTAGTCCTCGGCTCCCCGCCGCACCACCATGGTCTTGACGATGTCGCGCGGCTGTACGCCCCGGGCCGCGGCCGCTTCTGCGAGCGAACTCACCCGGCCGTGCCGGGTCACCGTCACCTCAATGCCCAGTGCGCGGGCAGCCTGGGCCGCGGCGTTGTCGAGTGGCGGCTGGCTCACCGGGTCAGGCGTGCAGGTAGCCGAGCAAGTGGTTGCGTTCGTCGAGCAACTGGTCGATGCGGTTCTTCACCACGTCACCGATCGAGATCACCCCGTGCAGTTCGCCGTTGACCACCACGGGCAGGTGCCGAATGCGTTGGTAGGTCATGGTCTGGGCGGTCTCTTCGAGGGTGTCGCCGAGGCTGCAGGTGTGCACGTTGACGGTCATGATGTCGCTGACCTGGCGGGCCAGTACGCTCGCGCCCTGCTTGCCGAGCTCACGTACCACATCGCGCTCGCTCACGATTCCTTCGATGTGCAGACCGTCAGACGACACGATCACCGCGCCGATGCGATGCTCACCCAAGACGGCCACCAACTGTTCCACCGAGGCCGCCGATTCGATCGTGACCACTCCGGCACCCTTGCCGCGGATGATGTCTTCGATCCTCATAACGGGAAGGTACTCGCTCGTGTGCAGGGTTGAAAGGGATTTATCGCACCGATTACGGCCACCGCTGCCTGCACTCGAGACGCTCGGCCGGCCAGTCGCCCGGGGTGCCAGCGACCAACGGTCGGCCCCTTTGCGAAGCACGCTTGGCGAGGGAGCCTCCCACGTGCTGGACGACGCCGGCCGGCAGGTCGGCGTCGACCGACTATTGTCCAGCGGGGAAAGGAGGCCCAGTGAGCGAGCTCTCGCCGATCACCCGCGCGGTGCGCGCCGGCATCGACAGTGACCTGACCCACGGGGCGGTGGTGCCCCCGATCTACCTGAGCACCACCTACACCTTCGAAGAGTTCGGGGTGCCGCGCGCGTTCGACTACGCCCGTCGTGGCAACCCCACCCGCAGCGCCTTGGCCGGCGCGATCGCGGCACTCGAGGGCGGCGCCGGGGCGGTGATCACCGCCAGCGGCATGGGTGCCGTCACGACGGTTCTGACCGGATTGCTGCAACCCGGCCAGGTGCTGCTCGCCCCGCACGACTGCTACGGCGGGTCGTGGCGACTGTTTGACGCGCTGGGCCGCAAGGGCCACTTCGAGCTGGTGCTGACCGATCTGACCGATCCGGCAGTCGCCGAGCGGGCCATTGCGACGCATCGTCCGTCGGTGCTGTGGGTGGAGACCCCGTCGAACCCGTTGCTACGGATCAGCGACATCGCCACGCTGGCCGGGCTGGGCCACGATGCCGGCGCGAGCGTTGTGGTCGACAACACGTTCTGCACGCCGCTGGGGCAGCGTCCGCTCGACTTGGGCGCCGACTTGGTGGTGCATTCCACCACCAAGTACCTCTCCGGCCACAGCGACGTCGTCTCGGGTGCCGTGGTGTGCTCGACCGATGCCCAGGTCGAGGAGTTCGCCTGGTGGGCGAACTGCTTGGGTGTGACGGGCGGGGCGTTCGACAGCTACCTCGCGATGCGTGGGGTGCGCACCCTGCACGCTCGCATGGCGCTGCACGAAACGAACGGGGCGGCGATCGTCGCTCTGCTGCACGCCCACCCGGCCGTGACGGCAGTGCACCACCCCAGCCTGCCCGGCCACCCCGGACACGAACTGGCCGCCCGCCAGCAGAAGTTGTTCGGCGGCATCGTCACCTTCGACCTCGCCGGGGGACTTGCGGCGGCCCGGGCGTTCATGGAGGGGCTCCGGCTGTTCTGCGCGGCGGAGTCGCTAGGCGGCACCGAATCGCTGGTGTCACACCCGTCCACCATGACCCACGCCTCGATGCCGCCGGAGGTGCAGGTGGCAGCCGGAATCACCCCCGGCATGCTGCGGCTGAGCGTCGGCATCGAGAACGTGGACGACCTGGTGGCCGATCTCGCCGCGGGGCTGGAGCGCGCGGCGTCCGTCTGAGCAACGTCGGTCGAGTTCGTCGAGACCCCGGACGGACGTGAGCCCCGGCATGGGGTTCCGACAGTTCAATCCGGCAGCGTCGGCAGAGCCAGGAAGCGCTGATCAAGGCAAGCACCGCCGGTTGAGCGTGTCGAAACTCCTAGTGAGGGCACTGTGTCCGAGGTCTCGACAAGCTCGACCAGCGAAAAATCAGCGCTTCCGTAGCGATCTGCACGGTGCGGGGCGAGCGGCCCCTTGATCAGAAACCGGACTGCGTCTGCTTGCTGCGGGGGCGCTCGAACAAGGCCCTCAGCAGGAACCCGACGTTCGCCGGTCGTTCGGCCAGCCGGCGCATGAAGTAGGCGTACCAATCGGTGCCGAACGGAACGTAGACGCGCACCGTGTGGCCGAGCCGAGCCAACCGGCGCTGCTCGTCGGAGCGGACGCCGAGCAGCATCTGCACTTCGAACGAGTCAGCGGCCCGGCCGAGTCGACGCACCTCGGCCAGCGCGTGCTCGATCATCGCGTCGTCGTGGGTGGCGAACAACGGACGTCCCTCGCCCTGCAGCAGAATCGTGGCGCAGCGGCGGTAGTTGCGCTCGACCGCGCTTGTGGCCCGATGCGCCACCTCGGACGGCCCCGCGTAGGCCCCCTTGCACAGCCGCACCCGGTTGCCCGGTTGCGTGTGCCGTCCGCAATCGGCGGTGGTGCGGTACAGCATCGACTGCAGCACGGCACCCACCCACGGGTACTGCTCCCGCAGAGTGTTGACCGTGCGCAGGGTGGCGTCGGTGCTGGTGTGATCCTCGGCGTCGACGGTGACCGTCGTGCCCAGCCTTTCGGCCGCCGCACAGATCACCCGGGCATTGTCGAGGGCCAGTTCGTAGCCGCCCGTCAGCAGCGAACCCAACGCCGACAGCTTGATCGACACCTCCACCTCGTCGGTCAGCCCTTCAGCGGCCAGCGCCTCGAGCAACTCCACATAGGTGTCGGTGACCCGGTCGGCCTGGGTGGCCGTGGTGGTGTCCTCGCCGAGAAAGTCCACAGTGGCCAGCAGGCCCTGATCGACCAGGGCGCGGGTGATCCGCAGGCAGTCATCGAGGGTCTCACCCGCGACGAACCGATCGACCACCCTCCGGGTGGGCGGAAAGGTGACGACCGCCTTCTGCACCGCCGGGGTGCGCGACATGCCGAGCAACAGGGTTTTGAGCATCGCGTCTCCTTGACACGAGGTTAGTGGGCCGGACGGTGGACGCGCCAAGGGCTGCGCGCCAGACGATGAGTCCTGGCGCCGAACCCGGTGTCGGGAGGGGCGTCTGGTGTGGGTGTCAGCGACGAGGGGAGAGGGTGATTTCTGGGGTCTCGACACGCTCGACCGGCGAAGACCCGGTGTCGGGAGGGGCGTCTGGTGTGGGTGTCAGCGACGAGGGGAGGGTGATTTCTGGGGTCTCGACAAGCTCGACCGGCGAAAACCCGGTGTTGGGAGGGGCGTCTGGTGTGGGTGTCAGCGACGAGGGGAGAGTGATTTCTGGGGTCTCGACACGCTCGACCGGCGAGTGCGAGGTATTGCTTAGTGGGCCAACGCATCCAGCGGTGGTTGATCGTGTCGAAACCCGTTAGTTCCGTGCCAGGTCTGAGGTCTCGACACGCTCGACCAACGAAAATCGGGGCTTCAGGAGCCGGTGTAGGCCTCCACGAAGGCGGTGAACTTCTCCGAGGCCAGCGAGTCGACCGCCAGCACGGCAGAGTCTGCGATGGCCTGCAATTTTCGGGATCGGTGTTCACCGCCACGAAGGCAGCCCCGGCGGCGTCGGCGGCGATGGCGTCCTGCGTGGTGTCGCCCAGCACCACCAGCGGGGAGTCCCCGGCCAGACGGCGGGCCCGGCGGCCGAGTTCGGCCCGGTCTGACACGTAGCCGCCCGAGGCGAACAGGCTCCAGTCGATCGCATCAAGGTCGAAGCCTGACGTGCGCAGCTTCACCCGCGCGCGGCGAGGGGTGTTGCCGGTGAGCAGGCCGTTGCGCCAGCCGAACCGTCTGGTCATCTCCAGGGCTTGCCGTGCCCCAGGGACCGGTTCGCGTGGGGTGTGCTGGTAGAACGCCTCCGACAGTTCGTCCAAGTGGTCGAGAAACTCCTCGACCCGGGCCGCATCCAGCCCCGCGGCCCGCAGGTGCACCTCGGCCAGTCGGCGGTCGGTGAACCCCTCGCGCGGACCCGGCGGCTCCACCGGGTCGACCCCGAAAGCAGCGGTGGCTTCGGTGAACAGGTCGGCACGGTTGCTCGGGTTGCGCACCAGCGTGCCGTCGATGTCCCAGAAGGCGATGATCACCCTGGCGACCCTAACGCACCGGAACGGCCCTGCGTTCAGGCACCCACCCGGCGCACCAGGTCAACGGTCAGCGCGTCGAGACTGTCGAGCACGGCCGCCGCGCGACCGAGGATCTCGGCCGACGGCGGCAAGAAGTGCGGCGGAATCGCGACCACCGGCATGCCGGCGTTGAGCCCGGCCAGAATGCCGTTGCCGGAGTCTTCGACCACGACCGTGTGAGCCGGCTGCGAACCGAGTTGCTCGGCCGCGGCCAGAAAGGCGTCCGGGGAGGGCTTGCCTCTGGCGCTGCCTTGCTCGGTGGAGCGCACCACGGCGAACAACTCGCGCACGCCCATTGCCTCCAGCGCACGCTCGATCAGCACGGGTGGCGACGACGACGCCACCGCGAGCGGCCAATTCTCGGCCAGCCGCCGGACGGCCTCACGTGCGCCGGGCAGCACCGGCAGATCGTGGCGGTACCGGTCGAGCAGTGAGTCGATGGTGCGCTGGGCGGCCTCCTCGGCGCTGGCGGCGAAGCCGGCCGTGCCGAACATGTAGCCCGACCACTCGGGGGTGCTCATGCCCATGATCGCCATGCTGTCGGACTCGGACCACGCCTTGCCCTCACCGGCCAGCAACGTGCGGCGCTGCTCGTGCCACACCGCCTCGGTGTTGGTCAGGGTGCCGTCGAGGTCGAAGATCACGGCCTGCGTCATGCGACCATTCTCGCCCCGATCGCCGTGCGGTGCACGGCATCGCTCACTTGCCGCGCAGGTGTCGGCTCGGCCCGGCCCCAGGCATGCCCCGATATGTGCGTCATCACGCTCTACGGGCACGGCTGGAGACGTTCCATCGCCCCGGGCGGCAGGCACGCCGCGATATGCGGGTTATCACGCTGGCTCACGCCGAGTGGGGAACCCGCCGCGGTGAAACGATGGTTATGCCGGCCTCTGAGGCAAGCCATAACCATCGTCTTGCCGCGGCGGGAGCGAACTGCGGCGAGTTGACACAGCAAAACGTGCGTTTCTCGGCGGGGGTGCCCAGGATGTGCCGATCACTGCACCGCTGACTTGCCGCGCAGGCGCACCGACAAGCAGGTCACGCAGCCCTCGAGCTTCTCGAACTCGCTGATGTCGACGGCGGTGATGTCGTAACCACGCTGCGACAACAACTCAGCCGTGCGCGGGGCCGATGCCGCCAGCAACAGCCGCTGGCCGTTCAGCAGCACCACGTGCGCACCCTCGGGTTCGGGCACCTCGAGGACGCTCGGGTACACCGAGGGGTCGTCGATGGTGTCGGGGTGAATCAGCACGGTGCCGTCCGGCAGCGCGGTGACCGCCGACTTCAGGTGCAGCACCTTGGTGAGGGGCACCGCGATGACCCGCGCGCCCAGCGGCGCCAGCAGGCGGGCGAGCTGCTCGATGCCGGCCGCGTTCGTGCGGCCGCCGATGCCGACCCAGACGGTGTTGCCGTGCTTCAACACGTCGCCGCCGTCGAGGGTGCCCGGCTCGGTGATCCGGGCCAGTCGGTAGCCGAGTGCCCGCATGGCCACCTCGGCGCCCGGTAGTTCGAGCCTGCGTTCGGGCGCCCCGGGCCGGCTGATCACGGCCAGGTCGCCGTAGACCACCATGGTGTCCTCAATGAACACCCCGTCCGGGCACTGGTCGGCAGCGGGTGCCTCGACGGTCTCCCAGCCGTTATCGTGCAGGGCCCGGCGATAGTTCTGCCACTGCTCGACGGCCCGGGCCACGTTCACCGGCCGGCGCTCCAGGTGGGTGAGTAGGCCGTCGCTGAGCTGCGGCGACGGGCGTCGGATCAGGGCACGCTGTTGATGCACGTTCCTAGTGTGGCGTGTCGCACCCAGTCATGACCGCAACGCCGCGCACCATGGATCGAGGTTTACCATCGGCAGCATGCGGGAGCACGTGCAGTTGAGGGTCGTGGGTGCCGACGAGATTGCCGAACCGACGGGCCGGTTGCTGCAATTCGTCACCCGGATCGACTCCGACGCCCCACCGCTCCAGGCCATGTTGGTGGGGGAGCCGAGCGATCGGCTACTGATCTACTATCCCGGTTTTAATACCCCGCTGGGCCCGTGGGAGGCGGCCAAGTGCCGCATGCTGGCCGCAGCATTCGATGAGCCGGTGCTGCTGGTCGAGATTCCCGGCATGAGTCACTACGGCGACCCGCTGCCGGCATGGCTGCGCAAGAAGATGCTCAAGAGCGATGTGGTCGCCTGGGCCGAGCTGATGGTCGACTACCAGCAGGCCGCGCTGGAGTCGCTGGGCCACCCCATGCCCGGCACGATCGACGTGCTCGGTTACTCGACCGGGTGTTCGCTCGGGGTGGCCGCGCTGGCCCGGTGGCAGGCAGTGGCCCCGGTGCGGTCGGTGTCGCTGATCGAGCCGGTGGCAACCATGACCCGCAGCCTGCTCACACTTGAGTTACACAACCTTGCCGACGTCTTGCGCCAGCCGGCGAGCTACGCCACCAATCATGCCCACGACTGGGTGATGCGGGCCCGCCGGCGGCAGCTTCGTGAGCCCTGGGTGCGCTATCGACCCGCCGACCTGATGGCCATCGCCCAAGTGCTGGCCCAGCCGCACCTGCCGGGCGAGTTGCCGCTGGACGGCTCGGTCACGGTCAATCTGGTGCGCGGCGTGCGCAGCGACCTGTGCCACGCCGACTCGTTCGCGGCCCTGAGCGCAGCAGCCCCGGACGCCGGAGTGACGATCGAGGTGCAGGGTTTCGGGCACCCGTTATGGCACTCGTTCCCCGTGCTGGAGCGGCTGGTTCCGCTGCTGGGTGGGGCCGCTCAGCAGGGCGGCGGCAGTGTGATCGAGCCCTCCGCGGCACGGTAGCCGATGGCGATCCGGCTCACCGTGCCGGCGACGTAGGCGATGTGCTGGGTGTTGCTGGTCAACGCGCGCTGCTTCACGCTTTGCCCCGGTGTCGGTCATGCTGGCGCGCCTCAATGAGTCGCCGTAGCTCGTCTTCAGGTCGCTCACCGAGGTGCCCAGGTGCACCCCGCGGCCAGCTGCCGAACGCCGCACTACGAATGTCGATCGGGTCGTCCGGAACCACAGGTACCCGTACCCCCTTCGGTCGATCACCTCACCAATCTTTCACGCCCGGCCCAGCGAACGTGTGAGCCCGGCTCTTGGTTCAGGGGACGGTTCCTGTTGGTTCAGGGGACGGTTCCGGTTGGTTCAGGGGACGGTTCCGTTCGGTTCAGGGGACGGTTCTGCGTGGTCAGGGGACGGTTCCGTTCGGTTCAGGGGACGGTTCCGGTCGGTTCAAGGCGGGTTCTCGCCGATGACGGCAACGAAGCGTTCAGTACCGCATGCCGGCGCTAGGGAAGCGCTCATCAACGCAACCCTCGCGGGTTGACCTTGCCGAAACCCCTAGTCAGGGCACTCCGTTCGAGGTCTCGACAAGCTCAACCAGTGAAAAGCAGTGCCTTCGTAGTCGGTCGAACACCTTGCCACCAGGGCCGAAGCCGGCGAACTCGGTTCGACCAACGATGATTCAAGCGTGATCCTCAGCCGGTCCGTGGACGGTTCTGCGACTGGCTCGCAGAACGTCTTTCGCCTAACGGACGTGATCCAAACCCGCTCGCCCGCATCGTCCGCGGATGGAATACGAAGGCATCTTCGATAGTTGAGTCTCATGCACTCAATCTCACAGTTGAGCGTGCTAGGCTCAACACGTTAGCCGGAGGAACCGGCAGAGAACTACTAGTCACTGGAGGAACACAGCATGGCTCGTGCAGTAGGCATCGACCTCGGCACCACCAACTCGGTCATCGCCGTTCTTGAGGGCGGCGAGCCCACCGTCATTCCCAACGCTGAGGGCGCCCGCACGACCCCCTCGGTCGTCGCCTTCACCAAGAGCGGCGAGGTGCTGGTCGGCGAGGTCGCGAAGCGTCAGGCGGTCACCAACGTCGACCGCACCATCCGCTCGGTGAAGCGGCACATGGGCACCACTTGGTCGGTCGACATCGACGGCAAGGGCTACACCGCGCAAGAAGTCAGCGCGCGCGTGCTGCAGAAGCTGAAGCGGGACGCCGAGGCGTACCTGGGCGAGCCGGTCACCAACGCCGTGATCACCGTGCCGGCCTACTTCTCCGACGCCGAGCGTCAGGCCACCAAGGAGGCCGGTGAGATCGCCGGCCTGACCGTCGACCGGATCATCAACGAGCCGACAGCGGCTGCGCTGGCCTACGGCCTCGACAAGGGCCACACCGAGCAGACCGTGCTGGTCTTCGACCTCGGCGGCGGCACGTTCGACGTGTCGCTGCTCGAGATCGCCGACGGCGTCTTCGAGGTGAAGGCCACCAAGGGCGACAACCGGCTCGGCGGCGACGACTGGGATCAGCGTGTCGTCGACTGGCTGGTCAAGCAGTTCAAGAACGCCAACGGCATCGACCTGAGCAAGGACAAGATGGCCCGTCAGCGCCTGCAAGAGGCCGCCGAGCGCGCCAAGATCGAGCTGTCCTCCACCCAGGAGACCTCGATCAACCTGCCCTACATCACCGCCGGCGCCGAGGGTCCGCTGCACCTGGACGAGAAGCTCACCCGGGCCGAGTTCCAGCGGATGACCCAGGACCTGCTCGACCGCTGCCGCACCCCGTTCAACGCGGTCATCTCGGACGCCAGCACCTCGGTCGGCAAGATCGACCACGTCATCCTGGTCGGCGGCTCCACCCGCATGCCGGCCGTGGCCGACCTGGTCAAGGAACTGACCGGCGGCAAGGAGCCCAATAAGAGCGTCAACCCGGACGAGGTCGTCGCCTTGGGCGCCGCACTGCAGGCCGGCGTGCTGAAGGGTGAGGTGAAGGACGTGCTGCTACTCGACGTCACCCCGCTGAGCCTCGGCATCGAGACCAAGGGTGGCGTGATGACCAAGATCATCGAACGTAACACCACCATTCCGACCAAGCGGTCCGAGGTGTTCACCACCGCTGAGGACAACCAGCCGTCGGTGATGATCCAGGTGTACCAGGGCGAGCGCGACTTCGCCCGCGACAACAAGTCGCTGGGCAACTTCGAGCTCACCGGCCTGATGCCGGCGCCGCGCAACGTGCCGCAGATCGAGGTCACCTTCGACATCGACGCCAACGGCATCGTGCACGTCCACGCCAAGGACCTGGCCACCGGCAAGGAGCAGTCCATGACGGTGACCGGCGGTTCGGCGCTGGGCAAGGACGACATCGACCGGATGGTCAAGGATGCCGAGTCGCACGCCGAGGAGGACCGCCTGCGGCGTGAGAACGTCGAGATGCGCAACGAGGCGGACGCCCTGGCGTTCCGCACCGAGAAGCTGATCGCCGACAACGCCGAGAACATCGGCGACGACGTGAAGGCCCCGGTGGAGGAAGCCCTGGCCAAGCTGAGGGAAGCCCTGGCCGGCGACGACAACGACGCGGTCAAGGAGGCGATGGACGACCTGAACACCAAGGCATCGGCCATGGGTCAGGCGATGTACGCCGCCGCCCAGGCCAAGCAGGAGCAGGCCGAGGCGCCCGCCGAGGGCGACGCTCCGGCGTCCGAAGCGTCCGATGACGACGTGGTCGACGCTGAGATCGTCGATGATGAGAGCAACGACAAGAAGTGACGCTCGAACCGGCCCGCGGGTGGCAGCACCCGCGGGCCTGGTTCCGTGAAGGAGATCTCTGTGACCAACGAGGAGCAGCTACCCGCTGACCACCCCGTGAGCCCCGACGAGGCCGAAGAGCTGATTATCGACCGCTCGCCCGACGCCGAGTCGCAGCCGGCGGCGCTGCACGACTCGATCGTCTCGGCGAAGATCAGTGAACTGGAGGAGCTGGCGGCCGAACGCACCGCCGACCTGCAGCGGCTGCAGGCCGAGTACGCCAACTACAAGAAGCGGGTCGACCGCGACCGTGCCCTGTCGCGGCAGGGCGGTGTCGAGGCCGTGGTGCTCGACCTGTTGCCGGTGCTCGATAGCGTTGAGGCCGCTCGCAGCCACGACGAGCTCACCGGCGGATTCAAGCTGGTGGCCGACGAACTGGAGCGCATCGGAGCAAAGTACGGGCTGAGCGTGTACGGCGAGGTCGGCGACGCGTTCGACCCCACCATTCACGAGGCCCTGATGCATGTGCCACTGCCGGACGTGGAGGTCACCACCGTGTCTGCGGTGATGCAGAAGGGCGTCCGGTTGGACGACCGGGTGATCCGGCCGGCCCGGGTGGGGGTGGCCGAACCCGAATGATCCATGGCCGAGCTTGTCACGACCGGGCAGGCTGTAGGCACCATCACGAGTAGCCGGAAAGGAGGCGTGGGAATGAGTACGAAGGACTGGATCGAAAAGGACTACTACAAGGTTCTCGGCGTCTCGAAGGACGCCAAGCCTGACGAGATCAAGAAGGCGTTCCGCAAGCTGGCCCGTGAGAATCACCCCGACCAGAACCAGAACGACCCCCAGGCCGAACAGCGCTTCAAGGACATCTCCGAGGCCAACTCGGTGCTGTCGGACGAGAAGAAGCGCAAGGAGTACGACGACGCCCGCAGCCTGTTCGGCGGGGGCGGATTCCGCTTTCCCGGCGGCGGCCCGGGGCCATCGATGGAGGACCTCTTCCGCAACGCGGGCGGCCCGGGCGGCAATGCCGCGGGCGGAAACATCTCCGACCTGTTCGGCAACCTGTTCGGCGGCACGTCCACCCGCCGCACCACCGGCACCACCCGCGGCCCACGCCGTGGTCAAGACATCGAGGGTGAGGCCACCATCGAGTTCACCGATGCCGTAGAGGGCGTCACAGTCACCATGCAGACCGTCTCGGACGAGGCCTGTGCCGCCTGCTCGGGCACCGGGGCCAAGTCGGGCACGCTGCCCCGGGTGTGCGGCACCTGCCAGGGCAGCGGCATGGAGACCTCGACCAGCGGCGGAGTCTTCGCGGTCAGCGAACCGTGCCACGAGTGCCGTGGCCGCGGGCTGATCGTCGAGCAGCCCTGCCCGGTCTGTGGCGGTTCGGGTCGCGGTCGCTCGACCAAGTCGATGCAGGTGCGCATTCCGGCCGGTGTCACCGACGGCCAGCGCATTCGGATCAAAGGCAAGGGCGGGGCCGGTGAGAACGGGGGTGCCCCCGGCGACCTCTACGTGCTGGTGCACGTGCGGCCACACAAGCTGTTCGGACGCAAGGGTGACAACCTCACCCTCACCGTTCCGGTCACCTTCACCGAGGCCGCGCTGGGTGCCGAGGTGTCGGTGCCCACTCTCGGCGGGCAGCGGGTCACCCTGAAGATCGGGCCCGGCACACCCAACGGACGCACCTTCCGGGTGCGCGGCAAGGGCGTGCATAAGCCGGACGGCAGCACTGGCGACCTGCTGGTCACCGTCGAGGTGCAGGTGCCCAACCAGCTCAACGACACCGCCAAAGAGGCCCTGGAGAGTTTCGCCGCGGCCCTGGGCGACTTTGACCCGCGCTCGAGTCTGTACAGCTGATCGCCATGACCGAGCCGACCGCATTTCTGCCCCAGCGCATCGATTCGGACGCGCCGGTCTTCGTGATCTCGGTGGCCGCGCAACTCGCCGAGATGCACCCTCAGACTCTGCGTGGTTATGACCGGCTGGGTCTGGTGGTGCCCAAACGAGCCCGCGGGCGGGGGCGCCGCTACTCGCTGCGCGACATCGCCAAGCTGCGGCACATTCAGTTCTTGTCGCAGAACGAGGGCATCAACCTTGAGGGCATTCGCCGCATCCTGGCCCTCGAAGACGAACTGCACGCCGTGCGCGGTCAGTTGGCCCGAGTAGCTGAACTGCTCAGCACGCTGCAGGCCGAGGGGCCGGCAGCGCGGGTGTTCACCGCAGCCACGGCCGGCGATGTTCACCTGGGCCGCAGCGCGGCGCGGCGTCCGACCCTGGCGCTACCGAGCCGCCCGGCTGTTGCTCGCGACCTGACGCAACGGCAGCCATCCTGAGCCGTCTCGACCCCGGGGGTGCCGGTCGAGCAGTCTCGCCTGCGACAGGCCGCCCTGAGCGGAATCGTCTCTCATACCCTGATCGGCGGGTGTAGCCCGGCGCACTCACGCAGTGGTGATGGTCGAGCTCGTCGAGGTCCCGACCGGGGCGCGGGCCCGTTGGGGAGCGCGGACTTGTGTGAAATGTTCGCACCAGTGAGAAGTCCGCAGGCGTGCCCGCTTGGCACGGGGTCACTAGTGCGAAGAATTCACACTGTCCACGACGCGGTTCGGGTTGGCGCGGTTCAGGCCGCCCGCCCACGACGCGCTGCGATGAACGACCGCACCCCCACGGCCAGGTACACCACCAGTGCGATGAACATCACCAGACTCGCCACGATGGCTCCGGGGCGCTCGGCCGTTCCGTTGAACAACTGGCCCACCTTCACCACGTTCATCACCGAACCCAGTGCGCCGATCAGCGCCACCGCCAGCGCCCCGTGGATGGCATGCCGACGCAGTCGCTCGGTGCGGGCCAGCCAGCCGGCCACCAGCAACAGCACGCCGACCGCGCTGGGAATGAGCGCGGTGAGGCTGACCATGTGGGTGGCCAGGTAGGCGATGATGCCGGTCAGAGTGAGCAGGCCGCCGACGGCCAGGGTGAGTTTGGTGATCAAGGGCGTGATCCTCTCATCGTTGCACCATCGTCTCACGCTCGGGTGAGGGCCGACGTTCGTAGCCTTCTGGCTGGACCGGACCTGGCTTGACCGGCAGGTCGGGGCGATGTGCCACGTCACGAGCACCTCCACAGCCGGCACCCCATCCACGACTTGGTGCAGCAGGGTGCCTGGTGAAACGTGCGCCCGTGCATCCGGAGAGGTGCTGGGCGTGCACTGGACGCTTGGTGGGGGCGGGCAGGTGAGAAGACACGGACCCCTGAGGCACGACGTGGCGGGTGGTTGATGCGGCCTTCGCCGGAGGCGGACCACTGCTGGAACGCATTCGCCACCTGCTGGCCGTCAACGAGCAGTCCCTGTCCGATGACGAGGCGGTCTACCTCACCCTGCACATCGCGCGCCCGATCGAGGGAGTTCGCGCCGAAACCGGGCTCGCGGTCGGCCAAGCCGGCAGAATGAGGGCGGTGTGCCAATCACGGCGCCCCTCACCGCCAGCGCCCGTCCGCTGATGATGTGGGTGTGATGTGGGTGGGAGCGGTTCCTGGCGGCTCGTGATACAGCCTCTTTTGATACAGGGTCTGGTCGGTCGCCGGTGCGGGCCGTCGGCTCACTGGCGAGATCGGGAGCCCGTGGCGCTTGGCCGGGCGGCAGCGACTCGCCGAGGTGTCAGTCGCGTTTGGGGCGTCCGGCCCCGCCCCATCATGGGGTGTCGCCGGAAAGTGTCCGAGGTGGCGAGCATGCTTGACTCATGACGTACCGCAGGCACTCGATCGTTCCGCCTTACCTGTTGCGGCGGCTCGCCGACAGCGATGATCCCGGGGTAGCCGATGTTGCCCAGCAGACGCTGCTGACCGACCGTTCGCTCCGTGACCGACGCGGCACCCAGCCGTCCGCGCCCGGCTATGTGCGACCGGTGGCTGCCGTGGGTGAGGCGACCCCGCGGCGTGAGATCAGCACAGCCGGAAACACCGACCATCTGCCCGGCGCCGTCATCCGTCGAGAGGCCGAGCCGGCCACCGGTGACCTTGCCGCCGACGAGGCCTACGACGGTTTCGGAGCGACCTGGGCGCTGTTTCGTGAGGTCTACGGCCGAGACTCCATCGACGGCGCCGGCATGATGCTCCCGGGCACCGTTCACTACGGCCAGGGCTACGACAACGCCTTCTGGAATGGCGAGCGCATGGTGTTCGGCGATGGAGACGGCCAGATCTTCGGCCGGTTCACCGCCAGCCTCGAGGTGATCGGTCACGAACTCACCCACGGTGTCACCGAGAACACCGCCGCGCTGGTCTACCGAGGTCAGTCCGGCGCGCTCAACGAGCACATCTCGGACGTCTTCGGCGTGCTGGTCAGGCAGTACCAGCTTGGCCAAGACGCCGCTAGCGCCGACTGGCTGATCGGTGCCGACCTGCTGCTTCCCGGCGTCGATGGAGTGGCGTTGCGCAACATGATCGCGCCCGGCACCGCCTACGACGACCCTCGGCTCGGTAAAGATCCGCAGCCCGACCACATGGACCGTTTCGTCACCACGAGCGACGACAACGGCGGCGTGCATATCAACTCCGGCATTCCCAACCGTGCCTTCGCTGAGGCGGCCAGGGCGATCGGCGGGCCGGCCTGGGTGGCTGCCGGCCAGGTCTGGTACGACGTGCTCACCGGCAGCGAGATCAGCCCGCGGGCCGACTTCGCCAGCTTCGCCCGGCTCACCGTCGCTGCGGCGGCCGCCCGCTTCGGTGACGGCAGCCCCCAGCACACCGCGGTGCGCGAGGGCTGGACGACCGTCGGGGTGTCGCTCGCCGTGCCCACCGGCGCCGCCGCCGACCAGCGTGAGCCGAGCACCGATGCCGAACTGCTGCTGCGCCGCACCGGCGGCATCGCCGGGCTGGTCAAAGAGCGTCGCACTACCCTCGACGATCTGCCCGCCAAAGACGCGAAGCGGTGGAACCGGCTGCTCACCTCCGAGGCCTTACTGGCGATAGAGGCCGGCAATCCGGTTGCCGACGGCTACTGCTACCGAGTGGCCTGTGAGGCGTTGGCCGTCGATGTCACCGTGCCCGAGGGTGAGCTCACCAAGTCACAGCGCAACTTGTTTCAGCGCACCCTGCAGGCGTAGCAGGACGACCCGGCATTGATCGAGATCGCCAAGACCGATCCGGCTGGTCGGGCTTGTCGGGATCGTGAGTGGGTTGGTTCGGTCGCTGGTCGGGGTTGTCGGGGTCGTGAGTGGGTTGGTTCGGTCGCTGGTCGGGGTTGTCGGGGTCGTGAGTGGGTTGGTTCGGTCGCTGGTCGGGGTTGTCGGGGTCGTGAGTGGGTTGGTTCGGTCGCTGGTCGGGGTTGTCGGGGTCGTGAGTGGGTTGGTTCGGTCGCTGGTCGAGCTTGTCGAGACCCACACCGAAGGGCAGTATCGAACGCGAATCGCCGAAGGAGGGGGAGCATGGCCCGTAAGGCTCCGATCGAGGACGCCGGCGACGCCCGACTCGCACTCGGGGCGCCCAAGAGCTACGGCGCCGGCGTGCCGGGTGTGCTGCGCGCGCTGCAGGCGTCCAATGACCAGATGGGCGTGCTGCGCTCGGTGCTCACCCTCACCGCGCTCAACCAGAAGAAGGGCTTTGACTGTCCCGGCTGCGCCTGGCCCGACCCCGACCACCGGCACCTGGCGGAGTTCTGCGAGAACGGCGCCAAGGCGGTGGCCGAAGAGGCCACGCTGCGCCGGGTGACGGCTGGGTTCTTCGCCCAGCATTCGGTGGCCGACCTGGCGACGAAGTCCGACCACTGGCTGGGCCAACAAGGCCGGCTCACCGAGCCGATGGTGCTGCGCGAGGGGGCCACCCACTACGAACCGATCGACTGGGACGACGGGTTCGACCTGATCGCAACCGAGTTGCGGGGTCTCACCAGCCCCGATCAGGCTGTGTTCTACACCTCGGGCCGCACCTCGAACGAAGCCGCTTATGCCTACCAGTTGTTCGTGCGCGCGTTCGGCACCAACAACCTGCCGGACTGCTCGAATATGTGCCACGAGTCGAGTGGGGCCGCGCTGGGCCAGACCCTGGGCATCGGCAAGGGCACAGTCACGCTCACCGATGTCGAAACGGCCGACCTGCTGATCGTGGCCGGGCAGAACCCGGGCACCAATCACCCTCGCATGTTGTCGAGCCTGGAGCGAAATAAGGCCAACGGCGGTCGCATCATCGCGGTGAATCCCCTGATCGAGGCCGGGTTGAAGGCATTTCGCAACCCGCAGACCGTCCGTGGGGTACTGCGCGGCGGGGTGGAACTCGCCGACGAGTACTGCCAGATCAGGCTCAACGGCGACCTGGCATTCTTTGCGGGGCTGAATCGGCTCCTGATCGAAGCCGACGCCGTCGACCATGACTTCATCGCCGAGCACACCAGCGGCTACGACGAGTTTCGGGCCGCTGCGCTGGCGGTCGACTGGGCAGACATCGAACGGGCTTGCGGCCTGCCCAAAGCCGAACTGGAACGCATCGTTGAGCAGGTGAAGGCCGCTGGCTCGATCATCGTGTGCTGGGCGATGGGGCTCACCCAGCACAAGAACTCGGTGCCGACCATTCGCGAGATCGTCAACTTTCTGTTGCTCCGCGGCAACGTCGGACGCCCCGGCGCCGGCGCCTGCCCCGTGCGCGGGCACTCCAATGTGCAGGGCGACCGCACCGTGGGCATCAACGAACGCCCGCCGCAGTGGTTTCTGGACGCTCTGCGTGACCGGTTCGGCTTCGAGCCACCGCGCACGCACGGCACCGACGTGGTCGAGGCGATCCGGCGGATGCGTGACGGTAGCTGCGGGGTGTTCGTCGCGGTGGGCGGCAATTTCGTGCGGGCCACCCCCGATTCGGCGCTCACCGAGGCGGCTCTGGGCAACGTCGGGCTCACCGTGCACGTCTCGACCAAGCTCAACGGCAGCCACGCGGTGCCCGGTCGCCGGGCACTCATTCTGCCCACGCTCGGCCGCACCGAATACGACCGCACCGGCGGCATCGAGCAGTTCGTGACGGTGGAGGACTCGATGGGCATGGTGCACGCCAGCCGTGGCCGGCTCTGCCCGGCCGGCGACGCGTTGCGTTCCGAGGTCGACATCGTGTGTTCGATCGCCGAACGCACCCTGGGCAACGAGGGTGTCGACTTCTCGGCGATGCGCGGCGACTACGCCACCATCCGCAGCCACATCGAGGCCACCGTGCCGGGATTCGAACACTTCGAGCAGCGGGTGGCCGACCCGGCGGGCTTCGTGTTGCCCAATGGGCCGCGCGACTCGCGCACCTTCAACACCTCCACCGGCCGGGCCCGGTTCACGGTGAACCCGCTGGTGATCGTCGAGGTGCCCCCTGGTCACCTGTTGCTGCAGACCGTGCGCAGCCACGACCAGTTCAACACCACGATCTACGGCATGGACGACGTCTACCGCGGCATCACCGCCGGCCGCCGGGTGGTGTTCATTCACCCCGACGACCGAGCCGAGCTGGGCTTCGGCGAAGGTGCTGTTGTCGATCTGATCTCGCGCTGGCCCAGCGGCGAGACCGTCGAGCACCGCCGGGCGCACGGCTTCCGGCTGGTCGACTACCCGACCGCGCGCGGTTGTATCGCCGCCTACTTTCCCGAGACCAACGTGCTGGTGCCGCTCGACTCGGTGGCCGACGAGTCGGGCACGCCCACGTCCAAATCGATTGTGGTGCGGCTCGAGGTAGCTGACGGCAGCCCGATCGGGCTGCGCTGATGGGGCGGGTCACCCAGCCGGTGCGGGTGCTGCGCATCGACGGTTGCGGCACCACCCCGCGTCCGGATCGGCTCGCCGTCGAAGAACCTCTCGAACTGCGGCTTGACGGACGCGCCCACGCCGTGACCATGCGCACCCCTGGGCATGACATCGAGCTGGCGCACGGCTGGCTGCATGCCGAAGGCGTGATCGTGGCCGCCAGCGACGTGCTGCGTGCCCAGTACTGCGCCGGGTCGGTGCTCGACGACGACAGCGGCACACCGGTGAACACCTACAACGTGCTCGACCTGATGCTTGCATCGGGCATCACGCCGCCACGTCCCCGTGACACCTACACCTCGAGTGCCTGTGGGGTGTGTGGTGCTGACTCGATCGACTCGTTGGGACGGCAGGGGCGTTACGACCTGGCCTGCGACGAGACGCGGGTGGGCGCGGATTTGCTGAGCGCACTGCCCGACCTATTGCGCCGGCAGCAGCGCACGTTCGAAGCGACCGGGGGTGTGCACGCTGCCGGACTGTTCGAGTCGGACGGCTCGCCGCTGGTCGTCCGCGAGGACGTCGGCCGGCACAACGCGGTCGACAAGGTGGTGGGCTGGGCACTGCTGGCCGGACGGCTGCCGCTGGCCGGCACGGTGCTGCAGGTGAGCGGTCGGTTGTCGTTCGAGCTGGTGCAGAAGGCATACCTGGCGGGAATCCCGATCGTCTCGGCAGTCTCGGCGCCCAGTTCGCTGGCCGTTGCGACCGGGGAGCGGCTGGGTCTCACGGTGGCCGGGTTCGTGCGCGATTCGTCGCTGAACCTGTACACCCACCCGGAGCGGGTGATGAAACCCCTTGCCAGCCCTGGGCCTCCGAGGTCTCGACAAGCTCGACCAGCGAAGAGTTGAGGACCACCTGGTGCGAGGTCAAGGCCACGCCTTCCCGATACAGCTCGACAAGCTCGACCAGCGAAAAGTTGAGGGGCGCCTGATGCGAGGTCAAGGCCACCACGGCGCGATACAGCTCGACCAGCGAAGAGTTGACGCGCGCAGCGACGATACCCGCACCGGGCGGCACCCTCGGCTTCAGTGGCGCCATCGTCGTGGCGTGAGCTCGCCGGTCGAGCCTGTCGAGACCCGTCCGCAGCGTTTCGACGACCCTCGACTGCCCTCGGCCGACGTGGCAGTGATCTGGGTGTTCAAGGTGGATGCCTGAGACGAAGGGTGGTCCGCCGGAGGAGATGGAGCATAAGCTCGGTTTCGTCCGCGATCCCAATGATGTGGGTGGGCCTTCCGCTCCCGTCATGCACTGACAGGAGCAGCATGGGCAAGCAGAGTTCGGTGCTGGTGATCGGCGAGGCGCTGGTCGATGTGGTGCACCAGCGTGGTCAGATCAGCGAGCATGTGGGGGGCAGCCCCGCCAACGTCGCCTTCGGTCTCGGACGGCTCGAGCACGACATCACGCTGGCCGCCTGGTTCGCCAAGGACGAGCGCGGCGAGCGCATCGCGAAGGCCTGCCGAGACACCGGGGTGAAGGTGGCGCCGGGCGCTGACCGGGCTCCCCGTACGTCCGTGGCCAATGCCGAGATCGACGCCGCCGGCAAGGCCACCTACCAGTTCGACCTGTCGTGGCTGTTGCCCGAGTTGCCGGTTGCCGGCAGCGTCGGCCATGTGCACACCGGCAGTATTGGGGCGACCCTCGAGCCGGGCGGTTCGCAGGTCGTTCGGGCCCTGCGTGCCAACGTCGACAGTGCGACGATCAGCTACGACCCGAACGCCCGGCCGACGCTGATGGGCAGTCCGGGCGCCGTGATCGGCCGGGTCGAAGAGATCATCGCGCTAGCCGATGTGGTCAAGTCGAGCGACGAAGACATCGAGTGGCTCTACCCCAACCGTTCGGTGGCCGACGTGATGCGGCACTGGTTGAACCTCGGGCCGGCGCTGGCCGTGGTCACTCGAGGCGGCGACGGCGCGTATGTCGCGATCGCCACCGACGACGCGATCGTCGAGGTGGCGCCCAGGCGGGTGGCGATGATCGACACAGTGGGCGCCGGCGATTCGTTCATGGCGGGGCTGATCTCGGGACTGCTCGACGCCGACTATCTGGGCGGCCCTGAGGCACGCGAGGCGTTGCGGGCCGCCCGGCTGGTCGACGTGATGCCTGCCATCGACCGGGCGATTGGCACCTCGGCCATCACGGTCAGCAAGGCCGGCGCCTACGCGCCCACCCGCGCCGAGCTGTAAGAGGTTGCGCAGGCGGTGCTGCCGATCGGCTTCGCCCGCCTGGAATTGAGGACGTGCGGATCGCCGCGTTCACCGTTGGTTGAGCTTGTCGAAACCCTTGTGTCGGAGCGCCATGTTTGAGGTCTCGACGGGCTCGACCGGCGCAAGTCTGGGTTTCCTTCACCGTTGGTTGAGCTTGTCGAAACCCTTGTGTCGGAGTGCCATGTTTGAGGTCTCGACGGGCTCGACCGGCGCAAGTCCGGGTTCTCTTGCATTCACCGTTGGTCGAGTCGGTACGAACCCTTGGTCAGGGTCGGGTGAGGCCCGGCTCTGTGCGCCGGCCGAGTGCCTCGGCAGCCCATGCTGCGCCTACAGGACCGTCGGGTCGTAGTCGATCACCGAACGACCGGTGACCCGGGCGCGAATGAAGGTGACCACCTTCAGGTGGTCGGGGTGCACGGCGTAGGCGTGCAGGGCGTCGGTGTCGGTGAACACCGAGTACAGGGCCAGGTCGAAGGAGTTGTCGAGTCCGTCCTGGGCCTCGACCACCTCGAACTCGACAATGCCGGGCACCAGGTCGGGCAGCTCGCGCAGCGCCGTGGCCGCCTGGGCCACGTTCGTGGCCCTGTCGGTGCCCTCGGCCTGGTCAGCGAAGTTCCAGGCCACGATGTGCTTGATCATGCGCCCAATCTATCGGCCGCCGGCGCTGCACTACGGTGAACCGGTGGACGACTATCTGGTCGATCGGGTGCTGCTCGCGGTGGAGCAGATTCCTCTCGGACGGGTGGCCGCCTACGGCGACATCGCTCGCCTGGTCGGCACATCGCCGCGCCGGGTCGGCACGATCATGCGGCTCTACGCCCACGACGTGCCGTGGTGGCGGGTGGTCGGGTCGTCCGGCGACCCGGGTGGGCGGCTGCTGGACCACTGCCGTCCGCACTGGAGCGACGAGGGCATCGCGGTCAAGCCCAACGGCCTCGGGTGCCGGATGGCCCACTACCGCGCCGACCAGGTGGCACTCGAGCACGCCTACCGCAAGGCGCTGGACGCCGTGCTGGCCGCCGCCTCGACGCCCTTGCCGTTCATCGGACGTCCGGCCGCCGAAGCCCTGGCGTCGGTCGGCATCACCAGCCTGGAGCGGGTGATCGAGCATTCCGAGGCGGAGTTGCTGGCGCTGCACGGCCTCGGCCCGAAGGCGATCCGGCGAGTGGCGGACGAACTCGACCGGCTCGGCTGGGCCTGGAGCCTACGCCGCAGCACCCGTTGACGCACCCAGAGAACCCTGTCTGCACAAGGCAGTGCCCGGCCACCCAGATGGGATCTTCGTGGCGGGAGACGGTCTCGGTCGCTGTGCCGAATACGAGCGCGAAGGACACCCCGGACGCGGTGGTGGGTCAGTCCTCGCGCGAGACCACGTCGAGCCGTGGGTACTCCGGCTTCCACATGCGGTTGTAGATGTCGTGAATCGGGTTGGTCAGCGGCGTGCGGGCCAGCCCCTGCTGCTCGGCCGTCTGGGCCACCGCCATCGCAACGGTTGCCGAGACCAGCCGCAGGTCGTTCATCGACGGCAGCAGCGACGCGCCCGGACGGTATTCGTTGACCAGCCCCGCCAGAGCGTCGGCGGCCGCGTAGATCATCTCGTGGCTCACCCGGGTGGCGCGCACCACCGACACCCCCAGGCCGAGCCCGGGGAAGATCAGCGCGTTATTGGCCTGCGCGATGGTGTGGTACACCTCGCCGTGCCGAATGGTGCCGTACGGGCTGCCGGTGGCGATCAGCGCCCGGCCGTCGGTCCATTCCAGCAGGTCGTTGGGGTGCGCCTCGGAGCGGCTGGTCGGGTTCGACAGTGGCATGATGATCGGCCGTTCGCAGCCCTCGGCCATAGAGCCGACGATCTCGGCGTTGAACGCCCCCGGCTGGGCCGAGGTGCCGATCAGAATGGTCGGACGCACCGTGCGCACCGCCTCGGCCAGGGTGATCTTGGCCGGGTTCGCGACGTCCCAGTCGTCCACCTCGGCACGGCTACGCGCGTAGGGCCGCTGGTAGTCGCGAATGCCGGAACCGTCGTCGACGATCAGCCCGCGGCTGTTGAACGCGTAGAACTGGTTGTAGGCCTGATCGGCCGGTAGTCCCTCGTGCCCCATCGCCTCGCGGATGATGTCGGCGATGCCGACCCCGGCGGTGCCCGCCCCGTAGATCAGCACCCGGTGCTCGGGCAGCGGCACCCCGGTGAGTCGGACGGCGGCCAACACGGCGGCCAGCACCACCGCGGCGGTGCCCTGAATGTCGTCGTTGAAGGTGCAGATCGAGTCGGTGTAGCGCTGCAGAATGCGGTGCGCGTTGCCGGCGCCGAAGTCCTCCCAGTGCAGCATCGCGTTGGGGAACTGCCGGGTGACAGCCGCCACGAAGGCCTCGATGAACGCGTCGTAGGCTTCACCGCGCACCCGGGCGTGCCGCTCACCCAGGTACAGGTCGCTGTTCAGCAGGCCCAGGTTGTCGGTGCCGACGTCCAGCACGATCGGAATGGCCCGGCGCGGGTGGATTCCGGCCGCCGCGGTGTACACGCTGAGCTTGCCGGTCGCGATCTGAATGCCGCCGATGCCCTGATCGCCGATGCCCAGAATGCCCTCCGAGTCGGTCACCACCACCAGGTCGATCTCGTCGGGGTCGGGCACGTAGTTCTTCAGCGACTGCTCGATCAGGTCGGGCCGGTCGATCGACAAGAACAGGCCGCGAGCGCCCACGTACTCGTGGCTGAACCGCTCGATCGCCTCGCCGATGGTGGGCGTGTAGATGATCGGCAGCAGCTCTTCGATGTTCTCGCTGAGCAGCCGGTAGAACAGCACCTCGTTGCGGTCGCGCAGTGCCGAGAGGTAGATGAATTTGGCCAGCGGCGACGGCGAACGGCTGTACTGAGCGTAGGTGCGGCGCAACTGCTCCTCGATGGTGATCACCCGGCTGGGCAGCAGCCCCGACAGGTCGAGCAACTCGCGCTCCGACAGGGTGAAGGCCGTGCCCCGGTTGGCGATCGGGTTGCGCAGAATCTGTCGTCCGCGGGCCGCGACGTGCAGCACGACATCGCGGCTGTTGGTGGTGTCGAGGTAAAAGTCGGGTGCGCGCATCTGATCCTCCATCGTCGTTCGCCTGAGCGTAGCCACCCGTTGCCGGCAACCGGGAACCCGCGGCTTCGAGATGCGCTGGTCGACGTAACCAAAGCACTGGGTGAGCCTTTCGAAACCCCTTGCCACAGCGGTACATCTGAAGTCTCGACACGCTCGATCAGCGAAAAATCGGCGTCTCCTTCGATGGCATCCGCCGACGACCTCAGCGGGTCACCTCGAAGCGCACCACCACTGCACGGTTGCGGGCATCGCTGGGCGGTTGCACCAGTGGTTTGCTGCGTCCGTAGCCGACCACCTTGTAGATCGCCTTCGCCGGAACGCCCAGGTCTTTGAGCAGCACCGCCACCACGGTGGCACGCTGTTTCGACAACTCAACAGTCGCCCGTCCGTTGTCGGACGGGTCGCCCGAGGTGCGTCCCTCGACGACCACCCGGTAGTTCTGGGGTGCCTTCGCCAGGCACTTCTTCAGCCCCTGCAAGGTCTTGGCGCGATCGATCAGGGTGGGGGTGTTGATCACGAACAGGGCGGGGGTGGGCAGGGTGCAGACCACTTCGGTGCCCTGGGTGGCGGTGTCGACGTCGTCCGGTTGCGGAACGGCGACCACCGGGCCGACGCCCTGGCCAGGGGCGGTGCCGGTGCCGTCGAAGAACTCGACCCGCTTGGCGCCGGCAGCCTTGGCCAGGCCCTCCCAGACCGTGTGCAGGTAGCCGTTCTGCAGGTCGCTGAGAGCCGCCTGGTCACCCGCCACCGGGTTGATCACGAAGCTGACCAGCCGGCCCTCAAGGTCGGGCAATTGCTTGGCCTTCTTGATCGCCTTGACCACGTCGGCGGGGGGCTCGTCGAAGGCCAGCTCGTTGAAGTTCAGTGGGTCGCGAGTGTCGAGCAGCGGCGAGAAGACCCAGACCGGCGAGCCGGCGGGGGACTTCAGGTCGTTGAGCGCGGCCAGCACCGAGCGGTCGGTGCCGGTGCCCGCCGTGCCGTTGATGGCGTCCACGAGTTGCTGGCTGCCGGCACCGCCGACGGCGCGGGCGGTGGTGTCGATCGTCGTGGTGTTGGGTGTGCTCACCCACTCCACGCCGGCGTCCTGCGAGGCCAGCGCGTTCCACTGGTCGGCGACCGCCTGGGGCAGGGTGGTGACCATCTGGTTGGGCGAATCGCCGGTGCTGATCACGGTGCCGCCCACTGGTGGTGCCGAAGCGTTCGCCGACGGCGTTGCCGAAGGGCCGGACGCCGGGGCGCAGCCGGCCAGTAGGCCCAGGCACAACAGCACCGAAGACAACAGGTGCCGGCCTCGGATGTCCATCGTGATCTCCTCCGCGTCGGACTGCTGAAGAACGGATGGTTCTCTGGCAGCCTACCCAGGGTCGCTCCACCGCTGCACGGCGCTCGACGGCCCCGGCACGGCCCCGGCACGACCCCGGCTGGGACGGACTGGCTGCGCGGTCCGCGCTCGCGGGACGACGCGGTTCGCCTTGCCTTTGCGCCGAAACCACCGCCGGTTGAGCTTGTCGAGACCGTTTGCCGGGGCGGGGTGGCTGGGGGCTCGACTGGTGGGTGGGTCTCGACAGGCTCGACCAGCGAAGACCCGCTTTCTTGGCCGGCCGGCTTCGGTCCGGCCGGTCGTCACGATCGTCGGCAAGACCCGCCGATCTCGTCCCTCGCCAGCGGAATAGCACCCCTGCGAGTATGGTTGAGCCTAGTGGACTCAACCTTGTTTTCACAGGAGATGAACAAGCACATGGACACTTCCAAGCTCACTGCCAAGAGCCGGGATGCAGTCTCGGCCGCCCTGCGCAACGCCCTGACCAACGGCAACCCGAGCGCCGAACCGGTGCACCTGCTGCACGCGCTGCTGATGGTGCCCGACAACACCGTCGGCACCCTGCTGGGCGCGGTCGGGGCCGACCCCAAGGTGGTCGATGCCGCGGCGCAGGGCGCGATCACCAAGCTGCCCAGCGCGTCCGGCAACTCGGTCAGCCAGCCTGGCCTGTCGGGCAGTCTCGCTCGGGTGCTGGCCGACGCCGAGACCCGTGCCGAGCAGCTGGGCGACGATTTCGTGGCCACCGAGCACCTGATGATCGCGCTGGCCAGCATCGTCAGCGACGCGCAGAAGATCTTGCTGCAGTTCGGCGCCGAGCCCAAGGCGCTGCTGAAGGCGTTCAGCGACGCGCGGGGCGACAAGCGGGTCACCTCGGCCGAGGCCGAGGGTGGCGAGTCCACCCTCGACAAGTATTCCGTCGACCTGACCGCCAAGGCCCGCGACGGAAAGCTCGACCCGGTGATCGGACGCGACGGCGAGATTCGCCGGGTGGTGCAGGTGCTGGCCCGGCGCACCAAGAACAACCCGGTGCTGATCGGCGAGCCCGGGGTCGGCAAGACCGCCGTCGTCGAGGGCCTGGCCCAGCGGGTGATCGCGGGCGACGTCCCCGATTCGCTGAAGGGACGCCGGGTGGTCTCGCTCGATCTGGCGTCGATGGTGGCCGGCGCCAAGTATCGCGGCGAGTTCGAAGAGCGGCTGAAGGCCGTGCTGAACGAGATCCGCGACGCCGAGGGCCAGGTGATCACCTTCATCGACGAGCTGCACACCGTGGTCGGCGCCGGGGCGTCTGGTGACTCGTCGATGGACGCCGGCAACATGCTCAAGCCGATGCTGGCCCGCGGCGAGCTGCGGATGATCGGCGCCACCACCCTGGACGAGTACCGCGAGCGAATCGAGAAGGACCCTGCGCTGGAGCGCCGGTTTCAGCAGGTCTTCGTGGGCGAGCCGTCCGTTGAAGACACGATCGCGATTCTGCGCGGGCTGCGGGAACGTTACGAGGCGCACCACAAGGTGCGGATCACCGACGGTGCGCTGGTCGCGGCGGCCACCCTGTCGAACCGGTACATCACCAGCCGGCAGTTGCCCGACAAGGCCATCGACCTGATCGACGAGGCCGCGTCACGGTTGCGCATGGAGATCGACTCATCACCCGAAGAGATCGACCAATTGCGGCGCAGCATCGACCGGATGACGATGCAGAGCTTCGCCTTGGAGAAAGAGACCGACCCGGCGTCCGTCGAGCGGCACCAGCGGCTGCAGGGCGAATTGGCCGACGCGCAGGAGGAACTGCGTGGGTTGGAGGGCCGATGGGAGGCCGAGAAGTCCGGCCTGAACCGGGTCGGCGAGCTCAAGGCCCGGGTGGACGAACTGCGGATCGCCGCCGACCGCGCCCAGCGTGAGGGCGACCTGACCCGCGCCTCGCAGATTCTCTACGGAGAGATCCCCGCGCTGCAGGCCGAGATGGACGCCGCCGAGCAGGAGGAATCCGGCGTCACCCCGATGGTCTCCGAAGAGGTGTCGGCCACCGACATCGCCGAGGTGGTCGGCGCGTGGACGGGCATTCCGGTCGGCAGGCTGCTGCAGGGCGAGAGTGAGAAGTTGCTGCAGATGGAGCAGCGGCTGGGGGAGCGGCTGATCGGCCAGCGCCAGGCGGTGGTGGCGGTCTCCGATGCCGTGCGGCGTTCGCGCGCAGGCATCAGCGACCCCAATCGTCCGACCGGCTCGTTCCTGTTTCTGGGGCCGACCGGGGTCGGCAAGACCGAGCTGGCCAAGTCGCTGGCCGAGTTCTTGTTCGACGACGAGCGTTCGATGGTGCGCATCGACATGAGCGAGTACGGCGAGAAGCACTCGGTGTCGCGGCTGGTCGGCGCACCTCCCGGCTACATCGGCTACGAAGAGGGCGGCCAGTTGACCGAGGCGGTGCGGCGCCGTCCGTATTCGGTGATCCTCCTCGATGAGGTCGAGAAGGCGCACCCCGAAGTGTTCAACATTTTGCTGCAGGTGTTCGACGACGGGCGCCTCACCGACGGCCAGGGCCGCACGGTCGACTTTCGCAATGTGATTCTGATCATGACCAGCAACCTGGGTTCGCAGTACCTGGCCGATGTGAAGCTCGAGCCCGAGCTGAAGGAGCAGGCGGTGATGGGCGTGGTGCGGCAGGCGTTCAAGCCCGAGTTCTTGAACCGGCTCGACGAGATCGTGATGTTCACCCCGCTGGGCACCGACGACCTGAGCCGGATCGTCGAGATTCAGTTGGGGCGGCTGAACGCCCGGCTGGCCGACCGGCGCATTCGCGTCGAGGTCTCTCAGGCAGGCAAGGACTGGCTGGCGTTGACCGGCTTCGACCCGGTGTACGGCGCCCGTCCGTTGAAGCGGCTGGTGCAGACCACGATCGAGGACGCGCTAGCCCGGCGGATGCTCTCGGGCGAGGTGTTGGACGGCGACACGGTGCGGTTCGACCTGCAGCCGGACGCCGGCGGCCTGGTGGTCGTGCCGAGCTGACGAGCTGAACCAGAAGGAACCGTCCCCTGAACCAGCGGGGACGGTTCTTTCCGGTTCAGGGGACGGTTCCGAGTGGTTCACGTTGTCAACCGCCCACACACAGTTCAGCAATAGCTTCGGCACAGCCTGCTTCGAGATTTCTTGGGTTGGCTGGAGTACCCGGTGGACGAGCCGGATGTTCCTGAGAGATTGTGAGAAGCCAGTCGATGCCCGCGGTGGAAGCCCTGCCCAGCAACGTCCGGCTCTTTCACGTCGGACCACCCAAGACGGGCACCACCGCATTGCAGGCGGCGCTGGCCGCCAGTCGTGAGGACTTGGTTCACCATGGGGTGGTTTACCCCGGCACGGGCTACAACCATCGCTACGAGGTCGCCGCGGTGGTCGGCAAGACGATCGGCTGGAAGACCCGAAGCGACGGAAGGCCGCGCAAACCACCCAGCATCGAACGCTGGAACCGCCTCGTCGACGAGGTGCGTTCGCACCCGCACCAACGTGTGGTGATCAGTCACGAGTATGCCGCCGGTGCCGGCGTTCAGGCCGCGCAACGGATTCGTGACGACATGGGTGAGAGCCTGCATGTGCTGGTCACCCTGCGCAGTCACTCGCTGATGCTTCCCTCGATCTGGCAAGAGACGAACAAGGCGGCGGGCAATCGTGGCACCTTCGATCGTTGGCTCAAGGCGGCGTTGGAGCCGGGCAGTGACATCAACCAACTGGTCCGACGGCGACACGCCCAGGGGGAACTGATCCGGCGGTGGGCGAAGGTCGTTGGTCCCGAGAACGTGACGGCGATAATTCTCGATCCGAACGAGCACGGCATGGTGTACCGGGTTGTGGAGCAACTGCTGGCCCTGCCCGACGGTCTTCTCGCGCGGTCCGACACCCACGCCTGGACTACGAACAGGTCGATGACGGTGCCCGAGCTCGAGTTGTTCCGGCAATTCAACCGCCGCTTTCGGGCAGAGAACACGACGTGGCGGCAGTATGACGCGCTGTTGATCAAAGGCGGTCTCGAGCGCGTCCTCGGCAGCCGGACGCCAGCACAGTGCGAGCCCCGGTTGACCATGCCCGACTGGGCGGCTGAACAGGCCGACCGAATATCGGTGCGCGAAGCCGAAGAGGTCGTGGCCAGCGGGGTGCGGGTGATCGGTGATCCCGCTCACCTGATGCAACCGGCCAAGCGCCGCACGGACGCGGCCGAGGACCACCGACAGGTCAGCCAGGTGCCCATTGATCTGGCGGTCGAGGCGATGGTGGGCATCTCGGCGGCGGCGCTGCTCCGCGACGCCCGCTTCAGCCAGCCGCACCCAACGGCGCTCGGCGTGATGCTCCAGCAAGTCCCCGCCCGGGAACTGCTCGCCGAGCTGGGTCGGCGTGGACGGCGTGGGACCCGCCGGTGGACGCGCCTCGGGCGCGGCTGAGGGCGCAATGTCGACCACCCACCCTGGCCCTCAGCGCGTATCCTGCGGGGCACCCAGGCAGTTTCGCCACCGCCGCCACGGGCACCAGCCCAGTAGCCCGTGCACCCACCCTGGCCGGCACCGGCGGGTGTGTGCTGCCGCTCGGCCCGCTGGCGTAGGCTCTGCTGCTGGGGCGACACCGCTGCAGCCGCGGCCGGTCGGCGCGTGGCCGGACTCAACCCGATCGGAGGTTCCTCGATGACGCCTGAGCGGAATCCTGCAGCAGCCACCGTCGACTGGGCCCAGATTGCCGCGCTCCCCACAGTCACTGCCGATGCCGGTGACCTGGATGTGGTCGAGCTGGTGCAACGCGACCTGATCGCGCCCACGCTGCGGTTCAGCCACGCCGCGCTGGCCGTGCTCGGCGCGGTGGACACCGTCGTGATCAACGACCCCGAGTCCACCCCGTTGCTGCTCGGACGACTGCGCGCCGGCCTGCTTGAGGTGACCACGTTGCGGTCGGTCGCTCGCCTCGACGGCGAGGCGGCCTCGCTTGCCGAGGCCGGGCCGTTCGATCTGGCGGTGGTCGTGTGCGGAATGCCCAGCACCGCCGATCTGGTGCGGGTGGACGCCCTGACCGCACCGCACAGCCGGGTGCTCTGGTTGGTGCTGGCGGGCCATACCCGGGCCGGACGGCAGTTGCTGGCCGATCTGCCCGGCGTTGTCGATGCCCGTGCCCGGGGTGCGCATCGCATCGTGAGGGTGCCGTGGCCCACCGCGGGCAGCCGCGGCGTGTTCGAGCGGCCAAGGCTACCCACGCCCAAGGCGCTGGCCGAGGCCTTCGGCGTCAAACACTTCGTGGTGGTCGGTGAGCTGCCCGGCGCGGACGTGCCGCGGCACGACCGGGGTGGCACCGTGGTGTTCTTCACCGGGCTTTCGGGCTCGGGCAAGTCGACCCTGGCCAAGGCGCTGCGAGATTTTCTGGAGCAGGAGTCACAACGCGAGGTCACCCTGCTCGACGGTGACGACGTGCGCCGCATGTTATCGGCGGGGCTCGGGTTCGACACCGCCGGACGGGAGGCGAACGTGCGCCGCACCAGTTGGGTCGCCGCGCTGCTGGCCCGGCACGGCGGCATCGCCATCACCGCTTTGATCGCGCCGTTCGCCGAGGGTCGCGCCGAGGCGGCCCGGATGGCACGCGACGGTGCCGACTTTCTGCAGGTGTGGGTCTCGACCCCCCTGGCCGAATGTGAGCGGCGCGACCGCAAGGGCCTCTACGCCCGGGCACGGGCCGGGGAACTGGCCAACTTCACCGGCATCGACTCGCCCTATGAGCCGCCCGATGACGCCGACTTGGTGATCGACACCACCGGCTACGGCATCGACGAGGCGGTGAAGCTGGTGGTCGCAGAACTCGAGGCGCGAGCGTTGCGCCGGGGCCAAGAGCTCGGTCGCCGCACCAGCTTCGCCACCGACGACGTCAGCGACGAGGAGTTGACCGGCTATGACATCTGACGCCGAACTGGCCGTCGCGCTGGCCCAGGGTGCCGGTGCCGTGCTGCTGGGCCTGCGGCGCCCCGACGGTGCGGTGTCGGGCGCCGATGGTGACCGACTGGCCAACGAATACCTGCTGGCCGAACTCGCCACCCACCGTCCGGGCGACGCGGTGCTCTCGGAGGAGGCCAAGGACGACCCTTCCCGGCTGGGTGCCGACCGGGTCTGGATCGTGGATCCCCTCGACGGCACCCGCGAGTACGCCGAACGCACCGGGGAAACCTGGCGCACCGACTTCGCGGTGCACGTCGCTTTGTGGCAACGCGATACCGGGCTGGTCGCGGGTGCCGTCGCCCTGCCTGCGCGGCAGCGAGTGTTCGGCACCGACCCCGCCGAGCCACTGCCGCCCCTGCGCCGCGGGGGTCCGCTCCGGCTGGCGGTCAGCCGGTCACGTCCGCCGGTGCTGGTGCAACGCCTCGGTGAGCTGCTGCCGGTCGAACTGGTGGGCATGGGTTCTGCCGGGGTCAAGACGATGGCCGTGGTCACCGGCGAGGTCGACGCCTACCTGCACGGCGGCGGGCAGTTCGAGTGGGATTCGGCGGCTCCGGTGGCCGTTGCCGCGGCGGCCGGCCTGCACACGTCCCGACTGGACGGCTCGCCATTGTGCTACAACCGACCCGACCCGTGGCTGCCTGACCTGATGGTGTGCCGCACCGAACATGCGCCCCGGCTGCTGGCCGCCGTTGCGCAGCTCGAAGGAGGATCATGACCGGCTACGTGCTCAGTCAACTACGGGCTCTCGAGGCCGAGAGCATTCACATCATTCGTGAGGTCGCCGCCGAAATGGAGCGACCCTGCCTGCTGTTCTCCGGCGGCAAGGACTCGGTGGTGATGAGCGTGCTGGCTCGCAAGGCGTTCGCCCCGGCCCGCATTCCGTTCCCGTTCATGCACGTCGACACGGGTCTCAACTTTCCCGAAGTGATCGCCTTTCGGGATTGGTGGCTCGACCAACTGGAGGTGCAACTCGTCGTTGCGTCGGTGCCCGAGGCGATGGCGCGGGGGTTGGTGCAGGAGGAGCCGAACGGTTCGCGCAATCGGATCCAGACCCCGGTGCTGCTGGAGGCCGCCGAGCAACACCGCTTCAACGCGCTTTTCGGCGGAGCACGCCGCGATGAAGAGAAGGCCCGGGCCAAAGAGCGGGTGTTCAGCTTTCGTGACGAGTTCGGCCAGTGGGATCCCAAGAACCAGCGTCCCGAGCTGTGGAGCCTCTACAACGGACGGGTGCACCCCGGCGAGAGCATTCGGGTGTTTCCGTTGTCGAACTGGACCGAGCTCGACACCTGGGCCTACATCCTTCACGAGGACATTCCGCTGCCGAACCTGTACTACGCGGCCGAACGTGACGTGGTGGTGCGCGACAACATGCTGTACGCGGTCAACGAGTTCGTGACCCCCCGTGAGGGCGAGCGGGTCGAGCGCCGTTCGGTGCGGTACCGCACGATGGGCGACGCCAACCTGACCGCGGCGGTCGCGTCGACCGCCGACACCAAGCAGGCCATCGTGGCCGAGATAGCCGCCGCCCGGCTCACCGAACGTGGAGCCACCCGCGGCGATGACCGGGTCAGCGAAGCCGCGATGGAGGATCGCAAGAAGGAGGGGTACTTCTGATGAGCGGCGAGACAACCACGGGCAGCGACCTGCTGCGGTTCGCCACCGCAGGCAGCGTCGACGACGGCAAGAGCACGCTGATCGGCCGGTTGCTGTACGACAGCAAAGCCATCTTCGTCGACCAGTACGAGGCGGTCGAGCGGGTCAGCACCCAACGTGGTAACGACTACGTCGACCTGGCCCTGCTCACCGACGGCCTGCGGGCCGAGCGGGAGCAAGGCATCACCATCGACGTGGCGTACCGCTACTTCGCGACGCCGCGTCGCACGTTCATCATCGCCGACACCCCCGGCCACCCGCAGTACACCCGCAACATGGTGACCGGGGCATCCACCGCCGATGCGGCGCTGATTCTGGTCGATGCCCGCAAGGGCATGACCGAGCAGAGCCGGCGGCACTCGTTCCTGGCCACGCTGCTCGGCGTGCGGCATCTGGTGGTGTGCGTCAACAAGCTTGATCTGGTCGACTTCGACGTCGCCGTCTACGAGCGCATCGTGGACGAGTTCACCGAGTTCGCGAGCCGGCTCAAGGTCGGCGATCTGCAGTTCATCCCGATCTCGGCGCTGCACGGCGACAATGTGGTCACCCGCAGCGCGCGCACTCCGTGGTACGACGGCCCGGCATTGCTGTACCACCTCGAACACCTGCACGTTGCCAGCGATCGCAACCTCACCGACGTCCGATTCCCGGTGCAGTACGTGATTCGGCCGCAGTCGGCCCAGGCGCGCGACTATCGCGGCTATGCCGGCACCGTGGCCGGCGGCGTGATCAAGGTGGGCGACCAGGTGATGGCGCTGCCCAGTGGGTTCACCACCACGATCAGTGCGATCGATTCTCCGACGGGCCCGCTGCGCGAGGCATACCCGCCGATGTCGGTGGCGCTGCGACTTGCCGACGAGCTCGACATCAGCCGGGGCGACCTGCTGGTACGGCCGAACAACCCGGCCCCGGCGCGACAGGATCTCGACCTGCGGGTGTGTTGGATGGACGAGGGCAGCGCCCTCACGCCCGGCCGGACCCTGGCGATCAAACACACCACCGTGTGGGCGCGGGTGAAGGTGCGCGAGGTGCTCTATCGAGTCGATATCAACACCCTGCATCGCGACGAAAGCGTCACCGCTTTGGCCCTCAACGAGATCGGCCGGGTGCGGCTGCGCTGCACCCGCCCGCTGTTCCTCGACGAGTACGCGCAGAACCGCACCACCGGCTCGGTGATCCTGGTCGACGAGGCCACCAACCGCACCGTCGGTGCCGGATTTCTGAGTTGAGGTCTGCCGTGCGCGCGGCCTGGCCGAAGAGGCAGCCGGGTTCAGCTGCCCGAGAAGAACGGAGCTGCCGATGACGTCCACCCCTGGGGGTGACACCGAGCTGCTGCTTGCCGAACGCACCCGGCTGTTGCACATCGGGCCGTTCAAGACCGGCACCACATCGCTGCAGACGGTGGCGCGCGTCATGCGTCCCGAACTGCTCCGCCACGGGGTGCGCTACCCCGGGGCCACCTTCAACCAGCGGGTGGCGGTCAGCGCTTTTCAACGTCGTGGCCTGGGCTGGAACGGCGATGGAAGTGTCGGGCCGCCGCCGTCGTACCGGCACTGGTGGTTGCTGAAGCGTGAGATCGAGGCCGACCACGAGCGGCGGATCCTACTGGGTCACGAGTACGTCTCGACCGCCGACGACGCGACGATTGCCCGTTGGGTCGATGAGTTGGGGCCGCGGTTGCACGTCGTGATCACACTGCGCGCCTTCGGCCGCATGCTGCCGTCGCTGTGGCAGGAACGGCTCAAGCGCAACGCCCGCCGAGAGTCGTTCGAGCGTTGGCTGAAGGGCGTGTTGAAGCCGGAACACGCCGGTTACGATCGTCGCCAGCTGAGTTTCGACCACGCCGGGCTGATTCGGCGATGGGCGGCAGCCGCGGGCCCCGACCGGGTCACGGTGATCGCCCTCGACCCGAACGATCACAGTTTCCTGTTCCACCGTTTCGAAGACCTGCTGGGACTGCCTCGCGATCTACTGGCAGCCGCGCCGGGCACCGACGACGTGACCAACCGCGGCCTGACCGTTCCAGAGGCCGAACTGTTTCGGCAGCTCAACCGCAGAACCACCGAACTCGGCCTGGAGTGGGCCAACCACGAGTGGCTGAACTACTACGGTGCGCTGTCGCGGGTGGTCGGCTACCGCAGGCCCGGCCCGGACGAGCCCCGGCTGCGGCTGCCACGGTGGGCACTCAAGCCGGCCTTGCAGCACGAGTGCGGCGTGGTGGACGCGATCGGGGCGACCGGCGTGCGACTGGTCGGTTCGGCCGATCATCTGGTCAGCGCTGACCGCACGCCGAAGCAGGACTATGTACATCACGCCAAGGTCGACGCGATACCCATCGATCTCGCCGTCGAGGCCCTGATCGGGGTGCTGGCGGCGGCGACGGGCCGGGATGCGGCATTCGATCGCACCGCACCGGCAGTGGTGCGCAAGGCCCGCACCGAGATGGCGTCGAACACGGCACCGTCGGTTGGAGCCACGGCCCGCCGGGTGCGTGACGAGGTGGCCAAGCGACTGCCCGGCAACCCCGTCACGCGCTGAGGCCCCGGGGGTCCGGCCAGAGCCCCGTCAGAGAATCCACGGACGGCACCTCGACCAGCAGAGAACGCTCGGGGACGGTTCCGTCTGGTTCAGGGGACGGTTCCGTTTGGTTCAGGGGACGGTTCCGTCTGGTTCAGGAGACGGTTCCGTCTGGTTCATGATCCCGTTGGGGACCGTGCCTTGGATCGTTGGGAACCGTCCCTTGAACCAATCCCTTGAACCAAGCGGAACCGTCCCCTGGACCGTTGGGAACCGTCCCCTGAACCAAACGGAACCGTCCCCTGGACGGGTCAGTGCTCGATGTGTCGCTGGCGAGATTTGATCCACCAGCGCTTTAGCGAGCGCATTTGGTTCCACACCCAGCCGCCGCCGCGCTCCCGTCCGGTGCGCACGTAGAACAGCACGTTGGGGTTGTTCAGCGTCAACTGCAATCGGCGGGCAGCATCGCGTGAGCCTGCGATCAGCAACTGGTCGCCGATTTCGAGCTGGTAGCCGGTGGTGGGCAGAATCTCGCCGCCCTCACCGCGTGCCACCATCAGCACCAAGGCGTTAGCCGGACGGTGCGCGTCGTACGGGTCGACGAGCAGGTGGCCGATATTCACCCACTGCTCGTGCCGGATCGCGTCCACCACTGCCGCCGCCTGCTCATCGTTGATCGTCACCCCCCACAGTTCGGGCACGTACCCGCCGTTGAGGAATGACAGTGCCTCGGTGAGCTCCGCGCTCCACCTTTCGGACGCCCCACGAATCTCGTGCCGGAAGCGCGCCAGCAGCGGCGTGGTGATCAGGGCCAGGAATTCCCGGGCGACAATGCGGCTGGGCTGCATGCATAGGTCGTCCTCGAAGGCGTCGAAGAGGGTGGTGTTGCTCATCTGGTTCTGCCGGGTGACGATGAAGATGTCGGGCTTCAGGTCGCGTGCCACCAGGGCGATCGCCAGGTTCTTCAGGTCGCTGGCGTTGCCGGCGACGATGCCGACAGCGTGCTCGATGCCGGCCTTGATCAGGCTCGCCGAATCGGTGCCGGTGCCCTTGATGTCGACGCCCTCTTCGCCGTAGTGCATCCGGTCGATGACGGTGACCTCGTTGCCGGCCTTGGTGAGTGCTTCGCGCACGCCGTGCCCGAAGCGTCCGTAGCCGCACATGATCCAGTGACCGCGTGGAGGGTGGTGTGGTTCGGGCAGGTCGTCGCCGGGAAATCCGGTGAGGATCTGACCCATGCGGTAACGCTCCGGACGGGCCACCGCCAGCGCCAAGAAGGTGGAGAACCGCTCGAACGGGTTGGTCACCATGTCGCCGCCGAAGGCGCCGCGGGAATGGTCGGTGTCGGCGTCGCCGACCCTGGCCATCACCGGCAGCCCCGGCCGCAGCAGGCGCGCCGACACCGCGATCGCCCGGTTGGTGGCGTCGTCCACGGTTAGCGCCATCACGCCGCGGCAGTAGGGCGAGAGCAGGCCCGAGCCGGTGAGCGTGGCCGGCTGGGAGGCGTCCGCGACCTCGCTGGGTGGGTCGTACAAGAAGTTCTCGAGCTTGATCTGCTCGATGCGGTCGGAATCGGCATCGATCACCACGAACCGCGTGCGCAGCCGGTCGAGACCATGGCAGACCAGGGTGCCGGTTTCGCCGACGCCGCAGACGATGTAGAACGGCTCTCTCAGGTTGCGAATGCGCCGGGCGTGGCGGCCATGCCGTAAGGCGTTCTGAAAGACCGGTTCCTGAAGCAGGCCGACCACGGTGACCACTGCATACGACCATCCGGTCACGGTCAGGTAGATCGACACCGTCATCCACATGCGTTGTGCGGTCGAATAGGGGTGCGGCAGTTCACCGAAGCCGATCGTGGTGGCCGTGTAGCTGATCACGTAGAACGCGTTGAACAGGCCCATGCCCTCGGTGGGGTGGCCCGCATCGTTGACCCCCGGCATCAGCGCCAGGCCGAACACGCTGACCGTGTACAGCAGGATCACCAGCCCCAGCGGCAGCCGCATGCGCCGCAGGAACAGATAGGTGACGTTGTTGATCGTCCCTCGCGGGATTGAGGTCACCGTCGTGCGGTGATGATTTCGCTGATCATCAGCACCACCGAGATCAGGTTCGCCAACAGTGCGCCTGCCGACATCGACACCACCAGCGCCATATCGGCCGGAGTCATGCCGGAGGGGGTGCTGGCCGCCCAGGTCCAGATGATCGAACCGGCGATCAATTGCACGTCGGCGACCAGCGACGTGGCCAGATGAACGGCGCCCAATTGGGTGCGGTCGCCGAATTTGAGCACGGTGGCGATCAGGCTCACCACCAGGGCGGCTGCCAGCTCCCACACATTGTGCAACTCGACCTTCTCCATGTCGCCGGTCCAGAAGCCGAAGTTCAGCGTCGCGGCCAGCGTGATGAAAAAGCCGAATATGACCTTTTCCGAGTTCATTCGTCCTCCTGCCGATCGCGGCCCACTCTAGTGCTGAGACTCCCAGCTCAGGGGTGTGACTTGGGGGCCGTGTCACTACAGGTACAGACTGAGCCAATGGACCTGGTGACGACGCTCCTGGTCGGCGTGCCCGGCCAGGTGGCGGTGTTTGCCCTGGTGCCGCTGGCCTACTGGCTCAACGCGTCGCGGCCCGAGGGGTCGCTGCTGCGTTGGCTGGGCTTCCGTCAGGTCTGTCACGGTGCCGATCCGCTGGTGCTTGCGGCGACGGCGTTGGCGGCGCTCGGGTTCGTCGGCAGCGCCCTGCTCGGACGCCCCGGGGTTGTGGTGGCAGGTTCTGGCTACTTCGCCTGGCTGGCGGTGGTGTTGGTCGCGGTGGTGCAGACCGCACTTAGCGAGGAGCTGTTCTTTCGCGGCTTCATGCTCAACTGGCTGGGCGGCAAGCGCGGTGGCGCGGTGGCCGCCAATGCGATCCAGGCCCTGTGTTGCGGCGCGCTGCGGTTCGCCGGCCATTGGGTGTTCATCGACCGCGGACTGGGCGCGGGACTGGCCGTCTTCGCCCTGGGGGTCGGGTCGGCGCTGATGGTCGGCTGGGTGCGCCAGCGCACCGCCTCACTGCTGTTGCCCTGGGCCGCGCATGGCTCGGGCAATCTGATCGCGGGCTTGATCGGCATGATCAGCCGGTGAGCGCGTCATGAACGACCCGAGCGCATGAACGACCGCGTGCAGCCCGACCGCGAGGTGCGCGGTGCCTACCTGGTGTGCTCCGGTCGCACCCAGCAGTCATGGGTCGACCCGGACGATCCGCTGCGGCTCGAGTTCGAGTACGTCCAGCGGATCGCCGAGATTCTGCGGGTCACGATCCTCACCCGCGAGCCGGACGCCAGGCTGCGGGTCGTCCATCTGGGCGGTGGGGGAATGACGCTGCCGCGTTGGCTGGCTTCGGTGCGCCCGGGCACCGCCCAGGTGGTCTGCGAGCCGGACGCCGAACTGCTCGCCGAGGTGCGCCGCAAGGTGCCGCTGCCGCCGCGCAGCGGCATCAAGGTGCGTGAGACCGACGGACGCACTGGCGTGGCCGCGATGCCGTCCGATTACGCCGACGCGGTGATCGTGGACGCCTTCGACGGCTTGCACGTGCCCGGTGAACTGGCCACGACCGAGTTCTTCGGGCAGCTGCGCCGGGTGCTGCGGCCCGGTGGGCTGCTGGTGATGAACCTGGCCGACGAGTCGCCGTTCGGGTGGTCGCGAGCCTGCCTGGCCGGCGTTCAGGTGCACTTCCGGCACTTGCTGGCCAGCGCCGAGACCGCGGTCTGGAAGGGGCGCCGGTACGGCAACGTCGTGGTCGCCGCGTCGCATGCGGCGCTGCCGTTCGACACCATCGCGGCGGACGCCCGGCGGGCCCTGTTCGGTTACCGTGCCGTCGCCGGTGCCGAGCTACGCCGCTGGGTCGGGTCTGCGCTGCCGTTCACCGACGACGCGCCACGTGACTCCTACGGGCCTACCAGTGGGCACACCTGGTACGGGTGAGCTGCCTGGTACGGGCGAGTTGTCGGAGCCTCCGGGCGCGTTCACAATGGACGCCGTGGGGGAGACGAGCACGGTGACGCCGCGGGCGATACGGCCGGACTCGCCGGCGCCCAAGGGGCGCCGGAGGCTGCTGACCGTGCTGGGTGTGCTGCTGATGGCAACCGGCCTGTCGTTTCTGGGGCTGTACGTGTGGGACGCCTACTTCAACCCCGTGATGGATGTGAAGGCCGCGCAGCAGCAGGTCGACGAGGTGAAGAAGGAGTGGGCGCAGGGCAGGTCGCCGTCGTCCACGATTCCCGGCAACGCCGTCGCGCTGATGCGCATTCCCGAATTCGGCGCCGACTATGAGGTCGCGGTCGTCACCGGAACCACCCCCTACTCGCTCAACGTCGGCGTGGGCTGGTTCGACCACACCGCCGCTCCGGGAAAGGTCGGCAACTTCGCCGTGGCCGGCCATCGCGGAGCGTCCGGACCGTTCGTGCCGCTGCTCGACCTCAAGCCCGGCTCGAAGGTGATCGTCGAGACCCGTACCGCCGTCTACACCTATGCGCTGACCAACTACCCCAAAGACCTGACGGTCGACAAGTACGAGACCTGGGTGATCGACCCGGTGCCCGGCCACCCCGACCAGAAGCCCACCGAAGCGCTGATCACCCTGATCACCTGCCGCAACTTCTTTCACTCCGCGGAGCGCTCGGTGGCCTTCGGCGAACTGGTCGAGACCGTCGAGAAGTGACCGGCGGGTCAGCACTAGGGTGGGCCACATGGCGGATCGTGACCAACTCATCGAACACATCAAGAACCTGGCCGTGGTGCATGGCACGGTGACCCTCACCTCGGGTGCCCAGGCCGAGTACTACGTCGATCTGCGCCGGGTGACGCTCAACGGGGTTGCCGCCCCCCTGGTCGGACGGGTGATGAACGAGCTGGTCGCCGACTGGGACTTCGACCTCGTGGGCGGCATGACCATGGGTGCCGACCCGGTGGCCACCGCGATGCTGCACGCCAGGGCCGCCGCGGGCGGGTGCTTGGACGCCATCGTGGTGCGCAAGGCGGCCAAGGCCCACGGCATGCAGCGACGCATCGAGGGTGCAGCGGTCGAGGGCCGTCGGGTGCTGGTGGTCGAAGACACCTCCACCACCGGTGGCTCGCCGCTGGAGGCCATCGAGGCCGTGCGCGCCGAGGGTGGCGAGGTGATCGGCGTCGCCGTGATCGTCGACCGCAACACCGGTGCGGCCGAACGCATCGAAGCCGCGGGGGTGCCGTACCGGTACGCGGTGAGCCTGGCCGATCTGGGTCTGTAGCCGGTCCCATCGCCACACCGACCGGTTAGGCTGGCCGGGCACCGTCCCACGACAAGGAGTTGCCCCATGGAAGGAATTTTGTGGTTCCTGGTGATCCTGGTGATCATCGTGGTCGTCGCCGGCCTGTATGCGGTGTCGCTGTACAACGGCTTCGCCCGCGACCGAAACCTGATTCAGGAATCCTGGCGTCAGATCGACGTGGAGCTGAACCGGCGCTACGACCTGATCCCGCGGTTGGTCGAAACGGTGCGAGCCTACGCCGCCCACGAGCGCAACACCCTCGAAGGGGTGACCCGCATGCGCAACCAGGCCGCAGCGCTGGCGCAGCACGGCGGCACTGCCCACCAGCGTGCCCAGGCCGAAGAAGAGTTGTCGGCCGCCGTGCGCAACCTGATCGTCAGCGTCGAGGCGTACCCGCAGTTGCAGAGCAATCAGAACTTTCTCGAATTGCAGCGCGAGCTCACCGAGACCGAAGACCGCATCGCCGCCGGACGCCGCTTCTACAACGCGAACGTGCGCAACTACAACACGAAGGTCGACTCGTTCCCGAGCAACGTCCTGGCCGGCATGTACCACTTCGAGAAGGCCACCTATTTCGAAGTCAACGACACCGAGGTGCGCCGGGCACCCGATGTGAATTTCGGCGAGATCAGCTACCGCGGTGAGCAGCCGGGTGCGGAACCGACCAATGCGCAGCTCAACGCCGCCCCGCAGTCGTCGGGCGACCTGCCCAACCCGCAGGCCTGCCAGGGCCAGGGCTACCCGGCCCCGGCGCCCGGCGGGTTCACTCAGCCGGTTCAGCAGTACCAAGCGCCGCAGCAGGGTCAGCCGCAGCAGTTCCCGGAGCAGGACCAGGGCAACCGGCCGTCCCAGGGTGGCTACCCGCCGCCGCAGTCCTGACCGACGCAGTCAAGGGACCGCTGATCAAGGCGCCGACCATTGGTTGAGCGTGTCGAAACCCCTAGTGCGAGCACTCTGTTCGGGGTCTCGACACGCTCGACCGGCGGAGAGTCAGTGCTTCGGTAGTGGGAGCGCTCCGTTCGGGGTCTCGACACGCTCGACCGGCGGAGGATCAGTGCTTCGGTAGTGGGAGCACTCTGTTCGGGGTCTCGACACGCTCGACCGGCGGAGAGTCAGTGCTTCGGTAGTGGGAGCGCTCCGTTCGGGGTCTCGACACGCTCGACCGGCGGAGAGTCAGTGCTTCGGTAGTGGGAGCGCTCCGTTCGGGGTCTCGACACGCTCGACCGGCGGGGGCCGTCGTGTGCCGGACGCCCGGCGGGTGCGGTGCGCAGCGGCCCGGTAGTCGCGTCCGCGCAAGTTGGTCAGTGCCAACAGGGTGCGCCGCTGCGCGGCCACCGGCTCACTCCGACGCGGTCTGTCCGGCTTCGGCCTTCAGCTTGCGTCGTTCGCGCAGGTACTCCACGACCATCGGCAGCACCGAGATCAGCACGATGACGATCAACACCATCTCGAGGTTGGTGTGAATGAACGGCAGGTTGCCCATGAAATAGCCGAGCACGGTGATGCCCGCCGCCCAGATCACCGCGCCGACCCCCGACCAGGTGATGAATCTGCGGAAGCTCATCTGGCCGATGCCGGCGATCAGGGTGATGAACGTCCGGGCGAACGGAACGAACCGGGCCAGCACCAGTGCGCGCGGGCCATAACGCTCCATCAGCTCGTGGGTCTGTTCAACCCGCTTGGGGTCGAACACCCGCCCCCAGAACCCCTCCCGCGGCCTGAAGATCGCCGGACCGATCCACTTGCCGACGAAATAGCCGATCACATTGCCGAGCACCGCGGCGATCATCAGGATCACGCACGAGACCAGCAGCACCATCGGCTGGCTCAGCCCGGCAAAGGCGATCGACGGGGGGTCCATCGCGATGAACATGCCGACGGTGAACAGCAGCGAATCGCCGGGCAAGATCGGGAAGATCGAGCACTCGACGATCAGGATCAGCGCCACGCCCCACAGGGCCCAGTTGCCCAGGGCATGAATGACATATTCGGGGTCCATCCAGTCGGGCAGCAGCAGCGGCACGAGCAAAGGCAGCAGGGTCACAGTCACTCAGGCTACCGTGGGGGGCTGTGCAGCCGGTAAGCGAGGGCTCAGAGCAGCCAGGCCGTGGGTCATTGGCGGACGTAGCCGCTGACCCAAGCGTTGAGCCGTACGACCCGACCGTCCCGCTGGTCGGCGTCGGCCCACACCCCCGACCGTGGCCGGACGATCCGCGGCTCGACCCTGATTTGCTGGCCGAGGGCGACCGCCGCAACGTGGGGGATCGCTACCGGTACTGGCGCCTCGATGCGATCGTCGCCGACCTCGACACCCGGCGTCAGCCGCTGCAGGTGGCGATTCAGAACTGGGAGCACGACTTCAACATCGGCTCCATCGTGCGCACGGCCAACGCGTTCAACGTGTCCGCGGTGCACATTCTGGGTCGCCGACGCTGGAACCGGCGCGGTGCCATGGTTACCGACCGGTACCTGCATGTGTATCACCACCCTGACGTAGCGTCGTTCTTCGCCGCTCTGGCCGCCGCCGATGTCACCCCGATCGGCGTCGACAACCTGCCCGGTTCGGTGCCCCTGGAGGCGACCGAGCTGCCGCAGCGCTGCTGCCTGGTGTTCGGGTCCGAGGGCCCCGGGCTGACCGACGAGGTGGTGGTCGGCTGCGCGGGCCTGGTGTCGATCACCCAGTACGGCTCCACCCGTTCGCTCAACGCCGGAGCCGCCGCGGCCATCGCCATGTACCACTGGGGCCTGCGCTGGGGCGGCCGCTGAGGCTCACCGGGCGTCGTACAGCCCGACTGTGCCCGCGGCATCGCCGTGGCATGCGCGGATCGACGCGCCCACCCGCTGGTTGCGTGAGGGACGTACTGATTTTTCGCTGGTCGAGCGTGTCGAGACCTCAAACGGAGTGCTCTCACCAGGGGTCTCGACACGCTCGACCAGCGGGGGAGTTGGTGCCGCGCTCGCGCCCGCAGGCGGCCACGGTCGGCGGCGAGTCCGGCCTACTACGATGGCGGCGTGAACGGTGTCGGCGAGTACGTGGTGTTTTATGCGCCCGAGGCCGTCCAGGCCAAGGTCGCCCGCTGGCGCTCGCTGTTGATCCAGCGGCTGATCTCGACCGCCGTATCGGTCGCCATCGGCGCGGCCGTGTGGTACTTCTTCGCCGCCCAGGTGGGTTCGTGGGGGCCCTGGCTGGTCGGCTCGGCCTTGGTGGTCGGGCTGATCTGGGTGGTGATCAGCGGATCCGGCCTACTGATCGCGCGACGCGATGCCCGCCCGGTGGCCCCCGGCCCCGCGTTCGCCGTCACCCGCGACGGCGTGTGGGTCGCCGGGCTGTGGCTGACCTGGCCCGAGGTGGGCGCTGTGCTGGCGAACCCGGGTCGCTTCGGCCGCTCGCCCCAGCTGAAGGTCGAGGCTCGCGACGGACGGTCGGCGGCCGTCCCGATGGAGTACCTGAGCGCATTGCCGGCCAACATCGACTCTGCCGTGCGGGCATTGTCGGGTGGTCGCTGCCGCATTGATCTGTCCCGGCTCGACGACTGACACCTCCAGGCTTGAAAAATGGGTCGCGCAGCCCGGTGACTTTTGCAAGACTGGGGAGGTCATCGCAGGCGTCACCCTGCAGTCCGGTGACGCCACGACCCCGTGAGGAGCGCAGTAAATGCCCATCGCATCACCCGAGAAGTACGCCGAGATGTTGGCGGCCGCGAAGGCCGGTTCGTTCGCTTTCCCGGCGATCAACATCACCTCGTCGCAGTCCCTGAATGCCGCCCTCGCCGGTTTCGCCGCCGCGGGCTCCGACGGCATCGTGCAGGTCAGCACCGGTGGCGCCGAATACGCGTCCGGTCCCACCATCAAGCACATGGTCACCGGCGCCGTCGCCTTGGCCGAGTACGCGCACGTGGTGGCCAAGAACTACCCGGTCAACATCGTGCTGCACACCGACCACTGCCAGAAAGAGAAGCTCGACACCTACGTCAAGCCGCTCATCGCGATCTCGCAGGAGCGGGTCGACCGCGGCCTCGAGCCGCTGTTCCAGTCGCACATGTGGGATGGCTCGGCCGTGCCGATGGCCGAGAACCTCACCATCGCCGACGAGCTGCTGGCGCTGACCAGCAAGGCCCGTCAGATTCTCGAGATCGAGGTCGGCGTGGTCGGCGGCGAAGAAGACGGTGTCGCGGCCGAGATCAACGAGAAGCTCTACACCACCGTCGAGGACGGCTTGGCCACGGTCGAGAAGCTCGGCCTGGGTGAGAAGGGGCGCTACATCGTGGCCCTCACCTTCGGCAACGTGCACGGCGTGTACAAGCCGGGTTCGGTGAAGCTGCGCCCCGAGGTGCTCAAAGAGATTCAGGACGCGGTCGGCGCGAAGTACGGCGTCAATAAGCCGTTCGACTTGGTCTTCCACGGCGGTTCGGGCTCGACCCCGCAAGAGATCAGCGACGCCGTCGACTACGGCGTGATCAAGATGAACGTCGACACCGACACCCAGTACGCGTTCACCCGTCCGGTGGCCGGCTGGATGCTCGCCAACTACGACGGCGTGCTGAAGATCGACGGCGAGGTCGGCAACAAGAAGATGTACGACCCGCGCGCCTGGGGCAAGGCAGCCGAGGCGGGCATGGGGCAGCGCATCATCGAGGCCTGCGAGAACCTGCGTTCCGCCGGCAAGACGATCGGCTGATCGACCAGTCTCCAGCGACGATGCCCGGGCCGCGTGCCCGGGCATCGTCGCTTTGTTGCGAGGCGCCGATTGACGAAACCACCGCCGGTCGAGCTTGAAATCCTTCGCCGGCGGGCGCACGTTCACGTCTCGACCAACTCGACCAACTCGACCGGTTCGATGAGTTCGACCAGCTCGGGTCTTCCAGCGCTGGTCTCGGCGTGACATCGAGGACCCGTACCAGCGGAGGTGATCTGCGGCCGAGGGCGGCGTCCGAACGGTGTGTATTTGCTCGCATTTCGACAGCCCTTGCTGTGGGTTCAGTTGGGTTGGTGTGGGTTCGAAATGTCGTCGTAGTAATCAGAACATCTAGACGGTGCACGCCCTTAACATGACGCCCATGAGACCCCTAGTGATACGCAGTGCGCTGGTCGCCTCGATCGGCGGCCTGGTGTTCGGTTTTGACACCGCCGTCATCTCCGGCACGACCGAGCAACTCCAAACATATTTCAACCTCTCTGACGCCTACCTCGGCTGGGCCGTGGGCATGGCCCTCCTCGGCACGATCCTCGGTGCCCTGACCGCCGGCAAGCCGGCCGACCGCTATGGCCGCAAGCCGGTGCTGTTCGTGATCGGCGTCCTCTACCTGGCGGGCGCCCTCGGCTCGGCATTCGCCCACGACATCGTCACCTTGGAGATCTTCCGGTTCCTGGGCGGCATCGGTGTCGGCGCTGCATCGGTGTGTGCCCCGATCTACACCGCTGAGATCGCCCCGGCGAAGGTCCGTGGCCGTCTGGTGGGCCTGGTGCAGTTCAACATCGTGCTCGGCATCCTGCTGGCTTACCTGTCCAACGCCATCGTCCGCGCGGTGGTCAACGACGAAACCTCCGACTGGCGCTGGATGTTCGGCGTGATGGCCATTCCCGCCGCGATCTTCCTGATCATGCTCTTCAGCGTTCCCGAGACTCCGCGCTGGCTGATGGCCAACGGCCAGGAGCAGGCCGGCCGGGACGTCATCGCCAAGCTGACCACCAGCAAGGAAGAGGCCGACTTCCAGATCGAGGAGATCGACTCCTCGCTGGCTGCGGCCGCGAACGCACCGAAGGTGCCGTTCTTCACCAAGGGCCATGCCAAGGTCATCTTGCTGGCCTTCATGATCGCCATGTTCAACCAGATGTCGGGCATCAACGCGATTCTCTACTACGCCCCGGTCGTCATGGTGAAGGCCGGCGCGTCCACCGATGCTGCCTTCCAGATGAGCATCGCGGTCGGCTTCATGAACCTGATCGCCACGATGGCCGCGCTGACCGTGATCGACCGGATCGGCCGCAAGAAGCTGATGATCATCGGCTCGATCGGCTACATCGTCAGCCTGGGCTTCATGTCCGCGCTGATGTTCTACTACGAGAAGGCACTGGGCGGCGCGTTCGACTCGAAGTCCAGTTTCTTGGTGCTCGCCGGCCTGCTCGTCTTCATCGCCGCTCACGCCTTCGGTCAGGGCGCGGTGATCTGGGTGTTCATCTCCGAGATCTTCCCGAACCGCATCCGTGGCCGTGGGCAGTCCTTCGGCTCGCTGACCCACTGGGTGTTCGCCTGGCTGACCTCGACCTTCTTCCCGCCGGTGATCAACGGTCTCGGTGGCGGCGTGGCGTTCGCGGTGTTCGCGATCTTCATGGTCGGCCAGTTGTTCTGGGTGCTCAAGGTCATGCCTGAGACCAAGGGTGTGCCGCTGGAGGAGATGGAGGCCAAACTCGGCCTGACCCATGATCCCAGCGACAACGGCGATCCACTCGCAGCGAAAGGGCACTGAATGTCTGACCGCGAAGTGTTGTGCCTGGGCGAGGCGTTGATCGACGTCGTCATCGGTCAGGACTCCACCCAAGAGCATGTGGGCGGCAGTCTGCTGAACGTGGCGGCCGGGGTCGCCACGCTCGGCGAGCCGGCCAGCATTTGCGCCTGGTGGGGCAAGGACGAACGGGGGGGCCGGCTCGCTCAGTGGGCCACCGCGTCTGGGGTGTCGATCGTGCCGGGCACCGACTCGGCCGAGAAGACTGCCGTCGCCTTCGCCCACCTCGACGCCGACGGCCGGGCCACCTACGAGTTCGACCTGGAGTGGAACGTCCCGGCGATCGACGACCTGTCGAAGTACGGTCACCTGCACACCGGCAGCATCGCGGCCACGCTCGAACCGGGCGGCACCGCGGTGGTCGAGAATGTGCGGGCGATCCGCGGCCACGCCACCACCTCCTACGACCCGAACATCCGCCCGGCGCTGATGATCGCGCCCGAGCAGGTGGTCGGCCGGGTGGAGGACCTGGTCAGCCTCTCCGACCTGGTCAAGGTCAGCGACGAGGACCTGGAATGGCTCTACCCCGGTGAGCCGGTCGAGGACGTGATGCGGCGCTGGATCAAGGCCGGACCGTCGATGGTGGTCGTCACCCGTGGGCCGTGGGGCGCGTACGCTCTGCTGGCCGACAACCGCGACATGCTGCACATCGACCAGATGAACGTGACCGTCGGCGACACCGTCGGCGCCGGTGACTCGTTCATGGCCGGGCTGATCGCCGGACTGCTGAAGGGCGGCTTGCTGGGTTCGGTCGAGGCCCGGCAACGGCTGGCCGACGCCGGCTGGTCCGACGTCCAGTCGGCACTGCACAATGCGGTCGTCACCTCGGGCATCACCGTCAGCAAGAGCGGTGCCTATGCCCCGACGTCCGAGGAGGTGGAGGCGGTCAAGCAGGCCGATCCCACCCTGTACTGAGCTGAGGATTCTCCGCTCAACGGACCCGCCGGGGCCTTCGGGGCCCGGCGGGTCTTCGCTGTGCCGCGCCTGCCCGTCGGCCCGATCGCTTTCTCCTCGTGACCGGGACCTTTCCAGGGCGAGACCAGCCCGCGCCACATAGATCTGACTTCTACGCGGCTCGCGGACCTACGGCGATCGTCGCCAGCCACGCGGTGGCGTGTCGCGCCACCGCAGCCGAGGCCACCCGCTTCGAGTAGGGACGGTCAGCCGGCCGTCAGCCAGAGCGGTTGGTAGGGGCGGATCAGGAGCGTTTCGGGGAGCAGCGAGTAGTCGTAGCCGCTGATCTGCTCGACGGCGGTGTCGCCGAGGCGGGAGCGCAACACATAAGACGGCAACTCGACGGCGTCCTCGCTGAAGTTGTAGGCCTCGACCAGCAAACCCTCGGGATGGTCGCGGGTGAGCAGCAGCACCCGCGAATCGGGGCTGGGCAGCACTCGTGACTCGATGGACGCGTGCAGGTGCGGCAGCCGCTTGCGGACGCCGATGGTGTGCCGCAGGCCGGCCAGGATCCGTCCGCCCGGCGTGCTCGGGTCGGCGTTCGCGAGCGCCACGGCGGCCGGGTCCATCGCCGGACGGTGCACCCAGCGGTTGTCGGCGGCGTGCTCGGGGTCGTCGCGGTAGCCGTGATCGTTCAGCAGGCCGATCTCGTCACCCATGTAGAGCAAGGGGACGCCTCCGAAACCCAGAATGGCGGTGTGCAGCAGGTTGATCCGGGCGATCGCGTTGGAGAGCTGGGCCTGGTCACCGGCCTCCAGTGCCGCCTCCAGGCCGGCCAGGCTGGCCAGCGAGCCGCTGATCCGGCGGTCGTTGGTGGCCGGGTTGTGCTGAAACACCAGGCCGCGTGCGAACGACCCGGGGTAGAGGCCGGCGTAGAACTCGGACAGGAACGCGCGGTGGGTGTGGCCCTCCAAATACGCGCCGCGGGCATCGCTGTCGGAGATCGCCCAGCCGATGTCGTCGTGACAGCGGGCATAGGGGCCCCAGGTGGTGCTGGCGGGCTTCGCCGGGAAATTCGACAGCGCCACCTCGAACAGGCGGGTGTGCCGCGAGGCGAGCGCACCCCATAGCTGCACCATCAGCGAGTTGTGGTAGGCGAGGTCGGAGACCTTGCCGAAGTGCTTGCCCTGGCCCAGGTAGGCGACCAGGTCTTGTGGGCCCACGATGGCCTCTGCCTTCACAGAGCAGGCCGGGGCGACGATCCGCAGCACCGCTCGCAGCGCCTGAGTGAGCTCATGCACTTCCGGTTCGTTCTGGCAGTCGGTTCCCATGGCCTTCCAGATGAAGGCGATCGCGTCGAGCCGCAGGACTTCGACGCCGTTGTTGGCCAGAAAGCAGACGATGTCGACGAACTCGGCGAAGACGTCGGGATTGGCCCAGTTGAGGTCCCACTGAAATGTGTTGAAGGTGGTCCAGACCCAGCCCTGCAACTCGTCGTCCCAACTGAAGCTGCCGGGGGCGAAGTCGGGAAAGACCTCCGGCAGGGTGCGCTCGTAGGCGTCGGGGATCGTCCGGTCGGGAAAGATCATGAAGTAGTCGCGGTACTTCTGCTCGCCGGCCCTGGCCCGTGCGGCCCACTCGTGCTCGCGCGCCACGTGGTTGAGCACCAGGTCGACCACCAGCGAGATGCGTTCCCGGCGCAGCGTGGCGGCCAGCGCCACCAGGTCGTCCATCGTGCCCAGTCGCTGGTCGACCTGGCGATAGTCGGCCACCGCGTAGCCGCCGTCGCTGTCGCCCGGACGCGGCTGCAACAACGGCATCAGGTGCAGGTAGGTCACGCCGAGCGACTTCAGGTGGTCGATGTGCTCGGCCACGCCGGCCAGCGTGCCGGCGAACCTGTCGGCGTAGCAGACGTAGCCGATCTGCTCGGGTTGCTGCAGCCAATCCGGGCTGAGCAGCCGGGCCTCGTCGAGCACCCGCAGATCGGCCGGACGGCTGTCGAACGCGTCGCGCATGGCTCCGGTCAGGCGCTCGAAGAGTGCCTCGGCCCGCTCGCCGTAGGCACCCTGGAGACCGCTGAGCAACTGTGGCCCGTAGCGTTCCATCCGAAGCTGAAACGTGGTGTCGTCATCGACCATGGCGGCAGCATAGGGCCTGTCGCGGCACAACTCACATCGAATCGACAAGGGCGTCGGGGCGGTTTGAGCAACCCACGATCGGCATTGCCCGGCGCTGGCTCAGCGGCGGCTCCTGGTGGGGCGTGCCGACCCGCGCCACGCTCATCACCGGGCCCACAATGTCCGCCGCTTCGAGCAGCACAGCTTGGGTCGAGCGGGTGTCGGGGCAGCGGTGAGCTGCGGCAACACCTGTGCGCGCGACGGTGCCGCATGCTCTGCAGCCCCAGCGGCAACAGTGCGGCGCCCGGTCAAGTCCCTGGCCGCTGCCCGATCGTCGATCGCTAGGGTGGAGTCCATGCCGCATCTGCCCTTTGCCGACCCGGACGCCCGACGCACATTGCTGCCCGACGATCCGGCCGCCACCGCGCCGTCCGGCGCCGACCCGCTCGAGGTGGCTGCCGAGTTTCCGACGTCGAGCCTGGCCTGGGCCGTGCTGGCCGAGCAGGCGCTGGATCAGGGCACGCGCGCGGGGGTGTTGCAGGCCTATGCCTTTGCCCGTACCGGCTACCACCGCGGTCTGGATGCTCTGCGCCGCCACGGTTGGCGCGGTTCCGGCCCGGTGCCGTGGGAACACGAGCCGAACCAGGGCTTTCTGCGCGCGGTGTGGGCGCTGGCCCGTGCGGCGCAGGCGATCGGCGAGACCGCCGAGAACGAACGCTGCGTGCAATTGCTGGTGGACTCATCCCCGACCGGGTATGCCGAACTGAGCGGGAGCTGAAGAAGCACTGATCAACGCAACCCTTGCTGGTTGAGCCTGTCGAAACCTGATCGTGAGGGCAGTCTGTTGGGGTCTCGACAGGCTCGACCGGCGAGGACCAGTGACCGCCGTTGGTTGAGCCTGTCGAAACCTGATCGTGAGATCACCTCCGCTTGCCGGGATCACCTCCGTTGCGCCCAAGCGAGTGCGCTGAGGCCGGCGCACGCTCACCTCGTCGTCCTCGTCGGCGAAACCCGGCGAGTCTCGACCTGACCCGCCGTCGGGAGCAGGCGAACACACTCCGCTAGGCTCAGCCGGTAAGGGCCCGGCGACGGGCCGTTCTCGTGCCGGAGGGATTCACACATGCCGGGCATCGTGGTCGTCGGAGCGCAATGGGGCGACGAGGGCAAGGGCAAGGCCACCGACCAGTTGGGCGACCGCGTCGACTACACGGTTCGCTATTCGGGCGGCAACAACGCCGGGCACACCCTCGTGGTGGGTGGCGAGCGGTACGCGCTGCACCTACTGCCGTCGGGAATCTTGAGCCCGAACAGCGTGCCGGTGATCGGCAACGGCGTGGTGATCGACCTCGACGTGCTGTTCGACGAGATCGACGGGCTGGCGGCCCGCGGCGTCGATGCCGCCCGCAAGCTGCTGGTGTCAGCCAACGCGCACCTGATCACGCCCTACCACCAGACCATCGACAAGGTCTCGGAACGCTTTCTCGGCAAGCGCAAGATCGGCACCACCGGACGCGGCGTCGGCCCGGCCTACTCAGACAAGGTCAACCGACTGGGCATCAGGGTGCAGGATCTGTTCGACGAAGAGCTGCTGCGGCAGAAGGTCGAGGCGGCGCTGTGGCAGAAGAACCATCTGCTGGTGAAGGTGTACAACCAGCGTGCCATCGACCCCGATCAGATCGCCGAGCGGCTGCTGGGGCACGTCGAGCGGCTGCGGCCGATGGTGACCGACACCTCGCGGGTGCTCAACGACGCCCTGGACGCCGGCCAGGTGGTGCTGTTCGAGGGCGCCCAGGCGCACCACCTCGATGTCGACCACGGCACCTACCCCTACGTGACATCGTCCAACCCGATCGCGGCGGGTGCCTGCACCGGCGCCGGCATCGGCCCCACCCGCATCGACCGGGTGGTGGGCATCGCGAAGGCGTACACCACCCGGGTGGGGGAGGGGCCGTTCCCGACCGAACTGCTGGACGCCGACGGCGACAAGATTCGCGCCGACGGAGCCGAGTTCGGCACCACCACGGGACGCAAGCGCCGCTGCGGCTGGTACGACGCGCTGGTGGTCGAGGCGGCGGCGTCCGCCAACGCGTTCACCGACATCTTTCTGACCAAGCTCGACATCTTGTCGGGCTGGCCGAAGGTTCCGGTCTGCGTCGCCTACGACGTGGACGGCGAGCGCACCGACCGGCTGCCGATGACGCAGCACGACTTTGCCCGGGCCGTCCCGGTGTACGAGTTGCAGGAGGGCTGGAGCGAGGACATCAGCGGTGCCCGCAGCTTCGCCGACCTGCCCAAGACCTGTCAGGCCTACGTGCGCCGGCTGGAGGAGCTCAGTGGCGCCCGCATCTCGGGCATCGGCGTGGGGCCCGGCCGCGAGCAAGTGGTCGTGCTGAACGACCTGCTCTGAACCAAAAGAACCGTCCCCAATGGTTCAGGGGACGGTTCTTTTTGGTTCAGCGACGCGCTCAGGACGGCTGCTGTTCGCCGGACTGACCGCGTTGCACGATCGCCACGCCGGCCAGCAGGATCACCCCGCCGGCCAGTTGCGGCAGGCCTGTTAGCTCGCCGAGCAGCAGCCAGGCCCAGCCGGCCGCAAACAGCACCTCGGTCAGCCCGACGAAGCTCGCCACCGTCGATCCCAGGTGCTGCACGCCGACGAACCCCAGCGCGTACGCGGCCGCCGCGGCAACCAATGCAAGCTCGAGCAGCGGCACCCACCAGGGCAGGTCCAGGCCGGCGAAGCTGACGTCGGCGGTGGCCGCCTGCAGCGGCATCAGCCCGGCCAGAGCGGCCACCAGGATCGCGATGGTGCCGATCGTCAGCCCGACGGCCACGAACGTCAGCGGTGGCAGGGTCATCGGCTGCGCCGACACCACGAAGTACACCGCCAGGCCGAAGGTGGCGAGCAGCCCCCAGGCGATGCCGCGCAGGTCGAGCCCGCCCATGCTCGCTGGGTCGAGCACGATCACCAGTCCGGCGATGGCGGTCACGACGCCCAGCACGGTGAGCCGGGACGGCAGCCGCCGGGTGCGCAGCGCCACCCAGCACACCACGAGCAGAATGCCCAGGTACTCCAGCAGTATGCCCAGCGCCACCGGCACGTGATGCACCGCGTTGAAGAAGCCCACTTGGGCCGTGGCGCCGCCGAAGACGCCGTAGCAGAGCAGCGGACGCCAGTGGTCGAGCAGGAGCCGCCACCGCCGCCGCAGCGCGATCAGCCCGGGGACCAGCAGCACCGCGGCCGCCAGGCCCAGTCGGACGGCCACCACGGCGCCGGCGCTCCAACCGGAGGCAAGCAGCGGTTTGGCGAAGGCGCCCGAGGTGCCGAACGCCGCGGCCGAGACCAGCGCGGCGGTCCAGCCGACGACTCCGGTGCGGCGCGCGGGGGCGACCGGCAGCACGCTCTCAGCGACCGCTTCGACCACCACGCCCTCCACCCCCTGTAATGAGTAATCGGTTACCATGACCATGACATCGTACCAATGCGTCAGGAGTCAAGATGGACTTCACTCATGACACCCGCCTGTCGCTGCAGGCGCTCACCGCTTTGGTCAATACCCGCCGCCCTGACACCCTGACCACCGTGGTCGACCTCGATGAGCTGTGCGCCCGGTGGCGATGGTCGGGCAGCCGCACCCACGATGGGGCCGAGCTTGAGGCCGTCCGCGGGGTGCGAGACCGGCTGGCCGGCTTCTGGGGCGCCGACGAGCAGGCCGTCGTCGACCTGATCAACGCGCTGCTGGTCGAGGGGCGGGCGCTGCCCCAGTTGGTGCGGCACGACGACTTCGACTGGCACATTCACGCCGCGCCGCCCGACGCCCCGCTGGTGGTGCGCATGCTCGTCGAGTACGCCATGGCGATGATGGACGTGGTGCGCTCCGGCGAGCTCGACCGGCTGCACTACTGTGCCGCCGACGACTGCGATGACGTGGTGCTCGACCTGAGCCGCAACCGCTCGCGCAAGTACTGTGATTCGGGCTGCGGCAACCGCAGCAACGTGGCGGCCTACCGGGCTCGGCGCCGATCGGGCAGCACAGTCGCAGCCAAGACCTGACCCAACCCTCGACCCCGCTGCTTCCACGCCGGCGCTTACTGGGGCAGCATGTGGGTCATGATGAAGTACGACGCCCGCTGGTTCGCCAGTCAGGCGGCGACCTGGGACGACGACCCGCGCAGAGTCGAGCGGGCCCGTCGGGCCGCGAACGCCATCGCCGCCGAGGTGCCGCTCGACCCGTCGTGGTCGGTGCTCGACTACGGTGCCGGCACCGGGCTGCTGGCTTTCGCGCTGGCCGACCAGGTGGGCGACCTGCTGCTGCTGGATGCCTCTGACGGCATGGTCGAAGCCGCCCGTCGGCGGATTGCCGCGTGTGGGCGCTCAGGCATGCGGGCCCAACTGCACGATCTGACCCAGGCCCCGCTGCCCGGCGGTGAGCGGTTCGACCTGGTGATCTCGATGATGGTGCTGCACCACGTCGACGACGTGCCGGTGCTACTCAAGCGACTGTTCGACGCCACGAACGACGGCGGCTGGATCGCCCTGCTCGACCTGGAGCCCGAGCAGGGGGAGTACCACGACCCCTGCTTCACCGGCCACCACGGCTTCAGCCGGGGCATGCTGCGGCGGACGCTGGCCGCGGCAGGCTTCGGTCACCTGACCGTGCGCCAGGTGCTCGAGGTCGAGAAGCAGGTGGACGGCGTGCCGCGCAGGTTCGGTGTGTTTCTTGCCACCGCCCGCAAGGGTGTGCCGAGCTGATCGGGTTCCCGACGGCCTCCCGGGCCGGCACGGCCCGCATCGTCGGTGCCGCCCGACGCAACCCCGTCGTGAGGCTGGGTGCGGCGGTCGTGGACTGCAACGTCGGGCGATCCGGGCACCGTGCTGTTGGTCTGGCGGCGCATCTGCCAGACACTGCACCTCTCCCGGAGAACTCCCGCCTGGCAACACTCGGGAAGCACTGATTTTTCGCTGGGCGAGCCTGTCGAGACCCCAAACAGAGTGCCCTCACTAGGTGTTTCGACAAGCTCAACCAACGGTGGACGCATGGATCAGTACTTCCCTAGGCTGAGCCCGTGCGAAACCAGCAACTGTCCGTCCTGGTCGTCGGCAACGGTGGCCGTGAGCATGCCCTCGCCTTGGCGCTGGCGCACGACCCGTCGGTCACCCGGCTGTTCTGCGCGCCCGGAAACCCGGGAACTGCCACGGTCGCCACCAACTATCCGGTGGTGATTGACGATCCCCGTGCGGTGGTCACGCTGGCCCGGCGGCTGCGCGTTGACCTGGTGGTGATCGGGCCCGAGGCACCGCTGGTGGCCGGGGTGGCCGACGCCGTCCGGGGGGCCGGTATCGCGTGCTTCGGCCCGTCCAAGGCGGCGGCCCGACTTGAGGGGTCGAAGGTGTTCGCCAAAGAGGTGATGGCGGCTGCCGGTGTGCCGACCGCCCGGTCGCGCTACTGCGAGACGCTCGACGAGGTGGCACAGGCGCTCGACCACTTCGGTGCGCCGCACGTGGTGAAGGACGACGGTCTGGCTGCAGGCAAGGGTGTGATCGTCACCGACGACCGCGCCGCCGCGCTGGCCCACGCACAGGGCTGCCTGCCGGTGGTCGTTGAGGAGTACTTGGACGGTCCCGAGGTGAGCCTGTTCGCGATCACCGATGGTCTGACTGCGCTGCCGCTGCAACCCGCACAGGACTTCAAGCGAGTCGGTGAGCGCGACAGCGGGCCGAACACCGGCGGCATGGGTGCCTACACGCCGCTGCCGTGGGCGCCGCCGGGGCTGGTCGACGAGATCATGCAGAGCGTTATCGAGCCGACCATCGCCGAACTCGGCCGGCAGGGCACCCCGTTCGTCGGCTTGCTGTATGCCGGGCTGGCGCTCACCTCGAACGGGTTGCGGGTGGTCGAGTTCAACGTACGCTTCGGCGACCCCGAGACCCAGGCGGTGCTCGCCGCCCTCGACTCGCCGCTGGGGCAGGTCTTGTATGCGGCGGCCGTCGGCAACCTGGAAGACGTCGGAGAGCTGGCTTGGAAGTCGGGCTCGGCGGTGGCGGTGGTGCTGGCTGCCGAGGGCTACCCGGGCAAGCCGGTGCTGGGCGGCACGATCGCCGGGCCGCGGCTGCGAGGCTCGGCCGACAACGTGCACATCGTGCACGCCGGCACGGCGCTGAACGCCGACGGCGAGTTGGTCGCGGCAGGCGGCCGGGTGTTGGCCGTGGTGGCGCAGGCGGCTTCGCTGCAGAAGGCCCGGGCCGATGCCTACGCCGCGGTGGACGAGTTGGACGCCCCCACGCTGTTCTGCCGGCGCGACATCGCCGAGAAGGCGGAGCGGGGCACGATCGAGGTGTCGCGGGCCTATCAGGTGAACTCCAGCTACGCCCAGTACGTGGCCGACGTCGCCGAGGGCGATGCCGGCCAGTGGTGAGCAGCAGCCACCAATCAATCGTCGGTCGAGCTTGTCGAGATCGCAGGTGTGTCGTTGCGGTGGAAGGCTTTCGACAAGCTCAACCAGCGGTGGGTGCGTTGATTAATCGTCGGTCGAGCTTGTCGAGACCTGTGCTGTGCGGCTTTGCCGAGGGGCCACGCGCGCTGCGAGCCGTTCGCATTGGGGCCGTTGCCGGGGGTCGTGAAAGCATGAAGGCATGACCGTTCCCAACGTGTTGGCCACCCGTTACGCGTCCGAGCCGATGCGGGCGATCTGGAGCCCTGAGAACAAGATCGTCGCCGAGCGGCGGTTGTGGATCGCGGTGCTGAAGGCGCAGAAGGAACTCGGCGTCGACTTCGGCGGTGCCGACCCAGCGACGGTGATCGCCGACTACAAGCGAGTGGTCGACCAGGTCGACCTGGCCTCGATCGAGGCTCGCGAGCGGATCACCCGGCACGACGTGAAGGCGCGCATCGAAGAGTTCAATGCGCTGGCCGGGCACGAGCAGGTGCACAAGGGCATGACCAGCCGCGACCTCACCGAGAACATCGAGCAATACCAGGTGCTCAGCGGGCTGAAACTGGTCCGCGAGCGCATCGTGACGGTGCTCGTGACGCTCACCCGGCTGGCGCTGCAGTACCGCGACCAGCCGCTGACCGGACGCTCGCACAACGTCGCCGCGCAGCTCACCACGCTGGGCAAGCGGTTCGCCACGGCTGCGGACGAGCTGCTGGTGGCGTTCGCGCGCATCGACGAGCTGATCAACCGCTACCCGGCGCGAGGTATCAAGGGGCCGATGGGCACGGCGCAAGACATGCTCGACCTGCTCGGCGGCAGCGCCAAGAAGCAGTTGGCGCTAGAGAGCCAGATCGGCCAGCACCTCGGCTTCGCCCGCATCTTCACCTCAACCGGTCAGGTGTACCCGCGTTCGCTCGATTACGAGGTGCTGACCGCGCTGGTGCAAGTGGCGGCGGCACCGTCCAACGTGGCGACGACGATTCGGCTGATGGCCGGGCACGAACTGGTCACCGAAGGGTTCAAAGAAGGACAGGTCGGCAGTTCGGCGATGCCGCACAAGATGAACACCCGGTCGTGCGAGCGGGTCAACGGTCTCAGCGTGATCCTGCGCGGCTACGCAACCATGGTGGGCGAGCTGGCCGGCGATCAGTGGAACGAGGGCGACGTGTCGTGTTCGGTGGTGCGCCGGGTGGCGTTACCGGACGCCTTCTACGCCCTCGACGGCCTGTTCGAGACCTTCTTGACGGTGCTGGCCGAGTTCGGCGCCTTCCCGGCGGTGATCGAGGCCGAGCTGTCCCGTTACCTGCCGTTCTTGACCACCACCAAGGTGCTGATGGCGGCCGTCCGGGCCGGGGTGGGGCGCGAGGCGGCCCACGAGGCGATCAAGGAGCATGCGGTGGCGGTGGCGCTCGACCTGCGCCGCGGCGTCCGCAGCAACGACCTGCTCGACCGGCTGGCCGCCGACCCGCGGCTCGGGCTGACCCGGGAGCAGTTGCAGGCGACGCAGGCCGATCCGCTGGAGTTGACCGGGGCGGCTCGCGACCAGGTGGACGACGTGGCCGACAAGGTGAAGCGGATCGCGAAGAAGTACCCGGCTGCCGCGGCCTACACCCCGGGTTCGGTGCTGTAGTGAGGTTCCGGTTTTCGCCGGTCGAGGGAAGCGCTGATTTTCCCTGGTCGAGCCTGCTGAGACCTCAGGCAGAGTGCTCTGACTAGGGATTTCGACAAGCTCGACCGGCGAGGGTTGCGTTGATCAGTACGTCCCTAGCTTGTCGAGATCTCAGGCGTGCCGTGCTGATGAGGGGTTTCGCCCTAGCTCAACCGGCGGTGGCTCAACCAGCGGTGGCTCAACCAGCGGTGGGCATGTTGGTCAGCGCCTGGTTCAGCTCTTGATGACGATCTTCGCGCTCTTATTCGGCAACTCCACGTAGGTCTGGCCCGGGGCCATCGACAGCGGGCGGCCGTCGTCGAGGGTGAACGAGAAGATCTCTTCGACGCTGCCCTTGGCCCAGGTGCCGGTGACGTACTTTCCCCCGTGAAAGTAGTGGAACGGGCCGCTGGTGTCGATGATGTCGTGAATCGGTTCGTCGTGGCCGCTGCCGGAGTAGATCTTGTCGTAGTGCTGCTTGGCGCGAATGATCAGTACGTTGTCGGGAGCCACCCTGGTGCCGTCGCTCAGAGTGTGCGCCCCCCACGGCATACTGCGTAGCCAGGTTCCGGTCTTCTCGCTCCAGGTGTACAACATGTTGTAGCTGTTGCCGCTCTTCCACGGCACGCTGATCGACGCCGCGGTCTTGCCGTCGACGGTGCTGGCCAGCTTCGCGTCGCCGAACGGAAAGTAGACCTGCGGCGGCCCGTCGCGAAACTTCTTGGTCTGCTTGGCCAGCACCTTCGGGTGGCACAAGACGGCCCGGTCGTAGTAGGTGACGCCTTGGTACACCCGAACTCGGGCCGGGTCGATCGAGTACGACCCGGTGCCTTTGGTTTTCATGTACGACAACATGCCCTCGAGAAAGCTGCTGTAGTGCTTGACGTATTTGAGTACCCAGCCGGTGGCCCCGGTGTTGCCGATGATGGCGTGCATGGGGCTGAGCAAGGGAACGTCCACCGGACGGATCGAGCGCACCGGGCCCACCGCGTCCGGCATCGAGGAGTGGAACACCGGGACCAGCCGGGTGCTGCTGTAGCCGGACGCGTCGCGGTAGCCGTCCAACTGGACGAACACGATGTCGGCCTTGTCGAGGCCGCGCTGCGGGTGCTCGTTGCGGTTGTCGGGCACCTTCACCGCCACCGCGGCGTGCTTGGCGTCGTCGGCGTCTTTCAGCAGCTTGCCCGACAGCGGCCAGCGGGGCCGGTCATCGACGCTGGCCGACGGCGACGGCGTCGGGGTTGCGCTCGTGGAGGGCTCCGGGGTGCTCGACGGGGTCTGCTGCCCCGTGCAGCCCGCGGCGACGGCTCCGGCGGTTCCGAGCAGACCGACAAGCGCCGTCCGACGGCTCAGTTCGTGCATGTCAGACAAGGTACAACCTTCAGCAACGCGGCACGAAGCCGGGCTGGCATCATGGGCAGCACGCCGCGGTCGCGGTCGACGAATCGGAGGTGACGGTGGCGCAGCCCACGTGGATCGAGCACGGTGTTCCGGGCCGGCACGGTGAGGTCAGGGTGCGCGAGTACACCCCCGACGGTGAGCCGCGCGGTCCGCGCCTGGTCTGGGTGCATGGCGGTGGCTGGGTGGTCGGCACGCTGGACGAGCCCGAGGCGCACGGGGTGAGCATGGCAGTGGCGGAGGCGGGCTTTCCGGTCACCAGCGTCGAGTACGGATTGCTGCCGCGGTTTCCGGTGGTCGGGCCGCTGCGGCTCAAACCGTCGCCGTTTCGCTACCCGGTGAGTCACGACCAGGTGATGGACGCGTGGCTGTACGCCGAGCGCACCCACGGCGGCCCGATGTGGCTGGGGGGTGCGAGCGCCGGTGCATGTCTCGCGGCGGCAGTGGCGCTGCGGCTGCGCGACGGCGAGGGCAGCCGTCCGCTCGGGCTGGCTTTTCTCTACGGCCTGTTCCACGGCCAACTGCCGGCCCCGTCGGCTTCGTTGCGCCGGCGCATGTTCGGCGTGTCAGACCTGCGGGTGGTGCAAGAGATGGTGCGGCGGGCGGCCGTCAACCACGCCGGCTCGGCCGCCGACCTGGACAATCCGGCGATCTTCCCCGGGGTGGCCGACCTGGCGGGGCTGCCGCCGGTGCACCTGCTGAACGCCGATCGCGACCTGCTGCGATCCTCGGCCGAGAACTTCGCCCGTCGGCTCACCGCTGCCGGCGTGCCGCATGAGGGGTGGTACCTGCCCGGCACCATGCACGGCTTTCTGGCCCGTCCCGACCGTCGCGCATTCAGCATCGGCACCGGCGCCCTGGCTGGCTGGCTGGCCGGCGGGTGATGTGAACCGTCGGGGTGACGTTGAACCATCGGTGGACGGTTCTTCCTGGTTCAGGGGACGGTTCCTTCGGTTCAAGAGCCGTCTTTGAACCGTTGAGAACCGTCCCCTGAACCGAAGGAACCGTCCCCTGAACCGGCAGGATGAACTCGTGACCAGCGACCCGGGGCATTGTCTGGCCCTGCAGCTCGCCTCGAACCTCGTCGGTGCGGACGTCCGGCAGCTACGGCACCGCTGCTCAAGGTGCCGCTCCGGTGAGCACGGCGTGCCCTTCGCCGACTTCGACCAACGACGCATCGCCCTGTCGATCTCGCGGGCACCAGGGGTGATCGCCGCGGCGGCGAGCCTCGACGGTTCGATCGGCATCGACATCGAACGACACCAGGCGGCCGGGTTCGACGGCTTCGCGACGGTGGCCCTGCACCCGGACGAACCCGCACCCGCCTCGTCCGCCGACGCCACCCGGCTGTGGGTGCGAAAGGAGGCGGTGCTGAAGGCACTGGGCAGCGGGCTGCGGATCGACCCCCGCACGGTGCGCCTCGCCACCAGCGACCCGCCGCGGCTGCTCGAATGGCCCGACCCACGGCCACCGGAGCACCTCGAACTGCGCGACCTGAGTGCCCCGGACGGCTACACCGCGGCGCTGGCCGGCATCGGCGGCAGCGGCCTGGCGTACACCCAGGTGTCGATCAGGCCCGCCACGTCGCCGTCGGTGTAGCGCTGGGCGTGCGCCACGAACCCGGCCGTGGTCACCACGCCCCAGCGGTTCGCCGACGTCCAGTCGCGCAGCATCTCGAAGAACCGCCCGCCCAGCAGCGCGCGCAGCGCGTGCAGGGTGAGCGCCCCCCGCTTGTACACCCGGTCGTCGAACATCTTCTCCCGGCCCGGGTCGCCGAGCAGCAGATCCTGAGGCAGCCCGGCCAGCCTGCGGTGATGCTCAGCAGCCAGCTCATGGCAGGAGCGTCCGCCCGAGGCGTCCGACCAGAGCCATTCGCTGTAGCAGGCGAACCCCTCGTGCAGCCAGATGTCGGCCCAGCGTGCGGCGGTGAGGCTGTTGCCGAACCATTGGTGGGCCAGTTCGTGCGCGACCAGCCGTTCGTTGCTCCACCCGGCCACGGCGTGGTTGGCGCCGAAGGTCGACAGCGTCTGCGCCTCGAGCGGAATCTCCAGGTCGTCGGCGGTGATCACCGCCGAGTAATGGTCGAACGGGTACGGCCCGAACAGTTCGGTGAACGTGGTCAGCATCTCGGCCTGCCGCTCGAAGGCCGTGTTCTTGCCCACCTCCACAGCCCGCGGATGCACCAGCTCGACCGGGCCGGCCGCAGAGCTGACGTACTTGCCGACGTGCAGCACCGCCAGGTATGGCGCCATTGGCTCGGCCTGCTCGTAGCGCCAGGTGGTGCGTCCCGAACGCCGGTCACGCCCGGCCAGCACCCCGTTGGCCACCACCCGGTAGCCGTCGGTGACCGTGACGGCGAAGCTGTAGGACGATTTGTCGTCGGGTCGGTCGTTGCACGGAAACCACGACGGCGCCCCGCATGGCTGCGCCGCCACCAGCACGCCCTCGGTGAGCTCCTCCCACCCCACCGGGCCGAACACGCTGGGCATCGGACGCGGCTTGCCCGCATAGTCCACCTCGACGCGGACCAGTGCGCCGGCCGGCACCGGCGACGGCAACCCGATGCGCAGCCTGCGCTCACGGTGGGTGAACCGCGCGGGGCGTCCATCGACCCGCACCTTCGCGACCTTCAGCCCGTACAGGTCGAGCGCCACCTGGGTGAGTGGCTCGACGGCCTCGATCGCCAGTGTTGCCCGCCCGCTGAGATGGTTGGTGGTGATCTTGTAGTCGAGTTCGAGGGCATACGACCGTACGCCGAACCGACGGTTCCCGTGGCCGGGCACGTACGGGTCGGCAGCAGGCATCATTCCTCCGTGGTCGGCTCGGGCGCCGGCCACGGGGCAATCGGGTTACCGATCCATCGGGTCTTGTCAGGAACGGATTCACCGCGCATGACCAGCGATACCGGCCCGATCGTAGCGTGTCGCCCGATGGTCGCCGCGGGCAGGATCACACTGTTCGGGCCGAGCGTGGCACCGGCCCGCAGGGTGACGGTGTCCATGCTCAGTACCCGGTCGTGAAATAGGTGCGTCTGCACCACGCAGCCCGCGTTCACGCTCACCCCGGCACGCAGGTCGATCAGGTCGGCCTCCGGCAGCCAGTACGTCTCGCACCACACGCCCTGGCCGACCTTGGCGCCCATCGAACGGAACCACAGGTTCAATGCCGGCGTACCCATCGTGGGGTGGGCGAACCAGGGAGCGGCCAGCAACTCGACGAACATGTCGGCCAGTTCGTTGCGCCACACCAGGGAGCTCCACAACGGGTGGTCTGAGGGCCGCAGTCGTCCGAGCAGCACCCACTTGGCCAGCGACGCCGCCGCCGCCGCCAGCACCCCGCCCACGGCCAGCACCAGCCCGGAGGCCAATGCGGCCAGCCACCAGCCGATGCCAGCCAGAGCGATCAGGGCAGCCACGCACAGCGTGGTGAGCGTCACCAGGGTGAGCGGAGCGAGCAGCCGGCAGACGTCCACCGCGGCTCGGGCCACTTTCAGCGCCGCGGTGGGGGCGTAGGTGCGCGAGGTGTCCGCGGTTGCGGCGCTGCGCCGAAGCTGGGTTGGCGGCGACCCGATCCACGACGTGCCGCGCTTGGCGCGGGCCCGCGCCGGGGCGGCCGACAGCACCGCGACCAGCCCGCCCTTGGGCACCTTGCGCCCGGGAGCGGCCATGCCCGAGTTGCCGACGAAGGCGTGTTTGCCGATGCGCACCTCCTCGATGCGCAACCAGCCGCCGCCCAGTTCGTAGCCGCCGATAAGGGTGTCGTCGGCCAGAAAGGCACCATCGGCCACGGTGACCAGCTTGGGGATCAGCAGCGTGGTGGACGCCTCGACCTCGCGGCCGATCGTGGCGCCGAGGCTACGCAGCCAGGCCGGCGTGGCGAAGCTCGAGTACAGCGGGAACAGCCAGGTGCGGGCCTCGTCGAGCACCCGGATCGTCGACCAGGCCTGCCAGGCGATACGCGACTGCACCGGGTGATGACCGGCCACCAGCCCGATGCCGAGCAGCCGCACCAGGGCCCAGACCAGCGCCGTCAGCACCAGGTAGCCGGCCAGCGTGGCCGGCAGCAGCCAGGGCAGCACGGCCGGCAGCGCGGCGCCCGGCGAACTCACCCCGCCTAGCGCCGGCCACAGCACCGCGAACCCGGCCAGTGTGGCCAGCAGCGGCAGCGCGGCGATCAGCACCCCCATGCCGGCGTAGCCGAGCAGCCAGGCCGGCTTATTGTTCGGACGCTCCGGCCACGGCCCGCGCGACCGGTCGCGCACCTTCACCGCCGGTGATCCCGACCAGTACTCGCCCGCTCCGACCACCCCGAACACCGACGAGCCGGGGGCGATCTCGGCTTCCGCGCCCACCTCGGCGCCGGGCACCAAGGTGCTGCGGGCGCCGACCCGGGCGCCCTTGCCGACCCGCAGTGCGCCGATGATCAGTTGCCCGCCGTCGAGCCAGTGGCCGGTCAGATCGACCTCGGGTTCGATCGAGCAGCCGGCGCCCAGGTGCAGCAGCCCAGTGACCGGTGGGGCGCTGTGCAGGTCGACGTGCCGGCCGACGGTGGCGCCGAGCAGCCGGGCGTACCAGCGCAGCAGCACCGCGGCAGCGATCGACTCGGCCCCCATTTCGTCGGCGAACCGTTCGGCCAGCCACAGCCGCAGGTGCACCCGGCCGCCGCGCGGGTAACTGCCCGGCCCGATGCCGGCCAGGATCAGCCGCACTCCCAACGCGGTGAGCAGCAGCCGTCCTGGGGTGAAGATCAGCAGCGCCCAGCCGAGCATGATCCACCACCACGACAGCGTCGGCGCCCAGGCCAGCCCCGCGGCGTTGGCGAGGTTGCTCGCGGCCGCGGCCCAGATCGTCCAGCGCACGCCGGCGATGGTGCGCAGCGGCAGCAGGGCCAGCAATTGGCCACGCTGGGTCTTGCGCGGCACCGGGTGCACGTTGGCGTTGAGCTGCGACGCCGGAGCAGCCATCTCGTCGAGATGGTGGGCCAGGCCGGCCAGGGTGGGGTGGTCGTAGATGTCGGCGACGGTCACCTCGGGGTGGGTGCGGCGCAGCAGCGACACCATCTGCGCCGCGGTCAGCGAGCCGCCGCCCAGGTCGAAGAAGTCCGCCTCGAGCGAGCCGACCCGGGCGCCGAGCACCGATTCCCAATGGTCGCGCACCATGGCCGGGGTGCCGCTGAGTTGCAGGTCGGACGCGTCGCCGCTGGTGTTGGGCAGCGGCCAGGGCAGGGCGTCGCGGTCGATCTTGCCCGAGGTGCGGGTGGGCAGTTCGGGAACCACGGCCAGCCGGGGCACCAGGGGAGCGGGCAGCCGCTCGCGCAGCCGGGCCAGCGCGGCGGTCGCGTCGAAGCCGGGTTCGACCGCGACGTAGCCCACCAGCAACTGGCTGCCCGAACCGGTGCGGCGCACCGCCGCGGCCGCCCCGCTGACCCCGGGCAGGTCGAGCAGCGCGTTGTCGATCTCGCCCAGTTCGATGCGTCGTCCGCCGACCTTCACCTGGTCGTCTGCCCGGCCGACGAACAGCAGTCCGGCTTCGTCGTTGATCACCAGATCGCCCGAGCGGTAGGCCCGCTGCCAGCCCAAGGACGGCAGCGGGGCGTACTTCTCGGCGTCCTTGACCGGGTCGAGGTAGCGGGCCAGGCCGACGCCGCCGATGATCAGCTCGCCGGTGCCGCCCGGCGGCACCGGGTTGCCGGACGGGTCGACGACAGCCAGGTCCCAGCCGTCCAGCGGCAGCCCGATGCGAATCGGCGGTTCGCCGGTCAGCCGGGCGCCGCAGGCCACCACCGTGGCCTCGGTGGGGCCGTAGGTGTTCCACACCTCGCGCTGCGGGGTGACCAGACGGGCGCCCAGTTCAGGCGGGCAGGCTTCGCCGCCCAGAATGAGCAGCCGCACCCGGCGCAACGCCTCGGCCGGCCACAGCGACACCAGGGTGGGTACGGTGCTCACCACGGTGATCCGGTTGGCCTGCAGCCACGGGCCCAGATCCATGCCGGAGCGCACCAGCGAGCGGGGCGCCGGCACCAGACAGGCGCCGTAGCGCCAGGCCAGCCACATCTCTTCGCACGAGGCGTCGAAGGCCACCGAGAGTCCGGCCATCACCCGGTCGCCCACACCCAGCGGTGCGTCGGCCAGAAACAGCCGGGCCTCGGCGTCCACGAATGCGGCGGCGTTGCGGTGGGTGACGGCGACTCCTTTGGGTGTGCCGGTCGAGCCCGAGGTGAAGATCACCCAGGCGTCATCGTCGGGGCTCGGGTCGACCCGTTCGACCGCTGGACGGGCCTGGCCGTGCGGCGTGATCTCGAGATCGTTGCCGATCACCGCGCGCACGCCGGCCTCGGCGAAGACGGTGCGGGCGCGGTCGTCCGGATCGTCGGCATCGACCGGCACGTAGCCGGCACCGGCCAGCAGAATGCCCATGATCGCCAGGTACAACTCGGTGGTTCCTGAGGCGATGCGCACGCCGACCTTGTCGCCGGGACCGATCCCGAGCTGGGCCAGATCGTCGGCGACCTCGTCGGCGGCGTCGGCGAACTCGTCGTAGGTGAGCACGGTGGCACCGTTGTCGAGCGCCTCGGCGTCGCCGCACTGGGCGACGGTTTCGCGAAAGACGTCTACCAGGGTGCGCGGAGGGGGTGCGAGCGGGCCGCGCAACAGGCTCACGAGTGCTCCTTCAACCGCAGGCGGGGTCAACTGCCGGCGGGCCGATCCGGGTGAGACTGCATTATGACGCCGCCAGGCAAACAGCGGGTGAACCATTCCGGCCCGTTGCCTCGGCTCCGCCCACCTTTTGGTTCAGGGGACGGTTCCAGATGGTTCAGGGGACGGTTCTTCATCATCCAGCCCCATGGTTCCTGCCCTTGTTCTCGGTTGCATCGGCCCGTTTAAAGCCAGATGGGAAGGGTGCTCCCAACCCTTGGAGAACCCGTACCCTGAAAGGTTGGAGAACCGGCCACGATTCGGGTCGAGACCGCGCGTGGCGCGTCTCAAAGCGTCCCTAGACTGACCGCGTGACCGACTTCGCGCTTGACCTGCCGCTGCTGCATGCCGGAAAGGTGCGCCGGCTCTACGCCCTGCCCGACGGCAACATTCTGATGGTCGCCACGGACGCCATCTCGGCCTACGACCACGTGTTGTCGACCGTGATTCCCGACAAGGGCGCCATTCTCAACCAACTGTCTGTGTGGTGGTTCGAGCAACTGTCGGACGTGCCCAACCACATCGTCAGCACAGACGTGCCGCCGGCCGTCCGGGGGCGGGCCGTGGTTGCCGAGCCGCTGGCGATGGTGCCGGTGGAATGCGTCGCGCGCGGGTATCTGACCGGCTCGGGCTGGGCTGAGTACCGGCAGAGCGGAACGGTGTGCGGCGTCGAGCTGCCCCCGGGCCTGGTGGACGGCTCGCGACTGCCCCAACCGATCTTCACCCCCGCGGTCAAGGCGCCGCTGGGCGAGCACGACGAGAACGTCGACTTCGCCACCGTCGTCGCCCTGCACGGTGAAGAACTCGCGTCGGCCCTGCGTGACCTGACCTTGTCAATCTATGCCCGCGCCGAGGCGATCGCGCGTGCCCGGGGCATCATTCTGGCCGACACAAAATTCGAGTTCGGACGCCGCGAAGACGGCACGATCGTGCTCGCCGACGAGGTGCTCACACCCGATTCGTCCCGGTTCTGGGACGCCGCGACCTGGCAGCCAGGCGTCGCACTCGCCTCGTTCGACAAACAATTCGTGCGCGACTGGCTGACCGGCGAATCGGGCTGGGACAAGGCGTCCGACACCCCGCCGCCGACGCTGCCCAACGAGGTGGTCGTTGCCACCCGGGCGAAGTACGTCGAGGCCTACGAGAGGCTGACCGAACGCGCATTCATGGCCTGACGCGACGACCCGTCCAGGCATGACGGCGCCAGGAGGGGCGTGGTGCGTCGGGGTGGGACGATCCGCTGCTTGGGCACGCGCTTGCCTGAACCAACCAGAACCGTCCCCTGAACCGTCCAGAACCGTCCCCTGAACCGGTGGGGACGGTTCCGGACGGTTCAATCCAGCAGCTGGGGAGGGCGCAGGACGATCAGCGCGAGGGATGGGCGTGGAACCGAGCGGTCGTCCGGCCCCGATAAGATCGCCGCATGGCCCGCGTGATCGTGAATGTGATGCCCAAGCCCGAGATTCTCGACCCACAAGGCAAGGCCGTGACCGGGGCGCTGACGCGCCTCGGTTTTGACGGCCTGACCGTGCGGCAGGGCAAGCGGTTTGAGGTCGACGTCGAGGGCGACCTCACCGATGAGCGTCTTGAGCAGGTGCGAGAGGCTGCCGAGAAGCTGCTCGCCAATACCGTTATCGAGGCATTCGACGTTCAGGTCGGGCCGTGAGCCGGATCGGCGTCGTCACCTTTCCGGGCTCGCTCGACGATCACGACGCGCAGCGTGCGGTGAAGCTGGCCGGCCACGAGCCGGTCGCGTTGTGGCACGCCCACGAGTCGCTGCAGGGGGTCGACGCGGTGATTCTGCCGGGCGGCTTCTCTTACGGCGACTACCTGCGCTGCGGGGCCATCGCGCGGTTCAGCCCGATCATGACCGAGGTCATCGGTGCGGCCCAGCAGGGGCTTCCGGTGCTCGGCATCTGCAACGGCTTTCAGGTGCTCTGCGAGTCGCACCTACTGCCGGGCGCACTGATTCGCAACGACGTGCGCACCTTCGTCTGCCGCGACCAGAGGCTGCGGGTCGAATCGGTCGACACAGTCTGGACTGGTGCCTTCGAGCCCGGGCAGCAGATCACCATCGTGCTCAAGAACGGCGAGGGTGGGTTCGTGGCCGACCCCGAGACCCTGGCTCGGCTGGAAGGCGAGAACCAGGTCGTCTTCCGCTACCTCGACGGCAACCCCAACGGCTCGCTGAACGACATCGCCGGAGTCACCAATGCCCGCGGCAACGTCGTCGGTTTGATGCCGCACCCAGAACACAACATGGAGCAGCTGACCTCGCCCAGCCTCGACGGTCGGGCGTTTTTCGCCTCCCTCGATCGCTACCTGAAGGCCCTCGTCGGCTGACGGCTCCGCACCTGCCGAGCGACTGTGACCGGACGTGCTTGCACGTCGGGCGGGGTCGAATCGCTAACGGCTGCATCGGGATCAAGCAGGTGGTGCTCCGAGTCGAGCAGCGTCTCCATGGTCTGGGCGACGAGGTTCAGTGGGAGGCCCGGACCACCCGCGATGCCAGAGCGCTGCCGGTCACCGTCGGCAGCAACGTCGCGCCGGTCAACCCGTTGCCCCGCGCTTCGAGGAGCGCGAACGACGGCCACTCCATGGTCAAGTAAGAGACGAACCGGTCGAGTAACCGGGCCGAGCTGAAGGTCTGTCCGAGCGCACACACCAGAGGCGGCTCGTCACGACCCAGACCCACCCGGTGCGCGGCTGACCCGACCGCCTCGGCCAGGTGCGCGGCGGCGCGATCGAGAATGTCACGGGCCACCGGGTCGCTACCCGCCACCCGGTCGACCTTGGCCGCGTACGAGGCCACCCGCGCCACTCGGTCGGGGTCGGCCTGCAATTCAAGGTAGGCCAGTTCGATGTCGTCGAAGTCGGCGGCCACCACGTCGGTCAGCACGGTGGCGGCCCGCCGTCCGTCGTAGCCGCGCATGGCGGCCTCCAGCGCGTTGCGGCCGATCCAGAACGCCGACCCCGCGTCGCCCATGATCCAGCCCCAACCGTCCACCCGGGCCACCTCGTCGCGTCCCACGGCCAGTGTCACCACTCCGGTGCCGGAGGCGATCATCACCCCCTCGGTATTGCCGAGCGCGCCCAGGTACGAGGTGGTGGAGTCGTGCGCCAGCAGGACCTGGCGCACCGAGGTGCCGCCGAGTCCGTCGAGCACAGCCTCGGCGTCGGGACGGTCCATGCCGCTCGACCCACAGGCGACGACGGAGGGGTTCTGGCCGGTCAGGGTGAGAATCGCGCGCACGGCCTCGGCCAGCTGGGGTTCGATCGGGCGGCTGGTGTCGACGCCCTTCGCACTGCCGGTCTGCTCGCCGTCGTGATCGACAAGGCTCCAGGTGAGGCTGGTCTGGCCGCAATCGAGGGCCAGGACACCGGCTGTCGAATCGGTCATCTGCATCGCCGCCTTTGGCTTCGGATTTTCTACAAAGTCTAGGCAATCGACGGGCACTCTGCCGCTCCTTGACTGAGTGTGTCGAGGCGGTCGTTGGTTACTGTCGGGGCCTCGGCGCGGCGCTCGCTCGAGGGTGGCCGGCGCTGCGCTGCAAGGGGAATGTGCGGCCCCACCCCGGGACGCGCACCGAACCCGCTCGCCGAGACGGTAGCTTGTGGGCGTGGTCGACACCGTTGCACATGCCGCCGAAACTCCCGACGTTGAGCAGCCCTGGGCCGCGCTGGGCCTGCGCCAGAACGAATATCTGACTATCCGCGAGATTCTCGGCCGCCGGCCCACCTCGTGCGAGCTGGCGATGTACTCGGTGATGTGGTCGGAGCACTGCTCGTACAAGTCGTCGAAGGTGCACCTGAAGAAGTTCGGCGAACTCGACCGTGAGACCCCGCGGGGCAAGCTGCTGGCCGGTATCGGCGAGCAGGCCGGCGTGGTCGACATCGGCGGCGACTGGGCGGTCACGTTCAAGATCGAATCGCATAACCACCCCTCGTACGTCGAGCCGTACCAGGGTGCGGCCACCGGCGTGGGTGGCATCGTCCGCGACATTCTGGCGATGGGCGCCCGCCCGATCGGCGTGATGGACCCGCTCCGGTTCGGCCCGCTGGAGGCCCCCGACACCGCCCGGGTGTTGCCCGGCATCGTCGCCGGTGTCGGCGGCTACGGCAACTGCTTGGGACTGCCCAATATTGGCGGCGAGGTGGTCTTCGACCCCACCTACTACGGAAATCCCCTGGTCAACGCGCTGTGCGTGGGCGTGCTCAAGCACGACGATCTGCACTTGGCGTTCGCCCGTGGCACCGGCAACAAGGTGATCCTGTACGGCGCGGCGACCGGTGGCGACGGCATCGGCGGGGCATCCATTCTGGCCTCCGAGACTTTTGACGCCGACGGCCCGGCCAAGCGCCCCAGCGTGCAGGTCGGCGATCCGTTCATGGAGAAGCTGCTGATCGAGTGCACCCTGGAGTTGTTCGCCGAGAACCTGATCTCGGGTATTCAAGACCTGGGTGCCGCCGGGCTGTCGTGTGCGACGTCCGAGCTGGCCAGTGCCGGTGACGGCGGCATGCACGTCAACCTCAACACGGTGCCGCTGCGCGACCACACGCTCGCCCCCGAAGAGATCTTGATGAGCGAGTCGCAGGAGCGCATGATGGCGGTCGTCGAGCCGCACAACGTCGAACGGTTCATGCAGATCTGCGCGAAATGGGACGTGCTGGCCACTGTGGTCGGCGAGGTCACCGACGGTGACCGGCTGATCATCGAATGGGACGGCGAGGTGGTCGTCGACGTCGACCCGGCCACCGTCGCGCACGAGGGCCCGGTCTACGAGCGGCCCTATGCCCGTCCGGACTGGATCGACGCGGTCAACGCCGACACCGCCAACGCGCTGCCCCGGGCCACCACCGGCGAGGCGCTGGCCCAGCAGGTGCTGGCCCTGGCGGGCTCGCCCAATCTGTGCGACAAGTCGTGGGTTACCGACCAGTACGACCGCTACGTGCGGGGCAACTCGGTGCTGGCCCAGCCCGAGGACGGCGGCATGCTGCGGATCGACGAAGAGACCGGCCTGGGTATCGCTCTGGCCACCGATTGCAACGGACGCTTCGCCTACCTCAACCCGTACCTGGGCGCCCAGTTGGCGCTGTGCGAGGCGTACCGCAACGTGGCCGTCACCGGTGCCGAGCCGGTCGCGATCACCGACTGTCTCAACTTCGGCTCGCCGGAGGACCCGGCGGTGATGTGGCAGTTCTCGGAGGCCGTCATCGCACTGGTGGACGGCTGCCGCGCCCTCGGCACACCGGTCACCGGCGGCAATGTCAGCTTCTACAACCAGACCGATCAGACCAACATCATTCCGACCCCGGTGGTGGGGGTGCTGGGCGTGATCGACGATGTCGCCGACCGCACCCCGATCGGGTTCGCGCACCCCGGGGACGCGGTCTTCCTGCTGGGCGAGACCGCTGAGGATCTGTCCGGCACCACCTGGGCCGACGTCGTACACGACGGTCATCTGGGCGGCCTGCCGCCGGTGCCGGACTTCGACCACGAGCGACGGCTGGCGAAAGTGCTGGTGGCGGCCTCGAAGGGGCACCTGCTCAGTTCGGCGCATGACTTGGCCGACGGGGGACTGTCGCAGGCGCTGGTCGAATCGTGCTTGCGGCGCGGGTTTGGGGTGGCGGTGACGCTGCCGTCCGGTGACCCGACAGTGCAGTTGTTCGCCGAGACCCCGGGGCGCGTGCTGGTCTCACTGCCCGCGGCAACCGCGACATCGTTCCTGGCGCTGTGCGGCGAGCACGGCATTGCCGCCGAACGGCTCGGCGAGGTGACCGAGCTGCCCGAACTTGAGGTGGTCGGCAGGTTCGCCATTGGGCTGGACGAGTTGCGCGCCCGCTGGTCGGCCCCGCTGCGCGCTGCGATGGGGCACTGACGCCAGTCTGTGGTGGAGCCGTCCGGCCCACCGTGCCAGCTCGGCTCCCTGCTCGAACTGGTCGAGACCCGTCCTTGTGGTTGCTCGAGTTCGGCGAACCCGTGAAGCGGCTGCGGCGCCTTCCCGTCGGCGGCAGGATCGAAGGGTGGGTTCCTCCTACCAACTCGGCCGGACGCTGCTGGAGCGGCAGCGGGAACGCTGCTGCTCGGTGCTGGAGGCCGTGCCCTGTGAGGCGCCCACGCTGTGCCGGGGGTGGACGGCTTTCGATCTGGCCGCTCACCTGGATGCGCTGTGCCGTGATCCGGTGAGCTGGCCGGGCATCGGCCTGGCAGCGTTGGCGGCACTGACCCAACGGCGGGCCCGCCGGCTGCAGCAGCGGCTCGGCTACCCCGACCTGGTGCAGCGGCTGCGCCACCGCTCACCGGTGATTCCGCTGTTCCATCTCGACCCGCTGCTCGGCTGGCCGCACCACCTGGGGGAGTGGTTTGTGCACACCGAGGACGTCCGCCGCGCCAATGGCCTGCCGTTGGCCGAACCCGACGCGGAGCTGGATGCGCTGCTGTGGAAGCAGGTTCAGACGGCGGCGCGGATTCTGTGTCGTCGCGGCGACGGACTTGTGTTGCGGTGCCCGGACGGCCCGGAGGCGCCGGTGGTCGCCGGCCCTCGCCCGCGGCTGGTCACCGGCGCACCGGGCGAGTTGATGATGTTTGTCTACCGCGGCCGGGCCGCCGACGTCCGGGTCGAGCCCGTCGGCTGACCGGATCGTCACCCCGGGTGGCCGCGACACCGGGCACCGAGCAGGGGGTGGTTTCCGGGTTGACCCCGCTGTTGGCGTGAGGGGTCGTGAGCAAGAATGGAACAGCCTGGCCAGGTGAGCCGGGCACCCCCGTCAGAACAGTGAGCAGCCGCCATGATCCAGAACCCGTGGGAGCGTCCCGTCGAGAGCGAGCCGACCGGCACCGCTGAGGCTCCGGGGAGCCATCTGTTGCAGCCGTGGTCGGCTCCGCAGCCGGACTCCCTCGCCCCAGAAGCGGTTGCCGCCGAGTCGGCAGTGGTTCCCGGGGAGTTGAGCCAGCCGGACCTCGTGGCATCGTCGGCTCTTGAGTTCGAGGTGCCGCAGGCTGCGCCGGCGGCAGGCTCGAGCGCTGGGCCCGAGGTTCCCGGGGAGGGTGACCAGGTGGCGGAGCCCGCCGAACCGGTCGTCGAGCAGGTGGCGGATGAGGTGGTTGAGCCCGAGGTGGCGGACGAGGTGGTTGAGCCCGAGGTGATTGAGGCCCACCCTGCCGCACGGCACGACTATCACGTGGGCCCCGATGACTCCTACGACCAGGTCGAAGAAGCCGAGGCGACCGCCGAGGGCATGCCCGAGGCGTCCGAGCCCGCCGAGGGGTCCGCCCCGACGGAGGTGCTCCAACCCAGGCAACCCGACTTCGACCTCGGCCAGGACGAGCCGCCGGCCCCGGTGGGCACCGACTTCGAGGCGGCCGCCGGTGACCGGACCCCGCCCCAGGGCGTGCCGACCGGTTCCCCCCTCGACCTTCCGGGCGATCTGCCGACCGCAGCCCCCGGTGCGTTCGACCTGGGCGCGACCCCGCCCGGGCTCGGTGGTCCGTTCGAGCAGAGTCCGACCGCTCCAGCGGGCGGCTATGGGCACCCCGCCGGGTACGGGCAGCCGGGTGGCTACGGGGCACCCCCCTCGCCGCCCAGTTACGGACAGGGTGGCTGGCACGGCCAGCCGGTGCAGCCACCCGCGCAGTACCCGACATCGCAGTACGGCCAGCCGACGACTCCCGGCAGCTACACCGGTTACGGCCAGCAGGGCGGCTATGGCCAGCCCGGGTACGGCCAGCCGCCGCAGCAGGCTTACAGCCAGTTCGGCGGCGTGCCGTCGGCGCCGTCCGCCTCGCAGGTGGGCCAAACGGGCAGCTATGGGCAGCCCCCCACCTATGGCCAGCAGCCCTCCGGCGAGGGCCAGCACCAGTTGCCCTACCCCGAAGCGCCGGCCGGTTACGGGCAGCAGCCGCCGCCCTATGGCCAGCAGCCGCCCTATGGCCAGCAGGCTCCCTATGGCCAGCAGCCGGCCTATGGGCAGCAGGGTTACGGCGTGCAGCCGTACGTTGGGCTCAACGCGTCGGGGGAGAAGTCCTGGGCAATGGCGGCGCACTGGTCGGGGCCGGCGGCCGCCGTCGTGACCTTGGGCGCGCTCGGCTGGCTCGCCCCGCTCATCGTGCTGATCACTCAGGGTGCCAAGAGCCCCCGGGTGCGGGCCGCGGCGGTTGCAGCGCTGAATTTTCAGATCGCCATCGCGATCGGCTTCATCATCAGCTACATCTTGATGGGCGTCGTGATCGGGGCAGTCTTGCTGCCGCTGGTCGGTCTGGCCAGCCTGATCTTCTCGATCATGGGCGCGATGGCCGAGAACCAGGGCCGGCCCTACACCTACCCGTTCTCGATCAAGGTCGTGAAGTAGGTTCCGCCCAACGCTGAGTCCCGGGCGGTCGCGCCGCGGCGCCGCCGCTCGTCACGACCGCGCACGTGTCCGGACCGCCACACGCCGGGCACGGCTCGGGGTCGCCCCGAGCGCGGTAGAGTGAACCCGTGCTGCGCGGAGACGGTCGTCTGACCCACGATCTCGACCCGCAGGACAAGGGCCCCCAAGACGCGTGTGGCGTGTTCGGCGTGTGGGCGCCGGGCGAAGAGGTGGCCAAGCTCAACTACTTCGGCCTGTTCGCGCTGCAGCACCGGGGGCAAGAATCGGCGGGCATTTCGGTCAGCAACGGCGAACGCATCATGGTGTTCAAAGACATGGGCCTGGTGTCGCAGGTGTTCGATGAGCCGACCCTGAACTCGCTGGGCGGTCACCTGGCGGTCGGTCAGTGCCGCTACTCCACCACCGGGGCCAGCGTGTGGAGCAATGCGCAGCCGACGTTCCGGGCCACGACCTCGGGCGGCCTGGCGCTGGCGCACAACGGCAACCTGACCAACACCGACGAGTTGGAGCAGTGGCTCAAGCAACGCGACGCCAGCCAAGAGGTGCCGCACAAAGACCGCATGGACTCCACCAGCGACACTGCCCTGGTCACCGCCATCATGGCCACCTACTCGCATCTGGGCGTCGAGGGTGCCGCGCTCGAGGTGCTGCCGCGGCTGCGCGGGGCCTTCTGTTTCGTATTCATGGACGAGCACACGCTCTATGCCGCCCGCGACCCGCAGGGCATTCGTCCGCTGGTTCTCGGACGGCTGTCGAACGGGTGGGTAGTGGCGTCGGAGACCGCGGGGCTCGACATCGTGGGGGCCACGTTCATTCGCGAGATCGAGCCGGGTGAGCTGATCACCATCGACGAGGGCGGGCTGCGATCGCAGCGGTTCGCCGCGGCCGACCCCAAGGGTTGCCTGTTCGAGTACGTCTACCTGGCCCGCCCCGACACCCAGATCAGCAACCGCCGGGTGCATTCGGTGCGCGTCGAGATCGGTCGCACCCTGGCTCTTGAGGCGCCCGCCGATGCCGACATGGTGATTCCGACCCCGGAGTCGGGCATTCCGGCCGCGATCGGCTACGCGGACGCGTCCGGCATTCCCTACGGGTTGGGCCTGACCCGCAACGCCTACGTGGGTCGCACCTTCATTCAGCCGTCCAACACCATTCGGCAGTTGGGCATCAGGCTGAAACTCAACCCGATTCGCGACGTGATCGAGGGCAAGCGGCTGGTGGTGGTCGACGACTCGATCGTGCGCGGCAACACCCAGCGGGCGTTGGTCAAGATGTTGCGCGAGGCGGGGGCGGCCGAGGTGCACGTGCGGATCAGTTCGCCGCCGGTGCAGTGGCCCTGCTTCTACGGCATCGATTTCGCCACCCGCGCCGAACTGATCGCGCCCGGGCTGAGCACCGACGAGATCTGCCGCTCGATCGGCGCCGACTCGCTGGGCTACATCAGCCTGGAGGGCCTGGTGGCCTCCACCGGGCTGCCCAAACGCAATCTCTGCATGGCCTGCTTCGACGGGGTCTACCCGGTGCAGGTGCCGGCCGGACCGGCCGAGAAGCTGCGTCTTGAACGAGGGACCCCCGCATGACCGAAACCGCCGCCCGTTCTGCTTATGCCGCCGCTGGCGTCGACATCGAGGCCGGTGACCGTGCCGTGGAGTTGATGAAGGCGCATGTCGCGGCCACCCGGCGACCCGAGGTGCTGGGTGGCCTGGGCGGCTTCGCGGGTTTCTTCGACGCCTCGGCGCTGGCCCGTTACGACCACCCGGTGCTGGCCACCTCCACCGACGGGGTGGGCACCAAGGTGGCCATCGCGCAGGCCCTCGACGTGCACGACACGATCGGCTGGGACCTGATCGGCATGCTTGTCGACGATTTGGTGGTAACCGGTGCCGAACCACTGTTCGTCACCGACTACATCGCCTGCGGACGGGTGCTGCCTGAACGCATCGCAGGCATCGTCAAGGGCATCGCCGAGGCCTGTGCGGCCGCCGGCGCGGCCTTGCTGGGCGGCGAGACTGCCGAGCACCCCGGGTTGCTGCGCCCCGATGAGTACGACATCGCCGGTGCCACCACCGGCGTGGTCGAGAAGGCGAAGATCCTCGGCCCGGCGCGAGTGCGCACCGACGACGTGGTGCTGGGGCTGGCCTCTTCCGGTTTGCATTCCAACGGGTTCTCGCTGGTGCGCAAGGTGCTGCTGACCGATGCCGGCTGGTCGCTGGAGCGGCATGTGGACGACTTCGGCCGCACCCTGGGCGAAGAGTTGCTGACCCCGACCCGGGTGTATGCGCGTGACGTGCTGGCGCTGATCGAGGCCGTCGAGGTGCACGCGATCAGCCACATCACCGGCGGAGGGCTGGCGAACAATCTGGTGCGGGTGCTGCCGGCGGGGGTCGCGGTGAGCCTCGACCGAGGCAGTTGGACGCCCGCGCCGGTGTTCAGCACGGTGCAGAACGTGGGCCGCATTTCGCAGCCCGACATTGAGGCGACGCTCAACATGGGGGTCGGCATGGCGGTGCTGCTGCCGGCGGCCTCGGTGAGTGCCGCGATCGCCCTGCTGGGGGCGCGCGGCATCGATTCGTGGGTGCTCGGCGAGGCTCGCGAAGCGACCGGTGACGCGGCCTCGGTGGTGCTGTCGGGCAGGCATTCCGCTGGGTGAGGTGTGCTTTGCTGGGTTGGCCTCTTTGGGTACCCTGTGCTCACGACACATTTCTGACGAATGAAGCGGCATCGCCGCTGTGACCTGCGAGGGGGCTGACCCATATGGGGCGCGGCCGTGCCAAAGCGAAGCAAACACGAGTTGCTCGCGATCTCAAGTACCGTTCCTTCAACACCGACTTCTCCTCACTTGAACGTGAGCTCCGTGGTGGCAGCTACGACGAGCCCGACGAGGTCACCGAAGACTCGGACGAGGACGCCGAGGATGATCCCTACGCAGAGCTGGCGAGCCGCTACGCCGACGGCGAGAGCGACACCCGCCGCTTCGGCTGAGCGGTCGCTGGCCGCGGGTCGGGGAGACGCCGGTTTCGCTGGTCGAGCTGGTCGAGACCTCGCAGATGGCTCTTTGGCAAGGGGTTTCGACGTAGCTCAACCAGCGGTGGGTGCGTTGATCAGCGCATCCTTCGCTTCGGCTGAGCGGTCGCCGGCCGCGGGTCGGGGAGACGCCGGTTTCGCTGGTCGAGCTGGTCGAGACCTCGCAGATGGCTCTTTGGCAAGGGGTTTCGACGTAGCTCAACCAGCGGTGGGTGCGTTGATCAGCGCATCCTTGGTGGTCCCGACAATCGCGACCGACGGTGGTTGGGCTGGGCCTGTCGGAGCCAGGTAGCACACGTCTGGGGCTCGACAGGCCGGACCGGTGAGAGTCAGCGCTTTCTTGGGCCAGCACCGTCCGGCAACTCAGGCGTAGCGCTTGGCCACCTCGATCGCCTGGGCCGCATAGCCGCCGCCGAACAGGTCGGCGTGCACCAGCAGCGGGTGCAGTTGGTGGAGCCCGATCAGGTCGCGCCAACCGTCCGGCAGGTGGTCTGACGCCTCGGCGTACGCCGCGTACATGCGTGCCAGTTGTGGAGTGCCGAACAGGGCCAGCATGGCCAGGTCGGTGATTCGGTGCCCGCCGTGGGCGGCCGGGTCGATCAACACCACGCCCTCGGCCGACCAGAGCACATTGCCCGACCAGAGGTCGCCGTGCAGCCGCGCGGGAGCAGCCTCGTCGTCGAAGTCCCCGGACGCCAGCCGTTCGATCACCCGGCTCAGGGCCGGGTCGCTCAGGCGGGCACGACGGGCGTGGTGCAGCAGCCGATCCTGTGCGTACCAAGCCCCCCAGCCGCTGGGCGGGCGGGCGCGCAACGGCAGCGGCGCGTCGCCGATCCAGCCCACCTCGGGGCCACCGTCCGGACCGACGCCGAAGTGGTCAGCGCCGGCGTCGTGGGTGTGGGCGAGGCGGCGTCCGAAGTCTTCTGCGAGGGGCGCGGACGCACCTACCGTCGCGACGCGCTCGATGATCAGCGAGCTGCGGGTGACTTGGTGCACCGCGACGACCCGCACGCCGCCCGGCACCGTGAGCCAGCGCAATCCGGCGGCTTCGGCCGCGAAGAAGCCGTCCGGGGCGTCTGGACGGGTCTTGGTGAAGGTCGGCATGCGACGAGCCTAGGGACGTGCGGATCAATGCGCCCACCGCTCGTCTACGTCGAAACCCCTCGTGAGGGCACTTTGTTTGAGGTCTCGACGCGCTCGACCAGCGAAAAATCAGCGCTCTCCGTAGAGTGCGCCAACCATCTCAGAGTGGCGGCACGGTCGCACCCTGATCGAGGGCGTCGCTGGCCGCACGGACGCCTTGCCCGCTGGTGGCTTGCCAGGCACCGGTGTCGGGGGCCTCGGGTCTCACGGCCTTCGCGGGCACCGCGACCGCGTTCGCCGGTCAGCCGGGCCAGCTCGCGACAGATTCGGGCCCGGCCGCCGCTGCGATCGCCGGCGCACCGAGCCTCGGCGGCGCGCAGCACGTGCCGGCGACGACCAACACGGCGCCGACCGTGAGCATGGCGCCGACCGTGAGCACGCCGCTGACGATGAGCACGGCGCCGACCCCGAGCACGGCGCCGACCCCGAGCACTGCCGCCGACCGTGAGCATGGCGTCGACCCCGAGCACGGCGCCGACAATGAGCACTGCCGCCGACAGCGAGCACAGCGACCACTGTCACTACGCCCAATGCGGCGAACACGGCCACTTCGCGAACACGTCGAACAGCCCAACCAGCGGCCCTCGGCGGCCAGCAACGACTGACCCAGTAGATGTCGCCCGCCCTGCGGCGGGCATCCGGCATGCTAGGGGTGTGTCCTCAGATCGCTGCCGCCGGCTGGACCGGGCTGCTCGCGCCCATCCGGTGCGGGCTGCCTCTGGGGAACCGCTGATTTTCGCTGGTCGAGCGTGTCGAGACCTCGAACGGAGTGCGTTGGCTAGGGGTTTCGACAGGCTCAACCAGCGGTGGTTGTGTTGATCAGTGCTTGCCGAGGGAACCGCCGGCGAGCCACCTGAGGTTCACAGCACGAGGCGACCGTTCAGTGACGATCGAAGGAGTGTCGATGACCGTCGACCGGGCACATGCACTGATCACCTCGCCCGCGGTCGGCGAGGTGTTGCAACTGGCGCTCACCGGCGATCCCAACGCACACCTGCCTGGGTTTCGCTTCGAACTCGACAAGGCGCACCACCGTCCGGGCATCGACGTCAGTGCGGTCTTTCGCATCTGCTACGACCTGCCGTCCGCCGCGGCACCGACCCAGGAGTGGCTGGGACTAACCTCCGCCGACATCGAGCAGGGCGTCGCGACCCTGATTCACAACCGGCTGGTGCTGCGCGCCTGGCGGCACCCTGCCGACCCTCGGCTGCCGGGGTTGCCCTCGGCGTGCAGTGCCGCTGTGGTCAGTGAATGGCTGGGTGCCCCGGTCGAACTCGAGATGCTCGCCTATCGCCCGCTGCGCCGGGCGGTGCTGGCCGCACGGGGCAGCCGTCCGGGGTTCGTCAAGGTGTTGCGGCCCGGCAAGGCGTCCGACCTGGCCGAGCGTCAGCGGCTGCTGCATGCGGCCGGGATCACCCCGGCCCTGCTTGCAGAACCCGAGCCTGGGGTGGTGATCAGCACGGTCGCAGAGGGTGCTTCGCTGGCCCATGCGCTGGTGGCCTGGCGGCACGACCCTTCGCAGTTGCCCGCACCGGAGTCGCTGGTCGCCCTGCTCGACGCTCTGCCCGTCGAAGCGGTGCGGTTCAGTCGCCGAGAGTCGTGGAGTGACCGGATCGACTTTCACGCCGCCGGCGCGGTCGTCGCGCTGCCACAGTTGCGCACCGAGATCATGGACGTCACCGCGCAACTCAAGCGGCTGCTGATCAGCGCCCCGGTCGGTCCGGTGGTGCCGACCCACGGCGACTTCTACGAGGCCAACATCTTCACACTGAACGGACGGGCGAGTTCGGTGATCGACGTCGATTCTGTAGGCCCGGGGCGACGCGAAGACGACCTGGCCTGCCTATTGGGGCATGTCGCGGTGTTGCCGCATCTTTCGCCGGAGCACTACGGCCGGGTGGCCGAGATCGTGGAACTCTGGCGCAGCGACTTCGAACGTCGGGTGCACCCGGCTTCGTTGCGGGCGCGCACGGCAGCGGTGATTCTGAGCCTGATTGCCGGGGCCGACACGCCGACGGCGCTGGCCCGGCTCGATCTGGCCAGGGCCTGGCTGGTGCGGGCCTCGCAGGTGGCTTAAGGGAAGTGCTGCTTTTTCGTTGGTCGAGCGTGTCGAGGCCTCGAATGGAGTGCTCTGGCTACGGGTTTCGACAGGCTCGACCAGCGAGGGTTGCGTTGATCAGTGCTGCATTTTCGTTGGTCGAGCGTGTCGAGGCCTCGAGCGGAGTGCTCTGGCTACGGGTTTCGACAGGCTCGACCAGCGGAGGTTGCGTTGATCAGCGCTTTCTAGGAGATTCCGCAGATGGGTGAAGTCGGCTGGTCGCCGCCCCAGCACGCACCTGAGCATCATCCCCTCTGGGTGAGCGTGGCTTCGCCACGCCTGTTTCGTCGCAGGCGGGGGCCTCAGCCATTCCGGAGCGGCGGGGGTCGGTCGGTGCCGATCCTGTCGATTTCCACCCCTCTGCGACAGGCTGTTATAGTTTCTGGGCCGGTCGGAAACGACCGGTGAGGCCTGTCAAGGCCCCGTGGCGCAGTTGGTTAGCGCGCCGCCCTGTCACGGCGGAGGTCGCGGGTTCGAGTCCCGTCGGGGTCGCTGAGCGAGCAATCGCTCGAGAGGCCAGGTAGCTCAGCTGGTAGTAGCGTTCGCCTGAAAAGTGAAAGGTCACCGGTTCGACCCCGGTCCTGGCCACCGACAACGCCCCGGTAACCCCGGGGCGTTCGGCGTCTCAGTCAGGATCGAGGCTCAGGGGCAGGCTATTCGGCCAGCCGGGTGGGGCCCATCCAGGCCCGGACATCGCGGGTCGACACCCCCTCGGCCAGCCATAGGTGGGCGGCCGTGTGCCGCAGATCGTGCAGCCGCCGGCCGCGTCCGGTCTCGGCCCAGTTCAGCCTGCGCAATACCGCGGTGCGATGAAGTTGCGACCCGAAACCCGTGGTCAGCAGCAACTCGGCGGGGTCGCGTCCAGCGATCAGGCGCCCGATGATCGGCCGAATGCGGGGCGCCACCGGCACCGCACGGCGCTGGGCTTGGGGCAGTCGGCGCAGGGTGCCGCCCTCGCTGCAGCGCCGGCCGACCACGATGGAGTCGGGGGTGGCGTCCGCGGTGGTCAGGGCCCGCGCCTCGCTCCAGCGCAGCCCGGTGCGGGCGAGGATCAGCATCACGTCCGCCAGCACGGTCGAGTGGCCGCACCATTGCCGCCAGGCCGCTTCGAGCTCGTCCGCGGTGAAGGGATTGACCGTGGCCGGGGCGGGTGGCAATAAGCCGCCCAGCGGTTCGACCGGAGAGGCCGTGATCAGCCCGCTCCGCACGCTCCAGGCAAAGAACTGTGACAGGCTGGAGCGGTGCCGGCGCACCGATGGTTCCGACAGCCCGCGGGCGCGCATTCGGCTGAGTATGCCGGTCACGTCTTTGGGGCCGATGGTGGCCAACGGCCTGGCCAGGAACGCCTGGGGAACGAGCCTCAGCAGGTCTTGGTCGGCGCGCAGCGTCTTGGCCGCGACGGTGCCGGTGCGCCGGTCGAGCCAGGTGCGCAGGGCGGCATCGAACCGTAGCGGGAGCGGTGACTGGTCGGGCAGGGGCCAGGCAGCGTGCATCGTCGTCATCCTTTTGCTGCTGCACAAGGGACGGACGCACCGCCCCCGATGCATTCGCGACAGCGGGTAGGGCCTTGCGCCACGTGAAGTAACCCGACTTGCCGAACGATCGGCTCACGGTTGCGCGTCAGCGCCGGATTCGCACCGGCTTCCCTTCGCGTGGCAGTACCCGTGACCTTACTGCAGCGGGGTTTGCGAGACGCGCAAGCATGACGAGTGATCATGGTGGCGACGGTGCACTCACGACCGACGTGCCATGGTGTTGACGCCTCTGAGCCTGCGGAGGTGATTGCATTCGGCGTTTGCTGAGCTGGCCGAAACGCCTTGTCAATGCGGGGTGACGGGTGCTGGGGGATGGGCACCCGCCTGATTGTGAGCTGCCCCCGGACTGTGCCGGACCTTGCCAACCTGATTGCGATCGAGCTGTGGCAGGGGCCGTCCTCGACCTGCTGATGGTGCGGGATGTGCCGCTCATGCCGGATGTGGGACGGTTCTCGTCGGCTCACGGGACGGTTCCCAACGGTTCAGCCACACGACCCACCTCTCGCTCAGTCGCCTCCGGACTTGACCCGGACGCCCCCTTCGAACCGGGAGGTAGCGGCACACCCGACCAGACCAGACGCGTTTGGGCGTGCCAAGCCGGGGCCGGTATGGTTGAGCGGTCAGGTCCCCATCGTCTAGCGGCCTAGGACACCGCCCTTTCAAGGCGGCAGCGCGGGTTCGAATCCCGTTGGGGATGCCGTTTCTGGCCCTAGGGCATATTGAGGGAACGCTGGTCGAGCTTGTCGAGACCTCGAACGGAGTGCTCTCACTAGTGGAGTGTCGCTCCTAATGGTTTGGTAATGGGTGGGATTGGCTTGTCCTGATTGATGCTTGATCGGGAGGAGTCGTATCGTGCCCAGGCTGAAGGATCATGTCGTCGCGTTGACGGCTGAGGATCGTGTGAAGTTGACGAGGGTCGTGTCGCGGGGGACGCATCCGGCGCGGATGATTGCGCGGGCGAGGGTTCTGCTTGAGCTGGATGAGAACGCGAGGGTCGTGCCGGGTCGGCGGGTTGTCGCGGAGCGTGTCGGGGTGTCCGAGCAGACGGTGTATTTGATCGCGAAGCGGTTCGTCGAGTCCGGTGGGGATGCCGATGAGGTGATTCGCCGTCGCAAACGGGTCACGCCGCCGGTGCCACCGAAGGTGACCGGGGATGTCGAGGCGCGGGTGATCGCGCTGGCGTGCACGAGACCGCCGGAGGGGTTCGACCGGTGGTCGTTGCGGCTGCTGGAGAAACACGTGGCCCTTACCGACGGGCTGCCGCCTCTGGATCACTCCACGATTGGGCGGGCCCTGAAAAAGGGGGGCTTCGTCCTCACTTAAAGAAGTGCTGGACGATCCCGCCGAAAGCCAACGCCGAGTTCGTGGCGCGGATGGAGGATGTTCTGGAGGTCTACCACCGGCCCTTCGACCCGGCAGTGCCGGTGGTGTGCATGGACGAGAAGCCGTACCAGCTGCTCGGCCACGCTCGTGACCCGATCCCGGCGCGCCCCGGCCACGATCTCAAAGAGGACTCGGAGTACGTCCGTCACGGCACCTGCTCGATCTTCGTCTGGGTCGAGCCGCTCGCCGGACACCGCCACGTCGACGCGAAGCCGCGGCGGACCCGGATCGACTGGGCCGCGGGCGTGGACCGGCTACTGACCATGGACTACCCCGACGCCGAACGCGTCGTCCTCGTCATGGACAACCTCAACACCCATACCCTCGGCTCGCTCTACGAGGCGTTCGAGCCCGCGAAGGCCCGCGCTCTCGCCGAACGGCTCGAGATCCACTACACACCCAAGCACGGCTCCTGGCTCAACATCGCCGAGATCGAGCTGTCCGCCCTCAGCCGGCAATGCCTCACCCGCCGCATCGACGACCTCGACGTCCTCAACGCCGAACTCGCCGCCTGGCAGAAAGCGACCAACGACGACCAACGGCAAGTCGACTGGCAGTTCACGACAAACGACGCCCGCATCAAACTCCGACACCTATACCAAAATATTTAGACACGACACACTACTAGGCGCTCAAGTGAACGCCATGAACGCACCGAAGGTGCCACGGAGCACCCTTTCGAGGGGGCGGTGCGGGTTCGAATCCTGTTCGGGATGCTGGATGAAAGACCTAGTCAGCAGTGGTGTGACTTGTCTTCTCCAACTGGTTTCAGATTGACCATCCCGCACCTTTGAACCGTTAGGAACCGTCCCCTGAACCATTGGGAACCGTCCCCTGAACCGTTAGGAACCGTCCCCTGAACCAATGAGAACCGTCCCCTGAACGGGCCGGAAATTACTGAGCGTGTGGTCGTCAGCGTGCGCTCGCTGGCCAGTGGTCTCGACACGCTCGACCAACGGCGGGCGCGCTGATTGGTGGGCAATCAGGTCACGGTGCGTAGACCGACACGTGTACGTGGTCCATGTGGTTGGCGGTGGCGCCACCCCGGTCCGACATTTTGCGCCAGCCGGTGGTGGGGTTGGTGTTGCGCTCGACGTTCCACTGCCGCTGCCGCCAGATCAGGTAGTGCACGTGCAGCCGCTTGTAGTTGTCTTGCAGGTAGCGGGCGATCTTGTTGCCGAGCGAGATGCCCGACGACGTCTTGTACTTGGGAATCATGATGTCGAGTGCCCGTCCGCTCGGGTGGTCGGACGAGTACGCGCTGTACATGCGCCAGCCGTACATGGTCTTGATCTGCGGGAACTCGGCCCTGATCTCGCGCACGATCACGTGAATGTAGGCGTTGGTGCGGTCGAGGCTGGTGCTGCCGAGGCTGCCGCCGTCGCTGGTGCTCGACGATGCGCTCGGCTGGGTTTTCGACAGGTACGACGAGTAGGCCCAGCGGCGCTCCCCGTTGTAGATCACCTCGCTGCGGCTGCTGGCCGTCTTGCCGGTGATGGTCAGCACCGTGCCCTCGGTCGCCGAGCCGACCACCTTGCCGTCCGATGCCGAGGTGGCGCGAATGTTCACCTCGTCGACCGCCACGTACCGCTTGCCTGCCGAGGTGGGCAGCACCGGCACGTCGGTCCCCTGGCCCTCCGTGTTCAGGTAGCCCGTCAGCACCCACAGCACCGCCCCGTCGTTGACGATCTGTGAGTAGCTCTCGGAATGCGTGCCGGTCAGTGACACCGTCGAGCCGGCTTTCAGTGTGCCCGCCGACTTGGCTTCGATTTGGGGGGTGGCGCGCATGGCCAGCGCCGCGGTCGTCACCGCCCGGTAGGCGATGGCCGGGGTCGTGGTCGCCGCGTCGGCGAGGTACTTGGTCGAGAGCCAGTTGGTTGCGCCGTCGATGGTCACCTGGGCGAAGGTTCCGGTGACCGTGCCGGTGGTGCTCACCGTGGTGCCCTTGGCGATCACCTTCACCACCGACGCCTCCAGGCTCGGCCCCGAGCGTAGGTTCAGGTCTGCGGTGGTGACCTTGGTGCCGGCGGTGCCGGTCGTGGTGGTGGCACTGGCGGTGGCGGTGGCGGTGGCCGACTGCTTCAGGTAGCTGGCCGACACGTAGGCATTGGCTCCCTCGAAGGTGACCTGCACCCAGCCATTGCTCGTGCTCGTGCCGCTGATCGAGTCGCCCAGGTGCAGCACGCCCAGCACCGAGTACGAGGTGCCGGGGCCCGAACGCACGTTGACCGCTCCGGTCGCCACGTACGCCACGGCCGCGCTGGCGGATCCGGCGATCAGCAGGCCGCCCAGGCTGAAGCTCAGCGCCACGCTCGTCACGACCGCGATGAGCGTGCGCGTGGTGGCGCTCGTCCGCTGACCCATTGGTTTCGATCACTCCCCAGTCATTTGATCGGACGACCGCTGCCCGGTTCGTCGCAGCCGTCACAACGGCCTCAGAATGCGCAGGACTCTACGCACGGGTTCGCGCCGGCAACAACGCCGAAGGTTGGGTTGTGGCGCCGAGGCAAGTCGACACGCCGGGTGGATCGCAAAAACGACAACGATGTGATTTGTAGTCGCACTCAGTTGTCTACAGTGGCTGCATGCCCGTCTCGATGAGCGAGGAACGGTTCGACCAACTGGTCGATCAGGCGATCGCGCAGATACCCACCGACCTGGCCGCCCTGGTGCAGAACTGCGTGCTGGTGATCGAACCCCGGGCTGCCGAGCCCGACCCCGACCTGCTCGGGTTCTACGACGGTATTCCCTTGTCGCAGCGTGATTCGTGGTACTCGGGCGTACTGCCCGACCGCATCGTCATCTACCGCGACGCGATTCTCGACCTGTGCGACGACGAGCGGCAGGTGGTCGACGAGGTGCGCATCACGGTGTGGCATGAGGTGGCCCACTACTTCGGCATCGACGACGAGCGCCTGGACGAACTCGGCTACGCGTAAGGGCACGGGGCGGGGAAGCGGAGTGGCGGCGTCAGGTGCCAGCCGCTGAACCTGAAGACACCTTGAGCGTTACTTGAGATATCTCTCGGGTCTCCGAGGTTGCGTGCGTCTCGCCGAAGCGCCAGCGGCGAGCTCAATAGGCGATCAGCCAACTGGTGGTGCGATCGCTGAGCCAGGTGTCGATGCTGCCCAACGCTTCGTCGGGCAGCCAACCCGCCTGCAGGTCGCTGTGTGAGAGCGGGCGGGCCAGGGTGAGGGCGCTGAGCCGTTCGGCCTGCTCGGCGTTCACCACCACTGGCAGGCATTGCTGCTTGCCCTGCACGGTGTTGGCGGCCAGGGTGTCGAGCACCTCGGGGCTGAACCCCGGGGCTGCCAAGACCAGCGGTCGCTTGGCGCACTGCGCACGCTCCAGCAGGGGCAGCAGTTCGCGCACCGTGTCGACCCGGCCACTCAGCACCGCCACGACCGGATCGGTCGCGACCGCCCAGCCCGTGGGGCCATCTGTGACAAAGCTGGTCGTGGCAATACCCGCGGCGACGCTGGCCGCGGACGCCTGGGCCGCCTTCAGGTCGGTGCGGGTCAACTCGCTCAGGTCGGTACTGGCCAGCTTGTGCGGACGCTGCCGCGCGGTCAGTTCGTTGAGGTACTCCGGGGTGCTGTGCGTCGGCTCGAAGCGGGGGATGTCGCGCTGGGGCGGCGCCGCCATGGCCGCGTCGCGCTCGCGGGTCTTACGACGATCGTCGAGGTAGCCGAACGCGACGACCGTGATGCCGACGGCCAGGATCACCCCGATGCCCCACCAATCCATGCCCCCAGTGTGCCCGGGTGCGGCGCTGTGCTGGGCCACTGGAGTGCAGTGTGGGTGTCGGCCCGCTGGGCGCAGGGCGGGTGTTGATCCTGGCGGGAGGGGACGTGGCAGGTGTTCATCCCAGGGCAGGTTGTGACCTGACCCGACCCGACCTGACCCGGCCCGACCTGACCCGGCCCGACGTGGCGCGGCCCGACCTGACCCGGCCCGACGTGGCGCGGCCCGACCTGACCCGGCCCGACGTGGCGCGGCCCGACCTGACCCGGCCCGACGTGGCGCGGCCTGACCTGACCTGACTCGGCCCGGCGCGACCTGACCCGGCCCGGCCCGACCCGACCCGGCCCGGCCCGGCGCGACCTGACCCGGCCCGGCCCGGCGTGGCGCGGCCTGACCTGACCTGACCTGACCCGGCCTGACCTGATCCGGCCTGGCCGCGTGCCCGCGGAGATACGCGCGTTTTCGCGATGGCCCCCGCCGACCTGGGACCTTCCCGCGGCGAAATGAGCGTTATGGCTTGTTGCGGCGGTGGCCATAACGCTCATTGCTGCGCGCTGTGACACAAGGGCGGGCAGCGCGCAGATCAATACGCACATTCCTCCGCGAGCGCCCCACCTGAGCGCGTCTTCGCCATGGAGCCAGCCTCCGCACTAGCCTGAACCCGTGCCCATTCTGCAATGTCTGCAGTGCTCCAGCGCCCTGTGGCTTGAGTCACTTGAGTGCCCCACCTGCAGCACCCCCGTCATGTTCGACCCGAACGGTTTTCGCCCCCTGCCGCTGACGGCGACCACGCACCGTCCATGCGACCAACGCGAGTGGAAGTGCAACTGGGCGGTTCCGTCGGGGTCGTCGGCGATGTCGTGCTACTCGTGCCGGCTGACTCGCCGCAGCCCTCACCCCGACGACCTGGTGGCCCGGGCGAAGCTGGCCAGCACGGGGCAGTCGAAGCGGCGGTTGCTGCGCGACCTCGCCACCCTGGGGCTGCCCGTGGTGCCGCACTGGGTGCGCGAGGGTGGGCTGGCGTTCGACCTGCTGTCGTCGAAATCACCGGGGCAGGGTTCGGTGATCATCGGGCATGCCAACGGGGTGATCACGATCAACCTTGCCGAATCGCTCGATGACTACCGCGAAAGCATGCGCATTCGACTCGACGAGCCGTACCGGACCATGCTTGGGCATTTTCGCCACGAGGTCGGCCACTACTACCAGTGGCAACTCGTCGAAGCGCCTGGCGGCGAGTTGCTCGACCGTTGCCGCGCGTTGTTCGGCGACGAGACCGCCTCATACCGCGACGCCATCGACCGGCACTACAAGCAGGGAGCGCCGGGCGACTGGGCCGAGAGCTACATCAGCTCATACGCCACCATGCACCCGTGGGAGGACTTCGCCGAGACCTTCGCTCACTACCTGCACATTCAGGCGACGCTGACCATCGTGGCCGCCGGCGGTTTGGAGCTGAACCCGGAGCGCACGGCCCTGCTCGATCACGAGGTGACCCCGCGGATGTCGTACGCCGATGCGCCCTTCAGCGAGGCCCTGGACGACTGGCAGTGGGTTTCGCACCTGCTGAATCGGGCCAACCACGCCGTCGGCAAGGGCGACCTGTACCCGTTTCACATTCCGGTACCGGTGGCGCGCAAGCTGGAGTTCATTCACCAGGTGGTGCGCGCCTCGCGGGTCGATCAGCCATTCGTCGGTGTGAACGACTGAGCGGGGCCTCGTCACCCGAGATCCGTGCTGCCGCGACCGGGGGGGGGGTAGCCCGGTTCTGCGGATTCGATGACCAGGGAGCTGGTTCAGCAATCGCTGGACCTTGTGCGTCAGGGTCCTGTGCACAGCGCCTGGCCGATCGTGGATGGCTCGGTTCGTGGCCGGGCCCAATCATCTGACCCGGCTGCCGCTGGAGTCCTGCCCCACCCCCATGGCCTGGCTGATCGCGGCCGCCGCGTAGGGCCAGGGGATGCGCTCCTGCTCGAGCCGCAGATCACCCTCGCGCAACCACTCCAGTGCCCGGGTCTCGCCGGGGGTGAGGTGCCCGATCGCACCACGTCTGGGCGTCGGATCGGCGACGGCGAGGTGTGCGAAGCGCTGGAGCACCTCGGTGTTCATCAGAACGGACTCGGTTTGCGGCAGCACGGCCCGCAGCTCGCCCAGAATGGCCAGGCCGTGGCTGTCGAGGTCGCCCCAGTAGAGCACTCGCGAGCCGGCGATCCACGCCACGGCGGCGAGTTCGGTGACCACCAGGCCGTTGCCGTGCACGGCAATGACGCCGGGCATCGGTTCGAGGGCGGCCGGCGGTCTGTAGGTTCTCTGAGATCAGCACCCAGCGCGGACGCCAGTCGTGACGGCTGAGTTCACTGGTCGGGGCGTTGAAGTCGAGTAGTTCGCCGGCGATGGCGGAATCCAGCACCCTGACCCGGAACCGGCGAGCCTCGTGCCGCAGGCCGAGGTCGGTGCTGCCGGTATGCGCGGCCACCAACCGCTTGACCAGCGTCGAGTGCCGCTCCAGCCACTTGGTGTCGACCCCTTCGACGGGTAGCTGGCGGCCGAACAGACCCGACTCGGGGTGGTCGAGAAACCACTCCACGACGGCGCACAGCCGCGTCTCGTCGTCATCGCTCAGCTTCAGCAGGGCAGCCACCAGGCCCGGCAGCGCTTCGGCCATTGCGGCGGTTGGCCAGCGCGCACGCAGCCGCTCGCTGACCCCCGACAGCCTGCGCCAGGGGGTCGACGCGCCGGCCAGAGCCGCCACGGCGTCCGCGCCGCGCACCGTCACACTGGCAGGCAACTGTTGGGTGCCCAGGCTGCGCCAACGCACCTGGCGCCAGGCGATGTCGACGCCGGGCGGGAGCGTGGCCGTCCTCCAGGCGCCCACCCAGCGGATCACGGCGGCTGTGTCGGCGACGGCGATCGTCTCGGTCGGTGGCTGCAAGGGATAGCCGAGTTCGAGGCTTGCGCCGAGGTCGTCGCTGCCGAGCCAGCGGCGATTACCGGCCCGATACTTGGTCACGGCCCAGGCCTTGAGGTCGGCCACGGTTCTCACACCAGATTCTCCTGGTGCCCATCCAAGGTTGGCTGACCGGGGGGCCGTTGGGCGTCGGATGGTTCGCTCAGGGTGGGTTGGGCATCGGACGGTTCGCCCAGGGTCGGTTGGGTCGCGGACAGATGGCTGCCGGAAGGCTCGGTTGAGTCGACCCGTGCACCGTCGCTCGGGATCCGCTGGGTCTGCTCGGCGTCCTCGAACAGCATCACCTCGAACCGTGACCCGACGCCCGGCTCGTTGAGCACCACCGCCGCACCGCCGACGTAATCTTCCAGGGTCTGCAGCATCTTCAGCGGGGTGGCTAGCACCAGTTGAAAGCCGAAGCTGCGAAAGACGTCCAGCCCGGCCCGGGTGAACGCCGGGTCGGTCTTGTCGAACGCCTCGTCGAGCACCACCAGCCCGTAGTTGGGTTGGTCGTCACCGTCGCGGGCCAATTGATAGCGCAGCGCCGCCGCCAGGCAGAACACCACCAGCTTTTGCCGTTCGCCGCCCGACAGGCCGCCGGCGCCGGTGTACAGGTCGACGACCCGGCCGTCGCCGTCGCGCACTTCGGCGACGAATTGCACGTGCAGCCGGGTGTCGAGGCACTGGTTGCGCCAGCGCTGATTGATCGGCTCTGAGGAGGCCAGCCGGGTGAGCAGATCGCGTAGCACCACAAATCGCTGCTCGGCGGCGGTGCGCGCCTCGCTGCTCAGGTCAGAGCCCAAGGCATCCTCCAGCGAACCGGAGGTGATCTCGGCCAGCGTGCGCAGAAACTCGGTCACCTCGGGCAGCCGGCGGTCGTCGACCCGCACGTGCAGATGCCTGCCCGGGGCGAACTCGGTGCGCAGCAGCGACGCGTTGATCGGATCGACGCGTTCGCGAATCTCGCGGCGGGAGTTGTTCAGCACCTGCGCGATGGCTCCGATGTTGTTGCGGGACTGGCTCTGCAGCAGGTCGAAGAAGCGGTCCTCGAACTCGGGCAGTCGGTCGGCACGCAGGGCTTCCAGGATCGTCAGGTAGTCGGGCAGGAAGTCGGCCTGAATGGCCAGGTCGGCGGCGCGGGCGGGCCAGTTCTGCTTGTAGTCCTGCATGATCCGCTCGGTGCGCCGATGGTTCTGCTCGAGTCGTGCGGTGACCTTCTGGGCGGCCGACGCCAGGTCGTGGGCGATTGCGCGGGCGGCGACGTCCGGTTCGTCGGACGCCTCGGCGAACCGAGTGGTCAGGGCGGCGTGCGTTGCCGGCGGCACCGGCGGCAGCGGGGTGAGTTCCTCGCTCCAACGTGCACGACGCTCGGTGAGGGCGCTCCACCGGTGCCGCACCCCGGACTGCTCCTCCAGCAGGCTGCGTTGCAGCTTCTCGGCTTGCCTGACCGCGGATTCGGCCACCTCGAAGGCGTTCAGTGCAGCCGCCAAGTCGGCATTGGTGGCCCGCAGCCTGGCCGCCCGGGCACGGGTCTGCTCGAGCTGGAGGGCCACTCCGGCGCGGTCGAGTTCGGGCCACTCCATGCTGGCCAACTGGTCGAGCTCGGCAGCCTGTTGCTGCCTGGCGTCACGACGCTGCTCGGCGTGGTCGCGTTGGTTGCGGGCGCCCTGCTCGGCCTCCTGCGCCTCGGCGATCGCGGTCTGCAGTGCGTCTCGTTTGGCATCGGTGGATGAGCCGAGCGCCCAGAATCGGCGATCGTCGACCTTGGTTCGGTCGTCCTTCTCGTGCCGGGTGGCCGAATGCCGCACCTGCCCGGTTCGAGTGACCCCGCGCTGCACGGCACGCAGTTCGGCCACCGAGCCGACACAGGCGTAGTCGAATCGGGTGGCCACGGTGGCGCGCAGCCAGCCGGCGAACTCGCAGTCGACCACGTCCAGCCGCAGGGTGAGCGAGCGCGAATCGGACGGGGTGCCGGCCTCGCGATACGAAGACGGCACCCGGTCGTAGCGCAGCCGCAGGCCCAGATGTCGCTGTTCGATCAGCTCACTCACGTGTGGGTACAGGTCGTCCGGCACCAGCAGGGTGCGGGCGAACGAGTACAGCACCCGCTCGATGGCGCCGGTCCACTCGGCGTGCTCGGCATGCACAGCCAGTAACTCGCCGGCGAACGGCAGCCGCTCGCGCGGCACCCGGGTTGAACGCAACAGGTCGTCGCGAAGCGCCAGCAGGCCGGGCTCAATGGTCGATCCTTGGCGGTTCAGGCTGTCGAGATCGGCTTGCAGCCGCCGAAGCTGCTGTTGCGCGTCGGCGTGCGCCCCGCTCAACGAGTAGCGTCGCTCTTTCTGCTCGGTGGTCTCGGCCAGTTCTGCCAGCCGTGCCGACACGGTCGCCTGGAACGCGCTCCACTCCGCAGCCGTGTCGGGCAGGGTCAGTCCGCAGCCGGACGCGAGTTGCTCGGCCCGGGCCCGTTGCCGGGTGACCCGCTCCAGCCGCTGTGCCTGGTCGTCGGCGTCGCGCTCCAGGGCGGTGAGTTCTTGACCGCCCAGTCCGTCTACGGCGCTCTTGGCGGTGTCACGGTCGCGGCGCCGCTCGGCCAGGGCGGCGTCGGCTCGTTGCACCTCGATTTCCAGGCCAGTGAGGGTGTCAGCGAGCTGTTGCTCCTGCGCCGCGGAGCGCTGCAGTTGCAGGTGCAGCCTGACGGCGTCGAGATGCAGTTGTTCCTCGGCGAGGACGGCCTGGCGCGACTCCAGCTCGCCGTGCTCGACGGCGATCTGCTGCAACGGGTGCAGCGTCTCGACCTGGCGCCGCGCGTCGACGACGGAGGAGTGCGCGGCCGCCAGCTCTTGGAATTGCGCGATCGCCTGCTGCACCAACTCGAAGGTGTCGGGCGCGTCGAGCATGAACTCGCGCAGCAGCGTGTCGAGACTGGTCAGGCTCTTGGCGGACTGGGTCTTGTGCAGCAGCCGTTGCGCCTGGTCGGAGGCCAACCCGAGCCGGCGCTGCAACCGGGCCGCGAACGGCGGGTAGGTGGGGGCGACCGGCCAGGTGGGGTGGGCCGCCTTCAACTGGCGCTGCTGCAACCCGTTCTGGGCGAACGGGGCGAGCGTGAGCAGCTCCACAGCCTCGTCGGCCAGCACGAACAGCGAACTCACGTCGGTGACGGCGTTCGCCCCGCGGGCCAGATGGAACAACCGGATCAGCGTGGTCAGCCGGCCGTCACCGTCGTCGAAGGTGAGCGCGATGCCGCTCCAGGTGGCGCCCGGCCGCAGGTAGGCGGTTGCGACCTCGCCGCTCTCGGCGTCCGCTTCACGCTTATGGGCACCGCGCACGTACGACAGCAGCGAACGGGCTCGGTCGGTGACCCCGCCTTCTTGCGCGGCGGCGTTGAACTGCAGCCATTTCGGGTGCACCAGCACCGCCGCCAGTGCGTCCAACAACGACGACTTACCCGACCCTGACGGGCCCGTGACCAGGAGCCCCGAGCGGGGCACCGCGAGGTCGAAGGCGCCGTTGAACGTGCCCCAGTTCACCAACTGCACCCGCCGCAGCCGGTGCTGACCGTCGAAATTCATGCTGCACCGCCTGCCCTGGTCAGATCGCCATCGTCGCCGGGTTCGGCGACCCCGGCCAGGGCGCGCAGTTCGCGCGCGACGGCCAACACCTGGTCGGCGTCGAACACCATGGCCAAGATCGGCGAGACCTCGTAGCGTCCCTCCTCGGCGGAGCTGAGCAGCACCGAGTTCTTCTTCAGCTTCTCCACCGACGCGTTCACCCGTTTGGCGAAGGTGACCCGGTCGGTGCTGCTGGCGGCCGCATACACGCCGAGGTGGTCGTCGATCTCGTCGCGGCCGACGAAGACCCGGCCCTCGGATGCCTCGGCCCGCAGCAGCAGGTCACGCAGGTGCAGTACCAGGGCGGTGTCGATCAGGGTGAGCGGGGTGCTGCGGATCACCTTCGGCAGATCGCCTTCGAGGTCGTTGCGGTTGCGGACGAAAGCCAGCCCGGCATCGGTGTCGATCACGAGGTCGAGGAACAGGTCGGCCAGCCGCTGCCTGATCACCGGCTCGTCGGCGAGCAGCGCCGGCCACAGCTTCGGGTGCCGCTCGCGCATCAGGTAGGGGCCCTGCAGCAGTTGCACCAACGCACGGCTGGTCGATTCGGGAAGACCCCCGGGGGCCGCCGGGGCGTCGGTCTCGTCACGCTGGGCAGCAGGCAGGATGTCGTCGTAGGCGCGGCGCGCGTTCATGCCGTTCTCCACTCGTCGGGAACATCGTGAAAAACGTAGCGGGCCACACTGACAGATCTCGGAGCACCGGTCACCCCACGCCAGGTGAGGTTCTCGACGCCGTCGGCCCGGCTGCCGGCGCTGTGGGCGAGCAACAGCAGCCCGACCACCGAAGCCAGCCCCTGGCTGGCCGGATGTTCGCTGAGCACGTCGGCGATGCTCGCCACCCGTCGGCGCTGCAGCACATCGACCACGGCACCACGCAGCTCGGCGAAGTCGATCTCGCTCTCGCGCACCTGGCGCCGCAGCGTGGCCAGATCGAGCGGCGCGGCGACGTGCTCGGTCACCGGCTGGGCGGTGCGGACGTCGGCCGGGTTGTGCAGGCCCCACGAACTGATCGAGCGCATCGGCACCGAACTCGAATCGAGCACGTACCCGGATGGGTCGAACAGCCGGGCCACCCTGGACGCCGCCACGGCCGCCGACTGAGCCTGCCCCAGCGCTGTGGCCAGCCGCCGGTGTTCCCGGTAGGCGTGGGTCTCGACGAAGCGCCGCAGGCTGCGCGAGAACCCGGTCATCACCTGGCGCACGCTGGTGCTCTCGCGCTGCAGGGTGGTGAGTAGCCGGCGCAAGAACACCACCTCGTCGCGGGTCAGCGCCGCGGTGAACTCACGCGACAGCACGCTGTCGACCGCCTGATCGAGGGCGACCGCCTGCTCGGGGTCGAGCACCAAGGAGTGGAAGGCGGCAAAGGTCCGCCCGGCCTCGGAGTTCTCCAGCAGGTCGACCCCGGCGAACACCTCGTCGAGAATGTCGCCGCGCGACCCGGACTGGCCGATGATCTGTTCCCGCAGCCCCCGGTTGAGCTCTTCCAGTGCCGCGCTGACCTGTCCGAAGTCGTCCGGAATCTCGGCGGCCAGATGCACGATCTCGGTCAACTGCTCCAGGGCGAGATCGTCGCTCAGCGGGGTGTAGCGCCCGGCCTCGACGGCAGCGATCTCGGCGTCCAACAGGTCACGTTGCCGTTGCAGGTTCTCCAGCCTGGACGCCTGCTCGGGGTCGGTGTCCATCGCCAGCCGGTTCAGAAGTTCGGCGAGGTTGCTGAGGCGTGACGAAGTGACCGCCGAGTGCGGCGACTCAAGGTCGGTCGCGAATCGCAGGGCGCGGGCGGTAGCCGGCGACGGCTCGATGATCTCTTCGCGGGCCTCGCCGGCACGGCGGATCAGAAACCCTTGCCGCACCCACTCCGACAGGTAGTCCTGGGCAGTGCGGGGCAGGTCGAAGCCGGCGTCGCGCAACACGTCCAGGTCGTCGGCGAGCAACTCGAGGAACTCCGCCGACGGCCAACTGCGGCGGGTGCCGGTGAAGCGTTCGGCGAGCACCGCCACCAGCACGGGCAGCAGGTCGGCGCGCAGCAGGGCCAAGCCGGCGTCGGCGTCGCGCAACCGACGCAGCCGTGCGGCTCGTGCCACTACCCGATCACTGCTCATCACTCTCCGAACCTCGCCAACAGGGTAAACGCGGTGACCGACAGTTCCGGTGCGCGGGCACGATCCGGTCGTGGATGTCTGCTCAGCGCGGTTGTCGGCTTCGTTGCTGATCGCCGCGACCCTCCATGCTCATGCGATCGACTCGGTGGCGACGATGGCCCCTTGCCATCCGCGTGCTGGGGTCGAGAGTCGCTGTTCGGCCTGTCGGGCGGCCGATCCCATTCGGTCGATGTCCTTATGTCTCAATCATTGCGACATCGGCGGGCGAGATCTACTCTGGATGTCCTAATAATTAGGACATAAGGACATCGTCATGCGAAGCCTCTTCGAGTCACCCGACCTGGGCCTCGACGATCTGGCCGTCATCGAGGAGATCGGCCAGATCCGCGAGCGCCTGGCGTCGGTGCTTCGCGTCCCTAAGAGGTGGGACGGCGGGCTGCGCCGCACGGCCCAGGCGCGAGCGATTCAGGGATCCAACAGCATCGAGGGTTATACGGTCAGCGACCAGGACGCGGCCGCCGCCGTCGAGGACGAACCGCCGCTGACCGCGGACGAGCGGACCTGGGCAGAGATCATCGGGTATCGCCGGGTGCTCACCTACGTGCTCAGCGTGGCCGCTGACGCGGAGTTCACCATCGACGAGAGCATGCTCAGATCGATGCATTTCATGCTGTTGGAACACGAGCTCGCCAAGTCCCCTGGCCGCTACCGCACAACCTCTATCTACGTCCGCGACGATCGAACCGACCGCAACGTGTACGAAGGGCCTGAGTCAGAGGATGTGCCGGGGCTGATGCGCCGACTGGTGCGCGATCTGCAGAACTCCGAGGGCGAGGCCATGGTCCGGGCCGCCATGGCGCACCTGAACCTCGTCATGATCCACCCGTTCCGGGATGGAAACGGCCGCATGGCCCGCGCCCTGCAAACCATGGTGCTGGCCCAGGACCAGGTGCTGGAACCGACCTTCAGCAGCATCGAAGAGTGGTTGGGACATAGCACCGACGACTACTACGCAGTGCTGGCTGCGACCGGGGGCGGCGGTTGGCATCCGGAACGCGACGCCCGCATGTGGATCCAGTTCAATCTACGAGCCCACCACATGCAGGCACAGACTCTGCAGCGTCGGTTCGCCGAAGCGGAGCGCCTCTGGGGGTTGATCGACTCCCTGGTGTCTCAGCACGGACTTTCTGACCGGATGGCCGAGGCCTTGTTCGATGTGCTGCTCGGGTTGCGCGTGACTCGACCGTCTTACGTCAAGCGCACCGAGGTCGAGGAGCGGACGGCCACCCGTGACCTCGCTCAACTCGCACGATTGGGACTGTTGCAGCCACACGGACAAACCCGGGCGCGGTTCTATACCGCAGGTGCGCCGCTGGTCGAGAAGATGCGATCGATCCGTAGTCAGCGTGAGCCGCTGGTCGACCCGTACCCGAATCTGGTCGCCGGGATCCGTGCGGCGGCCGCGAAGGTCGCACGTCCGTTCTAGTGCCCGGTTGCGAAGCCCGGTCCGTTCGCGTCATGCTGGCGCTCTGCCAGCGCTACGAGGACGCCTTGGGCGAGCTCTACGGGTGATTGCGTAGGCCGCTCGGAGATCCCGGCGTTCGCCGGGATGGCCGTCGATGGGGACAGCGGGAGCTAATCGGGAGCCTCCTCATGGTTCGGCCGGGGTGAGTTCCCCAGAGGGCGATTCGATCTCGGCACCAGCACTGGATGCGCGGGGGTAGGTGCATGATCTCGTGTTGGGGGCCGAAACCGGTCCCCGGAGCCGGCATCGTTTCACGATGCCGGGATCGTGCCCAACCAATCGGTCGGTTCTCTCACACCGAAGTGCCGTCCGGCCTGACGAAACCAAGCGAGCGATATCCCGGCATTCGCCGCCGCAGGGATGTCGCGAGGATGGGTGCCAGAACGTCGTGGTAATCGTGCACCTCGGCCACCTCCTTGCCCGGGAAGGTGCGGATGATCCGCCCCGCGCATTGAACGAGATGCCCGTCGAAGCTGATCGGCCCGGCAAGGAACAGAGTGTCGAGTGCGGGCGCGTCGAAGCCCTCGCCCATGAACGGCGTGGTTCCGATGACGAGGACGCCGTCGCCGGCCTTGGTGTCCGCCAACCGATCGATGACGGCTCGACGGTCGGCCACAGCCATCCCGCCCTGCAGGCGCAGTGGAACGTGCCCGCGTTCTGACAGTGCCTTCGCAAGGGTGTCGATGTGGGCGACGCGGCGAGTGAGCACCACGCAGTTGCGTCCCCGTTCAAGTGCGTCGACGACGTCGTGCACGATCTGGTTGTTGCGGGTGGCATCGTGGATGAGGACTCGCTGCAATTCGGCGTAAGCGCCCGGTTCGGACAGATCGACTTCACCGTGTGCGAAGGCGGTCTCATGCAGATGCAGCCGCAGTAGCGGGCCGCGCTGGGGTTGCACATCGAGCAGTGTGTCCCGGTCGCGCCTTGCATCGAAAGTGTGCCGGACGGGACCGAGTTGCCAGGTCACCAGATCCGCCAGTCCGTCGCGGCGGTTGAGAGTCGCTGTGAGGCCGAGCCAGTACCGAGCGGCCATCGGTTTCACCGAGTGTTCGTAGGCGGCCGCACCCAGGTGGTGACACTCATCGACGATCACGTGGCCGTAGTTGACCGTGAGGCTTGCGACGTCATCACGCCTTGCCAGTGACGGCAGCATCGCGATGTCTATGACTCCGGTGAGCTTCTTGCGACCACCACCCAGTTGGCCGGGGCGAACACCCAGAAACTGCTCGATCTGCTTGCGCCATTGCTCCGCAAGCGCCTTGCGATCGACCAGAACGAGCGTGGATGCGCCACGCTCGGCGATCATGGCGCACGCCATCACTGTCTTGCCGGAGCCAGGCGACGCGACCAGAACCCCGTCGTCGTGCGTGAGCAATTCGCTGACCGCGGACGCCTGCGCGTCGTGGAGTTCGGTCGCCAGGCTGACCTCGATCTCGGAGCCTGACTGCCGCAGATCGGTGACGTCCAAGCGGGTCCCCGACCGGTCGAGCACCTCACCGATCGTGTGCCGCAGCCCGCGAGGCAGGATGAGTCGATCATCCAGCGTCAGGTCATAACCGCGGACGAAGCGGGGCGTGTCCCAGGTCGACTTGCGCAACCGCTGCAGCTCGTAGAACTTCGGGTTCGCCATGGATGCCGCGTGCTTGAACGTGGCGAGCGCGGCCGGCGTTAACTGCCCGGTGGGGATCGCCAGCCCGGCACCGAGTTCGGCCCGAACAACCGGCGGTAGCGGTGGGTGCACTTTGGTGGCCGCCGATCGCTCGATCACCTTGACCTCGACCCCGGTGGCGTGGCGAGATGCCTCGCGTGCGAACCGTGCGACCTCACCCGGACTCAGCCGGGCGAGTGTGGACAGGAAGGCCCATTGATCCGGATGTGGTTCCAAAGTGGCCAGATCGAGAAAGACGGTCAGTCCATTCGCACGACGGGTGCCCTCAAGGGGCGCGGCGATCAGGTTGCCGAAGCTGCCCTCCGGTACGACGTCCTGATTCGGGAACACGCGATCGTAGGATCGCAGGTCCATCGACCCGCGCAGCACGATGGCTTCATGGATCAGCCAGCTTCCGATCGCTCGGGCAGAGGATGCCTGCACCGGGCCGGAAAAGAAGATCCAGACGTGCGCGCCTCGTCCGGACTGGGACAGTTCCAGGGCTACGGGAATGCCCCGGCTCCGCGCAGCCTTCGCGTAGGCGAGGGCGTCCAGCATGGCGGCCGGACCGTCGAAATCGGCGGCCAGCCAGTGGCATTCACTGCCTGACAGGAGCGGATAGAGCCCAATGAAGACGTCGCCACTGAGGTGAGCGACGAGGACATCAATGGTCAGCTGCAGATGCCGCGCGCGCTTCTTGTCGGCGACGCGACCCCAGCCCCCTGCCACCGCTGGTGACCAGCCGCTCCGCCCGGTCCGGTGGTTCTCCCATCGAAGGGCATACACATCCCGTCGTGCCCGGAATAGGTCGGCATACAACGCGAGCTTGTCGGCGATGGGGGAGTCGTGGGTGACCAGGCCGGGCCGGTGTAGAGGAATGGCCGGTTGTTCGTCCGCGGGTGTCGTGTCGCCACGCAGTTCCAGCAAGCGCGACAACCGAGCATTCTCCTGGCGAAGGCGTTCCAGTTCGCGCACTACTGCGTGGGGTAGCTGCAGGGCATCCATCGAGACCTCCTGGCCCGATCATTGCAGCGCGGGTGCAGCAAGCGGTCGCGCGATGAGCGGGGCAGACCCCATCTCGACAGAGGCAGAACGAAAGTCTGAACATGGCAAAACGAAACTCAGGTGCCCCTTCGTGGGGCGGCGCGGGGGGAAGGACGAAGCCGTCAGGCCGGGGCAGGCCTGGGCCGGAAGCGCAGGGCGACCGCCCCCGACCCGAACTCCCGGCGATGCACCAGTTCGAGTTGGACGCGTTCCCGCAGGCCGGCGAGCAGCGTCGGCCCGTGTCCGGCGAGGACCGGCTGTATGACGAACTCATACTCGTCGATCAGGCCCAGATCGGCCAATGCCACCGGGAGTGTCACACCGCCCACCCAGAGGCGCTCGCCCGGCTCCTGCTTGAGCCGCTGCACCGCTTGTTCGAGGTCGCCCTGTAGCAGGTCGGCGTTCCAGGCGACGTCGTTCAGCGTGCTCGACACGACGTACTTCTTCGCCTGGTCGATGGCCTCGGCGAACGGAACCTCCCACTCGCCCATCCAGTCGGGCCAGGTGCCCGAAGGCGGACGCCGCCACGCCGACTCCATCATTTCGTAGGTCACCCGGCCGAACAGCAGCGGGTCGGCCCGGGCCATCTCATCGGTCCAGTAGTGCATCGACTCTTCGTCCGGAGGAAGCCCGGCTTCGTGATGGCAACAGCCGTCGAGCGTGACGTTGATCGAGTATCGAAGTGTTCTCATCTCGCTGCTCCTTGGATGCGCGCCCCAGGTTCACCGGACCGTACTCGGCTCAGTCGACGCTCACAAGGCTTCCCTCAATGGCTGCGGTTGCCCGGATCGGGCGCGCGCTAGACCGAGGCAGCGGCTGGCGTCGTCAGCAGTTCCGGGACGATGAGTTGCACGGCGACCCGGTTGCCGTCGCGTCGCACCGCCCGAGCTCGAAGATCTTCGCCGTCGGCGTCGGTCACGAGCAGAATGTCGCTGGGTTGCGGGTCGGACGTGAGGTCAGTTGCTCGCGGACTCTGCGAGATCAGACAAGTGACGACAAGATCCGCCCCGACTCCGTTCGGGTCGTAGATCAGGTCGGCGGTACTCATGCGGTCCAGGTTAACTCTGTCCGGTCGGGTAGCCTCGTGGAGGCGGGTCGCTTGGTGGGTCATTCAGACCCACGTGCAGGTGCCGGGGTTCCACGAGCAGCCGGCCACCCTGCCCCGCAGAACAGGATCAACGAACTCTCGCATGAGTCCCCGCGCCAGTTCGACGGTTCGGTGGTTGGTACAGGGCGACACGTTCCTCGCTTCGCTGGCGTATCGCCGTCCCCAGGTCGGAGGAATGGTGAACTCCACCAGCGATGCGAGTGAGCGCGCACGCGCTTCCGCATGGATGGCGCGGGCCATTCTGTCCGCACTCATGGTCTGCGTCTTCGCGATCACGACAAGGTCCACAAGGTCCTTCTCGCGGCTGGACGGCCGGCCGTTATAGTCGGCCATGGTGGCGCATACCTTGTCGGCCACCTGGTCTGTGATCGGGTACAGCCGGTAGTCGGTGCTCGGAAGCCTGGGCAATTCGAGACCGTTTGACGGCGCCATCACCGTCGGCTCGTCGGTGACCACGACTCCGACGACGAGGTCGACGTGGAGAGGTTCCTTCCTGTCGGGACCGATGTAGACGGCAAAGTCGACTCGGTAGCCTTCGGCGTAGGTCTGCTGATCGGCACCCAAGGCCGGTCGGTGTCTCAGATAGACGAACCGGAAATAGTCGCCCAGGTCGATGCTGGCCGCGAGAATGAGCTGCTCAAGGGCGGCGTCGAGGGTGTCATTGACACGATAGAGATCGACGTCAGTCGTGCGTCGACCGGACGGAACCCGGGCGAGGATTCCAGTGCCGCCCTTGAGGAGCCAGTCAGCGTTGCGATCGGAGAAAATGCGACTCAGAAAGCGCCGAAAGTGCTCCTGGCGAATGCGGTCCTGCGTAGACATGGATCCATCCATGGCGAATGCCCGTCGTGCCGCGTCGCGAATTGCCGCCTCGACGGCTGCGGCACTTCGGTAGGGCTCCGTCATGGGCCAGCCTCGCTCGGCAGCGTCTTGCTAGCCTCCGGCGTTGTGCTGATCTGTGCCAGTCTGAGCCAGTCAAAGGCCCTCAACTGCGCCGCGAGCGCCGGCTGCGTGGTCTGGGCAGGGACTGCGAATGGTGTGGATTGTGTGGCCTTCGCGGTGTGCACCAGATAGTGCCGAGCCACGAGCGCGCCCACACCGTCGAGAGCCGCTATCTGTGACGCGATCGTCTCCTGATCAAGGCCCGCAATGGCCAGCAGTTCATCGACCAGCGCCGCCCCGTCGTCCTTGCTATGGCCGTTGCGTCGAGCGAGTGGCGCCAGGTTCTCAGCGAGCCGCGCCAGGTCTAGTTCGGACCGCAGAATCGCCTCGCGCAGCGCGTTGGCAACGACCGACAGGTCGGTCCGACCCTCGACGAGATCTGCGATGGTTCGCTCTACCGTCGTCACAGGCAGCCCTTCGCGAATGGTGACATCAGTCTCGTCGAACTCGCGCCACCGATAGTGGAGATCGGCTCGTTGCGTTTGGCGTCGAACCGGCGCGGAGAGTTCGGTTCGGTTCGACCGAAGGTCACCGATGTCGTGAATCCAGGCTGCGGTCTCGCCGGAGACCACGATGCCGCGGTGTCCATCGCTGAGTCGGTCGCTAGCGAGTCGCGAGGGTTCGCTGCTCAGCCATGCCGCGCGGACGTCGGCAAATGTGCCGCTGGGTGCGCCAGCGTCCCGATACACACCGTGGGCGAGTCGGACGAGGTTGCCGGATTCGGTCAGCCGGGAGAGGCTGAGTCGAGTGACGCCGTGCGCAGCAGCCTGGGCGGACGTGACCATGCCCCACTGTGCGGCAGTCAGCTCCGCCAGTGTGGCAAGAGCATCCTTCGACTTCATGCTTGAAGTGTATCTGTCTATTGGATACAAACCAAGATACTGTGGATCCTCACGGCCATCTTGAGGAGCGCAACGGCTCCACTGTTCTGGCTGGTGCACCTGTGATCGGGGTAGCCCAAGCCCATTCGCAGGATCTCCCATTTGACGCAGCTGTGTAGACCCCTACACACTAGTCCGCGTGTCAGGTGGGCCGGAGGTCGTCGGTTATCTGAATCGTGGGTCCGAGGTTCGAGTCCTTGCTGGCATTTGCCAGTAGCTCAGGTGGTAGAGCAACGAATCCGGCGGCCAGTTCCATGCCCGCCTGGCACCCAACAACTGAAGAACATGAGGTCGGGTGGGCCGGAGATCATCGGTTACCACTTCTCATGGGCGGGTTGCGGGTTCGAGTCCCGCCGTCATTCGTGGCGTAGCTCAATCGGCAGAGCAGCTTCCGGTGGTCATCACCACGCCCGCCCGGCCTCACGCAATGACGGCGGGCCGACGTGCTTCGGTTATCTGGAGTGCCGGGTTCGATTCCCGGAACGGAGCGCACCACACGCCCGCCGTCCCCGAAACCGCGACGCGGGGACGGGCCGGAGTGGATCGGTTACCTCTACCTTCTCAGGGATGGTCCAGGAGTGGACCAACCCGGCGCAGGCCGGGTCCCGCCCGGTCCGCACAACACGCCCGTCCCCGCCCGCACATCGAAAGGAGGAACTGAGAATGGACATTCTGCGCATGCTGAACCTGCGCCGGACCCCACAGAGCGAGGCCGCCGACCCCAAGCAGGTCGTGAACTCGGCGGGTGGCTACGTCTTCGAGTTGGACGACGCCGCGCGGCTGCGCCGGTTCCTCACCCTCGGTGTGGACGGCGGCACCTACTACGCCTCCGACCGTGCCCTGGCGATCGAGAACGCCGCGGTGCTGACCCGGATGGCGGCGTCCGACCCGGAGGGGCTGGTCGCCACCATCGTGGACGTCTCGACCCGCGGTGCGGCGCCGAAGCAGAACCCGGCGCTGTTCGCGCTGGCCTACGCGGCGTCCGTTCCTGAGGCGGCTCCGGCGGCGTTGGCCGCGCTGCCGCAGGTGGCCCGGACCGGTACCCACCTGTTCCTGTTCGCCGGCTACGTCGAGCAGTTCCGCGGCTGGGGTCGTGGCCTGCGGCGTGCGGTGGCCGGCTGGTACACGTCCAAGGACGCCGACCGGCTCGCCTACCAGGTGGTCAAGTACCGCCAGCGTGAGGGCTGGTCGCATCGCGACCTGCTGCGGCTGGCGCACCCGGCGACGTCCGTGCCGGCGCTGCGGGACACCTTCGAGTGGGTGGTCCGCGGCAATGTCGGGGCTGAGGTTCCGGCTCTGGTCACGGGTTTCGCGGCGGCGCAGCAGGCGTCCGACGCGGCGACCTGGGCGCGGCTGGTCCGCGAGTACGGCCTCAGCTGGGAGATGCTGCCCGACCGGGCGCTCACCGAGCGCACGGTGTGGGATGCGCTGCTGGACGCCGGCATGCCGCAGACGGCGCTGATCCGTCAGCTGCCGCGGCTGACCGGTCTGGGCATGCTGCCGTTGCTGGGTGGCCGGACCCGTGAGGTGGCCGCACAGTTGGCGGATGCCGAGCGGCTCAAGCGGGCCCGGGTGCACCCCATGAATGTGCTGGTCGCCCAGCGCACCTACGCCTCGGGCCGATCAGCCCGCGGTTCGGGGGCGTGGAAGCCGACCCGGCGGATCGTGGACGCCCTGGACGCGGCCTTCTACGCGGCGTTCGGTGCGGTCGAGCCGTCCGGTAAGCGGATGCTGCTGGCGGTGGACGTGTCCGGCTCGATGGGTGTGCCGATCTCCGGCATGCCGATCACGGCGCGCGAGGCGTCCGCGGCGCTGGTGCTGGTGCAACTGGCGACCGAGCCGGAATCGAGTGCGGTCGGCTTCTCGGGTTCGTTCGGCCCCGGAGGCCACACCGAGCTGAAGCCGTTGGCGATCTCGCCGCCGCAGCGGCTGGACGACGCACTGCGGGTGGTCGACGCGATGCCGTTCGGTCCGACGGATTGTGCGTTGCCGATGCTGTACGCGGCGGAGCAGGGCCTCGCGGTTGATGTGTTCGTGGTCTATACGGACAACGAGACCTGGTCCGGTGAGGTGCATCCGCACCAGGCGCTGCGGGCGTACCGGGAGAAGACCGGGATTCCGGCCAAGCTCGTGGTGGTCGGTATCACGGCGACGGGTTTCAGCATCGCTGATCCGGACGACGCCGGCATGCTCGACATCGCCGGGTTCGACGCGGCCGTGCCGAACTTGATCACGGAGTTCGCCCGTGGCTGATGCGCTGAAAGGAGGCGGTACCCCTGCCAGGGGTGCCGCCTCCCGTGCGTCACGCGGCGGGGGAGTGTCGGACTCCCGGGCCGCGCGGGCGCGGGAGTTGCATCGCAAGGCAGTTGAGGCGGACGAGCTCGCGGCCCGGCAGCGGGCGGAGCGGGACGCGTTGATCCGGCGGCTGCGGGAAGACGATCCCAAGCGATGGAGTTATGGGGTGCTGGCTGCGGCGATTGGGTGTAGCCGGGAGCTGATCGCACTGGTGGTGAAGCGAGCGTAGCCTTGGCCGCGTGTGCGGCGCCGAGTCAAGTCCAGTTGCCGCTTTCGACTTCCGGATCCCCCTGTCCCCTTTGGACCTGAGCTGTTGGAGTTAGCGTCCCGTTGGAATCATCCGTCGAGTCGATGTTCCGAGCCTCCGACCGCCTCTATGTAGATGAGTCCAAGGCGCGTGGGTACTTCGTCGTGGCAACAGCATCGGGGGTGGGGCCGGTGTCGGCATCAGAGAAGATGCTCCGTTCACTCCTCAAGCCTGGTCAGCGTCGCATCCATTTCAAGAGTGAACGCGACAGCCGGCGCCGCGAAATTCTTGCCCGTATGAACGAACTCGACGTACGCGTTGCGGTTTGGGTCGCCAAGGGTCTGCCTGACAGGGAGGCGCGACCGCTCTGCCTCACGTCGCTCACCCAAGAGGCGGTGCGGGGACGCGCGGCGCAGCTGTTTATCGAGAGAGACGACTCAATCATGCAGATTGATCGGCGCCTGATCGCTGGTGTGCTGCGGCAGAACCGTTCGTCCGAACTCCAGTATCGTCATGTTGCCCCGCATGAGTGCCCGCTGCTGTGGGTGAGTGATGCGGTCGCCTGGTGTTACTCAAGCGGCGGCGATTGGTTGCGTAGGACGGAACAGCTCGTTGAGGCTCGCGTGATCAGGCTGTAGAAATGCGTGAGCCTGGCTCGTCGTACCGTCCGGAAGACTGCCAGGCTCTGAGGGCTACTGCCCGCCGCACGCAACAGTGTAGCGCGCTCCCTCCTGAATGGATGTCCGGATCGTCGCGTCAGTGGTCAGCGAGCATTGGGATGCAGTTGTCGCCTCGACGCGATCGGCCGGCCCAGGCTCACCAGTCGCTGATCGGATACACCGCACCGCCGGCGGCCACGGCGCGCTTCTGCGTCTCTATCGTGTCCTGGAAGTAGATGGCGGCCTCGGTCCGATGTGCCTCAGGGATCTTCTGGGTGAGCAGGTATTCCTCGAACGAGTAGCCCTGAATGGCGTAGGCCATCAGGCGTCCGATCGCTTCGGTGTCCATGCCCACGCTGTCGTCCCGATCGCCGGAGGTCTCCGGCGGCGTGGCTGAGTCCGGTGGAGCGAGCTGGTCGAGAAGTGCGAGCGCGTGGGCGTACTTGGCCTGCAGCCGGTTGCGGGCGGACGCCGGTAGCGTGGCGAGCCGCTCGGGGTTGGTGTTGTCCCAGATGTCCGCCCGTTTCACCGCCACGGCCAGATCGGTGGACGCCACCCACCGGTAGTAGTCGTCACCCTCGCCGTCGCGCCGAGTGAGGGCGTCCACGATGGCGTCGCTGAAGTCGTCGCGCAGCTCGTCCAAGGTGACGTCGCTTGTCCTCGACCACGTCGTGCAGCCACGCCACGCACACCGCGGCCGCCCGACCGTCGACCTCCGCGACCCGGTCGGCGACTCGCCGCGGATGCTCGATGTAGGGCCGTCCGACCTTGTCAACCTGCCCTTCATGGGAGGTGGTGGCGCGCCGTTCGGCGGTCGACAGGGATGCGAAGGCCGCGCGTTCGCTCAGTGGAACGTCGACGGCGTCCGCGATGTCGCCTGGGTCGATGCTGTACACGTCGACCAGCGCCTGCACGGCGGCGCCCGCGGCCCTTCGCAGCTCGCCCTGCCCGCCGTCGATGCCGATCCACCAGTTCGGGTTCCTCTTCGACGGGCGGGTGAACCCCAGCCGTAGCAGTTCCTCGTTGCTGCCCCAAGTAGCGTGTCGCCACTACTCCGGCCGAGGCCATGGCGAACGCCGGCACAGCCACCGGCTCCGGCCAGGGTTTCGACGTAGAGGAGGTAAGTGCCTCCCGGTAGGGGGCGTGTGGCCCTGGTTTCGACCAGCTCAACCAGCGCTGGTTACGTTGGTCGGCGCTTCCCTGGTTGCCCGAGTAGACCGGCTCGACCCTGCGTGGCGTGGCTTTGGGCGACGCGGAAAGTCTGACTGGACCAACGGGTTCTGACGTGAGCCGGCCGGCCGGGCTTTCGATGATCGTCCGCTCAACAGGTCCTTCGTGGACGACCGCGGTTGTGGCGTGCTCGACGCTGCGGTGTGGCACGTCCGCATGCTGAGTGCAGTGGCGACCGACCCCCCGATCGGCAATAGTGGTCGCAGGCTCCTGCCATCCGACGACGAACAGCGTGGATTGCAGGGGCTCTCGTACGCGTTCCTGCTCTGACAAGGGCAGGAGCGTGCCTTCGCTCCCTACCGGGAGCCTGGAGAATTGAGGAAAGAAAGTCATGACTGGTCTTGCGCGCAAAGCGCTTGCCGAAGCAATCGGAACCTTCGTGTTCGCCTTCGCGGCCATCGGCGCTGTCAACAGCGGCAGCGAGCTGACCCCGCTCGCCATCGGCTTCGTGCTGACGGTGTTGGTCTACGCCACCGGGCACATTTCGGGTGCGCACCTGAACCCCGCCGTATCGGTGGGCGTGTGGCTGCGTGGCGCCATCGACCTGCAGGGCATGCTCGCCTACATCGGCGCCCAGTTGGTCGGGGCGGCCCTGGCCGGCGCGCTCAGCTTCGCGGTCTGGCCGCTGGGCCAGCCCACGCCGGTGCAGGCCGGGCCCGCGTTCCTGGTGGAGGCGCTGTGGACGTTCGTGCTCGCCTTCGTGGTGCTGAACGTTGCCACGTCGAAGGACCACCCGAACAACTCGTTCTACGGTCTGGCCATCGGTTCGACGGTCTTCGTCGGCGCCGTGGCGGTCGGCGGCATCTCGGGCGGCGGCTTCAACCCGGCCATCGCCCTCGGCCTGGCGATCACCGGCCAGTTCGCCTGGGGCCTGTACTGGCTCTACCTGATCGCGCCGATCGTCGGTGGTGCGGTGGCCGCGCTCGCGTTCCGCCTGCTGAACCCCGACGACACGATCGAGGCAGCGAAGTAGTTCAAACACAGACGAGGGGCTCGGCGAATCGCGCCGGGCCCCTCGTGCACGTCGACGTGGTTCGCGCTGAGCACAAAGGCTCGTCGGTGGACCGGGCCGCGTCCGTGATCTGCTGTTGCTCGGCCCGGTCTAGCGGACGTGCTGATCAAGGCCATCGCCGCCGGTTGAGTGTGTCGAAACCCTTTGCCCCAGCGGCAATAGTGGGTCTCGACAGGCTCGACCAGCGAGGAGTCGGTGTTTCGCTGGCGGACGTGCTGATCAAGGCCATCACCGCCGATTGTGCGTGTCGAAACCCTTTGCCCCAGCGGCAATCGTGGGTCTCGACAGGCTCGACCAGCCGATGGCGCAGGCTCCGATCAGCGCCTCCTAGGGTGAGCCGGGTATCGTCGTCCGTGCCCGCCCACTCGACGAGAGAAGAGGATCGCGTGCCCGAGCATCAGCAGAACCAAGCCCCCTCATCGGGGCGTCGCAATTTCGCTGTGATCGGCGCCGGAGTCGCCGCTTGTGCGGCGATCGGCTCATTGCTGAGCGATCCGCGCAGCACCTGGTACGAGAACCTGAAGAAACCGTCGTGGCAGCCGCCGAGGGCCGCCTTCCCGATCGTCTGGACCTCGCTGTACGCGATCGTCGCGGTGTCTGCTGCGACGACGGTCACCCGGTTGGAGTCCGCGGGGCGGGGCGCCGAGGCGTCCGGTTTCCGGCGGGCGCTGGCCACCAATCTGCTGCTCAACGCCGGCTGGTCGGGGCTGTTTTTCCGGGGGCAGAACCTGCCCATCGCGACGATCGGCGCCGCAGTGCTCGCGTCGTCGTCAGCCGGCCTGGCCAAACGGGCATCCGCGGTCGGGCCGGGTCCCGCCCTCGGGCTGGCCGGCTACGCGGCCTGGTGCGCGTTCGCCACCGCGTTGTCGGGCACGGTTGCCGCGCTCAACCCCGAGGACGAATGAGGCCCGTCGCGGACGTCCCGACTGCGCATCTCCCTCGGGCTCGGCTCACTCCGGCTTGGCGGCCGCGATGCCGACGGTTTTGTGGCCGGCTCGAAGTCGGTGTCGGGCAGATGCGGCTAACCTGACCACATGCGCCTGGCTTCCTGGTTGTTGACTCTGCTGGGCGTCGTCGTACTGGCCGTAGCGAGCATGCCGTTGTGGCCCAGAAGCTCTCGGCTGCGCCCCCCGTCGGGCGGTGAGGCCGCGATGCTGGCGGTGCTGGGGCTGGCCTGCCTGGCGGCGGCGTGCCTGTTCATGCTGCAGGCGCGGCGCGCCGTCCGGGCGGACCAGTTGAGGCAGCAAGGAGCGGCAGAAGCCCAGAGGCTGATCCGGTCGGGGCTGTTCGACGACTACGTCGAGCTGACCCAGCAGCCCGTCGTCCGGCTCGAGGAGGCACCTGGCGACACGCACGCCTACGCCACGAACCTCGGTGGCCCCTTCTATGCGCCACCCGGCTTCGACTGGCCACGGACCGCTCTGGGGCAACTGATGCTGCCGCTGGCCCAGCTTAACTTTGCCGAATTGCCGCGCCTGCCCGGATTTCCCGACAGCGGCATGCTGCAGTTCTTCATCGCGGACGAAGATTCCTACGGCATGGATCTCGACAACCTCACGAGCCAGACGGGGTTTCGAGTGATCTACCACCGTGAGGTGGGCGAGATCACGCTGCCCAACCCTGTGCCAGTGGCGTCGGACGCCGAGGGCCTGCCCTTTCCCGACGCGTTGCGACTTGTCGCGACGCCGGCGAGCATGGTGATGCCTGCCTCCGACTGGCGCTGCACAGATGCCGTCGCGGCCAGTTGGCGCCGACACCTCGGCCACCTCGGTGAACCCTCGGCGGAGGTCGTGCGGGGCCTTGTCGATGCTGTGGCAGAGGCCGGCTACTCCGGGAGCGACGATCGGTTACTGGTCGGCGGGCACCAGATGGGCGGCTACCCTCAGTTCACCCAAGAAGACCCACGCGAGGGAGCGCCCCAACTGCGGGGGCACACCACGGTGCTCTTGCTGCTCGACTCGACCGGATCGGTGAACTGGGGCGACGCCGGCGTGGGCTGCTTTCTGATCGAACCACAGAGGCTGGCCAATCGTGACTTCTCGAACGTGATGTACTCCTGGGACTGTGGCTGAGCAGGCGACAGGTGGGACGGCTCCGGTGCAGGTTCCCGCGGGCGCCGATGTGCCAGATGTCCGAGGGCGGTGCAGGTGTCCGAGGCTGGTGCAGATGTCGGGCAACGGGAACCTTTTCGGCTAGCTGCCAGATCGGGGCAGTCGTGCGCCGCCGAAGGCCAGGGAAGTACTGATTAATCCGCCCACCGCTGGTTGAGCTTGTCGAAACCCCTTGCCGGAGCGGCATATTCGAGGTCTCGACACGCTCGACCAGCGAAAAGTCAGCGCTTCATCTGGCCGGAGGAAGTTCGTGATCTCGCCAGCCAACCAGGCACTGTCGTGCGCCAGGCACACCGGTTAGTGGCGCTCGCCACTGGGTTCGACGTCGAACGGCTGTCGACTGCGCGGGCCTTCGTTGCGTTACAGGAGGAAAGCGCCGGTCAGGCTGACGAGCGCGATTGCGAGCATGCCCAAGCAGTTGATCCAGAACGCCTGTCGGAGGAATCGCGATCTGATGTGAGCAATGCACGCGCACAGGAAGTAGACGACTACTCCTACGTTCGCCGCAAGGCCAACACCGGGAACCCACATCCCCACGACAAGACCGCCGACGGCGAGGGTCTTGATGACGATGAGGGTCCACCACCAGTCCCGCGGGAACCTGACCCCGTCAAGGCAATCGCGGATGAACGCCGGCGGTCGGACCGAAGCGACTGCGTCGAAGAGCAGGGCGCCGGCGAGAAGGGCTGGCAGCCACCAGGGTTCGGGGATCAGGTTCACGGGCGAACCTCGTGTCTGGTGCAGATCGCTTCGACGACCTCGCGAATACTCCGTTTGAGCGAACCCGGATCGGCGTCGCTGCTTGGGGGCCAGCTGAAGAGTCGTCCGAGGTAGGCGAAGTACACCGCTCGCGCCGAGGCCGCAACGCCACTGCGCACGTGATCCGTGCCGTGTTCAAGCACCGCCTCTATCTCAGCGATCAGCGTCTGTGACAGCTCGGTGAAGGCGTTCGGCTCGTTCTTACCCGCAACGAGGATCGAGGCATAGCAACGCGCCAGGCTCGGGTTGCGCGTGAAGAGTTCGATGAACGGATCAAGAAGCGCCGCGACCTGATCGACGATGCTTCCTTGGCGTGCGCATGCGTCTGAGCGGCGCTCGTGAATCTCGCTGATCTGCTGATCGAAGGTGGTGAGCAAGAGCCCGTTCTTGTCTCCGACCGACATGACCGTTCCGATGCTCAGGTCGCAGACGTTGGCAATGTCGCGGATGGTCGTGTCTGCGAACCCCCTCGCCTCGAACATCTCCGCAGCCGCACGGAGCACGGTCGTCACGGTCTCCTGTCGTTGCTGGTCGCGGCTCGTCGCCATAGCCATCTCCTGAATGTGTTCGGTGAACATGTTCACGATAGCGTGAGACGGCCTCGCCCGTAGCTGGCGTGGCAGTCGCCGGCCAACTCGAGCGAATGGGGGAATCTGGACCTCAAGCCTCAGATGTTCGGCGGTTTGAACAACGACCTTTGGGTGGGCCCACTGGGAATCGAACCCAGAACCCGCGGATTAAAAGTCCGCTGCTCTGCCGATTGAGCTATAGGCCCGCGCGCGTGCGCAGAGTCACTCTACCGGTGCCGGACGTCCGCCAACGACACCGAGTGCAGCCCTACAGCAGCGCCAAGCCGACCAGATAGCTCGATCCGAGTGCTGCCAGGCCGATGAACACCGAGCGCAGCAGCGTCTGCCAGATGCGGGTCTGGCCCAGCCGCGCCAATACCACCGAGGTGATCGCGAGCGCGACTGCCACCGCGACAGCGGTGTAGCTGTCGCGCCACAGGCCCGGGGCGACGATCGAGATCAGAATGGGAACCGTCGCCCCGAGCAAGAACGCCACGCCGGCCCAGAAGGCGTCGGCGATCGCGCTACTGATGGTCGTGGGCTCGTCGAAGCCTTCGATCTCGAGGTGCGCGGCCAAACTGTCGGTGGCCGTCAGCTCCTCCGCGACGCGATGGGCGGTGTCGGTGGTCAGCCCCTTGCCTTCGTAGTATTCGGCCAGTTCGGCGATCTGCTCATCGGGTGCCAATGCCAAGAGGCGCTGCTCTTCTTCGGCCACCAGCAATTCGGCGTCGCGGTCGGCCAAGCCCGAACTGAGGGTGACGCAGAAGATCGACAGGGCACCTGCGAAGGCCGCCATCGCCATGATCGGCGACCACAGATTGTTCAATTCGTCGCCGCCGTACAGGCCCTGGCTGAAACCTGAGATGGCCAGGATGCCGTCGTTGACGTTCTCGACCTGGCCGCGCACGCTCGCAGGGTCGATGCGTATGCGCAGTCGCTCCCGCCAGCTCGTCCCCCTCACCCGCAGCAGTGTGCCAGCAGACTGCTGGTAGTGCGTGGCGACAGGCGTCCTGTCTTCAACAAGCCGTCCCTTGAACCGTTCGGAACCGTCCTTTGAACCGTCGGAACCGTCCCTTGAACCGTTCGGAACCGTCCCCTGAACCGTCGGAACCGTCCCTTGAACCGTTCGGAACCGTCCCCTGAACCGTTCGGAACCGTCCCTTGAACCGTTCGGAACCGTCCACTGAACCAGAAATGTTGCGTTCGGGCGCGCTTGGCTAAGGTGGGCCGACCGCCGCACCACTCATGATCGGGAGCGCCCTTGCCCGCCGCAGCCATGCCGACTAGGCCGACCACGCCGCTGATCGTCGATGTCGACACCGGTATCGATGATTCGCTGGCGCTGCTCTATCTGCTGGCCAGTCCCGAGGCCGAACTGGTCGGCATCACCTGCACCGCCGGCAACGTCAACGCCCGCCAGGTCGCCAGCAACAACCTGGCCTGGCTCGAGTTGTGCGACGCTCCAGAGATCGAGGTCGCACTGGGTGCCGAGGTGCCGATCATCGCCCCACTGATGACCACCGAAGAGACCCACGGGCCGCAGGGCATCGGGTACGCCGAACTGCCCCTACCCACCCGGACGCTCTCGCCCCGCCACGCCACCGAGGTCTGGGTCGACAACGCCCGCAAGCGTCCGGGCGAGATCACCGGGTTGATCACCGGGCCGCTGACCAACCTCGCCCTAGCGGTGAAGCTCGAACCCGAACTGCCCCGGCTGCTGAAGCGCATCGTGGTGATGGGCGGCGCGTTCAACCACCCCGGCAACACCACCCCCACCACCGAGTGGAACGTCGCCGTCGACCCCGACGCCGCCAAGATCGTCTTCGACGCCTTCTCAAAGCTGCCCGACGACCGCCGTCCGGTGATCTGCGCCCTCGACGTCACTGAGCGCATCGAGATGCACCCGCACCACATAGCTTCGCTCGCCCGGGCGGCGGGCAGTACCCCCGAGGAGGTGATCGCGCCCGATGACCAGCCCGGCACCCGCTCGCGCGCCTCTAATCGGGTGATCCGGCACCTCAGTGACGCCGTCCGCTTCTACATGGAATTCCACCGGCTCTACGACCAGGGTTTTCTGGCCCACATGCACGACCCGTTCGCCGCCGCCGTGGCCCTCGACCCGAACCTGGCCACTACCCGTCCGGCAACCGTCGACGTCGAACTCGCCGGCAGCCTCACCCGGGGCCAGACGGTGGCCGACTGGCGTGGCATCTGGGGACGGCGCCCCAACGCTGACATCGTTGTGAACACAGACCCGGCCGAGTTCTTCCGACGCACGATCGACCGGGTCGGCGCCCTGGCTCGCAGCGTCGGCTGAGTTCCACGAGATGGTGCAGTAGCTATCGGACGGCGCAGCAGTTGCCGGCCGACGAAGTCGCACAGGAGGAAACCATGCCAACAGGCGCAACCGTCACACCGAACAAGTCCCGCACCACCGCTCTCGTGATCGCGGGCACCGCCACCGTGCTGGCCACCTACCTCTACCTGGTGATCGCCCAGCCGGCAGAGTTGTCGACCAGCGCCTCGGCCCCCGCCGGCCTGATCGCCATGGCCGGCTACCTGATCGGCGCGGTGCTGATCGCGGCCGGGTCAATTCATCGGCTGTCGACCGCCACCATTGCGATGATTCCGGTCGCCATCGCGCTCAACATCGTGGTCGGCCAGCTCACCGCGGTTCTGGTGCTGCCCGTCTACTTGGATTCGATGGGCACGGTGCTGGTCGCGGTGCTGGCCGGGCCGGCGGCGGGCGTGGTCACAGGCATTCTCACCAACCTCGTCTGGGGCCTGCTGCTGAGTCCGTCGGCGTTGCCGTTCGCAGTGGTGCAGGTGGTGATCGGCCTGCTGGCCGGCTACGCGGCCCGAATCGGCGTCTTTCGCACGCTGTGGCTGCCGCCGATCGCCGGCGCGGTCACCGGCATCGTGGCGGCGATGATCTCGGCGCCGATCGCGGCATTCGTGTTCGGTGGCGTCACGGCCCCCGGCACCGGTGCCCTGGTCGGCATGTTCCAGGCCTGGGGCAACTCACTGCTGGCCGCCACGACGTTCCAGGGCCTGCTGTCCGACCCGCTCGACAAGCTGATCAGCTTCACCGCGGTGGCGCTGATTCTCAGCGCGCTGCCACTGCGGTTCAGGCAGCGGTTCCCGTTCGTGCGCGAGTACCGGGTGTTCGGCAGCGGAACGTCCGCGGCACCCAAGGGCTGAATCGCCGGTGTCATCGACGCTGTACGTCGACCGGGCCTCGCCGCTTCACCGGCTCAACCCGGTGACCAAACTGGTCGCGTTGCTGTGCCTGATCGTGGTGGTGTTCGCGATTCCGCAGTGGTGGGCGGTGCTGGGCATGGTGGTGCTGGTGATCGTGCCCGCCGCCGTGGTCAGCGGCTGCGCTGGCCGGTTGGGCCGGTTCGGCGGGCAGCTTCTGCTGCCGCTGCTGGCGGTGCTGGTGATCGTGCAGGGGCTCACCTTCCCCGGCGGGCGGACGGTGCTGTGGGAACGGGGGCCGCTGGCCCTGACCACAGAGGGGCTGATCTTCGCGGCCACCATCGGTTCACGGCTGGTCTGCCTGGTGCTGGCGTCGATGCTGCTGGTTCTCACCACGCACCCGGGCGACCTGATGTCAGCGCTTACGCAAAGCGGTCTGTCGCCCAAGTTCAGCTACATCGTCAGCTCGACGCTGCAATTGATTCCGTCCTTTCGCGACCGGGCCGCCGGCATTCTGCTGGCCCAGCAGGCCCGCGGGCTGGCCGTGCCGCGCAACCCGCTTCGCCGGCTGCGCGTACTGATGCCGCTGCTCGGCCCGCTGGTGCTGGGCCTGTTCACCGACGTCGAGGAGCGTTCGACGGCGATGGAGGCCAGGGGGTTCGGCTCCACCGCGAAACGGACGGTGCTGGTGCCCGTCCGTGACACCACCGCGCAGCGGGCGGCCCGCTGGGCGATGCCGGCGCTGGCGTTGCTGGTCGTGATCGCAGCATTCGTTGGGAGGCTGTCGTGATCAGGCTGAGCAATGTCGGCTACACCTACCCCGAGGCGTCCCGACCCACGCTAGAAGGGGTCAGCTTCGAGGTCGATGCGGGGTCGATCACCGGCATCGCGGGGGCGTCCGGGGCCGGCAAGTCCACCCTGGCCAAGCTGATCGCGGGGTTCCTTCCGCAGGTCGAGGGCGGTGAGCTGACCGGTTCGGCCATCGTCGGCACGCGCAACCTGGCCGAGCTCAGCCTCATCGAGGCGGTCAGCCAGGTGGGGCTGGTGATTCAGAACCCGTTCAACCAGATCTCGGGGGCCCGGTACACGGTGCGCGGCGAGATCGCGTTCGGGCTTGAGAACCTGGGGACGCCGCGCGACGAGATGGCGGCTCGGGTCTCTGAGGTGGCGGCGCTGCTACGCATCACCGACCTGCTCGACCGCTCGCCCTATGCCTTGTCGGGCGGGCAGATGCAACTGGTGGCGATCGCGTCCATGCTGGTGCTGCGCACGCCCGTGCTGGTGCTGGACGAGCCCACCTCGCAACTCGACCCGGCCGGAACACGGCTGGTGTTCAGCGTGCTCGACACGCTCCGGGCGACCGGGGCCACCGTGCTGATCGTCGAGCACAAGCTGGAGCTGCTGCACGCCCACGCCGACCGGCTGCTGGTGCTGGCCGACCGCACCATCGTGGCCGATGGCACCCCCACCCAGGTGCTGGCCGACGAACGGCTCGAGCACTGGGGCATCGCCGCCACCCGGTTCACCAGGGCCGCCCGGCTGGCCCGCGAGCGTGCCCTGATCGCGCCCGACGTGCCCCTCCCCGTCTCATTCGACCAGGCCGCGTCGCTCTTCGCGCACCCCTCCTCCCCCCTCCTCCCATGACCCCACTGACACAAGCCGACGTTGCGCAGGCTATGACTCATTGCGCAGGGTCTACCGTCCGCAATGAGCCTCAACCTACGCAATGTGGGTGTGAGCGGCGTGGGTGTGAGCGGCGTGGGTGTGAGCGGCGTGGGTGTGTGCGGCGCCGACTTGGGGGTGGAAGGTGAGCGCGGTGCGGTTTGAGGGGGTGCGGTTCAGGTATGGCAGTGGGGTTGAGGCGGTGCGGGGGGTGTCGCTGGGCGTCGAGACGGGGGAGCGGGTCGCCATCGTCGGGCAGAACGGCGCGGGCAAGAGCACGCTGGTGCGGCACCTGAACGGCATCTGTCAGCCCAGTGCGGGCACGGTGTTCGTGGCGGACGTGCCCACGACAGGGCGTCCGATCGCCGAACTGGCGGCTTCGGTGGGGTACGTGTTCCAGAACCCCGACGAGCAACTATTCGCCTCGACGGTGGCCGCCGATGTCGAGTTCGGGCCGCGCAACCTGGGCTGTTCACCCGAGCTGGCGCGGTCACGGGCACTGGCGGCGCTCGAGACTGTGGGGCTGGCGTCCGAGGCGGCGAGTCACCCGCTGCACCTCTCGCTCAGCGAGCGCAAGCGGGTGGCGTTGGCTGCGGTGCTGGCCATGCACACCCCGGTCGTAGTGCTCGACGAGCCCACCACAGGTCAGGACGCCCGCGGCATCGCCATGGTGGCCGGGGTGGTGTGGTCGCTGGCCAACGCTGGCCGCACCGTGATCGCCATCACCCATGACATGGACTTCGCCGCCGAGAACTTCGACCGGGTGGTGGTGATGGCTGACGGGCAGGTGCTGGCAGACGGTGCGCCGGCGGCGGTATTCGGTGACCCGGAGGTCCTGGCGCAGGCGGCGGTGGAGCCACCCCAACTCGTCAGGCTGGCGGCCCGACTGGGCTGGAGCGGTCGTCCACTGACCGTCGAGCAGTTCGTGGACGAGTTCGCCGACCGCCGTTAGGCCCGCGGGTCGCTCGACGCAGGAGCACCGTCACCGTTCACCGACCACCGTGGGCCCTGCAGTCCAGACAGTGCTGGGCGCGGCGCGGCCGGCCTTGTGGCGAGGTCAGTCCTGCGACGTGGTGAGGCCGGCCCCGGTGGCGCGTCGTGGACGGCCGTGTGGTCGGTCGGTCCGGCGGCGTGGACGGTTTCTGTGGTCGGTCGGTCCGGCGGCGTGGACGGTTTCTGTGGTCGGTCGGTCCGGCGGCGTGGACGGTTTCTGTGGTCGGTCGGTCCGGCGGCGTGGACGGCCCTTCGGTGCTTCCGAGATGGCGCCCAGTTGTCGTCAGATGCAGGTGGCCACGAGCTACCTCCACCACGGGCGAAGAGTTGCAGACGTGCAAAATTGCGCTAACGTATTCATGCGCTGCCGCAAATCGGCGGCGTTTGTCATGCAGCAGGAGGTTTCCGTGGCAGCAGCCACCCTGGAGCGCCCGGTCGAGCCCGATGAGGCGACCAACCCGATCATGAGCCACCGGCAGATCACCCTGGTGATCTATGCGTTGATGGCCGGCATGTTTCTCAGCGCCCTCGACCAGACCATCGTCGGCACCGCGATCCGGACCATCGGCGACGATCTACAGGGCCTCGATCAGCAGGCCTGGGTCACCACCGCATACCTGATCGCCGCCACCGTCACCACACCGCTGTACGGCAAGCTGTCTGACCAGTTCGGCCGCCGCCCGTTGTTCATCGCCAGCATCAGCATCTTCGTGCTGGGCTCGCTGCTGTCGAGCTTCGCCACCTCAATGCTCGGCCTGGCGGCGTTCCGGGCCTTTCAGGGCCTCGGCGCCGGCGGCCTGATGTCGCTGCCGCTGGCCATCATTGGCGACATGCTGGCCCCGCGTGAACGGGCCAAGTATCAAGGGTTCTTTCTGGCCACCTTCGGCATCGCATCGGTGATCGGCCCGCTGATCGGCGGCCTGTTCGCCGGTGCCGACAGCATTTTGTGGATCGCCGGCTGGCGCTGGGTGTTTCTGGTGAACGTGCCGGTCGGCGCGGTGGCGCTGCTCATGGTGATCGCCTTTCTGCACCTGCCGCACGAACCGCACGGGCACCCCCGCATCGACTGGTGGGGCGCCACCCTCGTGGTCGGCACCCTGGCCCCCCTGCTGCTGGTGGCCGAGCAGGGCCGCGAGTGGGGCTGGGGCTCGGTGGCCTCGATCGTCTGCTTCGCGATCGGTGCCGTGGGATTGCTGGCCTTCATTCTGGTCGAGCGGGCGATGGGCTCCGACGCGATCATTCCGCTACGGCTATTTCGGTCGTCCGGCTTCTCGTTCACCACCGTGCTGAGCGTGCTCGTCGGCTTCGGCATGTTCGGCGCGATGCTGACCATTCCGCTCTACCTGCAGATCGTCACCGGCCTGACCCCCACCGAGTCGGGCTTCGCCACGCTGCCGATGATGGCCGGCTTGATGATTGCGTCGATCGCCTCGGGCCAGCTCGTTGCCCGCACCGGCAAGTACGGAATCCTGCCGGTCACCGGCACTGGGACGACCGCGGTCGGCTTCGGCGTTCTGACCTTCATCACCGTCGACCGGCCGCTGTGGTTCTTGATGATCGCGATGTTCGTGATCGGCCTTGGCCTGGGCCAGTTGATGCAGACGCTGACGATGGCCGCGCAGGCTTCGGCCGAGGCTCGCGACATCGGCGTGGCCACCAGTTCGGCGACGTTCTTTCGCCAGATCGGCGGCACCATGGGCACGGCGATCATGCTGTCGTTGCTCTTCAGCATTCTGCCCACCAACATCACCAATTCGTTGACCGACGAGCAGGTGCTCACCGACGCATTGGATGCCGCCCTTGACCCGGCGGTGGCGAACGACCCGGCCAACGCGGCGATCATGGCCCAGATGTGGAGCCCGATCGTCGACAAGATCACCGACAAAATCGACGACAAGCTCTCCGACGCCACCGAGAAGGTGCACGACAAGGTCGAGGCAGCCGTGCGCGAGAAGGTGGCCGATGCGGTGCACGCCAATGCGGCCAAGGGTGCCGGCAAGCTGGCCGATGGCGTATCGGCGGTCAGCCTGGGCCTGAACAAGCTCAGCACCGGCACCGGGGCCTTCGTCGGCGGCGTCGGCCAGATCGGCGCCGGGGCTCAGAAACTGGCCACCGGAACGGCCAAGGTGGCAACCGGGGCGGGCGCACTGGCGTCCGGGCTGTCAAAGGTGAGCGCCGCCGAGCAGATCGCGGCCAAGAACGCCGCGCAGGCCACCGCCGATTTTCAGGCGCTCAGCGCCGCGATGACCGCCATGGGCGCCGACCAGAAGGCGTGCGCCGGCGGCGACCAGAGCGCCTGCGACAAGCTGGTCAACGATCAGGCGGGGGTCAGCGCGGCCATGAAGGCGCTGGGCACCAGCGTGTACACCACCAGCGGGTACCTGAACGGGGCGTCCGGCAAGTCGGGCTTGGCCGATGGGGTCGCCAAGCTGGCCACCGGCAGCAAGGGGCTGGCCTCGGGCCTGCAGCAGCTCGCCACCGGCACCCAGAAGCTGGCCGACGGCGTCACCACGGCGGCCGACAAGGGCGGTGCGCTGACCACCGGAACCAAGGCGGTGGCGTCCGGTACCGCGAAGCTCAGCGCCGGGGCGCGAAAGCTGTCGACGATCGAGCGGGTGATCGACGACAAGGTCAAAGAGCTCACGCCGGCGGCCGAGAAGAAGGCGCTGAAGAAGGTTGCCGACGAGAAGCACTTCAGCGTCGTCGACGGCAAGCTGACGGTGGACTACAGCGACCCGGTGCAGCGCCGCGCGATCATCGACCAACTGGTGCCCGAGATGATCAAGACGATCAAGGACGGCGACACCGACAACGTCAAGACCGACACCAGCAGCAGCGACACCTCGTTCTTGAACGGCGCCGACCCGCGCCTGACCAGGCCGTTCTTGACCGGGTTCAACGCCTCGGTGGTCACCATCTACTGGGTCGGCCTGGGCGTGATGCTGTTGGCATTCGTGATCACATGGTTCTTCCGAGTGCCGCCGCTGCGCACCCGTTCGGCCATGCAGGAGCGGTCGGCGGCTGCTGCTGCCTCGGCCGACCCGGACGGCGGTGCCGCTGCGGATCTGCCGGACTCGCTGCCTGAGAGCGCGGGGCCCGAGCAGAATGGGCCCGCCGAGACGACGCTGAGGGGCTGAGGATGAGCGAGGCGACGGCTACGCACGCCTGCTACGGACTGCGGGAGCGAAAGAAGCGTGCCACCCGCGAGGCGCTGCACGCCGTCGCTTTGCGGCTGGTCGCCGAGCGGGGGCTCGACGTGGTCACCGTCGAAGAGATCTGCGACGAGGTGGGAGTCTCGCCGCGGACCTTCTTCAACTACTATCCGACCAAGCTCGCGGCGGCCTTCGACCTGCCTGTCGCCGAGATTCCGGAGGTCGAACGGGATCGCTTTCTGGCCTCTTCCGACAACCTGGTGTACGACACCTGCGACTTGGTAGCGCGCATCGTGAGCCTGCCCACCGACTACCCGCGGATCAAGGCGATGCTGCAGGATCGCCCCGAACTGGCGATGGACTTCTGGCAGCAAACCCTGCAGCGGCTGAAGCCATTCTTCGGGCTGATCAACGAACGGGTGGGCGACCCACACACCGCCCGGTTGATCTTCGGCATGGTGATGGCGGCAGTCACCTCGGTGATGACCCAACTGGAGCCGTCGGGGGCCGAACTGGGGGAGCGCCTGCGAGCCGGGGTGCGGTCGATGCGCGAGTTGATCGACGGGGTCGAGTAGCGGCACCTCCCCGCGGCGAGATGAGCGTTATGGCGGGCCAGTTGGCAGCCAAATGGCTCCGCCGCGCAGAGATGAGCGTTATGGCGATCATCTGGGTGGGCCATAACGCTCATCTCTGCGCGGCAGGTGCCCCGGCGGTGACCACGTCGCTGCATAACGCTCATATCTCGGCGTCTGTAGTCCATGGCACGTCGAGGCCGCCAAGGAGCGGACGGGCTCGCTGCGAAGCTTCTGCTCAGCAACGGGCGGGCGGTTCACGCGGATCGATCGTGCGAGTAGTTGGGGCGAATTTTTGGCACCGGCAACGGGCCGCCGCTTCGCGGACGGATGGTCGAAAGGAAAGACTTCGGCGATTCGAGTCAGGGAAGCGCTGATTTTCGCTGGTCGGGGTTGTCAAGACCTCGGGCATGCCGCTGTGGCAGGGGGTTTCGACGTAGCTCAGCCAGCGGCGGTCGCGTCGATCAGCGCTTCCTCAGCTGTCGGGCTTCGCTCACCGTGGGTGGGGCAACAGACATCGAGCGGTGCGGCTCGGGCACGTGCCCACAGCAAGCCAAGATGCCACTTGTTTCACATCAGCTATCGGCACTTCGCCACCATGGGTGGGCAACAGGTTGAGAACAAGGTGTTGGGCGATGCGGCTCGGGCAAGCGCAGACGCAGTTGTTTCGAGTCAGCCGCTGGCGAGTTCGCGGGCGATACGGTCCATGACGACGTCGGGTCGAATCATGATCTCTTTGGCGAGCCAACGCACCATTCGGAACCCCAGGTCGCGCAGCGTCTGTTCGCGCTCCTTCTCGTACACGATGCTCGCTTCATCGGTGTACTTCACGGCGCCATCGCACTCACCGATCAGCCGCTCGTCCGCCCATAGACAGTCGGGGTAGAGCGTTCCCGCGGGCGTGCGCACCGCGGCCTGGTACAGCGGGCGCGGTATGCCGGCGAGGTGAATGTGCCCGGCTGTCAGTGACTCTGCCGGCGACTCCCTCGCCGGTTCGGTCAGCTCCAGCACATCGGCCAACCCGTCGACTCCACAGGTGCGTGCGACAACATCGAGCTCCTCAATGGCTCGGCTGCGGTGCCGGGGGTTGCTGTAGTCGGCCCGGCGCGGCTTGGTGACATACGAAGTGCAGATGCGCCGGGTCGCGGCGTCGAGCACGACCAGTGCTTCGGGGACGGCGAGGCCACGGACGAGGTCAATTGCTGTACGCGCGATCGTCGTGACCCGGTACCCGTTCGGGTCTCGGGTCACGTGGCCGGCCGGTAGTGGCCCGAGCTGATGGGTGATTGGCCCCGGACGGGACCTGTACCGCCCGCCACCGGGCAGGGTGATCGTTATCGGGGCGTCTTCCCACCTGGCCCGGCTCGGCGTCGGCAAGTCCCAAACCAGGGCCGCGGACGCATGGCTGATCGCTGCGTCAGGGTGGACCACCGTTTCGGCACGGGCTCGAACCAGATGTTGCTCGGCGGTGTCGGCGGGCCAGTGCTCGGCACCCAGAAAGACCGACTGGCGAACTCTGATCAGCCGTCCGGCTGCCAATTGGGTGGCGATCATTCCTCGGGTGACGCCCTGCTCGGTCAGGGCGGTGAGTGGTGCCGGCTCGGAAGGCAATGCCCAAGGGCGTGGGGTGCGCATTCCGCCATCATCGTGGCACACCGGGAACGCGGAACGATTCGCTCGGACATCTGTGGATAACCTGCATTGACGGGCTAGGCGGTCCAGCCGGAGTAAGAAGGTCGAGGGATCGGATTAGTCTGGCTGCGGCCAGGCGGATTCCGCTTCTTGGCCGGAGTTCGACCCGCACGCAGTTCGGGAGTGTGAAGTGGACCTGACGGTCGGGAGTCGCCAATGATGCGGGCTCACGTGGAGTGTTCGCCGTCAGGCGTAGTGCTGGTCGAGCGTCTCCTCGCAGCGGTTCCAGAGCTCCGGAACCGCCATGATCCGGTCACTCATCGACTCGATCGGAAAGTCTGCGTCATGCAGCGTCAACGTCGGCTCAACCTCGCTGACCGCTCGGCGCGGTTTGCGCTGCTCCGCCGACGGCAGTTGAAAGTCGTCGTCGACAATCTCCAGCACAACCCGGGTCTCGGCCTGCCCGGCCCTTTCGGAGACCCGCATGGCGTCGATCGCCGCATCCAACCAGGCCGGATCGTTCTGATCGGATTCTTCGGCGGCATCGGTGACGAGCGAGTACAGCATCAGGTGCGCCTCGACCCCTGCCGAAGCCTGCTTCTCGAACTCGTCGTAGGGAAGCCGCAGTGCCAGGTCGACATAGTGCTGCGCTCTCGCCGGATCATCTGCCAGCACCCGGCGCGCCTTGCGGAGGGCGTTGTCCGCCATCTCCCAATGCGGGTTGCGCAGGCGCCTGGCGAACTGTTCCGACACGCCACGGGTGTTGAGGGCGGCGAAGCCACGCGGATTGGCCAGTGGGTCCGGGTGGTCGGTCACGAAGACAGGTCACTGTTTCAGCCCGTAGGGCAGGGGCGTCCCGCACAGCACACGGTCGTAGGCGACGCGCCCGCGGTCTCAGCCAGCAGCGCAGGGCCGTCCCTGCACGGCAACGGATCGCGTCTGGCGGGCGTCACGGCTACCGCCCTGAGGCCCGCCATCGACACGGTTGACTAACGCCGCCCGAGGCGTGGCAGAGCCGGGCGGGTCCGAGCGACGTATCGGCTTGTTGCGCCGACTCGCCAGGCCAGGGCTTCGCGGCGATACGTGCGTTATGGCCATCGCTCGTACCTCTCCCAGGACTCCGTGCGCAGAAATGAGCGTTTTGCCAGCCTCCGTGGCCGACCATAACTCTCGTTTCTCGGCGTCGGGAGCGAACTGTCGCGGGAGTACGCATCAATACGCGCGTTTCTCGGCATGCGCGCCAAGTGCCGCTGATCATTGGGGGTCGCGCTTGTCAAGACCTCGCTGCTGTCGCTGTGAGTTGCCGATTCACAGGAGTCTCTCGACTCACCCATCCGCTGGCGCAGCCTTGCCCCGTCGCTTGGAAACCGCGGCTAGCTGCTGGCAAGGGGTTTCGAGTTCAACTCAGGAGGATGCTTTGATCAGTGCTTCCCTGATCGCGTGTGTGGTGAACGGCGGTGAGTCGAGATCGCGAACGTGCCCGATCAATGCAGCCAGGGGAGGGCGCCTGGCCAGACCCGCGCCCTGCGACCTGGGTAGCGTCACTGGGAATAGGACCGCCACATTGTGGCCAGGGGGTACGGTATTGCGCGATGTCGAAACTCAAGTACCCCGCCTGGGTCACCCAGGTGAGCGAGCGGCGCATCACCGAACTGTTCGGCGTCGAAACCCTCGCGCGTGGCCGGGCGTACGCCGAGCAGGGCCGGGTCGGCCGTATCGCCGTGGGTTCCGGCACCGGGGGTTCGCTGGTCCAGGCGCAGGTGCGCGGATCGTCCTACTACGCCTATGCGACGGTGCTGCGCTACGCCGCCTCGGCCCGCGAGGTGAGTTCGACCTGCTCCTGCCGGATGCGGGACAACTGCAAGCACGGCGCGGCCCTGTTGTTGCATATGCGCACAGTCAACGAGCGGGCAATGACACCGGCCTGGCAACGAGCCCTGGTCGAGGTGACCGCCAGCGCCGGACGGCTCGGCGCGGGCCAGCCGCTGGCCATTCAGGTGGGCCGGCCAGGCGGCACAGTGCAGTTGCGTCCGCTGGTCTGGGGGCGCTCCGGTCGATGGGTCAAGACCGGCATCTCCTGGGATCAGGTCGCCTACCCATGGCAGGGCAATTATCGCGAGCAGCATCGTGCCGCGCTGGCCGGGCTGGCCCGCACCCGCGACCAGGGCAGTTCGTCCAGCTACTACTATGCGCGCGGCCGGGCCGACGAGCTGTCACTGGGCGAACTGGGTGCTGGCGTCTGGCATTGGCTGCGGCAGGCGGTGGCGGCCGGGGTTGAGCTGGTGCCGGGTCAAGGGGCCGCCGCGGTGCGACTCGCCCATGACAGTGCCCGGTTGATCAGCCGGGTCGGCCGCACCCAGGGCGGGATCGAATTGCGCACCGCGGCGGTCACCGACGAGTTCGAACGGGCGGTGCCGTTGTCAGACCTGCTCGGCGACCCACCGCACGGCTTCTTCGTCGACTCGGCCGACGAGCTGCTGCTGGTGCCGTTCGCCGAGTCGCTCAGCTCGGGCCAGAAGGCGTTGCTGCTGCAGCACGCGCGGCTGCAGATTCCGCAGGCCGAGGTGCCGTCGTTCGCCGCCCAGTTCTACCCGCAGCTAACCCGCCTCACTCACGTAGAGGTCGATGACGGCGTCACCCTGCCCGAACCCGAGCCGCCCCGGCTGCTGTTGCGGGTGGAGTTCGAGCCCGACCACGTCAGCGTGCTGCAGTGGGCCTTTCGCTACCGGGTCGGCGAGGCGGGGCTGGACGTTCCGTTGGAGGCCGGGCGTGACCCCGAGGGTTTCCGTGACGCCGACGGTGAGGCAGCCCTGCTGGCCGGGCTGCCGGAGGGACCATGGCCCAGCCTCGGTCTGGGTACCGAGCGGCGTCCGGTCGAGACGGCGACGATCACCGGAGCGGCCACCGCGCAACTCGCCGAACTGTGGGTCGACCGGTTGCGCGAGCTGGGGGTGTTGGTCGAGGTGACCGGACGGCCCGCCGAGTACCGGCTGGCCACCGAGGCGCCCGAAGTGACCCTGAGTGTCACCGACCCCGATGATGGCGCCGACTGGTTCAACCTGGCAGTGCGGGTGAGCATCGAGGGCGAGCCGGTGGAGTACCGCGAGTTGTTCACCGCCCTGGCCACCGGGCAGACGCATCTGATTCTGCCGTCCGGCACCTGGTTCAGCCTGGAACGGCCCGAACTGGAGCAGTTGCGGCTGCTGATCACCGAAGCGCACGAGCTGGCCGGTGGTGACGGCGACGGACGGGTTCGGCTGCGCACCGAACACGCCGGGCTGTGGGACGAGTTGGTCTCGCTCGGCGTGGTCGCCGAGCAGTCCCAGGCCTGGGCCCGAGCCGCGTCCGCGCTGCTCGACGTGGAGGAATTGCCGCAGCCGCCGGTGCCGGACGGGCTGACCGCCACGCTGCGTCCGTACCAGGAGCTAGGGTTTCGTTGGCTGCATTTTCTGCACTCCGCCCGGCTCGGCGGCATCCTGGCCGACGACATGGGCCTGGGCAAGACGGTGCAGGCCCTGGCCCTGGCCTGTTCGTTGAAGCAGTCGGGCGAGTTGGATCGTCCGCTGCTGGTGGTGGCGCCCACGTCGGTGCTGGGCACCTGGGCCGAGCAGGCGGCCCGGTTCGCTCCCGATTTGAGCGTGCGGGTGGTCACCCAGACCGCGAAGAAGCGGCAGGAACCGTTGGCCGAGATGAACGCGGGGGCCGACATCGTGGTCACGTCGTACACCTTGCTGCGACTCGACGAGGAGGAATATGTCGAGCAGACCTGGTCGGTGGTGCTGCTCGACGAGGCCCAGTTCGTCAAGAACCGGCAGGCGCGCGGGCACCAGTCGGTGCGCAAGTTGCGGGCCCGCACCAAATTCGCCATCACCGGTACGCCGCTGGAGAACAACCTGATGGACCTGTGGGCGCTGCTGTCGATCGTGTCGCCGGGACTGTTCGCCGACCCCAAGCTGTTCACCGAGCGGTACCGCCGTCCGATCGAGAACGGCTCAGACCCTGCGGCGCTGGGCCGGCTGCACCGCCGGGTGCGTCCGCTGATGCTACGGCGCACCAAAGAGACCGTGGCCGCCGAGTTGCCGCCCAAGCAGGAACAGGTGCTGTCGATCGAGCTGTCGCCGGCCCATCGCAGACTGTACGACAAGCAGCTTGCGGTCGAGCGTAAGAAGGTGCTCGGGCTGGTCGACGACATGCGTCGCAACCGGATCACGATTCTGGCCTCGCTCACCACGTTGCGACAGTTGGCACTGTCGCCGGCGCTCGTGCTGCCCGGCCAGGCGGCGGTGTCGGCCAAGATCGACACGCTGGTCGACATGGTTGCCGAGTTGGCGGCCGAGGGGCACCGGGCGCTGGTGTTCAGCCAGTTCACCACCTATCTGGGCATGGTGCGTGAGCGACTGAACGCCGAGGGCATCGCGACCAGCTATCTCGACGGACGCACCCGCGACCGTGCGGCGCGCATCGAACAGTTCCGCACCGGCACCGACCCGGTGTTCCTGATCAGCCTGAAGGCCGGTGGTTTCGGGCTGACCCTCACCGAGGCCGATTATGTGTTCATTCTCGACCCGTGGTGGAACCCGGCCGCCGAACTGCAGGCGATCGACCGCACCCACCGGATCGGTCAGAGCAAGCACGTGATGGTGTACCGGCTGGTCAGCGCCGACACCATCGAAGAGAAGGTGGTGGCGCTGCAGGCCCGCAAGCGCGACCTGTTCGACAAGGTGGTCGGCGAGGCCGGCGACCTGGCGGCCCCGTTGACGGCCGACGACATTCGCGGCCTGCTGGAGCCCTGATTTCGCTGGTCGAGCTGATCGAGACCCCGTGCCGGCGAGGGCACCCTTGGGGAAGCGCTGAGCAATACCGCCACCGTTGGTTGAGCTACGTCGAAACCCCTTGCCGCAGCGGCATGTCGAAGGTCTCGACTGGCTCGACCAGCGAAATTCAGCGCCGTGCTGATGAATGCGTCCACCGTTGGTTGAGCTTGTCGAAACCCCTTGCCGCAGCGGCATGTCGAAGGTCTCGACTGGCTCGACCAGCGAAATTCAGCGCCGTGCTGATGAATGCGTCCACCGTTGGTTGAGCTACGTCGAAACCCCTTGCCGCAGCGGCATGTCGAAGGTCTCGACTGGCTCGACCAGCGAAATTCAGCGCAGTGCTGATGAATGCGTCCACCGTTGGTTGAGCTTGTCGAAACCCCTTGCCGCAGCGGCATGTCGAAGGTCTCGACAAGCTCGACCAGCGAAATTCAGCGCAGTGCTGATGAATGCGTCCACCGTTGGTTGAGCTTGTCGAAACCCCTTGCCGCAGCGGCATCCCGAAGGTCTCGACTGGCTCGACCAGCGAAATTCAGCGCTTCCTGAACCGCCGAGAACCGTCCCCGATCTCAGGGGCGGCTCTCTACCGACGACACGTGGTCGGCGAACAGTGCCGGCCAGGCCATGATGCCGTAAGGCGTTCGAGCGATCACTCGGCGGCTGTCGGGCATGGTCTGGTGCAATGCCTCGGCGGTGCGCAGGGGGTGGGCGGGGTCGTCAGCCCAGGCCAGGATCAAGGTGGGTGCGGTGATCTGAGCGACGGTGAGCAGCGGTGGCAGGTTCGAATCGGCGGCACCGCGCAGCACGCTCGGCAACAGGCATTCGGTGACGCTCGGCTTCGCCAGCGGCACATCGGCCAATACGGGTGGTTCGGGGGTGTTGTTGCCCAACTCCAGGAACGCCTCGATGCCGCCCTGGGAAACCAGGTCGGCGTTGTGCCGGTAGGCCTCCGACTTCGCCTTTCGCGTCTCCCAGGCGGTCGGCGGGGTGACCAGGGTGAGGCTGGCGAACCGATCCGGCACGCGCACCGCGGCATGCAGCAGGGTGCCGCAACCCATCGACGTGCCGATACCGTGCACCGGACGGTCGGGCGACAGCACGTCGAGCAGGGCCAGCAGATCACTGGCCAACGCTTGCCAGGTGTACGAGTGTGGATCGAGATCTCCGGAGGAGAACCCGTGCCCCCGCGCGTCGTAGCGAACGATGCGATGCCCGCGCAGCGCCCGTCCCAGATCAAGGCCCAGGGCCGTGTCGCGCGCTCGGCAGGAGGTCAGCCCGTGCAGTTGCACCACCACCGGCCCCTTGCCGCCGGTCACCTCGTAGTCGATCACGGCATTCCCCAGATCAAGGAAGGGCATACCCGCCTCCGTAACCGAATCGTCGTGTGCGGCTCCTAGGCTACGGCGCTATGCGGCTGACCAACGTCACGCGGATGGCCCTGCCCCCGGGCCGGTTGATGAGCTATGGGTTGACCGCCACCGTGACCGCCACCGGCGAACAGTTGCCGATCTCGTTCGATCAACGCCGGCACGTCGGCCAGGGCCAGCGCCCGGCGTCGTGGATGGCGGTTGCCGCTCGGCTGCCGCGCTGGGTGCGGCCGGACGATCTGTCGGCCGCCTGGTGGGCCGTGGTTGCACGGCACGGCACGCTCGCCACGGCCTTCGGCGCCGCCGACGATGGCACTCTCGGGCTGCACCGCGTGGCTCTCGAACCAGGGTGCTGGAACGAACTGCCGGTGCCCTCCGGCCAAGACCCACGCCAGGTGCTGCGGGCGCTGTTCGACCAGGCCTGCGCGCCCTTCCAGCAACCGTCGCATCGGCTCGTCCTGTTGACCCCGCACCCTGGCCACCCCGACCGTCGCCCCATGGTGATTCTCGGCGCAGACCACGCGCACGTCGACATGTGGTCGTTCCTGGTGTTGCTGCGCGACCTGGTCACCTGTCTGGACGACCGCCGCGCCGGCCGGCCGCTCGGGGCCGGGCTCGAAGCCGTGGCCGAGTTCGCCGAACACACCGCCGCGCTCGAAGCGCGTCCACCCGCCCCGGTAGAGGTGCAGCGGCGCTGGGCGGCCCTGCTGGCCGCCGGCGGGGGAGCGATGCCCACTTTTCCGCTGCCACTCGGTTCGCGCGATTTCTGCGGCGAGAGCCTGATCGAGGTGCGCGATGTTCTCGACGCCGCGTCGGCGGTGGCCTTCGCCAGTCGAGCCGCCGAGCTGGGCGTGCGCACCATAGGGCTGGCGATGTCGGTATTGACCAGGGCCACCCGCGAACTGGCCGGAGCGCCACTGCGTGCGCTGTTCCCGGTGCACAGCCGCGACGAGCCACGGTGGCGTGACTCGGTCGGCTGGTTCATCACCAACTCGGTGCTCGAGTGCACCGACCCCGACCCGGCGGCGTGCACCGCCGCCGTCCGAGAAGCGATCCGGCTGGGGTCGTACCCGCTGGCGCCGATCTTCGCTCCCTATGGCGGCATGCCGACCCGCCCTGGCCTGTTCGCGTTGTCGTGGCTCGACACTCGTCGGCTGCCGCCGGTTCCAGATGACGCGGACGTGCAGTACGTCTCGGCAGGCGTGCACGACGACGGCGTGATGATCTGGTTCATCGTCAATGACGCCGGGCTGCACCTGCGGGCCCGCTACCCGAACACGCCCGAGGCCATGCGACAGGTGCCGCGCTGGCTGGACGCGGTCGAGCTGGGATTGCGCGCGATCGTGAACTGACCGCGCGCTGATTTTCCCTGGTCGAGCGTGTCGCGACCTCGAATATGGCGCTGTGGCAAGGGGTTTCGGCAAACCTGACCAGCGGTGGCCGGCATTGGCCAGCGCCGCCGTGATGGGCGGTCGGCACGTCTCGACAAGGCCCGGCCGGCGGCCGGGATCGCCCCGGGCTCAGACGTCCGTCTGGGCCTCGATGCGTCCGGAGCGGATCGCCTCGACCAGCACCGCGTGGTCTCGCTCGTTCTGGGCCGCGTAGGCCATCGCGAAATCGGCGAAAGCCCGGTCGGTCGTGGCGCTCTTGCCGAGATACCCGGCGATCAGGCCCGGCTCACAGCTCTGGGCGTGCGCGCGGGCCAGCACAGCCCCGCACAGCCGGGCGTAGCCCCAGAGCATGTCGTAGCTGAACCGATCGAGGTCGAAGCTGCCCTTCATGTCGCGGAACTGGCGCACGTAGAAGTGATGCCCTTCAGCTTCGGCCCAGCCCAGGAAGGGATCGCTCACCACCTGCATGATCCTTTGCCCGGTCACCACTCGCTCGCCCTGGTTGGCGAACTCACTGGGCTGGGCATAGGGGGCCAGCACTGAGCTGGTGGCCTCTTTGATCTGCAGAATCAGCGGGTCGTCGGTTGCATCGACCACCAGGCTGATGAAGCATCGGGTGCCGACGCTGCCGACGCCGACCACGCGCAGGGCATAGTCGACCGGACGGTAGCGGCTGAGCAACATCCGCATCTTCAGCGGTAGCGAATCGAGGTACAGCTCCGGCACCCGGGCGGCGTCGCTGGGCAACTGGTCGCTGGCCAGCCGCTGCATTACTGGTGGCTGGTCGATCAGGTGGGTCTCGCCGTGAATCTGCTTGGTCAGTTTGGCGGCGGCGGTGCCTGCGGTGCGGCTACGCGCCTTGCGAGCCACCCGCTCGAGTTCTTGTGCCCGTGCCTTGCGCTGGGCCTTGTCAGTGCTGGTGGCCTTCACTCGCTGATCGATGTAGTCGACGGTGATCACGTAGTCGAAAATCTCGCGTGCACTGAGCGTGCTGAATCGCCGGATGGCGGCGCGATAGCCGTTCGCAGCCGTCAAAGCGACCTCGTGGGCTTCGGCCTCGGAGTGACCGCGATGCAGCGCCGCGATGGCAGCCGACGCGACGAGGCGCTCGACGTCCCATTCCCAGGGGGCAGGCAGGGTCTCGTCGAAGTCGTTGAGATCAAAAACCAGCGCCCGCTCGGGCGAGGCGTAGAGGCCGAAGTTGGACAGGTGTGCGTCACCGCAGGCCTGCACCGTGATACCCGAGGTCGGGGTGGGGGCCAGGTCGTGCGCCATCAGCGCGGCAGCTCCCCGGTAGAAGGTGAACGGCGAGGCCGACATGCGTCCCCAGCGCAACGGCACCAGCGACTGCAGCCGGTTGGCGTTCTGCGCTCCGAGAATCTCCAACGGGTCGCGATCGGTCGCGAAGCCACTGCCCAAGCTCCCGCGTGGGGTGGTCGAGCGACGGTGCTGGCCCTCGATCACGAGTTGCGCCAAGGTCTGGGTCATCTGCCCTCCGTTCTCCTGTTCAGCATGGTACGCCGAGTCTTCACTGACAGGCCTGTCGTCGTCACAGGTCCGCGCGCTGAGAGATTCCGCCGGTGGGCGAAGGCTGCTGGTCGTCGCCCCCGCACGCACCTGCACTCTTAGTCGACCTTCTCACTCGACCTTCTCACTCGACGTGGCTGCGCCACGTCTTCGCTCGTCGGCGGCACTCTGGCACGCTTTGGAACGACGCCCAACTCGACAGCCCCACCTGCGGGATCTCTACGGAAGCGCTGATTCTTCGTTGGTCGAGCTTGTCGAGACCTCGAACGGAGTGCTCTCACTAGTGGAGTGTCGCTCCTAATGGTTTGGTAATGGGTGGGATTGGCTTGTCCTGATTGATGCTTGATCGGGAGGAGTCGTATCGTGCCCAGGCTGAAGGATCATGTCGTCGCGTTGACGGCTGAGGATCGTGTGAAGTTGACGAGGGTCGTGTCGCGGGGGACGCATCCGGCGCGGATGATTGCGCGGGCGAGGGTTCTGCTTGAGCTGGATGAGAACGCGAGGGTCGTGCCGGGTCGGCGGGTTGTCGCGGAGCGTGTCGGGGTGTCCGAGCAGACGGTGTATTTGATCGCGAAGCGGTTCGTCGAGTCCGGTGGGGATGCCGATGAGGTGATTCGCCGTCGCAAACGGGTCACGCCGCCGGTGCCACCGAAGGTGACCGGGGATGTCGAGGCGCGGGTGATCGCGCTGGCGTGCACGAGACCGCCGGAGGGGTTCGACCGGTGGTCGTTGCGGCTGCTGGAGAAACACGTGGCCCTTACCGACGGGCTGCCGCCTCTGGATCACTCCACGATTGGGCGGGCCCTGAAAAAGGGGGGCTTCGTCCTCACTTAAAGAAGTGCTGGACGATCCCGCCGAAAGCCAACGCCGAGTTCGTGGCGCGGATGGAGGATGTTCTGGAGGTCTACCACCGGCCCTTCGACCCGGCAGTGCCGGTGGTGTGCATGGACGAGAAGCCGTACCAGCTGCTCGGCCACGCTCGTGACCCGATCCCGGCGCGCCCCGGCCACGATCTCAAAGAGGACTCGGAGTACGTCCGTCACGGCACCTGCTCGATCTTCGTCTGGGTCGAGCCGCTCGCCGGACACCGCCACGTCGACGCGAAGCCGCGGCGGACCCGGATCGACTGGGCCGCGGGCGTGGACCGGCTACTGACCATGGACTACCCCGACGCCAAACGCGTCGTCCTCGTCATGGACAACCTCAACACCCATACCCTCGGCTCGCTCTACGAGGCGTTCGAGCCCGCGAAGGCCCGCGCTCTCGCCGAACGGCTCGAGATCCACTACACACCCAAGCACGGCTCCTGGCTCAACATCGCCGAGATCGAGCTGTCCGCCCTCAGCCGGCAATGCCTCACCCGCCGCATCGACGACCTCGACGTCCTCAACGCCGAACTCGCCGCCTGGCAGAAAGCGACCAACGACGACCAACGGCAAGTCGACTGGCAGTTCACGACAAACGACGCCCGCATCAAACTCCGACACCTATACCCAAATATTTAGACACGACACACTACTAGGGTTTTCGACAAGCTCAACCAGCGGTAGCCGCATTGATCAGCGTTTTCCACAATGGTCGATTGCGGTAAGACATCGCCCGGACGTCGTGTGACCAGCGATTCGGATCCATGGGGGTCGGGTCGCTGGGGGAAAGCCCTTGCTGCGGGTCGGGTCGTGGGGGTGGCGAAAGCCCAGCACGAGGGGGCTTCGGTGGGCTGGTGCGGAGCACCTGATCGCCGTTGGCGCGATTCGCGTCTCGTGAACCGGTTGGGAACCGTCGCTTGAACCGTTGGGAACCGTCCCTTGAACCGTTGGGAACCGTCCCTTGAACCGTTGGGAACCGTCCCCTGAACCGTTTGGGAACCGTCCCCTGAACCGGACGACGAACGCCCCGGGCCGTGGTCGGCCCGGGGCGATCGATTGCTTGAGACAGCGGACGAGCGGCGCCGCCCGGTGTCGCGCCGGTTGCTCCGCGTCACGGAGCGTCGTGGTGGCTCAGAGAGCGCGGATGTTGGTGGCCTGGAGGCCCTTCTGCCCGCGCTGGGTCTCGAACTCGACCTGCTGACCCTCGAAGAGGTCGCGGCGGCCGGTGCCGATGATGGCCGTGAAGTGCGCAAAGACGTCGGCCGAGCCGTCGTCGGGGGCGATGAAGCCGAAGCCCTTCTCGGAGTTGAACCATTTGACAGTGCCAGTGGCCATGTCGTTATTCCTTCGTGTTTCTTGGGCCGCGCAACGCGGCCATACCTACCTCTGCGGCGGCGCCGGAGAGGAATCCATGGGTTGGAATGGGTCCGCCGTGCATGCCCGGATCGCCGCCCAATGCGATGGCGGCGATGGTGCGAATGGCGATGCTGATGAGACTGCTTTCGGGGGACCTTCGTGCACCAAATGGTGCGACGAATCACTCTACCAGCACACAGCGGTTACGGCGATTCTTCGCCGCGCGGCAAGGCGTGCGACAATGGCCGCAGGGCGCGCACCTTGCCGCCCGGCATCGCACCACCGTTCGCACCGCGCCGGCCCTGGGGCCGCAGATCGCCAGCGAACCTGGACCGTGGTGAACTCGATCTTTCGAAAGCAGTTTCTTGTCCGCTTTGACCTCCGAGGCGACCTTCGCCTCTCTCGGCGTACCTGCCGAACTTGTCGCCGTGCTGCATGCCCGTGGCATTGATCAGCCCTTCCCGATTCAGTCTGCCACTCTGCCCGACACCCTCGCCGGGCGTGACGTGCTCGGCCGCGGACGCACCGGCTCGGGCAAGACCTTGGCCTTCGCCCTGCCCGTGGTGGCCCGGCTGGCGCGACTGGCGCCGTCCAGTGGCACGATCGCCGCCCGGACCCGTCCCGGCGCCCCGCGGGCGCTGGTCTTGGCCCCCACCCGCGAGTTGGCCAATCAGATTTTGGCCACGCTGCAGCCCCTGGCCCAGGCGGTGGGGTTGCGCTGCATGACCATCTTCGGCGGCGTCGCCCAGGCTCGGCAGGTGGCCGAGTTGCGCCGCGGTGCCGACATTGTGGTGGCCACCCCGGGACGGCTCGAAGACTTGATCGGCCAGGGCCACGTGAGCCTCGACGCGGTGGCCATCACCGTGCTCGACGAGGCCGATCACATGGCCGATCTCGGCTTTCTGCCCGCCGTAACCCGGATTCTCGCCGGCACTCCGGCCAAGGGGCAGCGCTTGCTGTTCTCGGCGACCCTCGACCGCGGCATCGACCAGCTAGCCAATCGTTTTCTGCACCGTCCGCTGCAGCACAGCGTCGACGCCGAGACCTCGCCGGTGGCCTCGCTCACCCACCACGTCTTTCTGCTGCCCGACGCGGGCGAGAAGCGGGCGGTGGTCCGGCAACTCGCCGGTGGCCAAGGCCGGCGTCTGCTGTTCATGCGCACCAAGCACCAGGCGCGCAAGCTGGCCCGCGAGCTCACGGCAGACGGCATTCCGGCCGTCGAGCTGCACGGCAACCTGTCGCAAAACGCCCGCGAGCGTGGTCTGCAGGCGTTCAGCGATGGCCGGATTCAGGTGATGGTGGCCACCGATATCGCCGCTCGGGGCATTCACGTCGACGATGTCGACCTGGTGGTGCATGTCGACCCGCCGGCCGAACACAAGGCTTACCTGCACCGTTCCGGGCGCACCGCCCGGGCCGGCAACGACGGTGACGTGATCACGCTGGTGTTGCCCGAGCAGCGCCGGGACTTCTCTGCGCTGGCCCGCGCCGCCAAGATCAGTGTGCAGCCGCAGCCGGTGAGCGCCGGCGCCCCAGCGGTGCGTGCCCTGGCCGGCGAGCCGGCCCGGCGGGTCGAGCTGGCGGACGCGCCGAGTGCCGCGGCCCGTAAGGGCGAGAGTGGCGCAAAGCCGGCCAAGGGCAGAGGCGGGGGCCACCCGTCGGCAGCCAACAGTGCCCGCCGCCAGGGTGCCCGGGGCTCGGGCCAGGCCCGAGCCGGCCATGGCGCCGGCGGCCCGGCCGGCCGGTCGTCCTCGGCCAGCTCGCAGGCCGGTTCTGCGGTCGAAATGTCGCGGCAGGGCAACCGGTCACGACGCCATTCCGGGCGTCGGACGAACCGCGCATCTGCCTGAGCCCGGGCTCGCCAGCCCGGCTTGACCGGACCAGTCCGGCGAGGTGCCCTGACCATGAGGGAAGCGTCGATCAGCGCAACCCTCGCTGGTCGAGCTTGTCGAAAACCCCTAATGAGGGCACTTTACCCGAGGTCTCGACGAGCTCGACCAGCGACGAGTGTGCGCTTTCTGTGTTGAAACTGTGGTGCGGGGGCGGCTTAGCTGCTGGGGTGGCTCAGGTGGGGTCTCGACAGGCTCGACCGGCGGGAAGCGGCAGGTTCTTTGACCAATGCTGGGTTGCGACGAGTTGACCAGCGGGGTCCGTGACGAAGCCGAACCCTCAGTCGTCCAGCACAGTGGCCGGCCCGCCGACGCTGAGCACCTGCACCGTGCCGTCGGTGTGGCGCAGCACCGTGGCCGACATCGCCGCGGCCAGGTTGAGCCGCTGCCACGAGCCGTCCGCGAGCCCCAGCAGTTGCAGCATGGTGGTGTCGAGCGGATGCCCTGAGCCGATCGAGGTCTGCGCCAGCACGGCGCGCCGCTGGGCCGCGTTCAGCCCGGGGTAGGTGGTGCGCAACAGGTTCTCGGCCCCCGTTGGTGCCGACGCCCCGAACCCAGTCGGGGTGGTCGGCGTGAACCCGTAGCTCAACCGCTCGGTGTAGGCGATCAGGGCGGTGGTGCGATCGGTGACGATCTGGCTGGTCATCAGCGGTGGGGCGGCACCTCCGTACGGGTCGTCGGCGTAGGGCTGGTCGGCCGCGATGCAGGCCGCCAGGGCGTCGCCACAGGCCGACTCCAGATAGCTCACCAGTTCTTTGCGCGCGGGTGTCAGCACCTGGGCGCGGAACTTCGGGTCTGACCAGCGGGCGGCGATCGCGGCTTCACCGGCCACGCGTCCACCGATCACATCCAGGGCGTAATGGACGCCGAGCACCACACGGTTGTTGGCCGCCTCTGACACCCGGGCCAGAATCGACGGCGCCAGTTCGGGCAGCAACGTGGCCAGCGTGATGCCGGCCGAATAGGCGGCGGTGGTATGGCCGCTGGGGAATGATCCGCCCAGGCAGATACCTGACCGGCCGTAGCCAGCATCGAGCCGCACGTCTGAGGTCGCGAACCGGCGGGTGGTGTCGACGGTGGGAGCGACCCGGGTGATGCGCAGGTTGCCCGCCGCGGTGGCCCACGGCTGCCCCTTGCGTAACGCCGCCAGCGCGGAACCGTTGACCCGGCTCGGCGCGCAGGCCGCCTCGTCGCCGCTCACCGGGGACGCCCGCCCGCTGACCGGCAGGTAGGGGCGCGGGTAGCCGAAGGCTAGCTTGGCCTCGCCGGTGTCGAGGTAGTGGCCCGCCGATCCGGTGCTGGTGTTGAGCAGCGCGGCGGTGAGCGGCAGCCGTCCGGTGATGCGGCCGGTCGCGTACAGGGCACCGAGCCGTTGGCCCAGACCGTCCGCGATCGTGATCGACTGGTCGTAGCCGGAGCCGTCGCCACCGAGGTACTCGGCGTTCTGCAGGGCGCGGAACTGCTGCTGGCGGGTGGCGTGCTGGTTGATCCAACTCGTCACACGGTCGTTCCACTGCAATTGCTCGGTAGCGCGTACCGTGCCGGCGAAACCGCCCTCGGGTGCCCAGAGGGTGCGAAAGCCAACCAGCAGCCTGGTGAGTTTCGGCTTGGCCTCGTCGCTGGGGTAGCGCACCGTCCGTGCCTCGGCCGGCCCCGACGGCACCAGCAGCACGGTGGCAAGCACCAGGGCCGACAACGCCCGTAGTAGCTGCCGTGTCATCGCACCTCCTGCTCCGGTGTTCTGCTCCGCTGCCACAGTAGTGCGCGCACGGAGGCGCGGTCTGCACCCGCACACGAGTGTTAGATGCTCGGATCCGAGACGATCTGCGGTGGGGGGTGGTGACGCCTCGGGGCGAGGGGCCAGCGTGGGACCGAAAGGAGTGTGCGATGGCCAGCGGTGTGGTTGAGCTCGACGTGGTGCAGGTGGGCATGGGTCCGGTCAGCCGGGACGAGGTGGTGGCAGTGGCCCGTCATGACGCGCGGGTGGCACTGGCCCCCGACGCGCTCGCCGCTCTGGCTGCCACTCGCGCCCGGATCGAGGCGCTCGCGGTGGCGGATCGTCCGGTGTACGGGGTGTCCACCGGTTTCGGCGCGCTCGCCACCCGGCACATTCCCCTGGAGCGCCGGGCCGACCTGCAGCGCAGCCTGATTCGGTCGCACGCCGCCGGCACCGGGCCCGAGGTCGAGCGCGAGGTCGTCCGGGCGATGATGCTGCTACGGCTCTCCACCCTGGCCACCGGACGAACCGGGGTGCGTCCGGTGGTGGCCGAAACGTACGCCGCCGTGCTGAATGCCGGCATCACCCCGATCGTGCACGAGTACGGCTCGCTGGGCTGCTCGGGCGATCTGGCGCCGCTGGCTCACTGTGCCCTGGCCATGATGGGCGAGGGCTACGTGCGTGACGCGAGCGGCGAGCACCGTCCGTCGGCCGCTGCCTTGCGCGACGCGGGCATCGTGCCGGTGACCTTCGCCGAGAAAGAGGGGCTGGCGCTGATCAACGGCACCGACGGCATGCTCGGCCAACTGGTGCTGGCCGCGCACGACCTGGCCCGGCTGCTGACCACGGCCGACATCGCTGCGGCAATGAGTGTCGAGGCGCTGCTCGGCACCCCGCGGGTGTTCGCGCCCGACCTGCAGGCGTTGCGTCCCCAGCCCGGCCAGGCGGCCGGTGCGCGAGTGATCGCCGCGATGCTGGACGGCTCTGAGGTCACCGCATCGCATGCCGTTGACGACTGCCCGATCGTGCAGGACGCCTACTCGCTGCGCTGTGCGCCGCAGGTCAGCGGTGCCGCCCGCGACACCTTGGCGCATTGCAGCTGGGTGGCCGACAACGAACTGGCCGCGGCGATCGACAACCCGGTGGTGACCCTGGATGGCCGGGTGGAGTCCAACGGCAACTTTCATGGCGCCCCGGTTGCCTACGCGCTCGACTTTCTGGCCATTCCGGTGGCCGACGTGGCGTCGATGAGCGAGCGGCGCAGCGATCGGTTGCTCGACGTGCGGCGCAGCCACGGGCTGCCGCCGTTTTTGGCCGGCGACCCGGGCGTCGACTCAGGGCACATGATTCTGCAGTACGCCCAGGCGGGCATCGTGGCCGAGTTGAAGCGACTGGCGGTGCCGGCCTCGGTGGACTCCATTCCCTCCTCGGCCATGCAGGAGGATCACGTCTCGATGGGCTGGCACGCCGCCCGCAAGCTGCGTCGCGGCCTGGACGGCCTGGCCCGGGTGCTGGCCGGCGAGGCGCTGAGCGCCGCACGGGCGCTCGACCTGCGGGAGCAGCGTCCGGCTCCCGCGACGGCCGCGGTGCGCGACCGGATTCGTCAGGTGGTCGAGGGCATCGGCGCCGACCGGTTTCTGGCCCCCGAACTCGAAGCGGTGGTCGAACTGGTGCGCGCGGGCGCCCTGATCGAGGCGGCGCAGGCCGTCACCGGCCCGCTGGAGTGAGCAGGGCCTCCGCGCCCGAGTGTGAAAAGTTCGCACTCGTGGGCGTGGAGTTGCGTCGATCAGCCTCAGCAAAGTGATCTAGGTCAGCACTGGTGCGAAGATTTCACACTCACGCCCGGGCTTTCCTGGTGCGGCGCTTGGCCCGACGCCGGGCCCGCACTCTTCGCCGGGCGCGCGGGAGCCGGACGCGCGGGAGCCGGGCCCGCGGGAGCCAGGCGCACATCTTCGCCGGGCGTGCGGGAGCCAGGCCCGCGGGAGCCAGGCCCGCGGGGGAGCCGGCTCACCGCAGGCGCCGGGTGATCTCCTGTGCCCCCGACACCAGGCGACCGACCAGCTCCGAGGGCTCACGCACGGCCACCCGGGAGCGCCAGGTACAACTGATCGCCGCCACCGGCTGGCCGTGCAGGTCGAAAACCGGCGCCGCGGCCGAACGAAGCCCGGCAGCGATCAACTCCACTTCTTCGGACCACCCCTGCGCCTTCTCGAGCGCCAGAGCGGTCTGCAGTTCACCCAGTGAGCGCGGCCCGCGGCCGGTGCGTGAGATGAAGTCGCCCGGACGGCTGTACAGCGCCCGCAACTGCTCGGTGGGCAGTTGGGCCAGTATCGCGCGACCGTTTGCAGTCAGGTGGGCCGGCAGCAGCACGCCGACCGCGGTCACCAGCGGAGGCTCGAGCTCGCTCTGCTTGGGTGGGTACTCCTTCAGCAGGTACAGGGTGCTGGCGCCGCGCAGAATGCCTAGGTGCACGGTGATTCCGGCCGCGGCCGCCACTGTGCGCAACACCGGACGGGCCAGTCGTTCGAGCTGGTCGTGCATTGTGAACGCCGACGCCAACTGGTAGGCCGCCGCACCCAGCGCGTACCCCTTGGCCTCGGGCACGTACACGGTGAATCCGCGCCCGGTCAGCACGGCGAGGATGTGGTAGACCGACGACCGCGGCAAGGCCAGGTCGCGCGCCATGGTCGAGGCGGACACGGTGCCGGTGCGCTCGGCGAGGTAGCTGAGAATGTCGAGGGCGCGGCCTACCGCCGGTGAGGTGCTCGATTCGGTGGCCACGGGACCATCCTGCCCGAGCCCGCGCCAATCTCCGATGACTGGGCCGACGCTGAACCGAGGGCCGCTCAGGGAGAAGCTGAATTCCGCTGGTCGAGCGTGTCGAAACCTCAAGCGGAGTGCTTTGACTAGGGGTTTCGACAGGCTCAACCAGCGGTAGGCGCATTGATCGGCGCATCCTTAGCGGTGGTCCACCGACGGGCGGCGAAGCGAGCGGCATCGCAGGGATGCAATGGCGAGCCGGTTGCGCGAAGGGGTACCGGGTCGTACGGCGAGCGTGCCCGGGGCAGCCAGTGCGTCTGGCTGGAGTCGCGGAGTAGCCGTAGATGGGTGGATTGAGGCTATGGTCTGCGCCATGATTTCGACCCGCATCGCCATGAGCGCTGTCGCCGTCCTGATTCCGCTGCTCGCCGGTTGCACCATTGGTGGTGGCACTTAACCCTCGGCAACTCAGACGTCCGTCGAGCCCCCCACATCGGCTTCGGTCGAGGCCTCCTCGCCGGCTTCTGTCGAGGCGTCCTCGGCGGCGCAGGCCGGTGTGGATGTGACCAACATTCCCGCGCCGATCGCTTCCGCTACCGTGGCGGCGAGTGTCGAGGGTGACCCGGACGCCAAGCTGACGATCAACCTGCATCAACTGCGCCGCAGCGGCAAGGTGATGATCGCCACCTTCTCGTTCCAGGTGACTTCGACCCAGGACGAGCCGAGCTCACTGTTCGATTACCTGGATAGCCTCTTGTGGCAGCCCTACGTGGTCGACACCGCGAACCTCAAGCGCCATGACGTCCTCACCGGGGGCGGGTCGCGCGCGCTGACCAGCCATTTGTCCAAATTCGCTCCAGGGCAGACCCTGTACGCCTACGCCATGTTCGCCGCGCCGCCGGAGGCCGTCACCACCGTGAACGTCCAGATGCTCGACGGTGCGCCGACCGCGACGAACGTACCGATCACATGAGGTCACGGGCGATCGCGGTGGCCGGGGCCGCGACGGCCGTCCTGCTGCTGACCGGGTTCGGGCCTCCGGATCCGAACGGTTTCAGCGACGCCGAGTTGGCCACGAGCGTGTCGCCGCTGACCCTGAACGTGGACGCCTTCGCCACCAATGTCACCGACGCGGCGGAACGAACGCGAGACGGCAGCGACGAGTTGGTCACGCTGAGCTCGGACGTCCTTTTCGCCTTCGGCAAGGCGACGCTGAGTGAGCCCGCCCAGGCGAAGATCCGCTCGCTCGTCGATGATGTGCCCAAGAACTCCCGGCTGTCGGTGACGGGTCACACCGACTCGGTCGGCTCCACGTCGTCCAACCGGAAGCTGTCGGTCGCGCGGGCGAAGGCGGCCGCGGCCGTGATCCGCGCGCAGCGCCCCGATCTGACGTTGACCGTGGCGGGCTACGGCGAATCGCGTCCGGTGGCGCCGAACACCTCGGGCGGCAAGGACAACCCCGAGGGGCGGGCCAAGAACCGCCGTGTGGAGTTGCGTTACCGAGGCTGAGGGCCTGAGTACGCCGCAAGCGGAAACAGGTGGGCACTCAGGGCAACTGGACTCAGGTCTCGACCATTCCACTGTGTCTCGGATTTCAGACTAGGGATTGGCGGTGGGTGCGGAGCATCGCGCGCGGGCAGATGCTGAAGGGGAGAGGAGAATCCCATGACCATCACCGCCGATCAGTTGCCCACCACCGCCGACGTGCCGGGGCCGCGTCCGGTTCGCGCCCCCCGAGGCCTGGAGTTACACGCCAAGGGCTGGCAGCAGGAGGCCGCGCTGCGCATGCTGATGAACAACCTCGACCCCGAGAACGCCGAACACCCCGACGACCTGGTGGTCTACGGCGGCACCGGACGCGCCGCCCGTTCATGGGCGGCGTTCGACGCGATCGTGCGCACGCTGGAGACGCTGGCCGACGACGAGACCCTGCTGGTGCAGTCCGGCAAGCCGGTGGGGGTGTTCCGCACCCACGAGTGGTCGCCGCGGGTGCTGATCGCCAACAGCAACCTGGTGGGTGACTGGGCCAACTGGGAGCACTTCCGTGAGCTCGAGGCCGCCGGCCTGATGATGTACGGCCAGATGACCGCCGGCTCGTGGATCTACATCGGCAGCCAGGGCATTCTGCAGGGCACCTACGAGACCTTCGGCGCGGTCGCCCGCAAGCGCTTCGGCGGCACCCTGGCCGGCACCATCACGCTGACCGCCGGGCTGGGCGGCATGGGCGGCGCGCAGCCCCTCGCCGTCACCATGAACGACGGTGTCGCGATCTGCCTCGACTGCGATTCCAGCCGCATCGACCGGCGCATCGAACACCGCTACCTCGACGTCAGGGCGTCCGATCTGGACGACGCGATCACCCAGGCCAACCAGGCCAAGGGCGAGCGGCGTCCGCTCTCGATCGGGCTGCTCGGCAACGCTGCCGACCTCGTGCCCGCCCTGCTGCGCCGGCATATCGCCGGTGATATCACGATCGACGTTGTGACCGACCAGACCTCCGCGCACGACCCGCTGGCCTACCTGCCGCTGGGTTACGAGTTCGCCGAGATGAAGGATCGCGCCTCGGCCGACCCGGAGACCTTCACCCGCGATGCACAAGCGGCGATGGCCGCCCATGTGGCCGCCATGGTCGGTTTTCAAGACGCCGGCGCCGAGGTCTTCGACTACGGCAACTCGATCCGCGACGAGGCCCGCAAGGGCGGCTTCGACCGAGCCTTCGCGTTCCCCGGCTTCGTGCCGGCCTACATCCGTCCGCTGTTCGAGGAGGGCCTCGGCCCGTTCCGCTGGGCGGCGCTGTCCGGCGACCCCGAGGACATCCGTAAGACCGACGCCGCGATCGTGGAGCTCTTCGGTGAGAACGAGCACCTGAAGCGCTGGATCACCATGGCGCAGGAAAAGGTGTCCTTCCAGGGGCTGCCGGCCCGGATTTGCTGGCTCGGCTACGGCGAACGGCATCGCGCCGGCCTCAAGTTCAACGAAATGGTCGCTGCCGGCGAGATCGGCCCGATCGCCATCGGACGCGACCACCTTGACTCCGGCTCGGTCGCCTCGCCCTACCGGGAGACCGAGGCCATGCTGGACGGCACGGACGCAGTGGCCGACTGGCCACTGCTGAACGCCCTGGTCAACACGGCATCCGGGGCGTCCTGGGTGTCGATCCACCACGGCGGCGGGGTCGGGATGGGCCGCTCCATCCACGCCGGACAGGTGTGCGTCGCTGACGGCACCGAGCTGGCCGCGCAGAAGCTGGAGCGGGTGCTGACCAACGACCCGGGGATGGGCGTGATCAGGCACGTCGACGCCGGCTACTCCCATGCCGCGGACGTGGCCCGCGAGCGCGGCGTCCGGATTCCGATGCTGGAGGGCTGAGCTGGTGAGCCTGCTGATCGACAACATCGGGTCGTTGGTCACCAACGATCCTGACTGGGGCGGGCTGTTGGGGCTGATTCCCGATGCCGCCGTGGTGATCGACGAAGAGCACTCGGGTGCGGGCACGGCCGCTGGCACCGGATCCCGCTCTGTGCCGTCGGGTTCCGGCCGGGTGGCTTGGGTCGGTCCTCGCGCCGACGCCCCGGACGCCGATCGGCGGATCGATGCCGGCGGCTGCGCGGTGCTGCCCGGCTTCGTGGAGAGCCACAGCCACCTGGTGTTCGCCGGTGAGCGGGCGGAGGAGTTCGCAGCCCGGATGGCGGGGCAGAAATACGCAGCGGGTGGTATTCGCAGCACGCTGGCCGCCACCCGGGCCGCAACGGAGGCCGACCTGGCCCGCAACGTGGACCGGCTGCTGGGGGAGTACCTGGCGCAGGGCACCACCACGGTCGAGGTCAAGTCCGGATATGGCCAAAGCGTCGCCGATGAGCGCCGAAGCCTGGACGTCGCCCGTAGCCGGACTCCATTCACCACTCTGCTTGCCGCGCACGTGACGCCACCGGAGTTCGCCGGCCGGGCCGACGACTACGTGGCGATGGTGATCGACGAGATGGTCCCTGCCTGCGCGCCGCTGGCGTCCTGGATCGACGTGTTCTGCGAGCAAGGTGCCTTCGACGAAGACCAATCAAGGGCGGTGCTGACCGCCGGCCGGCGGGCCGGTCTCGGCGTCCGGGTGCATGGCAACCAATTGCATCAGGGCCCCGGCATCCAGCTGGCCGTCGAATTGGGGGCGGCATCGGTGGATCACGTCTGTCATACCGACGACGCCGACATCGAAGCACTGGCGGCCTCGTCCACGGTGGCGACGCTGCTGCCGGCGGCCGACTTCTCCACCCGCAACAAGTACCCGAACGCCCGGCGGCTCTGGGACGCCGGGGTCACTGTGGCCCTCGGTGCCGACTGCAATCCGGGGACGTCCTACACCACGTCCATGCCGTTCGTGATCGCGTTGGCGGTGCGCGACCTGCGCCTGACTCCGGACGAGGCGGTCTGGGCAGCCACCGCCGGCGGTGCCCGGGCGCTGCAGCGCGACGACATCGGGGTGCTGCGGCCGGGTTCGTCCGCCGACCTGGTGCTGCTGGCCGCCCCGAGCCATCTGCATCTGGCCTACCGCCCGGGCGTTCCCCTGGTGCACGCGGTGCTCAAGAACGGAACCCAGGTGGCGGGAAGCCCGCACTGATTGTCGTTGGTCGAGCGTGTCGAGACCTCGGTGGTGGTGGTGTTCGTCGTTTGCCGGGCGGGTTCGGGTCTCCGCTGTGGGGAAGTTCCGATTGTCGTTGGTCGAGCTTGTCGAGACCTCGGTAATGCTGTTGCGGTCAGGGGTTTCGATCAGCTCAGCCAGCGCTGGACTGGCAGCCAAGTCGACGCGGCTCGAAGGTGCCGGGGTGCGACAACCTCAGCAGCCGGAATGTCTGCGATCGCTGGAACGGCACCGGCTGCGGTGAAACCGCCGACGGGGTCGGCGCCGAAAATCGGCGCCGACCCCGTCGTCTTGCCTTGGCGTCAGCGGCTGGCTGTGGCCGTGGGCTGGGTCGTCGGCTGCGTGGTGCTCGCACCCCCGGGCTGGGCCGCGGGGCTCGCCGAGGCCGAGGCCGAGGAGCTACTGGTCGAGCGCCGGTTGGTGCTGTTGGTGGGCAACTCGGCGGTGTTGTCGGCCAGCACCACCGTCTGGCCGGCGCTGATGCCCTGCCTGATCTCGACCCAACCGCCACCGACGGCGCCCGTGCTGACCGCCACCGACGTCGCGGTCGACGCACCTGACTCCAGCACGCTCACGGTGGCGGTACCCGTTCCGGTCGGGGTGACCGCCGAAGCCGGTACCCGCACCACGTTGGTGGCCGAGGCCACCGGGATCGCGATCGACGCCTTGGCGCCCGTGGTCAGCAGTTCGTCCGGGTCGGAGGCGGTGACGACAGTGGTGTAGGTCGGGGTGTCGCCCGCTGTGCCGCTGGTCTCTACCGCACTGATCGACGTGATCGTGCCGTCCAGCGTCGTGGTCGAGCCGGCCGGAGCGACCGTCACCTGCAGGCCGTTCTTGAGCAGGGTACGGGTGGCCAGCGGAAGCTCGAAGCTCGCCTGGGCGTTGCCGCTGCCCACGATGGTGATCGACCCCGAACTCGACGAAGAGCCCTTGGTCAACTCGACCGTGCCGACAGTGCCCGAGATCGGGGCGATCAGCTCGGCGTTCTCGAGATCGTCCTGGGCGCTCTGCAGCTCTTGCTCGGCCTCCAGGAGGGCGGCCTTGGCCGAGGCCACCTGGGACGCGCTGACGGTCGTCGTGCTGCTGGAGGAACTGGAACTCGACGAGCTTGACTTCGACGAGCTTGACTTCGACGAGCTTGAGCTCGCCTTGCTGCTCGAGCCGCTGCCGCTGGTGCTGGTCAGCGTCCCCACCAGGGTCTGAAGATTCGTCGTGGCCAGGTTCACCTCGGCCCGGGCCTCGCCGCAGGCCTTCAGTTCGGCCTCGGTGGGGTCGTTGGACTCGATGACGTCGGCCTGGTCGGTCACCGTGGCCTCGGCCGTGGCGGTCGCCGTGGCCTCGGCTGTGGCGGTTTCGGTGGCCTCGGCTGTGGCGGTTTCGGTCGGTTCGGCGGTGGCGGTGGCGGTCGCGGTGGCCGTGGGAGTTACCTCGGGTACCGCTCCGAAAACCGGCTCGCACGCGGTTTGTTCGGCCGCTACAGCGGTGGTGAGCGCCGTGGTCGCAGCGAGCAGCGTCGTGGGGTCGATGGTCACAGTCGTGCCCGAACTCGAACCCGACGACTTCGAACCCGACGACTTCGAACCCGACGACCCCGAGCTGGACGACCCCGAACTCGACGACTTCGAGCTGGACGAACTGCTGCTCGAGGGGTGCCGCGCCGAGTACAGCGTCGCCTTGGCCTCGGCCACGGAGGTCTCGGCGTCGAGCACCGCCAGTTGCAGCGGACCCTTCTTGAGCACCGCCAGCACGTCCCCGGCCTCGACCGAGTCGCCGACCGCGACCTTCACGCTGCTCACGGTGCCACTTACGGCGAACGAGGCCTCAGAGGTGTTGGTGCGCGCGATCGTGCCCGTCGTGGTGTAGGTCTGCGTGACGTCACCGGTGCCGGCGGTCGCGGTGACGTACCGAGACTGGGACGAAGGAGTTGCTACCGCGACCCCGATGCCCACCCCCGCCACCACGGCCAGGGAGGCGCCGGCGATGATCACCGCGCGCAGGCGTCGATTGATGGCCATGTCTTACTCACTCCTCAATGCGTCGATCGGGGCCAGCTTGGCGGCTCGCGACGCGGGGTATACGCCCGCAGTCAGGCCGATGCCGAGCGACACCACCAGTGCGAGCAGCGTGGCCGGTATCGAGATGGCGACGGTGATGCCGATGATCGGGGTCAGAATCGCGGCGCCACCGATACCGATGGCGATGCCGAGCAGGCCGCCCAGCGTACCGAGAATGCCGGCTTCGACCAGGAACTGCTGCCGGATCGTGCCGGGCGTCGCGCCCAGCGCCTTGCGCAGGCCGATCTCGCGCACTCGTTCGCTCACCGACACCAGCATGATGTTCATCACGCCGATGCCACCGACCAGCAGCGAGATGCCGGCGATGCCGCCCAGCAGCAGGGTGAGGACTCCGGTGATCGAGGTGGCAGTCTCGACCAGCGAGGCCTGGGTGCTCACCGAGAAGTCGGCATCGTCGGAGGTGACACCGTGCGAGGCGAGCAGTGCGGTCTTCACCTGCTGGTAGGCCGCCGACAAGCTGTCGGCATCCCGCCCCGAGAGGTAGATCGACGAGATGCTGTTGGCGTTCGACGAGGTCGACAGCCGCGCAGCGAACGTGGTGAGCGGCACGATGACGGTGTCGTCGTCGTTGCTGGTGCCCGACGACCCCTGCTCGTTGAGCACCCCGATCACGGTGAACGACGAGCCATTGATGGTCATCGTCTGGCCGACCGGCGAACCGTCGCTGAACAGCTCGGTGGCCGTCTCGGAGCCGATCACCGCCACGTTCTGGGCGCTGTCGAGTTCCTCACTGGTGAAGTAGCGACCGGTGGCCACCTCACGTGCCCGCACCGTGAGCCAGTCGGTGTTGGTGCCGACCACGGTCGAGGTCCAGGTGGTGCTCGACGACTGCAGCGAGCCCGAGGTCGTCGAAACCGGTGCGACCGCGGCGATGTCGGGGGCGACGGTCGCGTCGGCCAGCATGGTGGCGTCCGTCGTGGTGAGCGTCGACACCGCCCCGCCGCCGCCCCGGAAGCCGCCGGACGACGTTGACTGGGTGGGCGTCACCACAATCAGGTTCGAGCCCAGCGAGTTGATCTGTGAGGTGATCGAAGCCGAAGCGCCCTGACCCAGTCCGACGGTGAGCATCACCGCGGCGATGCCGATCAGAATGCCCAGCATCGTGAGCAGCGACCGCATTCGGCGGGCATTCAGCGCCGAGATGGCGGTGCTGATCGTTTCCTTCCACTCCATGTCAGCGCACGCCCCCCAGCACGGCATCGGTGGCGTTCAGCAGGCCGTCGCGAATGAACACCCTCCGTTTGGCATGCTCGGCCACCTCCAGCTCGTGGGTGATCATCACGATGGTGCGACCAGCCTCGTTGAGTTCGGCGAACAGGTCGAGGATCTCGTCGGTGGAGTGCGAGTCGAGGTTGCCAGTGGGCTCGTCGGCCAGCAGCAGAGCCGGGTCGGTGACCAGCGCCCGGGCCACCGACACGCGCTGCTGCTGGCCGCCCGACAGTTCGCCCGGCCGGTGCTGCACGCGCGCGGCGAGCCCCACCTTGTCGAGGGCCGCCAGCGCACGTTCCCGGCGCTGCTCGGTCGGTACCCCGGCATAGACCAGCGGCAGTTCCACGTTGCGCAGGGCGGTCAGGCTGGGCAGCAGGTTGAACTGCTGAAAGACGAACCCGATCTTGCGGTTGCGCACCTCGGCGAGCTGCTTCTCAGACATCTCGCTGACGTCGGTGCCATCGAGCAGGTAGCTGCCGGACGTCGGCACGTCGAGGCAGCCGATGATGTGCATCAACGTCGACTTGCCAGAGCCGGAGGGGCCCATGATGGCGAGGTAGTCGCCCTGGCCGACGCTCAGGTCGACTCCGCGCAGCGCCTCGACCTGCACCACACCGGTGGAGTAGGTCTTGCGGACGTCGGTCATCTGCAGCATGGCGGTCATCGCGACGGCCCGTTTCCGCCGCCGCCGCCACCGCCGCCGCCGCCGCCGCCACCACCGCCACCGCCGCCGAGACCGCCGCCGCCGAGACCGCCACCGCCGAGACCGCCGAAGCCGCCGCCCTCCTCGCTGGAGCTGCTTGTGCTGGTGCCACTGGCCCGGGTGACGGTGACCTGCACGCTGTCACCCTCGGAGAGTCCGTCGGTGATCTGGGTGGCGTCGCCGAACACCTTGCCCACCGTGACCTCGACCGTGCTGGTCGTGGTGCCGTCCACCTTGGTCACCACGGTCTTGCCGCTCTCGGTGCGAAGGGCCGCCGTGGGCACGGTCAGCACGTTGTCGTAGCTACCGGTGGTGATCACCGCCGTGCCGGTGGTGCCCGAGTAGAGGTCCTTGTGGGTGCCCGACAGGTTGATCACGACCGGGAAGGTCGCGGCGCCGTCGCTGGTCGAGGTCGCCACGATGCCGACCGAGGCGACCGTCCCCTTGATCGCCTCGGTGGCACCGGACGGCGTGACCTCGACCGCCTGGCCGGCTTTCAGGCTGCCCAGGTCGGTGCTGCCGACGGTGCCTTCAAGCTTCCAGGTCGCGGTCGAAATCACGCTGAACTGGGCGGAGCTGCTCGAAGTGGACGAACTCGAACTGCTCGAACTCGAGCTGCTGCTGGAGCTGCTCGAACTGGATGAGCGCGACGACGACGATCCACTGCCGGTGACGCTGTCACCCTCTTCGGCGCTGACCGAGGCCACGGTGCCGGCGATCGGGGAGCGCAGCACCGCATCCGACAGGTCCTGCTTCGCGCTGGCCAGGGCGGCCTTGGCCGACGACACCTGGGCCTTGGCCGACGCGATCGCGGTGTCGCTGCCGTCGTCGTCGACCACCTCGGTGTAGTTGGCCCGTGCGGTGGTCAGGTTGGCTTTGGCCACGTCCACGGCGTCTTGCAGGTCGGTGTCGTCGACCCGGGCCAGCTTCTGGCCCTTGGTCACCTTCTCGCCGGCCTTCACGTAGATCGTGGTGATCGTGCCTGAGACCGCGAAATTCACATCGGACTGCTTGCGCGGGCTCAGCGTGCCGTCGAGGCTGACTGTCTGGGTCTGCGTCCCCACGCTCACCTGCACGGTGCGGGTCGTCGACTGGTTTTGGCCATTGGCTCGCGGACGGGCCAGCATCCAGCCGCCGACGCCTGCCGCCACCAGCACCACGAAGGCGACCGACAGCCACAGCCACCGCTTGCCCGACATGCGAAGACGGTGCCGTTTGGGTGGCACCGTCGCCGTTTCGGTAACGTCCGCGGGCTGATCGTCAGCGACCGCGGTTGGTTTTTTACTTGACATGGGTTTGAGTCTCCTCAGTGATGTACAGCGTCAAGCTAGAAGCCGAACCTGTGTCTTCGCTGTGCCACGCTATGGCCTAGCCTGTGCCGACCGGCGTCATCCAGGTCGGTCTCGACACGCTCGACCAACGAAAAATCGGCGCTTGCCTAGGCCAGCCAGCCCAGCAGTTCGGGGTCGCGCAGGCTGTGCACGAAAGCGTGCGCGTCGGACGGCTCGCTGGCGCCGGACGGGATCATCGCCACCCATAGTCCGGCCGCGCGGGCGGCCGCCGTGCCCGGCCGCGAATCCTCGACGGCGATCGCCTCTGACACCTCGACGCCCAGCAACGCGCAGGCTTGCAGGTACACGTCGGGAGCCGGCTTCGGGTTCGGCACCTGGTCGGCGGACACCACCACCTCGATCAGCGGTGCCAGCCCCGAACCGTGCAGGGCGATGTCGAGCAACTCGCGTGGGGTATTGCTCGCGACGGCAAAGGGCAGTCGACCGCGCAGTCCGGCGAGCAGCTCGGCGGCACCCGGCATCGCCGGCGCGTTGCGGTGCAGCTCGTCCTTCGCCCTTTGGGTCAGGTCGGCGAGCACGTCGGGCTGCGGCTCGTTGAATCGTGCGGCCATGATTGTCGCCGTGTCGGCCACGGCGGTGCCGAGAAAAAGGTCCCGGTCGGTGTCGCCGATCACCAAGCCACGGCTGGTGAACATGGCCGCTTGCGCAAGCTCCCACGCTCTTTCGGTGTCGGCCAGCAGTCCGTCGAAGTCGAACACCACTGCACGGATCGGGTCGGGTCGTTGCACACCGGCAGACTACCGAGCCACGGCACCCAGGTGGACGAACCCCGTTGTGGCGCAGCGCCCTGTTCCGGCGCTGTGATTGGGCGAACTCGTCGCGACCCGGCTCAACCGCAGTTCCTCGGGGGGTGTCCAGGGCGCCGCTGAGTTTTCGTTGGTCGAGCGTGCCGAGACCTCAACGGGAGTGCTTTCACTAGGGGTTTCGACAGGCTCAACCAGCGGTGGTCGGGGAACGCTGATTTTTCGTTGGTCGAGCGTGTCGAGACCTCGAGTTGAGGTTGACCCCAAAATCCGGACAGGTGGTTGTTTGGTCAGGCGGCCTGGAGGGCCGGCTGGTCGGTCTGTCGGGCCAGGTGGTGTTCGTACTGTAGTGGGCTGAGGTAGCCGGTCTTGGAGTGGCGCCGGCGGGCGTTGTAGAACCCGTCGATCCAGGCATAGACGCCGCGGCGGGCCTCGACGATCGTGGCGAACACGTGCCGGTGGTAGTACTCGTTCTTCAGCGTCGACCAGAACGACTCGGCTGCCGCGTTGTCCCAGCACACCCCGGTGCGTCCCATCGAGCGCAGCAGGTCGAGCTGGCCGGCCACCTCGGCGATCTGCTGGCTGGTGTACTGACAGCCCCTATCGGCGTGGAAGATCACCTTCCCGGGCAGCTCACCGCGCAGAGCGACGGCCTGACGCAGCGCGTCCTCGACGAGATCGGCCCGCAGGTGGTCGGCGATGACACGGCCCAGGACCCGGCGGGTGTGGCCGTCACGGACCGCGCACAGGTAGGCCCAGCCCTCACCAGTGGACAGGTAGGTGATATCGGAGAACCAGGCGACATCGCGGTGTCCCTTGTCGAAGTGGCGCTTGACCAGGTCCGGTGCCGGGTCGGGGTTCGGGCCGGGCACCGTGGTCGGCGGATGCCAGGTCCGGGGACTGATCCCGGCTATCTTGGCTTGCCGCATGAGCTTCGCGACCGTCTTGCGCGACACCGTCTCCCCAGCCTCCTGCAAGTCGGCGCGGATCCTCGGCGCCCCATACGTGTGATCGGAAGCCTTGTGGAACTCGACGATCTTGCCGGTCAGCTCGGCCCGCCGCTGCTCGGCGCGAGTCGGGCCGCCGCGACGACGCTTGCACCACTCGTAGTAGCGGCGCCGGTCAACCCCGATCAGCCGGCACATCCGGCTGATCGTGTAGTTCGCCTTCTCCGCGTCGATCACCTCGAAGCACTCCTGCCGGGAGTGTTCTTCGCCGCGAAGAAGGCTGCGGCTTTTCCCAGGAACTCGTTGTCCATCCGCAGTTCGGTGTTCTCGTGCCGCAGCCGTTCCAGCTCGGCCCGCTCCGACACGTCCAACGGCGCCTCCGGCGGCGCACCGATCCGGTCCCGCTCGGCCTGGACCCAACGGCCCAACAGCTGCGCACCCACGTTGATCTCGGCCGCGACCGCCGCGATCGTGCGGCCGGTGTCGATCACCAGATGCGCAGCCTCACGCCGATACTCCGGGGTGTAACTCTTCCGCTTCTTCGAAGTTCCCATCAAGGACATCCTCTCCGGCGGTCTCCGACAAGGGAACCCGCCAAGACGGTGTCCGGGTTACGGGGTCAACCTCAAGTCGGGTGTTTTCGCCGGGGGTTTCGGCGGGCTCAACCGGCGGTGGTCGTGTTGCTCAGGGCTGCCTCGGATTGGCGCGATCGGGTTGCTCGAGAGCGTCACTGGCTCTCGGTATGCACCGCCACCATCTCGGCCCCCCGCCGGCAGCGTTCGGCCCGACTCGGTCGCGGTATCATCGCTTCGATTCGTGCTCCGGGGTCGGTGTAATTCCGAACCGGCGGTAACAGTCCGCGACCCGCCGCAGCAGTGCGGCGGTTGATCCGGTGAAAATCCGGAACCGACGGTGAAAGTCCGGATGGGAGGCAGCACGGGCGGTGGTCGCCGACGGCGTCCCACCGTCGTTCGGCGCATTCTCCTGCGCCGACCCCGGTCGCGAAGCGAACCGGAGGAGACCATGACCACGCTCAGTCCGCAGCGCCGCCGCCTGGTGGCGCCGCTGCTGCTCGGCGTGGTGCTGATCGCCCTCTGGGCGGCGCTGGCCTCCCTGGCCTCGCCTGTGCTGCTGCCCGGCCCCGGTCGTGTCTTCGCCCGGCTCTGGGACGACCTGCACACCGGTGCGTTGTGGCCCTACCTGGGTGTCACGCTGGCCGAGGCGCTGGGCGGCTGCCTGGTCGGCGCGCTGGTGGCGCTGCCGCTGTCGGTGGCGATTCACCGCTCGGTGTGGTTCGGTGACGCCGTGCAGCCCTTCTTGGGGGCCTCCCAGGCCATCCCCGCGATCGCGCTGGCCCCGCTGCTAGTGCTCTGGGTTGGCTACGGACTGACCCCGGTGGTGCTGCTGTGCGCGTTGATCGTGTTCTTTCCGATCCTGGTCTCGGCCGTGGTCGGGCTGCGCATGGTGCCCCGCGACCTGATCGCCGCCGCCAGGCTGGACGGCGCGGGCAACCGCGCGCTGCTGCGGCACGTCGAGGCGCCGCTGGCGTTGCCGTCGTTGCTCGGCGGGCTCAAGAACGGCTTCGCGCTCAGCGTCACCGGTGCCGTGGTGGGCGAGATGGTGATGGGGGGCAGCGGCCTGGGAGCCGTGCTGACCGTGCAGCGTGACGCCGTCGACACCACCGGCATGTTCGCCACCATCGGCTGGCTCTGCCTGATCGCGGCCACCGTCTATTCGTTGATCACCTGGTGGGAGCGCCGCTCCGCCATCGTCCAAGCCCTGACCTGACCTGACCTGACCTGACCTGACCTGACCCGACCTGAGGAGTGATCCATGCACCGCAGAACCCTGCTGAGCGCAGCCCTGGCCCTGGCGGCCGCCGGGTGTGCCGGGCCGAGCGCGGTCACGTCATCGGCGCCGTCCACGACCGGCGGTACCCGTGACGCCCGCGCCGTGATCGGGCTGAGCTACATTCCCAATGTTCAGTTTGCGCCCTTCTACGTCGCCGAGGCCGACCAACTCTTCGACCCGGTGGCCGCCCAGGTCAGCCTGCGGCACCACGGCGCAACCGAGAGCCTGTTCACCGCACTCAGCTCGGGTACGGAGGATTTTCTGGTGGCCGCCGGCAGTGAGGCCATGCAGGCCCGGGCCGAGGGCGTCGACGTGATCGCGGTCGGTGCCTACTACAAGTCGTTCCCGGTGCAGGTGCTGGTGCTGGAGTCGTCGCCGATCGTCACGCTGGCCGACCTGAAGGGCCGCCGGCTCGGGGTTCCGGGCCGTTACGGCGAGTCGTGGCTGGCCGTCCAGGTCGCGCTGCAGACCGCCGGGCTGAGTGAGAGCGACGTCACCATCGTCGAGGTGGGTTACACCCAGGTGGCCGCCCTGACCTTGAAGAAGGTGGACGCCGTGGTCGGCTTCACCACCAACGAATTGGTGCAACTGCAACTGGCCGGCGACACGCCGCGGGCGCTGCCGGTGGCCGAGGGCACGGTGCCGCTGGTCAGCACGTGCCTGCTCACCACCGGCGCCTACGCGAAGGCGCACCCGCAGGTGGTGCGGCAGGTGGTCACCGCGGTGAAGAACGCGATCCAGGCCACGGCCGCCGACCAGTCCCGGGCCATCGATGTTGCTGGCCGCCCAGATTCCGGGCTGGACGGCCACCCAGCGGCCCAACGCCGAGGCCGTGCTCCAGGCGTCGGTGAACCTGATGGCGCTGCACGATGGCGTCTTCGGCCCGGCCCTGGACGCCGGCCAGTGGGCGCAGATGGCCCAATTTCTCGAGACGGGCAAGCTGCTCAAGGCCCCGGTGACGGCCACGGACGCCTTCACGAACAACTTTGCCGTGTAGTCGCGGTGTTACCGGGTGATGGGCGGGCCTGACAATTCGGTAGGCGAAATGGCACTATGACTGCATGAGGCAGGCCAGACCCGGGTGGCGCGCTGCAACCCCGGGCGGCGTGTTGACGGTCGCACACACTGTGTCAGCCCCGGTCCGGCCGGAGTGCCGAGCCGCGTAGTGGCCTTGCTGGTACGAGCCGGAAACCTGGGCAGGGCCGACCCTGCCCGGGGTGCGACCGCGTCCGGACTACGGCTCTGGCTGGCTCGCGCAGTGGCCATGACCTGCCTGGTCAGCCTGATTCCGGCGCTGTTCATCGCCCTGGGTCAGTTGCCCTACCTGCACCCGGTCTGGCTGGTGCTGGTCGGCGGCGGCATCGTCGGCTTCACCCTGTTGATGCCGGTGTACGCTTGGTCGCTGGGCGACATCCGCTGGCTCTGCGGCGCATACGCGCTGGTCATCTTGGTCGGGGTGATCACCTGGCCCTGGGCCTGGTTGAGCACTTCGCCCGCGGGGGGCGCCCCCTGGTTATGGGTCTGTCTCGGCATGGCGACCGTGTGCGCCGCGATGGCCAGCACGGTCGGTCTCGGTTTCGCCTACGCGGCCGTGTCGTCGCTTGCCTTCGGCCTGGTCCGGCTGACGGTCGCCGGCGGCAACCGTGACCCGCTCAGCGCGCTGCAGGACGTGCTCACCCTGATGGTGCTGCCCACCGCACTGCTGCTGCTGATCCAATTCTTCGCCCGGGCCGTCGACGAGTTGGACGCCAGCACGGCCGAGTCACAGCGAGTGGAGGCCGACCGCGCCATCGACAAGGCAATCGGCCAGCGCCGCACCATTCTCGACGGCATCATTCACGACCAGGTGATGACCACCTTGGTGGCAGCGGTGCAGACTGACCAGCCGCGCGGCGAGGTGGCTGACTTGGCCAAGGCCGCGCTCGCCTCGCTGGCCGAGGCGGCCGCCCCCACGAACGTCGGGCAGTCATTGTCGGCGCCCCAGTTGGCGCGGTTGATCGAAGGCATGGTCGAGGCCGTCTGCCCGCAGGCCACCGTGCGCGTCGATCCCGGCAGCGATGCCGTGCCGGTGACCGCCTCGGTGGCGAGCACGTTGGGGCAGGCAGCCCGAGAGGCGGCACTCAATGTGACCCGGCACGCCGAGGCCGAGCACGTGTCGATCGAGATCTCGGCTGGTTTGGTGGGTAACGACCAGCGGGTGCGCGTGGACGTCCGCGACGACGGACGGGGGTTCGACCCCGGCGACGTAGCCGAGGGACGCTTCGGTATCAAGGTCTCGATGATGGAACGCATGGCGGCCATCGGCGGCACCGTCGACATCGAGTCGAAGCCGGGCGAAGGCACCCTGGTGAGCCTGCGCTGGAGCGGCCGCAGCCAGCAGGTCGGTGAGACCATCTCGCGGCGCCGGGCGTCCGAGGCGTTGCGGTCGGTACTGCGGGTGGAGTTGTTCCTGTTTCTGGTCTGGCTGGTCGTGGGTGTGCAGGTGCTGGTCGGTCTGATCTCGGCGATGTCGCTGCCCGACCAGACCCCGGTGCTGATTGCACAGGGGCTTGCGGTCGTCGCCACCGGCATCGCGTTGCGCCGCGCCGGTGAGCGGTCGATGACCACGTTCGAGGCCGGCCTGGTGGTGGTGGCTCTGGCGGTCATCGCGCAACTGGTGCACGCGGCACTGCCGCTGGGGTCGCTGCCGAACTATTCCACCTGGCACAGCTCTGTGATCATGGCGCTGCTGATCACGGTGCTGGTGCGTGGGCAACGTTCGGCCGCCTGGCTTGGGCTGGGGGTCTTCGTGGTCCAGGCCGGGTACTGGGCCTACAGCCACCAATTGGGGGTCGCCGCCATGCTGCAGGTGACGTTCGGCCCGGTGCTGTGGCTGACATTGGCCACCCTGGTGCTGCGCGGCCTGGGTTCGATCGGCGAACAGCTAGTTCGGGTGCGCACCCGTTCGCGCGAGAACACCAAGGCAATGGCCGAGAGCTTCTCGAACCTGGTGCTGCGCGAGGTGTGGCTCACCGAGCTGCGCGGGCAGATCGGGCCGCTGTTGCAGAACCTGGCCGACCCCACCCATCAACTCAGCCAGGCCGAGCGTGATGCCTGTCGCATTCTCGAGGGCCGGCTGCGCGACGCCCTGCGCGCCGGAAACCTGGTGTCGCAAGGTGTGTCCGACGCCATTCAGGCAGCGCGTGGGCGCGGTGTCGAGGTGGTGCTGGTCGACAATCGAGGCTCGAAGCTGCCCGAGCCGGTACGTCTGGCCACCCTGCGCCGGCTCGAAGACCTGGTGAAGACGTCCACCAGTGGACGCATCGTCGCCCGCACTGCCCCGGAAGGCTATTCGGAGGCCGTCACCATTCTTACTGTCGACGCGGAGCGCAATCTGACTACGATTGACGAGGCTGGCACTGTGACAGTGAGGAAGACATGAACCATCCAACCCCGATTCGTGCCGCCATCATCGATGATCACGAGGCGATCAGGCTGGGTGTCGGCGCGGCCCTGCAGCAGCACACCGCCGGCCACGTGCTGGTGGTCAGCTCGCACGAGACCGTCGACGATTTTCTGGTCGATGACGTCGACGCCGATGTGGTGATGCTCGATCTGTCGCTGGGTGACGATTCAGACCCGAAAGATAATGTGGAGCGGCTGGCCGAGGGCGGCTACCGCATTCTGGTCTACTCGATCGCCGACAACATCAGGTTGGTGCGCCGGGCCTTGGCCGGCGGCGCCGACGGGGTGTGCCGCAAGGCCGAACCGATTGCCCAGACGATCGAGGCGCTGGAGGCTGTGGTGAACGGCCAGATGGTGCTCTCGCAAGAGATTCTGGCGGCGATCGAGTCCGACACCAGCTACGTGGCGGCCAGCCTGGGCCCGCGGGAACGGCAGGTGCTGTCGCTGTACGTTGCGGGGCTGGAGATTCCCGAGGTGGCGCAGCAGCTCTACATCACCGAGAACAGTGTCAAGGAGTACCTGAAGCGCATTCGGGTGAAGTACACCCAGGTGAACCGTCCGGCCAACAACAAGCTCGACCTGCTGCGGCGGGCGATCGAGGACGGCATCATTCCGCCAGTGGAGCGGCGCAACTGAGGAAACGCCGATCAGCCGTTGGTCGAGCTTGTCGAGACCTCGCGAGCTTGTCGAGACCTCGGATGTGCCCCTGTGGCAAGGGGTTTCGACGCAGCTCAACCAGCGGGTGGGCGCTCAGTACCAGCCGTGACCGGCCTTGAACCCCCAGGCGTCGCACGGAGTGCCGTAGCGGTCCTTGATGTACTTCAGTCCCCACTTGATCTGGGTGGCCGGATTGGTCTTCCAGTCGTCGGCGATGCTAGCCATCTTGGTGCCCGGCAGCGACTGCGGAATGCCGTAGGCGCCCGAGCTGGGGTTCTCGGCGTTCCACTTCCAGTTCGACTCCTGGGTCCAGATCTTGTCGACGCAGGTGAACTCGTCCTTGCCCCACTCGTAGTCGTTGAGCATGATCTGCTTGGCGATGTCGCGCGGGTCGCTGGTCTTGGGATCGTAGCCGAGCTGCTTCACCTGCTCGGCGTAGCGGGCGGCGGCTTCTGCCTGGTCACGCTGCTCAGCGAACGCGCTCACCCGCAGCGTGCGTTCGGCCACGGCGATCTCGACCGAGGCCTGCGACAACGAACTCGCACGCTGGTCGAGCGCGCGGGCAACCGCCGGCACGATGTCTGGACGGCTGTCGTCACGCGAGTTGCGCGAATCACGATCGCCCACCGGGGCCACCGGCAGGTCACCGGGAAGGCGAATGTCGGCCTGTGCGACCGGGGCGAAAACCGTGCCGATGCTCAGTGCGGCCAGCACTCCGATCACGGGGCGAAACAATGGCAGCACCAGATGAGAGTGCCACACGAAACCGGCTCAGGAAAATCTCAGCCGTCCTCCGGCTGGGTGACAGCGCCGATTCCCACGCGGGACTACCGAGCGGGCAAGCCCTGAACGATGCAGCCACCGCTGGTTGAGTTTGGTCGAAACCCCTTGCCAGCGACGGGTCGTGGTTTCGCGCGCGGATCGGGACGAAAGAATTCGGCCAATCGCCGGGTCACAGCGGCACATCCGAGGTCTCGACACGCTCGACCAGCGAAAACTCAGCGTTTCCCTACCGATTGCCCGGGCCGCCGAGCCCGCGCAGAAAGTCCGGGTCGTCGTCGGGGGCTGGCGGACGTGTGCTGGGCGGCTGCTGCCGGCGCACCGGGCGTCCGAAGATCAGCCAGGCCAGGGCGCCCAGGCCCGGCAGTGCGATCACGACCACGGCCCACAACCAGCGCGGCATCAGTCGCACCCGGTCGGGGTCGGCCTGAGCGACCTCGACCACGCAGTAGACGACCAGCAGCGCAAGAATCAGCACCGGCAGGATCCGTGGCATGGCAGCAATCATAGTCCGGGGCTTGAGCGGCCGTGGCTGGTCGAGGCTGCCGAGACCTCTCACTGGCGGCGGTTTCGACGACACGCATCCAGAGTTTGGTTGATTGTCGCCGGCCGAGCGTGCCGAGACCTCGGATGTGCCGCTTTGGCAAGGGGTTTCGACGAACCCGACCGATGGTGGGCGCGACGAACGCAAGCAGGGGCGAACTGCGGCATTAGGGTGATCGGGTGCCCACCCGACGAGCGACCGGCGCCGACATTCCCGCCGCCGTGGCGCAGGCGCTGTTCGGCGGCCCCGCGGTCGCCGTCGCGGCCGACTTCCCAGACGCCTGGCAGCTCGATGGGGTAGCTCTCGGTGACGACGTCGCGGTGCTGGTCGGCACGTCCGGTTCGACCGGCGACCCCAAGGGAGTGTTGCTGTCGGCCACGGCGATCCGCGCCTCGGTTGCTGCCACGCATGAACGGCTGGGCGGGCCCGGGCACTGGGTGTGCCCGTTGCCGCTGCACTACGTGGCCGGAATGATGACCGCGGCCCGGGCCGCCGTGGCCGGCACCCGGCTGAGCGTGGTGCCGTCCGACCTCTCGGCGCTTCCGCTGCACGAGGGCCGCAATTACGTGTCGGTGGTTGCCGCGCAGTTGCACCGGGTGTTGCCCGACCCGCCGCTCACCGATGCGCTGAGCCGGTACGACGCGGTGCTGGTCGGCGGCTCGGCGATACCGGCGGGGCTACTGCGGCGCGGACGCGCCGCAGGTATCAACCTGATCGCCACCTACGGCATGGCCGAAACCTGCGGCGGCTGCGTCTACGACGGCGTGCCGCTGCCGGGGATCGAGGTGGCGATCGCCGCCGACGAGCGCATCGAGCTGACCGGGCCGATGGTGTTTCGCGGCTACCGGCTCGACCCGGCGGCCACCGCCGCAGCCCTGCATGGACGCACCCTGCGCACCCACGACCGCGGACGCTGGGCAGCGGGCCGGCTGCAGGTGCTCGGACGGCTGGACGACGTGGTGATCACCGGCGGCGTCAACGTCGACCTGGGCCGGGCGCAACGGCTCGCCGACGCCGCGTTCGGCCCGGCCCGGGTCGCCCTGCTGGCGGTGCCCGACGAGCGCTGGGGGGTGCGGATCGTGGCGCTGCTGGACGAGTCGGTCGATCCTGACGACTGCCGCGCCCGACTGGCCGGACTGCTGCAGCCGGCAGCCCGTCCGCGCGAGCTGCGCCGGGTCGCTGGCCTGCCCCGGACGTCCACTGGCAAGATCGATCGGACGAGCCTGCGACAGTTGTGGGCCGAAGGGAGCTGAGTGGCCACACCGACGCAATGGCTTGAGGGTGCTCGTCCACGCACCCTGCCGGCCGCGGTCTCTCCGGTGGTGGCCGGCAGCGGCATCGCCGCATACTCCGGCGGCTTCACACTCGGGCCGGCCCTGCTCTGCCTGGTGGTGGCGCTCGCCCTGCAGGTGGGCGTCAATTACGCCAACGACTACTCCGACGGGGTGCGCGGCACCGACGCCGACCGGGTCGGGCCGATGCGGCTGGTCGGGTCGGGCAGCGCGGAGCCGGCTGCGGTGAAGCGGGCGGCCTTCGCCAGCTTCGCGGTCGCCGGACTGACCGGGTTGACCATCGTGGCGCTCACCCAGTTGTGGTGGCTGCTGTTGGTCGGCGCTGCGGCCATCGCCGCGGCCTGGTTCTACACCGGCGGCACCCGCCCCTACGGCTACCTCGGCCTGGGCGAGGTGTTCGTCTTCGTGTTCTTCGGGCTGGTCGCCGTGGGCGGAACCGTACTGGTGCAACTGGGCCACACCACCCCGGCAACCTGGGCGGCGGCGGTGACGATCGGGTCGCTGGCCTGCGCGATTCTGGTGGCCAACAACCTGCGCGATCTGCGCGGCGACGCGGCGGTCGGCAAGCGGACGCTGGCCACCCGGCTGGGCGACCGGGGCACCCGGTGGTTCTTCGCCGCCCTGGTGGCGGTGGCCACCCTGTCGGTGCTGCTGGTGGCCTGGTGGACCACCGCTTGGGCGCTGCTGGGGTTGGCGCTGGTGGTGGTGCTGGCCGGCGCGGTGCGTGAGGTGCTGGCCGGTGGCACCGGACGGGCTCTGATCGGCGTGCTGAAGCGGGTTGGCCTGGGCCAGTTGGCCGCGGCGGTCGGGCTGGCGCTCGGCCTGGTGATCGGCGCCTGAGATGCGGGTCGTCAGCTACGACGTGGCGCTGACCACCCGCTTTCGCGGGGTGCTGCGGCGCTCCGGCCTGCTGCTGCAGGGCGAGGCGGGGTGGGGCGAGTGGAGCCCGTTCGCCGAGTACGTCCGGCCCGAGATCGACAGTTGGTGGAATGCCGCGCTTGAGGCGGCCACCCGGCCCTGGCCGGCGGCGGTGCGCGACAGCGTGCCGGTGAACAGCATCGTGCCCGCGGTGCCCGCCGAGCAGGCGGCCCGGTTCGCGCTGGCCGGCGGCTGCACCACGGCGAAGGTGAAGGTGGCCGAGCCGGGGCAGGGCCTGGCCGACGACCTGGCGCGGGTGGAGGCCGTCCGGGACGCCCTGGGCACCCACGGCCGGGTGCGCATCGACGCCAACGGTGCCTGGAGCGTCGATCAGGCGGTGGTGGCGCTGCGCGAGCTGGCCCGGTTCGGCCTGGAGTACGCCGAGCAGCCCTGTGCCGGGGTCGAAGAGCTCGCCGAGCTGCGGCTCGCACTGGCCAGGCGCGGTATCGACGTGCCGATCGCGGCCGATGAGTCGATTCGGCGTTCGGGCGACCCCGAGCGGGTGGCCGAACTCGAGGCGGCCGATGTGGCGGTGCTCAAGGTGCAGCCGCTGGGTGGGGTGCGGCGCTGCCTGCGGTTGGCCGAGCGGCTGGGGCTGCCCGTGGTGGTGTCGTCAGCGCTGGAGACGTCGGTGGGCATCGCGGCCGGGGTGGCGCTGGCTGCTGCCCTGCCCGAACTGCCCTATGCGTGCGGACTCAACACCCTGGCGTTGCTGGCCGGTGACGTCACCGGCGATCCGCTGGTGGTGCGCGAGGGTCGGCTGCCGGTGCGCCGGGTGGCGCCCGAGGGCACCGGTTGGCAGGCATCGCCCGAGCTTGACGCCTGGTGGCGCGAGCGCGGCGCTGAGTTGAGTGGCTGGTCGAGCCTGGTCAGCACCGATCATCCGCCGGGTTCGTCACCCACTGATCGCGGGTCGGGTTCGTGCGGAACCGACCGCCGGTCGAGTGCGTCGAGACCCGATAGTGGGTCGAGTGGGTCGAGACCCGATAGTGGGTCGAGTGGGTCGCGACCCGATAGTGGGTCGAGCACCACACCCCGCCCCGAGGAGCAGCCGTGACCGCACCCGACTGCGCCGCCGCCATCGTCGCCCAACTGCTCGCCCAGGGTGTCACCGACGCCGTGCTGGCACCCGGTTCGCGCAGCGCGCCGCTGGCGCTGGCGCTGGCCCGCGCCGAGTCGTCCGGACGGTTGCGGCTGCACGTACGTTACGACGAACGCTCGGCCGGCTTTCTCGCGCTCGGCCTGGCGAAGGGTTCGGGACGCGCCGTCCCGGTGGTCACCACCTCGGGCACCGCGGTGGGCAACCTGCTGCCCGCCGTGATGGAGGCCCATCACGGCGCTGTGCCGTTGCTGGTGATCAGCGCCGACCGACCCGCCGCGATGGTCGGCTTCGGCGCCAACCAGACCACCGATCAGGCGCGGCTGTTCGAGCCGTTCGTGCGCTGGTCGGCGCGGGTGAGTTCCGAGGCCCCGGCGGCTTCTTGGGCGGCCCAGGCCGCGCGCGCCTGCCTGCTGGCGGCCGGCAGTCGCAACTTCGGCCCGGTGCACCTCAACGTCGAACTGACCGAGCCGCTGGTTGGCGACGTCACCCTGCCGAAGCTGCGCGCGGTGCAACAGGCGCCGGAGGGCGAGGGTGAGGCCCTGGTGTTGCCTGCGGGGCCACGCACCCTGCTGGTCTGCGGCGACGCGCCCCCCGCTTTGGGTGCCCGGGTCGCCGCGCTGGCCCGGCGCGCCGGGCTGCCGCTGGTGGCCGAGCCGTCCAGCAACGCCCGCTCCGCCGCCGCGCGCACTGGACGGCTGCTGTTGGCCGGTGAACTGGCCGACCAGGTGCAGCGGGTGGTGGTTTTCGGCCACCCGACCCTGTCACGCCCGGTCAACCGGTTGCTGGCCAGGCCCGATGTGGAGCTGATCGTGGTCAGTGCCGGTGCCGACTGGATCGACCCGGGCTGGCGCGCCACCCGGATCGTGCCGTGGGTCGAGCCGGCCGCGGGCGACCCCGTGTGGTTGCAACGGTGGATGTCGGCCGATGCCCGCCTCGGCGCCGCCCTCGACGGGGTGCTGGACGCGCAGCCGATGCTCACCGGCCCCACCGTCGCCGCGGTGGTGGGGGCATCGGTCGGTCGGGGAGTGCTGATGCTGGGCAGTTCGCAGCCGGTACGCGACGCCGACCTGGCACCGCTGTCTGCCCAGACGGTGTTCGCCAACCGGGGGCTGGCCGGTATCGACGGAACGGTCTCCACCGCCGTGGGCATTGCGCTGGCCCGCCAGCAGCCGGTCACCCTGCTGTGCGGCGACCTCACCTTCTTGCACGACGCCAACGGATTGGCTGCCGGGCTGGGGGAGCAACGCCCCGACCTACGGATCGTGGTGGCAGACGACGGCGGTGGCGGCATCTTCGCCACCCTCGAGTACGGCGACCCGCGCTACGCCGACGCCTTCGAGCGGGTTTTCGGCACACCGTCTGGGGTCGACGTGGAACTGCTTGCGGTCGCGCACGGCATACCCGCTGAGCGGGTCGGCACACTGGGCGAACTCGCCGGGGTACTGAGTCGCCCGGTCAGCGGGGTCGAGGTGATTGTGGCCTCGGTCGACCGGGCCGGACGCCGCGCACTCGATCAGGCGATCAACGTCCTGATGTAGTGCTGGTGGAGCCATCCCGCCGGTCGACCTACGTCGATCCCCCCGGTGTCGCTGGTCGAGCCTCTCGAAACCCCCGGTGTCGTTGGTCGAGCGTGTCGAGACCCCAGCAGGATTTCGCCAGGCTCGATCGACGGCCCAGGCGCTCAGCCGAGTGTGCGTAGCCAGCGCCGCACGTGCCAGGTGGCCTCGACATCGTCCTCGTTGTATTCGAGCACGCGTTGCCGGGCCGATGCGCGCAGCTCGGGGCTGGCACCCGAGACCGCCTCCTCGTACCAGGCCTGGCTGTTCAGACCGCCCGGGGTGGCGTCGCGCCAGGCGAAGCCCGCGGCCTTCGACGCCACCACCTTCAGCCCGAGCCCCTGGGTGCCGAAGAAATGCGTGCGAATCACGGTGAACAGGTCGAAGAAGTGGCGCTGCGCCCAGTCCAGCGCCCAGGCCAGCACCGGTGACCCGCTGCGCTGGGCCAGCCGCTGCAGCCGCACCACCTCGTAGTCGGAGTAGTGCACCACCAGGGCGTCCACCCCGTCGGTGAGGGTGCGCAGCCAGGTCATGGCCTGTTCGGCCAACGCCTGCTCGCTCGCGTCGTCGAGCTCGTCGAAGGCGCTGAAGTGCCGGTAGTGGCGCGAGCCGTCGCGGGCGTCGCTGACCAGGAATCCCCACAGGTACACTCGGTCGCCCACCGACGTCTCGACGTCGAGGTCGATCTCGACGGTGGCCGAGGGCACCGCGATCGGGCCCTGGGTGACCCGGTCGAAGTCGACACCCCTGGCCATCAGCACCGAGCGCCGCCAGGCCAGCCGCAACCGATCCTCGGCACCGACCCGGTGGGTCACCCGAGGCAGGTAGTCGGGCAGCAGTGCGTCCACGTCGCGCGCGGCCAGCTCGGTGACGGTGGACACGCCCACGTCGCGCAGCACCTGGATCTCGTGCACGTCGAGTGGCGACTTCGAGATCCGCAGGCTCAGGTCGTCGTCGCTGAGCTGCGGACGGCAGACGTCCCACCACTGGCACCAGCCGCACTCGCGGTTGGCGATCGGTTCTAGCAGCGGCGGGTCGTCCGGCGACAACGCCGAGGCGGCCTGCGCCAGTTCGACCCGGAACGCGTGCTCGCCGTCGTAGCGCTCCAGCGCCGAGACGTGCTCGACGTCGTCGGGGTCGAGCCGGTCGCGCGGGCTGGGCGGCACCACCGGCAGCCCCAGGTCGACCCACGACAGCACCCGGCCCAGGCCGTCGAGTTCGTCGGTGCCGACCACGGCGGCGAGCGGACGCGCCGAAGCCCGTCCGATGTGCTGCAGCATGCGGTGGTAGTGCGCCAGTTGCAGGAGGTCGTTCAGCCGCCAGGTGTGTCGAAACCGGCGGCCGGGCAGTTCGTTGCGGGCCAGCGGGTCGGTGAGGCTCGACCAGGTGAGCGTGGCGGGCTCGCGACGCGGGTCGCTGACCCGGTGGAATTTGATCTCGGCCGGGTGGTAGCCGCCGTCGTCGGCGCGCAGCAGCAGGTCGGGGCGCCCGCGGCGATGCTGTTCGTAGTCGGATGGCAGCAGCGGAGCGATCAGCACCTGCACCCCCTCCGCCATCGCCGCCAGGGCGAGCTGCTGCTGTTCGGCGGCCGGTAGGTCGGTCAGGTCGCGGGCGTCGAACACCGAGCCGGTGAACCCGCCGATCAGCTCGCGCAGCACCTCGGCCTGAAACGCCACGCCCCCGTGAAACACCTCGCGCAAACCCTCCTCGGCCCGGGTCGGCACGCTCAGCCCGGGGTGAAACGCGTTGTGCGTCTTGACCGGGCAACTGCGGGCGGCGTAGGCGTCGAGGGTGAACATCAGGCGCGGGCGCGGTGCAGGGCGACGATGCCCCCGGTGAGGTTGTGCCACTGCACGCTCGACCAGCCGGCCTCGGCCAGCTTCGCCGCCAGCGGACGCTGGGCCGGCCAGGCCAGAATCGACTCGGCCAGGTAGTCATAGGCCGCCGGGTTCGACGCGCCGAGCCGCGCGATCACCGGCAACGCCCGCAGCGCCACCTTCTGGTACAGCCAACGCAGCGGGGCGAAGCGGGGTGTGCTGAACTCACAGATCACGATGCGTCCACCCGGACGGGTTACCCTGCGTAATTCGCCCAGTGCGGCAGCGGTGTCTTCGACGTTGCGCAGCCCGAACGAGATGGTGACCGCATCGAAGGCATGGTCGGCGAACGGCAGCGCGAGGGCGTCGGCGTTCACGAAGGCGAGCCCGGGCTGGCGCTGCTTGCCCACCTGCAGCATGCCGAGGCTCAGGTCGGCGGCCACCACCACGGCGCCCGCGTCGGCGAAGGGCCGCGACGAGGTGCCGGTGCCGGCCGCCAGGTCGAGGATCTTCTCGCCCGTCTTGGGTGCCACCGCCGCCAGCACCGCTTGCCGCCAGCCCCGGTCGAGCCCGCCGGTGAGCAGGTCGTTGACCAGGTCGTAACGGGCCGCCACCCCGTCGAACATCGCTGCCACGTCGGCTCTGCGCTTGGCCAGCGTCGCCCTTGCCCGTCCGGTGTCAACCACGGCCCATAGCCTGCCACGCGCCGCTGACACCGCGCGCCGATCCCGCCCGCCCCGGCTCGGCCGCCCCGCCCCGGCTCGGCCGCCCCGGCCCGGCCCGGCCGCCCCGGCTCGGTCGGTGACGTTGCTCAGGTTGGGGTTCGTTGCTCAGGTTCAAACCTGGGCAACGAACCGAAACCTGAGCAACATCGGCCCAGTGACCGGGCGCCGGGCGCCAGTGGCCGGGCGCCAGCCAGGGTCTGCCAGTGCTGGGTTCGGGCCGGCGCTCCGTGCGGGAGGCGGGGCCGGGGTTAGCTGTGGGCTCACGCCTCCGCTCACGATTCGGGTCCGGTTGGGGTTGTGAGGGAGAATCCTGCCCATGGCCAAACGCAGCACTGTGCTCAAGGTGGCCGGACTGAGCAAGTCGTTCGGGCCGGTCGTCATCGTCGACAACTTCAACCTCGAGGTGCGTGAGGGTGAGGCGATCGCCCTGACCGGACGCAACGGTGCAGGCAAGTCGACCATTCTGCGCTGCCTGGTCGGTGCCGATCAGCCCGACGCGGGCACGGTCGAGGTGGGCGGCATTCGAATGAGCGAGACGAACCCCGAAGTGCGCCGAGACGTGGCAACCGTGATCGACGACCTCGACTTCTTTCCCGACCTGTCGGTGGTCGAACACCTCGACCTGTTGGCTCGGGCCCACGGCATCGCCGACGCCGAGGCCGCGGTCGACGAGGTGCTCCACGAGGTGCAACTGGTGCCGCAGTCGGGGCAGTTGCCGGGCACGCTGTCGTCCGGCCAGCGCCGGCGGCTGGCCCTGGCCACGGCCTTCATCAGGCCCCGTAAGTTGCTGGTGCTCGACGAGCCGGAACAGCGGCTCGACGTCGAGGGCGTCGAGTGGCTGGCGGCCCGGCTGGTGGCCGAGCGTAACCGCGGGCTGGCGATCGTGATGGCCAGCCACGAGCCGAAGCTGGTGCAGAGCGTGGCCACCCGTATCGTGCGGGTCGGCGAGAGCCTGGCCGTCGACGAGGTCGCCGGGTGAGCAAGAAGTCCCGCAAGCTGATCCGTTCGGCCCAACTGACTCCGGTGGTGCAGCCGGGCGTCCCGGTGAACGACGCCTCGCTCGCCCTTACGGCGCCCGAGCAGCAGTTCTGGTTTCTGCCGGACGCTCCGGCCGAGACTGTCGACGAGCGCGACCTGCACGACCTGATCAAGCAGTGGCGCCACGGTCGCGCCACCCGGTCGGTCTGGGACGCGGTGCAAGACGCCTATGTGGCCATCTTCAGCGTGCTGATGGTGGGCGCGATGATCGCCAACCTGGTGATTCAGGCGCAGTCGACGATGGCGGGCTGTTCGGAGCTGTCCTGCCAGTCGGCGCGCACCCTGGTGCCGTGGGCCACCTGGTTCGCCCTGCTCGGGCTGGCGCTCGGGGTCAGCCGGCTGTTTGGCCCGGTGCTGGTCTCGGCCGCCGAGGGCTTCTGGCTGATGGACGCCCCGATCGAGCGGTCGCGGCTGCTGGCCGGACGGCTGCGAACCGCGGTGATTGCCGCTGGCCTGATCGCCGCAGTGCTGGGTGCGCTGACGGCTGCCTTGAGCGGCTCCAGCGCGCTCGACATCGGGCTTTGGGCGTTGGCTGATGCCTTGGGTGCCGCGGCGGTCACCGCCTTCGCGGCTGCCGAGCAGACCAGGGAACGCACCTGGCTGACCCGGTTCGTGCAGACCGTGCTGGCCACCCTGGCGTTGGCCACCCTGCTGTTTACCGTGGCGGTGGCGGCCGGCTGGCTGACGCTGGCGCTGCCGTCCGACACCTCGACGCTGGTGCCTGTGGGTGCCGCTTCGGCGGGGTTGGTGCTGCTGGTGCTCGAACTGATCGCGGCGCGGCGCCGGTTGGGTGCGATCAGGCGGGCCCGGCTGGTTTCGGGCGGTTCGCTGGTGGCGGGCATGCAGGGCGCAATGTACGCCCTCGATTTCGGCCTTGTGCGTGACATCGTGGTCGAGCGCGAAGCGGTCGAGCGGGGGCACGTCACGCCCACGCCGGGCCGCGGCATCGGGCTGCAGGCGTTGCTGTGGCGCGACCTGCAACGGCTGAAGCGGTTTCCGCGGCCGCTGGTGCCGCTGGCGGCCTCAGTGGTGGCGCCCTACGCCCTGGACGCCCTGGGCATGACCACCGTCAACCCGTTCATCTCTGGCCTGATTCTCGTGGTGGTGCTGGTGCCGTTCCTGTCGATGCTGCGAGTGCTGACCCGCACCGGAGGGCTGGCCCGGCTGTTCCCGTTCCGCACCTCGCAGGTGCGCACGGTGGCCATGGTGGTGCCGCTGATGCTGGCCCTGGTCTGGCAGGTTGCCACGGTGCCGGCCTTCGTCGGCATCACTTCAGGCGGGGCCGAGCGCAGCGTGCTCGACGGGGTCGCGGTGGCGCTGATCACCGGCATTGCGGGCTGGCTCGGGGCTGTTCGCTGGGTGACGGCCAAGAAGGTCGACTTCAACAGCCCGATGGTGGCCACCGAATCGGGTGCGGTGCCGCCCACGCTGATTCTCAACCTGTTTCGCGGCCTCGACATGGTGGCGTTGATCACCGCGCCGGTGCTGCTGGGTGGCTCGCCGCTGTGGTCGTTCGCACTGGCCGGCCTGGCGTTCGTCTTCTTGCGCGGCACCTTCAACATGGACGAGATGAAGGCCCAGCAAGAGCAGTTGAACCGTGAAAAAGAAGCCGCGAAGAAGCCGTCCGGCCAAAAGATCAAGGTGCAGCCCCCCCGCCGCTGACCGTCCCCCCGTCCGTCCCCGGCCGTCCCGGCCGTCCCGGCCCGGCTCCCGGCCCGGATCCCGGCCCGCTCTGGACGACGTTGCTCAGGTTCGGGTTCGTTGCACAGGTTCAAACCTGATCAACGAACCCAAAGCTGAGCAACGGCGTCGCAGGCGGGGGTTGGCCAGGCGGGGGCAGGCGGGGGTTGGCCAGCGGGGGGTTGGCCGGCGGGCTGGGCCGGTGGGTGTGTCAGTGCTTGCGGGTCAGGGCCGGACGAACCAGGCGCTCCAGGCGTGCGGGGTTCATGACATCGGCGTAGGTCCACCGGACGATCCACCAGCCGGCGGCTCGCAGGTCCGCCTCGCGGCGCTTCTCGCGCATCACTACATCGGCGGACGACTCGCCCGGCCGCAGCAGAGCCCCATACTTCACCTTGCCGTCGAACTCGCCGAGCACCTTGGCCTCGAGCCAGGCGAAGTCGCTGCGGTAAAGCTGACCGCCGGTGGGCACCTTGAATTGCAACTCGTCGGGCGCCAGCCCCAGACGCCACAGCGCCACCCGGCTGAGCGACTCGCCGGCCGTTTCGCTGCGACGGTCGGCCAGTTCGACCACGGTGCGGGCCTGAGCAATTCCGAAGCGGCGCGGCGCCGCCGTCAGTTGGGTGGCCAGAGCCTCGCGGGGCAGCCCGACGCGCAGCGCCCGATCGGCCGCAGCCACGCCGAAGGCCAAATCACCGTAGCGGGCCAGGTCGATCACGGTTCGGGCCAGTGTGGTGCGGGTGAGCCCGTCCGACACCTCGATGTCGTCGGGGTCGAGCGGGGTGCGAAACCGGTGCACGTACGGGCCGACCCAGGTGCCGCCCCTGCCCGGACGGGTGACCCAGACGCGCTGCAGCGTGGTCGTGTCAGCCGGAAGCTGATGGGTGATTGCCGCCGAGGTGTGGCTCAACACGTGGTCGGGGGCTAGCCGGGGCAGCGTGGCGCCGATCAGCAGCAGATGACGCTTCACCAGGTCGTCCTCGGCCTCGGTGACGAAGGCTCCTCGCCGCACCCGGTGCAGGTGCTCCTCGCGCACCAGCTTGCGGATCGCCGAAGACCCCAGCCCCTCGCGGCTCAGATCTCTGGTCAGTCGAACGGACATGCCGGCCAGTCCAACACGTCCGCAACCCCTCACGAGGGGTTATCCACAGGTCCAGCGACCACCGGTTTGAACGTTGCTCAGGTTTGGGTTCGTCGCACAGGTTCAAACCCGAGCAACGAACCCAAACCTGAGCAACGTCGGACGGGTGTCTGGGGGGTCAGCTCAGGAGGGCGGTCACCATTGGCTCCAGTTTCGCCTGGGTCTCGGCCAGTTCTTCGTCGGGGTCGGAGCCCTCGACGATGCCGCAGCCGGCAAACAGTTCGATGCGGCGCGGGTCGGCGGCGTCCAGCACCCCGCAGCGCAGTGCGATTGCCCACTCGCCGTCGCCTCGGGAGTCGATCCAGCCCACCGGGCCCGAGTAGCGGCCCCGGTCGAGGCCCTCCAGTTCGGCGATGGCCGCCCGGGCCACCGACCTGGGGGTGCCGCAGACCGCCGCGGACGGGTGCAGCGCCGCCGCCAGCCGCAGCGCCCCGGCCTTCTTGTGAGCCACGGCGGTGACGTCGGTGGCCAGGTGCAGCACATTGGGCAGCTCCAGCACATACGGCGACTCAGGGACGTTCATGCCCGAGCACAACGGCGCCAGCGACTCGGCCACCGAAGCCACCGCGAGCTCGTGCTCGCCCAGGTTCTTGCTTGACCGGGCCAGCGCCGAGGCCAGCTTCAGGTCGGTCTCCTCCGAGCCGCTGCGCCTGATCGTGCCGGCCAGAATGCGCGAGGTTGCCAGCCCGCCCTCACGTCGGATCAGCATTTCGGGCGAGGCGCCGACCAGGCCGTCGATGCAGAACGTCCAGCAACTCGGGTAGTCGCGGGCCAGGGTCTCGACCAGGTGCCGAGCGTCGATCGGTTCGGACGCCCGCGCCGCCACCGACCGCGCCAGCACGACCTTCTCCAGCCCGTTGGTCTCGATGCGGTGGACGGCCTCGGCGACCCGGGCCTTCCAGCGTTCCTGGGCGGGCTCGTCGACTTCGATCCGGACGCCCCGCGGCGCACGAGGGGCGATGAGATGGGCGCGGGCCAGGGTCTCGACAAGCTCGACCAGCGGTTGGGTCTCGACCAGCGGGTGGGTCTCGACAAGCTCGACCAGCGGGTGGGGCTCGACCAGCGGGTGGGGCTCGCCGAGCGGCCCGGTCTCGACCAGCTCCAGCAGCCGGCTGAGGTCGGCAGCCTGCGTGCTGTCACCCAGCACGGTCAGCCAGGCCCGGCCCTGCCGGCGTCCGATGATCACTCTCGGCACGATCAGCCGCGACACGGCCTGGGTATGGTGGGGATCGAAGGTGAACGAGCCGAACGCCAACGGCCCCGCACCGGTGACACCGGGCAGCTCCGAATGATGCTCCAGGCCCTCGATGAAGGTGCTCCACCAGGCGTCCGCCTCGGCCGGGTCAGTGACGTCGGTGCATGCGTAACAGCCCAAACCCACCATGCCTTCGCCGCGCCTGATCCAGGCCACCGACGACCCGTCCACTAGGTATTTTGCCAACACTCCAGGGTCATTAATGGCGATGGTTCGGGCAATGGTCGAGGCGGCCGGAGGCGCAGAGATCACCCGCGAAGCTTAGCCACTCGACATGCCCGGCCCCGGAATGGCTAGTGGTGCGATTTCGTGCCTACACTGGCGACGCCCACCCGGCAAAACGATCAGCGACGAGGAGCAGCATGCCCGACGAGCACGCGGACGTGGTCGTCGTCGGGGCGGGCCCGGCCGGCGCCTCCACGGCTTGCTGGCTGGCCGATCAGGGCCTGTCGGTGGCGCTGCTCGAAAAGGGCACCTTTCCGCGCGACAAGGTCTGTGGCGACGGCCTGACCCCGCGTGCCACCAAGCAGTTGCTGCGGCTGGGTATCGACGTGTCGCCCGAGGCGGGCTGGCTGCACAACAAGGGCCTACGGGTCTACGGCGGGCGTGCCGAGCCCTTCGAGCTGCCCTGGCCCACGCTGGGCGAGTTTCCCTCGTTCGGGCTGGTCCGCAAGCGGGCCGACTTCGACCAGTTGCTGGCCGACCACGCCGTGGCCAAAGGGGCCACGCTCTACCAGCAGGCCAACGTCACCGGTGCGATCGTCGACCAGCGCACCGACCGGGTCACCGGCGTCACCACCAAGGACGGACGCAGCTTCAGCGCGCCGATCGTGGTGGCGGCCGACGGTAACAGCTCGCCGGTGGCCAAGTCGTTGGGCCTGCTGAAGAACGCCCGCCGTCCGATGGGTGTGGCCTGTCGCACCTACTTCACCTCACCCCGGCACGATGACGACTGGATGGAGTCGTGGCTGGAGTTGTGGGACGGCAAGCCGGGGGAGTCGAACCTGCTGCCCGGCTACGGCTGGATCTTCGGGATGGGCGACGGCACCTGCAACGTCGGGCTGGGCACGGTGGCAAGCACGGCGAAGTCGCAGAAGCTGAACTACCGCGGACTGCTGCAGACCTGGCTGGCCAACACCCCGTCGGAGTGGGGCTTCAGCCCCGACAACCAGGTTGGCCCGATCAGTTCGGCGGCCCTGCCGATGGCCTTCAACCGCAAGCCCGCCTACACCCGCGGCCTGGTGCTGGTCGGCGACTCCGGCGGCATGGTGTCACCGTTCAACGGCGAGGGCATTCCCTATGCGATGGAGGCGGGCGAGGCCGCCGCTGAGGCGATCGTGCGGGCCCACGCCGAGGGGGTGGGCAGTGCGGCGGCCGAGAAGGCGCTGCACAGCTACCCGGCGCGACTCAGCGCCGAGTGGGGCGGCTACTTCAGGCTGGGCCAGGTGTTTGTGAACCTGATCGAGCACCCGCAGGTGATGCGGCTGTGCACTCGCTACGGGCTGCCACGACCGGTGCTGATGCGGTTCACGATCAAGTTGTTGGCACACCTTTACGACACCAAAGATGGTGATTGGATGGATCGTGTGATCCACGCGCTGTCGCGGGCGGTGCCGGCGGCATGAACCGACGGAGGCAGTGATGAGTCCCTACATACCGATTCTGGGCATCATGGTGCTGGCCGGCGGTTTTCTGGTCATGTCGGTGGTGCTCAGCCTCACCGTGGGCCCGCGCCGCTACAACCGGGTCAAGTACGACACCTACGAGTGCGGCATCGACCCCACGCCGGCGGCGGTCGGCGGCGGTCGTTTCCCGATCAAGTACTACATCACCGCGATGATGTTTCTGGTCTTCGACGTCGAGGTCGCCTTTCTGTACCCGTGGGCGGTCACCTTCGACGAACTGGGCGTGTTCGGGTTCGCCGCCATGATGATTTTTCTGATCGTCTTGGGCGTGGCGTACTTCTACGAGATCAGGCGTGGTGGGCTGGAATGGGACTGAGATTCGAAGCTGTGCCGACGAGTCGTCCGGAGGTGCGTCATGGGGCTTGAAGAGAAGATCCCGCAAGGGGTGCTGCTGACCACCGTCGAGGGCATCTTCGGCTGGATGCGGCAGGCGTCGTTCTGGCCGGCTACCTTCGGGCTGGCCTGCTGCGCGATCGAGATGATGACCTACGGCGCGCCGCGCTTCGACGCCGGACGCTGGGGCCAGGAGGTGTTCCGAGCCTCGCCGCGGCAGGCCGACCTGATGATCATCTCGGGGCGGATCAGCCAGAAGATGGCGCCGGTGCTGCGTCAGGTGTACGACCAGATGCCGAACCCCAAGTGGGTGATGGCCATGGGTGTCTGCGCCAGCTCGGGCGGCATGTTCAACAACTACGCCATCGTGCAGGGCGGCGACCACATCGTGCCGGTCGACATGTACGTGCCCGGGTGCCCGCCGCGCCCGGACATGCTGATCGACGCCATGTTCAAGCTGCGTAAAGACATCGTCGCCAAGCGTCCGATCGGTGCCCATGAGCTCGAAGAGATCGAGGCGCAAGAGAAGGCCGCGCTCGAGGCCATGGCCACGCACGAGATGAAGGGCCTGATGCGATGAGCGACGCAAAGCTGCCCGATCACAAGTCCGACGACAAGACCGTCACCGGCCCCGCTGCGGTCGTGGGTCTGGAGCGTGGCGAAGCCCAGCCGGACCAGGTTGCGGCGCTGCCCGAGGCCGATGAGCCGAGCAGCTACGTCGACACGCCACACCCGATCGAGACCCGCACCGGCATGTGGTCGGACGGCTCGGGCGACACCTCCGGCTACGGACTGATCCGCCGGGTGGTCGAACTGCCCAGCCAGCCGCTGCCTTCGGACGGCTGGTACGCCGGTGTCACCGCCCGGCTGGCGGCGCTGGTGCCCGACGCCCTGGAGCGGGTGGTCTTCGATCGGGGTGAGCTGACCTTCGTGGTGGCCCGCGAGACGCTCACCGCGGTGATAGGCCAATTGCGCGACGACGCCCAGTTGCGGTTCGAGTTCTTGCCCAGCGTCTCGGGCGTCCACTACCCGACCGACAGCGGAGCCGAGCTGCACGTCGTGTATCACCTGCAGTCGATGACCCATAATCGCCGGCTGCGGGTCGAGACCACCTGCCCCGACGACGACCCGCACGTGCCGAGCGTGACTCCGCTCTACCCGGCCGCCGACTGGCACGAGCGCGAGACCTGGGACATGTTCGGCATCGTGTTCGACGGCCACCCGCACCTGACCCGGATTCTGATGCCGGACGACTGGGTCGGCCACCCGCAGCGCAAGGACTACCCGCTGGGCGGCATCCCGGTGGAATACAAGGGCGCCACTGTGCCGCCGCCCGACCAGCGCAGGAGCTACCGATGAGCAGCACCGACTTCTACGCCCAGCCCGGCGACGAGACCGAGGGCACCGTCTACACCGCGATGGGCGGCGACTGGGCCGAGATCGCCGCCGAGCAGGCCGAGCGATCCGACGAGATCCTGGTGATCAACATGGGCCCGCAGCACCCGTCCACCCATGGCGTGTTGCGGCTGATTCTCGAGTGCGACGGCGAAACCGTGCTCAGCATCCGGCCCGGCATCGGCTTTCTGCACACCGGTATCGAGAAGAACATGGAGTACCGCACCTGGACCCAGGGTTCCACCTTCGTCACCCGCATGGACTACGTCGCCCCGCTGTTCAACGAGGTGGCCTACTGCCTGGCCGTCGAGCGGCTGCTCGGCATCGAGAACGACATTCCCGAGCGGGCCAACGTGATCCGGGTGCTGATGATGGAGCTCAACCGAATCAGCTCGCACCTGGTCTGCATCGGTACCGGCGGCATGGAGATCGGTGCGCTGACGGTGATGACCATCGGTTTCCGTGAGCGCGAGATGATCCTGGACTTCTTCGAGGCGGTCACCGGGCTGCGCATGAACCACGCCTACATTCGCCCCGGCGGGGTGGCCAACGACCTGCCCGAGACCGGCATCGCCCAGCTTCGCGAACTGATCACCTGGCTGCACAAGCACCTGCCCGAGTATGCGCAGTTCTGCAACGAGAACCCCATCTTCAAGATGCGGATGATCGGCATCGGCCACCAAGACCTGGCCGCCTGCATGGCGCTCGGGGTCACCGGCCCGGTGCTGCGATCCACCGGCTACAACTGGGACCTGCGCAAACAGCAGCCCTACTGCGGCTATGACAGCTACGACTTCGAGTCGATCGCCTGGCAGCCGACCGACGGCTGGGAGCCCAGCGATTCGTACGCTCGCTTTCGCATTCGCCTCGACGAAATGTGGGAGAGCCTGAAGATCGTCGAGCAGTGCGCCGACCGGCTGGAGGGCTCACGCGGGGAGCCTGTGATGGTGGCCGACCCGAAGATCGCCTGGCCGGCCCAACTGGCGCTGGGACCCGACGGGCAGGGCAACAGCCACGAGCACATCAAGCACATCATGGGCGAGTCGATGGAGGCCCTGATCCATCACTTCAAGATGGTCACCGAGGGCTTTCGAGTGCCGCCCGGCCAGGCCTACGTGCCGATCGAGTCGCCCAAGGGCGAGATCGCCTGCCACGTGGTCAGCGACGGCGGCACCAAGCCGTTTAGGGTGCACATGCGCGACCCCGGGTTCAATCACCTGCAGTCGGTGCCGATTCAGTGTGAGGGCGGCATGATCTCGGACGTCGTGGTGGCGGTCGGCTCACTCGACCCGGTGATGGGAGGGGTGGACCGATGAGCGGCGTAGCGCTGGTCGAGCTTTCGCTGGTCGAGCTTTCGCTGGTCGAGCTTGTCGAGACCCCAGCCTGGGCAAGCTCAACGACCCCAGCCTGGGCAAGCTCGGCGAGCTCGGTGCGGACAATCTCAACCGACGGGGGTTGCGGCAGGCTCAACCACCGAGGCATGCCAGGGGTGGAGCGATGAGCGGGCACGAGTTCCAGTCCTGGTTCCCCGAATCAGGGGGTATCGACTACGACGACACCACCACCAACATCACCGAGACAACGCTGGCCGAGATGCGCTCCATCGCGGCCCGCTACCCGCAGCCCCGTTCGGCACTGCTGCCCATGCTGCACCTGGTGCAGAGCGTCGACGGCCGGGTCAGCCCGGCCGGCGTGCGGGCCTGCGCCGAAATTCTCGGCATCACCACCGCCCAGGTCTCGGGCGTGGCCACCTTTTACACCATGTACCGGCGACGTCCGGGCGGACGGCACCACGTCGGGGTGTGCACCACCGCACTGTGCGCGGTGATGGGCGGCGACCTGCTGCTCGACCGGGTGTGCGACCGGCTCGGCATTCACGAGGGCGAGACAACCGCCGACGGTGCGGTCAGCCTTGAGCGCATCGAGTGCAACGCGGCCTGTGACTTCGCCCCGGTGCTGATGGTCAACTGGGAGTTCTTCGACAACATGACCCCCGACAAGGTGGACGAGTTGCTCGACGCTTTGCGCGCGGGCCAACCCGTCCGCTCGCCGCGGGGGGCGACGCTGACCTCGTGGCAAGAGGCAGAGCGGGTGCTGGCCGGGTTTCCGGACGGCCGCGCTGACGAGGGCCCCACGGCCGGAGCGGCGTCCACCCTGGGGCTGCGGGTGGCCGGCGAACGGGGCTGGAAGGCGCCGGACGTTCCCCCGGCGATTCCGGCCACGCACGAGGCTCCCGACGAGGGTGCCGCCGGCCAAGGAGGTGTCAAGTGACCGATCTGCTCACCCCGGTGCTCAGCGAGAACTGGGCCGACGAACGAGCCTGGAAGCTGACCAACTACGAGCGCCGCGGCGGCTACCAGGCGCTGCGCAAGGCGCTGCTGAGCACGCCCGCCGAGGTGATGGCCACGGTCAAGGACTCCGGGCTGCGCGGTCGCGGCGGCGCGGGCTTCCCGACCGGCATGAAGTGGTCGTTCGTGCCTCAGGACAACCCCAACCCCAAGTACCTGGTGGTCAACGCCGACGAGTCGGAGCCGGGTACCTGCAAAGACATGCCGCTGATGCTGGCCAGCCCGCACACCCTGGTCGAGGGCGTGATCATCAGCGCCTACGCGATCGGCTGCGCCTACGCCTTCATCTACTGCCGCGGTGAGGTGCTGCACGTCATTCGGCGGCTGCAGCAGGCCGTCCGCGAGGCCTACTCGGCCGGCTATGCGGGAACGAACATTCTGGGCAGCGGGTACGACCTCGAAGTGGTCGTGCACGCCGGAGCCGGGGCCTACATCTGCGGCGAAGAGACCGCGCTGCTCGACTCGCTGGAGGGCCGCCGCGGCCAGCCCCGGCTGCGTCCGCCGTTCCCGGCGGTGGCCGGCCTGTACGCCTCGCCGACGGTGGTGAACAACGTCGAGTCGATCGCCTCGGTACCCGCGATCATCGACCGCGGCGCGGCCTGGTTCGGCTCGATGGGCACCGAGCGGTCCAAGGGCATGACCATCTACTCGCTGTCGGGGCATGTGGCCCGGCCGGGGCAGTTCGAGGCCCCGCTGGGCATCACCCTGCGGCAGCTACTGGAACTGTCTGGCGGCATGCGTGCCGGGCACCAACTCAAATTCTGGACGCCGGGCGGCAGCTCCACCCCGATTCTCACCCCCGAGCACCTCGACCTGCCGCTCGACTACGAGGGCATGGCCGCGGCCGGCACCATGCTGGGCACCAAGGCGCTGCAGTGCTTCGACGAAACCACCTCGGTGGTGCGCACCACCCTGCGCTGGATCGAGTTCTACAAGCACGAGTCGTGCGGCAAGTGCACGCCCTGCCGCGAGGGCAACTGGTGGCTGGTGCAGATTCTGAAGAAATTCGAGGCCGGCAAGGCCGAGGCCGGTGACATCGAGAAGCTGCTCGACATCGCCGACGACATCGGCGGTCGCTCGTTCTGTGCCCTGGCCGACGGTGCGGTGGCCTGCCTGACCAGCGCGATCAAGCACTTCAGGCCCGAGTTCGAACTCGGCATGAAGACCCCGGCCTGGGAGCTGTTCCCCTACGAACGCTCGGCGGCGTTCGAGGTTCGCGAGAGTGCCGGCGTGAAGGGAGCGCACGCATGACCGTCACCGCCAAGCCGGGCGGGATCGTCGCCAGCGACCTGATCACCGTCTTCATCGACGGCACCGAGGTCTCGGTGCCCAAGGGCACGCTCGCCATTCGCGCGGCCGAGCTGATCGGCGTGGCCATTCCGCGGTTCTGTGACCACCCGCTGCTCGACCCGGTCGGCGCCTGCCGGCAGTGCCTGGTCGAGGTGCCCGACATGGGCAATGGGCGCGGCATGCCCAAGCCGCAGGCGTCCTGCACGCTGGAGTGTGCGCCCGGCATGAAGATCCTGACCCAACAGACCTCGCCGGTGGCCGCCAAGGCCCAGAAGGGCATGATCGAGTTCCTGCTGATCAACCATCCGCTCGACTGCCCGATCTGCGACAAGGGCGGCGAGTGCCCGCTGCAGAACCAGGCCATGTCGGCCGGGCCGGGCGAGTCGCGCTACGAGGGCGTCAAGCGCACCTTTCCCAAGCCGGTCAGCATCTCGGCCCAGATTCTGCTCGACCGCGAGCGGTGCATTCTGTGCGCCCGCTGCACCCGGTTCTCAGAGCAGATCTCGGGCGACCCGTTCATCACCTTGGTCGAGCGTGGCGCGCTGCAACAGGTGGGCTACTACGAAGACCACCCGTACAACAGTTACTTCTCGGGCAACGTGATTCAGATCTGCCCGGTCGGCGCCCTGACCAGCGCGTCGTACCGGTTTCAGAGCCGTCCCTTCGATCTGGTCAGTACCCCCACCACCTGTGAGCACTGTGCGGGCGGCTGTCAGTTGCGCAGCGACCACCGGCACTTTCAGGTGAAGCGCCGGCTGGCCGGCGACGCCCCCGAGGTTAACGAGGAGTGGAACTGCGACAAGGGCCGGTTCGCGTTCAAGTCGGGGCGCGGGGCCGACCGGCTGACCCGGCCGCTGGTGCGCGACAACGGGGTGTTGCGGGTGGCGTCGTGGCCCGAGGCCATCGACGCGGCCGTGGCTGGCCTGCGGCGGGCCGGGTCGCGGGTCGGCGTGCTGACCGGCGGACGGCTGACCATCGAGGACGCCTACGGCTACAGCAAATTCGCCCGCGCCGTGCTGGGCACCAACAACATCGACTTCCGCTCCCGCCCGCACAGCGACGAGGAGGCCGCGTTCCTGGCCAACCGGGTGGCTGGCGCCGGGCTGGACGCCGAACGGCTCAGCTACACCGCCCTGCAGCACGCCAAGCAGGTGGTGCTGGTGGCCCTGGAGCCCGAAGAAGAGGCCGCGATGGTCTTTCTCCGGCTGCGCAAGGCCGTTCGCAAGCACGGGGTGAAGGTGGTCACGGTCGCGCCCTACGCGTCCAACGGGTCGGTGAAGCTCAAGGCCGAACTGGTGCCGGCCGTGCCGGGCGCCGAGGCCGAGGCGCTGGCCAGCGTGCGGGCCGACGAGGGCACCATCGTGCTGGTCGGTGAGCGGGCCGCTGTGGTGCCCGGGCTGCTGGGGGCCGTGGCCGATTTCGCCGACCGCACCGGGGCCCGGCTGGGCTGGGTGCCGCGGCGCGCCGGCGACCGTGGTGCGGTCGAAGCCGGGTGCCTGCCGAACCTGTTGCCGGGTGGACGTCCGGCCTCGGACGTGCTGGCTCGGGTCGACGTGCAGGCCGCCTGGGGTGTCGACAGCCTGCCCGGCACACCCGGACTGTCCGCCGACGCGCAGGTGGCCGTCGCCGGCGAGGGTTTCGCGCTGGTGGTGGGCGGTGTGCAGCCGGCCGACTTCACCAGCGCTGTCGAGGTGCGCGAAGCGCTCGAGCGGGCAGGCTTCGTGATCAGTCTCGAACAGCGTCTCTCCGAGGTCACCGAACGGGCCGACGTGGTGTTCCCGATCGCGCTGATCGAGGAACGGCCCGGCCATTTCGTCAACTGGGAGGGCCGCCGGGGCCGGGTGAACACGGTGATCAAGCAACCCAACCAGCCGATGACCGATCTGCGGGTGCTGGCGGCGCTGGCTGACGCGCTGGGCCGTCCGCTCGGCATTCGCACTGCCCGGCAGGCGCTGGCCGAGCTCGACGAACTGGGTACCTGGGACGGTGCCCGGCAGCCGCTGGCCCGTACCCGTGGGGTGGCCGCGGCAGCCCCGGGTGAGCTCTCCTTGGCCACTTGGCGCGAGTTGATCGACGGATCGCGCTCGGTCGACAACGAACCGGCGCTGCAGGCCACCGCGAAGCCGGTGTCGGCGCGCACCTCGCCCGAGGTGGCCGAGGAGTATGGGCTCAGCAATACCGTCACCGTGGGGGGCCACGGTGGCTGGATCACCCTGCCGCTCGAGATCGTGCCGATGGCGCCCGACACGATCTGGGTGCCCAGCCACGCCCCCGACACGCCGCTGTCGGAGCTCGGCCTGGTGCACGGAAACGGCGTCACGGTCAGCTCGCCGGCGGCCGCGCTCGATGGCGCCGACGGCTTCGATCGCGGTGAAGGGGGGGTGGCATGATTCCGCTCGATCTCGCCCTGTTCGGCACCGACCCGTGGTGGCTGGTGCTGATCAAGGTGGTGGTGCTGTTCGTGGTGCTGCTGGTCTGGACGATCTTCAACGTCTGGTACGAGCGCCGGCTGGTGGCCAAGATGCAGCACCGGCTGGGCCCGATCATGAACGGCCCGTTCGGCCTGGGCCAAGCCCTGGCCGACGGCACCAAGCTGCTGATCAAAGAGGACTTCCGGCCGGTCTCGGCCGACCGGGTGCTGTTCACCCTGGCTCCGCTGATCGCCGGCACGGCCGCCTTCTCGGCCTGGGCGGTGATCCCGTTCGGCGGCGAGGTCGAGGTGTTCGGCGTCCGCACCCGGCTGCAGCTCACCGACCTGCCGATCTCGGTGCTGGTCATCTTGGCCGTGGCGTCGGTGGGCATCTACGGCTTCGTGCTGGCCGGCTGGTCGTCCAACTCGCCGTACTCGCTGCTCGGCGCGCTGCGCAGCTCGGCACAGATGATCAGCTACGAGCTGAGCATGGGCCTGGCGCTGGTGGCGGTGTTCCTCTACAGCCGGTCGATGTCGACCAGCGAGATCGTCGAGGCCCAAGGCCAGCCCTTCGTGGCCGATTTCAACGTGTTCGGGTACCGCATTCACTGGGACTGGGGCATGCAGAACTGGTACTTCCTGTTGCTGCTGCCCTCGTTCGCGATCTACCTGATCTCGATGGTCGGCGAAACCAACCGGGCGCCGTTCGACCTGCCCGAGTGCGAGTCGGAGCTGGTGTCGGGCTACCTCACCGAGTACAGCGGCTTTCGCTACGCCGCCTACTTCTTGGCCGAGTACATCAACATGGCCACGGTCTCGGCCGTCGCCACCACGCTCTTCCTGGGCGGCTATCACGCCCCCTGGCCGCTCAACGCACTCATCCCGGCGATGGATCAAGGCTGGTGGGGTCCGCTCTGGTTCATGCTCAAGGTGCAGGTGCTGATCTCGGTGTTCGTGTGGCTGCGCGGCACGCTGCCGCGGTTCCGCTACGACCAGTTCATGAACCTGGGCTGGAAGTGGCTGATCCCCATCTCGCTGGTCTGGGTGATGCTGATCGCCACGTTCCGGATCGCCAAGAACCTGCAGTGGTTCAGCAACCCGATGGTGATGGGCGGCATGCTGATCGTGATCGTGGCCCTGTTCGCCGTGTGGTGGCTGCTCGACCGCGAGCCCGAGCCACCCGAGCCCGAGCCGCTCGGCCCCTTCGACGCCTTCGCCGGCGGTTACCCGGTGCCGCCGATGCCGGGCCAGAAGCTGCCCGAGCTGGCCGATCTGGTGCCCTCGAAACTCGACGCCGAGAGAACGGACGCCTGATGGCATCTCTAGCAGACCAGTGGGCCGGGTTCGGCGTCACGTTTCGCACGATGTTTCGCAAGACCTTCACCCAGGGCTACCCCGAGAAGGGCAAGGTGAAGGTCACCGCACCCCGCTTTCACGGCCGGCACCAGTTGAACCGCTGGCCCGACGGCCTGGAGAAGTGCGTCGGCTGCGAGTTGTGCGCCTGGGCCTGCCCGGCCGACGCCATCTATGTGGAGGGCGCCGACAACACCGAAGAGAACCGCTTCTCGCCCGGTGAGCGGTACGGGTCGGTGTATCAGATCAACTACCTGCGCTGCATTCTGTGCGGCCTGTGCATCGAGGCCTGCCCCACTCGCGCCCTCACCATGACCAACGAGTTCAAGCTGGGCGACACCACCCGCGAGAAGCTGATCTACACCAAAGACCGGCTGCTCGCCCCGCTGCTGCCCGGCATGGAGGCACCGCCGCACCCGCGCCGGCTGGGCAACGACGAGCAGACCTACTTTCTGGGGCTGCCCAAGACCGGAACGCCTGACACCCGCACCCCGAGCGTCCCGGCGGGGGAGGGTCGATGAACGTCGCCTTCTGGGTCTGTGCGCCGCTGATGGTGCTGGGCGCGCTGGGCCTGATCCTGTTTCGCAAGGCCGTGCACTCGGCCATGTCGATGGCCCTGACCATGGTCTGCCTGGCGGTGCTGTACGCCTCGCTCGAGGCCCCGTTCCTGTTCGCCATCCAGATCATCGTGTACACCGGCGCGATCCTGATGCTGTTCCTGTTCGTGCTGATGCTGGTGGGCGTCGACACCCCCGACTCGATCGTCGAGACGATCAAGGGCCAGCGCATCCTTTCCGCTTTCGGCGCGCTGGGTCTGCTGGGGCTGATGATCTTCTCCATCGGCGGCGCGATCACCGCTGGGTCGGTGGGGTTGGACGGTGCCACCGAGGCCGCGGGCGGCAACGTCCAGGCCGTCGCGCAGTTGCTGTTCGGCCGCTACGTGTGGGTGTTCGAACTCACCTCGGCGCTGCTGATCACCGCAGCGGTCGGTGCGATGATCCTGGCCCACGCCCAGCGGGTCAAGCCCAAGCTCGGCCAGCGTGAGCGGGCCGAGGCCCGGATGAAGGCCTACGCCGAGACCGGCGCCCACCCGGGCTCGCTGCCGAACTCCGGCGTGTTCGCCACCAGCAACTCGATCGCCACCCCGGCCCTGCTGCCCGACGGCAGCGTGGCCCAGGAGTCGATCAGCGCAACACTGACCGAACGGGGTGCCCAACTCGACAGCACCACGTTGGGCGCGCTCACCGCCGAGGCCTTCGCCGACGCCCAGCGCGTCGGCGACGAGGAGGACGAGGAACAGTGATCGATCAGTACCTCTACCTGGCGGTGATCCTGTTCGTGATCGGCGCCATCGGCGTGATGATCCGGCGCAATGCGCTGGTGGCGTTCATGTCGGTGGAACTGATGCTGAACGCCGCCAATCTGGCCCTGGTGGCCTTCGCCTGGCACCACGCCAACTTCGACGGTCAGGTGGCCAGCTTCTTCGTGATGGTGGTGGCCGCGGCCGAGGTGGTGGTCGGCCTGGCCATCATCGTCAGCATCTACAAGACCCGACGCTCGACCTCGGTCGACAACGCGAACCTGCTGAACCAGTGAGGCACGCATGATTCCCCTCGAAATCGTCGACCCGGTCGCCGGCTCAGGTCTGTTCGGCTACGCCTGGCTGATGATCGCGCTGCCCGCGCTCGGCGCCGTGCTGCTGCTGCTGTTCGGACGCCACGTCGAGCGAGCCGGCCCCTACCTGGGGGTCGCCACCGTGGCCGGTTCGTTCGCCGTCGCGGCGGCGCTGTTCAGCCAATTGCTGACCGCACCTGTCGAGCAGCGCGCCGTGGCGGTGCACTTGTACACCTGGTTCGGCACCGGCACGTGGCAGGTCGACGTCGGGCTGCTGATCGACCAGTTGTCGATTCTGTTCGCCCTGCTGATCACCGGCGTCGGTGGCCTGATTCACGTCTACTCGCTGGGCTACATGGCCCACGACGAGCGCAAGCGCCGCTTCTTCGGTTACCTCAACCTGTTCGTGGCCGCCATGCTCACCCTGGTGCTGGCCGACAACTATCTGGTGCTGTTCGTCGGCTGGGAGGGGGTCGGCCTGGCCTCGTACCTGCTGATCGGGTTCTGGCAGCACAAGCCGTCGGCCGCCGCGGCCGCCAAGAAGGCGTTTGTGATGAACCGGGTCGGCGACCTGGGCATGGTGCTGGCCATCGCGACGATGCTGGCCCAGTTCGGTTCGTCCGCCTTCGTCGAGGTCAACCACGGCGCCGAGCACTTGAGTGGCCCTTGGGCCACCGTGATCGGCCTGCTGCTGCTGCTCGGCGCCTGCGGCAAGTCGGCGCAGGTGCCGTTGCAGGCCTGGTTGCTGGACGCCATGGAGGGCCCCACCCCGGTATCGGCGCTGATTCACGCCGCCACCATGGTCACCGCCGGGGTCTACCTGGTGGTGCGCAGCCACGCCATCTTCGACCTGAGCGCGGAGGCCCGGCTAGCCGTGGTGATCGTGGGCACCGTCACGCTGCTGGCCGGTGCGTGGATCGGCTGCAGCAAGGACGACATCAAGAAGGTGCTGGCCGGCTCGACGATGAGCCAGATCGGCTACATGATGCTGGCGGCCGGCATCGGCCCGGCCGGGTACGCGTTCGCGATCTTTCACCTGCTCACCCACGGCGCGTTCAAGGCCAATATGTTTCTGGGCGCAGGCTCGGTGATGCACGGCATGGACGACGACGTCGACATGCGGCACTACGGCGGGTTGGCGAAGTTCTTGCCGGTCACCTTCTGGACCTTCGCCATGGGCTACCTGGCGATCATCGGCTTTCCGCTCACCGCCGGCTACTTCAGCAAGGACCACGTCATTGAGGCGGCCTTCGGCCAGAGCACCCTGGTCGGCACCCTGGCTTTGCTCGGCGCCGGCGTCACCGCGTTCTACATGACCCGGCTGATGCTGATGACCTTCGGCGGCGGCAAGCGCTGGCTCGACGGCGTGCATCCGCACGAGTCGCCCGCGGTGATGACGGTGCCACTGGTGCTGCTGGCGGTGCTCAGCATCGGCGCGGGAGCGCTGATGAACTGGTGGATTCAGGACTGGCTCGAACCCGCCGCTGGCAACCACCCCCACGAGGTGGAACTGCTGCCCACCCCGATCGGCTGGCTGACCATGCTGGTGGTCGCGGCCGGGGTGCTGGTCGGCTGGCTGGTGTTCGGCCGCCGGCCGATACCGTCGGTCGCCCCGGACGGCAACGTGCTGGCCGTTGCGGGTCGCAACGAGCTGTACGGCAACGCGGTCAACGACACCCTGGTGGTGGGTCCGGTGCTGGGCCTGTCGCGGGCGGCGGTCGCCGCCGATGCCAAAGCCTTCGACGGTTTCGTCAACCTGTTCAGCAATGCCCTGGGCGGGCTCAGCGTGGGAGCCCGCAAGGCACAGAACGGTTACGTGCGCAGCTACGCCCTCACCATGGTGCTGGGCGTGCTGCTGGTCGGAGTCGTGTTGATCCTCGGCCTCGGGGCCTGAGGGAGGAGATGAGATGACGTTCCCCTGGCTCACGCTGCTGGGCCTGTTGCCGCTGCTGGGTGCGCTGGTGCTCGCCCTGCCGGTTCGGGGCGCCGCGCGGGCGATCGGGCTGTCGTTCGCGCTGGCCACCCTGGGTGTGGCGGTGGCTGTGACGGTGCTCTACGTCGGCGGCACCGACTTGTCGGTGCGCCAGCCCTGGATCAGCGAGTTCGGCGCCTGGTGGGCACTCGGCCTCGACGGCATGGGCCTGGTGATGGTGTTGATGACCGCCGTGCTCACCCCGATCGTGCTGTGGGCCGAATGGGGCGTGCAGGGTGTCGGACGCTGGAACGCCCAGGGCTACTTCGCCATGGTGCTGGCGTTGCAGGGCACCGCGCTGCTGACCTTTCTGGCCGACGACGTGTTGCTGTTCTACATGTTCTTCGAGGCCACGCTGATTCCGATGTATTTTCTGATCGGCGGCTTCGGCGGTGCGCTGCGACGGGCGGCTGCGCTGAAGTTCTTGATGTTCAACCTGGTCGGCGGGTTCATTCTGCTGGCCTCGGTGATCGGGCTCTTTGCCGTCTCGGCCGGCCGCGGCACGCCCAGCTACCTGCTGGCCGACCTGGCCGGCCTGCAGATCCCCACCGACACTGCCCGCTGGCTGATGATCGGCTTTCTGGTCGCGTTCGTGATCAAGGCGCCCATGGTGCCGCTGCACACCTGGTTGCCGACGGCCGCCGAACAAGCCACGCCCGGATCGTCCACCCTGATGGTCGGCGTACTCGACAAGATCGCCACCTTCGCAATGATCAAATTCTGCATCGGGCTGTTCCCCGAGGCCAGCGCCTGGGTGGCTCCGGTGATGATCGCCCTGGCGCTGATCTCGATCGTCTACGGCGCGGTCGCCGCGATCGCGTCCACCAATCTGTTGCGCCTGGTCAGCTATACCTCGGTGAGCCACTTCGGTTTCATGGTGCTGGGCATCTACGTCTTCACCACCCAGTCGATCAACGGGACCATCTTCTTCATGGTGAACCACGGGTTCTCCACCGCCGCGCTGTTTCTGGCCGTCGGGTTTCTGATCAAGCGGCGTGGCTCGGCCGATATCGCTGACTTCGGCGGGGTCGAGAAGGCCACCCCGGTGCTGGCCGGTGCGGTGCTGCTGGCTGCGCTGTCGGCGGTCTCGCTGCCCGGCATGTCGACCTTCGTCAGCGAGTTTCTGGTGATCGCCGGCACCTGGTCGCGGCTGCCGTGGGTGGCTGCCATCGCGGCGCTGGGCATGGTGTTGGCCGCCACCTACGGCCTGCGGATGTATCAGCGGACGATGACCGGCCCGGTCAGCGACGAGGTGGCCACGCACTTCACCGATGACCTGGGCGGCCGTGAACGCAGCGTGCTGATACCGGTGATCGGAGTGATCCTGGTGTTCGGCTTTCTGCCCGCACCGATCATGAACCTGGCCGAACCCACGGCGAAGGCGGCCATGCAACGGATGCAGCTCGACGACCCGGTCGCGCCCGCGAAGGGAGAGAAGTGATGACCGCCGTGATCGAATGGCGCGCGCTCGCGCCGGTGCTGCTGGTTCTGGTGGCCGCCATCGGGGGCATTCTGGTCGAGGCCGCCGTGCCCGCGGTGCACCGGTTCTTTGCACAGGTCTCTCTCACCGTGGCCAGCATCGTCGCCGCCGGCGCTCTTCTGGTGGCGAATTGGAGCGCCGGGCTCGGTGGCTCGGTGGCGATGGGGTCGATGATGCTCGACGGCCCCACCTATTTCATTTGGGGCGCACTGCTCGCGTTCGGACTGGTCGCGATCCTGGTGTTCGCCGAGCGGCAACTGAACGGCGGCGTGTCGGCGTTCGCAGCCTCCGCGGCGTCCGTGCCGGGCAGCCGGGCCGAGGCCGAGGCGTCCGCCGCCCGACTGGAACACACCGAGGTCTTTCCGCTGGCCCTGTTCGCGCTCGGCGGCATGATGGTGTTCCCGGCCTCGTCCGACCTGATCACCATGTTCGTCGCGCTCGAGGTGTTCTCGCTGCCGCTGTACTTGATCTGCGGCATGGCCCGGCGGCGCCGGCTGCTGTCGCAGGAGGCGGCGCTGAAGTACTTTCTGCTCGGCGCCTTCAGCTCGGCGTTCTTCCTGTTCGGCATCGCGCTGCTGTACGGCTACGCCGGGTCGTTCGATCTGAGTGCCATCGCCGCCGCGGTGCAGAATCCGACCATGGGGCCGGGCATCCTGTTCGCGGGCCTGGGCCTGTTGGCCGTCGGGCTGCTGTTCAAGGTGGGCATGGTGCCGTTCCACAACTGGACGCCCGACGTCTACATGGGCGCGCCCACCCCGGTCACCGGGTTCATGGCCATCTGCACCAAGCTGGCTGCGGTGGGTGCCACGCTGCGGGTGTTCTACGTCGCCTTCGGTGGCGAGCGGTGGACCTGGCAACCGCTGCTGGCCGTCTTGGTGGTGGCCACCATGGTGGTCGGCGCCGTCTGGGGGCTCACCCAGACCGATATCAAGCGCACCCTGGCCTACAGCTCGATTGCGCACGCCGGCTTCATCATGACCGCCGTGGTCGGGGCGAGCACCGGTTCGGCGACCAGCGCCCTCGACAGCGCATCGTCGGCGCTGTTCTACCTGGTGGTGTACGGCCTGGCCAGCGTGGGTGCCTTCGCGGTGATCACCATGGTGCGCACATCCACCGGCGAGGCCAATGCGATCGCGAGCTGGTCGGGCCTGGGCCGCACCAGCCCGCTGGTGGCCGGTATCTTCACCCTGTTCATGCTCAGCTTCACCGGCATTCCGCTGACCGGCGGCTTCATCGGCAAGTGGGCGGTGTTCGCGGCGGCCTGGCGGGGCGGGTTCAGTTGGCTGGTGGTGGTGGCGGTGCTGCTCAGCCTGGTGGCCGCGGTGTTCTACCTGCGGATCATCGTGGTGATGTTCTTCGGTGAGCCGGTGGACGGCGTCGTGGTCGGCAAGGCGAGTGCGTTCACCTGGCTGCCGATCGGGGTCTCGGCCTTGGGTGTGGCGGTGCTCGGCGTGTTCCCCGGCCCGGTGCTCGCCCTGGCCACCGCGGCGGGCACGTTCCTGCGCTGAGTTGAAGCCCCGCTAAGCTGGGCGCGTTTCCCTGGGCAAGGAGAAGAGTGACTCTCGAGATCGGTGTCGATGAAACGTTCGCGTTGTCGGTCGGCGACCGGTTGCGCAGCATCGAAGATCGGCTGACCGATTCGGCGTTCGGCCAGACACCCTTCGTCACCGAGGCGGCCTCGCACATCATCAACGCCGGCGGTAAGAGGTTCCGTCCGCTGCTGGTGGTGCTCGGCTCGCGGCTCTACCCGGGCGCCGACCCCGACGCGGTGGAGCGTGCCGCCCTGGTGGTGGAACTCACTCACGTGGCCAGCCTATATCACGACGACGTGATGGACGAGGCAGACCTGCGTCGCGGCGCCGAGAGCGCCAACCACCGCTGGGACAATTCCGTGGCGATCATGGTCGGCGATTTTCTGTTCGCCCGGGCCTCATCCATCGTGGCGACCCTCGGCGTCGACTACGTGGCGCTGCAGGCCGACACCTTCGCCCGGCTGGTGCAGGGCCAGATCGCCGAGACCCGCGGGCCGCAGGCCGGCGACGATCCGGTGGCGCACTACCTGCGGGTGGTGGCCGACAAGACCGGTTCGCTGATCGCCACCTCCGCCGTCTTCGGCGGCATGGTCTGCGGGGCCCCCACCGAGGTGCTGCGAGCGCTGGCCGCCTTCGGCGAAGAACTGGGGGTGGTGTTTCAGCTCAGCGACGACATCATCGACATTGCCAGCGACTCCACCGGCAAGACGCCCGGCACCGATCTGCGCGAGGGTGTGCCCACCCTGCCGACCCTGCTGGTGAAGGCCGGCCACGACCCGGCCGATGCCCGGCTGCGGCAGTTGCTCAGCGGCCAGATCGCCGACCCGGACGTTCTGGCCGAGGCGCTGGGGCTGATGCGCGCCCACCCGGCGCTCGCCGCGGCTCGCGCCGAGGTCGAGCGGCGGGCACATTTGGCCAAGGACCATCTCGCGGTACTGCCCGAGGGTGACGCCCGCGAAGCTCTGCTCGAGTTGTGCGACCGCATTGTGTCACGTACGACGTGAGCGTCCACCTCAGGCATACCTGCTTGCCACTCACGCATGTGGGCGGCAGACTCGACCACGCAGCCGTCCGGCCCAACCACTGGAGTAGCCATGCCTCGTCCCCACGTCGTCATCATCGGATCCGGTTTCGGGGGCCTGTTCTCGGCGCGCGCGCTGGCCAAAGCCGACGTTGACATCACGCTGATCAGCAAGACCACCGCTCACCTGTTTCAGCCCCTGCTGTACCAGGTGGCGACCGGCATTCTGTCCAGCGGTGAGATTGCGCCGGCCACCCGAGACATTCTGCGCAAGCAGAAGAACGCCAAAGTGCTGCTCGGCGAGGTCAGCAAGATCAACCTGAACAGCCACATCGTGATCGGTGAGAAGCTCAGCAAGCAGATCATTCTGCGCTACGACTACCTGATCGTGGCAGCCGGTGCCGGCCAGTCGTATTTCGGCAACGACCACTTCTCGACCTTCGCCCCCGGCATGAAGACCATCGACGACGCTCTGGAGTTGCGCGCCCGCATCTTCGGCGCGCTCGAGATGGCCGAACTCAGCCAGGACGCCGCCGAACGCCGCACACTGATGACCTTCGTGGTGGTGGGGGCCGGGCCGACCGGTGTTGAACTGGCCGGGCAGATCGTCGAGCTGTGTCACAAGACCCTGGTCGACTCGTTCCGCAACATCGACACCCGGCAGTGCCGAGTGTTGCTGCTCGACGGTGCGCCTGTGGTGCTGCCGCCGTTCGGCGAGAAACTGTCGGCCGCGGCCAAGAAAGAACTCGAGCGCATCGGGGTCGAGATCAAGCTCGGCGCGATGGTGACCAATGTCGACGCGACCGGTCTCGACATCAAGTATCAAGACGGCAACACCGAGCGGGTCGAGGCGATCTGCAAGGTGTGGGCGGCCGGCGTGCAGGCCAGCCCGCTGGGCAAGACTCTGGCCGAGCAGTCGGGCATCGAGGTCGACCGGGCCGGCCGGGTGCCTGTTCAGCCCGACCTCACGCTGCCGGGCCACCCAGAGGTGTTCGTGATCGGCGACATGATGAGCCTGGACCGGTTGCCGGGCGTGGCCCAGGTGGCGATTCAGGGTGCCAAGTATGCGGCGAAGAAGATCATCGGCGAGCAGAACGGCATCCCGGTGACCGAGAACTTCAAGTATTTCGACAAGGGCTCGATGGCGGTGATCAGCCGGTTCGGCGCGGTGGCCAAGATCAACGACAAGGTGCAGTGGAGCGGCTTCATGGCGTGGCTGGCCTGGCTGGGCCTGCACCTGCTCTATGTGGTCGGCTTCAAGAACCGCATCACGACGCTGATGCACTGGGCCATCACCTTCTTGGGCAGCGGACGCTCCGAGCGGGTGACGACCGAGCAGCAGTTGGTCGGGCGGTTGGCCGTGAAGCAGTTGGGCCCGGCCTTCGAGCCGACGATCAGCGGCATTCTCGACCCGAAGAAGATCGAGCACTAGGGGCGCGCTGGTTTTCGTTGGTCGAATAGTTGGCCTTGGCCTTCACGGCAGGCCTGTGGTGCACTGACTTCGGTTGCCACGTTCGGTGCTGAAGCCCTGGATGTCCCAGCGTGCGGTGACACAGCGGGTTGTCCAATAGAACGTCCAGGTGAACCGCTGAAGTGCGACTTGTGAGGTTCCCCCACCTTTTCGCCACGCACCTGTCGGTAGTCGGGCGCCATCTCGGTAGCGTTGCCGAAGTCTTCCAGCCTGCGTCGTCGCTCGTCCCTTATCGCGGGGCAAGCCGGCGGCGACCAGCGCCGACGCCTGCGCTGGTGACAAGATGGCGCCATGCTCGATGTCGACACCTACGCGTCGCTGACCGCTCTCGACATCGCTCGCGAGGTCAACGCCGGGCGGTTGTCGGCCGTCGAAATTGCCGAGGCCGCCCTGACGCTGGCCGAGCGGCGCGGCGTTCGGTACGGGGCCTTTACCTGCCTGGCACCCGAGCGGGCTCTGGCCGACGCCCGGCGCACCGATCGGCGCGTGGCGGCGGGGGAGCGGCTGCCTTTGGCCGGGGTGCCCAACCCGATCAAAGACCTGAACCCTGTTGCCGGTCTGCCTTGGGAGGCGGGCAGTGCCGCGCTGCGGGGCACCGTGGCCGGGGCCGACGATCCGATCGTCGGCTGGTTCGGCCAGGCCGGCTCCACCATGCTGGGCAAGACCGCGACGCCCGAATTCGGGCTGCCCTGCTATACCGAGCCAGACGGACGTCCACCCGCCGTCACGCCGTGGGATCCGTCCCGATCAGCGGGTGGGTCGAGCGGCGGAGCGGCGGCCGCGGTGGCTGCCGGCATCGTGCCGATCGCGCACGCTTCGGACGGCGGCGGGTCGATTCGCATTCCGGCGTCCGCCTGCGGCCTGGTCGGGCTGAAGGCCAGCCGGGGCCTGATCTCACCCGGGTCACGTCCGCCCGGCCCGGGGCTGGGCACCGACGGGGTGCTGTCTCGCACCGTACGCGACACCGCGTTGACGCTGGACGTGCTGGCCGGGTCGCGTCCGGGCGACACCTACTGGGCGCCGGCCGACCCTGGCGGGTACCTGGCTGCCTGTGACCGGGCCCCCGAGCGGTTGCGAATCGGCGTGTTGACCGCTCCGGTGATCGTCGCGGACGCTCCGGTGCACACCGCCTGTCTCGACGCGGTGGCGCGGGCCGCGCTGCTGCTGGAGGGGCTGGGCCACGACGTCACCGAGGCGCCGGTGGCCTTCGCCGCCGGGCGCTGGGAGGCGTTCGGGGCGGTGTGGCGGGTCGGGGCGCTGAGCATTCCACTGCCGGCCGAGGCCGAGCCGTTGCTGACTCCGCTGACCCGCTGGCTGCGGGCCGAGGGTCGGCGAGCAACCGGTCTGGAGTATGCCGATGCCCTAGCCGCCATTCAGTCGCTGACTCGTGAGATCGCGCGCACCTGGGCCGACTTCGACGTCATCGTCTCGCCGACCCTGGCCCAGCCGCCCGCACTGGTGGGCAGCCTGCGCGACGATGACGACCCGGCGGCGGATTTCGCTGCTCAGACGCGGTTCACGCCCTGGACCTCGGTGTTCAACCTGTCCGGACGGCCGGCGATCAGCCTGCCGCTGCACACCGCGCGGGTGGACGGCACCGACTCGCCGGTGTTGCCGATCGGCGTGATGCTGGGTGGCCGGTTAGGTGCCGACAGCACCCTGCTGGGACTCGCCGCGGCCCTGGAGGCAGTCGCGCCGTGGGAACGTCCGCTGCTGTCCTGACCATCGGCGACGGTTCGGAATGGTTCAGGGGACGGTTCTTTTTGGTTCAGGGGACGGTTCTTTTTGGTTCAAGAGACTCCCCTGAACCATCGGGAACCGTCCCCTGAACCATCGTCCCCGGCTACCGGTCGATTGCGGCGACCAGCACCGTGAGCGCCCGCGACAGATCAGGCTCGGCCACGCCGCCGAAGCCGAACACGACCCCCGAGCGATCGTCGCGCTCTCCCGACCAGTGCGCCGACAGGCGTCCGGCCAGCACGCCACCGGCCCGAGCCACCGCCAGCACCTCGGCCTCGTTGCGCTCGGTCTCGATCACCACGTGCAGGCCGCCGTCCATCGGGTAGACCTGGCCGTGCCGCAGCCCCGCCAGCGCAGTGGCGACCAGTTGCCGGCGTCTGCCGTAGAGCTGCCGCACGCGCTGCACATGCCGGCGCAGTTCGCCGGATTCGAGGTAGTGGGCCAGTGCCCGCTGGGTGAGCTGGGCCACCGGCTGGCCCAGGTCGGTGCGCGCGGCGAGCAGGTCGGGCAGCAATCGGCCCGGGGCCAGCAAGTAGCCGACGGCCAAGCCGGGCCCGACTGTCTTGGCGAACGTGCCGAGGGTGACCACCCGGCCGTGGTCGGGGTCGTCCAGCGCCGCCAGCGCCGGCAGCGGACGGGAGGTGTAGCGCAATTCGGCGTCGTAGTCGTCTTCGACGATCACCACGTCGTGCCGCGCGGCCCAGGCCAGCAACTGCTGGCGGCGCAACACCGGCATCGACCCGCCCAGCGGGTACTGGTGGCTGGGGGTGACCACCAGCACCGGTGGCACGGCGTGCTCCGGCAAGGCATCGGTGACCAGTCCGTCGGCGTCGGCCGGCAGCGGCGTGGTGGCCAGCCCCAGCCGTCCGGGCACCCGGCGCAGTGACGGGTAACCGGGTTCCTCCACCCCGATCGGACCCGGACGACCCAGGGCATGCAGCAGCAGGGCCAGCCCCTCACGAGCACCAGCGGTGACCAGTACCTGCCCGGACGGCCGATGGACGCCACGCATCCGGCGCAAGTGGTCGGCCAGTGCCGAGCGCAGTTCGGCGTCGCCGGCGGGCGAGGGGTCGGTGCTGAACGGGTCGGTGGCGGCCGCCCGCCAGGCGGCGCGCCAGCCGGCGGTCGCCACCCCCGCCGTCCATGGACGCCCTGGACGCAGGTCGATCACCGGCGCGACAGGCGCCGGCGGAGGTTCCGGGCCGGTGCGGGCCGGCTGGGGGTGTATCGCCGCCAGGTGCGGGTTGACCACCGTGGCCGCGCCTTCGCGAGCGGTGACGAACCCTTCGGCCCGCAACTGGTCGTAGGCGGCCACCACGGTGCCGCGCGACACCGCCGCCGCCCGGGCCAGCGACCGGGTGGACGGCAACGGGTCGCCCGGCGCCACCCAGCCGTCGAGCACCAGGTGTCGTAGGGCGTCCGCGAGTTGCACCGGCAGCGGCCTGAGATCGTCGCGATCGAGCCGCACCGGCAGCGTGACCTCGGCCGTCGTGCGCATACTGGATCATTGCAGATCAGAGTTTCTGGCGCTTGGCTAGTACCAGTTAGAGGGCAAGGCTAGGCCCATGACACGCGTGAACGATGTGCCCCGCACCGGCACTCATCTGGTCAAGACCGGCCTGGCCGAGATGCTCAAGGGCGGGGTGATCATGGACGTGGTCACCCCCGAGCAGGCCCGTATCGCCCAAGACGCCGGTGCCGTGGCGGTGATGGCCCTGGAACGGGTGCCCGCTGACATTCGCGCCCAGGGCGGCGTGGCACGGATGAGCGACCCTGACCTGATCAGCGGCATCATCGCGGCGGTCACCATTCCGGTGATGGCCAAGGCCCGGATCGGCCACTTCGTCGAGGCGCAGGTGCTGCAGCAGCTCGGCGTCGACTACATCGACGAGTCCGAGGTGCTGTCGCCGGCCGACTACGCCCACCACATCGACAAGCACAGCTTCACCGTGCCGTTCGTGTGCGGTGCCACGAACCTGGGCGAGGCCCTGCGCCGGATCACCGAGGGGGCGGCGATGATCCGCTCCAAGGGCGAGGCCGGCACCGGTGACGTGTCGGAGGCCACCCGGCACCTGCGCACCATTCGCGGCGAGGTCGCTGCGTTGCAGGCGACCTGGCGCAGCAACCCCGATGAGCTGTATGTGGCGGCGAAGAACCTGCAGGCACCCTACGAGTTGGTGCGGCAGGTGGCCGAGAAGGGAGCCCTGCCGGTGGTGTTGTTCGTGGCCGGTGGGGTGGCCACCCCCGCCGATGCCGCGATGATGATGCAGTTGGGCGCCGACGGCGTGTTCGTGGGCTCGGGCATCTTCAAATCGGGCGACCCGGTCCGTCGGGCCGCGGCCATCGTCGCCGCCACCGCAGGTTACGACGACCCCGAGCTGATCGCCCGGGTCTCGCGCGGCCTCGGTGAGGCCATGGTGGGTATCAATGTGGCTGACGTGCCCGCACCGCACCGGCTCGCCGAGCGTGGCTGGTGAGAATCGGGGTACTGGCTGTGCAGGGCGGCGTGCGTGAGCATGCCGACCTGCTGGCCGGGCTGGGCGTGGAACCGGTGCTGGTGCGCCGTCCGGACGACCTGGCCCGGGTCGACGCCCTGGTGCTGCCGGGCGGGGAGTCGTCGGTGATCGACCGGCTGGCCCGCTCGATGGGGCTGGCCGAGCCGTTGCGGCGGGCGATTGCGGGCGGGCTGCCCACGCTGGCCACCTGTGCTGGGCTGATCATGCTGGCCGACGGTGTGCTTGACCCGGCCCCTGGTCAGCAGAGTCTGCGCGTGCTCGACGTTGACGTGCGGCGCAACGCCTTCGGCCCGCAGGTGGCCTCGGCCGAGGTGCGGCTGGCCACGGCTTGGGGTCCGGCGGCGGTGGCGTTCATCAGGGCGCCCGCGATCGAACGAGTCGGCCCGGACGTGAACGTGCTGGCCGAGCATGCCGGACGGGTGGTGGCCGTGGCCTCCGCCTCGGTGATCGCACTGGCCTGCCACCCTGAACTCACCGGTGAGGAGCTGTTTCACCGCCGGTTGCTCGACCAGGCATCCCGGCTGGCCCACACGGGCTGAGTTGACGGTCGGGCTGCAGAAATGTCGACACGCTCAATCACCGGTGATCACGGCGTGTCGCGACCCTGCTGGTCGACCGGCTCGACCAGCGCGGAATCACCAGATCTTGACCCGCAGCTCGGGCGCCAGCCACAGTTCGTCGTCGCCAGTCACCCCGAAGGCATCGTAGAACTCCGGAATGTTGCGCACCACCTGGTTGCAGCGGAACTCGTCCGGGGAGTGCGGATCGTTGGTCAGCTGGGTGATCAGCGCCTCGGGTCGGGACTTGTGCTGCCAGGCGCGCGCCCACGCCATGAACAGCCGCTGGGCGCCGGTCAGCCCGTCGATCGGCTCCGGTTCGTCCTCGCCCACCGCCAGCCGCCACGCCTTGTAGGCGATGGAGAGGCCACCCAGGTCGCCGATGTTTTCGCCGATGGTGAGCTTGCCGTTGACGTGATGACCCGGGGTTGCGGCGGGGGTGAGCGCGTCGTACTGATCGATCAGCGCCTTCGTCCGCTCCTCGAAGGCTTCGCGGTCCTCCGGCGTCCACCAGTCCCGCAGCTTGCCGTCGCCGTCGCAGGTCGAGCCCTGATCGTCGAAGCCATGCCCGATCTCGTGCCCGATCACCGCCCCGATGGCGCCGTAGTTGAGTGCGGCGTCGGCGTTCTCGTCGAAGAACGGCGGCTGCAGGATGGCGGCTGGGAAGACGATCTCGTTGCGCAGCGGATGGTAGTAGGCGTTCACCGTCTGCGGGGTCATCAGCCATTCGTGCCGATCGATCGGACCACCGAGCTTCGCCAGCTGGTAGTCGCTTTCGAAGTCGGCGGCGCGCAGCACGTTGCCGATCAGGTCGGACGCGTCCACCGCGAGCCCGGAGTAGTCGCGCCACTGGTCCGGATAGCCGATCTTGGGGATGAACTTGCTCAGCTTGTCGAGGGCCTGGGTGCGGGTCGCCTCGGTCATCCAGTCGAGGGTGCTGATCGAGCCTCGGTACGCCTCGATCAGGTTGGCGACCAGCTCGTCCATCCGCTGCTTGGCGACGGACGAGAAGTGCCGCTCGACGTACAGCTTGCCGACGGCTTCACCCAGGCACCGCTCGACCAGGGTCAGGCCGCGTTTCCATCGCTCGCGGTTGGCCGGAATGCCGTTCAGCGTGGTGCCGTAGAAGCCGAACCGGGCCTGAACGAACACCTCCGGCAGGTACGGCGACAGCGCCGACAGCAACTGGAAACGCGCCCAGGCGCGCCAATCGGGCAGCCGCTCCGAGCCGAGCAGCTCGACGACGTCCACCGCGTAGGACGGCTGCGCGTCGATCAGCTGGTCGATCTCGCCGACCCCGGCGGCGCGCAGCATCCGCAGCCAGTCGATCCGTTCGGCGAACGGTTCCGGACGGGTCGGGTTGTACATCTGGCGCAGGTCGCGGGTGCGCACCTTGTCCCAGTGCCGGGCGGCGATCTCGCTCTCCAGCGCGACCACTGCATCGGCCTCGGACGCGTCCAGCCCGGCCAGCGTCAGGGTCTCGGCGACGTGGTCGCGGTAGGCGGCCAGAATGTCGGCGAACCGTTCGTCGCGGTAGTACTCCTCATCGGGCAGGCCCAGCCCGGACTGGCCGACGAACAGTGCGTAGCGGGTCGGGTCGCCGGGGTCGGACTCGACCGACAGGTCGAGCGGTGTGCCCGTGTTGCGCCGGGCGCTGCGGCCGAAGTAGTCCAGCAGAGCCTCCACGCTGTCGATGGCGTCGATCTCGTCGAGCAGCGGACGGACTCCGTCGAGCCCGCGGCGTTCCACGTCGTCGGTGTTCATGAAGGACGCGTACAGGTCCTGCACCTTCGCCGCCTCGTTACCCGGGGTGGCCCCGGACAGGCCGGTGATGATCTCGCGGACCGCCTCTTCGGCGGCGTCCCTGAGGACGGACGCGGCCCCGTAGGCGGGCTTGTCGTCAGGAATCGGGGTGCTGGCCAGCCACGGCCCGTTGACGTGGCGGAACAGGTCGTCCTGGGGCCGGATCTGGGCATCGACGTCGAATGCGGTCACGCGAGCGATCCTATGGCCACCGGCCGACAGTTTCCGAAGCCCGTCCGGTCGGCATCCTGCCCCCAGGACCCGCAGCGCGTCCCCGTCCGGAGGCTCGGAACTGACTGGCACCTTCGCGAGTGACTGCCGCCCTGCAAAGCGCCACTGGCTCCCGAAGCTGCCAGTCACTCCCAGCCTGCTCAACCACCCGTTTGGGCACTGGTGCGGACGCCCGACCGCGGGGATTCTCGCATTCAAGCTCCCCGAACGAAAGGTGCCAACCATGACCGAGCAACAGCGTGACCCCAAGACCGACGCCGATCAGGCCGGGACGTCCGAGCAGGAGTACGGCAACCTCAGCGTCGAGGACGACCCCCAAGGCGCCACCGACCCTGCCGACCTGGCCGACGCCGCCGGCCCCGAGGACGACGGCGGCCGCGAGAACCCCTGAGCTCAATTTGTTTGCGGAATCGCCGATCGTCGCCGGGGGGAGGTTGTCGAGGCCTCAAAAAATGGCTCTGACAAGGTATAACAAGGTGTTTCGATGGGTTCAACCGTCGGTTGGTGAAAGCCATCGGGAGACGTTGACCTTCGCCGGTCGAGCTTGTCGAGACCCTCTGCCTGGTAGGTCGGAGGTCTCGACAAGCTCGCCTAGCGAGGGTGTGACGCCTCGTCCAACTGATTTCCCGAGAGGCTGTGGATAACTCAGTATTCGTCGGAGGTGGGACGTACCATGGCGCAAACCGGTTCACACTCCGTGGAGGACGCAATGGCACTCACGAAGCACCGCTCGACCGAGCAGATCGAGCGCAACCTGGTCGCCATCGCCGCCGCCCAAAGGATGGCGGGCGAGGAACCCACCGCCGAGGACATGGAGGCCGCCCGCCGCGTCCTTGCCGGCGAGGCGACCGCGGATGAGGTCATCGCCGAACGGTTCGAACAGATCGACAGGAAGTACGGGATCGTTCGCCGGGCTCAGTGATTGCCGGCGATGGCTGATCAGTACACCTACCCGGGCAGTGATGTCCTGGTGAATCTCCCGGGCTACACCCACCCCGAGGCCTGGAAGGAGGCGGCAGTCGCACACGTCTCGGCGCGCCTTGGCGACCTCGTTGAGCACCCGATCACGGGCGACTTCGACCTCGCTCACCTGCAAGCGATCCATGCGGCGCTGGTGGATGGCTTCTACAGCTGGGGCGGCCAGTTGCGAACCGCCGACACCGGCCCGGGCGGCACCGGCATCGCGCATTGCCGTCCTGAGTTCATCCGCGCGGAGACCGACCGAGTCTTCGGCACGCTCGCCGAAGAGAGCTTTCTGCGCGGCCGCGACCGGGACGCGTTCTCGCGGGGGCTGACCTGGACGTGGGGTGAGCTGACCGTCATCCACCCGTTTCGCGACGTCAACACCCGTACCTAGTTCACCTTCTTCAACCAACTGGCGCTACACGCCGGCTGGCTGATCGACTGGACGATGATCGACCCCTACCTGTTCGGCTATGCCCGCACTGTCGCCATCGTCAGTGACGAGCGAGGCATCGACGCCCTGCTCTTCCCAGCATTGGAACCCCTTGTCGGCGGGGTTGCTCCCACCGAACCGCTGCGACAGGGAGTCGATCGGTTCGTGGCCGGAGGATCGGCCTGGACGCCCCCGGAACTCGACCGAGCACTGATCAATGCCATCGAGCAAAGGCACGCCTGACTGTCGCTGGCCGCGCTTGTCTACGCCCAAACTGCTCCCGACGAGGAGGTTTCGACAAGCTCAACCGACGACGAAGCGCAAGCCACGAGGGTCTCGACAAGCTCGACCAGCGGTGGAGTCAGGCGTCAGTTGACCGTCCAGGTGTCCGATCCGCTAATCAGACCCTGCAGGGCTGCCAGCCGTTCGGACGGCTCCGGCATCCGGACCTGCTCGCGGGCGCCGTCGTCGAAGGCGGGACGCTCCACCTGCCGGAAGATGCCGATCGGTGCCTGCTGCAGCACGCCAGTATCGGTCAGCCGCGACAGGGCGAACGCCGACGTCGGATCCTCGGCGTGGGCGTCGTGGACGACGACCTGGGCTGGGTCGGCGTCCACGGTGTCGACCACCGCGACCGACCCGTCGCCACGCCGGATCACCGACTGGGCGCCGTCCGGGCCGAAGGTGACGGGCTGGCCGTGCACCAGCCGGATCACGCCGGGCGCCTTCGGGCCCTTGAGCTCGAGGAAGGCGTCGTCGTTGAAGATCGGGCAGTTCTGGTAGATCTCGACCAGGGACGCCCCGCGGTAGCCGATCGCCGCCGTCAGCACCTCGGTCAGGTGCGCCCGGTCGGAATCGATGGTGCGGGCCACGAAACCGGCCTCGGCGCCGAGCGCCAGCGAGATCGGGTTGAACGGGTAGTCCACCGAGCCGGCCGGGGTCGACTTGGTCACCTTGCCTAGCTCGGATGTCGGCGAGTACTGACCCTTGGTCAGCCCGTAGATGCGGTTGTTGAACAGCACGATGGTGATGTTCACGTTGCGCCGCAGGGCGTGGATCAGGTGGTTGCCGCCGATGCTCAGCGCGTCGCCGTCACCGGTGACCACCCATACCGCCAGATCGTCGCGGGCCACCGCCAGACCGGTTGCGATCGCCGGGGCCCGGCCGTGGATGGAGTGCATGCCATAGGAGTCGACGTAGTACGGGAACCGCGACGAGCATCCGATGCCCGAGACGATCACGGTGTTCTCGCGGCGGATGCCGAGTTGCGGCATCAGGCCCTGGAACGCGGCCAGCACGGCGTAGTCGCCGCAGCCGGGGCACCAGCGCACCTCCTGGTCGGAGGTGAAATCCTTGCGGTTCAGCGGGGTCAGCGCCAACGGAACGCCTCCGAGGCCGGTCGCCGTGGTGGTCATCGTCCGTCCTTCCCGTCGATGATGGTGATCAAGTCCTCGGCCAGTTCCGACAGCGAGATCGGCAGGCCGCGGACCCGCGAGTAGCTTTCGCAGTCGACCAGGTATTTGCCGCGCAGGATAAACGCCAGCTGGCCGAGGTTCATCTCCGGCACGATCACCCGATCGTAGGAGCGCAGAATGTCGCCCAGGTCGGACGGCAGCGGGTTCAGGTGCCGCAGGTGCACCGTGGCGACGCTTCGGCCGCTGAGCCGGACGCGGCGCGCGGCAGCCGAGATCGGGCCGTAGCTGGAACCCCAGCCGACCACCAGCACCCGGGCGTCGCCGCTGGGATCCTCGACCTCCAGCGGCGGCAGGTCGGCGGCGATGCCGTCGATCTTCGCCTGCCGCAGCCGCACCATGAACTCGTGGTTGTCGGGGTCGTAAGAGACGTTGCCGGTGTTGGCCGCCTTCTCGATGCCACCGATCCGGTGCTCCAGCCCCGGTGTGCCCGGGACGGCCAGCGGGCGGGCCAGCTTCTCGTCGCGGGAGTACGGCAGGAACGGGCCGTCGGCCGGCGGTTCGAGGGTGAAGCCCGGGTCGATGGCGGGCAAGTCGGCCAGGTTCGGCACCTCCCAGGGTTCTGCGCCGTTGCCCAGGTAGCCGTCCGACAGCAGGATCACCGGGGTTCGGTAGGTGAGCGCGATCCGGGTCGCCTCCAGCGCGGCGTCGAAGCAGTCGCCGGGGGACGCCGCGGCGATCACCGGCAGCGGGGCCTCGCCGTGGCGTCCGTAGATCGCCTGGAACAGGTCGGCCTGCTCGGTCTTGGTGGGCAGGCCGGTGGCCGGTCCGGCGCGCTGCACGTCGCAGATCACCAGCGGCAACTCGAGCATGACCGCGAGCGAGATGGTCTCCATCTTCAGCGCCATGCCCGGCCCGGACGTGCTGGTCACGCCGAGAGCACCGGCGTACGAGGCACCGAGCGCGGCGCCGACGGCGGCGATCTCGTCCTCGGCCTGGAAGGTGATCACGCCGTGGTCCTTGGCCCGCGACAGCAGATGCAGCACGTCGGACGCCGGGGTGATCGGGTAGGCGCCGAGGAACAGTTGCAGGCCGGCCTTCGCGGCACCGGCCATCAGCCCGTAGGCGAGCGCGGTGTTGCCGGTGATCTGCCGGTAGGTGCCCGGGGGCGTCGGTGCGGCCGCCACCTGGTAGCGGACCGTGAACACCTCGGTGGTCTCGCCGAACGCGAAGCCGGCTTTGAACGCGGCGATGTTCGCGTCGCGAATGTCGGGCTTGCTGGCAAATTTGCGGGCCAGGAAGTCAAGCGTGCCCTGCTCCGGACGGCTGTACAGCCAGGTGAGCAGCCCGAGCGCGAACATGTTCTTGGTGCGCGCGGCGTCCTTGCGACCCAGCCCGAAGCCGGCCACCGCGGCCACCGCCAGCCCGGTCAGGTCGAGAGCGTGCACTTCGTAGGCGTCGAGGGTGCCGTCTTCGAGGGGGTTGCTGGCGTAGCCGAGCTTGTTCAGGTTGCGGGCGGTGAAATCGGCGGTGTCGGCCAGAATCACCGCGCCGCGCGGCAGGTCGGGCAGATTCGCCTTGAGTGCCGCCGGGTTCATCGACACCAGCACGTCCGGCCGGTCGCCGGGGGTGCGAATGTCGAAATCGGCGAAGTGCACCTGAAAGCTCGACACGCCGGCCACCGTGCCCTGCGGCGCGCGGATCTCGGCAGGGAAGTTGGGCAGCGTGGAGAAGTCGTTGCCCAGTTGCGCGGTGTCGGAGGTGAACCGGTCGCCGGTGAGCTGCATGCCGTCGCCGGAGTCGCCGGCGAACCTGATCACGACTCGATCGATGCTGCGCACTTCGCCCATCCCGGCTTCGCCCTCCCTCTGTTGTGACGAACCGGTCAAGCCTAGCTGTTGGTCGAGTAGATCAGTCATTCACGGCTTTCGGTTGGAACGCGGCGGGGGAGTCGGCAGTTGCGGTGTGCCAGCGGCGGGCGATCACGTCGATCAACAGCGGGTGCACACCGATGGGACGGCTGACGGCGTCGGCCCCCGCGCTCGCGAGTTGCGCGCTGAACCGCCCCGGTGCGAGCAGATAGGCGGCGATCGCCACCCGGGCGTGGCCGGCCGCACGCAGTGCGGTCACCGCCTCGGGCACGGTGGGTGAGGCGGCGGTGACGAACCCGGCGAGGGCTGGACGGTGCACGGACTCGGAGAGCTTGTTCGCCGCGGCCCGGACCTGGGCCAGGGACCGGGAGCGCAGCGACCCCGCCGCGGCGAGCGCGACCGCATCGAAACCGCCCAGTTCGGCCAGCCGATCGAGCACGGCGGGCAGTACGTCGGCGCCGACCATCGGGGTGGCGGTGGCCCGACCGCCGGCCGCCGCGATCGCGGCCGGAAGGTCCGAGGTGACGTGGTAGCCGCTGGTCAGGAACACCGGTACCACCACCGCGTCGCCGAGCCGGCGCAGGGTGTCGGTCAGCGTGGGGGTGTGAATATCCACCCAGCCCAGATGGGTCTCGACGTCGAGCCGGTCGCCCACGGCGGTGGCTAGTTCCCGCGAGGTGGCGGTTCCTTCCGGTGACCTGGTGCCGTGCACGGCCAGCACCAGCGGCCGGCGTTCGGGTTGTAGCGAAGTCATCTAGATCGACCAGTCCAGGGTCTCGGCCTCGAAGTCGTCGGCGCCCAGACCGGAGCGCACCATGCCGGCGGCCAGCGTGCTGCCCATCTGGGGGTCGACAAGCAGAAACGCACCGGTGCGCCGCGAGGTGGTGTATTCCTCGGCGACGATCGGGGCAGCCAGCCTGATGGTCACCCGGCCGATGTCGTTCAGGGTCAACGCCTCGGCCTCGACCGGCGTCAGGGTGTCGAGGTCGAGCCGGCCCTTGATCTGCTTCACGATGCCCTGCACCGTGCGGGTGGTGTGCTTGAGCAGCACCTTCGACCCGGGTCGCAGGGCACGATCCGAGAGCCAGCAGACCAGCCCGTCGACGTCCTGGGTGGGGGTCGGGGCGTCGGTGACCCCGGCGATCAATTCGCCGCGGGTGATGTCGACCTCGTCGGCCAGCCGCAGCGTCACCGACATCGGTGCGAAAGCCTCGTCGAGCTGCTCGCCGGCGGCGTCGATGCCAGTCACCGTGGTGGTGCGTCCCGTCGGCAGCACGCTCACCCGATCGCCGACTCGCACCACGCCCGAGGCGATCTGGCCGGCATACCCGCGGTACTCGGCGTGCTGCGGGTCGCGGGCCGCGGCCTGGGGCCGAATCGTGAGCTGCACCGGAAAGCGGAACGGCTCTTCCTCCACCGGGGTGCCGGAGGGGAGTTCCTCCAGCAGGTCGAGCAGGCTGGGCCCGTGGTACCAGGGAGTGTGCTCGGAACGCTCCACGATGTTGTCGCCGAGCAGCGCCGAGACCGGCACGCAACGGACGTTCTCGATGCCCAACCCGGCGGCCACCTCGTCGAGTTCGGCGGCGACCGTGCTGAACCGGGCCTCGTCGAAGTCGACCAGGTCGATCTTGTTGATCGCGAAGACCAGGTGCGGCACCCGCAGTAGCGCCGCCACGGCGAGGTGCCGGCGGGTCTGTTCGAGCACCCCCTTGCGCACGTCGACCAGCAGCACCAGCACGTCGGCGGTGGACGATCCGGTGACGGTGTTGCGGGTGTACTGCACGTGGCCGGGGCAGTCGGCCAGCACGAAGGTGCGCTTAGCGGTGGCGAAGTAGCGGTAGGCGACGTCGATGGTGATGCCCTGTTCGCGCTCGGCGCGCAGGCCGTCGGTGAGCAGCGCCAGGTCGACGATGCCGAGGCCCTTCTCTTTGCTGACCCGCTCGACGGCGTCCAACTGGTCGGTCAGCACCGATTTGGAGTCGTGTAGCAGGCGCCCGACCAGGGTCGACTTGCCGTCGTCCACGCTGCCGGCGGTCGCCATTCGCAACAACGTCCCGCTGGTCGAGCTTGTCGAGACCCGCGTTGCTTCGTTGGTCGAGCTTGTCGAGACCCGCGTTGCTTCGTTGGTCGAGCTTGTCGAGACCCGCCGCGATCCTTCGCCAGCAGTCCCAGCACTTGTCACAACCGTGCTGCTCATCAGAAGTAGCCCTCTTTCTTGCGGTCTTCCATGGCGGCCTCGGTGAGCCGGTCGTCGGCTCGGGTGGCGCCGCGCTCGGTGATCCGGGTGGCGGCGACCTCGGCCAGCACGTCGGCCACCGTCGCGGCGTCGGACTCGACCGCACCGGTACACGACATGTCGCCGACGGTGCGGTAGCGCACCTGTTTGGTGATCACCGGTTCGGACGCCTTGGGCTGGGCGTACTCGCCGACCGCCAGCCACATGCCGTCGCGGTGAAAGACCTCACGGGAGTGCGCGTAGTACAGGCTGGGCAGCGCGATCTGCTCGGCCTCGATGTAGCGCCAGACGTCGAGTTCGGTCCAGTTGCTCAGCGGGAACACCCGCACGTGCTCGCCGGCCCGGTGCCGCGGGTTGTACAGGTTCCACAGTTCGGGGCGCTGGTTGCGCGGATCCCACTGCCCGAACTCGTCGCGCAGGCTGACGACCCGCTCCTTGGCCCGGGCCTTCTCTTCGTCGCGGCGCCCCCCGCCGAACACCGCGTCGAACCGATGCTCGGCGATCGCGTCGAGCAGCGGCTGGGTCTGCAGCGGGTTGCGGGTGCCGTCGGGACGCTCCAGCAGCCGTCCGTCGTCGATGTAGTCCTGCACCTTGGCCACGATCAGCCGGACGCCCAGCCGCTCGACCTCGGCATCGCGGTAGGCGAGCACCTCAGGAAAATTGTGGCCGGTGTCGACGTGCAGCAGCGGGAACGGCACCGGGGCCGGCCAGAAGGCCTTGGCGGCCAGGTGCAGCATCACCACCGAGTCCTTGCCGCCCGAGAACAGCAGCACCGGCCGTTCCAGCTCGCTGACCGCCTCGCGAATGATGTGAATCGCCTCGGACTCCAGCTCGTGTAACTGGCTCAGCCGTCGCGCCCGCACGTCGGCCGGGGCCGCGTTCGTGCCGGTCGAGCTTGTCGAGACCTGGTCCGTTGTGCCGGTCGAGCTTGTCGAGACCTGGTCCTCGTCGCTCCAGTTTGTCGAGGCGTCTGACTGGGTTTCGGCAGGCTCAACCAGCGGTGAGGCGGTTTCGGCGGGCTCAACAGGGGGGGCCGGGTTCAGGCTGTGCAATGCGCTCACGACGGTGATCTCCATGGGAGTAACGGTCAGGTCGGCCTGCACATGCAGTCCGCACTCGGTCTTGGCAAGGCCGGCCCACCGGCCGGCTCGCGGGTCTTCGCCAGGGGCTACCGGACGGGTGCACGGCGCGCACCCGATCGACGGGTAGCCCTGGGTGAGCAGCGGGTTGGTGGGTACCTGGTGCCGTTGGGCGTAGTCGAGCAGTTCGTCGAAGGTCCAGGCGGCGATCGGGTTGATCTTCACCATCTGGTGGCCCTCGTCCCACTCAATCAGGGGGGTCTTGGCGCGCAGCGCGTTGTCTTCGCGGCGCACGCCGGTGACCCAGGCCTCGTAGCCGGCCAGGGTCGCGTTGATCGGTTCGACCTTGCGCAACTGGCAGCACAGCGCCGCGTCACGGTCGTGCAGCCTGGGGCCGTACTGGGCGTCCTGTTCGGGCACGGTCTGCTGGGGCAGCACGTCGACGATGCTCACCGGTGCGTTGCGGGCCAGTGAGTCGCGGGTCTCGATGGTCTCGGCGAAGTGGTAGCCGGTCTGCAGAAACAGCACGTGCACCCCGGGCAGGTGCTGCCCGATGAGGTGCGGCACGACGGTGTCACCGGCCATCGAGCAGGCCACGGCGACTCGTCCGGCGAAGTGCCGGGAGGTCCAGGCCGCCACGTCGTCGGCGGTCCAGTTCGCCGACTCGGCCTGGGCCTGTGCCACCAGGGCCTTGAGCTCGGTGGTGCTGCGTCGGCCGATCGCCACCTCGGCGGTCACCGCAGAGCCTGCTCATCGGAGCGTTTGGCCCACGCCGAGAAGGTCTCACCCGCATCGTGGGAGCCCACATAACTGCGCACCACGCGCTCCACGTAGTCGGGCAGTTCCTCGGCGCTCACCTTCAACCCGCGCACGGTGCGGCCGAGCCCCGGCTCGTCGCGATCGGCGTTGGCCAGGCCACCACCCAAATGCACCTGAAAGCCGAACTCGGGTTCGCCGTCGGAGCCGGTCAGAATCTGGCCCTTCAACCCGATGTCGGCGGTCTGAATGCGCGCGCACGAGTTAGGGCAACCGTTCAGGTTGAGCGTGATCGGAAGCTCCAACTTCACGTCGCGCAGCCGGTGCTCGAGCTCGGCGACGGTCGCCGTGGCGGTGTCCTTGGTGTCGACGAACGCGAGCTTGCAGTACTGAATGCCGGTGCAGGCCATCGTGTTGCGGCGAAACGGGCTGGGGTCGGCGTGCAGGCCCAGCTCGCGCAGCGCGTCCACCACACCGGCCACCTGGTCGCCCGGCACATCGAGCACCAGGATCTTCTGGTGGGGGGTGAACCGCACCCGCTGCGACCCGGCCGCCTCGGCGACGTCCGCCACACGGTTGAGAATCGTGCCCGAGACCCGGCCCACGGTGGGCGCGAAGCCGATGTAGTTGCGGCCGTCCTTCTGGGCGTGCACGCCGACGTGGTCGCCGGCGTAGGGCGCCGGTGCGGGTGCCGGGCCGTCCGGAAGTTCGTAGCCCAGGTAATCGTCCTGCAGCACCTGACGGAATTTCTGCGGCCCCCACTCGGCCAGCAGGAACTTCAGCCGGGCCTTGTTGCGCAACCGGCGGTAGCCGTAGTCGCGGAAGATGCGGATCACGCCGTGCCACACCTCGGGCGCCTGCTCGGCGGTGACGAAGGTGCCCAGCCGCTCGGCCAGCCGGGGGGCGACGCTCAGCCCGCCGCCGACCCACAGGTCGAAGCCGGGGCCCAGTTCGGGGTGCACCACGCCGACCAGTGAGATGTCGTTGATCTCATGCACCACGTCGAGGCTGGGGTGGCCGGTGATCGCGGACTTGAATTTGCGGGGCAGGTTCGAGATGTCGGGGTCGCCGATGAACCGCTGCACGATCTGCTCGATCACCGGGGTCGGGTCGATGATCTCGTCGGCCGCGATGCCCGCGACCGGTGAGCCCAGCACCACGCGCGGGCAGTCGCCGCACGCCTCGGTGGTGATCAGCCCGACCGATTCGAGCCGGCGCCAGATCTCGGGCATGTCCTCGACTCGGATCCAGTGCAGCTGGATGTTCTGCCGGTCGCTGATGTCGGCGGTGTCGCGGGCGAAATCGAGGCTGATCTGCCCGATGGTGCGCAGTTGCTCGGTGGTGACCGCACCGCCGTCGATCCGGACGCGCAGCATGAAGTACTTGTCGGAGAGTTCGTCCGGGCCAAGGGAGGCGGTGCGGCTGCCCGAGATGTCCTGGCGGCGCTGGGTGTAGAGACCCATCCAGCGGAACCGGCCGTGCAGGTCGTCCTCCGGAATCGAGTCGAACCCCTCTTTGGCGTAGATCTTCTCGATCCGCTCGCGCACGTTGAGCGGGTTGTCCTCTGCCTTGAACTCTTCGTTGTGGTTGAGCGGCGTGGTGCCGTCGACCAGCCATTGGCCGTTGCTGCGGCCCTCGCGCGGGGGGCGGACCCGGGCGGACGCAGGTGTGCTCATGAGACTCCTGAAGGTGGGGGACTCGCGGGGAGCGCGGGTCGTGGTGAGGCTTCTGACTCAGGCGCAACACATCGCGCTGCTGTGCACGCGCAGCAGGTCGACGTGACGTCGGGTCACGAAGATCGGCTGTTGCATGCGAAGCATGGTGCGACCGTACACAGCCACGCTGGGTGATCCTGAATCGAGAGAGCCAAACTACGTCAATGGTACTACGTATTTGCGTTGAGCCGTCCCGAAGGGTGGCCAAACGGCCCACCTGTCGGGTAACGGCTGCCCGAATCCGACTGCCCTCGCATGGTGCGGTGCGGGCTGGGGTGCGGTTCGGCTTGGGCTCGACGTCCCTTCGGCAGCGACAGCGCCGGCGGCTGGCGGTGGGGGCTGCAAAAGGCGCCGATCAACCGATGATCGCTTCTTCAGTGCCGCCAAATTCCACGGCGGTAGGCTGAGGCAGAAGACCGGACGAAGGGTGCGCGGGTGAGTGAGCTGGACCAATTGCGCTCCGCGCCTCGGCGCCAACGGTTCAGTCGCGCAGTGCTCGCCGGCTACTGGGGCGATGTCGTCACGGCGTGGCGGGTGCCCGCCGTGCGCCGCGGCCTGCTGGCCACCACGCTGCTGTTCGTCGGCTCGCTGACCCCCGCCTACCTACCGCAGAACAGCCCGTGGTGGGATCCGATCCGGGCGCTGGGCTGGGACACCTGGCCGGCCAAGGTGCTCGGCACGGCGATGGTCGTGGCTGCCGTGGTGCTGCTGGTGGATGCCTGGTTCCGGCTGCGTCCTGGCCTGTACCTCGACTTCAAGCACTGGGCGGTCGGGCTGATCTGGAGCCTGCCGCTGCTGTTCGCCCCACCGATCTTCAGCCACGACGCCTACTCGTATGCCGCCCAGGGCTGGCTGCTCTACAACGGCCTCAACCCCTACGACACGCCGGTCAGCGTGCTGCCCGGCGCCTTCGCCGACCAGGTCGCGTGGGTGTGGCGCTACACTCCCGCGCCGTACGGTCCGCTGAGCCTGCAGATCTCGCATCTGATGGTGATCGTCGGTGGTCTCAACCCGTACTACGCCACGCTGCTGATGCGCATTCCGGCACTGGTCGGCGTGGTGCTGATCGTCTACTTCCTGCCCCGGCTGGCCGCACGGCTCGGCGCCGACGTGCAGTTGGCGGCCTGGTTCTCGACCATCAACCCACTGCTCATCATCGACCTGGTCGGCGGCATGCACAACGACGGGTTGATGATCGGGCTGATCATCGTGGCCCTCTACCTCACCCACCTGCGGCCCGATCGTTTCTGGCTGGGGGCGATCGTGGTGGGGGTTGCGGCCGCGGTCAAGCAGCCGGCCCTGCTGGCCGCCTACCCGGTGGCGCTGATCGGCCTGCCCTGGCAGTGGAACACCTCGCACGTGCTCAACAAGATCGGACGGGCCGCGGTGTCGTCGCTGATCGCCGTGTTCACCTTCGTGGCGATCTCGCTGGTCAGCGGGCTGAACTTCGGCTGGATCAACGCCCTGGACGTGCCCGGACGGGTGGTCACCCTCGCCCCGCTGTCGTTGCTCGGCGAGGGCGTCAGGCTGCTCTGCGTGGCCGCAGGGCGCCCCGAACTCGGCAGCCAGATCGCCGGCGGCCTGCTGGTGGCCGGCGTGCTGGCCTCCGCCCTGATCGTGGCCTATCTGGCAGTCACCGTGGCCCGGCGCCGTCCGGTCACCTTCTTGTCGTGGTCATACCTGGTGATCGCACTGCTGGGCCCCGCCATGCACTCGTGGTACCTGCTGTGGGGAGGCCTGTTGCTGCCGCTCACCAAGCCGACGCACCGACTGCAGCGGGTGGCGATCGGCGTCACCAGCGTGCTGCTGGGCTACGGGGCCGGCAACCTGGCCTGGCGCAACGACACCGGCATCGCGCTGGGCCTGGCCGGGCTGGCGCTGATCGTCACCCTGCTGGTGCGCTACCTTGACGAACACCGCAGAGCCAGTGGAGAGGCGCCATGAGCGACGTGATCTTCGAGGTCAGCGAGGGCGTCGGCCGGGTGACGCTCAACCGGCCGCGCGCCATCAACGCTCTCACCACCGCCATGCTGGCCGACATCGGTGACCAGTTGAGTCGCTGGCGCGACGACCCGTCGATCGAATCGGTGCACCTGCGCGGGGCGGGCGAGCGCGGGTTGTGCTCGGGCGCGGACGTTCGCGCCCTGCGCGCCGACGTGCTCGCGCGCGGGGAGATATCGGCCGAGGTGTTCTTCAGCGTCGAATATGCGGTCGACGCCCTGATCGCCACGTACCCCAAGCGGGTGCGGGCAGACCTGTTCGGCATCGCCATGGGCGGTGGGCTTGGCCTGTCGGCGCACTGCACCGAACGGGTGGTGCGGGCCGACAGCCGCCTCGCGATGCCCGAAACCATCATCGGGATCTTTCCCGACGTGGGGGTGCTGTTCGAGTTGTCGCGGGCGCCCGGCGAGCTGGGCACGCATCTGGCGCTGACCGGCGGCAGCATCGGGGCCGCCGACGCGGTGCTGGTCGGCTTGGCCGACCGTAGCGAGGGCGAGGTTCCGGCGGGTGAGTTGGCCGACCGGCGGGGTTGGATCGACGAGTGCTACGCCGGCGACGACCCGCTCGCCATCGTGCACCGGCTGGCCGCCCACGACGAGGCCGAGGCCCGGGCCACCGCCGCGCTGATCAGGCAGCGCTGCCCGTTCTCGGTGGCCGTCAGCCTGGCCGCGATCCGGCGGGCGGCGCTGCTGCCCGACGTGGTGAGCGTGCTGGCCCAAGATTTGGGGCTGGCGGTGCCGATGGTGCTGCGCGCCGATTTCGCCGAGGGTGTCCGGGCCCAGTTGGTCGACAAGGATCGCAACCCTTCCTGGCGCCCGGGGCGGCTCGAAGACGTGAACCCCGCCGAGGTGGCGGCCCTGTTCGCCGGGGTGTGATTTCTTCGCACCAGTGGCACGGGCCTTGCCTTCGCCCGCCAGGGCCAGCATCACTGCTGCGAAGATTTCACACCGGGCCACGGCCCCGGGGCAGTTCACACGACGTAGTCCACCGTCACGGGGGAGTGGTCGCTCATTCGTTGCTCGTAACTCGGCTCACGGTCGGTGCCGCCGGTGCGGGCGGCGGCGGCGAGTCCCGGAGTGGCCAGGTGGTAGTCGATCCGCCAGCCGGTGTCGTTGGCGAATGCTTGTCCGCGCCACGTCCACCACGAGTTCGGACCGGGTCGATCGGGGTGCAGCTTCCGAACCACGTCCACGAAGGTCCGGGGGGTCAGAATCCGGTCGAACCAGGCCCGTTCGTCGGGCAGAAAGCCGGAGTTGCGCTGATTGGCCCGCCAGTTGGTCAGGTCGAGTTCGGTGTGGGCGATGTTGAAGTCACCCATCACCAAGAACTCGCGACCGTGTCGGACGGCCTGCCGGCGGGCTCGAGTCAGATAGCTCGCCAGCGAGGCGAGAAAACGCATTTTGCGCTGGTACTTTTCCGGATCAGCGTCGGGGCCCTCCCATGACGCGCCCTTCGGCACGTACAGCGAGCCCACAGTGAGCGCCGGCCCGGATCGCGGCTCCAGATCAACCTCGATATAGCGCCCTTCGTGGTCGAAGGCCCGGTTGCCGAAGCCGATCCGTACCGCGGACGGAGCCCAGCGGCTCAGCACGCCGACGCCGTTGCGGCCGGCCAGCAGCCCTGGGTGATACGTGAACCTATGCTCCGGCCAGGCAGCGGCGGGCAGTTCGTCGTGCGGGCAGCGTACCTCCTGCACAGCGACGATGTCGGGTGCGCGTTGGGCCAGCCAGTCGGCGAAGCCGCGCCGGACGCAGGCCCGGATTCCGTTGACGTTGGCGCTGGCGATCCGCAGGGTCGAACTCACACCGGTCACGGTAACTGACGGTGCGGCACTGTCTCAGGGTCCGTGTCCCCGCTTAGGGAAGTGCCGATCAATGCGCCCACCGCAGGTTGAGCTACGTCGAAACCCCTAGTGAGGGCACTCTGTACGAAGTTTCAACAGGCTCGACCAGCGATGAACCAGCGCCTTCTTACGTAGCGCCCGGACAAGGCTGATAAATGGGGCGAACAGTGGCTGAGCTTCTCGACACTCCTTGCCTCAGCGCCGCATCCGAGGACTCGGCACGCTCGACCGGCGCCTCAGCGGTAGTTCGCGAACTGGACCGGGAAGTCGTAGTCGGCGTCCTTGATCAGCCGCTGGCAGGCCTGCAGATCGTCCCGCTTCTTGCTGGAAACCCGCAGTTCGTCGCCCTGGACCTGGGTCTTGACGCCCTTGGGCCCGGAATCGCGGATCAGCTTGGCAATCTTGCGGGCGTCGTCGCCCGAGATGCCCTGTTGCATGGTCGCGGTCAGCTTCCAGATCTTGCCGCTGATCCGTGGCTCACCAGGCTTGAGCGCCTTCAGGTCGATCTTGCGGCGCACCAGCATGGTCTGCAGCACGTCGAGCACGGCCTTTACCCGCTCTTCGCCGGAAGCCTCCATGTCGATCACGTCGCCGGCCACCGTGATCGCGGCATCGGTGCCCTTGAAGTCGTACCGGTTGCGGATCTCTTTGGCGGCCATGTTGACCGCGTTCTCGAGTTCCTGCTGGTCAAATTTGCTCACCACGTCGAAGGAGCTGTCGCCCGCCATCGTCCGTCCTCACCTCGCGTCTGTCTCGATTGGTCGGTCTGCCGGTGGAGTTGCTATCTTGGTCGTCGGCCCACACAGCCTTGGCAGGTTGCCCGAGCGGCCAAAGGGAGCGGTCTGTAAAACCGTCGGCATCGCCTACGTAGGTTCGAATCCTACACCTGCCACGCGCCGGAAATGGCCTCTGATAAGCCTTAATGGTGAGTCAGGGGCCATTTTTGGGCGTTTCGGCCCGGCTCTCGTGCCGTCAGCGTGGGTACTGGGTCACAGCGAGTCGGCGTCGCGATGGTCATCGAACCCTCAAGGGCGGGGCGAGGCTCGCCAGTTCGTGCCTAAGCTGGCCCCATGCTGATGCAGCGTGGCTTGCCCTTACTCGCGCCGGAGCCGCCGGCCTGGGTGAAGCTCCGTCCCCAGGTTCCCGCCGACGCCGAAGCGTTGGGTGCCCTGTACTGGGACTCGTACCCCAAGGGCCTGGCGGCCGTCGACCTCGAAGACGCGGTCGAAGAGATGGAGGGCGTGTTCGCCGGTGAGTACGGCACGCCGATCGATGCGGCATCGCTGGTTGTGGAAGACCCCGCGGGCGGGCTGATCGGCTGCGTTCAGACCGTCACCAGCCCGCCCTGGGAGGGCATTCCCGCGGTGCCGTTCGTGATCGAGTTGTTCGTGCACCCCGACCATCGCCGCCGGGGGCTGGGCACCCTGCTGCTGTCGGCCGCCGCGCACGCCTGCCACGCCGAGGGCTGGCAGAGCATCGCCTTGAACGTGCAGGACGAGACCGCTGCCGAGGCAAGCTACCTGTACCGGGCGTTGGGGTTCGCACAGATCACTCCGACGGTAGCTGTCGAAGGCTGACCGCCGTCGTCGATCGTCGTTGATTTGAGGCCCACGCATCGACTCGTGTAGTGTTTCTCGCGGTTCAGGCCCCTATAGCTCAGTCGGCAGAGCGTCTCCATGGTAAGGAGAAGGTCTGCGGTTCGATTCCGCATGGGGGCTCTGCGTTTGGGGTGATGGAACAAACCGCCCATCGTGCCCGTTGGGTACTCCGAACGGGGCGGGATAGCTCAGGCGGTAGAGCAAGCGGCTCATAATCGCTGTGTCGCGGGTTCGAGTCCCGCTCCCGCTACCAGATCGACAACGTGCAAGACGAGAGAGAGCAACGCGATGGCCAAGAAGCAATCGGAGATTCGTCCGAAGATCACCTTGGCGTGCACCGAGTGCAAGGAGCGCAACTACATCACCAAGAAGAACCGGCGCAACGACCCGGATCGTCTTGAGTTGAAGAAGTTCTGCCCCAAGTGCCACTTGCATACCGCTCACCGCGAGACTCGCTGAGCGCAGCCAAGCCTGGGCCGCCCGCACGTCGGGCGGCTTTTTGGCGTCTAGTCGCCTGATGTGCGCCCAACCATTCGCCGCTCGTGCAGCCGGGCCAGCGGCAGATGGGTTGGGGAGTGTTGAGTGTCGTTGGTCGAGCTTGTCGAGACCTGGCGTGTGGCGTTGTGGCATGGGTTTCGACAGCCTCAACCGGCGGTGCTGGTTGTCGTTGGTCGAGCTTGTCGAGACCTGGCGTGTGGCGTTGTGGCATGGGTTTCGACAGCCTCAACCGGCGGTGGCCGGTGCGCTGCGACGAGAGCAGCCACTAACCTGACGCCCATGATCAGCGACACCCACATCGGTCGCAGCTACCCGCCGACCGCCCCCTACGTGGTCAGCGCGGCGAAGGTGGCCGAGTTCGCCGCCGCGCTCGGCGACGCCGACAATCCGGCCTATGCGGGATCGGACGCCATCGCGCCGCCGACCTTCGCCGTGGTGCTGTCATCGGCAGCCTGGGGGGCCATGTTCGACGATCCCGAGCTGGAGTTGTCACTGAGCCGCACCGTGCACACCGACCAGCGGTTCGCCTGGCGCCGCCCGTTGCGGGTGGGCGACCAGATCACCGCCACGCTCACCATCGAGAAGTTCCGGGCCCGCGGCAGCAGCGCGTTCATCACCATCGTGGTCGGGCTGTGTGATGCCGCCGGTGAGCGGGTCTGTGACGCCACGTCCACCCTGTTGCACACTTGGCCCACGGAGGTGGCATGAGTACCGTCGAACCCGGCACCACGCTGCCCGGCATCACCGTCGCCTTCACCCGGGCCTGCCTGGTGCACTACGCGGGCGCGTCGACCGATTTCAACCCGATTCACTGGTCCGACCGGGCGGCCGCCGACCTGGGCCTGCCGGGCGTGATCGCTCACGGCATGCTCACCATGGGCACCGCCCTGCGCGTTGTCACCGACTGGTGCGGCGACCCGGGCCGGGTGCAGAACTACTACGTGCGGTTCACCAAGCCGGTCGTGGTGCCCGATCAGGACCAGGGGGCGACGGTCACCTTTGGCGGCACTGTCACCAAGGTCGCCGACGGCGTGGCCACGGTCAGCATCGAAGCGGTATTCGACGGTGCCAAAGTGCTCGGCGCCGCCACCGCGCAGGTGCGCCTTGACTGAGGTGCGCAACGACACCGTCCGGCTCGCCGACCACACCACCCTGCGGGTCGGCGGCACTGCCAAGCGGTGGGTCGAAGCAACCACCGAGGCCGAGCTGGTCGAGGCCGTGCGCAGTGCTGACGCGACCGGCGAGCCGGTGCTGGTGCTCGGCGGCGGCTCGAATGTGCTGGTCGCAGACGATGGGTTCGACGGCACCGTCGTGCACGTCGCCACCCGCGGCATCGCGCTCGCCGGCGGCTCCTGCGCCATCGACGAACCGGGCGCGGCGATGTGCGGCGGTGCGGTTATCGAGGTGGCGGCCGGTGAGACCTGGGACGACTTCGTCGCCCACGCCATCGCGCGGCAGTGGCGCGGCATCGAAGCACTGTCAGGCATTCCGGGCAGCGTAGGGGCGACCCCGATCCAGAACGTGGGCGCCTACGGCCAGGAGGTCGCCGAGTCGCTGTGGTCGGTGCGCACCTGGGACCGGCGAACCAACGGCTTCCGAACCTTCGCGGTGGGGGACTGCGGTTTCGGCTACCGGACGTCGCGGTTCAAGACCGAACCCGGGCGCTACGTGGTGCTCAGCGTCACGTTCCAGTTTCAGCAGGGGGCACTGTCGATGCCCATCCGGTATGGCGAACTGTCCCGTCGGCTGCAGCTCGACGGACGGGGCCGGGCCCCGATGAGCGAGGTTCGTGAGGCTGTGCTTGCCCTGCGTGCCGGCAAGGGCATGGTGCTGGACGCAGCCGATCACGACACCTGGAGCGCGGGCTCGTTCTTCACCAACCCGATCCTGGACGCCGAGCAGGCCGCGGCACTGCCCGATGCGGCTCCTCGATTTTTGCAGCCTGATGGCCGGGTCAAGAGCAGTGCCGCTTGGCTGATCGAGGCCGCCGGCTTTCCCAAGGGCTTCGGCACGGCGCCGGCGATGTTGTCGACCAAGCACACACTGGCCCTGACCAACCGTGGCGGGGCATCCGCCGACGACCTGCTCGCCCTCGCCCGCCAGGTGCGCGACGGAGTGTGCGACCGGTTCGGCATCACCCTGGTCCCTGAGCCGGTGCTGGTGGGCGTCACCGTGTAGTAAGCACCGATTCTCGCTGGTCGAGCTGGTCGACACCTCGCAGGTGGCCGTGGCAGGGGGTGTCGACGGGTCAACCAGTGGTGAGAGTGCGAACGACGGCAGGCCCTCGCCGTGGCAGGGGGTTTCGACGGGGTCAACCAGTGGTGCTTGCGGTGATCAGCATTTTCTTGGGTCGAGCGGCGAAACCCGTTGCGAGAGGTCGCGACGAGCTCGACCGACGATGATCGGCGCGTCCAGATGGTTGAGCCTGGCGGCGCCTGGGGGTGAGCGGGTCGGAACCCGATGCTCGCCCGCGCACGAGACGTTCGACGGGTGGTGGTGCACCACTAGACTCGCCGCCATGTCCCTTTTCAGCGCTGTTCCGCTTGCCCCGCGCGACCCGATCTTGGGCCTCACCGAGGCCTACGTCGCCGACACCAACCCGAACAAGGTGAACCTGGGCGTCGGCGTCTACCAGGACGCCACGGGCAAGCTGCCACTGCTGGAGTGCGTCCGGCTGGCCGAGCAGCGGCTGGCGCAAGACCCCAAGCCGCGCGGCTACCTGCCGATCGACGGGCTGCCCGGCTACACCAAGACCGTGCGGGAACTGGTCTTCGGTGCCGATTCTCCGGTCGTAGCCGCCGGCCGGGTGGTCACCGTCCAGGCGCTCGGCGGCACCGGTGCGTTGAAGATCGGCGCCGACTTCCTACGCCGCTTCGACACCGAGGCGAGGGTGCTGATCTCCGACCCGTCGTGGGAGAACCACGAGGCGCTGTTCACCCGGGCCGGATTTACCGTGCAGACCTACCGCTACTACGACGCGGATGCCCGCGGCGTCGACTTCGAGGGCATGCTGGCCGACCTGGCTGCGGCTCCCGCCGGCACGATCGTGGTGCTGCACGCCTGCTGCCACAACCCGACCGGCTACGACCTGACCGGGCAGCAGTGGGGGAGGGTGATCGAGACGGTGACCCGGGCCGGGCTGGTGCCCTTTCTCGACATGGCCTACCAGGGTTTCTCCGATTCACTGGACGCCGACGGCACCGTCGTCCGGCGGTTCGCCGAGACGGGCCTGCCGGTGTTGGTGTCGACCTCGTTCTCGAAGAGCCTGGGCCTGTACGGCGAGCGGGTGGGCGCCCTGTCGGTGGTCTGTGCGGACGCCGAGGAGGCGGCCCGGCTGCTCTCCCAAGACAAGATTGTGATCCGCACGAATTTCTCCAACCCGCCTACCCACGGCGCGCAATTGGCCGCCACCGTGCTGAACGACCCTGAGCTGCGCGCCCTCTGGGTCACCGAACTGGCGGCCATGCGCGACCGGATCAAGGCCATGCGGCATCGGCTGGTCGCCGGCCTTGAGGCCGCAGGCATCACCGACATGGGGTTCATCGCCACCCAGGTGGGCATGTTCAGCTACTCAGGGTTGACCAAGCAGCAGATGGTCGCTCTGCGTGAGCAGCATGGGGTCTACGGCACCGACAAGGGCCGCATCTGCGTTGCGGCGCTCAACGACACCAACGTCGAGTACGTCTGCCGGGCTGTCGCGGCCGTGCGAGGCGCCTGAGCAGCAGTGATCGCGGCTGGTCGAATTGGGGCGAGGCCTCGCCGGAGTGCCGGAGCAACGATGGTCGAGCTTGTCGAAGGGCCGCGACGCGAGCCCGGACAACCGGTCCGACCACCCGGCCAGCTAGCCCAGGCCAGCCATCGCCAACCCGCACAGCTAGCCCAGACCCCGGTGGCGGGCGCGGCGGGTCGGCGATGTCGGCAAGCTCAACCCCAGCGGTGGTCGCGGTGATGGCGCGGTTCCTGAACGATTCGTCGGTTCGACTCGCTTCGGCAAGCCCGGTACACTCCTTGTCTTGGTGAGTCCACCCCTGATCGGCCATGCCCATAATGCTCACGAGGCGACGGGGACGGCCGGGGTGGGGATCACCACGAAGGGCAATAGCTCAATTGGCAGAGCAGCGGTCTCCAAAACCGCAGGTTGGGGGTTCAAGTCCCTCTTGCCCTGCTGGACCAACCGAGTGTGAAGGACTATCTGTGGCGCAGGAGAAGGACAATGCCGACGGCGACAACGGCGTTCCGGCTGCCCAGGATCACGCGCGCGAGGTAGCCAAGGCGGCGGCGAGCAGCCGTCCCGTCCGCAAGGCGGCGGCGAGCGACGAGGCGCCGACCAAAAAGGACCACGCCACCCCCAAGCGGCGCGCCGGCGGTGCGCGGGCCACGCGTAAGCGCACCACTCCGGTCTCGTTCGTGCGCGAATCGGTCGGCGAGTTGCGCAAGGTGGTCTGGCCGACGGCCAGCCAGTTGCGCCAGTACTTCGTCGTAGTGCTGGTGTTCGTGCTGCTGGTGATCGCCTACGTCCTCGCCCTCGACCTGCTCTTCGGCTGGGGCCTGCTGAAGATCTTGGGCTGACCGAAGTCAATACGAGAGAAGTAACTGTGTCTGATACGCATGCCACGAGCAACGAAACCGAGTTCGAGATCGATCTCGGTCCGGCCGACGCGCCCGCGTCCTCCGACGACTTCGAGGTCGACCTGGGCTTCGGCGCCGACACCGACGAGCCGGACGACGGCCTGACGATCGACCTGAGCGAGCCCGAGCCGGCCGCCGAGGACGAGTCCGACGAAGACGCCGGCGACGAGGCGGTGCTCGCCGAACTGCGGGAGAAGCTGCGCACCCAACTGGGCGACTGGTACGTCATTCACACCTACTCGGGCATGGAGAACCGGGTGAAGCAGAACCTCGACTCGCGGGTGAAGACCCTCGGTATGGAGGAACTGATCTTCGAGTCGGTGGTACCCACTGAAGAGGTCGTCGAGACCCGCAACGGCACCCGCAAGACTGTCACCCGCACCCGCATGCCCGGCTACGTGCTGGTGCGCATGGATCTCACCGACGAGTCCTGGTCGGCGGTGCGGCACACCCCGTCGGTCACCGGCTTCGTGGCGCATGCCAACGCCCCGGTGCCGCTGTCGCTGCAAGAGGTCGAAGACCAGTTGGCCCCGGCCGCACTGGCTGCGGCCGCCGCCGCCAGCAACGGACCGAAGCGGCGCACCCGCAAGGTCGAGGTCGCCGACTTCAAGGTGGGCGACTCTGTGATGGTCGTCAACGGACCCTTCTCCGGCGTGCACGCCACCATCACCGAGATCAACGCGAACAGCCAGCGGCTCAAGGCCCTGGTGGAGATTCTGGGTCGTGAGACCCCGGTCGACCTGACGTTCAACCAGATCGCCAAGGTCTAGTTCGCGATTCAGAAACACAACCAGTAAGGACCCAACCAACCATGCCTCCCAAGAAGAAGGTATCGGCGATCGTCAAGGTCGCCCTCAACGCGGGTGCGGCCACTCCGGCTCCGCCGGTGGGCACCGCGCTCGGCCCGCACGGCGTCAACATCATGGAGTTCTGCAAGCGGTACAACGCAGAGACCGAAGCCATGCGCGGCACGATCGTGCCGGTCGAGATCACCATCTACGAAGACCGCACGTTCACGTTCATCACCAAGACGCCGCCGGCTGCCGAGTTGATCAAGAAGGCGGCCGGCATCAAGAGCGGCTCGGCTCGTCCGCACACCGACAAGGTGGGCAAGATCACCGCCGCCCAGGTGCGCGAGATCGCCACCACCAAGCTGCCCGACCTCAACGCCAACGACCTTGAGGCCGCCGCCAAGATCGTCGAGGGCACCGCCCGCTCCATGGGCATCACCGTCGAGGGCTGAATCACCCCGCCGGTCGAGACCTGCACCGCGTTGGTCGAGCGTGTCGAGACCTGCACCGCGTTGGTCGAGCTTGTCGAGACCTCGGAACACAACTGAAGACACACCACCCAGCGGCAGGACGTCGGTCCGTACCGCACCTGGCAACCCGGCCATACGAGGCCGGACTCATAAGGAGACCAGAATGAAGCGAAGCAAGGCCTACCGGGCCGCGGCTGAAGCCCGCGACCCGAATCAGCTCTACAGCGCCGAAGAGGCGCTCGGGCTCGTCAAGAACAACGCCAGCGCAAAATTCGACGAGACCGTCGAGGTAGCCATGCGCCTGGGCGTCGACCCGCGCAAGGCGGACCAGATGGTCCGCGGCACCGTGAACCTTCCCAACGGCACCGGCAAGACGGCAAGGGTCCTCGTCTTCGCCACCGGCGAGAAGGCCGCGGACGCCCTGGCGGCCGGCGCCGACGAAGTGGGCGCCGACGAACTGATCGAGAAGATCACCGGCGGCTACCTCGACTTCGATGCCGTCGTGGCCACGCCCGACATGATGGGTAAGGTCGGACGGCTGGGCCGGGTGCTCGGCCCCCGCGGCCTGATGCCGAACCCCAAGACCGGAACGGTCACCATGGACGTCGCCAAAGCCGTCAGCGACATCAAGGGCGGCAAGATCGAGTTCCGCGTCGACCGGCACGCCAACCTGTGCTTCGTGGTCGGCAAGGCTTCGTTCAGCCCCGAGCAGCTCACCCAGAACTACTTCGCCGCTCTGGACGAGGTGCTGCGGCTCAAGCCGTCCTCGTCCAAGGGCCGGTACCTGAAGAAGGTCACCGTGTCGTCCACGATGAGCCCCGGCGTCAGCATCGACCCGACCAAGGTCAAGCCCGCCGAGGTCTGAGCCAACCGGCTTCACGATTCGCCGGCCGCGGCCCGGTATCCCCACGGGGTGCCGGGCCGTTTCGCGTCCCCGACCAGCCGTCATGTTGGCCCAACCCTTGCCGAACTATCTGGGCGGCCGAATTCAGCGAGCCCCGATAGTTCGGCGAGCGTGTGGGGACGACGGCGCGGAATCTGGTCAGGTCAGAGGGTCTTGCGCATGGCGAAGCTAACCAGGGTCACCGAGCCGATCTCCGGAGCCAACTGGGCCTCGACGACGAAGCCGCGGCGCTCGAGCAGCGGACGCAACAGCAGGCTGGCGCTGACCGTGAGCGCTCCGAGTCCGGCCGCTCGCGCCCGGGCCTCGATCTCATCGACGAGCCGACTTGCCACGCCGCGGCGTCCGGATTCCGGCGCGACGAACAGCATGTCGATGTATCCCTTGGAGTCGACGTCGGAGAACCCGACCACCTGGTCATCAACCACGGCCACGATCGTCGCCGTCGACGCCCGTCGCGCGTGCCAGCCCGGACGGTCCTCCTCCGCTGGCCCCGCCCACGCCACGATCTGCTCGGTCGTGTAGCGCAGGGACCCGGTGATCATCACCGCGTCGCGGAACACCTTCAGGGTCGGCGCGGCATCGGCCTCGGTGTAGTCCCGAACCCGAATTCTGCTCATTCGCAGACTCTCCCAGACGATGTGATGGCAGACAAGCACGAGGCCGGCCCGCCGGTGGAGGCCGACTCTTCCCTCGGGCGAGCGCTGGGACCGGGGCTGGCCGGCCTGTCGCCGTGCACGTCCGACTCCCGACGATTTGGTCGCTCCGAACGCCGTGTCTTACGATAGGAGGAGCCGAAGACCGCTGGTGACATCACTCGATGTCCTAAGGATCAACGATCGCCCGCGCAGGTATTCCTGAACAGCTCGTCAGAGTTCGCCCCGGATAGCCCTGCGCGCCGGGGTTTTTCCATGTCCGAGGCATCGACGGAAGTGGGAAGGAGACTCATGGCGAGGGATGACAAGGCCGCAGCCGTGGCGGAGCTGAAGGACAGCTTCACCAACGCGGCTGCCGCCGTACTGACCGAGTACCGCGGTCTCTCAGTGAAGAGCCTGCAAGAACTGCGCAGGTCTCTGGGAGAGAACGCCACCTACGCCGTCGCGAAGAACACCTTGACGACGATCGCCGCCCGCGAGGCGGGCCTCGAGGGCCTTGAGCAGCAGCTCGCCGGCCCGACCGCGATCGCCTTCATCTCGGGTGACGTTGCAACCGTCGCCAAGGGACTGCGTGACTTCGCGAAGGCGAACCCGCATCTGGTCATCAAGGGTGGCGTCATGGACGGTCGCGTCCTTGACGCCGACGGGGTCAAGAAGCTGGCCGACCTCGAGTCGCGCGAGGTTCTGCTCGCCAAGCTCGCGGGCGCCATGAACGGCAACCTGGCGAAGGCCGCCGGCCTGTTCGCCGCCCCGCTCAGCCAGGCCGCTCGCGTCCTGGCCGCGCTCACCGACCAGAAGCAGGCCGGGGCCACCCCGGCAACCGATGCAGCACCCGCTGCGGAGGCCACCGAAGACGCGGCTGACGCTGCATCGAAGTAAAGAAAGGAAACCATCATGGCGAAGCTCAGCACTGACGACCTCCTCGAGGCGTTCAAGGAGATGACGCTGATCGAGCTGTCCGAGTTCGTGAAGCAGTTTGAAGACACCTTCGGTGTCACCGCAGCCGCTCCGGTCGCGGTCGCCGCGGCCGGTCCCGCCGGCAGCGGTGCAGGCGAGGCTGCCGAAGAAGAAGAGGTCAGCAACGAGGTCGACGTGATCCTCGAGTCGGCCGGTGACAAGAAGATCCAGGTCATCAAGGAGGTGCGCGCGCTCACCAGCCTGGGCCTCAAGGAGGCCAAGGACCTGGTCGAGGCCGCCCCCAAGGCGGTGCTGGAGAAGGTCACCCGCGAGGCTGCGGCGAAGGCGAAGGAGGCCCTGGAGGCCGCCGGTGCCGCCGTCAGCATCAAGTGAGCTGACCACTCGGTAACAACTCCCAGCGGCGGAACCCTTCGGGGTTCCGCCGCTTCCTCGTCACCGCCCCCAAGCCGGACGACTCCCATCCCCTCCTCCTCCTCCTCCCTCCCATCCCCCTCCGGGGGCACAATTCCGTGTTTCGGTGTCCTTTCCGTGGTTCAAACCGAGTAAACGAAGCTGAATCACGGAGACGTGGTCGTGGGGGACGTCCGAGGGGTGTCGCTTTCGGCACGAGGGGGGGGGGAAGGGGGGAGGGGGAAGGGGGGGCGGGGGGTGTCAGTGCGGGGCTCTAGCATCGGGGGCGTGGGTGAGCCGAAGGTTGCGCGGGTGGTGGTGGATATGCCGCTGCCGCATCTGGATCGTCCTTTTGACTACGTCATTCCCGAGGCGCTGGCGGCCGAGGTGGTGCCCGGGTGCCGGGTGAAGGTCCGCTTCGCCGGTCGGCAGCGTGACGGCTTCGTGATCGAGGTCGCGAACTCGTCGCAGGTCGACCGTGAGCTGGCGCCGCTGCTCAAGGTGACGTCGTCCGAGCCGGTGCTCAAGCCCGAGATCGTGGCGTTGGTGCGTGCGGTCGCCGACCACTACGCGGGCACCTTCGCCGATGTGGTCCGGCTGGCTGTTCCGCCCCGGCACGGCATCACCGAGAAGGCCGATCTGATCAAACACCCGGCCCCGGTGCCCCTTGCGGGGGAGTCGTCCCGGTGCGTGGCGCGCTATCCGCACGGCGCGCAATTGTTGGCCGCGCTCGGTGACGGACGTGCCCCGCGCGCGGCACTGACGCTGGCTCCGGTGGCTCGTCCCGTGGGCGACTGGGTGGGCGCGTTGGTCGAGGCGGCATCCGCCACGCTCGGGGGTGGCCGTGGGGTGCTGTTGCTGGTGCCAGACGCCGCCGACCTGGTCCGGCTGGAGGCCCGTTGCGTGGAGGTGTTTGGCCGGGGCAGCTTCGTTACCCTGACCGCCGAGAAGGGTCCGGCGGCGCGTTATCGGGCGTTTCTGGCGGCGGCGCGGGGTGGCGTCCGGCTGGTGCTCGGCACCCGGGCGGCCGCGTTCGCTCCGGTGGCCGACCTGGGGCTGGTGGCGATGTACGACGACGGCGACGACTCGTGGGCCGAGCCGCGGGCCCCCTACCCGCACGCTCGGGTGGTGGCGGGGCTGCGGGCGACGGTGCAGCACTGCGGGCTGTTGTACGTCGGCTACGGGCGCAGCACCGAGACCCAGGCGATGGTCGAACGGGGGTGGCTCACCGCGGTCGCGGCGCCGCTGGCGGCACGCCGCGAGGAGTGCCCGGTGGTGCGGGTCAGCAACGATGCGAGCCCGGTGGCAGGTCGCGACCCGGCGGCGCATTCCCGCTTGCCGCACGAGGTTTTCACGGCTATTCGGGCCGGTTTGGCGGCAGGGCCGGTGCTAGTGCAAGTGCCCCGGGCCGGGTATCTGGCGGCGCTGGCCTGTGCCCGCTGCCGCAGCGTCGCCCGCTGCCCCCACTGTGGCCACCCGCTGGCGGGGGAGCGCACCGAGCGGGGTGCGGCGCCGGTCTGCCGGCTGTGCGGCGGGCACCCCGAATCGTGGCACTGCGGCGATTGCGGGTCGGCCGAGCTGCGCGCGCCGCGGGTCGGCGTGGTGCGAACGGCCGAAGAGTTGGGCCGGGCGTTTCCGAACACCCTGGTGGTGCAGTCATCGGGCGACCATCCGGTGGCTTCGGTCTCCGATGAGCCGGCGCTGGTGCTGGCCACCCCCGGGGTCGAACCGGTCGCCGTGGGCGGGTATGCGGCGGCGGTGCTGCTCGACGCCGAGATGCTGCTGGCCCGGGCCGACCTGCGGGCCGGCGAAGAGGCACTGCGCCGCTGGCTGTCCGCCGTGGCACTGGTGCGCGGGGCCTCCGACGACGGCACGGTGATGGTGGTGGGGGAGGCGTCGGCCCGGACGGTGCAGGCCCTGGTGCGGCTCGACCCGGTCGGCTTCGCCGAGCGCGAGCTGGCTGACCGGGCTGAAGCCGGCTTTCCTCCGGCGACCCGGTTGATCATCCTCGAGGGCATGGCGGGGGCGGTCGACGAGGCCGTGCAGGTGATCACGACCGAAACCGGGGCGGCGCCGCTCGGCCCGGTGCCGGCGGGCGAGGACTCCGTCCGCGCGATGCTGCGGGTGCCGATCAGTGCCGGCGCGGCGCTGGTCGGGGCGGCCAAGCACGTCCAGGTTCGGCGCGCCGCGCACAAGGAGGAGGGCTCGCTGCGGGTGCGGGTCGACCCGGCGGTGCTGTGAGAGCCCGGAGTGAGGGGAACGCTGATTTTCGTTGGTCGAGCTTGTCGAAACCTCGGACAGAGTGCTCTGACTCGGGTTTCGACAAGCTCAACCAGCGGTGGGTGCGTTGATCAGGACTTCCCTGGGAAGGCGCTGATCAATCACGCTCCGGCTGGGGTGCACCCGGCGGACTTGGCCAAATAATTGGGGGCCTCGGGCTCGTGTGCTGGATGACCGCTAGGCCTGCGCCTTTTGGTGGTTTCCGCTCATCTGGCCGGACAGGCTCTTTTCTCGAAGCAGCCTCGATGAACGCTTGTCACGGGCTTGGTTTGGGCGTCAGTGGGACGCCACGAACAGCGGGCCAGATCGGGCACCACCTTGAGCGCCCGATTTGGCGCACCATTCGCCTCGTGCAGAACCGGATCAGCAACCCCGGCATCGAAAGTCCTGGAGAGGCTTGCGTCAGGCAGCACTAGTGGAGTGTCGCTCCTAATGGTTTGGTAATGGGTGGGATTGGCTTGTCCTGATTGATGCTTGATCGGGAGGAGTCGTATCGTGCCCAGGCTGAAGGATCATGTCGTCGCGTTGACGGCTGAGGATCGTGTGAAGTTGACGAGGGTCGTGTCGCGGGGGACGCATCCGGCGCGGATGATTGCGCGGGCGAGGGTTCTGCTTGAGCTGGATGAGAACGCGAGGGTCGTGCCGGGTCGGCGGGTTGTCGCGGAGCGTGTCGGGGTGTCCGAGCAGACGGTGTATTTGATCGCGAAGCGGTTCGTCGAGTCCGGTGGGGATGCCGATGAGGTGATTCGCCGTCGCAAACGGGTCACGCCGCCGGTGCCACCGAAGGTGACCGGGGATGTCGAGGCGCGGGTGATCGCGCTGGCGTGCACGAGACCGCCGGAGGGGTTCGACCGGTGGTCGTTGCGGCTGCTGGAGAAACACGTGGCCCTTACCGACGGGCTGCCGCCTCTGGATCACTCCACGATTGGGCGGGCCCTGAAAAAGGGGGGCTTCGTCCTCACTTAAAGAAGTGCTGGACGATCCCGCCGAAAGCCAACGCCGAGTTCGTGGCGCGGATGGAGGATGTTCTGGAGGTCTACCACCGGCCCTTCGACCCGGCAGTGCCGGTGGTGTGCATGGACGAGAAGCCGTACCAGCTGCTCGGCCACGCTCGTGACCCGATCCCGGCGCGCCCCGGCCACGATCTCAAAGAGGACTCGGAGTACGTCCGTCACGGCACCTGCTCGATCTTCGTCTGGGTCGAGCCGCTCGCCGGACACCGCCACGTCGACGCGAAGCCGCGGCGGACCCGGATCGACTGGGCCGCGGGCGTGGACCGGCTACTGACCATGGACTACCCCGACGCCAAACGCGTCGTCCTCGTCATGGACAACCTCAACACCCATACCCTCGGCTCGCTCTACGAGGCGTTCGAGCCCGCGAAGGCCCGCGCTCTCGCCGAACGGCTCGAGATCCACTACACACCCAAGCACGGCTCCTGGCTCAACATCGCCGAGATCGAGCTGTCCGCCCTCAGCCGGCAATGCCTCACCCGCCGCATCGACGACCTCGACGTCCTCAACGCCGAACTCGCCGCCTGGCAGAAAGCGACCAACGACGACCAACGGCAAGTCGACTGGCAGTTCACGACAAACGACGCCCGCATCAAACTCCGACACCTATACCCAAATATTTAGACACGACACACTACTAGGCTGACCCGGTGCGTGTCGTGTTTGCCGGAACCCCCGAGGTTGCCCTGCCCGCCCTGGCCGCGATCGCTGCGTCGGGTCACGAGTTGATCGCCGTCGTGACCAGGCCCGATGCGGCGCAGGGCCGCAGCAAGCGACTGGTGCCCAGCCCCGTGGCGGACTGGGCGGCGAAGCACGGCATCGAGACGCTGAAGCCGCAACGGCCCCGTGACCCCGACTTCGCCGAGCGGCTGCGCACCCTTCAACCCGACGTCTGCCCGGTGGTCGCCTACGGGGCGTTGATTCCGTCCGAAGTGCTGGCCATTCCATCGCACGGCTGGGTAAACGTGCATTTCTCGTTGCTGCCGGCCTGGCGAGGTGCCGCCCCGGTGCAGCGCGCCCTGCTGGCCGGCGACGCCGACACCGGCATCACGATCTTCGACCTGGTGCCTGCTCTGGACGCCGGCCCGGTCTACCTGCGGGAGGCGTCCGCACTAGGCGACTCCGAGACCGCCGGGGCGGTGCTCACCCGGCTCGCCCACCGTGGCGCCGACCTGCTGGTCGAGGTGCTGGACCACCTGGCGGACGGCACTGCCGTCGCAACGGCACAAGGGGAGACCGGCATCACGCTGGCCCCGAAGCTGACCGTCGACGACGCCCGGGTCGACTGGGCCGGGTCTGCCAGGACGATCGACCGGCAGATCCGGGCCTGCAACCCCTCGCCGGTGGCCTGGACCACCCACCGCGGCGAGCGGGTCAAGCTCTGGCTGGCTCGTGCCCATGCGGGCACCGTGCTGACTCCTGGCGTGCTCGCGGTCGACAAGCGCAGTGTGCATGTCGGCACCGCCCGCGGGGTTCTCGAACTGCTCCAGGTGCAGCCCGCGGGCAAGAAGGTGATGGCGGCTGCCGACTGGGGCCGTGGACTGGGTGCCGACCCCGGGTCGTTCGAGTGAGCGGACGGCGGCGGCGCGGGAGTATGCCCGGCAACCGCGGGCACGTCGGGCCGGGCCTCGACAAGCTCGACCGGCGGGGTGTGGATGGGGGTGTCCGGGGTGTCGACAAGCTCGACCGGCGAACAGGTGATCCCGCGCGGTTGGCGGCCTTCCGGGCACTGCGAGCGGTGACCGCCGAGGGTGCTTACGCAAACCTGGTGCTGGCCGAGCACACAGCCGGGCTGTCGCACCGAGACGCCGGCTTCGCCACCGAACTCGTGGCCGGCACCTGCCGCTCCCTGGGTTATTACGACGCGATCATCTCCCTTGCCGGTGGCCGGCCGCTGACCACCCTGCAGCCCGCCGTGGTCGACCTGCTGAGGCTGGGGGCACACCAGTTGCTCGAGCTGCGGGTGCCCAGCCACGCTGCCGTCGCCGCCACCGTCAATCTGGCCCGCACCGCGGTCTCGCAACGGGTCACCGGCGTGGTCAACGCCATTCTGCGCAAGATCGCCGCCCTGGACGCCGACGGCTGGGCCGAGCGGCTGCGAGCCGAACGAGACGACGCCGAGGCGTTGATCGCCCGCCACCCGCAATGGATCATCGACGCCTTCGGCGAAGTACTGCCCGCCGCTGAACTGCCGGCGCTGCTGGCGGCCGACAACGCCCCGCCAAGCCCGCACCTGGTGGTCCGCCCGGACCTGGCCGAGGTCGCCGAACTGGGCGGAACGCCGCTGCGCTGGTCACCGTTCGGCGCGCTCGCCAGCGGCAACCCCGCCGAGATCGCCGCCGTCCACCAGGGCCGCGCCGGGGTGCAGGACGAAGGTTCGCAGCTAGTCGCGTGGGCGCTCAGCCGGCCCGACGCGCCGTTTGGCCCCTGGCTCGACCTGTGCGCCGGCCCGGGCGGCAAGGCTGCGCTGCTCGCCGGTCTGGCCCGCCGGCAGCACACCGCGCTGCTGGCCTCCGAACTGCAGCCGCACCGGGCCGCGCTCGTCGCCCGGGCGCTGCACGCCTACCCAGACCCGACGCCGCTGGTCATCGCCGCCGACGGCACCCGCCCCGCTTGGCCCGCCAACGCCTTCGCCCGGGTCATGCTTGACGCCCCCTGCTCCGGGCTCGGGGCACTGCGCCGGCGTCCGGAATCGCGATGGCGCCGCCAACCGTCCGACCTGGACGACCTGGTGCCCCTGCAGCGCGCCCTGCTCGCCACCGCCATTGCCTCGGCCCGGCCGGGTGGCCTGATCGCCTACGTCACCTGCTCGCCGCACCACCGCGAGACCGTCGAGGTGGTCGAGGCCGCCGCCGGCGTTGAGCTGCTCGACGCGTCCGAGGCGCTGCCCGAGGTGCCGGACGCCGCCCGGGGGCACTACGTGCAACTCTGGCCGCACCGGCACGGCACCGACGCCATGTTCCTGGCCCTGCTGCGCAAGACCGAGGCGACCCAATAGGGTCGAGCCCATGACGATGCGGATCACTCCGAGCATCCTGAACGCCGACCTGGCCGATCTCACCGGCGAGATTGCTCGCATTCCCAGCGCTGACGGGGTGCACATCGACGTGATGGACAACCATTTCGTGCCCAACCTGACCATCGGCCTACCGGTCGTCGAGAGCATCAGGTCGAGCACGACGGCCTTTCTCGACATTCACCTGATGATCGCCGAGGTCGACCGCTGGGCGCCGGCCTTCGCCGATGCCGGCTGCGAGTCGGTTACCTTTCACGTCGAGGCCTCGGACGCCCCGATCAAGACTGCCCGCGAGCTGCGGTCGCTGGGCGCCCGGGCGTCCATGGCGCTCAAGCCGGCCACCCCGATCGAGCCGTACGCCGACCTGCTCGGCGAACTCGACATGGTGCTGCTGATGACCGTCGAACCCGGCTTCGGTGGGCAGAAATTTCTCGACCTGGTGCTGCCGAAATTCGCCGCACCCGCGAGTTGATCGAACGCACCGGCGGCGACATCTGGCTGCAGGTCGACGGCGGCGTCTCGGTGGAGACCATCGAACGCTGTGCCGAGGCCGGTGCCGACACGTTCGTGGCCGGCTCGGCCGTGTACAGCGCCGAGAACCCCGACGCCATGGTGCTGGCCCTGCGCGAGCAGGCCGTCGCCGCGTGCTGCCGGTGAGCCGCCAGTTGGTCGCCGTCCTGGGCCGCGGGGTGGTTCCGACAACAGCGCCGATCGCTACCGCCGACGACGTCGGGCTGGTCAGGGGCGACGGTTGCTTCGACGCCATGCGGGTGCTGGCATCGGACGGCCCCGCGGTGATCGAGAACCTCGAGGCACACCTGGAGCGTTTCGAGCACTCGGCACACAGGTTGGGCCTGCCCTTCGACGCGAATGCCTGGCGCTCGCTGATCGCCGAGGCGGTGGCGGCCTGGCCGCCGGCCCCCGAGGCGGTGCTGAAGCTGGTGCTGACCCGTGGGCCCGAGTCGGATCCCGGCGCACCGACCGGCTTTCTGACCATCACCGAGTTGAACCTGGACGTCATGCGGCGGGCCAGGCAGGGCATCGCCGTGCGGCTGCTGCCCCGGGGCTATGCCAGCGACGCGTTCGCTGATGCCCCCTGGCTGCTGGGTGGGGTGAAGCTGCTGTCGTACGCGGTGAACGCCGCCGCCAAGCGGGCCGCCGGGGCGTCCGGCGACGACGATGCACTGTTCATCAGCAGCAACGGCTATGCCCTCGAAGGGCCGACCTCGGCGGTGATCGTACGGCAGGGGGAGCGGCTGGTCACGACCCCCACCGGCGGCACCGGCATTCTCGACTCGGTGACCGCACGGCAGGTCTTCGCTCGTGCGGCCGGTGCGGGCTTTTCGACGGCTCATGCGCTGATTCCGGTGGCCGACCTATTCGAGGCCGACGGGGTATGGCTGGCATCGTCCATTCGCGGGGTCTGCCCGGTGACCCGGTTGGACGGCCGCACGCTGCGAGTCGATGCCGACTGGTCGGCGCGGGTCGCCGCTTGGGGAGGCTTCTGAGCGTCCTCGACGGCTGGGCGTCGGCTGGTGCTGCCCGACGGAAGTCTTTCGAGGGTCTTTCCGCGCCAGGGCGGCGTCCGGCGGCGTTGTTGTCAATCGCCGCACGACCCGGTAAGCCTCCCTGGCCGGCCATTGACACTCGTCGGCCTTGCCGGGCATTCACCCGGACATCGCCTTCCCCCGGAGGACGTCTGCCGGGCAGCACGTGGGGAGCACTGATTTTTCGTTGGTCGAGCTTGTCGAGACCTCAAAGAGTGCTCTCACTAGGGGTTTGCGACAACCTCGACCCACGAAGGTCAGAGCTTGCCTGGCCTTCTCGGCTGGCGAGCGGTCAGCGTGAGGGGTGCCCGGGCGGCTGGTTGCGCCGGCGCAGGTAGCGCTGAATCTCGGCGGCGATCGCGTCGCCCTGCGGCTCGGGCTGGTTCTCGTCGCGCCGCTCTTCGAGAGCACTGATGTAGGCGGAGATCTCACTGTCTTCGGAGGCCAGGTCATTGACCTGGTTTTCCCACGATGCAGCCTGCTCGGGCAGGTCGCCCGGGTCGAGCGGGGTATCGAGCAGGTCTTCCAGGCGGTCGAGCAGTGCCAGGGTGGCTTTCGGGTTGGGCGGCTCGGCCACGTAGTGCGGCACCGACGCCCACAGCGAGGCGGTCGGCAGCCCGACCACCGCACAGTCGGAGGCCAGCACCCCCACCATGCCGGTGGGCCCCTCGTAGCTGGACATCTCGAGACCCACCTGGTCGGCCAGCGCCTGGGTGGAGGCCGTGCCATTCACCGGCACCGGCCGCGAATGCGGCGAGTCGGTGAGCATGGCGCCCAGCATCACCACGATCTCGGGCTTCACCGTCCGGATCGCCGAAACCAGGGCCGAGGCGAACCCGCGCCAGTGGAAGTTGGGCTCGGGGCCGCCGATCAGCACCAGGTCACGCTGTGGCAACGGCGCCACCAGCACCTCGGTGGTGGGCCACTGCACGGTGCGCTCGCCGCCCGAGGTGATCGTGTACGAGGGCCGGTTGACCTGAAAGTCGTAGTAGTCGTCGGGGTCGAGGGCGAAGGCGAGCCGGGCCGAGGTCAGCGCCGCCAGGTGGTCGATCACCCCACTGGCCGCATCGCCGGCATCGTTCCAGCCACCGAAGGCGACCACCACGGCCGGCCGGCGCAGGTTCTTCAACCGCTTCACCTCTGCCATGCCGGCCATGCTACTCATGGTCGCGGACAGCCTTGTGGAGTGCCCGATCATCAGTGCGTTGACGGGTCGGGGCCCGGGCGATGTGCTTCGCCCGCGCCACGGGCGCTGCGTTTCGTAGGTGTGGCTCCGAGTGGGGGTCTCGACGGGCTCGACCGGTGGTGGGGGTCTCGACGGGCTCGACCGGTGGTGGGGGTCTCGACGGGCTCGACCGGTGGTGGGGGTCTCGACGGGCTCGACCGGTGGTGGGGGTCTCGACGGGCTCGACCGGTGGTGGGGGTCGACCGGCGGTGGGGGCGAGGCTCGACCGTCGAGGGTCAGTCGACCGGGTCGTAGCCCAGGTTCGGCGACAGCCACTTCTCGGCCTGGGCCAAGCTCCAGCCCTTGCGGGTCGCATAGCTCTCGACCTGGTCGCGGGCCAGCCGTCCCACCACGAAGTAGCGGCTCTCGGGGTGGGCGAAGTACCAGCCCGAGACGGCCGCGCCCGGCCACATCGCCATCGACTCGGTCAGCTCGATGCCGGTGCGCCGTTCCACGTCGAGCAACTGCCACAGGGCCAGCTTCTCGGTGTGGTCGGGGCAGGCCGGGTAACCGGGGGCGGGGCGAATGCCGCGGTAGCGTTCGGCGATCAGCGCCTCGTTGTCGAGCGCCTCGTCGGCCGCATAGCCCCACAGCTCGTGCCGGACCAGTTCGTGCAGCCGCTCGGCGAACGCCTCGGCCAGCCGATCGGCCACCGATTCGAGCAGAATCGCGCTGTAGTCGTCCAGCGACTCCTTGAAAGCCCTTACCCGTTCGGCCGCGCCCAACCCCGAGGTCACGGCGAAACCACCCACCCAGTCGGGCAGCCCCGACGATTTCGGCGCCACGTAATCGGCCAGCGAGCGGTTGGGCACCCCGTCGCGGTGGTGACCCTGCTGCCGTAGATGCTGCAGCCGCAGCCGCACCTCAGTACGGGTCTCGTCGGTGTACACCTCGAGCTCGTCGTCGACGGCCGAGGCGGGAAAGAATCCGACCACGCCGTTGGCCCTCAGCCAGCCCTGGTCGATCACCCGGTCGAGCATCACCTGTGCGTCGCCGAACAGCTTGCGCGCAGCCTCGCCCGAGGCCGGGTTGTTCAGAATGTCGGGGTAGCGGCCTTTCAGCTCCCAGGCGTTGAAGAACGGCTGCCAGTCGATGTAGCGCCGCAACTCCTCCAGCGGGTAGTTCGCCAGCGTGCGCACCGGTTCGACCGCAAGCATGGCCGGCCGCGGCGGCTGGTAGCCCGTCCAGTCGATCGGGGTGCGTTCGGCCAGCGCCTGGGCATAGCTGAGCAGCGGACGGTCGTTGCGCTTGGCCGCGTGCCGTTCCCGAATCGATTCGTAGTCGCGAAACACCTCGGCCATGAAGCCCGGACGCTTCTCGTCCGACAGCAGGGCGGCCGCGGTGGGCACCGAGCGTGAGGCGTCCTTCACCCACACCACCGGGCCTTCGTAGCGCGGCGCGATCTTCACCGCGGTGTGGGCCCGCGAGGTGGTGGCGCCGCCGATCAGCAACGGCAGCGTCAACCCGAGTCGCTGTAGCTCGGCGGCGAAATTCGACATCTCGTCGAGCGAGGGCGTGATCAGCCCCGACAACCCGATCATGTCGGCGTTCTCGGCCTCGGCGGCGGCCAGGATCTTCTGCGCCGGCACCATCACCCCAAGGTCGACCACCTCGTAGTTGTTGCACTGCAACACCACGCCGACGATGTTCTTGCCGATGTCGTGCACGTCGCCCTTGACCGTGGCCATGATGATCTTGCCGTTGCTGTAGGCCGCCTCGCCGGGCTTCTTCTCGGCCTCGATGAACGGCACCAGGTGCGCGACGGCCTTCTTCATCACCCGGGCCGACTTCACCACCTGCGGCAGAAACATCCGGCCCGCGCCGAACAGGTCGCCGACCACGCCCATGCCGCTCATCAACGGGCCTTCGATGACGTCGAGCGGACGTCCCCCGGTCGCCGCCAGCTCGACCCGCAGCTCTTCGGTGTCGGCCACCACGTGCTCGTCGATGCCCTTCACCAGGGCGTGCGTGATGCGCTCGCGCACCGGCAGCGAGCGCCACTCGGCGACGGTCTCTTCGGCCGGACGTCCCGCGGTGTTGAAGTCGGCGGCGATCTCGAGTAGCCGTTCGGTGGCGTCGGCGCGCCGGTTCAGCACCACGTCTTCGATGCGCTCGCGCAACAGTGGGTCGATCTCGTCGTAGACCACCAGCGCGCCGGCATTGACGATGCCCATGCTCATGCCGGCGGCGATGGCGTGGTAGAGAAATACTGCGTGGATCGCCTCGCGCACCGGGTTGTTGCCGCGGAACGAGAACGACACGTTCGACACGCCGCCCGAGATCTGTGCGCCGGGCAGGTTCTGTCTGATCCAGCCAGTGGCCTCGATGAAGTCGACGCCGTAGTTGGCGTGCTCGTCGATGCCGGTGCCGATGGCGAACACGTTGGGGTCGAAGATGATGTCTTCGGCCGGGAAGCCGACCTCGTCGACCAAGATGCGGTACGCCTGCGCGCAGACGTCTTTCCGGCGCTGCAAGGTGTCGGCCTGGCCGTCGGAGTCGAAGGCCATCACCACGATCGCCGCACCGTACTTGCGGCACAGCCGGGCCTGCTCGATGAACTCGTCGATGCCCGATTTCATCGAGATCGAGTTCACGATCGGCTTGCCCTGCAGGCAGCGCAGCCCGGCCTCGATCACCTGCCACTTCGACGAGTCGACCATCACCGGCACCCGGCAGATGTCGGGCTCGGAGCTGATCAGCTTGCAGAACCGGTCCATGGCGGCGACGCCGTCGATCATGCCCTCGTCCATGTTGACGTCGATCACCTGGGCGCCGTTCTCGACCTGCTGGCGCGCCACCTCGAGCGCCGTGCCGTAGTCGCCTTCGGTGATCAGCCGCCGAAACCGTGCCGATCCGGTGATGTTGGTGCGCTCGCCGACGTTGACGAACAGCGACTCGGGGGTGATCGTCAGCGGCTCGAGCCCGGCCAGCCGCATCGCCGGCACCGGCTCGGCCGGCACCCGGGGTGCCGAGTCACGGGCGGCGGCCACGATGGCCGCGATGTGTTCGGGGGTGGTGCCGCAGCAGCCGCCGAGCACGTTCACCAGGCCGTCGGCGGCAAACCCGCTGACGATCGCCGCCATCTCTTCGGGGGTCTGGTCGTACTCGCCGAACGCGTTCGGCAGCCCGGCGTTGGGGTAGCACGAGACGAAACAGTCGGCCACCCGTGACAACTCGGCGACATAGGGGCGCATCTCGGCCGCCCCGAGCGCACAGTTGAGCCCGACCGCGATCGGCTTGGCGTGCCGGATCGAGTTGTAGAAGGCTTCGGTGACCTGCCCCGACAGGGTGCGTCCGGAGGCGTCGGTGATGGTGCCCGACAAGATCACCGGCCACCGGCGTCCGCGCTGCTCGAACAGGGTCTCGAGTGCGAAGATCGCCGCCTTGGCGTTGAGGGTGTCGAAGATGGTCTCGATCAGCAGCAGGTCGGAGCCGCCGTCGACCAGCCCGTCAGCCTGCTCCAGGTAGGCCTCGACGAGTTCGTCGAACTGCACGTTGCGGGCGCCGGGGTCGTTAACGTCGGGTGAGATGGACGCCGTCTTGCTGGTCGGGCCGAGCGCCCCGATCACGTAGCGGGGCCGGGACGGGTCGTCGGCGGTGGCGGCGTCGCATGCTGCTCGGGCCAGCCGGGCCGAGGCCAGGTTGAACTCGTAGGCGAGGCTCTGCATACCGTAGTCGGCCAGCGAGATGCGCTGGGCGTTGAAGGTGTTGGTTTCGATGAAGTCGGCGCCGGCGGCCAGGTAGTCGCGGTGGATCGAGGCGATGATCTCGGGCTGGGTGAGCGACAGCAGGTCGTTGTTGCCCTTGACGTCTTGGCCCCAGTCGGCGAACCGTGCGCCGCGGTAGTCGGCCTCTTGCAGCCCGAAGCGTTGAATCACCGTGCCCATGGCGCCGTCGAGAAAGTGCAGCCGGGTGGCCAGGGCTGCGCGCAATGCGGCGGTGGCGTCGGGACGCAGCTCGGCCGGGTCGGCGTGGGGCCGGGGCGCGGTCAGCAGATCGGAACTCACCGGCACCTCCCTTCGTCGTTCGGCCGGGTCAGACGGGGAAGCGCCGACCAACCCAAGCCCCGCTGGTTGAGCGTGTCGAAACCCCTTGCCAGCGCATATCAGAGGTTTCGGCAGGCTCGACCGGCGACGATCTGCGTTCCCGCGGCCAACTGTACGCGAGCGCCCCCGGCCGGCCCGGTCGGCACCCGGTGGACGAAACCTCTACCCTTGGGTCCGTGCCACCCTTCCTCCGCAGCCTGATCGCGTTGGCCACAGCCTGCGTGACGGTGGTGGGGGCCGCCGGCTGCATTCGTACGCCCGACCCGCTGCCCACCGGCAGCACGGCCACGCCCACCGCGGATCGGGTGTTCACCGTGCTGACCGTGCAGCCGGCGACCACCACCGACCCAGCCGGGGTGACCAACGATTCCGACTCGATGGTGGTGCTCGATCTGTTTCAGCGGCTGATGCTGGTGCAGCCCAGCACCCAATTGCTCAAGCCCGACCTGGCCAAGGAATGCCTGTACACGGCCCCGACCGTGTTCGAATGTTCGCTGCCCAAAGACGCCCAGTTCTCCAACGGGCACCTGCTGACCAGCTCGGACGTGAAGTTCAGCCTGCTGCGGGCGCTGCGGCTCGCCCCCGGCCAGATGTCGTTGCTCGGTGCCCTGCGTACGATCGAGACCCCCGACCCGTACACGGTGCGGTTTCGGCTGAAGTACCCCGACAACCAGTTCGGTTACGGCTTGGCCGTGCCGGCGGCGTCCGTGGTCGACGAAGAGGCCTATGACGCCGACAAGCTGCGTCCGGTCACCCAGGCACCGATCGGCAGCGGCCCCTATGCACTGGAAGCGTGGGACAACCGCGGCCTGACGATCACCAAATTCGCCGGCTACGTGGGTGCGCTCGACACCGACATGCCGAAGATCAGGATCAACTGGGCCGATTCGGCGACGGCCGAAGAGGCCCTGGTCGGCCAACAGGCCGATATCGTGTGGCGCACCCTCAGCCCGGCGGCCATTGAGCGGCTGTCCGCGGAAATCGCCGAGGCGCAGTCAACGCGGCAGGAGCCGGACTTCTATCGCTGGCGGTTGTTCAAGACGGTGCTGCAGCGGCTGGTCTGGCTGCCGAGCAGTGCGCAGCGGTCGAACGCCGCGTTGCGACGGGCTGTCACCCTCGCCCTGCAGGCCGACCGCACGGCCACGTCCATTCTTCCCTCCATGATCAACGGCCACACCGACAGCTTCGCCATGGGTGGAGACCCGAAGCTGCCCAAGCTCAACCATGCAGGTGCCCTCACGGTGAGGTTCACCGACTCGTCGCCCGGCATGGAAGATCTGGCCCGGCAGGTGGTCGATCGGCTGCACAGCGGGCTGGGCATCACCGTGCGGCTGGTGGCCGAGGGCGAGCCAGCCGACCTGGAGTTGCGCGACAGTGCCCCGCAGGTGAACACCGCATTGGGTTGGCTGCAGGACTACCTGAAGAACCCGTTGCCGGGCAGCGCCGGCAAGCTCGAGGAACTGGAAGAACGCTTCCGTTCCTCGAGCAAGGACGAGGTGCAACTGCCGGCGTTGTCAGAGATTCAGAAACAGGCCGCGGCGGATGCCACGGTGGTGCCGATCGCCGAGGTCGACGGGGTGTTGTTTTTGTCCAGCCGGGTCGAACTGGTCGGCGAGGCCCTCGGGCCGGGGTGGCAATTGGCGTTGTGGGGAGCACGATGGCGGAGTTGAACGAAACGGGGCTGACCGGGGTGCGGACGGGTCCGCTGCAGGTCGGCGAGCGGGTCACCCTGACCGACCCCAAGGGTCGCCGGCACTCGGTGGTGCTGGCCCCCGGCGGCACGTTTCACACCACCAAGGGGGCGATCAGCCACGACGCGCTGATCGGCGGGCCGGACGGCAATGTGGTCACCTCGGCCGGGGGCGTGAGCTATGTGGCGTTCCGGCTGCTGCTGGAGGAGTTCACCGTCACCATGCCGCGCGGCGCGGCCGTGATCTACCCCAAGGACGCCGCCCAGATCATGGTGCAGACCGACATCTTTCCCGGCGCGCGGGTGCTTGAGGCGGGGGTCGGTTCGGGCTCGCTCAGCCTGCACCTGCTGCGCACCATCGGGCCGTCGGGGAGCCTGTATTCCTATGAGCGGCGGGCCGATTTCGCAGCGGTCGCCCGCAAGAACGTCGAGACTTTCTTCGGGGGGCCGCACCCGGCCTGGCAGGTGCGCATCGGCGACCTTGCCGCCGATATCGGGCCCGAACCGGTCGACCGGGCGATCCTCGACATGCTGGCCCCCTGGGAGTGTGTCGACGCGGTGGCCGCGGTGCTGCAGCCCGGCGGCATGTTGTGCTGCTACGTGGCCACCGCCACGCAACTGGGCCGCACCATGGACACGCTGCGGGCCCATGGTGGGTTCACCGAGCCGGCGGCCAGCGAGCTGACCTCGCGCGGGTGGCACGCCGAGGGGCTGGCGGTTCGGCCCGGGCACAGCACCACCGGGCATACCGGCTTTTTGATCTTCACCCGTCGGCTGGCCCCGGGGGTGACCGCTCCGCTGCGCCGGCGGCGTCCGGCACCGGGGGCGTATGGTCCCGACTACAGCGGGCCGCGTCCGCCCGGCGTTGAGGTGCCCGAGGCGAAGGAATGAGCAGCGAGCCCGACTCGCTGGCCGCGGCCGAAGCTCGTGCCGAGGCGCGCGGGCGGGCCGCCGAACTCGCCGAGCGCCGGCTGGCCGACGCCCGGGCCGATGCCCGTTCGCTGGCGCAGCAGAACGAGAAGCTGAACGCGACGCTGCGCGAGGCGCGCGAGTCGCTACTGGCGCTGCGGGCTCAACTGGATGCCCTCTCGAACCCGCCGCAGGCGCATGCTGTCGTGCTCGGGGTTCCCGAGCCTGGGCAGGCGGACGTGTCGGTGGGCGGCCGGGTGTTGCGGGTCAGCGTGGCCCCCGAACTGGGCGAGCATGGGCTGGGTGAGCCGGTGCTTCGCGCCGGTGCGCCGGTGCTGCTTAACGAGGCCATGATGCTGGTGGCCGCCGGCCCCGAGCCCACCCAGTTCGACGTGCTGGTGGTGCGTGACGTGCTGCCGGGCGGACGGCTGCTGGTCGGCGGTGGCGGCGAAGACGAGCACCTGCTGACCGCCGGTCCCGACGTGGCCGGCGTGCAGGCCGGGCAGAGCGTGGCCGCCGATCGCCGGGCTGGATTGGCGCTGCGCGTGGTGGAGCGCACCGACGTCAACGACCTGCTGCTCGATGACGTGCCCGACGTCGACTACGCCGACATCGGCGGCTTGGGCGGGCAGATCGAGCAGATTCGCGACGCGGTCGAGCTGCCCTTTCTGCACCGCGATCTGTTCGCCCGCTATCAACTGCCGGCCCCCAAGGGGGTGCTGCTGTACGGACCGCCCGGCTGTGGCAAGACGATGATCGCCAAGGCAGTGGCCAACTCGCTGGCCCAGCAGGTGGGTGGGGGAGTGGGCAGCCACTTCCTGAACATCAAAGGCCCCGAGCTGCTGAACAAGTATGTCGGCGAGACCGAGCGGCAGATTCGGGTGATCTTCGCCACCGCCCGCGAGCACGCGGCCGACGGCCGTCCGGTGATCGTGTTCTTCGACGAGATGGACTCACTGTTTCGCACCCGCGGCTCTGGGGTGAGCTCAGACATGGAATCGACCGTGGTGCCGCAACTGCTGAGCGAGATCGACGGCGTCGAGCGGCTGAGCAACGTGATCATCATCGGCGCCACCAACCGCGAAGACCTGATCGACCCCGCGATCCTGCGGCCCGGACGGCTCGACGTGAAGATCAAATTCGACCGTCCGGATGCGGCCGCGGCCCGCGAGATTCTGAGCAAGTACCTCACCGGTGACACGCCGCTGGTTGCGGGGGCCGAGGTCGGCGCGCTGATCGAGGCGACGGTCGGGGGGCTGTACGCGAACACTGACGAGAACCGGTTCTTGGAGGTGACCTACGCCTCGGGCGACCGCGAGGTGCTGTTCGTGAAGGACTTCAGCTCGGGCGCGATGCTGGCCAACGTGGTCGGACGGGCCAAGAAGGCGGCGATCAAGCAGGTGCTGGCCGGAGGCCCCGACGGGGTGAGCCTGGCGCATCTACGCGCGGCCTGCGCCGACGAGATCGCCGAGAACGAAGACCTGCCGAACACCACCAACCCCGACGACTGGGCCCGCATCTCGGGCCGCAAGGGCGAAAGGATCACGTTCATGCGCACCCTGCGCGGTGGGCGTCAGGTGAGCGTCTAGGGAAACGTTGATTTTCGTTGGTCGAACGTGTCGAGACCTCGGTCATCGCGCCGTGGCAAGGGGGTTCGATAAGCCAACTAGCGGCGGTTGCGATGATCTGGGCTTCCCTGGTGGCGGGTTCTACACCGGAGCCGAAGCACGACAACACCGGCGCTTGTATCGTGTAGCGCTACGCGATACGCTGGGAAGGTGATCGTCGGCTTTCGGCACAAAGGTCTGGAGAGGTTGTATCGCTCCGGTTCAACCCAGGGGGTCCAGAGTGCTCACGCGCCGAAGTTGCTGCGCATTCTGTCGTTGCTGGACGTGACTCAAAGCCCTGATGACCTTGCCCTGCCTGGTTTCAGGACTCATCGACGCAGGGGAGACCTGGCGGGTCACTGGTCGGTCTGGGTGAACGGAAACTGGCGAGTCACATTCAGATTCATCGACAGCGATGTCGAACTCGTCAACTACCAGGACTACCACTGAAGAGGTGAACACGATGGCAATGATCAACCCGGTGCATCCCGGTGAGATTCTGCGCGAGGACGTTCTGGCCGATCTCGCCCTCAGCGTGGGTGAGGCGGCCAGTCGGCTGGGCATCTCGCGCGTGACCCTGAGCCGCGTGCTGCACGGCCATGCCCGGATCAGCCCCAACCTGGCCGTTCGTCTGGAGCAGGCCGGTGTCGGAACCGCTCGGGCCTGGCTGGCCATGCAGTCTGCCCATGACCTGGCAACGGAACGCGCGGCAGGCTTGCCCAAGGTGACCCGCCTCGCGCCCGTCGCCTGACGAACCGCTGATATTCGCTGGTCGAGCCTGTCAAGGCCCCGGTTATGCCACTGTGGCAAGGGTGTTCGACGTAGCTCAACCGGCGGCAGACGCGGTGCGCCGCCGGGCGGCCAATAATCGCCAGCCCACCATGAGCACGGCCAGGAAGATCCCGGCCACGACCACGAAGCTGACCTGCACCCCGGCGCCGGCAGTGGCGCGAATCCACATGCCGAAACCGAGAGTGCCCACCCAGGCGAGGGCGCCGTTGAGCACCTGGTCGGTGGGCCGCTTCATGCCGATCAGGGCGATCGTGGTGCCGACCAGTGCCACGGTGAACGGCCAAGCCACGGTTGCGATGCCGGCCGGGTCGGCGGCCTCGCCGTGCGACAGCCGTCCGATCACCGCGAATGACAGCACCACCAGCAGGTCGAGGCCGAGCGTCGTCCACCACTTCATGAGCCCACCCTAGGACCAGCAGCGACCCTACGATGTGGGGATGCCGTTGCTGGGAGCCGAGACCGAGTACGGAATCCTGGCCCCCGGACGGCCAGAGCTCCACCCCAGCCTTGTTTCAGCCGCAGTCGTGGACGGCTACCCCGGACCGGGCACGCGGGCGCGGGTGGACGACGACGGCGTGGTTCCGCTCGAAGACACCCACAATCGCTTTCTGGGTAACGGGGCGCGGCTCTACGTCGACCACGCGCACCCCGAGTACGCCACCCCCGAGGTGACCACTGCGCGTGCGGGGTTGCTGGCCGACCTGGCCGGTGACGAGGTGGTGCGGGCGGGAGCGCAGGCCGCGACGACGGCGCTCGACACTCCAGTGCTGGTGTTCAAGAACAACACCGACGGCAAGGGCGCGTCCTACGGCTATCACGAGAACTACCTGCTCAGCCGCGCCACCGCCTGGGAGGAGATCGTCGAGGGCTTTCTGCCGTTCGTGGTGACCCGGTTGGTGTTCACCGGTGCTGGACGAGTCGGGCTGGGCCAGGCCGGTGGGTCACCGGGGTTTCAGCTATCGCAGCGGGCCGACTTCTTCGAGGCGATCACCGGGCTTGAGACCACCATTCGGCGCCCGCTGCTGAACACCCGCGACGAACCGCACGCAGACCGCTCGCGCTGGCGCCGGCTGCACCTGATCGCCGGTGACGCCAACCGGTCGCACACCTCGACCCTGCTCAAGCTGGGCACGGCCTCGGCGGTGCTGGCGGCGATCGAGGCCGGCGCGGTGCGTCCGGTGCGGCTGGCCGACCCGCTCGGAGCCGTCCAGACCGTGAGCCGTGATGTGCGTTGCAGCGCGTTGCTCGAACTCGCCGACGGCCGCCGGCTCTCCGCGCTCGGCATTCAACGCGACTATCACGCTCAGGTGCAGGCTGCGGGTTTCGGCGACGCCGAGGTGCTGGCGTTGTGGGGGTCGATGCTCGACCGACTGGCAGCCGATCCACTGAGTTGTGGGGAACTGGACTGGGTGGCGAAGCTCAACCTGATGCAGAGCTTCAGGCGCCGGGACGGCCTGGGCTGGGAGCATCCGCGGCTGGCCCAGCTCGACCTGACCTGGGCCGAACTGAGCGAGCGCAGCCCCTACGAGGCACTGCTGCGGGCCGGGCGCCTGCCCGCCTTGGTGTCGGATGCCGAGGTGCGGGCGGCAATGGCCGAGCCGCCGTCCGACACCCGGGCGTACCTGCGCGGACGGCTGGCGTCCGAACGGACGTCCGAGGTGGCCGCCGTCGATTGGACCTGGCTGCTGCTGAGCGGCCGACGGGGCCGGATGCGGCTGGATGACCCGTTCAGCGGCAGCGCCTCCGACGTGGCTGCGTCCGGCGGCCTGGACGCGTACGTGACCTCGTGCCTCGGCTGACCCTGGGTCTTTGGTTCAGGGGACGGTTCTCTTTGGTTCAAAGCGGACCGAGGCGAACCGTCCTCGTTCACTGAGTCGTCCACTAAACCAGTCGGAACAGTCCCGTGAACCAGCCGGAACCGTCCACTGAACCAGTCGGAACCGTCCCGTGAACCAGTCGGAACCGTCCCGTGAACCAGTCGGAACCGTCCACTGAACCAGTCGGAACCGTCCCGTGAACCAGTCGGAACCGTCCCGTGAACCAGTCGGAACCGTCCCCTGAACCAGTCGGAACCGTCCCCATGGGGCGTCCCTGGGGCTCGGGCACCTGGCTGGACGGACGGCTGCGCGCCGCGCGATAGGCTGTCTGGTCGAACCAGGAGGAGACATGGCCGAGCGCATCCAGCGGCAGCGCGGCACGACGCGCGCCGAGGAGCCGCAGGTCGAGGTCACCGCTGCCGTTGCCAAGCCCTCGTTCGACTACGACGCCTTGCTCGACGAGATCGACGCGGTGCTCGAGACCGACGCCGAGGAGTACGTGCGCTCGTTCGTGCAGAAGGGCGGCCAGTGAACGAACCCTCCCTGACCCCAGCGGTGGTGATCGGAGCCGGACTGGTCGGGGCCTCGGTCGGTGCCGCCCTGACCCGGGCCGGTGTCGAGGTACATCTGATCGACTCCGTGTCGTCGCACGCCCGGGTGGCCGCATCGCGCGGTGGCGGCACCACCGAGCCGGTCGACCCCGCAGCCGTCCGGCTGGTCGTGGTCGCGGTTCCGCCGGCCAAGCTGGCCGCGGTCATCGCCGATGCCCTGGCCACCTACCCGAAGGCCACGGTGACCGACGTCGGTTCGGTGAAGGGCACCGTGCTGGCCGACCTACGCGGCCGTGGGGTGAACCTGGCCCGTTACGTCGGCTCGCACCCGATGGCCGGCTCGCAGCGGGTCGGGCCGGTGACCGCCCGAGCCGACCTGTTCGACGACCGCACCTGGGTGATCACTCCGCACGACACGTCCCGGGCCAAGGCGGTGCTCACTGTGCACGCGCTGGCGCGGTCATGTGGTGCGCGCATCGTCAGCATGGGCGCGACGCATCACGACGAGGCGGTGGCGCAGGTGTCGCACCTGCCGCAGTTGATGAGTTCGCTCACCGCGGGGCGGCTGAACGAGGTGCCCGACGAGCACCTCAACCTGGCCGGGCAGGGGCTGCGCGACGTCACCCGCATCGCCTCCTCCGACCCCCGGTTGTGGACCCAGATCATCAGCGCCAACTCCGAGGCCGTGCGGGCCGAGCTCGAGGCCGTCCGCGACGCTCTGGACGACTTGCTGGCCGGCTGGGGCGACGACGAGTCGCTGCGCCGGTTTCTGGCCGCGGGCCGTCAGGGCGCCAAGGCGATTCCCGGCAAGCACGGCACCGGGTCCGCGGCCTACGGGCAGGTGGTCGTGACCATTCCGGACGCCCCCGGGGCCTTGGCCAGGCTGTTCGCCGACATCGAGGCGGCCGGTGTCAACGTCGAGGACGTCCGCATCGAACACGACCCGGCCCGCGAGGTGGGCTACCTGGCGGTCGAGGTGGCCAAGCCGGTCGCCAAGGCACTCGAGGCCGCCATGACCCGGGCTGGCTGGGCGTTGCGTCCGGCCCAGCCCTTCTGATGGGCACCGAAGCTGTGAGGAGAATCATGACGAAACCCCTGGTCATCGCCATCGATGGAGCCAGCGGCTCGGGCAAGTCGAGCACCGCCCGCGGGGTGGCGAAGCGGCTCGGCCTGGCCTACCTCGACACCGGCGCGATGTACCGGGCGGTCACCGTGGCCTACCTCGATTCGGGCGTGGACGGCACCGACCCGGCAGCCGTCACCCGGGCCGTGACCGGTGCCGACATCGCCATCTCGACCGACCCGGACGACCAGTGGGTGCGGGTCAACGACCGTGACGTCACCGACGAGATCCGCTCGCAGCGCACCTCTACCCATGTGTCGACCGTGGCGGTGATCGCGCAGTGCCGGGCCAACCTGGTGGCCCGGCAGCGGGCGATCATCGCGGCCTCGCCCAACGGCATCGTGGCCGAAGGTCGCGACATCACCACCGTGGTGGCCCCCGAGGCCGAGGTGCGGCTGCTGCTGAGCGCCGACCCCGAGGTGCGGATGGCCCGGCGCAAGCTCGACCACGGGGGACAGATCGACGACGCCGCCCTGCGCGACCAGATTCTGCGCCGTGACGCCGACGACTCCACGCTGGTCGATTTCACCACCGCCGCCGATGGGGTGGTGCACCTCGACGGCAGCCACCTCACCCTCGAACAGACCATCGACGCCGTGGTGGGCCTGGCCGAACAGGCGCTGGCTCGAAGGGAGTGCAGCAGTGAGTGAACAATGTGATGAGACGATCAAGCCCGTTGTGGCGGTGGTCGGACGGCCCAACGTGGGCAAGTCGATGCTGGTCAACCGGATCATCGGACGCCGCGAGGCCGTCGTGCAAGACCTGCCGGGCGTCACCCGCGACCGGGTCAGCTACGACGCGATCTGGAACGGCCGCGAGTTCGTGATCGTCGACACCGGCGGCTGGGCTCCCGACGCGAAGGGGCTGGCGGCGCAGATCGCCGAGCAGGCCGAACTGGCCATCGCGGCGGCTGACGCCGTGCTGTTCGTGGTGGACGCCTCGGTCGGCATTCAAGACGTCGACGAGGCGGTGGTCGGCGTGCTGCGCCGCAGCCGCAAGCCGGTTGTGCTGGCGGCCAACAAGGTCGACGACGCCCGCAACGAGGCTGAGGCAGCGATGATGTGGAACCTCGGCCTGGGTGAGCCGCACCCGGTGTCGGCGCTGCACGGACGCGGGTCGGGCGACCTGCTGGACGCCCTGATGGAGGCGCTGCCCGAGGCGCCCCGTGAGGCCGAGGAGGCGCTCGGCGGGCCGCGCCGCGTCGCCATCGTGGGCCGTCCAAACGTCGGTAAGTCGTCGCTGCTGAACAAGCTGGCTCGGCAACAGCGCTCGGTGGTCGACAACGCGGCCGGCACCACGGTCGACCCGGTCGACGAACTGGTCGAGGTGGGCGGCATCGTGTACCGGTTCATCGACACCGCCGGCATTCGGCGCCGGGTCAAAGAGGCCTCGGGCCACGAGTACTACGCCTCGCTGCGCACCGCGAGCGCCATCGAGCGGGCCGAGGTGTGCGTGGTCGTGGTCGACGCTTCCGAAACGATCGCCGATCAAGACTTGCGGGTGCTCACCATGGTCGAAGAGGCCGGCAAGGCGCTGGTGATCGCCTACAACAAGTGGGACCTGACCGACGAGGAGCGTCGGCGCTACCTGAACCGCGAGATCGAGCAGGACGTGCAGGCGTTCGGCTGGTCGCCGTCGGTGAACATCTCGGCGCTGACCGGACGCGGCGTCGACCGGCTGTCGAAGGCCATCGAGGCCGCCATCGAAGGCTGGGAGACCAGGGTGTCGACAGGCAAGCTGAACGCCTTTCTGGGCCGGGTCACGGCAGCGCATCCGCACCCGGTGCGCGGTGGCAAACAGTCGCGCATTCTGTTCGGCACCCAGGCGCACACCTGCCCGCCCACGTTCGCCCTGTTCACCTCTGGCCAGCTCGACCCGGGTTACGTCCGATTCGTCAAGCGGCGGCTGCGCGAAGAATTCGGCTTCGTCGGCACGCCGGTGCACATCGAGGTGCGGGCCCGCGAGAAGCGCGGCAAGTAGCCGCTCAGGTCAGTTCTGGGCGGGCCACTGGTTCTGTGACGAGCCGGGCTGTCCCGGCTGGTCGGGGTACTGCGGCTGCGGGTAGCCCTGCTGAGGGTATTGCTGACCGGGGTACTGGGGCTGACCGGGGTACTGCTGGGGCTGACCGGGGTACTGAGGCTGACCGGGGTACTGCTGGGGCTGACCGGGATACTGAGGCTGACCCGGGCACTGCTGCGGGTAGCCCTGCTGGCCGAACGCCTGGCCGGCCTGTGCGCCCGGGTAGCCGTAACCGGTCTGCGAGCCATAGCCGTACTGCTGCGGGGGTAGTTCAAGACGGCGCACCTGGTCTACGTACATGTAGGTGGTGTAGGTCTGCAGAAAGGGCGTGGTGAGCAACTGAACGGCCAGTTGCAGCACAAGCGACACGATGACCACCGGCACCAGGGCCAGCAGCGCCGCCATCAACTGTGCGGTGTTCTCCGGGTTCTGTAACCGTGGGCCTACGACTCCGCCACTGAACGCTTGCGTGACCAAGCTGATCACGAACAGAATCGCGCTGACTGCGAGTTGCGCGATCAGCGAGTAGCCGAAGGTGCGCCAGAAGCTGCCCTTGGTGAGCGCCCACGAGCGCTTCAGCGCATCGATGCTGCCGCGCTGTTCGATGGCCACCGCCTGGATCGCATAGAGCAGGCGCACGCTCAAGAAGATTGCCAGCGGCGTGGCCACGAAGAGCATCAGGGCGATTAGTCCCAGCACGCCGGCCGCCGCCGCTCCGGGGCTACCGCCACGGGAGGAGTTGCTGACAATGGTGAAAATGCCGCCGAAGAAGACCAGGTACAAGGCAATCACGACACCCGCGCCGATCAGGATGATCCCCAGCATGCGGGGCAGAAACCCCTTGGTGCGAGCCCACAGGCCACCGAAGGTGGGGGTTTGGTTCTGAGCGATTTCGTAGGCACCCAGCGAGATCATGCCGTAGCTCTTCAGCGACAGAAGCATGCTTGCAGCGCCGCCGACCGCGACGAGCAACACTGCCACGATCAGGGCGCCGCCGCCGGCGGATCGATTGCCGGTGAGCGCTCCGCCGCCCCCGATCAGCACCGCCACCAGGATCACCGCGATGAGCAGAAGTGATGGGGCCAGGGTGAGCAGAATGAATAGGCCCAGGCGGCGCTTGAGCGCCTCGAAGGTCCCGGAAAAGAGATCGCCGATGTCGATCGGGCTGGGGCGAAGCATGGGAGTGGGGTTGGTCACGCGGTTCAGTCTAGGAGTCGGAGGGGTTGCGCTCCGCCCCATCCGGGCGCGTGCCGTCCTGCCTGCAGTGCCGCTTTGAGGACGACGCCGACCACCGTGTAAGGTGACCAGTCGGGGCTCACGCCCTGGGCGGGCTGTGGCGCAGCTTGGTAGCGCACTTGACTGGGGGTCAAATGCTCATCAGGTGCCGTGGCGTCGAAAATTGAACAACGGGATGTGGCGCAGCTTGGTAGCGCACCTGACTGGGGGTCAGGGGGTCGCAGGTTCAAATCCTGTCATCCCGACGTAAAAGCCCAGGTAAGAGCATGTTTCTCGCCTGGGTTTCGTCATTCCCCGAGGACCGTTCTCGGGAGCCTCGGCAGTCGCCGTCGACGCGTAGCCTGGGTGCGCGAGTGCTGCCAGGTTGATCTCCCGGGACCAAACCGGGACGAGAACCGCCTCCCGGGCGCGTTTCGGGGTCAGCGGCGGCGCGTATTCGGCTGCTGGCGTGGGCCGACCGGTGCCGTGCGGCGCGTGTCGGCCTGCTCGGCGAGGTACGCGTTGGCGAGCTCGGCGGCTTTGGAGATGTGCCGCAGGTCGGGGTGCAAGTAGCCCTCGGTGGTCTCGATGGATTTGTGGCCGAGGATCTTCTGCAGCACGTGGAGCGGGATGCCGGCGTCGGCCATCCAGGTCGCACCGGTGTGCCGCAGCCCGTGCCGGGTTAGCTGCGGCAGGTTCAAGTCGTGGACGACGGTCTCCCATTCCGTGGCCCGTCGCACGTTCGCTGTGGTGAGCACGCCGCCGCGCAGCCCTTGCAGGACACGGTCGGTGGGCTCCTTGCCCTCGGTGAGCCGCTTCAGGATCGGGACGAGGGGTTGCAGGATCGGGATCGGCCGCTCCTCGCGTCCCTTGGTCTGCTTGACCACCAGGCCCTTCGAGCTGGGGTAGATCTGCTTGCGGACCGTGGCGATCTTGGTGTCCCAGTCGATGTCCTCAACCCACAGCCCGGCCACCTCCGAACTGCGGGAAGCGAGCAGCGCGCAGAGCATCACGTAGTCGGAGTAGGGCTGGCCGTGCTCGCCGCAAGCGTCCGCGAGCAGATTCAGCGTGGCGAGGTCCGGGATCGCGAACGCGCGGGGCGAGGTGTCGCGAGGGCTGCTGACGTCGAACACCGACGTCTTCCCGAGGGTGCGCCGGGAACGGCTGCGGGCGGGGTTGCGGTCGAGGATGTCGTCGCGGACGGCTTCGTCGAAGACCCGCACCAACGGGGCGATGGTGTTCTTGATCGTCGAAGGCGAGTGCTTGGTCTCCCAGTCGTCGATGGTCCGGTCGATCATGCCCGGGGTGATCCCGGTCACCGGCAGGTGCCCGAGCGCGGGAATAACCCGCAGCTTGAGCCCGGCGCTGTATACGTCAGCGGTGGAGGTCGGGTCCAGGCCCCGCTTCCACCGATCGCCGATCTGGGCGATGTAGTCCTGCAGCGTCACGGTGAGGTCCACGCCCACCGCGGCGGAGCGTTGCAGCTGGTCGAAGAACGCCGTCGCGGCGTCCTCGTCCGGCACGACCAGGGCCCGGGTCTGCTGTTTGGTGGCGGGGTCGGTCCAGCGGGCTCGGGCGCGGATGCCGCTGGCGCGGTGTTCGAGATCGGTGGAGATCTTCACCCCGATCGGCGGGAACGGTTGCGGGTCGGCGCTGCTGCTACTCATCGTGCTTGAGCGAGGCCAGCCACTGGTCGACGGAGTCGATCCGGTACCGGGCGATGCCGCCGAGCTGCATGAACGGCGGCCCCCCCTTCTCCGCCCGCCACCGCGACAGTGTCGACTCGGACACCTTCAGGTACCGGGCGAGCTCGCGGCTGTCCATCAGCGGCGACACGAGAATCTGGGCGGGCGCGTCGGTCATGGCCGCTCGCTCCACTCGGTATCGAGGATCTCCTGCACCATCGCGTCCTGCTCCGCCTGCCGCGCCTGCACAGCCTCGACGAGGAACGCGACGAAGTCCTCGCTGCGGTCGGTGACCGGATGCTCAGCAGTGTCCGGCGGGATCCATCCCTCGGCCTCGCCACCGGGCCACGCGGTGACGCGGGTGGCCCGGTCACGGTCCAGGCGGGGGCCGGAGATCGTCACCCAGTCCCGCAACCGCTCGCGGGCCACGGCAAAGTCCTGGTGCCAGACCACACCCATGTTGCCTTTGGCCTGCTGGTCGTAGCAGATCAGCCAGTGCTGCCGCAGCGCGGACAGCTCCCAGATCAACTCCCAGTGCCGATGCCACATCGGCGGAATGATCTGTGGGGCCAGCCCGTACTCGTGCCGCAGCCAGTCCACCCACTCGTTCAGGTCCAGGAGCTCCTGCTCGAGGTCTTCGGGAGTCAGCGCCCGCCAATTGATCGTGCGGGGCACGGTGCCCAGCTGGGCCCGCAGATCCTTGGCGTACTCGGCCTGCACCATCCGCTTGATCTGAGCCAGCAGCGCCGGCGGCAGGCTCGCCAGGTCCGGCTCCTCCGGCTGATCAGGTGTCGCGTCACGCGCATCCATCTCGGGACGAGGATCTTCGGGTGGAGTTGGGGTGGACATGGTCGGCTCCTGCTGACGGGTGCGGGCGGAAGAACGGGGTGCGGGGCGATCAGCCGCTGCTGGGGCTGGTCGCCCCGCGGTCTCATGGAGTCCCGGGGCTACCGGGCGACGGCCTCGTGTACGGCCGGGCCGGGGGCACTCGCGGCGACCGCTTCGGGAGCGATCTGCTGCTCACGCTGCGCGAGCACGTCCGCCACGGGGTCCGGGGACGGGCCGTCGGGTTCCGCCGCGGGAGCGTCCTGCTCGACCCGATGGTCGGGTGCGGGTCGGTCCTGGGCCTCGCGGTCGTGGGCGCGGCGCTCGACGGTGTAGGTGGTGAGGTTGTTGTCGTGGCCGAGCCGGCTTGCGCGGAACTCCTCGCGTTCCTGCCCTTCACCGTTGGTGTAGGGGCGCACGAAGCCCTCGGCGATGAAGTTGTCGCCGCTCTTGAACTGCGCGTGGGCGCGTTCAGCGGACGGCCCGTACATCACCATCGCGGTCTTGAACGGCTCGACGTCGTGCCAGTGGCCCTCAGCGTCCTGGACGGACTGCTTGATGCCGACCGGGACGAAGAGCCGGGCGACGCCGTCCTTGGTGAAGGACAGGTCGGGGTCGGCCCTCAGAAACCCGGAGATCGATGACTTGGTGGGGATCGGCATGGGGATGGCTCCTTCCGGATCGGTCCCGGCCGTCCGCCGGGTTCACCGATCAGGTACGACCCCCAACCACCCGCCGGGACCTGGAGAAGGTCAGTGGCCGTGCTGCAGAAGCTGTTCGATCTCGGCCCGGTCGGCGCGCAGCTGCTCGGAGTCGGGACGGGCAGTCCAGGGGCGCAGGGTGGTGATGATCGGGCGGGCGGTGCGGAGCATGACGATGCCGGTGCCGAACGGCATGGTGCGCAGCACGTCCGGGGGCAGGATCGGCACCCTGCGGATGGAGCGCTGGTTGGAGTGCGCGCCGTAGGCGTCGACGGTGACGCTGTCAGTGTGCTCATCGCGTTCCCCGATCAGTGCCGACAGATCCTGCAGGTCCTTCGAGTTGCTGGCTCCGCCCAGGATGATCTTCACGATGCTGGAGTCCCACAGGGCCGACGCGTTGTTCTCGCCCCACTTCTCTCGCGCCTGGGCCAGGCTTTGCAGGACGGGCAGCGTCGTGATCCCGGTGCCGCCGCCTTCGGCCATCAGCACCGGCAGCGCAGGCAAGGGCGCGAGGTTGCCGATCTCGTCTAGCGCGAGTAGCAGCGCGGGATCCATCCGCGCTCCTGGCGATCGGGCGGCGATCTTCCTGGCGGTCTCGATGAGATCCTCGATGAACGCCGACACCAGCGCCGCGGACGCCCCCGAGCCGGAACCGGTCGCGAGCAGTGCGACGTCATGGTGTCCGTGTTCGACTGCCGCTGCTGCCGCCGCGGTCGAGTTTGCCTCCACGATGTGGGCACATTCGTATCCGGCGGGCATCAGCTCGTCGATCAACGGCACGGGTGCAGGGTGGCTGATGACGTCGAGCCGAGCCGGAAGCTTGGCTCCCGGACGTTTGGCAAGCCCATACAGCGGTGTGTACATGTGGAAGACGCTGTGCACGTCGAGCGCCGGGTTCATGTAGAAGTCGTTGATGTTCTGGAACGCATTGGCGACCACGAGATAGTCGGAATTTCCGTCCAGGACGGCCAGCGCAGCGTCTCGGTAGGAGTTGTGCAGGATGATCTCGCCGTCAGTAACTTGTAGGTGGCGTAGAAACTCATGCGCTGCGCGTTCACTGCTTGTTCCGGGCGGCCCGAGCGTGGTGATGCGCGCCCGTCGAAGGGCCGGTGAGTCCCGCCTCACAGTGAAGTAGTTCATGCTCGTGCTTCTTTCTGGGATCCCTGGGCGTCTGTCAGTAGGGCGTCCGGGTGCGTTGCTTGTAGCTCGCGCAGGCGCGAAGGGTGAATTCACCACAGGCTCCGTCTGCAACAGTGCGCCCTTCGATGGAGATCACTGGCGAGATTTCGAGGCCAGTGCCGGTGAGAAGAATTTCGTCGGCGGTGAAGAGTTCGGCGATTTCGACCGGGCGTTCGACTACCTCGAGGCCTTGGTCTCTGGCGATGGTGAGGACCAGGGATCGGGTGATTCCGGGGAGTATCCCTTGGTCTAGCGCGGGGGTGACGAGAGTCCTGCCGCTCCGCAGCAGAATGTTGCTTGTCGACGCCTCTGCGACCCGGCCTTCGACGGTGAGCAGGATGGCGTCGTCGTAGCCGCGGGCAGTGCATTCGTCAATGGCACGTGCGCTGGCAACGTAGGCGCCGCTGATCTTGGCTCGCGTCGGCATGGCGACGTCCGGGACGCGACGGACGGTGGAGATGCCGAGGCGCGAGGGGTGGCCCAGGCGTGAGGGCATTCGCACGCAGGTCATTGCGAGGCTATGGTCAACCCCGGCGAGCCGGACGCCGAACGGAGTGCCCGGCAAAAAGGCTGTCTTGAAGGCGACGGGGCGGACGTAGCAGTCGTCGTCGATGTTGTTGCGCTCCAGCAGTTCGGTGCAAAGTCGGGCCAGTTGCTCGCTGGTGTCCCGCAGATCCATACGCAGTGATTGGCAGGACGTGTGCAGTCGGTCGAAATGAGCTCGTGGCTCGAAGGGCTGTATGGCTCCGTCGTCGGTCCGATAGGCCCGAATTCCCTCGAAGACGGCTGTGCCGTACTGCAGGCCCTGAGTGGATAGGGCGAGTTGCGGTCGGGCGGCGTCGACCCACTGTCCGTCCAGATATGCGAACGTGGTCATGTCGTTGCCGCGGTTTCGCGTTGTGTGGCGATGCGACGTGCCGAATTGGTCTCCATGCCGTGGACAGTCTCGCGGTGATCGCGGATTCGGGCGGCTTTCCAGCTGACCATGGCGCCGGTCGAGGTCCGTGCGTCGGTCGGCCCCCAGGCTACGTCGACATCGACACCCAGCGTGTCGGCCAGTCTGCGGGCGTGTCTGTCCGCCAGTGTCGAGGAGCCGACGGAGGATGAGTGGATCGGCTCCAGGAGCAGACGTAACTGATCGCGGTTCTCATTCCGTGAGTAGATGTCGACTTGGTAGTCCAAGAAGGCGGGACAGCCATCCAGGATGGCGTCCTCGAAGTCGTAGGCGCTGTAGCTCGAGTTGCCAATGTGCAGTTCGTCGCGGGCCCTACCAATCGGAGTGACGAAGAAGTCCTGACCTTGTCCCTGGGCCCGGACAAGGTCGCCGGTGCGGTAGCGGATGAGAGGCTTGGCTCCGCGGTAGAGATGAGTTACGACGAGTTCGCCTTCGCGATCGTCGGCTTGCGGGTCCAGGCACTCGCCGGTGTTGGGGTCGATGATTTCGTAGTGGTAGTTCAGCGGGGTTGTGCGCAGTCGCCCGTCGCTTTGGCAGACCGCGAGTATCGATGCCTCTTGGGAGGCGTACATGCAACTGTGGACCGCAGCTCCCCAGACGTTGCTGATCTGGGCGAGCAGTCTTGGCGTCGCGAGTTCCCCTACGGTCAGGATGACCCTGATGCCGAGGGCGGCCGGGTCGATTCCCTGGGCGAGCAGGTGTCGCGCCAGTAGGATCGTCATCCCCGGCGTACAGGTCAGACCGGTGATCGGAAGGCGGTGTAGCAATTGACCTGCGCGGTCGAAACCCACAACCGGGGAGTGTGGCCACATCTTCACACTGGCGTGGCCGAGGCTCCGGAAGACATCGCCGAAAGTGTCGCCCGTCGAGTGCAGTTCGCTCGGCCCCATTACTGCCATCGTCAGGTGCTCACCGTGCCCCTGGAGGAGGTCGCGGTACCCCTCACACAGGGCGACCCCCGTGCGGATGGAGTCCTCTGCCGTTCGCGGGCAGGGCGTCGACGCGCCGGTAGTCCCTGTCGTCTCGTAGTAGACCCAGGCATCCGCCAACTCCAGGCTGGCAACCTCGTCGAGGTGGGTGCGCAGATCGTCCTTGGTCGTAAATGGCAGGCTCGCGAATGGCGACGTCGCGTTGTATCCGTCCAGGTGTCGACGGTAGAACGGTGACTTCTCCTGACAGTAGGTGAGCACGTCGATGAGATTCTCGCGCTGATAATCAGCAAGGGCGGCCGTCTCCATCTGGCCATTCCACTGCCGTGACTGGGCGGCAGCGAATGTAGTAGCGGTGTTCCAGAGGTCAATGTCTGCGAGCGGAATCATGATCACTTTTCCTTCGCGGGATACAACGACATGTCACCGGTGAGCGATGTGACGGTCTTCCTCGGGCCGGCCAAGCCAAGGGCAGCGAGTTCCAGTTCGTGGGTCGCAGCCAAGGCAACCTTCTCGGTGTACTCCTCGTAGGTCTTGCATCCTTGAGCAAGCCGCGTGAAAGGAAAGACGATCAATCCCGAGCCAGGGGCATCCGCACGGTCCCAAATTGACTGCAATGCCTCGCCGTCACTAGCGAGAACCGGCAGGGGTGCCAGTACGACGCCGGGGAGCTCGGCGTCGGCGGTAGCGACCGCCGGGCCCATAAGGTCGGGCATTGCGGTCGTCATCATGGCCGCCACGATCGAAGCGGCATTGACGGCAAGGCCCGCGGGGAGACGCTGATCGACGACTATGACGGTCTTCTGGCGTGCATCGTTCATGGATGTAGTTCCTTTCACAGATTGGTTAAGTGGTCAGGCGCCACGATTCGGAACTGATATCGGCCTGGTCATGGCATTGAGTGCGACACCGGCGACGACAATGAACGCGCCTAGGGCCTTGAGCGTTGTGAGCTGTTCGCCTGCGATCAACACGGCCGAGACGACTCCGAACACGGGCACCAGGTTGAGGATTGCGACGGCCTGGCCGGGTCTGAGAACGGTCAGCCCAAACGTGTAGAGCAGGAACGCCAGCGCAGAACACCCAACCGCCAGATAGGCGATCAGCCAGGCAGTCGTCGGAGCAAGCTCTCCTCGGGTGCCCTGAGGCAAGACCGGAATGAGGATGCAGAAGCCGAGCCCGCCCCAGAGGTTTTGCAGCGCGGTGGTTTGCAGGACGCCCAGGCGGGCGTTGGGTGGAACCGCGGCAGGCGCTCTGGCGACCAAAAGGTTGTAGGCGGTCCACGCAACGCCTCCAAGAGCGAGGAGCAGGATTCCCAACGCCCGATCAGGGGACTCCGCGGCAGGCTCGTCCAGGGTGACCAGCACGACACCGGCGAAGGCGGTTATCGCGCCGACGACATTGACCACGGCTGGCGCCTGCCGGTGTAGGACCGATTCGGCCACCATTGTTATCACCGGATAGACGGCCACGATCAGCACAGCGTCTGTGGCGGTTGCTAAGGCGACGCCGTAGTTCTCGAGGGTGAAGTAGACCGTGATCCCGACAAGGCCGGCAGCCGCCACGGCTATGTGGGTCCGCATCGGGGCTCGCAGGCGCTTGTGCGTGATCAGGCACACGAGCGTCAGCAACAGCGCAGCACCCAAGAACCGGATGGCGCCTAGCGTCACCTCGCCCACATACGGCAATACCACCTTCGTCACGGCAAAGGAAGTACTCCATAGCAGCGCAGCACCTGCGACGGCGGCGATATGAGCTGCGCTACCACGACCTCTCACGGCTGGGCGTCCAGCGGATCGTTGACGTCAATGACGGTCCAGGTTGCAACCTGCCGCCAGGCGACCTTGCCCCGCTCGTGGTCCGGGTGCGCCTGGAATGCGCCATAGTCGCCCAGCGAGTCGAATCCGCTCACGACCAGGAAGTCGGCGGCATCGGACCGCCCGCTTGCATCCCAGCCGCAAACCCAGCTCTGGATCTGCGGGATCGCATGCGGATGGCCCGCAGTGATCGCCGCTGCCGCGCGGGCGCGGGGATCGTCACGACCAATGCCCGGCTTCAGGCTGAAAACAACTACGTGGACAAGCTGGCTCCGGTTCACCTCACCCTCCCCGATTCTATTGGGCGCCGCATAGTCGCCGCAGTGACAAACGTATCGTAACCCAAAAGGGGGCTACGTATGTGTATCCGGATCGCGTGAGGAGCAGAAGCCGCTTCATCGTCGACGGGATCCGACGCCCACACGGCGTCTTCAGCCCGCCCCTGCGGGGAGCCCTGCCGTATGCTTGGCGCTTGGGTACTCGATGAGACTTGCGCGCTCTCAGGGTGCTTCACCGCACCCCCGGGCATCCAGCAGCTGTCCGGCGTCGCGCCCTCGACCGCTGAGGCCCGCACCTGCAGGCCGTACCAGAAGTCCCGGCGCGTCAGGAACATCGGTCACAGCGGAAGTGAGGAAGCGGCGTGAATCAGCAGGCCTTCGGTGAAACGGAGATCCAGGCGCTACGCGCCATCGGTCTCACCGAATGGGAATCGAAGGCATATCTCGCCCTCCTCGACGAGGCACCAGACACCGGCTACGGCATCGCTAAACGATCAGGCGTTGCCCGGGGGCGCGTCTACGAGGTCCTTGACTCACTGGTGGCCAAGGGAGCGGCCCGGGTCTCGAACGGCAAGCCACAGAAATACGCGCCCACAACACCCGAAGAGTTCCTCAAAGTACACCGACGCCAGACGGAAGATTCGCTGTCCCATGCCGACGAAGTTCTACGCAATTTCGGTTCACGTGACGAGAGTGGCAGCGTCATCTGGGACCTACAGGGACGCGGTGACATCCTCAACCGTGCGCAAGACGTAATCAACCGCGCTTCAAAGCGACTGTTGTGCGAAATCTGGGAGGCCGAGGCCGACAGGCTTTATAGTGATCTCGAAAGGGCGGCCGCGCGCGGAGTGAAGGTCATCGTGGTCGCATACGGGTCCGTGGAACTCCCCTTCGCCACGGTCTTCCTTCATCCAGGTACCGACGAAGTCACTCATGGACTCGGAAGCCGCTGGCTCGTCATCTCCGCCGACGACCGCGAGATCGTTGCTGGCAGCGTCTCTGGAGGCACCGAATCCCGTGCTGCATGGACCAAACACCATGGCCTCGTCGTCCCTGTAACCGAACTAGTGCGCCATGACCTCTATAAACTGGAGATGCTCAAAGCCCACGGGGACATCCTCGAAGAGACATTTGGGCCCGCCTTAACCAAGCTTCGTGCGAAATACGGCCCGCTCGCATAACGCCCATCGGTGAAGTCTGGCGGAATATAGCCAGCGTAGACTCCGCCAAAGCCTGGAACGGCCTGTCTTGTCCTGGAGAAAATTGTGCGACTCCGAACTGTCTGCGAGCCCATACTGGTGACCTAGAGGGCGCTTCGGGTTTCGGAACGAGTGATTTGGGTGCAGCCTCGAGATTATTAGAGCATCGAGAGATGGACATGGTCGTAATGCCCTCCCGTGGGATCGCGGGGATCGTAGATACCACCGCCGGTGTAGGGACGCCAGCCTTCGCTGGCGCGGGCGAGCGACCAGATGCGGCCCTGCCAGATGACGTAGTTGATACCCCACGTTTCCGCGTTGGTCTTGTCGGTGAGCCAGTCGGCGAGCCGGTCTCCGGCGGCCTTGTCTGCCCGGTCGGGGAAGCGGCCGATCATCCCGAAGGTGATGTCGCAGGCACGGCCTTTGGGGTGATCGCTGGTGGGGTTCCACGCGTGGGGATCCCAGCAGGCGAGGCCGTTGTCGCCGACGTTCATGGCTTGGATCTGCTTGACGATGGTCGCGGTGCGTGGGGTGACGCAGGCACCCTTGCGGCCGGGCTGGGTCGGATCAGGCATGGTGCAGGACTCGGCCGGCCAGCTCCCGTCCGTGTTCTTGGCGGGCGGTGTCACACCGGTGTTGGTGTCGAAGGTGCCGCTGTTCTTGCAGCCGGCGCCGGGCACTTCGCCCGTGGCTGCGGGGAGGTTCGCGGCGCCGTGGGCGTTAAGCCACGCGGCGGAGTCGACGGCGGTGCCGTTGGTGCCGCCAGGCCGAACCTCGAAGTGCAGATGCGGGCCGGTGGACATCCCAGAGGAACCGACATCGCCGATGTGCTGCCCGGCGGTCACCCGGTCCCCGACGCGGACGTGGATGCCGCGTTCCCACATGTGCGCGTAGGCGGTGGCGATGGTCTGCCCGTCGAGCTGGTGCTCGATCACGATCAGGCCGCCGTAGCCGCCGGAGAACTCGGCCACCGTGACCACACCATCGGCGGCGGCGAGGATGGGGGTGCCGTCGGCGGCGGCGAAGTCGGTTCCGGTGTGCAGGGAGCGTTCCCCGGTGATCGGGTGGATCCGCCAGCCGAAGGGGCTGGTCATCGTCCACGTCCCCTCGGGCAGCGGGAACACGACCTTCGATGATCCCGTCCCGGTCCCGACCGGCCTCACCGCACCACCGGTGGTGCCGGTGAGCGTCTGCAGGATCGACTCGGCGACGGGCTCGTAGTTCTGGTAGCGGTCCGGGTAGGCACTGACCTCGACCCGCTGGGCCGCCTGCCCGGGATCCATCCGCTCCCATCCGGGAATGTCCAGCAGCCCCTTGGGCGACGGAAAGTTGGGGCCAGATGGTCCGCCGAAGAAGGCCCGGGCTTGGAACATCGGATCCATGAGCTGCGCGACCGCGCCCCAGCCGCTGGCCGGGCGCATCTGAAACAGGCCCAAGGAGTCGTGGTCGGAGCCCACCCCGTCGTGGGGATAGTTCATGGACTCGGGGTAGGCGCCGGGGTTGGCCAGCTGCCGCAGGCTGCTCTCCGTCAGTGCCGCCATCAGCGCGACCTTGACCCCAGGGCGGCCGACGCCGTCGATCCCGCCCCCGACCGTGATGATCGTCGCCGCATGCTGCAGTTGGGTCTTGCTGAGCGTGAATGTCGTCCCGTCGCGGGTCGTCACGGTCAGCGAGTCGGGCACGGTGCCGACGTTGACGCCGCCTGTGGTGGTGGCGCAGCTGGCGAGGGCCGGGTTGATCAGCAGGCCGATGGCCAGCACGCCGAGCATCGGGACGAGCATGATCAGCACCGCTGCAGCGATCAGTACCTTCTTCATCACGGCACCCCGGTCAGCGCAGGGGCTTGTCAAGGATCGACAGGCGCAGCAGCGCGCAGTGATCCGTCGCGGGCGGGCAGGCCAGGAAGATCGTGAACGCGACCGGGTGCTCGCTGGTGACGGGCTTGTCGAACCACACCCCGGATCGGTGCCGGACTCCCTCGACGGTGTAGCGTCGGCGCGAGGTCCGGGTGTGCGGCGGCGATGGCGGGGAACAGCTCTTTGTCTTCACCTTCGTGGTGGCCGGTCAGCGCGGTGCAGAAGCCGTGACAGAACAGCAGCAACTCGCGCGCTGGTGGGCCGTTCGGCTCACCAGCTTTCGCGGCGGCCTGCGTCACGCGGAGTGCTTCGCGGAGTCGCCCGTGGACGGCCTTCAGTTCGTTGCTCCAGGCGATGAGCCTGGTCTTCTCGCCCTCAGTCACGAGAGGGCGAAGGGAACGACGTCGTCATCGTCGTGCTCCTTCGGATTCTACGCCTCCATGCCTGACACTGCCTGACACCAGCACGCGACGTTCAACCCAGGGTATCCGAGGTGCCGCGCATCGGCTCGCGTTGGGCGATGTGGGAGGACCCGTCTCGGGCGGCGAGAGTGGCCCATGTGACGGCGGTCTTGTCGGCGATGCCGATGAGGTCGGCGAGGCGCCTGCCCCACGGGGAGGCCTACGAACATCAGGCGAAATATTCCCGAAACCCCCCCGAAACAACTGGCGCCTAGGGTCGTCGCGACCCGATTCCCGATGAAGGCGAGCAATACATGACAGCGAACAAGGTCCGCCAGGTTGCGATCACCGAGACGCTCAGCCGTCCGCCGGTGGAGACCACCGAGATCCTTCCCCTCTCGGAGATGTGGGCGTGTGACGTCTTCGGATTGGCCGCGATGGAGGAGGCGTTGTCGAAGAACGCCTTCAAGGCGGTGAAGCGCACGGTTCAGACCGGAGAGCCCCTGGATGCGGCAACGGCCGACGTAGTGGCGGCGGCGATGAAGGACTGGGCGATGCGCAAGGGCGCCGAAATTCTTCTCGCACGTGTTCTACCCACTGACCAACATCACCGCCGAGAAGCATGACGGCTTCATCATCACCAACTCCGACGGCCACGCGATCACCGAGTTCACCGGAAGCCTGCTGATCAAGGGTGAGCCCGACGGCTCGTCGTTCCCCAACGGCAGCCTGCGAATGACCAGTGCCGCCCGCGGCTACACCGCGTGGGACCCGACCAGCCCCGCCTACATCAAGAACACCGCGAACGGTGCCACGCTGATGATCCCCAGCGTGTTCATGTCGTGGACGGGCGAGTCGCTCGACAAGAAGATCCCGCTGCTGCGCTCGAACGCTGCGATGGACAAGGCTGCTCGCAAGGTGCTGGCTCTGCTCGGCGAGACCGACATCGCCCCGCTGAACTCCAGTTGCGGTGCCGAGCAGGAGTACTTCCTGATCGACAAGAACTTCGCCGCCGCCCGTCCCGACCTGCTGCTCGCCGGACGCACCCTGTTCGGTGCGCCCCCGGCCAAGGGTCAGGAGTTCGACGACCACTACTTCGGGGCGATCCCCGATCGCGTCCAGGTCTTCATGCAGGACTTCGAAGACCAGCTCTACCGGCTCGGCATTCCGGCCAAGACCCACCACAACGAGGTGGCGCCGGCTCAGTTCGAGATCGCGCCGTACTTCGAGGCCGCCAACGTCGCAGCCGACCACCAGCAGCTGATGATGACGATCATGAAGGCCACCGCGTTGAAGCACGGCTTCGTCTGCCTGCTGCACGAGAAGCCGTTCGCGGGCATCAACGGCTCCGGCAAGCACGTGAACTGGTCGGTGGGTAACGCCACCCAGGGCAACCTTCTCGATCCGGGCAGCTCTCCGGAGGAGAACCTGCACTTCCTGGTCTTCTGCGGGGCTGTGATCCGGGGCGTGCACCTGTTCGGTCCACTGCTGCGCGCCGCGATCGCCACCGCTTCCAACGATCACCGGCTCGGGGCCAACGAGGCGCCGCCGGCGATCATGTCGGTCTATCTGGGCGACCAGCTTGAGGCCGTGTACAACGACATCAAGGCCGGTAAGGCGTCGATCACCAAGGACGGCGGCTTGATGGACCTTGGCCTGTCGCAGATCCTGCCGTTCAAGCGTGACCCGGGCGACCGCAACCGTACCTCTCCTTTCGCCTTCACGGGCAACCGCTTCGAGTTCCGCGCTGTGGGTTCGTCCCAGTCGGTGTCGGGGCCGCTGGTCGCGATGAACACGATCCTGGCCGACTCCCTGTCTTGGATCGCCGGCCGGCTCGAGACCGAGTTGGCTGCCGGCAAGGAGGTTCCCGAGGCGGTGGCCACCGTGCTGCAAGAGATCATGGACAAGCACGGCAATGTCGTCTTCGGCGGTGACGGCTACTCCAGTGAGTGGCACGAGATGGCAGTGAAGGAGCGCGGTCTGCGTAACCTGCCGACCAGCGCCGAAGCGCTGCCGGTCTTCACCGAGCAGCCCGTCATCGAGCTGTTCACCTCGACCGGCGTGTTGTCGGCCCTGGAGTTGGAGAGCCGTTATGAGGTGTACGCCGAGCAGTACATCAACTCGATCGTCGTCGAGGCGAAGCTCGTCATCGATCTGGGCAAGACGGTCATCTACCCGGCCGCGCTCTCTTACTTGACCGAGCTTGGGGCGAACTACGACGCCGCGGCCAAATTCGGTGTCGAACTCGACACCACGACGGCTACCACCATCGCGACGGAGGCCAAGGCGCTGCTGGCGACCATCACCGCGTTGGAGGGCGAACTGCCCAAGCACGACTTCGACAGCATCGCTGCACACCTGGAGCATGGTGCCAAGGTGATCCGGCCGCTGATGGATCAGGCCCGGGCTCACGCTGATGCGCTCGAGTTGGAGCTGGCCGACGACGCTTGGCCGCTGCCGAAGTACCGCGAGATGCTGTACCTGCGCTGATCGTCGCGATCAGCCTGTGTTCGGGCCGTGCCTGCTGAATGCCAGCGGGCACGGCCCGAGCCGTTTCGTCCAGCGACGATCGGCGCCGTCCGGTCAGCGTCGGCGGTCGCGGACGGTTCGGCGCCGGCGATCGCGACCGGACGGCGGGGTAGCGGCTTTCGCTGATCGCTGCGAGCGTTCCTGCGCGGTGCGCGACGAGGTGGCGCTGCGCCCGCGTACCACGCCGATGAACTCATCGGTCAAGGGGTGAGGCTGGTCGGCTCGCCAGGCCAGCCCGATCACCGTTCCAGGAGCATCGGTCACGCGACGGTAGGCCAGGTCACGGCGGCTGCCGCCACGGGCTATCGACATGGGCACCCGCAGCACGGCGATCTCAAGAGCTACCCGGTTGATGCTCTCGGCGTCGGCCTGGATCAGCACGGTCTCGCCGGCCAGGTCGGCCTGTGTCACCTCGTCGAAGGCCGCGATCGGATGCTCCTTCGACACCCAGACCACCGGCGCCTCTTCGTACAGGCGGATCAGGTGCAGGCCGTCGGTATCGATCGGCAACCGGACGAAGCACAGGTCGACCAGGCCGTCGTCCAATGCCTGCCGTTGGTCGACTTCGGGCACCTCGACCACGAGCAGCGGCGTGCGGCGAAAGCGCTCGGCCCACACCGACGTCCACTTGGTCAGGGTCACGCCCGGCACATGGCCCACGCGTAGCCCGTCCGGGGGAGTGCTCACCCCGGCAGGCTATCGCGGGCCGTACAGTAGCCGGGTGAGCCAGACCATGAAGCCGGTGACCGCTGCCGCCAAGCTGGGCATCTACCTACCGGCCGCGCCGGAGGATTTTCGCACCGCCCCGATCAGCCGGGGCGACCTGGATGCCCTGCGTTCCGACCCGCCGGCCTGGCTGAACGAGTTGCGTCGCGTCGGACCGTTCCCCCGCGAGGTGGTTGCCCAGAAGCTCGGCATCTCGCGTTCGGGGCTGGCCCGCGGCGGCGTGACCGAGGCGCTCGACGCCGAGCAGATCGGGGCCTTGATCGCCGACCCGCCCGAGTGGCTGGTGCGCGAACGCGAGAGCTACCGCACGGTGGTGGCCGAGAAGGCGCGGCTGCGCGAAAAGCCCGGCCCGTTGACGGGGTCGGCGTGAGGTGCCGGATCGGTGGTGACATGACGCCGCATGTCGCGACCTGCAGGAACTGCGCGTCAACCCGCATCTCACCGTGCTGTTCATCAACCACGACATCGGCTGGGCAGGACGCCTGATGTTGCGTCAGTTTCCGCGAGGGTTCAGGTTCGGCAGCGCCACGTCCGCCTACCAGATCGAGGGGGCCGCGCACGCCGGTGGCCGGCAGGACTCGATCTGGGACGTGTTCTGCCGGGTTCCAGGGGCGGTGGTGCGCGGCGAGAACGGCGACGTGGCCTGCGACCACTACCACCGCTACGCCGAAGACGTGGCGCTGATGGCCGACCTGGGGCTGGGCACCTACCGGTTCTCGGTGTCGTGGCCTCGGGTGCTCGACGGCGACCGGGTGCTGCCCGAAGGCATGGACTTCTATTCACGGCTGGTCGACGAACTGTTGGCCAAGGGCATCGAGCCGTGGCTGACCCTCTACCACTGGGACCTTCCGGCCGCCCTGCCCGGTGGCTGGACGAACCGTGACACCGCGAGCCGGTTCGTCGACTACGCCCTGGCCCTACACGATCGGCTGGGTGATCGGGTGCGCACCTGGACCACGCTCAACGAGCCCTGGTGTTCATCGTTCCTGAGCTACGCCGCGGGCATTCATGCCCCGGGCCAGACCGACGCGGCCGCCTCGATCAGGGCCGCCCACCACCTGTTGCTGGCGCACGGCTGGACGGTGCAGGCGTTGCGGGCCGCTGACGACCATGAGAACGAGCTCGGCGTCACGCTGAACTTCACCCCGGTGATTTCCGCGTCGCAGTCGGCGGCTGATCGCGACGTGGCCCGCCGGGTGGACGGCACCGCCAACCGGTTCTTCGTCGAGCCGATCATGACTGGCGACTACCCCGCGGACGTCCGCGACGACCTGGCCGGGTACTGGCCCGATGATCTGGTGCACGAGGGCGACCTGGCTGCGATCAGCACCCCGATCGACGTGCTCGGGGTGAACTACTACACCACGAACGTGTTCCGGGCCGGTGAGGCAGAGGCGGGGCCGACGCCGCACATCGCCGCACCCGATGCCGTCCAGGTGTTGCGCGACCTGCCGCAGACCGCGATGGGCTGGGAGGTCGATCCGGACGGCCTGCGCCGGCTGCTCACCTGGCTGCACACCGACTACACCGGGTCGGCCGGAGTGAAGCTGGTCGTCACCGAGAACGGTGCGGCGTTCGACGACCAGCCCGATGCCGACGGCTACGTCGACGACACGGCAACGCGGCTCGAATACCTGCGCCGTCACCTGGCCGCCGTGCATGACGCGATCGGTGAGGGTGCGGACGTCGACGGCTACCTGGCCTGGTCGCTGTTGGATAATTTCGAGTGGGCGCTGGGGTACGACAAGCGCTTCGGCATCGTCGCTGTCGATGCCGAATTGCGCCGCATTCCCAAGGCCAGCGCCGCGTGGTACGGCCAGGTGGCGCGCACCGCAACCCTGATCGGCTGAATCGGACGACCCCTGGGGCCGGCACCGGGTCGATGCCGAGCGGGGGAGACTGTGATGCCCAATCGGGGAGGCCGGGAGTGGGTGATCATCGTGGTCGTGGCGTTGATCGTCTTCGGCAGAGCAGAGCTGGCGAGCTTCGGCGACGACGCCGGCAATCGGCCAGCCCCGTGGGCTGAGAGAAACGCTGATCTTCGCTGGTCGAGCGTGTCGAGACCTCGGACGGAGTGCCCTCGCCAGGGGTTTCGACGCTCAACCAGCGGTTGGTTGCGTTGATCAGCGCCCGGTGGCGACTAACAGCAACAGTGTGAAATCTGCGCGCTAGGCGCAGGCCCTCGCGGTGAAACTCCTTGTCAGTGCGATTTCGACCGATGCGGAGCGCCACTGGTGCGCAGATTTCACACTCTTTCGGTTGAGCCGGGTGCGATTACGGCTCGGTGGCGGCGTCTGGAGCCCAGCGGGAGCCCGGGGGAGTCCGTAGGGAGTCCGGGTGCGGCTGGATAGGTTGGCGGGGTGCGTTCTGCGAGTTCCCAGAGCCTGACCAGGCAGATTCTCGGCCTTGCGGTGCCGGCGTTCTTCGCGCTGGTGGCCGAGCCGCTGTTCCTGCTGGTCGACTCAGCGATTGTCGGGCACCTGGGCACGCCGCAGTTGGCGGGCCTCGGGGTGGCCGGGTCGGTGCTGAACGCCGCGGCGGGCAGCTTCGTCTTTCTGGCCTACGGCACCACCGCGAGCGTGGCCCGAGCGCTGGGCGCGGGGGCCGACGACAAGGTGGTGTCCGCCGGGGTGGACGGCACGGTACTGGGCATCGCGCTGGGCGTGCTGGCTGGCGCCGTGGTGGGTTTGGGGGCCGAGTGGTTGTGCGCCGGGCTCGGCGGCAGCGGTGAGGTGCTGGCCCAGGCCGTCAGCTACCTGCGGATCTCGGCGGTGGGGCTGCCGGCGATGATGACGATGATGGCCATCACCGGCGCGCTGCGCGGCGTGCAAGACACCCGCACGCCGCTGGTCGTCTCGGTGATCGGCTTCTCGCTCAACGCGGTGCTCAACGTGGCTCTGGTCTACGGGCTGGGCTGGGGCATCGCGGGCTCGGCCTGGGGAACGGTGACCACTCAATACGCCATGGCCGCTGCCCTGGTGGCGGTGTGGCTGCTGCGGGTGCGTCGCTCGGGCGCGACGTTGCGGCTGCATCCGGCGGGCGTGCTGGCGGCGGCCGTCAACGGCGTGCCGCTGATCGCGCGCACGCTCGCACTGCGCACCATCCTGTTGCTGACCACCTGGGTGGCGGTGGGGCTGGGCGAGGTGCCGCTGGCCGCCCATCAGGTGGCTTTCACGGTGTGGAGCCTGCTCGCCTTCGCCCTGGACGCGCTGGCGATCGCCGGGCAGGCGCTGACCGGCAAGGGGCTGGGGGCGTCCGACGTTGCGGGAGTGCGGCAGGCGACGGTACTGATGGTTCGTTGGGGTGTGGTCGGCGGAGCGGTGATCGGGCTGGTGATCGCCGTGGCCGGGCCGTTGATCGCGCCGCTGTTCAGCACCGACCCCGGAGTGCGGGCGGCGGTCGTGGCGGCGCTGATTGTGGTCGGCATCGGCCAGCCCGTCGCGGGGTACGTGTTCGTGCTCGACGGGGTGCTGATCGGTGCCGGTGACGGACGCTGGCTGGCTCTCGGCATGACCGCGGTGCTGATCGGCTACCTTCCGATCGTCGCGGCGCTGCGACTGAACGCCGACTGGCTGAGCGGGCTCGGGTCGTCGGTTGCGACGGCGGCGCTGTGGGTGGGTTTCACGGGGTTCATGCTGATTCGGGCGGCGATGCTGTGGTGGCGCGAGCGTAGTGACGCGTGGTTGGTGACGGGGTTGAACTGAAGGGACGGTTCAGATCAGGCAATCCTGAACCAGGAAGAACCGTCCCTTGAACCGGGAAGAACCGTCCCCCGAACCATCGGGGACGGTTCTCAACGGTTCAGGGGACGGTTCTGGCCGGTTCAGGGAACCGTCCCCTGAACTCGACTGGCGCCCGGCCCTTGACATAGAATCGAACGAGTATTCGATAATGGGGGAACGATGACGTCACTGTCGGACCGTCGCAGGGCCATGCGGCAGCAGAGCAACACCAGCTACACGCCACCCGGGTGGCCCGAGCGGGTGCGTCCACCGGGGGCACCCGATTGGGAGGTGACGGCCACGGAGTTTCTGCTCGACTGCTGCCCGGCCGACTACCGCCGGCACGGGCTGCTGCGGCGGCACCCGGTGGTGCTCGCCCGGTTCGCCGTCACCTTCGTCAACGCTCAGGTGCAGGCCGGACGCGACGGCCTCGGCGGCGTGCGGCTCAGCCTGGCCGAACTGGTGGCTCCCGAGGTGGTCACCGAGGCCCTGGACGTGTGGGCGCAGCAGCAGGCTCAACTGGTGCGGGTGCAGCGCGAGGCGAGACTGGTCGAAGAGGCGCTCCGCGGCAAGAACTGGGTGCGGCGGCTATGAGCAAATCCTGCGCACTGCTTGTGCCGTGCCCTCGACCCCGCCGCCGCACGTAGACTCCTGCGCATGCCGTTGCTCGACCGCATCACCAACCCCTGCGATCTGCGCGATCTGACCACCGCCGAGCTGGTTACGCTGGCCGACGAGCTACGTGCCCTGCTGATCGCCAGCGTGTCGCGCACCGGTGGTCACCTCGGCCCCAACCTCGGGGTCGTCGAGCTGACCATCGCGCTGCACCGGGTGTTCGACTCGCCGCACGATCCGATCGTCTTCGACACCGGTCACCAGAGCTACGTGCACAAGATGCTCACCGGACGGCAGCACGCCTTCGACACCCTGCGCCAGCCCGGAGGACTGTCCGGCTACCCGAGCCGGGCCGAGTCCGAACACGACTGGGTCGAGAGTTCGCACGCATCCAGTTCGCTGTCGTGGGCCGAGGGGCTGGCCAAGGGGTTCGCACTGCAGGGCGAGCAGCGCACCGTGGTGGCCGTGGTCGGCGACGGGTCGCTGACCGGCGGCATGACCTGGGAGGCGCTCAACAACATCGCGGTGCAGCCCGACCTGCCCCTGGTGATCGTCGTCAACGACAACGGCCGCTCGTACAACCCCACCATCGGTGGCCTGGCCACCCGGCTGCACGGGCTGGGGCAGCAATTATCGGCGATTCGCACCGACCGTCGCTACGAGCGCGCCCTGGCCCGGATCAAGAGCTGGGTGAACCGCACCCCGGTGGTCGGCGAGCCTGCCTACGGCCTGATGCACGCCTTCAAGGCGGGTGTGAAGGACGCTCTCGCGCCGCAGGGCATGTACTCAGACCTGGGCATCAAGTACCTCGGCCCGATCGACGGCCATGACATCGAGTGCCTCGAACTGGCCCTGCACCAGGCCAAACGGTTCGACGGCGGCCCGGTGATCGTGCACGTCATCACCCAAAAGGGCCACGGCTTCGCGGCCGCCGAGCAGCACGAGGAGGATCGGTTTCACGCCGTCGGCCGGATCGACCAGGTGACCGGCGAATCGCTGAGCACCTCGTCGGCGCGCACCTGGACCGAGGCTTTCGGTGACGAGCTCGCCCGCATCGGCGCGACCGACGACCGGGTGGTCGCGATCACCGCCGCGATGCTGCACCCGACCGGGCTGACCCGTTTCGCCCAGCACTTTCCCGAACGCACCTTCGATGTCGGCATCGCGGAGCAGCACGCGCTCACTTCGGCCGCCGGCCTGGCTCGTACCGGCCTGCACCCCGTGGTCGCCATCTACGCCACGTTTCTCAACCGGGCCTTCGACCAGTTGCTGATGGACGTGGCGCTGCACGGCGAGGGAGTCACCTTGGTGCTCGACCGGGCCGGCATCACCGGGCCGGACGGAGCCAGTCACCACGGCATGTGGGATCTGTCGCTGCTCGGCCTGATCCCAGGGCTGCAACTGGCCGTGCCCCGCGACGAGCTGCGGCTGCAACAGGCCCTGCGCGCCTGCGTGGGCATCGACGACCGGCCTACCGCAATCAGGTTCTCGAAAGACCCGGTGCCGGCCACACTGCCCGCGGTGCGCACCGAAGGAGCCCTCGATGTGCTGTTCGAGCACGGAGATCCGCGGGTGCTGGTGGTCGGCTGGGGCCAGTTCGCCACCATGGCTGTCGAGGTGGGCCGGCGGCTGGCCCAGCAAGGCATCGGGGTGCGCGTGATCGACCCGGTCTGGGCGCTGCCGATACCAACCGAACTGGTCACTCTTGCCGGTGCGCACCAACTGGTGATCACCATCGAGGACGGTGGGCTGGCCGGCGGCCTCGGCTCACGGCTGGCGCAGGAATGCCGGCTGGCGGGGGTGTCGGCCACGATTCGTGAGTTCGGCGTGCCGCAACGCTTTATCGATCACGGCACCCGGGCCGGCATTCTGGACGAACTCGGACTGACTGCTCAGCAGATCGCGCGGTTCGCCACCGAGACGGTGCTGGCCGGCGAACCGGTCAGTAGCCCGGAGGTCCAGCAGCCCCGCTGACCGGGCCGCCGGGTCCGGTGCCGCCACGGGCGGGGGCGGCGCGCCCGCAGCTCGCTGCGGGGTCACGGAAGCGCCGATCAACGCAACCAGCGCTGGTTGATCATCGAAACCCCTTGCCAGTAGCTGGCCGCGGCTTCGCACGCGGATCGGGATGGGAGGAGATTCGGCGAATCTTCGACTCTGAGAGCCATCTTCAAGGTCTCGACAAGCTCGACCAGCGAGAATCAGCGTCGCCTCAGTGCGACCGCCAGGCAGCCGATGACGGCGGTCATCAGCAGCGGGGTGCCGAGCAGAAAGTCGCCGCTCTCGGCCAACCGTGCCGGGTCGACAACGTAGCCGGTGCCGCGGCTCAGGGTCACGAAGGCCGTGACCGTCACGCCCAGCAGCGCGCTGGCGCAGAAGAGCAGCACCCGGGCGGGCACCGGCCACCGCCGCGTGCCGTGTTGGGCGATGTCGCCCTCGGTGAGCGCCCGCCAGATCAGGCCGAACAGCACCACGGCGACACCACTGAACCCGAGTAGCGCGCTGATCGGGTCGTCGAGAATCGCCCGGTGTGGGTAGACCAGGCACACCAGGGTCGCCGAGCCGAGGGCCATGGCTCGCATGCCGGTCAACTCGCGCCGCGGTAGCAGCGTGGCCGTGACGATCAGGGTGACGGCGAGCAGCACGCCGGCCAATTGGGTGGGCGACACGTCGGTCCACGCTGCGAAACCGCTGGTGCGCAGCAGTTGGAAGACCGCCAGGACGGTGACGGCGCTGCAGAACATGGCTGCCCAGGGACGTCCGCGCCGGGCCAGCCGCAGCGTGACCGCCAGGGCGACCATTCCGGTGGCGACGCGCGACCACGTGATGGTCTGCTGGCCCAGAATGGTCGAGGTGGCCACGTCCAGGGCCGCTGCCAGCCACTCCGGGCCGGTCAGGCGAGTCATGGCGTGCAGCCAGATCAGCAACGGGTTGATCAGGATCAGCAGGATCGCCCCGACGGCGATGGCGTAGTTGAGGACGGTGGAGTCCTCATTGAGGTCAGGCCAGGCGGGCGCGCGCCCCGCCACCCGCACCACCCCGACCATGAGCGCCGCGGCGGCCAGCACCGCCAGCAGCGACCCGAGCCAGCCGCTGGCCGGGTTCTCAGGGTCACCGACCAGCCGGACGAACTCGAAGCCGGCCCAGATCACCACCAGCACCGCAACGACCCGGATCGTACCGCGCGACAACTCGCGGTCTGCTGCCGCCACCCCCGCGAACGAGGCGGTGACCGCGATCTGGGCCAAGGCGGCACCCGCGACGTACAGCGAGGGAGTCGCGGCATTCTGCAGTTGCTGGACCGTGCCATCGATCACATAGCCGCGCCAGTCGACGTTGAGAATGGCGATCGTGTTGTTGCTCGCCAGGGGTACGGCGAAGGCCCCGACCAGGGCCCCGGTGACGGCAACGAACTCCCACCAGGCGTACCCGGCCCGGGCCCGCGCAACGAACAGCACGATCAGAAACAGCACCGCGAGGGCGGCAGGAATGAGCAGCAGGGGCTGGGTGAGCACCCCCGTCAACAGCGAACTCAGCACCGGCAGCAGCACCAGAAAAGCGGCCAGCTTGACCCACCACGGCAGGTGCAGCGCAGCAGTCACCAACAGGGCGAGCGACACGACAGCGCCAGAGACGGCCAGCCAGATGCCGAGCACGGGCAGGCTGGTTCCCGATGGCGTGACCACCAGGTCGCCCAGCCCGCGCAGCAGCCCGGCGAACACCACGGCCAGCGCTAGCAACGCGTAGAGCACAAACGAAGTGCCTACGATCGCGCGCAGCCCGACCGGCCAGTCCTTCGCCCTGAGACGTCCCTCCTGCACCGGTTGCACAACGGTGAGCCAGACCAGGTCGCGCAGCACATTGGCCAGCGCCCGCGCTGTTCTCATTCGCCCCCCAGCCGGTACACGGTGGCGTTGAAGAACACCAACAGGCTCCCGTCGGCGAGGGCCAGCACGGCGCCGGGGCCGAACGACAGGTCCTTCTCTTGGGTCACGAACGCGCCCAGGCTCGATCCGTCTGGTGCGAACCGGTGGACGGTCGTGTGGTCGGTCACCACCAATGACCCGTCCTGAGCGAGCATCGATGTGCCGGCCAGGTCTTTCGCCCAGGCGCTGCTGCCGTCGCTCAACCGCAGGGCGGTCAGCGTGTCGAGGGTGCGAACCGCCACCAGGTCGCCGGCACCGACGATCTGCTTGCGATTGCCGGGCACCTCCACCCGCCAGAGCTGGCGGCCGTCCGCCAGCCGGAATGCGCGCACATAGCGGTCGGCCTGGCTGGCCACCACCGCCACCCCCGATGTCACGGTGAACGCCTCCGGCACCACGGTGGACGCCTCGCTGACCGTGCTGCCGCCGGCATCGAACACCCGCACGGTGCCGGCCTGATCGATGACGGCCGCGGTCGAGCCGTCCACCACCATCGGCTGCAGAATCTGGGTGTCGAGCGCCGACCGCCATGCCACGGTGCCGTCGGACGCCCGGAAGGCCGTGATCTGTCCGTCCAGGGTGGCGACGATGGCCAGGGGCCCCAGCACCGCGATCGGTACGGCGCTGACGTCGCCCAGTGCTGCCTGCCACAGGTACTCGCCGTGCTCGCCGTAGCCGACCAGTTGCCGCAGGCTGGTGGCGGCGACCACGACTCGTCCGACGGACGCCACGGCGGTGACCTGACCGCCGGGGTGCGCCACCCAGCGGGCGTCGGCGGTGCCGTCGTCCCAGCCGCGGGCGACGAGATCGTTGCCGGGCGTGTTGACGCTGACGACCACCGGACCGGGCAGTACAGCCGGGGCTTGGTTGCTGCTCAGGGTCAGGGGCGGCAATCCGTTCAGGTCGCGCCGGGCGAACCGCCAGGCCACGCCCAGATCGGGTGTCTTCGGTTGGTGGTCGCGCGCTGGGCCGGTCCACACGGGTGGCCGATCGACCGCCGCCGCGGTGCGTGCGTCGTCGGCGGCGGCGGTGATGCCGCGACCCGGGCACCAGGTGGCGCTCGACTGCTCGGTCGATGCCGTCGAGCCGGTGCCCAGGGTGAGCGACCTGGCTACGGTGACGCAGCCGGCCTCGCCGGTCGCGGCGGTGAAGCCGGCGGTGTAGGGCTCGGTGCCACTGATCGTGTCGGCCGCACCCAGCACCGCTGTGCCGGTGGCCGTCCAGTGTTGACCGTCGGTCACCGCCACGGGCAGCACGGGTAGGCCGGGTCGAAAGGCCACGAAGGTCTTGGCCCAGGCGCCGACCCGCAACTCCAGCCCGGTGGGGGTGGCCGCGAAGAACTGGGTCAGTTGTTCGGCGATGCCTCCGTCTGCTCCGGCGGTGACCTCGCGTAGCCGCACCCAGGTGGTGCTGGTGATGGCCCCCGTGCCACCCCCGGCAGCATAGTGGGCGGCTGCCGGGCCGCTGGCCATGACCTCGAAGCCGACTCCGGCGAAGTATTCGTCGACGGTGTCGCTGGCATCCGACCCCTGCAGCACCACCCGGGTGCCCGAGGGCGGAATGTAGGCCATCACCGGCGAGGTCGACCAGGCCGAGATCGGCCGCCCGAGCAGGGCGGACACGGCGATCGCGGCCACCACGACTGCGATCACCATGATCGCCGGCAGCCCCGGGTGTCGGCGGTTGGGTGGTGGTGTCGCGGGTGGTGGTGTCGCAGGAGGCGGCGGTATCGGCAGCCACGCGGGTACTCCGACCGGCGGAGGGTGCCGCATCGGCTGGCTTCCGAAGGCCCAGGTCGGTTGGTGGCCGGGGTCTGACACCCGCTCACTATAGGCAGTGGCGGGTTCTGGGTTCAGGCAGCGGTGCTGTGCCGCACGATCACCGGCACCACCAGCTCGCGTTGCCACGGACGCACCAGGTCGGCGGCCAGCGCGGCGTCCACGGTCTCGGCGGTCAACGGAACCGGGGGTTGCCACAGCACCCGGCGCAGCGCGTCCGGGCTGATCAGGTTCTCCACCGGCACGACGAGCTGCTCGGCGAGTTCGAGCACGGCCGGCCGGACGGCGTCCCAGCGCGCCGCGGCCACGGGGTTGCGTGTTTCCCAGGCGCGTGGTGGCGGCGGCCCTTCAGCGGGCAGCGCCTTGACCGGCAACTGGTCACGGGTGAGGGTCGCGACGCGGTCGAGGGCGGCCAGCCAGCGTGCCCGGTAACGCGACGGCGCCCGCCAGGCGAACTCGGGTATCGCCGACAGGTCGGACGGCCCCAACTGCTTCACCTCGGCGGCATTCAGCCGGGCGGCCAGGCCGCTGATCGCACGGTCGGGCAGGATCTTGCCGGGTGCCCGGTCCATACCCGAGGCGAGTTCGTCGCGCACCCGCCACAGCTCGCGCACCACGGCCAGGCCGCGTGAGCTGCGCACAGCGTGCAGCCCCGACGTGCGCCGCCACGGGTCGGGTCGGGGCGGGGGAATGATCCCGGCCCGATCGACCAGGTGGGCGAACTCCTGCGTGGCCCACTCGGTCTTGCCGGCGACGTGCAGCTTCTCGGCCAGCCAGTCGCGCAGGTCGATTAGCAGTTCGACGTCGAGGGCGGCGTAGTTCAGCCACTCCTCCGGCAAGGGCCGGCGCGACCAGTCCGCCGCGGAGTGCTCCTTGCGCAACCGCAGGCCGAACGCCTCTTCGATCAGGGTGCCCAAGGCCACCCGCGGCATGCCGACCAACCGGGCGGCCAGCTCGGTGTCGAAAAGCTTGCTGGGCAGCATGCCCACCTCGGCCAGGCAGGGTAGGTCCTGGGTGGCGGCGTGTAGTACCCACTCGTCAGCGGCCAGCGCCGCGGCCAGTCCCGACAGGTCGGCCGGGGCATCGGGTGAGCCGAAGGCGATCGGGTCGACCAGAAACGTGCCGGCACCCTCCCGACGCAACTGAATCAGGTAGGCGCGGGCCGAGTAGCGAAAGCCGTGCGCCCGTTCGGTGTCGATCGCGATCGGCCCGGTGCCGGCCGACAGTGCGGCGACGGTGGCGTCCAGTTGCTGCTGGGTGACGACCACGGGGGGCACGCCATCGGCCGGCGCCTCCAAGACGGGCAGCGCGGGTTCGTCGGACGCGGCGCTCACCGGCGTCGGCGAGCCGACATGACGACCACGCCCTCGGGCAGCGGCGGCAGGCCGGCGGTCGTGCACAGCAGTTCGGACCAGCTCATCAGGTGACTGGTGATGTCGTCGGCGGCGGTGACGACGGGCGTCCACGAGGCACGAATCTCGATCTCGGCGCGCGGCGGATCGGCCGACATGGCGCCGAACGCGCGTGACGAGACGGCGGTCACGGTGCCGCTGGGTGCGGTGTAGGCAGCGCCGTAGCGCTCGAGCGCATCGGTGAGCCACGACCAGCCCACCTCGGTGAGCAGCGGGTCGGCGACCATCTCGGCGTCGACCTCGGCCCGGGCGTAGGTGACGCACCGGAAGTCGCCGTCCCACGAGGGGTTGCCTGCCGGGTCGTGCAGCAGCACCAGCCGGCCGTTGCCCAGGTCTTCGCCGCCCGCGACGACTTCGGCCGCCACCGCCACCGCGTGCGGCGCGATCCGCTGCGGTGCCGGGATCTCTTCGATCACAAGTTCGGGTCGCCAGTGCATGGTTTGCAGCGCGGCCACCGCTTCGTCGAACAACCGAGGGCCTTCAGCCATGGTTCTACGCGCTCCTCCCACGCATGCGAATGTAGCCGTGGGCCCGCCGTCCGTGGGTGGGACTCGCCGGGAGGAACGCAACCGTCACTGGCTCTTCTCGGGCTCCAGCACCAGGCAGATCGAGTTGATGCAGTAGCGCCGGTCGGTGGGGGTGTCGTAGCCCTC
>NZ_JASGID010000003.1:0-13539 GCF_047602085.1 Micropruina sp.
CCGAACACGACTGGGTCGAGAGTTCGCACGCATCCAGTTCGCTGTCGTGGGCCGAGGGGCTGGCCAAGGGGTTCGCACTGCAGGGCGAGCAGCGCACCGTGGTGGCCGTGGTCGGCGACGGGTCGCTGACCGGCGGCATGACCTGGAGGCGCTCAACAAGATCCCCGGTGCAGCCCGACCTGCCCCTGGTGATCGTCGTCAACGACAACGGCCGCTCGTACAACCCCACCATCGGTGGCCTGGCCACCCGGCTGCACGGGCTGGGGCAGCAATTACGGCGATTCGCACCGACCGTCGCTACGAGCGCGCCCTGGCCCGGATCAAGAGCTGGGTGAACCGCACCCCGGTGGTCGGCGAGCCTGCCTACGGCCTGATGCACGCCTTCAAGGCGGGTGTGAAGGACGCTCTCGCGCCGCAGGGCATGTACTCAGACCTGGGCATCAAGTACCTCGGCCCGATCGACGGCCATGACATCGAGTGCCTCGAACTGGCCCTGCACCAGGCCAAACGGTTCGACGGCGGCCCGGTGATCGTGCACGTCATCACCCAAAAGGGCCACGGCTTCGCTGGCCGCCGAGCAGCACGAGGAGGATCGGTTTCACGCCGTCGGCCGGATCGACCAGGTGACCGGCGAATCGCTGAGCACCTCGTCGGCGCGCACCTGGACCGAGGCTTTCGGTGACGAGCTCGCCCGCATCGGCGCGACCGACGACCGGGTGGTCGCGATCACCGCCGCGATGCTGCACCCGACCGGGCTGACCCGTTTCGCCCAGCACTTTCCCGAACGCACCTTCGATGTCGGCATCGCGGAGCAGCACGCGCTCACTTCGGCCGCCGGCCTGGCTCGTACCGGCCTGCACCCCGTGGTCGCCATCTACGCCACGTTTCTCAACCGGGCCTTCGACCAGTTGCTGATGGACGTGGCGCTGCACGGCGAGGGAGTCACCTTGGTGCTCGACCGGGCCGGCATCACCGGGCCGGACGGAGCCAGTCACCACGGCATGTGGGATCTGTCGCTGCTCGGCCTGATCCCAGGGCTGCAACTGGCCGTGCCCCGCGACGAGCTGCGGCTGCAACAGGCCCTGCGCGCCTGCGTGGGCATCGACGACCGGCCTACCGCAATCAGGTTCTCGAAAGACCCGGTGCCGGCCACACTGCCCGCGGTGCGCACCGAAGGAGCCCTCGATGTGCTGTTCGAGCACGGAGATCCGCGGGTGCTGGTGGTCGGCTGGGGCCAGTTCGCCACCATGGCTGTCGAGGTGGGCCGGCGGCTGGCCCAGCAAGGCATCGGGGTGCGCGTGATCGACCCGGTCTGGGCGCTGCCGATACCAACCGAACTGGTCACTCTTGCCGGTGCGCACCAACTGGTGATCACCATCGAGGACGGTGGGCTGGCCGGCGGCCTCGGCTCACGGCTGGCGCAGGAATGCCGGCTGGCGGGGGTGTCGGCCACGATTCGTGAGTTCGGCGTGCCGCAACGCTTTATCGATCACGGCACCCGGGCCGGCATTCTGGACGAACTCGGACTGACTGCTCAGCAGATCGCGCGGTTCGCCACCGAGACGGTGCTGGCCGGCGAACCGGTCAGTAGCCCGGAGGTCCAGCAGCCCCGCTGACCGGGCCGCCGGGTCCGGTGCCGCCACGGGCGGGGGCGGCGCGCCCGCAGCTCGCTGCGGGGTCACGGAAGCGCCGATCAACGCAACCAGCGCTGGTTGATCATCGAAACCCCTTGCCAGTAGCTGGCCGCGGCTTCGCACGCGGATCGGGATGGGAGGAGATTCGGCGAATCTTCGACTCTGAGAGCCATCTTCAAGGTCTCGACAAGCTCGACCAGCGAGAATCAGCGTCGCCTCAGTGCGACCGCCAGGCAGCCGATGACGGCGGTCATCAGCAGCGGGGTGCCGAGCAGAAAGTCGCCGCTCTCGGCCAACCGTGCCGGGTCGACAACGTAGCCGGTGCCGCGGCTCAGGGTCACGAAGGCCGTGACCGTCACGCCCAGCAGCGCGCTGGCGCAGAAGAGCAGCACCCGGGCGGGCACCGGCCACCGCCGCGTGCCGTGTTGGGCGATGTCGCCCTCGGTGAGCGCCCGCCAGATCAGGCCGAACAGCACCACGGCGACACCACTGAACCCGAGTAGCGCGCTGATCGGGTCGTCGAGAATCGCCCGGTGTGGGTAGACCAGGCACACCAGGGTCGCCGAGCCGAGGGCCATGGCTCGCATGCCGGTCAACTCGCGCCGCGGTAGCAGCGTGGCCGTGACGATCAGGGTGACGGCGAGCAGCACGCCGGCCAATTGGGTGGGCGACACGTCGGTCCACGCTGCGAAACCGCTGGTGCGCAGCAGTTGGAAGACCGCCAGGACGGTGACGGCGCTGCAGAACATGGCTGCCCAGGGACGTCCGCGCCGGGCCAGCCGCAGCGTGACCGCCAGGGCGACCATTCCGGTGGCGACGCGCGACCACGTGATGGTCTGCTGGCCCAGAATGGTCGAGGTGGCCACGTCCAGGGCCGCTGCCAGCCACTCCGGGCCGGTCAGGCGAGTCATGGCGTGCAGCCAGATCAGCAACGGGTTGATCAGGATCAGCAGGATCGCCCCGACGGCGATGGCGTAGTTGAGGACGGTGGAGTCCTCATTGAGGTCAGGCCAGGCGGGCGCGCGCCCCGCCACCCGCACCACCCCGACCATGAGCGCCGCGGCGGCCAGCACCGCCAGCAGCGACCCGAGCCAGCCGCTGGCCGGGTTCTCAGGGTCACCGACCAGCCGGACGAACTCGAAGCCGGCCCAGATCACCACCAGCACCGCAACGACCCGGATCGTACCGCGCGACAACTCGCGGTCTGCTGCCGCCACCCCCGCGAACGAGGCGGTGACCGCGATCTGGGCCAAGGCGGCACCCGCGACGTACAGCGAGGGAGTCGCGGCATTCTGCAGTTGCTGGACCGTGCCATCGATCACATAGCCGCGCCAGTCGACGTTGAGAATGGCGATCGTGTTGTTGCTCGCCAGGGGTACGGCGAAGGCCCCGACCAGGGCCCCGGTGACGGCAACGAACTCCCACCAGGCGTACCCGGCCCGGGCCCGCGCAACGAACAGCACGATCAGAAACAGCACCGCGAGGGCGGCAGGAATGAGCAGCAGGGGCTGGGTGAGCACCCCCGTCAACAGCGAACTCAGCACCGGCAGCAGCACCAGAAAAGCGGCCAGCTTGACCCACCACGGCAGGTGCAGCGCAGCAGTCACCAACAGGGCGAGCGACACGACAGCGCCAGAGACGGCCAGCCAGATGCCGAGCACGGGCAGGCTGGTTCCCGATGGCGTGACCACCAGGTCGCCCAGCCCGCGCAGCAGCCCGGCGAACACCACGGCCAGCGCTAGCAACGCGTAGAGCACAAACGAAGTGCCTACGATCGCGCGCAGCCCGACCGGCCAGTCCTTCGCCCTGAGACGTCCCTCCTGCACCGGTTGCACAACGGTGAGCCAGACCAGGTCGCGCAGCACATTGGCCAGCGCCCGCGCTGTTCTCATTCGCCCCCCAGCCGGTACACGGTGGCGTTGAAGAACACCAACAGGCTCCCGTCGGCGAGGGCCAGCACGGCGCCGGGGCCGAACGACAGGTCCTTCTCTTGGGTCACGAACGCGCCCAGGCTCGATCCGTCTGGTGCGAACCGGTGGACGGTCGTGTGGTCGGTCACCACCAATGACCCGTCCTGAGCGAGCATCGATGTGCCGGCCAGGTCTTTCGCCCAGGCGCTGCTGCCGTCGCTCAACCGCAGGGCGGTCAGCGTGTCGAGGGTGCGAACCGCCACCAGGTCGCCGGCACCGACGATCTGCTTGCGATTGCCGGGCACCTCCACCCGCCAGAGCTGGCGGCCGTCCGCCAGCCGGAATGCGCGCACATAGCGGTCGGCCTGGCTGGCCACCACCGCCACCCCCGATGTCACGGTGAACGCCTCCGGCACCACGGTGGACGCCTCGCTGACCGTGCTGCCGCCGGCATCGAACACCCGCACGGTGCCGGCCTGATCGATGACGGCCGCGGTCGAGCCGTCCACCACCATCGGCTGCAGAATCTGGGTGTCGAGCGCCGACCGCCATGCCACGGTGCCGTCGGACGCCCGGAAGGCCGTGATCTGTCCGTCCAGGGTGGCGACGATGGCCAGGGGCCCCAGCACCGCGATCGGTACGGCGCTGACGTCGCCCAGTGCTGCCTGCCACAGGTACTCGCCGTGCTCGCCGTAGCCGACCAGTTGCCGCAGGCTGGTGGCGGCGACCACGACTCGTCCGACGGACGCCACGGCGGTGACCTGACCGCCGGGGTGCGCCACCCAGCGGGCGTCGGCGGTGCCGTCGTCCCAGCCGCGGGCGACGAGATCGTTGCCGGGCGTGTTGACGCTGACGACCACCGGACCGGGCAGTACAGCCGGGGCTTGGTTGCTGCTCAGGGTCAGGGGCGGCAATCCGTTCAGGTCGCGCCGGGCGAACCGCCAGGCCACGCCCAGATCGGGTGTCTTCGGTTGGTGGTCGCGCGCTGGGCCGGTCCACACGGGTGGCCGATCGACCGCCGCCGCGGTGCGTGCGTCGTCGGCGGCGGCGGTGATGCCGCGACCCGGGCACCAGGTGGCGCTCGACTGCTCGGTCGATGCCGTCGAGCCGGTGCCCAGGGTGAGCGACCTGGCTACGGTGACGCAGCCGGCCTCGCCGGTCGCGGCGGTGAAGCCGGCGGTGTAGGGCTCGGTGCCACTGATCGTGTCGGCCGCACCCAGCACCGCTGTGCCGGTGGCCGTCCAGTGTTGACCGTCGGTCACCGCCACGGGCAGCACGGGTAGGCCGGGTCGAAAGGCCACGAAGGTCTTGGCCCAGGCGCCGACCCGCAACTCCAGCCCGGTGGGGGTGGCCGCGAAGAACTGGGTCAGTTGTTCGGCGATGCCTCCGTCTGCTCCGGCGGTGACCTCGCGTAGCCGCACCCAGGTGGTGCTGGTGATGGCCCCCGTGCCACCCCCGGCAGCATAGTGGGCGGCTGCCGGGCCGCTGGCCATGACCTCGAAGCCGACTCCGGCGAAGTATTCGTCGACGGTGTCGCTGGCATCCGACCCCTGCAGCACCACCCGGGTGCCCGAGGGCGGAATGTAGGCCATCACCGGCGAGGTCGACCAGGCCGAGATCGGCCGCCCGAGCAGGGCGGACACGGCGATCGCGGCCACCACGACTGCGATCACCATGATCGCCGGCAGCCCCGGGTGTCGGCGGTTGGGTGGTGGTGTCGCGGGTGGTGGTGTCGCAGGAGGCGGCGGTATCGGCAGCCACGCGGGTACTCCGACCGGCGGAGGGTGCCGCATCGGCTGGCTTCCGAAGGCCCAGGTCGGTTGGTGGCCGGGGTCTGACACCCGCTCACTATAGGCAGTGGCGGGTTCTGGGTTCAGGCAGCGGTGCTGTGCCGCACGATCACCGGCACCACCAGCTCGCGTTGCCACGGACGCACCAGGTCGGCGGCCAGCGCGGCGTCCACGGTCTCGGCGGTCAACGGAACCGGGGGTTGCCACAGCACCCGGCGCAGCGCGTCCGGGCTGATCAGGTTCTCCACCGGCACGACGAGCTGCTCGGCGAGTTCGAGCACGGCCGGCCGGACGGCGTCCCAGCGCGCCGCGGCCACGGGGTTGCGTGTTTCCCAGGCGCGTGGTGGCGGCGGCCCTTCAGCGGGCAGCGCCTTGACCGGCAACTGGTCACGGGTGAGGGTCGCGACGCGGTCGAGGGCGGCCAGCCAGCGTGCCCGGTAACGCGACGGCGCCCGCCAGGCGAACTCGGGTATCGCCGACAGGTCGGACGGCCCCAACTGCTTCACCTCGGCGGCATTCAGCCGGGCGGCCAGGCCGCTGATCGCACGGTCGGGCAGGATCTTGCCGGGTGCCCGGTCCATACCCGAGGCGAGTTCGTCGCGCACCCGCCACAGCTCGCGCACCACGGCCAGGCCGCGTGAGCTGCGCACAGCGTGCAGCCCCGACGTGCGCCGCCACGGGTCGGGTCGGGGCGGGGGAATGATCCCGGCCCGATCGACCAGGTGGGCGAACTCCTGCGTGGCCCACTCGGTCTTGCCGGCGACGTGCAGCTTCTCGGCCAGCCAGTCGCGCAGGTCGATTAGCAGTTCGACGTCGAGGGCGGCGTAGTTCAGCCACTCCTCCGGCAAGGGCCGGCGCGACCAGTCCGCCGCGGAGTGCTCCTTGCGCAACCGCAGGCCGAACGCCTCTTCGATCAGGGTGCCCAAGGCCACCCGCGGCATGCCGACCAACCGGGCGGCCAGCTCGGTGTCGAAAAGCTTGCTGGGCAGCATGCCCACCTCGGCCAGGCAGGGTAGGTCCTGGGTGGCGGCGTGTAGTACCCACTCGTCAGCGGCCAGCGCCGCGGCCAGTCCCGACAGGTCGGCCGGGGCATCGGGTGAGCCGAAGGCGATCGGGTCGACCAGAAACGTGCCGGCACCCTCCCGACGCAACTGAATCAGGTAGGCGCGGGCCGAGTAGCGAAAGCCGTGCGCCCGTTCGGTGTCGATCGCGATCGGCCCGGTGCCGGCCGACAGTGCGGCGACGGTGGCGTCCAGTTGCTGCTGGGTGACGACCACGGGGGGCACGCCATCGGCCGGCGCCTCCAAGACGGGCAGCGCGGGTTCGTCGGACGCGGCGCTCACCGGCGTCGGCGAGCCGACATGACGACCACGCCCTCGGGCAGCGGCGGCAGGCCGGCGGTCGTGCACAGCAGTTCGGACCAGCTCATCAGGTGACTGGTGATGTCGTCGGCGGCGGTGACGACGGGCGTCCACGAGGCACGAATCTCGATCTCGGCGCGCGGCGGATCGGCCGACATGGCGCCGAACGCGCGTGACGAGACGGCGGTCACGGTGCCGCTGGGTGCGGTGTAGGCAGCGCCGTAGCGCTCGAGCGCATCGGTGAGCCACGACCAGCCCACCTCGGTGAGCAGCGGGTCGGCGACCATCTCGGCGTCGACCTCGGCCCGGGCGTAGGTGACGCACCGGAAGTCGCCGTCCCACGAGGGGTTGCCTGCCGGGTCGTGCAGCAGCACCAGCCGGCCGTTGCCCAGGTCTTCGCCGCCCGCGACGACTTCGGCCGCCACCGCCACCGCGTGCGGCGCGATCCGCTGCGGTGCCGGGATCTCTTCGATCACAAGTTCGGGTCGCCAGTGCATGGTTTGCAGCGCGGCCACCGCTTCGTCGAACAACCGAGGGCCTTCAGCCATGGTTCTACGCGCTCCTCCCACGCATGCGAATGTAGCCGTGGGCCCGCCGTCCGTGGGTGGGACTCGCCGGGAGGAACGCAACCGTCACTGGCTCTTCTCGGGCTCCAGCACCAGGCAGATCGAGTTGATGCAGTAGCGCCGGTCGGTGGGGGTGTCGTAGCCCTCGCCGGTGAACACGTGCCCCAGGTGCGAGTCGCAGGTGGCGCAGCGCACCTCGGTGCGCAGCTGCCACAGCGACCGGTCTTCGATGTAACGCACGCTGTCGGTCTCGGGTTGAAAGAACGAAGGCCAGCCGCAGTGCGACTCGAATTTGGTGTCGCTGGTGAACAGCTTCGCGCCACAACCGCGGCAGTAGTAGGTGCCGGTGGTCGTGGTGTCGGTGTACTCGCCGGTGAACGGACGCTCAGTGCCCGCCTCGCGCAGCACGTGGTACTCCTGCGGGGTCAACTGGGCGCGCCACTGCTCAGGGGTCTTGAACTGCTTCGGATCGAGTTGCATGTGACCTCTTTCGTGGTGATCGGCGGCTCCAGGGTAGGTGCGTAGGCTGAGGCCCATGCCCGAGGCTCCGGTCGAGCTCGATGTGAGCGGACGCTCCGTTCGCATCTCGAGCCCCAGCAAGCCGTACTTTGCTGCCCTGGGGTTGAACAAGCTGCAGGTGGCCGAATATTTCCTGAGCGTCGGGCCGGGCATCCTGGCGGCGCTCAAGGACCGTCCGACCACCATGGAGCGCTGGCCGGGCGGGGTGAGCGAGGCGTCGTCGCTGGTCAGCCGCGAGAACCCCGAGGGTGACGCGTTCTACCAGAAGCGGGCACCCAGGGGCCTGCCCGAGTGGGTGCGGACGGCGACGGTGAAGTTTCCGTCGGGCCGTGGGGCCGAGCAGGTCTGCCCGGCCGATCTGGCCACCGTGGTGTGGATGGTGAACCTGGGCACCGTCCGGTTTCATCCGTGGCCGGTGCGGGCGCCGCAGACCGAGTTGGTCGATCAGCTGCGCATCGATCTCGACCCGCAACCCGGCACCGGCTTCGCCGATGCGGTGGTCGCCGCACGTGAACTTCGTGAGGTGCTCGAACAGGCCGGGCTGACCGGTTTCGCCAAGACCAGCGGCGGACGCGGGGTGCACGTGTTCGCACCGATCGTGCCGTGCGACTTCATCGCGGCCCGGCACGCCACCATCGCGATCGGACGTGCCCTGGCCCGCCGGCTGCCACAGCAGGTGACGGTGAACTGGTGGAAGGAGGAGCGCGGAGCGCGGATCTTCGTGGACTTCAACCAGATGGCCCGCGACCGGCTGATGACCTCGGCGTACTCGATCCGGCCCACCCAGGCCGGGCGGGTTTCGGCGCCGGTGACCTGGGACGAGCTGCCGTCGGTCAGCCCTGATGACTTCACCCTGCTCACCATGCCGGACCGGTTCGCGCAGCGCGGCGACGTGTGGGCCCCGTTGTACGCCACCGACCCGGCACCGATCGACGCGGCCCTGGAGTGGTACGACGCCGACGCCGCCGCCGACGGGGGAGCCGAAATGCCGTACCCGCCGGAGTACCCCAAGATGCCGGGGGAGCCACCCCGGGTGCAGCCGTCCAAGAAGAACCCGGCAAACTGGCCGTGACGCCGATTGTCGTTGGTCGAGCGTGTCGAGGCCTTTGGTGGGAGTGCTGCTTTTCGTTGGTCGAGCGTGTCGAGACCTCGGGCTGGAGTGCTCTCGCTAGGGGTTTCGCCAGGCTCAACCAGTGCTGGTTGTGGTGGTCGGTGCTTGTCGAGAACTGTCGCGCGGGGTTCGGCATAGCTCGATCAGCGGGTGGGCCTACAGGGCGGCCGCGACCTGCGTCGACGTCAGCGGATGGCTGAACATCGGGTAGTCGAAAGCGAGCGCGTTCTCGTGCTCGGCGGCCGACGTCGCGGCCACGCAGTCGGTCAGCGTGATCACCCGGTAGCCGTTCTCGTAGGCGGTTCGCATCGTCGACTCGACGCAGCAGTTGGTCAGAAAACCGCCCAGGATCACGGTGTCGATGCCCTTGCTGCGCAAAATGAAGTCGAGGTTGGTGCTGGCGAAGGTATCGAGCCCGCGCTTGCCCTCGATCACGATGTCGCCCTCGGCCGGGGCGAGTTCATCGACGATCGCCGCACCCCAGGTGCCCTTGACGAAGGCGTTGCCGCCGACGACGCCGGCCAGAATGCCGTACGGGTGGCGGGTGAGTTCGGCATAGCCGGGGGCGAAGGTGATCGGCGCGTGCATGATCGTGACGCCGGCCGCCCGGGCCTTGTCGACGAACGCGCGAGTGTTGCCGAGCATGCCGGTGGAGTCTATCACGCCGGCGACGGCGCCGTGTAGCACACCGCCCTCGGTGGTGAACTCGTTCTGGTACTCGATCAGCACCACGGCCGTTGTGGCCGGGTCAAGGGTCAGGGTGTCGTCAGACATCGTTGTCTCCTCCTCGTTGAAGTCAGTCGGCGCTGGCACCCATCGAACCACGCTGCGCAGCGCCGTGGGGCTTGCTCGTCAGCCGCAGTCGTCGGGTAGCCGGCCCTCGCCGGTTTCAGAGCCCCTGACCAGTGCTGGTGGGCGCCCGAAACAGTGACCCAAGCGACCTCAGCCTCACCCGGTGGTTCGGCCGCGTCCTGGCCAAGCCGCGTGTGCGGAACACGGTGTTCAATGGGTGGCCATGCAGTTACCAGTGATGCCGCCGGTCAAGCCCATGCTGGCCAAGTCGGTGGCCACCATTCCCACCGGCGCGTTGTCGTACGAGCCCAAGTGGGACGGCTTCCGCTCGATCGTGTTCCGCGACGGCGATCAGGTCGAGATTGGGTCGCGCAACGAACGTTCGCTGACCCGGTACTTTCCCGAACTCGTCGCGGCGGTCAAGGCGAGCCTGCCGGAGCGTTGCGTGGTTGACGGCGAGATCATCGTGGTGGTCGGCCACCGGTTACAGTTCGAGGTGCTGTCGCAACGCATTCACCCGGCCGCTAGCCGGATCGCGATGCTCAGTGGGACTACCCCGGCCAGCTTCGTCGCTTTCGACCTGCTGGCGCTCGGTGATCGCGACCTCACCGGCGCGCCGTTCGAACAGCGGCGAGCGGCTCTCGAAGCGGCGATGGCCGATGCGGGGCCGCCGGTTCATCTCACTCCGGCCACCGGCGACCCGGCCCTGGCGCAGCAGTGGTTCAACCAGTTCGAGGGGGCGGGGCTCGACGGGGTGGTGGCCAAGCCGCTGGCCGGAACCTACCAACCCGACCGGCGCACCATGTTCAAGATCAAGCACCAGCGCACCGCCGAGTGCGTGGTGGCCGGCTACCGCACCCACGCCAGCGGGCCGGACGCCGTCGGGTCGCTGCTGCTCGGCCTGTACAACGATGCGGGAGAGCTGGCCTCGGTGGGCGTGATCGGCGCCTTTGCCGCGGCCCGGCGCAAGGAGTTGTTCAGGCAACTGCAGCCGCTGGTCACCAGCTTCGACGGCCACCCGTGGGCCCGGGCGCGGCAGGAGCAGGGCACCCGCACACCGCAGAACTCGGCCGGCAGCCGTTGGAACAACGGCAAGGATCTGTCGTTCACCCCGCTGCGGCCCGAGCTGGTGGTCGAGGTGCGCTACGAGCACCTGGAGGGCGTCCGGTTTCGGCACTCCGCCCAGTTCAACCGGTGGCGGCCCGATCGCGACCCGCGCTCGTGCACCTATCAGCAGTTGGACGAGCCGGTCGGCTACGACCTGGCCCAGATTCTGGCTCCCGAAGCCTGAAATCATGGGCGACTGACGTCCCACCACTGCTCAGGGAAGCGCTGATTGGCGCTGGTCGAACGTGTCGAGACCTCGAATAGAGTGCTCTGACCAGGGGTTTCGACTAGTTCAGCCCGCGGTGGCCGCGGTGATCAGCGCTTCCCTGGTGGTGCGGCGGTGCGCCACACTACTGGGATGGCAGCCAAGAGCACCTCGAAGACGCCCCGCCGCACGAACCAGTCGCTGAGTCATTTGTTGCGCCTGCCCGCCGGCCGGGTCGACCTGAGCCGGCTCGACACCGCGGCCACCCACGGTTACCCCGGCAAGGGCAAGGACGACGCAGCCGCGCTGACCGCGGCCCTCGCCCCGCAGATCTCAGACCTGCAGGAGCGGCTGTTCGCCAACGGACGGGCTGCCCCCGACACCGCCAAGCGGGTGCTGGTGCTGCTGCAAGGTATGGACACCTCGGGCAAGGGGGGCGTGATTCGGCACGCCATGGGCATGGTCGACCCGCAGGGCATTCAGCTCACCTCGTTCAAGGCGCCCACCGTGGAGGAACGCCAGCACCACTACCTGTGGCGCATCGAGAAGGCGCTGCCCAGCCCCGGCATGATCGGCATCTTCGACCGCTCCCAGTACGAAGACGTGCTGGTGGTGCGGGTTGAGCAATTGGTCCCGGTGAGCGAGTGGAGCAAGCGCTACGACGAGATCAACGCGCTCGAGAAGCAGATCACCGACGAGGGCACCACGGTGATCAAGTGCTTCTTGAACGTGTCGTTCGAAGAGCAGAAGGCGCGTCTGGCAGCCCGGCTGGCCAGCCCCGACAAGTACTGGAAGTACAACCCCAAAGACATCGACGCCCGCGCCAAGTGGCCGGCCTACCAACAGGCCTACGCCGATGCCTTGGAGCGGTGCAACACCGACTACGCGCCCTGGTTCGTCATTCCCGCCGACCGCAAGTGGTACCGCAACTGGGCCGTTGCGCAACTGCTGCGCGAGCATCTGGTGGGCATGGACCTGGGCTGGCCCGAAGCCACCTTCGACGTCGCGGCCGAGAAGGCTCGGGTCGCGAAGGCGTAGGCCCGGCCCAGGTCACCGACGCTGCGGCACGCCGCGGCGAGATCGCCGTGGTCCGCCCGGGGCGTCGGGGTTCAGGCGCTGACGATGCTGAGGTGACGCGCGGGCAGGTCGTCGTCGAGCTCTTCGAAGCCGATGTCGAGCAGGTCCATTGCCGCGAAGGCGTAGCGGGCGAGAATCAGCTCCATCACCTCGTTGGCCGACCCCAAGGGCTCGCTCACCGAGACCGCTCCGCACCGCTCGGCCAGTTCGGCCTGAGCGTGGAACAACTCGGTGGCGGTGAGAAAGAACGAGCCGACCGCGATGTGCCGACGGCCTTGCGCGCGTAGACCCTGAACCGCCTGGGCGACCGACGGCCCGGAACCGTCCGCAACGGCGGTGAGGCAGGGCAGACGGTGGTGAGTCGACCACTGCCGGGCCCGCCGGGCCAGCAGGGCATTGCCGCGCACGTCGCCGCTGCGTGCCGACGACAGCACCAGCCCGTCGAGTTCGAGCACCCGGCTGTTGCTGAGCGAGGCCCGCAGCCGCTGGTCGAGAACGCTGAGCAGGTTCACCTCGGGCCCGATCGGCCGCGACACCTGCACGCGTAGGTCGGGGTGGATCGTGCGCAGCTTGGTGGCCTGGCCGAGCACCCGCTCGTCGGGGTCGATGGCGTGGGTGAGCTGCAACGGCACCAGCACGATTTCGTTGGTGCCCTGCTTGATCAACTGGCCGACCACCTGGGCGGGCGTGGGGGAGCTATGCTCGAGAAATGCGCAATGCACAGAAAGCCCGGCCCGCATGCTTTGCAGACCCTTGCGCAGGGAGTGCGCGACCTGAGCCACTTGGGCATCGGTGCTACCCATTCCCACCATCACCAAGGCTGGAGCGGTCATGATGTGCCTCTCTTGCGTCACATGTCCTGCGGCTCCATTGCCTGCACTTGCGTGACATACCTTTCTGGTTGCCTCTACCAGATGCAAATCGGTGATCCAATATTTGGACAAGATGGCCAAATATTGGGACAACTACGCTCAGTGAGACGTAGAACTTCCTTGTGATCGGCAAGGGGCACTCGAAATCTCAACGGTTGGACGCCTGCGAGGTGCTGGCGTGGGCGGCGAGGGGGCGAGGTGCTCGGGCCAGGTCCAGATCGCCTCGCTGGGGAAGGATCGGGCCGGCCTGCGCCCAGCTGGGTGGGACCTTGCGGCGAGCCTTCGCCGCTCTCGCTTCCAGCCACTCGTCATCAGACCACTCGTCGGACGTCTCTGGGCATCGCTTCGCATGGCGACTGAGTCCGCAGCGGCACTGATGCTGGAGGCCGAGGTTTCCTGGCGGCGGTGTCGGCGGTACGTGGCCATTCGTCCGTGGCGATCACGGCCAACGTCTACGCACACATCGCCCCCGACGGGGTTGCCCGGGGTCTCGACGCCCTCGGAGAGGTGCTGTCGGGGTGAAATGGTGTGCACCACCAATGGCAAAAGGCCAGTCCGGAACTTTCGAACTGACCCTTTGCTAGGCGCAACACCT
>NZ_JASGID010000004.1:0-536587 GCF_047602085.1 Micropruina sp.
CCGTCCGCCGGCCGACACGCCGGGCCGCCGCCCCACGCACCGAGTGTCGCCGGGCAGCGTCGGCCGGCGGGGTTAGGGTAGGGGCTCCGCTGGAACTTCCCCCTGGCGATCAGCCCGGTCCACCACAGACTTCTGGAGGTCGAAACCGCCGATGGCCGATGGGTTCGTGCATCTGCACTGCCATTCCGAGTACTCGATGCTGGACGGCGCCGCGCGGCTCAAGGATCTGGTCAAGGGCTGCGAGCAGATGGGCATGCCGGCCCTGGCCGTCACCGATCACGGCAACCTGTTCGGCGCCTACGAGTGGTACAAGGCGGCCAAGGGCTCCGCGGTGAAGCCGATCATCGGGCTCGAGGCGTACCTGACTCCGAAGACGCACCGCAGCGAGCGCAAGCGCGTCCAGTTCGGTGACGGTACCGGCGACGACGTGGCGTCCAAGGGCGCGTACACGCACATGACGATGTGGGCGCAGAACTCCGAGGGCATGCACAACCTGTTCCGGCTGAGCTCGCTGAGCTCCCTGGAGGGGTTCTTCTACAAGCCGCGCGCCGACCGGGAACTGCTCAACCGCTACGCCAAGGGTTTGCTGGCCACCACCGGCTGCCCGTCCGGCGAAGTGCAGACCTATCTGCGGCTCGGCCAGTACCAGCAGGCCGTCGAATCGGCCGCCGAGTTCCGCGACATCTTCGGCGAAGGCAACTTCTACTGCGAGTTGATGGACCACGGTCTCGACATCGAACGCCGGGTCCGGCAGGACCTGTTGCGGCTGGCCAAGGACCTGAAGCTGCCGCTGGTGGCCACCAACGACCTGCACTACGTGCACGCGAATGACGCCGACGCCCACGACACCCTGCTGTGCGTGTCGTCCGGCTCGAACCGGGACACCCCGAACCGGTTCAAATTCGACGGCAACGGCTACTACCTGAAGAGTCCGGCCGAGATGCGCGAAATCTGGCGCGAACTGCCCGAGGCCTGCGACAACACGCTCGCCATCGCCGAACGCTGTGAGACCCATTTCGACGAGGGCACCGGCACCTACATGGCCCGGTTCCCGGTGCCCGCCGGCGAAACCGAGGAGTCCTGGTTCGCAAAGGAGGTCCGCCGCGGCCTGGAGCGCCGGTTCCCCGACGGCGTCCCCGACTACGCAACTCAGCAGGCCGCTTTCGAGACCCAGGTCATCACCGATAAGTCCTATTGCGGATACTTCTTGGTCGTTGCCGACTTCATCAACTGGGCGAAGAACAACGGCATCCGGGTCGGTCCGGGTCGCGGTTCCGGCGCAGGCTCGATGTGCGCCTATGCACTGCGGATCACCGATCTCGACCCGGTGCCTCACGGGCTGATCTTCGAACGCTTCCTGAACCCCGAACGTCCCTCGATGCCCGACTTCGACATCGACTTCGACGAGCGCCGGCGGGGCGAGGTGATCCGCTACGTCACCGAGAAGTACGGCGACGACCACGTCTGCCAGATCGTCACCTACGGCACCATCAAGGCCAAGCAGGCGATCAAGGACGCCGGACGCGTGCTGGGCAAGCCGTTCGGGCTGGGGGAGAAGATCACCAAGGCCTACACCCCACCGGTGATGGGCAAGGATGTGCCGCTGCCGGAGGTGTTCAACCCGCAGCATGCCCGCTACGCCGAGGGCGGCGAGTTCCGGGCGATGTATGAGGCCGAGCCCGAGGTCAAAGAGGTCGTCGACACGGCGATGGGCATCGAGGGCCTGAAGCGCCAGTGGGGCGTCCACGCCGCCGGCGTGATCATGTCGTCGGCGCCGCTGCTCGACGTCATCCCGGTGATGAAGCGCGAATCGGACGGCCAGATCATCACCCAGTTCGACTACCCGAGCTGCGAATCGCTGGGCCTGGTCAAGATGGACTTCCTCGGCCTGCGCAACCTGACCATCCTGGACGACGCCATCGCCAACGTGAAGGCCAACCAGGGCATCGACCTCGACCTGGACGAGCTCAGCAAGCACACCACCGACGCCAAGACCTACGAACTGCTGGCCTCCGGCGACACTCTCGGCATCTTCCAGCTGGACGGCTCCGGCATGCGCGTCCTGCTGCGCCAGATGCAGCCGGACAACTTCGAGGACATCTCCGCGGCGCTGGCGCTATACCGGCCCGGCCCGATGGGCGCCAACAGCCACACCAACTACGCGTTGCGCAAGACCGGCAAGCAGCCCATCACCGCGATCCACCCCGAGTTGGCCGAGCCGCTCGCCGAGATCCTCGACCTCACCTACGGCCTGATCGTGTACCAGGAGCAGGTGCAACAGATCGCGGTGAAGGTGGCCAACTACACCCTGGGTGCGGCCGACGAGTTGCGCCGGGCGATGGGCAAGAAGAAGAAGGAGGTGCTGGAAGCCGAGTTCGTCAACTTCGAATCCGGTATGCACGCCAACGGCTTTTCCGACGCGGCGATAAAATCGCTGTGGGACATTCTGGTGCCCTTCTCGGACTACGCTTTCAACAAGGCGCACACCGCCGCCTACGGGCTGATCTCGTACTGGACGGCCTATCTGAAGGCCAACTACCCGGCCGAATACATGGCGGCCCTGCTGCAGTCGGTGAAGGACGATAAGGACAAATCGGCGATCTACCTGGCCGAATGCCGCCGGATGGGCATCAAGGTGCTGCCCCCCGACGTCAACGAATCCGACGGCATGTTCACCCCCGTCGGCACCGACATCCGCTACGGCCTGGGCGCCATCCGCAACGTCGGCGACAACGTGGTGAAGGGGATCGTCGAGGGCCGCGAAACCAACGGCAAGGCGTCCGATTTCAACGAGTTCCTGGACAACGTGCCGCTGGTGGTGTGCAACAAGCGGGTGATCGAATCGCTGATCAAGGCCGGCGCCTTCGATTCGCTGGGGCACACCCGGCGGTCGCTGATGGAGTGCTACGAGCAGAAGGTCGACGAGGTGATCGACCTGAAACGCAACCAGGCCAACGGCCAAGACGACCTGTTCGGCGACTTCGGCGGGGCAGAGGCGATGGTGAGCAGCCCGATTCCGGTGGTGGAGGAATGGGACAAGCGAGTGCGGCTGGCGTTCGAGCGCGAGATGCTCGGGCTGTACGTCTCGGATCATCCGCTGCTCGGCTTGGAGCACGTGCTGCTCGCCAACCGCGATCACTCGATCGGTGCCTTGGTGGCCGACGACGGCCCGCGCGACATCTCCACCGCGATCGCGGGCATGATCACTTCCGTCAACCGCAAGCAGACCAAGAACGGCGACCTGTGGGCGATTGTCACGGTCGAAGACCTGGAGGCGTCCATCGAGGTCCTGCTGTTCCCCAAGGCCTATCAACTGGTGGCCCTGCAACTGGCCACCGACACCATCGTGCGGATCAAGGGCAAGCTGGTCGGCAAGGACGAAGGCGTGGAATTGCGGGGCACCGATGTGAGCTTCCCGGACGTCTCCGAGGGGTCATCCGGCCCGGTGGTGATCTCGCTGCCCGCGGCCCGCTGTACGCCGGCGGTGGTGCAGCAGCTCCGCACCGTGCTGACCAACCACCCCGGCGCCACGGAGGTGCGGGTGCGACTCACTACGTCGAGCAACCGCACCACGGTGTGGAAGCTGGAAGAGACCTTGCGGGTGATGCCGTCGCCACCGTTGATGGCCGACCTTAAGGCGTTGCTCGGGCCGTCCTGCGTGTAGCCGCCGGTCGCCTGCCGCGTTTGTCGCCGGTCGAGCTTGTCGCCGGTCGAGTCTGTCGTTGGTCGAGCTTGTCGAGACCCTGACCCGCAACAACGATGAGAAGTCTGGTCAGCCTCCACCACCGGCGATCGACGCGGCCCGTTAGGCTGGGGCAGTGACCAGTGCGCCGTCCCCCGTGGTGGATGAGACCCCGACCAGAACGCGGCACCGTGACAGTTGGTCGGCGTCCATGTTCGGGGTCGCCGCGCTGGTGGTCGGCATCGTCGCGGCGGTGCTCTGGCGGCTGGTGGTGCAACTGCCCAGCTACACCGTGCAGCCGGACGGATCCGCCACCGTCACCGAGCGGGCACTCACCCAGGTCTTCTCCGCCGACGCCTGGTACGTGCTGCTCGGGGCGGTCTTCGGGGCGGCGATCGGCATTTTCACCTGGCGGCGATTCAAGGGCCTGGGCTGGCTGTCGGCCCTGCTGGCTGTCGGTCTCGGCGCGCTGGCGGGTGTGGTCTGCTGGCAACTGGGCCAGTTACTGGGCGGCGCGTCGTTCGACGAACGGCTGGCCATAGCCAAACCGGGTGACTCGGTGCCGATCGGGCTGACGCTGCGCTCGCCGTCGGCACTGGCGGTGTGGGCGTTCGCTGCCGTCACCCCCATTCTGCTCGGCTCGGCGCTGGGGCCCGACGACGAGGCGCCGCCCCGCGTGCCGCGCAACCGGCGCCGACAGGCTTTGCCCGAACCGCAAGAAGTGATCGACGAACTGGGCGTCGTGCGCACGGACGAGGCGGGAACCGTTCGTGACTGAGGCAGCCGGTGCCGTATTGGGCTACCTGCGCGCGCAGGCCGAGGTGATCGCCGCACGCTCCACCGACGTGCTCGCCGACGCCCCGGATGCGGTGCACCGCAGCCGCGTCGCGACCCGCCGGTCGCGCAGCGCACTACGCACCTTCGCGCCACTGTTCAAGCACTCCCGAACCGGCCGGCTGCGTAGCGAACTGGCCTGGCACGCCGATCATCTGGGGGCGCCGCGCGACGCCGAAGTGCTCAAACAGCGGCTGCTGGCGGCCCTCGGCGACCTCGACCCGGACCAGGTCGTCGGGCCGGTGCGGCGCCGGCTGGGCGCGGCGCTGGATGCCACCCATGCGCAGGCGCACGCATCGCTGGTGCAGTCGATGCGCACCAGCCGCTACGCGGAGTTGCGCACGGCACTGACCGGGTTCGTCAGCGACCCTCCGTTACGGCGAGCGGGGCGCGCGGTCAGCGCGGCCGAGCTGAGCGACCTGCTGGGCGGGGCAGCAGACCGGGTGCGTCGCCTTGATGAGCGTGCGGTCGAGATCAGCGACGACGTCCATCGCTGGCACGAGGTGCGCAAGGCCGCCAAAGCCGCCCGGTACTGCTCCGAGGCGCTGGTGCCGCTGTTCGACGGTCCGGCCCAGCAATTGGCCGCAGCCTGGGAGGCAGTCACCGAGGCGCTGGGCGAGTTGCAAGACACGGTGGTGGCCGAGAGTTGCCTGGCCACCGACGCCGTCCGGGCCCGCGAGGCGGGGGAGCCCGCCGACACGTACCTGGCGTTGATTGCACAGGAGCTGCGGTTGCGAGAAGAGTCGCTCCACGCCGGGCAGGTGGCCCTACGGGTTGCGCTCGAGTTGCCACTGCCGTAGCCGGTCGCCGGTCACGGTGCTCGGCTTCGACGTGGACGATAGGGCGGTACCGATGCACGTACTCAGCGCCGGTCGAGCCTGTCGAAACCTCTGGTGAGAGTGCCGCTTTTGAGGTCTCGACAGGCTCGACCAGCGGAAATCAGCCCTCCTCTTCAGGTCTCGACAAGCTCGACCAGCGGAAATCAGCGCTTCCCGTGCAGGGGAAACAGCGCCGGGACGCCGACGACGTGGCGGGTCAGTGCTCGACGGGTGCTGCGGCTACCGGCTCGGCTTGGCCGATCTCGGACAGCAGTTGCAAGAACCAGGGCTGGGTGATGTCGAAGGGCTTGCCGCCTTTGATCCGGTCGAAGGCGATGACGCTCAGCGCGTCGTCGTTGTCTTCGTCGTGGCCGACCACGCCGGGCTGGCCAGCCAGCGCCGAGGTCACCGCCAGGTCGGTCATCGACCTGATCAGATCCAGGTCGAACTGGTTGGCTGCGGCCGAGCGGGAGTAGTACCCGGACTTCTGCACCAGAACCTTCTCGGCCTTCAGCATCTCGGCGTACTTCGTGGCGAACCAGGCGCCGGGGTTGATCCTTTCGAGCCGGATGTGGCCGAAGGCGTCACGGGCCACCTCTTCGCCGTTGCGCTCCATCTCGGCAACGATGTCGGCCACCCCCGCACCTTCGGAGAGAAAGATGTTGACGCAGCCCACCTCGTCCATCACCCCTAGCAGACGATCGGTTGCGGCCTCGATGTCGAGCGCCACCTCAGGCAGCAGGATCGCGTGCACATCCCATGCCTTGGCGTCGAGCCCGATTTCGGGCAGCCAGTCCTGCTCCTTGATCCAGGCGTGGTACTTGGCCGCGGTGGCGGCGGTGAGCCAGCCGCAGTTGCGGCCCATGACCTCGTGAATGATCAGGATGCGGGTTCCGGCGTTGTGCTCGGCCAGCACGTTCTTGGCGAACCGGGCACCCATTTCGGCCGCTGTGTCGGCGCCCAACGACTGCTTGATCGGGTAGACGTCGTTGTCGATCGTCTTGGGCAGGCCCACCACGGTGAGCCCGTAGTCGTTGCTGGCCAGGTAGGCGGCCAGGTCGGCGGCAGTGGTGTTGGTGTCGTCGCCGCCGATGGTGTGCAGCACGTCGACGCCATCGGCCACCAGCCGGTCAGCGGCAACCTTGAGCGGATCGACACCCTCGGCGACCAGCCCCCGCTTCACCAGGTCTTTCGCATTGGTCAGCTTGACCCGTGAGTTGCCGATCGGCGAACCGCCGTAGTTGTGCAGTAGATGAGCCTTCGCCCGCACCTCGGGCGTGACTTCAAGGTAGTCACCGGTCAGCAGCCCCTGATAGCCGTAACGGTAGGCGATGATCTCGACCTCGGGAGCCACCTCGGTGTAGCGCTGAATCAGACCACCGATCGCCGACGACAGGCACGGGGCGAAACCACCGGCGGTGAGCAGTGCGACCTTGTGAACCATGAAATGAACCTCTCAACGGGGGAATGACACCATCACCCTATTGCCCGGCCCCGGCTCGCGGAAGAATCGCGCAATTGTCGTGGGTTTGCACCCTGGGCCTGTGGACAACGCGCCACTGGGGCAGCGCTCCGGGCAGACTGGCACGATGCATCCTCGCCGATCGAGCAGTGACCGCGGCCAGGCACTGTCATCGTTTCTGGTCGTCGTCGTGGTCGCCCTGCTGTTGGTCACCGGGCTCGTGGTCGACGGTGGTCGTAAGAGTGCCGCCGACCGTCGCGCCGAACTGACCGCAGCCGCGGCGGCCCGGGCTGCCGTCGACGCCACGGCCGCCGAACGCCAGGCCGGACGCCGTCCGGACGCCGCAGCCGCAGTGGCCGCCGCGAACCGGGTGATCGCCGACGAACCCGGCATGCAGGGTCGCGCCACCCTCGCCGCGGACGGCAGCGTGCAGGTGACGACATCGACCAGCATCGACACCGTCTTTCTCAGCTTGATCGGCATCGGCACCCTTCAGGGGCACGGCAGCGCCCAGGCTCAACTGTTCGACTGACGACGGTTGTCCATGCCCACCTGGTCGGCGAATGGTCAGAGCCGAGGTCCGTTCACCGGCGCAGCGAGGCGGCCATCCGTTCGACGGCTGCTGTGATGATTGCCGGCGAGGTGGCCAGATTGATCCGTACCCACTGTTGGTGCTCGGGGCTGAAATTGCGGCCCGGTGAGAACGCCACCCGGCCCGTTTGCTCGAAGTGCCGGGCCGGGTTGGCCAACCCCAGCGCCGTACAGTCCACCCACGCCAGGTAGGTGCCGGGCTGCGGTCGGTACTCCACCGACGGCAACAGAGCATGCAACAGGTCGCTGAGCAGTTGCTTGTTGGCGGCCACTTCGGAGCGCACCTGGTCGACCCATGCCTGCTCCTCATGCAGCGCCGTTGCGTGCGCCAGGGCACCCAGGTGCCCGGTGGACTGCTGAGCCAGCGGCGGCAGATCGTCCAGCACGTCCAGCGCCTGCTCGCCGGCGACGTACAACCCGGCCTTGAAGGCGGCCAGGTTCCACGACTTTCCCGCCGACACCGCCACCACGGCCTGTTGCGCCTCCGGAATGCTCAGAATCGGCACGAAGGCGGCACCTGGGTCGACCAGCCAGGCGTGAATCTCGTCCACCACCAGCCGAACCCCGTGGGCGGCACAGAGCGTGGCCACGGCGGCCAGCTCCGCGGCGGTGTGCACGGTGCCGGTGGGGTTGTGCGGCGAGCAGAGCAGAAAGGCGGTCACGTCGGGGGCCGCGAATGCCTGCTCCAGGGCGTTCAGGTCGAGCCTGCCCTGGGGGGTCAGCGCCACCGCCACCGTGCGCCTGCGGTAGCCGCTGGTCACCTGCCAGAACGGCGGGTAGACCGGCGCGGTGATCACGACGCCGTCCCCGGGGTCGGTCACCGTCTCGAGGACGCAAACCACGGCGTTCATGACATCGCCACCCCGGCGCAACTGACCAGGGTCGAGCTTGAGTCCCCACCGTGCCACCGCCGACGCACGGTAGGCGTCGGCGTAGTCGGTGCCCCACGGGTAGCCGGTGTCACCGCGGTCGAGAGCCGCATCAAGCTCGCGGCGCACCGCGGGCTGCACGGCGGCGTCCATCTCGGCGACCCACAGCGGCAGCACGTCCGCGTCGTAGGTGCGCCACTTCAGGCTGCGTCGCTCCCGCAATTCCGCCTCGGTGAGAGAGAAGATCGTCATACGCTGCATTCTTGCGGCTCCGGCGGCCTCGACGCCGCAAGTCTCGATCAGAAAGCGCGCAGTCATGGCCCGATACTTCGACGTTCACCCCGACAACCCCCAGCCACGCGCACTCGGCCAGGTGACCGCGATGCTGCGCGCCGGCGGCTTGATCGCCTACCCCACCGATTCGGGCTATGCGCTGGGTTGCATGTTGGGCAATCGGGCCGGGCTGGATCGCATCCGTTCGATCAGGCAAATCGACGCCAAGCACAACTTCACGCTGGTGTGTAGCGAGTTCGCCCAGTTGGGGCAGTACGTGCAGATGAACAACGACGTGTTCCGGGCGATTAAGGCCGCCACGCCGGGTGGCTTCACGTTCATTCTCAGCGCCACCCGTGAGGCTCCACGGGTGATGCTGCAGCCCAAGCGACGCACGGTCGGCGTGCGCGTTCCGAATCACGTCACGGCGCTGGCGCTGCTCGCCGAACTGGGGGAGCCGTTGATGTCGAGCACCCTGCTGCTGCCCGGCCAGGACGACCCGATGTCGGACGGTTGGACCGTCAACGACGAGATCGGCCACGCCGTCGATGCGGTGCTTGATTCGGGTGATTGCGGCACCGAGCCGACGACGGTGATCGACCTCAGCGGTGACGAGGTGGTGATCGTGCGGCGCGGTTCGGGCGACCCCGAACTATTCGAAGGGTAGGCATCTGCTGATTGTTCGTCGGTCGAGCGTGTCGAGACCTCAGACCTGTTGCTCCGATGAGGGGTTTCGACAGGCTCAACCAGCGGTTGTCGCTGGTCGAGCGTGTCGAGACCACAGACATGCCCCTCCGGTAAGGGGTTTCGACAAGCTCAACCAGCGGTTGTCGCTGGTCGAGCGTGTCGAGACCACAGACATGCCCCTCCGGCAAGGGGTTTCGACAAGCTCAACCAGCGGTGGGTTGTTGATTGTTCGTCGGTCGAGCGTGTCGAGACCTCGGACCTGTCGCTCCGATGAGGGGTTTCGACAGGCTCAACCAGCGGTGGGTTGTTGATTGTTCGTTGGTCGAGCTTGTCGAGGCCTCGGATAGGGGTGTCTCATGAGGGGTTTCGACAGGCTCAACCAGCGGTAGGCGCGTCGATGAGGGTTTCCCTAGGCGGACGTGTCGTCGGGGTCGAGCCGCACGAAGTCGGCGGCGAAGCCATGCCGCATGCCCCACCCCACCGCCTGCGAACGGCGGGTGACCCCGATCTTGCGGTAGGCCGAGCGAATGTAGCTCTTTACCGAGTTGGGGCTGAGGTACAGCATCGAGGCGATCTCGGCGTTCGACAGGCCCTGGGTGATCAGCGCGATCGCCTCGCCCTCGCGATACGACAGGCCCTCTTCGCGGCCCGGCCAGTTGCCGCCGGTCGGACTCGTCCCTTGGGGCGCGGGGCTGACCACCAGCTCTCCGGTGTGCACCTGTTCGAGCGCTCGCACCAGTTCGCTGGCCGGCAGGGTCTTCGACAGGTATCCCGACACCCCGTCGTGAGCCGCCTGGTTGATCCGGCTCGGCTCGAAGTTCCAGGTGTAGATCACTGTGCGCTTCACCAGCGGATTGCGCAGCACGCGTTCGACCGCCTCGGTCTCGGTCTGGTTCTGGCCGAAGCTGTCGTACAGCGCGATGTCGACCCGCTCGCGCACCTCGCGGTTGGCGATCAGTTTGACCACCTCGACGCGCTCGGAGTAGTTGGTGAACATGTGCATCAACCCGGCCACGACGACCTCGTAGTCGTTGACCAGAGCAACCCTGATCGGTGGTTTCGGCGGCACCGCCCCAGTATTCCAGCGCGCATTGAAGGGGTGCACGGCGCAGGGAAGCGGCGACCAATGCAACCCCCGCTGGTTGAGCTTGTCGAAACCCCTTACCGGAGGGGCATGTCTGTGGTCTCGACACGCTCGACCAGCGACAATTGCCTCACAACTGCTGCTTGAGCTTGTCGAAACCCCTTACCGGAGCGACAGGTTTGAGGTCTCGACAAGCTCGACCAGCGACAACTGCTGGTTGAGCTTGTCGAAACCCCTCATCGGAGCGACAGGTCTGAGGTCTCGACAAGCTCGACCGACGAACAATCAGTTGTCTTCGTCCTCGGGGTCAACGTACGTTGCTGCAGCGTCCTGCCTGATCAGGGCGGCCGTGTGGTCGGGCACCTCGAACTGCAGCCGCCGATCAGTGCGCTGGTAGCCGGTCGAGGGCGGACGCTTGGGCAGCTTCAGGGTGGGGCGGTCGACCTTCTCGTAGGGAATCGACGACAGCAGGTGCGCGATCATGTTGATCCGGGCGCGCTTCTTGTCCTCGGACTCGACCACGTTCCAGCGGGCCTCAGGAATGTCGGTGTGCACGAACATCTCGTCCTTGGCCCGCGAGTAGTCCTCCCAGCGGGTCAGCGATTCCAGGTCGGTCGGCGACAGCTTCCAGCGCCGCATCGGGTCGGTGAGCCGCGACTTGAACCGCTTCTCCTGCTGTTTGTCAGACACCGAGAACCAGTACTTGCGCAGCATGATGCCGTCTTCCATCAACATGCGCTCGAAAATCGGGCACTGGCGCAGAAAACGGCGGTGCTGCTCGGCGGTGCAATAACCCATGACCCGCTCGACGCCGGCCCGGTTGTACCACGAGCGGTCGAACAGCTTGATCTGACCGGCCGAGGGCAGGTGCTGAATGTAGCGTTGAAAGTACCATTCGCTCTGTTGCCGCTCGGTGGGGGCCGGTAGTGCCACCACCTGGGCGATTCGGGGGTTGAGGTACTCGGTGATGCGTTTGATCGCGCCGCCCTTGCCGGCCGCGTCGCGGCCTTCGAAGACCACGACGAGTCGCTTGCCCTCTTGCTTGATCCACTCCTGCATTTCGACCAGTTCGGCCTGCAGTCGGTGGAGTTCGGCCTCGTAAAGTTCGCGGTCCAGTTTGGCAGCTTTGCTCATGCACGTATCGTGCCCGACCCATTGTGCCTTGACAAGGGGTGATGTGAAGTCAGTGAAGCATCGGTTCATGGTTGTCGCCCAACGTGGGCGCCGTCATGAACAGCGTGGCGATAATGGCGAACGTCCAGATCGCACCGGCCCCCAGAAAGGCCACCCGCGACCCGATCAACAGGCTGGTCTCGATGGCGGCGCCGGACTCCTGTGCGGCCGCCGATTGGGCAGCCAGTGCCGTGACGAACACCGCGGTGCCGAACGCGCCCCCCACCTGCTGCACGGTGCCGACGATCGCCGATCCATGCGAATACAACTGCTTGGGCAGCGACCCAAGGGCGACGGTGAACAGTGGCGTGAACATAAAGGCGAACGACGCGCTCATCACCATGTGTGCGGCCACCACCACCCACACCGGGGTGTTCAGTTGAATCGTCGACAGCAGCCAGAAGATGCCGGCGATCAGCACGCTGGCGGGCAGCATCAGCGGGCGAGGACCGAACCGGTCGAAGAGCCGTCCGGTCACCGGCCCGAGCAGCCCCATCAGCAGCCCACCTGGAAGCAGCATCAGCCCGACCGTCAGCGGCGGCAGATGCAGCGCCTGTTGCAAGATCAGCGGCAGCATGATCACGACGCCGAATAATGCCATCATCGCCAGCGCCATCACGATCACGCTGATCGTGAACGCGCGGTGCCGAAAGGTGCGCAGGTCGAGGAGCGCCCGCTCGGTGCGAGCCAGCAGCAACTGCCGCCAGACGAAGCCGGCCAGTGCCACCACGCCGACCCCGAACACGCCGATCAGTTCGGCCGGCGGCACCGTCGTGTCGCCGATCAGGCTCAACCCGTAGACCAGCCCGCCGAAACCCGCCACGGTGAGGGGAATCGACCACACGTCGAGCGGCACCTGGATCGGATCATTGATGCTCACCATGCGCAGCGCCCCGACGACCAGCATGATCAGTCCGATCGGGGCCATCAGTACGAAGACGCCACGCCACGACGTGAACTGCAGCACCACACCGGCCAGCGTGGGGCCGATGGCCGGGGCCACCGAGATCACCATTGAGATCGTGCCCATCATGGCGCCGCGGTGTGCGGGCGACACCAATTGCATGACCGTGGTCATCAGCAGAGGCAACATGATGGCCGTCCCGCTGGCCTGCACGATGCGGCCGAACAGCACCAGCGCAAAGGCCGGCGCGAGTGCGCAGATCACGGTGCCGAGCGTGAACAGGCTGGTCGCGAGCAGATAGGCGTTGTGGGTGGGTGTGCGTTCCAGCAACCACCCGGTAATCGGAATCACCACCGCCATGGTCAGCAAAAAGGCGGTGGTCAGCCACTGCACGGTGCGCTCATCGACATGCAGGTCACCCATAATTGAGGTGAGCGCCACGTTGAGGGCGGTCTCGTTCAGGATCACCACAAAAGTGGCGACCAGCACGATCGTGACCACCGATCGGTCGCGTCGGCTCAACCCGGGCCGCTCGGCGACGGCTTCGGTGATCGGCTCAGCCATGGCTGCCCCCTTCGTGAGCGAAGGACAACCCTATGGGCGGGCGTGCACAGCAACCAAAATGCGGTGGGTTCGGTGGGTGTTAGCCAGCCAGCCTGCCCAACTCCGCCAGCAGGTTCGCCCGAGCCCAGGGTTCACGCGCTCGCCCCGGTTGGGTGTGATAGATCGGCGCGGCAATACGTAAGGCAAGCTGCTCGCGGCGCATCGTCGCCCACTGCTCATCGGTGAGGCCGGACTCGTCGCGCAACTGCCCCACGGACTCGATGTAGCGCGCCGGGTCGGCTCCGAGCACCCACAGGTCGGCGTCACAGACGATCGCGCCCGCACGGTCGCCGGGTTCAGGGAGGTGTCGCAGGGTGAGCAGCACCAGTCGCTCCACCGCTGCCACCTTGTGGGCCGGCAGCAGCCGGTGCAGGTAGTCGCGGGCCAGCGCGGCCGAGGCTTCCTCGTCCAGCCCAGGGGTGTTGGTGTGCCGCGCGTCGTGAAACCACAACGCCAACAACTCAACCGGCGCGGCACCCAACTGCCGCGCGGCGGCCAGGCACTCAGCTAGGTGCTGTACGCCGTGATAGCTCCGATGCGGCTCGCGCCAGCACGAAAGCAGTCGTTCGGCCACATCGTGATGCCCGGGCAACGGCCAGGGCAGGCCGTTCAGAACAACCGAATCAGCCATGCGGCCAGCCCCGCGCAGGCACAGGCGAACAGCACGCTGACGAAGGTGCCGATGATGAACCGTTCCGCCGCCCCCGTGCTGCTCGCCTTGATTTCGGGGTAACGGGCGAAGCTCTTCACCACCATCGCCACCGCCACGCCCTCGGGAAAGCCGGCCAGCAGTGCACCGAACACGGCCAGTCGCTCCAGGTAGCCGATCCACTCACCGCCACGCAGAAAGGTCGCGGCGTAGGTGAGCGGGGCGATCGCCTGGGGTGACTCGTCCGGTGCCGGCAGCTCGGTGGCCCGGGTGCGCTCGGCGAACCGGAACACGCGGTCGACCAGGCGGCCAGCCGGCCAGCACGGCCACGGCGCCCAGCGCGGCCACGATCGCCACCTTGGCCAGCGCCAGCCCCACCATCATGCGGACGACTCCAGCGCCTTGGCCAGCAGAGCGCGGGCGAGGTCGGCGCCCAGTTGCGACTCGCCCCGAGCCGAGCGACTGGCTCGCTGCGAGACCGCGGACGGGCTGATGCCCAGCCGCTGCGCGGCCAGGCGCCCGCTGCCGGCATCGTCGAGTACGTCCATGATCTCCCAACCCTCCGGGGTGCGACGGCTGACCAGTGCCCGCAGCAGCACGAGCGCGGACTCGGCCTGCCGCAGCACGTCTTCACCATAGGGCCCGCCACCCACGGTTTCGGCGCCCACCAGCCGCAGGTGGGCCGGGGCCCTGCGCGCCTGCTCCACCGCGGTGCGGGCGGCCAGATAGGCCGGGCCGCGGGCTTCGCGGGTGGAGCCGGGCAGCGGCAGTTGCACCGCTCCCAGTCCGATGCCGATGTGCCAGTCGGGCAGCCGGGTCAGTGCCAGCACGGCGTCGACCACCGCGCCCGGGTCGTCGGTGAGGCCCTGCAACTCGTCGCCGGCCGTGCGCTCGAACCTCAGCCGGAATCGCGATCCGACCGACGCCTGCAGGGCCTCCAGCGCCTCTGGAACCCGATCGCTGGAGCGTCTGCTGTGCCGCTGGTCGGCAGTCACCACGGCCCAGTTGGTTAAGTCGGTTTGTTTCATCAGCACGCATTAAGTGTGAATGCTGAATGTTTGGACGTCCAGGGTCCAACCCCAAAGAGAACATCATCGTCGGCATCGTCGGCATCGTCGGTGGACTGCTGGGCGGCTGGCTGCTCGATCTGTTCGGGATCGGAGGCGGGGGCTGGGTCTTCAGCATGCTGACGGCTATCGGCGGCGCCGTGCTGCTGCTCTGGATCGGCGGGGCGGTCGCCGGACGCCGGTCTGCCTGACCCGCACCGCAATTCCCAACGACCCTCCCAAGGAAGCGTTTGTGAACGCAGGCACCTCCGACTGAGCTACGCCGAAGCCCTTGCCAAAGCGGCATACCCGAGGTCTCGACAAGCTGGACCAGCGAGAAGGCGATGGGCTCCGGTGGGGTCGTCCGGAGCGTCCCGACCTCAGTTCTTCCAGCCCAGTTCGTGGGCGAGGGCGACCAGGTTCTCGAACAGGTGCGCGTTGTATTCGACGCCCAGCATGGACGGCAGCGCGAACAGCACGTAGTCGGCCTCGGTGACCGCCTCGTCGGCGGCCAGGCTGGTGGCTACCTCGTCGATGCTGCCCGCGAAGGTGGGCCCCGAACGGGCCGGCAGCCCATCGAGGAAGCCGGCCGATTCGGTGTCGCCCCGGTCGTGCCCGAAGTAGGCGTTGTCTTCTTCGGTGGTGATCGGGAACGCGCTGCGGGTCACAGCCGCCTGCCCACCGGTGCTGTGCCCGGACTCGGCCAGCGCCGCACGGTAGTCGCGCACCTGATCGGCCTGCTGCCGGTGGAACGGACGGCCGTCGTCGGCCAAGAGCAGCGTGGACGACAGCAGGTTGTACCCCGCTCGTCCGGCCCAGACCCCGGTGGCGTGGGTGCCGGCGCCCCACCAGATGCGGCCCGGCAAACCGGGGGAGAGCGGCTGGATCGGCAGGTCGGGCGCGCGGCCGGAGGCCAGCGCACGCTGGGAGTGAGCCACTGGCTCGCCGGTGATCGCGCAGCGGAACAGCTCGGCCCGGCCCCGGGTCACCGTCGACCAGTCCTCGCCCTCGGCCAGCCGATAGCCGAAGGCGGCCTGGCCGTCGGCGGCCGGCTCGGGGGAGCCACGACTGATCCCGAGTTGCAGCCGTCCGGCGCTGATCAGGTCGGTCGCCGCGGCCTCCTCGGCCAGGTACAGGGGGTTCTCGTAGCGCAGGTCCACCACGCCGGTGCCCACGTCGATGCTGGACGTGCGTGCCGCCATCGCCGACAGCAGCGGAAAGGGAGCACTGAGGTTGTGGTCGAAGTGATGCACCCGCAGCCAGGCGCCGTCGAGCCCCGCCGCCTCGGCCGCCACCGCCAAGTCGATGTGCTGGCGCAGGGCATCGCCCGCGGTGCGCACCCGTGAGCCGGGCATGTCGCGATGGTGCCCGAAGGACAGGAAGCCGATCTTCTTAGTCATCTCACACTTTCACCGAAGGGTCAGGGAGGCGCCGATTGTCGCCGGTCGAGCGTGTCGAGACTTCAGATATGGCACCCTGGCAAGGGGTTTCGACAGGCTCAAGCAGCGGTTGGTCGTGTTGCTCAGCGCTTCCTTGGTTGTCGTTTCAACAACTGCTGCCGGAGCTTATTCCGGCCCTCGCACAGGCCCGTACAGTGCGGCGCCAGCGCCGGTGCTGAACGCCCAGTAACGCTCGCCGTAGCTCCAGTGCCACCACTCGGTGGGGTAGTTCACCAGACCCGCGCCGCGCAGCGCCCTGACCAGCACGGCCCGGTTCGTGGCCGCGGGCTCGGCGACCTCGGCGTCGGTGTAACAGGCGCCGTCACTCTGCTCGGGCGTGGCGTCCAGTGCCGTGCCGAGGTCGAGTTCGGCGCCGTCGGTACCGCACAGCGTCAGGTCGACGGCCCCGCCGGTGCAGTGCGGGGCGACGTTCGGGGGAGCGACCCAGCGGCTGGCCAGGTCGTAGAGCAGTTCGGGGCTGAGGCCGGGGTAGTGCTCGTGGAGTTGCGCGCAGTAGTGGTTCCAGTACCCGCTTTGACGCTCCAACGACCGGTACGCCTCGACGATCAGCAGCTCCAGGCCCGGCGGCAGACTCGCCGCGGCGGCGGCCAGGCGCTGTGCCAGCCCGCGGCGGGCTAGGTGCCAGCCGCCGCTGTGATCGCTCTTGCGCCGATCGACGCGCACCCGCGGCAGGCCCTGCAGGTCGTCCAGCGGCTCACCGTTGTCGGCCACCGAGATGTCGACCACACGGGGGTCACTGATCAGCACGACGCCGGGTTGCACCGGGCAAGTCTGGCACGACTGGCGCCAACACAAAGGGCGCCGACCAATTCGTCGGCGCCCTTACGCGGCTCAGTTGCGAACTCAGCCCAGCTTCTGCAGGCAGTAGGCGATGCCGCTGCTGGAGTTGCGACCCTGCCAGTAGACGCTGGTGGTGTCGGCCCAGTCGGCACAAGCACCCATGCGCGCCGAGGCCTGGCTCACCTTCTCTTGGATGCCGAGAATCTTGAACTGGGCGTCGGCGCTGCCGCAGTCGACGACCTTGACGCTGTCGCTGCCGGTCTGCTGCACGCAGTCGCCCACTTTCATGCTCGGGCTGTCGAAGACTCCGCTGCGCCACACGATGCCGACCACCACGGCCACCAGGGCGATGCCCACCGAGGTGAGAATGCGCTTGAGCTTGCCACCCTGCTTGGCCGGCTCGGCCACTGGGGGCTGAAAACTGCCGGCCGGCGGGTACGCACCGGGCGGCAGCGGCTGGCCGTCGGGGCCGAACTGCGCGGCTGCGGGTGCACCCTGTTGCGGTGAGGCGCTGTACCCGGAGTTGGCCGCGTACTGTGGCACCTGGCCGTCCTGTGGTGCTGCGCCGTCTGGTGCAGCCGGGGCCGGCTGTGCCGGCTGGGCGTTGAGGTTCTGCGGATCAGTGTCTTCGGGTGGCTGATTGGCGCTCATCGGGGTGCGGTCCTTTCCTGGCGATCGAGCTCAGATTCGCCCAGTCTGCCAGTCGAAGGGGCCGGGTGCCGGGCCGCGAAAGCGGCAGAACTACCCCCACGATTGCTTGCTCCCGTTTGAATCAGGGGCCGCACAGCGCGCTCTCGACAAGCCGTGAGCGATCGTCGGGCGGGTTGTTCAGCATCAAGTGCCCACCGGCGCACGATGTGGACTGATCGCGCACAGCAGGTCCTGATCCGTCGCCAGCGGCACCCCTGCGACGATCGCGGACGCCCTGAGCCACGGTTCTTCCCGCTCCAGGAACACCCGCTCGGCGGCGCCCCACTCGTCCCAGAACGCGACGGAGGCCGGCTCGTCGCCGTTGGCGCCCGAGGCGATGTCACGGGCGAGCCCGAGTCGGCGCGCCACCGCCGCGTCGGACTGAACCCACAAGGCGGCGTCGAGAAGGTGGGCGAGGGCAGCTTGGGAGCTGCCGACCCCCTCGACGATCAACAGCGATCGCGCTGCCGGAACCACTACCGCGCCGGGACGATCATGGGTGATCCAACCAGGGGGTCGATACCGGACGGATTGCCCGCGCCGCACCGGGATGAGCACGTTGGTGGCCAGTTCCCGGGCCCAGTCGAACATCGACAGGTTCCAGGCGATGTCATCGGTGGCCACCACTGCGGCGTCCGGCACCGCGTCGGCCAGACGCCGGGCGAGCGTCGACTTACCGGCCCCGCTGCGTCCGTCGACCGCGACCAGCACAGGCCGGTCGCCACGCAGAACGCCGAGGCGCGCGAGCAGGCTGGTCACCGTTACGTCGTGCCAGGCGTCGATCGGCGGTTCGGAGGTTCCGTCGGGCAACTGCATCATGACGACCACCATTCCAGGCTCGCGGCCGTGTTGGCGATGAGGTGCTCAGCAGTCGTAGGGGAGCAGTCTGAATGCGGTTTCGGACGTCAGGGGCGCCAGCGCCCGGAAGTGGCGCAGATCGAGGGTGAACAGCGTGTTCGTGTTGTGCGCGGCTGCCCGCACCACGTTGGCGGCATCGGCGATCCCGATGGAGTCGGAGCCGAACTGCTCACACAGTGTGACGGCCAGCGCATGATCCTCAAGCCGCCAGGACGCCAGGCGGTAGGCGCCGGCCAAGACGTCGCGATGAAATCCAGCGGCAGCCTGCGGCCCGAGCCGCGTAGCCAGCATGTAGTCGCACTCCGCGACGACGAACGGGGAGATGATCAGCTCCCAGGACCCATCGCGGACCAGCGCCGCAAGCGTGTGGTGTTCAACGTCACAACGCTGGCCAGACCATCGAGGCGACATCCATCGTCCCCGTTGAAGATCGGGCTTGCGGCCAGGCGCGTCCTAGGCGAGCGGGGATCCCGACCATCGCTATGTCAGCCCGGGAGACTCCGGTCCTGGGCATACGCCCACCCGGCAATCTGACATAATATTGCTTATCGGACAATCGGCTGAGTGCCCCGCGAGCAACGACTCAGGGCACCAGGCCCTTGGCTGCGTCCAGCATCAGCGCCCGGTATGCCGCTGTGTCGGCAGGTTCGCTCTCGCCGAAAATGGCACGCATCCAGTGACCGTCGGTGTTGTTCGGGAAGACGATCGACTGGCGGCCGAACTCGTCGGCGTCTTGGGCCGCCAGTCGCCGGCGCTCCGCCACGCCGGTGACGTAGTAGCGCCGGTGAAAGTCGTTGAGGTTGTCGCCGAGGTAGGCGACGATCTCGTACTTGGCGGCGATCGCCTGTTGAGTCGGCTCCTTGTTGGACGAGTCGCGCAGCATTGTCACGTGCGCATCGTCGGCGAACGCCAAGCCTGCGGCGCGCAGGTTCGCGACACCGATCGCCTGGGTGTCATCGCCCTGGTCTCGGCTCGACACGTAAAAGATTTGCACGCCCTTGCTCTTGGCGTACTTGCTGAACGCGATGGCGCCCGGGGTCGCCACCGGCCCGTTGATCGTGACCCAATCGTCCCAGAGGGCGTCGTCGAACGCCTGCTTCCCGGCTGCGATCAACAGGGCCCAGTACGGATCTGAGGACAAGACGGTGTCGTCGATGTCCGAGATGAACGCCAAGGGTTTGCAGTTGCGAGGCTTGCGGCCGCGACGGCGTGCCAATGCGAGGTCGAGACGATCGCGTGCCACGTTGAAACCCTGGTGGTACAGGGCGTCGCGTTCGGCGGCGGTGATCCGCCAGGCCACCGACGCGCTCAAGATGTTCTGCACCGGCTCGTCGGCTCCGAACGCCCGGGCGGTCGAGCCGATCAGACCCCCGCCCAACACGGCTCCGGCGACACCTCCGAGGCCGACGCCCCGGAGCACTCCACGACGATCAAGTTCCATGATTCCTCCTGGTCTGCGGATCGATGGCGCAACAGTGTCACCGAACTGACTCGTTGTGCCAGGGTGTCACTCAGCGGTCAGACTCCCCGACCATTCCGGTTCCCGCTGTCGAACCGCACACACCCAGGGTTCGAACAAGTATTCGACTAGGGAATCGCTGCCCTTTTCGCTGGTCGAGCTTGTCGAGATCTCGGTCATCGCGCTTCGGCAAGGGGTTTTGGCACGTGCAACCAGCGGTGGGCGCCTTGGTGGGCAATTCCCCAGTCCGCCGCTCCCCCGCCAACTAGCCTGCTGGCATGCCCGGTCCCCCGAACGCCGCACCGGTGCGATTCGCCGACGTGATGCACGGCGCCCGGGGCCGGTTTCTGATCGCCCTGCTGATCGCCGAGTTCGCGGCCGCCATGCAGGGCATCGCCCACAGCACGGTGTTGCCCGTGGTGGCCCGCGACCTGGACGGATTCGCGCTGTTCGGCGCCGCGCTGGCCGCCGGCCCCTTGGCGGCGCTGTTGATGTTGTCTTTCGCCGCCCCGGTGCTGCACCGGGTGCGCCCGCTGAACATGCTCCTGATCGCCACCGCGCTGTACGTGCTGGGAGCATCCATGGCGGTGTTCGCTACGACGATGGCCTGGGTGCTGGCAGGCATTGTGGTGCGTGGCCTCGCGGCCGGACTGTTCGGCGGCTTCGGGCTTGGAGCCATCGGAACACTTTTCGACGAACGCGAACGACCGCGGGTGTTCGGCCTGTTCGCCATGATCTGGCTACTGCCGTCGGTGCTCGGCCCGCCGCTCAACGCCGTTGTCACCGAGTGGATGGACTGGCGCTGGGCGCTCGCCTGGCCGGCGATCCTGGTGCTGATGGCCCGGCTGCTGATGGGCGCCACCATCGCGGCGGTGCCGTGGCGGCCCGATCGCGGACGTCCACCGGTTTCGGCTGGCGTGGGGGTCGCCGTCACGGGGTGCCTGGCGCTGGGGTCGGTGGGTTCGGCTGGTGCGGGCGGGTGGGCTCTTGCCGCATACCTGGCGGGTGTTGTCGGGGCCGCCGTCGCGATCGGAGCCTTTCTCGTGCGTGGCATGCGGGGCAGTCGTGCCGGGGCCCGAGTGCTGCTCACCTTCGCGCTGCTCTGCGCGGCGTTCTTCGGCAGTTACGAGCTGTTGTCGCTCACCATCATCGAGGCACTGGGTTCGACTGTGCTGGTGGCGTCGGTAGCTGTCACCGGCGGGCTGCTCGGCTGGTCGATCGTCGGGCTGAGGCCGCACTCGGACGCTCGGCCCGATCGGGTCGTGGTGGGCGCCGCCCTGGTATGTGCGTCGTTCGGATTGCTGATTGGTGGCCTGGGGCTGGGTGGCCCACAGGGCATCGGCTGTGTCATCGGCGGCTCGACGGTTTGCGGCATCGGCATGGGATTCGCCTACCCACTGCTCAGCTCCGAGCCATTCGAACATGGTGCCGCGGCCAGCACCGTCGGCACCCTGATCGCCTTCGCCGAGATCGCCGCCACCGCCTGGGGATCGCTGCTGGCCGGGGGCGGCTATTCCGCCCTGCACGCCCGCGGTTGGTCACCAACAGACTCGCTCGTCGTGGTCTTTATAGCGTTGGCCAGCCTTGGCTGCGCGACCGTGGTGAGTGCACGTCGGCGCCACGTGGGGAACCGGCCGTGACGAGATGATGCTCAATTCGCGACGATGAAGGTTCAGCGAAACGTTGATTCTCGCTCCCAGCTCGTCGAGCCCTCGGTGATCACGCTGCGGCAAGGGTTTTCGACAAGTTCAACCAGCGGTGGGCGGATTGATCAGCCCGTCCCTAGTCGAGGCAGAACTCGTTGCCCTCTGGGTCGTGGAGCACAATGAAGCCCTGATCGAATCCGTCGGGCTCGAACCGGCGCACCCGGATCGCGCCCAGGTCGACGACCCGTTCGCACTCGGCCTCGAGCGCTGCCATTCGTTCGCCGCCGGTCAGACCGGGCGCTGCACGCAGGTCGAGGTGCAGGCGGTTCTTCACTCGCTTGGGCTCGGGCACCTGTTGGAAGAAGAGCCGGGGTCCACGCCCCTCGGGGTCAACCAGCGCCGAGCTTGAGTTCCGCCGTTCGGCCGGCACCTGTGCGCGCTCCAGGAAATCGTCCCAGGCGTCCAGCGGATCGACGCCCTCGGGCACGGCCACCCCCGGTGGGCCCGGATGGACGTAGCCGAGGGCGTCGCGCCAGAAGGTCGACAACGCGCGCGGGTCGCGGCAGTCGAAGGTCACCTGGAACTCAAGACTCATAGCGCGATCCTAGAACACAGTTTCGATTATCACCAGAGGGTGACCTCGATCAGGCAGCCTCACGCAGCACGATCTCGACCCTGCGGTTCTTCTGCTTGCCCGCTTCGGAGCCGTTGGACGCGATCGGCCTGGTCTCGCCGAAGCCGGTGATCGTCATCCGGCTCTTCGCGACGCCGTCAGCGGCGAGGGCGTCCGCCACCGAGGTGGCCCGTCGCGTGGACAGGTCGCGGTTGTAGTCGGCGGCGCCGCTGTTGTCGGTGTGCCCGTTGACCCCGATCTTCGCCTTGCTGAAGTGGTTCAGCAGCTCGGCAACCCGCCCCAGGGTGTCGCTCGCGTCCGGGCGCAGGTCGGCGGAGTTGTAGTCGAACAGCACCGTCTCGGGCAGCGTCAACGTCCAACCGTCGGGCGTCCGCTTGGCGCCCATCTCTTCGAGTGTCCGTTCCGCCTTCTCCGACGCCGTCGGATCCTCGGAGGTGTTCGCTCCCGTCGACACGCCCTTCACGAAGGTGCGGACCGGGCCGAGTTCGGCATCGGTGGACAGCGGGCCGCTGGTCACATTGAGGGAGCCGACACTGGCCCCCGGAGAGGGCGTCGGCGACCCTGACGGGGCCGGTGACGCGGAGGCCAGCTCCGGCACCGTGATCGGCTCGGACGCGGGTTGTTCCACCTGCCCGAGAGTGGCCTCGGCGGCGGGCGGGTTCGAGTCCGCCGCCGGAATGGTCAGTTTGGTGCGCACCGGAGTGTTCCAGGACGCCCCGATGCTCAACTCCAGCGAGGTGACGTCGGCCGGGACCGCTCCGAGGAAGACGAAGGTGACATCCATCTTTCCCTTCTCCTTGAGGGCGAGCATTCCCGCCGACGACGGCACGAACGGGTACTCGCGCGCGGACGGATCGACCAGCTTTGGATAGTTCAGGTCGAAGGCGGACTTCCCGCCCGTGAGCTTGGCGTGCACCTGTACGCGGTCGGCCAGGACGTCCACCCGGTCGACGGTCAGCTTGGCACCGCTCCGTTTGTGGGTCAGCTTGCGGGCGGGCTCAAGCAGCACAGGGTCGCGGACCAGGCTGCCCGCGATCGCCTGGGTGGGCGAATCCTGATGGCTCGGCAGTTCCACCTCGACCGGATCGAAGTCCTTCAAGCCCGCCACGTAGACCTGGAGCGTAGTGGTGTCGGGCTTCAGTTCGCCGAGGAAGCGAAGCGTGCCGGCGATTCGGCCGAAGGCGGGGTGCTCGTTGGACGTGCCGCCGAGCAACTGGTGCACGGTGCCGTCCGGCTCGACAAGCTTGCAGGTGGAGCGGTTGAAGTTGTAGGCGCAGATGCCCGTCCGGGCGAGCGAGCCGTTCCAGCCCTGGAAGGTCACCTCCGTCACCATGCCTGCGCTTCTGATGGTGTCCAGCACGACACCGTGCACCTCCGACGCCAGCACCGGCGCGGCCAGCCCGACCTGTCGCAGCGGTGCCGGACGCCACGCTGTCGCGCCGTCTTCGGCCGGCAGCGGCACCGTCATCGACACTTCGTCCCATTTCACCGTCAGCGACGTGGGCGAAGTGTCGGGAAGGCGTGCCTCGACCGACATCGTCGCGGTCGAGTTCGGCGCAATGGTCCGACCGGCCGGGTCCTTCGGCTCCAGCGCGACGCCGTCGTTGGTGGTGATGGCCAAGGGCATCCAGCCCACCCGCATCGGCCAGGGGCTGTTGCCGAGGGCCATGGTCAGGTCGAGCCTGATCAGCGAGCCCATCCGCCGGATCGAGTCGGCCCGCATCGCCACCGGCTGGCCGCTCGCCGACGGGGCCGGATCAGGCGAAACGGTCACCCCCGCCGGCACTCCCCCGCCGCCGGTCGAACCCTGCGGTCCGGAGTCGGACGGATCGCCGGTGCAGCCGGCGAGGAAGGTCAGCGCCGAGGCCAGCACGGCCGCCAGCAGGACACGAATGAGGCGAGGCACGATGGCAATCCTGTCAGGATAAAGGGCCACCCGATGCGGCGGCCCGGACACAGTCGACCGGGCCCGGAGAACCGGGCCCGGTCGGCTGCGGGTCATGTTCTCAGAAGTTGATCATGTGGCCGGCGATGCCCTCGACGCCCTCTTTCAGCGCCTCCGACAACGTCGGGTGGGCGTGCACGTTGCGCCCCACCTCGTCGGCGGTCAGGTCCCACTGCTGCGCCAGGGTCAGCTCGGGCAGCAGTTCGGTGACGTCGGGGCCGATCATGTGCGCGCCCAGAATCTCGTTGTGCTCGGCGTCGGCGATCAGCTTGATGAAGCCGGTCGCATCGCCCAGGCCCCAGGCCTTGCCGTTGGCGCTGAACGGGAACTTCGACACCTTCACGTCGTAGCCGCGCTGCTTGGCCTGCTCTTCGGTGTACCCGAACGAGCCGATCTGCGGCTGGCAGTAGGTGGCCCGCGGAATCATGTCGTAGTTGATCGTCATGGTCTCGGCGCCCACGATGGTCTCGGCCGCGACCACGCCCTGTGCCTCGGCCACGTGGGCCAGCGCCAGCTTCATGGTGACGTCACCGATGGCATACACGCCCGGCACGTTGGTGCGCATGTAGTCGTCGATCTTGATCGCCCCGCGCTCGGTCAACTCAACGCCCAGCTTTTCCAGGCCGTAGCCCTCGGTGCGCGGCGCGAACCCGATGGACTGCAGCACCCGGTCGGCCTCCAGCACCGACTGAGCGCCACCATTGGCCGGGCTGACTGTGACCTTGACCCCCGAGGCGGTCTCTTCGATCGCCTCAACCTTGGTGGAGGTGAGCAACTCGACCCCGAGCTTCTTGTAGGCCTTGGCCAGTTCGCGCGAGATCTCGGGATCTTCGAGCGGCACCATGCGGTCGAGGTACTCCACGATGGTGACCTTGACGCCGTAGTTGGCCAGCACGTAAGCGAACTCGGTGCCGATGGCGCCCGACCCGCAGATCACGATCGAGGACGGCAGGTTGTCGGCGAGGATCTGCTCTTCGTAGGTGAACACACGAGAGCTGCGCTTGGTGCCGGGAATCATCCGGGTGGTCGACCCGGTGGCGATGATCACGTTGTCGAAGGTGACCACCTCGGTGCCGCTGTCGGTGGTCACCTCGATCGACTTGGCGTCGATGAAGGTGCCCCACCCGTTGTATTCGGTGATCTTGTTCTTCTTCATCAGGTAGTGAATGCCACCGACCATGCGATTCGACACGTCGCGGCTGCGACTGAACGCCTTGCCGAAGTTGAAGCTGACCTCACCCTCGATGCCGAACAGGTCTTTCTCGTGGGTGAAGATGTGCGCCAGTTCGGCGTTGCGGAGCAGAGACTTGGTCGGAATACAACCCACATTGAGGCAGACACCGCCCCACCACTGCTTCTCGATGATGGCCACTTTCTGGCCAAGCTGCGCGGCCCGGATGGCGGCCACATAGCCGCCCGGACCCGCACCCAGTACAACGACGTCGAAGTGTGCGCTCATACGCAGCACCCTAGTGGGTGGAACCTCGACTTTTCAGCCTGCACCCGCCCACGAAAGTTGCGCCGCCCCCGCTGAGTGTGTCGGAGCCGCTCGCAGTCACGACTCCCCTTGTGATCAAGGGGTGCCCGAAGCATTGCTGCGGCATGGCCTATGCTGCCCGGGTGACAGAGCTTTCCCCGACCCGTGTTGGCTATCTGATTCGGGACGCCCGTCGGCAACGCGGTCTCACCCAGCAGGAGTTGGCCGACGAGTTGGGCACCTCCCCCGACATCGTCAACGACCTCGAGGGGGGTCATCGCCAGTTGTCGGTCGAGCTGGTCAACCGCATCGCCGAGGCACTGGACCAATCCGAGCCGGTGGGCGGAGCGCTGCATCTGCGCATTCGTGGCGAGACCAAGCTGTCGGGCGCGATCGACGTGCGGTCGTCCAAGAACGCGGCGGTCGCGCTGCTCTGCGCCTCGCTGCTGAACCGTGGCCGCACGGTGCTCAGGGGCATTGCGCAGATCGAAGAGGTGAACCGAATTCTCGAGGTGCTCACCAGCATCGGGGTGCGTGCCACCTGGTCGGACGATCGCAGCGAACTGGAGCTGATCCGTCCGGCCAGGCTGAAGCTGGAACACATGGACGAGGAGGCAGCCCGCCGCACCCGCTCGATCATCATGTTCTTGGGCCCGCTGCTGCACGACGAGCTGTTGTTCGAACTGCCCTATGCCGGGGGCTGCAACCTGGGCACCCGTACGGTGACGCCCCACCTGCATGCCTTGCGCCAGTTCGGCCTCGACATCAAGGCCACCGAGGGCTCGTATCACGCGCAGGTTGCTCCGATCGACCCGGACGCGCCGCGCTCGATCACCCTGACCGAGCGCGGTGACACCGTCACTGAGAACGCGCTGATGGCTGCCGCCCGGCACCCCGGCGAAACGGTCATTCGCAACGCCAGCAGCAATTACATGGTGCAGGACGTCTGCTTCTTCTTGCAGCAGTTGGGCGTGCGCATCGAAGGCATCGGCAGCACCACCCTGCGGGTGCGTGGCCTTGCGGTGATCGACGCCGATGTGTCGTTCGCGCCGTCCGAAGACCCGATCGAGGCGATGAGCCTGTTGACCGCCGCAATCGTGACCGGTTCGGAACTCACTGTGCAGCGTTGCCCGATCGAGTTTCTCGAGATCGAGCTGGCGATTCTGACCGAGATGGGGCTGCGCTTCGACCTGTCGCCGGAATACCCCGCCGACAACGGCCACACCCGGCTGGTCGACATTACGGTGTACCCGTCGCAGTTGCACGCCAACGCCGACAAGATTCACCCGATGCCGTTTCCGGGGCTGAACATCGACAACCTGCCGTTCTTCGCGGTGATCGCGGCGACTGCCACCGGGCAGACCACGATTCACGACTGGGTGTACGAGAACCGGGCGATCCACCTGGTCGAACTCACCAAGCTCGGCGCCAAGGTGCAACTGCTCGACCCGCATCGCATCATCGTCACCGGCCCCACTCGCTGGCGCGGCCAAGAGATCATCTGTCCCCCGGCGTTGCGTCCGGCGGTGTGCCTGCTGCTGGCCGCCCTCGCGGCCCGGGGCACCAGCGTGCTGCGCGACGTGTATGTGATCAATCGCGGCTATGAAGACCTGCCCAACCGGCTCAACCAACTGGGCGCCCACATCGAGGTCTTCCGCGACTGATCGGTCTGTGGCCATGGCGATCGAGTTGCTCACCCCGACCCAGTTGGGTGAGATGCGTCCGGCGGGCGCATTCGTGGCGGACGTGCTCACCACGCTGGTGCAGACGGCCGCGGTGGGGGTGGATCTAGTCGAGTTGGACGCCCTGGCGCACGAACTGATCCGTCGGCGTGGGGCTGAGTCGTGCTATCTCGACTATGCACCGTCGTTCGGCCGTGGCCCCTTCGGCAAGGTGCTGTGCACCAGCGTCAATGATGCGGTGCTGCACGGATTGCCGCACCATTACCGCCTGCGCGACGGCGACCTGGTCAGCTTCGACTTCGCCGCCAGTGTCGACGGCTGGGTGTGCGATTCGGCGGTCAGCGTCGTGATCGGGACGCCTCGTTCGGCCGATCTGCGGTTGATCGAAGCCACCGAGGTGGCGTTGACTCGGGCGATCTCGGTGGCCCGGCCCGGCAACCGAGTGGGCGACCTGAGTGCCGTGATCGGCGCAACCGCCCGCGAGTACGGCTACCGGGTCAACACCCAGTTCGGCGGTCACGGCGTCGGGCGCACCATGCACGGTGACCCGCACATCAGTAATGACGGACGGGCCGGGCGGGGGTTCACCTTGCGGCCGGGCCTGGTGATCGCCATCGAGCCCTGGTTGATGGACACCACCGATCAGATTCGCATGGACCCCGACGGCTGGACGATCCGCAGTGCCGATGGTTCACGCACCGCCCACAGCGAGCACACCGTCGCCATCACCGACGGTGACCCGATCGTGATGACTGCTCGGGTTGATTGAGCGTGTCGAAATCCGTCGCGGGTCTCGACAGGCTCGACCGGCGGGTGGTTTCGATCGTGATGACTGCCCGGGTTGATTGAGCGTGTCGAAATCCGTCGAAGGTCTCGACAGGCTCGACCGCGGGTGGTCTCGATCGTGATGACTGCCCGGGTTGATTGAGCGTGTCGAAATCCGTCGAAGGTCTCGACAGGCTCGACCGCGGGTGGTCTCGATCGTGATGACTGCCCGGGTTGATTGAGCGTGTCGAAATCCGTCGAAGGTCTCGACAAGCTCGACCGGCGGATGGTCTCGTCGTTCCTCAGCGCACCTGGTGCACGTCGAAGTGGTAGGTGGGGGCGACGATTTCGTCTTGGGCTTCGACCAACTGCAACTCGGACTGCCCCGAGTCGGCGGTCTGTTTCAGCACCGAATACACGATGTCGGCGGTCTGTCCGACCGCCTGAGCCGCCGAGCCGGTGCGCAGATAGTGGGCCAGGAACATCGCCGCGGTCAGGTCGCCCGAACCGGTGAAGGTGTGCTCCAGCAGTGGGGTCACCACCTGCCAGGCACCCTCTTCGGTGACGGCCAGCATGGTCAACTCGTCGCTGGCCGTGGTGTCGACGACCACCGATGTGACCAGGACGATCTCGGGGCCGAGCGTCCGCAGTGCATGGGCTGCTTCGATCACTTCGTCGAGGGTGTGGGTCTCGCGACCGGTCAGAAAGTCGAGTTCGAAGTGGTTCGGCGTCACGATCTGAGCCTTCGGCACCACCTGGTCACGCATGTACTCGGGAATGCCCGGCCGCACGAAGAAGCCGCGCCCCACGTCGCCCATCACCGGATCGCAGCAGTAGATCGCCTTCGGGCTGCGCTCTTTCACCAGCGCCACAGCCTCGAGCACCACGGCACCGACCGCTTCGCCCCCCTGATACCCCGACAGCACCGCGTCCACCCTGCCCAGCACACCCCGGTCGTCGATGCCCCGGACGACCTCGGCGACGTCGGCCGCGTCGAGCAGCGGCCCGCGCCAGTGGCCGTAGCCGGTGTGATTCGAGAAGTGAACGGTGAGTACCGGCCACACCTCGATGCCTGAGCGCATCAGCGGAAAGGTAGCGGCGCTATTGCCCACGTGGCCGTAGGCCACCGAGGACTGAATCGACAGGATGGTAGTCACGAGCCCATATTCTGGCCCCACAGTGGCGACAACCGAAAGCTGGTCCGAACCCTTGGTCGGAACGGTTCTGGGGAACTCAGCAGAGAAACGCGTCCAGCGCCGCCGCCTCGGCCTCGAGATCGGCTGCCCGCTGTGGCTCGCCGACTGCACGCAACTGCGCGGCGGCCGCGATCCGCTCGTCACGCTCGGCGCTGACGATCTCGAAGAATCTGTTCCTCGCCGAGCTCGCGGCGGGGCGCTTCTGCCGCCCCGGCTCCGCCGGCGGTCGCCGCGAAGTGTTCGCTGGCGACCACCGGGCCGGGGGCCGCACCCGGCGCGTCCACCACCACGGCCTCGGCGTTCTCGATGGCCGCCAGCGCCGAGCGAATCGCATTGCGGCTGGGCGTGTCGCGGGCCTTCATCGCCCCGGGCAGGGCGTCGCGCAGGGTCTGGCGGAGCGGTGCTGAGGTGTCGGACATGCCTCGATTATGAACCGCGCAGCGCGGCTTGTGGGTAGGTGACAGCGTGGTGCCCCTGCCCCATACTGAGCGCGTGAAGGCCGGGGACTACCGCTACTTCGACACCCGGTTCGCCGCGTTGGCTCATCGGGGCGGCTACCTGAGTGCCACCGACCAGGCCCGCGAGAACACTCTGTACGCCTTCCGCGCCGCCGTCGCGTTCGGCTATCGCTACCTGGAGACCGATGTGCACACCAGCTCGGACGGCGTTCTGTTCTGCTTTCACGACAGCACCCTCGACCGGGTCACCGACGGCCACGGCGTGCCAGAGCAACTGCCATGGAACGAGTTGAGCCGGGTGCGGGTGGCCGGCCTCGACCCGATCCTGACCGTGGACGAGTTGTTCGAGACCCTGCCCGAGGCCAGGTTCAACATCGACCTGAAGGCGCCACAGTCGGTGGAGCCGTTGGCCCGGGCGATCGACGCCCACCGCGCCCACGACCGGGTCTGCGTCGGGTCGTTCTCACAGCACAGCATCACCGCCTTTCGACGGCTGGCCGGACGGCGAGTGGCCACCTCGGCCGCCCCTGCCGGAATCGCTGCCTACGCATACGCTCCCGGGCTGCGACGGCTGGTGCACTCCCCCGGCGTGGCGTTACAGGTGCCGGTGCGCGCCTGGCACGATCGGCTGCCGGTGCTGACTCGGGGCTTGATCCGGGCCGCGCACCGCGGCGGACGGGTGGTGCATGTGTGGACGATCAACGAGCGCAGCGAGTTGGAACGCCTGATCGACCTGGGGGTCGACGGGCTGGTCAGCGACCGCATCGACCTGCTGCGCGAGGTGCTGATCGAGCGTGGCCTGTGGGAGGGAAACCAATGAAGAGTACCAGCCAGCAGCGCGCCTGGTACTGGTACGACTGGGCCAACTCCGCCTATGTGACCACCACCGCAACGGTGATCCTGGGGCCCTACCTGACCAGCATCGCCACCCGCGCCGCCTGCCCCGATCTACCGTCGGGGCAGGTCTGCACCACCCCGGTGAACCTGCTCGGCCTCAGTGTGCTGCCCGGCGCGCTGCACCCGCTTCTGGTCACCATCTCAACCATTCTGACGCTGGCCGCGCTACTGATCGTCGGCGTGCTCGCCGATCGTTCGGCGCGCCCGCAGTGGTGGCTCGGCGCCCTGGCCTGGGCGGGTGCCGTCGCAGCCTCAGCGATGTTTTTCCTGGTCGACACCAACTGGCAGTTGGGCTCGGTGCTGATGATCGTCGCCAACCTCTGCGTCGGGGCGTCCCAGGTGATTTACGACGGCATTCTGGTGCGCATCGCCGAGCCGGACGACCGCGACCGGGTGAGCAGCCGGGGCTGGGCCCTGGGATATCTGGGCGGCGGGCTGCTGCTGGCGATCAACCTGGTGATGATGACCGCCTACGAGCCGTTGGGTCTGAGCTATGGGCTTGCGATTCGGTTGAGCCTGTTGTCGGCCGGGGTGTGGTGGGGCCTGTTCACGCTGATTCCGGTGCTCGGGCTGCGTTCGCTGCCACCGCGGGCAATGGGCGAGCTTGAGGCCCGCGAAGGCGTGCACACCAACCCGGTGCGGCAACTGGCCAACACTTTCGCCGACCTGCGCAACTACCCGCAGACGCTGCTGTTTCTGGCCGCCTATCTGTTCTATAACGACGGCATTCAGACCGTGATCGGGCAGTCGAGCCTGTACGCCCAATCCGAACTGGCAATGTCGACCCAGAACGTGATGATCACCTTTCTGTTCACCCAGTTCGTCGCGTTCGGCGGCGCACTGCTGTTCGGACGACTGGCCGGTCGGCTGGGCGCCAAACGCACGGTGCTCATCGGCATCGCGATCTGGTTCGGGGTGGTGGCGGTGGCGTTCGTTCTGCCCGCCGGGGTGTTCGGAGCGTTACTCGCGCTCGGCGGCGCGATCGGGCTGGTGATGGGCGGCACCCAGGCGCTCAGCCGTTCGCTGTACAGCCAGTTGGTGCCCAAGGGTCGCGAGGCGGAGTACTTCAGCTTCTACCAGGCGATGGAACGGGGCACCAGTTGGCTGGGCACGCTGAGCTTCGCCCTGGTGTTTCAGCTCAGCCACAGCTACCGCTGGGCGATTATCGTACTGGTGCTGTTCTTCCTTGTCGGAGGCCTGTTGCTGGCCCGAGTGAATATGCGCAAGGGAATACTTCAGGCCGGAAACGAGTTGCCCAGGGTCTGGTGACCGACTTGGTTGCACGGAGTAGCGTGGAGGTCGTGCCGGCCGTCACCCACGGCCGTCCGGCGGAGGGAGAGGCATGGCTGAACGATCATTGCGGGGGTCGGGTTTGGGTTCGAAGAGCTTCGCTGATGGGGCGGGGGTCGAGTTCGCGGGCCGGCAAGAGACGGGTTTCGACTGCCCCAAGGCTCATCACTTCACGATCACCTTCGCCGAAGAGGCTGACCTGCCCACCGAGTGGGAGTGCCCGCGCTGCGGCGCGGTCGCCGCTCGTTCTGACGGCGTGGTCGCAGAGGCCAAAGAGGTCAAGCCGCCACGCACGCACTGGGACATGCTGCGTGAGCGCCGCTCGATCGAAGAACTCGAAGAGCTCCTGGCCGAGCGGCTGGGCGAGATTCGCGGCACCGACTGACCCCGCAGATCGAGCGGGCCACCGCCCTGATCGAGCTGAGCGTCGCTGATCGAGCACGCCCCCGCTGATCGAGCTTGTCGAGATCCTGGCCGACAACAGCCGAGGTCGGCCCGCTCGCGGCGCGATTAGTGGCCCAGGAACACGTCGACTTTCGCCGATCGACCAGCGGTGGTTAACCCCGTCGCAACCACCTTGCCGCAGTGTCACGGTCGGGGTCTCGACAAGCTCGACCAGCGATGCGCAACCACCTTGCCGCAGTGTCGCGGTCGGGGTCTCGACAAGCTCGACCAGCGATGCGCTCAGGGCTCGATTTCGCCCTCGATCACCACGTGATCCGACGCCGGCTGCTGCGGATGCTGAGCCGGTTGCGGGCCGTCCGACACGGTTTCGCCTTGGATCAGGTTGTCGCGTTCGACCTTGGCTCGCATCACGTCGATGTCAATGCCCGAGCGGGCCGCACGGCGGGCGATGAACAGTTGCAGCAGGTTGCGAGCCACCGGCCGGGTGAAGGGCAGCAGAAAGATCAGTCCGAAGATGTCGGTAAAGAAGCCGGGCAGCATCACCAGCACCCCACCGACCATCACCAGCACCGCGTCGAGCACCTCGCCGCCAGGCAGCTTTCCGGTGGCCACCGCGTTGTTCAGGGCCGTCCACGTCTTCGACCCCTCGCGCCGCATCAGCCACGCGCCCAGAAATGCCTCGCCGATCAGAATAAGAATCGTAGGCACCGCCCCGATGTGCTGACCAACCGTCACCAGCAGCCACACCTCGATGATCGGCACGGTGAGAAAAAACACCAGCAGCAGCGGAGCCAGCCAGCTTCGACGGGCACTCGGCTGCGGGGGCACGGCCATCAGGAGTCCTGCGGGTCGTCCGGACGGCCCACGGCCTGCTTGGCCGCTTCGGTGGCCCTGGCCGCCTCACGCTTGATCCGCTCGGTCAACTCGGCCACGGCCTGGGTGGCCTGCGCGGCGTACTTCTCCACCTCGGGGCCGAGCTTGTCGCTCGCATCGGCGGCCAGCTTCGACACCTCACGGCTGAGCCGCTGGGCCTCGGTGAGCACCTTGTCACTGACTTCGCCAGCCACTCTCTGCGCCTGACCGGCGTACTTCTCGACCTCGGGCCCGATCTTCTCGCCGACTTCGCCGGCGAGCTTGGTGGCATTGCCGCTGGCCAGGCCCAGCCAATCCTTGGCCTGGTGGGTGCGCTTGGCGACGCCCCAGCGGGTGGTCAGCAGCGCCGCCTCGACGGCGATCCCGCTGCTCATCTTCGAGTCGCCGCGTTCCCGCTCGATGAACTCGATCGGCACCTCGACCACCCGGAAGCCGCGCTCGACCGCACGCCGGGCGAGATCGATCTGGAAGGCGTAGCCGGCCGATTCGACGCTGTCCAGGCCGATTCCGCGCAGCGTGTCGGCCCGGAACGCGGTGAAACCGCCGGTGATGTCCCGCAGCGGAATACCGAGCATGATCCGCGACCACAGCGAGCCGCTCAGGGAGATCATCTTGCGATGCCAGGGCCAGTTCTTGATCGATCCGCCCGGCACCCACCGGGAACCCTTCACCATGTCGGCGTCCTTCAACGCCCGCAGCATGCTGGGCAGTTGCTCGGGCTGATGCGAACCGTCCGCGTCGTGCTCGACCAGCACGCCGTAGCCACGCTCCAGTCCCCAGGCGAAGCTGGCCAGGTAGGTGGCCCCGAGCCCCTCCTTGGCCGTCCGGTGCAGCACGTGGACCTGCTCGTCGGCGGCGGCCAGGTCGTCGGCGATACGTCCGGTGCCATCGGGCGAGTTGTCGTCAGCAACCAGCACGTGGGCGTCGGGAACCGCGGCCCGCAGCCGGGCCACGATCGGACGAATGTTCTCGGCCTCGTTGTAGGTGGGAATGATGACGAGCACCTGGCCCAACTCAGCCCACTCGGGCGTGCTGGCGGTGTTGCTCGCGGCTTCGGTCACGGGGTCTCCTGATTCGGGTCGTGCAATCCATTCTGCCGTACCCGGCGGGAGCGCCGGTCGCGCAGCACGATCACCGCGAGGGCCGCGACCGTGGCAAGACAACCTGCCAGCTCGAGCCAGCCCGACAGCCACACCGCCGGGGTCAGGCCGCTACGCAACGACAACTGCGCCACGCCCGAGGCGCTTTGCCATTCCGGCAGGGTGAACGCCACCGAACCGTCCGGACGGATCAGCCCCGAGGTTCCCGTCGTGGTCACCACCAGCAGGTCGCGCCGCAACTCGGCCGCCCGGGTGCGGGTGATCGCAAACTGCTGCGGCACCTGCGTGGTGCCTGCGTACATGGCATTACTGCTTTGCACCACGCTGACCTGGGCGCCGCCCAGCACGGTGTCGTGCACCGTGGAGTCGTAGGCCACCTCGTAGCAGATCACGTCGCCAACGGCGACGGACCTTCCCGGCAACTGGACGTCGAGCACCCCCGCCCCGGTGCCGGGCACCGACTGGGCGCCGACGTAGGCGACCACCGGAAACAGCGGCTCGATCAGGTTACGCAGCGGCACCCATTCGCCGAAAGGCACCAGGTTGCGCTTGTCGTAGCGGGCCTGCGGCCCGGTGACCGGATCCCACACGATGGCGGCGGTCTGCCGTTCGCCGGCGCCCGGGCCCTCGGTCAGGCCGCCGACCAGAATCGGCACCTTCACCGCGGCGACAGCCTGGTTGACCATCACATTGGTCTTCACGTCGAGGAATGGATCCATGTCGGTGCCGTTCTCGGGCCACACCACGAAGTCGGGCTTGGCCACCTCGCCGGACGCGATCCGGGCGGCCAGACGCTCGGTTTCGGCCAGGTGATTGCGGGTCATGGTGCGAGGCTCGCCGATGCCGTACACGCCTCCGCCGGGCGCATTGCCTTGCACGTAGCCGACCGACACCGTGCCCTGTTCGGCCCCGGCCGGAACCAGCACGCCCAGGGTGCCACTGAGCAGCACCAGAGCGGCGGCGCCCAGGCCGATCGAGCGTCGCCGGGCTGAGCCGGCGTGCAGCAGCGTCCAGGCCAGCAGTTGCGCGATCAGGGCGAGTGCGAACCCGGCCCCGGGCACGCCGACCAGGGGCAGCAGCCCGGCCAGCGGCGAGTCGATGACGGTGTAGCCCAGGCGCAGCCAGGGGAACCCGCCGAAGGGCTGGCTCGAGAACAGGTACTCGATCAGCAGCCAGCAGCCTGCAGCGAGCGGCGGCCAGAACCGGGAGCGTCCGGCGATGCAAATGAGCACCCCCAGCACGGCCAGAAATGCCGCCTCCAGCATCGACAGGCCGAGGGTGGCCTCGATGAAGAGCACGTTCATCCAGCGAATAGCGATCGGGTACAGGCCGAGGCCGTAACCCAGCCCAACCAGAGCAGCCTGCCACCACGAGGGCGCGGTGAGGGCCAGCAGCGAGAAACCCGTGACGCAGACGACGAGCAGCGGCCACCAGCCGACCGGAGCGAAGCCCAGCGAAGCGACCGCACCGGCCAGCACAGCCAGCGAACTGCGCGCCCACCACGGCAGGGTGCTGAGGCGGTCGGTCACCCAGGCATGCTACCCAGCGGGCAGCATGCCGCCGAGGAAAGGCTGGTTTTCGCTGGTTGAGCTTGTCGAAACTCCTAGTGAGGATGCCCTGTTGGAGGTCTCGACACGCTCGACCAGCGAAAGATCAGCGCTCCCTTCAGGGGTTTCGAGGGGTTCAAGCGGGCTGGTTGCGTCGATCAGCCAACCGAACCGTGCTACAGCACCGCGCGGTCTTTGAACGGCACCGACAGCACCAGGTTGGTAAGGGTCGACACACCGGCCGCGACTCGGATCTGCGCGAGCAGGGCCTCGAGGTCGGCCGGCGTCTCGACCTGCACGATGAGAATGTAACTGGCGTCGCCGGCCACCGAGTAGCACGAGACAATGCTGCGCAGATGTGACAGCCGCTCGGGAATCTGATCGTCGGTGGCGGGGTCGGCCCCCTTCAGTTCGATGAATGCGGTGAGCGCCAGGCCGAGTGCCTCGGCGCTGATCTCGGCCCGGTAGCCGGTGATCAGTCCCCGCTGCTCGAGCCGGCGTACCCGTTGTTGGGCCGCCGACGTCGACAGGCCGGTCTCACGACCAATATCGGTGTACGACATGCGGCCGTCGCGGGCCAGCAGGGTGAGGATCTGGCGGTCCGTGCTCTCCATGGGAGCAATCGTGTCACCATGTGCTGATGAACCGGCCGAAACTGCAACTTTTCGACACGGCATCGCTGTACTTCCGGGCTTTTTTCGGTTTGCCGAGCTCGCTGCGGGCGCCGGACGGGCAGAGCGTCAACGCGGTGCGGGGGCTGCTCGACTTCATGGCGCGGTTCATCGCCGACTATCGGCCCACCCATGCGGCCGCCTGCTGGGACAACTCCTGGCGTCCGGGCTGGCGGGTCGAATTGGTGCCCAGCTACAAGGCCCACCGGGTGCTGGCCGGCGACACCGAGGTGGTCCCGGACGAGTTGAGGCCCCAGGTGCCGCTGATCCTGGCTGTGCTGGACGCACTCGGCATCGCCGTGGTGGGGGCGGATGGTTTCGAGGCCGACGACGTGATCGGCACCCTCGCCACGTCCGCGGGAATTCCGGTCGAGGTGATCACCGGAGATCGCGACCTGTATCAACTGGTCGACGACGAACGTGCGGTGCGGGTGCTGTCGGTGGTGAAGGGCGTCCGCAACCACGAGGTGATCGACCAGGCCGCGCTGGTGGCCAAGTACGGCATCGGTGGGGCGGGTTACGCCGACTTCGCAACGCTACGCGGCGACCCCTCCGACGGGCTGCCGGGTGTGGCCGGCGTCGGCGAGAAGACCGCCGCCCGGCTGATCGCCGACCATGGCGACCTGGAGGGGGTGCTGGCGGCTGCCTCGGCCCGGCGGCTCTCCCCCGCTCTCACCGCGAAGCTGACCACGGCGGTCGGCTACCTGGGGTCGGCCCGCGAGGTGGTGCGGGTGCGCACCGACGTACCGTTGGCCGTGGGGCTGGACGACCTGGTACTGCCCAGCGCGCCGGCCAAACCGGAGGTGTTCGCCGAGCTGGCAGACCTGCTCAACCTTGGCGGCGCTGCCGATCGCATCGTGGCCGCACTGGCGCTCAGCGATTCGGCTGAATGAGCTGGTCGCCCCTTGATTGGTTGAGCTGGTCGAAACGCCTTGCCTGGCCCGCACCTCCGGGTCTTGGCAGGCTCGACAAACGGGGGCTCAGGCTTCGCTGCGAAGCTTCGCGATCAGCGCGTCCGGATCGTGTCGATAGGCATCCAGGGGCAAGTCGCCGGCACTGAGCGCCTCAAGGGTGTCGGTGAGCAGCCGGTTCACCGGTGTGGGCACCCCGGCCTGGGCGCCCGCCCGGGCGACGGCACCGTTGAGAAAGCTGACCTCGGTGCGGCCGTGGCCGCCGTGCAGATCGATGTGAAAGCTCGGCATCTTCTCGCCACGGCCCGCTCCCAGGGCCTTGGTGAGGGCCGGCTGGGCGATGAACCGCGGCAGCCGGGTGGCCAGCGCCAGCGCCCGCACCGGGGTGCCGGGCAGGTCCACAACCCGGTAGCCCTTGGCCTTCATCACCGCCAGGCATTCGCTGAGCACCGCCACCTCGAGACGGTAACTGCGCTGGTCGGCGAACAGTTCGGCGACGGTCTGGTCGAAGATCGCCGAGGTGGCGTTGCCAGTCAGGTTGGTCAGCAGCTTCGACCACTTCATCGACGGGCCATGGGCGAACGGCCGGCCCGAGAGTTGAGCCGCTTCCAGCGCGGCCACCAGCGGCCGGCTCAGCGGGTGGCCCAGTGCGACGCCGATGCCGCGGTGCTTCTCTTCGACCACCTCGCCCACCCCGGGCTTGCTGACGGCGGTGGCCACCGTGCCGGCGATCACCTTGCCGGCCCCGAGGGTGGCGGCGATCGTTGGCTCGTTGTCGACACCGTTCTGCAGCGACAGGATCGTCGGCACCGGGTGCCCGGTGGTCACCAGTTCGTCGAGAGCGGTCTGGGTGTCGAACGACTTCAGGGCGAACACGCCGATGTCGTAGGGTCCGGCCGCCAGTGCCTCGACAGCGCTGCCGTACGCCGTGACGCCCCGAACCACCCGGGTGGCGCTCTTGGTGTGCACCGTGAGCCCGTGCTCGGTGATCGCCGCCGCGGTGCCGGGACGCTCGATGAACGTCACGCTCTCTCCGGCAGCCGCCAGACTGCCGCCCACGTAGGTGCCGATCGCGCCCGCGCCCAGAAACAGGAACTTCATGGCCCCGACTCTCTCGGCTCACGGGCACCTGGGCAAGCGGACGCGGCGCGACCGGCACGAAGCGAGCCGGCCGGCGACTACCAGGGAACGGCTGATTTTCGTTGGTCGAGCCTGTCGAGGCCTGGCATGTGGCGCTGTGGGACTGGTTTCGACAGGCTCAACCAGCGGTAGTTGAGGTTGCTCGGGACGTCCTTGGGGAGGGCTGATTTTCGTTGGTCGAGCCTGTCGAGACCTGGCATGTGGCGCTGTGGGACTGGTTTCGACAGGCTCAACCAGCGGTAGTGACCCGCTCATCGTCTTGCCCCGGGTGGGCCGTGCCGGCGGCGGCCACCAACGTGGCCGAACTCGCCAACCGCGAAGTGGCCGAGTTGTCCGGTGGCCAGCGGCAGCGCCTGTGGGCGGCCATGGGATTGCTTAGCTGACTCCGATTCCGCTGCCCGACAAGCCGACCACCTACCCCGATCTGACCCACCAGTTCGACCTGTTCGACCGGTTACATCGGGGCGGCAGCACGATCGTGGCGGTGTTGTACGACCTGAACCAGGCTGCCCGCTATGCCACCCACCTGATCGTGATTGATCTCATCCTGCCGGTTGAAGCTGTCGGTCCCTCAGCACCAATCTGCGAGTCGCCAACTCCTCCACGTCGGCTGCGTTGTGGCTACAGAAGACGATCGTCCGACCCTCTGCGTTCAACCTGAGAAGGAGCGAGCGCACGATACCTACGCTCGTCTCATCCAATGCGTTGAAGGGCTCATCTAGGAGGAGAACCATCTGTTGCTCCATTGTGGCCTGTACGAGAGCCAATTTCTGCTTCATTCCGAGAGAGTATTGCCCGACACGCTGCTTCAACGTCGGGTCGAGACCGACTTCGTCCATAGCCTGCTTGATTCGCTCAACACCAATCTTGCGCCGAATGCCAGCCAGATCCTGAAGATTCTCGAGCCCGGTTCGAAGCGATTGAAACCCCGGCCTATCAATCAGAATACCAAACTCTTGTGGAAACGACCTTTTCGGCGCCTGGTATCGAGAGTCGATGGACACGGTACCAGAGTCCGGCAACAACAGCCGACACATAAGCCTCAGTAAGACCGACTTCCCCGACCCGTTCGGGCCGCTGATGGCAAGCCGCTCACCCTCCGCGACGTCCAGGTTCACGTCCTCGAGAACACGGTTCATCCTAAAGGTTTTCGAAACTTCTGCAAACCGAACAACTGTACTCACACAGAGATATTCCTTTCGAGTATCGCTGCACGCCATCTCTTCATGCACGCTAGCCCCAGCCCAACTAGTCCCACGAGAGACGCCAGCAAGACTGTCGATATCAGCGATGCGTTCCCGCCTTCAAATATATGACCAGTGCCAAGGTCGACAAGTACGAACCAATAAGAATTCGGGGCGATGGCGCCGCCCGCGAATATTGCGCCCAGAGCGGCCAGCGCACCCCACGGAGCTCCTGCCAACAGGCGCGTCAACGCAACGGCCACAACAAATGCCCACCCCTGAAGGGTACCGTTGACCACCAAATGATATCCAACCTCGCGCAGATCCAGAGGCGCATCAAAAGAACTGGTCAATCCCCCTGCGAATCGCACCCAAAGAACGCCTACACTCCCAGCAGTAACAGCCACGAAATATGCTGGCACGAGAAGCAAATATGGAAGATAGACTCGCCACAGCCAATAGTAAAGACTGCCAGCTCGAACCAATCCATACTGCAACCCGTCGTATTTCGGATCGGCGAAGGTGCCCGCCACCCAGGCGGGTGCGAGGGCGACAATTGCCACGAAGAGATAGTCGAGTATCGTGCCACCCGTACCGTAGTATCCTCCCGCCAGGGCTTCAGCAGGGTTTTGCCAATCACCCGTCGCGAACCGAAGAATTATGACTGTCGCCACTACCCACAACCACAGAAGTCTCCGCCAGCCCACTCTTCGATCGCGCAACTCGAGAGAAGCCACGAATATCGCAAGAATCAATGTGTTGCTCATCGTGGGGCAAGCGAGGCCCAATGCCCAAGACCCAAAGTACTCGGCGGACGAAGCTGGCTGAATTCCATAACCGATGTTCAACGATGCCAAAGCAAACGGACTCGCAGAACTAAGTATTGACACTGAGAAAATGATCGCGGCAGCAACAATTCCCCCGGCCGGCCCCAGCGTGAGCCTACCTAGAAGTACGAACAGGCCAAGTAGGGACAAATTCACAGTCACAGAAACAACGGTGATGCATGCGACCAGAACTTGATTGCCGGCCCCTAGGACAATTGACGTCCCCCGAGTCCAAGAAGCCGGGGCAAATCCTCCGATACCAATTGCTATAGCGGGTGCAACGATGCATGCAACAAGAGGCATTGCCCGGCTTGCCGCAGAAGCCAGCCCGAACAACGCCCAACGATAATAGCTACCCAAACGTATCAACGCCTGGGGCTCGACCACCCGATCGACGTCACGCGCCACTGTAACCAAAAATATCGGCAGCACCACGAAGAGGAGCAGTCGCCAATTCAAACCCGAATCCAGCACGATGGTCGATATCGGGTCGACTCCAACCCTGCTTACCATTGCCAACTCGGCTCGACTATAAATCCCCAACACCGTTGTCGACAACAACAGGAGCACATGCCACCAGTGCCAATGCGGGCGCATCCAAGCGATCACTGCAACTGATGCAATCTCGGCGCTGCGCTGATTGTCGCGGCCACAGCGAGTGCAGATACGGACAACAATCCTATAAGTGGGAATACCAGATTCAAGAGCGGGAGTTGCTGCAGCCTGAACGGGAACGCCAGGGCAACGGAATATGCTTCTAACCAAAGTACGGCCATCACGAAGGATGCCATTATGTATGCGATCCAAGGGATCGAAAAGCCTAGAACTCGGTTAGGGCTGACGACAACAGAGCACATTGTAATCGTAGCATAGAGAGCCGCCGTCAGCCCGAGGTATACGGAATAGGCGACAACTGGCACCCAGGCCCCGTAGGGCAGAAGCTGGCTAAAGGTTTTACTCGCCAACCGAGCAGTCTCGATCTGCTCGTGGGTTGTGAGACCGTACCCCTCAGTATCGTAGCGCTTCTCCCCAAATACGACGAACAACTGTGGAACAACACCCACCACCATGAAGACGAGAAACGTGACCAGAGCATTCATGCTGAAACGGCGAACTAACGTGCTGCGAATGCTCCTGCGAATGCGCGTATAGACAATGAATCGATTTGACAACTCGCCACTGAAGGCCATTGTGAACGGCAAAGAAGCAGCGAGTGGTAGTAGCAGCGGTAGGAAGCTGTCGTGCTGCAGCAAGTAGGCATAGAAATCAAAAGGGCCGACGACATCGAACCAGTGCCGGTTCTCATAGTTTCGCATCGTTGGGAAGATCGAAAACACGAGAATCACGGCAACTGGCCCGAGCCACGCCTGCCAATGCGTCACGAATGAGCGAGCGCGATTTCGTCTAGAGACTAGCACCATCTTTGTATATTACGGACAGTGGCGACTAGTTAGAACGCCAGGTCCCGGTCACTTGCACGTTCACCCACTGCCAGCCATCTGTGAACTTGAGTCGATGGCGCAGGCCCGCAGCCCCGTAGTTCCATAGTGAGACGTTGGTCCCATCGTTAATAGTCTTCGTACCCCCGATGCATGCACTCCCATTGGGAATGGCGAGACAGACATCAGCGGTGTAGTTGCCACCCACGGTCGAGGACCGAACATTTGCGTTGGCATCCGTGATGGCCTTGGTTTGGGTTCCGGAGTACCCCGCGCCACCAAAGTTGCCAATGGTGGTGTTATATGATGAATAACTTGTGCTCGCTTGCGCCATTGCCGCGCCAGCCAATAGGACCGCGGTTGTGGCCGCAGCAACGCAAACAGAGCGAAACGACATCTTCATGAAACCTCCTGAACTTGGGGTGGGAAGCTTCTCGGAATTTAACACGGTTAGGTATTGCCCGCAAGCCATTTTCTGAGATGGTGTTGCGGCTCACCAATGGTTGCTGGTTTGCCATGCTCAAGCGCACTACGTGCAGAAGGCGGCACGGTCCGTCTCGCCGCGTGTCGACGCCGGGTTGGTCCGCCACCCCGGAGCGCACCTGCCCACCCGCAAGCCACGAATCGTGGTTCCTGCCCGTCGCGGTCGCGACTTGGTTGATACTGTGCTTAGGTTAGGCGACCCTAACCGATTGGACGCGGGCCGATCCCAGAAGATCCGCCGGTGCCCAAGCCACCAAGAGAGAACCGCGAACCGACGTGCTGGCAACTTTCATCATCGGCCTGCGTGAAGGGCTGGAAGCAGCCCTGATCGTGGGCATCATTGCCGCATTCCTGCGTCGCAACGGCCGCTCCCTCACCCCCATGCTGGTCGGCGTCGGCGCCGCCGTACTGTTGAGCCTGGGTGTCGGAATCGGCCTCAAGCTCATCGAGCAGAGCCTGCCCCAAGCCGCGCAAGAGGGCATGGAGGCGATCATCGGCATCGTCGCCATAGTATTCGTCACCGGCATGGTGCTCTGGATGAACACCAATGCCCGAGGCCTGAAGCGTGAACTCGAGGCAACAGCCGGCGAGGCCCTGGGCGAGGGCACCTCCCGGGCATTGGTGGCGATGGCCTTCCTGGCCGTGCTGAAGGAGGGGTTCGAGACGGCGGTCTTTCTGCTCGCGACGTTCTCGGCCTCCACCAACGCCGCCATGGCCGCTACGGGTGCAGCGCTCGGCATTCTCACCGCAGTGGTGATCGGCTACGGCCTCTACGCCGGTGGAATGAAGCTGAACCTGGGGAAATTCTTCAGCTACACCAGCGGCTTTCTGCTGCTGGTGGCGGCAGGGCTGGTGGTGAGCACGCTCGGCACCATGCGTGAGGCAGGTTGGCTCAACGCCGGCCAGCAACGCACCGTCGACCTGTCATGGCTGGCTCCCTCAGGCTCGGTGCAGGGTGCGCTGTTCACCGGCGTGCTCGGCATCCCGCCCTACCCCGTGCTGATTCAGGTGGTGGGCTGGTTCGCCTACCTGATTCCGATGGCGCTCTACCTGTACTGGCCCAAGCGGCTGCGTCCCACTGCCGAACAAGCTGTCACGCTGCGCTACCTCGTGGCCGGCACGCTGGCACTGAGCGCGGTCTCGCTGTTCTTCGCCATCGGCCCGGCCACCATGCCACCGCTCGGCCCGGCCGCACTGGTCGACGGCAACGGCGACCCGGCTGGCACAGTGAGCGTGCAGGGCAGCACCGCTACGATCGTCAGCGGCACCAGCACCGCGACCATGCCGCTGACCGGCGGTGTGCCCGCCCAGCACGGCAGCGTGCCCGACGCGGTGGCCGACACCGAAGCGCTGAACGCCCCGGTGTCCGCGCTGCCCACCACTCTGAGCCTCGCCGACCTGCTTACTCTCAACGGTGGACGGCTGCCGGTGGGCTTCAACCCGGACGTCGCCAAAGGCCCCTTCGCAGCCGTTTGGACGGTCACCAGCCAACGGACGCTGTGGCGGGTCGGGGGCGAGATTCTCGATTTCAGCCAGACCGGCACCGTCACTGTCAGCCTCAGCGGTGGTGGTTTGCCCAACCCCCGCACGGTGACGGTCACCGGTCCCCTACCGACCGGAACCTCGCTGGCCGCGAGCACGCTCACCGTCGACCCCGAACGAGTCGCCGCGGCCGAAGCAGCCGCCCTGCAGGTGAGGTCCGGCCAGTTGGAGCGCGAATTCTGGGGCCGAACCATACCGGCGGTGCTGCTGATCGCTGCCCTGCTCACCCTGATTGCCGCCGCGCGCGCACGTCGCCGGCTTACCCCAGCGGTCGCACCGACCGCTGTTCCACTGACCGATCCAAGGAGGAATCTGCATGTCTCGTAAGCTCCGCGCCGTCGCCGGTGCAGCCGTTGCCGCAGTGGCCCTGACCACCACCGCCTGCGCCACCACGACGCCCGCCACAACGGGCAGCGCCACCGCGTCCGCCGCCGCCGACGGCGTAGCGCCGGTCACCAACGGCGCGGCCCAGGTGAAGGTGACCCTGACCAACAACGGCACCGACACCTGCACTGCCAACTACACCACTGCCCCGGCCGGTCCGGTGACGTTCACCGTCGAGAACGTGAGCGCCAGCGGCATTACCGAGGTCGAGCTGCAAAGCGAGCTCAAGATTCTGGGCGAAAAAGAGAACCTGGCACCGGGGCTGCCCGCATCCAGCTTCACCGTCACCCTGGATGGCGGCACGTACACGTTGTACTGCCTCGGCGCGACTCCTGAAACCCAAACCTTCACCGTCACCGGTCAGGCCGCCGCCTCGCCCACCGGCAGCACGGCGGAACTGCTCAACCAGGGCGCTAAGGAATACGCCGCCTGGGTGGTCGGGCAGGCCGAAGAGATGCAGACCGCCGTCACCAACCTGAGGGCTGCCATCGACAGCGGCGACCTTGAGAAGGCGAAAGCAGCGTACGTGAACGCCCGCACCTTCTACGAGAAGATCGAGTCTGATGTCGAAGGCTTCGTGATGCCGGGGTTCAAAGTCGGCGACAACAAGGGGAACCTTGACTACCTGATCGACATGCGGGCGTCCAACCTCGACGACAAAGTGGGCTGGTCTGGCTTCCACGCAATCGAGCGTGACCTGTGGAAGACCGGCGAGATCACCGACGCCACCCGGAAGTACGCCGCCGAGCTCGAGACCAACGTGGGCAAGCTGGTTGACGTGGTGAAAGCGCTCACGTTCAAGCCCGAGGATCTCGCCAACGGTGCTGCCGCCCTGCTCGAAGAGGTGCAGTCGAACAAGATCAGCGGCGAAGAGGAGGCCTTTAGCCACACCGACCTGGCCGACTTCGCCGCCAACATCGAAGGTGCCCGGCAAGCGTTCGCCTTTCTGCAGCCTGGCCTTGAGAAGATCGACTCTGACCTGGTGAAAGAGATCGTGACCCAGTTCGGCAACGTGGATGCCGCGCTCGCCGAGCTGCGTGACAAGACTGCTCTGGGCGGGTACGTAAGCTGGACGCCCGAGGCGCGCTCGAAGCACGCCAAGGCGCTCAGCCAGGCGGTGCTCAGCCTGCAGCAGCCGATGCAGAAGATCGCCGAGAAGGTCGCCACCGCCCAGTGACCCTGGACGGCGCGGTGACCACCGATTGCCAAGAGGTTCCGCAGGTGACACAGTGCCGATCGGCCCTGTGTCACCTGCGAACCAAGGTGGGGTAAACCAGATGACGCAGGATGAACCTAAAGCGGTGCCGGTGCCGGCGAGCGAGCCTTCGGACGCTGTCGCGTCCACACCCGGAGCCTTGGCCGGGTTGTCGCGGCGCCGGCTGGTCACCGGAGCGGCGGGCAGTGCATTGGCCGGCGCCGCAGTCGGCGCGAGCATCACCGCCGGCGTGCTGGCTGACGGAGCACCGGCGGCACCCTCAGCCGTTGCCACCGACGGTGCCGATGCGGTCGATCTCACCGCATCAGTGCCGTTCTACGACCAGGTGCATCAGGGCGGCATCCGTACGCCGCCGCAACGGCACTGCGTTTACATGACCTTCACCCTGGCCGATACCGCCACCCGGCAGCAGCTTCAGGTTCTGCTGGCGCGATGGTCGGCGGCGATCAGCCAGCTCGTGCAGGGCAAGCCGATCGGGTCTGTGCAGCCGGCGCGTCCGGACGCTGTGGGTGGCGACACCGGCGAGGCCCACGGGTTGGGCCCCGCCTCGCTCACCGTGACGGTTGGGCTGGGGCCTGCAGTCTTCGGCAAGCGCTTCGGCCTGCAGTCGTTCAAGCCAGCGCTGCTGGCTGATCTGCCGCGCATTCCTGGCGACACGCTGAAACCCGAACTCACCGGCGGCGACCTGTCGCTGCAGGCCTGCGCAGACGACCCGCAGGTCGCCTATCACGCGGTGCGTAACCTGGCCCGAATGGTCACCACCACGGCCCGGACGCACTGGGTGGTGCTGGGCTTCGGGCGCGCGAGCGCCGGCCCTGGGCAAGAGACGCCACGCAACCTGATGGGGTTCAAGGACGGCACCCGCAACGTGAGCTCAGACGACGACTACGAGCGCTTCGTCTGGCTCAAGGACGCCGGCTGGATGACCGGCGGCACGTATCAGGTGGCTCGCAAGATTCTGATCACCATCGAGACCTGGGACTTCGACCGGATTTCTGATCAGCAGCGGATCTTCGGCCGCACCAAAGACGAGGGAGCGCCGCTGACCGGGCAGCGCGAGTTCGACACCCCCGATTTCGCGTTGAAGGCCGATGGTGAGCACGTCATTGATCCGACCTCGCACATCGCGCTGGCCGCACCTGAGAACAATGCGGGGGTGAAGATTCTGCGCCGCGGCTACAACTTCACCGACGGGTTGAACGACCAGGGGCTACTCGATGCCGGCTTGCTGTTCCTGAGCTACCAGAACGATCCCCAGCATTTCATCGAGCTACAGAGCAGGCTGGGCCGTTTCGACCTGCTCAACGAGTACATCAGGCACGTGGGGTCGGCGATCTTCGCCATTCCCCCGGCGCCCCCGGCCGGTCGCTACATCGGCCAGGAACTGTTCGAATAGGCCCACGGGGGCACCAAGGCACCCGCGACTCACCTCGTCACCCCCTACGTAGAACTACCCAGGCCGGTATCTGCCGGCCCGCCGTCCGCTCTCAACTGCCAGGCAACCAGCCCGGCCGATGGGGCCGGACGACGAGGGGGGAAACTCATGATCAAGCCTTGTACCAGCAGCAACGAGCGGGGCCGAACCGGGCTGCGCGTCGTGGCTGCGGGCGTCTCGGCCCTGGCGGGACTGGCGCTGTTGCCCGGTAGCGCCCCGAGCGCGCAGGCCGCGCCGATTCGCACCCAGAACGGGTGGTCGGTGCTGCTCTGCAAGATGTCGGACGTCGCGGCGACGGCCCAGACCCCCACGTTCTTTCGCCAGTTCTTCGGCTCGGACGGAGCTGGAATGAAAGGACTGTACGACTACTTTCTCGACCAGAGCTACGGCAAGGTCAAGCTGAATGCGGACGTGCGCGGCTGGTACACGATGCCCTACACCCAGGCGCAGGAGGCCGCGAAATCGCGCTGGGACAAGATCAACGACTGCGTAGCCACGGCTGCCAGCAACGGCTACGCGGTGCCGTCCGGCAATCGGATCGCGGTCATCATCAACGCCCAGATGGACTCGGGGTCGGCCGGCGGCCGGGTGCTGCTCGACCCCGGTGCCTGGAACGTTCGCTTCGCATCCCATGAAATGGGCCACGGCTACGATCTGGGCCACTCGTTCAGCAACGACCTCACCTACCAGAACGCGTCATGGTCGCAGCCGGGTGAGTACGACGACATGTGGGACCAAATGAGCGCCCAGCACGTCTACAGCGTGAACGGCGGCACGTTCGGTGAGACCGGCGTCGGGCTCAACGCTTTCAACCGCGACAAGCTGGGCTGGCTGCCGATGAACCGGGTGCGCACCTTCGGGTCGGCCGGTGAGTCGTCGGCGACGGTGCGGCTGGCCCCGCTGCAGAAACGCTCGCGCAGTGGGTCGCTGCTGGTGCGGGTGCCGTTCGACCCGGGCGACCTGTTCACCTACTACACCGTCGAATACCAGTTGAAGCGCGGCTGGTCACGGGGCATTCCCGCGAGCACCGTGCTCATTCACGAGGTGAAGAACGGGACGCCCACGCTACTGCGTGCGCTCGCGACGTCCGGCAAACCACCGGCCCAGTCGGTGACCGCGAACGGTGTCACGATCAAGGTGCTCTCGACAGGCAAGACCGCCAAGGTGAGGATCACCTCACAGATCGCCGATCGGTGCGTGCAGGGCTGGGTGTGGCGCGAAGCGCGCTCCAGCGATCACGTGTGTGTCACGGGAGCCACCCGGGCCCAGGTCGCTGCTGACAACGCCGTCAAGGCCAGCCGCTGGGTGAACGGCGCCTACGGGCCGCACACCTGCGTGCAGGGCTACGTGTGGCGTGAGGCGTATTCGGGCGACGACGTCTGCGTCGGCGGCGCCCAGCGCAGCCAGGCGGCTGCCGATAACGCCCAGGCGGCGGCCCGGCGCAATCCGGCCCGCCTGGTCTACGGGCCCAACACCTGCGCTGACGGCTACGTGTGGCGGCAGGGCGACGCCTACGACTACGTCTGTGTCACCGGTGCGACCCGGGCACAGGTGGCTGCCGACAATGCGGTGAAGGCCAGCCGGTGGGTCAGTGGCGCCTACGGCCCTCACACCTGCGTGCGGGGCTATGTCTGGCGCGAGGCTTGGGTCGGCGACGACGTCTGCGTCACCGGCTCGCAACGCAGCCAGGCCGCTGCCGACAACGCTGACTCGCGCAATCGGGTGGCCCGCATCTCAGGCTGAGAGCGCATCGCAGGCCGAGCCCTCGCGTGCGGATTCAGCCGAGGTGGGCAAGCGGCCAGCGGCCCGGGGCTCCCGGGCCGCTGCCAGCCTCGGGAAGGCGTCGCATTGCGGCTCGTCGGCCTACTCATCGTGCTGAGCGTGATGCTGCCGGTTGGCCCCCGCAGGTGAGCGATCACGGGTAGCGGCCGATCAGTGCCACACTGACGCAGGCGGGGTGATCGAACGAGGTGAGGCCGGCTGAGGTCGGCTACGATGGCGCCGCGAAACGCGTAGCGACGGGGCGGTAGCTCAGCTGGTCAGAGCAGGGGACTCATAATCCCTGGGTCGTGGGTTCGAGCCCCACCCGCCCCACCAGAAGGTCGTTGTTCAAACCCACGACATCGGCGGTTTGAGCTCCGGATTCAACCGCGGCCACGCAACCCTGTGGAATGTCGATCCCGACTGCTGGACACGACTCCGAGGCGACATCACCGTACTCAGATACGGTTGGCAGCATGCCCGTTGCTCCTATTCACCGGTGCCGCACGAGCCAATAGCATCGCCGCGGGCATCGTGCGACGCCTCATCAGCGACGGCTGGGACGTGGCGACCAGCGACCTTCAGGATGTCGACTACGTCTGCGATCTCTCATCGGAGACCGGCCCCGAGGAACTGGTCTCGGCTGTCACCGCCGATCGAGGGCCGATTAGCGCGCTCATCCTCAGCCACGCGCACGACGTTGAGTCCGGCATCCTCGACACCACCGCCGCGAGTTTCGACGCTCACGTCGCGGTCAACGCGCGTGCCAGCCTCCTGCTGATCGCGGCGTTCGCGAAGCAGGCCCCCGAAGAAGGGGGTGCGATCGTCGCCCTCACCAGCGATCACACGACGGGAAACCTGCCCTACGGTGCGTCCAAGGGTGCACTCGACCGCATCGTGATCTCTGCTGCCCGTGAACTCGGCCCGAAGCGAATCTCAGCGAACGCTGTCAACCCTGGCCCCATCGACACCGGGTGGATGGGCGACGAACTTCGAACCGACCTGACCCAGGTGCATCCGCTCTGTCGCCTGGGGACCCCCGCCGACATCGCGGCAATCGTCGCATTTCTCATTTCAGAGGAAGGCCGATGGATCTCCGGTCAGCTCATCAACACCGACGGCGGGTTCTCAGCACGCTTTTGAGAACTGAGCGAACCCAGTCGGATCAGGCGGCTGACATTCCAATGCACCCACCATGAAGTCGCCGTTCATGCCCACGACATCAGCACCGGTAGAGCGTGCGTCGGACCGAGGTTGTCTCGGGCCGGCTCCCACTGATCGAACGGGAACGAGTCAGTTGTCCTCTGCGGAGAGGAGAGATTCGTAGTCCTGACCACCGTAGTAGACGCCGTGGATTTCGACCGTCTCATCGCGGACGGCGAACGCGATAACGACGCGGCTGCGGAAACCGATCGTGCGCAGCCCGGGCCGCAGGTCATCCCTCGCGGCGCCGATCATAGGGAACTCAGCGAGGCCGTCGCAGTGGTCGACGATCGCGGTGATGTAGCGCTCGGCGCGGTCGGGGAAGCTGGACTGTTCCGCGATCCAGAGGTAGAGGTCGGTGAGCTGTTGCAGGGCGCGGGGCGAGTAGATGATCCTCCGGGTCACGAGTCGCGTTCCGCAAGCCGGTCGGCGTGCAGTTCGGCGAGGTGCGCGCGCACCTCGGCAGCACTGATCGCCCTGGATGGATCGGCGCGCAACTCCTCGTACGAGGCGACGACCTCGGTGCGCAGCCAAGACTCGACAGCTTCCTCACGGGCGAACAGCGCACGCAGCCCGTCGCGGACGACCTCGCTCTCGCTCGCATAGGCACCCGAGGCAACGCGGTCTTTCAGCGCTTCGGCCATGTTGGTCGGCAGGGTGATGCTGAGCTGCCTCGTCGTCCGCATGATTGGTCCTCGCTTTCAGTAGGACTCAATCCTACTCTGTACCGTGGTCGTCGGAGAATGCCTCGCGCTGTTACCCTGCGAGGAACCCGGCTCGATTCGAGGCATTCAAGCGGGTTTGAGCCTGAGGCGAATTCTCGCGCGCGGGATGACGCCCATCGGCGCTCCGCTACGGCCGGGCGATCGGACGACGGGTGTGCGATTCCCTGAGAACGCAGGAAATCAGCGACTTCACTAGCTCACGGGGGTTTGAGAAGCCCCACCCGCCCCACCGTCGTACGGCGTCGTCAGCGCCCAGACACATGGACTCCGATCCCCTCCGGTGGACTCCTTCGTCGCTGATCCGTCGCTGGCCAGCGACGAGATCTCAGGCACACGAACAGCGCCGAAGGAGGACGGAGCGACCAGGCCCGGCTGCCGCGTGGCGGCCCGACCGAGCGTCAGATCGTGCCGCGCCGCACAGCACCCGACTGGAACCACTGAACAAGCGTCGTCGCCACCAGCACCGCCGCCTGAGCGGCCTCCGTGGTGACCGGGATAGGTGTGAGGTTCCCTCCGTGGCGGTCGGACTGCCCGACCCACAGGGCCTCCAGCATCGAGACCAGCATCCCGGCGACGTAACCGGGGTCCTTCTCCCGGGTCAACGGGATGATCCAATCGCCGTCCTGCCGGACTTGCGAGACGACGGTTCCGAGCGTCGCCTTGACGTGATTCGGGCTGACGACTGGGATCGCGGCGAACTCCACTGCTTTGATGGCGTGGGAGTAGGCGCTGCTCGGGTTGCCCTTGAGGCCATAGGCGGCTTGCCAGGCTTCGGCGAGGTGGTGGCTCGCGGCGGTCTTGGCGGAGATCGCCTGGGCGGCTGCGGCGGCCAATGTGGCGTCTACTCGTCGGACGAGGCCCACGTGCCCGTCGCCCCATTCGCCGACTGTCCAGGCCGAGTTACCGCTAGCGAGAAGATCCTCTACCTGCGAGCGGAAACTCGAATCTCCCCAGCCGTTTACAGCGAGACGCCAGTCGAGGATCGTCAGGAACTTGATGGGGTCGTTCAGGGCGTAGTCATTCAGCCAGGTGTGGAAGTGGCCGCTGTAGTTGCTCTCGGGCAACGTGTCCCGGATTGCCGCATTACAGCCGCGCACCAATGAAACCTGAAGGTCGCCACGCGCGCTCGCCTGGTTTTCGAATGACTCCACGGTGATGTTCACTAACGGCAGCTTGATCCATTCGGGGACGCCTTCAGCGAGTGCGTCATAGCTCTCGTAGTCGCCCGATTCGCGGACGTTCAGTGGGTACCAGCTGGTTACGACCAAGAGGTTATCGGCGGGGGCGGACACGTGGCGGGAGGCTTCCCGTTGCGCTCCGAGCGCCTCGGAGACCACGACCCCGCCCGACGTGCCGTCTCGATGCCGTCAGAGCCTCCGAGATTCCCGGGAGCGAACCCTGATATGAGCGTCAGGCAAGGCTGACGGGTTGGCGGAGGATCGTTTGCAGCCTCTCCGGGGGCACTTTGCGGAAGTCGCTGAAGTAGACCTCGTGGTGCGTGCCGGCCAAGCGGAGGCCGTTCTCGGGGATGAACTCGTGGTGCATGCGTTCCAGGACGGGTGCCTCGTCGTCAAACGAGCCGATGTGGAGCGTCTGGACGCACCGTCCCTCGGAGAGCGACTGGAGGCGGACGTCGTCGAGACTCGTCGGCGTGGTCTTCGCCCCGGCCTGCGCGACGGCCGCTGTGAACATGCCGTGGTCGATCCAGTCAGGGACCGTCAGCATCATCGTCCAGTCCCAGCGCGACTTGTCGCGTGAGCCGGTGAAGGAGTCCATGTCCTCCGCCCACCACAGCCCTTCCAGGGGAGGGACCACGTAGTCGCGACCAAGCTCGCGTTTGCTGGCGAACTTGAGCTTGTAGGCGACCGGATACAGCGCGGCAAGCGCGTCGGCGTAGGCGGGTGAGGTGTTGGGGTCGCCGTGCCCGTCGACCATGAGGTACTGCATGTCGGGGATGTCCACGATCTCAAACCGCCCTCGCGGGGCATGGTAGCCGTTGAGGGTCTTCTTGAAGTCGAGTTTGTCAGTCATCGGATACCCGGGCTCGAGCGGCGAGCCACGACCTTTCTGCCTCCATGAGGCTGAGCGAATAGGAGAACACTTCGCGTGCCGCGAGCGGGAGCGGCGTCTGGGCCTGCTGAGCATCCCTGAGTGTCGCGATACGTGTATCGATCTGCGCGAGCCTGGTGTGCAGCGCCCGCGCGTACTCGTGCTCTGTGAGTAGCGGGAGGTTGGCGATGCCGACCAGGAAGGGCTGCGCAACGGGGGTCGCTTCTGCGATGTACGCATAGGTGTCGCGAGCTGCAACTTCCTTGCCCTTGGCCGTCGCGTGAAAGACACGGCGAGCCTTTGCCCCTGGCGCGGTTTCTGAACCTTGGACGAGGTCTTGCTTCTCCAGCTTGGCCAGCAGGTAGTAGATCGAGGAGAAGCCGACGTCCGTCCACTGGCGGATGCCTCGTTGCTCGATCACGCGCTCCAGGTCGTAGCCATGTGAGGGATGCTCGATGACCAATCCCAGGATGGTGAGCTCGGAGGGCGTGAGTTCCACACGGCTATTCTAATACTAGAATAGCCGTGGCGGTGTCCAGGCTCGTGTGACGAATGCCGCGCAGCGATTGATGTTGGGACGGTGAACGAGACGCGACGATCAGAGAGATTCGTACTGCCAGCGTTGGCCGCCGAGAGTCGCACCACTCGCCGACCGGTTGACGCGAGCGCACATGATTGCTTTCGGTTCTTGTTCGTCCGCAGCGGCTCGATGATCCTCTTGGGCGATTGCCCACCAAGCCCTGTCGCGGCCGGTGACGTTGCCTTGATCGCTCCCAATGTCCTCGTCGGCTCTGATCCAGAGGGCCGGGTCGACGTCACCATGCTCCTGATCGACGCGGACTACCTCATCGAGCATCTGTTCTGGCAGCACTTGGACGCGATCCCCGACCGAGACGCCGCCCGCGACCTTGCCGCCAAGCTCTACCCCGACCCCGTGCAGGTGCTCCGCCTCGGCCAGTTCCTTCTCGTCGGAGTCGCCCGCAGAATCTGTCGCAACACGCTGGAGGCCACGGCATGTTGCGACAGATGAACGCGCGGGCGGTGCGCATCGGTAGCCCGCGCTCTCCCCGAGAGCCCCGTTCTGCCCGTGCCTAACGCGGGCGCTCGATGACAGCATGGGATATGCAGCGGGAAAGCACCCGCGCAGACTCGGCCACCGGGCACCGGGCATGATGGAGGCGTGAGCGTGCTGACCAACTACATCAATGCCTGGGTCGCGAACGATGCCGATCGCATCGCCACCACGGTTGCGACGTACTGCGTCATCACCGAGTGCCACGGACCGGTCTATCGCGGACGCGACTGCGTGCGCCGGTGGGCGCAGGACTGGTTCGCTGCGGGCGGGATCGTGCACCGCTGGGATGTCACCGATCACTTCATCGCCGCCGATCGTGAGGTGGCGCAGTGGACATTCGAGTGCACCTGGGGTGGACAGCGCAGCACCTTCGACGGGGCGACGATCGCTCGTGTCATCGACGGGCTCGTCGCTGAACTGCGCGAGTACCAGGCCACTGCCGCGCTCTACGACTGGCAAGGAACCTGGCGCTAACGCAGCGACATCTCCGCGGGCTTGACATTGAGACACCCCAAACCCGCCGCAGAGCACATCGACCGGCTCGACGGAGTTCCAGTTGATAGTCGTGATGGCTCCGAGGTTCGGAGCATCGGGCCAGTGATGGGCGAATACGCGGGCGACAGGCTCGTTGATTTCCGAGAACTAGACAGTGCGGGCATCGAAGACCTCCTCGACGGCGAGGTCGAGCCCACCGTAGCCAGAGAACAGCGAACCGATCCGTAGACGGCGGTCGCCTGGTTCGTCGCTGGCATCGAGCATGGGGACACCGGCGGATCGGTGATCCCCGGTCGCCGTCGCTGCGACTGCTGATGGGGCTGGTCGCCGGCCAGGTGGTCGACCCCTTCCGCACAGCCGATCAGCCGCGTCCGTTTGCCCTCGTTCGCCCCCTCCGCTGAACGGCTCAGCGAGCCCGTCTCACTGCCTTCCTCAGAGGCACGGCGCCTCTTGCAGGTCAAGGGTGATCGGGCATTGTCGCGGCAGAAGTCACCGGTCGGGTCCGCCCGCCTGATCGCTGAGGAGGCGACTGAAGTGACGGTCTCGATGCGGGTGATGAGCGCGGGTGATGGTTACGAGTACCGGCTGCGCACGGATCGTCGCGGGCAACGGCGATAGGTCGCTTTCGACCCCGTTGACGCGCTGCTACGCGGAGCAGGGGATCCTGTAGAGGCGCAACCGTAGTGCCATCCGGATCTGCCGTTCTGCGCGGCGGTGTGGCGCACGCCGACAGAAGAATTTGGCGGGGTTGCGGGCGTGGCACGGGCAGCGTCAAGCAACGCCGCGACCGACAGCCCTTCACCCTGGAACACCATGACCAAGATCGACTGCGCTGACCACTGGTGACTTGTGCGTTTTCGCCACGACCCCTGCCCTACTCTTCTACGATGGACTTCATGGTCACGAAGGTGAGATGCCTTCGTTGAATCTTCCATTGCCGCAACCGGCTTTCAGTCTGAAGGGAGTCGGCGGTTCTGTGCCGCCGTTGAACAATGAGCAAGCCCGTCGATACAACCGATCGCTCGCGAGGGTGGTTGTCAGCCCACCCCAGCGCGTGGAAGACACTCGCGTGTGTTCTTCCGGCTCTGATCATTGCTCTCATACCGGACCCTGCTGGAGTGGAGCAAGGCGGCATGATTATGCTCGGCATCTTCGTAGGCACGATTGTCGGCTTCATTCTTCAGCCTCTGCCGAATGCCCCGGTCGGATTGATCGGCGTTGCTGCGGCGATGATCGCCGGGACACATTGGGTTCCTTCCCACGTCGATGCTGACACTGGCAAGACCGTGGCCGCTGCAATGCAATGGGGGCCGCTGACAACCCAGGAGGCGCTTGCCGGGTTCGGCGACTCGACCGCCTGGCTGATCGCAGCGGCCTTCATCATCGCGGACGGATTCGTCATCACCGGTCTGGGCCGTCGCATCGCGCTGAACTTCCTGGCCAGGCTTGGCCGGACTCCGCTCGGGTTGGCCTATGGTCTTGGCGCAGCCGATCTGATTGTGTCGCCTGGAACTCCCAGCCTCACGGCCCGCTATGGCGGCGTGATCTATCCGCTGGTGCTGTCGGTCTCTAAAGAACAAGGTTCCGAGCCGTTCCAGGAGTCGCGCAAGAACGTGGGCGCCTATTTGACCTTTGCTTCAGTCGCAGTCTCTAGCCTCACCTCGTCCTTGTTCTTGACCGCTATGGCGGGCAACCCGCTGATGGCCACTGCAGTGAAGTCTATGGGACTCGATTTTGAGATGACCTGGGGCAACTGGTTTCTTGCCGCGGTGGCGCCTGTTGGGGTTGCGCTCATCGTGATTCCATGGGTGGCGTTCAAGATCTTCCCGCCGAGTATCGGCGAGACCCCGGAGGCCCCCGCTAACGCAAGGAATGCGTTGTCAGAGATGGGCCCCATGAGCGTGGCGGAAAAGAAGATGTTGGCGGTCTTTCTGATCCTGCTATTGGCCTGGTCGCTGGACTCGATCCTTGCCGCCTTCGGCCTGCCGAAGCCCGGTATCAATGCAACCATGGCCGCTCTCGTCGGCGTGGCACTCATGTTCATTCTGAACGTGGTGAAGTGGGCTGATGTGGTCAAGAATGGCTCCATCTGGTCGACTCTTCTGTTCTACGGAGCTGCCATCGCGATGGCCACCAAGATCACCACGCTCGGGGTGACCACCTGGGTGGGAGAGTCCGTATCTGGTGCGCTGGGCGGCCTCGCCTGGCCGGTCGCATTCGGAATAGTGGTGCTGGCCTACTTCTTTGCTCGCTATCTCTTCGCGTCTGCTACCGCTCACGTTCTGGCGCTCTACCCGGTGTTTCTCTCGGCCGCGATCGCCGTCGGAACCCCACCCATGCTCGCGGCCTTCTTCCTGGCGATCGGTGCCACCAACACGGCCAACGGACTCACCCCGATGGCTGGCGGCGCCGCCCTCACCGCGGGCCAATCGGGCATGATCACGACCTCGGAGTGGTTCAGCAAGAACCTCGTGCTGTCGCTGGTCATGCTCGCGATCTTCGCCGTCGTCGGCATTCCGTGGATGCTGCTCGTCTTGTAGCGGCCTTCCTGGGGACGTGCTGCTCAATGCGCCCACCGCTGGTCGAACTTATCGAAACCCCTTGCCACAGCGTCGTGACCAAGGTCTCGACACGTTCGACCGGCGAGAACGCAACACTTTCCAGGTGCGGGTGCAGGGGGCTGTCGCTGAAGCCCCGGCGGCTACAGCCCGGCGAGCTGGACGGCGGGATGCTCGGGTTGGCCAGCGCCGACCAGCAACAGTACCCGGTCGGCCTCGCGGAGCACCCGCTCCACTTCGTGGGGCTCGGGGATGCCCGCCTGAGCAGCGGCCCGGACGTATTCGAGTTCACGACGCACCAGCGTGAGCCGTTCTGGGGTCGCCGATGCGCTCGCGGCACGGAGTTGCTTCACCAGCGCTAGCAGTACCACTGGTTCGGAGCTGCCCTTGCGGCGGATCTCGCCGCAGGCGAGTTCCAGATAGTCCCCGAAGTAGAGACCCGGAACCAGTACCCGGATCGTGCCTGAGGAGTCGACCACCGCCTCGGGGCCGAGCGGCAGCCCGGCGATCCTGCCCAGCAGTACCCCCAGCTCGGCGCACGACTGCTCGACGGTGTGGTAGTCGAAGACGTGCATCGAGAGCAGCGCCATGTCGACCATCTGGATCGCCCCCAGTGCGACATCGTTGTAACTGCTTCGTCCCGCTCCGATCGTGATCGCCCGATTCACCGACCGGGCCAGCGTCTCGGGCCGGACGAGCCCGCCGTTGGCCGGGCAGGCCCAGCCCAGCGGGGTGCCGGCGACCACGTGTCCACCGATTCCGGGAACCAACTGGATCACTGCGTCCTCGCCCAACGCAGCCCGCATCAAGGCGTCCATCTGCAGCCGCTGCACGTAGCCGGATCGCGGCGCCAGCAGTTTGATGGCGCCGACCGGGGGCTCGTCCCACGGCACCCCATCCAGCCCCGACAGGCCGGCCGAGCGGCCTATTCCCGGTGGCCGAGCCTCGACGGCACGCCGGGTGGTGAGGCCCACCGTGTTCAGTAGCGTGTGGGTCTGCAGGCTGTGGGCCACCCTGTCGACATAGAACACCAGCGCGGCGATGCAGACGAACAACAGCACCAGTCCCCCGGTGACCGCCAGCCGCGGGTAGTCCTCCTGCGCCCCCACCGTGTAGAGGCCGGCGGCGTTGTAGGCGAAGGTGGCGATGAACATTCCCAGCACCAGTTGGGTGGGACGATCCCGCAGGAATGACCGGACCAGCCGCGGCGAATAGCGGTTGCCCGCCACCTGAAGAGCCACCAGGGTGAGGCCGACGACAAGCGCGAACACGCCCACCGTCGCGGTCGCCACGCTCAGCAGCAGCCGCCGGGCGTCCTCCGCACCACCGTGATACAACACAGGGCTGAGCGGACCGTCCTCGGGCAGCCGTATCTCGGCAAGCCCTGCCCCGAGCAGCAGTGCACCCACGGTCATCAGTAGCGGCAGGAACCACAGCGAGCCACTTAACGCCTCACGCCGTTGGTCCGACATCATCCGGGTGGTCGTCATCTGTACGACACCTTTCGTTCATCGCCAGGACGCTCCACGTTCACCGACGTGTCGCCCAAGCTAGACCCGAACAAACGTCGCTGTCGATGAGTTCGGCGAAGGAGCGAACGGTCATCGACGCAACAGCGGCGGGTTGAGGTCGACGAACTCGCTTCACAGCGCAGGATCCCGCTGCAAACGGCCGGCCCTACCCTTGAGGATGCACGTCGCCGGGAAAAGCAGCATCAGGCAGCGCCTTGATGTACGCGATCCGAGCGGCCACGGGGGCCTCGAAATTGGCGAAGGAAAGATCAAATACGGGTTCGTCCATCGTCCCCTCGCCTTTGGCCGATGCGGCAACGACGGCCGCATCGTGCTGCTTCTCACGGACGAGTCGCTGCATCAGGATGGCGGCAGTGTTCTTGAATGACGTGAGATCCGCGGATGGGAGGCTCATGATCAGAGTCATATTCACAGGGACTGACATGCGCGCAGGAAACCGTGCATGTGATGCATGTGTGATCTCGCTTGTGCACCTACGACCCAGAAGACAGCACGAGCTTTCGGCTACCGAAGGTGGCGGTGACTTCGACGGTGCCACCAAGAGCCTCAACGTAGGACTTCAGGGTCGCGAGACCGGAACGGTCCAGGTCGCCAGACTCCAACGCGGAAATGGTGGGCTGGGTGAGCTCCATGCGCTCAGCGAGCTCCTTCTGAGTCACACCCTGTTCTTCGCGGATCTCCCGCAGCCGATAAGAGCGCTCCTCGGCCTCCATGCGTGCAACATGCTCAGCAACAGCCTGCTCATCGACGGGCCGCTTGGCGCGGACATCACTCCACGATGCGGTCTTCGTCTTGGTGCTCATCTCACTCCTCCTCTGTCAGCCACTCATCGAATCTGTCGTCGGCTATCGGGATGTTCTGGTCGTACCACCGCTTCCATCTGCCTGCCTTGTCTCCGGCGATGAGCAGGATGGCCCTGCGTTTCGGGTCGAAGGCGAACAGAATCCTGATCTCACTGCGTCCCGCCGATCCAGGGCGTAGCTCCTTCATGTTGTGATGCCGGGACCCCTTGATCCGATCCGCCGTCGGCCTCCCGAGCGTGGGCCCTTCGGACTCCAGTCGGGTGATCGCGGCAGCGACCAGGTTGTAGGTCTCGTCATCCAGCCCCAGGACCCACGACTCCACGTCTTCCCAGAGTCGAACGTCCCAAGACATGCCGCTAATATAGATCTGACTCGATATTGATTCAAGTGAATGTCGATGAGAGCCGTCGCGACGATTCATGAAGCGTCGCGACGGCCGCCTGCCGAGGCTTTTCCCAGACCGTCATTCGGCTCACGTCGAACCGTGCCGCGATCGCCATGACACCATCGCCGCCCTCCCGGGCTGCTCGAATCGCCTCGATCTCCGCATCCGTGAGTGAAGTTCGGGCACGTCCCTTTGGGTTCCGGACCACCCCAGAATCGATGGTTTCGACGGAGACGGCCCCGCGGAGGGCTCCACAGCCGTCAGACCGCCCAAGTCACGGTCAGACGTGTAACCCGTGAGATCGAGCAGCGCGTCCACGACCCAGCGCTTGGTGAAGACCTCACCGAAGTTCTGAACTGCCTCGTGGGACGTGATCGCGCTTATCACGACCACCACAGACGGACGTCCGGACAACGTTCGCCTGGCACCGCCGTGGACATGGCACCTGTCGAGTCACAGCGCAGGGGCGCTCAGCGAGCCACACCGACCGAGCTCACAGCAGCCCGAAGTCGCGTGACTTGGCGCCGTGCAGCAGCCAGCGTCCGCTCACTGCCAGGTCGATGTTCTCGGTCTGCCAGCGCAGCCGCTTCAGGCTCGACCGGGCGATGGTCACGCTGGTCGACCAGGTGGTTACGCCGAGCGTGCTCAGTTGGCCGCGGGTCATCACCGCCAGCGACCCACCGGTGATCGGGTCGGTCAGGGTCTGCAATTGCTTGGCCGGCTCCAGGTCGACCACGGCGCTGCCGTCCTGGCTGGCCTGCAGCATCGAGCGCTGCGCGTCCCGGCTGATCCACAGTGGTGGGGTGAGCAGTTCGAGCGATCCCTCGACGACGCTCTGGCCGGCGTTCGGACGCCCGATGCGCCGGGCACTGGCGGCCATCGCGGCGACCCGCTCGGGGTCGGCGAGCAGCGTGTCGATCTTGTAGCCGACCGTCGCAGGGTAGTTGCAGCGAATCGCCGCCCCCTCTTCGAGCAGAAAGTCGGCGTTGCGCATCTCTTGGCCCGGGATCGGGTTGACAATCACCATCGGCAGCCCGGCGGCCATGCACTCCGACGACGAGAGCCCGCCCGGCTTGCCGACGAACAGCGTGGCCACCCCCATCAAGTCGGCCATCCGGTCAGTGAAGCCGAGCACAGAGAACCGTTCCTGACGGCGTGACACCAAGGCGTTCACCTCGGCCCGCAATGCTTCGTTGCGGCCGCAGACCACCACCGCCTGGAACGGCTGCTCGCAGCGCAGCACCTGCCGCACGATGTTGAGCGTGTAGCTGCCGCCCGACGCCCCGGCCGAGATCAGCACCACCGGCAGGTGGGGCTCCAGGCCGAACGAAGCCCGCACCGCACGCTCGTCCACCGGCTGATCGAGCCCCGGACGCACCGGAATGCCCGAGACCCGCACCCGGTCGGCCGGCACGCCCAGCCGCACCATCAGCTCGCGCGACTCCTGCCTGGCCACGAAGAAGTGCGTGAACGGCGAGGTCAGCCAGAGGCCCTGAAAGTCGTAGTCGGTGGCCACCAGCGTCAGCGATGCGCGCAACTGCCGCCGGGTGAGCATCAACGCCACCAGGCGGGCCGGCAGGTAGTGCGTGCAGATCACCAGGTCGGGGTCGAAGTCGCGAATGTCACGCACCAGATCGGTGGTGTTCAACTGGTCCCACCAACGCACCAGGGGCGGCACGTTGAACGGGGCGTCCTGGCTGTCGTAGCCCCAGCCGACGACCCATGGCACCTCGGACACCAAAGTGAAGTAGGCGTCGTCGTACAACTTGGCGAATATCTCGTTGGTGGTTTCGAGAATGTCGATGCGTTTCACATCGCCGACCTCGGGAACACGGCCGAGGGCACCTTCGATCGCACCGGCGGCCTGATTGTGACCGGCGCCCACCCCGGCGGCAAGGATCAGGATGCGTAGTGGCATGGTGCGATCGTATTCGCCAGGTCGCGTCGTCGTCGGCTGACCAGGTCGGCGCTGCGCTCGGGGGCGTGCACGGTTTGGGAGGTTGCGTCGTCTGCACGCTCGCCACCGAAGTAGTGATCAATGCAACACCGCTGGTTGAGCCTGACGAAACCCCTCACCCCAGCGTGATGACCAAGGTCTCGACAAGCTCGACCAGCGACAATCAGCGCCCCCTTGGGAAGCACTGATCAACGCAACCACCGCTGGCTGAGCCTGACGAAACCCCTCACCCCAGCGTGATGACCAAGGTCTCGACAAGCTCGACCAGCGACAATCAGCGCCCGCCCCTTGGGTGAATCGGAGGATGAACGTGAAGAACGTGATGACCCCGCGCCATGACCTCGGGCCACAGATGGCGGCGGCCAGCAGGTTTCGTCGCGGGGCTGGGTCGGAACTCTGGCCGGGCTGGGCTTGATCGGCACTCAGGTGGGCGACAGCACAGGCGGTCGGTTGTGGGCAGATGCCACCCTGCTCGACACGGCGACCTTCGTGCCGGTGGGCGTCGGAGCCCGCTGGTGGTTGACTGGGTGCTGTGAAGCTCCAAGCCGCCTGGCTTCGTACGGTGGTAGCCACCGCAGCGGGACTGATTGCGACCCTGCTGCTGTGGCCGGTACTCGGTGCCGCCTCGGCGATCGCGGCCGGGTGGATCGGATTCTGCCTGGTTTTCTGCCTGCGCACCCTGTGGGCGATCGTCCGCATGACCCCTGAACAAACCAGGGAGCACGCCACCGAAGAAGACCCCAGCCACGTCACCGTGACCGCCACGCTCAGCCTCGCTGCCCTGGCCAGCGTGGCCGGCGTCGGCTTTCTGCTCGCTGGAACGCAGTCGGACGGCACGGTTTCGGTCGAAGCCGTGCTGGGCGCCTTGGTGGTGGTCAGTTCGTGGGTGTTGGTGCACACCCTGTTCACGGTTCGCTATGCCCGGTTGTACTACCAAAACCCGAACCGGCCGGGTGTCGACTTCAACGGCGACGAGCCCGACTACCACGACTTCGCCTATCTGGCCTTCACGATGGGTATGACTTACCAGGTCAGCGACACCACCTTGCAAACCCGGGAGGTGCGCCGGGCAGCCCTTCGGCACGCACTGCTGTCGTACCTGCTGGGCGCCGTGGTGCTCGCCTGCACCATCAATCTGGTGGTGCAGCTCGCTGCGCAGACCTGATCGGGCGGCATCAGTTCTCTGCCTGTCGAAACCTCGCTGCCGGTGCAGCCCGACACGCGCGGCGAACCATGATCAATGCCTGCGTCAAGAACCTCCCCCTACCGTGGTTGCATGATCGAGTTGCCGAGCGGTCTCGTGCTGTTGCTGGTCGCGCTCGTCGTCTGCCTGATGCGTGACCCCCGAACAATGCGTTCGGCCCTATTGCTTCTTGCCGTGCTGATGAATGCGCTGCTGACTGTGATCGGCACCATCGTCGGAAGCGTTGAACGTTCCTGGGACTCGACCGTGGCGGCCCAGGTGCTGCTGGTATTGCTGGTGCTCATGCTGGGCACCGTGCTGGCGCTGGCCGGGTTTCTGATCGCTGCCGGCATCACCCTGATCCGCCGCGAAGGCCTGGCGATTTCTCGCCTGCTGTCGATCTGTCTGGGCGTGGGCATGGTCGGCTACATCGTGCTGTGGTGTGCGGTTCTCGCCGTCAACGACTCCCGGCTGGGGCTGATCATGCTGTGTCTCGGGCTGCCGCTGGGCTACCTCGGTTTCGGCTTTGTCGCCTTTCTGATCTACGGCGCCCTCTACCCGGTGGCGATGACCCGGCGCGGAGGGCCGGTAGCCGCGGTGATCGTACTTGGTTCGGGGCTGATCCATGGCCGGGTGCCCCCGCTGCTGGCGTCGAGACTGAACCGCGGACGGCAGTTGCTCGACCGTTTTCCACAGGGCCGTCCGGTGCTCGTCACCTCAGGCGGCAAAGGCGCGGACGAGCCGGTGCCAGAGGCCGTCGCGATGGCCGACTATCTGATCGACAAGGGCCTGCCGGCCGATCGGATTCTGCTCGAAGACCGCTCACGCAACACTGAGCAGAACCTGGCCAACAGCCGCGACTTGCTGCGGGCCCAGGGCATCGCCGGGCCGGTCGCTGCCGTCACCAATAACTTTCACGCCTTTCGGGCAGCGCTGCTGATGCGCCGGTTGCACATGGCCGGCTACACCGTCGGGTCACCGACCGCCCGGTATTACTGGGCCAGTGCGGTGATCCGGGAATACATCGCGGTGCTGCGCGACCATTTCTGGCTGAACGCCATCCTGTTGGGGCTGAGCACGCTGCCGATTCTGGTGGTGAGCTTCGGGATGCTGATCAACCGCTGACCTGCGGGCCGAAATGGTCGTTGAGCGAGTGCTCCACACCCTCTGAGTGGCTCTGGCTCACCGGGGTGCTGCGTGCAAACCGTCCGGCTCGAAGAGATCGAGGACGCCGACACGGTAACGCTCAATCAGTCCAAAGGGGGGGGCACACATACCCCTGGGTTCACGCGAAGAAGCAGGAGGGCCTCGCGGCTCGTGGAGCTCGCGCTGGAGCGGTATCGGTTCGGGTCACGCCGGAGTGGGAGATTTTCGGCGTGCCGATCGCCGGCGGGCACGTGGTGCGCGGCTGCTGCGCGGTTCTCGAACGAGCCTGCGGGCTGAACTGGCGTCGGTCTATACCGCTGAACTTCTTCGACCGGCCAGCCCCCGTCGTGCCGCCGAAAGCAGCCAATAACCGTTCCAAACACATCGCAGATCTTCGAAACCTAACCAATGTGCAACGCTCCGCATCCTCTCAAGGCAGCGATGGTTCATGACGTCACTGCACCCTCAATTCCATGAGCCATTCCACGACGAACTGCGCAACTGAGGCCGAAATCACCTCTAGTCGCGGCGACGACTGCCTCATTTTGCATACCGCCATCCCCACCCGTATTTGAAAGTCGCCAGCGAACCGCAGAACCCGACACCTGGCACCACGGCGCACCATTGTTGAGACGCCGCACACACGTCAACAACTCACACGCGTCACACGATCATGCCTCGAACGACAGTTTCCGCATCGATTTCACGGAACCTCGCGCCGCGACTACCACCGCAGCAATTAGCAGCATCGACACAACCGAGCTGCCTACATCCGGGCTGCCCAATAACACTGAACGAACTAGGCCCACCTGGTACGTGAGTGGGTTAACAACGCTCAACGCGCGAAGCACGCCCGGCGCGCTATCCAACGAATAGAACACTGGCGCCGCAAACGCGAGCGGAGTCACGATCAGGCCGACCACGAAATCACGTACCTGATAACTACGAATCCAACCGGTGATGGTGAGACCCAGAAGGCTCCAGAATATGCATGCCGAGGTAGCAGCCAATACACTCAGAGCGACTCTCGACCACGAAAGGCCAGGCGTAACAAACATCGCCAGCGATCCTATTGCCGCGATCTGCATAAGGAACAACAAGATTCTAGGCACTAACAGTCCCGCGAGATAAGCAGTCCAGGGCACACCCGCTTGAAGCTTCAGCGCCGCCAGCCCCCAACGCCTCTCAATCACCGTACGATAGATCATCTGAGTCATCGAGGAGATAGCTTGCATCACCATGACACCAGGGACAATAAAGGCTAGATAGGTTGGCTCCGCGAATTGCGACGCCAGGCCGACACCTAGCAGACCAAAATATGCAACAGGGTTAATGAGAGCGCTGATCCAGCGTAGCGGCGACTGCAACTCAGCGCCCTTCAACTCTAACAGGGAAATAGTGCAAAAAGACCCAATCCAGCCCAGGGAACCAACAGAATTCACCAATAATCTCCTACGCCTACTCATCTCCAGAACCCGACAGCCGTCCGCTCGCAGCCACCACCGCGTCGCGCAGGCTAGCTGGACGCCGCACAACCTCAAGGACCTCAAGGAAATCGGGAAGCCGTGCCGTGATCGCACCGATACCCAGGGAGCGTGGGGCGCGAAGTTCAACCGTGGAAGAAGCAGGCTCAAAGTTCAATACCTCGCCCTCCAAAGCTGCCAGGCACTCGATATTAACCTCCGAAAGGCTCGAGAAACGCAGGGTTACTACCTCCTCGGATACGAACTTGTTCACAAACGAAGCAACAGTTCCTTGAAAAACTACTCTGCCTTCATCGAGGAAACCCACTTCGTCAAGCACGGGCTCCACATTCTCGAACTCGTGGGAGCTAACCACGACGATCGCGCCCGCGTTTCGGGCCTCAATAATGGCCGAAGTCAGTCGGCCGACGTTCAATGCATCAAGCCCTACGGTGGGCTCATCAAGCAGTAGCAAGTCTGCTTTCATCGCCAGAGTTCTCGCAATCATTAGCCGTTGTTGCTGACCACCGGAGAGAACCTCGGGCGTGCGCGAAAGATAGGCCCCGGTTAAGTTGACCTGTTCGAGTGCACGATCGGACGCCTCCCAGGCCGCCCTTCCTGTCAGTCCTGCTAAACGAGCACCCAGCCAAACGTTGGTCCGACAGTCCACAAACCAGTCGATCATTTGTCTCTGGGCGCACCAGCCAACGGTCCCCGCTGGTACCTCGATAGAGCCAGACGAAGGCGGGAGCACACCAGCCGCCAGATGAATGAACGTGGACTTGCCCGCACCATTCTCGCCAAGTAGGCCAAAAACGTGGCCAGGCGGAACAAGCAAGCTCACGTTCGAAAGGGCCTCGACTGTACCAAACCTCTTACTCACCGACTTGAAGGCGAGTCCGTCCCTAGACATCAAACATCTCCCGAAAGTCCATAGAGTAGCCTGTGAACAGGTCGCGACACCATCGGTGAACGTCATCCTGTCTCGAATATCGCGGCCGATAGTGTTCGCCACCGGAGCCACTCACAATTGAGTCATGCCAAAGCGGGTACGCCAGCAACAATATCAGTCGCCCTAGTGCGAATATGTCTCGCTCGACACTTGGCTGCGTCCACCGCACGGACGTATACCCGGATGTCGAGAGCGGCTTGTAGCCCTCCCAGCCGAAGCTCGCCTCTTCCGTATCGGCACAGATATACGCGCGAGCCACTCGAAAGCAGGATGTTTCCTGCAGACAGATCGTTTAGAGTTATTGAGCGAGCATGCATTGGCATTAGCACACTATCATGTATCCAGCTACCTAGGCCGGTAAGGGTGGACCCTACCGAGCGAAAATCAACATCCTGCATGATTCTCAGCAGAGACACGCCGCCACCAACGGATTCCATGACCAGGAATCGGGATGTTTCCAGAACAAATTCGGAATACACCTTTGGGAAAGTCGGGACAAGTTCCAAATTTCGCAAAATGTTTGCCTTTCGACACAGACGGGCGACAGCATCGACTCCATTCGAGTCTCGCTCGCCGAACCTCCGTGCCTCTCTTAGGACCACAGGGACTCCTAAACTCTTACCAGGATGCTCACCGAAGTCGACGGCCCGATATACCCCACCCTTTCCGCGTTGAGAGAGCGTATCAAAGATAAGATACCGACCAGCAAACAGACTAGCCCTTCTAGGCGCCGACGGGAAGGAAATTGTTCGAGCAGCACCGAACGGATCCAGAATGCCTTGGGGTACTGCAAAACCGGGCCTGCGTTCATCATCAAGAGACTCTGAAGAGATAAACGAACCGTATCTATAATAGAGGCAATCTGACTGAGGTACGGCGATGTCCGACGGCGGGCGTGGGCCACTTTCTGCCGCTAGAGTATCACGGAGTTCGGTAGCCAGACGAATGAACCCATCTGTAGATGTAGGATAGACTGTAATTATCTTCCCGACTTGAGAAATTCCGAACAAGCCCATGTTTATCTGCATTACCATTTTCAGGCTGGACGCAAATTTGAAGGTGAGGCCCTTTGCGCAGAGCAGCGGGTAAACTGTAGCGAGCACCCTTCCGGCGTTATCCATACCTGCTGATACGTGTATCTTGAAACCGCGATCGGGCAAAGCCTCGTCGCCGTCAACCTGACACCAGCTTAGCACAGGGATAGAATGGTCAGGAGTCCATTTGTCATGAGGAAACGATCTGACTACGGTGTCATATTGTGGATCGTTCATACCAAGACGTTCTCACCGAAAATCTCCTCGCCTTCCGCGAGGGACAGGGCCAAGATTACATGGCTATACGCCACGGCGATATCTCCGGGCCTAGAAACTCCGACATATCTACACATCAGGGCTACTTCTGACGTTCGCCATCGGCCATTTACTCCCGCGCGACAGGCGCTTATGCTAAGACGATAGAGGCGTCGCCAGGCCTCCGGCCGCATTGGCTCCATACCTACGGCTATCTTTACGAACTCGTCCCAGCGAGACCTGACTTCGGAGTCGACCCGCCGCAGCAGTTCATAATATTCGTTGTCATTCAATTTCATCAAGGAAACTCACAATTTCATTGGAAACCATATTTGCATCGGACGGATGAAAGGCGGTATGGCCGATCGGAAGCGCAACGTGAGTTGTCCCCGGCGCTAACCGGCGTCTCCCAATCTCGATGCGGAGAGCAGCGGTCATCGGAGTCTCAGCGTCCCGAGTACCGGTAAGAAAAAGTGTTGGCGGAACGTAGCCACAGCCCGGTTGGTCGTGACAACCAAGTGATCGGCGTCGTCCGTCCGGGTGGCCAAGCCCCCACTGATGAAGCAGTATCCGCGAACTCGGCACCTCCTGCCAGAGGCTCTCTGGATCAACGAAAGGCGACCATGCGACAACTGCTCGCACGCGGGGGTCGCTCATCTGCAGAGCCAGGTACGCACCGTAGCTATGCCCAACCACGCTCACGGGTCCATAGCCCTCCAGGGTAGCGATAGTGAGCACTGATTCTAGTTGAAGCCGTTCCCGGTTGCCCCAGTTGCCGTAGATCGAGTTGCGATGCTGTGTGGACTGTCCTCCATACCCGCTTAGAGACGGAAGCCAAACGGTCCTACCACTGCGGACCAAGGATGCAACAATCATATTGTAGCGATCGAATAGTGGGTCACCAGGGCCACCTGGAAGGTATATGACTAGCGAGGCACCTGATCCAACTTCCAGCCCGTGGATGAATCCTTCATCGTCGGCCATTCGCCATTGACGGGTTAGTGACTTTTCCACTACGTCGTCGCTGTTCTCGGTGAGTCTAATCTCGCCACATAGGGACGAGACGATCATCCTGCATCTCGGCCCGCGCCAATGATGGTGAACTTCGACGAGGCGCTTGCGAACGGGCAATGTGGTGAACCCTTCTACTATGAAGAGATCCGGAGCGCCGTTTCGGTAGAAAACATCGGTTGCTAGCTCCTTGCGAGACGGGTGGATGTCCTTGGATGCGCCGGTGTCGGAATTGAATTCAGTGGCCTGCAGGTGAAGTGGCCCCCTTACAGCTCCCCAGAGCCGGTGGCTGCCGGACCAAGCGATCCCATCGACTTGACAGACGCGGACGAACTTGCCCGAAGGCTCAACAATAATCGTGCACTTGTCGAATGGAGGAGAAGGCTGATTTGTAACTACGCCTATCATTCCAATACTATTGACGAGGACGCTGGTGATCGGCAAGGGCACCCAAATCAATGGGGTTGTCTCGCTAACGCAGGATCGGAATAACCAGTGTTGCTGTCCCTTTTGGACCGTCCAATAGATCGCACCTCGGTCGTCGATAGCAACAATGTGCGCCATGGGGGGCACGTGGTCAATTCTAGCAACAGCGCCAGATGGGATATCGAACCAATGCCAGACTCCGTTTCTTATCATCGCGACGCGCATCGAGTAAGGGTCCGCGAAATAGCTTCCAGTAATTATCGGACCAGCTTCTAGCTGACCAGACGCAAAATTGGCCGGTTTCGCGCTTGCCAACGTCAACGTGCCCGAGTCTTCAACGACAAGGAGTGGCGCGTGGTCTTGAAGCGTGGATGCCACAGCCACAATCATTAGTGCCCTCCTTATGCCTGCCGCGATTCTCTGCGACCCGCAGGACAAGCCGCAGAGAATCGCGGCAGCGTTCTGTCTGAGCGCTGAGTGCTGCGCGCCTACTTCGGGCAGGTCTGGCTGTGAGCCCCCGAAAGCGCGGCACTCACAAGGCCTCGGTCGATCCCCAGCGAAGTAAGGGCGTCGATGTCCCGTGCGGCGAAGGCCGAGCGCTCCTGCGCCGTCAGGTCGAACGAGGACAGTGTCCGCTCAGGATCATTGAAATAGTCGCCGACCAGGTTGAAGTCGGTCATCATCGCGTCGATGAATGCGGTTGACATGTAGAGACTACTTTTCGCTTGGGCACCCCGGGGTTGGAGCACTGCTAGTTCTGATACTAGAACCGCGGCTGCTAACCTGCGCCCTGTTTGAGTGACGCGCCGCTTGGCCTACCAGACAGTGGTGCCGGGCTGCGGGATGGTCGGGGTGTCCGTTCCTGTCCTTCCCTCAGGACCTTGCGATGGCTGAGCGTGTTCAAGTCCGGGAAATCACCAACGACGAGGGCAACCGGCTATTGCGCACCGTGCGGCGCGACTCCGGGTCGGTTGTCACCTGGCGACGGGCGCAGATTGTGCTGCTCTCGGCCCAGGGCATGGATGCCCCACAGATCGCCGAGGTCACCTTCACTAGCCCCGACCGGGTCCGTGACGTGATCCACAACTTCAACGCCGATGGGTTCGACTCCTTACGACCGAAATACGCTGGTGGCAGGCCGCCGAAGTTCGTTGCTGAGGACCGCGCCACGATCAAGCAGATCGCCCTGGCCAGGCCGACCGATCACGGCCTCCCGTTCTCGACCTGGTCGCTGTCGAAGCTGGCCAACTATCTGGTCGCTCAGGGGGTGAGCGAGGATATCTCCCACGAAGGGCTCCGGCAGCTCCTGCGTGACGAAAGGATCTCGTTTCCAAGCCGTGAAGACCTGGAAGTCCAGCACTGATCCTGCCTACGAGTCCAAGAAGAACCGGGTCCTGGAGCTGTACCGGATCGCCGACGGCAAGCACAAGCCCGGGCCGAGCGACCCGACCGTAGTGATCTGCATGGACGAGTTCGGACCCCTGAACCTTCAACCGCATCCCGGCAAGCAGTGGGCTCCAGCCGCGGCAGGGAAGGGCACACAGGCCGGGCCTCGGCGCCGGTGCCGCCGGGCGACCTACCACCGACCACACGGTGTGCGGCACCTCATGGCCGGCTACGACCTGTCCACCGACCGGGTCTACGGCCACGTCGTCAAACGCAAGACACGCACCGAGTTCCTCGCCTTCTGCCGCTACCTACGCTCCTTGCACCCCGGCCGGGGTGCGGATCGCGATCGTCCTCGACAACTACAGCCCGCACCTGTCGACCTACAAGGACCAGCGTGTCGGCGAATGGGCCGCAGCAAACAACGTCCGACTCGCCTAACCCCGCCTAACCCCCACCAAGCCTGAAGTCTCCGGCGCGGTCGACACCGGCCAGCGGCCACCCAGCGGGATTCGTCCGGACCTTAGGGGCGCCCACTTGCCGGGACGCGCTGTTTCCGGAGGCGGAGCCAGGCGGTTCGCGGAAGACGCGATCCGCCTGTCAGGCGGCGCCTTCTGGCTCAATCCTTGGTTCGCGAGGGAGTCAAGATAGGCCCGATTCGCCGGCGTTTCACCTCGTCAAGTGAGCACTGCAGGTTGGCTCCCCCGCCTGGACTCGAACCAGGAACCTACGGATTAACAGTCCGACGCTCTGCCAATTGAGCTACAGGGGATCAGCGCCGAGGCGCGAGAAGATACGTTACCAGACCTCTGTGGCGATGTCGTACTCAGCCCTCAGCCGGGCCAGTTCGTCCCCTGCCCGCTCGATTTGTGACGCGTCGAAATCTCCGCCCTGCCTGGTCACCGACCAAACCAACGGGGCCTGATCGTCATCGAGCCGGCGGCGGGCCACGATGATCGCGGCCCGTCCGCGCGACATCTCGAACCTCTCCTGCAGCACGATGCTGGCGCCAACCCGCTCGCGGAACAGATCCGGCAACGACCCCGGTGCTTCCAGCACCACCTCGTCGGCACCACCGCCGATCAGCGTCCAATGCAGGCGTCCGGACGCCGCGTCCCAACCGCCGCTGTCGATCTGGTGCCAACCGACGAACCGCCAGCCGACCGGCGTCCGAACTGCCAGCCGACCGGCCAGCCCGACCACCGGGCCGGCCGGCCCGCGCGCCCACGCCAGCACCCACACGCGCCCCGCGACGGACTCCCCCAGGCTGCGGAACTCTTCGCGCGGCAGCCCGGCCCGATCGAACAGACCCATGCCGCCATCCTGCCAGCCGAAAGAACGCGAGCGGTCACGCGGCCAGGTCGTGCTGCAGCCATCCGCGCAACCGGCGCAGCGCCCGCGCCTCGTACCGACGCAGGGTGCTGAGCGACAACCCGAGCTCTTGCGCGACAGTCCGTTGCCGCAACGGCGGTTCACCGTCGAACCCGAAGCGACGGCGCACCACCTCATTTTCAGGCCAGGGTAACGACCGCAGCAGCTTCGCCAGCTCGAAGTGTTCCTCGGCGTGGATCGGCTGCTCGGCCGCCAGTTCGGCTGGCAACGGCAGATGCGATCGCAGGGCGCGCATCCGCGTGACCCAGCCCGATGAGCGTCCGAACAGATCGGCGAGCTCGTCGTCGGTGGCCGTCCGCCGCAGTTCGGCCCCCAGTTCATCGGCCAGGCTGCGCACCCGCTTGGCCCGCTGCTGGGTGCGAACCGACTCGGGCCCACACTGCACCGACGCAACCGCGGCGTTCTGCACCCGCCGCTTGATCCACGGCGTGGCGTAGGTGCTGAACCGATAGCCGGCCCGGCAGTCCCAGCGCTGCACGGCCTCGACCAGCCCGAGGAAACCCTCCTGGAACAAGTCTTCGACCGGCGCGTCGCTATGCCTTGCCGCACGCGTGGCGATCGACTGCACGAGCCGCACGTTCGCCAGCAGAAACTGCTGCCACGCCTCACGCCCGGCCCGCTCGACCTGCACCAGTTCGCCGGCCGTTGCGACGGCAAAGTCGGCGCGGCCGATCAGCTCGGAGGCCAGCAGGCCGGCCTCAATGGTTCGGGCCAGTCGAATCTCGTCGGTGGCCCCCAGCAATGTTGTGGTCGTCATGGGCACCACGATCGTCAACACGTGTTGTCAGCGGTGTTGCCGCGCACCGCCTGGGTGGGCAGCCTCGTGGCAACACAAATTTCGGCAGGCCACTCACAATCGGGTCAGCCGGGCGGGCCGGCCGCCACGTCGCTGAGTTCGCGGCGCTGCCTCTCCAGCTCGAGCAGGCTGGCGAACATGCGGTTGTAGCGCAGCTGATCGTCCACCGGGTTTGTGCGTTGCAGCTTCGACTTCAGGTCGGCAATGGTGCGCGACACGCTGAGCAGCCGGAGCTTGGCGACGTACTCGGCGGCATAGCCGGGGCTCGCCGGGCGCAGCAGCGACTCAGTGGCCAACGCCGCGATCACCTGCACCACCGTGGGGTCGGACGCCGCCTGGACCACCGGCTGCGGCCAAACACCGGACGGCGCACCGGCGGCTACCACGGCCTCGAACAGGGCCCGGTACGCCGGGTGGGTGAAGTCGTCGACGGCAGCGCCGTTCCAGGCGTCGGCGAACACCTCGGGCGCGCGCACGATGAGCCGCAGCGTGCCGCGCTCCACCTCGAGGCGGCGGTCGCGAGGGTCGGGCATCGGCAACCCCAGCGAGGGCTGGTCGTCCGGCGGAGGCTCCGGTTCGCGATGCCGCTGCGTGGCAGGGGCCACTTTCCGCCGGCCGGCCCGGGCCACCTCGCGACGCACCTCGTCGACGTCCGTGCCGAGCATCTTGGCCAGTTCATGAATGTAGCCGCTGACCAGTGACGAGTCGCGCACACTATTCACCAGGGGCGCCGCTGCCCGCAGCGCGCCCAGCCGTCCGTCGACCCGGTCGAGGTCGAAGCCGGCGATGGTGTTAGCCATCACGTAGCGGTACAGCGGCTCACGACGCGCGACCAGTTCACGCACGGCTGCCTCGCCCTGCTGAATCCGGAGGTCGCAGGGGTCGAGGCCGGTCGGCTCGATGGCCACGTAGGTCTGCGAGATGAACAACTGGTCGCCCGAGAACACCTTGAGCGCGGCGGCCTGCCCAGCGGCGTCGCCGTCGAAGGTGAACACAACCTCGCCCCGCAGTGCATCGCTGGAGCCGATCAGCCGCGACAGCAGCCGGGCGTGATCGTCGCCGAAGGCCGTGCCGCACGAGGCCACCGCGGTGTCGACGCCCGACAGGTGGGCCGCCATCACGTCGGTGTAGCCCTCGACGATCACCGCCTGGTTCTTCTTGGCGATGTGCTGCCGTGCCAGGTCGAGGCCGTACAGAACGTTCGACTTCTTGTACACCGGGGTCTCGCGGGTGTTGATGTACTTGGCGGGCATGCGGTCGTCGTCGAACAAGCGCCGCGCGCCGAAGCCCAGCACAGAACGTCCGGCATCGCGGATGGGCCACAGCAGCCGGCCCTGGAAGTAGTCCCAGCCACCGCCTTCGCGAATCAAACTGGCCTTGACCAGTTCGTCGTCGGTGAACTTGTGCGCGCGCAGGTGCTTGGCCAGGTCGCGTCCGCCCATGGGGGCGAAACCGACACCAAAGTGTTCGGCGGCGTCGCGGTCGAAGCCGCGCTCGGCCAGAAACTGACGCCCCGTCACGGCTTCGGGCGAGGAGAGCTGCTCGGCGAAGAACTCAGCGGCCAACCGGTTCGCCTCAAGAATGCGGGACCTCAGCCCCGGCTCGACCCGATTGCCCACGCCGCCCTCGGTGAAGCGCAGTTGCACCCCCACCCGGTCGGCCAGAAACTCGACCGCCTCGACGAAGCTGGAGTTGTTGATCTCTTCGACGAATTTGATGACGTCGCCGCCCTGGTTACACCCGAAGCAGTAGTAGAACCCGCGCGCCGGCGTGACTCGGAAAGACGGTGTCTTCTCGTCGTGAAACGGGCACAGCCCGACCAGAGCGCCACCACCGCCGGGGCGCAGGGTCACGTACGAACCGACGACATCCTCGATGCGGGCGCGCTCGCGGACGGTCGCCAGATCTTCCTCGTTGATCAGCCCCGGCACACCCGGCAGTGTACGGCCCCACCGTTCGGCACCGGGGCCCACCTCATGGCTAGGGCCAAGGCAGTGTGATTTCTTCGCACTCGTGACGCACCGCCCCCCTCAGCCCGGCTGGCCCCTCACCACTGGCGCGAACATTTCACACCGCGTTCACGCGGGCCGCGGTAGCCGGTCACGATTCCATCCCAGCAGCTCGACCGCGGTGCCGAACGCGAACCGGTCGGTCATGCCGCCCACGTAGGCCACGGCCGCATGCACCGGATCGGCCTCGGACGGCATCGGCAAGGAGTCGGGGTGTTCGAGATAGAACGACACCAGGGCCTGGAGCACGGCCACCACGGCGTCAGACTGCGCCAGCGACTCAGGGCGGGTGTAGATCCGCTCGTAGTTGAACCCCCGCAACTCGGCCAATGCCCCGGCGACGTCGATGCCCATGCCGATCTCGCCGGTGCGAACCGTGGTGCCGATCACCTCGCGAATGAACGCGCTGAGCTGTTCGCGCCGGGTCGACCCAGTCAGCTCGGTAACGCTGCGCGGCAGGTCGGACACGGCCACGATGCCGGCTCCGACTGCGTCTTCGAGATCGTGGGCGCAGTAGGCAATGCGATCGGCCCAACTGACGATCTCGCCCTCGACCGTGGCCGGAGTCGGACGTGACCAGGAATGGTTCCGGATGCCGTCCAGGGTTTCGCGGCACAGATTGAGCGGGGTCAGCACCACGTCGGCCCCCCAAGGCCCGTGGTCGTAGCCCTGGGGCAGAAACGCATCGAAGGCATCCTCGCTGGCGTGCCCGCCCGGCCCGTGCCCGCAGTCGTGCCCCAGCGCGATGGCTTCGGCCAGGGTCACGTTCGCTCCCACGCCGCGGGCGATGGACGTGGCCACCTGAGCCACCTCGAGTGCGTGGGTGAGCCGCGTGCGCTGGTGGTCGGTGGGGTACACCACGACTTGCGTCTTGCCGGCGAGCCGCCGAAACGCCGATGAGTGCACAATGCGGTCACGGTCACGCTCGAAGCACGTGCGCTCCGGGTCAGGCTGCTCCGGCCGGGCACGATGACCAGCTCCCAGAGCCAGCGTCGCCCCCGCCGTCAAGTGCTCGGCTTCCCATTCTTGGCGCTGTTCGCGCAACACCGGAACCTGCAGTGGCAGTCGCGCGCCCGGGTCGCGATGCGCGCGCACCAGTTCATCACCCGGGTGCCCGGCCATGGTCTGGGCCCAGGCGATGGCTCTTGGCGGAAGTTCCGGCATGGCCCCATCCTGTCAGAGCGGTCGGCCGGGGCCGGGGACGCGCCGCACAGCGCTGAGCCGCCGGCGGATCAGCGCGACGAAACCGTCGGGCACGGATTCGACACCCTGGTCCGGCAGGTTCAGGGAAGTACTGATCCACGCGCCAACGGCTGGTTGAGCCAATCGAAACCCCTTGCCGGAGTGGCATATTCGAGGTCTCGACAAGCTCGACCAGCGAAGACCAGCGCTTCCTTAAGCAGGCTCAACCAGCACCGCCGAGTACTTGGCAGCGCCACTTGCCACGCGGAGTTCGGTGACGACCCGCGCCAGCGGGGCCGGCTGCTGGGTGAAGACCTGATCCGGGGGCAGTTCGAACCTCACCTCGTAGTCGCCCGGGGCACTGAAGGTGACGCGCCGCCAGGCGAGCAGATCCGCCTGGCCGGGCCAGGTCAGGCCGCCTCGACGAATGCCATGCACCCGAATCACCTCAGTCCCGGCTCTGACGACACCGACCCCTACTCGAACACGCACCACAAACGGCGTCACGGTCGCCTCCACCACCGAGAGAGTGGGGCCGTCGCCGTAACCGAGGCCGTGACCGAACTCGAAGAGCACCGGCGCCGGCACGTCGGCGTACACCGCAGGCATCCGGTCGTCATGGCGCACCGGCAGCACTCCGGAGTGCGCCGGCAGGGTTGACGGCAGCCGTCCGGCCGGCTCGACCAGGCCGAGCAGGATCTCCGCGATCGCCTCCCCGCCGTACGGCCCCGGGTAGTAGGCCAACAACACCGCATCGGCCTGCTGCACCACCTCGGTGAGCACCATCGGGCGGCCGGCGATCACCACAGCGATCACCGGCCCTTCAACCAAGGCGCGCACCCGGTTCAGCTCCGCGATCTGCGCCGCCGGAAGCCGGATGTCGGCCAGGTCGACTCCCTCACCGCAGTCGGCGGCGGCGGGGCCAGCCAGCGCTCCGTTGGCTGCGAAATCATCGGCATAGCTGCGATGACTGGATCCGCCCAGCACCACCACCGCGCCGTCGAAGCGTCCGGTGCCACCGATTCGAACCACCTCGCTGCCGGCCTGCCCGGCCAGCCGGACCAGGGCGTCAGCGACCGTCGGGGGTGGCGACTGGGGATTCACCGGCGGCACGTAGTCGCCGAGCAGAGCAGTGACGTCATCGGCCCGGGAGCCGCCGATCAGCCAGCGCCCGGGCCTCAGCGGAAGTGCCCGATCACAGTTGGTAAGCAGGATCGGCCCGGAGCGGGCCAACCGCCGAGACCAGAGACCGTCCCGTGGCGTTGTCTGGTTCGCGCCCGGCGCAGGCTCCGCAGCGGCAGATTGCCGGTCTATGCGGACGACCTGTGGCGCCGGGGTATTCGTCTGCCGATCAGTGCTCAAGACGGGTGCTCCGAGCACGCCGCAGCGCGACTTGACCGCAAGCACCCTGGCACACGCGGTGGTGACCCGCTCTGCCAAGGAGGCGTCGGCACCCGCCACGTCCTCAAGCCGGGTGAAGGCTTCGTCCCACAGCGATAGGTCGACCCCCGCGGTCAACGCGGTCGCGGCCGCGGAGGTGAGCGATCCGACCATGTCGACGAGCCGGTCGATCGACAGCCCGTCGGCCATCACCAGGCCGTCGAAGCCCCACTCCTCGCGCAGCAGCGTGGTCAATAGGGCGTGGTTGGCGACGCACGGAACACCGTCGATGTCGTTGTAGGCGGCCATCACGCCGACCGCGCCCGCGTTCACCCCCGCGTGGGCGGCGGGCAGATGCACAGCAGCCAGGTCGCGACGACCGATCACCGCCGGGTGTCCGTTGCGTCCGCCCTGCCCCTCGCCCTGTGCGGCAAAGTGCTTCAACACCACGCCAACGCCGGTGCCGTCGACCAATGCCGAGCGATCGGCCCCTTGCATGCCGGTGACCAGCGCGCTGGTGAACGCCGCGGCAAGCGCCGGCGACTCGCCGAAGGTCTCTTCCGCACGACCCCAGCGCGGATCACGCAGCACGTCCAAGGCCGACACCAGCGCCAGATGCACTCCATCAGCTCGTAGTCGGGCCGCAACGACGGCACAGGCTGCCTGGTAGGCGTCGGTGTCCCACCCGGCCGCCACCGCCAGGTTCACCGGCAGGAGGGTCGCGCCGAGCGCCTGATGCCCGTGCGGGGCTTCTTCGACGAGCAGCGGCCCGACACCGTGCGCGGATCGTGACGCCACTTCGGCGCAGACCAGCGCCGCCACCTCGGCCCGCTCTTGCGGCAGCACGCCGTCGGCCCACGACCGCCCCGACCAGGCGTCGGCCCGGAACAGCCCGTAGATTGCGCCGATGCCGCCGAACCGGTCAATCTCGGCGCGCAGCCGGTCGGTGACTCGCCAGCGGCCGTCGTGTCGTTCAATGCAATCCCAGCCACGCAGCCGCTGGTTCAGTTGACCCACCTGCTCGTGAAGCGTCATGGCATCGGCCGTGATCGAGCCGGTCGAAACCGTTGTCACCACGGCAGCTCCTTGGTTCTCGGCACGCTCCACCGACCAACGATCAACGGCCGTTCACGCTGAGCGATGCTGGTCGACGTGGTCGAAACAGTGGTCGCCGCACCGCCGAGGCACAAATTCGACCGACGAAAGCCCCACGAGCCAACACTCAGCGATGCCACAGATGGTTCCTGGTTCGGACGGACGCCTGGGCCGCCGCGCCGTCGAGGGACGTGGTGCCGGTGACCAGCAGTTGGCCGGTCTCCCCCGGTAGCAACACCGGCAGCAGCCCCGCATCGCCACCCAGGGCGTCGACCAGAAGCGTCACGCTGCTGACCAGCACCTCGGCATGCACGTCGACCACCACAGCGTCCCCAGCCCGGCGCAGCTCGCCGATCCTCACCTGCGGCTTGGGCCACCGGACGCCGTCCGCCCGGCACAGCGGCAGCCAGGCCCGGCCGGCGGGCCGTTCGGCAACCGGCGAATCCAGCCAGGAGGCGTCCTGGGCTATCAGCACTTCGTCGCGGCGTGAGTGGGGCGTGGCCAAGGCGACGTCGAGCCGTCGCGTAACGACCGCCGAGGGCGGTACACAAAGCAGCAGCCGGTCACCGGCCAGCATTCCGTCAGCGACGTGTTGCCGAGTGATGTCGATCTCGGCAAACCACTCGTGACCCGTGGCATTGATCACCACCAGGTGCGGCTCGCCGTCACGCTGCTGCAGGCTGACCAGCCGCGGGCTGAATGCGCGCTTCACGGCGTGGTAGCCCGGTTTGAGCCGCCCGGCGTGGTCGATGATCGACCATGAGACGGCCGGCCAACAGTCGTTGAACTGCCACACCACGGCGCCGGCGGTGCGCGGCCAGTGTGACCGGAAGTGTTCGATAGCGGTGGTCAGAGCGTCTGCCTGATTGAGTTGCGCCGCCCAGGACCAGTCGTCGAAGGAGGCCTCGAGGGTGCGGGGGGACGGCAGGTTGCCCTCCATCCGGGCACGGATTCGCTCCATGCCTTCCGGCTGCTTCTGCCGCCCCGCCACACACGGCAGCCGCAGCCCTTCGCGACCCCGGGTGGCGGCCAGCAGCGTGGAGGTCATGGCGGGCGCCTGATGGCCGAACTCGGCGACAAAACGGGGCAAGTGCTCGCGATAGCTGGCGTGGTCACGAACGTTCCACTGGTCCCACAGGTGCACCGTGCCCGAGCTGTCGGTGTTCGCACCGGCGCCGGCCAGCGTCGAGAACGGGCTGGACGGCAGATAGGGCGTTCCCGGGTGCTCCACGGCGACGACGTCAGGGAGCAGCCGGCGGTAGTAGTGCTCACCCCAGCCCTGATCGCCGACTCGGGCCGGCCAGTCCCAGTCCGCCCAGCCTTGCAGGGCCTCGTTGGAGCCGTTCCACAGCACCACTGCGGGGTGACTGCGTAGTCGGCGCACCTGGAAACGTGCCTCCTGCTCGACCTCGGCCACCATCTCCGGCGTCTCGGGGTAGGCGGCGCAGGCGAACGCGAAGTCTTGCCACACCAGCACCCCAAGTTCGTCACAGGCCTGGTAGAACCGGTCGTCTTCGTAGACGCCTCCGCCCCAGACCCGCAGTAGGTTGAGGTGTGCAGCGCGCGCCTGCTCGACGCGTTCCCGGTGCGATCCGGCACGGGCTATCAGCGCGTCGTTCGGAATCCAGTTCGCGCCGCGAGCGAACAGCGCCCGCCCATTGACCACGAGCCGGAACGCCTCGCCGTGCTCATCGGGTGAGAGGTCGAGTTCCACGTGCCGAAACCCCACCCGGTGCCGCGCGACCTGATCGGTGCCGACCAGCCGTACCTCGACGTGGTAGCGATCCTGGCTGCCCTCCCCCGCCGGCCACCACAGCCGGGGGCTGGCCATCGTGACCCGAACCTGCCCGGCGCCGTTGATCCCGCCGGCGACCGTCCTCCCGTCTACGACGACCTCGACCGTGCCGCACGCCCCGGCGAGGTCGACGTCGACCACCACGGCACCCTCGGATCGGTCGCCGCTGAGTTCGGTGTGTACCGAGGTCGAAAGCCGCGCCCCCGTCCACCGTTCCCACCGAGCCGAGCGCCACAAGCCGGCAGACACCATCGTGGGGCCCCAATCCCAGCCGACGCTGCTGGCCATGATTCGCACACGGTTGTAGGGGTAGGCCCAGTCGTAGGGCAGCGTGCCGTCGTCGGCGTCGATCATCGCCAGCGCCGCCGATGCGAAGTCCAGGGTGAGCAGGTGCCGCCCGGAAGACACCGGGCCAGGGTCGATCCGGTGCTCCCGATGCATGGACGCCAGCGAGGCGACCGGGCGGTCGTCGATCAGCACCCGGGCACACGTCTGAACGCCTTCCAGCACCAACTCGTCGCGCGCGTCAGTGCCGAGGTCGGGCAGGTCGATCCAGGCCTGATAGCGCCAATCCGACTCGCCGATCCAGCGCACCTCTTCTTCGGCGCCGTCCAGGAAAGGTTCGGGGATCAGCCCGGCCGCCAACAGGTCAGTGTGCACACACCCCGGCACACGCGCGGGCACCCCGGCCGTCGCCCGCGCCACAACGTCGGCGTCCGGCGCCAGCGTGGCTGGTGCCGCACGAAGCGACAACAGGCGCACCGTCCAGTCCAGTGCCCCGAGGTCGAGCTTGACGCCCCCGTGCGGGCTCACTCGGGGTACTCGGTCGGTGCCAGGTAGCCGTCCGGCACCGCGGGCGGTGCCAACACCCCGGTGCGGTGAACCGTCACCGAGGCCAGAGCCGGCCCCGAGTCCCCGATTCGCCGTCCGGACAGTTCGATCTCGAACTCGGCCGACGACACCTGCTCACCGAGCATCTGAAGCCGTTTGGCACCCACCGTCAGGCCCTGCGCCACAACGCGTCCAGCCAGAACGATCCGGTGGCCGGTGATCAGCTGACCACCGGTGAGGTCCTCCACCAACTCGACATGATCGAAGCTGATCGGCTCTCCGTCAGCCGTGCGGGCTCGCCAACGACCCTCACCTACAGCAGTGAGCGACAAGGCAGTGGGCCGGCCGAACCGGCGCTCGACCTCGGCCCCGAACTCCCGGGCCCGAGCGGCGTCGGCGGGGTCGATCCGGCCCCGATCGTCTGGGGGGACATTGAGCAGCAGGCCGGCTCCTAGGCCGACCGAACCGTAGTAGACCGCCATCAGGTGCTCCAGCGTCTTCGGCTCGTCGGCGGGCGCCCAGAACCAGCCGCGCCGCAGCGACACATCGCATTCGGGTGGCAGGTAGAGCGCGTCGGCGTAATCGATGGTCTCTACCGTGTAGTTGCTCATCTGGCCGTGGTCGACGACGTATTCGACCGGATCAGCCGCCAACCCGTTCTCGTTGCCCACCCAGCGGATGGTCGGATTGCCCATGTTGAACACCATTGCTCCGGGTTGATGACCGTGAATCTCCGCCATCACCTCGTCCCAGCGGTAGCGGTAGCCTTCGGAGCCCGCCCCGTCGAACCAGAACTCGACGATCGGCCCGTAGCCGGTGCACAACTCGTTCACCTGACGGCGGTAGACCTCGGCGTAGCGATCCGGATGTTGATAGGCGCGATGGTTGCGGTCCCAGGGCGACAGGTAGATACCCAGCCCGATTCCGGCTCGGGCGCAGGCCTGCGCCACGTCACCGACGACGTCGCCGCGGCCCTGCCGCCACGGCGAGGAAGCCACCGAGTAGTCGGTGGTGCTGGTGGGCCACAGGCAGAACCCGTCGTGATGTTTGGCGGTGAGGACGAGGTAGCGGGCGCCCAATGCGCCAGCCACCTCGACCCACTCGTCCGCGTCCAGCTCCGAAGGATCGAACGACGACGCCGGCAGCGTGCCGTCGCTCCATTCGACGCCGTGGAAGGTGTTCAGCCCGAAGTGGACGAACATGCCGACCCCGAGCCCCTGCCACGCCAATTGCTCAGGGGTTGGGATCGGGTGAACGGAGACTCCGGTCACTTAACGGCACCTGCCTCGACACCCTTGAAGAAGTAGCGCTGCAGCACAATGAACAGCGCCAGCACCGGCACGATCGCAATGATCGAACCCGCCATCACCACGCGTGGGTCGAAACCGAACGACGATGATGCCAGCCGGGACAGGCCCAGCGACAAGGTGTAGAGATCCTCAGACCGCAACACGATGAAGGGCCACAAGAAGTCGTCCCAGGCGGCGATGAACGAGTTGATGATGACGACCACCAGGGTTCCCCGGGCGGCCGGCAGATAGATCGTCCAGAACCGTCGGAACTCGCCTGCGCCGTCGAGCATGGCGGCCTCTTCGATCGCGTCCGGCACGGCGGCGAAGGCCGCCCGCATCAGCAACACGTTGACCGCTCCGATGGCGCCCGGCAGCCAGACGCCGATGAAGCTGTTCGACAGCCCCATGCTCTGAATCTGCATGTAGAGCGACACCATGATCGACTCGAACGGGAACATCATCGACACGATCAACAAGGCGTAGTACGACTTGCGTCCGCGCCACTCCTTGCGCGACAGCATGAATCCGGCCAGCGTCGGAAAAACGACCTGCGACGCCACCGTGAGCAGACACATGATCAGGCTGTTGCGAATGTAGAGGGCCATCGGGACCTGGTCGAAAACAGTCGAATAGGCGCGGAAGGTCGGCTGTTGCGGGAGCAGGGTCGCTTCGCTGCCGAACAGAGGCTCCTCGGGCCCCTTGATCGACGAGGTGAACTGCCACACCAGCGGACCGACGGTGATGAACAGCATGATGAGCAGCAGCAGGTACCTGATGGCGAGTCCGCGGACGCGCCGCGGCGAGATTCTCTTCTTCACTATTCTTCCTCCCCGCCGAGCTTCTGCGAAGCGATGGCCAGGCCGATCGTCAGCACGAACAAGGCCACCGAGACCGCCGCACCGTAGCCAGCGTTGCCGGCAATCGGGTCGAGCGCCGTGTCGCGAATGTAGAACGGCAACGTGCGTGCCTCACCGCCAGGGCCACCAGTGGGGCCACCGAGGATGAACACCTCGGTGAACACCCGCAACGAGCCGATGCCTGACATGATCGCGATCAGCAGCATGGTCAGTCGGACGCTGGGTACCGTGATGTGGAAGAACCTCCGCACCGGGCCGGCACCGTCGATCTCGGCCGCTTCGTACAGTTCCGGCGGAATCTGCGCCAGCGCGGCCAGGTAGAAGATCATGTACCAGCCCAGGCCCTTCCAGACCGTGAGCAGGATTGCCGATAGCAGAATCAGCGCCGGCTCGGACAAAAACGGAATGGGCTCGGTGAGACCGAACGTCTTCAGGAACGTGTTGATCGGGCCTCGATCGCTGAACAGGTTCTGCCAGACCAACGCGACAGCGACCACGGATGCGATCACCGGGGTGTAGAAGGCCGTGCGAAAGAACCCGATGCCCGCAATGTGGCGGTACACCAACTGGGCCAGCATCAGCGGAAGCAGAACCAGCAGCGGGACCGCAACGACGGCGTAGAGCACCGAGTTCCGGGTGGCCAGCCAGAAGTTCTCGTCGGTCAGCAGATCCACGTAGTTCTGAAACCCGACCCAATCGCCGCCGCCGCCCAACGGGCGGGCGTCGGTGAACGACAGCACGACCGTGTTGATGAACGGGAAGAGGCCGAACACCAGCGTCAGAATGACCGATGGCGCGACCCAGAGCAGCGGCATCCACCACGGCCGATACAGCGCCGCGCCGGTGCCCGGCCGGCCACGGCGCCGCAGGCCGGATCGGGGGCCGTGCCCCCGATCCGACCCTGGCCGCCGACCCGCCGAGGAGGAACCCTGGACTGTGGTTGCGGACACGGTTGACTACCTGTTTTGGCGCTTCAGCACGGCGTTGGCAGCCTTCTGAGCCGCCTCGAGCGCGTCGGTTGGCGATTTGCTTCCAGAGACAGCCTTTTGGAGCTCCGCCACCACAGCCTGCTGAACGGCGTCCGACCAGTTGAACAGGAAGGTGTTCTCAGCGGTTTGCGCCAACTCCACCGAGAGCTTCGTCGCCTGGCCCAGCGGGGTGCTGGTGTCAATCTTGGTGAATTTGTCGATCTTGAACGAGTCCGGAGTGGACGGGAAGATCGCCACTCGCTCATCGGCGACGAACTTGGACTGCCAATCGGTCTGCAGCATGAACTGCGCGAAGGCCATCGCCGTGACCGGGTTCTTCGAGGTCGAGGCGACCGAGATGAACTGCCCCTCCTGGAACGCCTTGCCGCGCGCATCGAGAAGCGGAGCCACGCCGGAGGTCTTGTACACCTTCTCGTTGGTGTCCTTCACGTACCGCAAGAAGCTGAGCACGTTGGAACCCCAGGCGACGGTGCCCGCCGAGTACAGCTTGGTGACGTCGGCATCGCTCGACAAGGTGTCCTTGGGCATCGCGCCGGCCTTGTAGAGCTCGGCGAGTCGGGTGAGCCAGGTGACGACCTTCTGGTCCTGGGCGAAGGTGAACTCGGTCTGATCGGCGTTCATGATCTGGGCGTCCATCACCTGCCAGTCGGACGGTACGCGGCTGGCAGGATTGGCCGGGAAGGCGTAGAAGTCGCCATTGGCGTTCTTGGCGATCTGAGCGGCCTGGTCGAACTGCTCCATCACCGTGGTCGGCGGCTTCGCCGGATCAAGGCCGGCCTTGCTGAGCAGATCCTTGTTGTAGATCTGAATGCCGGTGAGACCCCAATACCACGGCAGCATGAAGTGGTCATCGGAGCCGTGGAATTTGATCGAGTTCCAGATCGACGGAATGAATTCGCTGCCGTAATCAGGCGCCTTCTTGGAGAAGTTCAGCAGAAAGTTCTCTCGGAACAGGGCGTAGGCCGTCTGCTGATTGAGGTTCACCACGTCGGGCAGTTGGCAGGTCTGGGCGTCAGTGACCAGTCGCTGGGTGAAGGAGGCGTCACCGGGGTCGTCTTGCCACTTGACCGTGGTACCGGGGTATTTGGCCTCGAATTCCTTGATCAGCTCGGTGAAGTAGGGCTCGAAGGACTGCTTGAGAGCCGTGGTCTGGAAGGTGATCTCTCCCGAAGGAGTGCCGGTGAGCGGTTTGTCATTGCTCACCTCGTCGCTCAGTGTGCAGTTGCCGGCCTTGGCCTGGCTGCTGGTCGTGGTGCCACCGCTGCCGCCGACCCCGCATGCGGCGAGCGAAACCATGAGCGCGACGCCGAGGGTGGACGCGGCCAGCCGCCGCGCGCCTGGGAATATGAACTTCATTGGGTGTCCTTTTGATGTCTTGATCCTGGACGCTCTCTGCACCCGGGGATCTACGCTGCCCTGGCCGTCAGGCCACGACCGAACCTGTCGAGTCATCCTCCTTTTCCGCCTTTTTCGGGTTCAATGACCCGCCGAAAACTGTGGTCCTTGCTGCGTCGACCGCGAGGATGAGAGCCCCCGTGGCCACCGATTGTGGGCCGATCTCGGCGAGGCTGACCCGGGCACGCATGCCGGTGCGCTCTCTCAGCACGCGGCGGACGGCCACCGCCAGCTGCGCCCCACCGGCACGAGCAGTGATCCCTGCCAGCAGAATTCGCTCGGCATCGGTGACCGCGCACACCACGGCGGCGAGGTGGGCCACCCGGTTGATCAGATGCTGCCGAGCCTGAGCCACCGCCGTGCCGGGAGCCGACTCATCGGCGACCAACCCGGCCACAGAGCGGCCGACCGAGGCAGCCAGTCGTTCCAGCCCCGCAGAGCCGACCAGAGTGTGGATGCCGGGAATGGCCACCCCGGGCGCGACCTCGAAGCCGGGGATGAGCCCCAGTTCACCGGCGTAACCATGGGCGCCCCGGATCAACCGGTCTTCGATCACGCTGGCGACCGCGATCGCCTCGTCGAGCACCAGCAAGGTAAAGCTGGCCGCGCCGCGGCCCGCACCCAGGCGAGCCTCGGCGATCGCCGCCAGATTCATGTCGTTCTCGAGTTCGACGGTGCGGCCGAGCGCCGCACTGAGTTGGTCGCGGAAGCCGGGCGCAAGCTCGGGCCTTTCGGCCACGAAGTCGAGGTCGTGGTCCGGGGTGACCACGCCAGGCACACCCACCACCACCTTGGCCAGATCCTGTGACCTAATACCGGCACGCCTGGCCGCCAGCCGCACCACCGAGGTGAAGCGTTCGCCGTCCGAACCTGGTTCTGCCTTCTCAGCGGTCGCCAGCGGCGCTCCGGACAGATCGCTGACCATGGCCCGGGCGACGTTGCCCCGCAACTCCACTCCGGCGCAATAGGCACGTTCGGTGGCAACCCGGAAGTGCACCGGGTCTGCTCCCCTCCGCCCGGAGGGTATTTCACCGATCTCGCGCAACAGGCCGGACTCGCACAGGCGCCCGACGAGTTCTCGCATGGCCGGCTTCGACATGCCGACCGCCACCGCAAGATCGGGTCGCGACGCCGACCCACGGGCAAGCAGACACCCGATGACGGCCCGCTCCTTCGCGGAAAGCCCACCGTTCTGCATGCCCGAACCCACTCTCGCTGAGGGTTTGACGACGCCTAATGAGAAGGGAGGCTACCGTATGAAAACGACCATGTCATTACCTCGTGCCCGGTGATTTTCGGCCTGCTCTGCCCTAGGCTGACACGCGATCCATCGCCCCATTCCGACCGGCTAGAGAGATGCGATGCACGACAACCTCGACCTCATGCTGTATCGCGCCCGGCGCGTCCTTGCCGAACGACTCCGTCCGGCCGTCCACTCGCCCGGCCAGCGGCTCGAGGTGGCCAGCTTCCGGGTGAACGGCGAACCGATCCCGGTGGCACAGGCCCTCGCCGCGGATTACCGGCCCAGCACCGTCGGCGAGCAATGGGGACGCGCCTGGGACACCACCTGGTTCCGCGTCACCGGTGAGGTGCCGGCGGCCTTCGCCGGTCGACAGGTCGAGGTGCTGTTCGACCTTGGTTTCGACATCAACAAGACGGGGTTCCAGGCCGAAGGCCTGGTGTACACCGCCGATGGGCAGCCAGTGCGCTCACTGCACCCCCGCGCACAGTGGATCCCAGTCGCCAAGAAGGCCGCGGGCTGCGAGCCGATCACGTTTTACGTCGAGGCCGCCGCCAACCCGGAGGTGGAGATGTTCCACCCCACCGAGCTGGGCGACTGGAGCACCGCCGGCGAGGAACTGCTCTACCGGCTCGGGCGCTGTGACGTGGCGGCGTTCAACGCCGACGTGTTCGAACTGGTTCACGACGTGGAGGTGCTGATCGACCTGGCCGGGCAACTGCCCAGCGATTCGGAGCGCCGGGCGCGCATTCTCTACACCGTCGACCGGGCCCTCGACCTGGTCGATCTTCAGGACGTCGCCGGCACGGCCGTCCAGGCCCGGGAGCGGCTGGCCGACGTGCTGGCCAGCCCGGCGTCCGCCTCCGCGCACCGGGTCTCAGCGGTCGGCCACGCCCACATCGACTCCGCCTGGCTGTGGCCGCTGCGCGAGACGGTGCGCAAGGTGGCCCGGACCACGACGTCCATGGTGCGGCTGATCGAGGACCACGACGAGTTCGTCTACGCCATGTCGAGCGCCCAGCAGTACGCCTGGCTGAAGCAGCATCGCCCTGAAGTGTTCGCGATCGTCCGGCAAGCAGTGGCCGAAGGCCGATTCGTCCCGGTCGGCGGCATGTGGGTCGAATGCGACGCCGTGCTGCCCGGTGGCGAGGCGATGATCCGACAGTTCAGCTATGGCCAGCGCTTCTTCCGCGAGGAGTTCGGCCTGGAGTGCAAGGGCGCCTGGCTGCCCGACTCCTTCGGGTACTCCGCCGCGCTGCCGCAGTTGCTGCGCGGCGCCGGCTACGAGTGGTTCTTGACCCAGAAGATCTCCTGGAACGAACGCAACCGGTTCCCGCATCACACCTTCATGTGGGAGGGCATCGACGGAAGCCGGATCTTCACCCACTTTCCCCCGATGGATACCTACAACTCCGAACTGAACGCCGAGGAGCTGGCCCGGGCCGCCCGGCAATACCGGGAGAAGGCGGTCGGCTCGACTTCGCTGGCCCCCACCGGCTACGGCGACGGCGGCGGAGGCACAACGCGCGAAATGGTCGCGCGGGCGAAGCGGCTGGCGAACCTCGAAGGCAGCCCACGGGTGGCCTGGGAGCACCCTGATGTCTTCTTCGCGCAGGCCCGGGCCGAACTGCCCGAGCCCGCAGTCTGGCGCGGCGAGCTATACCTGGAACGGCACCGCGGCACCTACACCTCGCAGCATGCGATGAAGCAGGGCAACCGGCGCAGCGAGGCGCTGCTGGCCGAGGCCGAGCTGTGGTCGGCCGTAGCAGCCGTCCGGGCTGGTCACCCCTACCCATACGACGCGCTCGATCAGATCTGGCGCGACGTGCTGCTGCACCAGTTTCACGACATCCTGCCCGGCTCGTCGATCGCCTGGGTGCATCGACAGGCCCGTGAGAAGTACGCCGAGCTAGCGGCTCGGCTGGAGGGGATCATCGCCGACGCTCTCGCCGCGCTGGGGGTGAGCCTGGGCGAGGGCCCGCTGGCGATCAACGGATCCCCGGTGGCCCAAGCCGGGGTTCCGGCCGGCAGCGCCGCACCGGCGGTGCGGGCACCGCGACAGGTGAGCACCGATCCTGACGGTTTCGTGCTGGCCAGCGAGTTCGTCCGGATCATCGTTGACGCCGACGGCCTGGTCACCAGCGCGGTCGACCTCGCCAGTGGACGTGACGCCATTCCGTCCGGCACACGGGGCAACCTGCTGCAACTGCACCAGGACTTTCCGCACGTCTGGGACGCCTGGGACGTCGACGCCAACTACCGGCGGCAGTGCACCGGTCTGACTTCGCTGACCAGCATCGGGCTGGACGGCGACACCGTCGTGATCACCCGAACCTTCGGCGCCTCCAGCGTCGAACAGCGACTCTCGCTCGACGACGACGGCCGCGTGCTGCTGATCGACAACGTGATCGAGTGGCACGAACAAGAGAAGTTCCTCAAGCTCACCTTCCCAGTGGACGTCTTCGCCGACACCGCGATCGCCGAGACCCAGTTCGGCCACCAGTCGCGCACCACCCACGACAACACCTCGTGGGAGGACGCCCGTTTCGAGACCCATGCACAACGCTGGTTCCTGGTGCAGGAGCCTGGCTTCGGGGTCGCCTTCGTCAACGATTCCAGCTACGGCTTCGACGTCACCCGGGTGGAACGCGACGGCCGGATCACCCAGGACGCCCGGTTCTCACTGCTGCGCGCCCCCCGCTACCCAGACCCCCGCACCGACATCGGGACCCAGCGGATGCGCCTCGGAGTTCTGGTGGGCGCCGATCCCGGCACCGCCACCCAGGCTGGCTACCAGGTCAACCTGCCGGCCCGCGCGGGCAGCGGCGCGAGCCTGCCCGCCCTGGTCGAGGTCGCCACGCCCGGCGTGCTGGTCAGTGCGGTGAAGCTCGCCGACGATCGCTCGGGCGACCTGGTCGTCCGGGTGTACGAGGCGCAGGGACGGCGGACGACAACCGAACTGGCCGTCGGCGTCGTGGCCCGGCAGGTGCATCGTGCTGATCTGCTGGAGCGGCCCGGTGAGGCAGTGGAGGCGTCTTGGCGTTCGGACGGCTTCTCGGTCTGGTTAGAACTGCGGCCTTTCGAAGTGGCGACACTGCGGATCTCACGCTGAAAGGACGTTGCCGACGATGGGAGCTACCAGCCGACAACGCGAGTCGACGACCGGTCTTAGCGGAAGTGGCGCAGACCTCGATCCGAGGCTGCGGCGCGCGGTCAATGCGACCCTGATGCCCGGTTTCAGCGGGCCGAGGCTGCCGGCCTGGCTGGCCGAGGAATTAGCCGATGGGCTCGGCGGGGTCTGCCTGTTCGGCAGCAACATCGATAACCCCGCGCAGCTTCGCGAGCTCACCGACGCCATTCATGCCGCCAACCCGAATGCCGTGGTGGCGACCGACGAGGAGGGCGGTGACGTAACCCGGTTGCATCACCGGGAAGGTTCTCCCTACCCTTCGATGGCCTATCTCGGGCGCCTTGATGACGAGACGCTCACCGAGACTGTCGCTGCCGCGATCGGAGCCGAACTGCGGGCCGTTGGAATCGACCTCAACGTGGCCCCGGACGCCGACGTGAACTCGAACCCACGCAACCCGGTGATCGGCGTCCGCAGCTTCGGTGCCGATGCCACCGTGGTCTCTCGGCATGTCGCCGCCTACACCCGCGGCCTGCAGTCCGCCGGCGTCGGCGCCAGCGCCAAGCACTTCCCCGGTCACGGCGACACCGCCACCGATTCTCACGTCGCGTTGCCCACACTGATCGCCGATGCGGCGACACTCGACGTGCGCGAATTGCCGCCCTTCGAGGCCGCCGTGCGGGCCGGCACCCTGGCCGTAATGACCTCGCACTTGATGGTTCCGGCCATCGACAGCCAGTGGCCGACCACGTTCAGTCCGGCGGTGCTGGGTGAACTCCGGAGTCGCTGCGGCTTCACCGGCGCGATCGTCAGCGATGCCCTCGACATGGCCGGGGCGAGTGCCGGACGAGGCGTGCCGGCCGCGGCGGTGCTGGCGCTGGCGGCTGGGGTCGACCTGCTCTGCCTCGGCAACGACCTGACCCACGAGCAGGTCCGACGGGTCCGGGATGAGATCCTCGACGCGCTGGACGACGGCCGCCTGGCAACCGACCGGGTGTTCGAGGCTGCCGCACGGGTCGGCGCACTGGCTGAGGGAGTGCGCTGGCTTCGGGCGTCCGGCACCGCCGGCGCCCCCACCCCGCCGGCGTTGACCCCGGACGGGTTCTGGCGCCGTGGACCGGTGCCGCCGATGACGGCACCCCTGCTGTTGCGTCTCGGTTCGCCGGCCAGCATGGCCGCCGGCCAAACCCCGTGGGGCATCGCAGAACATCTGACGGCGCACGTGGCTGATGCTCTCCCGGGTGCGACCTGCCTGACCGTCGACGATATCGACGCCTTGCCGGCGATACTGGGCGAGCATCGAGATCGCCCCTTGGTCGTGCAGGGACGCGACCTGAATCGGGTCGAGTTTCTGCGCGCGGCCTCGGCGATAGTGCTGGAGCGCCGTCCCGACGCCCTCATGGTGGAGCTGGGCTGGCCTGACCACGACGGGCCGGCCCGGATCGATGTCGTTACCTATGGCAGTGGCCGAGCCGCCGCACTTGCCCTGATTCAGTTGCTGGCCGATGGGTCAGGCTGAGCGCTCGGCCCGACAGCGGACGCTTTGTGGCCCGGCTGCCAGAATGGACGCACCACAGCGCGAAAGGCAGCCATGACCGAGGGCAACCCGCAGTACCCCCACCAGCAGGATCCCCAGCAACAGCACGGACCCGTCCAAGGGGGTTGGAACCCACAGCAGGGCTATGGGCAGCAGGGCTACGGGCCGACGGGCTACGGGCAGCAGCAGTCGGCCTACCCAAGCCCTCAGCAGGCCTACGTGCAGAATCAGGCTCAGCCCTATGGTCAGCCCGCACCCCCGCGCTCGCCCCTGCTGGGCATGATCGCGCTGGGCGTTGTGGTGGTCGGCACCGTGGTGTTCGCCTGGCTGATGTGGCATATGGGTCAACTGATGGCCCCGTACCTCGTTGGCTACGGGGGCTCGCTCAGTGAGGACGAGCTCGCCGAGTTGATGCAGCAGCAGCTCGGTGAGACCGGCATGGCCGCCCTTGTGCTCGCGGTTCTCGGCGGCATCGCAGGTTGGATCACGGGCATCGTCGCCACCGCTACCAGGTGTGGCCGCGCCTACGGCGTGTGGGCGATCATCGTGGGCGTGCTGGCGCCGGTCATCGCGGTCTTCGCGATGATCTTGGCGACGATGCCCTGAGCGACCCGGTACGACGTGCTGCCTCGCTCACCACTGGCGGGCCGTCGCACAACCTCAGGCCTGGTTGACCGAAGCTAGAGAACTACCCGCTGGTTGAGCTCGTCGAAACCCCTACCCACAGCACCCCGCCAGAGGTCTCGACAAGCTCGACCAGCGAAAAGGCAACGGTTCCCTAACCTCCGGAGGCGTCCGATTCGGCCTCGGCGATGTCTTGGTCACCCAAGCAGTCCGAATCGAGCCAGCCGTACGGCAGCACCACCCGTCCGCGGGGCACCCCCTGCCTGCCTCGGGGTGAGCCGAGTTCGGCGGCAGGGAACGGCTCGCTGCCGTCCAGCGTGCCGAGCAGACCGGCCAACTGGGCCAGAGAATCGACCAGCGCCAGGCCGCGGCGCACCTCACCACCGACCGGAAACCCCTTGAAGTACCAGGCCATGTGCTTGCGCAGGTCGCGCAGGCCGTGCGCCTCGCCCTCAAGGTCGGCGAGCAGTTCGGCGTGCCGGTAGACCATGGCCGCCACCTCACCGAGGGTAGGCAGCGGCGGTGCGGCCTCACCCGCGAACGCGGCCGCCAGGTCGCGAAACAGCCAGGGGCGGCCCAGGCAGCCGCGTCCGATCACCACACCCGCACAGCCGGTCTGCCCCATCATCGCCAAGGCGTCGGACGCCTCCCAGATGTCACCGTTGCCGAGCACCGGAATCTCCGTGGCGGCCACCAGCTCAGCGATGCGGCTCCAGTCAGCATGGCCGCCGTAGGCCTGCTTCACGGTGCGGGCGTGCAACGCGATGGCGGCACAGCCGGTGTCGGCGGCGATGCGTCCGGCGTCGAGAAAGGTCTCATGGTCGTCGTCGATGCCGATGCGGGTCTTCATGGTGACCGGCACGCCGTAGGGTTCGGCGGCGGCGACGGTCGCGGTCAAAATGGCCGCCAGCCGATCACGCTTCCACGGCAGTGCTCCCCCGCCGCCGCGGCGGGTGACCTTGGGCACCGGGCAGCCGAAGTTCAAGTCGACGTGGGCCACCCCGAACTCGTCGCACAGAATCGTCGTCGCCTTGGCCATCACACCGGGATCAACGCCGTACAACTGCACCGACCGGACGGTCTCGCCCGGGTCGAACCGCAACATCGCGAAGGTCTTGGGAATGCGTTCGACGACGGCCCGGCTGGTGATCATCTCGCACACGTATAGCCCTGCGCCCTGCTCACGGCACAGTTGCCGGTAGGCCGCATTCGTGATGCCCGCCATCGGGGCCAGCACCACCGGGGGGTCAACCGGAATCGAGCCCAGCCGCAACGGCGGCACCTGCACCTTCAGCACCCGGCAAGCCTAACCGGCCCACCGCGAACGAACCTACGGGCGTGCAGCGCGGCCACCCAGTATTGGGACGGTCTCAGGACGCGCTGATCAGCGCCAGCGCTGTTGGTTGAGCGTGTCGAAATCCTCAGCAGAGCGCCATGTCCGAGGTCTCGACAGGCTCGACCAGCGACGGGGAGGACTCGACGAGTTCGACCGACAGCGCACCAGATCGGGACGTCAGGGGTCACCCAGGCCCGGTTCGGTGACGAAGTACTGGGGGTGGCTGCTTGGGCAGGAAGCGGTCCTCCGCGAGCAGCGAGGCCAGGATCGGGAACCCGTTGAATGCGGTGTTCCCGGCCAGCACCAAGATCGCGGTGGTGAAGCCCTGCACCGCGAAGAAGCCGGGGCTGTTGTTGCCGAACACCGCCGACGACAACTGCGCCAGCACGGTGCGCTGCTGGTAGCCGTCCGGCAGGCCGGTGAGCTGGGCCAGGCTGTCGGCGATGTGAATGCCCGCGATGGTGCCGAGCACCGAGATTCCGGCCATCATCGCCATGCTCAGCGCCCCCATCAGCAGCAGCGTGGTCGCAGCATTGTGCGCCTTGGGCGGGCGGAATGTGGGCACGCCGTTGCTGACCGCCTCGACGCCTGTCAGCGAGGTGCAGCCCGAGGCGAAGGCGCGCAATAGCAGCAGGATCAGCGCTGCGCCAGCCGGTTCCGTGCCGGTGAAGCCGTAGCTCGCCGACTCGGCGACCGGCGTGCGGCCCTGCAGGGTGTTGGCGAAGCCGACCCCGAGCATCACGAAGACGCTGACCAGAAACCCGTAGGTCGGAAGCGCGAACAGTGTGCCCGATTCGCGCACCCCGCGCAGGTTCAGCACCGTCAGCAGCACGATGCAGCCGATGCACAACTCGACGCTGTACGGTTCGAGGTCGGGAAAGGCCGAGACGAAGTTCTCCACCCCCGATGCGACCGACACCGCCACGGTCAGCACGTAGTCCACCAGTAGCGCCGCAGCCGCCACCAGGGACGCGTTGCGGCCCAGATTGGCCAGGCTGACCGCGTACGCGCCGCCGCCGTCGGGGTAGGCGTGACAGGTCTGCCGGTAGCTCAGCGTGACCAGCCCCAGCAGGGCCACCACCACCAGCGCGATCCACGGTGTGAGCAGCACCATGGACGCCCCGCCGAGTGCCAGCACCAGCAGGATCTCTTGGGTCGCGTAGGCGTTGAACGAGATGGGATCGGAGCAGTAGACGGGCAGCGCCAGCCGCTTGGGCAGGAGCGTCTCACGCAGTTGATTGGAGCGCATCGGGTGCCCGACCAGCAGACGCTTGGGCAAGCGGATCATCGTGGTCACTCACCCATGCAACTGCTTCGCACGCCACCCGAGCTCGATCTTGACGCAGCTTTGACGCCAGCGGCCAGAATCCTGACGCGGCCCTAACGTCCCCGAACGCGTGCGCGGGTCGAGCCCTTGACTCGGCGATGTCGCACGTGGCAGACGCAGGCGGGCAGCGTCGGCGGCCTGCGCCGCTCGACAGCCACTGGCAGCGTCTCTGCCGACGGTCCGGTGCACGGACGGTGCCCGCGAACCGGGTGCACGGCGTTGAAGGAAGCGCTGACTTCTTAGGCCGGCAGGTGTTCCGACAGCCGGTAGCGCACGAAGGCTGGCAGGGTGACAGCGGCAATGACGACGCCGACGATCACCAGCACCCCGCCACCAGCGGTGGTGGCGGCGGTTCCGAGGCCTTCGGCCGCCCAGCCGTGCACCACGTCGGCGATGCGTGGGCCGCCGGCGACCACCACGATGAACACGCCCTGCAGTCGTCCGCGCACATTGTCGTCGGCGGCGGTGAGCAGCATCGACTGCCGAAAGGCGGCCGAGGCCATGTCAGCTGCTCCGCCGAAGGCCAGGGCTGCAATGGCGAGCGCCAGCATGGCAATCGGGGCCGACGGCGCGAGCCACACTGCAACGCCCACGACCGTGATCGACGCACCCCAGCCGATCACCGACCAGACCACCGCCAGGCCCTGACGGTCGACACGTGCCACCCAGCCAGACAGCACCCCGCCGAGCACCGCCCCGGCCGGCATCGCCGCAAACAGCAGGGCGAAGACCAGTCCACCCTCGACCGGTCCGCCGAAGCTCTCGTGCGCGATCTGCGGGAACAGCGCTCGCGGCATCCCGAAGACCATCGCAATGCCGTCCACCAGGAACGAGGTGAGCAGGATCGGATGCCCCAGCAGGTAGCGGAGCCCGCTCAGCACTGATCGCAGGCCGGGCGTCCCCGTGCGTTCGCCAACGGGCAGCTTCGGCAGCTTGAGCACCGCCCACAACGTGGCCAGCAGGCAGATGGTGTCGATCAGGTACAGCAGCGGGAACCCGAACACCGGAATCAGCGCGCCGCCGACAAGCGGTCCCGCGATCGCACCGGCGCTCATCACCGTCATGTTCAGCGAATTGGCGGCCGGTAGCTGGTCGAGCGGGATCAGCGCGGGCAGCACCGCCGTCCGGGTCGGTTGATTGATCGCGAAGCAGGCCTGCTGGACGGCGTACACCACCAGCAGCAGCCAGACATTGCCCACGTTCGCCTCGGCGAGCAGCCAGAACATGGCACTGGTCAGGATCAGTCCGAACGTGGTGACGATCAGCAGGCTGCGCCGGTCGAAATGGTCGGCCAACGCGCCGCCCCAGAGCCCGAAGACGATCAGCGGGACCAGGCCGAACAGCCCGGTCAGGCCGACCATGGCGGAGCTGCCAGTGAGGCTGTAGATCTGGGCCGGCACCGCCACCACCGTGAGCTGCGCCCCGATCACCGTGACGATATTGGCCACCCAGAGCCGGCGGAAGTCCGGCGCTTGCAGCGGTCGGACGTCCGCCAGGAATGCCCGCATTCGTTCACGCACCCCGGTAGCCAATCACCGCCGTTCTGACTGGTCGGTGCGGTCTCGACCCGCGACCCACCACCGCGATCCGTGGGCCCTGACCCACGACCGTGGGCGCCGAGGTTCGCCGGGATCGGTGCCCGGATCGAACAGGCGTCACCCGGCACCCTCGGTCTACCCGATCTCGGACCGTTCGACCGCATCCTGGTGTCGGCCGATGCCGGTGCCATTCCCGTCGAACTGGAGCAGCAACTCAGCGTCGGCGCACGGATGGTGCTGCCGGCCGCCGGGCTGATGAGGACGGTCCTCCGCGACAAGGCCGGCTGGCACCGCGAGCCCGATCACGAGCACCGATTCAGCTTCGTGCCCCTGGTGTGAGGAAGGGTCTCGACAAGCTGTGACCAACGGGAGCACCGCTGGTTGAGCCTGTCGAAACCCCTTGCCAGCACCAGGTCCCAGGTCCTACGGTCTCGACAAGTTCGACCAACGGGGCGTCGAACGACAACCGTCGGTCAGCTGAGGCTGATGTCGCCCGTGCCGGTGCGGGCGGTGATCTCGATGTGCTCGTGGCCCTCGACCGGCTCGCCACGGCCACCGATGTGGCTGGTGACGTCCCCGAGCGGGCTGCTCAGGTCCTGCCAGACGGGCACGGCGGGCGGAACCGTCACGATGATGTCGCCGGCGCCCGTCCGGGCCTGCCAGCGTCCACCCGCGACATGCGCACGGACGTCGCCCGCGCCGGTGCTCACCTCGGTCGACCCGAGGCAGGAGTCGAGCCGGACGTCGCCGCCACCGGTGGTGACGGCGACATCGCCCTCGGTTCGGCCCACGTGAATGTCGCCGCCACCGGTGGCGGGGACATTCGCGCCAGCCGAGCCACCCAGGGCAATCTCGACACCGGCGGCGGCGACATCAGCATCGATTCCCTGGGCGAGGGCCGGGTCCACAGCGGCGGTGGCGATGTGCACGTCGGGGCGATCGCGTCCGGTGCGATCAAGACCGAGGCTGCGCGCCATGAGCTTCGTCGTGCACTTCGTGACGCCCGAGACCGCCGCGCTGCCGGACCCGCTCCGGGCGGATCAGGACGCGTCCCACCCGCCGGCCGAGTTGACGGCGGACGAGATCGCTGCGTGGGATGAGTTGCATCCCCGTCTGGTGGAACTGCTACCACCCGGTGCGCATGATGTCGCCCGGAACCACTTCTCCCGGCAACTGGTGCACGATCAGTCCGGGCTCTTGGTGACCTGGACGCACGACGAGCCCGAGGCGTCCCTGCCGTTCTGGTCCGTGAACGCCTCCCCCGAGACCTTCGGAGTGCTCGTCCGCGTCACCGAGGCCATCGAATCGGCGACCGGCCTGATCGGCGTGGACGAGATCAGCCACGCCCGCTTCCTCGACCACCACGACGACGTCATGGCGTCGTTCGAGGCCATCGCCGACGGCTTCGAGGAGGCCATGGACAGCCAGACGGTCCTCGGCTGGCTGCGCAGTCTCTTCCACAAGCAGCGCTGAGAGAGCCGGGCTACTGGCGGCCCAGGGAACGCTGATGTACGCAACCACCGCTGGTCGAGCTGAGCGAAACCCCTTGCCAGCACCAGAGAGCCGGGCTACTGGCGGCCCAGGGGAACGGTGACGTGCGCAACCACCGCTGGTCGAGCTGATCGAAACCCCTTGCCAGCGCCAGATCAGATCTCCCAAGGTCTCGACAATCTCGACCAACGAAAGCCAGCGCTTCCATGGCGAGCCGATGGCACTCTGCAGAGCGGCAGCCGTCCGATACGGCGCCGTGAGGCAATGAGCGCGTCCGGCGATGCACCAGTTCAGGCGATGCACCAGTTCAGGCGATGCACCAGTCACGCAATGCACCAGTCACGCAATGCACCAGTCACGCAATGCACCAGTCACGCAATGCACCAGTCACGCAATGCACCAGTTCAGGCGATGCACCAGTCACGCAATGCACCAGTCACGCAATGCACCAGTTCAGGCGATGCGCCAGTCACGCAATGCGCAAACCGGACATGAGGAGAGCCGGGTCTTGGACGCTCTCTGCGCCACGACCCGGCTCAATCCTTGTCTTCACCAACCGACAGGTTCCCCCGCCGTTCCTCGCGTTCCCCCGAATCGCGATCCCGGCCCTGTCTCCTGGTGCCTGTGCCCCCCGGCACAAGAAGAACTTTGCCGGACGTCCCTCAACGCAACGTCGGCGGAACCTCAAGAACAGCACAAGATCCGGTAGTGACTTCCCAGGACGGCGCCGGACGACAAGTCACCGGCCGATAGAGGTCTCGACAAGCTCGACCAGCAAACCGCCGGTTGAGCGTGTCGATACCACCACTGCCGCGTCTGGAAGGTCCAACCACCTGGACCACCGCCGGTTGAGCGTGTCGAAACCACCACTGCCGCGTCTGGACCACCCAACCACCCCGGACCACCGCCGGTTGACCTTGTCGAAACCACCAGAGCCGGTCTCGACAAGGCTCGACCGGGTTGCTCAGCAGCCGATCAGGCGTTGCGCCAGGTACCCCTGCACCTGGTCGAGCGCCACCCGCTCCTGGGTCATGGTGTCGCGCTCGCGGACGGTGACCGCCTGGTCGTCCAGGGTGTCGAAGTCGACGGTGACACAGAACGGGGTGCCGATCTCGTCCTGGCGGCGGTAGCGGCGTCCGATCGCCTGGGCATCATCGAACTCGATGTTCCAGTACCGTCGCAGCGACGCAGCCAGGTCGCGGGCGGCCGGCGACAGCCGCTCGTTGCGGGACAGCGGCAGCACCGCCACCTTGACCGGGGACAGCCGCGGATCGAGCTTCAGCACCACCCGGGTGTCGACGCCGCCCTTGGTGTTCGGCGCCTGATCCTCGGTGTAGGACTCGGCCAGGAACGCCATCAGTGACCGGGTCAAACCCGCCGCCGGCTCGATCACGTAGGGCGTGTACCGCTCGCCCTGCGCCTGGTCGAAGTAGGACAGGTCGGTGCCGGAGTGCTCCGAATGGGTACTGAGGTCGAAATCGGTCCGGTTCGCGATGCCCTCCAGCTCACCCCAGCCGTCCCCGCCGGCGAAGCCGAAGTTGTACTCGATATCGACGGTCCGCTTCGAATAGTGCGACAGCTTCTCCTGCGGGTGTTCGAAAAGCCGCAGATTGTCCCGGCTGATGCCGAGATCGACGTACCAGTCGGTGCGCGCGTCGATCCAGTGCTGATGCCATTCCTCATCGGTGCCGGGCTTGACGAAGAACTCCATCTCCATCTGCTCGAACTCACGGGTGCGGAAGATGAAGTTGCCCGGGGTGATCTCGTTGCGGAAGCTCTTACCGACCTGGCCGATGCCGAACGGCACCTTCACCCGGGCCGAGTTCTCGACGTTCTTGAAGTTGATGAAGATGCCCTGCGCAGTCTCGGGACGCAAGTAGTGCAGCCCGGACTCGTCCTCGATCACGCCGAGATAGGTCTTCAGCATCATGTTGAAGTCACGCGGCTCAGTGAACCGGCCCAGCGTGCCGCACTCGGGGCAGTTGATCTCGTCCAGTCCGGACGGCGCCCGCCCCTTCTTGTGCTCGAAGTTCTCTTCCAACTGGTCGGCCCGGAACCGCTTGTGGCAGCTCAGGCATTCGGTCAGCGGATCGGAGAACACCCCGACGTGTCCGGACGCCACCCACACCTGCCGCGGCAGGATGATCGAGGAGTCGATGCCGACCACGTCGTCGCGGCCCTGCACCACGGCCTTCCACCACTGCCGCTTGATGTTCTCCTTGAGCTCGACGCCGTAGGGTCCATAGTCCCAGGCCGCCCGGGTACCGCCGTAGATCTCGCCGCACGGGTACACGAACCCCCGCCGCTTGCACAGGCTGATGACGTTGTCGAGGCGACTTGCCACGAGAAACTCCTTGTGAGTCGATGCATGCCCGGCTGACACGCAAGTGACCACGTTACCGGGTTCGCGGCAGGTTCTCGCCCACCGCATCGGCGTCGTCGTAGCCGCCCGGCTCGTCGATCGCCTCGCTGAGCAGAGGCACCAAGGTCACCTTGGCCAGGTAGCCGTTGAACGAGCGCCGGTAGGCCCCGACGTTGGCCCACCGGCTGACCAGGCACCACAGGTCGGGCTCGTCGAGGTTGCGCAGCAGCTCGACGCTCAGGTTGCCTTCGCAGGACGCCATGAAGGCTGCCGCCTCGCCCGCGCGGACCAGAAACGAACCCTCGTCGGTGACCCGGAACCGATTGATCGCCAGCACGGGTTCAGGTTAGAGGTTCCGCCGGTAGAGCTGTCGGGTTGGGCGTCGTTCCAGTGCGTGCATGAGTGCCGCCGACGAGGGAGGCGTGGCCGAGCCACCACGACCGAGGAGAAGGTGCTCCGGTGCGTGCTGGGGCGGCGGCCAGCCGACTTCGCCTACCGGCGGAACCTCTTGGATGTGCAGCGCTGCGGACGGATCTCGACGAATGTTGACCAGTCATCGATCATCCTTGTCGAGGAGAGCGCTGATCTTTCGCAGATCGAGCCTGTCGAGACCCGGAGACAGGGTTTCGACAGGCTCAACCAGCGGTGGTCGAGCCCGTCGAGACCCTCTTCGGCCGACCGCCCTGAGACGGGGTTTCGACAAGCTCAACCGGCGGCGACCACGTTGATCAGGCCTTCCCTCGACAGGCACGGTCAGCGCCAACAGGATCTCGTCAGGCTCGATCGACGATCAGCGACCTCGGTCGACGTGCGCCAGCGAGCGCAGACCGCGCTCCAGGTGCCAGTTGGCGAAGGCGCTGACCAGGCCGGAAGCCGTACGTTGGTCGCGTTCGTCGATGTCAACGGTGGCGGCCCAGTCGCCGGTCAGCAGCGCCGACAGGTAGCCGATCACCGCGGGCGAGGGCAGCGCCGAGGCTGGTGGACGGCAGGGCCGGCACACCATGCCGCCGGCCTGGGGATTAAATGCCTCGTGCGGGCCCGCCACGCCGCATTTCGCGCAATCCGACAGGCTCGGCGCCCAACCGGCGACGGCCACCGCCCGCAAAAGGTAGCTGTCCATGATCATGCTGGCCGGACGGCGGCCATGGGTGGTGCCGGCGGTCAGCGCGTTCAGGGCGCCGACCAGCAACAGGAACTGCTGCAACGACGGGTCGCGCTCTTCGGCCACCAACCGGTCGGCGGTCTCGAGAATCACCTGCCCAGCGGTGTAGGCGGAGTAGTCGCCCCCCAACGGCTCGGTGTAGGCGTGCAGGGTGACGGCCTGAGTTACCACGTCGAGGGTGCGTCCGGTGGCGAACTGAGCATCGACGTGACTGAACGGTTCGAGCCTTCCGCCAAACTTCGAGGTGGTGCGCCGAACACCCTTGGCGACAGCCCTGATCTTGCCGTGCTGCCGCGACAACAGGGTGATGATGCGGTCGGCCTCACCCAGCTTGTGGGTGCGTAGCACGACCGCCTCGTCACGATAGGTGGGCACGGCTCATTGTGGCGCAACCAACCCGCTCAGGCGTTGAGCCGCGCCTCGACGACCACCGCGACACTCAGCTCTTCGGGCCGCAGTTCGATGCCGGCCAGCGGCGGCTCGTCCGGCCCTTTGGCGCTGCGCATCATGGCCCCCGGTACCGGTGCTGCGACCTCGAACGCCTGCCGCGCCGACGGTGCTTCGCCGAGCAGCCCCTGATCGGCCAGTTGCACGAAGGTCACCTCGCCCGCGCCCGCGGCGTGGGCCATCGTCGCGGCCCGCTGCCGAGCCTGCTCGACGGCCTTGGTGAGGCACAGGTTCTCGAGTTCGAGCCGGGTGGCATCGGTGATCCGCCACTCCACCCAGCCCAACTCGACGCCCTCGATGCCGCCGACCTGGGCAGCGAGGTCGGCCAGCGCCGCAAAATCGGTGAAGTCGGCCCGCAGACCTGCCGAGGCCCGGTACAACGCCGGTTGCGGGCGTCCCTTCACCATCGGACGCCATGAACTCACGCTGATCGGGCGCACCACGATGTCGACCGCGCCACCCGCGCCCTGTACCACCTTGAACTGTTCGTGCAGCAGGTTGACGGCCTCGGTCGTCCGGCGCAGCACCTCGTTCTTGTCGAACGCCTCGGCCCTCGCGCTGGCGTGCAGCCGTGCGATCTCTGGCTGAACCATCTCTTCGTGTCGGGCCTGAACGCTGATCTCCATCGACTGAGCTCCCTTCCTGCCAGTGAGGATACGAGGTCTCGACAAGAGGTCCAGGGCGGTCGGACGAAGAGGGTCTCGACGAGCTCGACCGGCGGAGGACTCAACAAGCTCGACCGGCGGAGGTCTCGACGAGCTCGACCGGCGGAGGTCTCGACGAGCTCGACCGACGGTGATCAGCGCATCCGCGACGAGTAGTCTCTGCGACGTGCCGAAGCAGCCGCGCCCACCCATTCCGCATAGCAGCGGAGCCCGCCCACCGGTGATCCCCCGCAAAGCGATGCCCGAACATGTCGCGATCGTGATGGACGGCAACGGACGCTGGGCCAAGGCCCGCAACCTGCCCCGCACCGAAGGCCACGCTCGTGGCGAGGACTCGCTGTTCGACGTGATCGAGGGCGCCATCGAGGTGGGTCTGAAGTACCTCTCGGCCTACGCGTTCTCAACCGAGAACTGGCGTCGCTCCCCCGACGAGGTGCGCTGGCTGATGGGGTTCAATCGTGACGTGATCCACCGGCGCCGCGACCAACTCGACGCCATGGGGGTGCGCATTCGGTGGGCCGGACGGCGTCCGAAGCTGTGGCGCTCGGTGATCCGCGAACTCGAACAGGCCGAGCAGCAGAGCCGCGACAACACCACCCTGACCCTGCAGTTCTGCGTGAACTACGGGGGCCGCGCCGAAATCGTCGACGCCGCCCGGGCCATCGCCAAGGCCGCCCAAGCCGGACGGCTCGACCCCGACCACCTCACCGAGAAGACTTTTCGACGTTTTCTCGACGAACCCGATATTCCCGACGTCGACCTGTTCGTGCGTTCATCGGGTGAACAGCGCACGTCGAATTTCCTGCTCTGGCAGTCGGCTTACGCCGAGATGGTGTTCCTCGACCGACTCTGGCCCGACTTCGACCGCCGTGACCTGTGGCGGGCCATCGAGTTGTACGCCGACCGCGACCGCCGCTACGGCGGCGCTGTGCCCAACGAGGTTAGGTCTTAGAGAGATTCCGCCAGCATGCGCTGCCGTCGCGAGCGGCGCATCCGGTGGATGCCTCGCAAGGCGGAGGAGGCAGTCGGGCCGGTGGCCCGTCGACCGACGACAACGCAGCCAGGCGCCGCCGGGGCGTCGCGGAGCAGGCATGGCCAACTGGCGGGAGCTCTTAAGCCATCCACCGACGGGCCCCGCTGCGAGCGGCACCCAGGGTGCGCGGCGATTCGCGCGTTATGAGACCCGCCCAGGCCCGATGTGCAGCGTCATGCGCCGATATGAGCTTTATGGCCCGCCCCGATGGCTGGCATAACTCTCGTCTCTGCGCGTCCGGAATGAACTGCGGCGCTGCCGCGACCCAATACGCGCGTTTCTCGGCGGGCGCGCCAAGCAGCCGCTGATCGTGGCCTTGATCGAGGCTCAGTCGGCGCCGAACTCCATGGCGCCATCGGCGGTCGCATCGTCGAGTTCGGACGGGAACGTGGTGGCGGTCAGTTCGGTGATGCCTCGGGCCTCGCCCGGCTGCAACTCGCCGACCAGCGACGACACCGCGCCGCCGACCAGCCCCAGGTGGGCGTACTGCTCCAGCCGGGTACGCGAGTCGGCGATGTCGAGGTTGCGCATGGTGAGTTGGCCGATCCGGTCAACCGGGCCGAAGGCGGCGTCGCCGACCCGCTCCATCGACAGCTTCTCGGGGTGGTACGACAGCGCGGGGCCGGAGGTGTCGATGATCGAGTAGTCGTCGCCCCGGCGCAGCCGCAGCGTCACCTCGCCGGTCACCGCCGAGCCGACCCAACGTTGCAGCGACTCGCGCAGCATCAGCGACTGCGGGTCAAGCCAGCGGCCCTCGTACATCAGCCGGCCCAACTTGCGGCCCTCGGCGTGGTAGTTGGCGACAGTGTCTTCGTTGTGGATCGCGTTCACCAGCCGCTCGTAGGCGATGTGCAGCAGCGCCATGCCAGGCGCCTCGTAGATGCCGCGGCTCTTGGCCTCGATGATCCGGTTCTCGATCTGGTCGGACATGCCCAGCCCGTGGCGCCCGCCGATCGCGTTGGCCTCCCGCACCAGCGCGACCGCGTCGGCGAAGGTGACGCCGTTGATGCTGACCGGGCGGCCCTGCTCGAAGGCGATCGTGACGTCTTCGGTGGCGATCTCGACCTCGCGATCCCAGAACCGCACCCCCATGATCGGATCGACCAACTCGATGCTGGCGTCGAGAGATTCCAGGTCTTTGGCCTCGTGGGTGGCGCCCCAAATGTTGGCGTCGGTGGAGTACGCCTTCTCTTTGGAGTCTCGGTAGGGCAGGCCCCGCTCGGCCAGCCACTGGCTCATCTCGGCGCGTCCGCCCAGTTCGCTGACGAAGTCGTGGTCGAGCCACGGCTTGTAGATGCGTAGCCGCGGGTTGGCCAGCAGCCCATAACGGTAGAACCGCTCGATGTCGTTGCCCTTGTAGGTGGAACCGTCGCCCCAGATCCAGACGTCATCGTCGCGCATCGCGCGCACCAGCATGGTGCCGGTGACGGCCCGTCCGATCGGGGTGGTGTTGAAGTAGGTCCGACCCGCCGAACGAATGTGAAAAGCGCCGCAGACCAAGGCCACCAGGCCCTCTTCCACCATCGCGGCGGTGCAGTCGACCATGCGGAAGATCTCGGCGCCGTAGTCGGCGGCACGCCCCGGCACCGAGTCGATGTCGGGCTCGTCGTACTGGCCAAGATTGGCTGTGTAGGTGCAGGGAACCGATCCCTTCTCGCGCATCCACGCCACGGCTACCGATGTGTCGAGGCCGCCGGAAAAGGCCAGCCCGACTCGTTCGCCGATGGGAAGTTGCGTAAGAACCTTGGGCATGCAGCCGATCCTAGGGGGCGTCGACGACCGGAATCGGCGGGGTCTCACCATGAGCGGCCAGCGACAGTCGTTCGAACTCCTCCAAGCCCAGAGGGGTCATCAACGAACGCAGCAGCGGAGTGCAGGCGGCCTGCATGCACAACTCGACCTCGGCGACCGGAATGCTGGGAAAAGTAACAGTGAGTGAGGCGAAGCCGTGCATTGAAGCCCACAGCGCGAGGGTGGTGAGCTGCAGGTTTATCTCAGGACGCACCAGGCCCCCTGCGATTCCGCACTGCAGATTGGCGATCGTCGCTCGCAGCGCCGGGTTGTCGCGGGTGCCGCCCCGCACCAGGCCGTCCTGGCGTGTACCCATGAACAGGATGTGGTACAGAGCCGGGTGCGCGACCGCCCAATGCAACAGGGCACTTCCCCGTTGCGCCAACTCGACAATCGGGCCCGTCGGCACGATGCCGGCCACGTCGGCATCGATGTGCTCGGCCAGCTTGGCGAACTCGGCATCACATGCCTGCCAGAGCAGTTCGTTCTTGGTCGGAAAATAGTAATAGAGGGCCGGCGGCGTACAGCCGACCCGGTCAACGACCGCGTCGATTGATACCGACGCCACATCGCCGGTGTCGATCAACAATTCGATGACCGTGTCAAGAATGTCCTGCCGCAGTTGCCCGCGTGGACGACGCGCCACTTCGTCCCCTTTGGTGCCTCAACGCCCGCCTGGGCGTCCGAAATTTTTCAACCGAAACCTAGCAGTTCCACACAAGAATCGCGTTGCGACACTTCGAATCCGGACGAGTGCACGCACCCCGCCGCGAACGGCTGTCGTGGCGGGGTGCTGCGCTCGCGCCAGGGATCAGGCATTGGCGCGCGCTGCCCGGTTGATCGCGCCGATGACTGCCTTCTGCGCGGCGGTCGCGATCGACTCGTGCATGCCGACGCCCCAGATGACCCGGGTGTCGTCGCCGTGACCGATCTCGGTCTCGACATAGGCGACCGCGACGGCGTCCGTGCCGGACGACAGGGCGTGCGAGGTGTAGTCGAGGACCCGCACCTCGTAGCCCAGGATGCTGACCGCGTCCGCGAAGGCGTCCAACGCACCGTTGCCCTCACCGGTCAGGGTCTTCTCCACGCCCTTCACCCGGACGTTGGCGGTCACCGTGTAGCGGCCACCGTTGCTGATGTCGGGAACGCTGACCAGTTCCAGCGGCTCGGTGTCCCCCAGATACTCGGCCGTGAAGTAGTTCCACAGCTGGTCGGGGGTGACTTCGCCGCCCTCTTCGTCCATGTGGTGCTGGACGACCCGGCTGAACTCCATCTGCAGCCGCCGGGGCAGCTCCATGTGGTGCTCGGACTTCATGATGTAGGCCATGCCGCCCTTGCCGGACTGGCTGTTCACCCGGATGACCGCCTCGTAGCTGCGTCCGACGTCGTGGGGGTCGATCGGCAGGTACGGCGCCTCCCAGGGGATCTCGTGAATCCCCTTGCCCTGCGCGGCGGCCTGGTTGGCCAGCGCCTCCAGCCCCTTCTTGATGGCGTCCTGGTGGGAGCCCGAGAAGGCGGTGTAGACCAGGTCGCCCGCGTATGGGTGGCGCGGGTGGACGGCCATGTTGGTGCAGTACTCGACGGTGCGACGGATCTCGTCGATGTCGGAGAAGTCGATCTTCGGGTCGATGCCTTGGCTGAACAGGTTCATGCCCAGGGTCACCAGGCACACGTTCCCCGTCCGCTCGCCGTGGCCGAACAGGCATCCTTCGACGCGGTCCGCGCCCGCCATGACACCCAGTTCGGTGGCCGCCACCGCTGTCCCCCGGTCGTTGTGGGGGTGCAGCGAGATCGCCACGTGTGCGCGGTTGCGGACGTGACGGGCGAAATACTCGATCTGATCGGCATAGGTGTTCGGAGTCGACCGTTCGACGGTCGCCGGCAGGTTCAGGATGATTTCGCGGCCCTCGGACGGTTGCCAGACGTCCATGACCGCATTGCACACCTCCACCGCATAATCGGTCGGAGTCTGGGTGAAGATCTCCGGGGAGTACTGGTAGCCGAACTCGACATCGCCCAGGTTCTGCTCGGCGTATTTCATCACCAGTTCGGTCCCCCGCGTGGCCAGCGCGATGCACTGTGCCTCGTCGATGCCGAATACCACCCGCCGGAACAGTTCCGCGGTCGCGTTGTACATGTGGATGGTCGCCCGCTGCGCCCCGATCAGGGACTGGGCGGTGCGTTCGATCAGATCCTCACGGGCTTGGGTGAGGACGCTGATGGTGACGTCGTCGGGGATGTGACCGCCGACGATCAGATCCCGGACGAAATCGAAATCGGTCTGCGAGGCCGACGGGAAACCGATCTCGATCTCCTTGTAACCCATCTTGACCAGCAGGTCGAACATCTTCCGCTTGCGGGACGGCGTCATCGGGTCGATCAGCGCCTGATTGCCGTCGCGCAGGTCGGTGGAGAGCCAGCGCGGCGCGGCGGTGATCTTCGTGCCCGGCCAGGTGCGATCGGGAAGATCCACGGGTACGAACGGGGTGTACCGGTCGAAGGGCATCGGGGACGGCTGTTGTACCGGCTTGGGCTGAACGCGCGTTCCGAATGGGTTGTCGGTGATGGTCATGATTCCTCGTGCGGTGCTCGGTGGGCTTCAGGCGCATGCGAAGTCTCCGCAACGAGGGGGGCCTGAGAACTAGATCGAGGCCTCGCTGCGGCAGCCAAGGATAAGGCTCACCGATGCCATACATGCATGATACCCACAGATCGCGCGCAGCGTCACTCGCAGTCTCACGACGAGGCCCGTGCAGTCTCACGACGAGGCCCGTGTCGCCACCAGCAGCGGCAGTCCTTGCGCGCCTGGTCAGTCGCTGACGTCTTCCTCCGGCTGGGTGTCGAGCGACGGCAACTCGTCCGACCCCCACACCCCGGAGGCCTCGTCGCCGCGCACTCTCAGACCGCTCGCCTCGGCACCCGTGCCAGGCAGGTACCCCCGGGCCTGGTCGCGCGACAGCCCGGTGAGCTGCAGTAGGTCGATGGCGATCGACCGCATCACCGACAGTAGGGCGCTGTGCCGCCAATCGGAGGGGAGGGACAACTCGGGTGCGCAATCAGCGGCCAGATCCTTGGCCCTGGTGCGGGCCTGCCACGGCGGGTACCAGTGCCGGATCGAGCCGGCCAAGGCGATGAACGTGGCCGCGGTGTCGTCCATGATCCTGGCGATGGACGGGTCGGGATCGGCCTCATCGACCACCCCGCGACACTGCCGCAGCAGCGTCTCGGCGGTGTGCACCGCCCGCGTGCTCAGGTCGAGCTGCCGGCCGAGTTCGTCGATCTGGGCGCGGTGGCGCCGCATCGTCGGGTTCAGCGACACGATCTGGGCCGACGACTTCCAGACCGTGACGGCGTCATCGAGCAGCCGCTCGACCCCGCGCAACTGGGCGTGGGCGTCGCGCAAGAACTCGATGTTGCCCACCCGCAACCCCGCGGCCAACATCGAAAAGACCTTCGCGAGTTCGGTCAACAGGCTGCCAACGTAGCGGCGTGGCCGGTTCAGCACGTCTCCGGGCAGCGCGACCGCCAGCAGCAGGGCCACGCCGGCGCCGACCAGGGCATCGATCAATCGGGACGGCCCCGCGCCCGTCATCTCGCTACCGAGCGTGCCCATGCCGATGACCACCATGGCGTTCACGCCAGCCTGAATCGTGAAGAGATCACCGCGATCGAGCAAGCGGGCGACCAGCGCGCCGATCAACAGGCCAAGGGCGAGTTGCCAGCCACCGGCACCCAGCGTGGTGAGGATCAACTCGCCCAGGCCTACTCCGATGGTGGCGCCAGCGCCGATCTCGAGCACCTTGCGCGGTACGCGGTTGTAGGTGAAGCCGAGGCAGATCCAGGCGGCGACGGGGGCAAAGAACGGGGTGGGGTGGCCCAGCAGATCGTGCGCGACGACGTAGGCGATCCACGCGGCCATACTGGCCACCAGCACCGGCACCAGTGAGCCGCGCATCCGCCGGAGGCCCTGGCGCAGGTGCAGCCCGAACAGCAGCATCCGGCGTCGGAAGTCGAGCCGGTTCCAGGCGTCCTCGGCCAGGGACGACACATTGGCCGCCAGCACAGCCGCCGGACGCCGCGCCGGGGTCTCGTGGTCCGGATCGGTCACTCTTGCCAGCTTAGTGCGCAAGCAGCGGCGCGCTCGGCCCACAATCAGGACATCGCCAACGCACAGACTGCGCACAGCAAAGGCGCACAGGCTCCATTGCATGACCAGCCCGCAGAGCACGCCGCAGCATCCACGTCCGGACGACTGGACCTGGCACTCCCCCGCGCAGCCCCCGGCCGGCAACCAGCCGGACCCCCAACAACCGTCGCCGTCGCAGCCGATGGCTGCCCCGGCACCGATCAGCCAGCCGCCGGTGAGTTCGCAGCCGTCCGTTGTCACCCCAGCTGTCACCCTTTCTCAGCCGGCCGCGCAGCCCACCGGGCATACCCCCGGCTATGCTTTCGGGCCCCCGCCATCCCCGCTTCCGGGGGCGGCCTACTCAGCGCCGTCCGTCACCGCAACCAGGTCGAAGCGCCCCCGGGCAGCCATGTTCGTGGCCTCCACCGCCATTGCGGCTCTGGTGGGTGCAGGGGCCGGAGTCGGTGGCTACGCCTGGCTGGGCGCTCAGACCACCAGCGCATCACCGGCGGTGAGCGCGGTGCCGGTGGCGCAACCATCCACCCTCGACGGCAGCATCACCGCGGCGGCCGACACCATCTCTCCGTCGGTGGTCACCATCACGGTGCGCTCGGGCAACAGCGGCAGCATCGGCAGCGGCGTGGTGCTCGACACCCAGGGTCACATTCTCACCAACGACCATGTGGTCAGCGAGACCGAGAGCAACACCGGCATGTCGCGCAGCACCGGCGGCGCCAGCAGCATCACCGTCACATTCGAAGACGGCAGCACGGCTGAGGCCTCGATCGTCGGCACGTCTGCCAACAACGACCTGGCCGTCATCAAGGTCAGCGGGGTGAGCGCCGACAAACTGAAGCCGGCCACCTTCGCGACCTCTGACTCAGTGGTGGTCGGGCAGTCCGTGGTGGCAGTCGGTGCGCCGCTGGGGTTGAGCGAGACCGTGACCAGCGGCATCGTGTCGGCCACGGCCCGTGCGGTTCGTTCGGGCACCACGGGCAACGCCGTGTACGAGGCGGTGCAGACCGATGCGGCGATCAACCCGGGCAACTCCGGCGGCCCGCTGGTGAACCTCAACGGTCAGGTGATCGGCATCAACGCCTCGGGCGCCACGCTGTCGAGCAGTTCGTCGGAGCAGTCCGGAAGCATCGGTTTGGGCTTCGCGATTCCGGCCGACGTTGCGGTGCGGGTGGCCAACGAGTTGATTGCCAACGGCAAGGCGTCCGATGCCTACCTGGGCATCAAGCTGCAGTCCGACGACTCCTCGACCGACACCACCTCCCAGGGCGTGACCCTGGCCGAGGTGACAGCCGACGGACCGGCCGCCAAAGCCGGTCTGCAAACCGGGGACGTGGTCACCTCGGTCGACGGCGTGAACACCACCACCGCCGACGGGCTGATCGCCGCGATCCGGTTCCACGCCCCGGGCAGCACCGTGACGATCAAGTATGAACGCGACGGCCAATCCGGCGAGGTCAAGGTGACCCTGGGCAGCAGCAGTTGAGGACGTACTGACTCAATGCGCCCACCGCTGGTTGAGCTTGTCGAAACCTCCTAGTGAGAGCAATCAAACCGAAGTCTCGACAAGCTCGACCAGCGAAGAATCAGCTCTTCCACAACAGATTCCGCAGGGGGCGCGGTCGGCTGGTCGCGGTCACAGCGCGAATCGCGAAAGGGTGCCGGCGTACTCCTTGGCTGGTGGCCTGGCGAATTCGAGCACCCGTGAGGTGCTCAGGCCTTGGTCGATCAGGCCCCGGACAGTGGCGACCCCGGCAGCGACACCGTCTACCACCGGTGCGCCCAGATCGTTCTGCAGCGTGGGCGCCAGCCCCGCGAAGCCGGCGCAGCCGAGCACGATGACGTCCGACCTGTCGCCGGCCAATGCCCGGCGGCAGGCTTCGAGCAGGCTGGCGTAGGTGGCCGGATCGGTATCGACCTCGAGCACCGGCAGATCGATGGCGTGGTACCCGGCGCAAGCCTGCGCCACGCCGAACTGCACCGCCAGATCCTGCGCCCGGCCGATCGTGCGAGCCAGCGTGGTGACCACGCTGAACGACCGGCCCAGATAGGCGGCGGTCCGCATGGCCGCTTCGGCCATGCCCACCACCGGGCCGTGCGCGATCTCGCGGGCGGCCAGCAGGCCGGGGTCGCCGAAGCAGGCCAGCACGTAGCCGTCCACCCCCTCGGCGTCGCCGGCCACGATCTCTTCGACGATGCCGGGAACGGCCAGTGCCTCGTCGTAGTGCGATTCGATCGAGGCCGGCCCCGAACCCGGGTTGACCGCCTGGACGATCACCCCGGGTGCGGCGACCCGCTCGGCCGCGCGGCCGATGGAGCGGGTCATCGACGCCGTGGTGTTGGGGTTGATCACACGGATCAGCATGCTCAGCCCTCGGAGACCGCCGCGGGCACTGGTTCTGCGGCACTCGGCGTGCCCGAGCCGGCAATGTTGGCCCGCTTGGCGAGGAAGTAGTACAGCACGAAGCCCACGCCGCAGCCGATGAACCAGCTGTAATCGCTGATCCAGCCCGCGACGCCCAGCAGCTTGGGCAGCACCACCGAGGCGATCGACAGCACGCCCGACCCGATCAGGGCCGTGATGGCCGTGACGTTGTAGCCGTCGGTGTAGTGGTACTCGCCCTTCGGATCCATGGTGAACAGGTCGTCGACCACGATCTTCTGCTTGCGAATCAAGTAGAAATCGGCGATCAGAATGCCGAACAGCGGGCCGATCAGGGCACCCAGCACACCGAGGGTGTAGTGAATCGCCTCGTCGTTGCTGTACCAGTTCCACGGCGTGAGCAGAATGGAGCCGACCGCGGCGATCATGCCGCCCACGCGCCAACTGATCTTCTGCGGATTCACATTGCTGAAGTCGAAGGCCGGCGAAATGAAGTTGGCCACGATATTGATCCCGACGGTGGCAATGGTGAAGGTCAGCGCACCCAGCACGATCGCGAAGGTGTTGTCGATGCGCGCGACTGTCTCGACCGGGTCGGTGAGCAGTTCGCCGAACACCGGGACAGTAGCGGCCGCGGTCAGCACGGTAAGCAGCGAGAACACCAGGAAGTTGACCGGCAGGCCCCAGAAATTGCCCTTCTCAACCTGCTTGAACGTGGTGACGTAGCGGCTGAAGTCACCGAAGTTGAGCATCGGACCCGAGAAGTACGAGACCACCAGAGCGGTCGCCGACACCATCGTGCCGACCACGGCCCAGCCGCTGAGTTCCTTGCCCGACAGGTTCAGGTTGACGTCGAAGCCAGCCTGCCACAGCAGGTAGCCGCACAGCACGAACATCACGACGTAGACGGCGGGGCCGCAGAAGTCGATGAATTTGCGAATCGAGTCCATGCCGCGCCAGAAGACGATCGCCTGGGCAACCCACAACACGCCGTACGAGACGTACCCAAGGGCTGAGAGGCCGAGGAAGCCATGAATCCGGACGTCGGCGAGCGGGGCCAGGTCGGGCCACAGCTTGAGCAGCACCACATTCAGCGACGCTGCGGCCAGGTAGGTCTGCACGCCGTACCAAGCCACGGCGATGGCGCCCCGGATGATCGCCGGAATATTGGCACCCTTGACGCCGAACGACAGGCGTGAGGCGACCGGGTACGGCACCGCGGCAGCCTGCGAGGGGCGGGCGACGAGATTGCAGAAGTACAACACGATGCAGATGCCGACGATCAGGCAGATGAAGACCTGCCAACTGGTCAGACCGAGCGCGAACAGGCTGCCGGCTGTGACGTACCCGCCGACGCTGTGCACGTCCGACATCCAGAACGCGAAGATGTTGTAGCTGTTCCAGGTCTGCTTGCCCAGAGGCGCCAGATCCTCGTTGGTAAGTTGCGGGTCGTAACCCGGCTTGATGATCGGGCCGCCCACCGCCGCAGCGGACACGTGCACGGGTTCGGGGTTGGTTTGTGTAGTTGCCATGGTGACACTCCCTGTTCGGGGGGACTCAGGTGGTGAACTTTGCCGGTCACGCTAGAAAGGGCGTGTTTCAGCGGATGCCTGCCCGCATTACACGAATGTGTCGGATGGGTATACCCGGGGGTACCCGTGAACCGACTTCGCCTTCGGGTCTGATCTGGCGCGTGCCTCTGCGCCTACTACCCCGCGGCCATCGGTTAAGGAAGCGCCGATTGCTCGTTGGTCGAGCCTGTCGAGACCTCGAACTACCCCGCGGCCATCGGTTAAGCAAGCGCCGATTGCTCGTTGGTCGAGCTTGTCGAGACCTCGAACGGAGCGCTCTTAGAAGGGGTTTCGACACGCGCAACCAGCGGTGGTCGAGCTTGTCGAAAATACATGCCTGAGCCGTATATCTGAGGTCTCGCCAAGCTCGACCAACGACCAATCAGCGCTTCCTCAACATGCCACTCCGTCGAAGGCCTCCAGCAACCAGGTACACACTCGGTGCAGATGCTCCCCGGCAGTCCTCTGCAAGGACTCCACGTCGCCGGCCGCGAAGGCGCTCGCCATCGCCTCGTGGTCGCCGTGCAGATGCTCGATTCTGGCCAGTGGCAGCCGCAGCATCGGACGGGTCGTGCCCGTCGCGTTCGCCGCGTCACGGATCAACCGGCACAGCCGGGGCATGTCACAGGCAGCCACCAGCGCCTCATGAAAAGCGCGACCCTCCAGATCCCAGCCGGCGACGTCGCCCAGCTTCAGGGCGATCCGCTGCTGGGCCAGGCTTTCGCTGACCGCAGCCTGATGCGCCTGGTCCGCCAACAGCGCCGACGCCCCCAGTGCCGCCGCCTCGAGCGCCCGCCTGATCGTATACAACTCGACGAACTCGTCACGGCTCAGGGCGTGCACGATGTACCCACCGCGATGATTGTGGCTGATCAGCCCCTCACCGAGCAGCGTCTTCAGTGCCTCACGCACCGGGGTTCGACTCACCCCGAAGGCCCTCGCGAGTGAGTCCAGCGGCAGCAGCGTGCCCGGCTTCACCCGACCAGACACCAGCACCCGGCGCAATTCGGTCAGCACCTCCTCCTGGCTGGTGCCGGACGGCCGCAACTGCGCCACGAGGGCGGCGGTCGAACGCACCCGGGGAGACATTCAGCTCCCTCGGCGCAACAACTGACCAGACGGCTCGGCCAGGTCGAAGCCGTCGAAAATCGTCTTTCCACCGATCATGGTGCGGCGCACGCTGCCCGACAGCACCCGCCCGGTGTAGGCGGTGAGCTTGTTGCGGTGGGCCAGCCGTCCGCCGTCGATGCAGATCGCCCGCCCCGGTTCGTACCAGATCAGGTCGGCATCGGCACCTGCCTCGAGCCGTCCCTTACCGGGCAGACCGGCCACCCGGGCCGGGCCGGCCGACATCCATTCGCTGACCCGCTCAATGCCGATGCCCCGCTCGGCTGCCGCGTCGACCATTGACGGGAACGTCACCTGGAGGCTGCTCACCCCGCCCCAGGCCTGGGCCAGGTCACCGCCGCCTTTGGTCTTCTCTTCCACCGTCGATGGTGAATGGTCGCTCACCACGCAGTCGAGCACCCCAGCAATCAGGCCCTGCCAGAGCTCGCGCTGGTTGCCGGGGTCACGGATTGGTGGGCAGCATTTGTATTCGGATGCCCCGTCGGGCACGGCGTCGCTGTCGAAGATCAGGTAGTGAGGGCAGGTTTCGGCGGTCAGCGGCAGCCCCTCGGCCTTGGCCTGCGCAATCGGTTCCAGGGCCTGTGCGCTGGAGACGTGCAGAATATGGGCCCGAGTGCCGTGTCGGCGCACCTGCTCGATCACGGTCTGCACCGCCCGCACCTCGGCCTCGTGCGGACGGGACCGGAGGAAGTCGGCATAGCGCCGGCTCGACCAGGGCGGGATCGAGCCGAGCACGTCGGGGTCTTCGGCGTGCACGATCATCAGCCCCCCGAACGACGCCACCTCGGCCATCGCGCGGCCGAAGTCGGCACCGAGCAGCGGCGGAAACTCGGGCACGCCCGAATCGACCAGAAAGCACTTGAAACCACAGACCCCCTGGGCCCACAGCTCCTCCAGTTGCCCCAGGTTTTCCGGCACCGCGCCACCCCACAGCCCGACGTCGACGAACAACTGTCCGGCGGTCACGGCCCGCTTCACCGCCAGCGCATCGGTGGTGGTGGTTGGTGGAATGGAGTTCAACGGCATGTCAACGATCGTGGCGATGCCCCCGTAGGCGGCCGCCTCGGTGGCCGACGCGAAGCCCTCCCAGGCGGTTCGGCCCGGTTCGTTGACGTGCACGTGGCAGTCGACGTTGGCGGGCAGCAGGATCGCCTCGTCGGGCACGTTCACCACCAAGGCACCCGTGCTGGCATGCCCCGGATCCATCTGCGCGGCCGCATCGCGGGCCAAGGCCGCGGCATATTCGACACCGGTGCGCACCGCGACGATCGTGCCGGTCTCGGTGTCGACCTCGACACCCGCCGGCACCAACTGCGAACCGACCAGGGTGCGCTCGGCGCGAAAGATCTTACGCATGGGGTCTCCGCTCGCCGGTCAGCACGCTGCGCACCGCCGCGGTGAACGCCTCCACCGCCAGCCGCACGTCCGACATCGTCACCGCTTCAGTCGGGGCGTGCGAGATGCCGTCCTCGCAGCGGACGAACAGCATGCCGATGTCGGTGAGGTCGGCCATCACCATCGCGTCGTGCCCGGCCCGGCTGTACAGGCTGGGCACCTCGCCTAACCGGTCGACCCGGGAGATCGCCGCCTCGACCGCCGCCATCAGGTCGGGCGCGCAGGTCACCGCACGTGCCCGGTGTTCCTCCACCCAACTGAACTGCAGGTTGCGCAGCCGGCAGTTGCTCGTGACGGTGTCGAGAATCTCTGCCCAGCCGTCGTCGCGCTCCCGGTCGGTCTCGGCCCGCAGGTCGAGGCTGAACTCGGCGCGTCCCGGCACCACGTTCACCGCTCCCGGGTAGGCGTGCATGGCTCCGACGGTGGCGATGATGCCGCGTCTCTTGGCGATCGACTCAATCGCGAGCACCGCCTGGCTGGCGCCCACCAGGGCGTCCTTTCGCCGGTCGTACGGTGTGCCACCGGAGTGCCTGGCCTCGCCGGTCACCGTGAGCGCGAACCGGCGGGCGCCGGCGATCGAGGTGACCACGCCCAACGGTCGGCCCATGGCCTCGAGCAGCGGACCCTGCTCGATGTGTGCCTCCAGGTAGGCCACCACCTGTTCGGGACGCAGTGCCGCCTCGGTGACCCGGTTGGGGTCGAGGCCGAAGTCGCGAAACGCCTGCCGCAGAGTGGTTCCGCGTTGATCGGTCTGGTCCAGCCATTCGGGCTTCCAGTTGCCGGCAACCGGGTTGCTGCCCAGCAACGCACTACCGAACCGGGTGCCCTCTTCGTCGCTGAACGCGTACACCTCCAGCGCGCAGGGCATCATCGGCATGACCTCGCGAAGCAGCTCGACGGTTTCGATGGCGATCATCACGCCGAGCGGGCCGTCGTAGCGGCCAGCGTCCGGCACCGTGTCGATGTGTGAACCCAGGACCACCGCTGGAAGCCGCGCCTCGCGACCCTCGATGCGGCCGACCAGGTTGCCGGCGGCATCGATGCGGGTGGCCAGGCCGGCACCCCGCATCCACTGCCCGACCAGATTATTGGCCATCCGATGCTGCGGCGTCAGGTGCAGTCGCTGGATGCGTCCCCGCACCTCGGTGATCGCGGCGAGTTCGTCGCAGCGGTCGTAGGCCCGTCGTCCGGCGGCCTCGAACACCGCTGCCTGCAGCCGAGCCGAGGTGGCACTGGGCCCGTACGCCTCTGACCTCACTGCGCGTACACCTCCTTGGCGGCGCCGACCCCGGCACCGGGCGTCGGGTTGGTGCCGGCGGCGCGGAGCACCTGCTCAAGCGCTGCCAAGGTGAGCAGCACCGTGTCGTGCCGGGCGTTGTACCCCATCACGCCGACGCGCCAGACCCGTCCGTGCAGGGGGCCGAACGAGGTGCCGATCTCGATCGCGAAGTCGTGGAGCAGCCCCGAGCGCACGGCGTCGCCGTTCACACCCTCGGGTATGTGCACGGCGATCACGTTGTGCATGCGGTGGCTCTGGTCGCCGAACAGGCGCAGGCCGAGCGCGACCAGGCCCTCGGTCATGGCGCGACCGTGCAGCGCGTGCCGGGCGACGGCGCCGGGCAGGCTCTCGTCGACCAGCAACCGGGCGCATTCGCGGGCCGCGTAGAGCATCGAGGTGGCCTCGGTGTGATGGTTCAGCCGGCGCGGCCCCCAGTAGTCGAGGATCATGCCCAGGTCGAAGTAGTTGGACGCGATCCGGGTGCCGTGCTCCTCGTCATCGCGTTCGCGAATGCCGGCCTCGATGTGCCGGCGGGCCTGAATCACGTCGACCGCGGCGTCCGACAGGCTGATCGGAGCGCTGCCGGACGGCCCGCCCAGGCACTTCTGCAGGCCGGCGGAGGCGGCGTCCAAGCCCCAGTCGTCCATGACGAATTCATTGCCGCCCAGCGAGGCGGTGACGTCGGAATAGAGCAGCACGCCGCGATCGGCGCACAGGGCACCCAGCTCGGCCAGCGGCTGGCACATCGTGGTGGAGGTATCGCCCTGCACCATGGCCAGCACCTTGGGCCGGACCGCATCGAGGGCGGCCTCGATCTCGTCGGCACCGAACACGGTGCCCCACTCACGTTCGATGGTGTGCACCTCGGCACCGGTGCGCGCGGCAATCTCAGCGAGCAGGTGGCCGAAGCGTCCGAACACCGGCACCAGCACCCGGTCGCCCGGTTCGAGCAGCGACACCAGCACTGCCTCGATACCGGCCCGCGAGGTGCCGTCAACGAGTAGCGTCGCCTCGTTGGCGGTGCGGAAGACGCCGCGGTACAGCCGCTGCGTCTCGGCCATGTAGTCGGTCATCGCCGGGTCGTACTGCCCGACCAACCCGGCCGACATGGCCCGCAGCACCCGCGGGTCGGCATTGATCGGGCCGGGGCCCATCAGCAGCCGGTGAGGCGGGTGGATCGGCAGTGCGGTGGCACGCCCAGGCGCTTCCGGCCCGGTTGCCGTCAGGGACGTCGGCACGACGCACCTCCTTCGCTCGCGGAAACCATCGTTCCGGCATCGTGGTGGCGCATCATTGCAGCCGTGTTACATGCCCGTTTCCGCTGCGCTGGCGCAGGCGTCGTCCGTCCACATCGGGGTGGGGACGGAGCGGCTGGGTACGCTATCGTGCAAGGCATTTGGTCCGACCAACCTACCAATCTGACGATGGTTGTGCCACTTGTCGGGCGGCCCGCGGCGGTTCGGAACAGAGAGGAGCCGACGATGCAGCTCACCGTGCAACGGCCGCGGACGATCAGCGGTGACGTGGCCGCCCGGCTCGAGAAGCACATCGCCGAAGACCTGGCTCCCGGCGACCGGCTGCCGCCCGAACGCGAACTCTGCACCGCCTTCGGCGTGTCACGGGCCACCCTGCGTGAGGCGCTGCGCGCACTGGAGGACCGCCGGCTGATCGAGCGCCGACCAGGGCGAGGCACAGTGGTTCTGGCAGCGTCCGAAACACCCCTGCAACTGAACTTCGCCGCATTCGGCGACCAGGTCGACGACCACGTGGGCCAGGTGTCCGAACTGCGGCGCATAGTCGAGCCGCAAGTGGCCGAACTGGCCGCCCGCCGGGCCACTGATCTCGATCTCGCTGCCCTCGACGCGATCCTGCGCGAAAGCCATGCCGGGCTGACCGCGGAGGAGTCCCTGCGGCTCGACGTCGAGTTTCACCGCAGGCTCGCGGTGGCCACCGGCAATCCGCTACTGGTCGGGGTGTGCGAGGCGATGAACAACCTGGTGCACGAGGTGCGACTGCGTTCGCACTGGGCACGCGAGGGCCGGCGCAACTCGATCGAGGGCCACCGGCGGCTGTACACGGCACTCGCCGCCCACGATCCGGCCGCTGCCCGCGCCGTCATGGACGCCCATCTTGCCGAGGTGGGCGAACTGATAGACAAGCTGGACGAATTGCCGCGTTCCGAACCGGAGACCCGATGACCACGTGCATGACCGGCCCCGTGCTGCAGCGCGGCGAGGGTGAGATCGAGGGCAACCACTACCTGCCCGCAACGGTGGACGAACTGTTCTGGGGCCACCTGCCCTGCGCGACGGACGCCCCGGTGCTCAGCGTGGCCTCCGGCGAGACGGTGACCGTCGACACCGTGTCGCACGAGGGCCTGCTGGCCGACCAGGGCCGAGACCCAGTGAGTTTCTTCGGAGGCCACGGGGTCGCTGCCGAGCAGGTGCTGGCCGAGGCGGTCGAGTTGACCGCCTCGGGGCGTCCGCACACGCTGGGCCCGGACGGCCCGCACGTGGTTACCGGGCCGGTCGAGGTGCGCGGCGCGCGACCCGGCGACCTGCTCGCGGTGACCGTGCAACGGCTCGATCGCCGGGTGCCCTACGGGGTGATCTCAAACCGGCACGGACGCGGCGCATTGCCCGGTGAGCTGCCGGCCGGCCCCGGCACGGTGAGTGTCTTCTGCCCGGTGCGCAGCGACGCCGGCGGCGACTTCGGTGTGCTACCGCTGGTCGAGGGCGGCCCGGACGCGGTGCGATTTCCGCTGTCGCCGTTCCTGGGCATCATGGGGGTCGCGGCAGCCGGTGCGCAGCGTCCGCATTCGGTGCCGCCGGGCCCGCACGGCGGCAACATCGACATCAATCTGCTGGTCGAGGGTTCGACGCTGTATCTGCCGGTGCAAGTGCCGGGGGCCGGTTTCTACACCGGCGACCCGCACTTCGCCCAGGGCGACGGCGAGGTATCGCTGACCGCCCTGGAGGCGTCGCTGCGGGCCACGCTGCGGCTGGAGGTGGTGCCGGCGGCCGAGGCGTCCGAGCGGTTCGGCGAGCTGGCCGGGCCGCTGGCCGAGACGTCGGAGTATCTGGTGCCGACCGGAATGGACCCCGACCTCGACGTGGCGATGGCGAACTGCGTACGGGCGGCACTGGCGCTGTTGCAGGCCCGCTACGGCATGGACCGACACCTGGCCTATGCGTACCTGAGCGCGGCCACCGACTTCGACATCTCTCAGGTAGTCGACCTGGTGAAGGGTGTGCACGCCAGGATCAGGAAGGCGGACTTCGGTGGCTGATCCGCAGGTCGAGCGTGTCGAGACCCCGCCAACCCCACCGCAGGTCGAGCGTGTCGAGACCCCGCCAACCCCACCGCAGGTCGAGCGTGTCGAGACCCCGCCAACCCCACCGCAGGTCGAGCGTGTCGAGACCCCGCCAACCCCACCGCAGGTCGAGCGTGTCGAGACCCCGCCAACCCCACCGCAGGTCGAGCGTGTCGAGACCCCGCCAACCCCACCGCTGGTCGAGCTTGTCGAGACCCTGCGCGGGATGGCTCCCGACGCACCGTCCGGACTGCTCGAAGCGTTCGCCGACTACGAGTTGGCCCTGGGATCCGACGACCTTGCGGCGATGGACGAGCTGTTCGTCGACTCGCCGTCGACCCTGCGCGGCGACCCGGGCGGGTTACTGGTCGGGCATGAGTCCATTCACGACTTTCGTGCGGTGCGACGCGGCGCCCCGCCGCGCACGCTGGCTGAGGTGCGGGTGTACCCCCTTGCCCCCGACGCCGCCGCCGTGGTGGCGGTGACTGCACCGGCGCGTGGCGGACGGGGGCTGCAGACCCAGGTGTGGCAGCGTGGCAGCGACGACGCGTGGCGGGTGCTGACCGCTCATGTCGCCCCTCCCCCGCCCACCTTCGACCGTGCGGTGTGGCGGGTGGCCGGCGACCCGCTGGCCGGGGCTTTGGGCTGTGGCCCGCTCGACGGCGAGACGGTTGCCGTCAAAGACCTGTTCGCCGTGGCCGGCTACCCGATTGGTGCCGGCGTGCCAGCATTTCTGGCCGAGGCGACACCCGAATCGGCCGACAGCGCGGCCGTTGCGCGGTTGCGGATGGCCGGGGCTGCCGTCGCGGGGATCGCCCGCACCGATCAGTTTGCCTACAGCCTGGCTGGCGACAATCCGCACTACGGCACCCCGGTGAACCCGGTGGTGCCGGGCGGGTTGCCAGGTGGGTCGTCCAGCGGCTCCGCGACCGCCGTGTCGCTGGGCGCCGCCTCGATCGGACTGGCTACTGACACCGGCGGCTCGGTTCGCGTACCGGCGAGCTATCAGAGCTTGTGGGGGTGGCGTTCCACGCACGGTTCGGTTTCTTCCCAGGGGCTGTTGCCGCTGGCGCCCGACTTCGACACCGTTGGGGTGCTGACGCGCACCCCGGCATTGCTGCGGCGGGCGGCGTCGGTGCTGCTGGCCGATGCGGCGGCTGGTGCGGTCGGCGGCCTCGCCGTGGCGTCCGTGCTGCCTGCACTACAGACCGGGGTGGCTGACGCGTTCGAGGGCTGGTGTGTGACCCGCGACGCCGATTTCGGCGTGGTGCAACTGCCAGACCTGTCGGCAGCCGCCGAGGCGTTCAGAGTGCACCAGGCCTTTCAGGCTTGGCAGGTGCACGGCGCCTGGGTACAGGCCCATCCGGGTGCCCTGAAGGGGGCGGCCGGCCAGCGCTTCGAGGCCGCCGCGGCGATAACCGCCGCCGACGACGCCCAGGCTCGCACCACGTTGCTGCGGCTGCGGGCCGCCCTCGACGCCGCGCTGGTCGACACGGTGCTAGTGCTGCCCTCGGCCGCCGGCCCGGCCCCGAAGCTGTGGGCCTCGCCGGCCGATGTGGACGCCCACCGCCAGGCCACTTTCCGGCTCACCTGCATCGCCGGCATCACCGGACGTCCTGCGGTCGCCGTGCCCGCCCTGACCCTGCCGGACGGCCCGGTCGGGGTCTGCCTGGTGGGCCCGCGAGGCTCGGACCTGGCCCTGATCGAGCTGGCCGCGTTGCTGGCCGGATAAGAGCTCCCGCCAGTAGGCCATGCCTGCTACGCGACGCCCCGGTGGCGCCTCGCAGCGTTGTCGTCGCTCGACCGGCCACCGGCCCGACTCCCTCCTCCGACTTGCGAAGCATCCACCGGATGCGCCGCCCGCGACGGCAGCGCCTACTGGCGGAATCTCTCAAGGAGCCTCGCTCCCCCGATCAGCGGCGTCGACACGTGATTCCATCCGTTGGGGAAGATCGATCGCCGGCCCTTTCTGGGCCCGCCGAGAAATGTGCGTATTGATCTGCGTCAGTGGTGCGGATCATCCCCGCCGCGCCGAAATGGGCGTTATGGCCTCCCACTGCGGGCTGTATAACGATCGTCTCGGCGCACGGGGCTGGGCCTGCGGCGCCGGCCGGCGCCATAACCCACGAATCGCCGCGGGCGCCCTGCCTGGCACGATCGACACCTGCCCGGTGCACCAGCGCCACCCCGGCCGGAACTGCCCTGCCCGCTGCGCCTCGGCTCGCGACAACCGACGGTGTCGGCATCACCGCCGATAGAACCCGCTCGCAGCCACCCGCCCGCTCGTGTTACCGACACGCATCCAACCCGCGGAGCCTCTCAGTATCGATTCATAGGTCGGCGCCTCGTTTGGGCAGCCATGCCCGCAACGCCTCTTGCTCAGAAGCCCAGCCGGTTGAGGTATTTGGCGTTGCGTTGCCAGTCTTTGAGCACCTTGACCTTGAGGTCGAGATGCACCGGGGTGCCCAGCAGGGCGGACAGTTGGGCGCGGGCGGCCGTCCCGATGTCGCGCAGCACCGAGCCCTTGTGGCCGATCACAATGCCCTTCTGCGAGTCGCGCTCCACCACCAGCGAGGCGAACACGTCGAGCAACGGACGGTCCTCGGGTCGTCCTTCGCGCAGCCCGAGCTCATCGATGGTGACCGTGATCGAGTGTGGCAGTTCGTCGCGCACCTTCTCGAGCGCCGCCTCACGGATCAGTTCGGCGATCAGGGTTTCGGTCGGCTCGTCGGTCGCATCTCCCTCAGGGTAGTAGGCGGGCCCCTCGGGCAACTGGGCGATCAGCACGTCGGCGACCAGGTCTACCTGGTCGTTGGTCAGCGCCGAGGTTGGCACGATCTCGGCCCAGGTGATGCCGTGCGTCTGCTCGAGCGAAGCGATCCGCAGCAGATGCTCGGCCATGCGTTCGCGGCTGACCAAGTCTGATTTGGTGGCCAGCGCCACCAGGGTCGGGCGCTTGGGCAGTTTCGCGATCTCGGCCACCAAATACTCATCGCCTGGGCCGATGCGCTGGTTGGACGGCAGGCACACACCGATCACATCCACCTCGGCCCAGGTGGCATAGACCAGGTCGTTGAGCCGCTCACCCAACAGCGTTCGCGGGCGGTGCAGGCCGGGGGTGTCGATGATCACCAACTGCGCGTCGGCACGGGTGACGATGCCGCGCACCGCGTGCCGGGTGGTCTGCGGCCGCGACGACGCGATCGCCACCTTCTGCCCGACGATGGCGTTGGTCAGGGTGGACTTGCCGGCGTTGGGGCGTCCGACGAAGCAGGCGAAGCCGGAACGATGCATCAACTGGCCCGCCTCGCCGAATCGGATGCCAGTTGCGTCGCGGCCTTCACCCCGGCATCTACCGGATCGGCCTCCGTCTCTTCGACCAGCGAGGCAAGCACGGTGAGAATGTTGTTGCGCCGACCGATGCCGCGTTCGGCCACCAACTGGATGCCTTCCCACTCGATTACCGAACCTGGAATCGGCACCTTGTTGAGTTCTTTGCCCATCAGGCCGAGCACCGTGTCGACGTCGTCGTCGTCGACCTTGAGCCCGAAAAGTTCGCCCAGGTCGTCCACACCCAGGCGCGCCGAGACCCGGAACCGGTTGGGGCCGATCTCGACCGCAGGCGGCAGTTCCTGGTCGTGCTCGTCGACGATCTCGCCGACGATCTCTTCGAGAATGTCCTCGATGGTGGCGAGGCCGGCGGTGCCGCCGAACTCGTCGACCACGATCACCACATGCGAGCGGGTGAGCTGCATTTCGCGCAGCAGCTCGTCGACCGGCTTGGAGTCGGGGCAGAACGTCGGCTTGCGCATCAGCGACTCGACGGTTTCAGTGGCCTGGGCACGCGGATTGTCGTACATGCGGCGGATCGCATCTTTGAGGTAGAGCACGCCGCAGATGTCGTCGAGGTCGTCGCCGATCACCGGAATACGGCTGAAACCCGACCGAAGCGCCAGCGAAACCGCTTGTCGCACGGTTTTGCTGTGTTCGATGTAGACCATCTGGGTGCGCGGCACCATCACCTCTTTGACGATCGTGTCGCCCAGGTCGAAGACCGAGTGAATCATCTTGCGTTCGCCGGCCTCAATCACGTCGGACGCCTCGGCGAAGTCGACCAGCTCACGCAACTCGGCCTCGGAGCTGAACGGTCCGTCGGCGAACCCCTTGCCGGGGGTGAGGGCGTTGCCGATCAGGATCATCACCTGCGGAATCGGGCCGAGCACCGTGGTCAGCATCGCCAGCGGGCGGGCATAGGCGAGCGCGACGGCGTCCGCGTTCTGGCGGCCCAAGGTGCGCGGGGCGACGCCGAGCAGGATGAACGAGACCAGCACCATGATGCCGACGGAGTAGAGCACGCGCTCCCAGGTGGCCTCGAAGCGTCCGAACACGAACAGGGTGACCATCACGATGGCCACGATCTCGGCGAGAATGCGCATGAACAACAGGGTGTTCAGCGTCGGAGCAGGATCTTGAGTGATCTGCACCAGGGTCTGGGCCCCGCCACGCCCCTCGTCGAGCAGGCGATGCGCCCGGCTCTTCGAGAACGATTGCAGGGCTGCTTCACCGGCCACCAGCAAGGCGGCCACCAGCGCAGAAGCGGTGGCGACGGCCAACTCGAACCATTCGATGTCGGTCAACAGGGTTTCATCACTCGTTTCACGCAACGGCTTGTCGAGCCTGCAGTCTACGGCAGCCACCTCGGCTGAACCACCGGGGACGGTTCTCGCTGGTTCAGGGGACGGTTCTCGCTGGTTCAGGGGACGCGGTTCAGGGGACGGTTCCCGCCGGTTCAGAGGACGCGGTTCAGGGGACGGTTCCCGCCGGTTCAGAGGACGCGGTTCAGGGGACGGTTCCCGCCGGTTCAGAGGACGCGGTTCAAGGAACGGTTCCCGCCGGTTCAAGGAACGGTTCCCGCCGGTTCAAGGAACCGTCCCGAGAACCATCCGGATGAACCGTTCGGAACCGTCCCCTGAACCGTCCGGAACCGTCCCCTGAACCGCGGAACCGTCCCCGATCGCGGGATCCTCATCGATCCGGACGGCCCGGGCGTGAGACGCCCGGGCCGTTATAGTCGACATGACTATAATTACCGAATGAATTCGACTTCTCCCTCGAAGAGGGCGGCAACAGCAGCGCTCTTCGCGCTTGCCATCGGCAGTTTCGGGATCGGCATGACGGAGTTCGTCGTGATGGGCCTGCTGCCCGACCTGGCCAGGAACCTGCTGCCCAACACCTGGGCGTCCAGCACCGAGGATGCGATCGCACAGGCCGGCACACTGATCTCGCTGTACGCCCTGGGCGTGGTCATCGGCGCACCCACGATCGCCGGCTCGGTGGCGAGGTTTCCGCGGCACCGGGTGATGATCGCGCTGGCCCTCGCCTTGACCGTCTTCAATGCACTCACCTTCGTGGCCCCGAGCTTCGAATGGGTGGCGGCCTCGCGGCTGCTGGCCGGGCTGCCGCACGGAGCCTACTTCGGCATTGGCGCACTGGTTGCCGCCGACATACTCGGCCCCGGACGCCGCGCGCAGGGCGTTGCCTACGTGCTCGTCGGGTTGACCGTCGCGAACGTCGTGGGCGTGCCGGTGGGCACCTTTCTGGGCCAGCACTACGGGTGGCGCACCACCTTCATGGTGGTGACCGGCATCTTCGCCATCGCAACCGCCTGCATTGCGGCCTTCGTGCCGCACCACGAGGGCAGCCCCGAGCGGACCCTGCGCGCCGAACTACAGGTCTTTCGCATCGGCCAGGTCTGGCTGACGCTGGCGATCGGCGCCATCGGCTTCGGCGGCTTCTTCGCCGTGAACAGCTACGTCGCCCCGATGATCACCGAGATCGCCCACGGCCCGAGCTGGGCAGTTCCGCTGCTGCTGGTGGTCAGCGGCATCGGCATGACCATCGGCAACCTGGCTGGCGGGCGCCTGGCCGATCGTGAACTGCGCCGCACCATGCTGGGGGCGTTCCTGGGCAGCGCCATGGTGCTGGCCTTGATCGGCCTGCTGGCCCAGTGGCTGATCATGCTGGCCGTGCTGCTCTTCGCGCTCAACTTCGTCGGCTCGATTCTGGCGCCCACGATTCAGACCCGGCTGATGGACGTGGCACAAGACAACCAGTCGATTGCCGCAGCTCTGAATCACTCGGCACTCAACATCGGCAACAGCCTCGGCGCCTTCTTCGGCGGTGCCGTGATCGCCGCCGGCTGGGGCTTCGTCGCACCGGCGTGGGTGGGGGTCGCAATGGCGCTGGTCGGACTGGCGCTGGGCGCGGTCGGGTTCGCAATCAACCGCCACGCGCCGGCGCTCGAGCCGGTGGCCTGCTGACTTCCCCGTCGCCGCGGTGCCGGCTCAACCCAGGACGTCGACGCGCCGCGCCTTCCAGCCGGCGATGATCCGGTCGTTGAGGTCGAACATGACCTTCTTCTCATCCGGCTCGGCATGATCATGGCCGAGCAGGTGCAGCAGCCCGTGAATCAGCAGATAGTCGGCCTCTTCGTCGGGGGTGCGGTTCGACGCGGCCGCCTGCGCGGCGGTCACCGAGGGGCACAGGACGATGTCGCCCAGCATGCCCAGCGGCGGCTCCTCGCCGTCTTTGGGCGGGCGCAGCTCGTCCATCGGGAAGCTGAGCACGTCGGTCGGGCCGGGCTCGTCCATGTACTTCTCGTGGTAAGCGGCCATGGTCGGCTCGTCGACCAGCAGCACCGACAGCTCGGCCTGCGGGTGAATGCGCAAGGCGTCCAGGGCGAACAGGGCAAGCGCCACCAGGCGCTGCTCGTCGACGGGGACACTCGACTCGTTGTTGATCTCGACGCTCAACTCAGCGGTCTTTCTTCTTGGGGTCGCGGTCGATGGACTCGAACCGGTCGTAGGCGGCCACGATGCGGCCGACCAGCTTGTGCCGCACCACGTCGTGGTTGGTCAGTTGACAAAAAGCGATGTCGTCGACGCCATCCAGGATGCCCTGCACCATGCGCAGCCCCGAGCGAGTGCCGGTGGGCAGGTCGACCTGCGTGACGTCGCCGGTGACCACGACCTTCGACCCAAAACCCAGCCGGGTCAGGAACATCTTCATCTGCTCCATCGAGGTGTTCTGAGCCTCGTCGAGAATGATGAACGCGTCGTTGAGCGTCCGGCCACGCATGTAGGCCAGCGGCGCCACCTCGATGGTGCCCGCCGTGAGCAGCCGGGGCACCGACTCGGGGTCGACCATGTCGTGCAGGGCGTCGTACAGCGGCCGCAGGTACGGGTCGATCTTGTCGGTCAGCGTGCCGGGCAGAAAGCCGAGCCGCTCGCCGGCCTCGATCGCCGGCCGAGTGAGAATGATCCGGTTCACCTCTTTGGCCTGCAGCGCCTGCACCGCCTTGGCCATGGCGAGGTAGGTCTTGCCGGTGCCGGCCGGGCCGATACCGAAGACCACCGTGTGGGCGTCGATGGCGTCGACGTAGCGCTTCTGGTTCAGCGTCTTGGGGCGAATGGTGCGCCCGCGGGTGCTGAGAATGTTCTGGGTGAGCACCTCGGCCGGACGCAGCGTCTCGGCTTGCAGGGCGGTCATGCCGACCACCCGCTCGACGGCGTCGGCGGTGAGCCCCTGGCCGGTGCGCACGATCGTGATCAGCTCGGTCAACACCTCGGAGGCCACCGTGACATCGGCGGGATCGCCAGTGAAGGTGACCTCGTTGCCCCGCACGTGCACATCGGCGGTGAGTTCGCGCTCGAGAATGCGCAGAAACTCATCGCCCGGGCCGAGCACGCTGACCATGTTCACCGACGCGGGTACGGTGATCCGGCGCACGCCTGTTGGCTGGGTCACCTCACTGTCGGCTTTTCGCATGGTCCTCCTCGAGTCGAACGTTCGAATCCTAGCCCGGTGTCGCGGCACCCCGCGCGCGGGGTGCCGCTCCCCCCTCGGCGCCCGCACCTACTCCGTCCAGGCGGTAGGCCGCGGCCGGGAGTCCTGCAGCGGTGCGGCGGCGACGCTCGGCTGCGACGGCCACGCCGACACGTGTCCGGCCCGGATTCGGCCAACCCGGGTGCTGCCCTGGGCAAGCGCTGAACTTTCGCTGGTCGAGCTTGCCGAGACCTCGAACGGACTGCTCTCACGAGGGGTTTCGATAAGCCCAATCAGTGGTGGACGCGTTGATCAGCGCTTCCGTAGGCTCGCGGTGTGAGCGCCACGCCCTCCCCGCTGCCCTCGACCATCGCAGCGCGGGTGGAACACGAAATCGTGATCAAGAAGTCCCGGTTCATCGCAACCCTGGTCCCGGTGCGCAGCGTGGCCGCGGCGGATGCCGAAATCGCCGCGCTGCGCAAACGGCACTGGGACGCCGGTCACAACTGCACGGCACTGGTGGTGGGCACACAGGCCGATCAGCAACGCTCCAGCGATGACGGCGAGCCCGCCGGCACCGCGGGCGTCCCAATGCTTGAGGTGCTGCGGCACCGCCACCTCACCGACCTGGTCGCCGTGGTCACCCGCTACTTCGGCGGCGTCCTGCTGGGCGCCGGCGGCCTGGTCCGGGCCTACTCCGGCGCGGTCGCCGAAGCGCTCGACCGGTCGCAGCTCGTCCGTCGCGAGAGGCTGACCGAGGTGACCCTGGACGTCCCCCACGCCGAGGCCGGACGGCTCGACAACTGGCTGCGGGAGTGGGCCGCAAGCCACGGGTCGGTCTGGCAGGAACCGGTCTGGACGACCATGGTGCGCTTCCAGTTGCTGGTTCCGCCGTCCGCACTGCAGGCCCTGATCGACGATGCCGCGGCCTTCTCCGCCGGCGGGCTGGTGCCGATCGCGGGGAACAGCCGCGTCACCGATGTTCCTGGGTGACAGTGGTCGACCCGCCCGCTGCTGATCGGGCTTGTCTCGATCGAACCGCTGCCCGCATGCTGGTCGGGTGCCGATACCGACCCTGACCGTCACCGACGCCGTAGCTCGCGCGGCAGACCTCGCGGCCGGCGGCGGGCGCCGGTTGCTGGGTCTGGCCGGCCCTCCCGGAGCGGGCAAGTCGACCCTGTCGGCGGCGCTGCAGCAGCAACTCGGCACTTCGATGGTGGTGGTCGGCATGGACGGTTTTCACCTCGCCAATGCCGAGCTGATCCGACTGGGTCGGCGCGACCGCAAGGGCGCACCCGACACCTTCGATGTCGACGGGTACGTCACCCTGCTGGCCAGACTGGCTGAGCAGCGCGCCCCGCTGTACGCGCCCTGGTTCGCCCGTGACCTGGAGGAATCGATCGGCTCTGCCGTCCTGGTCGACCCCGGCACTCCGCTCGTGGTCACCGAGGGCAACTACCTGCTGCACGACGCGTTCGGCTGGGGCGCGGTTCGTTCGCTGTTGCACGAGGTGTGGTACCTGCGGCTGGACGACGACGAACGCCGCCGGCGCCTGGTGCGGCGCCGGCTCGGCCATGGCGACACCGCCGAACACGCCCAGCACTGGGTGGAGAACGTGGACGAACCCAACGCCCGGCTAGTCGCCGCTGGCCTGGAGCGTGCCGACCGCATCGTGACCATGTCGTAGCGGGATCGTGCCGATGGCGTGGCTGATCATGGGGTTGAGGCGGCCCCATTCCAGTGCCACCAGCCTCCCTGTACCACTCGCAGTGGGCTCGGCAGGTGGTGAAATACCAACTTCCGCGCTCGGTTCCGACCTGAAACGGTTCGGTCGATCGGATCGCCGGAATGGGCGCGGAAATTTGTATTTCAACTCGAGATGAAGCACTGGCCTCGGCGATCAACCATCGGTGGGCCGAAACCTTTTGGGGAAGCGCCGACAACGCCACTACCGCTGGATGAGCTTGAAACCCAGGCACAGTGGCACATCAGAGGTCTCAAAACGCTCGACCAGCGACAATCAGCGCTTCGCGCGGCGTCGCCGCAGAGATCTCGACAGGCTCGATCAGCGGTGGTCGGCCCCTTGGACCAGTGCCGGCGTGCGGTCATGAACGAAGCCGGCCAGCACCACGATGGCGAGCCCACCGGCGACGATCACGCTCAGCGCCGCCCGCAGGCCGACCAGCTCGGCCAGTGCGCCGATCAACGGCGGTCCGAAAAGGAATGCCGGCCACTCCCCCAGGCTCATCAGCGCGACGGCCTTGGCCGAGGGCACAGTGGGCTGGTTGCCGGCCAGGGTCACTACCGTGGGCACGATGCAGCCGCTCCCGATGCCCACGCAGGCGAAGCCGATCAGGGCCGCAGGCACGGTGCCAACCAGCAGTGCGATGCCCAGCCCGGCCGCAACCACCCCGCCGGATAGCTGCAGGAACGTCCGGCGCCCCAGCACGCCGACCAGCCGATCGCCGACCAGCCGCACCGTGGCGATGGCCAGCGAATAGCAGACCAGGGTCAGTGAGCCCAGCGCGATGCCGCCGCCCAGCGACACGGTGTACTGGGCGCTCCACTGGGTCGCTCCGCCCTCGTTGATCGAGGTGAGCAGGCTCATCAGCGCCAGCACCAGCAGTTGCGGCGTCCACGAGCGGGTGGACGGCACCGGCTGGTCCGGCAGCGTGGTGGCCGGCTCGTGCAGGGCGGGTGGGTCTTCGACCGGAGTGCGGGTGTCGGGCAGCCGGCGCAGGCTTGCGAGATAGACCCCGGCCAGCAGCAGGCTCGAGGTCGCTAGTTGGATCGACGGGGCCACGTACAACAACCCGGCGAGCACACCGAGCAGGCCGCCGGCGAACTGCCCGGCACTGAACCAGGCGTGAAATGACGAGAGAATGCTGCGCCCGTAGCCACGTTCGACCTCAACCGCAAGGGCGTTCATCGGGCCGTACAGCAGACCCGCGGCGACGCCCAGGGCGAGCAGGCAGGTCACCATCGCCGACGTCGTGGTGGCCGCGGCGGCCAGCGGCGTGATCGCCAGCATGCCTGCTGCACCGCACACGGCCGGGCGGCGGGCACCGGTGCGGGTGATCACCCGCTGCAACACCAGCAGCGAGACCAATACCCCCAGCGGCAGGGCCATCACGATCAGGCCCCACTCGCCGTCGCCGACCCCGAGTTGACTGCGAACCGACGGGATTCGCCCCGACCAGCCGCCCATCACCGTGCCGGCCAGCACGAAAAGCACCGAAACAGCCACGCGTTGCCGTCGCACTGCAGTCGGCGGAACAAGAGTCACGACGTAGGCACCTCATGGTTGGTTCAGGCCCCGAGTGGACCGTCGATCACACTATCGCCGGATGATGGCTGGCACGGGTTTGCGCCCGGCAACTGGTCGAACTCGGCCGCGACCCCGTCCGCCGAGGACCACTGGGGAAGTACTGATCAATGCGCCTGCCGCTGATTGAGCGTCGAAACCCCTGGTGAGAGCACTCCGTTTGAGGTCTCGACAAGCTCGACCAGCGACTGAAAAGCCTCGACAAGCGAAAAATCAGCGTGTCCCAGATCACCTGTTCACTCGTCGAATGCCCCGGGCTGGGGTCAGTTGTCGTCGTCGTCCTCGTAGTCATCGATGATGTGCATGGCGGCCTCTTCGGCGCTCGCCGCGCCGCCGGCAATGCCCACTTCGTAGCCGACGCTCTCGGCCTCGTGATCGGGGAAGCCGTAACCGCCGTCGGCGTCGACCAGTCGTCCGGCCCGGTGGTGGCCGACCTGCCGGCTCTCGCTGGGGTCGTCCTTCCAGGGCGCGGTCACTCCAGCCAGGTCCGGCTCTTCTTGCAGGCAGCGCTGTTCGAGTGTCTCACCACGCCGCATCTCGGCGGGGGTGTTGCCGTAGCGCTGCGCCGGTGACCACTTCTCGGGTGCCGCGTACCCCTCGTCAAGCACGTCGGCGACACCGCGGTCGATCAGCGAATCGTCGGGCTGCAACTGATCCAGTTGCTCGGACTCGTCGGGCATCGTGGGGTCGAAGTCGGTCATAGGCCTAGCCTGCCACCTCAGCACGCGCTGGGCGAGAACCACCTGAAACCCATGGGATCTCGTTTGCGGCTACGGACGTTCCGGCTGCCCGACGAGACGCCGCCACAGCCGCTGCCAGAAACTCGGCTGCCCGGACGGGGGCCGCGACGTTGCGGAGGTCGGCAGGAACGACCCGGGCTGCGGTGGCGCCAGCAGCGCATCGCGCAGCACGGTGCGATCGTCGGGAATCGAGGCCGCCGGCCGCGGCGAGCCCACCTCGGGGGCGACCGGCGCCGACCCCTCCAGCGGCGCGCCGCAGCGGGCACAGCGCGGGGCCGCCAAGGTTTGCTGCAGTCGGCAGGCCGGACACCTCAGGGCAGTCATGCTCTCAGTCTCCTCCCGTGACTACGGCTGCGCCACGGGCATCGCCACCGCTGCGACATGGAATCGCGAGTGCCCCGCCCAGGGAAACGCTGATTTTTCGCTGGTCAAACTTGTCGAGACCTCAAACAGAGCGCCATCACTAAGGATTTCGACACGCTCAACCAACGGCAGACGCATTAATCAGCACGTCCCGAGCATTCGACCCGTGGCCGACGCTTCGGGTCACGATGCGGTGAAGACCAGCGCCTTGGACTCTGGAGTACTCAGCGTGAGGGTGTCACCGTCGATGGCATAGCCGGTGACCTGGCCCAGAATGCCGAGCACGGTGGTCTCTTGCTTGCCCTCGTTCACATCGGCGCAGGCCTTACTGGTGGCCGCGATCGGATCGACGGTGAGTGCGGCGTCTCTGATTGTCACCGCTGCGCGAAAAGTATTGCAGGCTCGCCCGCTCAGCGCGTCGTCGGTGAAACTCAGGCTGACGGTGCTGCCAGCCACCGGCGACGAGGTACCGCCACCGGTCACGATGCCCGAGAGCGTCCAGCCGGTGCCGACCAGCGGCTTGGCACTGGCTTCGGGCTTCGGCGCCAAGGTGAGCACAACAGTGCCGCCCTCATTGAGCAACTCGGCGTGCTCGGACGACCCGCGCACCTGTTTCACCTGCCCGAGTGCCTCGACGAACGCCGCCTCCTGAGCGGTCAGCTTGGCGTCGGTGCAGGCCATCAGGGTGGTCGCCGGCTGGGCGATGGTCAGCGCGGCACCCGACTGGCTGAAGCCGGCAGAGTAGCGGTTGCAGGTGGCCAGCCCCGACACTAGGCCCCCGGCGAAGCCCATGGTCGGCTGGCTGTCGGCCTGCGTGTCAGCCCCCTTGACCTGGGTCACCACCCACTGAGTGCCCTCCAACGTGGGTGCGCTCGCCGACGTGGCGGTCGCGCAGGCCGTAACCAGCAGGGTGAGCAACAACGCCGGTAGCCAATGTCTGCGCATCAGCGCGTCCTCCCCATCGAGTCAGCCATGATCTGGCTTCGCGGTGCAGTCATCGTAGTAGAGAGATTCCACAGGTCAGCGACGTCGGTTGCCCGCCGCCCCAGCACCCACCTCAGCACCTCAGCAGTTTCTGGACGTGACTCCACCACGCCTGGTGCATCGGCAGCGCTGAGGCACGCACCGGAACGAGGCCCAACCCGACAACCCGCCCTGCGGAACCCCAGGAACTTCAAAGGAAGCTCTGACCGGCCCAACCACCGCTGGTTGAGCCTGTCAGAGCGACTGAGGTTGACCGCCAAACCCAACCCGGGGGCACATATCCGAGGTCTCGACACGCTCGACCAACGAGAAGCCACGCTCCCCGAACGAAACCCAACCGCTGCTGGTTGAGCCTGTCGAAACACCTAGTCAGAACACGCCGAGTGAGGTCTCGACACGCTCGGCCAACGAAACGCGGCGCTCCCCACGAGCGGCAAGGTCGCGACCACCGACCCGAGCAGGGTGTTCGGCGGGCTCCGCCGGCGTTGGCGTCACCCCTTGTCGCGTGCCAGCAACGAGGCCAGATTCAACCGGGCCAGCGGACGTCGCCAACGCGGCAAGGCGCGCACCATCGCCTGGCGCGCCGCGGCCACGGCGGTCCAGTAGTCGGCCACCCGCTCCTCGCCGATGTCGCCGGCACCGAATACCGCGGCATTGGCCCGCAGCGCGAGCTCGTGCACGTCGTCGCGGCCCAGGACGGCACTCTGCTCCAGCCGGGTGGCTCTGGACGGCACCGGGTGGCCGGTGTCGCGGGCAGTGTCGAGTACCTCGTGCCAGCCGCCGGCGATGCGGGTCGACAGCGCACCACGGGTTCGACGGCGTCGGCTGCGCAGCGCCTTGACGCCCAGAATCGTGCCCACGATCAGCACGATCACCCCCAGCGGCGGCCCCACCCAGCGGGCGACGGCCCAGAAGGCGCGCCAGAATTGGTCGGCGATCGGCAACTCTGCCCGGGCCGAGGCCGGGTCGGTGTCTTGCATCTCTTCGTAAGTTCCCGGCGGCGGTATGGGGTTGGGCGGCGGCACATTCTGCACCGACTCCTGGTTGTTGTTCTGCCGCTGGTTGGGGTCGGGGTGCTTGCTGCGGTCGGGGGTGAACACCGACGTGGGCACGGTGACCCAGCCGTGGCCGTCCACCGACAGCTCGACCCAGGCCTGCACGTTCTTGCCGCGAATCTCACCACCGACCGGCACCTCAGCCCCGAACACGACCCGAGCCGGGTAGCCGAGCCGGCTGGCGATCAGCGCGAAGACGGCCGCATACTGCTCGTCGCTACCGACGAACTGCTGACCGGTGACGAACTGGTTCAGCCGGTACTGGCCGTGCCCCGGCAGGTACTGCTCCTCACCGGCCCGGGTGCCGTCGCTCCACGCCCCCAGCTTCAGCGCCCGGGCCACCGCGCCCAGCTGCGTCCACTGCTCGGCGTCACCTGCGGCGAGCCGCTGAGTGGTCGGGCCGAGAAAGGCCGACGTGGCGTCGTCCTGCCGATCGCCGTCACCGGGCGCCGGGTTGCCGGTCACCGACGCGTACTGCGGCAGCGGGGCGGATGCCACTCTCAGCACGTCGTCGGTGCGCAGCCGGTCGGGCACAAAACCCTGGTCGGTGGTCAGGTTGAACCGGTAGTGGTCGCGGTGATCCTGCGCGGAGGAACCCTCGAAGCCCACCCCGGCCACCTCCCCCAAGCTCGGCACCCAGGCGTTCAGGCCTGCGTTGTTCGCGTAGTCGGCCAGCACCCGCACCCGGGCGTCGACCACACCGGCCAGCGGCGGGTTGGGCACCCGGGCGCCCAACCGCTGAAAACCGCTGCCGTCGACGGTGCTCTCACCCAGGCCGCTCCAGGCGGCCGACGACCAGCGGTCCAGCACCGCGAACCGCAGCAGGCTGCCGGCCACGACACCGTCGACCTGCAGCAGCGGCTTGTCCCAGTAGAGCTTCAGGTCTTGGCTCGAGAACGTACGAAAGCCAACCAGCGGGGTCGGGTACTGCCGCACGTCGATCGGCGGCTCCAGTGCGGAGCGCAGCACGGTGCGGGTGCTGCCGGTGCCGGGCAGCACCGGCGCCAGCGCGAACCCGACGGCCAAGGCGGCAGCCAGCATGCCGGCACCGAGCGTCAATTGCACCCGCCCCGGACGACTCGAGCCCAGCACGGTGCGCCGGCGCGGAAAGCGGAGGGCCAGCCAGCCGATCGCCAGTGCTGCGAACCCGAGCCCCTGCGCCACCAGCAGCGGCGCATCGAGCGTGCCCAGTGCGATCACCAGAATGAACAACGCCACCGGCACGATCAGCGCCACCCAGGCGACCCGTGAGCGGCGGGCGATGCACAGCCCACCGCTACCGGCCAGCAGGGCCAGGATCAAGGGCAGGGCAAGAAATCCCCCGTCTGCGTCGACCGGCGGCAGGGTGGTGAGAAACTCCATCCACCCGGTGACCAGCGACTGGCCCAGAAAGGCCAGTGAGGCCCCTGTGGGCACGAACCCCGACAGCGTCAGCCGCGAAACCGCCAGCGGGCCGCCGAGCACGAAGTAGGCCAGGCCGGCAAGGCCCAGCGCCGCCGCCAGCGGCCAGCGGAAGACGTTCGCTGCGTGCCCGGCCAGCAGCCCCACCACCAGGCCGATGCCAGCCGCCAGCAGAAACCGCAGATCGTCGAAGCCGGTCACGAAACCGGCCAGGGCCAGTGCGCATAGTGCGACCAGAAAGCCCGCGTCGATCAGGTCGTGGACGCTGGGCCGCAGCAGTTTCAACCGGGCGGTCAGGGTTCGTCCGGTGAGGGTGCCGGGCGTCGCCTGGGCATGAATCACCCTCATTGCACGCTCACCCCCAGCAGTACCCTTGGCAGATCGTTCAGGGTGCTGACGGTCAGCACCGTCATGCCGGACGCCTGCCGCAACGCCATCGTGCCGCCGCGTACGACGGTGATTGCGAACGTGTGCACCTCGGGGGCCAGGTGTGCCCGCGCCCGGGCGAACGCCGCAAAGCCGGACCTGGAGCCCGACACCAGAATCGCCACCGACGCGTCGGGCGCCAGTTGGTTGAGCCGTCCGGTGGACTGTGCCAGGGTCCACGGCCCGTAACCCGCGCGTGAGTAGGTGTCGAGCGCCAGCGACGGAATCGGCTTCTGGGCGGCGTGGTCGCCGCACACGATGGTCAGGTCCATCTCGTCGGCCAGGGCCCGCACCGCGACCGAAGCGCCCACCGAGATGGCCAGCTCGAACTCGGACGGATCGGCGTAGGCGGCCTCGTCGGCGTCGGTCACCACGGCGATGTGCGATCGGCGGGTGTCGAGAAACTGCTTGACCAGAAAGGTGCCGTTGCCCTGCGCCGATGCGACCTTGGCCGACGAGCGCCAGTGAATGTAGCGGCGGTCGTCGCCCGGTGCGTACTCGCGCAGGGTGTGAAAGGCCAGGTCGCTCATCGAGGTGTCCTGCGTGGTGTGCCCCTCCAGATCGCGCAGCAGACCCGAGCCGAGCGGCTCCAGTGGCACCCGGCGCGGGTGCACGAAGAGTTCCAGCCGTTCGGTCCAGGTGACCTCGCGGCGCACCAGCCCGAACGGGTCGCCACGCTGGGTGACCACCGGGCCGAGATCGATCACGCCCCGATGCTGGGTCGGAATAATCACGACTTCGTCATGGGAGGCATCGGCGCCCAGCGGCGGCAAGGTGAACCGGCCCACCGCGGCGCCGACCGGAAACTCCAGCCCGATCGGCAGGGCCGGGGTGCGCGCCAGATTGGTCACCCGCACCCGTGCCGCGGACGATTCGCCCACCGTCACCCGCATCGGGTCGGCATCGAGCTCGACCCGCAGGTTCATCCGTCCAATGGTGAATGCGCAGCCGATCGCAAATGCCGCCAACAGCACCGCCGCCGCCAGGCCCAGTTCACCCCAGCCGAACAGTACGGCCGGCAGCCAGCACAGCCCGGCCAGCGCGAGCACCGTCCAGCCGAAACCGGTGACGGCCGCGAACACCCTGGCAACGGTGGCCACGACCGGACGCAGCGCGGCGCGCACCGGTGCGACGGCCGTCCAGAGTTGCCGGACAGGTCTCGACAAGCTCGACCAACGAACTGCAACAGGTCTCGACAAGCTCGACCAACGGGCACGTAGACGGGCGCCCAGGGCGTCCGGCCGGTTCGGCGGACGCTCGGACGGCGCGGGGCGCGCGCGGGTGTCGGTCATCTGCTGCTGCCTTACACCGTCCGGTCGGCCGGGGCGTTGACGGCGGCGAGCAAGTCGTCGATCACCTGCTCGACGGTGACGCCCGAGAACTGCGCCTCGGCGTTGAGAATCAGCCGGTGGCTCATCACCGGCACCGCCAGGTCTTTGATGTCGTCGGGAAGCACAAAGGCCCGGCCCTTGCTGATCGCCCAGGTCTTGGCCGCCCGCACATAGGCCAGGCAGCCGCGCATCGACAGGCCCAACTTCACCCGTGAGTGACTGCGCGACTGCTCGGCCAGCCGGCTGATGTAGCCCAGAATGGCCGGTTCGACATGCACCTCGTTGGCGAAGTTCGACATCTGCGCCACCGCGTGCGCGGCGATCACCGGGCTGACCTGCGCCGAGCGGTCGCGGTTGGCGGCCTGCGCCATCAGCTCGATCGCCACCTCGTGATCGGGGTAGCCGATCGAGCTCTTCATCAGAAACCGGTCGAGCTGAGCCTCGGGCAGCCGGTAGGTGCCGGCCTGCTCGATCGGGTTCTGGGTCGCGATCACCATGAACGGACGCCCCACCGTGTGCCGAATACCGTCCACGGTGACCTTCGACTCCTCCATCACCTCGAGCAGGGCCGACTGGGTCTTGGGCGAGGCCCGGTTGATCTCGTCGGCCAGCACCACGGTGGCGAAGATCGGCCCCTTGTGAAACTCGAAGACCTGCTTGGCCTGGTCGTAGACGGTGACACCGATCACGTCCGAGGGCAGCAGGTCCGGGGTGAACTGAATGCGACTGTTGGTGCCCTGCACGGTGTTGGCCAGCGCCTTGGCCAGCAGGGTCTTACCGGTGCCCGGATTGTCTTCGAGCAGCAGATGGCCCTCGCTGAGCATGCAGGTGAGCGCCAAGCGAATGATGTCGGACTTGCCCCGAATGGCCAGTTCGACGTTGGCCACCAACTGGTCGAAGGTCTGGTTGAACCAGGCGGCCTGGTCGTCGGTGATGCTCATGCTGTCGTCCTCACGTGCTAGTCGGGTCGGTCGCCGTACCAGCGGTCGGTGATGCCGCCGCAGGTCACGGCGACCCATTCGCTGTCGGAGTGGTAGCCCCAGTACGCCTGCGTGATCTGCTCGCCGTTGCCCTGGTTCCACCGGGTGCTGAAGTTGGTGCCCGCGTCGTCGTGCACGTAGCACGACAGCGTGCCGGTGGCGCCGCTGATCCGAGCGCCGACGTAGCGGCAGTGGTTGGAGTAGTTGCACCCCGCCGGGTTGCTGGTGGTGTAACCACCCCAGATCAACGTCACCTTCGGGTCGGGCGGATCCTCCGAAGTCAGGGTGATGCTGCGGGTCTGGCTGCGGCTGGCGTCACTGACCGTGACCGTGAACGTGTGGCTGCGGCTGTAGCCGCCCAGGTCACGGGTCACCGCCCGGCTCCAGGTGCCGTCGCGGTCGTCGGTGGTGGCGATGTTCGAGCCGTCGACACTCACCTGCAGGGCGCGTCCGTTCGGGTTGACGGTCACGTCGAAGCTCACCGACGTGCCGCTGGCGGAGTTACGGCTCAACGAGAAGCTCTGAACCGGGCCAAAGGCGGTGGCGCTCGCACCGGTAGAGGCCGACCCGCAGCGTTCTTCGTTGCACACCTGCAGCGTGATCGGGTACGAAACCCCGTCGGCCGGCACCGTGACGGTACGGTCGATCGACTGCCCCCGTGCCGACACCGCCATGGTGGCCACGGCCGACCCGTTCGCCAGAATGCGCAGCGTCGACTGCTTGCCGCGCGAGTCGGGCGCAGTGCCCTGCACCCTGATCGTCCGGTCTTTGCCGGTGGCGCTCACCTGGGGGGCACCCGGACGCTCGGGCACGCCAACGGCCTGCCAGCTCGCCCGCGCGGTAGACGTCTTGCCGGCCCCGTTCTTGGCGGTGACCAGGTAACTGTGGGTGGAGCCGTCGTAGGTCACCTTGTCGTCGGTGCAACTGGTGCCGGACGTGCCCGAGCAGATCGTCTTACTGCCGTCGCGGACCACCGAGAAGGTCAGGTCGGCCGGGCCGTTCTTATCGGGCAGGTTCCACGACACCCGCAGCGCGGTGGCCGCCCCGGTGGCGGTGGCGGCAGTGAAGCTGGGTGCGTTCAGCCCCAGCGGCTTGCCCGCCGACTGGCCCTGGATGCGTGCGCTGGGCCCCACCGCCAGCTCGTTCTCGGCGGCCAGGGCGATGGTGTAGATCGTGTTGTTGTCGAGCCCGGTGATCACCTTCGAGGTGGCGCTGCCCGCCACCGCGATCTCACGACCGTCGACCACGATGTGGAAGAGCTTCACCGCGGTGCCCTCGAACTTCACCGGGTTCCAACTGAGCGTCACCTGGTGGTCTTGGGGGTTCGACACCCTCAGCCCGGTGGGTGCCGGCGGCGGCTGATCGGGCCGGATCCGCCGGCTGGGTTCGCTCCACTCGCCCTCGCCGGCCTTGTTCACCGCGCGCACCTGAAAGGTGTACCACTGGCCGTTGGTCAGCCCGGTGATGCGGCAACTGGTCGCCGGGCAGGTGGTGATCTGGCCCCGGTTGTCTTTCACCTGGTAGCCGGTGATCGGTGAGCCGTTGGCCGAGGGTGCGGCCCAGGTGAGGGTCTCGGCCTTCGACTGCACCTTGGGGCCGGGACGCGGTGCCGACGGCTTGCCCGGCACGCCGTAGACCACCAGGGTGAACCGGGCCGTGACCTGACGGTCTTCGCGGCTCTTGTCGGCCACGTCGGTGCCGGTCACCTCGAAGACCACCTCGCCGTGGGCGTCCCGCGGCGGAGTGAAGGTAATGGTGGTGCCCGAGATCACGTACGGGGTGGACGGCCCGCTGAGTTGCGTCACTTTCACGATGCCCGGCACCGCGTCTACCAGCGGCGAGCTGATCCCGATCGGCACCCGCACCGGTGTGCCCTGCTCGATGTCGGCGTAGCTGCGGCCCTGCATGGTGGCCAGCGGGGCGCGGGTGACCTTCACCTTCAGGGTCTGCGGTTCGGCCCGGGTGCCGGCCACGCCGATGCGCAACTCGCCCGCGGCGCCGGGCACTGCGGCACCGGTAGCACTGAGCTGGACGGTGCGCCCGGCAGTCACCTCGACCCCGGTGATGGCGGTGGCCCAGTCGGCGGTGTAGCTGAAGGTGGATGCATCGGCGGAGTCGGCGGTCCAGACGTTGCACAGGGTGGCGATGTCGAGACTGCGGGTCGCGCCGCCGGCCGGCAGGTTGAGCTCGCCGGTCGGGCAGCGCAGCACCGGGGTGACCGGCCCGACCTGCACCGGAATGGTCACGAACGAACTCAGCACCCCTTCGTCGGTGGCTGACTCGCCGTCCATCACCTGCACGGTGACCGCGCCCGGCCCCACGTAGCCGTCGTGGCCGGTGACCCGCAGGTGAGTGTCGTCGCGAGCCTCGATGCTCAGCTTCTCAGCCGGCGAGGCCGACAAGGTGTCGGCGGTGGTCAGCCGCACGATGCGGCCGCGCGGCGACATCACGTAGTCGTCGAGGGCGACGGTGACACTCGAATCGGGGTCGAGGTTGATCAGGCCACCGGGCCGCAGCACCGGCGCTCCTGCGCCGGAGGGCGGCACGAAGATCAGCGCCGCGCTCTGGGCGCCCCGCTCGTCGGTGACCTGGTAGGCGATCACCTGTGGCTGGGTGGTCACCGCAACGGTCACCAGGCCGCCGTTGACGCTGATCGCCGGGTCGGGGCGCAGTACCGCGGCAGTCAGCCGCTCGTCGCGACCGTCGGGATCCCAGGCCCGTTTGAGCACGTCGACCGTCGCCACCTGGCCGTCGATCACGGCTACCTCGTCGAAGATCACCGGAGGGTTCTCGTACCCGGCCTGCGGGGTGATAGTGATGCCGGCGGCCGGGCCGGTGCCGCCGTTGCCCTGGAGCGCGTACTGCAGCAGCAGCGGCTGGCCGTTGTCGGGCGCCTGAGCGGTGATAAATCCCTCGGTGGTCACCTTGACACCGGCCGGCAGGGTGTCGTTGAGCGGCTCCAGCGGAGCGATGGCCACCTTGTCGTTGCGGGCGATCACGTCGTTGGCCCGGGCGTCCACCCGGATCATCGCGCCGGGTGCGGCTGTCACGTTGTCTTCGATCGCGATCGGCGGCTGCGGCGCGCCGGGCGGCGTGACCGCCACCCGCACCAGCGCCGCCGCCTGTTTGCCGTAGCGGTCGGTGACCATGATCGAGAAGGTGTCGGTACCCACGTTGTCGACGGCCGGGTACGCCTCGTAGGTGACCGATGTCGGGCTGCTGCCCACCACCCGTCCCAAGCTGGGCGGGGAGCCGATGCCGGCGACCGTCACCGAATCGCCGTCCGGGTCTTGCGACGAGCTGGGCAGTGAGATCTTGATCCGCTGGCCGGCGCTGGCCCGAGCCTCCAGGTCGCCGGGACGGGGGGCGTGGTTGTCGTCGTCACTCTCGGGCTGTGGCTTGATCGTGACGCTGACCTCACCCTTGGCGCGCTGCCCGGTGGGGGTCGCGGCGTAGTACTCGATGGTGACCTCGCGGGTGTCGGCAACGCCGCTGGGTGCCACGTAGCGAATCTGGTCGTTGTGCACCCAGGCCTGGCCGACGTCGAGCGATTGGATGCTGCTGCTGGAGGCGTCGTAGAGCTGTAACTGGCCCACCGGCAGCGCCGGGTCGAGGTTGGTCACCAGCGACAGCCGCGAGCCGGCGGGGCTGGTGTCATTGCTCAGCGCGTTGATCAGCACCGTGTCGCCGTCGCGCACCACCGCCCGGTCTTTGCGGGTGAGCGGCGTGTCGGCCCCCACCGCCTGCAACTGCGCCACGGTGACGTCGCCGGCGGCGCTCTGGTAGCCGTTGCTCACCGTGTAGTGCACGGTGAACGGGTTGGGCGATACCTGTTCGGCACGCGGGGTGATCATCAGCCAGCGGCCGCCGATCACCGACACGTCGACCGCGGCGTCGGTCTGGGCCGATTGCACGGTCAGCAGGCCGCCCTGCGGGTCGGCGTCGTTGGCCAGCACGTCGACCCGAACCGGGTTGTTGCCCCTGATCGCGGCCTGGTCGGGCATGGTCTGGGGCACGAAGCCGGCAGCGTCCTTGGCCACGTCGATGCGAATCTGGCTCCGGTCGACCCGCGCCGAGCCGTAGGCGGCCACGTAGTCGAGAAAGTACGGCCCCGGGCGGCTGGCGATCACCGTGACCAAGCCGGAGCGCTGATCGGTGGTCACCTTCAGGTTCGCCTTGGCGGTGATGTCACCGCCAAGGGTGAGTCGGGTGTCGGCTGCGCGCGGGTCTGAGCCGGGCAGGTCATTGGCCAGCGGACGAATCACGATCGGCTTGCCCACCTCGCCGCGGGCGGTGTCGGGGTTGGCCACCGGACGTCCGCCGGTGAGGGCCTTCTCGCCGAGCACGGTCAACGTCACCTCGCCGGTCACCTCGTTGCCCGGCACGTCGGTCACCCGGTAGGTCAGCTTCGTGCGGGTGTCGCTGGCGTAACCGGCGGCGGTGTACTCCAGCCGCCCGTCCGGGGTGACGGGAACGATCTCGCCGTCGCTGGTGGCGTCGACCAGCAACACCGGGTCGCTCTCGGGGTCGCGCCAGTCGCCCAGCGGCGCCACGTTCAGGGTGCCGAACGACGGCACGCTGAAGCTGGGCTTGGTGGCTCCCTCGCGCAATTCCGGCTGGTCGTTATCGCTCGGCGCTTTGATGTTGATCTGCACGGTGGCCTCGTCGTCGTGGTAACCGTTCCCGGCCACGTAGCGAAAGGCGAAGTCGCGGGCCTCGGCCGGAATAGTCACCTTGAGCGCCTGGCCGTCGGGGGTGATCTCGACCCGGTACCCGTCGGGCACGCCGCGCACGGCGTTGATCATCAGAATGCTGCTGATCGAGTCGGTGTCGTTGTCGAGCGGGTGCACGAGCTGGGTGCGGCCCGCACGGGCGCCGAACCGGTCGTCGTTGGCGTGCGGTTCGGCGTCCTTCAGCGCCGGCTTGTCGGAGTTCTCGGGGTCGTTGGGGTTCTGGTTCGGCTTGGGTTTGATCTTCTCCCAGTTGTCGAGCCGCAGTTGCTGGTCGAGGTCGAACACTCGGCCGTCCGCCGCGTCGTTGAGCACCAGGCTGTTGCGGTTGACCCGAAAGATCGGACGCACCAGCGGCTGCGCCCGGCTGGTCACACCCATCGGCTCGGCGGCACCCTCGCCGCAGGCCCGCACGACCGTGGTCGGAGTGCCCGCCCAGGCGCCGAAGTCACAGCCGGCCAGCCGCACCGGCGCGGCCGGGGTGGAGCCGATGCCCTGGGCCACCTGGGTGCTGATGCCGTCGTCGAGACCGATGCGCAGCAACCCTTCAGGCAGAGCGAGCAGCACTCCCGGGGCGTCCGGACCGCTGAGCTGCAGCCGTCCCGAGACGGCGGCGGTGACCTGCTTGGTGCGTCCGTCGGGCAAGATCACCAAACCCAGCGTCTCGTCGTAGAGCACGGCGCGGGCGCCGACCGCGGCCAATTGCACCGACCGGATCGTGGTGCCGATGAAGCCTTTCACCGGCTGGGCGAAGCCGCCGCCGTCCGCGGCGATGGTGAGGGTGTCGCCACTGACCGACACCACGTGCACCGTGCCGTCCGCCCCGACCGCGAGCGCCACCGTCGGCCCGGACGTCCCCGCCGGCGCGGGGCCGACCTCGGCCAGGGCAGGCAGTGCCGGGTCGAGCGCCTTGATGTCGACGGTGCGCTGCTCGGGGTCGTAACGGCCGGCCCAGACCTTGCCGGTGGCCGGGTCGACGGCCGCGATGGTGCCGCCGCGCAGGTCGACCACACTGCCCGGCTTCAGGTTGATCGCCTGGTCGGCGTTGTTGGTCACCGCCGAGGTGTCGATCGGCACCAGCGAGCCCCCGGTGGCGTCGTGCTCGACCACGGCGCCGCCGTCCTGCAGCACGTCCAACTCCTGCGGGCCGGCGGCCCCGGGCAGGTCGAGAAAGGCGTCCAGGCCGACGGCGGATTTGTTGATCCGGCCGTAGGACTGCTCGGCGTCATTGGTCACCCAGATGCCCGAATCGTGCAGGTCGAGCTTGTTCACCGGGTAGCCGACGGAGCTGATCGCCAGGGTGGCGATCACGCCCAGCACCAGGGTGGCGACCAGGCCCGGCAGCAGCCGGACGATCGACCTGCCGCGCATGCTCTACTGACTCCCCTGACCGGACGGCAACCGACCGAGCATCGCAACCACGACACCCGGCGACGAAATTTGCTTCCCAGCAGGGTAACCGCTGGCCGGTGCAGGGCCGAATGGGCAGCACTGCCCTGCCCGCGTGCCGGACTCGGCCCTCAGCTCCCCACGCCTGCTGATCATGCCGCATCAGTTCCCAGCGGGGCTCAGGGACTCAGGCCGCGGGAGTCGATTTGCTCACGAGCGAGCCTGTCTGATTAACGGTGGGCGGCTTGTGGCGTTTACTGGTTGGTCCCTGCCGGGTTGAGCCGGTCGGGGAACGTGATGGCCAACGCGTTGAGTGCCGGCTTCCACCTACAATCGCAAGCGCTTCGAGCTCAGAGCTGCGGTCTCGACAAGCTCGACCAACGGCCTGAGCGCTCGACCAACGGGGAAATCAGGGCAGCAGGTCGAGGTCTTCGACAGTGACGATCCGGGCCGCCATCGCGTACTCGACCAGCCGCGCCTTGCGGCTGCTGGCCAGTTTGGTCGGGCCGCCACGTAGCCCCCGCACCCCGAGGTCGGACAGCTTCTCGCACACGTTGTCGAGCTTGCGGTTGAATTTGGTGATCGTCCAGCCCAACCGCTGCGCCGCCGCCCCCGACTGCGGCACGTGCCCGGCACCCCGGTCGCCGCGGCGCAGCACGTTCTCGCACAGTGCCACGATCAGCAGCTTCTGGTCGGGGGTGAGCTGCACCCGTCCGATCGTCACGGTGCCGTCGGAGGCCGGGACCGCCTCGACCGGCTCGTAGCTGGAATCGTCCAGAAACACGTCGAACTCGTAGGTGGTCGAACCGGCGGTGAACCACACCACGGTGTGTGCGAACACCAGCGGCAAAGCGCCTCCGGGCGCCAGCCAGGCCTGCAGTCCGCCCTTACCGTCCGAGACCGTGGCGGTGAGCTGCGACCCGACGTTGCTGAGCCACCACAGCCCCTGGCGCTCGGCCACCATCAAGAACACCCGGTGCAGAAACGGGTTCTCGTCGTCGACCACCACATCGGCCTCGCGGCCGACAGTCAACTGCTCCCCCGGCCCGCGTCGGTACAGCTCGCCCAGAAAGTCGAGCGTGATCGTGCTCATGCCACACATCCCTTCTCGAAGCTGCGCGCGGCGTCGGCCCCGCTGGCGCGGTGCACCCGCACCCAGATGCACACTTGCTGATCGGTCGGCTGGCCGGTCAGCTTCAGCCAAGGTTCGGCTACCGTGCGGGCCTGTTCGTTCGGCGACAGCCGGTAGTAGAACGTGTCGCTGGGCAGCGCGTTGGCGTAGGTCCAGGTGAACGTGACGCTGGCGCCGTCCCGCACCCCCTTGATGCTCGGACGCCCCGGCGGCGCCGCCGTGTTGCCCGGGTCTGGGGGCGGCTCGCTGAACGACGGCAAGGCGGTGGGCCGGGCCTGTGGACGGATGCCCCCGGCCAGCGCCCAGACCACGCCACCGGCCAGCAGCACGACCAGCAGCAGCGCCGTCCAGGCGACCCAGCGACGTGCCCCGGAAGCCTCGCCGTCATCGAGCCCCGGGTGCTCCAACGAGGTCGCCGGACGGTGCACGGTCGCATCCTCGGGGGCGTTCACGCCACGAACTGCCGGTGTGCGCCGCCTGGTGCGCAGATTCTCGGTGGGTGGGGTGTCACCCGAGACCCCCTGCGCAGCCAGCAACTGCGGGCCCTGCATGCGGGTCTCGTCACCGCGGGCAGAACCCGATGGGGCAGCCACCTCCTCGGCGACGACGATCTCGGTGCGCGGCATCCGCAACTCCTGCTCGATCACCTGTAACGAGCGGGCGAAGTCCATGGCCGAGGCTGGGCGCAAGCCGGGGTCCTTCGCCAGGCCCGCCTTCAGCAGCCGATCCAGCGACGCGGGAACGTCCGGACGGCCGGTGTCGGGCACCGGCGTATCGCGGATGCGCTTCATCAGGGCGTAGTGGGAGTTGTCACCGCCCGGTTGCTCGAACGGGGAGCGTCCAACCAGCAGATGCCACAGCGTGGCGGCCAGCGAGTACACATCAGAGCGGGCCGAGGCCGGCTGGGTGACGTAGAGCACCTCGGGCGGGGACCACGGAACCGACACCCCGGCGTCGTCGTCGTCAGCCTGCGCGACATCTGCGGCGATGCCGAAGTCGGTCAGCCCGGGCGTGCCGTACTGGCTGGTCAGCACATTGGCGGGCTTGATGTCGCGGTGCAGCAGCCCCGCCCGATGCGCGGTCTCGACCGCGCTGGCGAGCTGAATGCCGACCCGCAGCGCCTCGGCCACGCTCAGCCGCTCGGCCTTCACCCGTTCGGCCAGACTGGCCCGCGGGTAGTACATCATCACCAGGTAGGGACGACCGTCGACGGTGCTGCCGGTGGCGTACACCGGCACGATGTGCGGGTGCTCCAGCAGCGCCATCGCGTTGGCCTCGCTGCGAAACCGCTGCGCCACTCCTCGGCCCCGGTTCGAATCGCGCAGAACCTTCACCGCCACCCGCCGGGCGGGCAGCGCCTGCTCGTACAGGTACACGTCGGCGTAGCCGCCGGCGCCGAGCTTACGCACGAAGCTGAGGCCGGGAATGCTGGGGGCGGGTGTCTCGGTCATCGCGTCTGGGGTCAGCTCGGTCTCATGGCGTCACCTCGAAGGTGAAGCTGAACACCCCGGCCAGAATCACCTTGGTGCCGGGCTCGATCATCATCGGGTCGTTGGGACGCAGCGTGACAGGGTTCTCCCCCGGCAACACCACCTGGGTGCCGTTGGTCGAACCCAGGTCTTTCACCGCCACATGCCAGTACTCCAGGCGCACCTCGAGGTGCTGCCCCGAGATGTCCTTGTCGGGGTCGACCAGCTTGACCAGGTTGGGCTGCTCGCCGGTGTGCGGGGTGGGCAGCCGCGGGTTGCGGCCCAGAATGCACCCGCGGTCGAGCAGCACCACATCGCCGTTGCTGAGCCGCAGCACGCCCAGCGGCGGTCGCGGAATCTCGACCGGCTGCTGTGGCGGCAACGCCCGTCCGCACACCCGGCAGGTGCCCGCGTAGGCGGGGCTCAGATGCCCGGCCGGGCAGCGCGCCGCTACCACCGTCTGCTCGGCCTCGCGGGGCAACGAGTCGCGACTGATCGTGTGATCGGACGCCGGCTCGGACGGTCCGGCCGGCACCACCTGGGTGGGTGCCCCAGGAGCGAGATCATCGTCGAAGCTCCAGGGCAACGAATCGATGAACGTGGGCTGGTCGGACGGTACCGGCGCGGAGGACGCCGCCGGCGGCGACGGCAGCCCGGCAATCGGGCTGGTGAACGGCGTGGGCAGGGTGTGACCCGTGCTGATGCCCTCGTCGGGGCTGGGGTCGGGGGTCGGGGCTGCAGGCGATCCGGCCGGTGAGCCGACGGCGTCAGTGGGGGGCGCGAACGGTGAAGCGACCGACGGCGTGGCTGCGAACGGTGCGCCAACTGCCGGTGCCGCGACGGGCGCGACCGACGCGTCCTCGGCGGCGATCGGGGCAGGCACCGGCTGCGGCGTTCCGGCCGCCGGCGCGGCCGGAACGTCCGGACGTGCCGGTCCGATTGAGGAGCCGAACGACCTGGACACCCGTCCGGCCAGCACCACCCCGGCGGGCAACGGAAGCGCGAGCCGCCCCTCGCCCGACTGAGGGTCGACCAGGCAGTACCGGTCGGCGGCCACGATCCGGTCGGTCCACAGCCCCTTCCCCTCGATCACCTGCCCACCGGCCTCGACCCGGTAGCCGCCGCGCACCAGCACCCGCAGGCCCTCGTCGGTGGGTTCGGCCAGCGCAAACTGCTGCACGGCTCGCAGGCCGGGCGTGACCAGCAGTTCGAGCACCTCGTCGAGGGTGCCCTCCGGGCTGCTGACCAACTCGTACAGGCCGGGCACCAATCCCGCTTCGGCAGGCAGGTCGACCAGCGCCGCCACCCGGGGACCACAAACCGCGAGCGCGCCACCGGGGGCGTAGCTGTAGGTCGCACCGATCATCACCGTTCTCCTTCCTGCACGGCCTGCGTCGGCACCATGCGCCGAACCGTCAGCTCGTCGCCGGCGGCCGCCTCGGCACCGACCACGTCCACCACAAGCACGCTCACATTGTCGCGGGCATCGGTGGCCAACACCGCATCCACCAGGGCGGACGCCGCCGCGTCGGCATCGGGGTGCTCGGCCAGCACGGCCGCGATGCGTTCGTCGGACAGTTCTGAGTTGAGCCCGTCGGAGCACAGCACGAAGCGCTCACCCGGAGTCTGCGGCAACAGCCACAGATCGACCGTGGGCGGCGGACGCATGCCCACGGAGCGGGTGATGATGTGCCGCGCGGGGTGGATGCGAGCCTCGGCGGCGTCGATCAGGCCCCGAGTCAGTAGTTCTTCGACCTCGGAGTGGTCGACGGTCACCCGGCGCAGGGCACCGCCGGCGTAGCGGTACACCCGGGAATCGCCCACGTTGAACACCGCCCAGTGCCACTCCCCGCCGACCCTCACCTCGGCCAGTCCTGTGACGGTGGTGCCCATGCCGCGCGCCTCGGGGTGTTGGCGACCGTGCTCGACGAGCGCGGCATTGGCCCGGTCGACCGCTTCGGTGATGGTGGCGGGGGCCAGGTCGTCGCCGGCGTCGAGTTCGCGCAGCGACTGCACAGCCAGGCTGCTGGCCACGTCACCGGCCGCGTGACCGCCCATGCCGTCGGCTACCACCCAGACCCGCTCACCAACCAGCAGCGCGTCTTCATTGAGCGAGCGGTGACGACCCACGTCGGTGCGGGCGCCGACCACGACCTGCGGCATGGGCTCCCCCTGATCGGCGGTGGTCGACGAGTCGAGATCCGGGCATCTCCCGGTGCAGGGCGAGAGTACCAACCCAACCCTCAACGGCTACCGCTGTTCGACTCGACGGGACGGCCTCCATGGCCGTCCGGCCTCACAGACATCGCACAGCGAACCCAAAGAGACCTGCCGGGTCGGCCGCTTAGCGTGAGGTCATCGACACGACAACCAACCAAGAGAAATGACCTGACATGGATCTCACCAGCCTCGGCATCGACATCGTCGCCATCGTGCTTTTGGCCTTCGGCATCTACTTTCAGCGGTACCGCCGCCGCGAGGTGATGGTGGCCATGATCGGCCTCAACGTCGCGGTGGTCGCGGTAAGCGCGGCCCTGGCCAGCGCCTCTGTCGGCCTCGGGCTCGGCCTCGGCCTGTTCGGAGTGCTGTCGATCATCCGGCTGCGCTCCTCGGAACTCAGCCACAGCGAAGTCGCCTACTACTTCGTCTCGCTCGCCATGGGCCTGCTCGCCGGCCTCGCCTTCACCCCGACCTGGCTCGGGCAGATGCTCATCGGCCTGCTGGTTGTCGTGATGTTCCTGGTCGACCACCCCGCCCTGTTCCGCGGCTACCGCCACCAGGTGCTGACCCTCGACCGGGCGATCACTGACGAACTCGAACTACAGACCGAACTCACCGCCCTGCTGGGTGCAGAGATCAAGCAGTTCACCGTACAACGGGTCGACCAGGTGCGCGACACCACGGTGGTGGACGTCCGGTACCGGGTGCGCACCCCCGCCCCACTGGCCCGCGACATCGCGAACGACAACACGTCCGACCAAGCCCTCACCCACTGACCCCCCACCACAACGAGAGAAATCGACATGAACGCACTGAAGAACGTGAAGACCTGGATCGCCGGCGGACTCGCCGCCGTGGTGCTGGCGGTGGGTGGCTGCACGGCCGGGGCGGTGGCCGCATCGAGCACCACCACGACCAGCACCACCACGACCAGCACCAGCTCGGCCACGCTGGCCCTGACCGCCGATCACGACACTGACTCCGACCACACCTGGGACACCAGCGCCGAGGTGACCATCGACCTGTCGAACCCCACCGCGACCGACGGGGTCACCGTGTCGGACGGCGTGATCACCATCACCGCTGCCGGCGCCTACCGGCTGAGCGGCACCCTGGCCGACGGGCAGGTGGTGGTCGACACAGAAGACTCCGGCAATGTGTACCTGATTCTCGATAACGCCTCGATCACCAACAGCGACGGCTCGGCGATCGTGATCGACAAGGCCGACCTGGCCCTGATCGTGCTGGCCGACGGCACCACCAACACCGTGACCGACGGATCGACCTACGCGGCGACCGGCGACGATGACCCGAACGCGGCAATCTGGAGCGACCCCGACCTGACGATTCTGGGCGAGGGCACGTTGAACGTGACCGGCAACTACAACGACGGCATCGGTGGTTCTGACGGGCTGGTGATCGTGTCGGGCACGATCAACGTGACCGCGAAAGACGACGGCATCAAGGGCAAGGACTACTTGGTCGTGAAGGGCGGCACCATCACGGTGACCAGCGGCGGCGACTCGCTGAAGTCGAGCAACGAGGACGATTCTGGCCTCGGCTACGTGAGCATCGTCGACGGTACGGTGACCTTGAAGTCGGGCGACGACGGCATCGACGCCTGGACCGCCGCGTTGGTCAGCGGCGGCACCCTGACCGTGGCCGAATCGGTGGAGGGCCTGGAGGCGAAGGTGGTCAGCATCAGCGGCGGCACGGTCGACGTCACCTCCAGCGACGACGGACTGAACGCCGACGACTCGGCGTCGACCGCCGGCGACATGGAGGCCCAAGACGGCACCCTGATCAGCATCTCCGGTGGTGAACTGACGGTCACCGCCGACGGTGACGGGCTGGACTCCAACGGCGACATGACGATCAGCGGCGGCACGACCATCGTCTACGGCCCGACCAACGACGGCAACGGCGCGCTCGACACCAACGGCACGTTCACCATCACCGGTGGCACCCTGCTGGCCGGCGGCTCGTCAGGAATGGCCGAAGCGCCCAGCACCGACTCGTCGCAGAAGTCGCTCAAGTTCACCGTCAGCGCGGCGGCGGGAGCGACCGTCGAGGTGAAGGATTCCTCGGGCAACACGATCGCCACCTACACCTCGCCCCGGCAGATCGCTTCGCTCGTCGTGTCGACCGATCAGGTCAAAGAGGGCGAGACCTACACCGTCTACGTCAACGGTACGGCCTCAGGCACCACCGACACCTCGCAGGCGACCAGCGCCGGCATGGGTGGCGGCATGGGTGGCGGCCCCGGCGGTGGCGGTGGCGGTGGCGGCCAGCGCCCCTGACCCCTGGTCACCAACCGCACGATCGGGCACCCCACTGGTGCCCGATCGTGCCGCGTCCCCCGCCCCCATCCGCGCGTCCCCCCGTCCCCCCGTCCCCGCGTCCCCCAGGACGACGGGGGCGGACGTTGCTCAGGTTTGGGTTCGTTGCCGAGGTTTGAACCTGGGTAACGAACCCAAACCTGAGCAACGTCCATTTGAGGGGGTGGACGGGGGGACGGGGGCGGCTGGGAGGGGTGCGGGGGGTGGGTCAGGGGTGGGGGTAGAAGCGGGTGAGGAAGTCGTTGCGGAAGGCGTCGAAGTTGCCCGCCTCGATGGAGGCTCGGATCTCGTCGACCAGCCGGACGGTGAACCGCTCGTTGTGAATCGTGGCCAGGGTCGAGGCCAGCATCTCTTTGGCCTTGAAGAGGTGGTGCAGGTAGGCCCGGGTGTAATGCGCACAGGTGTAGCAGTCGCAGTCGTCCTCGATCGGCTCGAAGGCGCGGCGGTGTGCGGCGGTGTTCACGTTGAAGCGTCCGTCCCGGGTGTATAGGGCGGCGTTGCGGGCCACACGCGAGGGCATCACACAGTCGAAAGTGTCGGCCCCGGCCGCGACGGCGGCGAAGAAGTCGTCCGGCTCTGAGATGCCCAACAGGTGTCTGGGCTTGTCGAAGGGTAGTTCGTCGGCGACCCAGCCGACGATCGTGCCCAGGTTCTCCTTCTCCAGTGCACCGCCGATGCCGAAACCGTCGAAGCTGGCGCCATCCACCTCGAGGGCGGCCAGGTCGCGCGCGGCCTGCCGCCGCAAGTCTTCGTACTGGGCGCCCTGGACGACACCGAACAGCGCCTGGTACGGCTTGCCGACCCGGCTGCGGGTGAGTTCGGCATGCGCCGCCAGGCACCGGACGGCCCAGGCCTGGGTGCGCGCCACCGACTGCTCCTGGTAGCCGCGGGTGTTCATCAGGGTGGTCAGCTCGTCGAAGGCGAACATGATGTCGGCACCGAGTTCGTGCTGAATGCGCATGCTCACCTCAGGGGTGAACCGGTGCCGGTCGCCGTTGAGGTGGCTGGTGAACGTGACCCCGTCGTCGTCGACCTTCGCCAACCGGGTCTTGCCCTCGGCGATCACGTCGTCGTCGGTGACCCCAACGCTGCTCATCGCCAACACCTTCTTGAAGCCCGCACCGAGGCTCATCACCTGAAACCCGCCCGAATCGGTAAATGTCGGCCCGGGCCAGTTCATGAAGGCACCGAGGCCGCCCGCGGCGTCCACGATGTCGGAACCGGGCTGCAAGAACAGGTGGTACGCGTTGGCCAGCACGGCCTGGGCGCCGAGTTGCGCCACCGACTCGGGCAGGACGGCCTTGACCGTCGCCTTGGTGCCGACAGCCACGAAAGCCGGGGTGCGAATGTCGCCGTGGGGGGTGTGGATCACCCCGGTGCGTCCCCGGCCCCCCGGCAGTACGGCCCCGACCTCGAACCCGAACTCAGTCATGGTGCGCTCGCCACGGCAGGGGTCTCGACAAGCTCGACCGGCGAAGAGGGCTCAGGCACGCGCCAGGGCCTGCAGTTGCGCCAAGGCCACCGTGCCGGCCGTCGAGGTGCGCAGCACTCCGTCGGCGATCAGCACCTGCCGCGCCCCGGCCTGGGCGAACGTGGCCAACTCCTCGGCCGTCAGGCCGCCCTCGGGGCCGACGATCAGCATGACCTCGCCTTCGACCGGTACCTGCACCGACGAGATCCAGTCGATGGCCGCCTCGTGCAGCACCAGGGTGAGTGCCGGCTCGGCGATCCGCAACGCGAGTTCGGCGGTGGTGAGCGGCGGGCTGACCCGCGGCACCCGGAACCGGCGCGACTGCTTGGTGGACTCGCGCACGATACTGCGCCACCGGGCCAGCGCCCGCTCCATGCGGTCGGGAGCCCACTTGACCACCGAGCGCGCCGACTGCCACGGCACCACCTCGTCGACGCCCAGTTCGGTGAGCATCTCGAGGGCCAGTTCAGACCGGTCGCCCTTGGCCAGCGCCTGCACCACGGTGAACCGCAGCGGACGCGCGTCTTCGGCCAGCACCTCGGCCACCTCGACGACGAGCCCGTTGACGTCGGACGACAGCACCGGCCCCTTGATCGCGGCGCCGATGCCGTTGCTGACCAGCACCACCTCGCCCTTGCGAATGCGCCGCACGATGGCCGCATGGCGACCCTCGTCACCGGTGACGGCGACCTGGTCGCCGACGCGCGGATCGTCCAGGTCTGCCAGGAACATCGCCTCGGTCATTGTGTGAATGCGTCCTTCAGCCAGCCGAAAACACCCTTGTGGTGCTTCTCCACCGCCACCTCGTGGCTGTTCTCACCGCGGGCCTCGGCCAGTTGGCGCAGCAGGTCGCGTTGGTAGTCGTCAAGGCGGCTGGGGGTCTGCACCAGCAGCGTAACGCCGAGATCGCCCCGTCCGGAGCCACGCAGCCGCGGAACCCCGCGGCCGTTCACGGCGATTCGGGTGCCCGACTGGGTGCCGGTGGGCACGTTGACTCGCACCGTGGCCAGATCGGCGTCCAGATCGTCACGCTCTGCCTCGAGCGTGGGCAACACCACCTCGGTGCCCAGCGCGGCGGCGGTCATCGGAATCCGGACGACCACCTCGAGGTCGTCGCCGTTGCGCTTGAACGTCTCGTGCGGTTCGACGCTCAGCTCCACGTACAGGTCGCCGGCCGGGCCGCCGCCTGGGCCGACCTCGCCCTGGCTGTCGAGGTGAATGCGGTTGCCGGCGTTGACCCCGGCGGGAATCTTCACGTTGATCGTGCGGGACGACCGCACCCGGCCCTCGCCGGAGCACTCGCCACACGGCAGCGGAATGATCGTGCCGTAGCCGCGGCAGGCCGGGCAGGGCTGGGTGGTGCGAATGTCGCCCAGAAACGACCGCTGAATCTGGGTGATGTCGCCCTGCCCGTGGCAGGTGGTGCAGGTGACTGGCTCGGAGCCCGCCTTCGCGCCGGTGCCGTTGCACGAGCCGCAGATCACTGCGGTGTCGACCCGCAGCGGCTTGGTGATGCCGAAGGCCGCCTCGGCCAGAGTGAGCGAGAGCCGCACCAGAGCGTCCTGGCCGCGGCGTACCCGCGACCGGGGGCCGCGCCCGCCGGCTTGGCCGAACATGGCGTCGACCAGGTTGGTGAAGTCGAACCCGGCGGCGTTGCCGCCCGGAAAGCCAAAGCCCTGGGCGCCGTTGAAGCCATTGCCCATCGGGTCGCCGCCACGGTCGTACATGGCCCGCTTGTTGGTGTCGTGCAACACCTCGTAGGCCTCGCCGATCTCTTTGAACTTCTCGGCGGCATCGGGGGTGCCGGCCACGTCCGGGTGGTACTGCATGGCCAGCTTGCGGTAGGCCTTCTTGATCTGGTCGGCGCTGGCGTCGCGATCGACGCCGAGCGTGGCGTAGTAGTCCTTAGTCACGTCATCCTTCTGCCAAGATGCGGCCCACGTACCGGGCGACCGCCCGTACCGAGGCCATGGTGCTCGGGTAATCCATCCGGGTGGGGCCGACGATGCCCATGCTCGCCCACACGTCGACGCCCTGGCTGTACGCGCTGGCGACGACCGACGTGGACTGTAGCGGCTGGTAGGGGTTCTCGCTGCCGATGCGCACGGTGACGTCGGCGGACCCACCCGCCTCGCCTAACAACCGCAACAGCACGACTTGTTCCTCAAGGGCCTCAAGCACGGGCTTCACGGTGGTCTCGAATTGGTCGCCGAACCGGGTCAGGTTGGGCACCCCGCCGACCACGACCCTGGTGGCCGGGTCGGCCGACACGATGTCGATCAAGGCAGCGCTGACCACTGCCGCCACCGGACGCAGGTCGGGCGCCAGTTCGTCCAGCAGGTCGGTGAGCAGATCGGGCACCCGTGTGGTCGACTGGCTCACCAGTGCGGCATTGAGTCGTCCGCGCAACTCGCTCACCTGATCGTCGGATGCCGTCCCCAGGTCTAGTTGGCGTTGGTCGACCCGCCCCGCGGAGTTGACCACGATGGCCAGGCCCCGCCCGGGCGCCAGGGTGAGCACCTCGATCAGCCGGATGGTGGCCGAACTGAGCACCGGGTATTGCACGATCGCCACTTGCTGGGTGATCTGCGCCAGAAGCCGGACGGTGCGCCGCACGACGTCGTCGACGTCGAGTGCCCCGGCCATGAACGTCGCTATCGCCCGACGTTCGGCCAGCGACAGCGGCTTGACCGTGCCCAGTCGGTCGACGAACAGCCGGTAGCCCTTGTCGGTCGGAATCCGGCCGGCGCTGGTGTGCGGCTGGGTGATGTACCCCTCCTCTTCGAGCACCGCCATGTCGTTGCGCACGGTGGCCGGAGACACGCCCAGGTTGTGCCGGTCGACCAGGGCTCGTGAACCCACCGGCTCCTGTGACGACACGTAGTCGGTGACGATGGCCCGCAGAATGTCGAGCTTGCGGTCGTCGAGCATCGGGCCCCCTTCATCTGCTGGCACTCTCGTTCTGGCACTCTCGATGAGCGAGTGCCAGTCTAGACGAAGCCCTCCGGCCAGGGCGCACCGACTCGTCGATGGGCAGCGGTGCCGAGTGACGTCCATCGCTGAGAGAAGAAGCTGCTCAGCTTCGGGCCGGGACAGCGGGCCACCGCCTTCGCCGAACCGCACGAACTCCCAACCTCGACCCACCGCTGGGCGGCCACAGCGCGGCCCCAGCCACTCGCTCCGCCGCCCTTCGGTGGATCAGGTCGTAAACTGTGCCCACCCACCACTGGTGGGGCCGCGAAAGGCCGATCGAATCGAGGCACCATGCGTTTGATCACCGTGGTCCTTGCGGCGGGTGCGGCCCTCATGCACGTCTTCATCTTCTGGCTGGAGTCGCTGCGCTGGGAGGACGCCAGAACCCGCAAGGTTTTCGGAACGACACCCGAGCAGGCGGCGACCACTCGGCAATTGGCGTTCAACCAGGGCTTCTACAACCTGTTCCTCGCCCTTACGGCAGGAGCCGGGGTGGTGCTGTTCTGGTGGCCGGTGGTGTCGGCGACACTGCTGATCGTCGGCCTGGGCTCGATGGTGCTGGCCGCGCTGGTGTTGGTGGCCAGTGACCACAGCAAGGTCCGCGCCGCACTCGTGCAGGGCCTGGCTCCGGCGCTCGCCCTGATCTTTCTCGCGCTCTCGACCCACGACTGAGCCGCGCCCAAGCTCCACCATGGTGGACGTCCGTGACCCAGGCGCGGGGGTGGCTGCCGCACGAGACGAAGCACGACTACCGCACCAGTAACAAGCTCATCGCCCTCGACGACGGCAGCGCGGGCATCGGCTCCGTGACGCGGCCGTCGCACCCGGGGGTCTTGGACGCCTCCAGAGAAGAGCCGATTCTTCGCCGGTCGAGCCTGTCGAGACCCCAACTTCAGTACCCTCACGACGGGTTTCGACAAGCTCAACCAGCGGCAAGCACACCGATCAGCCCCTCCCCGCAAAAACGCCGACTCTTCGCCGGTCGAGCTTGTCGAGACCCCGATCTGAGTGCCCTCACGAAGGGTTTCGACGTAGCTCAACCAGCGGTAAGCACACCGACCAGCCCTTCCCTAAGCTGTCGCTGTGCAGTTCTCTGAAGGCCGGTTCGAGCAACTCCGCGACGGCATCTGGCGGGCGGTACTACAGCCGGCCGCGGTCAACGTCGGCCTGGTGGCCGGCTCGACGGGGGCCCTGCTGATCGACACCGGCTCGTCCCCGGCGCAGGGCGCCCGACTACGGGCCGCCGCCGAACAACGCGCCGGCGTGCCGCTGCTCGGGGCGGTGGTCACCCACGCGCATTTTGACCACTACTACGGGCTGGCGGCGTTCGACGACCTGCCCACCCACGGTCACGAGAGCCTCGCGACGGCGCTACGGGCCGATCGGGTGCCGGTCGAGGCTGCCGAGTTGGGCTTCGCGCCGGACGACCTGCGAGCGCCGAACCGTCCGTTGACCCTGGCACGCCTGATCGACCTGGGCGGACGGCACGTCGAGATCGTGCACTTCGGCCCGGGCCACACCGCCGGCGATCTGGTGGTGATCGTGCCCGACGCCCAGGTGATCTTCACCGGCGACCTGCTGGAACAATCCGCTCCCCCGGCCATGGGCCCCGACTGCCACCTGAAGCAGTGGCCGGCCGCACTCGACGGCATTCTCGGCCTGGTCAACGAGCACACCCTGCTGGTGCCCGGGCACGGCGAACCGTTCGACCGAGTGCTGGCCTTCACCCAACGGGCCGAAATCTCGGCCGTCTACGGCCAGGTCGAGTTCCTGATCGGCCAGGGCGTGAAACTCGAGGACGCGCTGGCCGCCGGTCAGTGGCAATATGACGACGCGACGATCGCCGCCGTCCTGCCGATCGCCTACGCCCAGTTGGCGTCCGAGGGCAAGGTACCGCGGCCCACCCTGCGCCTGCTCTGAGCTGAGGAGGCGCTGATCAACGCCAGCACCGCTGCTTGAGCCCAGCGAAACCCTCCACCAGAGCAGGCACCTCCGAGGTCTCGACAAGCTCGACCAGCGAAAATCAGCACAGGCCCAGCCCAGCGAAAACCCTCCACCAAAGCAGGCACCTCCGAGGTCTCGACAAGCTCGACCAGCGAAAATCAGCACAGGCCCAGCCCAGCTTGTCCGAGCCCTGTCGCCCCAAGGTGACATACTCCAACAGCAATGGAAACCACCCGGCTGCTGCGTCCGCTCGCCCTGGAAGTTTCGGACGCCGGCGCGGCCGACCGCCTCTACGATTCGTTCTCCGCCTACGCCGGGCGGCTCGGGCTCAGTCTGTACCCGCATCAAGACGAGGCAATCATCGAACTGCTCGGCGGTTCGCACGTCGTGCTCACCACCCCCACCGGGTCGGGCAAGTCGCTGGTTGCCACCGCCGCGATCCACGCGGCACTGTCGACCGATCGGGTGTCGTTCTACACCGCTCCGGTGAAGGCCCTGGTCAGCGAGAAGTTCTTCGAGCTGGTCGCCATCTTCGGCGCCGACAACGTCGGCATGCTCACCGGTGACGCAGCGGTGAACGCCGGCGCCCCGATCATCGTCTGCACCGCCGAAGTGCTGGCCAACATCGCGCTGCGCGAAGGCCCCGCCGCCGATGTCGGCCTGGTGGTGATGGACGAATTCCACTACTACGGCGAGTTCGACCGGGGCTGGGCCTGGCAGGTGCCGCTGATCGAGCTCACCGGCGCCCAATTCGTGCTGATGTCGGCCACGCTGGGCGACATGACCGGCATCGCCGCCGATCTGGAGGCCCGCACCGGGCGCGACGTGGCCATCGTCGCCGAGGCCGAGCGTCCGGTTCCGCTCACCTTCCGCTACGCGATGACGCCACTGGAGGAGACTCTCGACGAACTCGTCCAGACCCACCAGGCGCCCGTCTACGTGGTTCACTTCACCCAGGCCGCCGCGGTCGAACACGCCCTGTCACTGCTGACCAAGGGCGTGGTGCAGAAGGCCCACCGCGCCGGCCCGGGGACGCGGGCCGGGCTGGCCGACGACCCGTTGCACGGCTTCCGGTTCGCCGCCGGCTTCGGCAAGACGCTGTCGAAGCTGCTGAAGGCGGGCATCGGCGTGCATCACGCCGGCATGCTGCCCAAGTACCGGCGGCTGGTCGAGCAACTCGCCCAGCAGGGCAGGCTCAGCGTGATCTGCGGCACCGACACCCTCGGCGTGGGCATCAACGTGCCGATTCGCACCGTGCTGTTCACCGGCCTGGCCAAGTTCGACGGCTCGCGGCAGCGGGTGCTGCGCACCCGCGAGTTTCTGCAGATCGCCGGACGCGCCGGCCGGGCCGGCTTCGACACCGCCGGCTACGTGGTGGTGCAAGCCCCTGAGCACGTCATCGACAACGAGCGCGCCAAGGCGAAAGCGGCGGCCAAGAACGCCGCGATGAGCGAGGCGAAGCTGGCCAAACGCAAATCGAAGGCACAGCTGAAGAAGGCGCCTGAGGGTGCGGTGGTGTGGAGCGAACAGACCTTTGACCGGCTGGTCGCCGGCCAGCCGGAGCGACTGCTCAGCCGCATGAAGGTCGACGACGCGATGCTGATCAACGTGCTCAGCCGCGACGATGACGCCTTCGTGGTGCTGCGCCGGTTGCTCACCGACAACCATGAAGACCGCCGCTCGCAGCTTCGCCTGGTGCGGCGGGCTCTCCGGCTGGTCCGCTCGCTGGTGCGCTCCGGGGTGTTGACCCGCCTGGAGGTCCCCGACGAGTTCGGTCGCCGCTACGTGCTGACCGTCGAGCTACCGTCCGATTTCGCGCTCAATCAGCCGCTGGCCTCGTTTGCGCTGGCCGCGCTCGACCTGCTGGACGCCGAATCGCCCAACTACTCCCTCGACGTCACCTCGGTGATCGAGGCGGTGCTCGACGCGCCGATGCCAGTGCTGTTCGCCCAACAGCACGCCGCCCGCGGCGACGAGATCGGGCGGCTCAAGGCCGACGGCGTCGACTACGAGGAGCGGATGGCGATCGTCGAGTCGATCACCTGGCCCAAACCGCTGGCCCAGCTTCTCGACGCCGCCTACGAGACCTACCGGCAGACCCATCCGTGGCTGCCGCCCGACGCACTGCAGCCCAAGTCGATCGTGCGCGAGATGTGGGAGCAGGCGATGAGCTTCACCGACCTCGTCCGCCGCTACCAGGTGGCCCGCAGCGAGGGCCTGGTGCTGCGCTACCTGACCGACGCTTACCGCACGCTGCAGCGCACCGTGCCCGACGCCCACCGCAGCCCCGAACTGGAGGACGTCATCGACTGGCTGGGCGAGACGATCAGGCAGACCGACTCCTCACTGCTGGACGAGTGGCAGGCGCTGACCGACCCGGAACACCCGCCGCGCGACGTCGTCGATCACGCCGCTCCCCCACCGCCCCGGCCGCTGTCGAAACAGGGCCGTCCCTTCGAGGTGCTGATTCGCAACGCGATGTGGGCACGGGTGACGGCGTTCGCCCACGACGACCCGGACGCCCTGTCCCGGCTCGAGCGCGAAGCCGCGGGTCGGGTTGAGCCGGAGCGCGAGGTGCTGATGACACGGCGCCGCTGGGACGCCGCCCTCGACGACTACTACGCCGAACACGACGAGGTGCTGCTCGACGCCGAGGCGCGCGGGCCGTCCTATCTGGCGCAGGGCCCGGAGCAGACCGGTGAACCCGTCGGGACCACGGGCGTGACGGCGCGGATCAGGCCGGTGCGGCAGACCCTGCGCGACCCCGACGACAACCGCGACTGGGTGCTGGACGCCGTGGTGGACTGCGACGCGACCGACGAGGCCGGTGAACTGGTGCTGGCGGTGAGTGCTCTGCACCGCCTGGACGGCTGACGTCGCCAAGGGTCGTTGGTCGAGCTTGTCGAGACCCTGGGCGAAGCTTGTCGAGACCTTAGTCGAAGCTTGTCGAGACGTTGGTCGAGCTTGTCGAGACCTTAGTCGAATCTTGTCGAGACCTTAGTCGACCTGGCGCTGGCAAGGGGTTTCGACGTAGCTCAACCAGCGAGGGTCGGATTGGCCAGCACTTCCCTGGCGCGCGAGCTCAGAGAGCGAACTGTTCCCTGACCAGCCCGGCAGCCAGTTCCCATAGCTGGTCCGACGCCGCGGCGAGCAGGTACCGTCCGGTCACCCCGGCGGCGTAGTCGCGGCCGTCGATGGTGGCCAGCCGTCCGCCGGCCTCGGTCACCATCAGGCCCCCGGGCAGATGGTCCCACGGATGCATCGACCAGTAGCCAAGAAAGGCCCGCTCACGCTCGACCACGAGCGGGTAGTCAACACCGCAGCAACCAGCCAGCCTGGTCAGGGTTACGGTATCGGGCATGCGGGCGCGCGGGTGCCCGTAGCGCCCGTGCAACGCCCCGACCAGCCGTTCGCCGATCGGCGACACGGCGACCCGCACATCGTTGAGATAGACCCCCGCGCCCTTCTCGGCCACGTACATGCGGTCGTGCACCGGCTGCCAGATCCAACTGCGGGTGGTCTCGCCCGCGCGCACCTCGGCCACCATCACTGCGAAGTCGGCGCTGCCCTCGGTGAAGTTGCGGGTGCCGTCGACGGGGTCGATCACCCAGGCCCGCTCGGCGTGCGGCAGCACCTTCAACCCCGAAGGATCGGCGTAGACACCCTCTTCGCCCACCACGAGGCAGCCCGGGTCGGCAGCGGTGAAGATCGCGGCGAGCTCCTGCTCGGCGAGCCGGTCGGCCACCGTCACCACGTCGCCGGGCCGCTTCTCGATGATCTCGTCATCGGCCAGCGACCGAAACCGCGGCATGATCTCGGCATCGCACACCTGCCGGATCGCGGCCGTGACGGCATCGGTCTGCATCACGGCTCCAGCGTGTCGGCGTGGTCGGCGGTGACGAAATCGATCAGCTTCTCCACCTCGGTGAGCAGCGCCGGGTCGAGATCGCGCCACGAGGTGACCTTCGAGCGAATGTGCCGCCAGGCGTCCGCGATATCGGTCTGGGTGCGGGCCGGCCAGCCCAACTGGCGGCACAGCCCGGTCTTGTAGTCCTGCCCCTTGGGCACCTCGGGCCACGCCTGCAGCCCGAGCACCGACGGCTTGACCGCCGCCCAGATGTCGATGAACCGGTGCCCGGTGACGAACACCCACGGGCTGGTCACCTGCTCGACGATCCGCGACTCCTTCGAGCCCGGCACCAGATGGTCGACCAGCACCCCGAGCCGGCGGCCCTGCTGCGGGGCGAAGTCGGCGACGATGGCGGGCAGGTCGTCGATGCCGCCCAGGTATTCGACCACCACCCCGACGTGCCGAAGGTCCTCACCCCACACCTTCTCGACCAACTCGGCATCGTGCCGTCCCTCGACGTAGATTCGGCTGGGCAGTGCCACCTTCGCCGGGCTACGGGTCGCGCCGGCCCGCGAGCCGGACGCCGTGTGAGTCGGGCGTCCGTTGGGCTGCCGCTTGGGCGCTGTCACCGCCACCGGCTTGCCGTCGAGCCAGAACCCCGGGCCGAGCGGAAAGCTGCGGCGCTTGCCGCGGCGGTCTTCGAGCACGAGCAGCCCGTTCTCGACCCGGACGACGGCTCCGACGAACCCGGAGGTCGGGTCTTCCAGCACCATGCCAGGCTGGGCTGGGATCTCTTTGCTGACGGGCTTGCCGGCCTGTTGCCAGCCGGGTGCCAGAACGTCGCGTGGGTATCGGCTCACGCCGTCAGATTAACGCCACGTCGTGAGCGCCCGACCGCAGACGCGCTGCGCGCCGCGTCAGCACGTGCCTTGAGTCCCCGCACTGTGCGGACGGCCCACGATCCGGCCCGGCGACCCGCAACGGCTCGGACGCAGGCAAGTACTGATCAAAGCGCACACCGCCGGTTGAGCTTGTCACAACCCCTCGCCCCAGCGTGATGACCGAGGTCTCGACAAGCTCGACCAGCGAAGAATCAGCACTTTCCTGACACGCCAGATCAGGCACCCACGGGTGATATTCGATCCAGCCCACTATTTGTCGGGCATCGGGCCCGTTCCCGGCTCGGAGCCGCTGAGGCGCCGACCGGCCCGCCTGAGGTATTCTGAACCGGTGACTTTCCGACTTCTGCTTCGACAGCCGCGCTGACTACTTCGTCACCGCGGCGCCCCTCCATGTGCGAGGGGCTTTTTCATGTCCACAAGCAGAGCGACAAGAAGGATGAGATGAGCGAGACGCCGTACCGCTACACCGCCGAGCTGGCCGGGCAGATCGAAATCGCCTGGCAAGACCGCTGGGAGGCCGAGGGCACCTTCCACGCCCCCAACCCGACCGGGGTCTGGGCCGAGCCGGAGAAGGTCGGCGGCCGGGAAAAGCTGTTCGTGCTGGACATGTTCCCCTACCCCAGCGGCGCCGGCCTGCACGTCGGGCACCCGCTGGGCTACATCGGCACCGACACCTGGGCGCGCTACCAGCGGATGCGGGGCCGCAACGTGCTGCACGCCCTGGGCTACGACGCGTTCGGCCTGCCGGCCGAGCAGTACGCGGTGCAGACCGGGCAGCATCCGCGGGTCACCACCGAGGCCAACATCGCCAACATGCGCCGCCAGCTGCGCCGGCTGGGCCTCGCCCACGACGACCGGCGCAGCGTCGCCACCACCGACGTCGAGTTCTACCGCTGGACCCAGTGGATCTTCCTGCAGGTGTTCAACTCCTGGTACGACACCGACGCCGACAAGGCGCGTCCGATCGACGAACTGATCGCCGAGTTCGAGTCCGGCGAGCGCGCCGTCCCGTCCGACCGTCCGTGGGCCGACCTGGACGCCGCTGAGCGCGCCACCATCGTCGACTCCTACCGGCTGGCCTACGTCTCCGAGGCGCCGGTGAACTGGTGCCCGGGCCTGGGCACCGTGCTGGCCAACGAGGAGGTCACCGCCGAGGGCCGCTCCGACATCGGCAACTTCCCGGTCTTCAAGCGCAGCATGAAGCAGTGGATGATGCGGATCACCGCCTACTCCGACCGGCTGCTGGCCGACCTGGACCGGCTGGACTGGCCCGACAAGGTCAAGGCCATGCAGCGCAACTGGATCGGACGTTCCAGCGGCGCGTCGGTGACCTTCGGCGTCGAGGGCCACGAGGCCGCGATCGCGGTGTTCACCACCCGGCCCGACACCTTGTTCGGCGCCACCTTCATGGTGCTGGCCCCCGAGCATCCGATCGTGGACGCCATCACGCCCGGCGAAAACGCCTGGCCGGAAGGCACCAACCAGGCCTGGACGGGCGGCGCGGCGTCGCCGTCCGAGGCGGTCACCGGCTACCGCGAGGCCGCAGCCCGCAAGACCGACCTGGAACGTCAGGAGAACAAGGACAAGTCCGGCGTCTTCACCGGCGCGTTCGCGATCAACCCGGTGGACGGCCGGCGCATCCCGATCTTCATCGCCGACTACGTGCTGATGGGCTACGGCACCGGCGCCATCATGGCGGTGCCGGCCGAGGACGAGCGCGACTGGGACTTCGCCAAGGCCTACGACCTGCCGATCATCCGGACCGTGCAGCCGTGGGAGGGCCACGACGAGAACACCGCGTTCACCGGCGACGGACCGACGATCAACTCGGCCAACGACGAAATCTCGCTGAACGGCCTGGACATGGCCGACGCCAAGCGGACCATGATCGACTGGCTGACTGCGAACGGCCACGGCGTCGAAACCGTCACCTACAAGCTGCGGGACTGGCTGTTCAGCCGGCAGCGCTACTGGGGCGAACCGTTCCCGATCGTCTACGACGAGGCCGGCCACCCGATCGCGCTGCCCGAGTCCATGCTGCCGGTCGAACTGCCCGAGATCGACGACTACAGCCCGCAGGCGCTGGAGCCGGACGACTCGACGTCCGAGCCGGTGCCGCCGCTGGGCAGGGTCACCGACTGGGCGAGCGTAGTGCTGGACCTGGGCGACGGCCCGAAGACCTACCGTCGCGAACTGAACGTGATGCCGCAGTGGGCCGGCTCCTGCTGGTACGAGATCCGCTACCTGGATCCGGCCAACCACGACCGGTTCGTGGATGCGGACGTGGAGCGCTACTGGATGGGCCCGCGGGAGGTCTCGTCGGTCGAGCCTGTCGAGACCCCGTCGGTCGAGCCTGTCGAGACCCCGGTTTCGACAAGCTCAACCACCGGTGGCACGGTTTCGACAAGCTCAACCAGCGAGGGTGGGGACGTCGGCGGCGTCGACCTGTACGTCGGCGGCGTCGAGCACGCCGTGCTGCACCTGTTGTACGCCCGGTTCTGGCACAAGGTGCTGTTCGACCTGGGCCAGGTCAGTTCCGCCGAGCCTTTCCGCCGGCTGTACAACCAGGGCTACATCCAGGCCTACGCCTACCGCGACGCCCGCGGCCAGACGGTCCCGGCCGACGAGGTCGAGGAGGTCCCTGGCGCGGACGGCGAGCTGGGCTACGCCTGGCACGGCGAGGAGGTCTTCCGGGAGTACGGCAAGATGGGCAAATCGCTGAAGAACATCGTCACTCCCGACGACATGTACGACACCTACGGCGCCGACACCTTCCGGATCTACGAGATGGGCATGGGTCCGCTGGATCAGTCGAAGCCGTGGGAGACCCGGGCCGTGGTCGGCTCGCAGCGGTTCCTGCAGCGGCTGTGGCGCAACGCGATCGACGAGGTCACCGGCGAGGTGCGCATCGTCGACGCGCCGCTGGACGACGCCACCACGCGCGCGCTGCACAAGACCATCGACGCGGTGACCAGGGACTACGAGGGCCTGTCGTTCAACACCGCGATCGCCCGGCTGACCGAGTACAACAACGTGCTGACCAAACTGGGTGCCGTCCCGCGGGACGCGATCGAGCCGATGCTGCTGATGGTGGCCCCGCTGACCCCGCACATCGCCGAGGAACTGTGGTCGCGGCTGGGGCATGCCGAGTCGCTGGCGTTCGAGCCGTTCCCGGTCGCTGATCCGGCGTTGATCGCCGACGACACGGTCACCTGTGTGGTGCAGGTGAAGGGCAAGGTCCGAGCCCGGCTCGAGGTGCCGGCAGATATCAGCGAGGACGCTCTGCGCAGCCAAGCCCTGGCGCTGCCACGGGTGGTCGACGAGACGCCCAACGGTGTGCGGACGGTGATCGTGCGGGCCCCAAAGCTGGTGAACGTGGTCCCTGCCTGAGCCACGGGTCACCCGACCCGCCGGTCGTACCCTGTGGCCGGGTGCACCGATCGACCTCGCCGGCCGAGTGTTCGTCGACACCCTGGACGCGCTCGGTTGTCGTGGTCGGGTTGGGTTTCGATGGCGGGGGTGGCCCCGCAGAGCGCGATCGCTGACAGGTCGGCGTCCCGGCACTTGAGCACGCCGAGTTGGCGATCTGTGGCGGCATCGCTTATCGTCCTCTCAGCTTGATCTCAGGCGATACTCACCTGGCTCTCAGCGAGAGCCACCTCGGCCACACGCTCGGGAGGACTCAACCGATGCCCGCACGCACATACGCAATCAGCGCCGCGCTCGCCATCAGCGCGTCGCTCGTCTTTTCACTGGCACCCGTCGCACTTCCGGCCGCGGCGGACGAGGTCACCCCGCCCGCCGCAACCGAACCCACCCCGACACCCACGGCCACAGAGACCGCCACACCGACGCCGACGCCGACGCCGACCGAAACCGCAACGTCGCCGACGACGACCACCCCCAAGAAGGCCAAGACCAGCAAAGCCAAAGCCAAGGCGATGAAGGTGGTCAAGGCCGCCAAGGCCAAGGTCAAGCACGGCCAGTACGTCCGCGGCCGCTCGGGCCCCAATTCGTTCGACTGCTCCGGCCTGGCGCTGTACGCCTACCGAAAGATCGGCGTCAAACTGCCGCACTCGTCGCGCACTCTGTCGACCCGGGGCAAGAAGATCAGCAAGAAGAACCTGAAGGTGGGCGATCTGGTGTTCTTCTACACCCCGGTGCATCACGTGGCTATCTACATCGGCGGCGGGAAGATCGTGCACGCCCGCAACCCCAAGGACGATCTTGAGATCACCAAGCTGAGCAAGTACCCGCACTACCGCTGGGCGCGCCGCATCATCAAATGGTGAGTTGGGCTTCGGCGACGACTTCGCCGACAAGACGCTGAGCGTCCAGACACCCCCACGGGCGGGGCGAGAGCATGACTCTCGCCCCGCCCGACTTTTGTTGTTCCTGAACCTAGCCTAGACTTTCTCTCAGGTTTATCTCAGGTTATTTCCCTAGCGATGCGGCGGCAGAGCCACACCCTGTACAGAAGGAACACCCGGATGCGTGCTCGTCCCCTCGCACTACCCACCTCAATCGCGGCCTGCGCGGCGCTGGTCTTGTCGCTGGGCCCGTGCGATCTGCCTGCCAACGCGTTCGCAACACCGCCTTCTGCCGGTGCGTCCGTCGTGACCACGCCCGAAGCCCCCGCCACACCGCGGGTCGCCGGGTCGGCTGCCCACCGTGGCGCGCCGGTCGAGCACGACAACACCACCCACACGGCACAGGGTGCACTCACCCGGGTGTGGTCGCGCTCCGAGCTGAAGGCGGCCACCGTCGTCCGAGCGGCCCTGTCAAAGGTGCACAACAGCCGCTACGTCTGGGGGGCCTCCAGCGGACACTCCTTCGATTGCTCCGGCCTGATGCTCTTCGCCTACCGGCAGATCGGAATCACCCTGCCGCACTCATCACAGGCACAGTCACGACTCGGCACCGCCGTCGCCAAGGACGCGCTGCGGCCGGGCGACCTGCTGTTCTTCTACTCACCCGTGCACCACGTCGGCATGTACATCGGCGGCGGCAAATTCGTGCATGCCCGGAGCCCGCGGAATGGCCTCGCGGTGACCACGCTCAGCAGCTACCCCAACTATCGCTGGGCGCGTCGCATCATTGCCGGCTGAGGCCCGACGTTGCTCAGCGCGGCCACCGCTGGTTGAGCTTGTCGAAACGCTTTACCGAAGCGACATGGCCGAGGGTCTCGACACGCTCGACCAACGAAACTCAGGGTCTCGACACGCTCGACCAACGAAACTCAGGGTCTCGACACGCTCGACCAACGAAACTCAGGGTCTCGACACGCTCGACCAACGAAACTCAGGGTCTTGAGGTTGACCCCGTAACCCGGACACCGTCTTGGCGGGTTCCCTTGTCGGAGACCGCCGGAGAGGATGTCCTTGATGGGAACTTCGAAGAAGCGGAAGAGTTACACCCCGGAGTATCGGCGTGAGGCTGCGCATCTGGTGATCGACACCGGCCGCACGATCGCGGCGGTCGCGGCCGAGATCAACGTGGGTGCGCAGCTGTTGGGCCGTTGGGTCCAGGCCGAGCGGGACCGGATCGGTGCGCCGCCGGAGGCGCCGTTGGACGTGTCGGAGCGGGCCGAGCTGGAACGGCTGCGGCACGAGAACACCGAACTGCGGATGGACAACGAGTTCCTGGGAAAAGCCGCAGCCTTCTTCGCGGCGAAGAACACTCCCGGCAGGAGTGCTTCGAGGTGATCGACGCGGAGAAGGCGAACTACACGATCAGCCGGATGTGCCGGCTGATCGGGGTTGACCGGCGCCGCTACTACGAGTGGTGCAAGCGTCGTCGCGGCGGCCCGACTCGCGCCGAGCAGCGGCGGGCCGAGCTGACCGGCAAGATCGTCGAGTTCCACAAGGCTTCCGATCACACGTATGGGGCGCCGAGGATCCGCGCCGACTTGCAGGAGGCTGGGGAGACGGTGTCGCGCAAGACGGTCGCGAAGCTCATGCGGCAAGCCAAGATAGCCGGGATCAGTCCCCGGACCTGGCATCCGCCGACCACGGTGCCCGGCCCGAACCCCGACCCGGCACCGGACCTGGTCAAGCGCCACTTCGACAAGGGACACCGCGATGTCGCCTGGTTCTCCGATATCACCTACCTGTCCACTGGCGAGGGCTGGGCCTACCTGTGCGCGGTCCGTGACGGCCACACCCGCCGGGTCCTGGGCCGTGTCATCGCCGACCACCTGCGGGCCGATCTCGTCGAGGACGCGCTGCGTCAGGCCGTCGCTCTGCGCGGTGAGCTGCCCGGGAAGGTGATCTTCCACGCCGATAGGGGCTGTCAGTACACCAGCCAGCAGATCGCCGAGGTGGCCGGCCAGCTCGACCTGCTGCGCTCGATGGGACGCACCGGGGTGTGCTGGGACAACGCGGCAGCCGAGTCGTTCTGGTCGACGCTGAAGAACGAGTACTACCACCGGCACGTGTTCGCCACGATCGTCGAGGCCCGCCGCGGCGTCTATGCCTGGATCGACGGGTTCTACAACGCCCGCCGGCGCCACTCCAAGACCGGCTACCTCAGCCCACTACAGTACGAACACCACCTGGCCCGACAGACCGACCAGCCGGCCCTCCAGGCCGCCTGACCAAACAACCACCTGTCCGGATTTTGGGGTCAACCTCAGTCTCGACACGCTCGACCAACGAAACTCAGGGTCTCGACACGCTCGACCAACCAAATTCAGGGTCTCGACACGCTCGACCAACGAAACTCGCTGTTTCGCTAGTCCAGCAGGTCGCGCACCACCGCGTCGGCCAGCAGCCTTCCGCGGCGAGTGAGCGTCAGTCGATCACCGTCAGTCAGCACCAGGGCGGTTCCGGCCAGGGCAGGCACCCGGGCTCGTTCCGACGCCGTCAGCACGTCGAGCGGCAGTCCGTCGGCCAGTCGCGACTCGAGCAACACCCGCTCGACCCGTCGGTCGTCGGAGCCCAGCACCTCGCGAGCCGCGGCCGGGCTGCGTCCCTCGGCCAGCGCGGCCGAGTAGCGGCGCGGATGCTTCACGTTCCACCACCGGACGCCGGCCACGTGCGAGTGCGCACCGGGCCCCACACCCCACCACGCCGCCCCACGCCAGTAGGCCAGGTTGTGCCGGCACTCGTGCCCCGGGCGGCTCCAGTTGCTCAACTCGTACCAGGTCAGCCCGGCCTCGCTGAGCACCTGGTCGGCGACCTCGTAGAAATCGGCCTGGTCGTCGTCGACTGGCGCGGGTACCCCGCCGCGCCTGATCTGGGCCGCCAGCCGGGTGCCGTCCTCGACGATCAGGGCGTAGGCCGACAGGTGATCAGGACGGTTGCTCAGCGCCGCGTCGAGTGAGGCCCGCCAGTCGTCCAAGGACTCCCCCGGCGTGCCGTAGATCAGGTCGAGGCTGATCGAACCGAAACCGGCGGCGCGCGCCCAGCGCACCACGTCAGTAACCCGGCCCGGGGTGTGTCGGCGTTCCAGCACGCGCAACACGTGCGGCCGGGCCGATTGCATGCCGAACGAGATGCGGTTGAAGCCGCCCGCAACAAGGTGGTTCAGGTAGCGCTCGTCCACCGATTCGGGGTTGCACTCGGTGGTCACCTCGGCACCGGGCGCCAGGGCGAAGTGATCCCGCACCGCGGCGAGCAGGCCGACCAGTTCATCGGCCGCCAACAGGGTCGGCGTGCCGCCGCCCACAAAGACCGTGCCGACCCGACGCTCCCCCAGCACCCCGGCCGCCAGCGCGAGTTCAGCGCGGGCGGCGGCCAGGTAGGCGTCGCGCGAACTCCCCGGTGCCGACCCCAGCTCGTCGGCGGTGTAGGTGTTGAAGTCGCAGTAGCCACAGCGTGTGGCGCAGAACGGCACGTGCAGGTACAGCGAGATCGGCCCGTCGCCGAGTTCGGCCAGGGCGGGAGCCGGCAACGAGCCGTCGCTGGGCACGGGTCGTCCGGTCGGCAGTGCCGAGGGCATCAGGGCAGCTCGAACGGCAGCGGCAGACCGTCCAGCACCCGGCGACAGGGACAAACGGCGGTCTCATCGGGCTCGGCTTCGGGCAGGGTGCCGATCACCGTGAGCAACATCGCCTTGAGCCGCTCGATGTTGCCCGCGAACACCTCGAGCACCTCGGCGTGCGAGACGCCCGGCCCCTCGACCCCCGCGTCGGCGTCGGTGACCATGCAAACCGTCGAGAAGCACATCGCCAGCTCGCGGGCGACGGACGCCTCGGGCATGCCGGTCATGCCCACCACCGACCACCCGGCAGCGGCATGCCAGCGGGACTCGGCCCGGGTCGAGAACCGCGGGCCGTTGATCACCACCAGGGTGCCGCCGTCGACCGCGTCGGCATTGGCTGCCAGCAGCGCCGTCCGTCCGCGCGCACAGTACGGGTCGGCGAACGACGTGTGCACCACGGGGGCGGTGACGTCCCACACGGTGTGCTCGCGTCCCCAGGTGCGGTCGACGACCTGATCGGGAACCACAAACGTGCCCGGAGCCAGCTCGGCCTTCAGCCCGCCCACAGCGCACGGGGCGAGCACCTGCCGTACCCCCACCGATCGCAGCGCCCACAGGTTGGCCCGGTAGTTCACCCGGTGCGGCGCAAACTGATGGCGCTCCCCGTGCCGCGGCACGAAAGCCACCGTGCGGCCGTTGACGTCACCGACCGCCAGTGGCGCGCTCGGCTCGCCGAAGGGCGTGGTGACCTCGAGGCGCTGTGGGTCTGCCAGAAACGAATAGAAGCCGGAGCCGCCGATGATGCCGATGTCTGCCTGCACGGCGCCGATTCTAGAGTGTGGCCGTCGGTTGTCCGGGGCCCGGGTGGGGGCTACGAACCGGCCGCCTTGTTCGCTGCGGCCTGCGCCTTCAGCAGCCCCTCGGCCACCTCAGTACGGCCCAGGAAGATCTCGTCGAAGATCGGCTTCCACGCCCCGTAGGCAGCACCGTAGTTCTCACCGGCGGGTGCCGAGATAGCCGGCATCGCTCCCTGCTTGGCGAACTGCGATGGGTCGACGTTCTGGCTCTTCCAGTACTCGTTGAACGCTGCCTGGGCGCCGGTCACCGCCGGCAAAGCGGCACCGGAAGACCCGATGAACGAGGCGCCCTGCGTCGATCCGAGCCACTGCAGCACCTTGGTGGTCGCCTCGGGGCTCTTGCTCTTGGCGTTGCCGCACACGACCACCGAGTTGACCACCGACACCGCGCCCTTGGGCCCTGCGGGCAGCGGCGCGATGCCCCACTCGAATTTGGCGCCGTCCGCCACGTTCTTGAGGTTGTAGACGCCCGACTGGAACAGCGCGATCTTGCCCTGCAGAAACTGGTCGCGGGTGAAATCGCCGTTGTCGTTGGTGTTGGACGCCGCCGGCGACACCTTGTAGGTGTTGATCAGGTCGACGATGTACTGAAAGGCCTCAACCGATTCGGCGCCGGCGAAGACGAATTTGCCGGTCTCGTCTTGAAACTGGCCGCCGTTGGAGCCGATGAAATTGTAGTAGATGCCCTGGAGGTCTTGAGCCGCGGAATAGCCCCACTGCTTGGGCTTGGAGCCGTTGAAGCCACTCTCGTCGCCGCGCTTGCCGGAGCTGTCTACGGTGAGCTTCTGCAGAATCGGCAACAGGGTGTCGTCGCTGCCGCCACCCGGGGCCCAGACCAGGCCGGTGAGCTGCTCAGGGGTGATGCCCGCGTCGTTCAGCAGCTTCTTGTTGTAGTAGAGGGCGATCCCGCCGTCGGTGAGCTGCGGCACCCCCCACAGCTTGCCGTCAAGGGTGTACTGCTCCACCGCCGGCTGCGCCCAGCCAGACTTCAGGGCGTCGAAATCGCTGCCGATCTCGATGACCGAGCCCGAGGTGTAGGGCTGAAGGTAGGAACCGTTCATCATGAAGATGTCGTCGGCGGTGTCTCCACCCACATCGGTGCGCAGCTTGGTGAAGTAGTCGGCCCACGGCACCAGCGACGTCTTCACGGTGATGCCGGGGTTCGCCTTGCTGAACTCGGCGAATGACGCGTCGTAGGCCTTCTGCACCTGCTCGTCCCACAACCGGACGGTGATGGTTGCGGTGATTGCCGATGCCGACGCGGTGGCGCTCTGCTGAGACTGCTGCTGCGCCGGTGAACAGCCGGCCGCGCCGATCAAGGCAGCTCCGGCCAGGCCGGTCATCAAGGTGCGCCGGCTCAGGGTGTTGACCGTTGTCACTGTTCTCCTCCTCGAATTCTGGGTTGCACAAATCATCACACCATTGACGCCTGCCGTGGCTCACTTGAAGCCAGTGAGTGAGATCGAGCTCACGATCGAACGCTGGAAGATGGCGAACAGTGCCAGCAACGGCGCCATCGCAACCGTGGTGGCGGCCATCACCAGGGTCCAGTTGCCGTTGTACTGGCTCTGCAGGTTGGCCGTCGCGACGGTGATCACCTGCCAGTCGCGGCCGGTGGTGATGATCAACGGCCACATGAAGTTATTCCAGTGGCTGACCACGGTGATGATCGCGAGCGTCGAGATGATGCCGCGCGAGAGCGGCGCCACGATCTGCCACAGAATGCGCCAGTCACCGGCGCCATCGATGCGGGCGGCGTCGATCAGATCGTCGGGAATGCCCCGAAAGTGCTCGCGCAGCAAGAACACCGCGTAGGGCGACCCGAACATGAACGGCAGCACCAGCGACCAGAAGGTGTTACGCAACCCCATCTGGGTCATCATCACGAACAGCGGAATGACGATCACCACCTGCGGAATCATCAGCGTGGCCAGGTACACCCAGAACAAGGTGTCGCGGCCACGGAAGCGCAACTTGGCGAAGGCGTAGGCGGCCATGATCGAGAACGCCAACTGCCCGACCAGAATCACCCCCACTACCTGGGCCGTCACCACGATCGGGCTGACGAAGCCGTAGTCACCCCCGAACAAGCGGCTGAAGTTCTCAGTCGTCCATGGGTTCGGCAGGTTGAGCGCAGGATCGGACGCGAACTGCTGTGGCGACTTGAACGCCGTCATGAAGCTGAGCGCGAACGGCGCCAGGGTGAGCACGGCCGCTGCGAGCAAGACCAGATAGGTGAGCACGTCGGCGGTCAGGTTGCGGCGCAGGTGCTGCGGTTTGTTCCGGGCGCCCGGAGCGTCGCGCGCCACGATCGTTGCTGGCTCGGAGTGGTCAACTGAGGTCATAGGTGATCCTCTCGGCGAAGAATCGCTGCTGAACCACGGTGACGACCACCAGGATCACGAACAACACCAGAGCCATCACCGAGGCTTGGCCCAGGTTGAACCCGCCTTTGAAGGCCTCGAAGTAGATCCGGCCGGCGATCACGTCGGTGGTGCCCTGGGGGCCGCCGTTGGGAGTCAGCGCATAGATCTGGTCGAATGCTTGAAAGGCTGAGATCACACCGGTGACCAGCACGAAGAACATTGTCGGGCCGAGCAGCGGCAGCTTGATCTGCCAGAAGACCTGCCAGCCGTCGGCACCGTCGAGTTGGGCCGCCTCGACAACCGGTTCGGGTATCGCACCCAAACCGGCCATGAAGAACAACGTGGTGTAGCCCACCTGTGACCAGATGGTCACACCGGCCACCGCGGGCATCGCCCAGGCAGGGTCAGACAGCCATTCGACGCTCAGGCCGAGGAGATTGTTCAGGGCGCCGTCGTAGGGAGCCAGAATCCACTTCCACACCACGCCGAGCGCCAGCGGTGCACAGATCCACGGAATCACGTAGATCACCCGGAACAGTCCCGAGCCGGGCAGGCCACGCGTGAGCAGTACGGCCAGAAACAGCCCGAGGGCGGTCTGCAACGGAATCACCGACAGCACGAACAGCACCGTGCGCCACATCGAATTGCCGAAGGTCGGGTCGGTCAGCACGTCGGCGTAGTTGGCCAGCCCAACGAACCGCATCGGTGTCAGCAGGTCCCACCGGTTCAGCGAGAGCCAGATCACCACCAGGATCGGGAAGAGCAGAAAGGCCGTGAGCCCGAACAAGCTGGGTGCCAGCAGAAATGCCGCCAGGCGTCCATGACGCAGGCGGCCGGATGAGCGCTGGCGCGCGCGAACCTTCGGCACCTCAGCGAGCCTAGCGCTGCATGAGCCTGATTGAGGGTTCAACAGCAGGCGCGGACGCAGCGCGGGGCGATGCCGTCCGACGGTAGCGGTCCCCGGTGGGGTGCTCGATCGTGCCGCCCGGGCCCCTTGGATGATTGGTGACACATCATTACTCTCGGCCCATGACGTTGCGCACCGGAATCGTTGTGGCCACCCTGGCGCTCGCGCCTCTCACCGCCTGCGCGGCAGGTGGAACTGCCTCCACGACACCATCGCCTGCGTCCAGCGCCGTGTCGCCGGCCACGAGCGCCTCGGGATCATCTGCCGCCTCGGCGAGCGCTGGCGCCGCGACCTACACCCTGGCCGAGGTGGCCAGGCACAACAGCCAGAGCGACTGCTGGGCAGTGATCGACAAGGGCGTGTACAACCTCACCGAGTGGATCAACCAGCATCCGGGCGGCCCTGACAAGATCATTCCGCTGTGCGGCACCGACGCCACGGACGCCTTTCACAACAAGCACGACGACGAGTCAAAACCGAACGAACAACTGGCCACCCTCAAGGTAGGTGATCTGGCCGGCTGAACAAGCGCCGACCCTCGCTGGTCGAGCCTGTCGAGACCCCGGTCACCAGACTGCGGTAAGGGGTTTCGACAAGCTCAACCAACACACGACCCTCGCTGGTCGAGCCTGTCGAGACCCCGGTCACCAGACTGCGGTAAGCGGTTTCGACAAGCTCAACCAACACACGACCCTCGCTGGTCGAGCCTGTCGAGACCCTCCGCAATACCGCCGTGCCCAGGCGTTTCGACGAGCTCAGCCGATAGTGGTTGCGTTGCTCGGCGCTCCCCTGGCACTTTCTGCCCAACGACTCGTTTGTCGCATCCGGCAGACTGGTGGCATGACCAGCCAGACGGTGTCGCGGCGTCACGCGCCGGTGCCGGCCCGAACCGCCGGCATCGTGATCGGCGCGTGGACGGCCATGCTGTGGCTGATCGAGATGATCGACCAGCTCACTCGCAGTGCACTGGAGAGCTTCGGCATTCATGCCTGGAATACCTCATCGCTGCCCGCGGTGTTCGTCGCGCCGCTGCTGCACGACGACTGGGCGCACCTGGCCGCCAACACGCTGCCCTTCGCGGTGCTCGGTTTTCTAGTGCTGCTGGGCGGTTACGCCGCGGCCTTCTGGGCCACCCTGGTGTCGGTGGTGGTCAGCGGTCTGTTCGCCTGGCTGCTCAGCCCTCCCGGCACCGTCACGATCGGCGCCAGCGGTCTGATTTTCGGCTGGCTCACGTACCTGTTGCTCCGCGGGGCGTTCACCCGCAACGGGGCGCAGATCGCGATCGCCGCCGGCGTGCTCCTGGTCTACGGCGGGGTGCTGTGGGGCGTCCTGCCGACCCAGCCGGGGGTTTCGTGGCAGGCCCATCTGGGCGGTGCCGTGGGCGGCGGACTGGCCGCCTGGCTGCTGCACGGACGCAGCCGATCAACCCGATCCTGACGTTGACCCGAACGTTTGCCCGGTGGGTATTGTTGACGTATCAACGACCCAGCCGGAATCGCCCATCGAGGAGCCCCCGCCCATGTTCGATGTCTTTGGTCTACCGCTGCACCCGCTTGTGGTGCACGCCGTCGTCGTACTGCTGCCGCTGTCGGCCATCGGCCTGATCGCCTGCGTGTTCGTCGCCCGCTGGCGGCGCAGCTTCGCCGGGCTGAGCGTGCTCGGCCTGGTGGCCGGTGCAATCTCGGCCTTCGTGGCGGCAGCCTCAGGCAATGCGCTGGCCGAACAGGTTGGCGTTCCCGCCACCCATCAGGCACTCGGGCAGGTGCTGCCCTGGCTGGCCGCAGCCACCGTGGTGCTGGCGGCGGTGTGGTACTTCATGCAGCGTGGTCAGCAGCAGCAGGCGCCGCTCACCCGCGGTATCGGGGTGCTGGCCGCGGTGGTGGCAGCGGCGTCCGTCACGCTCACGGTGCTGGTCGGTCACAGCGGCGCGAGCGCGGTCTGGGGCGGGACGTCCGCGGCGGCGACGACACCAGCGGCGGCGACGACATCGGCGACAGCATCCGGCAGCACCAGTGCCGAGGCGAGCTACACCCTCGATCAGGTCAAGCAGCACAACCAGGCGACCGACTGTTGGGCGGCCATCGACGACAGCGTCTACAACCTCACCGACTGGGTGAATCAGCACCCGGGCGGCGCCGATCACATCGTCGCGATCTGCGGCACCGACGCCACACAGGCTTTCGAAGCCCAGCATTCGGGCGATCAGCGGCCACAGACCCTGCTCGCCGGGTTCCGCATTGGCGAGTTGGCGAGCTGAGCAGAAGCCACGTCGGTGGCCCGAGTGTTGCGGGGGCCGAAGCGGTATCGACGCGCTGGGGAGCGCTGACCAACGTGTCCGGAGCCTACTTCTTCGAGCTCGTCTCGCCGGTGGAGAGCGCGGCCACGAACGCCTCCTGCGGCACTTCGACGCGGCCGACCATCTTCATTCGCTTCTTGCCCTCTTTCTGCTTCTCGAGCAGCTTGCGCTTGCGGGTGATGTCGCCGCCGTAGCATTTGGCCAGCACGTCCTTGCGCATGGCCCGGACGGTCTCGCGCGCGATCACCCGCGACCCGATCGCGGCCTGGATCGGCACCTCGAACTGCTGCCGCGGGATGAGTTCCTTCAACTTCTTCGCCATCGCCACGCCGTAGGCGTAGGCGGCATCGGTGTGCACGATCGCGCTGAACGCGTCCACCGGCTCGCCGTGCAGCAGAATGTCGACCTTGACCAGCTTGGCCTGTTGCTCGCCGGCCTCGTCGTAGTCGAGCGAGGCATAACCCTTGGTGCGCGACTTCAGCGCGTCGAAGAAGTCGAAGACGATCTCTGCCAGGGGCAACTGGTAGCGAATCTCGACCCTGTCCTCGCTGAGGTAGTCCATGCCGGTCTGAGTGCCGCGGCGGGCCTGGCACAGCTCCAGAATGGTGCCGATGTAGTCGGTCGGGGTCAGGATCGTGGCCTTCACCACCGGCTCCCACACCTCGGCCACCTTGCCCTCGGGGTATTCCGACGGGTTGGTCACCAGATGCTCGCTGCGGTCCTCCATCACCACCCGGTAAACCACGTTGGGCGCGGTCGAGATCAGGTCGAGGCCGAACTCGCGCTCCAGTCGCTCTCGCACGATCTCCATGTGCAGCAGGCCGAGAAAACCGACCCGGAAGCCGAAGCCCAGCGCCCCTGACGTCTCGGGCTCATAAGTGAGCGCGGCGTCGTTGAGCTGTAGCTTGTCCAGAGCCTCGCGCAGTTCGGGAAAGTCGGCCCCGTCGATCGGGTAAAGACCGGCGTACACCATCGGGTTGGGCTGCCGGTAGCCGCCCAGGTTCTCCGCTGCCGGGCGCGATGTCAGGGTGACGGTGTCGCCGACCCGGGACTGCCGCACGTCCTTCACCCCGGTGATCAGGTAGCCCACCTCACCGACGCCCAGCCCCTTGGACGGCAGCGGCTCGGGGCTGATCACGCCCACCTCGAGCACCTCGTGGGTAGCCTTGGTCGACATCATCAGAATGCGGTCGCGGTGTGCCAGCGCCCCATCGACCACGCGCACGTAGGTGACCACGCCGCGGTAGGTGTCGTAGACCGAGTCGAAGATCAACGCCCGGGCGGGGGCGTCGGCGATACCGACCGGGGCGGGAATCTGCTCCACGATGGCGTCCAGCAGTTCGGTCACCCCCGCACCGGTCTTGGCCGACACCCGGAACACCTCATCGGGGTCGCAGCCGACCAGGTGGGCGATTTCGGCGGCGAATTTGTCGGGCTGCGCACTGGGCAGGTCGATCTTGTTCAGCACCGGAATGATGTGCAGGTCGGCGTCCAAGGCCAGGTAGAGGTTGGCCAGCGTCTGCGCCTCGATGCCCTGGGCGGCGTCGATCAGCAAAATCGCACCCTCGCAGGCGGCGAGCGATCGCGAGACCTCATAGGTGAAGTCGACATGGCCAGGGGTGTCGATCATGTTCAGCACATGGTCGCGGCCCGCGCTGCGCCAAGGCATACGCACTGCCTGGCTCTTGATCGTGATGCCGCGTTCGCGCTCGATGTCCATCCGGTCGAGATACTGCGCCCGCATCGACCGCGCATCGACGACGCCGGTCGACTGCAGCATGCGATCGGCCAGGGTGGACTTGCCATGGTCGATGTGGGCGATGATGCAGAAGTTGCGGAGCAGCTCCGGTGGCGTGGCGCCGGGACGTGGTGCAGACATGCAGCTTCCTGATTGACGGACGGCCCCTCACGATACCGTGCCACCTCGACGGCTCCGCACACCCGGCGCCGTCCGGCGTAGGAGGAGGTTGTGGCCTCGCGGGCGTGGCCGTCGCCTGGGTGGCAACGGCAGCGTTTTGGTTCCCGGTGGCGGCCTTTGGTAGGGTTAGTGGTCGCGTCCGCGTCTGGACGCTCACTCAGCATCAAACATCGAAGAGGCAAGCCCTGTGGCGAACATCAAGTCCCAGATGAAGCGCATCAAGACGAACGAGAAGGCTCGTCAGCGCAACAAGGCCGTGAAGTCTGCGCTGCGCACCCACGTGCGCCGCTTCCGTGAAGCTGCCGCCGCCGGCGAGGCCGAGAAGGCGCAGACCCTGGCCCAGACCGCGTGCCGGGCGCTCGACAAGGCCGCGTCCAAGGGCGTCATTCACAGCAATCAGGCCGCCAACCGCAAGTCGGCGATCGCGGCCAAGGCCGCCGCGCTCTGAACTGAGCACCCTCAGCGCCGTCCGACCGGGTCGGACGGCGTTTTGGCGTCCCCAGTCTCACGATCAGGTGCCCGGACGGGCAACGTTTCGCCTGATCAGGCCTATGGAACTACTGGTCAAAGCGCCCACCGTTGGTTAAACCTGTCTAAACCTGTCTAAACCTCTAGTGGAGTGTCGCTCCTAATAGTTTGGTAATGGGTGGGATTGGCTTGTCCTGATTGATGCTTGATCGGGAGGAGTCGTATCGTGCCCAGGCTGAAGGATCATGTCGTCGCGTTGACGGCTGAGGATCGTGTGAAGCTGACGAGGGTCGTGTCGCGGGGGACGCATCCGGCGCGGATGATTGCGCGGGCGAGGGTTCTGCTTGAGCTGGATGAGAACGCGAGGGTCGTGCCGGGTCGGCGGGTTGTCGCGGAGCGTGTCGGGGTGTCCGAACAGACGGTGTATCTGATCGCGAAGCGGTTCGTCGAGTCCGGTGGGGATGCCGATGAGGTGATTCGCCGCCGCAAACGGGTCACGCCGCCGGTGCCACCGAAGGTGACCGGGGATGTCGAGGCGCGGGTGATCGCGCTGGCGTGCACGAGACCGCCGGAGGGGTTCGACCGGTGGTCGTTGCGGCTGCTGGAGAAACACGTGGCCCTTACCGACGGGCTGCCGCCTCTGGATCACTCCACGATTGGGCGGGCCCTGAAAAAGGGGGGCTTCGTCCTCACTTAAAGAAGTGCTGGACGATCCCGCCGAAAGCCAACGCCGAGTTCGTGGCGCGGATGGAGGATGTTCTGGAGGTCTACCACCGGCCCTTCGACCCGGCAGTGCCGGTGGTGTGCATGGACGAGAAGCCGTACCAGCTGCTCGGCCACGCTCGTGACCCGATCCCGGCGCGCCCCGGCCACGATCTCAAAGAGGACTCGGAGTACGTCCGTCACGGCACCTGCTCGATCTTCGTCTGGGTCGAGCCGCTCGCCGGACACCGCCACGTCGACGCGAAGCCGCGGCGGACCCGGATCGACTGGGCCGCGGGCGTGGACCGGCTACTGACCATGGACTACCCCGACGCCAAACGCGTCGTCCTCGTCATGGACAACCTCAACACCCATACCCTCGGCTCGCTCTACGAGGCGTTCGAGCCCGCGAAGGCCCGCGCTCTCGCCGAACGGCTCGAGATCCACTACACACCCAAGCACGGCTCCTGGCTCAACATCGCCGAGATCGAGCTGTCCGCCCTCAGCCGGCAATGCCTCACCCGCCGCATCGACGACCTCGACGTCCTCAACGCCGAACTCGCCGCCTGGCAGAAAGCGACCAACGACGACCAACGGCAAGTCGACTGGCAGTTCACGACAAACGACGCCCGCATCAAACTCCGACACCTATACCCAAATATTTAGACACGACACACTACTAGTGAGAGCGCCCCGTTTGAAGTCTCGACAAGCTCGACCAGCGAAAATCGATGTTTCACTGGCTGTGGGACGACAGTCGTCCGGGGCTGGCTGGAGACCCCCGAAGACTCGAATCTACTGCGGGTCGCCAGCCGCAACCCGGCACAGGCGCCGGCGAACACTTCCTTGGGGAAAGCTGAGCACATTGCGCCATTCCTCAGACTGTGGTTAGGTTTCTCAGCAGCTTGTGATCGGGCGACGGCGCCAGAGTTCAAGCGGATCGCGGGTGTTCCGCGGCAGACAGCAACGGGGCCTTTGATGACTATTTCCACGCGGTTGGGCGTTATCGCCGTCTCGACGGCCGTCGCTCTGGCGCTCGGAATCGGGGCTTTCGCCGTGGCCACGCCAGCGAACGCCGACCCGGTGAGCGCCGAACCGACTCCCTCGGTCAGCACCTCCATCGAGCCGACCGTCGCCGCAACGGCTGAGCCGAGCACCACGACCACCGCCTCGCCCACCCCGACAGCCTCGCCGACCACGGCTGCCCCCAAGCCTGCCAAGAAAGCGAAGAAGAAGGGCAAGGCGAAGATCTCGAACGCCAAGCGGCTGACCAAGCGGGCCCAGAAGGTCGCTTTCAAAGTGCGCCGCGACTGGTACCAGATCAAGCGCATCGGTGGTTGGCGGGCAGGCAGCCGCTACTCCGGTGACCACCCGGCCGGGCGCGCCATCGACGTAATGATTCCCTCGTGGAAGAAGAACGCGACGCTCGGCAGGTCGATCGCGAAGTACTTCACCAAGCATGCCAAGAAGTACACGATTCACTACGTGATCTTCCGCCAGAAGATCTGGACGGTACAGAACCCGCACTGGCGCACAATGGCGAGCCGTGGTGGCGCCACTGCAAACCACTTCGACCACGTGCACATCTCGGTCAAGCGCTGAATTGCCAGACCGGGGTGCCAACCCCCCACGCGAAACCCGCCCCGCGGCATTCCCCCCGCCGCAGGGGCGGGTTTCGCCTTGCTGCGCTGGTTTCGGCCGAGTGACCAAGGGCTCAGTATCTGCCGGCTCCGGCGTGCCGGTCACGGTTGCGACAATCGATCACCGATAAGACCAGCGACTCCAGGGCGTAGTCGGCGCCGCCCGAAGCGCCTTTGACGGCCGCATCAGCCGTTGCCGCATGCTGAACGGCCCGGGCGACACCCGGGTTCGACCAGCCGCGGGACTGGCGTGCGAGGTCCTTGAGCTTCCACGGTGGCACGCCGACCCTCCGGGCAAGGTCGACATCGCGCAGTCGCTCGTCACGAGCACCCAGATATTTGCCCAGGTTTCGCAGGGCGGACGCGACCGCGCTGGTCAGCAGCACCGGAGCCACCCCGGTCTCAAGCGCCCAGCGCAGGCTGCTGAGTGCCGCCTCACGGTTGCCGTCCAGGCAGTGATCGGCGATGGCGAAACCGCTTACCTCGGCCCGTCCGGCAAAATAGCGGCGCACGTCGTCGGTGGTGATCACCGGCTGTTCGCTGTCGGCCAGCAACTGGGTGACGGCAGCCGCGACGCTACGCAGATCGCTGCCGACGGCACCCACCAGCGCCTCGGCCGACTGCCGATCAATGCGAGCGCCGCGCTTGCGCGCCTCGGCCACCACGAACTGCGGCAGTTCCCAAACCTTGACCGCGGGAGCCTCGACCGATTCGACGCCCGCCTTGCGTAGTCGATCGACCAGCGCCCTGCCTTTGGCTCCCCCCTCGTGCACCAGCAGCAACACCAGGTCGTCGCCGGGCTGCTGGGCCAGCGCCACCACCTCGTCGGCAAGTTCGGCGGGCAACTCCGCCAACTGCTCGATCACGGCCACCGTGGCAGCGCTGAACAGTGACCCCGCGGTGGCCTCTGCCAACGAGCCGCGATCGAGCTGAGCCGCCCGCAGCCGGTTCACCGCGGCGTCCGGACGCTGTTCCAGAGCACTGCCGATCAGGCCCTGCACGGCACGCTCGGCCAGCAGGCTCTCGGGGCCCTGCACGAGGGTGGCGGTTCCAAACGGCGCGGTCACAGGGTCAGCATGCCAGGCTGCGCCGACAACCCGGCGGTCGCCGTGTCATCCGATGAACAGCGGCACCAGATGGCTTCACTGCCCACCGCCGGGCTACCCGCTACCGCTGCGTGGTGACCTGGATGCCCTGCTCGGTCTTGCCGATGCCGATGGATCCCTGCTGATCGGTGCGCAGCACCCGCATGCCCAACTGCTCCACGGCCCGCCGGGTGCGCGCTGCGGGGTGTCCGTAGTCGTTGTCGGCCCCAACGCTGAACACCGCGATCGCGGCGTGAGTCGCGGCCAGAAACTCGGGCAGTTGATGGCCCGAGCCGTGGTGCGGTACCAGCAGTACGTCCGCCGACAGGTCCGGGCCGGCAGCCAGCGCGTTGCGCTGACCGTCCTCTTGGACGTCTCCGGCCAACAACAACCGCACCCCCGAAACGGTCAGCCGCATCACCAGTGAGCCGTCGTTCTCGGCGGCAGACTCGCCCTCTTCAGAACTCGTCGTACCCCCGGTGGTTCGCACCGCCAGCACCTCAAGCCGCAACGCACCGACCTGCAACACCGTGCCAGGGGTCACTTGCGTCAGCCCCACCTCTGCCGCCGCCAACTCGACCAACCGACGTCCCGCAGCCGGACTCGTGGCGCCCGAGACCACCACTCGCTCGGTGCGATGGCCCTGCACCGCCACCTGAACACCGGTGACATGGTCGGCGTGAAAATGGGTCAGTACCGCCAACGGCACCCGCTGCACCCCCAACTGACGCAGACACGTCGCCAGTTTCGCCGGATCAGGCCCAGCATCGACGATCGCCACCGCATCGGAGGCGACTCGAACCACCGTCGCATCACCCTGACCGACGTCGCAGAACACCACCACCCAGTCGCGGGGCGGCCACCCAGGCGGAGCCGGCGGGCGCAGCAAGGCCAACACCACCAGCAGTGCAGCCGCCGCGGCCAGCCACGGGTTGCGCAACATCTGTGGCATCACCAGCACCAGCCCGACGCATCCAGCCAGCACGATCGACAACGCCGCGGGACCTGCCGGCCAACTGAATGCCGCCCCCGGCAACAACTCCCCCAACCGTGCGATCCAACACAAGCCCTGGGCGCACCAACCAGCCCCGGTGGCGAAGCCCATGGCAACCCAGGGCAACGGAATCGCCGTTGCGGCGGCCAGAAAGCCGAGCACCGTCGCTGGCCCGACCAACGGCCCCGCAACCAGGTTCGCCACCAACCCGGCAACACTCACCTGCCCCGAGATCGCCGTGACCAGCGGCTGCGTGGCCAACTGCGCCGCCAACGGCGTGCAGATGCCCTCGGCCAACACCCGCGGCATCCGAGAAGCCAACACATCGGTCCACGCTCTCGACCAGGCCACGATGCCTGCGCTGGCCAGCACCGACAAGGCGAAGCCGAGCGAGCGGGCCATCAACGGCTCGACGAACCCGATCACCACCACAGCTACGCACAACGCCCGCACTGCCTGGCCGCCCCGGCCGCCGGCACCCAAGGCGACCAGCCCCACCAGCCCCATGCCCGCGGCCCGCACCACGCTCGGCTCCGCATGGCACAGCACCACGAAACCGATCACACCCAGCCCGAGCAGGCCGCGCAGCCACCAGCCCTGCACCCCGCACGCCCGGGCCAAAGTGCTCAGAAACGCCAAGAGCAACGTCAGATTCGCGCCGCTGACTGCGGTCAGGTGGGTCAGGCCGTTCACTCTGAACCGTTCGACCAGGTCGGACGGCATGGCCGAGGTGTCGCCCACAACGAGTGCGGGCACCAACGCCCGCGGCTCGGTCTCCAGGTGCGCGACGCTTCGGCGAAGCCCTGCCCGCACCTGTTCGACGGCCGAGTCGATCGGCCCCGGCGCGGTCACCAGAACCGGGGGTTCGCGCGCTCGCAATTCAATCGCCGATTGCTCGCCGGGTTCGGCCGCTGACAGCCGAACCGCCGCCCGCACCGTGGTGCCGGGCACAACCGCCGCCCAACTCGCCATCGACTCCCCGCTCGCGCTGATTTGCACCACCGCACCGCTGAGGTAGCGCTGCCCGCGCGCATCGACGCTGACCAGCCTCGCCGCGCTGAGCCACCATGGCGGCTTGACTCCTTTGCGTTCCCCGGTGCGCGGCGTGCCCACCACGACCAGCTCGACGGTGCCGACCGCCTGGTCGGCCGCCAAACCCGTGAGCGGGTCGTGGTGCTGCTGCCACCAGCGAGCCCACCCGGTGGCCATGCAGCCGGCCAGCACCAGCGCGACCGCGGCCATCGGCCACGAGCGACGCCGGACGGCCACCAGGGCCAGAACAGCGACAACGCCGCTGCCCACGCTGAGCCAGGCGACCTGCCCCGCCGTGGCCACCCACATGCCGGCCCACGCCGCCAGGGCCGCGGGCACCAAGCGCAGGTCGGGTGCGCGCTTGTCGGACTGGGCGGAGTCTTTAGGCAAGTCGGTGCCCACCGGTCCGGCAGCGCCCGGCCGCGCACCCCTGCCCGAGAGCCGATCGGGGGCCTCCTGCCCGGCGTTGGACGATCGCCCCGAGCCGGCCGCCCATTCAGACCCGGACATGCGGCGCTATCTCGGCGTAGCTTTTCGGGCCGATGCCGTCGACCTCTTGCAGTTCGGCCACCGCACGAAACCGTCCATGCTGTTCTCGCCAGGACAGAATCTTCTGGGCGGTCACCGGGCCGACACCGGGAAGGGTGTCGAGTTGTTCGGACGTTGCCGTGTTCAAGTCGATGGTGGCGTCGGACGCCGAGGTGGAGCCTGGAGCAGTGGCGGCGTTCACCTGGCTGCCCTTGCGGCCGATCACCAACTGGGCGCCGTCACTGACCCGAGCGGCCAGGTTGAGTTGCCCCGGAACCGCGCGATCGGTGAAGCCACCCGCCGCAGTGATCGCGTCTTGTACCCGGGCGTCCTCGGGCAGGCTGACCACCCCGGGACGGCGCACCTCGCCGAGCACGTGCACCAGCAGGGTGGCTGACGCGCTCGGCGCGGGGGCAGCAACGCTGACCTGCACAGAGGGCTCCGTGGCGGCCATCGCCACCGGTGTGGTCTTGGCCTGCAGCAGCGAGTACCCACCCCACAGGCACCCGGTCAGCACGACAATGCCGACCACGACCAGATGCTCGCGCACGAACTGGCGGGCCCGCAGCCCCAGCCCCGGCGGCAGAGCAGACACCCGACCTTTCCCCTTGGCAACACGCGCCGCTGTACCCGTCCCGAGCAGTTCGTGCCGAGGCACGGCCCGATCATTGCCCGCGTCGCCCGCTGAACTTGGGGAAACCGTGCTGTCGGTGCCGTATCGACCCGTGCGTCCGGCGCTGATCGGCTCATCCTGGGGCAACCAGCCTGCCCAGCCGTCATCGCCGCCCAGGCCATCAGCCAGATCTTCGCCGACAGCCCGATCAGGCTCTGCCCCGTCGTGGCTCGGCACATTCGAGCGCTCGAACTCCACCACCGGCTCGGTCGCCCGCCGAGGTGGGATCTCGGCCAACAATGATTGCAGCCGGCGGCGGACGATCTGCGAAAGTTCGTCGTCGGCGGCCAGACGTGCTCGACGTTCCATACCTTCACCTTGGACACCTCGGGACGCTGATCGTCCAAACTCGTTGTGAGCTGTTGAACAGCCGCCGTTTGACCCCTCGACGCGCCCCCTGACATACCCGGGACTCGGCGCACCTCCGGGGCTGCCAGCCAGCCATTTCGGCAGCTCGGCAAACCGGAGTCTGATGCCAGATTGCCTTGTCACACGGCACACCTCACGTGTCTGTGCGGCTTTGAAGGACAGCCTTTCCTTGCTTGTGCGCTGCCCGGGATCGGTTCACAGTGGGCACATGAACCCGGCCACCACCGAACGGTCCGACGCCGCATTGGTGTCGCGGCTCAACTGGTTGCGGGCGGGCGTGCTGGGCGCCAACGACGGCATCGTCTCGACCGCCGGCCTGGTGTTCGGCGTCGCCGGCGCGACCAGTGACGCAGTTGCGTTGTTCATCGCCGGCGTAGCGGGCATGGTCGCCGGATCCCTGTCGATGGCCGGCGGTGAGTACGTGTCAGTCAGCACCCAGCGCGACACCGAGAGCGCTGCGGGCATCGCAGCGGACGCTCAGACCAGCCCGTTGCAGGCCGCCGGAGCCTCAATGCTGTCCTTCGTGCTCGGGGCCCTGATACCCCTGCTCGCGATCGTGTTCACACCGGTGCCGCTGCGATTGCCGGTGACTCTCGCAGCTGTACTGCTCGCCCTAGCGGTGACCGGCTTGACCAGTGCCCAGTTGAGTGGCACCCGAGCCACCAGGCCGGTGCTACGCAACCTGACCGTGGGCGCCTTCGCCATGGGCATCACGTATGTGGCTGGCTGGCTCATCGGGGCCCGCCTGCAGTGACCCCGGCTGGACGGCATCGAGCAGTTCGGCCCGCAGATCGTTCCAGAAGCTGGGCGGCACCATCGCATGGTTGAGCCGATCGAGCAGGCGCTGCAGTGGCAGTGACTCACCGAGCCGCTCGAGTTCTTCGAGGCAGATCGATTGCATTGCGCCGTCGCCGCTTACCCACGCCGACCAGCCCAGCAGCGCGAGTGGTTGCCCCTGCAAGCCGTGCGGGCAGGCCCGGACCACCTGCGACCACAGGGCGACACAGGCCTCGGAACTGTCGCTGGTGATGGCTAGCAGGGCTCGGTCGCGCGCCTGCGGATCGGTACTCAGTAGCGCCAGCCACACCAGATCGTCGGGAGCCTGGTTGGCCGGTGCGGCCAGGCCCGCCGCCACCGCGGCGTCCATCTCGGCAGGCAGCGCCGCCGAATCGAGCACCGCTACCCGTTGCAGAGCCCTGGCCAGCGAGCACTCGGCCCCCAACGATGGCACCGAGTCGTCGCAGATGCTGCGCCGCACTGCCGCCCGGTTGGGCCGGGCCTGCAGCCCGTGTACGGTCGCCGCCGCGGCACTCGGGGCGGTGGCCGGATCATAGCCGTAGCGCGGCCCATCGGCACTGCCCACCCGATAGCGACCCCGAGACACGCAGAGCGGTTCACCGGCCAGCGCATCGCCCAGATGCAGCCTCCCCCGCCGCAACATTCGCCAGCCCTGCCGCTCGGAGGCGCTGTAGCCGACCAACCACACCCGTGCGGCGGGCCAGCGCAACATCATGCGGTCGAGGAGAACTTCGAGATGGCCTTCCGGTTCGAGATCGACCAGATCGGCCCGCGCAGTCAGTTCAACCTGCCCGTCGACGACCACCAACACCACCAATGACTCCTCGGGGTGGAAGCCGAGCAGGTGCGGGATCACTCCCAGAAGGTCGTGCAGGTCACGGACCCGCGCCACGGGTGAGGTGCAGTTGTTCGTCATGCCCTCATCTACCGCCCCTGGCTGCGCTCAGTGTTCGAAATTCGCTGCCGTGCATCTCGATGTTGTGGACGTGCCTGGCCCTGTACGCCACGTAACGGAGCCGGCGTGGTCGATCGGGTGTTCGCGGGGTTGCCCGGCTCGGTGACCGTCGGCCCCACCGGCTGCCGCGTCGGTTCACCGATCGCCCAGCGGCGTTGAATGACGGTGGACAATCCCCAGACAGGTAGCCTGGCTGTTGATGACGAACCAACCTGGCAGCGGATGGCCCCAAGGCCCGCCCCCGCAGGGGCCGGGCCCGACGCCGCCCGCCTGGGGTGCGCAACAGTTGCCGCCCGGAGTGCCGTACCCCGGCCAAGGCCCGCAGTACCCAAACCAGTCCCAGCAGCCCCGCCCGAGTGCCATGGTGCCGTCCGGCTTCGATCCGAGGCGGGCGCTCGGCGAGGCACCGCCCGCCTCGGTGTCGATCAACCAGTTCGCCCCGCCACCCAACCGCACCCCGCTGCTGGTCACGATCGTCGCCATGGTCACGCTGGTGCTGGTGATCGGGGGCGGCATCTACCTGCGTTCCCAACCAGCAGCCCAGCCCAGCCCGTCGCCTTCGGCCTCCCCGACCGCATCGACCGGCCCCGGCCATCCGTTCGACACCCCGACCGGTCAGCAGCGCGGCCGGTGGGAGATTCTCGACCAGACCTGGACCGACGAGGGCCTGCAGTTGCAGTTGCGCATCTATTCGGACAACGGCCCGATATCGTTCAGCTTTGTGGCGTTCGCCAATGCGTCCACGCAGGTGATCGCACCGACGTCCAGCCCCAGGTCACCCGATATTCGCACCGGAACGGCAACCCCGTCGAAGCCGATCACCGGTTATGTGTTCTTTCCGATGCCGCACGAAGACGGCACGATCATTCTGGCCACCGGCGCCGGCCTTCAGATGTCGGCCCTGCCCGTGAAGGCCTGAGCTGAGGGAATCGCTGATTCTTCGCCGGTCGAGCTTGTCGAGACCTCGGTCATCACGCTGGCAAGGGGTTTCAAGCTCAGCCAGCGGTAGGCGCGTTGATCCGCGCGGCCCGGAGCGTCACAACGTTCTCACCGGGTCAGGCTGCACCGCCGGCACATCGACCGGACGCGCGGCGTCTGGGTGATGCTTCGACAACAACACCACACCCCACACCGCCAGCACCCCCGCCAGAGCCATGCCGACGCCGGCAAGCGGGCTAATCAGCGCGCCCTCGCCCAGCACGACCAGGCCGAAGCTGACCGCCACGATCGGATCGGTGGTGGTCATCGAGCCCACGGTAATCTCAGCCGGTCCGTTAGCCAGGGCCTGCTGCACCATGAAGCCGCCGATGCCGTAGGAGAGCACCAGAAAGGGCGCGGCGATCCAGAACACCGGACGATCGTGAAAGCCCTCGTGCTTCATCACCTCGGAGGTGGCTTTCACCATCCCCGCGGACAGGCCGTAGAAAAACGAGCCGCCCGAGGCCCACATCAGGCAGCGCAGGTGCACCGGGCCCTTCCAGCCCAGCAGGCCCAGAGCGGTGCCGAGCACCACGATCACCCCCACCCCGATGGCGATCGCCAGTGGGTCGAGCACCGTATGCCGGGCGGCGGCGGTGGCCGAGAGCCCGGTGAACAGCACAATGCCCGCTACGGTCATCGCCACCGCACCCCACATGGGACGAGTCACCGTGTGCCGGTGAATGCGTGCTGCCATCAGAACCGCCCAGGGCACGGCCAGGATGCCGACCGGCTGCACCACGGTGACCGGTGCGATCATCAGCGCGAAGATGTGCGCCGAGGCACCGATGACGATCGTGAACAGCCCCAGCAGCCATAGCGGCGTGCGAATCAGCCGCCACAGTTGACGCAGGTTCATGGCCCGGTTGTCGGCGTGCTTGTCGACCAGCCGGCTGACGGCCAGATGCTGCAAGGTCGATCCGCCCGCGTAGGCGACGGAAGAACCCACAACGATGGCGATCGCCAGCGGAATGTTCTGGTCGAGCAGAATTCCAGGTGCGATGAGCGGCTGCATCGGCGTCCAATCTCGTGGGGCGTCGGCCACAGACTATCGGCAGCACGACGGGGAGGTTCCTGATGCTGGGTTGTCGAGTCACCATCGTTCCAGTGCGTGCATGAATGCCGCCGACGAGCGAAGGCGTTGCGAGCCACGTCGAGTGAGGAGTCGGTGCTCACCTGCGAACTGGGGGACGGCCAGCCGCCTTCGGCTGCCTGCGGACCTTCTCAGCCTCGGTCCACCGACTTGCGGCTACCCCGCGACGCCAGCCGGGCGCTTTGGCTGCACCAGGCACGCTCGCCGTACGACCCGGTACGCCTTCGCGCACCCGGCTCGCCACTGCACCCCTCTGACGCCACTCACTACGCCGCCCACCGGTGGGAAGCACTGATCAATGCGCCTACCGCTGGTTGAGCCTGTCGAAACCCCTCGCCCCAGCGTGATGACCAAGGTCTCGACACGCTCGACCAGCGAAAGCTCAGTGTTTCCTTAGCGGGGAAGACTCAGCGCTCGGTGAATGAAGTGGGTGACCACGGCAGCAACGGTTCCGGCGCCCAAGCAGGCGAAGAAGCCAAACCCGGCGTACTGCGTTCCGGCAACCAGGAACAGCAGCAGCAGGCATAGGCCCGCAGCCAACCCCAGGAGCCCCACCAGCATGTCGACGCCTGTCACGCTCTCACGACGCACAGCGGACTCGGGAGCCGGAGCGGAGGGCCCTTCAGCAGTCGGCAGGTCGGCCAGAAGCTCCCGGAGGTCTCTCTCGGTGCGCGCCGCCAGCGCCGCCTCAACCCGCTCGTCGAACTCGTCACCGCTCAGCCGGCCGGCCGTGAAATGACCGGAGAGAACCTGGCACGCCCCGTCACGCTCGGCGTCACCGATGCGTAGGCTCGGACGCCCACCACGTGGGGTCGGCGGGCTGGCTGGGTTCGGCTGCAGGCTCATAGGGTCAGTATTCACAGCCGGCACTTAGCCAGTCACCGGCCGCGGCATTGCTGACGACCCGAGTCGTCCGCCCCCGCGCCGTCAAAGACCAGGGGGGCACCCTGCGGTCGGCCCGCGGTGGTAGCGACCCGGGTAGGGTCGTCCCCATGCCTTGGTTGTTCGGGTCACTGCACGCCCGCCGCGTTGCCGTGCTCGCACCTTCGCTGGTGGTGGTTGCCGCACTGCTGACCGTTGCCGGTTGCGTCGCTGAGGATCCCGACCCGGAGCCGTCCACGATCGGCAGCCAGGCACAGCTATGCAGCGACCGCGTGGACGCCGGCCAGGCTGCCGCAGTGATCGCTCAACCGCTCACCGCCTTGCACGAACTCAACACCTTCACCAACACCCACCGCGCCGGCGAGTGCGCGCTGGTCGGCGTGGACGGCGGCGCGATGTTGTCGGTGGTCGTGGTTCACGACCCCAAAGGAACCGCGCTCTCCTCCGAACTCGAGGAACTGAGCCAGCAGGAGAACTACTCCGGAACCGACCGGTCCGGGGTCACTGGCGAAGGCACCATCACCACTGCGCTGGTCGCGATCGATGACACCTACTACGTGCGGGTGATGGGGCTCGGCGGCAGCTCCACAGAGCAGCGGACGGCCGCACTCACCCTCGCCGAGAGCGTCGCCTCGCGAACCGAGCCGATCAAGTAGCCGGGTTTGGCCCTGAGAGACACGTCGATCTTGGCCGGCCGAGCGTGTCGAACCCCGAGGCAAGCGCTCCCTTTCGCTGGCCGAGCGTGTCGAGACCTCGACTATGCCGATCCGGTAAGGGGTTTCGACAAGCTCAACCAGCGGTGGGCGCATTGATCAGCACTTCCCTGGTGAGTGCACGCCGTTTGAGGTCTCGACACGCTCGACCAGCGAATGATCAGCGTTCCCCTAGAATCCCAGCGAACTGAGCGTCTTGCGCAGTGCCTCGGCGGAACTCTTGAGCTTGGCCAGCTCAGAGTCGTCCAGGGCGACGTCCAGCACGCGTTCGATGCCATTGCGCGACACCATGGTCGGCACCGACAGCGCGACGTCATGCAGGCCGTGCCAGCCGTTCAGCACGCTGGAGAGCGGGAACACCGACCGATGCGGGCTCATCAGTGCCTCAGTGAGCCGGGCGCCGGTCAGGCCGATCGCGTAGTTGGTCGCACCCTTGCCCTCGATCACCTTGTAAGCGGCGTGCATGGCTTCGTCGCCGAGTTGCTCGAGCAGGGTTTCGTCGAACATCCGCCGGCCGGTGGAGTCGGCCCACTCGCGAATGGGAATGCTGGTGATCTTGGCGCTCGACCAGACCGGAAACTCGGTGTCGCCGTGCTCCCCCAGAATGTTGGCGTGCACGTGAGCGGTCGAGATGCGCGCCACCTCGGCAATGGCGAACCGCAGCCGCGAGGTGTCGAGCATCGTGCCGGTAGAGAACACTCGGGTGCTGGGTAGGCCGCTGACCTTCTGCGCGACCACCGTCAGCACGTCACAAGGGTTGGTGACCAGCACGTACAGCGCGTTGGGCGCCTGCTCGAGCAGTTGGGGCATCAGCGACTTGAGAATGTTGGTGTTGACGCCGGCCAACTCGAGCCGGGTCTGACCTGGCCTTTGTGCGGCACCGGCGGTGATGATCACGACGTCTGAGTCTTTGACCACCTCAATGTTGCCGCCCCCCTCGACGCCCGACGAGGGGGTGAACTGAGTGCCGTGATTGAGGTCGCGAACCTCTGCGTCGGCCTTCTTCTCGTTGATGTCGTAGAGCGCGATCTTCTGCGCCGACCCGCGGATCAGAGCCGCGTAGGCCAGGGACGAGCCGACTGCGCCGGCACCGATGACGGAGAGCTTGGTCGGGGTGTTGGTCAGGGTATTCGCCATGCATCAAAGCTAGCGCTCGCTGAACGACCCCGCAGGGTTCGCGAAAGATTCGTGGTGACGAACCTGTGCGCGCCTCAGGGTTCGGACGTACCCGCCACCCCGGGTGCATCGCCCCGCGGTAAGCGCCCTTTGTCAAACGGCTGGGGAAGTACTGATCAATACGCCCACCGCTGGTTGAACTACGTCGAAACCCCTCGTGAGAGCACTCCGCCTGAGGTCTCGACACGCTCGACCAACGAAAAATCAGCGGTTCCCGCACTCGACCGCCTCGAGGGCAGAGGTGCACCGATCCCCGGCCAACTCGTCCGGGATCCTCTACTTCCCCACCCGATCAGACCCCCGCTAGACCAAAGCCTCCTTCCTCGTCACAGCCTTGAGCTGGCTCACCGTCAACCCCACACCCGATCGCGCCCAAGCGGAGATCACGATCCGCGGCAACGACATGCGCAGCCGAAGACTCACCGCTGCGGCAACACCCCCACCCAGGCGGAGGAGCTAGCGGAGTCAACTCCAGCTCTGGTGTGGGAACGGTACGCGCGCTACCATCTCGGTTCACCATACGGAACGTTGTTCTCTAGAATGAATGGAGCCGGTGCAATGTCGCCCGTCCGCGGTGGAACCGATGTCACTCCCCCTGGGGCCGCGCCCGCGGTCAGCCGGGGTGTCGCCGTGCTGGATGCCCTCGCAGCCAGCGAGAACGGCACCATGACCCTGTCGGACCTGAGCCGCGCGCTGGGGGTGCCCAAATCGTCGACGAGCGCGATCTGCACCGCACTGGAGTTGGGCGGCATGATCCGCCGCGACGATCTGGGCTACTCGTTGGGACGCAAGCTGGTCGAACTCGGCGGCGCCTACCTGGCGCGCCTCGATCAGGTGAGCGAGTTTCACCTGGCCTGTCTGGAATCGCCGGTCTTTCGTGACCAGACCCTGCGACTGTCCACCTCCGCCGGAATCGACACCCTGTGCCTGGCCCGCTACGAGGGTCACCCCGCGATCAGGCTGACCACCAACATCGGCGACCGATTGCCGGCGTCGTCCTGCGCCCAGGGCAAGGCGCTGCTGGCTCGGCTCGACGATTCCGAAATCGAGCGGCTCTACTACGGCATCGACCAACTACCGCGGCTGACCGGTCTGTCGCGCCGTACCGTGCCAGGCCTACTCAAGGACATTCGCCTGGCCCGGGCCCGAGGCTACGCCGTCGACGAGGAGGAGTCCGCCGACAGCGTGATGGGCCTGGCCGTCGTGGTGCCGACCCGCGGGGTACGGGCGCCGATTCTGGCGATCAGCGTGACCAAGCTCAAGTCGGACTGGAACGACACCGAACGCGATCGGCTGGTTGCCGAGCTACAGCGAGTCGCGCGGCTGTTGGGAAACCCGATGGCAACCGGCTAAGGAAACACTGATCTTTCGCTGGTCGAGCTTGTCGAAACCTTGGTCATCACGCCGTGGCTAGGGGTTTCGACGAGCTCGACCGGCGGCGGGCGCGTTAGTCAATACTCCCGAGCATCTGCGCTCGAACGTGTCGCGTTGACCGACCGGCTACGACGCTCCGGCAGCTTCGGCAAGCTACCCAACAGCGGACGCGCCATCAGGCACCTCTGCGCCCCCGATCATCACCGCATTGTCGGCGCGCTGGCCGGTCAAGGCACCCACCGCGGGTGCGGACCTGGTTGGGCGCAGTGCAACCAACGACCTTGTTCATTCTATTGCCTTGCGTTCTCTCTATGGTGCATGCTTGCTCCAGACGCCTCGAGAACAAAGGAGCTCTCAATGTCAGACCGTCGCACGGTACCCGCCGACACCCACGATGTGGTCGACCCCGTACAACTGCGTCGCGCCACCCTCGCCTCATCGGTGGGTTCGGCCCTGGAATACTACGATTTCTACATCTACGGTCTGGCCAGCGCCCTGATCTTCGGCGAGCTCTTCTTCAAGCCGCTCGGTGAGGCCGGTGCGTTGATCGCCTCGTTCGGAACGTACGCCGTTGGCTTTGCCGCGCGTCCGATCGGCGGACTGGTGTTCGGCCATCTCGGCGACAAGCTGGGTCGCAAGCTGATCTTGATCATCACGATCGCGCTGATGGGAGGCTCGTCGATGCTCATCGGCATGCTGCCCACCTACGACATGGTCGGCATGTGGGGCGCCATCCTGCTGGTTCTGCTGCGCGTCGCGCAGGGTCTGGGTGCCGGTGCAGAACAGGCCGGGGCCACCGTGCTGATCTCGGAGTTCGCGCCCCCGAAGCGGCGAGGCTTCTTCGCCGCTCTGCCCTTCGTAGGCATTCAAATCGGCACGCTGCTCGGCGCGGGCACCTTCGCACTGCTGGGCCTGGCCAACCGTGAGGTTTTGTTCGGCTGGCTGTGGCGGGTGCCCTTCCTGCTCGGTGCCGTGCTGATCATCGTGGCGGTCGTGATTCGCATGCGGCTCAAGGAGTCGCCTGCGTTCGAAGCTCTCGAAGAGGCAGAAGCGCACCACGAGGCACCGGTTCGACAAAGTGTCGGCCAGGCGATCAGCACCTCACGACGCAACATCCTGGTCGGCATCGGCCTGCGAATGGGTGAGAACGGCAACTCGTCGATCTACTCAGCACTGCTTCTTGCGTACGTGGCCAGCCTGCCCGCATACAAGGGCCAGCAACTGATCGGCACCTGGGGTGCCGTCGTCGCCGCCTTGGTGGCGATATTCACAGTCGTCGCCTTCGGCGCCCTGTCTGACCGGGTCGGACGCGTCACCGTCTACCGCTGGGGTGCCCTGTTCACCGCATTGTTCGCCTTTCCCGGGTTCTACCTACTCACCCTCGGGCAGGTCTGGCTGGTCCTGCTGGTCATGGGTGTCGGCGTCGGCATCGGCGTGCAGTCGATGCTTGGTCCCCAGTGCGCGCTGCTGCCTGAGCTGTTCGGCAACGCCCACCGTTTCACCGGTGTGGCAACGGCCCGCGAATTCTCGGCCGTCCTGGCCGGTGGTATCGCTCCACTTGTCGGCGCCGCACTGTTGGCAGCAACGGGCAACGGCTGGTGGGTCATCGCCAGCTATTCGGCGGTGCTGGCCCTCATCTCGTTCGGCACCACCTTCGTCGCCCCCGAGACCCGCGGTCGCAACCTGACCGATCTGAACGACGCCGGACAGGAGACCGTGCATGCCTGATGCCAACGACAAGGTGCGGGTGGCTATCGCCGCGCCCCTTGCTCCCGAGCTGTGCGACCGAATCGCCGCCGTCGACCCCCGGGTCGAGGTGGTGGTCGACCAGGAGCTGCTGCCCCCGATGCGGCACGCCGCTGACTTCGCCGGCGACCCCGCCTGGTCACGCACGGCCGACCAGCAGGCCCGCTACGACGCCCTGCTCGACACCGCCGAGGTGCTCTACGGCATTCCCGACCTGAAGCCGGCCGCCCTGGCCCGCACCGTGGCCGCGAACCCCGAGTTGCGCTGGGTGATGACGATGGCCGCCGGCGGTGGCAGCCAGGTGCTGGCAGCCGGGCTGCCAGCCGACGCCTTCGAGCGCATCGTGTTCACCACCTCGGCCGGCGCGCACGGCGTGCCGCTGGCCGAGTGGGCGCTGTTCGGCCTGTTCTGCGGCTGCAAGGAACTCCCCCGCCTGCAGCGCCAGCAGCGCGCCCACGACTGGCCGAGCCGCATCGTGGGCCGTCCGATCGAAGGCAGCACGGTACTGATCGCCGGCCTGGGCGGCATCGGGCAGCAGGTGGCCCGGCGGTGCAAGGCGCTCGGCATGACGGTGCTCGGCGTGAAGCGGCAGGTGAGCGAGGTCGCCAACGTCGACGAGGTGCACGCCCTGGCCGACCTCGCCGACATCATCGGACGGGCCGACCACATCGTGCTCACCCTGCCCGGCACCCCGCAGACCGAGAAGCTGATCGACGCCCGGATGCTCGGGCTGGCCAAGCCCGGCGTCACGGTGGTCAACGTCGGCCGCGGCACCGTGATCGACCAGGACGCGCTGATCGAGGCGCTGCGTTCAGGTCAGGTCGGTTTCGCGGCGTTGGACGTCTTCGAACGCGAACCGCTCGAACCCGACTCGCCGCTGTGGGATCTCGACAACGTGCTGATCAGCCCGCATTCGGGTGGCCTCGACAACGCCGAGGACGAACGCATCTGCGAGATCTTCTGCGACAACCTGCGGCTCTACCTGGCGGGGCGTGGGCTGAACAACGTGGTCGATCCGGGCCTGGGCTATTGAGATGGAGTTGTTCGTCAGCGCGAACGACGCCAAGCTGGTTCGGCAGGGCGGCGGCGACGTCTTTCCCGCTGACGCCGGCCCCGACACGCTGAGCCTGGTCGACATCGACGATGCCCACATGCTGGCCACCGTTGTAGTGCAGAACTCGATCGTCGGCCCGCCGCAGGCGGTCGCCCTGTCGCCCGACGGTGGGCTGGCCGTGGTCGCAGCGCCGTCCAGCTACGACCGTGATGCCGAGACGCTGCGGTTCGCCACGGTACTCCAGGTGGTCCACCTCGATGCCCAGCCAACCACCGTCGACAGGATCGAGATCGGCGCACACCCCCAATCGGTCGCCTTCACCCCCGACGGCACCCGACTGCTGGCCACCACCGTGACCGGTGAACTGCTGCTCTTCTCGGTCGCGGGCAGTGACGTGACGCTGCGGCAACGACTCAGGCTCAGCGACGGATCGTTGTCGGGCCTCGGCGTGCTTGCCGACGGCAGCGCGGCGATCGTTTCACTGCGCAACGAGCAGGGTGCCGCGGTGATCGACCTGACCGGGCCCGAGGCCGTCGCGTTGCCCGACCGGCTGACCACCGGGGTCAGCCCCTACGCGGTTGACACCGACGCGTCCGGACGGTGGGCGGTGATCGGCAGCGTCGGCTGGGCCGGCAAGGCGCACGAGGGTGGCCGCAGCGTGGCGGACGTCGATCTGGTCACCCTGGTCGACACCGCGAGCCGCCCGTTCCGCTCGGTCGATCATGCTGCGGTGGCGTCGATACCCGAGGGCGTCGCAATCTCACCGGACGGCGCCTGGGTGGTCGCCCTGTGCATGGCAGGCACCCAGTTGCCCCCGGACTCCCCCGGCAGTAGCCCGTCCGGGCGCCTGGTGCTGTTCGCCAACGACCGAGGCAGCCTGCGGCGAGTGGACGCATTGCCCACCGGTGCTGCCGCCCAGGGCGTGGTGTTCAGCCGTGACTCGCGCCGGATCGTCGCCCAGCTCTATGCCGACCGCTGCCTGGGCATCTATCAGATCGCTTCCGGCCGGCTCACCGACACCGGCGTGCGCATTCCGGTGCCCGGCGGTCCAGCCTCACTGCGCCGCGGGTTCTGAGCGACCCGGTCGAACCTGTTGAGCGCTCACCGGCAACCGGTTTCGACGGGCTCGACCAACGGCCACAAGAGCGCTGGGCGCTCCCCCGACCAGTGAACTGCGCCAGCAACGCCCGCGGAGCCCACGCGCACCGGACGGACGCCCCAAGAAGCCCGGGCCAAAACCGGCGTGTCGCTTCGGCAAAAGCTGGTGCACGGCCCCAGTGCTGGTGCTAGTGTCAAGCGTGAGCACACGCTCAATGAATGGGTTGTTACCCGACAGTGGCAGGGCCTGAGGTGCACGAGGGTGCAACTCGGGTCGTTTTTTCTGTCCTGCCACGTGTTTTTCCATATTGCTAGTAGATAGGAACCGACAATGGCGTCCACTACTGCCGAGCAGATCGTCGAAAAGGTAGGCGGTCCCGGCAATATTTCGAGTCTCACTCACTGCGCCACACGGCTTCGCTTCGAATTGAAGGATGCCGGACTGGTCGACCAGTCCGCCCTGGAGAAAATTCCGGGCGTCCTGGGTGCGGTGCCGCAGAGCGGCGACCGTTACCAGGTGGTCATCGGCGGCGCAGTCGCCTCCGTGTACGCAGACATCACCAACCTGCCGTCGGTGAAGGGCGCGAAGCCCGCCGCCAGCGACGCCGACATCAAGGCTGCCGAGCGGGCCAAGGCTCGCGGCAAGGTGGCCTGGCTCGACGCATTCTTCGAGTACCTCTCCAACTCGTTCCGCCCGCTGCTCGGCGTGCTGCTCGGCTCCTCGCTGATCATCGCGATCGCCGCGGTGTTGGACGCCCTGCACATCGTCCCGTTCCAGGGCGTGGACCGGCTGACGGCCGCGGGAGCCACCTGGGTGTTCTGGGATTCCATGTGGCGCTCGGTGCTGTACTTCCTGCCGATCATGGTCGCCTACAACGCCTCCAAGGCGCTGAAGGTCGATCCGTGGATCGGTGCCTCCATCATGGCCGCGCTGTTCACCCCCGAATTCCTGTCGCTGTCTGAGGCGGCTGACACCGTCTGCACCACGAACGCTACTTTGGGCACCGACCAGTGTGTGGCGCAGATCTTCGGCCTGCCCATGCAGCTCAACGGCTACGGCGGCCAGGTGTTCGTGCCGCTGATCATGGTCGCGGTGCTGGCCCAGCTCTACAAGCTGCTGCAGAAGATCTTTCCCGACAACCTGCAGATGGTCTTCGTGCCCTTCTTCTGCCTGTTGATCATGGTTCCGGTCACCGGCTTCATCATCGGCCCGATCAGCATGTGGCTGGGCACCGGGCTCGGTGCCGGGTTGGCCTGGCTGAACAACACGGTGCCGTTGCTGTTCGCGGTTCTGATCCCGATGATCTACCCGTTCCTGGTGCCGCTGGGCCTGCACTGGCCGCTCAACGCCCTGATGCTGGCCAACATCAGCAGCGCAGCCACCGGGCATCAGGACTTCATTCAGGGTCCGATGGGCACGTGGAACTTCGCCTGCTTCGGTGCCACCGCGGGCGTTCTCGTGGTCGCCAGCAGGGTCAAGGACAACGAGGTGCGGCAGACCGCCATCGGCGCCCTGGCAGCCGGCTTGTTGGGCGGCATCTCCGAACCGTCCCTCTACGGCATTCACCTGCGCTACAAGCGGATCTACCCGCGCATGCTGATCGGCTGTGCAGTGGGCGGTTTGACGATCGGCATTCTGGGCTGGCTGTTCGGCACCGTCAAGACCGGCGCTTTCGCGTTCACCTCGCTGCTCACCATCCCGGTCTTCAGCCCGATGTGGGTGTACGCCATCTCGATCGCGGCAGCCTTCGTCACCGCGATGCTGCTGGTCATCGCCAGCGACTACCGGACTGCTGAGCAGAAGGCCGAGTTCGAGCAGGCCCAGGCCGATCTGGCCCTGGCCGAGGCTCCGGCCGCCGCTGCCCCGGCTGCCGCTCCGGCTGCCGGTGGGGTCGCCACCCTGGTCGCCACCCGCACCGTCGGTGCTCCGGTGGCGGGCACGGTCGTTCCGCTGGCCGAGGTCAACGACAAGGTGTTCGCGTCGAAGGCCCTGGGCGACGGGGTCGGCATCGTGCCGTCCGACGGGCATGTGACGGCTCCCGTGGCCGGCACTCTGGTGACCGTCGCCGACACCGGCCACGCGTTCGGCATCAAGACCGACGACGGCGTCGAGGTGCTGGTGCACGTCGGCATCGACACGGTGCAGATGGAAGGCAAGGGCTTCCAGCTCGATGTCGCCAAAGACCAGCGCGTCGAGGCCGGTGACTTGCTGGCCAAGGTCGATCTGGAGGCGGTCAAGGAAGCCGGCTTCGACACCACCACCATCGTCGTGGTGATCAACACCCTGTCACTGAAGTCAGTGCAGCCGGTGGCGGCTGGGGACGTGTCGCTGGGCGACACCGTCATCGACGTCGAGGTCTAGCAACCACCGCTGGTTGAGCTTGTCGAAACCCCCTACCGCAATGGCGCACCCGAGGTCTCGACAAGCTCGACCAACGACAAATCAACAACCCACCGCCGGTTGAGCTCGTCGTGAGGTTGACCCCAAAATCCGGACAGGTGGTTGTTTGGTCAGGCGGCCTGGAGGGCCGGCTGGTCGGTCTGTCGGGCCAGGTGGTGTTCGTACTGTAGTGGGCTGAGGTAGCCGGTCTTGGAGTGGCGCCGGCGGGCGTTGTAGAACCCGTCGATCCAGGCATAGACGCCGCGGCGGGCCTCGACGATCGTGGCGAACACGTGCCGGTGGTAGTACTCGTTCTTCAGCGTCGACCAGAACGACTCGGCTGCTGCGTTGTCCCAGCACACCCCGGTGCGTCCCATCGAGCGCAGCAGGTCGAGCTGGCCGGCCACCTCGGCGATCTGCTGGCTGGTGTACTGACAGCCCCTATCGGCGTGGAAGATCACCTTCCCGGGCAGCTCACCGCGCAGAGCGACGGCCTGACGCAGCGCGTCCTCGACGAGATCGGCCCGCAGGTGGTCGGCGATGACACGGCCCAGGACCCGGCGGGTGTGGCCGTCACGGACCGCGCACAGGTAGGCCCAGCCCTCGCCAGTGGACAGGTAGGTGATATCGGAGAACCAGGCGACATCGCGGTGTCCCTTGTCGAAGTGGCGCTTGACCAGGTCCGGTGCCGGGTCGGGGTTCGGGCCGGGCACCGTGGTCGGCGGATGCCAGGTCCGGGGACTGATCCCGGCTATCTTGGCTTGCCGCATGAGCTTCGCGACCGTCTTGCGCGACACCGTCTCCCCAGCCTCCTGCAAGTCGGCGCGGATCCTCGGCGCCCCATACGTGTGATCGGAAGCCTTGTGGAACTCGACGATCTTGCCGGTCAGCTCGGCCCGCCGCTGCTCGGCGCGAGTCGGGCCGCCGCGACGACGCTTGCACCACTCGTAGTAGCGGCGCCGGTCAACCCCGATCAGCCGGCACATCCGGCTGATCGTGTAGTTCGCCTTCTCCGCGTCGATCACCTCGAAGCACTCCTGCCGGGAGTGTTCTTCGCCGCGAAGAAGGCTGCGGCTTTTCCCAGGAACTCGTTGTCCATCCGCAGTTCGGTGTTCTCGTGCCGCAGCCGTTCCAGCTCGGCCCGCTCCGACACGTCCAACGGCGCCTCCGGCGGCGCACCGATCCGGTCCCGCTCGGCCTGGACCCAACGGCCCAACAGCTGCGCACCCACGTTGATCTCGGCCGCGACCGCCGCGATCGTGCGGCCGGTGTCGATCACCAGATGCGCAGCCTCACGCCGATACTCCGGGGTGTAACTCTTCCGCTTCTTCGAAGTTCCCATCAAGGACATCCTCTCCGGCGGTCTCCGACAAGGGAACCCGCCAAGACGGTGTCCGGGTTACGGGGTCAACCTCAACCCGCCAAGACGGTGTCCGGGTTACGGGGTCAACCTCACTCGTCGAAACCCCCTACCGCAATGGCATACCCGAGGTCTCGACAAGCTCGACCAACGACAAATCAACAACCCACCGCCGGTTGAGCTCGTCGAAACCCCCTACCGCAATGGCATACCCGAGGCCTCGACAAGCTCGACCAACGGCAAATCAACCCACCAGCGAGATCAGAGCTTCCCTACAGGGAACAAGAATCCGGCGCGGCTCAGTGCGCTGAGCCGCCCCGGATTCTGCTTCTACAGATGCTGCAGGGGCCCTGCACCAGCATGGTGGTTCGTGTCAGCCGAGCACGGTCGCGGGTGCGCATGACCCTCGCCGGGCTCCGTCGCGTATCTACGTGCTGTGCCGCTCGGCCTCGCCGAGCCGCAGAACCGCAACCACCCGAACCAGCTTCTCCACCCCCGAACTCGTCCGGATTCATGGTGAGCAGCGTCAGCCCCTCAACGGCGGCGGGCGCCGCGATCATCAAGCCTGCATTCCTGCGCCTGGGCGTTCGCCTCGAGGGCAGCACTGCGGCACTCAATCCCGCCCGAACATGCGGGCAGCATCACGACCGGGTGCTCCAGGGCAACTGGTGCAGGAGCCGATCCACTCGACCGTCACTGACCACCCACCTACGACCCCAGTGCGTCGAACGCGGACTCGACCCGCTCGATCAGTTCGGCACGCTGCTCGGCCGAGGCGAACACCCCTGCCGCCGCGTTCAGGGTGAGCCGCCGCACGTCGGGCAGCGTGTAGTCGAAGGCGTTGGCGAGCAGCTCGAACTCGTGGGTAAGCGTGGTGCGGCTCATCAGCCGGTTGTCGCAGTTCACGGTGACCCGAAACCCCAGCCCGTCGAGCAGCCGCAGGGGGTGCTCCGCCAGCGATCCGACCGCGGCGGTCTGCACGTTCGACGACGGGCACATCTCGAGCACGACACCGCGGTCGAGAATCGTGCTGGCCAGCTCGCCGAGGCTGGCCGCCCCGTCGGCTGCGATCTCGATGTCGTCGATGATCCGGACGCCGTGACCCAAGCGGTGCGCGCCGCAGTCCAGCGCGTCGCGCATCGAGTCGGGGCCGGCGGCCTCGCCAGCATGAATGGTGAACGGCACCCCGGCCTCGCCGAGCAACTCGAAGGAGTCCCGGAACAGCGAGGGCGGAAAGCCGTTCTCGGCACCGGCCAGGTCGAATCCGGCCACGCCTGCGTGCCGATTCGCCAAGGTGAGTTGCGCCGTAGCCGTCGAGGGCGACGAGGTGCGCAGCGAGGTGAGCAACTGTCGCACCGTGATCTGGTGACCGGACGCCTCGGCGTCAGCCATGCCGTCGGCCAACCCCTGCCGCACCGCGTCGACCGCCGCCTGAACGGTGAGCCCCTCGCGGAGGTGCTGCTCGGGCGCCCAGCGCGTCTCGCCGTACACCACGCCGTCCGCAGCCAAATCGGCGACGTACTCCCGGGCGATGCGGTGCAGGCCCGCAGCGGTCTGCATCACCGCGAGGGTGTGCTCGAAGGTGGTCAGGTACCGCACCAGCGAGCCCGAACTGGCGGCCTCGTGAAACCAGTCGGCCAGCGCTTCGGCAGTCGACGCCGGCAGCGGGTGTCCTATCGCCGCGGACAGCTCCAGCACGGTCCCTGGGCGCACGCCACCGTCGAGATGGTCGTGCAGCGACACCTTGGGCGCGGTGCGCAGCAGTTCGGAATCGATGGTCATCGGGCTACCTCCTGACGGCTCGCCGTCCGCTGGTCACGCGGGTCGCGAGTGTGATGAGGCAGCAACCCTACCCATGGCCGCCGGCTCGGTCTCACCGCAGGTTACGAAACTCCGTGGTTCCGCGCCGCGCCGGAACATCCGTGGCGCGCTGCAGATCCTGCTCACCGGCCGCGACAACCGGCTGGCGGATTTCAGGCGGTCACAGCGCGCGCCGATCGTCGCGGTGTTCGTTCAGCAAGGCGATGACATCAGGCTGCCGCGGGCACTCGGCGGCGATACGCACCGTCGATGCGTACGACGGCTGCTTCAGCCTGGACGTTCAGCCAGCAATGTCACGGCTCGCCGTAGCGCTCCCGCGGATTGATCAGCGGGTAGCCGGGGGCCACCGGCACGGCGGTGCCCTCGTCGTAGATCTGTTGCCGGCGACGGCGTCCGCTGGCCTCGTCGTGCTGTTGCAGCAACTCGATGATGTTGCCGTCCGGGTCAGCGATGTAGACCTGCTCGACGAAGTCGTCGCGGACCCGGAACCCGCCCACCCGATCCATTCCACGGGCCTGGACGGCGGCCAGCAATGGGCGCCAGTCGTCCACCATGATCGCGATGTGATGGACCAGGCCGGTCTGGAGTTCGTCGGTCTCCCAGTTCGGGGAATTGCCCTGGAGGCGTCCGGGGGTCTTCTCCTTCACGACATGGATCTCGGCATCGCCTAGCCGGAAGTAGGCGCCGTGGAAGACAAAGTCGGTGGGCCGGTGGATCTCTTCGAAGCCCAGCACGTCGACGTAGAACTCTCGCGTCTTGTCCAGGTCTGAGACGACGAACGCAGCGTGATGCAGGTAGGCGTTGAAAGCCATCTGTTCCTCTCCTCGAACCGAGCTGCTCCTCGTTGAGCCAGCCTGCCCGCTCCGGTCGGTCCCCATCGTGTCCGAGCCGGACGACCCAGCGCCGATCACCGCCGAAGTCACGCCGAAGCTGTGCAGATTGCCCGATTTCGACGGGATTTCGGGCACTCTCGCGTCGGTCGTGCACCAGAGGCCGTTGACTGTCCAGCGCCCGGCCGCCGGGAAGAGGCAAAGGAGCCGTTTCCATGCAATTCGCGTTCGCAATCATCTCGATCCTGATCAGCATCGCAGCACTGCTGTTGCTGATCGTTCGGTTCAAGGTGCACCCCTTCATCGCGATGGTGTCGGTCGCGGTGGCGCTCGGGCTCATCTTCGGAATCCCGCTGGTCGGCGACAAGGGCATGCTGCACGTGCTCGCTGCCGCACTCGGACCATCGCTGGCGCACGTGCTGCCACTGGTCGGCCTGGGCTGCATCGTCGGCGAGATCATCTCGCACTCGGGCGGTTCGGAACTGCTGGGTCTTCGAATGCTGAAGATGGTTGGCCCGACGCGGGGTGCGTTGGCCCTGTCGCTGGCCGGCCTGCTGGTCGGCAGCACCATCTTCTTCCACACCGCGGTGATCCTGCTAGCTCCGGTGGCGATAACGTCGTAACCGGCGCCGGTCGCCGCGACCAACTGCTCCCCCACCGGCGCGGACGTGCTCCGGCTGGACACCCCGAGCAGTTCACTCACCCGCTGCAGCGGTCGCAGGCTGTCGGCGAACGGCAACACCGGAGCCATCGTCCGGCTGGACGCCACCGCGACGGTGCGCCGGTCAGCAGCGGCCAGTTCGCCGGCGAGTGCGCGGGCGGCGAGGCGTCCGATCACGTACTCGTCTTCTGCGACGTTGCGGTTGAATTGCTGAGCGACCCGGACCTCCACCGGCCACCCGGCCGAGCCCCAACGGATGCTGAGCTCCTGCTCTAACTCAGGACGCCTGTCGTGCGCCTCGGTCAGCCGGAACCGGACGATCCCACGCTGGCGGGCCTCTTCGAGCATCCGTGAGACGGCGGCCCGACTCAGCGTTCGCAGCGCGGCGATCTCGGACTGGGAACGGCGTTCGCCCCAGTAGAGCTGGGCGATCTCGCGCAGGCGCCGCTCATGCTGCAGCATCTCTTGAACCGCGGTGGACTCCATCGTCCTCCTCCCATCGGGTGGCAACATCGTGCCCGGCGCCTGTGCCGCGACGCCAGTGATCGACGCGCTTTTGCCAATAACCCCAACCGTCGTGAGTGGGTGGGCCGCCGGGGCTCGGACTCCTCTTCGGACGTGGAAATCCCGCCCCAGCGAGCCGGTCAAATATCATGCCGCGATGAGCACACTGTGGAGCAATGGCCCCCAGGCCAGGGTGCTGCGGTTCTGCAGCGATTTTGAGGCGGCGTGGCGCATCGTCTGGCCCATGTTCGAAACGTCCACCTTTTTGAGTCCGGAAGAAGAGGCCGCGCGGGCATCATGGCGGGCATCGATCGCTCGGCTCAGGGAAGATCACTGCACCGAATCGTCCGGGTTCAACCCCACGGGGATCGGGCGGATCCCCAATCACAGCTCCGAGATGGAAGAGGTCGTGAACTCGACGGTTCGCGGTAACACCGCCTGCGTCATCACCAAGCACGCCCGGTTCACCACTCTGAACGAGTACCGACTGCGGATGGAAGGTGCCGACTGGAAGATCGAGAAGATCGTGAAAATCGACCCGGCAGACTCCAAACCGTTCACCTCCAAACAGAAGATCAACACGCTCACCCGAGGGTGCTCCCCCCATGCCGAGCTCGGGGCCCTGCCCGCCGCGCAGGCCCAGATGGATGAGTTGTTCAACTTCACCGAGCGCTCGGTGACCCGCCACGGCGAGACGACCCGTACCGAGATCTCTCGAATCGGAACCCTAACCACGAGCAGCGGTGTGCTGGCTGTGCTGGACTTCGGAAGCGACAACAGCGATGCCCGACCGCTGGCTCGCAGCGTGGCTCAAGGGGCGTACCCGGTGGAGCGGGTCACCGGTTTCGGCCGCAACGCCGCGGTGCGCGTCCTCTTCAGCGACGAGAGACCGACCTCATGGCATCCGGCACGCCTGCCCGACAGCGGCCATGTTTTCAGCGTGGACGCCGGATGCGCCTGCGTCGCCGACTATGCCGCTTACGCGTCGATGACCCCTCGCGACAAAGCCGCGCTACACGGCGACTTCATCGCCGATCAGCGTCCCGCTGCGCGCGAGTTCCCTCTGGGCAAATCCGACGTCGGGGTCGTTTTTGATTCGGGTTTCGGCGACGGCGGTTACCCGGCATATTGGGGAATGGACACGCAAAGGAGGGTTACGCAACTCGTGATCGACTTTCTTGTTTTGACGGCTCACGACGATGACGGAGTCATCAGACACCTGTAGGCGACCACACATCGGCTCGGCTGGGGCATCGCTCCACGGGCCGGAACGAGACTCTTCCGTGACGGCAAGAAGCAACTGCCCGCTGCTACAGTCGGGAACTCGGCGTTGCTGGGCGGTCGACTCCGTTATCGAAAGGAACATGAGGTTGACCCCAAAATCCGGACAGGTGGTTGTTTGGTCAGGCGGCCTGGAGGGCCGGCTGGTCGGTCTGTCGGGCCAGGTGGTGTTCGTACTGTAGTGGGCTGAGGTAGCCGGTCTTGGAGTGGCGCCGGCGGGCGTTGTAGAACCCGTCGATCCAGGCATAGACGCCGCGGCGGGCCTCGACGATCGTGGCGAACACGTGCCGGTGGTAGTACTCGTTCTTCAGCGTCGACCAGAACGACTCGGCTGCCGCGTTGTCCCAGCACACCCCGGTGCGTCCCATCGAGCGCAGCAGGTCGAGCTGGCCGGCCACCTCGGCGATCTGCTGGCTGGTGTACTGACAGCCCCTATCGGCGTGGAAGATCACCTTCCCGGGCAGCTCACCGCGCAGAGCGACGGCCTGACGCAGCGCGTCCTCGACGAGATCGGCCCGCAGGTGGTCGGCGATGACACGGCCCAGGACCCGGCGGGTGTGGCCGTCACGGACCGCGCACAGGTAGGCCCAGCCCTCACCAGTGGACAGGTAGGTGATATCGGAGAACCAGGCGACATCGCGGTGTCCCTTGTCGAAGTGGCGCTTGACCAGGTCCGGTGCCGGGTCGGGGTTCGGGCCGGGCACCGTGGTCGGCGGATGCCAGGTCCGGGGACTGATCCCGGCTATCTTGGCTTGCCGCATGAGCTTCGCGACCGTCTTGCGCGACACCGTCTCCCCAGCCTCCTGCAAGTCGGCGCGGATCCTCGGCGCCCCATACGTGTGATCGGAAGCCTTGTGGAACTCGACGATCTTGCCGGTCAGCTCGGCCCGCCGCTGCTCGGCGCGAGTCGGGCCGCCGCGACGACGCTTGCACCACTCGTAGTAGCGGCGCCGGTCAACCCCGATCAGCCGGCACATCCGGCTGATCGTGTAGTTCGCCTTCTCCGCGTCGATCACCTCGAAGCACTCCTGCCGGGAGTGTTCTTCGCCGCGAAGAAGGCTGCGGCTTTTCCCAGGAACTCGTTGTCCATCCGCAGTTCGGTGTTCTCGTGCCGCAGCCGTTCCAGCTCGGCCCGCTCCGACACGTCCAACGGCGCCTCCGGCGGCGCACCGATCCGGTCCCGCTCGGCCTGGACCCAACGGCCCAACAGCTGCGCACCCACGTTGATCTCGGCCGCGACCGCCGCGATCGTGCGGCCGGTGTCGATCACCAGATGCGCAGCCTCACGCCGATACTCCGGGGTGTAACTCTTCCGCTTCTTCGAAGTTCCCATCAAGGACATCCTCTCCGGCGGTCTCCGACAAGGGAACCCGCCAAGACGGTGTCCGGGTTACGGGGTCAACCTCAAACACGCATGGCGGACGCTGGTTTTCTGGCCCTGATCGAAGCGGAGGTCGCGAGAGAGCCCCATAACCTCGCGTTGCGTGAAGACTTCATCGTCTTGCTGCTGCAAACAGATCCCGATCGCGCTGCAGCGGAGCTCGCCACCTTTGAAGCCAACGGTGGCGACGCCTCCCGCGCACAGGTACTGCGAGTGCGCATCATGGCTGCGCGCCTGCGCGGCAACGATCAAGCCGCCACCCCGGAACCGGCCCCATCATCACCGCTGGTCGGCAGCCTCTACGAAGACTCCGTCGTTGACGACGATGCTGCACGCGATGCCAGCCTGTGGCCGGCTGAACGCCCCGTCGTCACGCTGAGCGACGTTGCCGGGCTGCACGAAGTCAAGCAACACCTCGATTCGACCTTTCTCGCCCCGCTGCGTAACCCCGAGCTGGCTGCGGCTTTTGGGCAGAAGCCCGGCGGCTCGCTGCTGATGTACGGTCCACCCGGCTGCGGCAAGACGTTCATCGCACGCGCGATCGCCGGAGACCTCGGTGCATCGTTCCTCCACGTCACGCTTGCCGACCTGCTGAGCAAATGGCTCGGGGACAGCGAAAAGGTCGTACAAGGCGTGTTCCGCAACGCACGAGCCGCCTCGCCGTGCGTCATCTTCTTCGACGAGTTCGACGCCATCGGCGCCCGCCGCACCTCGGGCGGCGGCGGGTCGCAGGCGATGCGGATGATCCTTACCCAGTTGCTCGAGGAACTTGACGGCGTCAAGAGCGCAAACGACGGGGTGTATTTTCTGGCCGCGACGAACCGCCCCTGGGACATCGATCCCGCGCTCCGGCGTCCTGGGCGTATCGACAAGACGGTTCTGGTTCTCCCACCTGATCGCGTAGCGCGCCAGGCCATCCTCGACAATGAACTCGCAGGAAAGCCGGCCGCTGAGGTCAGCACAGAGCGGATCGCCGCCGCGACCCAGGGTTTCTCCGGTGCCGATCTGTCGCACGTGGTGCGATCTGCCCTACAGCGGGCGCTCACAGCGTCGATGGCGGCAGGAAGCGTGGTTCCCGTGACGACCCAAGACCTCGTCAGTGTGGTCGAATCCATCACCCCGTCGACCGCATCGTGGTTCGATCAGATCGCGCCGGTGCTCGATTACGGCATCGACGACGGGACCTTCGAGCAATTACGGGCCTACCGGGTGAAGAATGGCTACCGATGAGCGCGAACGACGAAACCGACCTACTCGATCAGGATGTCGATCTCGCCCTAGCGCTCTATAAGGCTCAACCTGAGCATCCTCAGATCGCCGCGCTCGCCTCACGGGTGCTCGCGTCCAAACCGGATCACACCGGCATGAAGTTGCTGCTGGGAAACCACTTGCGGGCCTGCAAGAGATACGATGAGGCGCGCACGATTTTTCAGGGCATCGCGGGCCAGAACGACACCTTTCTTATAAACGCCGCACAATATCTACGCGAACTCGAAACACTCGTGTGCAATTACGAAGCGGCGTTGACCTGGGCTGACCTTGCCCGACAACTCGACCCCGAAGGATGGCACAATCAATTGCACTACGGAGGGATCCTGGCGCACACTGAACGCGCCGATGAGGGCTGGAGACTCATGGAGGAGGCGGTGGCGCTGTGCGCCCATACCGATCCAGACAATCTTGGCAATGCCCGGATAGTAGAGAGCTACTATTTGATCATGACCTACGCGCCGCCCGAGAGATTCGTCCCGAGCGCCGAGGAAGCGATCCGTCTCGACCCAAGCAACTCTTACATCAGCGACGTATTGCTCTATGCCTATCTCCTCCAAGGCAGATTCGAGGACTGCCGAAAACTCGCATTGCGACTGCTGCGCGAAGACCCCACCAATAGCGCGGCAGGAAGCCTCATGAGAATGTTTCGAACATGGGACATGGCACTCGAAACCAACCCGCAGCTTTCTTACGCGCAGATTCATGAATCTGGAATCCTGGCAAGGTACTGGACGCAGATTGGCGATGAGCGTGTCGGAGTGGGCCCCAGCGCCGCTCTCGCGGCACTCGACGCTGTCTTGCCCGCTGCGGTGAGCGACACGCTCTTGCCCGGGCTGTCTGCCGAGGAGGCACGCGACACGTTGGGCGAGGCGGCACTGGTCGCCTGGCACGACGGCCAGCGTCCCGGGGCAGGCGACGCGTGGGGCCTGGGTGGCGCCTTCCGTCTTCTCTCGTCGGCGGAGATCGCGCAGCTCGAGGACAGCTTCCGGGCCGACGCGGAAGCCCACCCGCAATGGCAAGAGACCACCGCATTCGACGCGTTCTGGTTGCTGATGACCGACGATGCCGACGCCTACGTGGTGTGCCTGGCCGACGGCAGTATCGCGATCAGACGCCCCGCCATGCCCGACGAAAAGATCAGTCCGTGCCTTTCCGACTTGCTGTGGGGACTCGTTGTTGCCTTCGGCGGCACCGACACGAGACCACCCGGACGCAGAGGGGCGCACTGACCGCGCGAATGAACGTGGAACCCGTCATCTCGTTCACGCTAAGGAGACGCTGGTTTTTCGCCGGTCGAGCCTGTCGAGACCTCAAGCTGGCTTTCCACCGGTCGAGCCTGTCGAGACCTCAAGCTGGCTTTCCACCGGTCGAGCCTGTCGAGACCTCAAGCTGGCTTTCCACCGGTCGAGCCTGTCGAGACCTCAAGCTGGCTTTTCACCGGTCGAGCCTGTCGAGACCTCAAGCTGGTTTTTCGCCGGTCGAGCTTGTCGAGACCTCACACGGAGTGCTCTCACTAGGCGTTTCGACAAGCTCAACCAACGGTGGACGCATTGCTCAGCACTTTCCAGGGAAAGCGACTGAGCCCCCGTCCCGCGGGGCAGCTAGAACGATGGTCCGGTGCGGCGACCTATGGCCTCGATCCACTGAGCGCCAGGAACACAAGGGTGAGGGCAAGAGCAAGCATCGTCGAAGACGTCAGTGCGTACGCTCCGATCCCGGTGTCGCCGGCTCCAACGAGAGAGATGACGAACTCGGCGAGTGGTGCGCCCATGCTTGCTCCGCCGAAGATTGCGGTTGAGTAGAGGGCGTTCGCAGCTCCCCCGGCTCCGGGCGCGGCGGCCATCACTTCGGTGACGGTAGCGGGCGCGGCGATGGCGATCGCTCCAGCGGTCACCAGCATCCCGAGGCCGAAGACAGGAATGGACAGTAGCCCCGCGGTCGCGAGCAGCCCCACGACAAGGGTGGATGTCCCCGCCACGGCCATACTGGCGAGCAAGCGAGTGCGAACCGCAACCCTTGCGAGGAGGGGACTAAGGAGCGGTACCGCTGCGATCGCTGGAAGCGCGCTGATCCGCAAGACGAGCAACTCGCCGGGGTCGTCGGTGCGCCCAGAGAGTTGGAGTGCGGCGTAGAGGCCGACGAAGACGGTGAGGTAGCTCAGCGCGGCCACGAAGAGCAGGACCAACCGAGGTTGGCTGAGCAAGCGCGGGATCGTGCGGTAGACATCCGCGATGGACGCACTGGTGCGCCGCGTCGGCGAGAGCGGCGATGCACGGGGAATCAAGACCATCACCAGAACCATGCACATGGCGATCACGGTGGCGAACAGGCCGAAGACTCCGGTGACCCCCATGGTCGGTAGCGCGAGCTGGGCCGAAACCTGCGCGACGACTGCTGACGCCATTCCTGCGGAGATGATCGCCGAGGTGGTCACAAGGCGATGTGCCGGCGCCACTCGTGTTTGCGTGAGGACGAGGATCGCTGGGGTAAACGGTGCCGCAGCGAACCCTTGCACGACACGTCCGACGAGGAACACCGGCCAGTTGGGGGCAAAACAGACGACGAGCGTGCCCGTGAGCACCACCCCCACGCTCACGATCATGACCATTCGCGGTCCGAAACGGTCGCTCAACGGTCCGAACAGAAGAAATCCGGCGGCGTAGGGCAGCGCGAAAGCCGTGACCGCGAGCGTCGCTGTGCTTGCCCCGGAGAATCGTGCGAGTTCGTCCAGCATCGGCAGGACGACGTAGAGCTGCCCCAACACAAGCGTGAGCGCCAGCACTCCGACAACGATCACGCGCCACGCGGCCAGCGCATTCCCCTCGGCGTCAATACTCATGACTTCACCGTGCCGCTGCGCCACCAGATGAGGAAGGCCCGCTCTCAGCGGGTCATCTCATACCTGGCCACGCCATGCCCACCCTCCCACGCGGGTCCCGCCGTAAGCTTCGGAAGGTGAGCAAGCAGATGGGCATCCGAGAGTTGGGCGAGTTCCTGCGCAGTCGGCGCGCGCTACTCACCCCCGCAGATGTCGGCTTGCCCACGGGAGGGAACCGGCGCGTGCCAGGGCTCCGCCGAGAAGAACTCGCGATCATCGCAGGCATCAGCCCAGACCACTACCAGCGGATCGAGCAGGGCCGGTCTGCCCCATCGGTCGCAGCGATCCGAGCCATCGCCGACGCGCTCCGGCTCACCGCCGACGAGGAGCACTACCTGCGCCGCCTGGCCTCAACCGACAGCACAGTGGGGACGTCAGGGGTCGAGCACCGCGTCGGTATCCCCGACCACATCCTGAAGCTCGTTGAGTACAGCGAATCGCCGATTTATCTTCTCAACCACCGGCGCGACATCCTCGCTTGGAACCCCGCCGCCAGGACCCTGCTCTGCGACTTCGATGACATCGAGCCAGAGAACCGCAACATCGCTTGGCTGATCTTCACCGACAGCCACTTCCGCAGCCTTTACCGCGAATGGGATGAAACCGCCCGCACGATCGTCGGCGTGCTGCGCTACGCCGAAGGCGACCACCCTGAAGATCAAGAACTGAAGCACCTCATTGCCAGGCTCACCACAGCATCATCGGTGTTCCGCAGCCTGCGTGAACGTCGCGAGGTCGCGCAGAAATGCGGCGGTTTCAAGACCCTGTGCCACCCATTGATCGGCGACATCACCCTCGTTCATCAGAGCCTCAGCGTCAACGGCAACCCGGACCTCGAACTCAGCATGTACACAGCCCACGACGAGACGTCCAAGACCGCGCTTCAGTTTCTGAGCGCCTGGGACACCACGCGCGCCGCCGCCGAATCCCGGCCAACGCCAGCAGTCTGACGGCGCCCTCCATGTGCCGCTGGAAGACCGGGTCGCCGTTGGCTAGGGAAGCGCTCATTTTCGCTGGTCGAGCTTGTCGAGACTCCGAACAGAGTGCTCTCGCTAGGGGTCTACACCATCGCCGCTTGCTGCTGGGTCGCCCGCGTTCAAATCTGAAGCGCAAGGATGACATCAGGCCTGCTGCCTCCTAGAACCCGGCCGCAGCACGCGCGATCAGCGTGGTGCGACCGCACTGCGCCTGTAGATGTGGACTCCGCGAGGAAACCCCTTACCAACGCCCCGGCTACTCCGGAACACTATCCGCCGGTGTCGGCGATCCCACTTTCGACGGGGCGACACCGAGGAAGTAGGCATCCGCTTCAGCAATGGTGTGGAGAATCTGCTCCTCAGCCACGCCAAGAGATCGAGCGAGTTCAATCGAGCCTAGGAGTTGGAGTTCGACATTCGCGGTGATGTCGAAGGAGCGTCTCTGAAGGTCGCGGTAGTAGTCGTGCTCCGCGAGGATACGGACGTATTCCGCCTGGAGTTCCGCATCAAGCCCGTCCACGTAGGCCTGGATCTCACCTTCGCGCGCTCTGATTGCGTCGTTCTCGGCCTCGCTCAGGAAGTTCTTACCCTGACCGACGATCATGCTTGCCGCGATAGAACCTACGACCGCGCCAAGGATCGGGATAGGGATGAGAACCTGACCGATCCCTGCTCCTACCGCAGCGCCCGTCGCCTCGATCGCGTTGAAGAACACGAGGTCGGCGAACTCATCGTCATCGAGCTTCCCGGCCCTCCGGTTTGCCGTAGCGGTTGCGAGCCCGATCGTTCCCGACGCGACGGCGGCGGCCGCGGGCGCACCCATTCGACAGATCTGTGTGAGTCCGTAGATCGCAAGACCCGACACCCCACCCTTGAGGCCACCCTTGGCGGTCTCAATGCCTCCCGCGCGCCAATCGTCCTTGCCGAACTCCCAGATGCTGGTGCCTTCACGGTGCCTGCAGTAGACGTACATCCCAAACGACAGCACGCCCTGGACTGCTGCCGCTGTGCCGGCAACCTTTGCCGCCTCGCCCCAGGACGGCGCAGCCTGCTGAGCCGCGCTGGCCCGCTTCGTATCAGAGTCGTCCCTGACCTGCTGTCGCTGCTCTTTCGCTCGTTGACGCATGGCGGCGGTCTTCTCATCCAACGTGTCGCTGATCGCATCCCGTTGAACCTCGGCGTACTCCAACGTGGAGGGCCTCATCCAGTTGGTGTACGGCTCTCCGCGCGCAGTGCTCTCCTGCTCGATGAAGTCGCGGATTGCGTTGACCTTCTTGGCGGACAGGACTGAGCCATCAACTTCGAGGTATGTCTCGCCTCGCATGATTCGGTCGAATACCTCGAAGTGGTTCTGGGGGAACATCATCTTCATGTCCCGGTAGTGCACCGACTGAAGAACCTCGTTGTATGGGTTGGCGTAGAATTTCATCTGCACCGGGACGCCCCACGAGGTGAGGTCTGCTGGGCCATTGTCGGCGAGTACGCGGGTCAGAGGTCGGATGCCGTTGATCGCGCGCTCTGCATTTGTGACTCCTGCTTCGGCGTACTCGGCGGTGAACCCGTGTACCCCTGTCGAGCCACCGCGGTTGGCATCGATGATTCCCTGCGCGTTGATTCGTGCCAGGTCGAGGTGGAGCACTGCGCGCGCCTCGCGCGATGCCACCGTAGCGAGTTCGTCAGTCTCGCTGACGAGAATCCGTTCCAGGGTCGATACGAACTCCGCGAGTCGCGTTGATTCGAGGTATCTGACCTGCGCCGCGATGCCCTGCGCCACCGCGTTGTCGGCAACGCTACGCTGCGGCATCGACTGCGATCTCCTTGTTGATCAACTGTGCGAGCGTGAGGTTCGCATTCACGAGCGCCGCCGCCAGCCGCTTCTCATCGTCAGAGAAGGACTGATAATCGGCAGTGGGAATTCGGCTACTCAACCCGGCGACTTGCTCCATCTGGGTCACGGTCAGCTCCAGCAGCGCATCGACCTCGGCGCTCGTTTGATCGAAGCGCCGGATTGCGGCCTCAACTTCGAGCCGCTCCTGGTTCAAGTCCTCTGCCGCCTTCTTGTTCTTCACAGCGGCGGCGGCCGCGACGCCGACCGAGACCAGCGCCGCCCCACCCGCGATGGTCCAGCCGACCGGCCCAGCCAAAGCGAGGAGTGCGGTACCCGCCGCCATCCCTCCGCCGCCTGCCACGAGCGTGCCACCACCAAGCCAAGCGAGGGCCGCGCTCGTCGCGGCTGCGCCGGACAGGCTCGCGATGGCCGTGCCGGTGGACGCAACCCCAAAGGTCGTCGCGACACCCATCGCCACAGTCGGACCCATGGTCGCGACCGCGACACCGAGCGCACCAAGCGACGCACCTGCCGCAGAGCCCTTGGCGTTCCGCTTCGCCTGCGCTTCGGCCTTCGTGATCTCACTCTGCTTGCCCTGGAAGGAGCGGATCTCCGCGGTAGTCCGCGCCAACGAGACCTTGAACTCGCGGGGCACGTTCGCGAGGGCGTTGATGTGATCGAAGACGGCCCGGACCTGCTGCACCGCCCCCACGCGGAGGCTGTACAGCGCCGCTACAGCAGTCTCGAACTTGCCAGTCGACGCGACATACCGCTCGACCGCTTCGTTGAAGCTCTCAACGGCACGCTTCCGCAACTTCGCGTTGAACAATACGCATTCCATCCCCACGTTGGGTTGACCCTATTCGTCACCGATCACGTCGTGACAATGACTTTGCCGTGAATCTCCGACAGGTCACAGTGACGGCGGTCAGGAAAGGGAAACAACGAGCTTACCGCGTACGTGACCGCTGTTTAGTTCGGCGTACGCGACGCGCACCGACTCGAGGGCGAAAGGGTAGACGTGGGCGAGTGTGACCTTGATGGTGCCGTTCGCCACAAGGCCCACCACCTCTGGGAGGTCTTCGGGTTGGGCGTGGCGGGAACCGGTGAACTGGGCACCCCGGGTGATCGCGCCGGGCGAGGGAACGAGCGTGCCGATCGCACGCCCGGGCAGCCCAAGAGCGAAGCCGAGCTTGACGTACTCTCCGCCGTAGCAGTCGAGAAGCTTCGTGACCGGTCGTGGCGCAGCGGCGAGTATGCGGTCTTTGATGCCCTCGCCGTGGGCGACGGGGATCGCTCCGAGCGAGCGGAGATAGTCGGCGTTGCGTTCACCGGCGATGCCGATGACCGTCGCGCCACGCTGCACCGCGAGCTGCACAGCGAGAGAGCCCACTCCCCCTGATGCTGCGCTGATGACGAGCACGTCGGATGCGGTGAGCGCGATCTGACGGAAAGCCCCACACGCGGTCTGCGCGGCCACTCCCAGGGAAGCGGCGATATCGAAACTCAGGCCCGCAGGCTTGAGGACCACATCACTGACGGGCGCAACGAGCTGCTCAGCCAGCGCTCCCCTCGTGTCGACACCGGGTGCGCCTCGGAGCGTTCCGAGAACCTCATCGCCCACCGCGAAGCCAGTTACATCTGAGCCGAGGGCCTCGATCACGCCGGCGAAGTCTCGTGCGACACCGCGCGGAAACCGGGATGCGGCAGGCTCGAACCAGCGCTGCGGATGAATGAGTCTCTGAACGAACGCGACGAGCCTGAGCCGCCGGTCACCAGCGAATGTCTTCGCTTCTAACGGGTTGAGCCCTACCGCCTTGACGGCAAGGCAGACCTGATCATGTTCCGGGGTCTGCTCGGCCACGTAATCCATCTCCAGGACGTCAGTGCCGCCGAACCTCCGATACTGGATGACTCGATTCATCAGGTGCTCCTCCCTGCCGTGGTCGCACGACACCGAGGTGTGTCGTCAGCCTCTGCACATTTACTATGATAGTCATATTCTATGAGATGCGTAATAAGCGGGTATCGTGTGAGCTGTGAACACAGCGAACCAGCCGACGGCGGCAGCCGCGATCATGGCTCTGCGCCGACTGAACAGCGCCTTAACGATCAGCAACCGCGTGGTGAGCGCACAACTCGGCCTGAAAGACAGTGACCTTGCCGTCCTCGACTGTCTCGACCAGGAGGGGCCGCAGACTCCGACCGCGCTGGCGCGAAGAACCCATACTCATGTCGCGACAATGACCGGGATCCTGACCAGACTCGAACGAGACGGCTGGATCGAACGGCGCCCCGTGGGCACCGACCGGCGCTCGGTCGAGATTCACGCGACGGGTGTGCAACGTCTAACCGAGACCTACGCGCAGACCAACGAACAGCTCACAGCCCTCCTGGCTTCGTGGTCACCTGAGCAGATGGAAGCACTTCTGATCTTCCTCACCCGTGCCAGTGAGATCGGCTCAGAGTTCTCTGCGCGGCTTGGCGGCGTCCCGGCACCGGGCCTGGAGTCGGGCACGTGAGACTACTGGTCGCGGGCGCTACCGGAACAGTCGGCCGAAACGTCGTCGCGCAGGCACTCGAACGCGGCCACGATGTCACAGCGATCGCCCGCCGACCGGATGCGTTACGCATCAAGCATCCACGGCTTCGCACCGTCGCGGCCGACATCCTCGACCCCGACGCGGTCGAGCCACTGCTTGACGGCGTTAATGCGGTCATCAGCACAGTAGGTATAGGTACCTCGAAACAGCCCACGAGGCTGTACTCCGAAGGAACCCGCAACCTCGTGAACGGGATGGCCCGCCACGGAGTCTCACGAATCGTGACCATCTCATCCGAGGTCGCAGACCACTGGGCTCACCAGTCGCCACTCAAGCTCTGGGTCGTGCTGCCCCTGTTGCAACGCTTCCTCGGTGCAACGTACGACGACATGCGGAGGATGGACATCGTGCTGTGGGAAAGCGCAGCCCAATGGACCACAGTGCGTGCTCCATACATTCGCGACCGCTCCGGAACGATCCGCTACCGGATCGCCACCGACAAGCCGCTACGCAGAGGGTTCAGCATCACCGCACCCGACATGGCGACGGCACTGTTGGATATCGCCGACCGGGGCGACCTCGACAGGAGTTTCGTGTTCGTCGCGAACTAGGGAAGCACTGATCAGCTCAACCACCGCTGGTTGAGCTGTCGAAGTAGCTAGGGCTGGTTGAGCTTGTCGAAACCCCTTGCCGGAGCATTCATATTCGAGGTCTCGACAAGCTCGACCAGCGGTTCTCGGGCTCCGTATGACTCCCAACGCCGAGCCCGACGTGGGCCAGCGCTGACTGCGCGGCGCGATACTCGGCTGCTTGGTCTGCGGTCGTGATGGCCTTGGCATCGCCCAGCGGTGCCGGGCCGGTGATCTCGCAGCGGCAGCGGTACAACGCCACCGTCGCCGCGTGCGCTTCCCAGCGCTCTCGCGCCTCGGGATGTGGCCCCGGCTGTCCGAGCCGAGCGACCCATGCGGCTCCCGCGTCTTGGGCAGCGTGCAGGAGTCGGCGCGCTGCGATCTCGATGAGCGCCGGGACACGAGCCGCCGTGCTGCGCGCTGAGGCTGACGAACTCCGCAGCCTTGCCGTCAACGATGCCGCCCGACTGATCGGGGCCAACCATGAAGAGCAGGAGCTGCGGTGACGGCAGGCGGCGGAGCGGGAGCGGCAGCTCAGCGACCCGTTCGAGCAAAGACCCCACCGCAGCGCCCCGCGCCGCGATGGGCCGACGCGAGGTTTCTAGTCCGGCTCGGAGTGTCGGCGCATGGCGTGGATCGAAATGATCGCGAGCAGCAGGGCGAGGATGGTGCTGGCGAGCGTGATCGCGCTGAACGCAGATGCCGGGCTGTCGGTGGTGAGTGCGGGGATGAAGATCGCGCCGAACAGGGCGACGGCGATGGCTTCGGTGCCAACTCGTATGGTGTTGATCCATCCCGCCGCCATGCCCGCGTCCTCGTCCGGGGCAGCGGCGAGACCCTCGTTGTCGACCAGGCCCGCGTGCATGCCGAACCCGGCTCCGAGCAGCATCATCGCGGGCGCGAGCAGCCACACCGACACGACGGCTCCCGCCGCGACGAGCCCGGCACCCGCGGCCATGAGGATCACAGAGACAGTCAGCACGTTCCTGGCCGGGATCTTCCGTACGACGAGTGCACCGGCGATGAGCGGCATCGCCAGGGTCGGGAGTGTCATGAACATCACGAACATGCCCGACCCCGCTGGGGTGAGGCCGTAGATCGCCTGCACGAGCGCTGGCGTGTAGGTGACGATCGCGGCGAACGTGAAACTCGCGACCGCGACGACGAGCGTCACCCCGAGGAAGCGGGGGTGGCGGATCAGGGCGAAGTCGAGCAGCGGATGCTCCGTGCGGCGCTCCCACCACATCAGCGCGGCGAACGCGAACACCGTGACGGCGACGAGCGCAATGACCGGCGCGGACACCCACCCGGTGTCGGAGCCGGTGACCAGTGCGGCGACGAGGGATGCGGTCGCGATGAAGAACAGGATCGCGGCGGGCCAGTCGAACGGTGCCGTGGAGCGTGGCTCCCCGTGCAGCAGGCCACGGGTGCCGAGCATGAGCACAAGCGAGATGCTGAGCAGTCCGCCTTGGATCGCGAAGATCGCCTGCCAGGACAGGGCTCCAGTGAGGAACCCGCAGATCGTCGGTCCGAACGCGAGTGCCAGGCCCGCCATCGCACCCAGCAGTGAGAACACGCGAGCACGGCCCGTGCCCGTGTAGACGACCGAGAGCAGTGCGGAGCCGACGGAGAACACTGCGCCTGCGCCGAGTCCCGCGAGGATGCGGGCGGCATCGAGAATGAGGTAGTTCGGGGCGAGCACACTCACGACCGATCCCGCGATGAAAACGACCACCCCGAGCTGGAACGACACCCATCTGCCGATCCGATCAGCCAGCGACCCCCACGCCAGCGTGGAGGCAGCGAAGGTGATGTTGAACCCGTTGAGCGCCCATTGCTGACCAACCGCCGACTCACCCAGCGACGCGGCAATATCAGCCAAGGCGACGGCGGTTCCCGATACCGATAGCGGCACCACGAACACTGCGATGAGCACCGCGACCAGCAGCACTCCACGACCCTTCACAGGCTCCTCGACCTCAGCGGTTCCGGCTTCGCTCATCAGTCCTCGTTCCCCTCGCCTCCTGCGATACGTCAGCGCCCATCCTATCCGTAAGTGAAACATATACGTTTCACTTACGGCGGTCTGTGGGATGTTCGCTGCGTAGGATTGAGGGCATGGGAGCAATTGACGGGAGACGTGCGCAGCAGGTCTTCGGCGTGCGGCTACGGGCCGATGCCTACGCCAAAGCGGTCGAAGTGCTCGAAGCCGCCGACCGTCTGCTCCGGGCGAACCCGGCAGCCACGCTCGAAGAGATCGCGCAGGAATCGGGAGCGTCGCGGGCCACGATCTACCGTCGGTTCCCCACCCGAAACGACCTGCTCATTGCTCTGTCGCGGTGGGCGGTCGGTCGCATCGTGACCGCATTGGAAGGCGCGCAGATCGGCGCGGCACCCGCCGAGGACGCACTGTTCCGGGCGACGCGGAACGTCATCGAAGTCAAGGTCGGCCTAGAGTTCGCTCGCACACTCGCCCCTGCCGATGATCCGATCGTCTCCGAACTACAGACCCGGATGCGCGACCTCGCGACCGCTCTGCTCACCGAATGCCAGACCACAGGAATCATCAACAGCGACGCCGACCTCGACTGGGCCCTGACAGTGTTCTACGCCCTCGTCCACGAAGCCGCCATGAACGGCACCACAAGCGACGAGACAACAGCCGACCAAATGGCCACCCGCGTCGTCGACACACTGCTACACGGCCTCGGAACACCCACCAGCGCAGACTGAGAACCGCAGAAACAAGCCGATCATTATGGGTCACTCCGCTGCGGGGTGACCTCCGGTGGAAAGCAGGTCGGCGATGAACGAGGTGCACGACGCCCGCGCGGCGCATGACGTGAGCAGCGTGTCGCGTCGGTCGCAGCGGCCTTCGCGCGGCGCGACTCTGGTGTGCCGTTGCCGCTGGTCGCGTCCGAGTTGGCTCGGCTGGGTGTGCCGGTGTTCCCGTGCGCGCCGGGCGAGAAGCGTCCTATCCCTGAGCGCAGCTTCCACGACGCCACCGCCGACACCGAACGGGTGGAAGCGTGGTGGCGGCAGCAACCTGACGCGAATCTCGCGATCCCGACCGGCGCAGCCTCGGGTGTCGTCGTCGATGTCGACGTACACGGCGTGAACGGCTATGCCGCGCTCGAACGCGCGTCGGTCTCTGGGTTGCTCTGTCTGCGCCGTTGGCGGTTATGGCCACGCCGACACCATCAATTGATGTGGCTCATCGCAATCGAGGGTGTAAGCGGTGGTGCGATGTGGGCGGCGCGTCGGTGCCGGCGTGAGGGTCGAGGTCTTCCGATGATGGGAGTTCTCACGCTGCCCATCGGGAAGGCTTCGACGCGTTTTACGCTACCTTCGCCAGCCCCGACCTGACTATGTTTCTGCCGTGTCGACGAGCTTGGCCTGGAGGTGGTTGGGCAACGGCTCGAGCCAGGCCGGGCGGTGCGGGCCTGCCGGGTCGTCGAACCGGACGACTGGTGTCAGCGGTGCGGCCAGCAAGGTGTGCTGCGGGACACCATCGTGCGTCGCCTCGCGTACGAGCCGCTGGGGTGGCGACTGACCGTGCTGGAGGCGCTGGTGAGGCGGTACCGCTGTTCGGATTGTTGGGATGTATGGCGCCAAGACACCAACCGGGCCGCCGAGCCGAAGGCAAGGCTGTCACGGCGTGCGTTGCGGTGGGCGCTGGAAGGGATCGTCGTCCAGCACCTCACCGTCGCCGGGATCGCCGAGGGGCTCGCCGTGGCGTGGAACACCGCCAACGATGCTGTTCTGGTCGAGGGCAAGCGGGTCCTGATCAACGACCCTCAGCGGTTCGACGGTGTCACCACGATCTGGGTCGATGAGCACTTGGTGCGCCACGAGGTGCTGATGTTTCTGATGCAGGTGGGAGACCTGCGTGGCCTGGCCGTCGTAGCGGTCGGGTGAAGCTGGCAGCAGCCTGGCCCTGGGGAACGCGGGCGTGGGGTGGGAGCAGCCGCGACGAAGTCAGGACGGTCCAGTACTGCCGGATGGGCTGGGTCTGGCGAGCAAGACGGGAAGGTGTACGCGAGGAACCAGTGCCGTAAAGCGGTTCAGACATCTCGGAACCCTGTCCTGCAATCGCACTGTCGTCTGTGTGGCATACGGCCAAGGATATGAATCGCGGTCTTCCGACGCTTTCTGTCTCGCGTAAGAAGCGCAACTGCGATGACACCGGCTCGGATGAGTGCATTGAGCAAGATCACCACTGCCGAAAGAACGCACGCTGAAAGCAGCAGAGTCAGTGGGTCAAGGCATTGATGGCTCCAGCTGGAGCCCGGCATGTCCGCTATATGCTGCCAAGTTCAGCAGGCTCCGATCGGAAGTAATTTGTGCTGCTTGGAGCGGGCCAACTAAATTAACGCCCCCCCCTGGGAGCACGGGACTCAGCATCCGTTTGGACGCCCTCCCCTTCCAGCTTCGACCTACCGCCTGCACCTCACTATTGCTGACGAGCTCTTTTCCGCCTTCTGTCCCGATGACACGATTCGCCGTCAGAAACACTTACCTGTGTCCATTTTGTGTCGGATGGAAGGTGGCGGCGATGTCGACGTTGAGGCCGGGCACGGCCGAGCAGGCGGGCCTGTCGCGCAGTGGACTGTATCGCACGGCGCGTGAGGGGCGGCTGGAGCGGATCGCTCGTGGCATCTATCTGTCGACTGACGCCGCAGCAGCGGACTGGGACTGGATCGAGGCTGCGACTCGTCGCCCGGATGCGACGATCTGCTTGGCGTCGGCGCTCGCGCACCATGAGTTGACTGATGCGATCCCCGCAGCGCTGGATGTCGCGATCCCGCGCGGTTCGCGCACGCCGACGAGCACGGGCGCGATCGCGTGGCATCAGTTCGACCGGTCAACATTCGAGATCGGCCCGGAGGCAATCCCGATTCCGGGTCCTGATCAGACGATCGGGATCTACTCGCCCGAGTGGTCGATCACCGATGCGTTCCGGCTGCGGGGCTAGGTCGGGTACGATCTGGCGCGCGAGTAGTTTGAGGAGTGGCTGCGCCGCGACGGGAAACCGGCCCGGCTCATCGAGATCGCCTCTCAGCTTCCTGGGGCGAAGTCTCCGACCCTTCAGGAACTGGAGGCGCTGGCATGAGCGTGGGAGATGAAGTGTTCCGTCGCCTCCAATCCGCAGCCCGCTCCGCCGCGGCGAAGGCTGGGACGGGTGCGCCGACGCAGGAGTATCTGATCCGACACACCCTGGAGTCATTCCTGGACCGGCTCGCCCGCACCGCCCATGCCGAGGACTTCCTGCTCAAGGGCGGGATACTGCTGGCCACCTATGGCGTGCGGCGCCCGACCAAGGATGGCGACGCGAGCGCCGTCGGAGCGGACGTCACCGCCAATCACCTCATCGTAGTGGTTCATGACATCGCCTCCGTCGAGGTCGATGACGGGGTGGTGTTCAATCTCGACTCGATCAGCGTGCAGGAGATCCGCGAGCACGCCGACCACGACGTGGAAACTCTCGTAGGCGAAAATGTGGATGCGCATCTGTCAATAGTCGAGCGCCACTCGCAGCTCCCGGAGATACGACTGCAATCCATCTTTGAAGACCATGCCCTGGATGTCGACGAGGGGCAAGCCTGCCTCGTCGATATTGAGGTGCTCCTGGGACCTGAGAGCGCAGCCATCAGAATCGCCTCATGCCCACACATGTTCGTATGAACCGCCAGCGGAGCGCAGCCGCACAGGGATTCTCCACCCCCGACGGGGATGGCCTCCGGCCGGCCCGACTAGAAACGGAAGAAGATGATTGGAAAAGGCACCACCAGCCAGGGCCGCGAGGATCGGAGCCCTAGGTTCTCCTATTCGAGAATGACCACAGGCGTGGCCCGTGAGATTGCTGACAACTGGAAGTATCCGCCTCCCTACGACTTTTACGACATGACGGCCGACCCAGAAGACTATGCCGAGTTCGTGATGCCAGAGTCGTGGCACAAGGTGTGCTTGCAGGTCCGCGTCGATGGGCAGTTGTTCGGCTTCCTCTCTGGCCGGTTCCTCGCGGACGGGCGTGGTCTGGAAATCGGACTGGGCATGCACCCCAATCTGACGGGAAAAGGGCTGGGCCGCGCGTTCATGGAGGCAAATCTAGCTTGGTTGCGGGAAGACAGTCCCGGTACACCCATCCGCCTCAACGTTGCAGCGTTCAATGCCCGGGCTATCAGAACATACGAGGGCGTCGGATTCTGCCGTGTGCGTACCTTCACGCAGGCTACTAACGGCGGTACGTTTGATTTCATCGAAATGGAACACGAAGGACACCCCTAGCCTCGAACGGTGGCGGGATGGCTACCTTTGTCGCCTGCAACAGGAATGTCGAGCGCGTCGTCCTCTGCTCCGGTGCTCTCCCGCTTCACAGGATCGGCGTGGAGCATTGGCCGGCGGGCATGCCTGCGCAACTGCATTACACGCTCGATGACCCTTTCAAAACAGATGGGTCTGTCGAGTCGGTCTTGCGATCAGTGAACGGGGCCGGTGCGATCGCCGAATACATCCAGTACCCCGGCTCAGGACACCTCTTCACCAACCCTTCGCTTCCAGGCGAGTATGACGCTCAATCAGCGGCCGCGCTCTGGGCACACGTCACCACTTTCCTCGACGTCTGACGTCGTCTGTGGAACGTGGCTCGTCCGTTACGGGCGTGCTGTCAAGGTTGCTGTGAGGGTCGTGGTGTCGCGGATGTACTCGGCCAGCTCCGGCGATAGCAGTTCGGAGAGGCGCAGCACTTCTGCGTGAGCAGCGATCAGGTCACGCCCCGGCTTGGCCCCGAAGAGCGGTTCGTGATGCGATGCCCGGTTACGGGCCGTATTGATCGTCGTCATCGACCGTTCCACAACAGCGCGGCTCGTCTTCTTCGGCCAGGCATGATGCAAGTACGGCACCCACAGCGCCTTCTCGTGCGCGGCGTCGGTGCAATGCCGCCAGAACCCGAACGACAACTCAGCGATCACCTGCCCCGGCTTCGCAGATGGGCCACCGCAATGGAACCGTGCGTCCGCGACTGTGCTCCGGTTCCGAGCGTTCATATCCGCTCGTCGTCCGTGTCGGGTCCGCCACAGCGGGGCGAGCACCGGCGAGGCCGGGTCGAGCAGCCAATGGTCCGCGGCGTGCCAGTGCTGTCGCATCGCACGGTCGTAGGCGTTGCGGACAGCGACCTCGACATGCGCGATGTCGCGCATGAGCGCCGCCCCGAGTCGCAGGTTCCACTCGTACAGATCAAGCGCCCGTCCACGATCCCCACCGGCTTCGGTCAGATACCGAGCGAACCTCGGCTCGGATAGCCAGGTCTCGACCCATGCGCCCGTGTTACGGCGTCCTGGGTCGGTCACGTCACTCCCTCGGGCAAGTCGGTTGCAGGAATGTCAAAGCCCCGGCGAGATATAGCCCTGTCACCAAGGCCAGCGCTCCACCGGGGCGTCGCCAACAAGAATACCAGCTAACCCGCCCCGGCAAGCATCCACCAGGAACCGTCGCAGCACCCCTCCCGTGCCAGCCCACTGCCGCGCCCGCCCACGGACCGCATCCGCTGCTCCGGCCTCGGCCCCAGACCTGGCCAGGCCGCCAACAACTCGAATCCACGAATGCACGTATTTTGGGCCAAGCGCGTCGAGCAGGAACAGCAGCGGCAGCGGACAGTAGCGAGAAGGCGACAGCTCCCTGAGCCGTTCGATCACGGCGCACGCCGCAGCGGCCCACGCCACGATGAGCCAGCACGCGGCTTGTAGACGTCTCGCGCCTATGCGGTGGGGTTTCCGAGTGTCTGGCGGATCAGGTCTGCCGTGTGGGGTGTATCGACCGCGAGGCGATCCAACACATCCGACGCGACGGTATTCCGGCCCCAGGCGCGGGCGATCCCGGTCGTAATCCTGCCCAGCGTGTCCGGGTGCGCTTCGTGGAGCCCGGCGAGAAAGGCATCCGGGTGCTGGGCTTCGATACCCCACGGGCCGAGAGCGTCGCTGGGAAAGTCACGCAGGTTCCGGGTGACGATGACCTGCGCCCCGGCGTGGATCGCAGCGGCCACAACGTGCCTATCGTCGGGGTCGGGGAGTTCGAGCTTGTCGATCAGGGGCTCATAGCCGGTGACCGCCACATCGCGGATGGCGTCGTTCATCAGCCGCCGGGTGCGATCCAGCCTGGCCGGGTCAAGGTCTGGACGATTCGCCGGAGGTTGCCGAACACTTCATCAAGAATCTGATCTGTCCACTTCGGCTGCACCAGCCGCGCCAAACCGACCCGGATCAGCACATCCCTGAGCGTGGACGGGTAGAGAACATTCGCGTCATAGACGACCACCCGCGACATCAAGACAACCCGAGCGCGTGCGCCTCCGCCGCCAGTTCATCCGACGCTGCCGTCCGGCGGGCGTCGTCCTCTCGCAGGTAACGCACCAGTGACGCGGCCATGACGCGACGATGGGTGCCGACCGTGCGGTAGGCGATGTGCCCGGCATCGAGCAGACCGATCAGGAACGGGCGCGACACGTTCAGCGCATCTGCTGCCTGCTGCGTGGTCAACTCCGCGTGGGCGGGTACGAGAGTCACACCCTCACCATGGGCGAAGCTATCGAGCACACGGGCGAGCGCGACCAGCGCCGAGCCCGGCACCTCCAACTCTCCGCCCGATCCGCCCAGGCTCAGCCGCACCGGAATGTTCGCATCTCGTGCGGCATCAAGACCGCGCAACGCCGAGGCCGCCAGCTCCGCGTCCGTAGGTTCGGGCACCAATGTCGCGATGGAGCTCATCATCTCACCCCTCTCAATCGAAACTATCGAAGCAATCGCAACAAGTGTAACGCCAATGCATCGATTTCAGCAGGTACTCGCACCCCTTGCCGGACGACATGACCCGGATCGTCATCACCACGACAGCCCCTCCCCGAGACACGCTCGAAAGGACTGTCTCAGGGGTCAGGTGGGCGCTCCGCGCCCGAGCGCTACTGGCGCAGGGACCGTATTCGAGTGGCGTGAATAGGTCTTCTGGTGACGTCAGCCAGCGCGTTCGTGGTCGGGTCATCCCGAGGGCCGGCCGCCGATATCCTGGGGCGATGACGACGCTGATCTCGGTGGCGACTCCGCGCTTCTGGTGGCGGGCGACGGCGAAGCAGGTTCGGGGTTGGGTTCCGCAGGACCCTGACGCCGAGGATGGTGGGCAGCGTCACTCTGATCGTGACGATCAGCGCTGGCCTCTCATCGCCGCTGTCGTGGCGCGGGTAGGTGATGCGTTGGCGGAGGGCGAGTGGACGGTCGATCCGGACCTCGAGGATCGGGGGCTGGTCGAGGTCGATGGCTACCCGGGCGGGCTCACGCGAACGGAGCAGAACATCGTTTCGGCCTGGTTCAGGTCGTCAGAGGCGGTGCGGTTTGATCCGTGGTTCGAGCCGCTGACCAACGGGCGTCATCGGATATGGGCGACGATGCCGCATTTTGGCGCCGCGTTGATCCCGATCCTTGGTGACGCGCTTGGCTATGCCAATCCTGTAGATGCTGAGGTGCTCGGCGAGGGCTGGCCGAGCCTGTACGCGGCGAACGTCGAGGAGCTTGACGCTCTGGAGTGGTTCGATACCGGAGACCCGCTGAATGCGTCGTTCAAGTCATCTCTGGTCACTGCGGCGTCCGGCGAGTTTCCCTCACCGGTCGATCCTCTGCCTCCTGCCTCTCGTCTGGCGCCGCCAAGCAGTCGCCCGTGGTGGCGTTTCTGGGCGTGACCGGCTGATCATTGCGCCGCGTCGTCTCGATCACGAGACGGTTCGGCGTGCATCGGATGACGGTGTGGACGCACACGAGAGACCTGATCGCCTGAGAAACCTCAGTCGCCGAGGGCGCGCCGCATCTGCCGGTAGTAACCGGAGGTGACCCCCACATGCTCGCGGAACAACCGGGTTGCGTGGCTCCGGGAAGACCAGTCCACCCGCTGCATCGCCGCTGTAACAGTGAGGTCGGTGTCTCGCAGATGTCTTGCCATCCGCTCGGCGCGGATCATGGTCAAGAAGGCGAGGGGTGTCTTGCCGTATGCCTCGATGAACACGCTGCTTAACCGTGACGGCGACAGGTGAACCTCAGCGGCGAGATCATCGAGCGACCACCGGTGTTCTGGGTTCTCGCGCAGCAACTGCGCGACATGGCGAACCTCTGCGCGTAACGGTGCGAACCGGCGGTCACGCGGGAGCGTGGGCCGGATGTGCGCGCGCTGCGAGGGCGAAAGGCGCACCGGTGAGACCTTGATGTAGGGGGCGATCACATAGGTGATCTGAAACCAGAGCGCCTGCATCCGCAGATAGTGCCGCACCGGGTCCCGTCGAGGCTCAGCGCGACCATCTCGTCGAGCCACGGCATTAACATCCCCGCCCGGTCCTCCCCGAGATGCAGGATCTGGGCTGGCTCGGTGTAGGCGGTTTCGGCGAAGCCTTGGGCGTCGAGGCGGTCTTCGAGGAATGCCGCATACTGCCACCGCAACTGGTCGAGCAGGAAGTCGGTGTCCGCGTAGATCGTCGTGACCGTGATGTGGCTCTCGGGTTCTGACCCGCAGAGCACGTTCGCGCCAAGCATCACGACATCGCCGGGTTTGACGACCTGCTGCCCGAACTCGCTGAACAGGAACGCGGAGCCGTCGCGGACGATGATGAACTTCACGCAGTCATACGCGACCGGTTCAACCGTGCGATGCACTGTATGTGTCCGTGCCACCAGCGGAGCGAACTCGCCAGGTAAGGGCGATACCCGGGTGTCCAGATCTGGTTGTGGGCTCTGTTGATGACTTGACAGCGACGTGCGATCCGCCGTGTGCGACGTCCTCGTCATGATCGGGCCTCGACTAAGGAGCGGAACCGATTTGTCTCTACAACGCGAGTCGGTGGGCAGCGGCGATTGCGGCCCGCGCTGCCCACCGTGGCCGTCTGTCAGGCGTTGAACTCGCCGACGACGGTGTAGAGGCCGGGCGCGGCCTTCGCAATCGCGGCGGTACGCGGCGGACTCTCGGATCGGCTCGGGAAACTCCTGGCCGAGCAGGACGACAACATGCTCCACAAGCCCTACAACCAGCTCGAAGCCGCAGGCCTCTACCGCGAGATCAAGGAAGTCATGGCCGAAGACGCCGCCCGCCGGAAGTCCGCCACCCAGTTCAGCAAGGAGAATCAGCCGGGAAATGACGGTGGTGCAAATTTTGCACCACCGTCGAACGGCGCGCTCGGCAAGACCCGGCAACAGGCGGCTGCCATGATCCCCGGCGGCGCTTCACACACCACGCTGGAGAAGATTGGCTACATCGAGGACATCGCCGCCAACCCCGCCCAACCCGGGACGCTCCGGGCAGAGGCTGCGGCGGCGTTGGAGCGGATCGAAGCCGGAGACGCGGTGCATCCGCTCTACCTGGCGATCCGTGAGAGCGCCGATGCCGCGCGTGAGGTGCGGGAGGCGACGATGCACGCCCTCGCCGAGGATGCCGTCGCCCGTGCCAAGGCGATGAAGCAGGGCAAGAAGCCCAAGCCGCGACCGAAGCCGCTCGTGCCCGGCGATGCACCGCCGGTGCGGTATCCGGTGCGGGCGTTCGTCCAGACGTGGGGGGAACTCGCCAGTTGGTGGACCCACTACGACATCGACGTGCTCGCCGTCGAACTGACCGACGACCAGTACGAAAACTTCCTCACCGTCGCCGAAGCCACCGCCCGCTTCGCCGACGACCTCCACACCACACGCGAGACCCACGAAGCACATCCGATCCTGCGCGCACTCTGACACCGACGGGGCGCGGGCGTGCACCTGCCAGGCATGAGCCCTGCACCCACCGATCCCAAGACCCGCCGCCGACTCGTCGCCCTCATCGCCGCTGGCATCGTCCTGCTGCTCCTGGCCGGGGTCGGCGTCTACGGACTCCTCACCGGCCCCCGCACCACGAGCACCACCGATCCGCGCCCCGAGCCGCCGCCGACCGTGACCACGCCGCCGTCGGCGGGGCCATCCACGCCGCGGCTACCGAAGGTTCCAGGAGTGCCGCGCTCTGCCGATCCGGTCGCCTTCGCCGAAGGTGTCGCGAGCACGTTGTTCGCGTGGGATACCGGACTGGGGTTGTGGCCGCTGGACTACGTCTCGGCGATCCTCGCCGTCGGTGACCCCTCCGGGGACGAGCAAGCAGGCCTCGCGTCCGACATCTCGACCTATCTGCCGAACCGGGACGCCTGGATCGAACTACGCCAGTACGCCACGACGCAGCACCTTGTCCTCGATACCTCGTTCGTCCCTGAGGCGTGGGCCGACGCGGTGGCGCAGGCGCAGCCTGGGCAGATCGCACCCGGCGCGACCGCGGTCACGATCGAGGGCACCCGGCAGCGCGCCGGTGTCTGGAACGGCCAGCCCGTCACCTCGGAGCATCCCGTCTCGTTCACCGTGTTCGTGGTCTGCGCCCCGACCTATCCGACCTGTCACCTGTTGCGGCTGTCTCAGCTCGACAACCCCCTGCGCTGAGGTGCCGTCGTGTTCCGCAAGACAGCTATCGCAGCCCTCGCGCTCCTGTTCTTCGCCCCGTCCGTCATCCTGCTCGGGATCGGGGCACTGATGAACCCCGCCGCCGCCAACTGCGCCACTTCGACGGGCACCGTTCATCTCGGACCGATCCCAGACTCGCTGATCGTCATGACGGCAAACGGTGAGACGTTCACTCTGAACCGGCAGCAGCTCACCCACGCCGCCACGATCATCGCCATCGGCAACAGCACCGACGGCGTGGGACGGCCGGGAATCAAGATCGCGCTCATGGCCGCGCTCACCGAGTCCACACTGCGGATGCTGTCGAATACCGGCACCTACCCCGAGAGCGCGAACTACCCCAACGACGGCAACGGCTCCGACCACGACTCCCTGGGCCTGTTCCAGATGCGGCCACAGTCCGGTTGGGGCACTGTCGCCGAGCTCATGGACCCCGTCTATCAAGCCCGCGCGTTCTTCGGCGGGCCGACCGGCCCGAACTACCCCTCACCGCGCGGTCTGCTCGACATTCCCGGCTGGCAGCAGATGGACCCCGGCGAAGCCGCCCAAGCCGTCGAGGTCTCCGCCTATCCCGACCGCTACCGCAACTACGCGCCCGTGGCCGAGGCCATCCTCACCACCCTCACCACAGGCAGCTCCAGTGCGACCCCAGCGGGCGGGCCGGTGGTGTCGTCGTCAAGGGTGGTGTTCCCGCTCCCGGCGGGGGCGTGGGTGGCGACCTCGCCGTTCGGGATGCGCGTGCACCCGATCACCGGCGAATACAAGCTGCACACCGGAGCGGACTTCGCAGCCCCCGACGGCACCCCGATCCTCGCGGCCGCCGACGGCACCGTCACCGTCGCCGAGTTCACCAGCGGCTACGGCGGTCTCATCGTCATCGAGCACACCATCGACGGCCAGAAAATCGCGACCGCCTATGCGCACATGTGGCAGCACGGCATCCACGTCAAGACCGGCGACCAGGTCCGGGCAGGGCAGCACATCGGCGATGTCGGCTCCTCGGGCTACTCAACCGGAGCGCACCTGCACTTCGAGGTCCGCCAAGGCGGCACCAGCGGTGACTTCATCGACCCCGCAGCCTGGCTCAACCAGCACGGCGCCGCGAACCTCCCCGAAGCAACCGCTGGATCGCCAGCCGCCTGCCGCGGAGCGGGAACCGCAGGCCCGCCCACTGGCGTCGATGGCGACCCTGACCGGCTCGTCGACGATCCCACCACTGGCGGGAAGATCACCGCGCGGCTGCTGCACCTCTACCAGCAGACCCTCGCCGCGTTCCCAGACACCGGTTGGGGTTGCTATTCGCCCCGCCCTGGCACCAAGTCCGAGCACCCCCTCGGGCGGGCGTGCGACATCACCTTCGGCAACCGGATCGGCCAACGCCCCAACCCCGCCCAGCTCGACGCCGGATGGGCCGTGACGAACTGGATGAAAGACAACGCAGGCGTCCTCGGCGTCGAATACCTCATCTGGCAAGGCCAAATCTGGTCCGTAGCTCGTGACGCCGACGGCTGGCGACCCTACAACGGCGGCGGCATGCACGACCCCAACGACGTGACCGGAGGCCACTACGACCACCTCCACGTCACAGTGAAAGTGGGTCAGTGATGGGCGTCTTCCCCGACTTCGACGGACTCGGCGGCATCGGAGACCTCCGCGCCGTCGTCGGCGCCCTACTCACGATCGTGCTGATCGTCGCCGTGCTCATGCTGATCGTCTCCGCGATCGTGTGGGCCATCGCCTCCGCCCACGGCAACTACTCCACCGCAAGCAAAGGCCGTGTCGGCGTCCTCGTCTCGATCGGAGCCGCAGCCCTCGCCGGAGCCGGGGTCGCGTGGATGAACTGGCTCATCAACGTCGGCCAACAACTCTGACGGCAAGGGCCTGGTCGTGTCGCCCGGCCCGGCCCGCTTGGCCGTGCCACCGAGGTCAGTCGTCGCCTGCTGAGGGGAGTTCTCGTCGTGCGAGCCGCTCACGTGCCTCTCGGAGCATGAGTTGGAGTCGCTGTTCGAGTTCGTGCTTGGGTGGCAGCGCTGTCCAGTACTCGGCGACGACGATGCCGTCCTTGTGCATCTCCAGCAGTTCAATCTGTTCACGGCTGGCCTCCGCGCACAGGATGAGACCGACGGGCGCTTCCTCACCTTCCTGGCGCTCATGCCGGTTGAGCCACTTCAGGTAGAGCTTCATCTGACCCTCGTAGCGGGCGTCAAAGTCACCGATCTTGAGCTCGACCGCAACGAGCCGCTTCAAGGGCCGGTGATAGAGGAGCAAGTCGAGGTGGAAATCCTTGCCGTCGATCACCATCCGCTTCTGCCGCTCCACAAACGTGAAGCCCGTGCCTACCTCCAGCAGGAACGCCTCCAGGTCACGCAGGATCGCCGCTTCCAAGTCCGCTTCGAGGTAGCCGTCGTGGAGGCCGAGGAAGTCGAGCAGGTACGGGTCGCTGAACGTGTCTGCGGGAACCAGTGACCCCGGCCCGAGCTGTGAGTCTGCGAGTTCGCGACGTTCGTAGGCTTTGCGGCTGATCGCGCGACGCAGCTCTCGCACTGTCCACCGCCCCGCGACCGCTTCCTCGGCGTAGAAGGCCCGCGCATCCTCGCTGCGCAACGGCAGGAGGGCGAGGAAGTGAGACCAGCTCAATTTCTGTGACAGCGTCACCAGAATCTCACGGTCAGGGAACAGGCGGGACAACTTGACCATCCGGTTCAGGTTCGGCTCGTCGAAGCCCCGCCCGAAGCGGCCCGTCAATTCCTGTGACAGCGTCACCAGAATCTGCGCACCGTACTCGGCGCGCCCGGCCCCGAGCACCTCGGCGTCAATGATCGAGCCGACCTGCCAATACGTCATCGTCAAGGTCGCGTTGGCGTAGGAAGCGATCGACTCACGAGCACCTTCGATGAGAGCCGACACCTGTGCGACCAGATCCTGCTCGGACGACGGCACTGCAGCAACCGAACGACGCGCGAGACCGTCACCTGACTCTCGGCTGCGCGCGGCGGGCTCGTTCATGTTTCAAGTCTCCCAGAAGCCACCGACAAACGCCGGGCGGCTCGGGCAGGCGGGCGCACCTGTGGCGTGTACCCCGTCTGTGCATCCGCGCTGGCGGGCCGACCGCCCGCGTCAAGGAGACCCACCGTGTTCGATCTGCTCACCACTACCGTTCTGCCCGCCGTCGGCCTGGTGCCGATGGACATCAACATCGACCCCAACACCAACGGCCTGCCGGGGATCAACCAGCTGCGCACCATCGTCGGCGCGGTGATGACTATCGGCCTGATCCTCTCCGTCCTCGCGCTGATCGTCTCCGCGATCGTGTGGGGCTTCGGCGCGAACTCCAGCAACCCGCACCTCGCCAGCAGGGGGAAGATCGGCGTCCTCGTCTCCTGCGGCGCAGCGGTGATCTGCGGCGCGTCGGTGACGCTCATCAACTTCTTCTGGAACGTCGGCCAGCAAGTCTGACCCGGCGTCGTCGAGAAGGGCTTGGTGGTTCGTGATGAGCGTGTGCGACATCCCGGTGATCTCCTCGGTCTGCGATGCCGTCGGCGAAGGGGCCGCCACGCTGGTCGCGGCACCGTTCGACTGGCTCGCCCAAGCGATGGGAGCCGCGGCGGGCTGGCTGTTCGAGGCTGTCTGGTCGGTGTTCGACACCACCACCCTCGTCGATGTCACCCGGCCGGGATACGTCAGCGTCTACAACCTGCTGTTCGGTGTCGCGGTGTTCGTGATGCTGATCTTCTTCTGCCTCCAACTCATCACCGGACTCATCCGACGCGACCCCACCGCCCTGACTCGCGCCGCCCTCGGCCTCGCCAAGTCTGTTCTCGGGTCGTTCGTCGTCATCACCCTGACGGCACTGCTGCTGGAGGTGGTGGATCAGCTGTGCATCGGGATCGTCCAAGCCGCAGGGGAGACCACCGAGTCGATGGGCGACAAGATCGCCCTCCTCGCCACCGGCCTGGTCGGGATCAACATTGCCGCCCCCGGTGTCGGGGCGATCATCACGATCTTCATGGCCGGCCTCGCGATCACCGCCGCCGCGATTGTCTGGCTCTCCCTCCTCGTGCGGAAGGCGCTGCTGCTGGTGGCGATCGTGTTCGCCCCGCTCGCGTTCAGCGGTGCGTCGTGGGATGCCTCGCGGGGGTGGATTGGGAAGTGGGCGATGTTCGTCGTCGCGCTGATCTGCTCCAAGCTCGTCCTCGTCGTGATGTTCCTGGTCGCGATCACTCAGGTCTCGGCACCTATCGACGCCGACCTGGCCTCGATCAGCGATCCCATCGCGGGGATCGTGCTGATGGCGATGGCCGCGTTCGCCCCGTACCTGACGTACAAGTTCATCGCGTTCGTCGCGTTCGACATGTACCACGCCATCGGCTCCGAACAAGACGCCAAACACGCACTCAACCGCCCCATCCCCGTCCCCGGACGCGGCGCAGGCGGCGGAGCGGAGGCAAAGAAGGTACTCGACGGCGCAAGCAACACCGGAAGCGGTGGTGGCGGAGGCGCTGGCCGAGGAGGCGGTGACAGCGCACCACCCGCCCCGAAACCAACCCCCGCGTCGCCGGCGGGCGCCGGGGCCTCTGGTGGCGGTGCGGCTGCGTCAGGTGGCGGGGCCGCCGCAGGCGGTAGTGCCGCTGCTGCTGGACCTGCCGCTGCCGTGATCGTCGGAGCGCAGGTCGCCAAGGGAGCCGCCACCGCCGGACCGAAAGCAGGGGCCGCGCTCGGTGCTCACGGTGAACGTGCAGCGGATGCTGCCGCCCAGACACCACCGCCAGCGTCTGCCGCTCAGCCCCCGGCTGCGCCACAGGTTGCGCCGCCGTCGTCGAGTCCGGCACCGCCAGCGCCGAGGAGCGATCCCGCGCCCCCGCCGAAGCCCAGCACACCGCCTGCGCCGCGAGCGCCGAAGGAGTAGTAGATCGTGTCCTCGAATCAGAACCAGCGGCGTACGGGCGATCTCGTGCCGGTGAAGTTCTCCCGCCTCACCCGCCGAGGCATCCTCCTCGGCCTCTCCCTGACCCAGCTCATTACCCTCGCCATCGGCGGCGCCACCCTGATCGTCGCGTTCTACGCAGGCGGCGGGATGCTCCTCGCCTACACCGCCCCAGTCTGGGTGCTCTCGGCCGCGCTGACCTGGATACCGATCGCAGGCAGACCCATCGTCGAATGGCTGCCGGTGACGTGCTGGTGGCTGTGGCGCACCACCGGCGGCCAACTCCTCTACCGGCGCAGGATCGTCGCGCCCCGCCCCGTCGGGACGCTGGCGCTGCCCGGCGACATGGCGAGACTGCGGGAGTTCGATGACCCCGACACCGAGGCCGGGATGATCCACGACCCCCACGCCGCCACCCTGACAGTCGTGTGCGAGGTCACCCACCCGGCGTTCGTGCTCCTCGACCCGGGCGAACAAGAACGCCGCGTCACCTCGTGGGGTCGAGTGCTCGCCACCGTCTGCCGCTCCGGCCGAGTCGCCACCCTCCAAGTCCTGGAACGCACCCTGCCGGACTCCGGCACCGGCCTGGCCGAATGGTGGGCCGCGCACGGCACCCCGGACGGGTCATGGGCCGCCGACACCTACCAAGAGTTGATCGAACGCGCCGGACCCGCTGGTGAACGCCACGCCACCACCCTGTCCCTCAGTCTGGATATGAAGGCGGCGGCCCGGCAGATCAGAACCGCAGGCGGCGGCATCCGTGGCGCGGCGAATGTGCTGCGCCAGGAGATGAACACGCTGGTCGCTGCGCTCCGCTCCGCCGACCTCTCACCCTCCGGCTGGCTCACCCACGGCCAGATCGCCGTCATGCTGCGCTCCGCCTACGACCCCGCCATCGCCGCCACCCTCGAACGCCACGGCCAACTCGGCCAATCCCTCGCCACCGCCGGGCCGGTCGCGGTCACCGAAACCTGGGGCCGGCTGCGCACCGACTCCGCCCACCACGCCGTGCTGTGGGTGAGCGAATGGCCCAGGTCGCTGGTGTATCCAGGGTTCTTGTCGCCGGTGCTCTCGACCGGTATTCAGCGGTCGTTCTCGCTGATCTGCACCCCGATGCGCTCCGACCAAGCCGCCCGCGACATCCGCAAGAAGAAGGTCGAGCACATCTCCGACCAGGCCCAACGGGCGAAGATCGGCCAAATCGAAGACGCCTCCCAAACCGCCGAATACCACGACGTACTCCAACAAGAAGCCGACCTCACCGCAGGCCACGGCATCCTCCGCTACACCGGACTCATCGCCATCTCCGCACCCACCATCGAGGAACTCGACGCCGGCGTCGCCGCGATCGAGCAAGCAGCGATTCAAGCCTCCTGCGAGACCCGCCTCCTCGTCGGCTAGCAAGCCGCCGCATTCACCGCCGCCGCACTGCCCCTGTGCCGACGGGTGTAACGAGTTCCCTCACTCGCTGTCGGTCTGCCGAACGCAAATGTCGTAGGTCGCCGCTATGAATGGGCTACACCGGTCGTCACGAGGAAGGGGATGCATCCGGATGAGTGAATGGGATGCTCACGTCTACTGCACATGCTTCCGAGACGGACTGACCAGCGAGGCTCCCTACCCTCGCTCCGACCTGACGGTGAACCGGTTCGGTGTCGTCACGCTTGTCGGAAGCAACGACCACGCCGAGGACCCAGAAGACCTCTGGTGTTGGCGTGTGGGCATCACAGCGGACGGCGGAGAGGCTCCACCGCCCTGCGCACACAGCGACATGAAGATCGTGGACGCAATCTTCTACTGGCCGGGGAGCCGCTCCTACACAGCCCGGTATCCCGTCTTCGAGGACTCGCTGGCCAAGACCAAACTTCCCGTACTCACTCAGTTGATCTACCGGCAGCAAGCCGACGACTACCCCTCCGGTGGCATCTGGGCCACGACAAGTGAGGCCGTCGAAGCACTCGCTGAACTTCGCGTCCTGGCCAAGGAGCTGCCAGCCGAGATGCCCGCCGCTGACGCATACTTCGCGCGCACGCTCACCGACTTGCTGACCGCATCGGCCACGACGGGAAACCCGGTCATCCTCCACTACAACGGCCTCATCGACGGCGCTTGGTGACTCCCCGGCGACCAAGAACGTAGTGCTTGGAGGAGCCGAGAGCGCACCTGGCTGGTGAACATCCACCGCGTTGCCAGGAGGTCCATGATGCCCACGTTCTTCGATTCCACCGCCGACGCGGCTGAGGCGTCTGAGGCTTTGCGGGGGCTCGCGCATGCGAGCCGCACGTTCGATCAGCCCGCTCAGATGTACGGGGTGATCGGTGACCTGTCTTCGGGGATGCGGTCGCTGCACCAGGTGCTGGAACAGCTCGCTGACGTGCACGAGCGGAAGGCCGCGCACGCGTTCAACGACGACGGCGACCACGCCGCCGGAGTACGGGACGCTCTCGCGGCGGCGGAGGATCTGCGCCGGTCTGCTCGTCTGGTGGATCAGGCTTACGACCGGCTCGCGGAAGGGTTCGTTGCTGCGGGGCGGATCGCGTGGCATCCCGAACCCGCCGTCGAGGAGGCTGTGCCGTCGCGGTGGATCACCGTGGTGTTCTGCCAAGGCGACGAGGCCGATCGTCCGTTGCGCATCCTCGGCGAGCTGGGGCACGTCGATGCGGTGGACTACCTTGCGCAGTGGGACTACGGCGAGGAGACCACCCAGGCGGCGTTGGAGAACGGGGACCTCTACGACGAACCCGGCGAAGGCACCAACGACCGGGTGATGATCTCCGGCGACTACGCCCTGGTCGTCAACCCTGACGTCGGGTACGTCTCCCTGCTGCGCCGCCACGTAGAACCCGACGCGAGCGCCGAAACGATCGACGAGCCGTCCCCGGCGAAGGATGGGCCGGAGCTGCTGGTGTCGTACTCGTCGCCGGGTGCTCCGCGGCGACGTGACGTGCCGACGTCGAGGCTGGGGCGGTCGTGGTTTGAGCCCGCGAAGATCACCGCGGTCCGGGAGTCGCGAGGGCTTGGATTGTGAACCAGGATCGAGAGCGGCTGCACACTGCCGTGCTGGTTGCGCCGTCGAAGGAACGCCGCAAGCTCCGCAAACAGCGCCGCCGCGCCGAAGCCCGCCTCCACGCCGAACAGCGCAAGACCGAACTCGCCGCCGCGAAAGCAAAGGCTGAGGCGGAGCGGGCGGAGCGGCGCGCCACGATCTACCTGCCGAAGAGCGGCGAGCCGGGTGCGGCGCAGCTCAGGACGCCGGGACGGTTCCGGCTCCCGCGCCACCAGGACACCTCCGCCACGTTGGCGGGGGCGTATCCGTTCGTCGCCGAAGGCGGCCTCGGTGCCGATGGGGTGTTCGTCGGGCAAGACCTCTACTCCGGTGGTTCGTTCGTGTACGACCCGTGGGTGCTGTACGCGCGCGGCATCATCACCGCACCGAACGTGGTCCTGGCCGGGATCGTCGGCTCCGGCAAATCCTCCCTCGCCAAGTCCCTCTACACGCGCTCGTTGCCGTTCGGGCGCAGGGTCTACGTGCCCGGTGATCCGAAGGGTGAACACACCGCCGTCGCCAACGCCGTCGGCGGCCGGGCCATCGTCCTCGGCCACGGCCTCAACACCCGCCTGAACCCGCTTGATGAAGGCCACCGCCCGTCCGGGTTGTCGGATGAGCAGTGGGCCTCCACCGTCGCCGCCCGCAGGCGCGACCTGATCGGCGCACTCGCCGAAACCGTGCTCGCGCGGGGGTTGTCACCGTTGGAGCACACCGCGATCGACCTGGCGTTGACGCAGACGGTGCGGGAGAACTCGGTGCCGATCCTGCCGATGATGGTTGACCGCATCCTCAACCCCAGCACCGACACCGACGGCCGCCTCGCCGAAGACGGCCGCCTCGTCGGCCACGCCCTGCGACGTCTCGTGGCCGGCGATCTTGCGGGACTGTTCGACGGCCCCTCCACCGTGACGTTCGACCCGAGCCTGCCGATGATCTCCCTCGACCTCTCGCGAGTCACGGAGAACAGCACCCTCATCTCGGTGTTGATGACGTGTTCGTCGGCGTGGATGGAGTCCGCGTTGCTTGATCCGAATGGTGGGCAGCGGTGGGTGATCTACGACGAGGCATGGCGGCTCATGTCCCACCCAGCGCTACTACGGCGGATGGACGCGCACTGGCGGCTCGCCCGGCACTACGGGATTGCGAACATGCTGATCTTCCACAAGCTCACCGACCTCGACAACGTCGGCGACCAAGGCTCCGCCATGCGCTCACTCGCCAACTCATTGCTGGCGAATGCGGAGACGCGGATCGTGTACCGGCAGGAGTCCGACCAACTCGGACCCACCGCCCAAGCTCTCGGCCTGACCGGCACCGAGCAGCAACTCTTGCCGAACCTCGGCGTCGGTCAAGGGCTGTGGCGGATCAAAGCCAGGAGCTTCGTGACCCAGCACCAGCTCCACCCCGCCGAGCTCGCCCTGTTTGATACGAGCTCTCGGGCGGCTGGGGGTCACCGATGAACCTCTCACGCCCACACCACTCCGGCGACCGGGAACCTGAGGTGCCTGTCGATCTGCCGCATGTGGTCGTCACCGTCGCTGCCGACGGCACGCTGACCGCAGCCGTCGATGGCATCGCCCATCCGCAACCTGCTTCGGGTGCGTGGACTCGGGCGACGTTCGGGCCGCCGATGGACGAGATCACCAACGACCGCACCATCTCGGTGCGGGTCGAGGTCCGCGAATGCGACGGCGGGGTGTTCACGGACATCATCCATGCCCGCAAACGAACCCCACCCGCCCGAGCCGCTGAGCAGGAACCTGTTCCAGGGACGCGGCGAGGTCGCCGAGCCGCGACGCCGCGAACGCTGCGGCTCGTGGAAGTGGAGGGCGACGGGTTTGTGCCGGGTGAGGATGTTGCTGTCGCGGTCATCGTGAGCCACACCGACGCCACCGGAACCGGCAACGCTCGGGCGCTGGTCGATCTCGACGACCTCCCGCCCAACGCAACGGGCGAGGTCATCCTGTTCGGGCGCATCTCGGGCACGACCGCGATTCGGCGGCTGCAATGAACCCGAGACAGGGCGGGAGCATGGGCGACGAACTCACCAACGCCGCACTCATCGCCCTGATTGGAGCTTTCGGCCCCGCCGTTGCTCTGCGCGGTGCCGGATCGGTCGCCGCCTTTCTCTCCGGCACACCCCAACCGACGGCAGGTCCCGCGTCGGGGCTCGGGGTGCTGTTCGACCCTGGCAATCCTGCTGCCGCGCTCGGCGCGGACGGTCTCAGTCCGGTCGTCTACTGGATCGTCACGACCCTGCTGCTCGCGACGCTCGTCGCCGGTGCCTCGTGGGTGTGGATGTGGGTTCGCCGCCACAACCGCAAAGTGGAGACTGACCCGCATCGCCTTGCCGGTATCGCGACTGCGCACGAGGTGAAGACAACTGCATCGGCGAAAGCACTCCTGCATCGTGCCGGAACGCTGCGACCGTCGCTGGAAACACCGACACCTGCGGAGGTCGGCTACCTGCTCGGGGCCAGTCGTGGGACCGGGGTGTGGGCGCCGGTGGAGGACTCGATCCTGCTGATCGGCCCGCCCCGCTCGGGCAAGGGTCTGCACGTTGTCATCAACGCGATCCTCGACGCACCCGGCCCGGTCGTCACCACGAGCACCAGGCCAGACAACCTGACCGCCACGCTCCGTGCCCGGCGACGCGCGGGTGGGCCGGTTGCGGTGTTCGACCCGCAACATCTGGCCGAGGGCATCCCGGCTGGGTTGCGTTGGTCTCCCGTGCGCGGGTGTGAGGACCCGCTGACCGCGATGATCCGCGCCAACGGACTCGCCGCCGCCACCGGCCTCTCCTCCGGGGGCGTGGAGTCTGGCGGGTTCTGGGAAGGCAAGACCCGTACCGCGCTTCAAGCCTTGTTGCACGCCGCCGCTCTTGACGGTCGTCCGCCTGCTGAGTTGTTCCGGTGGACCCTCGACCCCAGCGCCGCCGCCGAAACAGTCGCGATCCTGAACTCGCACCCGAACGCAGCGATGGGGTGGGGCGACTCGCTCGGCGCGATGATCGACGCCGACCCCAAGACCCGCGACAGCATCTGGCAAGGAGTCTCCCTCGCACTCGCAGCCCTCGCCGACCCCCGAGTGCTCGATGCCGTCACACCCGGCCCGCACGAACAGTTCGACCCCGAAACCTTCCTCACCCAACAAGGCACGCTCTATCTGCTCGCCACCGGAGCTGGGGCCGGCGCGTCAGCCGCGCTCGTCGCGGCGTTCGTTGAAGACCTCATCGAAACCGCCCGCCGTCTCGCCGCCCGCTCACCCGGAGCCCGACTCGACCCGCGGCTACTGCTGGCCCTGGACGAGATCGGCAACCTCGCACCCCTCCCGTCCTTGCCGACGCTGATGGCTGAAGGTGGTGGCACAGGGATCACGACCATGCCGGTGTTGCAGTCCCTTGCTCAAGCCCGCGACCGGTGGAGCGAGCACCAAGCCGGGGCGATCTGGGACGCCAGCATCGTCAAGATCATCCTCGGCGGCGCATCCAACAGCCGAGACCTCCAAGACCTCTCCACCCTCATCGGCGAACGCGACGAATACACCGACAGCATCACCCTCGGAGATCGCGGCACCCGCTCCAACCAGCGCTCCATCCGGCGCGTGCCGATCCTGCCACCCGACCGCATCCGCACCCTGCCCTTCGGCACCGGCATCACCTTGCTGCGCTCCGCACCACCCATCGTCACCGACCTGCGCACATGGCCCGCCCGCCCCGACGCCGCCCAGCTCCGTGAGGATCGCGCCGAACTCGAAGCGCTCCTACGCCGCCCCGCACCCTGACCGTCTCGGCGCTCTGGGTATGGGGGCGCACCTGCCTGATACAGCGGCCACAAAACGGCTGGCCGCCTGACATCAGAAGGAGCCAATCATGGCCATTCACACGCAGGAGTCGCTCTCGGGATTCATCGCTTCCGACCCGCAGCTTACGGAAACCGCGAAGGGTGACGCGAGGCTCTTCGCCCGCATCGGCAAAGAGCATTTCCGTCGAGAGGAGGATGGCTCGTTCACGCAAACAGAGACGACCTACCACCACCTGGTGATGTTCGGTCGTTCTGCCGAGCACGCGCACGCGAATTTCGTCGCAGGCGACAGTTTCATCGCCGAGGGCTATACGCGCGAAGTCAGCTACGAACGCAACGGCCAGGCCATCGAGTCTGAGGAGTTCGTCGCCAAGAAGATCGGTCACGACGCCGCTCGGACCCGCTACACGGTGGATCGCTCGCCGCGCAACGGGGTCGCTCGTGACGCTGCTGCCTACGACTCGCCACAACGCTCAACGCCGAAGGCGCACACCACCTTAGTGAGCATGTGAGGTACCAGCGATGAGTGAACAAGACCCAAATCAGCCGGTCCCTGACCAGCCAGAAGTAGACGAGCCCGATGTGTTCGACGGACCCCCAAGAGTCACTAACTCTGACATTCCCGAACCACCGCATCCGGTGAACTGGAACCTCCTGACGGCGCACGACCTAGAGCAGGAATGGCTCGCGCTCAACCGGTGGGTGGACTGGCTGCGCCACACCTACGGCCTTCCCGTATCGGTGATCCCTCCGTTCTGGCACCACCACCCAGAACTCGTCTGGGAACTCTCCGCGTTGCACCTGCACTGGCTCGCCGCGTACGACCCCCAGCAGGACGCATCCGCACCGCTCGGATGGCACCGCGACTTCGCCGACGCACGAGAACGACTGAAGTACTGGGTGTCGACCTGCGGCACGCGCGGCGATTTCGACCGCCCCACACGCCAAGCGGCCTGGCCCGGTGAGGACCAAGCACAGTCGATCCAGGACGTGAAGTTCGATGACCGTGACGCCGAGTTCGTCGAGTTCGTGATCGCCCAGGTGCGCAAGCGCCAAGAAGCCGAAGACGAGTTCTATGCGAATCTCGATCCCGATGACGAAGCGCTATAGAACGATGAGCCGCTACACGAAGAAGACCGACCGGCGCTCCTACGAGGAGCGGGCGTTCTCCATCCGAGCCGTGCACAGAGACCGGGCCGACCTGCACAAACTCGCCGAGGTCCTCATCCGCCTGACGTTGCAGGAGACCGGAGACAGTAGGGCCGCCCGCGAAGCTGTCCGAGTGCCCGACACCTACCGGACCGAACCAACCCTGGTCGCGTCGGACGCAGCCCGGTAGAATCAATGTACAAGCCTCGCAACGCGGGGTGTTGTGCCTCTAAACCTCGTCATCTGGCGAGCAACACGCACCGAGACCCGATCTGGGCCTCGCCCTACAGCCTTCACCGGCTGCTCTCACGATCAACACCCCTCCCACGGCAACGGGGAGCGCGAGGGTCGGACCGTGTGAGAGTGAGCCCCAGATGACAACAGTCGCTACTGACCCAACAGCCAGCCTGATCGAACCACCCAAAGGTGGCGCTGCTGCCGTCTCCTATCTGCGAGTTTCCACCCGCGAACAAGCAGAAAAGGGCGGCACCGACGAAGGCTTTTCCATCCCGGCCCAGCGAGAAGCAACCCGCCGCAAAGCCGAACAACTCGGCGCCGGGATCGTCGAAGAGTTCATCGACGCCGGAGCCTCAGCAAAATCCGCCGACCGGCCAGAGCTGATGCGGATGATCCAGTACGTCAAGGCCAACAAGGTCTCCTACTGCATCGTCCACAAGGTCGACCGGCTCGCCCGCAATCGCGCCGACGATGTGAGCATCCACCTGGCCCTCCAACAGTGCGGGGTCATGCTGGTCTCCGCGACGGAGAACATCGACGAGACGCCCTCAGGGATGCTGCTACACGGCATCATGTCCACGATCGCGGAGTTCTACAGCCGCAACCTGGCCACCGAGGTCGCCAAAGGCATGAACCAGAAAGCCATCGGCGGCGGCACCAACGGCAAAGCACCCATCGGCTACCTCAACATCCGCACGCGCGACGAGCTGGGCCGCGAGCTGCGCACGATCGAACTCGACCCCGAGCGGGCACCCATGATCGAGTGGGCATTCAAGGCCTACGCCTCCGGGGACTGGAGCGTCCGCCAACTCCACGACGAACTCACCTCGCGGGGGCTGCGGAGCCTGCCGACCCCAAAGCGCCCAGCCAAGCCGCTGGCAGTGTCCAGCGTCCACCGCATGCTTACCAACCCGTACAAGGGCGATGTCATCTACCGAGGCACCCGCTACAAGGGCAACCACCCAGCGCTGGTTGCTACCGAGGTTTGGTATCAGGTCCAGTCCGTGCTCACCGCGCACCAGTGCGCTGTCGAAGCGACCCAAGTCCACGGGCATTACCTCAAAGGCACGGTCCATTGCGGACAGTGTGGCTCGCGGCTCATCGTCTCCAACGCGAAGAACCGCCACGGCAACGTCTACTGCTACTTCGTCTGCCCCGGTCGGCACTCCAAGCGCACAGACTGCACCCGCCAGGCCATGCTCATCGACGATGTCGAGAAGCTCGTCGAGGACTACTACAAGCGAGTCCAGATCACACCAGCCCAACAGGATGCACTCGCCGGGATGCTGCACCACGAGTTCGACCGGCTCATGGCGGCCGAAACCGACGAACTCGAACGACTTACCGCGAACCGCGACCGGCTGGAAGGCGAACAGGATCGGCTCATGCAAGCCCATTACGCCGACGCGATCCCGCTCACCGTCCTCAAGCGCGAGCAGGACCGCATCACTGCCGAACTCGACAAGGTAACCCGGCGCATCAACGCCCACTACGGCGACTATGCCGACGCCCGCGCCCACCTCGATGACGCGCTCGGCCTGCTCGCCAACTGCTCCGACATCTACGCCCGCTGCGACGACACGAACCGACGCCTATGCAACCAGGCGTTCTTCACGAAGGTCTAAATCGACGAAGATGGTGAGCTGCGCGCCGAGCACAACCGGCCCTTCGAAATGCTGCTTGACCCGCAAGTGAACGCGAACGCGCTGACCTGGGCCGCAGATACCAACAAGGCCCGAACCTCCACCAACATTGACGTTGGCAAGGGTTCGAGCCTTGTGCGTGGGGTGGAGCTAAGGGGATTCGAACCCCTGACCTCTTCCATGCCATGGAAGCGCGCTACCAACTGCGCCATAGCCCCGAGCGGGCGGCTCGGTAACCCGAGCACGATCAAAAACTCTAGCCGATCGTCGTCCGTCACGCGAATCAGCGACCACTAACCGGGTTCAGCCGTTGCTCGGCGCACCAGGGGATAAGACCGTGGTCGATCGCGTAGCAGACCGCACCGAACCGGCGATAGGCGTCGACCAGCCAACCATCCACGTCGAGGCGTCCGATCATCTTGTGCTGCAGGCAGGCCGCGTCCGCACCGTTGCCCGGGTAGGGATTCACGACCGCCCCAACCTGATCCAGGATGAGGTCCACGGCGCGCGCGTGCACGCTGAAGTCCAGAACCGCTGTGACCCGTCCGTCGGCGTCAATCATCACATTGGCCGGCGTGACACCGGGCCGGCGTGACCACCCTTGCGCTGAGCGGGTCGAGTAGTCGGGCGATCCGGCCACCCAGGTCGGATACCGTCTGGGCGAGCCGTCCGTCGCCGTCCACTTCGGGCAATGCGGGTTCGATCCGGACCACGTCGAAGCGATCGACCGCAACTTCTCCGAGGTGTTGGCACTGCCGGCCTGAGCCGGTCCGGCGGTCCTTCGGTTGGCAGTTGACAGGAAGCCGTCAGGCACCGCCGGCGACGTTGTTCCACGACAACAGCCGCCACCTCTCCCCCGCCGGCTGCAGCACCGACCACGAGGCGTTCCGCAGCCCACCCAGAGTGAGGTTGTGCACGTAGTCCAGCCCGAGCAGAAACACGGTGGCCACCCGCAGCGCGAAACCATGGCCCACCGCCACCACCGTCTGGCCATCGGGCGTGCTCTCGGCGATATCAAGCAGCGCTTCGGCCACCCGGGCACCCGCCTGCGCGCCGGTCTCGCCGGTGGCAGAACGGCGCGCGTCCCGTCCGGCGAACAACGCCTCGGCGAAGTCCGGATGCGCCGCGAACACCTCCGCGTTGGTAAGACCGACCCATTCGCCGACATTGATCTCTTGCAACCGCGGTTCAAGCTCCACCGGCAACCCCACTCGTTCGGCCAGGGCACCCGCGGTGGCCCTGGCCCGGCCCAGGTCGGACGACACGATACGGCTGGGCTGCAGGGCCGCGATGAACGGTGCGGACGCCTGGGCCTGCTGAACGCCGCGCGCGTTCAATGCCACCTCCGCCTGGCCCTGGTAGCGGCCTTCGACGTTCCAGGACGTCTCACCGTGCCGCCAGACCACGAGCCGCGCGGCCGTCACGAGTCTGCGCGTGGAGCGCCGGGCATCGCCTCGGCCAGATCACCCAGGTCGATTCGCGGGCAATCCCGCCAGAGCCGCTCCAGGGTGTAAACGGCGCGCTCCTCGCTGTGCATCACATGCACCACCAGGTCGATGAAGTCGAGCAGTACCCAGCGGTTCTCGCCGTGTCCCTCGCGCCGGGCCGGTTTCTCGCCGTGCGCCAGCAGTGCCTCTTCGACGGCGTCGACGATGGCACCCACCTGCCGCTCGTTACCGGCGCTCACGATCAGAAAGACATCGGTGATGGCCAGCGGCTCGGACACGTCGAAGGCCACCAGATCATTGCCCAGCTTGTCGGACGCCGCCTGCGCGGCGATACGGGTCAGGCTGATCGCGTGGTCCGTTGCAGTCATCAAGCTCCCTGGGTCTAGCGGTAAAGGCCGCGTTTGGCGATGTACTGGACGATACCGTCCGGCACCAGGTACCAGATCGGCAGGCGCTGCTTCACCCGCGTGCGACAGTCGGTGGACGAGATGGCCAGGGCCGGCACCTCGAGCAGGGTGACCTTATCGGGCGGCAGGTGCTCGATGTCGCTCGCATCGAGCGTGGTGCCCGGTCGGCTCACCCCGACGAAATGCGCGAGCTCGAACAACTCCAGCACGCCATGCCAGGTGAGGATTTGGCTCAGCGCGTCGGCACCGGTGATGAAGAACAGATCGACCTCCTCGCCGTAGTGCTTACGCACGTCGCGCAGAGTGTCGAGGGTGTAGGTCGAGCCTGGCCGGTCGATGTCGACCCGGCTCACCGAGAATCTCGGGTTCGACGCGGTCGCGATAGTCGTCATCAGGTAGCGGTCCTCGGCTACCGAGACGCTGCGATCGGCCTTCTGCCAGGGCTGGCCGGTGGGAACGAACACCACCTCGTCCAGCGTGAATTTGGCAGCAACCTCACTGGCGGCCACCAGGTGACCGTGATGAATCGGGTCGAAAGTGCCGCCCATCACGCCCAGCCGTCGCCGCCTGGAGCCGTCGTCGGTCCAGGCGAGCCCGGTATTGGTCATCAGCAGTGCGGACGGCTCTTACCGACGCCCCACACCACCCGCAGACACACCAACAGCAGAAAGAAGATCGTCCCGCCGATGATCCACGGCAGGTTCGCGTCGTGCGCCGCCGCAGTTTCCATGAGAACACCCATGCGCGGGATCCTAACGGTGCCGGGCCGCGCACGGCCACCGTCCGCGCGGCGCGTGGAAGCGCGGGTCAGAAAACCTCGCCCGGACAGAACTGGTACCCAGCACGGCCAGCGCCCGGCAATGGTCGTCCGGCGCGGGTGACAGCCGACAGGCTCAAGCAGCGGCGCTGTGCTGCTCGGCGTCACCTCACCGACGAATCTGGCCGTCCCCGTTGACGATGTATTTCGAGGAGGTCATCTCGGCCAGGCCCATCGGCCCGCGGGCATGCAGCTTCTGGGTCGAGATGCCGATCTCGGCGCCGAAGCCGAACTCGCCGCCGTCGATGAACCGCGACGACGCGTTCACCAGCACGGCCGCGGCGTCCACCTCGGCCACGAACCGGTCAGCCGAGGCCCGGTCGTTGGTCACGATCGTCTCGGAGTGCCCTGTGGTGTGGGCCCTGACGTGCTCGATCGCCGATCCGAGCGAGTCGACCACGTCGGCGGCGATGTCGAGCGAGAGGTACTCGGCATCGAACTCGCCCGGCCCGGCCGGCACCACCTGGCCGGAGTACTCCTGCACCGCCTCGGTGCCGTGCACGGTGACGTCGGCCGCTGCCAGCGCGCTGAGCGCCTTGGGCAGGAACTCCTCAGCGATCGCGGCGTGCACCAGCAGCGTCTCGACCGCGTTGCAGACGCTCGGCCGCTGCGCCTTGGCGTTGAGCAGTATCTCAAGCGCCATCTCCTGGTCGGCGCTGGCGTCGACGAACAGGTGGCAGTTGCCGGTGCCAGTCTCGATCACCGGAACCTTCGAGCCCTCGACGACGGCGTTGATCAGGCCCGCTCCCCCGCGCGGAATCAACACGTCGACGAGCCCTCGGGCCGCCATCAGCTCGTGCGTCACCTCGCGCCCGCCCTCAACCAACTGGACGGCGTCGGCCGGCAGCCCGGCCGTCTCGAGCCCCGCCCGCAGGGCCGTCACGACAGCCCGGTTCGACTCCAGCGCCGAGGACGATCCGCGCAGCAGGGCGGCGTTGCCTGACTTGACGCAGATGCCGGCGGCGTCGGCGGTGACGTTCGGCCGGGCCTCGTAGATGATGCCGACCACCCCGAACGGCACCCGCACCTGCCGCACCTGGACGCCGTTGGCATTGGTCCAGCCGCGCACCACATCGCCCACCGGGTCGGCCAGCCGGGCCAGGTCGCGCAGGCCGCCCACCATGCCGTCGACCCGTTGCGGGTTGAGCCGCAACCGGTCGATCAGGGCATCGGACGTACCGGCGCGACGGGCCCGCTCGACGTCGCGCTGGTTGGCTTTGAGCACGTCGCCTTCGGCGCCGGCCAGCGCGTCGGCCATGGCATTCAGCGCCACGTCCTTTGCCGCCCGGTTGAGGGTGGCGAGGGCCACCGCGGCCCGCTTGGCCGCCTGCGCCTGATCGATGAAGGTCACCGCGGCAGAATACCGCCGACCCACCATGATCGAACCATCCGAGTTCGGGGCCAAGCCACACCGACCGATGCACCGGGCCGTCCGAACGGCTCCGGACGGCCCCGTGCTGAAGGCACGGCGAGAGGATGCCCTGACCAGCTCGACCAGCGCTGGTTGAGCCCGTCGAAACCCCTGGCCACAGGGCCATAGCCGAGGTCTCGACCAGCTCGACCAGCAACAATCAGCACGTCGTCAGCCCAGCTTGGCGAGCTCCTCCTCGCAGGTGGGCAGGCCGAGCTGCTTGCGCTCCTTGCGAGCAAACGGGCCAATGATCGCCTCGCCTTTGCGGGCGTCGTTCAGCACCGTGAGATCGCGCCCGGCGGTCTCGGGCATCACGATGGCCGCGCCGAGCGAGCAGATCGAGAAGAACCCGATCATGATCGCGATCGGCCAGGCCGACCCGCCCGTCCCCTGCACCAGCGCCGCGGCGACCACGGGGCCGATGCCCGTGGCGACGATGGCCGCCAGCTCTTTGGCCAGCGCGAGCTGGGTGAGCCTGGCCCGGGCGCCGAACAGCTCCGACATGGTGTTGTTCTCCAACGAGGCCAACGCCAGCACCGAGGTCTGGTGAATGATGATGTAGCCGGCGAACACACTGCTCACGTTCTTGGTGGCGATCATCCAGATCATCGGCCCGGCCAGCACCAGCGCGATCGACGACATCACGATGTACATCAGCTTGCGGCCGACCTGGTCGCTCAGCCAGCCGATCAGCGGAACGACGGCGAAACCGACCAGCGACGAGGTGATCACCACGCCGGTGCCGATGGACGGAGCCAGCAGCAGCACGCTGGTGATGTAGCTGATCAGGTAGGTCTGGATCATGCCCGAGTTACCGGCCTGGCCGAAGCGCAGGAAGAAGCCCTCGAAGAATGCCTTGCCCTTGCGCTCGTGCAGGGCATCGGCCAGCACGTTGTCGTGCGCTGCGGCCTTGTCGAGTTCCTCCCGGCTCAGCGCCTGGCCCTCGACGATGTCGGCACGGCCCTCGAAGACCGGGGACTCCCGCAGGTTGCGGCGCAGCCACACGGCGAACAGCATGATCAGCGACGATGCGATGAAAGGAATCCGCCAGCCCCATTCGACCACGGCCTCGGTCGACAACGTGGCGACCAGGACGCCCCAGATGGCCGAGGCGCCGAGCGTCCCGGAATTGGTGCCCAGAGCCACCAGCGAACCGACCAGGCCGCGGCTCTTGCGCGGCGCGTACTCGGTGAGCATGACCGACGAGCCCGCGATCTCGGCGCCGGCCCCGAAACCCTGCGCCAGCCGCAGCACGACCAGCAGCACCGGGGCCATGATGCCGATCTGGCCGTAGGTGGGCAGAAAGCCGATCAGCGTGGTCGCGACACCCATCAAGGCGATCGTGTAGAAGAGCACCCGGGTACGACCGACCCGGTCGCCCAGGCGTCCGAAGTACCAGGCGCCGAGCGGGCGGCTCAGGTAGCCGGTGGCGTAGGTGGCCATGGACGCGATGATCGCGACACCGGGTGCTTCGCCGGGGAAGAAGACCTTGCTGAACACCAGAGCCGCGGCCAGGGAGTAGAGCTGAAAATCCATGAATTCCAGGGCCGTTCCGAGCCAGCCCGAGACGGCCGCCCTGGCAAGATCTTTGGTGGAGCGCTCGGCAACGGTGCCGGACGTTCCACCGGCCGCGCTATCTGCGGTCATCGGAATGCTCCTTCGGTTGTAGGGGGGTACAGCGGGTCAGACCTCGTCGTCGAGCCACAGCGAGACGACGACCTTGCCGCTCTCCTGGCTGTTGCGGGCGGTCTCGAATGCTTCGACGATGCGATCGGCGTCGATCACGTGCGTAATCACCTTCGCGATCTGCGGGTAGTCGGCCAACATGGCGATGGCCTGGTCGATCTCGTTGTCGAACCGGAACGTGCCCAGGTAGCGCACTTCGCGGCTGACCAGGGGTTCGAGGTTCACCGCGATCTTGTCGGCCGGCAGAATGCCGACCTGCACCACGGTGCCGGCCCGGCGTACGGCGCCCAGGGCCTGGTTGACGGCGGGCGCCACCCCCGAGCATTCGAACACCACGTCGTAGGCCAGCGGCGGCACCTCGTCGACGCCGGCTTTCAAGGTGGTCGTGGCACCCACCGCCCGAGCACGCTCCAGCGGCCCCTCCAGCATGTCGGTCGCGGTCACCTCGGCGGCATTCAGGGCCGCCGCTGCCGCGACGACGCACAGCCCGATCGGCCCCGATCCGGTGACCAGCACCTTCTGCCCCTCGACACCGCCTGCGATCGAGATGGCATGCAACGCGACGGCCAGTGGCTCGGCCAGCGCGGCGTCGCGGGTCGAGAGGCCCTCGGGCAGTTCACGAACCATGAAGGCGGGCACCAGGCGGTACTGGCTCATGCCGCCCTGGGTGTGCGGCGTGGTGGACGCGCTGCCGAAGTAGCTGCCGCCGGGCCACAGGTACTTGCGGTTCTCGATACCCGGCTGCGGGGTTCCGTAGGTCGCCGGGGCGATGGTCACCCGGGTGCCGGCAGCCCAGCGTCCGGACGGGTCGAGGTCGATCACCCCCGACATCTCGTGGCCAGGCGTGAACGGCTCGGTGACCACGAAGGCCCCGTTGCGGCCGTGAAAGTAGTAGTGCAGGTCAGAACCGCAGATGCCGCCGTACTGCATGCGCACCCGCACCTCGCCATCGCCGGGCTCGGGAACGGGGGCGTCCTCGATGGTGATGTTTTCGGCGCCGTGAATCTTGAGGGTCTTCATTGACTGTCCTTCGCAGGTTGGAGTTGCGGGCTGTAGGCCTGGTGGTTGAGCTTGTCGAAACCCCTTGGTCGTACAAGCGAGTCGTGGGGTCAGGCGTCGAGAGCAGCCTGGGCCGCGGCCCGGACGCCATGGCTGACGATGATCTGGACGAGCTCGGCGACGCGCTCCACGAACACGTCGGAGTCGGCCAGAGCATCGGGGAAGAAGCCACCACGCACGATGGCCTCCACATGGGACTGCACCGAACCGGCACCGACGGTTGTCTCGACCAGCTTGTCCCGGGCCGGCTCGACCATGGCGTCGGCGACCGGGCCGGGGGCGAAGCCGGCCGGGGGCGCGACGCAGGCGATCCAGCCGGCCACCATCAAGGCCAGTTGCTGCGGCACCTCACCCAGGTTCAGCATGCGCAACGCCGGGTCGGGCACCCGCTGCAGCAGTTTGAGCGACCCGTCCGAACCCACCCGCGCAGTGGCGTCGCCCAGGGCGTGGTTACTCCACCGATCGAACAGTTCGGCGATGTAGGCCTGCGGATCGAAGCCGGAGGGCAACTCGATGCTGGGCAGATATTCGTTGTTGAGTAACTCGGTGACGCAGGCGCGCACGAAGTCCTGGCCGAAGCTGGCCGGAATCGTCTCGGTACCCGAGAGTCCACCCAGGTACGCAATCAGCGAGTGCGAGCCGTTCAGCAGCCGCAGCTTCACCAGCTCGTATGCCTCCACCTCGTCGCTGAAGATCGCGCCCGCCTGCTCCCAGGCCGGACGCCCGGCGGCGAACCGGTCTTCGATCACCCACATGCTGAACCGCTCCGCCGGTACTGGAACAGCGTCGGTCAGGCCGAGCAGCTCAGCCGCCCGGGCACGGGTGACATCGGTGGTGCCGGGCACGATTCGATCGACCATCGCGTTCGGAAAGGTGACCGAGGCACCAAACCAGTCGTGAAAACCGGCCGGGGTGACAGTTGCCTGCAGGTACTGGCCGACCATCGCTTGCGCGGTGTGCCCGGCCGATACCAGGTTGTCGCACGACAAGATGGTGATCGGTTCGGCGCTGGCCTGGTAGCGCCGGATCAGCGCTCCGGCGAGCTGGCCGATGCTGGTGCGCGGGGCAGCCGGAGTGGCCAGATCGGCACTGATCGCCGGCCCGTCGACGTCAAGGGCCCCGGTGACTGCGTTGCGGCAGTAGCCGTTCTCACTGATCGTCATCGTGACGATGCGAATCGCCGGGTCGGCGATCCGAGCCATGAGTTCGGCGGTCTGCTCGGCGGCCACCATGGTTTCGCGATGCACGTCCACCACGTCGACCCGTTCGCCCGCGCTCGACAATTCGAGAATCGAGTACCTGTGGTGCTGGGCGGCCAGCGCGTCCACCACGCGGCGCGACCGGTTCGCCACCGCGACGATTCCCCAGTCGCCGCCGGCTGCGGCCATGGCCTTCGCGGTGTAGACCGCGGCATGTGCCCGATGGAAATTGCCGATGCCGAGGTGCAGCATGCCCGGGGTCGGCGGAGCACTCGCACCGAGCACCGCGCCACGATAGCTGGCCAGAGATAGGTCGTGGATCATCGTTGATCACCAATCTGTAAGAGTGCCGTCCCGTCGGCGGACGACGGGCAAATATGCGGGTTCGTAGTCGTCGGGGCTGTGCAGGTCGTCGTTGAGGCTAACACCAAGGCCAGGCTCGTCGCCGGGTTGCAAGTGACCCTCTTCGACATGCCAGGAATGCGGAAACGCCTGGTGCACCAGATCGGGGTAGCCCATGTACTCCTGAATGGCGACATTGTGCGTGGCCACCCCCAGGTGAATGGACGCCGCCATCGAGACCGGCGAGACGTCCGAGGGCCCGTGCGGGGCGGCCTGCACGCCGAAAATCTCGGCAAGGGCGAAGATCTTGCGAATGTGACTGATGCCGCCGGCGTGCACCACCGCGGTGCGGATGTAGTCGATCAGCCGCTGCGTGATCAACTGCTGGCAGTCCCAGACCGTGTTGAACACCTCACCGATCGCCAGCGGTGTCGTGGTGTGCTGGCGCACCAGCCGCAGCGCTTCCTGATCTTCGGCCGCAGTGACGTCTTCCAGCCAGAACAGGCCGAACTCCTCCACCGCCTTGCCCAGCCGGGCCGCCTGAATCGGGGTTAGCCGATGGTGCACGTCGTGCAGCAGTCCCACCCCGTCGCCGACATGTTCGCGGACGGCGGCGAGCACCCCGGGCATGTGGCGCAGGTAGGCCTCGGTGTCCCAGGTCTCTTCGACGGGCGCGGCGCGTCCGGCCGGTTCGTAGACCGAACCGTTCCCGATTCCGTACACGATGTCGAGCCCCGGTACCCCGGCCTGCACCCGAATGTTGTCGAACCCGGCTGCGCGGTGGGCATCCACCTGCTCCAGCAGGGCCGCAATGTCCCAGCCTTGGGCGTGCCGATAGGTGGCCAGCCGGTCGCGGACCCGTCCGCCGAACAGGGCGTAGAGCGGCTGGCCGGTGCGCTTGCCCAGCACGTCCCACAGTGCCACGTCCACGGCACCGATGGCGGCCATGCCGATCGGCCCACGACGCCAGTAAGCGCCTCGGTATAGATACTGCCAGGTGTCTTCGATGAGGCCCGGATCGCGTCCGATCAACAACGGTGCGACGTGGTCACGCAGGTACGACGCCACAGCCAGCTCGCGGCCGTTGACCGTGGCGTCGCCGAGCCCGACGATGCCATCGCGGGTAACGATGCGCAGGGTCACGTAGTTGCGTGAGGGGCTGCTGACCAGCACCTCAGCCTGCTCGATGACGTCAGCCACGGTGCTGCTCAGCGATCCACTCGGGCGCTGCCGCCACCAGCCAGCTTCAGCACCTCGGCCTTGGTGGCCATGGTGGTGTCGCCCGGGGTGGTCATCGCCAGGGCGCCATGCGCCGCGCCGTAGTCGACGGCGGTCTGGAGGTCTTCGCCGGTGATCAGGCCGTAGACGAGGCCTGAGGCGAACGAGTCGCCACCACCCACCCGGTCGAGAATCTCCAGGTGCTTGCGGTCGGCGGCCCGCTTCAGGCCGTCGTCGGGCGACCAGGCCAGGGCGCTCCAGTCGTTGTCGGACGCCGAATGCACCGCCCGCAAAGTGGTGGCGATCGCCTGGAAGTTCGGGAACGCGGCGGCCGCGGTCTCGATCATCCGGGCGAACCCGTCAATCGGCAACTCGGTCAGGTGCTCGTCGACGCCTTCGATCTCGAAACCCAGCGCGGCGGTGAAGTCCTCCTCGTTGCCGATCATCACATCGACGTAGCGGGCCAGTTCGCGGTTGACCTGCTGGGCCCGGGATTGGCCCCCGATGCTCTGCCACAGGCTGGGCCGGTAGTTGAGGTCGTAGCTGACGATCGTGCCGTGCTTCTTGGCGGCCCGCATCGCGGCCAGCGCGGTGGCTGCGCTGGTCTCGGACAGCGCGGCGTAAATGCCGCCGGTGTGCAGCCAGCGCACGCCCAGGGTGCCGAAGATGTGGTCGAAGTCGACGTCGTCCGGCCCGAGCTGGGCGATCGCGGTGTGGCCCCGGTCGCTCACCCCCTTGGCGCCGCGGACGCCGAACCCACGCTCGGTGAAATTCAGCCCGTTGCGCACGGCGCGACCCACCCCGTCGGTGGGCACCCAGCGGATCAGCGAGGTGTCCACTCCCCCGGCCAGGATCAACGACTCGACCAAGTGGCCGACCTCGTCGTCCACCAACGCGGTGATCACACCGGCTCGCTGCCCGAACACTCGGCTGAGACCGCGGACCACGTTGTACTCGCCGCCGCCCTCCCAGGCGGTGAAACCACGTGCGGTGCGAATCCGGAACTCGCCCGGATCGAGCCGCAGCATCACCTCGCCGAGAGCAAGCGCGTCGTAACGGCACTCCGCGGCCGGCCGCAGGGTGAGTTGGTTGGTCATTGCTGGCACCTTTCGCATTCAGACTGCGGCCGCGACGGCGACCGCCTCGGCGCTGAGTCGCTCGATGCTGGCAAAGTCGCCGGCGTCCACAAGATCGACCGGAACCATCCAGGAGCCACCCACCGCGGGCACGTTCGGCATCGAGAGGTAGTCACCCAGGTTGCTGGCCGAGACGCCGCCGGTCGGGATGAACCGGACGTTCGCAAAGACCGACGAGAACGCCTTCAGGGTGCCGGTGCCGCCGTAGTTCGAGGCGGGAAAGAATTTGAGCAGCTCCAGGCCGGCAGCCATCGCGGTCATCACCTCGCTGGGGGTGACGGCCCCCGGCACGATCGGGACGCCTCGCTCGACGGCACGTGCCACGGTGGCCGCGCTGAAGCCGGGGCTCACCAGAAACCGCGCTCCGGCAGCCACCGCCAGGTCGACCTGGGCGGGGGTGAGCACGGTGCCGGCACCGACCAGCAGGTCGCGGTTTTGAGCCATCACGGCAATCGCTTCGAGTGCGGCCGGCGTACGCAGCGTGACCTCGGCCACCGGCAGGCTTCCGGCCTGCAGCGCTTCACCCAGCCCAACGGCCCGTTCGGCGTCGTTGACGATCACCACCGGAACGATGCGGTGAGCCAGAATCTCGTCGATGAGAGGCACTGGAGCTCCTAAGTTTCATTCATTGAAACGTATGAGTTCATTGTTTGAAATAGAGTGCCACACCGCAGGAGGGTGTGGCAACGCGCTTTCGTTGAATGAATCGGTCCATTGCGCTCAATGAAACCACCAGGCATCATCGGCTCATGCCCACAACGCCCCGCGTCGAAGCGATCGATCGTGCACTGAGCCTGTTGACGGCTCTCGCCGAGGCCGGGCCCGCGGGCTTGCCGCTCAACGAACTGGCTGCGGCCACCGGAGTCAACAAGTCCACCGCCTATCGCGCCTTGTTGACGATGCGGGCTCGGGGTTTCGCCAGCCAGGCTGAGACCACCGGCGACTACCGCCTGGGCACTGCCGCCATGGCGCTGGGCGAGCGTTTCCTGACCCCGCAGAGCCTCGCCCAGGCGCTGCATCCGGCGCTGGTCGCGCTGTCGCGCGAAGCCGACGAGCTCGTGCACCTCGGGGTGCTGGTCGGTGACCAGATCCTGTACCTCGACAAGGTCGAGCCCGAGCGTGCGATCCGGGTGTGGTCGCAGATTGGGCAACGGACGTCCGTGGCGGCCTCGGCGATGGGCCGGGCCCTGTTGGCCGCCCGCGAGGTGCCGGACGACCAACTGGCCGCCTACCTGCATCACAGCGAGGTCTCGTTGGAGCAGTTGATCGCCGCCGTCCACGCTGCCCGCGAGCACGGTTTCTCGACCGAGCTCGAAGAGAATGAGCCGGGAGTGGCCTGCCTGGGCACAGCGGTGCTGCAGCGGGGCAACCCGATGGCGGCGCTGTCGATCACGATGCCGGCCGAACGGCTCACCCAGGAGCGCGAGCAGCAACTATCGAAGCTGATCCGTTCGGTGCTGCCCCCCCTGCTGCCACAGGGTTTCTCACTACCGGGCTGAGCGCCCCCTGGTCGACCCCGTCGAAACCCGCCCATCGAACCCGTCCACACCCGCCGGTCGAGCCCGTCGAGACCCGCCCATCGAACCCGACCGCACCCGCCGGTCGAGCCTGTCGAGACCTCGGACATGCAACTTCGATCTCGACAAGCTCGATCACCGGCAACTTCGATCTCGACAAGCTCGATCAGCGGCAAACCCGATCTCGACAAGCTCGATCACCGGCAAGCCCGCTCAGCGGCGCTTGCGCAGCTTCACGATCAGCGCGTCGCGGTGCACCACCTCGCGGTCGAACTCGGGGCCGCGTTCCTCGACCAGTTCATGCGTGCTCCGGCCCAGCAGTGCGGGCAGGTCGACGGCGTCGTAGTTCACGATGCCGCGCGCGATCACCGCGCCCGCAGCGTCGACCAGGCGCACCGGCTCACCGGCCAGAAAGTCACCCCGCACGGCGGTGATGCCGGCCGGCAGCAGCGACGCTTTACGCTCCAGCACTGCCCGCACGGCGCCGTCGTCGAGCACCAGATCACCCTTGGCCTGCGACGCGTAGGCCAGCCACATCAGCCGCCGCGACCGCTTCTTGCCGGTGGGGTGGAACAACGTGCCGACCGCTGCCCCGCTGACCGCCGCGGCATTGTCGTCGAACGAGGCCAGCACCACGGTGATGCCGGCCGCGGTGGCGATGCTGGCCGCCTGCAATTTGGTGGTCATGCCGCCGGTGCCCACCCGCGAGCCGATCTTCGACGTGTCGATATCAAGTTCGTCGACGTCGCGCACCTCGGTCAGCTTCACCGCCTCGGGGTCGGACGGGTGCCGGGTGTAGAGAGCGTCCACGTCAGACAACAACACCAGGGCGTCGGCCTGCACCAGATGGGCCACCAGTGCGGCCAGCCGGTCGTTGTCGCCGAACCTGATCTCGTGTGTGGCCACGGTGTCGTTCTCGTTGACCACCGGAATCGCGCCCAGTTGCAGCAGCCGGGTGAAGGTGCGCAGCGCGTTGCGGTAGCCCGCCTGACGGGTCAGGTCGTCGACGGTCAGCAGCACCTGCCCGACCACCAGGCCGTGCCTGGCGAACAGCGCGTCATAGCGCTCGATCAACAGCCCCTGACCCACCGAGGCGGCCGCCTGCTGGCCGGCCAGGTCGCGAGGCCGGTGCTTCATACCCAGCGCCGGCATGCCCGCGGCCACCGCGCCGGACGACACCAGCACAACATCCTTGCCGGCCGAGCGCAGTGCGGCCAGCGTGCCGACCAGGCTCTGCAGCCGCTCGACGTCGAGGCCACGGCGTCCGGTCAGCGACGACGAGCCGACCTTGACCACGATGCGCTGGGCATCGGCGATCTGCGGGCGGTCAGTCATCGTCACCTTCGGCCGGTTCTGGGCCGTCGTCCAGGTCGGGGGCATCGCCGGCGTAGCCGTCGGCCGCCATCCGGGTGAGTCGCTCGGCCTGCTTGGCCGCGTGGTACTCGGCATCGAGCTTGCGCCGGCGCTTCACCGACTCGCGCTCCTCGAACAGCCGCTGGTCTTCGCCGCGCCGCGACAGCAGTTCGGCACCAATCTCGACCTGTGGCGCGAAGTCGAACACCACCGGGTGCTCCCCCTCGCCGATCGCCACGGCGTCGCCGGCCCGGGCGCCCTGGGCCAGCAGCTCGTCCTCGATGCCCAGCCGGGCGAACCGGTCGGCCAGGTAGCCGACCGCCTCGCCGTTGCCGAAGTCGGTCTGCCGCACCCAGCGTTCGGGCTTGTCACCGCGCACCCGCCAGACGAAGCCGCCCTCGCCGTCACCCTGCTTGCGAATGGTGAACTCGGGGCCACCGGCCACCGGGGCGGGGCGGATCACGATCCGCTTCGGTTGGGGTGTGGGGGCCGCGGCCCGCCGCGTCGCAACCAGGTCGGCCATCGCGAAGGTGAGCGCCCGCAGCCCTTCGTCGGTCTTGGTCGAGACGGCGAAGACGGGCAGTCCCCGGGCCTCGACATCGGGCCGGACGATCTCGGCCAGCTCGGCCGCGTCGATGACGTCCACCTTGTTCAGCGCCACCATGCGCGGCCGGTCCTCCAGGCCACCGTGCGCGGCGAGTTCGCCCTCGATCACGTCTAGATCGGTGAGCGGGTCACGGCCGGGTTCGTAGGTGGCGCAGTCGATCACGTGCACGATCGCCTGGCAGCGTTCGATGTGCCGCAGAAAGTCGTGCCCCAGGCCCCGACCCTCGGAGGCACCCTCGATCAGCCCTGGCACGTCGGCAACCGTGAAGGTGACCTCGCCGGCCACCACCACGCCCAGGTTGGGCACCAGCGTGGTGAACGGGTAGTCGGCGATCTTCGGCCGGGCCCGGCTGATCGCGGCGATCAGCGACGACTTGCCGGCGCTCGGAAAGCCGACCAGCCCGATGTCGGCCAGCACCTTGAGTTCAAGGGTCACCCGGCGGCTCTCGCCCTCTTCGCCGAGCAGTGCGAAACCGGGTGCCTTACGGCTCGCGGACGCCAGGGCCGCGTTGCCGAGCCCGCCGCGACCGCCGGCCGCGACCACCACCTCAGCCTCAGCACCGACCAGGTCGGCCAGGGTCTCACCGGTGTCGGCGTCGCGCACCACAGTGCCCTCGGGCACGGCCAGCACGACGTCGTCACCGTTGCCGCCGTTGGCGTGATCGCCCTTGCCCGGTTGACCGTTGCCGGCGCGGCGCTGCGACTGCCGGTGATATTCGACCAATGTGGTCAGGCCCGGATCGACGCGCAAGATCACCGAGCCGCCGTTGCCGCCGTTGCCGCCGTCCGGGCCGCCGAGCGGCTTGAACTTCTCACGGTGAATGGACGCGCAGCCGTGCCCGCCGTTGCCTCCGGCGACCGTCAGGGTCGCGGCATCGACGAACGAGGGAATGGCCATGCTGGGAGCTTTCCGGTGCAAGGGGTGTTGGCGGGCGTGCCGACGTTCATCGTCCCACAGGCCCCGGCCGACGCTCACCGAGGTCCGCCCAGCTAGGCACCCAAGTGGTGTGCGCCGGCGGTGACGTGCTGGCACTCCAGCGGCGGTGCGTCCGTTCCGCAGGCTCGCGCCCAGCGGGCTGTCGACCGCGAGCCTCAATCGGGGTGCGCCTAGCCTGAGCAGCACATCAGGGCGGCTCCCGTTGCGGAAGCCGCCCTGATGGGTTGGAGTTCTACTCGGCGGTTGCGGTGGCTGCGACCAGCGCCACGTTCACAACCTTGCGGCCACGACGGGTGCCGAACTCGACCACACCGGCGCGCAACGCGAACAGCGTATCGTCGCCGCCGCGTCCCACACCCTCACCAGGGTGGAAGTGCGTGCCGCGCTGCCGGACGAGGATCTCGCCCGCGTTGACCTGCTGACCGCCGAAGCGCTTGACGCCGAGCCGCTGCGAGTTGGAGTCGCGACCGTTGCGAGAGCTGGATGCGCCCTTCTTATGTGCCATCGTGCTACCTCAGCCTTCGATTCCGGTGACCTTGACCCGGGTGTACTTCTGCCGGTGGCCCTGGCGCTTCTTGTACCCGGTCTTGTTCTTGTACTTCAGAATGTGGATCTTCTTGCCCTTGATCTCGCCCAGCACCTCGGCGCTGACAGTCACCTTGGCGAGCTGGGCCGCCTCGGTGGTCACCGCCTCGCCGTCGACCACCAGCAGCGGGGTCAGCGACACGCTCGAACCCACCTCGGCATCAACGACCCGATCGATCTCGACGACATCGCCGACGGCAACCTTGTGCTGGCGTCCGCCACTGCGCACGATCGCGTACACGCCTGACCCACTCTCTTCGAACTTCATGAATGCAGCACCGGGACGGGCGATCCGGATCGAACCAGGTCAGCCGACGACAAACCCATAGGCACCGAGGATCAAGAATACGTGCCCAGCGCGAAGAGGGTCAAACCGACGGGCCGGAGCTACTCCTTCTCGAGCTCTACGACCGCCGCACCATCGGCCGCACGTTGAACGGCGGAGACCCCCGCCTTGGCCCCGGCCAGCGTGGTGTAGGCCTGCCCGGTAGCGACCACCTCACCGTTGCCGGATTTGAGCCGGAAGCGGAACTTGCCGGCCGCGTCCTCGTAGACCTCGAACTTGCCTGCCATCTGAGTCTCCTTCGTGAGCGGGTGGACGACATCGTCCGGCTGTCATCGTAGAACCCGCCCCCGACGAGCACCAGAGGATATTCCGCCGGGCTCACCGATGCGGCAGTGGCCACGGGCGCGATCTGGCGCCTGCGCAAGCTAGGGAGGCGCTGATTTCGCTGGTCGAGCTTGTCGAGACCTCGTATAAGCGGCTCCGGCAAGGGGTTTCGACAAGCTCAACCAGCGGTGAGCGTGTTGCTCGGCGCTTGCGGCAGGATCATCTCGATCAGCGCGCCCCGGTCGGCCGGGTGCTCCCAGGCCCGAGAGCTGATCGAGGTGAGGCAGATGCGTGAGGTGTCAGCCATCCCCTCAGAGTCCCCTCCCAGCGGGACTCCCCAAACGGTAGGTTGCTCCTACACCGAAATGGGGTGAGCAGCATCTCAGCGCTGCGCAGGTATCAGGAGCACCGGGAGGGTCTCCTGACGTGTGTGGGAACAGGGACACCGATGGCTGCATCTGATGTGGCAGGACGATCGGGCGCGGCGGAAACCTCCGTCTGGGTTCGGGCCGCTGCCTGCTTCGGACGTTGGCAGGGCGGCGACACAGCCGCACTGGACGAACTCGTCAAACTGATGACCCCCGTGCTGTGGCACACCGTGCGGGCCTACGGGCTCAGCCAAGCGGCGGCCGAGGACGCCGTGCAGAACACCTGGCTGGCGCTCGTCCGCAATAGTCATCAGGTGCTCGAGGCCGTGGCCATCGGGGGCTGGTTGCTGACCACCGCCCGGCGCACCGCCTGGCGGGCCAAGTCGACCGATGCCAAGGCATTTGCGGTCGAAGACACCCAGTTGGCCGCCGCCTTGCCGCACACGGCGCCGGCCGAGGCCAGCGCCATGGAGCAGTTGGCGAGTTCGGCGCTGTGGCAGCACGTGCAGACCCTCGACGAGCGATGCCAGCGGTTGCTGCGCATCGTGGCCTTCGACGACCGCCCCGATTACGCGGGTCTGGCCCAGTCCCTGGGCATGCCGATCGGCAGCATCGGGCCCACCCGTCGCCGCTGCCTCGACAAACTGCGCAGCTCGCTCGAGAAAGGTGGCCAGCTATGAATGGCTCTGACCGTGACCCCATGTTGGCCGCCCTGAAGCGGACGTTCGAAGAACTCGATCCGGTACCCACCGGACTGACCGAAAAGATTCTCGTCGCCGTCGCCCTGGACGATCTGGAGCTTGAGTATGAGCTGCTCACCATGGTGCATCGCTCGCAGCAGCTCGCCGGGGTGCGCAGCGGCGAGGACCAGAAGCTGACCATCGAGTTCACCGGCCCCGGCCTCACCGTGATGCTGCGGGTCTCGCCGGTGGACGGCACTCATCGCCGCATCGACGGCTGGGTGACCCGAACCGCTGACGTCAAGGGCGAACTCGCAGAACTGACCGCATCGCTGTGGCAGGAGCCCGGCACCGCCACCTCGCCGATCGGCAACCACGGCCGCTTCGAGTTCGCCAAGGTGCCGGCCGGGCTGAGTCGGCTCGACCTGTCGGCCGGTAGCGATTCTGAGTTCCGCACCACCCTGTTCGAGATCTGAGCCCCTGTCCGCCGACCTCCGAGGATCTGACCGATGAGCGATTGCACCCCGAAGGCACATGAAGAGAAGGCCGTAGCGGCGCCCAAACCCCGTCGAGATCCGATGGATCGTGACCCGGTGGCACCCCCACGCGACCTTGTCGATCTCTTATCGGGTCGCGTCCTGGATCCGAGCACCGCCATGAAGATTAAGGGCGTCACGCCGCGCGCGACCGTGTACGTAAGCGACCGGCTTCTGGTGCCCGCGGCGAAGCTCGAGGAGTCGCTGCACCTTCTGAGAAAGGTGGGCGAGGGCAAGGGCTGGGACGTTGTAGTCGACGACGACTTCAAGCCGTGGGAACTGACGATCGTCAACCCTCGTGATCCTTCCCAGCAGATCACCCTGGGACGTGCTCGCGTGCTGATCGAGGTATTCGAGGGAAGGGCCGCGTCTGCGCCGGACGCCTGGGTTCTGCTGCAACTTGCCCGGGCCGTCGACCGCGACGCCGCCCAAGGTGTGGGCTTGGACCACGGTGTGTTCACCTCTGCTCCCGGCTTCGACCCCAACCCGCACTTCGACCCCAACCCGCACTTCGACCCCAACCCCCACTTCGACCCCAACCCGCACTTCGACCCCAACCCCCACTTCGACCCGAACACCGTCCCGCTGCGCTCCGACGGCCGTAACCCCGTCAACTATGTCGGGCCGCGACCTTGCCGCCGCTCGGACGACGAACTCCCCGGGCTTCGCCCGGTCGTCGCCATCTTGGACTCCGGCTGTGACACCACTCACCCTTGGCTGAACGGCGTGGTGGACGAGTCGGTTCAGATGGAGGGACCGATTGGCTGGACCGACCCGAACACGGATCCAGAGGTTCACGGCGACATCGCCGGGCCCCTGGACGGAATGCTGGACACCTACTCGGGCCACGGCACCTTCATCGCCGGACTCATTCACCAAGCCTGCCCCGACGCCGACATCCTTAGTTGGCGGTTGGTCAGCGCTGAGGGCCCAGTGGCCGAGTCCGACTGGGAACGAGCGATAGCCCAGGTGGTGAAACTGGTACAGGCCTACCGCGCGGGCGACCCGTCGGGACACCGCATCGACGTGCTCTCGCTATCCATGGGCTATTACCACGAGACCGCCGAGGACACCGACGCCGTGGAAACCGCCCGCCTCATGCTCGGCGCCCTCGGCGCGATGGGCGTGACGGTCGTCGTGTCAGCCGGCAATGACGCGACGGCACGGCCCCAGTTCCCTGCCGCGCTGGCGCCTTGGCAAGTGGACCCGGTGCCGCCTCTCGCTCTTCCGGTTCGGTCCGATGTTCTGCCCTTGGTGAGCGTCGGCGCTCTCAACCCCAACGGCACCGACGCGATCTTCTCGAACACGGGTCCGTGGGTGCGAGCGTGGGCTCCCGGGGTCGCTCTGCTCAGCACCTTGCCGACCTGGAACGGCGGATACCTACCGGTCGCACGCGTGACATATCAAGGCCGCACCCGCGAAGCACTCGACCCTGACAACTTCTCGGCCGGATTCGGTGTGTGGAGTGGAACTTCCTTCGCCGCCCCATTGCTCGCGGGACGGATCGCCCGGGCTCTGCTCCAGTCGATGCCCGCAACGGAGGCCGAGGTCCGGCGGACCGCCGTCCAGCGCGGCTGGAGCGCGATCGAGGCCAACAGCGAGTTGCGCGCGTGACGATCATCTGAGGACCGTGCCAACATGACGCTGTGCCAAGCGCCAAAGACTTCCATGCGTTGGCCGTCAAGGCCAACGGCCGCGGTCGATTTCGCGAGGCAAGACGGCTGTTCCACAAGGCGTTACAGCTAAACCCGGACGCCTCACTGGCCGCAGCAATCAATCGCGGCCTTGGGTACGCTGAAGCCGAACTGGGCGATGCGGCAGGTGGTGTCCGCTTGCTCACCACGACAATCAGGGAGTCGCACGACCTACCGCCTGGCGAGCGAGGGATGTTGTACTCACAACGTGGCCTGATCCGCATTCGCCGCGGCGACGTCAAGGGTGCCCTAGCCGACTATGCGACGGCCGAGCCGCTGCTGGCTGACGAACCGGAGGAGCTGGCCCGGATCGGGATCAACCGCGGGAACATCTACCTCGACCAGGGCCAGATCGAAGCGGCCATCGCAGACTTTGCCATGGCAGTGCAGCAGTTCCGCCTCCTCGGCTTGGTTGTGGGTGAAGGTAAAGCCAAAGGCAACCTCGGCTACGCGCACATGCTGGCCGGAGATCTGGTTCATGCTCTGCGCCTGATGTCGGAGTCGTACGACATCCTGGCGCGAGAGTCACCCGATCTCCTGCCCGTGTCGGACCAGGACCACGCGGAGGCGCTGATTGCGGCGGGTCTGCATGACGAGGCCGAGCAACTGTTGCGTCGGGCGGCTGCGCAGTTCGGTGCCAGGCGTCAGCTTCTGCGCCAAGCCGGCGCGGAACTGACCCTTGCCCAGTTGTTGGCTCGGGACGACCCGGCTGAGGCTGCCCGAGTCGCGGGGCGGGCGGCCAACCGCTTCGAAAAGGCGGGCGCGCCCCAACAGGCACTGCGGTCGCGAGCGATCAAGGCCGCCTGCGATCTGGCCCGTGGCGTCGCAGACCAGGGCCAGGCCGAGGCGCTGGCGGACCACCTTCGCCGGCTCGACATGCGTCGCGACGCCCAGTTGATTCAACTCTTGCTCGCCGCCGCCGGCCACCGCGCCACCACCCTGCGACTCTCAGCCGGAACTCCCGTGCCGCTTCGCTTGATCGCCGCCAACCTGCGCGCCCGAAAGGCAGAGCAGTCCGGGACTACCGGAAGGGCGCTGCGGATCGTCCGCGATGCGCTCGACGAACTCTCCGGTTGGCAAGCCACCTTCGGCAGCCTCGATCTGCAGACTTCGGCAGCCAGCCATGCCCAGCCGCTGCTCGAACGGGGTCTGCGTCTGGCGGTAAGCACCGGACGGCCCGGCGTGATCCACCAGTGGGTGGAACGCACCGGTGCGCTCACCGGTCGGCTCAACCCGCTCCGTCCGCCGGCGAATCCGGAACTCGCCGCCCAGCTGACCCGACTGCGCGCGTTGAGCCAGCAGGATGACCCCACCCCGGAGGACATCCACGAGCGAGACCAGTTGTTGCGAGCCGTGCGTGAGCGGTCATGGATGGGTGAGGGTACGGCGGAACTGCACGAGTTGGTCACCCTGGGCCGGCTCCAGGCCGAGTTGGCGGCCTGCGAGGCCACCTTCGTGGCGCTCTTCAACGTCGAACCGGATGCCTTTGCCCTGGTGGTGACACCCACCAGAAGCCGGCTGGTGAGGCTGTGCCCCACCGCCGAACTGCGTGCGTTGGTGGCTGGGCTGCCCGCCGATCTTGATGTAGCCGCGTCCGAACTGCCGCCGATGATCGCGAAAGCGGTGAGCGAGTCACTGCGGGAGCGACTGAGCGGACTCGACAATGCGATCCTCCAGCCTCTCGGCTCGTACCTGCGCGGCAGTCGTGTGGTGATCAACCCGCTCGGGGTGTTCTCCGGCCTGCCGTGGACGCTGATACCGTCGCTGGCCGGCCGTTCGGTGACAATTCCACGCAGCGCGTCCGCCTGGGTGACAGCGAGGAGCAGACCTCACGAGTACGCGACGGCCGGCTTCGCGGCTGGCCCGCGGCTGCCGCGCGCCGGTGAGGAGGTCACCCAAGCGGCCAGATGCTGGCCACATGCCCGGGTGCTCGTCGGAGCGCAGGCAACGGCCGACGCCGTGGGCGCAATGGCCGGGTCCGTTGACCTGCTTCATCTCGCCGCCCACGGCCATCACGTGGCCGACAACCCGCTCTTCAGCACGCTTGAATTGGTGGACGGCCCTTGGTTCGGCTACGACCTCGACCAGTTGCCGCAGGTCCCCGAGACGGTGATCCTGTCGGCGTGTGAACTGGGCGCCACCACCATTCGCCGCGGCGACGAACTGCTGGGGCTCACCACCGCCTGGCTGCACGCCGGAGCCCGGTGCGTGATCGCCTCGCCGGCGTCAGTGTCCGACGAGGTGGCGGCTGTGATCCTGCCCGAGATGCACGTCGAACTCGCCAAGGGTTCACCGCCTGCGGACGCGCTGGCCGCGGCGACTGCGAAACATCCCGAGTTGCTCTCGACGTTCCAGTGCTACGGCGCCGGTTGGTAGGCACCCAGGCAAGGACGCATGGGGCCCGGAGGGAAACCGTCATCAACGTGACCACCGCTGGTTGAGCTTGTCGAAACCCCGCCGCCCCACTCGGACCATCTCGACGAACTGGGCCAACGGTGCCGCCCAGCAAAAGCGGTCTCGACAAGCTCGACCAGCGGGTTGGTCACCCGCAAGCTCGACCAGCGGGTTGGTCACAGCGCATCGGCTTGGTCACCCGCCGACGAACTTCGCGACCGCCGCCACGATCGCCTCGGCCACGTCGGCCCGCTTGCTGAACGAGTGGGTGCCGGGCACACCGACCACCACCGGCTGCGCTCCCCCGGCCGCCCGCGCCGCCTCCCGCACGCTCTGCGGCGATCCGAACGGGTCGCGCTCGCCCTGCACCACCAGCACCGGGCCGGTGACGCCGGCGAGTTCGCCGATTCGCGAGACGTCCGGACGCCCCGGCGGGTGCAGCGGAAACGACAGGCACACCACGCCGGCCTGTCGTTTGTCGAAACCTCGGCAGGCTCCGCGGGCACCGGCGGAGCGTCCGCCGACCCAGAGCGGCAGTGTGGGAAAGTCGGCCAGCACGGCATCGAGCGCCCCACCCCACCCCTGATCGACCAGGTTCGGACGGGCCACGGTCGTGCGGCCGGCCACCCGCCACGGCTGCTCGTGCCGGATCACCGTCACCCCCAGCGGCGGCAACCCCCGTGCCAGCGCGGCCAGGTCGAATGCCTCAATGCCGCCCCCGGCGCCATGGCCGAGCAGCAGCACGGCCCGCGGTCGGTCGGCTGCCGAGATCGTCAACCGGCAAGGTCCGAGCGGCGTGTCGAGGGTGAGCTGGGTCATGGCGGCATTCTCGCAACCGGGCCGGTTACCCCGCACCTGCCACTATGGAGCCATGACGTGGATGTGGGTCGTGGCCGGTGTCGCGGTGGTGCTGCTTCTGGTGTGGGCGTGGCGCGCCCAGCAACGGAAATTCGCCGACGAACTGTTCGCCGGGCTCACCCCCGGCCTGGCCCCCGCACCGGGCCAGGCCGACCAGCGCGTGCCGGTGCCCGGCGGCGGCGAGTACACCGGCGAGGTCGCGGTGGCGTTCAGCCCGCCCCGGGGCGTCCGGCCCGGTCTGGCCGGCACCGTGGTCGACGGCAAGCCGGAGAGCCGTGACGTGATGGCCACCATCGTCGACCTGGCCGCGCGCGGGCACCTGACCATCACCGTGGTCGAAGACCCTTCTGCCCGTGGCGGCAAGGACTGGGAGTTGCACGTCGCCGACGCCGCGCCGGTGAACGACGTCCCCGACCCGATCGAGCAGGAGCTACTGCACGCGCTGTTCACCGGCGGCCCCGACATGCGGCTGTCGAGCCTGCCTCGCCAGGGCAACCACGCCTTCAACGACCACCAGTACGCACTGGCCAACCAGTCGTACGAACAGGGCTACTTCAGACTGGTCACCGGGATGCAGCCGGTACGCATCGTCTGGATCGCGGCCGGCCTGCTCTTGCTGCTGAGCTTCGTTACCGGGGCCGGCTGGCTGACCGGGGCCGGCGTGCTGGCGGCGCTCGGCGCGGCCGTGATCGGCTCACGCAGCAACCAGCGTCCGGTACGCACGGCCGAGGGCACCGCACTGCGCATTCAGACACTGGGCTTCAAGCGCTACCTCGAAACGGCCGAGAAGGAACAGTTCGCCTACGAAGAGGCCGCTGAAATCTTCTCCAAGTATCTGCCCTGGGCGATCGTGCTCGGTGTGGCCGCGCACTGGACCAAGGTGTTCGGCGACCTGGCCGCCCAGGCCCGCGCCGATGGTTACGACGACGACCTCGACGTGCTCTGGCTGGGCGTGGTCGGCTGGGGTGTGCACGACGCCATGTTCACCCTGGCCATGTTCTCGGCGATGGACGGTTTCGACGGTGCCGGCCTGGCCGGGGCCGGGCTGGAGGGGGCTGGGCTGGACGGGGCCTTCGACGGGGCCGGGTTCGGCGATGCGTTCGGTGACGGCGGCATGTTCGACTCCGGCACCATCGACGGACTGGGCGCCGATGCCGGCGGTGCTTTCGGCGACCTGGGCGGCAGCGACTTCTCAGCAGTCGACTCGGGCGGCAGTTGGGGCGGCGACTTCGGCGGTGGCGACTGGGGCGGCTTCGGGGGCGGCGACTTCGGGGGCGGCGGCGACTGAGTGCCCGATGGGCAGCGTTCAGCGGTGAGGCACGGGCGTGTTGTCTTGGCCCTGCGTCCGCGGGCCAGGGTGAGCCCTGGGATCATGACCGCACCGCACGGACGAGCGCACGATCGGCCGATGATCGACTTCTGACATGCTGGCCTCACGCACCGGCGCATACCGCATGGAGGGTCGATGGAGTTCAGCAACCTGTATGACCACGGGTTCGTTCGGGTGGCTGCCGCGACCCTGCCGGTCGCCATGGCGCAGCCCGAAGCAAACGCCGCCGCGATTCTCGCCCAGGCCCGTGAGCTGGCCGCCGACGGCGTGGCGCTAGCGGTGTTCCCGGAGCTCTGCCTGACCGGATATTCGATCGAAGACCTACTGCTGCAGGATGCCGTGTTGCAGGCTGCCGACGCCGCCGTAGGCACCGTGGCCGACGGCTCGTCCGACCTCGACATCGTGCTGGTGATCGGTGCGCCGCTGCGCAGCCTGCACCGCATCTACAACTGTGCGGTGGTGATTCACCGGGGCGAGATTCTCGGCGTGGTGCCCAAGTCGTATCTGCCCACGTACCGCGAGTTCTACGAGCGCCGGCAGATCGCGCCCGGCGACGACGTGACCGGCGAGATCCGGGTGGCCGGCGTCGACGTGCCGTTCGGCCCCGACCTGCTGTTCGCCGCCGACGACCTGCCGCACTTCGTGCTGCACGTCGAGATCTGCGAAGACATGTGGGTACCGATTCCGCCCAGCGCCGAGGCCGCGCTGGCCGGGGCCACGGTGCTGGCCAATCTGTCGGGCTCGCCGATCACGGTGGCCAAATCGGTGGAGCGGCACCAGTTGTGCGCCGCGAATTCCTCGCGCTGCCTGGCCGCCTACGTGTACGCGGCGGCCGGCGAGGGCGAATCGTCCACCGACCTTTCGTGGGACGGCCAGACCATGATCTATGAGACCGGCACGCTGCTGGCCGAGTCGGAGCGTTTTCCGAAGGGCCCGCGGGCATCCGTGGCCGACGTGTTCACGGCCCGGCTGCAGCAGGAACGCTTTCGCATGGGCACCTTCGACGACAACCGGCGGGCCCACGCCGAGCGGGTGAACGGCTTTCGCTGGGTCGGCTTCACTCTCAACCCGCCCTCCGGTGACCTCGGGCTGCGGCGCGACGTCGCCCGGTTTCCGTTCGTGCCGGCCGACCCGGACCGGCTGGCCCTGGACTGCTTCGAGGCCTACAACATTCAGGTCAGCGGCCTGGAGCAACGGCTTCGGGCCACCGGCCAGCCCAAGGTGGTCATCGGGGTGTCCGGCGGCCTGGACTCCACCCACGCCCTGCTGGTGGCCGCCCAGGCGATGGATCGGCTGGGCCGGCCGCGCAGCGACATTCTGGCGTTCACCATGCCGGGGTTCGCCACCTCGGACCACACCAAGAACAACGCCACCCTGTTGTCGCAAGCCCTGGGGGTGACGTTCGCGACGCTCGACATCACCGGTACCGCGCGCACCATGCTGGCTGAGCTCGACCATCCCTTTGCCGATGGGGAGCCGGTCTACGACGTCACCTTTGAGAACGTGCAGGCCGGCTTGCGCACCGACTACCTGTTCCGGCTGGCGAACCAGCGCGGCGGCATCGTGCTCGGCACGGGGGATCTGTCCGAGTTGGCGCTGGGCTGGTGCACCTACGGGGTCGGTGACCAGATGAGTCACTACAACGTCAACGCAGGGGTGCCCAAGACGCTGATGCAACACCTGATTCGCTGGGTGACCGGCTCCGGGCAGTTCAGCGCAGAGGTCGGCACCGTCCTGCGGGCCATTCTCGACACCGAGATCACCCCCGAGCTGGTTCCCACCACGCCGGGCGAGAAGCCGCAGTCGACCGAGGCCTCCATCGGCCCGTACAACCTGCAGGACTTCACGCTTTACCACGTGCTGCGGCACGGCACTCTGCCCTCGACCATCGCGTTCCTAGCCCTGCACGCCTGGTCGGACGCCGCCCGGGGCGACTGGCCCGAAGGCTTCCCCGGCGACAAACGGGTGGCCTACGACCTGCCCACGATCAAGAAGTGGCTGGAGGTATTCCTGCGCCGCTTCTTCGGCTTCGCTCAGTTCAAGCGCTCGGCGCTGCCGAACGGGCCCAAGGTGGTGCGCGGCGGCTCGCTGTCCCCGCGCGGCGACTGGCGGATGCCGTCCGATGTCTCGGCGACGCTGTGGCTGGACGACCTGCGGCGCAACGTGCCGTGACAGCGCGCCGACGATCTCGATGCAGATTCGGCCCGATCCGCCTCGATCCCCTTCACTGATCGAGCCTGTCGCGCCCGATCACCGGAAGGGAAACACTGATTATTCGCAGGTCGAGCGTGTCGAGACCTCAAACGGAGTGCGCCTGGGGACGTACTGATCAAAGCGTCCACCGCTGGTTGAGCTTAGGGACGTACTGGTCAAAGCGTCCACCGCTGGTTGAGCTTGTCGAAACCCCTAGCCACAGCCTATTGACCGAGGTCTCGACAAGATCGACCAGCCCGCTCCGCGCAGACAACACGTCGCTGACAAAGCGTGCTGCTGGTCGAGCCTCGCCGGTGCACAGGCCGCGATCAGTGTGTCGATCAGGGTCGCAGCGGGCGTCCTGCCCTGTCCCGCGGCTGGCCGGCCAGCAGCACGATGCCGTCGATCAGCGGCCAAAGAGCGCCGAAGCCGAACGTAACGAAAGTGACCACGATCTGGGCGATTGCAACGCCTGCGTTGCCCAGGTAGAACCGGCCGATGCCCAGGCCACCCAAAAAGATCTGTAAAAGCCCGGCCACCAGCTTGCTCTTGTCTGAGTACGGCAGCCCGGTCAGCGGGTCGACTCCGTACGGTGCGAGCGCCTGGGGTGCGTACGGGTTACCCTGCGGAACCATGGCCATGCCATAGCCCGGCGACGGCACCTGATAAGGCTGGCCCGGGCGGTCGTGGAACTGCTGCGACCCGCTCGGTTGCCCATAACCGTCCTGTTGGGGGTATGGCTGCTGCGGGTACTGCGAGAACGTGTGGCCGCCGGCCGGCGGCTGCGAAGGTTCGGGTTGGGTGGGTGGGTACGGGGTCTGGCTCATGGCGCGCTCCTGAATTCTGTCGGCCCAGGATAGACGGCAGCCACCCCTGCTGCTCGGCAAACCGCCGTGAGTGGAACTCGCCGGTGGCCACAGGCATGCGCACGCGTAGGCCGTGTGTCTTGCTAGCCGGGCACGCGGACTGCTGAAATCCTGGGCGAGTGTCGATCGCACGCATGTCGCCCCCCGACCAGCAGCGGGCCGAGCGGCTGCGACGCATGAAGACCCTCGCGCTGGCGTTACTGGGGCTGGCCGCAGTCGTCTATCTGGCAACGTTGCACGTGCCGCACGACGGGGTGTGGGGCTTCGTGAACGCCGGCGCCGAGGCGGCCATGGTGGGCGCGCTGGCCGATTGGTTCGCGGTCACCGCCCTGTTCCGCCACCCCCTGGGGCTACCCATTCCACACACGGCAATCATTCCGAGGCGCAAGAACGACATCGCCCGCAACCTGCAGGACTTCGTCACCGAGAACTTCCTCACCCAGGCGATCATCCGCGAACGGGTGGCGTCGGCCCAGGTCGGCACCACGGTCGGCGAATGGCTGCGAGACGACGCGCACGCGGCCAGAATCGTGGCCGAGGGGTCGCGACTGGCACGAGCGACTCTGGCACGCGTGTCAGATGACGACGTTGCGCGGCTGATCGGCGAGGTGGTGGTCCCCCACTTGGCCGACGAACCTCTGGCCGGCGTCGTCGGCGACCTGCTCGACGCCGTGGTACGCGACGGCGCCCATCACGGCCTTGTTGATCTGGTGGTGGGCGAACTGCACGACTGGCTACGCCGTCACCCCGAGACCTTCAGCCAGGTCGTCGGTGAGCGGGCACCACGCTGGGCGCCCGGCTTCGTGAACCGACGGGTGACCCGGTGGACTTTCGACCAGGCCTCGGAGTGGCTGTGGGACGTGCGCTCCGACCGCAACCACAAGGCACGGGCCGCGTTGGACGATCTGCTCGGCCAGGTGGCGCACGACCTGCAGCACGACCCGATGCTCGCCACAAGGGCCGAGCAGCTCAAGCGACGCCTGCTGGAGCATCCGCAGACCGCCCAGACCATCGTCAGCCTGTGGGCCACGGTGTGCGGCTCACTTGATGCTGCCCTGGCCGACGAAACCTCTGGGGTTAGGCTGCGCGCCGTGCAGATGGTGCAGCGCTTCGGCGCCTCGCTGCTGGCCGACGATGCCCTGCGTGCCCGCCTGGAGGCAAGGCTGGAGGACGCCGCCGCCTTCGTGGTACGCACCTACGGCGCCGAGCTGTCCACCGTGATCAGCCACACCATCGAACGCTGGGACGGCAAGGATGCGGCCCGCAAGATCGAGTTACACATCGGCCGCGACCTGCAGTTCATCAGGATCAACGGCACTGTGGTCGGCTGCCTGGCCGGCCTGGCGATCCACTCCGTCAGCCTGCTGGTGGCGTGACCAGCGACAGACCGCCGAGCAGCCCATGCACCGCAACCACCGCTGGTCGAGCTTGTGGAAGCCTTGCCGGAGCGATGTATCCGACATCTCGACAAGCTCGACCAACGCAAATCTGCGCTTCGCGTGGTGAAACACCCCGTGCACTGCGACCGCGGCAAGCGAGAACCCACCGTCTTCACCCGACGATTCAGATCGTTCAGAGCGAGGCGCCGTCGTTCTCGACCCGAACAGCGACCTCGTCGTCGATCGAGGCCGCCGAGTAGTCGACATCCTTGGTCTCGCGGCTGAGCAGCAGCGCGATCAGGGTGAGCACGCTGGCACCGGCCAAGTAAACTCCGACCATCCAGGTGCTACCGCCGGCGGAGGCCCACAACGCCACCGCGATGATCGGTGCCAGCGCGGCACCCAGAATGCTCGACAAGTTGTAGGCGATGGCCGAGCCCGTGTAACGCACGTTGGTCGGGAACAGCTCGGGCAGCAGTGCACCCATCGGACCGAACGTGGTGCCCATCAGCAGGAACCCGAAGATCAGGAACGCCTGCACCATCGCACCGGCGAAGGCGGCGTCGGCATGCGGTCGCAACCACAGCGGAAAGCTGAGCCCGAACACGATGATGGCCCCCGTCGTCCAGATCAACAGCTTGCGGCGGCCGATCACGTCGGCGAACGGGCCAGACAGCAGGGTGAAGATGCCGAAGAACACGACTCCGATGATCTGCATCAACACGAAACTGGTGTAGCTGAAGCCGAGCCCGCCGGGGGTGGCGTCGGTCTTGGCGGTGCCGTAGGTCAGGGTGAAGCTGGTCATCAGGTAGAAGAGCACGTAGGTGGCCAGCATGATGAAGGTGCCCAGCACTACCTCACGCCAGTGGTGCCGAAGCGTGTCGCCCAGCGGCAGCTTGCGAAGCTTGCCGCGCTTTCCGGCCTTCACGAACGCCTCGGACTCGACCAATTTGAGCCGAACCCACAAGCCGATGATCACCATGACGGCCGAGAACAGAAACGGCACCCGCCAGCCCCAGTTGAGAAATGCTTCCGACTTCAGCAGCGGATTATCGGGGTGCGGCAGCGAGAAGTTGATGATCAAGAACAGGCCGTTGGCGATGATGAACCCCAACGGTGCACCGAGTTGCGGAAAGGTTCCGTACCAGGCCCGCTTGCCGTCCGGCGCGTTCTCGGTGGCAACCAGCGCCGCGCCCGACCATTCGCCGCCGAGCGCGAAACCCTGGGTCAGGCGCAGCACCAGCAGCATGATCGGTGCCAGCAGGCCGGCGGTGGCGAACGTCGGCAACATCCCGATCAGAAACGTGGCGATGCCCATGGTGATCAGGCTGATCACCAGAGTGGTCTTGCGTCCGCGCTTGTCGCCCAGATGGCCGAAGACGATCGCGCCGATCGGACGGGCCACCATGGCGGCGCCGAACACCCCGAACGATGCGATCAGGGCGGTGGTGGGGTTGCCGGTGGGAAAGAACAGCGCCGGGAACACCAGCACCGCGGCGGTGGCGTAGACGTAGAAGTCGTAGAACTCGATCGTGGTGCCGACCAGGCTGGCCGTGATCACTCGAGCGGGGCTGTTCAGCGGTGGGGCGGACGCCCTTGTCATAGTCATATTGGAGGGTCTCCTTTCCTTCCGACCCTACGACCGGAAGCGCAATTGGTGGGCGGCCGTCTCACCTGCGTCTTGCCCGTGCGGCACGGCGCTCGCCGGTCGGCACAATCGCTCGCCCAACCATGTGCCGCTCCCCCACCCGTACGAGCGGCAAGAAGTTCGAGAGACGCAGATTTTCGTCGGTCGAGCGTGTCGAGACCCCGACGCAACGCCGCCACGACGGGTTTCGACAAGCTCAACCAGCGGTCGCTGCGTCGGTCGAGCGTGTCGAGACCCCGGACGCAACGCCGCGGCGATGGGTTTCGACAAGCTCAACCAGCGGTCGCTGCTTTTCGTTGGTCGAGCGTGTCGAGACCCCGGACGCAACGCCGCGGCGATGGGTTTCGACAAGCTCAACCAGCGAAAGGTCAGCGTTTTCCCTAGCGGCGCCGGCGTCCGGACTCGCGCTCTCCCCCGTCCGACGGCGCTTGGGTGTCGACCGGGGTGTCGTGCCGGTGATACCCACGGCCGTGGCAGGTTTCGCAGGTCACGGTGAACGCCTCGGCCAACCCGGTGCCGATGCGCTTGCGGGTCATCTGCACCAGGCCCAGCGACGTCACCTCGGCCACCTGGTGGCGGGTGCGGTCACGGCCCAGGCATTCCACCAGCCGGCGCAGCAGCAGATCGCGGTTCGCGGGCAGCACCATGTCGATGAAGTCGATCACGATGATGCCGCCGATGTCGCGCAGCCGCAATTGGCGCACCACCTCTTCGGCCGCCTCCAAATTATTGGACGTGACCGTCGCCTCGAGGTTGCCCGAGGTGCCGGTGAATTTGCCGGTATTCACGTCGATCACCGTCATGGCCTCGGTGCGATCGATGATCAGCGAGCCGCCGGACGGCAGAAACACCTTGCGCTCCAACGCCTTGGCAATCTGCTCATTGATCCGGTGGGTTTCGAACAGGTCACCCTGCTCGTCGCGGTTCCAGTGCTGCAGCCGTTCCTTCAAGTGAGGGGCCACGTGAGTGACATAGGCATCGACGGTGTCCCAGGCGTCCTCGCCCTTGCCATTGCCATCGACGATCAGAGTGCCGAAGTCTTCGGTGAACAGGTCACGGACGATCCGCACGGTCAGGTCGGGCTCGGCGTACAACTGCTCGGGCGACTTGCCGGCCTTGACCTTCTTCTCGATAGCCTCCCACTGCGCCTTCAGCCGGTTGACATCGCGCACCAACTCTTCTTCGGACGCCCCCTCGGCAGCGGTACGCACGATCACCGAGGCGGTGTCGCCGACCAGCTCTTCGAGAATGCCTTTCAACCGGTTCCGCTCCGGTTCGGGCAGCTTGCGCGAAATTCCGGAAAGCTGGCCGCTCGGCGAGTACACCACGTAGCGCCCGGGAACCGACACGTGAGCGGTGAGCCGGGCACCCTTGGCGCCGACCGGGTCTTTGGTCACCTGCACCAGCACGCTCTGGCCAGACTTGAAGACCTTCTCCATCTTGCGGTCGCCGCCGGTGACGCCGAACCCTTCCCAGTCGACCTCGCCCGCGTACAGCACGGCATTACGGCCGCGGCCGATGTCGATGAAGGCGGCCTCCATCGAGGGCAGCACGTTCTGCACCTTGCCCAGGTACACGTTGCCGATCATCGAGGCGGCGGACGCCCGGTCGACGTAGTGCTCGACCAGAATGCCGTCCTCGAGCACGGCAATCTGGGTGTAATCGTCAGCCTGGCGAATCAGCATGCTGCGATCAACGGACTCGCGGCGAGCCAAGAACTCGGCCTCAGACAAGATCGGCGTCCGGCGGCGTCCGGCGGCCCGGCCTTCACGCCGTCGCTGCCGCTTCGCCTCCATGCGGGTGGAACCGTCGATGCCGGTGACCTCGTCGCTGCTGCTCTTCTGCCGGCGCGGCTCACGCACCCGAACCACCACGTCGGACGGGTCGTCGTCGGCTCCTGTGGTGTCTTCGCCGCGGCGCCGGCGGCGGCGACGCCGCCGGGTCGATCCAGACGTCTCGACGGGCTCGGCGCCTTCGGCGTCACCGTCGGCGCCTTCAGCGTCGGCGCCTTCAGCGTCGGACGACTCGTCGTCGGAATCTTCGGAGTCGGCTTCGGTGGCCTCGGCACTGTCACCGCTACCGCCCCGGCGGCGTCGGCGTCCGCCGCGGCGCCGGCGACGCCGGCGCGGGCTGCCCTCGTCCACGATGTCGTCATCGCCGGTCTGGTCCGCCTCGTCGATGTCGTCCGCTTCATCGATGCCGTCCGCCTCGTCGGCCGATTCGTTCTCGGCAGGCTCCTCGTCGGTGCTCTGGCCGGCGTCAGCGAGTTCAGCATCGTCAGCGACGACGATCGCGCCTGGGTCGTTCCCCTCGTCGCGGTGGTCCCCTGCATCGAGTTGCTCCAGGGCGCCAGCCTGGCCGCTGATCGCAGCGGCCAGTTCGTCCAGCATCCGCGCGGCCTCAATCTCGTCGACCTTGCTGCGTCGGGTGCGTCGACCGGTGCGGGTCAGCTCGCCCAGCGTCTCTTCGATCGGATCGCCCGGTGTCACAGCCGGCGTCGACTCGGACGTTGGGTCGGCCTTGGCCCGGCGGCGACGACTGCGCGGTTCGGCCGGTGTGGGCGCAAGGTCATCCAAGGTCGGCAGCTCATCGAGGCTCAGCGGCTCCGGCTGGTCGGCGGGCACCGCGACAGCGGTCTCGACCACCTCGATAAGTGGTGCGGCAGCCTTCGGGGCGCGGGTGCTACGGCGACGCTTGGCAGCGGGGGGCGACTCCGGCTGCGACTCGCCGGCGGGCATGACTTCGGACAGGTCGCCTTCGCCGGCAGCGGTAAGCACCGGCGCTTCGTCGAGGGCCGAAACAGCGGGCAAATCAGCGGCGGCGGCAACCACCGGCGCTTCGTCGGCGTCGGCAACGGCGTGCGGTTCGGCATCGGGAACGCTGGGCAGTTCGTCGGCGGCCGGCGCGGGTTCGACAGTCGGCTCCTGGTTCGCGCCTGCGGGCGGGCCGGCTGGACGACTGGCAGAGCGCCGCCGACGGGGCGTGACGGTCGGGGTCGCCGCAGAGTCGTCGGCTGCAGGTGTGGGAGTTTGTTCGTCGAGCATGTGCTCTCCTCTTTGCGGCGTGGGGTGTGCCGCCGATGTGGCCACCGAAGTGGCAAAGCCTGTGGACTGGATTCGTCACCGCACCCACCCCCGCGGTCGTCGCCGTCGCGGTCGAGTGAGCCGGTGTATCGAGCTGTCACCTCGACACCGAATCGGGTGAACCCACTGGTGCAGGCTCGTCCTGAGGGTCATTATGCCACACCGTGCGCCAACGGCCGGTAGTTCCACCCATCGGGGATGGTGTCGCCGCGGGCCGAACACCTGCTCAGCGACCAGGCGCGAGCCTGACGAACACCTCGGACGCGCCCCTATAAAGAGGCTTCGACCAGCGCTGGGGAAACGCTGATTCTTCGCTGGTCGAGCGTGTCGAAACCTCAAACGGAGTGCCCTCACTAGGGGTTTCGACAGGCTCAACCAGCGGCGGGCGCATTGCGGAGCTCTTCCCCAACAAACGGTGGCTGCCTCACTCGGCGCTTCCTGAACCGGACGCCCCCGCGCTTCGATGAAGAGTCCCACGTCGGCGTTGAGCGGGTTCGGAGGCTCGGTGCGGTCCCCGCGCATCAGCCCGGTCGGCGTTCGCGCCGCTCGGCGCCTTGTAGACCGTCTCAAGCGGTCCCCGCGCATCAGCCCGATCGGCGACCCGTGCATCCCGGTACCATCGAGACGCGACCGAGCAGTACCCCGCGACACGGCCGGAGCCCGCCCAGCCAGCGCCTGGCTGGGCCGCCGATGCGACTCCGACGGTGCAGTTTCCGCTCTACCAACCGGAGCCGTCCGCTCGTCCGACGCCCTACGGGCGGCCCGCGGCCTACGATCAGCCGCACTTCACCCCTCCCCCGAGTTCGCCAGCGCCGCTGCGGGCATACCCGCCACCGCCGCAGTTCGACCCGCGCACCGCCCAGCACCTGCAGCCTGGGCCGGGGTGGCACGTCGTGTACCAACCGATCATTCAACCCGTGGTGGCGGCCAAATCGGCAGGCATCGCGTATGTGCTCTGGTTCTTTCTCGGCTTCTTCGGGGTCCACCACTTCTACCTCGGCCGCGTGGGCCAGGGCATCACCTATCTGCTGCTCACGGTGCTGCTCGGCTGGTTGGGGCTGGGTGTGATCGTCGTGGGTGTCGCACTGCTGGTCGATCTGTTTCTGATCCCCACCTACACCCGCGACGCCAATCAACGGATCATCGGGTACCGGTTCTGACCGGCGCCCGAACCACGGATTGTCGCTGATCGAGCCTGTCAACACCTCGGATCTGCCGCTTGCCGTAAGCGGCTCTCGACCAACTCAGCCAGCGGTGGTTGCTGGCGAACGAACCACTGATTCTCAATGATCGAGCCTGTCAAGACCTCGCATATGGCGCTCTCACGCGGGGATTCGCTGAATCACCCCATGCCGATCCGTGGACGAAGCCGCGGCCCGTCGCTGGCAAGGGTTTCGACAGGCTCAACCAGCGGTGCATGAGTTGTTCAGCGCTTCCGCCGTGAACGCGCGCAATCACCGAAGGAGTCGATCGGGCGTCAGTACACCATGCCCATGGCCTGGCGCACCTCGGCGAGCGTGGCCTCGGCGATCTCGTTCGCGCGGGCATTCCCTTCGCGCAACACTCCGACCAGATACCCCGGGTCGGCGACCAGTTCGGCGCGCTTGGCCCTGATCGGCGCGAAGAAGTCGTTGACCGCCGCGGTGAGCACCTTCTTCAACCCGCCGCCGCCACCGTCGCCGATCTCATCGGCAATCGCAACCGGGTCGCCGTTGCGGCACAGCGCGGCCAGCATCAGCAGGTTCGATACCTCGGGCCGGTTCACCGGGTCGTAGGTGATATGCCGATCAGAGTCGGTCACCGCCTTCTTGATCAGCCGTGCCGTGGTGTCGGCGTCCATGCCCAGTTCGATCACGTTGCCTTTGGACTTGCTCATCTTGGTGCCGTCCATGCCCAGCACTGTGGGCGCCTTGCTGAGCAGCGCCTCAGCCTGCGGAAACACCGGCTCGGAAGGGTTCGCCCGCCCGTAGCGCTCGTCAAAACGCCTGGCCACCACCCGGGTCTGCTCCAGATGCGGCAGTTGATCCTTGCCCACCGGCACCAGGTTCGCCTTGCAGAACAAAATGTCGGCGGCCTGGTGCACCGGGTAGGTAAGCAGCAGACCCGACATCGGACGCTCGCCGGTCGCCTCGAGCTCGGCTTTCACTGTGGGGTTGCGACGCAACTCGGCGTCGGTGACCAGCGACAAGAAGGGCAACAACAACTGATTCAGCGCCGGAACCGCCGAGTGTGCATAGATCGTACTGCGGACCGGATCGATGCCGATGGCCAGATAGTCGGCCACCATGTTGATGGCCCGCTCGCGAATCGGGCCGGTGCCGTCACGGTCGGTGATCACCTGATAGTCGGCAATCAACACGATGGTCTCGACCCCGGCGTTCTGCAACCGCACCCGGTTGGCGAGCGACCCGAAATAGTGCCCGACGTGCAGAGCACCGGTCGGACGGTCACCGGTCATGATCCGGAACCTCGACGGGTCGATGGCGATCTGGGCCTCGATCTCGACGCTGCGGGCCTCGGTGCGTCGCAACGACGCGTCGGAGGTCGATGCGGCGAGTTCGTCGCCAGCGTCGCCCACTGGTGCTTGGGTCATGGTTGATCACTCGTTCGTTCGTGGTACGGGCATGCGAAAGGGCCGTCGAACTCGACGGCCCAGGGGTCACTGCAGCGAGCCGTCAGCGGCTGCGCCAGCCGGTCGATCGCTGCATGAGCCGATGCTAGCACCGACCGTCCTGCGCCTGGGGCGACCGCCTCCCGTCCCGGGTCGACTTCACCAACCTGAGGCCGCGCTACGGTGTTGCGATTCGCGGCCCGGGTCACCCACGGGGGCGACATTCTGCGTTCGCTTCGTGACTGCGCGAAACACTATTCTTGGAAAGCACCGGATCACTATTGACAATCGGGGGAACTAAATCGTGCGCACCATTATATTCGGCATTGCCGCCGCTGGAATCGGCCTGACGATTCTGCCCGTCGCCGCTCCGGCAGCACAGGCTGCGACGCCGCAGGTGACGGAGGGATTGTCTGCCATCGTGCTGCCGCAGTCGGCGTCCAAGTACAAATTTCAGAACTGCACCGCCCTCAACAAGGTGTACAAGCACGGCGTCGGCAAGAACGGTGCCAAAGACCACACCAGCGGAAGGCGCGTGACCAACTTCAAGCACTCGACGTCGCTGTACAAGAAGATCATCGGCCACCGCCAAAGTCTCGACCGTGACAAGGACGGCATCGCCTGCGAGAAGGGCTGATCGCGGCTCGCTGAACCAAGAAGAACCGTCCCCTGAACCGTTCGGGGGACGGTTCTTCTTGGTTCACGGGCCTGTCCCCGGCAGTTCTCGACGATTACAGTTGACCGCCGCGCGAGCGGATGCGTCGGGCCAGCTCGGCATACATCTCAGGCGCGGTGCTGTCACACCCGAGCTCGTTGTTCACCTTGCCCAGGCCATGGTGGTCGGACGACCCCAACTGCAGCAGACCCAGCCGAGACGCCAGCGCGCTGAGTCGCTCACGGGTGGCGGCGTCGTGGTCGGGATGGTTCACCTCGACGCCCTCGAGCCGATACTCCATGGTCAACTCCGACAGCACCGCCGGGGTCAGTTCGCGATCGCGACCACGACCCCACGGGTGCGCAATGACCGGCACCCCGCTCGCCCGCCTGATCAGCTCGATGCCGCGCCGCAGGTCGCACGAGTAGCGGTGCACATACGCCGGGCAGCCCTCGCCCAGAAACCGGTCGAAAGCCTCCTGACGGTCTTTCACATACCCCTTCGCGACCATGGCGTCCGCCACGTGCGGCCGGCCCAGCGACGGGCTGGCGCCCACCTGCCGCGCAATCTCGGCCTCGGTCAACGGCATCTGCAGCTCGGCCAGTTTGGCAAGCATGTCGGGGAGCCGTCCGCTACGACCCACCCGCACCCGGGCCAGCTCGTCGAGCAGGGGTTCGAAGTGCGGGTCGCAACCGTAGCCGAGCAGGTGCACACTGACACCGTCAAGCTTGCACGACATCTCCAGCCCCGGCACGAGCACGACCCCGACCGCGTCCGCAGCCAGCCGCGCCTCGCGCAGGCCGTCGAAAGTGTCATGATCGGTCAGGCCGATCACGTCCAGGCCCGCTTCGACAGCCTTGCGCATTAGCTGGGTGGGCGTGTCGGTTCCGTCGGAGACACTGGAATGGGTGTGCAGGTCGATCCGCATGTGTCCATCCTGCCGCAGTTCGTTCGACGGCCCGGACGGCGCGCCACCCACGAGCACGGCAGCCCGCCCCGCGCGACGCACGCCGCGATACATGCGTTATGACCATGGCCGAGACCCACCGCGCAACCCCACGCGCCGAAACGAGCGTTATGCCGCCCTGAGGTTGACCCCAAAATCCGGACAGGTGGTTGTTTGGTCAGGCGGCCTGGAGGGCCGGCTGGTCGGTCTGTCGGGCCAGGTGGTGTTCGTACTGTAGTGGGCTGAGGTAGCCGATCTTGGAGTGGCGCCGGCGGGCGTTGTAGAACCCGTCGATCCAGGCATAGACGCCGCGGCGGGCCTCGACGATCGTGGCGAACACGTGCCGGTGGTAGTACTCGTTCTTCAGCGTCGACCAGAACGACTCGGCTGCCGCGTTGTCCCAGCACACCCCGGTGCGTCCCATCGAGCGCAGCAGGTCGAGCTGGCCGGCCACCTCGGCGATCTGCTGGCTGGTGTACTGACAGCCCCTATCGGCGTGGAAGATCACCTTCCCGGGCAGCTCACCGCGCAGAGCGACGGCCTGACGCAGCGCGTCCTCGACGAGATCGGCCCGCAGGTGGTCGGCGATGACACGGCCCAGGACCCGGCGGGTGTGGCCGTCACGGACCGCGCACAGGTAGGCCCAGCCCTCACCAGTGGACAGGTAGGTGATATCGGAGAACCAGGCGACATCGCGGTGTCCCTTGTCGAAGTGGCGCTTGACCAGGTCCGGTGCCGGGTCGGGGTTCGGGCCGGGCACCGTGGTCGGCGGATGCCAGGTCCGGGGACTGATCCCGGCTATCTTGGCTTGCCGCATGAGCTTCGCGACCGTCTTGCGCGACACCGTCTCCCCAGCCTCCTGCAAGTCGGCGCGGATCCTCGGCGCCCCATACGTGTGATCGGAAGCCTTGTGGAACTCGACGATCTTGCCGGTCAGCTCGGCCCGCCGCTGCTCGGCGCGAGTCGGGCCGCCGCGACGACGCTTGCACCACTCGTAGTAGCGGCGCCGGTCAACCCCGATCAGCCGGCACATCCGGCTGATCGTGTAGTTCGCCTTCTCCGCGTCGATCACCTCGAAGCACTCCTGCCGGGAGTGTTCTTCGCCGCGAAGAAGGCTGCGGCTTTTCCCAGGAACTCGTTGTCCATCCGCAGTTCGGTGTTCTCGTGCCGCAGCCGTTCCAGCTCGGCCCGCTCCGACACGTCCAACGGCGCCTCCGGCGGCGCACCGATCCGGTCCCGCTCGGCCTGGACCCAACGGCCCAACAGCTGCGCACCCACGTTGATCTCGGCCGCGACCGCCGCGATCGTGCGGCCGGTGTCGATCACCAGATGCGCAGCCTCACGCCGATACTCCGGGGTGTAACTCTTCCGCTTCTTCGAAGTTCCCATCAAGGACATCCTCTCCGGCGGTCTCCGACAAGGGAACCCGCCAAGACGGTGTCCGGGTTACGGGGTCAACCTCAGCCCATTGGGGCGGGCCATAACGCTCGTTTCGGCGCGCCCTGACCGAACCACGGCGACGGCACGCCTGAAAACGCACGTTTCTCGGCAGACGCGCCCAGAGAACGCTGAGCCGCACTACCGCCGCCGGTTGAGTTGGTCGAAACACCGATGATCGAGGTCTCGACAAGCGTCTCGCCCCAACGATTGCTCAGCGCTTCCCTGAAACCGAGCTCTCAACCCGCTTGCCCAACGATTCATCACTTCCTCACGCAGGCAGCAGTGACCGCGCCATGCGCACGCCCACGTTCATCCGCGCGACATCCGGCTCGTCGCACACCTGTCGCAGCGTGTTGATCTTCTCCCGCGATCCGGGTACCCCCGCCAGCCATTCCGTGACCAGCAGCCCCGGTGCCACCTTTGACCCGCTGCCCAGCACTGCCGCGGTGAGCTCACCGTGCACCGCGTGGACGTCCTCGCGCAGCGCCGCCCGCGCCAGCGTGCCCCACTTGTCGTCCTGCGGCAGGCCCACGATCGACGCCTCCAGAGCGTCCAGACCCACCTGCTCGGCGAGCGCGAAGTACACCTGCGCCACCCGGTACAGGTCGGTGCCCAACCGGTCCGCGATCTCAACAATGGTGAGCGCAAAGTGCGCGTAGGCGTCCTGGGCGATTTCGGAGGCCAGGTCGTCAGGCACGCCAAGCCCGGCCAGCCGTGCCCTGGTCGCCTCCGCGCGGGCCGCCTGCCGCGGGGTGAGCAGTTCGCTCAGCCGCCCCCTGAGCTGCGCCACTCCGTCGGTGAACTGGCTGGTGGCAGCCACAATGTCGATGCCGGAACGCCGGTTTGACAGCAGCCAGCGGGTGCCCCGCTCGACCATCCGCCGCAGCGCCAGACGCAGTTCGGTGGCCACCGCGGCGGCGAGCCCGGTCATTCGCGCCAATGCGACCTCTGAGCGGCCGACGACGAAGATCGACCGCGCCGCCAACTGGGCCCGGATCACCTCGGTGACCGGGGCGTTCGCCTCGCCCGACAGCCGATGGTAGGCGGTGATGCCCTGGCTGTTGACAAACCGGTTCACCGCAACAGTGGCGATGATTTCGCGCGCCAGCGGGTGCTGCGGCATCTGATCGGCATAGCGGTGCTGCAACTCCTTGGGAAAGTACTGCAGCAGACGGTCGGCCAGGTACGGGTCGTCGGGCAGGTCGCTGGCCAGCACCAAGTCAGACAGGTGGATCTTGGTGTAGGCCAATAGGGTCGCCAGTTCGGGGCGGGTCAGCCCGACCCCGGCGTCCTGGCGCGCCTTCATCGCCCGAGAGCCGGGCAAGAACTCGATCTGCCGGTCGAGCAGGCCCGCGTTCTCGAGGGCACGCATCCACACCTCGTGGCCGTTGGCCATCTCGGCGCTGCGCATCGCGCCGTTGGCGAGGGCGATGTTCTGATCGAAGTTGTGCGCCAACACCAGCGCGGCCACTTCGTCGGTCATGGACGCCAGCAGTTCGTTGCGCTGTTGGGTGGTGAGTTCACCGGCCTCGACCCGGTCGGCCAACAGGATCTTGATGTTCACCTCGTGGTCTGAGGTATCGACGCCAGCGGAGTTGTCGATGAAATCTGTATTGATCCGACCGCCGTTCTGCGCGTATTCGACGCGGCCCAACTGCGTCCAGCCGAGATTGCCGCCCTCAACGGCACACGTGGCGCGCACCTCGGCCCCGTTCACCCGCACGGCGTCGTTGGCTTTGTCACCCACCTCGGCATGGGTTTCGGTGGACGCCTTGACGTAGGTTCCGATCCCGCCGTTCCACAACAGGTCGACGGGCGCCTTGAGAATCGCGGTGATGAGTTCGGCCGGGGTGAGCGCCGTGACGCCGTCGGCGAGCCCCAGCGCCGTGCGCACCTGCGCGCTGATCGGCACCGACTTCATGGTTCGGGCGTACACCCCGCCACCGGCTGAGATCAGCGACGCGTCGTAATCGGCCCAGGTCGAGCGGGGCAGGTTGAATAGCCGCGAGCGCTCGGCGAAGCTGCTTGCCGCGTCGGGATTCGGGTCGAGAAATATGTGCAGGTGGTTGAACGCGGCCACCAGTTGAGTGTGCCGGCTGAGCAGCATGCCGTTGCCGAACACGTCGCCGGCCATGTCGCCGATGCCGACGCATCGGAAGTCTTCGCGCTGGCAGTCGCGGCCGAGTTCGATGAAGTGTCGCTTGACCGACTCCCACGCGCCGCGCGCGGTGATGCCCATCGCCTTGTGGTCGTAACCCGCCGAGCCGCCGGACGCGAACGCGTCGCCCAGCCAGAACCCGCGCTCGAGCGAGATGCGGTTGGCGAGGTCAGAGAAGGTGGCCGTGCCCTTGTCTGCAGCCACCACGAGGTAGGGGTCAGCGTCGTCCCAGCGCACCACCGACGCCGGCGGTACCGCTTCGCCGCCGACCAGGTTGTCGGTAATGCTGAGCAGTGCGCCGATGAATATTTCATAGCAGGCCACGCCTTCAGCCAGCCAGGCCTGCCGGTCGCTCGCCGGGTCGGGCAGGTGCTGTGGCACAAAGCCGCCCTTGGCTCCGGTGGGGACGATCACCGTGTTTTTCACCATCTGCGCCTTCACCAGGCCCAGCACCTCGGTGCGAAAGTCCTCGCGCCGGTCAGACCAGCGCAGCCCGCCGCGAGCCACCATGCCAAAGCGCAGGTGCACGCCCTGCACCCGCGGCGAGTAGACGAAGATCTCGAACAGCGGCCGGGGCTCAGGCAACAGCGACAGTTCGCGGGGCCGCAGCTTGAAGGCGTGTGCCGGGGCATCGGCCTGAAACGCGCTGGTGCGGGTCATCGCTCGCAACACGGCCACGAACTGGCGCAGAATGCGGTCGGCGTCGAGGCTGGCCACGTCAGTGAGTTGCTGCTCGATGCCGGCGAAGATCGCCTCGACCGCCGCCCGACGCGCCGGCACATCAACGAACTGCTGTTCCGGGTCGAATTTGGTGCGAAACGCCGTGATCAGCGCGGCGGCGATCTCGGGGTTGTCGTTCAGCGCGGCAGCCACGTAGGGCTGGCTGTAGGGGCTTCCGGCCTGCACCAAGTAGCGCGAGATGGCCCGCAACCAAGCGATCTCTTGCCAGGTGAGCCCGCCGGTCATCACCAATCGGTTGAATTTGCCCGGCTCGGCCAGCCCCCGGTAGGTCGCGTCGAAGGCAGCGATGAACCGGCTCTGCAGTTCTGGCCCCCAGTCTTCGGCGGCGTCCATGTCGCCGGTGAGTTTGAGCCCGAAGTCGTATAGGTAGACCGGCGTGCCGCGCAGCAGCCACTCGAACGGACGCTCGTCGACCACCTCCACACCCAGCACCGACAGATGCGGCATCGCATCGGCCAGCGACATGTGCCTGAAGCCGATCACCTTGAACCGCATGTCGGCCTCGTCCGACTCCCAGTTCGGCGAGTACACGTCGTAGGCGCGGTCGTTCAGATCACTCAGCCCGTTGGCCAACTGCAGGTCGCGGACCGCCATCGCGGCCGGGAACTCCTCCTTGTACGCGTCGCTGAACTCGACGCCGCGGGCCTCGCTGGCCAACCCACGGGCGGCCTGTTCGAACTCGTCGGCCCAACTTCTGGTGGCCGCTCCGATGCGTTGCTGCAGTAGGTCGAGGTCGACCCGGGCGTCGATCGGGTTGCCGTCGGGCCGTTTCACCACGAAGAACAACCGGGCCAGCACCCCCTCCGAGGCTCGCGCCTGGTGCTCCAGGGACTCCCCGCCCAACTCGTCGAGCAGAATCTGCTGTATCGCCTCGCGCACGTCGGTGGTGTAACGATCGCGGGGCAGGTACACCAGCACCGAGACGAACCGCCCGTAGGTACCGAATCGCACGAACACCCGCACCAGGCGGCGGTCTTTGAACTGAGCCTCTTGCGAGATCACCGGGAATAGCTCGTCGACACTGGCCTGGAACAGTTCATCACGAGGAAAGGCGCCGATCACCTGGCGCATGGCCGAACCACCGTGACTTTGCGGGTCGAAGCCCGACCTGTCGATCAGGAGTTGCGCCTTCTGGGCCAGAATCGGAATCTTCCACACCGTTTCGCCGTACGCGGCGGCCGAGAACAAGCCCAGAAAGCGGCGCTCGCCGGTCAGCTCGCCGTGGGCGTCGTAGCTACGCACCCCGATGTAGTCGAGATAGGCGGGCCGATGCACCGGCGAGCGTCGGGAATCTTTGGTGATCACGAGCAGTTCGTGGTCGCCGGACCGCGGGAACGCGTGAAAGGCCGTCTCATCGCCCTGTTCACCACGCAGAATGCCGAGCCCCGTGCCCGGTACGGTCACATACCGATCGGCCTCGCGCCGGTATTCGCGGTAGCCCAGCAGGACGAAGTTGCCACTCGACAGCCAGTCCAGCAAATCGGTGACCGCACGCACGTCGTGCGGGCTGACCGGTTGCAGCTTGTCGTTGAGCCATTCGATGGTCTGGGCCAACCGCTGCTGCATCGCCCGCCAGTCGTCCACGGCGGCCCGGACGCTATCCAGCCCCTGGCCGACGGCCTCGGCGAGCAGATCGGCCGATTCCGCAGCAGCGTGACCCAGCGGCGGGAAGGCTTCGACGCAGATCCACGACTCGGGAAACACCGAAGGGCCGTCGGCCAGGGCCGTCATCGTGCAATCCGCACCGCGCTGCACGCTGTACTGCGGGTGGTAGAGCGCCCTGATGCTCCAGTCACGGCGCACGATGTTCATGCTCACGGTGTCGACCAGGAACGGACGGTCGTCGGTGACGATCAGAATCAAGGTGGAATCGCCGGGGCGGTCGACCGGCGGCACCACGATCTGCACCTTGGCCTCACCCGGGTGCCGGACGCGTCCGAGCGCCACGTGAGCACGAATCAGCGCAGCAACGTGGGAAGGCTGCAACTGGGTGAGTTCGCCGTCGGGAAGATGCCGCAGGTACTGTTCGACGAACCCGGACGGCAGTACACACGCCGATGAATCCTCAGGCAGATCGGCCAAGCAACCATCCAATTTGGTGATCCACTCGGAACGCGACGCAATTGCCACGGTCACCATGCCTCCTTGTGGGCCACAACGCTGTTGGCAGCCAACTCTAGTCAGCAACTGCCCGAACGTCTGTGGACGCCCTGGCGTTGTCGCAGCCGAGAACCGGGGGTTGGCGGTGTGCGAGGAATTCCCCCCCGTGGCCGCCCCCTGCCGGCGGTCCAGTGTGAATTCTTCGCACGCGTGGCCAGTGCCTGAGGCGGCAACCCCTACCTGCCACACCACTGATGCGAAGAAATCACACTGTTCTGACTGGTCCTCAACCAGGGGCCACGCCGCCGCACGACCCGCACGACCCTCGCCCGGCCGCGGTTGCAGTGGGCCGCTCCCCGTGCTTGCCATTGCGGCACAATGGCGCGCATGCAGATCGAGGCCCGCAATGAATTTGCCGCTGACCCCTTCGCCACGCACGCCATGCTGACCGATCCGGTCTTTCTGGCGCGGGTGTGCATCGAATCCGGAGACCTCGATCACCGGGTCGACGCGGTTGCGGCCCACAGCGCCGTGCATCGCACGATGCGAACGCCCGGTTCGGTGCAGAAGTTTCTGGGCGACACCCTCACCCTGCTGCAAGACGTGCGCTGGAACGGCCCGGCTGCCGACGGGGCACGTACCGGCACCCTGCAGTTGACGGTTCAGGGCATGCCGGCCAGTGCGGAGGCCGCGATCGACCTGCACCCCGGAGGTCGGGGCACCGTGGTGAACGTCAGCGGAGACTTCACGATCAAGATCCCCTTTGTGGGCAGCAAGCTGGAGGCTCAGGCGGCACCCGCGCTGCTGGAGGGATTCGCGGTGCAGCAGCGGGTCGGTGACAACTGGCTAGCCCGACGGGACGGCTGATCACACCGGTCGGCGCCCACGGTCGCCCGTCGGCACGAACGCGCACAACGGGTCAGACTCGAGCGGATCGCCGGTCCAGGCATAGGCACGAGCCCGTGAGCCGCCGCACCAGCGCTTGAACTCGCATCGGCCGCAGCGTCCTTTGAACTCCTCCGGACGACGCAACGCCCGCATGGTCGGGTGGTTGCGGTACACCTCGACCAGTGATTGCTGCTTCACGTTGCCGAGTGCCAGCGGCAGGAACCCCGACGGCGTCACGTCGCCGGTGTGCGATACGAACACGATGCCGTTCCCGTCGCGAATGCCGAAGCCCCGTGCCATCGGCAGAGCCTCGATCTGGGCATCCGACAGCCCCCGACGACGGGCCGCCCGCGCGGCGATCCGCCGGTAGTGCATGGCCTCGGTGGTCTTCACCTGAAACGGAGCGGTGCGGGCAAGCCCGTTCAACCATACGATCAACTTCTCGGCCTCCGCCGACGTCAGCTCGACCAGTTCGCTGCCGCGGCCGATGCTGATCAGAAAGAACAGACTCCAGCGCAGCAACTTCTTGGTGACCAGCAGGTCATAGACGGCCGGAAGATCAGCGGCGGTGGTGTCGGTAACCAGTGTGTTCACCTGCACCGGGAGCCCCAGCTCAGCGGCCCAGTCGAGCGCCTGCAGGGTCGCTTCGAAGGTGCCCTCGACCCCCCGGACGCCGTCGTGCAACACCGCGGACGATCCGTCCAAGCTCAGCGAAATGGCCTGCACACCGGCCTGCTGCACCTGCGCCAAACGCTCGGCCGTGAGCAGCGGGGTGACGGCGGGAGCCAAGGAGACCCCGATGCCCCGGCGACCCGCCTCAGACAACAGCAGATCGAGATCGTGCCGGCGCAGCGGGTCACCGCCGGTGAAGACCACGTGCGGCAAGGGGTCGCCGAAGCGGGCCAGGTCGTCCATCAGGGACAGCGCCTGATCGGTGCTCAACTCACCTGGGGCGGGCAGCGGCATGGCGGTCGCGCGACAATGCCGGCAGGCCAGCCCACACGCATTCGTCAACTCCCAATAGACGATCATCGGCGCTCGGTCGTAGGCAAAGTCGACGGGACGCACAGCCCCGATTGCATGCCGATGAGCTGAGCGAATGGTCATCGTCGATCCCCTTGTAGCGGTGGGTTTGGCGGCGCCGACGGCGCCCGCAGACGGCTGGTGCGCCGTTCCTGGTTCCGTCCTATCACCGGTTCGCATGCCTCGGGCGCGGTTTCGCCAAACCGTCGAAACCCCTTGCCCCGGCATGATGTCCGAGGCTCGACAAGCTCGACCAACGAAAGAGCAGCGCGCCGTAGCTTGAGCGTGCGTGCAGTTGCCACGGCGAAACCTGGTGCCGGGCGCAACGCGGTGAACTACTCGAAGCCACCCGCCGGTGCGGCTGGTGCGAGGTCTCGAGCAACGGCCTGGACGAGTGGCGCGCGGGGTCTCAATAAGGCCACTCGGCTGAATCACTCAGACCATGTGCGGGTAGCCCGTTGAGGTCGGCGGCACCAGGGTCTCTTTGATCGCCCGGGGGCTCGTCCAGCGCATCAGGTTCCACAGCGATCCGGCCTTGTCGTTGGTGCCGGACGCCCGCGCACCGCCGAACGGCTGCTGGCCGACCACCGCACCGGTCGGCTTGTCGTTGATGTAGAAGTTGCCCGCGGTGTACCGCAGCCGGTTCTGGGCGAGCTGGATCGCCTCCCGGTCGGTGGCCAGGATCGACCCGGTCAGCGCGTAGGGCGACGCGCTGTCGACCAGTTCGAGCACCGCCTCGAAGTCGGCGTCGTCGTAGACCAAGATGCCGAGCAACGGGCCGAAGTACTCGGTGACGAAGATGTCCTGCTTCGGGTTGTCCGAGACGGCCAAGGTGGGCCGGATGAACCAACCCTCGCTGCGGTCGTAGCTGCCGCCGGCGACGATCTCGGCGTCGGGGCTGGCCTTGACCGCATCGATCGCACCGGTCACCTTGTCGAAGGCCCGCTCGTCGATCACCGCGGAGGTGAAGTTGGTGAAGTCGCGCACGTCGCCCACCTTCAGGGCTTCGACCTGCTCAATCAGATCCCTTGAAATCGCATTCCACAGGCTGCGCGGCAGATAGGCGCGCGAGGCCGCGGAGCACTTCTGGCCGGAGTATTCGAACGCGCCGCGGATCAGCGCAGTGTTCACCATCGCCGGATCGGCGCTGGGATGCACCAGGATGAAGTCCTTGCCGCCGGTCTCACCGACGATCCGTGGGTACGACCGGTACCCGGCAATGTTCGCACCAACCTGTGACCACAGGCTCTGGAACACCCGGGTGGAGCCGGTGAAGTGAATGCCGGCCAGATCAGGGTGCGCCAGCGCGACGTCCGACACCTCGGGGCCGTACCCCGGCACCAAGTTGATCACGCCGTCGGGCAACCCGGCGGCCCTCAGCACGTCGGTGAACACCGAGGCGGCCAGCATCTGGGTCAGCGCCGGCTTCCACAACACGGGGTTACCCATCAGCGCGGCCGAACTCGGCAGGTTGCCGGCGATGGCGGTGAAGTTGAACGGGGTGATCGCGTAGACGAAGCCCTCCAGAGGGCGGTAGTCCATGCGGTTCCACACCCCGGGGCTGCTCTGCGGCTGGTTGGCGTGAATCTCCTGGGCGAAGTGGGCATTGAACCGCAAGAAGTCGATCAACTCGCATGCGGAGTCGATCTCGGCCTGCTGCACGGTCTTGCCCTGACCCAGCATGGTGGCGGCGTTCATCCGAGCCCGGAACGGACCCGCGATCAGATCAGCGGCGCGCAGAAAGATCGCGGCACGCTGATCGAAGGCCAGATCGGCCCATCCGGGCGCCGCTGCCATGGCCGCGTCGACGGCCTGCTGCACATCACCGTGGCTGACCAGTTGCACCGTTCCCAGCACCGTGTGGCGATCCGAGGGCATGGTGACCTCGAAACAGTCCGCACCGCGGCCCGGCCTGCGTTCGGCCCCGAAGGTGCCGGTCAGCTCCACCGGCGCCGCCGACAGTTCGGCCAAGGCTGCCTCGAGTTCGGCGCGCTCGGCGCTGTCGGGGGCATAGCTCTTCACCGGCTCGTTCACGGGTAGGGGCACACGGCTGACGGCATCCACGGCTTGAGATTACCGCAGGCTCTCAAGAAGAAGCCATGGTGGCACCCCTCACCCAACTGGCGATTCTTCGGCACAACCAGTCAGATACAAGAACATCTATGCATATCAGCTCGCCTGCGCAGCTTCTTCGCGTCGTTTCTTCGCCGCCTCGACGGAGGCCCGCAATGCCGCCACCAGGTCGACGACCTCGGCCTGCGCGGGAGCTTCCTCGGTGGTCTCCGGAGCCGGCGCGCCGGCCAGCTTCGCCTGCACGACCGACTCCAGTGCTTCCCGGTAGACGTCGGTGAACTGGGACGGGTCGAAGTCGCCGGTGAGCTGGTCGATGAACATCCGCGCCATGTCGACCTCGGCGGCCGACACTTTGACGTCTTCGGACGGCGCCGCGAACGAGCCGTCCCGCAACTCGTCGGGCCACAGCATGGTGTGCATCAGCAGTAGGTCGTCCTTGGCCCGGATCAACGCCAGCGACTCCCGCGACCGCAGCGCCACCTTCACCACCGCAGCCTTGCCGGCGTCGGCCAGCGCCCGGCGCAGCAACACATACGGCTTCGTGCCCGGGCCGTCCGCCTCGAGAAAGTAGGTGCGCTCGAAATAGGTGGGGTCGACCTCGTCCACCTCGACGAACTGGACGACCTCGACCGCCTTGGTGGTGGGCAGCGGCAGGTTGTCGAAGTCCTCGGCCTCCAGGATCACCATCCGGCCGTCGCCGGTCTCGTAGCCCTTGGCGATCTCGGTGTAGGGGACCTCCTTGCCGCACACGTCGCAGACCCGCTTGTACTTGATCCGTCCGCCGTCCTCGGGATGCACCTGGCGAAACGACAGGTCCTTGGTCTCGGTGGCGCCGTAGACCTTGACCGGAATAGTGATCAGGCCGAACGAGATCGCACCCTTCCAGATGGAACGTGGCATGGCTTCCTCCTCGTCACGCACGGACTGGCGGCTCCCAAGCCTGCCGCATCGCCCGAAGTCACACCAGCACCAGCTTGTGGCTGACCGAGCAACATGATCATCCGACGTGCAGACGAACGGGTGACCCTGCGCGATGCTGACCGGACTGCACCCGGATCGCGGGCCCCACTTCCGGAAAGACCGAGGCTAATGACTTCAGTAAACCAGTTCGACGAAAACGGGCGCCGATTCAGCTATGGCCGCCGGTTCACGAGGTCGCCGCTCGGTCCCGCCGTGACCGCCTCACGAATCGCCATGCAGCGAGCCCGAGCGCGAGCGTGAGCCACGCCCACCACGACTCATTTGTTCCCGGCGGATCTGCCCAGGGGCCGTAGTACGTGCATATGCCCCCTATCACCAGCGTGGCGACGGCAGCGATGCCGGCGAAGATCGCGGCTTCCACGGCCAACCAGATGACTGCTCGCAGACTCGTGATCGGAGTTCCGCTTGTGTGCATCGTTCCCCCTAATCACACCATATTTGGACGAGCCACGTACCACCCCAGAGTCCGCTCAACGTCACCCAGCCTGTGCTGTGGAACGGATAGTACAACCCGAGAGCGGGCGCTTGCGTCATGCACGAGTTGGACGGGTGATGGCAACCATCCGTATCCGACCTGTCACCTATATCCGCGCTGGCTCGGTCGGCCCTCCGATGGTTCCACGGCCGATCTCGCGGTCGCCGTAGATGAGGGTGAACGGGCGACCCGGCGTTGCCAACTCACGAGCGGCCGGTGCCCAGAACTGCAGCGCAACTGCCCGACCGGAGTCTCCCGGGTTCAACGGCACCTGGTCGTCGGTGTAGATGTAGGCCCCCAACTCCACGTCACCGATCAGGAAGAGGAAGGACTGGGCCGGCGTCTCGAACCAGGTGCGCTTCAGTCCGCCGTCCGCGGTGCTCCGCACGTCAAGGGACGCGGTGACCCAGGTGGACTCGAACCCTGTCGCCGAGTCCGACGCCCGTTCGTGGTCGAGCGCCACCGGAGCCCCTGCGTCGTCACCGTCGAGCGGCCCCACCAGCGTGCTCCACTCCCCGGGACCGTGCCAGAGCAGTTCGTGCTCGGTCAGGAAGTCAGCGACCTCCTGCTCATCCCAGGCCGTTGCCAACGACCGGCCGCTCAGCCGCTTGCGAAGGACAGCGGCGGCGTCCGCGGCGTCGTCGCTGAACAGTGCGGTCACCGCGGTCCAGGGCAGCTCACCCACCGTGACCTCGCCGAACTCTGACCCAGGTACCGGGCGAGCGGACGCCTCCACGACCGCCACCAGCCGCTTCCGGCCGTACAACAGCCCGGCCAGGCCAGCAATGTGCAGCACGGTGTGCTCGGCGTCCTCCTCGTCGTCGGCGGTGAACCCGAACGCCTGCCGCAGTGAACTCGTCACAGCGAACGCCTGCCTCGGAACGATCGGGCCGCCCACGGCCCACCCGGTCAGCCGCGAGGCGGTCAGCGGCACGAAGACCAGCATCAGCGCACCTCCCGCCGCAGCACACCGAGCTCTTCGACGACGTCCCGGGCGAAGGTCGGCAGCGGAGCGATCGCGGTGGCGGCGAAGGTGACCCGACCGTCCAGGCTGCTGACGCCGACGCTGATCTGTTGGTCGTCGATCGTGGACGCGAAAGCGTGCAGGGCCCGCACCCGTTGCTCGCCGAGCCAGCGCGGCGTCGCCGGCCCGGGCACGTTCGCGATGAGCACCTGGTGCGGACGCCCCGCGGCCACCGTGGCGGCAGCGACCGCATGGGTGCTGGGTGGTGTGAAACCGGCGAGTTCAGTCAGCTCGGTCGCCGGCACCAGGCGATCGGAGTCGATCCGGGCCTGGGTGAGGGTGGCGATGGCGATCAGCCGTTCCCTCGCCGTGATCGTGGTCACCGGTAGCTGGATGAACTGGGGCACCACCTGGCAGCCCAGCGCGCTGGTTCCACCGTCGTCGACCGCCAACGGGATCAGTGCCACGGGGTCGTACAGGGGTTTGTCCCGGGCGGCCTGCCAGCCACGGACGCCGGCCGTGGCCAGCGCGACGATCACGTCATGCACCGCACAGCCGACGGCGCGGGCGATCGCGGCCAGATCGGCCAGCGGGCACTCGACCGACGCGACGTGACGCGGTTCCGGCACCGTCATGACCTGCCGGACGCCGTACTCGGCCAGTCCGCCCAGGCCGGCGGCGGTGTCCCGCAGCGCTCGCATCGGATCGCTCACACCGCGCAACAGACCGGCGATACCGAGTGATGGCTCCTCGTCGGACGGCCGCCACTCGGGCACGTCGGCCGCGATCGGGGTGGCTTCCTCATCGAGCAATTCGTGCAGCAGGTGGACATTGTCCGCACCGTCGATCAGGGCCGGATGGGCCCGCACGACCAACGCCCACGCACCCCCGGCCAGCCCGGTCAGGATCGTGGCGTCCCACAACGGGTGCAGCCGATCCAGCGGGACGGCGAGTTGCTCGGCCAGCCACTCCTCGATGGTCGTACCGGACGGCAGGGTGACGCTGTGCAGGTGGCCGCCGATGTTGAAGCCCCGGTCGTCCGCCCAGGCCTGCAAGCCGGTGCCGGCGAGCTTCTGCCGGAAGCGCGGCGCGTAGCCGATCCGTTGCCCGACCAGCCGGCCCAGGTCGGACGCCGCCGGCGCCGGCCCGTCCACCACCAGCACGCTCAGCTGATGCCAGGGTTGCGCCGGTTGGTCGCGGGCGAGCAGTTGTGCCTCGGTCCTGCTCACGGAAGCCACCACGTGCGGTTCTCCTTGCTGTCGCCGACTCGTCCGATCAGCCTACTTCGTGGGTATCACGGCCGACTGACGCGGAGAAACGTGCGTATTGATCCACGGCTACTGAATGTCTCGCTCCGGACGCGGCGAAATGAGCGTTATGGGCCTGGCGTAGCGGCCGCATAACGCTCGTTTCGGCGCGAGGAGCTTCGCTGCAACCGCCGGCGATCCTGAAAACGCACGTATCGCCGCGTCAGCCGGCCGAGGTCGACCTCTCCGAGATAGGCCCGATTCCGCCGATCCGCCCCCGGGTGTTCGACCGCCCGGCGGCCCGGTGCCGTGCCCACGCATGCAAGAATCGGCGGGTGCGCAGAATCCTTCCCGTGGCCGCTCTTCTCGTGCTCGCCGCCGGCTGTGCCGGTGCCCCGGCGTCCTCGCCGAATACCAGCAGTTCGCCGCTGGTGACCCCGGGGTCCGCGACGTCCTCCAGCAACCCGACGCTGGCCAGCCCAAGTTCCGCGCCGACTACCATCACCATCGAGCTTGCCGACGGGAAGGTGTCACCCAACGGCAGCCGGATCGACCTGACCAAGGGCGAGACCTTCGTGCTGGACATCACCTCCGACCGCGACGACGAGGTACACGTCCACGGTTTCGACAAGGAGATCGAGGTGAAGGCCGGCAAGCGGGTCAGGGTCGAGATGGTGGCCGACCGCACCGGCCGATACGAAGTGGAATCGCACCATCCCGAGCTACTGATCGCCGTCCTGCAGATCCGGTGAGACTGCCGCTGCACGGACTCGGCTCGCGGCAGGATCTGCCGCTGCCGTTCGAGTTCGTCCTGCTCGGCGCCGCGGTGGCGCTGGTGGTGTCCTTCGCGGTGCTGATCGCTGCCTGGCGCCGTCCCCGGTACACACGACCGTCCGGGCTCGCGCTGCCGGGCCTCACCCGCCTGGTCGACCACCCGGTTGCCCGCGCCGCCGTCCGGATCGTCGTACTGGCACTGTTCGGCTGGATGGCGCTGGCGCTGTGGTTCGGCCAGGACCTGGTGACGAACCCGATCTTCGGGTTCGTGTTCGTCTGGGTCTGGGTGGGCCTGGTGCCGCTGTCGCTGCTTTTCGGACCGGTCTGGCGCCGCGCCAACCCACTGCGGACGCTGGCCCGGCTGGTGCTCGCCGCGCGTGCCCCCGTCCGTCCGTTGCGGCAGGCGACCTGGGAGCGGATCGGCGTCCTGCCCGGTGTGCTGACCCTGCTCGGCTTCGCCTGGCTCGAACTGGTCCAGCCCGACAACAACACGCTTGCCGTGCTGCGCTGGTGGATGATCGCCTGGCTCGTCCTCACCCTCGGCGGTGCGCTGCTGTTCGGCGAACGCTGGATTGCGGCCACCGATCCGTTCGAGGTGTTCGCCGAGCGGATCGCCACGCTCTCACCGTGGCAATGCATCGACGGCGTGATCCACCTGGTCAACCCGCTCCGGCATGCCGCGACCGAGGTGGTTCCCCGCGGCGCAGCCTGGGTGAACTGCACCCTGTTGGGCATCACCGCCTACGACAGCTTCACCAACATCACCGGCTGGGTGGGGTGGGTGCAAACCTCGACCCTGCCCCGCGAGATCTGGGGCACCGCCGGGCTGATCGGGATGACCCTGCTGGTCGGAGCGGCTTTCGCGCTGGCGGCACGAGCCACCGCCACCGGCTGGTCCGACACCGCGTCATCGAGCCTGGTACCGATCGTGGTCGGATACTCGTTCGCGCACTACCTGAGCCTGCTGGTGCTCGAGGGCCAGCGGACGGCGATCCTGGCTTCGGATCCCCTCGGCCTCGGCTGGAACGTCTTCGGCACCGCCGAACTCGGGGTCAACACCGGCATCTTCGACTACCCCGAAGTCGTGGCGGTCATCCAGTTGACCGCCATCGTGGTCGGCCACCTGCTGGGTGTGCTGCTCGCTCACGATGAGTCGCTGGCCGTGCTACCGACCCACCGGGTGATCATCGGCCAGCTGCCCATGCTGGTGCTGATGATCGGCTACACCTGCGCCGGCCTGCTGCTGCTCTTCTCGCCCTAGGCAGGTGCTGAGCAACGCAACCAGCTCTCGCAGACCCGTTCATCAGCGCATCCCTGGGGAAACACTGACTTCCGCTGGTCGAGCCAGTCGAGACCCCCAACAGAGTGCCCCCACGAAGGGTTTCGACAAGCTCAACCAACGAAGGTTGCCTTCACCAGCGCATCCCTGGAGAAACACTGACTTCCGCTGGTCGAGCCAGTCGAGACCCCCAACAGAGTGCCCCCACGAAGGGTTTCGACAAGCTCAACCAACGAAGGCTGCCTTCACCAGCGCATCCCTGGAGAAACACTGACTTCCGCTGGTCGAGCCAGTCGAGACCCCCAACAGAGTGCCCCCACGAAGGGTTTCGACAAGCTCAACCAACGAAGGCTGCCTTCACCAGCGCATCCCTGGAGAAACACTGACTTCCGCTGGTCGAGCCAGTCGAGACCCCCAACAGAGTGCCCCCACGAAGGGTTTCGACAAGCTCAACCAACGAAGGTTGCCTTCACCAGCGCACCCTAGTTGTCCACAATTTCGGCTGCGGTGGGGCCCTGACACGCCTTCGGGGGGCGAGCGTGGGCCATGGTGTGGCTCATGACCGATGCAACCATCAGGCTGATCAGGGCACCGCTCGCGCTGGCACCGGCGGTGCGGCTGGTCGAACCGGTGTTGCTGCAACCGGTGCAGGAGCCACTGCTGCCCTGGCCGCCCGCCGCGCAGGCGGCGTCCGTCCTGGTCGAGATAGAGCCGCGGGTGCAGCGCATCGTGGGTCAGTTGACCGCTGCCGTGGTCGAGGTGCTGTGCGGACGACGCGCCCTGGAGCACCTCGAACCGCATCTGCACCCCAACGCTTACCAACTGGTCGGCCACCTGCGAGGTGCCGGATGTCTGACCGCCGTCCGGCTGGCGTCACTACGTCTGCAGCAGCCCGCCAAGCAGGTGATCGAGGCGTCCGCCAGGCTGCGACACGGCCCCCGTTCGCTGGCCGCGGCACTCTGCTTCAGGTGCGCCCCGAACGCCGAGCGGTGGCGGCTGGCCGAGCTCGAACTCGCGGTCGACCCCGCGGTGGTGCTGCGCAGCGGTTGAGAACACGGGCGCAGTCGGGTCTCGGCCACCGATGAACTGATCACCAGACGCGTCGCTGGTCAAGGTCGAAACCGGTTACCAGAGGTCCAGCGTCGAGGTCTCGACAAGCTCGACCAGCCGAGGCAGGGTCAGCTCTCGCGGCCGCGGCAGATCATGAGGTCCGACGTCGAGGTCTCGACAAGCTCGACCAGCCGAGGCAGGGTCAGCTCTCGCGGCCGCGGCAGATCATGAGGTCCGACGTCGAGGTCTCGACAAGCTCGACCAGCCGAGGCAGGGTCAGCTCTTGCGGCCGTGGCAGACCTTGAACTTCTTGCCTGAGCCGCAGGGGCAGGGCGCATTGCGTCCGACGCCTGCGTACTCATCGTCCGGGGTGCCGCCGCTCGTGGTTGCCGCTCCGGTCTCGGACGGCGCCGAGTAGCTCATCGGCGTGCGCTTGCGCTCCCCCAGCCCCTTCGCCCGCACCACCGGACGCGCCTTCGCCTGCTCCCCCGCCGGGCTCTGCTCGGGCTCGTCCACCCCTGCGCCGAGACTGCCCAACGCATCGGCGTCCGGGCCCGAAGCGATCAGTTCGTCGAGCACCTCCGCAGACATCGGCACCGCTTTGCCGGACGCGTCCGGCACCAGCCCGACCGGCTGCTGCACCTTGACCTCAAGGTTGAACAAGAAGCCGACGACCTCTTCCATGAACGCCTCCATCATGGCGTTGAACATGGTTCCGCCCTCGCGCTGGTACTCCACCAGCGGGTCGCGCTGGGCCATCGCCCGCAGACCGATGCCCTCGCGCAGGTAGTCCATCTCGTAGAGGTGTTCGCGCCACTTGCGGTCGAGCACGGTGAGCAGCACCTGCCGCTCCAGCTCGCGCATGGTCTCTTCGCCGAGATGTTCCTCGCGCTTGTCGTAGGCGGCCTGGGCATCGGCCTTGAAGTCGTCCACCAACTCGTCGGCGGTCAGATCGACACCCTGGTAGTCCTCGACGGCGAGCCCCACCGGGTACAGCGTGCCCATCTGGGTCCACAGTTGCTCCAGGTCCCAGTCCTCGACGAACCCCTCGGTGGCGCCTCGCACATACTGCTCGACCACCTTGTCGACGGTGCCGCGCAACTGCGTCTCGACATCGGCGCCCTCAAGCACCGCCCGACGGTCGCCGTAGATGGCATGCCGCTGCCGGTTCATCACGTCGTCGTACTTGAGCACGTTCTTACGCATCTCGAAGTTCTGCGCCTCGACCTGCTCCTGGGCCTGCTGAATCGAGCTGCTCACCCGCTTGTTCTCGATCGGGACGTCGTCGGGCACCTTGAGCGCCACCATCACCCAGTTGATGATGTCGGACTTGAATAGCCGCATCAGGTCGTCTTCGAGGCTGAGGTAGAACCGGCTCTCGCCCGGGTCGCCCTGGCGGCCGGACCGGCCCCGCAACTGGTTGTCGATGCGCCGCGATTCGTGCCGCTCGGAGCCGACGACGTACAGGCCACCGAGTTCGACCACCTCGTCGTGCTCCGCCGCGACCTGCGCTTCGATCTCGGCGATCACCTCATGCCAGGCCACCTCGTACTCGTCGGCGTGCTCCACCGGGTCGAGGCCCTTGGCCCGCAGGGCCGCATCGGCGAGAAACTCTGGGTTTCCGCCCAGAATGATGTCGGTACCGCGGCCGGCCATGTTGGTGGCCACGGTGACGGCGCCCTTGCGCCCGGCAAGCGCGATGATCGCCGCCTCACGGGCGTGGTTCTTGGCGTTCAGCACCTCGTGCTTGACTCCGGCCTTCTTCAGAGCCCTGCTGAGCAGCTCTGACTTGGCCACCGACGCGGTGCCGATCAGAACCGGCTGGCCCTTTTCGTGCCGCTCCGCCACATCTGCCACCACGGCGGCGAATTTGGCCTCTTCGGTGCGATAGATCAGGTCTTTCTCGTCGACGCGGATCATCGGCTTGTTGGTCTCGATCGGCAGCACGCCCAGGCCGTAGATCTTCTGGAACTCGCTCTCTTCGGTCTTGGCCGTGCCGGTCATGCCCGCCAGCTTGTCGTACATGCGGAAGTAGTTCTGCAAGGTGATCGTGGCGAGGGTCTGGTACTCGTCCTTGATCTCGACGCCCTCTTTGGCCTCCAGAGCCTGGTGCAGGCCCTCGTTGTAGCGGCGGCCGACCAGGGTGCGGCCGGTGTGCTCGTCGACGATCAGCACCTCGCCGTTGAGAATGACGTAGTCCTTGTCGCGCTTGAACAGTTCCTTGGCCTTGATCGCGTTGTTCAGGTAGCTGATCAGGGGCGTGTTGGCGCTCTCGTACAGGTTCTCGATGCCCAACCGGTTCTCGACCTCGGTGATGCCGGCCTCGAGAATCGACACGGTGCGCTTCTTCTCGTCCACCTCGTAGTGGGTGTCACGGGTCAGCCGGGCGGCGATCTTGGCGAACTCGGGGTACCAGTCGTGGTTGTCCTCGGCCGGGCCGGAGATGATCAGCGGGGTGCGGGCTTCGTCGACCAGAATCGAGTCGACCTCGTCGACGATCGCGTAGTGGTGGCCACGTTGCACGCAGTCGTCGAGGCTGAGCGCCATGTTGTCGCGCAGGTAGTCGAAACCGAACTCGTTATTGGTGCCGTAGGTGATGTCGGCGGCGTACTGCTTGCGCCGTTCGGCCGGCGACATTGACGCCAGGATCACGCCGACGCTGAGGCCAAGGAAGTGATGCACCCGGCCCATCTGCTCCGACTGGTACGTGGCCAGGTAGTCGTTCACCGTGACGATGTGCACGCCCTTGCCGGTGAGCGCGTTCAGGTAGGACGGCATCAGCGCGACGATGGTCTTGCCCTCGCCGGTCTTCATCTCGGCGATGTTGGCCCGGTGCAGCGCCACCCCACCCATCACCTGCACGTCGTAGGGCCGCTTGCTCAGCACCCGCCTGGTGGCCTCGCGCACGGTGGCGAATGCCTCGGGCAGAATCTGGTCGAGCGTCTCGCCCTCGTCGATCCGCTTGCGAAACTCGTCGGTCTGGCCGCGCAGTTCGTCGTCGGTCATCGCCTCGTAGTCGGGCTCGATCATGGCCACCTGTTCGGCGACCTTGCGCAATTCCCTGAGCTTGCGCCCGTCGCCCATGTTGAGCAGCTTGTCCAGTACACCCACGGCGGTATCAACACTTCCTGGTCGATGACATTCTCAGCCATCGTAGTGCGCCGGTCAGAAGAAGGTGCGCACGGTGTCAACCACCACCGCACGAGTCGGGTCGGCGGACTGATCGAGCACGGGGATCAGGGCCCACTTGTCGAACGCAGTGCAGGGGTGCGAGAGGCCCAGCCGCAGCACGTCGCCGGGCCGCACGTCGGCGTCCGGGTCGTGGCGCACGAACGCGTGCTGGTCGTTGAGCGCAGTGACCGTGGCACCGGCCAGCGGTTGCAACGGAAGGCCCAGCTCGCGAGCGGCGCCCTGCGGCACCGGCAATCCCTCGTCGAACGGAAAGTCTCGCCTGCCGCCGTCGATGATCGCCAGGCCGGATTCGGTTCGCGATACCACGCGTGCCCAGCCGTGCATCGCAGCCCTGAAAGCGCTGGCGGCGTCGGGGTCGTTGCGCCCGAAAGGTGAGATGCCGCGATAGAAGCCGTCGTCGTGAATCAGGTAGGCGCCGCTGCGCAGCAGCACCCGGACCCCCTGCGAAGCCAGGGGCGCCAGCGATTCGACCACGTCGTCGAAGTAGGCGCTGCCCCCGGCGGTCACGATCACCTCGTCGCACTCGTACAACCCGTGATCGGCCAGGGCGCGGTGCAGCCGGACGAAGTCGGCCAGGTAGCGGCGCACGCGGGCCAGGTCGGCGGCGCTCCGGGTATGCGCGAGCGCACCCTCGTAGCCGCTGACCCCGCCGAGGGCCAGCCTGGGCGCCTGTGCGACGGCCAGGGCCACCTGCACAGCGGCGTCGTGCCCGCGGGCACCGGTGCGTCCGCCCGAACCGCCGAGTTCGACCAGAACCGGTAGCGGCCCGGCGCCGGTTTGGTCGAGCACCCGCTGCAGCCGCTCGACCGCAGCGAGTGAGTCGACCCACGAAACGATCCGTGCGCCGGCCGCCACCTCACCGGCGACCCAGGTGATGGCCTCCGGGTCGGTGAGGCAGTTTGCCAGCATCAGGTTGCGCACGCCGAAATGCCGGCCCACCCGTAACTGGGCGGCGTTGGCGAGTGTGATGCCCCAGGCACCGGCGTCGAGCTGCCACTGCCACAGCGCCGGCGCCATGGTGGTCTTGCCGTGCGGTGCCAGGCCGACACCCCAGTGTGCGCACCAGTCGGCCATCAGGGCCGCGTTGTGCGCCAGTGCGCCGGCGTCGAGGGTGAGCAGCGGCGTCTGCAACTCGGCCAGCGGCACCCCGGCGGCCGCGAATTGCCCTGCGCTGACACCGTGAAACCGAGCCGGGATCGCCTTGTGCCGCCAGTCGAGCACCTCGTTTGCCAGGCCTGCCACGACAGCGGCGGCGATGCCTTCGTCGGGGCCTTCGACGAACCGGTCCCGACACGTCATCGCTCACCCCGTGAGCCACGCGAAGCCACGGCGAGGTCGTCGGCGAGTGTTCCGGCATGGTGCACCCGCACGTCCGGCAGCCCGAGCCACTGCGCCATCAGCCGCAGCTCGGCCAACAACCGCGACGCCACCTCGGAGCGTCGCCGCTCGCCGTGCGGTTCGAGCCACGCCGACAGCACCTGCAGCACACCGGCAGCGCGATCGGCCTTGAGGTCGACCCGGGCGACGATCTCGTCGTCGGCCAGGAACAGGTACACGTAGTACCCGTAGTCACGCTGCGCGGCCGGAGTGTAGATGCCGATGCGGTAGTGCAAGCCGAACAACTGCAACACCCGTGGCCGATGGTGCACCAGGGTGTCGAATGGGGCGATCAGTGCCTGCCCCTCGATGCGTCGTGGACGCCGGGCGCCGGACGCCAGCCAGAACTGCTGCGGTAGCCCCGCAACCGTGACCGGTTCGAGGGTTCCGGACGCCTGCAGCCGTTCGATGGCGGCTGTGGCCGGGGCGTCACGCAGATAGAAGTAGTCGATCAGCGCCTTTCGGTCGGCGACTCCGAGTGCGTTTGCGGCGCGGGCCATCAGGGTGTCGTAGGACGTGTCGTCACTCGGGTCGGGCAGGGCCAGCACACTCGGCGGCAGCACCCTGTGATTGAGGTCGTAGAGCCGCTCGAACGCGGAATTGCGGCCGGCCACGCCAAGCACGCCGGCGTCGAACAGATGCTCCAGCAGGTACTTGGCCTCGGACCAGTTCCACCCCCAGTTATCGGTGCGGCGAACCTCTTCGTTGTTGATCTGCCGAGCGGTCAACGGCCCGCGACGCGTCACATCGTCGAGCACCTGATCGAGCAGGCCTGGTTTCGTGGTCACGATGCGCTGCACTGCCTCGCGCTCGAGCCCCTGACGCCGGCGCATCGCCATGCGGAACGCGGGCTGCAGGTTCACGTCGATCAGGCATGCGGCATGCCCCCAGTACTCGAAGAGCCTTCTGGGCGCCTGGCCCGCGGCCCGCTCGAGCAGGCCGACGTCGTAGCTGCCCAGCCGGCTGAACAGTGGCATGTAGTGAGCCCGGACGGCCACGTTCACCGAGTCGATCTGAAACTGGCCGACGGTGTCGATCACCCGCTGCACCTGCCGCATCGTCACCGACTCGGGCCGGGGACGCCAGAAGCCCTGCGCCGCGAGTGCGATGCGACGGGCCTGGGCCAGGCTCAGTTCAACCATGCCACGACCCTAGTGTCGACGGCCGACACAAACCGGCTCAGGCACCCACGCCGCACCCGCCACCCAGGCGAGGGATGCGCTCAGCAATGCGCCCACCGCTGGTAGAGCTTGCCGAAACCCCTTGCCAGAGCACCAGATCCGAGGTCTCGACAAGCTCGACCAACGACGGATCAGGCGCTCTGCTCGCTCACGGATCGGTCGAGTTCGAGGTGGATCACGCCGTAGTCGTAGGCCCTGCGCCGGTAAACCGCGCTCGGCGCCCCAGACTCGGCGTCGACGTAGAGAAAGAAGTCGTGCCCGACCAGCTCCATCTCGTCCAGGGCCTGGGCGAGGGTCAGCGGGGCTGCCTTGAACAACTTCTCGCGCACCACCAGAGGCCCGTCGCCATGCACCTCCAGGCCGGCGATCTTGCGAATCTCGGGACGCTCCTCGTCTTCGATCTGCGGAGTAGTGGGAGGCAGCGGCGGCTCGCCGAACTGTTGGCCCGCGCGAAGACCGCGGTGCACCTTGCGCCGGTCGGCAGCGCGGCGCAGTTGCGACTTCAGCCGGTCGAGGGCGTGATCGAAGGCGATCAGCTTGTCGTCGGCGTTCGCCTCGGCGCGCACCACCGGACCCCGGCTGCGCAGCGTGATCTCGACGGTGGTCGCCTGGTCAGGCTGCCGGGCATGGGGATTGGCCGACACCTGCACCTCGACCCTGATCACCCTGTCGCGCAGCTTCTCAACCCCGCTGATTCGTTGGCCGACATGAGTGCGAAAATCGTCGGTGATCTGGCAGTGCCGGCCGGTGACGAGAACGTCCACAGCAACCTCCTTGGTCGATCGAGCCCGCTCAGGCGAGCGGACGGGACGCGAAAGCGCCAGGCTCCCCCCGCGAAGCGGCAGTACAGCTTGGCGCCATGTCGTTGACCCTACTAAGGCCCGCTGTGCAATGCCAGGGTGTCGGCTGTGCGCCGCCTGGAACGGCACGCAACATAGCTGTAACACCCCGCAATCCACGTGTAACGCAGCCCGAATGCGGGAGAAACACCCATCCCCGATTGTTCTGCCATGAACATCCTTGAAATCGACTCCGGCGACACCGCCTGGATTCTCGTCAGCGCCGCCATGGTGCTGTTGATGACCCCCGGTCTCGCGTTCTTCTACGGGGGCATGGTCAGGGCCAAGAGCGTTCTCAACATGATGATGATGAGCTTCATCTCGATGGGCGTCATCGGAGTTCTCTGGATCCTGTTCGGCTACTCGATGGCGTTCGGCAACTCGGTGGGCGGAGCCGGCATCATCGGCGATCCGTTCGAGTTCGCCGGGCTCAAGGGCCTGCTCACCTACAGCCCGGACGCCGGCTACCCGGCGCTGGCTTTCGTGGCCTTCCAGGCCTGCTTCGCGATCATCACCGTCGCGCTCGTGTCCGGCGCCATTGCCGACCGGGCCTCTTTCGGCGCCTGGACCCTGTTCACCGTGCTCTGGGGCGTGTTGGTCTACTTCCCCGCCGCCCACTGGGTTTTCGCCTTCAGCAGCGCCGACGGCACCGTGGTCGGTGGCTTCATCGCCAACGTGGTGGGTGCCCTCGACTTCGCCGGTGGCACCGCGATTCACATCAACGCCGGCACCGCGTCACTGGTGCTGGCCCTCGTCATCGGCCCGCGGGTCGGCTTCGGCAGCAAGCCGATGCGTCCGCACAACATGACGCTGGTCATGCTGGGCGCGGCCCTGCTGTGGTTCGGCTGGTTCGGCTTCAACGCCGGCTCGGCCGTGGCTGCCAACGGCCTGGCCAGCCTGGCCTGGGTGAACACCCTGGCCGCAACCGCCGCCGCCATGCTCGGCTGGCTGATCGCGGAGAAGTTCCGCGACGGTCACGCCACCTCGCTAGGTGCTGCCTCGGGCATCGTGGCCGGCTTGGTCGCGATCACCCCGGCCGCAGGCTCGGTCGACCCGCTCGGCTCCCTCGCGATCGGCCTCATCGCCGGCGTGGCCTGCGCCTACGCCGTCGGCCTGAAGTACAAATTCGGCTACGACGACTCGCTCGACGTGGTTGGAGTGCACCTGGTCGGCGGCCTGGTCGGCACCCTGTTGATCGGCTTCTTCGCCTCGCCGCTGGCGGCCACCACCGTCGCCGACGGTGACGACCCGACCAAGGCTGCGGCCGAGGGCGTGGCCGGGCTGTTCTACGGCGGCGGTTTCGACCAACTCGGCAAGCAGGCCATCGGCGCCATCTCGGTGATGGCCTACTCGGCCGTCGTCACCTACCTGATCGCCCTGCTGATCAAGCACACCATCGGCTGGCGGATCAGCACTGCCGATGAGGTCAGCGGCATCGACCTGATCGAGCACTCCGAGGCCGGCTACGACCTCAGCCCGGTCTACTACAGCAACAAGGTTCAGCGCACTCTCGTTCTGAGCAAGGACGACCTGCCCGAGACCGAAACGACAGGAGCAAGCAAGTGAAGCTGGTTACCGCGATCATCCAGCCCGAAATGCTGGAGCAGGTCATGAAGGCTCTGGTCCGGCACGGGGTCGGTGGCATGACGATCAGCGAGGTGTCCGGCTACGGACGCCAGCGCGGTCACGTCGAGGTCTACCGCGGCGAGGAGTACACCATCGACTTCATCACCAAGGTGCGGCTCGAGATTCTGGTCGACGACCCCGAGTGCGAAGAGGTGGTGCAGGTCATCGCCGGCGCGGCTCGTACCGGCAATGTGGGCGACGGCAAGGTCTGGGTCACCCCCGTCGACGCCGTCGTGCGGGTGCGCACCGGCGAGAGCGGGCTGGCCGCCGTCTGACGAAACCCGCGTCAGCGCCGCTGGGAGGACGGCGCACGCACAACTGAACGTGCAGGGGCTCCGAGTAATCGGGGCCCCTGCAGTCACGTTCGACCCTTGGAGAACCTCTGATTCTTCGCTGGTCGAGCTTGTCGAGACCTCAAACGGGATGCTCCGGCAAGGGGTCTCGACAAGCTCGACCAGCGGTGGTCGGGTTGATCAGCCTTAGTGGATTCCGGTGCGCGATGCGGTTCGGGTACCCGGCGTTCCGGTACGTGGCGTGGCCGCCACCACGGCCGCTCCCAGCACCGAGTGACCGGCCACGGTCAGCGCACGCCGCGCTTCGGCCAGCGTCGCGCCGGTGGTGACGATGTCATCGATGAGCAGCACCTGCACAGGCTCGCCCGGCCGGGCCACGAGGCTGGCCCGTCGGTTGGCGGCCCGCTCTGCGATGCCGAGACCGGCCTGGTCGGCCGACCGACGCACCGGACGCAACGCCCGCCAGCCGCGGACGTCCATGCCCACACCGCGCAGCGTGACGGCCACTCGCCCAGCCATCATGCCGGTGAGGTCGAAGCCGCGTTCGCCGATGGTCGAGCGGGCCGACGGAATCGGAGCGACTCGCACCGCCGCGCCCGACCAGCGCTCGTGCAACAGCGCCGCGGCGCTGCCGGTGACCAGTTCGGCCAGCATCGGCACCAAACCCAGGCCCTGGCGCTCCTTGCAGGCCAGAATCACGGCACGCAACTCGTCGGCGTAGTCGCCGCGGGCGATCGTGGGCGGCACCCCCGGCCGCACCGGCACCGCCTGGGTGGGCAGTCGACGCAATAACCCAGCACAACCCGGGCAGAGCACCGGGCCTGGCGCGGCGCAGGCCGCGCACGCCCCGCCCCAAGCCAGGTCGGCCGCCGCTGCGGCCAGTGCACGCCACCCCATTCGTCCGATCATGCCGCGCGCCGAGCCTCCGTGGGCCGCTCTCCACAGGTCAGGGCATCGAAACGTGCTGCACCTTCGATAACCACGGCTCCCAGGTGAAGTCGTCGACGAACCGCCAGGTCTGGCCGTCCGAACCGCGCAGCACGGCCCGTCCGGCACCGCCGACGGCCAACTGGGCGGTGGCCGATGAGTCGGTGGGCCCCACCGCCGTGGCGACCGCTCCTTCACTGTCAACCCGCACCACCTGCGGAGTGCCGGCCACAGTCAGCAGCACCAGCAGTTCGGCGGCGTCCGACCAGCCGACATCGACCGGCCGGTGGGTGGACGGCGCCCACCACGTGCCCGACAGCTCGCGCCACCCCGTGAACCACACCTCGTCGCCCTCCCGCACCATGGCCGTGGTGCCGAGCACGGAGCGTCCCTGTTCTTCAATCACCAGTGCGACCCGCACCCCGTCGGGAGCGACTGCGAGCGACCTGATGCGTCCAGTCGGCAGAGCATCGGTGCGCACGGGCACAGTCGTTGCATTGCGCACCATGCGCAGGCGCGTGTCGTGGGTGCGCTCCAATGCCACCAGCAGCTCGTTCTGCCGGGTCCAGCGCACAAGCGCCAGGCCCTGGGCGGCAAGTTCGACCCGCGCCGTGCCCTCGCGCACCTGCACGGTGCGCAGCCGTGTCCCGCCGTCGGTGACGACCGCCACCACTTGGCCGTCGGAGCGAGCCGCGATGGTGCTCGCATTGCCGACGACACCGGCACCCAACGGCTGGGCATCGCCGGCCGGCGCGTCCCAGCCGAGCCGCTGGATCGCACCGTCACGCAGCACGAAGACCTGGTCAGAGACGAGCGGTTGAACCGGTGCACCGGTCATATTGTCGGCGGTGGTGATCAAGCCCGCACTGTCGCCAACGTCCCACAATGCGCCGTTGCCGCGAATGCGGATCGCCGTCACGCCTTCGAGCGAGGTGAGCGACCAGACCAACTCTGCCGCCAGCCGCCGCTTGGCCTCCTGGCCGAGTTCGTCGGTGGCGCCGCCCAACTCGACCTCGGCCAGGCCATTGGCGCTCAACGACACCGCGGTGGCCTGGAGCTGCGCCACCAGTGGCACTCGGTACGCGGCTGCAGTCAACGAGGACGGCCCCATGAGCACCGCGCGGACGGTGTCGAGCAAACCGATCCTGCCTTTGGGCACGAAGCGCGGGTCTGGCACCAGAACCGTTCCGGTCGCGTCCCAGAAGCACACGTCGGCACGCACCCAGGTGCTGACGAACAGCGACTGCGAGATCAACAAGCCACGGGGTGGCTGCGAGATGCGCCACTGATTGTCGGCGTCGCGCACCAGACCGAAGTCATGCAGGTACTGCGGGGCGCTGGTCGAGACCGTGGTGAAGCTGCCCTGCGCGTTGAGCCGTCCGATCAACGGGGCGGTCAATACCACGCCCGAATCGCTGACCTGTGGCGGGTACCCGGCGGCGTAGATCTCAACCCCGGCCTCGGGTTGCCACAGCTCGCTGGCAGCACTGGTGAGAAACTGCCGGGCCACCGCATAACCGTCCTGGTAGGTGGCCATCGCATGCAGAAAGCCCTCCACGATCAAGCCCGGCGGTGCGTCGGCCGCCGGCGGCACGGGTGCGATCTCGACCCCCGGGTTGGCCTGCTCGGCCGCCGGTGAGTGTCGCTCGACCGGTCCGCTGGTGGGCACGGCCACGCAGCCGGCGAGCACCATCGCCAGGCATACCGCCATGCCGCCGAGCCGCCTCACGCCGAGACCTCCGCGTCGTCGGGCACCACCGGCCAGGGCGAGCCGAACACGATCCCGCCGGCCCGCCGTGGCACGGTGAGGCGAAACTGTGCCCCCTGGCCGGGGCGGCCCCACGCGTTGAGCCAGCCGCCGTGCAACCGGGCGTCCTCCAGCGCGATCGACAGGCCGAGCCCGGTGCCCCCGACGGTGCGGCGACGTGACGGGTCGGCCCTCCAGAACCGGTTGAACACCTGATGGGCCTGCGCGGCGCTGAAGCCGACGCCGTGGTCGCGCACGGCCACCGCCACTGCCGCATCGTCGGCGTGCACGTGCACCGTGACCGGGCGTCCCTCGCCGTGCTCGATGGCATTGGTGATCAGATTGCGCAGAATCCGTCGGATGCGCCGCAGATCGACTTCAGCGACACACGGCCTCGGTGCGTCCAGCACCAGCGGCGTCGCGTACTTCTCGGCCAGGCGAGCCTGAGCCCTGAGTTCTTCGGCCGCAGTCTGGCTGAGGTCGACCTCTTCGAGACTCAACTCGGCCGCGCCCGCATCGAACCGGCTGATCTCGAGCAGATCGGTGAGCAATACCTCGAAATGATCGAGTTCGGCCGACAACAGTTCGCTGCTGCGGGCGGCCAGAGCGTCGAACTCGTCGCGCCGTCCGTACAGCACGTCCGCCGCCATGCGCACGGTGGTGAGCGGGGTGCGCAACTCATGGGACACGTCCGAGACGAACTGCTGCTGCACCGTCGAAAGCTCTTCGAGTTCGGTGATCTTGCGGTCGAGCTCGGCCGCCATGTGGTTGATCGACCGGGCCAGGCTGGCCAGATCCTCGGTGCCGACCACCGTCATCCGGTCGTCCAGATGACCCGCGGCCAGCCGCTCGGCGGCCAACCGAGCGGCCCGGATCGGCCGCAGCACCTGCAACGCGATCAGCCACACGGTGGCCACCACGCCGACCAGCACGATCAGGCCGGCGACGACGGTGGCGCGCTGCACCACGGCCAGGGTCTCGGCCTCGGGCTGATTGGTGAACACGAAGTAGACCGGGTAGCGCTTGCCGTCCGGCGCGGTGAGAGCCGAACCGATGGCCAGCCCCGGTGCTGTCGGACGGGCGTCGGCGAAACTGATCTCGGTGGGAGTGGAGTACAAGCCGTCGGACGCCAACACCGCCCTGCGCAGCGACTCGGGCACGCTGCTGTAGTCCAGCCCCGCCGAGCCGATGTCAGACACCGGGCCGGCAACCACCACGTAGTACTGGTTGCCCACCGAGCCGCGGTAGGCGGCGTCGCGAGCCAATTGGGTGAGCCGCTCGTTGATGGACGCCTGCCGCAGGTTCAGGGTGCGCAGGTCGCGCTGCATGCCGTCGAGCACCACGGACGCCTCGGCCAGGCTCGACTGCCGTTTGCCGTCGATGATGCCGCGTGAGGACTGGTCCATCAGGAACCAGCCGGTCGCCGCCAGGATGGTCAACGCCGCCACCAGGGTGGTGGTGACCACCCGGAACGGCAGCGAACGCGACCACAGAGCGCGGCGGGCGGGCGGCTGCCCACCCGGCCGAGTCACGAGACCTCGCGAGCGTCTCCGGCCCGGTAGCCCACGCCTCGTACCGTGACGATGATCTCGGGGTGCTCGGGGTCATGCTCGATCTTGCTCCGCAGCCGCTGAATGTGCACGTTCACCAGCCGGGTGTCGGACGCGTGCCGGTACCCCCAGACCTCTTCGAGCAGCATCTCGCGCGTGAACGCCTGGCGGGGCCGTCGGGCCAGGGCCAGCAGCAGGTCGAATTCGAGCGGGGTGAGCGCGATCAGGTCGTTGCCACGGCGCACGGTGTGCTCGGGCACGTTGATCACCAAGTCGCCGATGGCGAGGGTTCCCGAGTTCTCGGTGGGCACATGGCGGCGCAAGCGGGTGCGAATGCGGGCCAGCAGCTCTTTCACCTTGAACGGCTTGGCCACGTAGTCGTCGGCACCGGCCTCCAGGCCCTGCACCACGTCGCGGGTGTCGGTCTTGGCCGTGAGCATGACGATCGGCACCCCTGAGACGGCGCGGATGTCGCGGCACACGTCCACCCCGTCGCGGCCCGGCAGCATCAGGTCAAGCAGCACCAGGTCGGGCTTGTGTCGCTGAAACGCCTCCACGGCACCGTCGCCGCAATTGCACCAGAAGGCGTCGAAACCGTCTGCGCGAAGCACCAACTGCAGCATCTCGGACAGTGCGACATCGTCGTCGACCACCAAGATGCGCTGTATGCCTTCCGACACCCGTCACCTCACTCGCCGAAGCCCGTGGCTGTTGGGTCGCAGTCTAGAGCGTGAGTCCCAACCCGGCGCGCAAGGCTGCTTCAGCGCGCGCGTACGGCACCCGAAGCCGGCTCAGTTTCGTTCGGGAGTAGCGGTCCAGCTCGCCAGCAACGCCAGCTCACCGCCCTGCCTGCGCAGCACCCGGCGCCACAAGGTGTCGGGGTCTGGGTCGTACACGTCTGCGTACGAGGCGCGCACGACGTGCCACCACCCCTGCTCCAGTTCGCGCTCCAGTTGGCCGGGGGCCCAGCCGGCGTAGCCGGCGAAGATGCGCAGGTCGCGGTAGGCGCCCTCGGCGATCTCGACGGGAGTGTCGAGGTGCAGCAGCCCGACCGCGTCGAACAGCGAGCGCCAGCCCGGCGGCTCCTCGTCCGGACGGCGGGGGCTGGCCAGGCAGATGGCGCCCTCTTGCGAGACCGGGCCGCCCTCGAACAGCACCTTCGGCTCGCTGACCAGCGGAGCCCAGGCGGGCAGTGCGGTGCGTAGGTCGATAGTGGCCTCGCGGTTCAGCACGACCCCGAGCGAGCCGGACTCATCGGCGTCGAGCACCAGCACGACGGTCTGGTCGAAGACCCCGTCGCTGAGTTCGGTGCTGGCCACGAGCAGCACGCCAGGCGTTGCTTCACCGGTCATTCCGCTCCCCCATCATGGCTCCAAGCATGCCATTGCAGAATCGATGGGTTCCTGCTCACTGAGCGACCACCAGCAAGCCTCAGACCAGTCGCGATCACAGTGCCGGCTCAGAGCCTCGCCCGTCGGGGGCGTCCCTGACGGCGGGCGGCAACCGGACCTCCGCCAGCAGTTCGTCCAGCCCCACGCCGAAGGCGCGCGAAAGCCTGAGCCAGGTTCGCAGGTCGCCGTTGGATTTACCGGACGACACGTTCAGCAAGGTCTGGCGGCTCACACCAGCCCGACCAACGAAAAATTCGCAATTTCCTAATCGTCGGTCCACCCCTGGCCGAGCCGCTCGCCACCATCATCGGCGAAGCCGATGACAGCGGTGACGACGGCAAGCAAGCCAAACGGGAACACTCAACATCGTCCGATGTCGTGTGTTCCCGTAAGACACTTTGGGTGGAGGTGGGGGGAGTCGAACCCCCGTCCTCAGAAGGTGAACCAGGACTTCTCCGGGCGCAGTTGACGATTCGGTTTTCTCGGCTCCTACCCTCGTGTCAACCCGTGGTAGCCAAGCCCAGTTCCAGTGAAGTCCCGAGCCGCCCCTGGAACCCAGGCGGCTCAGCAAGCCTTCTAGACGAGGCCAGTGATCGGACGGAAGGCTACGTCCGGACTGACCCTTCGGTCACTGCTCAGGCAGTGAGAGCGAAGTCTGCGCGAGTGTTTTCGGCAGTTGTTGTTTTCCAGGAATCGTTAACGAGATGTTCCTGGATCCTCGGCCCGCTTCTCCTGGGACTACCGTCCCGAGTCGAAACCAGTCACCCCCTGTTGAGTTGTGCACCCGCCATCGCTGGCGAGCGGTACAGCATATCAAGCCCGGCGCTCAGACAAAACTTCCAGCGGCACAAGCCGGCGAATCGGGTTGGTCCAGTCGGCACCCTTTCCCGCCATGACGGCACCGAACACGGTCAGGATCACCCACCCGGCCGTCCAGATGCCGGTGATCGGGTTGCCTTGGCCGGGAATGATCCAGCCGATCACCGAGACGAGCATTCCGCCGATGGCGGCCAGCACCTGCCAGTTGAACGCCTTGGCGGCCTCGCGACGCTGGTACGACCCCTTCGCGCTGATCGCCCAGATCACCGCGGGCCCGATCAACCAGGTGAGAAACGGTGCCAGGTGGGCGATCACGGCCATGGTGGTGCCGTTGCCCGCCAACGGACGCCGGCTGGGCAGCACGCTGCCGGCGAACGTCGGTTTAGCGGGTGGGATGCTGCCACCGTAAGACGGGAAGCTCGTGCTGCTGGGCAGCGGCCCGTCGACAGCCGCCGCCAGATCGCTTTGCCGCTCGGCGGTGATCACGCGCGCCATGCGAACGTCGAACTCAGTGGCATTGATGCGGCCGAGTTGATGGGCTTCGCGCAGCCGCTGTTCGGCACGATCGCGGTCGGACTTGGTCACGCTGACGACGGGAGCAAAGAAGTCGTTGGTCATCGCTCCAGCATGACCTCATCGCGTCCGAGCCAGTATCGGGCCGGTCCCGGTCCCGGCCCGGAACGCCTGGGTCAGGGTGAGCCTCCGGGCCGCGATCCGTCCGAGATCATCCCTGACCACGCCCGCCACCGTGGTTGAGCGTCGAAACATCTGAGTGGGCTGATCAAAGCGACCACCACTGGTTGAGCTCGAAGCCCTTCCCACGGCGGTCTGTCCGAGGTCTCGACAAGCTCGACCAGCGACAACCAGAGACTCCCTCACAACCGAGGTCTCGACAAGCTCGACCAGCGACAACCAAGGTCGCGACCAGCCGCCATGCCGGGCTGTTCTGGCGAACTCGGCACGCACGACACTAGGGTCGCAGCATGCCCACGACGCTCCCCTTAGCAGAACTCGGCGAAGGCATCGGCGACGCCACCGCCGTGCTGCGCAACAATGCTGCGGTCGCGGGTTTGGACGCGACGGTCCCGACCTGCCCCGACTGGACGGTGCGCGATCTGCTGACCCACCAGGGCCTGGTGCATCGCTGGGCTGCCGGCATGGTGCACGGCGAGGCCGAACGTGCCGAGGCTGAGGTCGAGGCCGAGGCCGCGCAGGCTCCCGATCTGCTGCAGTGGCTGGACGACGGCATGGTGCTGCTGCTCAACGCGCTGGCCGGTGCTCCCGCCGACCTCGATGTGCCGTTCTTTCTGGACGACGCTCCCTCGCCCCGACAGGCCTGGGCACGCCGGCAGTGTCACGAGACCACCATGCATGGGGTCGACGCCATGGCCGCCCGACTGGGCCGGGCACCGCGTCCCGACGAGTTGTGGTTCTCCCCTGCACTGGCCCGCGACGGCATCGACGAGTTGCTGCTCGGGTTCGCGCCGCGCGCGAAATCCAACCCGAAGGCCGACGCCCCCACCAGCATCGCCGTGGTCACCGACGACGGGCTCGGCCGTTGGACACTCAGCCTCGACCTCGACGGAACCAGGGCCTCGGTCGGAGCCGACGACGACGCGGACGTCCGCATCGCAGGCACCGCCCGCGGCGTCTACACCAGCCTGTGGAACAGGGGCAGGCACTTCGAAGTCACCGGCGATGCCACCGTGGTGGAGTCATTCCTCAATCAACTCAGGGTGACCTGGTAGCCGTGGTCGAGCGTGCCGGACGGCACACACAGGAGTTTCGACAAGCCCGACCAACGGGAACTCGCCGCTCAACGAAGCGCCTACCGGTGGTTGAGCGTGTCGACACCTCGCAGCTCAGGGCAGGTCCGGGGTCTCGACAAGCTCGACCAGCGTTTAGCTCAGCGACGGAGGCCTCCCCACGATCGGCCAGCGAAGGGGTTACGACTTCAGGCTCAGCAACCAGGCCAGCGTGTAGCTGTAGGTGTTGCCGTCGTCGATCTTCGCCTTGTCGAAAGCACGCAGTTCGTCGAGGGCCTTGACCCTGGCATCCTCCCCCGCCAGTGCGGAGTACATCAGGATGTAGTCGCCGTACTGCTGGTTGAAGCCCTTGCTGCCGATGCCTTCGGCAACGTTCTTGGCGATGCGCTCGGCGTCACCCTTCAACTGGTCAGAGCTGGGGCTGACCGGAATCAACAGAATCGCCAGGGCGGCAGCCGGCTCGGCCGAGAACCAGGTGGCGTAGTCACGCTTGCCACCGAAGTTGAGCGGAATCACCGAGTGCCCAAACCCGGAGTACACCGGCTGCGTGGTGTCGAAGTTCGTCCAGTAGGCCTGGGCAGAGGCACCTTCAAGTGCGTGCATCCAGCGGGCCTCAACCTGCAACGACTCATTGCCGGACGCCTGCGCCCACAGGGTGAGACCCGCGTAGGCGGTGACCGCCTCGGAGGCCGACTCCTGGTTGTTGGCGTCGGCGAACGGCGAGGTGCCCGAGGCCCACGAGTGCGCCGCGTAGCTGTCGAAGTTGCGCCGCGACACGAAGTACTCGGTGCCGGGCGAACTGGCGATGTCGGCCGCCAGCAGGTTCATCACCGGGGCCAGCTTCTCTGCCAGGGCCGAGTCGTCGGCAGCCAGCACTCCCGCGGCGTACAGAAAGTACCCGTAGTGAAAGTGATGATCGTTGTACTCGTCGGAGCCGAACGACGGGGTCTGGCCGATCAGGCCGTGGTTGGTGGTGTCGTAAAAGAAGCAGAACGCGTCGCGGGCCTCGCAACCCTTGGGGTCGGTCCACTTCTCCAACTCGGCGGTGACCTGCTGTTTCAGCGTGTCGGCCACGTCGTCGGCACCCACCTGGCGGGCGATCTGCAGTAGTTGGGCATCGCGGTAGAGCGCCTTGCCGCCGAAATAGGTGTCGGCCGGGTACGGTTCGGCCGCTTCCACATCGGCCTTGACCGCCTCGGCGACCTCGGTGCGCTCGGCGTCGGTCAGCCCCGACAGATCCAGCCCTGGGCGTGCTGCCAGCAGCTCGTCTGTCCAGGTCAGCTTGTTGCCGGCGTAGACCTTGAGCGTGCCGTAGCTGCTGGCGTAGCTGCCGAGTTCGTCGCCCTGGCCGCTCAGCGTGCCCTGCTGATGCGGCATGGTCGCGAAGGCGGTCTTGCCGCCCCCCGCCGTGGTGTAGTTCAGCGTCGTGGACGCCTTGTCGGCCACCTGGTACTCGACGGCTGTCGAGGTGACCGGGTCAGCGGCCAACGGTGCCATCGCCTCGAGCGAGCCACCGTCGGGAACGGCGAACCAGGTCGCCGTCTGCCCCTTGCCCAGAGTGACCGCCGTGCCCGACACCTCGCCCTTGGTGACCAGGCCGTAGACCGAGGCCCCACCCTGCACCGAATAGGCGTCGCCGGCCACGGCGAACGGCAGATTCGTGGTCAGGCTGACATCACCGGCGGCGGTAAAGGTGACGAAGGGTGAGCCCTCCGCGATCAGCACGCTGCCGACGACGTCGCCATCGGCGGTGCCGGTCAGCGTCACCGAGAGCTCGTCGTAGGCGGTGACCTGCCAGGTGGTGGTCGAGCCGGTGCCCACGGCGATGATCGGGGCGTAGCCGCCCATGATGGTCTTGTCGGTGGTGGTCACCGTGGGCATGCCGAACGCGAAGCCCTTGGCATCCACGCCGAAGCTGAGCGGCAGCGGGAACACCGGCAGTGCGGTGTCGCCGAAGACCAGCCCCGAGAACCACTTGTTGGTCGGGGGCAGCAGGCCCTCGCCCAACCGCTCGGGCTTGAGATCCTTGCCGGCCTTGCTGACGATGTTGCTCACCAGCGGGCCGACCTGATCGGCACCGAACACGGTGCCCGATGGGCCGCTGGCGCCCGCGGTGACGGTGGAGCCGGCAGACCCGGTGGCCCCGCCCGCCGTCGGTGACGACGACGAGCAAGCCACCAGGCCGCCGATCAGACCCCCCGCGAGCACGCCGAGAAAGGTACGTCGAGTGGTATCGATGACAATCACCTCAAGCCGATCTTGGTGAAGAAGGCGAGCATGGCCTCGGACGGGCCGGCCAACCAGCCGTCGTCGCGCAGTTCCATGATCACCGTGACCGGCGTGTCGAGGCGGGTCAGGGTAGTCAACTTCGCATCCAGCAGCGCATCGCTGTCGATCGTCACGAACGTGATCGCCTTGCCCTGGTCGTTGGTTTTCACCTCAACGCCGGCGACCGTTCCGGCCACGGTCTGGTTGTTGGGCAGCACGATCCGCGCATCGGCACCCTGCTCGACCCGTCCGTAGTCGGTCGATTCGAGTTCGAACTGCGCGGTCACGGTGCGCTGGCCGTCGGCGACCACCACCGCCATGGACGATCCCCCGGCGAGAAAGCTGCCGGGGGCGGCGTCCAGCGAAGCGACGTAACCGGAGCTGACCGCTTTGTAGGTGATCGTGCCCATCTTGGTGTCGATGGTGTACGCGTCGGTCGACGTGGGCCGCAGGCCGTTGCCGACGTCCTGCTGCAACTGCACGCTGGTCAGCGTGAACAGTTTGTCGCCGGCCGACACGGCATCACCCTGCTTGACGAACACCTCAGTGACCACGCCACCGTAGGACGAGCCCACGATCGAGGTCGGGGCTTCCACGGCGGCACTGACGCTGGCCACCTGGGACTGGCGCTGGTTGAACAGCACGGTGAGCGCGAAAACGAGTGCGGCGATGCCCAGGATGCCGCCCCACAGTTTGAGTCGATTGATCCAGGTCATGATGGCTGTTCCTCAAAACTTTCTTGGTGTGATCGGTGAGGGCATTCAGTTGATGCCTGCGGTGTCGACCGCACGCTTGGGGGTGACTTCGGTCGGCGTCGAATCGGCGGGCGCGACCTCCAGCCCCGGGTCGACCGGCGGCTCTTGGAGCCACTCGCCGGCGACCTCGGCCGGAGCCGAGGCGAGTAGCTCCACCTGACGGCGGGCCCTGGCGATGTCGTCGCGGCTCAAGGCAACCAGGGTCTGGTTGTCGACCAGCGCGGCGGCCAGGTCGACATCGGTCGGGTCGGCGACGCCCTGCACCTCGCGGGCCTCGCGAAAGGCGACGCCGATGAATGCGGCGATCGCCAGGGTGTTGACGATGCTCCAGAAGGTGGCCACGTTGAACTGGTCGAGGTTCAGGTCACGCCAGATCGAGACGATCGAGACGCCCAGCAAGAAGACGAAGGTGAGCACCTGCGGAATGATGAAGTTGAAGGCGGACGACTTCTTGGTGGCACCGGTGACGTGCCACTTGGTGTCGACCCCGATGAAGGCGTTCTTGAAGGCCCGTAGGTAGATCGGGAACGAGTTCGCGGCCAACAGCAGCACCTCCCAGCGGAACGTGCCGAGGGTGAGGGCGGCGAGCAGAATCTGCAGCACGTAGAAGCCGGCATAGAACATGAACCAGGTGGCCACGTCGACCTGCAGGTTCACCGGATGCAGGTCGAAGAAGACCTCCAGTGCCGGAACGAACAGCAGAATGCCCGGAGCAATGCCGGTGAGGTAGAAGGTCGCGGTCACGAAATACATGAAGCGCTGGTCGAGCGTCAGCTTGTGCTTGGGGTTGAACGGGTTGTGGGTGAAGAGAATCTCGAACCCGCCGGTGGCCCAGCGCTGTTGCTGCTTGGTGTACGCCTCGATGGTCTCGGGGGCATCGCCCACGGCCAGCGTCTTGGCGATGAAGATCGACTTCCAGCCGCGCTCGTGCAGCATCAGTGAGGTCCAGACGTCCTCGGACTTCGACTGGGTGTACATGCCGCCGATGTCGAGCACTGCGGCACGCCGGAAGAGCACGTTGGTGCCCACGCAGAAGGCGGCGTTGAACTCGGTGCGACCCGGCTGAATGAAGCGGTAGAACATCGTCTGCATGTAGCCGGCCCCACGGCTGATGATGTTGTGCATGTTGCCGTAGGTCTGCGGGGTCTGAACGAACGCCACGTTGCTGTCGACCATGAACGGCAGGGTCTCTTCGAGAAACTCTGGGCGCGGCACGAAATCGGCGTCGAGAATCACGAAGTAGTCGCCCTTGGCCACGGTGAGCGCGTTGTTGACGTTGCCCGCCTTCGCACCATGGTTGGTCAGTCGGCGGATGTAGCCGATCTGCAGGCCGGCGGCCAGGTCGCGCACCTCGTCGGACTTGCCGTCGTCCAGAATCCAGGTCAGATGGGCCCCCCGGACGGCCTTTGCCGCCACGGCGGTGCGCCGAATGACGTCCAGCGGCTCGCCATACACCGTGATCAGCAGGTCCGCGGTCACGGGCTCGCCGTCCAGGTGCAGTGGCCACTGGGTGGGGTCGTCGGTCACCCTGAGACCCTCGTTGGCAGCGGGATCGTACAGGGCACGCCGAGCGTCATGAAAGGCGAACGTCCGCGGATCCTTCTGTCCCGCCAGGATCGCCCACATCGCCATCAGCGCGTGAAAGATCAGAACTGCCTCCGCGACGATCACCATGGCCCAGGGCAAAATGTCGCCACGATTGCCGGGGTTCAGCAGAAACCAGGCGTAGGCCAGAATGCCGAGGGTCGCCGCGATCGACACGGCGAGCATCACGGGCGTGAACGGGGTCTTGGTCCGGGCCCGTCTGGCCTCGGGCGCGAGGCCGTCGACCGGCACAAAGTCGTTGGTGATGATGGGTGTGGACATAACTCTCCCCCGGGAGCTCGTCTTTGGGTGTAAAAGTCCGCCTCGTCCGCGGCGGTTGCCGCGGGGGCTTTGTTCACCGGCCGGTGCTGCCGGCTCCAGGGAGTTCGGGAATCGTTCCTCGCCGTGGAGTTACTACCAGAGTAGGCACGCGGGAGGCCGAAAAGCAATGTATTGGTCCCAGATACTAAAAACTGCGTGACGACCGTGTTCCAGGGGTCCGGACGAGGGCTGCCCCGACGCCCCGTCGATCGGAACCGGTCCCCAGGGAATGCCCTTGTCAGACCGATTGCCGAGGCCCGGGCCCGTCGCCGCAGGACTCCCCGCCACGACCACCACCACCACCACGGAAAACAGACCCGCCGCGAAACCTCTGTCTCCGCTCAGGTCGGCCGCGGCCGTCGCGGCCGCGTTCACCGCCGACGCCTCGCCGTCCAACCCGGCAGCCGTCCCGGCGGAATCTCTGCAGATCCGCAGACTCTCGCTGGTCGAGCCTGTCGACACCACAGTCACCACCCTGGGGCAAGGGATTTCGACACGCTCAACCAACGATGAGCGCATAGATCAGCACGTCCCCAAGCTTCCGCTGGTCGAGCCTGTCGACACCACAGTCACCACCCTGGGGCAAGGGATTTCGACACGCTCAACCAACGGTGAGCGCATAGATCAGCACGTCCCCAAGCTTCCGCTGGTCGAGCTTGTCGAGACCACAGTCATCACGCTGGGGCAAGGGGTTCGACACGCTCAACCAACAGTGGTGCACGTCGAAACCCCTAGTGAGGGCACTCCGTTCGAGGTCTCAAACAACTCGACCAGCGAAAAATCGGCGTTTCCCTCGTCGTCGCTGGCGCCGGGCATCGCCAACAACACAAGCGTGAGCGCGATCAGGCCACGAACGCGCCAAGGGCGAGTCTGCCCATCACTCACCCCGGTTGCGCGCCGCCAGGGCTCGGGCCGCATCACGATTCGCTTCGCGCTCGGCAATGGTCTGACGCTTGTCCCAGTCCTTCTTGCCGGTCGCCACGGCCAGTTCGACCTTGGCGTAGCCGTCGTTGAAGTACACCGCCAGTGGCACGATGGTGCGTCCGGACGCCGCGGTGGCCCGGTCGAGCTTCTCGATCTCACGCCGGTGCAGCAGCAGCTTGCGCTTGCGCCGGGTGGCGTGGTTGGTCCAGGTTCCGAAGGTGTACTCGGGAATGTGCGCGTTGCGCAGCCACACCTCGCCATCGTCGACCGTGGCGAAGGCGTCGGCCAGCGACGCCCGGCCCAGCCGCAGCGACTTCACCTCGGTACCGGTGAGCACCAGGCCGGCCTCGAAGCGATCGCCCAGGTGATAGTCGTGGCGCGCCTTGCGATTCTGGGCGACCATGATGCGCCCCTTCTCACGTGGCATGGTGCTGGAACTCCTTTGGTTGGACGCCGTTCAGAATAGCTTGCAGCGCCGACTGGGCCTCGTTCCGCCTTCGAGGAAGCGCTGATTATCGCTGGTCGACCAGCGCTTCCCGCAACCTCGATCCACCGATCTACGCCTCCTGCGCGACTCCAGTCAGGCGCGCACTGGCTGCACCGGGCACGCTCGCCGCACGACCCGATACTCCTTCGCATGCCAGGCTCGCCAAGGCATCCCTCTGCTGCCGCTTGCTAGATGACTAATTCCAGGGGGTGTTAGTGGTCGTAGGCGACCAGGTTTCTTCTGGCTAGGGAGTTTGCTTGGTGGTTGTGCCAGATGGCGGTCGTGAGGGCGAGGATGCGTTGCGCGACCCGGGCGGCGACACCGGCCGGGGTGCGTCCGCCGTGTGCTTCGAGGTCGAGTTGGCCTTTCAACGTGTCGTTGACCGATTCGATGATTTGGCGCAGTGGCTTGAAGAACCGCTGCCCGGGTCGGGGCTTCTCTCCTTTACGGGCCGGGCGGAGCAGATCAATCCCGACCTCGGTCAGTCCGGTTTCGAACTCGCGGCCGCTGTAACCCTTGTCCGCGATGATGATCTGGCGTCGCCGGGTGGGCCGGTCCTGCAACGCCGCAGTGGAATCGAGCAGGTGCTCCACCACGTCACGTTCGTTGGCTTTCGCGCCGGTCAACGCCCACGCCAACGGCAATCCGTGCAGGGTGCACACCAGATGCAACCTGAGCCCCCAAAAGTAACGGGAATGGGACGCGCAATAGCCGTACTCGGCCCATCCGGCCAAGTCAGAGCGTTTCGCGGTCTCCCGAGACCGGCCACACTCCACCGGGGTGGAGTCCACCACCCACACATCATCACTCGCGACCGGCACATGTCGGGCCAGCTCGGCAGCGAGCCACGCCATGGTGCCGTTCAGCTTCCGTAACCGCTTGTTGTAGCCGGATTGTCGCGGCAGATACGGAAACATGCCGGTGAGATGCCGGTGGGCGTACCGCAACCAGCGGGCCTCCGAGGTGTAACCCAGGAACGCCTGCATCACCGCCAACACGATCAGCTCAGCATCACTGATCCGCTCCACGAACCCGACCTCAGGCCGTTGCGGAACCTGTTCGGGATGAGCCTTCAACAGATCATCAGCAGTCACGTAGAGTGCAGTCGCGAGGGTGTCCAGATCGGTGTCCATCAAAGCCTCCAGAGCTTGACATGGGTTAGCAACACCGACTCTGCGACACCCTCCCCTTCAACCCCCAGACGCCACACCGACCTTGGACTTACTCATCTAGGCCGCCCATCGGTGAATCAAGGCTTGAGGGGAAGTTCCGATCGATACGTCCACCGCTGGTTGAGCCCGTCGAAACCCCTCGCCCCAACGTGATGACCCAGGTCTCGACAAGCTCGACCAACGAAAGAGCACCGCTTCCCCAAACGCACGTGTCCACCGCTGGTTGAGCCCGTCGAAACCCCTCGCCCCAACGTAATGACCCAGGTCTCGACAAGCTCGACCAACGAAAGAGCACCGCTTACGTAAGAGAATCTGCAGGTGGGCGAAGGTGGCTGGTCGCCGCCCCGGCACACACCTGACTCGACACTCCTACCAGCGGAATCTCCTACGGGATGTAGATCAGCGGGTTCACGACGCCCCCGTTGACGTACACCTGCAGGTGCAGGTGGCAGCCCGTCGACAGTCCGGTGGTGCCCACGTAGCCGATCAACTGGCCCTGCTTCACCCTCTGCCCCCGCTTCACGATGATCCGCGACTGGTGGGCGTAACCGGTCGAGACGTATTTGCCGCCGATGATGCCGTGGTCAATCACGGTGTAGTTGCCGAAGCCCCCCTGCCGGCCGGCACTGGCGACCCGTCCATCGTTGGCGGCGTAGATCGGCAGCCCGCAGGCAGCCCCGAAATCGGTGCCCCGATGCATGCGCCACACGTGCAGAATCGGGTGGAAACGCAGGCCGAACGGCGAGCCGGGCGAGGCATTGACCGGGCGAATGAAGCCCTTGGACGACTCGGCACTCGACACATAGGTCTTGCCGGCCTTCTTCGCGGCGGCACGGCGCTTCGCTTCGGCCGCGAGCGCCTTCTTGCGAGCGATCGCGGCGCGGCGCTTGATCTCGGCCGAGATCTGCGCCTCTTGAGACTGCAGCTTGCGGTATTCGGCCTGCTCGGCGTCGAGGTCGGCTTGAGCGGCCTTCTTCGCCTTGGCCAGTTCGGCCACCTTGCTGGCCACGCCCGCCTTGGCCAGAACAGCCTTGCTCTGGAGCACCTTGAGCCAGGCCAGGTTGGCCTCGGACTCGGCCTTGTCGGCCGAGATCTGCTGCTCGATGGCTGCTTGTTCCTTCTGAGCCTCCACCACCTTGGCCTGCAGGTCACGCAGCCGCTTCATCTGGGCCGTGGTGGCGTCGAAGATGGTGGTCGACCACTGCAACCGCTGCGACAGGTCGCCGGTGTCGGCAGAGTCGAACACCACACTCAGCCCGACCAGATCGGTCTGCTGCTGGTATGCCTCGCGCGCGGCCTGCCCCATTAGGCTGAGTTGCGCCTCTACCGCTGCCTTCGCCTTAGCGACGGCTCGCTTGGCGGCGGCGAGTTTGTCACGCGCCGTGGCCAGCCGGGCGCCGATCTGGGCGTCCACGGCTTTTGCGTCGCTGACTGCGTCGCTGGCCGCGGTGAGTGCCCGCTGGGCCTTGGCAAGGCTGGCCTGTGCCTTGGCAAGCTTCGCCAAGGCCTTGGTGGTCTCGGCCTTCGACTCCGACACATCCTGTTTCGAGGCGACGATGGCCTTGCGCACGTGGTCGCGCTTGTCGTTCAGGTCGTCGGCGACAGCCGGCGAGCCGAGGCTCAGTGTCACCCCGACCGCCAGCGCGGCGATCAGCGGACGAAACCAGCGCCGAGCGATGGTCTTCGAGTCTTTCGCTGTGCAGGTGGGGGAAGTCACCTGGTTCACGATTGGGCCCCAATCAGTTGGCGAGGGCCGATCGGTGTTTAGACCCTCAAGTACTTTCGAGTGGCAATCAATGTGGGGACGACGGAAAGCACGACACCCACTGCAACAACAGCGAGCATGGCCAACCCAACGTGTGACCAGCCAATCCACTCCACACTCTTGAGTGAGGGTTGAGCCTTGTCGATGATCAAGAACTTCTGCAGCGCCGCCAACGATCCGCAGGCCAAAAGTGCTCCACCCAGAGCCGCGACGAGAGATTCGAGCAGGAACGGCAGCATGATGTACCAATTCGATGCCCCTACCAGGCGCATGATCCCGAGTTCGCGGCGCCTGGAGAAGGCCGCCATGCGAATCGTGGTGGCGATCTGCAGGGCAGGCCGCCAGCAACAGCAACAGGCTGATCCCGATGGTCGTCCACTTGGCCAGGTTGAGCCACTCGAACAGCGGGTCGAGGTACTGCCGCAGGTCTGAGACGGTCTGCACCCCCGGCAGCCCCGAGACCGCGGACACCACGCCCTCGTACTGTTCGGGGTTCTTCAGCTTGATGCGAAAATTGTCTTGCATCATCTCCTGGGTCATGTCGGCCAGCACCGGCGAGTCCTTGTAGACGCGCTGGAAGTCGGCCCAGACCTCGGCCTTGCTCTCGTAGTAGACCGTCGCCACCTCGGGGTTGCTCTCAAGGGTCTGGCGAATGGCGTCCTTCTGGGCTTCAGTGGCCTCTTGCCCGGGGTCGCAATTGCCGCCCTTGGAGTCTTGGACGCACAGAAAGACGCTGATCTCGATCTTGTCGTACCAGCGGCCTTTGAGCAGTTCCACCTGTTGCGCACCCAGCAGGCCGCCACCGAAGAGGGTGAGCGAGACCCACATGGTCACGATCACGGCGAACGTCATGCTCAGGTTTCGACGTAGGCCAGACCAGGCCTCACGCAGGGTGTGCCGCATGGCGGGCTCCTTCGGCGGGTCGGGACGGGCGGGGTTGGAGTGTGTCGCAGATCGTCATCAGTACCCGTAGATGCCTTTGCTCTGGTCGCGGACGATCTCGCCGTCCACCAACTCGATCACCCGCTTGCGCATCTGGTCGACGATCGTCGAGTCGTGGGTGGCCATCACGACGGTGGTGCCGGTGCGGTTGATTTGGTCGAGCAGTTTCATAATGCCGATGCTGGTGGTGGGGTCGAGGTTGCCCGTCGGTTCGTCGGCCAGCAGGATCGCCGGACGGTTCACGAACGCCCGGGCAATCGCCACGCGCTGTTGCTCGCCACCCGACAGTTCGTCAGTCTGCCGCGAGCCCTTGCCCTCGAGGCCGACCAGTTCGAGCGTCTCGGGCACCAGACGCTTGATGGTCGACTGCGGCTTGCCGATCACCTGCAAGGCGAATGCAACGTTCTCGGTAACCGTCTTGCCGGGCAACAGCCGAAAATCTTGAAATACGGTGCCGATCTGCCTGCGCAGACCGGGCACCTTCCAGCCGTGCAACTTGGTCAGATCTTTGCCGGCCACGAAGATGCGGCCCTTGGTGACCCGGTACTCACGCAGCACCAGGCGCATGAAGGTGGACTTGCCACTACCCGAACTACCCACCAGAAAGACGAACTCACCCTTGTCGATGGTCACGTCGACCCCCGACAGGGCAGCCCGGCGCTGGCCCTCGTAAACCTTGGTGACGTCTTCGAACGTGATCACGTTGTGCACTCCGGTCGGGTTCGACGATGGTGAAGTTTCTGAGAAATGCTCAGCCGACCAGGTTGGAGTCTAGGCGAGCCGGCTATGCCCCTGGACTCGCCACGCCCGCACCCGACCGGTTCGACGCTGCTTGCTCCGCCGGGGACGATCAGCGCTCCCCCTGCTGACGCCTCCAGCGGATTCCGGCGTCGATAAAGCCGTCCAGATCGCCGTCGAACACGGCATCGGGGCTGCCCACCTCGTGGTCGGTGCGCAGGTCCTTGACCATCTGGTAAGGGTGCAGCACGTAGCTGCGCATCTGCGAGCCCCACGAGTTGCCGGCGTCGCTCTTGAGCGCGTTGAGCTCTGCCTCGCGGTCGCGGCGCGCCTTCTCGAGCAACCGCGACTGCAGCACCTTCATGGCCGCCACCTTGTTCTGCAGCTGGCTCTTCTCGTTCTGGCAGCTCACCACGATGCCGGTGGGCAGGTGGGTCAGCCGCACCGCCGAGTCTGTGGTGTTGACGCTCTGCCCGCCGGGGCCCGAGCTGCGGAACACGTCGACCCTGATGTCGGCCTCGGGAATATCGATGTGGTCGGCCTCTTCGGTGACCGGCAGCACCTCGACCCCGGCGAACGACGTCTGGCGCCGGCCCTGGTTGTCGAAAGGGCTGATTCGAACCAGCCGATGGGTGCCCTGCTCGACGCTCAGCGTTCCGTAGGCGAACGGGGCCCGGACGGTGAACGTGGCCGACTTGATGCCGGCCTCTTCGGCGTAGGAGGTGTCGTAGACGTCGGCGGCGTAGCCGTGCCGCTCGGCCCAGCGCAGATACATGCGCAACAGCATTTCGGCGAAGTCTGCCGCGTCGACACCCCCCGCCTCGGAACGAATGGTGACCACGGCGTCGCGTTCGTCGTACTCGCCGTTCAACAGGGTGCGTACCTCCAGCCCCTGCACGTCGCTGGCCAGCCGGTTCAGTTCTTTCACGGCCTCGGCGAGGGTGTCGGCGTCATCCTCCTCCTGGCCCAACTCGATCAGCACGGCCAGATCGTCCACCCGCTGACGCAGGCCGGTCAGCCGATCAACCTCGGCCTGCAGCACCGACAGCTTCGAGGTGACCCGCTGCGCGTTCTCCTGGTCGTTCCATAGGTCGGGGGCGGACGCCTGCTGCTGCAGGTCGGCGATCTGCTGCCGCTTGCCCGTCGGGTCGAGAACGGTCTCGATCGACGTCAGGGTCTTGTCGAGGTCGGCGAGATCAGAGAACAGGTCAGCGGCAGCCACGAGGGAACAGCTTACCCGCGAGTTGCCTGGGCAGCGCCGAGGCGATCGTGATGAGCGCCACGGCTCACGCTGCCAGCACGCGACCACCGCTCGACAAGGCATTCCTACTCGAGGCTTCGAGCAATTCGCGCGGCCTCATCACGGGCGTCCTGGAAAGGTGGGCCAGGTTCAGATCGCGCGCGACCCGGTTGTGAGTTTCCCGTACCCGCAGTACCGTTCGCCAGACGACTGCTGGCTTCTGTGATGATGCGGACGCCTATCGCGCGAAGGTGCCCTGCCCACCGGCCACTCGCGCACCGTGTTGTGGTTCTTCAACGAGGAAGTTGTACGCAATGTTGGCATTATTCGGACTGATCATTGTCGCCGGATTCATGACGCTCATCATGACCAAGAAGGCAACCCCCTTCACCTCGTTGGTGCTGGTTCCGTTGGTGGTGGGTATCGTCGCCGCCTTTGTCACCGGCGCCTTCACCTGGACCGACATCTTCAAGTTCAGCATTGCCGGCATCACCAGCAACACCGACCTGCAGATCACGGGCGTCGCGGGCACGGCTGTGATGCTGCTGTTCGCGATCCTGTACTTCGGGTTGATGCTGACCGCCGGCCTGTTCGACCCGGTCGTGGCGTTCATCCTGCGCGTGGTGAAGGGCGACCCGTTGAAGGTGCTGGTCGGCACGGCGGTGCTGTCGCTGGCGGTGTCGGTCGACGGTGACGGATCGACCACCACGCTCGTGGTGTGCTCGGCGATGATTCCGGTGTATCGCAAGCTGAACATGAAGATGATGGACCTTGCGGTGTTGATCATCTTGGCCAACTCGATCATGAACCTGCTGCCATGGGGTGGCCCGACCGCCCGAATCATTGCGGCACTCAAAGTGGACGAGGGCGAACTGCTGCGTCGCATCCTCCCCGGAATGGTATTGGCGGCGCTGTGGGTTATCGGCGTGGCCGTGATCCGCGGGCTGGCCGAGCGTAAGCGACTGGGCGTGGTGGAAATCACCGCCGAAGAACTCGCCGAGGTGGGCAAGACCACCCACCCCGAAGACATCGACCTGGGACGGCCGCACACCATCTGGTTCAACTTCGCACTGACCATGCTGATGATGGTGGTCTTGGTACTGGGCGGCACGGTGCCATTCGTGCCCAAGGTGAACGCCGCCCTCATCTTCGCGATCGGCTTTGCGCTGGCATTGGTGATCAACTACGGCAATCTGATCGACCAGCGCCGCGTGGTCGAGAAGTACGGCTCGTCGGCCGTCCAGGTGATCATCATGGTGCTGGCCGCAGGTGTCTTCATGGGCGTCCTGGCCGGCACCGGAATGAGCGCCGCAATGGGTCAGGCGCTTTCCGACTGGGTTCCAGACGCACTGGGCTCGCACTGGCCTCTGGTCACCGCGATCGCTTCGGCACCCGGCACCTTCCTGCTCAGCAACGACGCCTTCTACCTCGGGGTGTTGCCGGTACTGAACCAGGTCGGCGTCCAGAACGGGTTCGCCCCGATGGATATTGCCATCGCCTCCACCGCGGGCCAGGCCTTTCACCTGCTCAGCCCACTGGTCGGCTTCATCTACCTGCTGCTCAACCTGACTGGCGTCGAGATGGGCAAATGGCAGCTCACCTCGGCGAAGTGGGGGTTGGGCACCTTCGCCGCCTTCCTCCTGTGCATGTTCACCGTGGGCGGCGTCCCGCTCTGATCGGTCGCTTCGGTCAGTTGCTGCTGGGCGGACGCTGGTCGATCCGGTGGGCGACGCCGGACGCCGCCAGCACAGCCGCCGAGAACCACAGCGCACCGGCCGCACCGAGCCAGCCGGTGCCGATCGCGGCCAATGTGGGCAGCACCACCTGGCCCACCCGGTTCGACACCAGTCGCAGGGCCAGCGCGGCGCCGCGTGCTGCAGCGGGAACCGAGCGCACCACCAGCGTCATCGTGAGCGGCTGTCCGATGCCGAGCAGGAACCCACCGATCAGGGCGGTGGGCACCAGCACCGTCAGCGATGAGACGGGCAGTGCGATGGCGGCCAGCGCCACCGCCGAGCCGACGGTGCTGGCGGTGACCAGCAGGTCGTGACCCCACCGGCCTGCCAGCCGTCCGATTCCGATTCGCGAGGCCAGGGACGCCGCGGCCCGCAGCCCGAGCAGCACCCCCACGGTGGTGGCATCGATGCCTCGATCGTGCGCGACCAGCGGAAGGTAGGCGGTCAGGATGTCCACCGCGGTGAGCAGCGCCAGGCTGGTGAACAGTGCGCTCGCGACCCCGGGCCGCCGCATCAGCTCAAGGCTGCCGACCCGCTCCGACGACTTCGGCGGCTGTGGTACCGCGTGCCGCCCAGATCGGCTGGTGAGTGCGAGACAGGCCGCCACCGGGATCGCTCCGACGGCGACGGCGGCAGCCAGTCCGGCGGCCCGGGCCGAGCCGCCGACATCGACCGCTGCCGATCCGAGCGCGAAGCCGGCCAGCAGGGGGCCGAGCAGTTGCCCCGCCGAGACCGCGGCCGTCGTCCAGCCAAACCCACTGTCGAGTTCGTCATCGGTGGCGATCTTGGCGACGTGACCCTGCGCACCGACCATCAGCAGTACGTGAGCGAAACCGAGCGCGGTGGACGACGCGGCGACCGTGACCAGATCGGGGGCCAGCGCCAGCCCGGCGATCGCCCCCGCGCACAGCACGGTGCCGATCACCAGCAGGGTCAGGGTGCGGCCGGTTCGGTCGGTGAATCGTCCCAGCGGCATCGCAGCAAGCACCGACAAGATCGCGAAAGCCGCGGCCGCAATGCCGACCTCGAACCCGCCACCACCCATCGCGATGGTTCGGTAGGAGATCAGCGGACGAGCCGCGTGCAGGCCGGTCTGGGTAACCACCAGGGTGACCAGCAGCAGCACGAACTGGCGCCGCTTGCCACCGCTCATCCGACCGTCACAGCGGGCCACTTTATCGGCGGGACCGGCGAACTGGCCGGGCTCACCGGCACTGGCGAGTTGATCGTCGACCCGGATGACTCCCCTCGAACCGATCTACCAGTCGCCAGGCTGACCCGCCACACAGTGCGTGCCGATATGGACCAGGCGTAAGGAGACGCTGATTCTGGCTGGTCGAGACCTCGAACATGCCGTGTTGGCAAGGGGCTTTGACATCGCTCACCCACCGCTGGTTGAGCTTGTCGAAACCCCTCGCCCCAGCAAGAGGACCGAGGCCTCGACAAGCTCGACCAACGAAACTCAACTCGTCCCCAAATCTCCTTGAGTGGGAATTCCTGGGTGATTGTCAAACTCGTGTCCGGCACTGAGAACCCCGCGGCGCCCTCAGCCAGCGCTCAACCACTACCTGCGGAGTCTGCGAGGGCGGCCGCTCGCGGCTGTTGATGTTGGCTCGGGGTCCGTGCAGTCCAGGCCGGCGTCGAGGGTGCGACCGCTGCCGGGTCGGGCGGGCGCCGACGGAATGGCGTTCGTGCGCCAGTGGTGCTCGGCGCGGCGCCCCAGGTGACGGCGGCGAGAAGGACGAGTCCGCCAGCGAGCCCGATAGGGCCTATGGTGTCGCCGGCGATGCCGATGCCAATGCTGAGTGCCCAGGCCGGTTCGGTGCCGAGCAGAATGCCCGCACGGGAGGCGGAGGTGTGCTTGGTGGCCCAGAGCTGCCCGAGGAAGGCCAGCAACGTGCAGCCGACGCTGAGGTAGGCGAGCACCGCCCAGTCGTGCCCGGTGAGGTGCGGCAGGCTGCCGAGGGCTGGGCCCCCGCCCCACAGGGTGAAGGCGATCGCGCCGCAGGTGAGCTCGATGGTAGTGAGCGGAAGCACGGCGGCTCCGCCTGCGGTGAGGCGGGCTCCGGCGACGCCGAGGAGGGCACGGGTCAGGGCGGCGGCGAAGATGAGGAGGTCGCCGATGTTCGGGGCAGACAGGCCCTCGCCGCCGACCAGGAGCGCGACGCCGGTGAAGCCGAGCAGCACGGCCGCCGTGAGCTGGCCGGAGAGTCGCCTGCGGGTCGCGGTGGATTCGAGGATCGGGGTGATGAGCACGGACAGGCCGATGATGAGGCCGGCGTTGGTGGCGCTGGTGAGGGTGACGCCAATGGTCTCCAGGGCGATGGTGGCCGCCCGCAGGGTGCCGAGCAGCAGTCCTGGCCCGGTGACCGTGCGCACCGCGCGAAGCCGGCCGCGGACCGCGGCGATGGCGAGCAGGATGAGGGCAGCGGGCAGGAACCGCAGGCACATCACCGCGACCGCGGAGGTGGCTTCGGCGAGGTCCTTCGCGGCGAGGTAGCTGCCGCCCCAGACGACGGCCACGACGAGCAGGACGGCATCGGGCACGAGACGGGAGCGAGACACGCACCCACGATCACCCACACGCATCTTTAGAACAACGGGCACCTTCTTCACCGACGTGTAAGCATTGCTTCATGGAAGTGCATCACCTCAAGACGCTGCGGGAGCTGCGCGACCGCGGCTCGGTCACCGCAGTCGCGCAGGCCCTTCACCTGTCGCCCTCGGCGGTCTCCCAGCAGCTCGCCGCGTTGCAACGCGCCACCCCGGTTCCGTTGACCGAGCAGCGCGGGCGGGTGCTCACGCTGACCGCAGCGGGCCTGCGAGTCGCGGACGCCGCCGAAGAGGTCATCGCCGCACTGGCTCGCACCGAGGGCGCGGTCGCGGAGTTTCTGGCCCAGCGCGGCGAGACGGTGACGGCGACCGCGTTCCACAGCGCGGGGCTGGCGTGGTTCCCCGCCCTCATCGAGCGAGCCGGCGCGGAGCCTGCCGGGCCGGAGGTGCAGGTGCGAGACGAGGACGTCTCAACCGAGGAGTTCCCGCTGCTCGCCGCCGACCATGACATCGTGATCGCCCACCGTCCGCTCGGCTCCGAGCCCTGGCCCGAGGCACGGGTGAGCGTGACCCCGCTGATCGAGGAGCCCATCGACCTCGCGGTGAGCCGCACCCACCGCCTCGCCTCACGGCCCTCGGTGCGGCTCTCCGAACTCGCCGGTGAGACCTGGTCGGCTGCGCACGAGGGATTCCCCCTGGAGCCCCTACTCGTCCAGGCCGTGTCGGCCAGCGCCGGCGAGCCGATTCGCATCGTCCACCGGGTCAACGAGTTCAACGTCGCCGCCGCGATCATCGCCCGCACAAACACGGTCGGCCTGCTGCCGCGCTACACCGGCCTCGGCTCCCACTTCGCCGATCACGTGGTACTGCTGCCCATCGAAGACCTCCACGTCGGCCGGCACATCGATCTACTCACCCGCCGCGACACCATCGCCCGCCACAGTGTCCGCACCGTCATCAAGTGGATCACGACCATCGCAAGACGCTGAACGACCAGTATCCGCCCGGCGGAAGCGACCGGCCGCATCGTGCGCTCGCACAACGTCGGGTCGTCTCGCGTGCCGCACGCACGGCCTCGGCGAGCCCCTGCTCAGCAGCGTCACGCCACCAGGCAGCAAGTTTGACAGGCAAGTACTGCTCAATGCGCCCACCGCTGGTTGAGCGTGTCGAAACCCCTCACGAGGGCACTCTGTTCGAGGTCTCGACACGCTCGACCAGTGAAGCCTCAGCGACTCCACAGCCATCGCGGGCGATTCTCGTTCCGCCTTGATAGGAATTTACACCGTTGAAAGTACAGTCCCTCAGAGCGCCTTGGCCACGCCTGCGCGGTTGCGGGCGCGCACGGCGAGCAGTGCGCACCCGATTACCGCGATGCCGCCGAGGATGGTCTGCCAGCCGATGTGTTCTCCGAGCAGCAGACCTGCCCAGAGGATGCTCATCACTGGCTGGGAGAGTTGTACTTGGCTGACCTGTGCCATCGGGCCGATGGCCAGGCCTCGATACCAGGCGAAGAATCCGAGGAACATGCTCACCGCTGCGAGGTAGGCGAACGCGGCCCATTCGGCCGGTGTGCCCGTGGGCGGATGCTGCACCACGGCCATGCCGGTCAGCACCATCATCAGTGGCGAGGCGAGCACCAGTGCCCACGAGATCGTCTGCCACGAGCCGAGCGTGCGGGAAAGTAGCCCGCCTTCGGCGTAGCCAATAGCGCATACGATCACCGCAGCGAACAGCAGCAGGTCAGAGACGTGCAGCCCACCGAGACCGCCGCCCTGGATCACGGCGAAGGTCACGGCTGTGACCGCACCGAACGCGGCCGCAACCCAGAACGAGGGTGCGGGGCGTTCGCCCGTGCGCAGCACGGCGCAGACGGCGGTAGCTGCGGGCAACAGAGCGATCACCACGGCCCCGTGACTCGCGGGGACGGTCGTCAGTGCGAACGAGGTGAGCAGCGGGAATCCGACGACCGCGCCGCCCGCAACAACGGCAACTTGCAGCCATTGCCTCCCCTGCGGGACCTTCTGCCGGGTGACAAACAGCGCCGCCGCCGCGAGTATGGCCGCGATCACTGCGCGGCCAGAACCAACGAACAACGCCGACATGTGCCCGTTCTCCACCGCGACGCGGGTAAACGGCACCGTGAACGAGAACGCGGTGACGCCAAGCAGACCCCACCACAGGCCAGCGCGCGACCTTAGTAGCGGTTTCGCGATTTCGATAGTAGCGGTATCATTGTGGCTCATGTACAATAGTAGCAGTGACCGTATCGTGTCTGCGCTCCGCGAACGGATCGCTGCCGCGTCCGCTGGCGCGCAGCTTCCGTCGACGCGTCAGCTCGTTGCCGAGTTCGAGGCCAGCCCGGTCACCGTTCAGAAAGCACTGAGAACGCTTATCGGGCAGGGTGTCATCGAGTCGCGTCCAGGTGTCGGCACTTTTGTTCGAGCGATCCGCACCGCACGTCCGAACGACTATGGCTGGCAGACTGCCGCACTCGGGTCACCCCAGCACCGCATTCCCGATTCGTCGTCGGCGCTGCGCACCACGCCGAACGATGTGATCGCGCTGCACTCCGGCTACCCCGACAAGGAACTCCTTCCCGAGCGACTCGTGCGCGCCGCGTTCACTCGCGCAGCGCGAAGCGAGGCAGTGGTAAGTCGCCCTCCGACGGCGGGCCTGCCCGAACTCCAATCGTGGTTCGCTTCCGAACTCGGCACGATCACCCCCGCCGGTGTCACGTCGCCTGTTGCCAGTGATGTGGTCGTGCTCCCTGGCAGTCAAAGCGGCCTCAGCACGCTCTTCCGTACCCTCGTCGGTGCGGGGCGGCCGCTGCTGATCGAATCTCCGAGCTACTGGGGCGCGATGCTTGCCGCCGCACAAGTCGGGGTACAGCTCATCCCGATCCCGTCCGGCCCGCGCGGCCCGAACCCCGACGACCTCGACCGGGCGTTCGCACAGACCGGCGCGCGAGCGTTCTACGCGCAACCGAACTTCACCAACCCCACCGGCGGGCAATGGTCAGCCGAGCTGGGAGATACCGTGCTCGGAATCGTCCGCGAACATGGCGCGTTCCTCATCGAAGACGATTGGGCGCACGATTTCGGAATCACGGCAAACTCCGTACCCCTCGCGGCTCGCGAAGACAGCGGGCATGTCGTCTACCTACGCTCGCTCACAAAGAGCGTGTCGCCGTCTGTGCGTGTCGCAGGTCTTGTCGCTCGCGGCCCAGCCCGTGATCGCATCCTCGCAGACACCGGGGCGCAAGCGATGTACGTCAGCGCGGCGCTACAAGCCGTCGCACTTGATGTCGTCACACAGCCCGCATGGCACACCCACCTGCGCTCAGTCCGCCAACAACTCAAATCGCGACGGGACATGCTCGTCACCGCGCTCCGTGAATACGCCCCCTCCACCCACCTCGAAGCAGTGCCACACGGCGGACTGAACCTCTGGCTCCGGCTCCCAGACGAGACGAACCTGCACCAGCTCACCCGCGACTGCGAAGCCCAAGGCGTCATCATTGCTGCGGGCGACGACTGGTTCCCAGCCGAGCCTGCGGGCCGCTACCTCCGGCTCAACTACTCCGGCCCAAACCCCGGCGCATTCGCCAACGCCGGACGAATCATCGGTGAAGCACTTGACGCTCAGCAACCATCCCAGCGGCCTGTCGTCAACCAACCAACCGCGTCAGCCCCTTCGTGACGCTGCTTCCACGAGCCCAGTGTGCCCATTCGTTGACTGCGCGAATATCTACGCCCGCACCGATGAGCAAGGCAGACGACTCGCGAACCAAGCCCTCACCGACGGCATCGACATCAGCGAAGACGAAAAAGCGACGATCCGACTCGCCGAGCCGTTCGCCGCCCTCGCACCAACACCCGAATTTTCCGATGTCAGCGGTTCTTGTACGTCTGAAATTGTGGGCGCAGAGGGACTCGAACCCCCGGCCACCTGCTTGTAAGGCAGGTGCTCTAACCAACTGAGCTATGCGCCCGTGAACTCCGGCGCACCATTGTGCCAGTTGACCGACGACACCGGCGACCTGCTCAGCGCCGGACGCCTCGCGGCCGCACCAGTTTCAGCGCCTGCCAGTGCGACGACACCGAGGCGGGGTTGGCCACGGCCAACCCCGCGGTGAGCGCGCCCTCGGTCAGATCGGTCGGGTCAACGTAGTCTGCGCGGCCGACCTTGGGGGTCAGCAGCCAGATATAGCCGGTGGGCGAGAGATCGGTCAGGGCGTCCACCAGGCCGTCGGCCACATCACCGTCACTGTCGCGCCACCACAGCAGCACCACGTCAACGGCTTCGTTCGCCTCGTACAGCAGATCGGCGTCGATGGCGTCCATGATCTGCTCGCGCAGTACCTCGTCGACATCGTCACCCCAGCCGAGTTCCTGCACGGCCATACCGGTGGCCAACCCCAAAGGGGCGACTGTCACCTTTCCAGTGCCGTCCATGCTGGGCAACTGCTCCTATCGAAGGGAAAACGTCTGTGCGTGCGTCACAGCCTGCCAGATTCGACCGGTACACGAAAAGCGCTCCACAAGCGTGGACATGACCGGGCCGGCACCCCCGAGGTGGAAGTGCCGGCCCGTGAACGCCAGCGATCAGGCGTCGCCACCCGCGCTGCCGGATGCTCCGGCCGTCACGTCGAGCAGCCGGTACTTGTCGGCCGCCTGCTTGGCGGCAGCCGGGTCGACCTGACCCTTCTTGGCCAGCGCCTGCAGGGTCTGAACCACCAACGACGGCCCGTCGATGTGAAAGTACCTGCGGGCCGCGGCCCGGGTGTCGGAAAAGCCGAAGCCGTCGGCACCCAGCGAGTGGTACTCCCCCGGCACCCATTGGGCGATCTGGTCCTGCTGCAACCGCATGTGGTCGGACGTCGCGATGAATGGCCCCGGACGGCCCCCGAGTTGCTTGGCCACGAACGGCACCTGGGGCTCTTCGTCGGGGTGCAGGAAGTTGTGCTCGTCGACCGCCAAGCCGTCGCGCCGCAACTCGTTCCACGACGTGACGCTCCACACGTCGGCCACCACGCCCCAGTCGTTCTTGAGCAACTCCTGGGCCTCCAGTGCCCACGGCACACCGACCCCGGAGGCCAGCAACTGGGCCCGCGGAGCGTTCTCGCCCACGCCCTCGAACGAACCCTCCTTGAGCAGGTAGATACCGCGCTTGATGCCCTCGACATCGACGCCCTCGGGTTCGCGCGGTTGCACCATCGGCTCGTTGTAGAGCGTGATGTAGAAGATCACGTCCTGCGGGTTTTCGCCGTACATCGTCTGCAGACCGTGCTGCATGATGTGCGCGATCTCGTAGGCGTAGGCCGGGTCGTAGCAGCGCATGGCCGGGTTGGTGGAAGCCAGAATGTGGCTGTGCCCGTCCATGTGCTGGGTGCCCTCGCCGGCCAGCGTCGTGCGGCCGGCGGTGGCGCCGAGCAAGAAGCCACGGGCCAGCTGGTCGGCGGCGGCCCACATCGAGTCGCCGGTGCGCTGAAAGCCGAACATCGAATAGAAGATGTAGATCGGCACCATGTGCACGCCGTGCGTGGCGTAGGCGCTGCCCGCGGCGGCGAAGGCACCCATCGAGCCGGCCTCGTTGATGCCGACGTGCAGGATCTGGCCGGTCTTCGCCTCGCGGTAGGCCAGCATCAGCTCGTGGTCGACCGGGGTGTAGGTCTGGCCGTGCGGGCTGTAGATCTTGATCGTCGGGAAGAACGAATCCAGGCCGAAGGTGCGCGCCTCGTCGGGAATGATCGGCACCACGTGCGGCGCGAACTCCTTGTCTCGCATCAGGTCTTTGAACAGCCGCACCCAGGCCATCGTGGAGGCGATCTGCTGCTGGCCCGAGCCCTTCTTCACCGAGGCGTAGGCCGAGTCGTCGGGCAGCTTGATCGGCTTGGGGTTGTTGCGGCGTTGCGGCAGCCCGCCGCCCAGCGCACGCCGGCGTTCCAACGCGTACTGAATGCGCTCGTCGGTCGGCCCCGGGTTGACGAAGGGCGGCCGGTACGGGTCGGCCTCGAGCACGGCGTCCGTGATCGGCATGTCGAGCCGGTCACGGAATTGCTTCAGATCGTCCAGCGCCAACTTCTTCATACCGTGGGTGGCGTTGCGGCCGGCAAAGTGCGAGCCCAGGAAGTAGCCCTTGATGGTGTGCGCGAGAATGACGGTCGGTGCGCCGGTGAACTCGGTCGCCGCCTTATAGGCCGCATACACCTTGTGATAGTCGTGACCGCCGCGGGTCAGCTTCCAGATCTTCTCGGCGTCCCAGGCATCGACCATCTTGGCCACCCGCGGGTCGCGTCCGAAGAAGTGCTCCTTGACGTAGTCGCCGTCGTTGGCCCGGAAGGTCTGGTAGTCGCCGTCGGGGGTGTTGTTCATCACGTTGACCAGCGCGCCATCGCGGTCGGCGGCCAGCAGCGGATCCCAGCCGGCACCCCAGACGACCTTGATCACGTTCCAGCCGGCACCACGGAAGAAGCCCTCCAGCTCCTGCATGATCTTGCCGTTGCCGCGCACCGGGCCATCAAGCCGCTGCAGGTTGCAGTTGATCACGAAAGTCAGGTTGTCGAGCTCGTCGTAGGAGGCGAGCTGCAGCGCGCCGCGGCTCTCGGGCTCGTCCATCTCACCATCGCCGAGGAAGGCCCACACCCGCTGCTGCGAGGTGTCCTTGATGCCCCGGTTGTGCAGGTATTTGTTGAACTGCGCCTGGTAGATCGCATCCAGCGGGCCGAGCCCCATCGAAACGGTCGGGAACTCCCAGAAGGTCGGCATCTGCCGCGGGTGCGGGTAGGACGGCAGCGCACGGACGCGTCCGTCGACCACATGACTGTGCTCCTGGCGGAAGCCCTCCAGGTCGGCCTGGTCGAGCCGGCCCTCGAGGAACGCCCGGGAGTACATGCCGGGCGAGGCGTGACCCTGGTAGAAGATCTGGTCGCCGCCACCGGGGTGGTCCTTGCCCCGGAAGAAGTGGTTGAAGCCGACCTCGTACAGGGTCGCCGACGACGCGAACGACGAGATGTGGCCGCCGACGCCGATGCCCGGACGGTTGGCCCGGTGCACCGTTATCGCAGCGTTCCAACGCACCAGGCGGCGGAATTTGCGCTCCAGTTCGACATCACCGGGGTACCAGGGCTCGCTCTCCGGCGGAATGGTATTGATATGATCGGTGACCGTCAGCGAAGGCACCCCCAGGTGGCGCTCCCGCGACCGCTCCAGCAGCTTCAGCATGATGTAGCGCGCCCGATTGCGGCCGCCCTCGTCGATGATGCCGTCGAGTGAGTCCAGCCACTCCGCCGTCTCTTCCGAGTCGATGTCGGGCAAGCCGGTGGGCAGACCGTTCAGGATCGGGCCGACGTTCTCAGTCATGGCCACTGTGAAGTCCTTTCTTCATACGCGAACCCGGTTGGTACCGCGACGTACGCGGCCGAGCCGCCCGGGTGGGTCGGGGACCATCCTGCCTCATCCGGGCAGCGCGCACACCGGGGCGCCCACGGATCGGCAGAAGCTCTACCCGCGCGCCCAGTCGAGCAGGCGCTGCAACGGCCAGGTGGTGATGATCCGGTCGGGATCGATTCCGGCCCGAGCGGCCCGGTCGGCGCCGTAGGCGATGAACTCCAGTTGACCCGGGGCATGAGCGTCGGTGTCGATGCTGAACAGGCATCCGGCGTCACGGGCCAGGGCCAGCAGATCGTCCGGCGGGTCTTGGCGCTCGGGGCGGCTGTTGATCTCGACCGCGACGTCGAACGCGCGGCACGCCTCGAAGACCACCTCGGCGTCGAACGAGCTCTGGCCGCGGGTGCCGCGCTCGCCCTCGACCAGCCGTCCGGTGCAGTGGCCCAGCACGTTGCTGCGCGGGTTGGCGATGGCAGCCACCATGCGATGGGTCATTGATTCGGAATCCATCGACAGCTTGGAGTGCACGCTGGCCACCACGATGTCGAGCCGGTTGAGCAGGAACGGCGACTGGTCGAGCCGGCCGTCGTCGAGAATGTCGACCTCGATGCCCTTCAGCACCCGGAACGGGGCCAGTACCTGGTTCAGGACGTCGATCAGGTCGAGCTGGTCGGCCAGCCGCTCCGCACTCAGCCCGCGCGCCACCGTGAGGCGCGGTGAGTGGTCGGTGACGGCTGTGTACTCGTGGCCCAGTGCCCGCGCCGCCAGCATCATCTCTTCGATCGAGCTGCTGCCGTCCGACCAGGTGGAATGGGTGTGCAGGTCGCCCTTCAGCCGTTGCAGCAACGGCGGCGGCGGGTCGACCAGCGGGGTTGCGCTGGCCCGCTTGGCGGCCAGATAGTCGGGCACCCGGCCAGCCAGGGCCTGCTCGATCACGGTCACCGACGTGGCCCCGAGGCCCGGCACCTGCTTCCAGCTTCCTGCGGAGGCGTGCTCGGCGCGCTGTTGCGCGCTCATCGCCTCGAGAGTTTCTGCGGCGCGCCGGAACGCCCGCACCCGGTAGCTGTCCGCGCGCTCGCGCTCCATCAGGTACGCGATCTCGCGCAATGTCACCACCGGGTCCATCGAACCTCCTTCGCTGAACCCGATCCTCCCGGGTTGAACGGATCGAAACCACCGCCGGCGCAGCTTGTCGAAACGCTGATCTGTCGCTGGTCGAGCTTGTCGAGACCCCGAACCCACCGCTGCGGCAACGGGTTTCGACAAGCTCAACCAGCGCTGGTCGAGCTTGTCGAGACCCCGGACACACCGCTGCAGCAACGGGTTTCGACGTAGCTCAACCAGCAGTGGGCCCATTGATCAGCACGTGTACGTCGAAACGACGCCGAAGCGGCTCCGTTCGAGATTACGGTTCACGAACCAGCGGTTTCAGGCCAGTGATCCTGCCCACGGACGCGGCTCGCTACGCTGTCAAGGCTACGAAGGGAGTGTGGTGGCAGCAATACCCGGCATCGGACGCGGCTGGCAGCCGTCCCCGCGGCAACGCACCACGATCGCCAAACGGCTGGCCGCCTCGGCGGCTGACCTGACCACCGAGGCACTCGCAGAAATAGAGCAACGGCACCCCTGGTTCGGCGAGTTGGACGCCGAGCACCGCTCCTGGGTCACCCTGGTCGCCAGGGCCGGCATCGACGGGTTCGTGCAGTGGTTCGCCGACGAAGGGCGCGACGTCAACCCGTCGGCCGTATTCGACGCGGCACCGCGCGCCCTGATGCGGCGGATCACCCTGCACCAGAGCGTCGACCTGATCCGCACCACCATCGACACTGTCGAGGGGCAGCTAGAGAGCGTGGTCGGCCGAGGCGATCGTCCGATGGTCTTCGTGGGCATCGTGCAGTACTCCCGTGAGATCGCGTTCGGCGTGGCCGAGGTCTACGCCCGCGCAGCCGAGGCCAGGGGCGGCTGGGACGCCCGGCTGGAGGCCCTCGTGGTCGATGCCGTGATTCGCGGCGAAGCCGACGAAACCGTGCTCTCGCGGGCCTCGGCCCTGGGCTGGCGCTCGCCCGCCGCGATCACGGTGACCATCGGCGGTGCCCCGACCAAGGATTCTGCGATCGAGACCATGCGTCGATTGGTCGCCGAGCGGGGGTTCGACCTGCTCGCCTCCACCCAGGGCGACCGGCTGGTGGTGGTGCTGGGCGGTCTGTCGGGGGCTGCCGGCACGGCGCTGTCGGTGATCACCGAGGTCGCCGAGCACTTCGGGCCAGGCCAAATCGTGGTCGGCCCTGAGGTGAGCGACCTGGTCGAGGCGGCCACCTCGGCGCGCGGCGCGCTGTCGGGCATCCGGGCCGCGGACGCCTGGCCGAGCGCGCCCCGGCCGGTAGCCGCCGAAGATCTGCTGCCCGAACGGGCGCTGGCCGGGGACGGGCACGCCCGCCGAATGCTGGCCCGGGAGATATACGGGCAACTGCGCGACGCCGGCGCCGACCTGCTCGAGACATTGGTGGCCTACCTCGACAACAGCGGATCGGTGGAGGCCACGGCGCGCACGCTGTTCGTGCACCCCAACACGGTGCGGTACCGGCTGCGGCGCATCGCCGAGGTCTCCGGCTACCACCCAGCAGACGCCCGGAGCGCCTACGTGCTGCGGCTCGCCGTCACCCTCGGACGGCTCATGACGTCGTAGTACCACAAAAGCCGAGGACGTTTCATTGGCTGTGGCTACGCTCGGCGTTGTGAGAACCCGACAAGAAGGTCTGTCGCTTTTTCGTCATGTCCGACTGTCACTCAGAGCGGGTTTCGCGCAAGAGTAGTGCCGTGCTTGCAATTCTCGCACCAGGTCAAGGTGCCCAGACACCGGGGTTCCTGGCACCCTGGCTCGCCGACGAAGCCGTCCGGTCACAGTTGCAGACGTTGTCTGAGGTGGCTGGGCTCGACCTCGCACAGGCCGGTACCGAGGCCGACGCCGAAACGATCCGGCAGACCGACATCGCGCAGCCGGTGCTGGTCGCCGCCGGCATCGTCGCCGCACAGGCTCTGCTCGCCGACGGCCCCGTGCCCGACGTGGTGGCCGGGCACAGCGTCGGCGAGATCACCGCGGCCGCGGTCACCGGTGTGCTCACCCCCACCGAGGCGATGGCGTTCGTGGCCACCCGCGGCCGGGGCATGGCCGAGGCCGCTGCGGTGCGGCCCACTTCAATGATGGCCGTGGTCGGCGGCGCACCTGAGGACGTGCTGGCCGCCATCGATGCCGCCGGCCTCACCGCCGCGAACAACAACGGGCCGGGTCAGATCGTCGCCGCGGGCACGGTCGAGCAACTGGCCGTGCTGGCCGCCAATCCCCCGGCCCGCGCCCGGGTGATTCAGCTCAGTGTCGCGGGCGCCTTTCACACCGTGCACATGCAGCCCGCGGTGGCCACGCTGAACGAACTCGCTGCAACACTCAGCCCGTCCGACCCCGGCACCCTGCTGCTCAGCAACGCCGACGGCGCAGCGGTGGGCAGCGGTGCCGCGTTCTTGGCCCGCCTGGTCAGCCAAGTGGGCAACCCGGTGCGGTGGGATCTCTGCCTCGATGCCCTGCGCAGTCTGGGTGTCACCGGCATTCTCGAACTGCCCCCATCGGGAACCCTCACCGGAATCGCCAAGCGCAACCTCAAGGGAGTCGCGTTGTTCAATCTCAACACCCCTGATCAGTTGGATGACGCGCGGACGTTCGCCGCCGCGCATGCGGGTACGGCGGCATGAGCGTCTCGATCAAGGCCAGCACCGGCAACCCCTTCGCCAGAGTGCTGTCCGTGGCCTCGTACGTTCCCTCGCGGGTCATCGACAACGCCGAGATGTGTACCTACATCGACTCCTCCGACGAGTGGATCCAGCAACGCACCGGAATTGCAGAGCGCCGCTGGGTGGGCGAAGAAGAGACGGTCGAGTCGATGGCACTTGCCGCTGCGCAGCGCGCCGTCGAACGGGCCGGCATCGAAGGGTCCGAGCTGGGCGCGGTGATCGTGTCGACAGTCACCTATTTTCACCAGACGCCGAGCCTGGCCGCCAAGCTGGCCCACCAGTTGGGCACCAACGGTGCCGCCTTCGACATCTCGGCCGCCTGCGCGGGTTTCTGCTACGGCCTGGGTCAGGCCGAGTCGCTGGTCCGTTCCGGTGCCGCTCGGTACGTGCTGGTGGTCGGCGTTGAAGAGCTGAGCCGCTTCACCGACATTCATGACCGCACCACCGCCTTTTTATTCGCCGATGGTGCCGGCGCGGCCGTGGTCGGACCCAGCGAAATCAATGGGATCGGCCCGGTGGTCTGGGGCTCCGACGGTGGGCAATCGCAGGCGATCAGCCAGACCACCGAGTGGAGCGAGGCCGTCGCCAATGGCCAGACCCCCTACCTCGCAATGGACGGTCGCTCGGTGTTCAAGTGGGCGAGCGGATTCATCACCGACGCCACCAAGCAGGTGCTGGACGCCGCCGGGCTCACCCCCGACGATTTGGACGTGTTCATTCCGCACCAGGCCAACAACCGGATCACCGACGCCATCCTGCGGCACCTGAAGCTGCCCGAGCGCGTGGTGGTGGCTCGCACCATCAAGCAGTTCGGCAACAACTCAGCCGCTTCGGTGCCGATGGCGATGGACCAGTTGCTCACCACCGGCAAGGCGAAATCGGGGCAGACCGCCCTGCTGATCGGATTCGGCGCGGGCCTGGTATACGCCGGCCAGATCGTTACGCTGCCCTGACCCCACAGTTCTTCCGGAATTCCCCGGAAAGAGGCCCTCTACGACAAGGAGAACCCCTATGGCCACCACCGAAGAGATCCGCGCTCAGCTTGCTGAGCTCGTCAACGACGTCGCCGGTGTGCCGGTCGAGGACGTCCAGCTGGATAAGTCCTTCGTCGACGACCTCGACGTCGACTCGCTCGCAATGGTCGAGATCATCGTCGGCTGCGAGGAGAAGTTCGGCGTGACGATTCCCGACGAGGATTCCAAGAACCTCAAGACCGTGGGTGACGCGGTCGCCTACATCGAGGCGCATAGCTGAGCGACAGCTCACCGCCCACCGTGCGGGGCCCTCGTGGCCCCGCACCACACACTTCAACTCCTCGGAGGACTCATGACCGAGATTGTCATCACCGGACTCGGCGCCACCACACCGCTGGGCGGCGACCTGGCCACCACCTGGGCTAGCCTGCTGGCCGGCAAGTCGGGCGTGCGGCGGATCCCCGAGGACTGGGCCGACGAACTGCCGGTCAAGATCGCCGCGTACGTGGCCCAAGACCCGTCCGAGGTGATCGACCGGGTGAAAGCCCGGCGGCTCGACCGGTCGACCCAGCTCGCGCTAATCGCGGCACAGGAGGCCTGGCAAGACGCGGGACTCACCTGGGCCAGGGCCAACGAGGTCGACCCGTACCGGCTGATCGTGTCACTGGCCAGCGGCATCGGAGGCCTGCATTCGCTGCTGAACAACTGGGATGCGCACCGCGACAAGGGCTACCGTCGGGTCAGCCCGTTCACCATCCCGATGTTGATGGCGAATGCCCCCGCGGCCAACGTCGGCCTGGCGATCTCGGCCAAGGCCGGCGTACACACACCGGTGTCGGCCTGTGCGTCGTCGAACGAGGCAATCGCCCTGGCCATCGACCAACTGCGCCTGGGCCGGGCCGACATCGCGGTGGTCGGCGGAACCGAGGCCACGATTCACCCGCTGCCGATCGCCGCCTTCGGCCAGATGCAGGCACTGAGCCGTCGCAACGACGACCCCGAGGCCGCATCGCGACCGTGGGACAAGGGCCGCGACGGCTTCGTCATGGGCGAGGGCTCCGCGGTGATGGTGATCGAGACCCTGGAGCATGCCAAAGCCCGCGGCGCTGCCGTCTACGGCACCCTGGCCGGTGCTGGCATCACCGCCGACAGCCACGACATCGTGCAACCTGACCCGAGCGGCCAGGGCCAGTACAACGCGATGACGAAAGCCATCGCCGACGCCGGGCTGACCCCGTCCGACATCGTTCACGTCAACGCTCACGGCACCTCGACGCCGCAGGGTGACGTGACCGAGGCCGGGTCGATTCGGCACGGCTTGGGCAAGGCGGTCGACAACTGCGTGGTCACTTCAACCAAGTCGATGACCGGACACCTGTTGGGCGGCGCCGGCGCGCTGGAGACCATCGCGACCGTACTGGCGCTGCGCGAGCGCCTGGTGCCGCCGACGATCAACCTGCACGACATCGAGCCCGACCTGGGCATCGACATCGCGGCGAATGTGGCACGTCCGCTGGGTGCTGGCGACCTGGCTGCGGTGAACAACAGCTTCGGCTTCGGCGGCGCCAACGTCGCGGTCGCGGTGACCAACGCAAACGTCTCGCGCTGAAAGGTTGCGCGGGTGCGGCTGTCCATGCGGACACACTGATTTCCGCTGGTCGAGCTTGTCGAGACCCCAGATACACCGCTGTGACGCAAACAGTCGCCGCACCCCCACCCAACCCGATCCGCCCGCGGAGCCGCGGCCCGCGGAAACACTGATTTCCGCTGGTCGAGCCTGTCGAGACCCCAGATACACCGCTGTGACGCAAACAGTCGCCGCACCCCCACCCTCCCGATCCGCCCGCGGAGCCACGGCCCGTTGCCGGTAAGGGTTTTCGACAAGCCCAATCGGCGCTGGTTGCACCGCCAAGAAGATCGACTCCGCTTGTCCGGGCCTGTCGCAGTTCGAACCCGAGGGTCAGACCACCTGGTGCAGCCAGCGAACGTCCGCACCGTCGCCGGCCTGCCGGAACACCTCAAGTTCGTCATCCCAGGCGGTGCCGAGCAGGTCGTCGACCGCCTCGTTCAAGCTCCGCCCGCCGAGAGCCTCCCGCACCACTGCCGCCCGCAGCCGTTGCTCGTTGATCATCACGTCGCCGTGCAGCCCGATGGTGGCATGAAAGACCCCCAGCAGCGGTGTGTAGCTGTAGCGCACACCTTCGGAGTGCTCGGTAGCCTGCTCGGTGACCTCGAACCGCAGCCGCTGCCAGCCCTTGAGCGCGCTGGCCATCTTGGCTGACGACCCGACCGGCCCCGTCCACGCGTATTCGGTGCGGTAGCTCGCCCGCTCGGCCGGCTGCGGAGCCCACGACAGGCGCACGGGTACGCCGAAGACGCCGCCCACGGCCCATTCGACGTGCGGGCACAGCGCGGACGGCGCAGAGTGAATCTGCACCACTCCATGGGTGGTCACCATGGTGAACTCCTTCAGCCGAGTAGTTGCCTTCCCCTGCATCACTCGGCATCCGGAGTGCATCCATTGTGCCCCACCGGCCACCCCCTCACCACCCCACACCCCCGGCCCGGCCCCCGGCCCCCGGCCCCCGGCCCCCGCCACGCTGGACGACGTTGCTCAGGTTTAGCTTCGTTGCACAGGTTTGAACCTGAGCAACCAACCCGAACCTGAGCAACGTCGGCGTGAGCACCGTCGGGGTGAGCACGCGGGCACGGGGGCGGTGACAACACGGGCGCGCCGAGGTTGGATGGGTGGGTGACCGATGAGCGGGTGCTGGTGGAGCAACGGGGACGACTGCTGCTGATCGGGCTGAACCGGCCCGACAAGCGCAATGCGGCCGATCTGGCGATGCTGCATCAGCTCGCCGCTGCCTATGCCCGGCTGCACACCGACTCCGAGCTGAGGGTCGGCGTGCTGTACGCGGTGGGCGACCACTTCACCGGGGGACTCGATCTGGCCGACGTCGGGCCGGCGCTGGTGGCGGGCCGCGTCGACCTGGTTCCGGCGGGAACCATCGACCCGTGGGGGTTGCTCACCGAGCCGGTGGCCAAACCGGTGGTGATGGCCGTGCAGGGCACCTGCCTGACCCTGGGCATTGAGCTCGCCCTGGCCGCAGACGTGGTGGTCGCAGCCGACAGCAGCCGATTCGCCCAACTCGAGGTGGCCCGCGGCATCGTGGCGTTCGGCGGTGCCACCGTGCGGCTGCCCCGGCTGGGCTGGGGCGACGCCATGCGTTGGCTGCTCACCGGCGACCTTTTCGACGCGGTCGAGGCCCTTCGCATCGGGCTGGTGCAAAAGGTGGTGCCCCACGGGAAGCAGATCGACGCGGCGGTCGAGATCGCCGAACGGATCGCGGCCCAGGCCCCGCTGGCCGTTCAGGCCACGCTTGCGAATGCCCGGCTGGCCCTCACCGACCCGAGGGTCGCGGTCGAGAGGCTGCACCCACTGGTTGCCATGTTGGCCCGCACCCACGACGCCCAGCAGGCGATCAGCGGCTACCTCAGCGGCAAACCGGTCCGCTTCGAAGGCAACTGAGCGCCCGCCGACGAGGGGTTTCGACGCAACTCAACCGACCGATGATGCGTCAAGCGAAAATACTGGTTTTTCGTTCGTCGAGCCTGTCGAGACCTCAGACATAGTGCTGCGGCAACGGGTTTCGACAGGCTCAACCAACGAAGGTCGCGTTCAACGGGTTTCGACAGGCTCAACCAACGAGGGTTGCTTTGATCAGCGCGTCCTCAAGAGATTCCACAGATGGGCTGCCGAGTTGGGCGTCGTTCCAGTGCGTGCACGAGTGCCGCCGACGAGCGAAGTCGTGGCGCAGCCACGTCGAGCAACGAGAAGGCACTCAGGCGCGTGCTGGGGCGGCAACCCGTCGACTTCGCCCACCTGCGGAATCTCTCGACAGGGTCCCTCTTCCGAGGTGCAAGCGGCACGGCCGAAAGCTCTTACGGCCAGCGGGCGCCCAGGCTGATCACCGCGATCGCCGCGATCACCGCGAACCCGAGCGCCCAGCCGGCGTAGTACTCGGTGACCTCTTGCTCGACCTTCACGTACCCCACCTGCTGAGCGATGCTCTTGTAGACCTCGGTTAGCTGAGATGCCGAATCTGCAGAGAACTTCTTGCCGCCCGAAAGATCCGCCACGCGCTGAAGTTCTTCATGATTCACCGGGACAGGCTCACGGCGGCCCTGATCGACCACGTATCCGTCTTCAGTTCCGTAGGCGATCGTGTAAATGGGGTACCCGCGCTTCTTTGCCTCCTGCGCCGCAGGTGCCGAGTATCGCCGAATGTTCGTATAGCCATCGCTGAGCAAGACAATGGCGCCGGGCGCTGGATCATCGGGATGGTCTGGATCAACGGGAGCCAGTGCGAGTGCGTCGAGCGACGAATAGATGCCCTCACCAATAGATGTCGACGGTGCCACCTGCAGGTTATCGATGGCCTTCGACACCAGCCCACGGTCGGTGGTGGGCGCGACCACCACCGAGGCCGAGCCGGCGAAGGCCACCAGCGCCACGTTGAACCGGGTCGGCAGCATGCCCAGAAAGTCCTTGGCAGCAGTCTTCGCGGCATCGAGCCGGTTGGGCTTAACGTCTTCGGCGATCATCGAGCGCGACACGTCCATGGCGATCACGATGGTGGCCCGGTCCCGCGGCACGTCCACCTGGTCGGACGGCTTGGCGAACGCCATATTCAAGGCGGCCAGCGACAGCACGGCCGCCCCGACCGCGATGTGCCGCTTCCAGGCCTGCTGCTTCGGCAGCACTTTGTCGAGATTGGTGATGCCCGTGGTGCGCGTGCGGTTGCTCTTGCGAAGCAGCAGCACCACGTAGAGCAGCAGCAGCACCGGGATCAGCAGCAGCCACCACAGCCGCTGCGGCTCTATGAACGAGATCATCGCAATCATCAGGGCCACCTTGCTCCGAGCGAGACGGCCGCGAGAGCCGCGACCACGGCGAAGGCCAGGCCGTAGCCCGCCCAGGTGGCCGTGACCTCTTTGCGCACCTCTTCGTAGCCCACTTCACTACGGATGTTCTTGTACACGGAATCAAGCTGGCCGACGTTCTCGGCCGCATAGGCCTGGCCGTTGGTCATGCTGGCGATGCGCTGCAGCAACTCCTTGTCGGGCGGCACCTTCTCGCGCTTGCCGTCGAGATCGACGTAGCCGTTCTCGGAGCCGTAGGCGATGGTGTAGATCGGCACCGTCGCCTTGGCCGCCGCTGCCGCCTCTTGGGTGGGCGAACGCCCGGCAGTGTTCTGCCCGTCCGACAGCAGCACGATGGCGCCGGGTGGCGTTGAGCCGTCGGTGCCTTTGGGTGCCGACTGCAGGGTGGCCATAGCCACGTTGATGGCGTCTCCGATGGCAGTGGAGTCCTGCAGGGTGAGTGCGTCGATGGCACGGTTCACCTGGCTGCGATCGGTGGTCGGCGGCATGCGGGCGGCCGGGTTTCCCGACAAGCTGACCAGCGCCACGTTGTAGGCGACCGGCAGCGAGGCGACGAACTCCTTGGCCTCGGCCTTGGCGGCATCCAGCCGGTTGGGCTTGACGTCGGTTGCGGCCATCGATTGTGAGATGTCGATCACCAGCACGATGGTGGCCCGCTCCCGCGCTACCCGGTCGACGCCACTGGGCCGCGACCAGGCGATGGTCAGCGCCACCAGGCTGAGCAGCGACAGCGCCACGGCCAGATGCCGGCGCCACTGCGACTGCACCGGCACCACCGCGCCGAGGATCGCGGTGTTGGTGAACCGCATGCCCGACCGGTTCTTGCGCCGGGTCAGATAGATGTAGGCGGCCACCAGCAACGGGACCAGCACCAACCACCACAACCGCTCGGGGTTGAGGAACATCTGTTCCAGGTTCACTTGCTCACCCCCTGCGGCGGTTGGTGCAACATGCCCGCCACCCGCCGGTAGGCGAGCACGAACCGTGCGATGTCTTGCACCCAGTCTGTATCGGTACGCAACTGGATGTGCGCGACCCCGGCCCGGCGCAGCGCGATACGGATGCGTTCACGCTGGGCCGCTGACGCGGCGTCCATGCGTTCGCGGGCACCGGCGTCGCTGGTGTTCACGTAGCGCTGAAAGTCGGTCTCGGGGTCGCGGATCAGAATATCGCCCACGTCGGGAAACTCGATCTCGCGCTTGTCGACGACCTCGACGGCCAGCACCTGGTTGCGCACCGCCAGCCGGCGCATCGGACGCTCCCAGTCGGGTTCGACGTTCGGATCAAGTTCGGAGTCGCCTGCCGACAGGAAGTCGGACACGACAATGCGCATGCCGCGCCGCCGCTGCAGCCGGGTGAGTTGCTCGACGCCGGTGGCCAGTGAATACGGGCCGCTGCTGTGGTCGGGCACGATCGGCTCTTCGAGCATGCGTCGCAACAGCCCGTACAGGGCGGTTCGGCCCGAGCGGGCCGGCAACCGCTTGATGCGTTCCGGCCGCATGATCAGGCCACCGAACCGGTCACCCATCCGTTGCGAAAGAAAGCCGATGGTGGCGATCGCGGCGATACCCAGGTCGCGCTTGGTGACACCGCCGGTGCCCCAGTTCATCGAGGGCGTGACGTCGAGCAGCGCCCACACCTCGAGTTCGCGGTCGGCGATCGTGTCACGGACGTGTGGCGCCTGGGTGCGCGCGGTGACCGCCCAGTCGATCTTGCGCACGTCATCTTGACCCGGCACGTAGAGCCGGGCGTCGTTGGTCTCAGAGCCGGGCCCCGGCAAGAGCCCCCTGTGGTCGCCGTGCAGGAACCCCTCCAGGCGCCGCACGATGGTGAGCTCAAGCCGGCGCAGCGCTGCCTCAGGGGCCAGCTTGTGCAGCGGCAGCGTCGCGTGGGTGGGTTCGCGCAGGACGGATTCGACCGCGCCGAGGTCGTCGGCGGGTGGCTCGAACTGCGGCTGCTGGGTCACCGCGCTCAGTTGGAGTAGCTCGGGTTGTGCCGGTGCTGGGTGTGCGACTGGTCGCGCTGCTGCTGGTTCCACACCGGAGTGGGCGGCGGCACCATGGCGACGATGCGTTCCACCACCTGGCTGGGGGTGATGTTGTCGGCGACAGCGTCGAAGCCCAGCACCAGGCGGTGCGACATGACGTCCTTGGCAACGGCCTGTACGTCGGTGGGCAGCACGTAGTCGCGTCCGTGAATCAGGGCCAGCGCTCGCGAGGCGGCGACCAGGCCCAGCGTGGCGCGCGGCGAGCAGCCGATCTGGATCACCGAGGTGAGGTCGGGCATGGCGAACTCGGCCGGCGTTCGAGTGGCGAGCACCAGCCGCACGATGTACTCGGCGACGAGGTTGTGCACGAACACGTTGGACGCCTGGTCTTGCAGTTCTTTCACCCGGTCGGGGTTGAGAATGTTGGTCGGCTCGGGCGGGCTGACGCTCATTCGGCGCAGAATCTCGAACTCCTCGTTGCCTCGGGGGTACGGCACGTCGACCTTGAGCAGAAAGCGGTCGCGCTGGGCCTCGGGTAGCGGGTAGACGCCCTCGGACTCGATCGGGTTCTGGGTGGCGATCACGATGAACGGCTTCGGCACCGGGTAGGTGGTGCCACCGATCGAGACCTGGCGCTCGGCCATCAACTCGAGCATCGCCGACTGCACCTTGGCGGGTGCGCGGTTGATCTCGTCGGCCAGCACGAAATTCACGAACACGGGGCCTAGCGCAATGTCGAATTTCTCTTGCCGGGCCGAGTAGATCCGGGTGCCGACGATGTCGGACGGCACCAGGTCGGGGGTGAACTGAATGCGCGAGAAGTCGCCGCCCACGACGGTGGCGAAGCTGCGCACGGCCAGCGTCTTGGCGACGCCCGGCACACCTTCGAGCAGCACATGGCCCTTGGCCAGCAGGCCGACCATCAGTTGCTCGACCATGTGCTCCTGCCCGACGATCACCCGCTGCACCTGGGCGATCGCCTCACCCAACACGCGGGCTGCCTCGCGAGTGGCCGGATTGCCCTGCGGCTGCTGCTGGCCCGGGGCCTGGGTCGGATTGGACACGCGTGTCTCCTGCTCGCTGATTCACGATACTTGCGGGCGCAGCCCGCGACTCTGCTGGCAACCTTACCGGGCTCATCTGACGGCACTCGGCGACCCACGCGCCGGTCAACGATCCCCTTCCCGACATCGGGCAGAATGGAACCGCCCTGGAGTTCGGCCAACCGGTTTGGCTCCTGTGATGAGATGGGAGCCGATGTCAGAGCAGCAGAACCCGGCACCCGGCGACCCCAGCGCGCCGGGCGGCGGTGGCGTTCCGCTGACGCCGCTGCTGAGTGACGATCCGCCCAAGATCAGCGACTTCTGGCTTGATGCCCGGCTGGCGGCCACCCCGTCCGGGGTCGCCTACGCGGGTCACGACGACGCCAACACCCCGGTCATGCTGCTGTTGCTGTCGGAAGGGGCCTCGAACGACGCCGCCGCCCGCGACCGGCTGGCCGGGGTGGTGAACCAACTGCACATCGACACCGTGGTGGCCCGCGGCGGCCACGGCCAGGACGAGGGCCGGCTGGGCCACAAATTCCGCGATGAGAACGACGACCCGGTCGACCCCGATGACGCTCCCCTGGCCCCGTGGGTAGCTCTGGCCTATGACGGCTCGCCAGCCGCGGTCGCCGAGGCGAGTCGGATTCTCGACGAGGTCGCGCTGGCCAGGCTGCCGCTGCAGGGCACGCCGGGCGGCCCCGACTACCGTCTGCACTGGATCGACCGGGCCGGGCCGGGCGTGGCCCGGTTGTGGCCGCTGCCCTGGCCGGGTCGGCACGACCGGGCCGGCTGGGTGTCGATTCTGGCCTCGTGGCTGTTGATGCTGCTGTTGGCCGCACTCGCGGTGCTGATCGCGATCCTGATCTTTCAGCAGTCCCCGCAGCAGAGCCCGCCGCCGCCGGTGCCGCCCACCTCGTCACCGCAGTCTGGTGGCGGCTCCCCCTCACCACAGTCCGGGTCACCGTCCCCACAGTCCGGCTCGCCCTCACCGCAGTCCGGGTCACCGTCCCCACAGTCCGGCTCGCCGTCCCCACACTCGGGGTCCCCCTCACCGCAGTCCGGGTCACCGTCCCCACAATCGGGGTCCCCTTCGCCGCAGTCCGGCTCGCCGGGCGCCGGCCAGCCGACCCCCAACTCGCGGCTGTGATACCCGCCCTGATCGTCACCGATCTCGACGGCACGTTCGTGGACGGGGCCGGCGCAGTGTCGGCGGTGAACCGTTCGGCTCTGCAACTGGCGGCAGACCGAGCCGTTCCGGTGGTGGTGGCCACCGGACGTCCGTCGCGCTGGCTGGACGTGCTGCACGACCTTCCTGGCATTCACCCCGAGGTGGTGGTGAGCAACGGTGCCGGGGTGTTCGATTTGGAGCAGCGGCGGCACACGACGGTGCAGGGCCTCGACCCGCTGGTTGCGGTTGAGGTTGCCGACGACCTGCGCGCCGCAATTCCGGGCCTGCGCTTCGCCTTCGAGTGGGGCGAATACTTCGGTTGCGAGCCGGGCATCGAACAGCAAGAGGGTGAATGGCTACTCGTAGCACCCTTGCCCGAACTGGCCCGACGTACCGAGCCCGTGCTCAAGTTGCTCGGCTTTCACGACCAACTGGGCAGCGACGCACTGGCCGAACGCGGCCGCGGCGTGATCGGCGACCGGCTGACCATGACCCACTCGCACCTCGGCGACTACGGTCTGCTCGAGATCAGTGCCCCCGGGGTCACGAAGGCCACCGGGCTGGCACCCCTGTGCCACTCGCTGGGCGTCGACGCGTCACGAGTGGTCGCCTTCGGCGACATGCCGAACGACTTGCCGATGCTCGCCTGGGCCGGCCAAGGGTATGCAATCGCGCAGGGCCACCCGCTGCTGCTGCAGGCGGGGTTCGCCCCCACCGAGGGCCCCCAGCCCGAGGCCGTGGGACGCATGATCGCGCGACTGCTCGGCTGATCGTCCGCCGAGCCATGGCGCGGTGGACGATCAGGGCGAATTGCCACCCACCTGGCCACTATCTATTTGAGGTTGACAAGGGGTTTCGGCAAGGAAACCCCAGGCGTCGGCGTTGATCAGCACGTCGAGTGGGAGTACCTTTGCGGCATGCGGCGTGGGGGGCGGCTGTGGCTGCGCATACTCGGGGGCGTGATCGCCTTGGCCATGATCGCCCTGATCGGCGTCTACTGGTACCTGCGGCCGCTGCTGCGCACCGGCACCGGGTACGCCGCCCACAACGCCTGCGCGCTCGACGTGATCGCGCACCGCAGCCCGTTGACCGCCGACCTTCCACCCAACCCGCTGGTGCCCTACCTGCGGGTGGGCACCGACTCGGGCGGCTACCAGTCCACCGTGCTCGGCGTGCTGGCCGGTCAGCACGCCTGGCCGGTCGAGGGCTTCGGCTGCACGCTGGCGATCAACCGTCCGGCTCTGGGCACGGCCTCGCGCATCGAAGCCGGAAACAACCGCTTCGCCAAGCAACCCACGCCGCAGCCGAAGGCCGCCTTGTCAGCCGCGCTGGCCGGGGCGTTCGGCGACGACCTCGACCAGAGCGGACGCGACACGCTCGGCACCCGGGGCGTCGTGGTGGTCTCGCACGGCGTCATCGTCGCCGAGCGTTACGCGCCGGGCTTCACCGCGAGCACCCCGCAGCTGGGCTGGTCGATGAGCAAAAGCGCGACCAGCCTGATGCTCGGACGGCTGGTGCAGCAGGGCCTGGTGTCGCTGGACGACGACCATCTGCGTCCGGAATGGACCGACGAACGGGCGACGATCACCATCGAAGACCTGTTGCGCATGCGCAGTGGCCTGGCCTGGGACGAGACCTACGACCTGGGAACTCCGATCACCGACATGCTCTACAACCAGGCCGACATGGCCACCTTCGTGGCGGAGCAGAAGTCGGCGTACCCCGTGGGCACGGTTCAGCAGTACTCGTCGGGCTCGACCACGCTGCTGTGCGCGGTACTGAACAGCAAGGTGAACCAGGGCGCCGACCTGCCGCGGCGCCAATTGCTGGCCCCGCTGGGCCTGATCTCTGCGACCTGGGAGGCGGATGCCACGGGCACCCCGGTGTGTAGCTCGTATCTGTGGGCTACCCCTCGGGACTGGGCGGCGATCGGCCAGTTCGCACTGAACGACGGGGTGTGGAACGGCCAGCGACTGCTGCCTGAGGGCTGGATGAAGGCCACCACGACGACGCTGCCGATCGCCAACCGTGAAGACCCCAACTACGCCGCCGGGTGGTGGACGAACCTCACCCCCGAGGGGACGCTGGTGAATGCGTCGCTGCCTCGGGACGCGTACTGGGCCAGCGGTCACGACGGGCAGAAGCTGTACGTGGTGCCGTCGAAGCAGCTGGTGGTGGTGCGACTCGGCTTTTCGCCGTCGACCGACGACATTCGCACCGACGCTCTGGTTGCCGACGTGATCGCGGCGCTGGGCAAGTAGCGGCGGACGGTGGCCGTGGCTCTCGTCGCCACAGGCTCTTCACCTGCACCCCCGTCGCGCCGGGCCCCAGTGCCGTGGGTGCGCCTTGCCCTTGAGTCGATGGCCTTACACCTCTCATCTCTGTTACGGGTGACGAACGCGCGAACGTGTCGGCTGTCGGATCGATGTTCCCGGGGTTACGCTGGGCATGTCTTGGAGTCGAGGGGTTCAGATGAGCACACTCCCACGTGATCGCGTCGAGCGTCCGATGGCCGGTGTGCAGATAGTGACTGCGACCCCGCTACCAGTCGAAGGTGATGGCACCGTCCCGCGCTCATGCGGGGCGGGTTTTTTTTGCGCTCACCTCGCCACACCTGCGAAGGGAGTACCCGCATGGCCGTGCTGATTCTGAACACTGACGACACCGCGCTGCACACCGTGTCGCTGCAGCACGCCATCGGCATGCTGGTGCGCAAGGTCGCGGTGGTCGAGGCTGCTCACCCCGACCTGGTCTTCGGTTCGTTCCCGCAGCCCGAGGTGCTGCGGCTGGTGCGGTATGTGAAAACCAGCTTTCTGTACAGCCGGGTGCCCGGCTGGACCAAGCGCGGCGTGCTCAAGCGCGACCGACGGATCTGCGGCTACTGCGGCGAACGGGCGGCCACGGTCGACCACATTCTGCCGATCAGCCGGGGCGGTCGAAACACCTGGACGAACACCGTCGCCGCTTGCCACACGTGCAACGCCCGCAAGGCCAACCACACCCCGGCCGAGGCCGGCATGCCACTGCGACTCAAGCCGTTCGCGCCCAGCCGCTCGCAGTTGATGCTTCCCGATCGCGCGGTCGAAGATCGCGCCGCCTAGGGAACGCTGATCAATCGCCGGGCGAGCTTGCCGAAATCCCTAGTCAGAGCACTCCAATCGAGGTCTCGACAAGCTCGACCAGCAGGATCGCAGACCAACTCTCGCCGGTCGAGCGAGTCGAAACCTCGCACATGCGCTCCAGCAAAAGGTCTCGACAAGCTCGACCAGCAGGATCGCAGACCAGCACTCCCCTAGCTCCGGCTGAGCACGTACACCGCCGCACCGGCCCGCAGGTTCGCGGCCCGGAAGCCCTTGCCCAGCGGTTCACCGGTCATCGACAGGTTGATCCGTTGGTCGATCACCAGCCCCAGCTTGGTGAATAACTCCTCAAGGTCGACCAGGGTGGTGAACCGCAGGTTGGGGGTGTCGTACCAGCTATAGGGCAGCTCTCGCGACATCGGCATCCGTCCGCGCAGCAACATGATCCGGTGCTGCAATAGCCCGAAGTTGGGCACCGACACAATCAGCCGGCTGCTGATCCGCGCCATCTCGGTGAGCACCAGTTCGGGGTGCCGAATGGTCTGGATCGTGCGCGACAGCACCACGGTGTCGTAGGAGCCGCTAGCGAACAGCGACAGATCGGCGTCCAGGTCGAGTTCCATCACCGGAACACCCGAAAGAATCGCCGCCAGCACCTTGTCGGGGTCGATCTCGACCCCGGTGCCGGTGCAGTCGTGGGCGTTGATCAGGTGGTGCAACAGGGTGCCGTCGCCGCAACCCAGGTCGAGCACCCGTGACGAGCCGGGCACCAGATGTGCGATCAGGTTCAGGTCTGGCCGAAGTGTCATCGCAGACCTTCCTGTAGGGCCCGGGTGAACCAGGCCCGCAAGGTGTCGTGGTAACGCTCGACCGGCAGCAGAAACGAGTCGTGACCCCAACTGGAGGGGATGTTGCGAAACGTCACCGGCTGGGCGGCGTTCGACAGATGCTTCACGATGCGCCGGGAGTGCTCGGTGCTGAACCGCCAGTCGGTATCAAACGACATCACCAGAAAATTGACCGGGCACTGCGCGATCAGGTCGGTGACGCCGGCCCGGCTGAACGGGTCGAAATAGTCCATCACCCGCGAGAGGTACAGGTACGACAGGGCATCGAAACGTTCGAGGAACACCCGGCCCTGGTGGTCGAGGTAGCTCTCGACGGCGAAGTCGATGCCGAAACCGGGCTTGTCGCGTTCGGGGTGCGGAGTGCGGCCGAATTTCTCGCTGAACGCGTCCTCTGACAGATAGGTGATGTGGGCCATCATGCGCGCCGTGCGCAGCCCGAGCCGCGGCACCACTCCGCGTTCGGCGTAGCGGCCCTCGTGAAATTCGGGGTCGTCCATGATCGCCCGCCGGGCCACCGCTGAGAAAGCGATGTTCTGCGCTGTCAGCCGCGAGGACGCCGCCACGATGGCAGCGTTGGTCAACTGCTCGGGGTGGGTCAACGCCCACTGCAGCACCTGCATGCCGCCCAGCGAGCCGCCCAGAGCCGCCAGCAGCCGGTCGATGCCCAGGTGGGCGAGCAGCGCCCGGTGCACCGTCACGAAGTCGGCCATATCGAGCAGCGGAAAGCTCAGCCCGTAGGCACAACCGGTGGCCGGGTCGATACTGGCCGGGCCGGTGGTGCCCTGACAGCCGCCCAACAGGTTGGCGCTGATCACGAAGAATCGGTTCGTGTCGAGCGGTTTGCCCGGGCCGATCAGGTTGTCCCACCAGCCCGGACGTTTGGCGCCCGAGTGCAGGCCGGCGGCATGCGCGTCGCCCGTGAGGGCGTGGCAGATGAAGACCGCGTTGTCTTTGGCCGGCGTGAGGGTGCCGTAGGTCTCGTAGGCGACGTCGACCGGCCCGAGCCACTCACCGCTGGCCAGCCGCAGCGGCTCCTGCTCGGTGAACAGCCGGGCGGTCTGGGTCTGCACCTGACCGATCGAACCGGGGATCGTCATCGTGGTCAGAACTGCGCGAGCGCCTGATCCAGGTCGGCGATCAGGTCGTCCACATTCTCGATCCCCACGCTGAGGCGCACCATCTCGGGCGCCACACCGGCGGCCTCGAGCTCGCTCTCGGTGAGCTGGCTGTGTGTGGTAGTGGCGTTGTGAATCACCAGCGACTTGGCGTCGCCGATGTTGGCCAGGTGGCTGAACAGTTGCAGCGACTCGACCAACTTCGAGCCGCCGTCGCGGCCGGCCTTCAGCCCGAATGACACGATGCCGGACGCCCCGCGGGGCAGAATTCGCTGGGCGATCTCGTGCCACTGCGACGAGTCCAGGCCCGGGTAGTTCACCCAGGACACAGCCGGGTGCTGCTCGAGGTATTGCGCCACCGCCAGGGCGTTGCTGCTGTGCCGTTCCATGCGCAGGTGCAGGGTCTCAAGACCCTGCAGGAACAGCCAGGAGTTCATCGGCGTGACGGCGGCGCCGGTGTTGCGCAGCAGCACCGTGCGGGCACGAATGATGTAGGCCAGGTTGCCGGCCGCCTCGGTCCAGACCACCTCGTGGTAGGCGTGGTCGGGCTGGGTGAGGCCGGGGAACCGGTCGGCGTGTGCCGTCCAGTCGAAGTTACCGGAGTCAACGATCACTCCGCCGATCGAGGTGCCGTGGCCGCCGATGTACTTGGTGGCCGAATGCACCGCGATGTCGACGCCGTGTTCGAACACCCGACACAGGTAGGGGGTTGGCACGGTGTTGTCGACGATGAACGGCAGGCCGAGTGCGTGCGCGGCTGCCGACCAGGCATCGAGATCGACGACGTTGACCAGCGGGTTGCCCACCGTCTCGCCGAAAACCAGTTTGGTCTTGTCGTCGACGTGCCGGGCGAGTTCGTCCGGCTTCTCGGGGTCGACGAAGCGCACCTCGATGCCGAACTGCGGCAGGGTGTGGGCGAACAGCGCATAGGTGCCGCCGTACAAGGTGCTGAGCGCCACGATGTTGTCGCCGGCGTAGGTCAGGTTGAGCACGGCGTAGGTCACCGCAGCCGATCCCGAACTGGTGGCCAGGGCCCCGACGCCGCCCTCGAGGGCCGTCATCCGGGTCTCGAAGACACTCTGGGTCGGATTCATGATCCGGGTGTAGATGTTGCCCGGCACCTTGAGCGCGAACAGGTCCGCGGCGTGCTGGGTGTCGTCGAACACGTACGACGTGGTCTGGTAGATCGGCACCGCGCGGGCGTTGGTCGCCGAGTCGGCGACCTCTTGCCCCGCGTGCACGGCCAGAGTTTCGGGCTGGTAGGTCATGGAATTGCTCGCCTTCGTCGGTACCGCTGGTTCAGCCTAACCGCGGTCTCGGCGCACGGCCGCGGTTCAGTCGGTGCGTGGACGTGCGCCGCCGGCCGGGTGGGCGTGGGGCAGCCCTGGGCCACGTGGACGCGCACCGCCTGTCGGGTGGTTGTGCAGCACCCCTGGCCCAGTCGAGCCAGGCCCCGCAGGGAGGTCGCGGTGAGGTCGGCCCCACGGGAGGTCCTGGGACGCACTGATCAACGCACCCACCGCTGGTTGAGCTAGGTCGAAACCCACAATGAGAGCACCCCGTTCGGGGTCTCGACAGGCTCGAACGGCGAACAGCCAGCGCTTCCCCAGCGGTGGATCGACTTTGATCGGGTTCAGAGGGAAACGCTGTGGATGACCCGGTAGTCGGGCCCGCTGGGGTGCAGATGCGAACTCATCAGCACGAACGAGTCGACGCCGAAGCTGAGCGCGGGGAAGCTGTCCACCACCCGTAGCCAGCGGGTCAGTGGCGCCGGTCGGCGAGTGCGGGCCAGAGTCAGGTGCGGACGATACCGGGCATTGTCGGACGGCACACCGACGCGATCGGCCGCGCTGCGCACCCGGCGGGCCAGGGTCGTGAGCTCGTCAGCGCCGGTGCTGACGGCCTGGTAGAGCACACGTGCCTGGGCGGGGTTGGGGAAGCAGCCGGCGCCGTCCAGGGTGAGCGGGAAGGGCGGCCCGGCCACCCCGCTCAGTGCATGCTGCAGAGGCTCGATGCGGCCGTCCGGCACATCGCCGAAGAAGGCCAGCGTGAGGTGCCAGTGCTCCCGTCCGGCCCAGCGCAGGGCCGGGTCTGCAGCCCGACGTGGCTCGACGAAGGCCTCAAGCGCGTTGAGCGCCGTGGCGGGCGGAATGACGGCGGCGAACAGGCGCATAGACATCGGCGCCGATTCTACGGCGGGCGTTGATGCCACAATGGTGCGGTTACCCGAAAGGACCCACATTTCCATGGCAGCGATCAAGACCCGACTCAAAGCCGACCTGGTGGCCGCGCTCAAGGCCCACGACGAAGCCCGCAAGTCGACGGTGCGCATGGCACTGGCCGCCATCGCCAACGAAGAGGTGGCGGGCAAGGCGGCCCGCGAACTGAGCGACGCCGACGAGCAGCAGGTGCTGGCCCGCGAGGTGAGCAAGCGCAAGGACTCCGCCGACGCCTACACCACCGGCAACCGCCCCGAGTTGGCTCAGAAGGAGCTGGCCGAGGCCGCAATTCTGGCCGAGTACCTGCCCCAGCAATTGAGCGAGGCCGAGATCGCGGCGATCGTCGACGAAGAGGTGGCGGCCGTCACGGCAACCCTCGGCGAGAAGCCGACGATGAAACAGATGGGGCTGGTGATGAAGGCGGTCACGCCGCGCATCGCCGGCCGTGGCGACGGCAAGACCGCCGCCGGCCTGGTGCGCGCCGCCCTGGCCTGATCGCCTTCGCGCGCCGACCGGTGACCCGGGTAGCCGGTGAAGGCGGCCCGACCCGCTCACAGGGTGCGAGAAAGAGCCCGTCACCACGATGCTTCACGCGGCGGTGGCGCGCTGCTGAATCCTCCTTCGTGGGGTATCGCTTGCTCGACCGGTGGCCGTAGGGTCGGCGCATGAAGCGCCTGGTTCCGTTGCTGCTGCTGTTGAGTGCCTGCACGGTTGGGCAACCCGCTGCCTCAACACCGCCGCCGGTGCCTGAGATCTCGCTCTCGGCAGGTGCCACCGAGGCGGCGAGCCCGTCGGCCACCGACTCGCCCAGCGCCACGCCGTCCGGCACCGGCAGCACCAGCCCGAGCCCGACCCCGTCTGAGAGCGGCTCGCCTTCACCGAGCCTGACTCAGAGCGGCTCGGCGGGCAGCTTCCGGGCACCGGGCGAGGTGCTCGACCTGAACGGCGAGGTAACCATCACGGTGCTCGACAGCAAGCGCGCCACGGTGAACGGCCACCGCGGCAATCAGGTGCTGGCGATGGTCAAGACCTGCAACGTGTCTGCGGCGTCCGGCATCGAACTCACCTGGGACAACTGGGTGCTGCTCGGCCCCGACAGCGAAGAGTACCCGGCCAGCACCGTGCACGGCAGCTCCGAACCGACGCCCAGCTACCCCAACGGCGAGGGACGGCTGTACAAGCCCGGCCAGTGCGCCAAGGGCTGGATCGTGTTCGACGTTCCCAGCGGGGCCCAGCTCTCGGGAGTGCGGTACATGAACAGCCTGGGCGACTCGGCCCAGTGGCGGCTCAGTGCCAGCATCTGAAGCGCCCGCTTCGCAGCCGGCCCCTGAGTGGCGCGCGGCCGGTTGAGCTTGTCGAAACCCCTATTCAGGGCACTGTATCCGAGGTCTCGACAAGCTCGACCAACGAAACATCAGCGCTTCCATCGCGCTGCGGTGAGGGGTTTCGACAAGCTCGACCAGCGGCGGTTGGGGTGACCACCGCCCCCTGGAGCAAAGCAGGCGACAGCGATTAGCTGACCTCCTTGGCCGTGGTCAGGTAGCCGACCATGGTGTCCATCGCCTTGGCCTGTGCGGAGTAGTTCATGGCGATGTAGGGGTTTGGGTACACCTGACCGGCGACCAGCGCCGGATGCTTGGCGAAGGTGGCCTGCTTTTTCAGGTCGGCGACCTGAAAGCCTTCGTTCGACAGCAAGATGATGTCGCCGGTCATCATCTTGGCCGCGTTCTCCCAGCTGAAGATGTCCCAGTAGTAAGCGCCACCCGGATTCACCGAGGTGTAGTTGACCCCCAGGCTCTTGAACAACTGGGTCTGCGGTTCGTCGTCGGGCTTGACCAGGTAGATGCCGTCGGCGTCTGCGTACATCGCGGTGACCTCCAGGTCACTGGCCTTGGCGGTTTCACTCAGCTTGGCCGATGCGGTTTCGAACAAGGCCTTATGGGCGTCCACGGTGGCCTGGTCGGCACCCAGCGCCAGCGCCAGATTGACGCCGCTCTCGATCACCTTGATGCCCTCGCCACCGACCTTGATCGCGGCGAAGGGAGCAATAGCCTCCATCTTCTTCTGCTGTTCGACGTCCTTGAGGCCGTACAGCGGCTGGGTGCTGTCGATGGTGCCCTCACGGTCGGAGGGGTATGCACCGGTCACGATCAGGTCGGGCGCCACCTCGGCGAGCGCCTCAAGATCGATCTCGCCGTAGGAGTTGCCAAGAATCTTGATGTTCGACAGGTCGATGCCCTCGAAACGCGGGTCGCTCTTGACATCGACCCGGCCGAAGACCGCGACCGGCTGAACCCCGTAGCTGAGCAGCGTGAGCACCTGGTCGGCGAAGCCGACGACGCGTTGCGGCTTGGCCGGCAAAGTGATGGTCGCGCCGGTGTCGTCGGTGTAACTCCAGGGCCCGGCTGCCGACGGGCTGGACGCGGCTGACGTGGCTGGAGTGCCCGATTGAGCACTGCAGGCGGCCAGTGCCACCAGGCAGATCAGCGCGGCAACGAGCGCGCGAAACTTCGAGGAAAGGTGCATGAAGGTCAGGTTAGCCTAACCTAATCGGCTGCCCTGGTTTCTGATCCGTCATGGACACCGCCCGACCGAGCGGTCGTCGGCCGCAAGACCCGGGCTGCACGGTCGAGCGTTCCGAGATCCTCTGCCGCGGTGCGCCGGTGCGGGGTCGAAGGCAACGTCCGACTTTCACGGGTCGAGCCTGTCGAAACCTGGGTACATCAGACGTCGGCAAGGGGTTTCGCCACGCACAACCAGCGTTGGTCGAGCCTGTCGAGACCTCGGAACACCAGACTCCGACAAGAGTTTTCGACACGCACAACCAGCGCTGATTGCGTTGTTCGGCGATTCCTCGGCCACGCTCAACCAACAGCTCGGGCGTTGCTCAGCCCATCGTTGGGTGATGCTCCCCCGTCCGCCGGGTGATCGTCCTGACCGGGCTCCAGCGGCACCACCAGCGGACGACCCGAGGCCGGGTCGGCGATCACCAGCGCGTTCAGCCCGAACGCGGTGGCCAGCACCTCGCGGGTGATCACCTGCCACGGTTCGCCGTCGGCCAGCACCGCACCGTCGTGCAGCACCACGAGCCGATCGGAATAGCGCGCGGCCAAGCTCAGATCGTGCAGCACCATGACGATCGTGGCACCCTGGCTGGCGTTGATCCGCCGGACCAGCCGCAGCACCTCCAATTGGTGGCTGAGGTCGAGAAAGGTGGTCGGTTCGTCCAGCAGGATCAGCGGCGCGTCCTGGGCCAGCACGAGCGCGATCCAGGCCCGCTGAAGCTGGCCACCCGACAGTGCGGTGACGTCACGGTCGGCCAGTTCGGTCATACCGGTGGCCGCCAGCGCATCGTCGACCAAGCGAGCGTCATCGGGGCTCCAGGGCCGCAACAAGGTCTGGTGCGGGTGACGTCCGCGCATCACGAGGTCGCGCACCGTGGTCGCCGCCGGCGTGAGCGGCCTCTGCGGCAGTATCGCCAGTCGCCGCGCCACCGCCCGTGACGACAACTGCCGCAGCGGAGTGCCGCCCAGCCGAATCTGGCCGGCGCGGGGCGTGAGCAGCCGTCCGAACGCCTTGAGCAGGGTCGACTTGCCGCAGCCGTTGGCGCCGATCAGAGTCGTGACGGTGCCGGGGTCGATGCGCAGGTCGAGCCCAGTGAACACCGTGTGCTGGTCGTAGCCAAGGGTCACGCCCTCGGCTACGAGCGCGGGCTCGGAGGTGGTCATGCACGCTCCTTGAGGTTGGGCTGAGTGATCAGCCAGATCAGGTACGGCGCCCCGATGATCGCCGTGATCACCCCGACGGGTATCTCGGCACCGAGCAGCACCCGGGCAGCGACATCGGCCACCAACACCAGGGCCGCGCCGACCAGGGCCGACGCGATCAGCGGGGGACGCGCCGTGCGGGCCAGGCGGCGGGCCACCTGGGGGGCGACGAAGGCGACGAACTCAACCGGCCCGGCAGCTGAGACCGCGGCACTGGTGAGCACCACGGCGGCGGCGATCACCAACAGACGATGCCGCTGCACCGCGACACCCAGGCCGGTCGAGAACTCGTCGCCCAACTGCCCGATGCCCAGCGGTGCCGATTGGCTGAGCGCGAACGGCACCACGACGGCCAGCACCACCGCCATCGGCCAGACACTGGCCCACGACACACCCGAGAGGCTGCCGACCAGCCACTGGGTGGCGGCGGTCACCTGACTGAGCTGAGCCCGCACCAGCAGGTAGTTCGTCAGCCCTGCGAGAATGGCGGTGACGCCGATGCCCACCAGAATCAATCGGAAGCTGTCGACGCCCTGGCGCCACGAGAGGCCGTAGACCACGGCGGCGGCGAGCAGCCCGCCGACGGTGGCCACCACCGGAATGCCGAAACCGAGCAGGGACGCACCCACCGCGTAGCCTCCACCGCCGACCACGATGGCGATGACCGCCCCGGCCGCCGCGCCCGAGGTGACGCCGAGAATGTCGGGGGTGGCCAGCGGGTTGCGCGAGAAGGTCTGGGTGAGCGCACCGGCCAGGCCGAGGCAGAGCCCGACGCCGATGCCCGCGGCCACCCGAGGCAGCCGCAGTTCAAACACGATGAACTCGAAACTGCGGCTTCCCGCGCCGGCCAGGGTGGCCCAGACGTCGGCGACACCCATGCGCGACGAACCCGCGACGATTCCGAAGGTGAACGCGGCCAGCACCACGATCAGGCAAGCGATTGTGACCCAGAAGACGCGCGCCCGCCAGGGCAGTGCGATCACGCCGAGGTCGACGCCCTGCCGGCGGCTCACAACGCCGCCAATGTGGTGCGTCGGACGATGGCGACAAACGCAACACCGCCCAGGGTGGCCAGCACGACACCGACCGGCACCTCGGCCTGACCGCCGATCAGCCGTCCGACCACGTCGCAGGCCAGCAGGGTGACGGCGCCGATCAGGCCCGAAGCGGGCAGCAACCGGAAATGGTTACCGCCCACCAGCGTCCGGCCCAGGTGGGGTGCGGTGAGCCCGATGAAGCCGATCGGCCCGGCCAGCGCCACCGCACTGGCCGAGGTCAGCGTGATGCCGGCCAGCCCGACCAGCCGGGCCCGCCACAGCGTCTCGCCCAAGCCCTGGGCGAGTTCGGTGCCCAGGGTCAGGCTGTTCAGCGAACGGGCGTTCAGCACGGCCAGCACCAGGCCCACCGACGCCATCAGCAGGGCCGGCAGCAGGCCGTCCAGGCCGCGGCCCGACAGCGAGCCCACCACCCAGACCCGGTACGCCTCGAGCGAGCTCTGGTTGGTCAGCACCAGAAATGAGATCACAGCGCCGAGCAGGGCGCTGACTGCGGTGCCCGCGATGGCCAGCGGCACCGGATTGGCCAGGTCTCGGCTCAGCGTGCCGATCGTGAACACCAGCACGCTGGCGACCAGCGCCCCGGCCATGGCCAGCAGCAGCGACGCGGTCATCGAGTTGTGCCCCAGCAAAAACGCGCCAAGCACCACAGCCAGGCTGGCGCCCGCCGACACGCCGAACAGTCCGGGGTCGGCCAGCGGGTTGCCGGTCTGGCCCTGCATCACCACGCCCGACACCCCCAGGCAGAAGCCCACCACCAGGCCGAGCACCGTGCGCGGCACCCGTGAACCCCAGACCACCGAATCGGGATCGTTCGCCGGGTCGAGCAGGGCCTGCACCACCCGCGCCGGCGAGATCGGGTTGCTGCCCAGCGCCAGGCTGGCCAGCAGCACGACCACCAGCGCAAGACCCATCGCGGCCGTGGCGCTCAGCCGCCGGCGCCGCACGGCGGCGAACGCCCGAGAAGCCATATGGTTAGCCTAACCTAAGAAGACCCTAGTCAATGCGCCTACCGCTGGTTGAGCTTGTCGAAACCCCTAGTCAGAGCACTCCGTTTGAGGTCTCGACAAGCTCGGCCAGCGAAAAATCAGCGCTTCCCTAACCGCCTGAAGGACTCTCGTATGGCCACGTACCCCCCTCTGATGCCCAGCGAACCCCGCATGTTCACTGCCCAGGTCGTGCGCACCCAGCGGGTCTCGCCCTCGTTTCAGCGGGTCACCATTGCCTCCGGCGACCTGTGCGGCTTCGACTGGCGCGGCCTCGACCACTGGTTTCGGCTCTTCTTTCCTGTGCGGCCGGGCGGCGAACTGCGTCTGCCCGAGGTGAAGGGTCGCCAGTGGTGGCAGTCCTACCTGGACATTCCCGAGGCCGATCGCCCGCACTGCAGCAACTACACCGTTGCCGAGTATCGCTGCGCGGGCGAGGTGGCCGAGCTCGACATCGACGTGGTGCTTCACTGGCATGAGGGTGAGCTCTCAGGCGTGGCCCGCTGGGCGGTCCACGCCGAGCCGGACAGCCCTGCGGGGCTGCTCGATCAGGGCGTGCTGTTCGACCCGCCCTCCGATGCCGAGGAGTTCGTTCTGGTCAGCGACGAGAGCGGGCTTCCGGCCGTCCGCGGCATTCTGCGCGACCTGCCCAGCCATGCGGTGGGCACGGCGATCATCGAGGTGCCTGCCGCTGATGACGTGCACCCTGTGACGGCACCCACGGGCATGCGGATTCAGTGGGTAGCGCGCGGGGCGTCCGACCCGGTCGGGCACCGTGCGCTGAGCGTGCTGCGAGACTGCGCCGGCAAGCACCCCGGGGCGTACGCCTTCGTGGTCGGTGAGTCGCGCTTGGCCACACAGGGCCGACGCACGCTGCACCAGGCGGGCGTGCCGAAGAGCCGGATCACCTTCTCGGGATTCTGGCGCGCCTGAGCCCAAGCTGCCCACCATGGCCCACCCTCGGTGAGGACCCGCACGGGACCCTCAGGAGGCGCTGAGTTTTCAATGGTCGAGCCTGTCGAGACCACAGTCAGACCATCCTCACTAGGGGTTTCGACGTAGCTCAACCAACAGTGGACGCATTGAACAGCACTTCCCCGGGAAACGCTGAATCTTCAATGGTCGAGCCTGTCGAGACCACAGTCAGACCATCCTCACTAGGGGTTTCGACGTAGCTCAACCAACAGTGGACGCATTGAACAGCACTTCCCCGGGAAACGCTGAATCTTCAATGGTCGAGCCTGTCGAGACCACAGTCAGACCATCCTCACTAGGGGTTTCGACGTAGCTCAACCAACAGTGGACGCGTTGAACAGCACTTCCCTACGAGACGCTGAATCTTCGCTGGTCGAGCCTGTCGAGCCTGTCGTTGGTAGGCGCGTCCGAACAGCACCAGCGCGCTCACCGGTGCGTTGGGGTAGCTGCGCCGACGCAGGGCGTCCACCACGATTCGCCAGCCGGCGGCCACCATCGCCTGGCGCACCTGATCGGCGCTGCCGCGGAGTGCCAGGTTGACCGGCTCGCCCAGCAGGGCGGTGCGGGTGCGTCCGATGAAGTAGTCGGGCACGTGGACGCGGCTCAGAATGCGGTGCATGCGCGGCAGCACCAGGTAGGGCACCAACACCCAGATAACCACCCCGAGCAGCAACGGCCAGCCGGGCTGAATGCCGTCGCCCGGCGTCTGATAGGCCAACCACACCGAAGCCAGCCCGGCCAGCACGAAGAGCACCGTGTCGAGCATCGCGACCCAGGGCGAGCGCCGGCGAAGTTCGAGAGAGTGCACGGCGAGACCTTTCACGACCGCGTCGCTCTTGGCTATCGGGGCGCCGGACGGCTCCGACGACGGTCGGCACTCGACCAGCCGGACCGTTGCGCGGCGGGCACCTGAGTGACGACGATCGGTCCGTCGGGCAGCCGAGGCGGTGTTTTGGCGGTCTGGGCACTACCGTCGGAGCGTGACCTCCCATGACTCCCCCGGCGACGAGCCCGACTTCGCCGACCTTGGCCTCGACGACCGGCTGCTCGCCACGCTGAGCGACATCGGCTACGAGAACCCGTCCCCGATTCAGGCCGAGACCATTCCGGCGCTTTTGGCCGGACGTGACGTGGTGGGCCTGGCCCAGACCGGAACCGGCAAGACCGCGGCCTTCGCACTGCCCATTCTGCAGCGCCTCGAACCGGGGCAGAAGGCCCCGCAGGGGCTGGTGCTGGCACCCACCCGTGAGCTGGCCCTGCAGGTGTGCGAGGCGTTTCAGACCTACGCGGCCCGGCTGTCGGGCGTGCACGTGCTCCCGGTGTACGGCGGCCAGGGCTACGGAGTGCAGCTCAGCGCCCTGGCCCGCGGCGTGCAGGTCGTGGTGGGTACCCCCGGCCGCATCATGGACCACCTCGAGAAGGGCACCCTCGACCTGTCGCGGCTCCGCTTCCTGGTGCTCGACGAGGCCGACGAGATGCTGAACATGGGGTTCGCAGAAGACGTCGAGACGATCCTGGCCGACACCCCGCGCGATAAGCAGGTGGCCTTGTTCTCGGCCACCATGGCGCCGGCCATCCGCAAGCTGTCGAAGAAATACCTGTCCGACCCGGTCGAGGTGAAGGTGACGGGTCGCACCGCGACGGCGGCCAATGTGCAGCACCGGTACCTGGTGATGCCCTACCCGCAGAAGGTCGATGCTCTGACCCGCATCCTCGAAACCGAGAACTTCGAGGGCATGATCGTGTTCGTCCGCACCAAGAACGAGACCGAGACGCTGGCCGAGAAGCTGCGCGCCCGCGGCTTCTCGGCGGCGGCGATCAACGGCGACGTGGTTCAGGCCCAGCGCGAGCGCACGATCAACCAGCTCAAGTCGGGCGCGCTCGACATTCTGGTGGCCACCGACGTGGCCGCGCGCGGCCTTGACGTCGACCGGATCAGCCACGTGGTCAACTACGATCTGCCGCTGGACACCGAGTCGTACGTGCACCGGATCGGACGCACCGGTCGGGCCGGCCGCAGCGGCGAGGCGATTTCATTTGTCACCCCGCGAGAACGGCGGCTGCTTTCGGCGATCGAACGGGCCACCGGCCAGTCGCTGACCCAGACGCCCGTGCCCACCGCCGACGACGTGAACGCCACCCGGCTGAGCCGGTTCGACGACGCCATCACCCGGGCGCTGGGCTCCGACCGGCTGGATTTCTTCAAGCAGGTGGTGGCGCACTACGTCGACGAGTACGACGTGCCCGAGCTCGATGTGGCGGCTGCCTTGGCCCTGGCCGCTCAGGGCGAGGAGCCACTGCTACTCGAACCCGACCGCGAGCCACAGCCGCGCGAGGGTCGTGCGCACCGTGACGACGAGGGCGCCGAACCTGCCACGCGGCAGCAGCGCCCGCGGGGGGACGTTCCCGCGCTCGCCACGTACCGCATCGCGGTGGGCAAGCGGCATCGCATCACGCCGCGACACATCGTCGGCGCCCTGGCCAACGAGGGCGGGCTGAGGCGCGAAGACTTCGGGCACATCGACATTCGCCTCGACCACTCACTGGTCGAACTGCCGGCCCAGCTGCCGCAGCAAACGTGGGAGGCACTGAAGTCCACGCGCATCTCTGGGAAATTGATCGAACTTACCCCGGCCCGCGGCGAAACTGCCGGCCGAGGCGACAAGCGGCGCAAACCCAACGGCGGGTACGCCAAGGGTGGGCAGGGCCGGTCGCCGAGTCACCGCCCCCACTCCGAGGGCGGTTCTCACAAGGGCAAGCGGCGCAGCTACTGACTCATCGCCGGTCGAGACAAACGCTCATTCTCGGTGGTCGCGCTTGTTGAGCAGTCTGACCTGCCGCCGCGGCAAGGGTTCGAAAAGCTCAACCAGCGGTGGTTGCGTTGATCATCGCGATCGTCGAGAGAAGTCGAGCCAGCCGGCCGCCCAGCCCCGGCAGGGGTTCGACCGGCGCAACCGCGGGCATTTCTGCCGACCTGCCCAGTCTGGTGCTCAGGCCGAGTGTGAATTCTTCGCACGGTTGAGCGAGCTTACGGCGCAACGAGCGAGACCCTTGGGCACTGGTGCGAAGAATTCACACTGATGGTCAGGGATGTTTCGTGACCAACGGCGGCACCAGCAGGCCGCCGGCCGCCGGGTCACCGATCCCGAAGGCGGCGGACGCCACGGCAACGACCTCCTCGGCGGTGCCGGCGTTTGGTGACCAGGAGTCGACGAAATCGTGGGCCCAGTTCAGATCACGGTCGATGTGTGCCACTCCGTAGTAGTCGGACGCTCCCGCGAGCACTGTTCTGCCGAAGGCCTGGGCGGCGTCCTGCCGCACGGCGATGTCGTTGGGGTTCGTGATCAGCACCACCCGCTGCAGCCGGTGCCCCGCCTCGACGCTGTGGTCGAACAGCGCCTCGGACAGGTGCAGGTATGGCATCACGCCCGGTAAAGGAAAGCCAGGGTAGGCGTACGGACTGTGGCCCAGTTCGGCCTTCACTCGCGGATCCCACCACATGTAGAACCTCGGCACGATGCGCGGAAACCTGACGCACAGCCGCACCGCCGGCATCGGAAAGCCCTTGGGCGCCACCAGCGGTGCGGCCAACACAGCCCGGCTCACCTCCGGGCGGGTGGCGGCGGCCCAGGCCGCCATGGTGCCGCCCGCGCTGAGCCCGAACACCCACACCTCGTCGCCAAGACCTGCCGCGACATCGATGCAGGCGTTCACGTGCTCGACGAGTTCGCCCTGGGTGAGCCCGGCCAGTTCACGGTTGAGCAAGTCCGCCAACCCGTGCCGAGGCATCCGCGGCACCAGCACCCGGCAACCCGGCCCGCTGAGCCGCTCGGCGACCGCGGTGAACTGCGAGGGTGCGTTGGTGAAGCCGTGCCACATTACAACGGTGACCGGGGCGGCCCGGTCGGGCTCGAACAACGTGGTGCTGGTGTCGTCCGGAATATCGGCGTCCAGGGCAAGCAGGCGGTCAAGCCGGGCCATGGCGCCCGATCGGTCGGGCGCCGGGTCGCTGCTCGGACGTGGCGGGGTGGCGATGTGCAACCGGCGACGGTACCAAGGTGCTCGCGGCGGGGCCTCAACGGTCATGGTGCGGTGTCCGATCTGCTGGCCAGTGGAAATGACCCTATCGGATAGGCCGGCCCAGACAGTGGGTCGCTGCCGCAATGGTTGTGGGCTATCACTAGGCTCGTTGTCGCACTGGCTCGAGTCAGCGCACCCCGAACCGAAAGGCCCTTCTTGATGCCCGAATTCTGGTCGAATGTGGGCAGCATCTTCTGGTACACCCTCACGATCATCATCTTCGTGTCGTACCTGATGGTGCTGTTCAACATCGTGATCGACGTCTTCCGCGATCGTGAACTGAACGGTGGTGTGCGTGCGGTGTGGGTCATCGCACTGATCTTCTTTCCGGTGATCACCGCACTCATCTACCTGATCGTTCGTGGCCGCGGCATGGGCCAACGCGCGGCGGTCCAGGCCGAACGCAACAAAGCCGCCGCCGACGAATACATCCGCTCGGTGGCCGGCAGCCCGGCCGACGAGATCGCGCGGGCCAAGGCACTGCTCGACGCCGGCACGATCAGCAACGAGGAGTACAGCCGTCTGAAGGCCAAGGCCCTGGCCTGATCGCACCCCAAAAAAATGGCGCTGATTTGTCGCCGGTCGAGCCCGTCGAGAACTCAGATATGCGCAGCGGTAAGGGGTTTCGACAAGCTCAACCGGCGGTGGCGGCCCTGATCAGCACCTCCCTAACGAAGCGCTGATTTTTCGTTGGTCGAGCCCGTCGAGACCCCTTGCCGCAGCGGTGTATGCGTGAGGTCTCGACAGGCTCGACCAACGTTTCGCCAGCTCGAGGGCCAAGGGTCTCGACAGGCTCGACCAACGGGCCGTCTCGACAAGCACCACAGGGTCTCGATCTACGGCCCCGCGAACCCGTACCACCACACGGCATAGCCCGCCGAGACCAGGGCCAGCCCCAGCAGGGCCCAGCGCTGCCAGCCTGCGATGCGCACCCGTCCGAACGGCCAACTGACCACCGCAGCCAGCGGCGGCAGCACCGCCAGCGATGTCCACCACCACCAATCCCCTACCGCGGCGAGCACCAGCAGTGGCGAGAATCCGGCCAGGTAGGCCACCCAGAACCAGATGCCGAGCCCACCGATCGCACTGGCCGGCAGCAGCGCCAGCAGGTAGCCGACGGCACCCACCACGACCATCCAGCCGAAGGTGCAGGTGCCGTCGTCGCTGGGGCACAGGGCGGGCACCACCGCCGCGCCCAGTGCCAGCGCCAGGCCCGCGCCGACCACGGCAGCCAGTGCGGCGAGCATCGACCAAGCGACCCGTTCGGCCAGTTCGGCACCCAAGCCCGGCCGCGCCGCCCCCGAACGCCCAGGACGGGCCGGACGCGGGTGGGCCGCCGGCGCGGAAGGCGCACACCCTGCGGTCTTCGAACGGGCTGCGGTCTTCGAACGGGCCGCGGCCTCACGCTCGCGCCGCGTCCGCTCGGCCCGGCTCAGCCGCTTGGCCAAGTCAGGCCTTCAGCAGCGACCGCAGCACATACTGCATGATGCCACCGTTGCGGTAGTAGTCGGCCTCGCCGGGGGTGTCGATGCGCACGATGGCGTCGAACTCGATGTCGTCGGCTTTCACGTGCACCGTCTTCGGGGTGGTGCCGTCGTTGAGCTGCTCGGCGCCGGTGAAGGTGAACGTCTCTTCGCCGGTCAGCCCCAGCGAGTCGGCATTCTCACCCTCGGGGAATTGCAGTGGCAGCACGCCCATGCCGATCAGGTTCGAGCGGTGAATGCGCTCGTAGCTCTCGGCGATAACCACCTTGACGCCCAGCAACGCCGTGCCCTTGGCCGCCCAGTCACGCGACGACCCCGAGCCGTACTCCTTGCCGGCCAGCACCACCAGCGGGATTCCGGCAGCGGCGTAGCTCTGGGCGGCGTCGTACACGGTGGCGACGGGCCCACCTTCGACGGTGAAGTCGCGAGTGAAGCCGCCCTCGGTGCCGGGCGCGATCTGGTTGCGCAGGCGAATATTGGCGAACGTGCCGCGGATCATCACCTCGTGGTTGCCGCGCCGAGAACCGTAGGAGTTGAAGTCTTTGCGCTCCACCCCGTGCTCGGTCAGGTACTTGCCAGCCGGACTGTCGGCTTTGATCGCACCGGCCGGCGAGATGTGGTCGGTGGTCACCGAATCGGCCAGCTTGAGCAGCACCCGGGCGTTCGAGACGTCTGAGACCGGCTGCGGCTCGGCGGGCATGTTCTCGAAGTACGGCGGCTTGCGCACGTAGGTCGACTCGGCGTCCCACTCGAAGACCTCCCCGATCGGGGTGGGCAGCGAACGCCAGGCATCGTCACCGGCGAACACATCGGCGTAGCGGTCGGTGAACATGTCGGAACTGATCGCACTGTTGACCACCTGCTCGACCTCTTCGGTGCTCGGCCAGATGTCGCGCAGGTAGACGGGCTGCCCATCGGCACCCGCGCCCAGCGGCTCATTGAGCAGGTCGATGTCCATCCGTCCGGCCAGCGCGTAGGCCACCACCAGCGGCGGGCTGGCCAGGTAGTTCATCTTGACGTCGGGGTTGATCCGGCCCTCGAAGTTGCGGTTGCCCGACAGCACCGAAGTGACCGCCAAATCGACCGAGTTAACCGCCGCCGACACTTCGGGAATGAGCGGGCCCGAATTGCCGATGCAGGTGGTGCAGCCGTAGCCGACGAGGTCGAAGTCGAGCTTGGCCAGGTAGGTGTCAAGGCCGGAGCGAGCGTAGTAGTCGGTGACCACCTTCGACCCTGGGGCCAGCGACGTCTTGACCCACGGCTTGCGTGTGAGCCCCTTCTCGACGGCCTTCTTGGCCAGCAGCCCGGCGCCGATCATCACGCTGGGGTTGGACGTGTTGGTGCACGAGGTGATCGCGGCAATGGTAACCGCGCCAGTGGGCAGGTCGAAGTCGGCGCCATCGGCCAGCGTGACATGCACCTGCTTGCTGGCGTCGTCGGTGTAGGTGCCGATGGCCTGCCCGAACGCGTCAGCGGCCTCGGCCAGAACGATCCGGTCCTGCGGCCGCTTCGGGCCGGCGATCGACGGCACGATGGTGCCCAGGTCGAGTTCGAGGTATTCCGAATAGCGCGGCTCGGCGTCGTCGGCGTGCCACAGACCCTGACGCTTGGCGTAGGCCTCGACCAACGCGATCTGCTCCTCGGAGCGCCCGGTCAGCCGCAGGTAGTCGGTGGTCTTGGAGTCGATCGGGAAGATCGCGATGGTGGAGCCGTACTCGGGGCTCATATTGCCGATCGTGGCCCGATTGGCCAGCGGCACCTGCGAGACGCCGGGCCCGAAGAATTCCACGAATTTGCCGACCACCTTGTGCTCGCGCAGCATCTCGGTGATGGTCAGCACCAGGTCGGTGGCGGTGGCACCCTCGGGCAGCTTGCCCGACAGCTTGAAGCCGACCACCCTCGGAATCAGCATCGACACCGGCTGGCCCAGCATGGCCGCCTCGGCCTCGATGCCGCCCACGCCCCAGCCGACCACGCCCAAGCCGTTGACCATCGTGGTGTGCGAGTCGGTGCCGACGCAGGTGTCGGGGTATGCCTGCAGCACACCGTCCACGACGCGCGGGAAGATCACCCGAGCCAGGTGCTCGATGTTGACCTGGTGCACGATGCCGGTGCCCGGCGGCACCACGACGAAGTCGTCGAAAGCACCCTGGCCCCAGCGCAGGAACTGGTAGCGCTCGCGGTTGCGCTGGTACTCCAACTCGACGTTGCGAGCGAAGGCGTCAGAGGTGCCGAACAGGTCGGCGACCACCGAGTGGTCGATCACCATCTCGGCCGGCGACAGCGGGTTCACCTTGGCCGGGTCGCCGCCCAACTCGGCGATCGCCTCACGCATGGTGGCCAGGTCGACCACGCAAGGCACACCGGTGAAGTCCTGCATGATCACCCGGGCCGGGGTGAACTGAATCTCGCGATTGGGCTCGTCCGACGGCTCCCAAGCGCCGAGCGCACGAATGTCGTCGGCGGTGATGTTGGCGCCGTCCTCGGTGCGCAGCAGATTCTCCAACAGAACCTTCAGGCTGAACGGCAGCGTTGCCGAACCCTCCACCTTGTCGAGCGCGAAGATCTCGTAGGTCTCGCCGGCAACCTCGAGGGTGGTCCTGGCGTCGAAGCTGTTGATGCTCATCAAAATCCTCCTGCTGCTCGCACCGGCGAATATATCTCGATGTCGAGATAGTAACCCATAGCCTGTCTGAAACCGAAAGGGGACGCGTCCCGCTTCAGAGTGCAACTTTAGGGCGTCCGGGCACCCAGCAGAACGGGTCTCCACCGGTTCGCTGTCGGTGAGTCGTCAGCCATCGCCGAACCCGGGTGCCCACCCTGGGCGATCCCGACCGGTCAGCGGGTCAGGATCGCCACCGCCTCCAGGTGGTGGGTCATGCCGAACAGGTCGTAGCCCGTGATCGCCTCCGGCTCATAGCCCAGGGCACGGGCAACCCCCAGGTCGCGGGCCAGCGCCGCCGGGTCGCAAGCCACGTAGCCGATCGCTCGCGGTCGCAGCCGCGCCACCGCCGCCATCACGGCCTTGCCCGCCCCAGCACGCGGCGGATCGAGCACCACCAAGTCGGCCCGCTTCGGCAGCCGGCTCAAAGTGCGTTCGACATCACCGGCGAAGAAGATTGCTTCGGGGACGTTGCGCCGGGCGTGGACGATCGCCGCCTTGCTGCCCTCGATGCCCCACACCCGGCAGCCGGCGTCGACCAGGGCCCCGGCGAACACCCCGACGCCGCAGTACAGATCGAAGGCCACCTCGCCGCCAATCGCCCGCAGTCCGCGCAGCACCACGGCGCTGAGCACCTCGGGCGCCGCCAGATGCGATTGCCAGAACCCGTCCACGCCGACCGCGAAGTCACGCTGCCCCACCTGCTGGGTCACAACCTCTCCGGACGCTGCCGAACCGGCCGCGACCAGCCGTCCACCTTCGGCGCTCACGACCCCCAGATACTCAACCGGGTCGCGAAACCGCACCACATTCGCGCCCGCCTGCGCCGCAAACGCCTCACGATGGCCGAAATCAGGTGCACTTTCACGAACGTTCACCGGCATTGAGGCGTGCGCGATCCGGCAACCATCGGCGGGCAGTGGCACCACGCTGTGTGACCGATGTGCGCGCAGCCCCAGGCCACCGTCGTCGGCGCGCACAAACCGCATGCGCACCCGCGAGCCCAACACCGGCTGTACCTGCTCGACCACCCCGTTCCACTCGATGCCGGCCAAACGCTGTAGCTGCTCGGCGAGCACCCGGCGCTTCAACTCGGCCTGAAACGACGGCTCCACATGCTGAAAGTCGCAGCCACCACAGGAACCCGCCGCCGGGCAGGGTGGCTGCACCCGCTCGGGCGCCGCAGTCAGCAGCGCGATCGCGTCCGCTCGGGCGAACCGGCTGGTCACCTCGACCACCCGAACCCGGACGATCTCGCCGGGCAGCGCGTGCCGGACGAACACCACGCGGCCGTCCACCCGGGCCACGCAATGCCCACCGTGGGCGATCGGGCCAACCTCGACGGGCCCGATCAGGTCGCCGGGCCGCACCTCAGCCCGCGTCCAGGTGCTTGCCCGAGAGCACTGCGCCCGACCCACCCCGGCGCCAGGCGGCCGGGTTGCGCGCGGCCCGGGCCACCGCGTGCTTCGACGACGCCAGCAAGTACGGTACCGAGGTGACCATCACCCCGGGCATGAAATTGAGCCGGGCCTTGAGAATGAGCGCCGTCTGGTTGTGCAGCAACTGCTCCCACCAGTGGCCGACCACGTACTCGGGAATGTAGACGCACAACACGTCGCGGGGGCTGTCGGAGCGCAGGCCCTTGACGTAGTCCAGAATCGGCCCGCCCACCTCACGGTAGGGGGAGGCGATCACCCGCAGCGGTACGCCGAGATCTTCGGCGTACCAATCGCTGAGTAGCTTCGTGGTCTCGTCGGGGTCGACCGAGACGGTGACCGCCTCGACCGAACTGGGCCGGGACGCCTTGGCGAAGTTCACCGCGCGCACCGTCGGCTTGTTGATGCCGAGCACCACGATGACCGCGCGCACCCGGCTGGGCAGCAGATTGCGCTCGCCGGGCTCGACGGCGATCTCTGCATCCACCTTGCGGTAGTGGGTGTGGATGCCGCGCATCAGCACGAACAGGGTCGCCATGGCCAAGATTGCGATCCACGCCCCGAGCAGAAATTTGACGGCCAGCACGATGCACAGCACGGTGCCGGTGCAGGTCAGCCCAATCGCGTTGACCACACGCGAGCGCTGCATGCGGCGCCGCTGCAGCGGGTCGGTCTCGGTCTTCAGGTGGCGCGTCCAATGCCGCAACATGCCGGCCTGACTCACCGTGAACGACACGAATACGCCCACCACATACAGGTTGATCAGTGCGGTGACCGACGCATTGAACGCCAGCACCAGCCCGATCGCCGCCGCCGCCAGCAGCAGAATGCCGTTGCTGTAGGCGAGCCGGTCACCCCGGGTGTAGAGGGCCTTGGGCAGAAACCCGTCGCGGGCCAGAATCGAACCCAGCACCGGAAAGCCGTTGAACGCGGTGTTCGCCGCCAGGAACAAGATGACGAGGGTGACGATCATCACGAAGTAGAAGCCCGGCGCGAAGTTGTCGAACACCGTCGCTGCCAACTGACCCATCGCGGTGCCGACATCGCGCTCGACGATGGCGCCGTTCTCCAGAAAGTGGCTGTGCCCGTCGGGATCGACCAGCTTCAGCCCGGTCAGGTTAGCCAGCAGAATGACGCCGCCCAGCATCGAGATGGCTATGCCGGCGAGCAGAGTGAGGGTCATCGCCGCGTTGTGACTCTTGGGCGCCTTGAACGCCGGAACGCCGTTGCTGATCGCTTCGATGCCGGTCAGTGCCGCGCAACCGGACGAAAACGCCCGGGCCAGCAACGCCACCATCGCAAAGCCGGCGAACGGGTCGTACAGCGCCGACCCGACCACCTCCAGCGATTTCGTGGGAGCCTCAAGATGGTCGCCGGAACCGAAGATGCGAATCAGGCCCCAGCCCGTCATGCCGAGCACGGCGATCATGAAGCCGTAGGTGGGCACCGCGAACACGGTGCCCGATTCACGCACCCCGCGCAGGTTCATGGTCATCAGCAGTGCGATCAGAGCGGCGGCCACTTGCCCTTCGTGGCCCTGAATCCAGGGCAACATCGACTCGGCGTTCTGCACACCCGAGGACGTCGACACCGCCACGGTCAGCACATAGTCGACCAGCAGAGCACTGGCCACGGTAAGCCCGGCGTTGGGGCCGAAGTTGACCGTCGCGACCTCGTAGTCGCCTCCGCCGGACGGGTAGGCGTGCACATTCTGCCGATACGACAGCACCACGATGAACATCACGAACGCGACCGCCACCGCGATCGGCCACGAGTAGCTGAACCCCACGAGGCCCGCCATCGAGAGGGTGAGCAGAATCTCGTCCGGGGCGTAGGCGACCGAACTCAGCGCATCCGATGCGAAGATCGGCAGGGCGATGCGCTTGGGAAGCAGGGTCTCGCCCAATTGCGCGCTGGCCAGCTTGCGTCCCACCACCAGCCGCTTGACCGCATCAGTGATGCTCACGTCCGATGACTATAAGCCGCCACACCGTGCGGTGCACCTTGTGGCCACCCGGCGACGTGCGAGGCGGCGCACCTTGTGGCCACCCGGCGACGTGCGAGGCGGCGCACCTTGTGGCCACCCGTCGGAGTGCGAGGCGGCGCTCCCTATACTGAGGCCGCGGCCAATAGGTGGGTCCACAAGGCGGGAGGCTGCGCGTGCACATTGTGATCATGGGCTGCGGACGAGTGGGTAGCTCGTTGGCTCGCAGCCTGGAGCGGCGCGGTCATTCGGTGGCAGTGATCGACTCCATGCAAGACTCGTTCCGCCGACTCGGGCCGAACTTCCAGGGCAAGACGGTCAAGGGCATGGGCTTCGACCGGGCCGTGCTGATCAAGGCCGGCATCGAGCGCGCGGATGGCTTCGCCGCGGTCTCCAGCGGCGACAACTCCAACATTCTGGCGGCCCGCGTGGTGCGCGAGACATTCGGGGTGCACAACGTGGTCGCCCGCATCTACGACGAGGGCCGCGCCGAGGTGTACGAGCGACTGGGCATACCGTCGGTGGCGACGGTGCGCTGGGCCTCCGATCAGGTGCTGCGGCGGCTGCTGCCCGAAGGCGCCGAGCCGCAGTGGCGTGATCCGTCCGGAACGGTTCGGTTGTCAGAACTCCAAGTGCACCCGGGTTGGGTGGGCACCACGATCGGCGAGATGCAGCGCGCGGCCCACAGCCCGATCCCGTTTCTGATCCGGTTCGGCGTCGGGCAGGTGCCGACCGAGTCGACGATCTACCAGGACGGCGACCTGCTGTACGTCGCCGTGCACAAAGACCGTGAGGCCGCCGTCGAGCAACTCTTCGTAGCGCCCCCGGCGAAGCACTGAAAGGGCCGAAGATGCGTGTCGTGATCGCCGGAGCCGGCAATGTCGGACGTTCCATCGCCCGCGAGTTGATCGCCAACGGGCACCAGGTGCTGCTGGTCGACAAGCAGCCGGAGGCGATCAAGACCGCCAGCGTGCCCGAGGCTGAATGGCTGCTGGCCGACGCCTGCGAGTTGGCCTCGCTCGAGGAGGCCGAACTCGAGACCTGCGATGTGGCGATTGCCGCCACCGGCGACGACAAGACGAATCTGGTGCACTCACTGCTGGCCAAGACCGAGTTCGGCGTGCCGCGCACCGTGGCGCGGGTGAACCACCCGGCCAACGAATGGATGTTCGACGACCTGTGGGGCGTCGACGTGGCGGTGTCGACCCCGCGGCTGATGTGCGCCCTGGTCGAAGAGGCCGTCACGGTGGGCGATCTGGTGCGGCTGCTCAGCTTCCGCGGGGGGCACGCCAACCTGGTCGAGATGACGCTGCCCGAATCGAGCCCGCGGGTCGGGGTGCGGGTGGCCGAACTGGCCCTGCCTGGTGACGCCGTGCTGGTGGCGATCATTCGCGACGGCACGGCACGCGCACCTGAGCGCGACGGCGCGGTCGAGGCGTCCGATGAGCTGCTGTTCGTTGTCGACCCCGCCTACGAGGCCGACCTGGCGCACTACCTGAGCCCCCGTGATCGCTCAGCGGTGATCATCGACGCGTAGCCGGTCGACGCGAACAACTACCGCTGCTGAATCTTCGTCGAAACCCCTTGTCACAACGACATCCGAGGTCTCGACACGCTCGACCAGCTCCTCAGTCCGCTTTCGTGCCCAGGAGTTCGTAGAACGGGTTGTAAATGCGGCGCTGGCCATCGACCCATGACACCCGTCCGGTGACCTTCAGTTCGCGGCCGGCCACCATGCCCGGAATCTCGCGCCGGCCCATCCAGATCAACGTGATCGTTCCCGAGCCGTCGCTGAACTCGGCCTCGAGCCAGGGCGTTCCACTGCGGGGGCGCAGCGTGAGCACCGCGATACGCCCCCGCAAGGTGGCCCGCTGCCGGTCGCTCACCTCGGCGATCGGCGTGCAGCCCGACTGTTGCACGCTGCGCACCGACTCTTCGGAGTCGAGCTCTTCGGTGGACCGGCTCAGCCAGTCCAGCGCGCGGCGAAACGGGTTGTGGGGCGGCATGGCTCAGCCCTGCGGCACCGTCGGCATGGTCATGGCGATCACTTCGCCCGGAACGCGGGGCGCGTCGCCGCGCCGCACCACGACGTTGCGGAAGAACTCCACGAACGGCGCCGCGGTACCTTCCTCGTCCTCGGTCAGCCCCGCCTCGCCCAGCAGCGTGCCGCGTAGCAGCCAGCGCGGGCCCTCGGCGAACCAGGTGCGGCTCACCTGAAACAACTGTTCGCCGGACGGCCCCTCGGCCGGCAGCACCCGGCGCAACTCGGGCCCGAACGGGCCGTCGGCGGTCGACGAACTGCCACCCGCCTGCTCGGCCTCTTCGGTCAGGTCTTCGCGTAGTTCATCGGCCAGGCCACCGTTGGTCGGTGCCGCCAGCAGGGCCAATTCGAGCCCCGACTGCTCCCAGAACGCGAGCGCGGCCATCACCTGATCGCTGCCCTCGTTCACCTGCAACTGCAAGCCCATGCCCTCCCACGGGGTGAGGATCAGCGAGCCGAGATCGAGCCGCTGCACCTCGTCGGCGGTCAGGTCGACCTCGTCGTAGTCGAAGGGGCCGTCGGCCCGCCAATCGATCTCTTCGGCTTCCTCGTCTTCGTCGGACTCGTCATCGTCGGGCTCGTCAGGGTCGGCCTCGTCGTCGTCAGTTTCGGCGAGTTCGGCGGGCACCTCGACGGCGTCGGCGTCGTCCACCACGTCGGCGGTGTGGTCTTCGTCTACCGCATCGGCTTCATCGAGCTCGGCGGTCGCCTCGTTGAGGTCGTCCTCGGGCTCGTTCACCGGGTCGGCCTTACGTTTGCGTCCAAAGATCACGCCTGCTCCTTCGTTGATTCGATGGCGTCCAGCCACCCCTTGATTCCTCCGGTCGAGCCGTGACCGCCTGCCCCACGTTCACTCGACGGTAGCTCGCCGACCTCCACGAACCGGGCCCGGGCAACGCGCTGCACCACCAGTTGCGCGACCAGGTCACCACGACGCAAGGCCACGGTGTGTTGAGTGTCGGTGTTCAGCAGGCACACCTTGATCTCGCCGCGATAGCCCGAGTCGACCGTGCCCGGTGCGTTCACGATGGTGAGGCCGTGCCGAGCGGCCAGCCCCGAGCGCGGGTGCACCAGCCCGACCCAGCCAGACGGCAGGGCCAGCGCCACCCCGGTGCCGACCAGCACTCGTTGGCCCGGAGGGATCTCGACATCGGTGGTAGTGGCCAGGTCTGCCCCGGCGTCCCCGTCGCGTGCGTAGCGCGGCAGGGGCATGCCGGGGTCGAGTCGCAGCAGCGCTACGTCGACGATCTCAGAGCCGCTCACGCGCCGGAGTCTAGTGCCGTCTGCTCGGCCTGCTCACCGGCGCCCGAGGGCCGGTTGCGCTCGATCGCACGCACCAGTTCGTCCGGGTCTCGGGTCGAGACAAGCCAGCACAGATGCGGGTCGGCGCGATCGGCGACCCCGATCACCACCACGCCGCTGACGTAGGGCCGCAGGGCGAGATGGACGTCCTCGCGAGCCAACACCCGGCGTCGCTGCTGCTGGTCGACGGCGGCGGCCTGCCCGACGTAGGCCCAGTCCAGCCGGCTCGCACCCACCCGCACGCCGCCCGCGTCCACGGTGATGGTGAGCGATCCCCAGGCCAGCAGCGTCCAGGCGATCAGCACGGTGGCGGTGCCGGTACTGGCCACAAACACCGCATCGCCCAGCATGAACGAGACCGCGGTGACGAAGCTGAGCCCGAAGAACAGCGCGATCGCCCAGTACGAGAAGGGCACCCGCAGCCGTTCGGTGTAGAAGGTCGGCTCAAGGCTACTGGTCACCCCTAGACCCTACTCCACAGGGCACGCTGACCATCATTGGCCAAGTTCGTTGAAGCCTCGAAATATGTCGCTCTGGCAAGGTGTTTCGACGTAGACTCGATATCACGTCCACTGGTTCTACCCGGGAGTTCGCCGATGAACATGTCGCAGAAGCTGCTCTGGAACATCTACGCCGGCGCCGTGGGTGCGCTCACGATCGTCGTTACGCAGAAGGCAGTTCGCGGGGCCTGGAAGGTCGCGACCGGCGACGAGCCGCCCGACCCCAATGACCCCGCCACCCCGCTCAGTGAGGCACTGATCTGGGCGTTGGCCGGCGGCATCGGCATCGGCATCTCGCAATTGCTGGTGAACCGCTTCGCCGCGACTCGGTGGGAGAAGGCGATGGGCACACCCGCACCGGCCAGGTCGTCGGTCCACTTCCGCCTGTAGTCACCGCCTGGCCCGCTGCCCGTGAGTCGGTGTCGTCGGGCGGACGAACCCGGGGAGTTCTGCGCTGCGCTACCCACCGCCGGTTGAGCCTGTCGAAACCGCTCGCCACAACCACACCACCCAGGTCTCGACAAGCTCGACCAACAAAAAGCAGCGGCACCCACCGCCGGCTGAGCCTGTCGAAACCGCTCGCCACAACCACACCACCCAGGTCTCGACAAGCTCGACCAACGAAAACAGCGCTGCCCCAGGGTGCGATCTGGTTGGGGTCTCGGCCCGCTCAGCCGACGGTCAGTCGGCGCAGTCCACGCAGTACACGTGCCCGTTGCGGGTCGTTGCGATCTGGCTGCGGTGTTTCACCAGGAAGCAGGAGTAGCAGGTGAACTCGTCGGCCTGGCGCGGCAGCACCCGCACCGTGAGTTCTTCGTGCGACAGATCCGCCCCCGGCAGTTCGAACGACTCGGCAGCCTCGACCTCGTCCTCGTCGACCTTGCCGGAGTTCTTGTCGTTGCGGCGGGTCTTGAGCTCCTCAATGCTGTCTTCGCTCTCTTCGTCGGTCTTGCGCGGAGCGTCGTAGTCGGTTGCCATCTTTCGTAAACTCCATCCTCAGCGCGGCCCCATGGGGTCTGAACGCTCGGCTTACCTCGGTGATCTCAAATGTGTCGGACGCATACATATCACAGGTGCCCTAATCAGGCCGAGCCGGCGACGGGTATCTCAACCACAGGACGCCCCGCCCGTATTCCCTGCCGGGCTGCCGGGCGTCCGACCCGGTAGGTTACGCCCTAGCACGAACACAGGAGAGCGATCGAGCGATGCGCACCGCCCGGCCCGTGGGGCTCAGCCCCGACGGCAGGAACCTGATCGTCGTCGTCGAGGGCGGCGAGCAATTGGCAATCCCCGCCGACGATCGGCTGCGGGCGGCACTGCGTAACGACCGAGCACGCATGGGACAACTGGAGATCGAGATGGAAAGTGCACTGCGGCCGCGTGACATCCAGGCCCGGATCAGGGCCGGGGAGTCACTCGAGGCGGTAGCGCAGGCGGCCGGTGTTCCCATGGAGCAGATCGAGCCGTTCGCGGCACCGGTGATCGCCGAGCGGGAGCACATCGCCGGGCTGGCGCAGACCAACCCGGTGCGCCGGGCCGGCGACGCGGTGGCGCACCGCAGCCTGCGCGCGGTGGTCGCCGACCGGTTGCTGTCGCGCGGCATCGACATCGACTCAGTCGACTGGGACGCCTGGCGCAGCGCCGAGCGGCGCTGGACCGTCCGGCTCAGCTACGAGTCGGGTTCGGCTCACCGCAACGCCGAGTTCAGCTACGACCAGACCGGGCGGTTCTCGGTGGCCGCCAACGAGGACGCCCGCTGGCTGACCGGTGAGCATTCCACTTCGCACGGCCCGCAGCCCGGGCGCAAGCGGCGCGACGACCACGGCGACGAGCACACGCCCAATCTGAACGACGAACTCGCCATCGTGCGGGCGATTCAGCCGCAGTTCGCGGTGACCCCCGACATCGAAGACGACGACCTGGATGCGTCCACCGACTCCCCCGACTCCCCCGACAATGCCGACTCCCCCGACAACGAGGACGCCTACGCCGAGGGCGACCTGGCCGAGGTCGACGGCGTGTACGACATCATTCCCGGCGATCGCTCCAATATGGACGTGCTGTACGACATGCTGTCGAGCTTCGACGAGGACTCGGTGCAGATCTATGCCGGCCTGGTGCGCCCCGCGCCCGACCAGGACCCGACGCCGGTGGTCGACCCCCGCCCCGAGCCGATGCCCGCAGAGACCGGCGAGGTGATCGAGTTCGAGACAACCGACGACACCGATCCTGCCCAGCCCCCCGCCGGGGTCGAGTCAGCAGCCGCGAGCGCCGAGGACGGTGAGGCAGCCATCTTCATCGAGGCATCGATCGTCCACTCGGTGGTCGTCACTGAGCCGGTTCTCGACGAGCCGGAGCAGGCACAGGACCATGCCGAGAGCGCCGAGGACGGTGAGGCAGCCATCTTCGCCGAGGCATCGATCGTCCACTCGATGGTCGTCACTGAGCCGGTTCTCGACGAGCCGGAGCAGGCACAGGACGATGTGGCTGGCGAGCCCACGTTGGCAGCCGAAGCCGAGGACGAACCAGAACTCGTGGCGGAACCCGCGCCCGTCACCGAACCCGAAGTCGTCACCGGGGCTGGCCAGGGCGCCGCCGAGAGCGAATCCGCTCCCGTCGACGAGGTGCCGGCGCATCGGCCGGTGGCGCGTCCGACCGGCCGCAAGCGCACGCCGGCCTCAGCCCCGGTCACCGAACCGGAGCAGCCGAGCCTGGTCGACGAGGCCGCCAACGAGCCGTCTCGTCCGATCAAGCGCAAACGCGCCTCGGTGCCGAGCTGGGACGAGATCATGTTCGGCGCGCCGGCACCGAAACCGAAGGGCTGATCGACGACGACCGGCCGGCAGCGGGCTACCGGTCGAACGGGAGCGGCTCCGGGTTCAGCGTGATGCGCGCCACGGCGGCGGTCATCCGACGCCGATGGTGGCGCCGGCACAGCACCTCGTAGGCCACCTCGCTCTGCTCGGCCACCACGTCGCCGACCACCACTTGGCTGCCCTCGGTGACCATCAACCCGTCCACGGTGCGCGCGTTGTGGGTGGCCGGCTCGCCGCACCAGCAGCGCGGACGCACCTGCAGCAACTCCATCCGGTCGCACAACTCGACCAGCCGCCTGGTGCCGGGGAACAGCTCGGTGCGAAAGTCGCTGAGAATCCCGAAGCAGTACACGTCGAGTTGCAGGTCATCAACGATTCGGGCGAGTTGGTCGATGTGGCTGGGGGTGTAGAACTGGGCTTCGTCGCAGATCAGGTAGTCGAGCCGTTGCCCGTGGGTGAGCTCGTGAATCGCGTAGGCCCAGAAGTCGAAGTCGTCGCCCACCTCGATGGCCGGCTGCTCCAGCCCGATCCGCGACGAGATGACCGCCGCTCCCGCGCGGTCGTTGCGGCTGAACAGCCGCCCCAAACGTCCGGCCTGCGCCTCGGTGAAGTCGGTCTGCAGCGCCAGCGTGGACTTGCCGCAGTTCATCGGCCCGGTGAAGAAGATCAGTTGCGCCACGGTTCAGCCGATCAGTAGTGGAACGGTCAGCTCGGCCGCCGTCAGCGACCCGTGCATGCCGACCAGGCCGAACTCGTTGGGCTGGGTGGTGGTCATCAGCGCACCGTCGTCGGCCATGGCCACCAAGACGTCGCCGAACCGGTCGGCGAGCTTGGGCTGCACCGGCCCGAACCAGGCTGCCGCGAACGCCTCGTCACGGCTCATAACACACGCTCGGTCACCCAGGTGCTCGGCCCAGCGCGCCCGCACAGCGGCCTCGGTGCCGGGCCGCACGTACAACTGCCGCAGCCGGCCCTCGCCCCCGATCAGCCGCACGTCGGCAACCAGCTCGGGGTAACGCTCGATCGTCAGGCGGGACGCCTCGGGCACGTCGACCATGCCGTGGTCACCGGTGACAATCAGCCGGACGTCCTCAGGCAGGGCCGCACGCAGCGCCGACGCCAGCGCGTCGACGCGGGTCAGTTCGGCCGTCCATTCGGGCGAGGCGGTGCCGCATTTGTGACCGGCGTGGTCGAGTTCACGGTTGTAGACGTAGACCAGGCTCTGCTGTGCGGCCGTCGCGGCCCGTACCGCGTACTCGACCCGCCCGGCAGCCGTGGAGTCTTCGGCGAATCCGAAGAAGTGCGCGCCGCGCAACGCACAGGTGGTGAGCCCGGTGTTCCGAAACCGGGCCGGCGTCACGGTGGCGCAGTAAACGCCCAGTTTGGTGAGCCGTTCGAACATGGTGAGTTGCGGCTGCACGTCCAGGCCGTCCAGGCCGCCCTGCCACAGCAGCGCGTTCAGCAGGTGGTCACCGAACCGAAACGTGTAGCCGGCGATGCCGTGCTGGCCAGGGGTCAGCCCGGTGCCCAGGCTCGTGATCGAGGTGGCGGTGGTGCTGGGCACACCCGAGGTGATCGGACGACCCGTCGCTCGCAGTTCGCACAAGAACGGTGCTTGCGCCTCACGGCCTTCGAGCAGGTGCCAGCCCAAGCCGTCCACCAACAGCACCACGAACCGCTCGGCCTCCGGCAGGTGCAGCACGTTGGGCCGGCCGGGCAGGCCGAGCACGGCGCTCATGCTGGGCAGCAGGTCGGCCAGGGTCGAGGTGCCGTAGGCCGGAACCTGCGGGTGGGTCACCGGCCACCGCCGCTGGCCAACTGCAAGGCGGTCGCGAACGACACCAGCCGGGCCACGTTGTCTGCCCCGTCGGCAGCCTGGCTCATTCGCACGGTCAGGTCGTCGGCGGCGATGGTGCCCGAGTAGCCATGGTCGGCGTCACACGCGGGGTCGCCGCAGTGCGCCGGTTCGAGCTCGATCCGGGTGGCGGTGCCCCAGCCCACGCTGAGCCAGGTTTCGGTGGTGGCCGAACGGCGGCTGCCGTGCTGTTCGGGGTGGGTGACCACTCGGGTGAGCGCCACCGAGGTGATGCGATTCAACCCCACCGACTCGGTGGTCGACATCGCCTGACCCGCCTCGCCGGGGGTGTCCGACTCATCGGTATGCCCCACGATCAGCCGGGTGGGCGTGAGCACCAGCACCGAGAGATGGCGCTGAATCTCGTCGCGGGCGAAAGTTGCTTCGTGATGGACGACGTGGTGCAACACGGGCTCGCCGGAGGCGGCAAGGGCGATCGTCTCGGCGATCAGATCGGGAAAGTAGCCGCACGCGTCGATGTCTCGGCGCAGCCCGGCCGGCAGAGCGGGCGAGTTCACCCGGTCATCTTGTCACGCAGCCCGAGAGCCCCCAAGTCGGCCCCCGCTGTTGCGCAGCGAACCGCGGGGGGTGCTGAAGCTGCACCCGGCGCGGGTCGTCCGCCCGGCCGGTGGTGCCGACCGCTACGGTGTGGCGGGTGAGCACCAAGCCGTTCATCGCCGCACGGGTCGAGGAGTTTCTCGACCGGCGGCTCGAAGCCCTCTTCCGGGCGCTGGGCTGGCGCGAGCAGGTGATCGGCTACGCCGGGTACGGGTCGTCCGAATTCGTCCGCGTGCTGGCGCGAGTGGTGCTGGTGCCGCAGTGGTCGCGCAGCCAACTCGGCCGCGCCACCAAAGAATTCGTGAAGCGGCGCGGCTGGCGCAGTTTCATCACCGCGCCGTGCGTCCGGGCATCGGTCACGTTCACCCTCGGCGAGCGGAGGGTCACCGTGCTGTCCGATCGCGGCGGCTACCTCGATCACCGGATCACCCCGCACGACTTCGAGCCCGGTTGGCACTCCATCACCGCCCAGACCGCGCAGTCGCGGCCGTCGGAGTGCCCGGTGCTGATCGTCGGCGACGACACGACCTTCGGGCTGGTCAGCGACATCGACGACACGATTCTCACCACCTGGCTGCCCCGGCCGATGATCGCGGCCTGGAACAGCTTCGTGCGCGACGAGTCGAACCGACAGTCAATACCGGGCATGGCACGGTTCTACCAGCGCTTTCTCGACACCCACCCCGGCGCCGTCATGGTGTACCTGTCGACTGGCGCCTGGAACACGTTCCATTTTCTCACCCGGTTCATCGACGAGCACCACTACCCCAGGGGTCCGCTGCTGCTCACCGACTGGGGGCCGACCAACACCGGCTGGTTCCGCTCGGGCATGGAACACAAGCGCACCAACCTGTTGCGGCTCGCCGCAGACTTTCCCCGGGTGCGGTGGCTGCTGGTCGGCGACGACGGCCAGCACGACCCCGAGATCTACGCCGAGTTCACCCGCAGCCACCCCACCCACGTGGCGGCGGTCGCGATCAGGCAGCTCTCCCCCACCGAACAAGTGCTCGCCCATGGCACCAACATGCCGCTCGACGAGCCCGATGAAAGCACCAAGACCGACGACACCTGGGTCGAGGCGCCCGATGGCAGAGGGCTGGCCGCACAGCTACGGCCACTGCTGGACGAGCGCCCCTGAGAAGGCGCCGACGAACCCAACCGCCGCTGATTGAGCTGCGTCGAAAGCCCTAGCCACCTTGCCTATTTCGGGTTTCGACAAGCGCTACCGGTGATAGTCGGCGTTACCCTGGTACTGCCAGGGAACGCCACTGGGCAGCGTGTCAGGTGGGCCAGCGTCGTCGGCTCGGGCAGAATCGGGGCGTAGCACTGGCGAACGAAGGAGTGGCAAGCGGTGGTGGCTCGTCCCCCGTCCGATGACGATCTGATCGAACGCATCGTCGACATCGACATCTCCGACGAGATGGAGACCAGCTATCTCGAATACGCCTATTCGGTGATCTACAGCCGGGCGTTGCCCGATGCCCGCGATGGCCTGAAGCCCGTGCAGCGCCGCATTCTCTACACGATGGACGACATGGGCATTCGCCCCGATCGTCCGCATGTGAAGTCGGCGCGGGTGGTCGGCCAGGTAATGGGCCTGCTGCACCCGCACGGCGACGCGGCCATCTACGACGCGCTGGTCCGGCTGGCCCAGCCCTGGGCACAGCGGCTGCCGGTGGTCGACGGCCACGGCAACTTCGGCTCGCTGGACGCCGGACCCGCGGCGATGCGCTACACCGAGTGCCGGATGGCGCCTGCGGCGAGCGCCATGACCGCCGGCCTGGGCGAAGACACCGTCGACTTCAAGCCCAACTACGACGGCAAAGAGACCGAACCGGTCGTGCTTCCCGCCGCGTTCCCGAACCTGCTGGTCAACGGCACCACCGGCATCGCGGTGGGCATGGCCACCAATATTCCGCCGCACAACCTGATCGAGTGCGTCCAGGCGCTCAAGCACCTGATCGCCCACCCCGACGCCGACGCCGACGCCGAGCAATTGATGCGCTTCGTGCCCGGCCCCGACCTGCCCACCGGCGGCAAGATCGTCGGCCTGGACGGCGTCCGCGACGCCTACCAGACCGGACGCGGCAGCTTCCGCATCCGCGCCACCGCCCGCGTCGAGCAGGTGCACGCCCGGCGCAAGGGCATTGTCGTCACCGAGTTGCCCTACATGGTCGGCCCCGAGAAGGTGATCGAGCAGATCAAGACGGCCGTCCAGTCGAAGAAGCTGACCGGGATCGCCGACGTCAAGGACCTCACCGACCTGGCCAACGGCACCCGGCTGGTGATCGAGATCAAGAACGGGTTCAACCCCGACGCCGTGCTGGAACAGCTGTACAAGCTGACCCGGCTCGAGGATTCGTTCGGCATCAACGCCGTCGCCCTGGTCGAGGGCCAGCCACGCACCCTCGGGCTGCGCGAAATGCTGACGGTCTACCTCGACCACAAGCTCGAGGTCACGCTGCGCCGCACGAAATACCGGCTCGGCAAGGCGTCCGACCGGCTGCACCTGGTCGAGGGCCTGCTGATCGCGATCCTCGACATCGACGACGTGATCGCGATCATTCGCGGCAGCGACGACGCGGGTGTCGCGAAGACCAAGCTGATCGAGGCGTTCGAGCTCACCGACGTGCAGGCCACCTACATTCTCGACATGCAACTGCGCCGGCTCACCCGGTTCAGCCGCATCGAGCTCGAGAAGGAGCGCGACGAGCTGCAGGCCACGATCGCTGACCTGCAGGGCATCATCGACGACCCCGCACGGCTGCGTCAGGTGGTGAGCGCCGAGCTCGACGAGGTGGCCCGCACCCACGGCACGCCACGACGAACCGTGCTGCTGGCCTCCGGGGGCGGGCCGGTCGCGTCGGCCAAGACGCCCAGCACCCCGCTCGAGATCGCGGACGACCCGTGCCGGGTGCTGCTCTCCTCGGCCGGCCTGCTGGCCCGCACCGACCACGACGACCTTCTTCCCACCGGCGGCGGCCGAGCCGCCCACGACGTGATCGTGAGCACCTGCGCGTCCACCGCGCGTGGTGAATTCGGCCTGATCACCAGCCTCGGCCGGATGATCAGGGGACAGACCATCGACCTGCCGTCGGTACCGGCCACAGCACAGGCGCCCAACTTGGCCGGCGGATCACCCTCGGGCGAGCTGTTCGCGCTCCAGCCGGGTGAACGGGTGCTGGCGCTGACCAGCCTGACCGCGAGCACCTACGGCTGGGTGCTGGGCACCGAACGGGGCGTGGTGAAGCGGGTCAACCCCGACATCATCGGCAAGGACTCCTGGGAGATCGTCCGGCTCGACGAGGGCGATCGTGTGGTGGGTGCGGCCGAGCTCAGCGACGATCAGCTTGAGCTGGTCTTCGTCAGCTCCGACGCGCAACTGCTGCACTTTCCGGCCGCATCGGTGCGCCCGCAGGGCCGCTCGGGTGGCGGCATGGCCGGCATCAAGCTGGCCCCCAAGGCATCGGTGGTGTTCTTCGGGGTCAGCGGGCTGGCCGACTCGGTGGTGGTGTCGGTCGCCGGGTCGTCCACGGCCCTGCCGGGCACGGACGCCGGCTCGGTGAAGGTCACGCCGTTCGACGAGTACCCGGCCAAGGGCCGCGGCACCGGCGGAGTACGTTGCCAGCGGTTCTTGAGAGGCGAAGACGTGCTGCAGTTGGCCTGGGTTGGTGCCACCCCGGTGGTCGCCGCAGCGGCCAGCGGCTCACCGATCGACCTGCCGGCGGCCGACCCTCGCCGGGACGCGTCCGGCACCCCGGCTGGCCAACCGATCGCGGCTATCTCCACCCGCCGTCACGCGGGCTGAGAGCCACCATCGGTCGATCCTGTCGACACGCTGATCATCGTTGGTCGAGCCTGTCGAGACCTCGATCCCCTCGAGACCTCGGACCTGCCACCTCGACCAAAGATTTCACCAGGATCAACCAACGGCACCTGTGATCGGCCCGCCCGATCCCGGCGGACTCTTGGTCCCGGCCGCAACCGGTCAGCAGACTTGGCTGAGCAGCCCGGTATCGACGTCGTAGAGAAAGCCACCCACCTCGGCTCGACCGGCGATCAGCGGATGACCGGTCAGCCGGGCCACGTCGGCGCGCAACTGCGCCTCCTGGTCGGGGTTAGCGCCGATCAGCAGTTCAGACACGTCGCGTCCACTCTCGCTCGCCACGCGTTTGCGCAACACCTCGTCGTCACCGGAGGCCATCGCGCACTTGGTGTGCTCGATCACCAGAATGCGCCGCACTCGCAGCAGGTTCACGCCCAACACGCAGCCGTTGACCGCGTCAGGCGTGACGTGCCCGCCCGGGGTGCGCAAGATCTTGGCCTCGCCCAGCATCAGCCCGAGCATCTCCAGCGGCTGGAGTCGCGAGTCCATGCAGGTGACCACGGCGACGCCCGCATGCGCATAGCCGTCGAAGTTGCGGGGAGCCGAGGTCGCGTAGCGCCGGTTCGCCTGGAGCAGATCGTCGAACATGGCTACAGCCTATGCAGCGACACGTCTCAGCGACCACATGGCGTCGAGGGTGCTCGTGAGCGACCGCCTCAACATTCGGCGCTCGGCGCTCGGCGCTCGGCGCAATTCTCTGCACATTCGGCGCCTCTGTCGTCGTTAGGAATGTGCTGATCAATCCGACCGCCGTTAGTTGCGCTTGTCGACCCCCCTAGCGAGAGCACTCTGTCCGAGGTCTCGACAAGCTCGACCAGCGGTAGGCGCATTGATCATGCGTTTCCCTGCATGAGAGCCAATCCGAAGCCCCACCGGGTCTCGACACGCTCGACCCGTGCTGGTTCAGGCGTCGATGCGCTCGGCGTCCAGGGCGTACGCACCGGCCACGATGAACTCCTTGCGCGGCGCCACCTCATTGCCCATCAGCTTCTCGAAGGTCGCCGTTGCCAGTTCGAGCGACTCGCCCTCGTCTACCGTGATGCGCCGCAGGGTGCGCTGCCGCGGGTCCATGGTGGTCTCTTTCAACTGGTCGGCGTCCATCTCGCCCAGGCCCTTGTAGCGCTGGGGCTCTTTGAACCCGACGCCACGCTTGGTGAGTTCGGCGAGCTTTCGCTGGTACTCGGCCTCACTGTAGGTGTACAGGTACTTGTCTTGGCCCTTGCGCGGGTTGCTCAACTCGAAGCGATGCAGCGGCGGCACCGCGGTGAACACCCGTCCGGCCTCGACCAGCGGCCGCATGTACTTGAAGAACAGAGTGGCCAGCAGGGTGCGAATGTGCGCACCGTCAGAGTCGGCGTCGGCCATGAAAATCACCTTGCCGTAGCGGGCCTGCTCGAGCTCGAAGGTGCGCCCCGAACCGGCCCCCACCACCTGGATGATCGAGGCGCACTCGGCGTTCTTCAGCATGTCGCCGACGCTCGCCCGCTGCACGTTGAGGATCTTGCCGCGAATCGGCAGCAGGGCCTGAAACTCCGAGTTGCGGGCCAGTTTGGCAGTGCCCATCGCCGAGTCACCCTCGACGATGAACAGTTCGCTGCGCTCGTTGTCGCTGCTCCGGCAGTCGGCCAACTTGGCCGGCAGCGAACTCGACTCGAGCGCGTTCTTGCGGCGTTGGTTTTCTTTGTGCGCCCGGGCGGCCACCCGGGTACGCGAGGCCGAGACCACCTTTTCCATCACCGCGCGGGCCTGCGGACGCTGGGCAGCCCGGGTCGAGGTGAGAAAGTCGGCCAACTCACGCTCGACCACCTTGGCCACCAGCCGGGTAACCGGTGGGGTGCCCAGCACCTCTTTGGTCTGGCCCTCGAACTGCGGCTCGGCCAGCCGCACGGTCACCACCGCCGTCATGCCCTCGAGAATGTCGTCTTTGATCACCTCGTCGCCGGCCTTGAGCAGCCGGGTGCCCTCCAGCGCTTTGGCGAACGCGCGCACCATGCCCCTCTCGAAGCCCTGCACGTGGGTGCCACCCTTAGGTGTGGCGATGATGTTGACGAACGACTGCACCGTGCTGTCGTAGCCGCCGCCCCAGCGCAGCGCGATGTCGACCTCGAGGGCGCGATCGACGTCGGTTGGCGTCATGGCACCGTCGTCGTCGAGCATAGGCACCGTTTCGGTGAAGGTGTCGGTGCCCTGCAGCCGCAGCACGTCGGTGACAGCGCTTCCGGTGGCCAAGAAGTCGCAAAACTCCGAGATGCCGCCGTCGTGCCGAAAGACCTCGCGCACCGGCTCGGACGCCCGCGTGTCGGTGATCGCCAATTCAAGGCCGGGCACCAGAAAGCTGGTCTGCCTGGCGCGGGCCACCAACGACGACCACGACAGTTGCGCGTGGGGAAGGAAAATCTGCCGGTCTGGCCAGTACCGCACGCGGGTGCCGGTGCGGCCCCGTGCCACCCGGCCGACCTTGGTGAGTTGACCGCCGGGCGTGAACGCGGCGTCCGGGCCATCGCCGGCGAAGCTGCCTGGTACTCCGCGCCGAAACGACATGGCCCAGGTGGCGCCGTTGCGGTCGACTTCGACGTCGAGCCGTGCCGACAGCGCGTTGACCACCGAGGCGCCCACGCCGTGCAGACCACCGGTGGCGTTGTACGAGCCGGCCCCGAATTTGCCGCCGGCGTGCAGCTTGGTAAACACCACCTCGACCCCCGACAGGCCGGTGCGGGGCTCAATGTCGACCGGGATGCCGCGCGCCACGTCTTTGACCTCGATGCTGCCGTCGGCATTCAACGCCACGGCGATGGAGTCGCCGAAGCCGCCCAGCGCCTCGTCGACTGCATTGTCGATGATCTCCCACAAGCAGTGCATCAGTCCGCGGGTGTCGGTGGAGCCGATGTACATGGCCGGGCGCTTGCGCACCGCTTCGAGCCCTTCGAGCACGAGCAGGTGGCGGGCCTCGTAGTCGCGCCCCTCGGCGGAAGGCTTGCCTTTGATGGTCACCCGATGAGGCTAGCGTCACCCTCCGACAGGTTCGTGCATCTCGGGCCGCTGTGCCGACGCGTCCGGCAGCGTCCGTCGCGGGGTCGTAACGCGGTTGCAATACGCCACGCGCGCCGGGCATTGCCTCACCGGCCAGACTGGGGTGCGGGGGTAGTCTCGCGGCACGGAACAATCTGGCCCCGCAGAGAGTTGACATTGGTAGACTCAAGTAACGACAGGGAGGAAACTCGAATGACTACGACAGCGGTGGGGGAACTGACCACGGCAGATCGCTGCGATCGTTGCGGCGCGCAGGCGTACCTTCGGGTGACCCTGCAGGCCGGCGAGCTCCTCTTTTGTGCGCACCACGCCAAGGCACACTCGAACCGCATCAAGCAGGTCGCGCTGACCATTCACGACGAGACCGACAAGCTGCACTGAACGCACAACCGAACGCCCCGGACGCATCGTCCGGGGCGTTCGTCGTTGATCGGGCGGTGGTCACTGCACGGGCGCGGCGCCGAGCGACCCGCGAATGCTGACGATGCGGGCCTGATCGTCGAACTCGACGGCCAGCACGTCGGGCCCCAGGTGCACCGTTAGCTGCCGTCCGTCGCCGACCACCCGCAGGTTGTGTACCGAGGCGTAAGTCAGCAGCTGCGAGCGGGCATGACCGGGCAGCAGGTCGACCGCCGCCATGATGCGGCGCGGAAAGGTCACCGCCTCAGCGGCTGGGCGGGGCACGGCCGGGTCGACAATGCCGAAGTAGGCCAGCCCGGTGCCGTAGTCGGCGGAGTAGAACGCGGTCGCACCAACCTGCGGAGCCGCCAGTAGCGCAATGCTGGCCCCGGCGCCCAGACCGGTGTCGAGCACCTCGGCGAGGCTGAACTGCGGCCTGCCCAGCTCCCAGATACCCCAGGACTCGGCGATCTCGGCCACCCTGCGCACCGGGGCGATCGCCGGCACCTGTGCCGAGAATCCGCCGTTCGCCCACGACCAGAGCCAGGTGTTGCTGGCCTTCGACACGGTGCCCAGCAGCACCACCTGCAGCGGACGTCCGGCGATGGTGAGCGTGCCCTTGTCGATGTCGGCCTGGTAGGAGCCGTTGAGGTCGACCACCGCAGCCAGGGCTTCCTGCGCCTCCATCGCAACCGCCAGGTGAGCCGCCACGGCCATGTTCAGTCGCTCATGGTTCTGTTCGGCCATGAGGCATACAGTAGTGCGCCGCCGCGGGGCGACGACCGGCTCGGGCAGTACTACCCATGGCTGGGCTGAAGGTGTCAGGGTGGGGCGGTGAGCATCATCGAAGCGGTCGAGGGCGACATCACCACCCAGCGCACCGATGCCATCGTGAACGCCGCGAACGCAAGCCTCTTCGGTGGCGGCGGCGTCGACGGCGCCATTCACGCCGCGGCCGGTGCTGGGCTGCTCGAAGCGTGCCGGCAGGTGCGGCACAGAAGCTGGCCGGCCGGTCTGCCGGTCGGCGAGGCAGTCGCCACCGAGGGTTTCGATCTGCCCGCTCGATGGGTGATCCACACCGTCGGGCCAAATGCGCACCGCGGTCAGACTGATCCGGCGCTGCTGGCCTCGTGCTTCACCCGCAGCCTCGACGTGGCCGCTGAACTGAGCGCCCAGAGCGTCGCCTTCCCGGCCGTCAGCGCCGGCGCCTACGGCTGGGCGGCCGACGATGTGGCACGCATCGCCGTGCAAGCGGTGCGCGAGCACCCCAAGCCCGGCATCGAACTGGTGCGCCTCGTACTGTTCGGGCCACGCCTGTACCAGACGTTCAGCGCTGCCCTCAGCGGCTGAGGCGCAGCTCACCCGCCCAGCATGGAAATACCACCTACCGCGCCGTTCGGGCCGGGCCACGATTCACCCGCCCGATGCGAGCGCGCGGAAACCGGCTCTTCTCCCCCGCAGGGACGACGGCTCAGTCGAGGTAGTCGCGCAGAACCTGCGAGCGCGACGGGTGCCGCAGCTTGCTCATCGTCTTGGACTCGATCTGGCGGATCCGCTCGCGGGTGACGCCGTAGACCTTGCCGATCTCGTCCAGGGTCTTGGGCTGGCCGTCGGTGAGGCCGAATCGCATCGACACCACGCCCGCCTCTCGCTCGCTCAGGGTGTCGAGCACGTCGTGCAGTTGCTCCTGCAGCAGGGTGAAGTTCACCGCTTCGGCAGGTACCACAGCCTCGGAGTCCTCGATCAGGTCACCGAACTCAGAGTCGCCGTCCTCGCCGAGCGGGGTGTGCAGCGAGATCGGCTCGCGGCCGTACTTCTGCACCTCGACGACCTTCTCCGGCGTCATGTCGAGTTCTTTGGCGAGCTCTTCCGGGGTGGGTTCGCGGCCCAGATCCTGCAGCATCTGGCGCTGCACGCGGGCGAGCTTGTTGATCACTTCGACCATGTGCACCGGGATGCGGATGGTGCGGGCCTGGTCGGCCATGGCGCGGGTGATCGCCTGCTTGATCCACCAGGTGGCATACGTGGAGAATTTGTAGCCCTTGGTGTAGTCGAACTTCTCGACCGCACGGATCAGGCCCAGGTTGCCCTCCTGGATCAGGTCGAGGAAAAGCATGCCGCGGCCGGTGTAACGCTTGGCCAGCGACACCACCAGGCGCAGGTTGGCCTCAAGCAGGTGGTTCTTGGCGCGGCGGCCGTCTTCGGCGATCCACCGGTAGTCGTCGAGATCGTCGGCGGGGATCGCCCGCCCGCTGTTGCTGGACTCCTCGGCGAATAGGCCCGCCTCGATGCGCTTGGCGAGGGTTACCTCCTGCTCGGCGTTCAGCAGCGCAACCTTGCCGATCTGCTTGAGGTAGTCCTTCACCGGGTCGGCGGTGGCGCCGGCGACGAGCACCTGCTGTTCGGGCTCGTCGGCATCGTCGGCATCGCTGACGATGAAGCCCTCGTCTTCGGCGAGTTCCTTCACGGTCTCGGCCTCTTTGGCCTCTTCGAAGCTGGAGTCGTCGACGTCATCGAGCGAACGCCGCTTGCCGCCCACGGTGAGCACCACGTCGTTACCCTCTCGGGCGAATTTCACATCGACCGCTTCGGGGCTGAGCACCGCCTCTTCGACGGTGGGCTCGCCTTCGACGTCATCGGGAGCGACCGCGTCGTTGACCGCGTCGTCGGCCCCGGCAGCGGACTTGACGGCGACGGCCGCCGGTTTGCGGCTGCGGCGGACGGCGGGCTCCTTCGCTGCGCTGCTGGTGCGCCGACGGCTGGGGGCCGCGGGCTCGTCCGATACGATTTCAGCCTTGGTAGCTGCGCTGGAGCGTGGTGACACAAGTAGCCTCTCGGATTCTTGGTTTTGGGCGCACATCATTCGGGTGTTGTCAATGGCTGGCGCCGGGTTCATTCTGTCACGGGCGTCGGGACAATCCAAACGGACGCCCCCGCGAGGAGTACCAGCGAGGCGCGCAGTAGGGTCTGCGGCATGTCGCAACCGCCTCGCGCCCCGGCCCGCCCGAGCGTCCGCACCCATCACGGCGACGCCGTCGTCGACGACTTCGCCTGGATGAGCAACAAGGGCGCCGCCGATTTTCTAGCCTATCTGGCCGCCGAGAACGCCTACACCGTCGACCAAACCAGCCACCTGGCCGGCCTGCGCGAGGAGCTCTATGGGGACGTTCTGGCCCGCACCAAGCAGACCGACCTGACGGTGCCCGAGCTGGTGCGGCACTCCGACGGCTCGCGCTGGTGGTACTACAGCCGCACCGTCGAGGGGCTCGACTACCCGATTCACTGCCGGCTGGCCGGTACCGACCCCGACGACATTCCCGATGTCACCCGTTCTCCCGAGGGCGAGCAGGTGGTGCTCGACGAGAACCTGCTGGCGCATGGCCAGGCCTACTTCGCCCTCGGCCTGTGCGACGTGTCACCGAACGGCCGCCGGCTGGCGTTCAGCGAAGATCTCACCGGTGACGAGCGCTACCGGCTGCGGGTGATCGAGTTGGCCGACCGCAGCGAGGTGCCGGTGCTGCCGGTCGAGGTGGCCGGCGGTGGGTGCTGGGCCGGTGACGACCGGCTGGTCTACCTCACCGTCGACGAGGCCTGGCGGCCCGACCAGGTGTGGCTGCATACCCTTGGCTCGCAGGCCCCCGACCGGCTGCTGCTGCACGAGCCGGACGAACGGTTCTGGCTGGGCGTCGACGAGTCGCGCGACCGCACCAAGGTGATCCTCGCCAGCGAGAGCAAGCAGACCTGCGAGTACTGGCTGCTCGATGCAGACGACCCGCACGCCGAAGCCCGCGTGGTGGCGCCTCGACAGGAGGGCCTCGAATACGGCGTCGAGGTAGGCACCGACGCCCTGTACATCGTTCACAACGCCGGCGCTCCCGAGTTCGCGCTGGCCAGCGCCCCCTTCGACGCCGCGGGGCCCGGCGACTGGACGCCGCTGGTGCCGCAGCGCACGGGCGTCCGGCTGCTCGGGGTGAGCGCGTACGCCGACTACCTGGTGCTCAGTTCGCGCTCCGAGGCGCTGCCGCTGCTCGAGGTGCTCACCCGGGCCCCGGACGGCGGGTGGGGCGAGCCCCGTCCGATCGCCTTCGACGAGCCGCTGTACAGCGCTGCCGCGCTCTCGTGCGACGACCCGCAGACCGACCGGATTCGACTGGTTCACGAGTCGCTGGTGACGCCGCGGCGACTCGAGCAGTACCGCCTCGACACCGGGGAGCGCCGGGTGCTCAAAGCCACCGAGGTGCTCGACCACCCCACGCACGGCCCGTTCGACCCTGCCGCATACGTGCAGCGCCGTGAGTGGGTCGAGGCGGCAGACGGCACCCGCGTGCCGATGTCGATCGTGCACCGGGCCGACCTGGCCCGCGACGCAACGGCACCGGCGGTGCTCTACGGCTACGGCGCGTACGAGACCGCACTGCTGCCGTGGTTCTCGATCCCCCGGCTCAGCCTGCTCGATCGCGGTTTCGTCTGGGCTGTCGCCCACGTGCGGGGTGGTGGCGAACTGGGCCGCGCCTGGTACCAGCAGGGCAGGCTGCTGGCCAAGCCGAACAGCTTCAGCGATTTCGTGGCCTGTGCCCGGCACCTGACGCAGACCGGCTGGACCTCGGCCGACCGGCTGTGCGCCCAGGGTGGATCAGCCGGCGGGCTGACCGTCGGTGCGGCGCTCAACCTGGCCCCGGACGCGTTTCGCGCCGTGCACGCCGACGTGCCGTTCGTGGACGCCCTCACCACCATGCTGAACCCGGAGCTGCCGCTGACGGTCACCGAGTGGGAGGAGTGGGGCGACCCGCTGCACGATCCGGAGGTGTACGCCTGCATGAAGAGCTACACGCCGTACGAGAACGTCCGGCCCGTCCACTACCCCGCGATTCTGGCCACCACAAGCCTGAACGACACCCGCGTCGAGGTCACCGAGCCGGCCAAGTGGGTGGCCCAACTGCGCCGCATCGTGCCCCCCGACCCGAGCCGCCCGATCTTGCTGCGCACCGAGATGATGGCCGGCCACGGCGGCGTCTCGGGTCGCTACCAGGCCTGGCGCGACCTGGCCTTCGAGCTGGCCTGGATCATCGATCAGGTGGCCCCGCAGGCCTGATACCCCCCGCGGTCGCCGTCGCTGTACGACTGTGGTCTTGGTTTGGGCATCGGGTGTGCTTTCAGGGTTCATTGAGGGCGAACACGCGAAGATCTGAGGCGTGCGTTGCGTTGTACTGATGACGAAGCGAAAGGAAGCACATGATCTCGACCGCGCACCGAATTCGGAGCACCGACGGAATCGACGGCAAGGACGCCGTAGGCCTCTACCTGGACGGAATCGCCAAGACCGCACTGCTGACCGCCGAAGAGGAGGTCATTCTCGCCAAGCGAATCGAAGCCGGCCTGTTCGCGAAGGCGCTGCTCAACGGCACCGTCGATGACGAAGTGACGCATCGCGTCGGCTGCACCACCGACGAACTGGAGCGCATCGCCGCCGAGGGCGACGCCGCCCTGCAGCGCTTCATCACCGCCAACCTGCGCCTCGTGGTGTCGGTGGCCCGCAAGTACGGCCGGGCCCAGATGCCGTTGCTCGACCTCGTGCAGGAGGGCAACACCGGGCTGATCCGCGCCGTGGAGAAGTTCGACTACAGCAAGGGCTTCAAGTTCAGCACCTACGCCACCTGGTGGGTGCGCCAGTCGATCTCGCGCGGCATCGCCCAGCAGGGACGCATCGTCCGGCTGCCGGTGCATGTGGCCGAGCAGGTCAATCAGGTTTCGGCCGCCCGGCGCACACTGGAGCGGCGCCTGGGTCGCGAACCCGAGCTGGTCGAGATCGCCGACGAACTGGGCCTCACCGAAGAGCAGGTCGTCGACCTGCTGCGGCTGGCCCGCGACCACGTCAGCCTCGACGCCCCGATCGAAGAGGACGGCGACACCGCGCTGGGCGACCTGCTCGCTCGCGAGATGTCACCCGGGCCCGACGAGATGGTGCTCGACGCCGAAGACCGCGCCCGCCTTGACGACATGTTGTCGTCGCTGGACGAGCGGTCGGCCGATGTCGTCCGCCGCCGCTACGGTCTGATGGACGGCCGCCAGGCCAAGCTCGCCGACATCGCCGCGGTCTGGGGCATCACCGCCGAACGGGTGCGGCAGATCGAACGGCACGCCATCGCCAAGCTGCGCAGCGCCCACGAACTGGCTGCCTGACCCCCTTTGGAAGCGGCCCGCCCCATCACCCCGGGGCGGGCCGCTCCTGTGGATGCACTCATAGCATTTGCTATAGCCGGCCTCATGTCAGTCGGCTTGTCTGAGATCGCCCGCCGCACCGACGACGCCGTAGCTCGCGCTCGTGCGGAACTGGTTCACGCCGTACGAGAAGCTGCCTCCAGTGGCATGACACAGGCGCAGATCGCGACGGCGATCGGGCGCAGCCAGCCCGAGGTGTCCTGGCTGCTGCACTTCCACGGCACCTCCCGCTCGCCCGGCGACTCCGCGCGCACCTCTACGAGATCCGGACGCTAGTCGCTGAGGCAGGTGGCAACAACCCACGGGTATTCGGCTCGGTTGCCACCGGCCGAGACGGTGACAACTCCGACATCGATCTGCTGTTCACCATGACGACGCCGCTCAGCCTGATGCAACTGGGTGCCCTGGAGAGCCGGATCAGCCAACTGCTAGGCGTGGAGGTCGACGTGGTTTCCGAAGGCTCGCTGCGTCCCGAGTTCCGCGACCGCATCCTTGCGGAGGCAGTCGACCTATGAGTCGACCAACTGAGGGGATCCTGAGCGATGCCCTCACGCACCTCCAGACGATGCAGGCGTATGGCGGGCGCGATCTCGATGACCAGCTCGTCATCGATGCGATTTGCATGCGTCTGTCCGCGGGCATTGAAACCCTGGCGACCCTTGATGCCGAGTTGCGTGAATCCCTATTCGGCAACAACTGGCCACTGATGTGGGGCAGGTGTAACCGGATCGCGCGCGGCTACTTGCTCGTCGATTCAGCCATCGTCTACCAGACCCTGAAATACGACATCCCAACAATCGTCGCGCCAATGCGGAGCACGTGAAGCTGGTCCGCATCAGGTGCACAATGCAGGTCTGCACAATCGTGTCCGGCCACACCCTGTTCACCGCGTCGGGCAGACCAGTCAGGCCATCGCGAACCATCATGAGCACGTCTTCGACGCCGCGGTTCTTGATCTCGGTGAGCACTTGCAACCAGTACTTCGCACCCTCACCGCCATCGCCGGCCCACAACCCGAGGATGTCCCGGTTCCCCTCGATCGTGCCGGTCAGGCGTCCAGGAAGCGGATCAGGCCCTCTTGGGCGCAGGACGCGGCGAGGGTGCCGTCCTGGCCGAACAGCCGGCCCTGGGAGAAGCCCAGGCCCCCGGATGCCGAGGGCGACGACTGGTCGTAGAGCAGCCATTCGTCGGCGCGCACCGGGCGATGGAACCACATGGCGTGATCGATCGAGGCGGCCTGCAGGCGCGGCGACAGGAACTCCACCGGGTGCGCCAGCACGCTGACCGACAGCAGCGAGATGTCCGACAGGTAGGCCAACACCATCTGATGCACCCGCGGATCGTCCGGCAGCTTCGACTCAGCCTTGATCCACAGCATCAGCCGCGCCGCGCCTCTCTGGGCCGCGTCACCCGGCTCGGTGATGTAGCGGGCGTCCAGGGCGCCCCATTCCGCCTCCCAGAAGGCGGCCCGCCGGGCCGACCGCTCCCCCAGCACCTGCGCCGCCGGACGGCACCGCTCCGGGGGCGGCACGTCGGCGGGTATCGCGTCGGCGTGGTCGAGGCCCTCTTCGTGAACGTGAAACGAGCAAACCATCGAGAAGATCGGACGGCCGTCCTGTCGGGCCACCACCCGGCGCTGGCTGAACGTGCGTCCGTCCCGGGTGGGCTCGACCAGGTAGAGAATCGGCGTGGCCGGTGATCCGGGGCGCAGAAAGTAGGCGTTCAGCGAGTGCGCCGTTCGTTCAGCCGGCATGGTGCGGTACGCGGCGGCGAGCGCCTGGGCGAGCACCTGGCCGCCGAACGACCGCTGCAGCGACGTCACGGGCTGCGGCCCCCGAAACAGGTCGGTGTCGAGTTGCTCCAACTCGAGCAGCCCGAGCAGTTCGCCGGTGGTGCGCGGCATCGCGGGTCAGGCCCGTCCGTCGCCCGAGTCGTCCTGTTCGGCGAGGAACTGCTCCACCGCGGCACCGATCTCGTCGGCGGTGGGCACCACCGCACGGCCGGACTCGGCGAGTTGGTCGTACTGCTCTTCGAGGGCGGCCAGCACCGCCGGAAACTCGGAGTCCTCCTGCACCTCGGCCTGAATAGTGACCAGTTGCTGCTCGGCCTCGCTGTCGAGCGAGCCCAACGGAATGTTCAGCCCGGCGGCCTGGTTCATCCGGCGTAGCACGGCTGCGGTGGCCTGCGGAAACGTGGACTGCGCCAGGTAGTGCGGCACGTGCGCGACGAAGCCGATGCCCGTGATGCCGGCATGCCCGCCGCGGTATTCGAGGGCCGCCGAGAAGCTGCCCGGAATCTGAAGGCGGTCGATCCACAGCGGATTGCCGGTGGCCCGCTCCGGGTCGGTGGAATGCGAGGTGACCAGGGTCGGCCTGGTGTGCGGCACCGCCATCGGCACCCCACTGGCGGTGAGCAGCAGGGCCGAATCGAGGCGCTCGGCGATGCCCAGCACGGCCTGGGTCAGGCGTTGCCACTGGGTGTCGGGTTCGGGGCCGGTGAGCACCAGGAACGGACGGCCCTCGGCGTCGGTCGCCTTGTACAGCAGCAGCGAGAAGTCACTCATCGACACCCACTTGTTGGTGTCGAACACCATCTGCGGGCGGCGGCTGCGGTAGTCGTGCAATTGGTCGTGATCGAACTCGGCCAGCACCTCGTGATCGCAGTGCGCCAGGATGTGCGCCGACAGCCCCCGGTTGACCCCGGCCGCGTCGACGTACCCCTCGAAGAGGTGGATCAGCACCGGACGCTTGCCCTCCAGGCTCGACCACACCTCCGGGTTGAATGTGTAGAGCAACCGTGGATCGATCACGTGGGCAACCCTACCGCCCCAGCCTGACAACGCCCGGAGCACTTCGCCGAGGGCGGACGCCGCCGTTTCAGGGGACGGTTCTCGCTGGTTCAGAGGACGGTTCCGTTTGGTTCAGGGGACGGTTCTCGCTGGTTCAGGGGACAAGCACTTCAAGAGAAAGCTTCATCGGGGCCGCCGCTGGTCCTATCGAAACCCCCGCCAGGTTGAGCACTGATCTTCACAGCCTGCCGAGGCCTTAACCTGCGCCCGATATTCCAGTTCGTTCAAAGAGGAGTCCGCCTGGTTGCACGAACCTCAGCTACGCAGCCTTGAGAGTTTCGACAAGCTCAACCACCGAGAACCATCGATCAAAGATTTCCGAAGAACCGTCCCCTGAACCAAACGGAACCGTCCCCTGAACCAAGGAGAACCGTCCCCTGAACCAGCGAGAATCGTCCCCTGAACCGTTGCCGATGCGGTGATCGGCGATTCTGTCAGCGGGGCGGTTCCACCGCCGCCATGGCCGCGCGTACTCGCTTGGCCGAGATCGGTGCTGCCGTGCCCAGCGATTGCGCGAACAGGCTGACCCGCAGTTCTTCGAGCCGCCACCCAACGTCGGCGACGTCCGGCGGCAGCGATCCGGCCGGATAGCGAGCGCACAGGGCCCCGTACTCGTCTTCGAGGCCCTCGACGATCTCGGCGTTCACCCGGTCTCGCGCCGGGTTGGCCGAAGCCGCGGCCAGCCGCTGCTCGATCGCCTGCAGGTAGCGCGGCAGCCGCTGCCAGTGCGGGTCGGGGGTGCCGGCCACGAAGCCGCGATAGATCAGCCCAGCCAGTTGCTCGGTTACGTCCGCCCGCACCGCGGGGGCCGCTGCCGGCAGCGCCAGCCGCACCTGTGCGAACCGCTGCAGCACCTCGCCGGCGATGTTCACCACGGCCAGCATCGCATCGGCCGCGCCGGCGCGCACCCGGTCGCGCAGTGCCGCGAACCACGCCTCGTCGCGAACCAGCCAGGGGTCGCCAGCAGCCAGAATCAGGGTCTCGATCGCCTTCAGCCGGGCGTCGGCCAGCAGGGCCGGAACGCTCGGGTACGGCGAGCCGGCCAGTGCCAGCTTGGTCGGGTTGCCCAGCCGCGACACCACCCAGTTGGTGGGGTCCGGGCTGCTCAGGGCGACCAGCCGGCGCAGCCCGAGCAGGTGCGAGCGCCGGCCCTCCGACGGCGTCGCGAACACCGTCACTGCGACCCGGTCGATGTGGTCGGACAAGGCCGGATACCCCACCACGGCACCTTCGACCCGTTCGGCGACAGAGCCGAACTGCCAGCTCGTCGCCCCAGCGTGGGTGTGCTCGGACGCCTCGACGTTCAACTCTGCGCGCACCTTCGAGCCGAGTTGCTGCGCCAGTTCTGGCAGGTTCTTGCCGGTGGCCACCTCGGCGCCCTCGCGGGTGACCACGAAGCGCACCCGCAGGTGCTCGGGCACCGCTTCAAATTGCCAGGCATCCGCGGGCACCTGCACACCGAGCAGTTGCCGGATCGCCCGAGCGAGCCCGTCGGTCAGCGACTCCCCCGCCACCCGGTGCTGCTCCAGCCAGGCCACCGCGCGGCGGGCCGTGTCGGGTGCCGGCACCAGCTTGGCCCGCCACTGCTTGGGCAGCCCCCGCACCAGCGCGGTGACCAGTTCTTGGCGCAACCCCGGAACCTGCCAGCCGAAATCGTCGGCCACCACCTGGTTGAGCTGAGCCAGCTCGATGGACACCGTCACGCCGTCGTGACCTGAGCCCGGGTCGAACACGTAGCTGACCGGCAGGTCGAGGTCGCCGGTGCTCCAGTGGTCGGGAAAGTCGGACGCGTCGACGGCGTCGGCCCGCGGCAACAGCACGTCGGTGGGCAGGTCGAGCAGGCGCTCCTGGTGACGCCTGGCGTCGCGCCACCAGCGGTCGAAGTGGCCGACCGACACCACCTCGGCCGGAATCCGGGCATCGTAGAAGGCGTAGAGAGCGGCATCGTCGGCCAGCAGGTCGTGCCGGCGAGTGCGCTCGGCCAGCTCTTCGGCCTGCTGCCGCGCCGCCTCGTTGCGGGCCCAGAAGTGATGCCGGGTGTGCCACTGCCCCTCGACCAGCGCCGACTGGATGAACAGCCGGCGCGACTCGGCGGGGTCGATCCGTCCGTACGACACGGTGCGTCCGGCCACGATCGGCACCCCGAACAGGGTCACCCGCTCGGTGGCCACCGCCTGCCCGCTGCGTGCCGACCAGCGTGGCTCGGAATACGTCCGGTTCACCAGATGCGCCCCGACCTCTTCGACCCAGGCCTCGTCGATCGGCGCCACCGTGCGCGCCCACAGCCGGGTGGTCTCGACCAGTTCGACCGCCATCACCAGCGGTGGGTTGACCCGCGCCGCCGCCGATCCCGGGCTGATCGCGAACCGGCTGCCGCGCGCCCCCAGATACTCGCGGGGCCCGCGCCGACGCTCCCCCGGCCGGGCGGACGTCCGCTCGTCGAGCAGCCCGACATGCGACAACAGCCCCGACAGCACCGCCAGATGCACCCGGTCGGCGCCGGCCGGCTCACTGTTGCGGTTCATCCCCAGGTCGCGGCAGACGGTCTTGAGCTGCTCGTTCAGGTCCTCCCACTCGCGCACCCGCAAAAAATTCAGGTACTCGTCGCGGCACATCCGGCGAAAGGCGTTGCCGGAGCGCTCCTTGCGGGCCTGCCGCAGGTAGCTCCACAGCCGCAGCAGCGCCGCGATGTCGGACGGGTCGCGGCTGCCCGAGCCCTGCTCGGGCGCCGGGTCGTCGCTGAAGAACCGGCGGTGCAGCGCGTCGGCCTGGTGCTGAAACTCCGCCGGACGCTCGCGGACGTCCTGCACGGTCAGGCCGGCCACCACGGCCTGGGTCTCGCGCAGGCAGCCCTGCCGCTCGGCCTCGACCAGCATCCGGCCCAGCCGTGGGTCGACCGGGAGCCGGGCCAGTTTGTGCCCGATGGGGGTGAGCCGGACGCTGCCAGCACTGCCGCGGCGCCCGCGGCCCCGGCGCCCGGACGGCGCAGCGTCGCTCGAGCGCGTCGACCCGGATTCACCGCCGGTCGAGCCCGTCGAGACCCCCGTCGCAGCACTGGCCGAGCCCGTCGCGACAGTGGAGTGGCCAAGGGCGCGAGAGGTCTCGACACGCTCGCCCACCGAGGAGGAAGGCCCGACCGACGAAGCGGGCCCGCTGTTCCCGCGGGACGGCTCGATCGCCCCCAGTTCGGTGAGCAGCCGCAGCCCGTCGCTGATCTGGGCCCGGTCGGGCGGCTCCACGAACCCGAAGCGCTCGATGTCGCCCAGCCGGGCCTGCGCCATCTGCAGGATCACCGCGGCCAGGTTGGTGCGCAGGATCTCGGGTTCGGTGAACTGCGGGCGGGCCTCGAAGTCCTCCTCGCTGTACAGCCGGATGCAGACACCGGGCGCGACGCGTCCGCAGCGTCCGGCGCGCTGGTTGGCCGAGGCCTGCGAGACCGCCTCGATCGGCAGCCGCTGCACCTTGGTGCGCGCCGAATACCGCGAGATGCGGGCGAAGCCGGGGTCGACCACCGACCGGATGCCGGGCACGGTGAGCGAGGTCTCGGCCACGTTGGTGGCCAGCACCACCCGCAGGCCGGCATGCCGGGCGAACACCCGGTGCTGCTCGTGCGCCGACAGCCGCGCGTACAACGGCAGGATCTCGACCGGGCGCGGGGTGAGCGAGCGCCAGTCGAGGGCCCCGAGGGCGTCCGCGGCATCGCGAATGTCACGTTCGCCCGAGCAGAAGACCAGAATGTCGCCGTCGGGCCCGTCCAGCATCAGTTCGGTGACGGCGTCGCAGATGCCGTCGATCAGGTCGCGGTCGATGCCCTGTTCGATCACCGGACGCCAGCGCACCTCGACCGGGTAGGTACGGCCCGACACCTCGATGATCGGCGCCTTGTCGAAGTGTTCGCTGAACCGGGCGGTGTCGATGGTGGCCGAGGTGACGATCAGCTTCAGGTCGGGCCGTCGTGGCAGCAACTGCTTGAGGTAACCGAGCAGGAAGTCGATGTTGAGGCTGCGCTCATGAGCCTCGTCGATGATCAGCGTGTCGTAGCGGCGCAGGTCACGGTCGTGGGCGATCTCGGCGAGCAGAATGCCGTCGGTCATCACCTTGACCCTGGTCTGCCGTGACGTCTTCGCCGTGAACCGCACCTGGTAGCCCACCACCTCGCCCAGTGGCGTGCCGAGTTCTTCGGCGATGCGCTCGGCCAGGCTGCGGGCGGCGATCCGCCGTGGCTGGGTGTGGCCGACGCGCCGGCGTCCGGCGGCGAGGCAGAGCTTGGGCAACTGGGTGGTCTTGCCCGACCCGGTTTCGCCGGCCACGATCAGCACCTGATGGTTGCCGAGCGCGGCCACGATGTCGTCGGCCCACTCGGCGATCGGCAGCGCCGGGTCGACCGTGAGCCTCAGTGCGGGTTCGGACACGACCGATCAGCTTACGTCACGAGCCGGACGCTCACCGGTCAGCGCTTGACCAGTACCACCGGGCAGCCGGCGTAGGTCAACATGCCCCGCGCCACGCTGCCCACCGAGTAGGTCGGGAAGCGGACGGCCGCCTCGAGCACCAGCACCGACACCTGCTCGCTGAACGCGGCGAGCTCATCGATCGGCGAGCCGTAGCGCACCTCGGCCTCGATGGCCGGCGTCGCCGGGTGCCGTGCCGCCACCTCACCGACCAGATCGGCCTGGGCAGTGACCGTCTGTTCGAGGGCCGCGTCAATCTGTTGCTGGCTGACGGCGGAGCGGAAGATCCGGCTCTGTGGCGCCCGGCATACCGTCATTACCCGTACCGGCCGTCCGGCGAACAGCGGATTCGACAGCGCCCAGTCGAGAGCCGCGACCCCTGAACCGCCGGCGTCGAGAGCCACCCCGATCGGCCCCGTGGGCTGGGTGGCGGTGTCTGAGACCACGACCAGGGGGCAGTGCACCGAGCCGGCCAGCCCCACCGTGGTCGAGCCCGAGAATTGCCTGCTGACCCCGCTGTTGGCCCGCCGTCCGACCACCACCATGGAACAGTTCTGGCTGAGCTGGGTGAGCACCCCGATCGGGGTGCCCACGGCCACCTTGGTTTGAATGCGCTTCTTGGCCACCCCCAGCGAGTGCGCCACAGCGGCCGCCTCGATCAGCAGCCGGCGAGCCCTGCTCTGTACCGCAGCGGCGTCGAACACCACCCCCCAGGCGGTGTTCACCACCGTGTCGTCGGCGACGAACACCAACTGCAGCAATGTCTTCGTGGCGGCGGCGACCCGGGCTGCGTATTCGAGTGCTTGCACGGCGTCGTCGGACGCGTCGTAGCCCAACAGGATCGGCGGTGGGCCGAGGTATGGCTTGGGCATCGTGACGCTGCTCCTACTCGGTGGGTTGAATCAATCGGCGGCAATCGATCGTCCGGCGTAGTGGTCGGCGGCGATACCGATCACGAGCGGACGATCGCCGGGCGCCCACGGGTCGGGCATATCGGCCGGCAGGGTGGCCACCGCCGCCCCGGACGTGCCGTGCACCAGAATGCTCCAGCCCGTCGAAGTCTCGTCGTCGAGGTCGTCCACCTGGAACGACACCTCAAGCGGCCGCACCAGTTCGGCCAGCGGCGAGCCGTTCATGGTGCGAAACACGATGGTGTCGCCGACCATGCCGTAGCTCACCGGCAGGATCTGAACCCCCGCGGCTGAGTTCCAGCCGACCCGTCCGAACCTGCGAGTGGCCAGCAGCAGCCGGCATTCCGCCTCATCGAGTCTGGTCAGGTGCCCGTACTGCGCCATGAGGTGACCTTACTGGTATTTCGCGCCGGCCCCCCAGAGCTTCCAGCCCCGCACCGCGGCATGTCTTCCGCGTCGGTCGGGGACGTCCGCTCGACCGCCTCAGCCGTCGCTGGCGAAGGTGGTGCGTCCGCGCAATTTGGAGGCCAGGTGCTCGTCGATCTCGTCGGCCACCACCGATACCGCCCGCAGGGCCTGGTGCAGGTGAGCGGGCACGAACGGCTGAGCAAAAATCGACAGCGACACGAACACCCGGTCTTTGATCAGCATGAACCGGACGAACCGGGCCTCGGTGTTGAGGTCGCTGAGCACTTCCATCGCGCGGCTACGTCCCTCGACATCGTGCACGACCGCCGAGAACACCAGCACCTCTTGGGCATCGGTGGTGGCCCGCACGAACACCATGGTCGAACCCACCCGCAAAGCGAAGTCGCCATCGGCGTCCTGCAGTGGCTGATGGCCCAGCAACTCGGTCAGCTCGGCCTCGATCAGCCGGTCGAGTTCGGGCTTGCCGCTGACCAGTTGGGCGATCAGCTCGTCCGGCGCGAAGGTAGTGGACGGCGCCTCGCGGGCGCCCGGCGGGGTGAGGATCTCGGCTAGCTGGTCGGGGGCCAGAAAGGCGGGGTGTGGCACCAGATAGACCTCACGCAGCACCCGGGTGGCGCTGGCGGCCAGCTCGGACGCCCGTTCTTGGTCGCCCGCACGCCAGTAGTTCTCGGTGGGGTACCCGGAGTCGACGTTGGGCGGGTTCCAGCCGAATTGCTCCAGCGCCTCCAACTGATGAGACGCCAACTGGAACTCTTCGCTGAGCGCGGCGTTGCCGGCGGCCTCGGCGATGAGCTCGAGGCCCCGCCGGCACCTGAACAGCACAAAGGGCGAGGTGCCCTCCTGCTCGGTGGCCAGTGAGCCGATCCGAAGGGTGGCGCCCGGGTCCATATGCGAGATCACGTCGGCCAGGCGGGCCGAGAACTCCGACCACGCCTCGGCCGTGCTTCTGTCCAGGTCGAAGGCATGCACCTCGCTGGCGTTGTTCGGGTCGTCCACACCTCCAACCTAGCCCGACGCCACCCACGAGGGAACCGCAGCGGCCGACGCGTGTCGACACCGTCGCCCTGATCGGACGCCGGTGGGGAGTGATCGCGGACGGTGTCAGTTCGGTCGCAACCATGAGACAGCGGGGACGGCGCCGCAGCGCCGATTCAGGCCAGCAGGGCGGCGATCAGCGTGATGCTGGGCACCGACAGCATCGTCGAGAGGAAGATCGAGTCGCGGGCCAATAGGACGGCCACCTCGTAGCGCGACGCGATCACGTAGATGTTCTGGGCGGCGGGCAGGGCTGCGATCACCGTAACGGCGAGCAGTTCATGCCCAGTCAGGCCGAAGAGGAAGGTGCCCAGCGCCCAGGCAGCCAGCGGCATCAGTACCACCTTGACGGACTGAATCAGCCACACGTGCGGGACGTGCGCACCGCCGCGGCTCAACGGGTCGAGCCGCATCGAGACGCCGAAGGCGAGCAGCATCGCCGGCACCGCGACCGCTCCCACCATCTCCATCGGAGTCATCAGCAAGGGTGGCAGCTCGATGCCCGCCAGGTTCACCGCCACAGCGGCCAGCACCGCCGTGGTGATCGGGTTGCGCAGCGGCAGGGTGAGATAGCTGTGCCAGGCGAGTGGTTCGCCACTGCGGCGGGCGCTGCGGGTGTCGAGCAGTGCCAGGGCCAGCGGCTGCAGCAGACCCACCTGCACCAGCATGATCGGCGCCATCCAGGTCATGTCGCCCATGATCGCCGCGGCGATCGGCAGCCCCAGGTTGCCCGCGTTGGTGTAGCAGGAGCACAGCGTGCCGATCACCGTGCGGGCGTCGAACGGCCCCAGTGCGGCGCGGGCCACCGCCAGGTAGGCGACCGCAGCGAGCACGATGGCCAGCAACGACACGGTCAGCGTGTGCGAGAAGAGGTGGGTCAGATCAGCCTGCGAGACCAGCGAGAAGATGAGCGCCGGCGAGGCCACCAGAAACGCGAGCCGGCTGAGCAGTGCCCGGTGCAACTCGCCCAGCACCTTGAAGTGGGCCAGCAGCGCGCCGGTCGCCACGATCGCGCCGATCGTGAAGAAGCCAGCCAGAGCGCCCTGCACCGTCGCAACCCTAATGTCGTGACGCCGGGGCGGGTCGCCGGTGCCAACCGCCGGTCGAGCCTGTCGAGACCACAGCTGAACCCTTGCGCTGGTTGAGCGTGTCGAAACCCCTCGTGAAGGCACGCTATCCGAGGTCTCGACAAGCTGTGAGAGACCAACGAGAGACCGACCCTTCCTCAGTTCGGCGCGTCCCGTAGCCCCACGCCCCGCATCGTGACGCTCGCCCTCTTTGTGCCGCTCAGCCCGTGGGCGAGCAGTCCGGGCCGATGATCGCGATCTGCTCGCCCGTCTGCGGGCGCCCCGACGAGCACACGACTCAGTGCGGCTCATCGGCGTCACCGGGCGCAACTCGCGCGCGGGCCAGCGGCGTCCGAACGGCACCGACCGCTGCGACGGCCGTCGCAGGGCGCGTACGATGACCGCCGATGACCCAGCGCAACCATCTGATCGACCTGGCCCGCGCCCTGTCAGTGCTCGTGGTGGTCACCTTTCATTGCCTGCTCTACCAGGTGGTCGTGGTGGACGGGCGTCCGCAGGTGGTGCCCTGGGCACCCCAGCCGCATGCCGCGTGGTGGACCGCGAGCTGGCTGGTGATGATCATTCCGTTGTTCTTCATCGCCGGCGGCTTCGCACACGCCCTGGTGGTCGACAAGCAACGCGCGCAGGGCCGCGGCTACACCTACTACCTGGCCTCGCGCGCCCATCGGCTGGTCGGGCCGCTGCTGATCTTCGTCGGGTTCTGCACCGCACTCACCACCGCGGCAGCGTGGCTCGGACCCACTGGGCCCGCCGTCGCACTGAGCGTGCAGTTCGCCCAATTGCTGTGGTTCATCGCGGTCTACCTGGTGATCGTCGGGGTGGCACCGTTCATGGTGACCCTGCACGACCGGACGCCCTGGCTGCCGGTGGTGGTCCTGGGTGTTCTCGCGATCGCCGTTGACGTCTGGTCGTTCGCGGCGGGGGACTTCCAGGTTCGCTACGCCAACCTGCTCACCGTGTGGCCGCTGTGCCATCAATTCGGCATCGCCTACCACCGCGGGTGGTTCCGCACCGGCGCGGCCTGGGTGCCGTCGCTCGTGATCGGCCTGGCCGCAACCACCATCGCAGTGCTGATCTTCGGCTTCGGCTACCCCGGATCGTCCATCGGGTTGGGTGACATTCCGATCGCCAACGTGCTGCCGCCGACGGTCGCGATGGCGGTGCTCGGCGCGGCGCAGGTGTCGGTGCTGGGCCTGCTGCAGCGGGCCGGGGTCGCGGCGACGCTGAGCCGACGCAACGAGCGTGCCCTGGCGCTGGCCAATGCCCTGGCGGTCACCACCTATCTGTGGCACATACCCTGCATCGTCATCGCCGGCGGGCTGCTGGTCGGGCTGTCGCTGCTGGTGCCGCCGGCCGTCGGGGTGCTGCTGGCGCAGCCCACGATGGTGATCGTCACCTATGCCGTGATCGCTCTGGTCGTGCCGAGAATCGGACGGCTGGAGTACGCGCTGATCCCCCGGTTGGGCGAGACCCCCGCACGCGGCGTGCTGCCGGCCTATCTGTTGCTGATGCTCGGCACGGCCCTGGTGTGGCACTACGGCACCGTGCTGCACCCGGCGCAGCCGGCGTCCGCCGCCGGCCTAGCGCTGCTGGCCGGTGGCATGGCGTGGCTGGCCCGGGCGGCCAGCGCGCCGCCTCGAATAGACTGACGCCCCCGACGAGCGAAGGCGGTGAGCGTTGGATCCGACCCAATGGGGCGCACCGTTCCCGGTCGCGGTGAGCGCACTGTTCTGCATCGTGCTGCTGCGCTCGAACGCCACCTATTGGGTGGGACGGCTGGTGGCCAACGGCGCGCACCGCACCCGCGCGGCGCAGTGGATGGACTCCCCCCGCTACCGGCAGGCGGTGCAGAAGATCAACCGCTGGGGCGCTCCAGCGGTCAGTGCCTCGTTTCTGACCGTCGGTGTACAGACGGTGATCAACCTGGCCGCCGGCGCCGTCCGAATGCCGCTGACCCGCTACATTCCGGCGACGATCGTCGGCTCGATCGCCTGGGCATTTCTCTACGGCACGGTCGGGTTCGTCGGCTTCGAAGCGTTCTCGCTGCTGTGGGAACACTCCCCCACCGTGGCGTGGGGTGCCGGCCTGGTGGCGCTGGCCGGCCTGACCTGGTTCATCGTCCGGCAGGTGCGGCAGGGCCGCGCGGAGACCGGCCCCGAGCCGACCGCACCCGCCGAAGACCGACCCCCCGTCGGTTGAGCACCGTTGGTTGAGCTTGTCGAAACCCTTGTCGACCCTGAATCGTTCGAGACCTCGACACGCTCGACCGACAGTGGACGAGTTTCCTCGGCCTGATCGTGACGGACCCCCGGCGCGAGCCAATCAACTCGCTTAGGGTTGCTCTTGTGGCTGGTCGAGCGTCCGCTGGGTGGATCCCCAACCAGCACGGCGCATGGGCGATGCTGGCGGTACCGATCGCGGCGGGTCTGGCCCTTCGTCCAGCCGGCTCGGCCTATGCCCCGTTCCTGGCTGCCTTCTGCGTGCTCGGCTACTTCGCCTTCCACGCCACCTCGCAATGGTTGAAGAGCGCTCCCGTGCGGCGAGCCCGCTATCGGCCGGCGATGCTGGCCTACACAGCCCTCGCGCTCGGCGTCGGCCTGATCGCCCTGGCGCTCGGCGGCTGGACGCTACTGCACTGGCTGCCGCCCGTGGTGGCCCTGTTGGCTCCCGCGCTGTGGCTGGCCCAGCACCGCAATGAGCGCGCCCTGGTCGGCGGCGCGCTAACCACCGCGGCGGCTTGCCTGAGCACCGTCGTCCTCGCCTACCGATCACCGGCGGCAATCGTCGCGGACTGGCCAGCGGCACACACCGCCCTGCTGCTCGCCGTGACCCTGTTCGGCTACTTCTTCGGCACGGTGCTGCACGTTAAGAGCCTGATCCGCGAGCGCGGCAACCCTCGCATCGAGCGCGCCTCCGTCATCTGGCACCTCGGCTGGACGGCGGCCAGTGTTCCGCTGTGGGGCTGGTTCCCGGGGCTGATCTGGGCCGCGGTCTTCGCCGCGACGACGATCCGCACCGTGGCATTGGCACGGCTCGCCCGATCCGGCCCCGTTCGTCCGCTCACCATCGGCCTCATCGAAGTCGCGCTGAGCGCACTGGTGCTGGCCGGCGTCCTGTTCACCATCGGCACAACGGGGCCAGCCTGACCGGTTCACCCGGCGATGGACACCAACCGGCCGAGGGTCGGTGTGCACCCTGCCAGCAACCCTGACGCTGGCGCCGTCCTCTCGCGCTGGCTTCACGACACGCGCTGACGCCTGGATTGACACATTCCCCTACATACTCGGTATATGGTCATCGACCAGGAGATATACCGAGTATGTAGGAGTCGCTGATGTCTGTACGACTGGGGCTGCTGGCCTTGCTGGCGGAAGGCCCGCGCTATGGCGCTGAACTCAAGGCGGGTTTCGAGCAGCGCACCGGCGGCACCTGGCCGGTAAATGTCGGGCAGGTGTACACCACCCTGGACCGGCTGGAGCGCGACGGCCTGGTCACCGCCGGCGAGAGCGACGCCGAGGGCCGCATCCGATACTCGCTGACCACGGCGGGCCAGAACGCGGTGACCCAGTGGTGGCGGACGCCGGTCGACCGGCAGGCAACCCCGCGCGACGAACTGGTGATCAAGCTCGCCATCGCCATCACCTCGCCCGGCGTGGACTCCGCCGCCGTCGCGCAGGCGCAGCGGTCGGCCACCATGCACCGGTTGCAGCAGGCGACCCGGTTGAAACAGTCCATCGATCCGGCAGCCGACCTGGCCTGGTTGATGGTGGTCGAGCACCAGTTGTTCGCCGCCGAGGCCGAGATCCGCTGGCTCGACCAGGTGGAGGCGAGCGTCGCCCGGTTCGGTGCAGTCATGCCCGTCACCACGGTGGACGCCGCTGACGACGAGACCGTCGAGGCTCGGCGATGACCGCGCCCGCCCTGCGACTCACCGACATCGTCCGCACCCACGGCAGCGGCGAGACCCTGGTGCACGCCCTGCAGGGGGTGTCCATGGAGGTGTGGCCCGGCGAACTGGTTGCAGTGATGGGGCCGTCCGGGAGCGGCAAATCGACCCTGCTAAACCTGGCCGGGGCGCTGGACCAGCCGACCAGCGGCCAGGTCAGCATCGACGGCGTCGCCCTCATCGGGCTGAGGCCCGAACAGTTGGCGCAACTGCGGCGCCGTCGGGTCGGGGTGGTCTTCCAGAGCTACAACCTGATTCCCGCCCTCACCGCCGCCGAGAACATCGCCCTCCCCCTCGAACTGGACGGCCAACCCGCCCTGGCGGCCCGGCAGGAGGCCCGTGCCGTCCTCAAAGACCTCGGCCTGGGCGGGCTGGCCGACCGGTTTCCCGACCAGCTCTCCGGCGGTCAGCAGCAGCGGGTCGCGATCGCCCGCGCCCTGGTCGGCGAGCGTCGGCTGGTGCTGGCCGACGAGCCCACTGGCGCGCTCGACTCGGTGACCGGCGAAGAGGTGCTGGCGGTGCTGCGGGCCCGCTGCGATGGCGGCGCGGCCGGGCTGCTGGTCACCCACGAGCCGCGGCATGCGGCCTGGGCCGACCGGGTGATCTACCTACGCGACGGCGTCGTGGTGGACGGCACTGCGGTCCGCGCCGAGCGGGTGCCGGCGTGAGTACCGCCGTCGCAGCCCGGACGGCGTCCAGCGTCCCGCTCGGACCGGCCCAACCCCGAGCCCGCTCCTGGTGGACCGGATGGCGGCTGGCGCTGCGGATGGCCCGCCGCGACGTCCGGCGCGATCGGGGGCGGAGCTGGTTCGTCTGGCTGATGATCGCCGTCCCGGTGGCATTGCTGGCGACCGCGCAGGTGCTGGTCGCCTCGTTCGACCTCTCGCCGATCGAGCGGGCCAGGCTGGCGACCGGCGGGAATCAAGCCGTCATCAACTGGTGGGGGCATCCGTTCGAGCCCTCGTTGAACAGCTACGGAGACGTGGTTCCCGAGGACGAACCCGCGTCGGCCGAGGCACCAGCACTGCCCGGATGGGGAACGTCGCTGGCCTCCCGCCAGGCCGCGGTCGCGCGATTCCTCAACCGGCCGGTCAGCGCGATCACCTCGAGCAGTCCCACCTTCGGCGTCGCCGAAGTCGGGCTGGTCATGGTCGGCGCCGATCCGCGCAGCCCTGCGATGGCCGACGTGATCCGTCTGACCGAAGGACGGCTGCCGGCCTCGCCCAGCGAGGTCCTGGTTACCGCGCACGGCGTCCGGTCCGGCGTCCCGACCAGCGGAGACATTCGGCTCACCCTCGGCGATACCGCGGCCGGCTACACAGTCGTCGGACGCGCCGACCTGCAACTGCTCGGCAGCTACGACCTGCTCGGTTACCCCCAACAGGCGAGCGAGGAACTGGGATTCCTGGTGCCCGGCGACCGGCCCGTGACCTGGGAGGACGCGACCCGGCTGGCCGACCACGGCTTCACCACCACCAGCGTGGAGATCGTGGCGCACCCGCCGCTGGCGCTGCCGTCGTCCGGACTCGGTTTCGGAGTCGGCGACGTCGCTCTGGTCGTCGGCCTGGTGGAGGTCGCGCTGCTGGTCGGACCGGCGTTCGCAATCGGCGCCGCGCGCCAACGGCGCAGCCTGGCGCTGGCCGCCCTCAACGGTGCCGATCCGCGGCAGCTGCGCCGGGTCGCGCTCGGGCAGGCTCTGCTGCTCGGTTCGACGGCCACCATCACCGGCACCCTGGTCGGCACGGGGGCGGGCATCGCACTGTGGCCGGTGTGGGCGTCGGATCCAGCCGAAACGCACGGTCCGCTGGACGTGCCCGTGGTGGCTTTGGCGCTGTTGCTCGCACTGGGGACGCTGACCGCGCTCGGCTCGGCGCTGGTGACCGCCCGCGGCCTGGGCCGGCTGTCGCTGGTCTCAGCCCTGAGCGGCACCACTCGTTCGACTCCGCCCGGACGCGGCGCGCCGGTGGTCGGCGTCCTGCTGCTCGCCGCCGGCGTGGCCGCCACCTGGTGGTCGATCACGCTGCCCCGCGACGGGAATTCGATGATTCCCTGGGTCGCTCTCACCGCGGGGCTGGCCGCGCTGGCCGGCCTCTTGCTCAGCACACCGGCGCTGCTGCGAATACTGGCCCGGCTGGGTGCTGGCGCCCCGGTCGCGGTGCGAATGGCGCTGCGCGACCTGGCCCGGCACCGCGGCCGCGCCACCGCGATCGTCGCGTCGGTGGCCGGTGGCGTCCTTATCCTCACCACCGTATGGACGGCGATGGGCAGCGTGCACGCCGATCAGACGCGGCGTTACATCCCGGTCACCCGCACCGGCCAAGCCGTCATCTACGGCGGGGAGAGCGAAGCGGGCCGGGCCGGGATCGCGGCCATCGTCCGTTCCGTCGACCCGCGGCTGGGCATCACACCGGTGGCGGGCGCCGCCATGCCCAAGCCCGGTGACGACGAGGGGGAAACGCTCAGCATCGCCGGGTTGCGGAAGGGTTGCACGGCCGCCGACCTGTTCGACAGTCAGGGTCGGGCGGCACCGCGCTGCCGCTCGGTGTTCGCGTACCCCGGCTCCGGCATCCTGGTCGGCAGCACCGCCGATCTGGTGCGGCTGTTCGGGTTGGACGCCGCGCAGGCCGACGCATTGACGCACGGCAGGCTGCTGGTGAACACCGAGCCGGTGCCGGGATTCGAGGGCACCTCGGTCAACGAGTTGGACCGGGGACGGCTGCACGTCGCCTATGTCGACTACGTGGTCGGAGCCAAGCAGCGAACCGAATGGCTCCCAGCCCTCGCGATCAGCACCAAGGTGATCAGCCGCGGGGCACCCCCGGCGCGCTACTCGGTGCTGGTGAGCACCTCCACCGCCGCCGCCCTCGGCTGGTCAGTGGAGTCCTGGCAGCTACTGGTGGACGACCCGGACGGCCCGATCACCCCCGAGACGGAGGCTGCGTTGCGCGAGGCGCTGGCCGCTCCGGGCATCCATGTTGAGGTCGAGGGCGGCTTCGTGCCGGAGCCGCAGCCGGTGATGTGGCTGATCGCCGGCACCCTCGCCCTGCTGGCAGTGATCGGCGCGGCGATGTCGACGATCCTGGCCGCGGCCGATCTACGCCCGTTCCTGGCCACCTTCACCGCGGTCGGCGCGCCGCCCACCCTGACCCGCCGGCTGGCGATGGCACAGGCCGCCGTGCTGGGACTGCTGGCGTCCGGTCTCGGGTCGTTGCTCGGCATGGCGCTCGGGGCGCCACTGGCGGTGATCTCCACCAGTTGGGACGGCGCGGAGCCTGTGGTGGTGCTGCCCTGGCTGGCCACTGGGCTGTTCACGATCGCCGTCCCGTTGATCGCCGGGGCTGTGGCAGCGCTGGCGACCTCCAAGCAGGCGTCGGCCACCGCACGCTTCGCTGACTACTAGGCAACCCGCTCCTCGAGCCACCACCGTTGGTCGAGCTTGTCGAGACCCCGCATCTGGTTTCGACAAGCTCAACCGGCGAAGGGCTACAGCGCGCCGATAGCCTCAGCGAGCAGCCGTCCGGGATCGCCCAGCCGGTGCTGGCGGTCGCGGACGACGGGGCGTCCGTCAATGATCACGTCGGTGACGTCGGCGGCGGCGGCGCACATCACGATCTGGGCCGGTTCGGCGCCGGCCGTCCGGACGCTGGCCAGGTCGATTGCGGCCAGGTCGGCGCGGGCGCCGGGCTCGATCCGGCCGGCGTCGGCCCAGCCGAGGGCGTGGTGGCCGGCCTCAGTTGCGAAGCGGAGCAGGTCGTCGGGGGCAAAGGTGCCGCGACGTCCGGAGGCGAGGCGTTCGTGCTGTTCCAGGCGGCGGGCCTCGCCGAGCAGGTCGATCTCGACGTGCTGGTCGCTGCCCAGACAGAGTGGGCTGCCGGCGCGTTGCAGCGCGGGGAACGGGCCGATGCCGTCGGCCAGGTCGGATTCGGTGATCGGGCAGGCGCAGATCGCCGTCCTCGACGAACCCAGCAGGTCGATGTCCCGCTCGCTCAGGTGAATCGCGTGGACGGCGGTGGTGTGCGGTCCGAGGGCGTCGGCGGAGGCGAGCAGTTCGGTCGGCGTGTGGCCGTAGTGGCCGATGGTGGCCTCGTTCTCGGCCGGCTGCTCGGAGAGGTGGACGTGCAGCGGCAGCGCGTTTCGCCCTGCCGCGGCAGCGACCACCGGCAACTGATCGCGGGGAATGGCACGGACCGAATGGATCGCGGCACCCAGCCGGGCATGGCCATCCAGCGGCGTCGCTCCGCCGGGAGCCATCCGTTCCACGCGGGTCTGCCAGGCCGTCGCCGTTCCGTCACCGAAGCGAATCTGCGGCCCGTCCAGCGCGAGATGACCCTCAGAGTTCAGCCCGCCGGCCAGGTAGCAGGTGTCGAGCAGGGTGACCCTGATGCCTGCTGCGGCGGCCGCCTCGACCAGGGCCAGACCCATGGCGTTCGGTTCGGCGTAGGGCTGGCCGTCGGGCTGGTGGTGAAGGTAGTGGAACTCCCCCACGCAGCTGATGCCGGCGGCGGCCATCTCGGCGTAGACGGCGGTGGCGAGCTGCCGGTAGCTGTCGGGGGTAAGCCGTCCGGCGATGGCGTACATGCGTTCCCGCCAGGTCCAGAAGGTGCCGCCGTCGCCGTGGGTGCGGCGGCGCAGCGCACGGTGGAAGGCGTGCGAGTGGGCATTGGCCAGGCCGGGCAGCACCAGGCCGCGAAGCACGATCGCGTCGGGTGGCGCGATCCGGACATTCGGGACGACCTCGGCGAAGCGACCGTCACGCTCCTCGACGAGAACCGCGTTGACCACGCCGTCCCGAAGCCACGCATGCTCGAGCCAGTAGCGCGTCATGCTGACTCCCCGGGCCTTGCCTGGCGACCGACGCGACCGGCCACGAGGGAGGGCCGGATGAGTCGGACGGGAAGTTCAGTGGGCATCCTGATCATGCAGGCTCTCCTGCCAGGTCTTCGACCACCCGTGCCAGTGCGTCCACGCCGGCGTGGCAGTCGTCGGTCTCGGCGTGCTCGTCGGGCGAGTGCGAGATGCCGGTGGGATTCCGGACGAAGAGCATTCCGGTCCGGACGCCGGCGGTGGCGAGGATGCCGGCGTCGTGGCCGGCACCGGTGGCCAGCACGGGCGCCCCGTCGAGCAGTTCGGAGAGTCGGCGAACCAGCGGGGCGTCGAAGTCCGTGGCGTCGGTCCAAGACTCTTCGATGGCGGTCCGGCCGACCGTGCTGGCGAGATGGCTGACCGTGTTCCGGACGGCGCGCGCGTCGGCACCGCGGGCGTCCAGCCAGGTCTGCACCAGCGACGGGATCGCGTTGACCCCGTTGGGCAGCACCCGGAGCTTTCCGACCGTGGCGACGCAGCCGTGGCTCTGCGCGGAGGCCCGAGCCTGCTGGATCACCTCGGCGGCGATCAGCATCGGGTCGTCGCGGTCCTCCAGCCGGGTGGTGCCGGCATGATCGGCCCGTCCCTCGAGGTCGAAGCGCCAGCGGCCGTGCGGCCAGATCGACGAGCCGACCGCAACCGCTCCCTCGGCGGGATGGCCGGGGTCGCCGAGCGCACGACCCTGTTCGACGTGTAGTTCGAGGAAGGTGCCGATCCGGCGCAGGGTCTCCTCGTCACGGCCGACTACTGCAGGGTCGTGCCCACCGGCACGCATCGCGTCCGCCATGGTGGTGCCGTCGGCGTCGGTCAGGGCCAGGCCACGCTCGGACGTCATCGCCCCGGTGAGCAGCCGCGAGCCGGCGCAGGCGATCCCGAACCGGGCGCCCTCCTCGTCTCCGAAGCACGCGATGCCCAGCGGACGGTCAGGCTGGAAGCCCGCGGCGTCGAGTTGATCGAAGGCGGCGAACGACGACACCACGCCCAACGGACCGTCGAAGGCCCCGCCATCGGGAACCGAATCGAGGTGGGAGCCGAGCACCAGTCCGGGCGTACCCGCGGCTGCCGCGGCGTCCGGATCTCCCCGCCACGCCCACAGATTGCCCACCCGGTCGGTGACCACGTCGAGCCCCCGCCGGGCGGCCTCGGCGACGAACCACTCCCGCAGCGTGCCGTCCTCACTCGTCCAGGCGAACCGCCGGTAACCGCCGGTCGCGGCATGCCGTCCGACCGGCGCCAACTCGGCCCACATCCTGTCGAACGATACGTGCCCCGGATCGACGGGGCGGGGTGCGGTCGGCAACGCGGTCACAGCTCCTCCAGAGAGACGAAAATCCTCATCCCATGTCACACCGCTGACCCGGAACCCGCGAGACCACATCGGCGCTCGTCTTGAATCCGAGACGCGCTGAACCGGGCGTTGTCGGCTTTGCCCGCACTCGCGGGTTGAACTTGCCGAGGCTCGCCGCTCGGGCTAGCCGACAACTGGCGGACGGAGCTTGCCGAAGCTCGCCGCTCGGGCTAGCCGACACTCGCGGGTGGAACTTGCCGAAACCCCCTTGCCAACAACGAGTTGGGTCTCGACAAGCTCGACCAACCTGGGCCGCACTCGCTCAGCCCTGAAACAGCGGGGCGGGGTGAGGGAACCATCCCTCACCCCGCCCCGCCAGACTTCAGCTGCAGCCGCTGGTGCTGCCGCAGCCCTCGCAGATGTAGCAGCTGCCGCTGCGCCGCATCTTGGTGCCGCAGGTGAGGCATAGCGGCGCGTCGATCGCCATGCCGGAGATCTTCTCCAGCACCTCGGCAGTCGAATGCGGCCGGGCCTCGACCAGTGCCGGCTGGATCGGCCCCTCTTCGTGCACCCGGACGTCGTCGCCGGCGTCGTTCTTCAGCGCCTCGGACTCGATCAGGTTCGCCTCGTCCTCCTCGGAGATGTACGAGCCGGTCTCGACGTAGCGGGCCCGCTCGGCCGAGGTGTAGATGCCCAGCTCGGCGCGCTCGTCGAAGGACAGGTAGTCGAGCGCCAGCCGCCGGAAGATGTAGTCGATGATCGACTGTGCCATCCGGATGTCGGCGTCGTCGGTCATGCCGGCCGGCTCGAACTTCATGTTGGTGAACTTCTGCACGTAGCTCTCCAACGGGACGCCGTACTGCAGCGCGATCGAGATCGCGATCGAGAAGGCGTCCATCACGCCGGCCAGGGTCGAGCCCTGCTTGCCGAGCTTCAGGAAGACCTCGCCGAGGCGTCCGTCGTCGTAGGCACCGGCGGTCATGTAGCCCTCGGCGCCGCCCACTGCGAACGAGGTCGTCCGGCTGGCCCGCGACTTGGGCAGGCGCTGCCGGCGGGGCCGGTACTCGACCCGCACCTCAGGCTTCGGCGCGGCCTCTACTGCGGCCGGCTCTTCCTTCTTCTTGGCGTCGGACAGCGGCTGGCCGACCTTGCAGTTGTCGCGGTAGACGGCGAGCGCCTTCAGACCGAGCTTCCAGCCCTGCAGGTAGACCTCGGCGATCTCTTCGACGGTGGCCGTCTCGGGCAGGTTGACCGTCTTGGAGATGGCGCCGGACAGGAACGGCTGGGCCGCCGCCATCATCCGGACGTGGCCCATCGGCTTGATCGCCCGCTCACCCATCGCGGTGTCGAAGACCTCGTAGTGCTCAGTCTTCAGGCCCGGCGCATTCACCACGTGGCCGTGCTCGGCGATGTACTCGACGATCGCCTCGCTGGTCTCTTCGGTGTAGCCGAGCCCCTTCAGTGCCCGCGGAATGGTCTGGTTGACGATCTGCATCGAGCCGCCGCCGACCAACTTCTTGAACTTGACCAGCGAGAAGTCGGGCTCGATGCCGGTGGTGTCGCAGTCCATCATGAAGCCGATGGTCCCGGTGGGCGCCAGCACCGAAGCCTGCGCGTTACGGAAGCCGTTGCCGGCACCCAGCGCGACCACCGAAGCCCACTCACGGGTAGCGGCCTCATGCACGGAGCTGTCGAGCTCGGTGAGGGTGCGCACCTCGTCGTTGGCCGCCTGGTGCTTGCGCATCACCTTCTGGTGGGCGCTGGCGTTGCGGGCATAACCGTTGTAGGGCCCGACGATGCCGGCCAGTTCGGCCGAGCGACGGTAGCTGGTGGCGGTCATCAGCGAGGTGATGCCGGCGGCCAGGGCACGTCCGCCCGCGGAGTCGTAGCCGCGCCCGACCGCCATCAGCAGGGCGCCCAGGTTGGCGTACCCGATGCCCAACTGGCGGTAGTCGCGGGTGGTCTGCCCGATCGACTCGGTCGGAAAGTCAGCGAAGCAAATGCTGATGTCCATGGCGGTGATTACCAGTTCGACCGCCTTGACGAAATTGGGCACGTCGAAGCTGTCGTCGTCGCGCAGGAACTTCAGCAGGTTGAGGCTGGCCAGGTTGCAGGAGCTGTTGTCGAGGCTCATGTACTCCGAGCACGGGTTGGACGCCGTGATGCGTCCGGTCTCGGGATTGGTGTGCCAGGCGTTGATGGTGTCGTCGTACTGAATGCCGGGATCGGCGCACTCCCAGGCGGCCTTGGCCATCTTGTCGAACAGCGACCGGGCGTCGACCGTCTCGATCACCTCGCCGGTCTTGCGGGCGCGCAGCCCGAACTCGCCGCCCGCCTCGACTGCCCCCATGAACTCGTCGGTCACCCGAACCGAGTTGTTGGCGTTCTGGTACTGCACGCTGACGATGTCACGGCCGCCCAGGTCCATGTCGAAACCGGCGTCGCGCAGGGCGCGGATCTTGTCTTCTTCGCGGGCCTTGGTCTCGATGAACTCCTCGATGTCGGGGTGGTCGACGTCGAGCACCACCATCTTGGCCGCGCGCCGGGTGGCGCCGCCGGACTTGATCGTTCCGGCCGAGGCGTCGGCACCCCGCATGAAGCTGACCGGGCCTGAGGCGGTGCCGCCTGAGGACAACAGTTCTTTGCTGGAGCGAATGCGCGACAGGTTAAGCCCGGCTCCCGAACCGCCCTTGAAGATGAAGCCCTCTTCTTTGTACCAATTCAGGATCGAGTCCATCGAGTCGTCGACACTCAGAATGAAGCAGGCACTGACCTGCTGCGGGCTCTTGGTGCCGACGTTGAACCACACCGGCGAGTTGAAGCTGAAGTACTGGTGCAGCAGCATCCAGGCGAGTTCGTGTTCGAAGATCTCGGCGTCGGCCTCGGTGGCGAAATAGCCGTTCGCCTCGCCGGCACGGCGGTAGGTGGTGACTACCCGATCGATCAACTGACGCAGGCTGGTCTCGCGAGCGGGAGTGTTCACCGCGCCGCGGAAGTATTTGGTGGTGACGATCGTGGACGCGTTGACGCTCCAGAAGTCGGGAAACTCGGCACCGCGCTGCTCGAAGACCGTCTCACCGGTCTTCCAGTTTGTCTGCACGACATCGCGGTTCTCCCACGTGACCTGGTCGTAGGGGTGGACTCCCTCGGTGGTGAACACGCGCCCGACTGTCAGGCCGGAGGGCTTGCTGGAGCGCCGACCCGAGGCCCGTGCAGTTTCGGTCATTATGGTGCCTTTCCTTCAGGTGGTGTGGCCGCGCTCAGCGCGCGGGGAGCAGTTGTTTGCGGAGGTTTTCGATCTCGGCCTCGAAGTCGTCGACCGATGAGTAGTGCTTGTACACCGACGCGAAGCGCAGGTACGCCACCGCGTCGAGCGTGCTGAGCGGGCCCAGAATCGCGAGCCCGACCTCGTCGGCGGGAATCGCGGCTTGGCCGCTGGCGCGCAGGCACTCCTCGACCTGCTGGCCGAGCCGGGCCAGGTCGGCCTCCGAAACCGGTCGGCCCTTGCACGCCTTGCGCACCCCACTGACCACCTTCTCGCGCGAGAAGGGCTCGGCGACGCCGGAGCGTTTCACCACCACGAGTTGCATCTGCTCCAACGTGGTGAAGCGCCGTTCACACGAGGGACACTGGCGACGCCGGCGGATCGCAGCACCGTCGTCGGCGACCCGGGAGTCGAGCACCCGCGAGTCGGTGTGACGGCAGTACGGGCAGTACATGCGGCGAACCCCTCTGCATCGATGGTGGCGCCCCTGTGGAACACCATGTGCACTGGCTGTGGACATCACTGTGGAAAGAACCACAATCTGTGGATGAACCACAAGGCTGTAACTACTACATCTAGAGAATATGCCTCCAGTGAGCACGATGCAACAGCGCTCAGCGACGATGCGCCGAGCGATTGATCGACGACACTCCGGCAGAGAGCGGGCCCGCGAGGCCGGTGCACAAGACAGCAACCACGCCACCGCCGGCGGCTCGCCAGGAACTCACTCAGCCCCGGGCGACGCCTATTGCTGAGCCCTGCCCGGCATCGACCGGGCTGTTCGAGACCGACAGGAACGCGCCGACGGCCGTGATCGTTGCGGCGGCCACCGTCGTCAGGAACAGGGCCATCACCACGACCAGGCCACGCCGGGTCAGTTGCAGACCACGGCCAGCCACCGGGGCCGCGCTGCGCACCACCCGCACCAGCGGCGCGGCAGTGCCCATGGCCGGCCGACCTCCCGGCGCCCCCGGATGCAGGGGGCGAGCGACCGGTCCCCGCGTCTGCGGAACATGCCGCCAGCGTGGACGAGTGGTCGCCGGAGCAGTCATCGCCTCATCACCACGAATCGCCTCAACCAGCATCGCGCTCATCTCGCACTCCCTTTCTCGAACATATGTTCGATCCCCATTCTTACCCTGCAATCGCACGGCGCGCAAGCTCTATTCGTACAGACGTACCCAGCGTGTCGCGACCTGGTTCCAGTTGACCAGGGGGGTCTGACAGTTTCTGAAAGCTGGCACGACACACACCCGTAGGCATCCAGCCGCGGCTCGTTGCCTCCCCGCCTGCGCTCGCGGGCGTTGCGCCGGGGCCGTCGATTCAGCGGTCGCCGAACCCCCGTGCGCACTCCCCGGTGGAGCACCCAACCAACGCTGGCCCACCAGGCGCCGCCGGAACCGAGCGGCTGGGTCGAGGCCGAGGAGAAGTACCGTGCGAAACCAGCGCCCACCGGCCAGAACCAGCGGCGCCTGGAAGTGAGGTCACCGACAACACCGCCCCCGGAGAATCGCCATCAACGCGACCATCGCTGGCCGGGCTGGTCGAAAGCTCGTAGCCGAGAGTCAGTTCCCAGGTCTGGCCGCGCTCGACGAGCCAGATTCGACGCTCCCTCGCACACACTCCTCGCGACACGCTCGAACGCATGTTTGAATCTTGTTGTTCGATTCTCTACTGTTCCTTTCATGGCTGGCAGAAATCCTTTCGACAAGACGCCCCGGCGCGGGCGTCCGCCCAAGCAGCCCCCAAAGATGAGCGTGGGCCGCCCGAGCAATGCCGAGGTCGCCCAACAACTGGAGATGGCCAAGATCGCCCAGTTGCCGGACGGTCCGGCCGACACCGAGGGGCTGACCCCGCGGCAGCGTCGCATTCTCGAGTTGATTCACCTGGCGGTGAGCACGCGTGGCTACCCGCCGACGATTCGCGAGATCGGTGAGGCGGCCGGCCTGGCGTCGCCGTCCAGCGTGTCGCACCAATTGCGCGCGCTCGAGGCCAAGGGGTATCTGCGGCGTGACCCGCACCGTCCACGCGCCATGGAGGTGCGTCTGCCCGGGTCGGTGGCCAAGGCCACCGAATCCGCCGCCGAGCCGTCGCAGCAGCCCGATCAGGAGTTCGTCGACATCACCGGCATCAACGACGCGCTGCCCGAGGCGGTCAACGTGCCCGTGGTCGGACGCATCGCCGCCGGCGGCCCGATCTTGGCCGAGGAGCGGGTGGAGGACGTGTTTCCGCTGCCCAAGCAGCTAGTCGGTGAGGGCACTCTGTTCTTGCTCGAGGTCAAGGGCGACTCAATGATCGAGGCGGCCATCTGCGACGGTGACTTCGTGGTGGTACGGCAGCAGCCCACCGCCAACAACGGCGACATCGTGGCGGCATTGCTCGAAGACGAGGCCACAGTGAAGACGTTCAAGCGCACCGACGGACAGGTCTGGCTGTTGCCCCACAACTCGGCCTACCAGCCGATCGACGGCAATCAGGCGTCCATTCTGGGCAAGGTCGTCGCCGTGCTGCGCCGGGTGTAGTCGCCACACGCGCCGCCGCGTTCAGATCTGGTCACCTCGGGAGCTTGCCGCACACGTGGCCGCCCAACACTGCGTCGGCGCCCGGAGCCTATCGGTCTGGTGATACTGCTCGGGAGAACAGATGCCCTCTCGAGCAACACTCGACCTTTCACCACCGAACTCTCAACCAAACTGTGACAAGCACAAATCGTGTTGCAGACTGCCTGTACCCCCCAGTGCGGCCGAAATCCGCCGGTCTGCCGGACCGCGTGCACGAAAGCGCCGTCGATCAGATGAGTCTCAGGAGTTCGCATGACAAGCGTGCACCCGCGGGCGGTCGTGGTGCTGCTGGCACTGGCCACCATGATGTTCGGCACGTCCGCACTCGTGGTACCCGCGCCCACCCGCGCCGCGGACGGCGTGTCGATGAGCCAGTTGAAGGCCCAAGCCATCTACTACCTGGCCAAGGATCAGACGGCCCTGCGCAAGCTGATGGTCGGCACTATCACAGCGCGATCCGCCCGCGACGGACGGCTGTGGTCAGGCCTTCTGAATACCTGGGCCACGATCAACAAGTCCATGACGATGAACACTTCGGTTCCGGCCGGCCTGCCCAAGACCGGTCACGTCTTCGTCGTACTGGGTTCGGCGCTGACCAGCCGCGGCACGGTGGGCACCAAATTCAAGCGCCGGCTGGCCCTGGCTGTGAAGGCATCCAAAACCTACCCCACGGCCACCGTGTTGATCAGCGGCGGAGCCGCCCGCAACGGTGTTACCGAGGCGAAGGCCGGCTATCGCTGGCTGCGCGCCAAGGGAATCGCCGCCAAGCGACTGATCACCGAGACCCGGTCGTTCAGCAGCCTCGGTAATGCCACGCACACCATGGCACTGCTGGCCCGCGCCCCCGCCTACACCAGCTACAGCCTGATCTCGGACTCCTCCCATTTGCGCATCGCCTCGGTGCTGTTCGAGGCGGCCACGGTGCTGGTGCAGGAGAAGTCCGGACGATCGTGGTCGATCAAGCGCCACGCCAACCTGGCTTACCCCAACCTCAAGGGCGCCGGACGGGGTCCGTTGCGCAGCAGTTCGGTCGCCGCCGCCGCCACCGGTGTCGCATCGATCTTTTCTGTAACCTCGGCCTATCGCGCACTGCTCGCCAAGGCCCCGAGCCTGCCGAAACTGACCGGACTACGGGTGACGGCACCGAACACGCGCACCTACTAGGTGGGCGAACGGCTGAGCACTACCGGCTTGGTGGTGCGGGCGGACTACACCAAGGGCCGCTACACCACCGTGGTCACCGGCCGCGCTGCACTCAGTGGCTTTTCTACTCGCACCATCGGCACACGCACCGTCACCGTGCGGTTCAGCGACGGTAGCGCCAGCCGGACCAGCCGGTTCGGCTACCGGGTCGTGAAGGCGGCCACGACCACGCGGCTCACCCTCTCGACCACCACGGTCAAGCGGGCCCGCACCAAGGTGGCGGTGACGGCAACCCTGAGCCGTGCTGTGACTGCACGGAAGCCTTCCGGCCGGGTGCGGTTCTACCGCGACGGCGTGGCCGTCGGCACGGTTGTGCTGAAGAACGGCACCGCCCGGCTGCGCTACCCCGTGTTCCGCACCGCCGGACGGCATACCATCACGGTGCGCTATTTCGGCACCTCATCGCTGGCCGCCTCGCGCGCCACAACCATCATCACCGTGCGCTAGGGAACGGCTGATCTCTCGCTGGTCGAGCTTGTCGAGACCTCATACGGAGAGCTCTGACTAGGGGTTTCGACAGGCTCAACCAACGAAACCAGCCATTCACGAGCAGAACACTGACCTCTCGCCGGTCGAGCTCGTCGAGACCTCATACGAAGAGCTCTGACTAGAGGTTTCGACACGCTCAACCAACGAAACCAGCCATTCACGAGCAGAACACTGACCTCCCGCTGGTCGAGCTCGTCGAGACCCCCGACCCACCGCTGCGGCCATGGATTTCGACACCCTCAACCAACGGTGGGCGCATTGATCAGCACGTCCCCAGTCACGAGACCTCCCCTTCGCCCAGCCGGCGTAGGGCGCCGATCGCCGCCTCGCGATCGGTGGTGGGCCAGAAGTCGGGCATGGAGGCCCGCAGAAAGCTGCCGTAGCGGGCGGTCACCAGGCGCGGGTCAAGCACCGCAACGACGCCCCGATCGGTGACTCGACGGATCAGCCGGCCCGACCCCTGTGCCAGCAGCAGCGCCGCGTGGGTAGCCGCCACCGCCATGAAGCCGTTTCCGCCCCGTTCGGCCACCGACCGCTGCCGGGCCTGCAGCAGCGGCTCGTCGGGCCGCGGGAAAGGGATCTTGTCGATGATCACCAGCCGGCAGGTATCGCCCGGCACGTCGACGCCCTGCCACAGCGACAGGGTGCCGAACAGGCTGGTGGCGGGCTCGGCCACGAATCTCCTGGTCAGTTCGCCCAACTGGGCGTCGCCTTGGCACAGGATGGTGAGATCGGGCAGTTCTCGGCGGCAGTGCACGGCGGCGGCCTCGGCGGCCCGCTGCGAGGCGAACAGCCCCAGGGTTCGTCCACCGGCGGCCCACAGCAGTTCCGCGACCTCGGCGAGGGTGTCGGGGCCAATGCCGTCACGACCCGGCGGCGGCAGCGACCGAGCCACGTAGAGAATGCCCTGGCGCCGGTAGTCGAAGGGTGAGCCCACGTCGATGCCGCGCCACCGTGCCGGCTCGGGATCGGCGTCGCCGTCGCGCTGGGACGGTTCATTGAGACCGACAGAGGCCGCGACGGCGTCGAAGCTGCCCCCCACGGTGAGGGTGGCAGAGGTGAGCACCACCGGACGCTTGGCGAAGATGCCGTCCCGCATCAGCGGGGCCACCGACAGTGGCGACTGGTTCACCTGGCGTCCGAACCGTTCGCGTTCCGACACCCAGACCACGTCGTGCGGGGCCATCGCCGCGAGTTGGCCGGCGATGTCGAAGATCTCCTTGGCCGCGGCGGCCGCCTGCTTGCGGTCGTTGTCGGACTCGTCACCGGCCAGCGCCGACACCACCCGGCGGACGATGTCGCGCACCAGTCGCAGCACCACGCCCAGGGCGCTGTCGGGGTCTTCGACCCGGTCGAGCGGAGCGTCGTCGAGGGCCGTCTTGAGCGCGTCGGCCGAGTCGAGGAACTCCAGCCCCAACTCGTCCTCCAGCCAGGGCAGGCAGCGCTTGGCGACCCGCTCGACCGTTTGGGGGCTGAGCTCGTGGGAGGCTGCACCGGTGACCCGGCTAACCAGCTCGTGGGCCTCGTCGATGATCACCGCGTCATGCTCGGGCAGCGCGGTGCCGCCATGCATGGCGTCGATGGCCAGCAGGGCGTGATTGGTGACCACCAGTTGGGCCGCCCGGGCGCGGTCACGGGAACGCTCCACGAAACACTCGCCGCCGTACGGGCATCGTTGTGCACCGAGGCATTCGCGCACCGGGATCGACACCTGGGTCCACGACTGGTTGCCGTGGCTCGGAGCGTCGTCGCGGTCGGCGAGGCCCTTGCTGCGGGCCTGGCCCTCGATCCACTCGCGCAGGGCTACCACCTCGGCACCCACCTTCGAGGCAGCGTCTGCTGCTCCGACGGTGAGCGCCTCGGCCAGCTCGGCCCCACCGATCAGTGACTCCTGCTCGAGACCCAGCCCGTCGCGCACGCGGTACAGGCACGCGTAGTTCGTGCGGCCCTTGAGCACGGCGTGGCTGACCGAGGTGCCGGTCACCTGTTCACAGGCAGCCAGGGCGGTGGGAATGTCTTTGCGGGCCAGTTGCGATTGCAGCGCCAACGTGGCCGTGGCCACCACGACGCGGTCGCCGGGTGCCTGCACGAGGTGGGCCAGTGCTGGCGCCAGGTAGCCCAGCGACTTGCCGGTGCCGGTGCCGGCCTGCACGAGCAGGTGATCACCCCCGGCCAACGACTCGGCCACCGCAGCGGCCATCTGATGCTGACCCGGGCGCTGCGCCCCGTCAATGCCCTGGACGGCCGCGGCAAGAATCGCTTCGGTCAGGTCGATCTCGGGCACCGCTTCAACCTACCGCCCAACCCCGACAGCATCGGGCCAGCCCCGCCGCCCCACGGCCTCGGACGTTGCCCGTCGCCGACGAGCCGGGCTGGGGTCGCCGATCCGGCATTGGGCCGGCGCCGACCGGGGCTGTCACATTCATGCATAGAGGTTCCGCCGGTAGCGCTGATCAATGCGCCTACCGCTGGTTGAGCTACGTCGAAACCCCTAGCGAGAGCACTCCGTTCGAGGTCTCGACACGCTCGACCAACGAAAAATCAGCGCTTCCTCAACGTGGGGAAGAGCTGATGTCCTTCGCGGCTATGGGCGGACGCCGTACCACCGGGAAGCGGCGGGCGAAGCCCTGTCGCGGTGGTCAGCGTCGATACGGCTCGAGTTCACCGGCCAGTCCCTGGTTCACCCGGGCGGTCAGTGCGGTGCCCTCGCCGGTGTGCTCAAGGCTGACGATCTCGCCACTGGTGTGAACCTTGTTCACCAGGTCGCCGCGTTCATAGGGCAACAGCACTCGCACCTCGACGGCCGGACGGGGCAGGCGTTGTTCGATGCGCTGCTTCAACTCGTCGATGCCGGCGCCGGTACGGGCCGACACGAACAGGGCGTCGGGGTACTGCGAGCGCAGCACCATGAGCGCGTGCGGCTGGGCCAAGTCGATCTTGTTGATCACCAGTTGTTCGGCGATGTGGGCCGCGCCGATCTCGGCGAGCACTGTGTGCACCGCCTTGATCTGGCCCTGCGGGTCGGCGTCGGAGCCGTCCACGATGTGCAGCAGCAGGTCGGCCAGCACCGACTCTTCCAGGGTCGAGCGGAACGCCTCGACCAGGTCGTGCGGCAGGTGCCGCACAAAACCCACCGTGTCGGTGAGCGTGTAGACCCGGCCGTCGGCGCTCTCGGAGCGCCGGGTGGTGGGGTCGAGGGTGGCGAACAGGGCGTTCTCGACCAGCACGCCGGCCCCGGTGAGCCGGTTCAGCAGAGACGACTTGCCGGCGTTGGTATAGCCCACGATGGCCACCGACGGCACCTCGTTGCGTTGCCGCTCCTGACGCTTGGTGGCACGCACCGCGTCCATCTCACGAAGGCGTTTGCGCAGCACCGAGATCCGGGTGCGAATGCGCCGACGGTCGGTCTCGATCTTGGTTTCACCGGGGCCGCGCCCACCGATCCCGGCGCCGCCGGCCGCCCGTCCACCGGCCTGGCGCGACAGGTTGCCGCCCCAGCCGCGCAAACGTTGCCGCAGGTACTGCAACTGGGCAAGTTCTACCTGCGCCTTGCCCTCGGCACTCTTGGCGTGTTGGGCGAAGATGTCGAGAATCAGCGCGGTGCGGTCGATCACCTTGACCCCGACCCGGTCCTCCAGGTTGCGCAGTTGCGCGGGCTCGAGTTCGCCGTCGCAGATCACCGTGTCGGCGCCGGTGGCGATCACCACCTCGCGCAGTTCGTCGACCTTGCCGCGGCCGATGAAGGTGGCCGGGTCGGGATGGCTGCGGCGTTGCACAAGGGCCTCCAGCACCTGTGACCCCGCTGTCTCGGCGAGCAGCCTCAGTTCGGCCACCGCGTTGTCGACGTCGGCCTGGGTGCCAGAGGTCCAGACGCTGACCAGAACCACCCGTTCGAGCTGCAGTTCGCGGTACTCAACCTCGGTGATGTCGGCCAACTGGGTCGACATGCCGGCGACCCGGCGCAGCGAGAGCCGCTCGGCCAGCTCGAGTTGATCGCCGTCGTAGTTCTGGGCCTCAGGGTCTTCGGTGTCGTCGTAGGGCAGGTCGGTCACAGCTTCACCTTGCCACGCGCCACGATCACGGCGGGCCCGGTGAGGTATGCCTGATGGGGGGTCAGGTCGACCCACAACGAGCCGCCGGGCGGATCGACGCGCCAGCGGCCCTCGCACTCCCCCACCGACGCCGCCGCGGCGAGCGCCGTCGCCACTGTGCCGGTTCCGCACGAGAAGGTCTCGCCCACACCCCGTTCCCAAACCCGCATGCGCACGTGGTGTGGCCCGACGGGCTCGATGAACTCGACGTTCGCCCGGTTGGGGTAGACCTCGTGCGGGTAGCCGGGTTCGTGATCCAGGTCGATGCCGTCGAGCTCACCGGGTGCCAGCACGACCGCCGCATGCGGGTTGCCCACGTCGACGACAGCAGCCGCGAAGGCCCGCCCGCCGGCGGTCACCCGCACCTGCGCCTCGGCGATCGTCGGCCGACCCATGCTGATCCTGATCTCGCCGTCGGGCAGAAACTCCCCATGCAGCAGTCCGGCCCTGGTCGCGATGTCGACCGGCTGGCCGTCGATCAGGTGCTCCTCGAGCAGATGCCGCAAGAACACCCGCAGCCCGTTGCCGCACATTTCGGCGATCGAGGCGTCGGCGTTGCGGTAGTCCATGAACCAGGTGTCTCCGTACCGCTCATACCCGGGCACATGCCGGGCTCGGACGGCCCGCAGCGTGCCGTCGCCGCCGATGCCGGCCCGGCGGTCGCAGAGGTAGCGCAACTGGTCATCGGTGAGCTGCAGCCGACCTTCGGGGTCGCTGAAGCACACGAAGTCGTTGAGCGTTCCGTGGCCCTTGGCGAAGGCGAGCATCTGGAGAATTCCACCGCAGCCGGCGGCGCGGGTCAAACCGGTGCCGATGAATGGCTCGCCGCAGGTCAGCGGATCTGCTCCCCCAACCCGCATATCGCAGCCGCAAGAACCTTCTTGATCGGCGCTCGCCTGGCGCTGCACGACGGCGGTTCGCCACGGCAAGGCGGTCTCGGGCGAGAAGGCCAACGACGGCCGTGGCAGGTCACCGCGGGCGACCGGGACAGTCGGCCGGGCTGCCCCAGCTCGATGGTGCTGGCGCCGCCGCACTCGTCGAACTCAGAGCCCGGCAGCACGCCACCCCGGTCACCCCGTCGAATAGTGCTCCAGATCGGGTGCTGAGGGTGGCACTCGACTCAGCACACCATGGTGGGCTGCCCACCGAACAACAGCCGACTGTCACAGCGCGGCGACGATGCGCTCCGCCAGCCCGTCCTGCAGCGCGGGCAGCCACTCGACGCGCGGGTCACGCCGAAACCAGCCCAGTTGTTTGCGGGCGAACCGGCGGGTGCCGGAGATCGTCTGCTCCTTGGCCTGTTGTTCAGTCAGCGTTCCGTCGAGATGCGCCAGCAACTGCCGGTAGCCCAGTGCGCGCGACGCGGTGCGACCCTCCCGCAGCCCCCGGGCCGTCAACGTGCGCACCTCGGACAGCAGCCCGTCGGCCCACATGCGATCGACCCGGGCGTCGATGCGTTCGTCGAGCAGCTCCCGTGGCAGTTCCAGGCCCCACTGCCGTACCTCGTCGACGGCGTAGCTCCACTCGGGCAGGCTGGCCCGCCAGGTGCCGGTCAATTCCAGCACCTCGAGGGCTCGGACGATCCGCCGTCCGTTGCCCGGCAGAATCTCGGCCGCCGCCTCAGGAGCCAGCCGGATCAGCCGGCTATGCAGTTCTGTCGGCCCCACCTCGCTCAGCTCGGTCTCAAGCCGCGCCCGCACCACCGGGTCGGTGCCGGGAAAGTCGAACCGGTCGAGGATGGCATGCACGTACAGCGCCGACCCGCCCACCAGAATCGGAGTCACCCCGCGGTTGCGGCAGTCGGCGATGGCATCGCGGGCGAGTCGCTGAAAGTCGGCCACGCTCGCGGTGTCGGTGATCTCGAGCACGTCGATCAGATGGTGGGTGATGCCACCCCGCTCGGCGAGCGTTGGCTTGGCGGTGCCGATGTCCATGCCCCGGTAGACCAGCATCGAATCGGCATTGACGATCTCGGCGGGCCGTCCGGAGGCCTGCAGCAACTGGGCCACGCGCACCGCCAGGGCGGTCTTTCCGCTGGCCGTGGGGCCGTTGAGCACCAGCACCGGAGTCGCCACCCAGTCATTGTGCCCCAGTGCGTCCAACCCCTTGGCTCTGAGCCCCCGAGAGAGTAAGAATGGTCCCTAGCCGGGCACGCACCGGACGTCCGAGAGAAAGGGGCCGAATGGACATCGTCGACACGATCAAGGGCGCGATTTCCGGCCACGAAGATCAGATCGAGAGCGCCATCGAGCAAGGTGGTGACCTCATCGACTCGAAGACGGACGGAAAGTACGCGAGCCAAGTCGATCAGGCACAGGACTTTCTGAAGGAGCAGCTCCGCGCCCAGTCGGGCCAGGACGATCCGCAGAGCTGATCGATCGATCGTCGAACGACACAGCTATCTAACCGATGGGGCCGGACTCGTGGAGTGCGGCCCCATCCGCACGTCCGGAGGGGCTGCACCGCACGGCCGTCACCGTCCACTCGAAGCCACTGCCCTCGCCGCACCCAACAACGCCGATTTTCGTTGGTCAAGCCTGTCGAGACCTCGAATGTGCGGCTCTGGCAGGGGGTTTCGACAGGCTCGAGCAGTGCTGAGCAGCGCAACCCTCGCTCGTCGAGCTGGTCGAAACTCCTAGTGAGGGCACACCAACCGAGGTCTCGACAGGCTCGACCAACGAAGAGTCAGTGCTTCCCTGGCTGGTGGAACAGCGGTATACAACGGTTGTCATTCCACAAAGTTGTCGCATTCATGACGGGAACTGGCCCACCCAGCCTTGCACCGTGCGGGGTGCCCGCGCGGCGAGTACCGGATCAGTTCCGTTCGCCAGCACTCGGTGCAGGGCCCTGGGGCCAACCACGCTCAGGCACGATGGGGCTGGATCCGTCCATCGGCTGGGTGACTCCGAGGGCATCAGCTGGCAACTGCATTGATGCCGCGCCCTGCTGGCCCGGGTAGGACGGCTGGCCCGGGTAGGGCGACTGCCCCGGGTACGGCGACTGCCCCGGGTAGGACGGCTGCCCCGGGTCGTGGGGTTGTCCGCTCATGCCTGACAGTGGGCCGGCGACTGGGTACTGCGGCCCATGGGAGGGGCGTCCCTTGCCTGGGTATCCACTCCCGGCGAACGCACCGGCGGCCCGACCGATCGCCAGCAGCAACAGCACCACGGCCGCCAAGTGCACGACTCCGCCCACCAGTGCGACGACCTGATAGCTCAACGCCAAGGGCCTCAACTGCGCAGCGACCATCGAGCTCACCACAGACCAAAGCTGGCCGAGGGCCAGCAACCCAACGCCGCCCCACATCAACCTGCCCGCCGGGGGCGGCACCCGCCCCTGAACCGTCGCGGCGACACCCACGATCACCGCAATCACCACTACGACGTACAGCCAGCCCGCCATAACCACCATGTTCGGCCCTTCTCGATCGGGCACCGACCCTAGCAACCGACGGGGGCGCCATGGGTGCGTCGCGGTCGTTCAGGTACTGCCAGGCGCGCCGACCCGGTCAGACAGCCGGGGTTGCCAGGCGTGTGGGCAGGCCCAGCCCCACCATCCGTTTTTGGGGGGTGTTGCGGGCGTCCCAGGCATCGCCGCCACGGGTGCGGCGCAGATTCGCCAGCCCCCCGTCTGCCACGAGATGGTGCGGCGCGGCATAGCTGATCGTGGCGGTGCCCAGATCGCCCGGGCGGGGCCGCTCGGCGCCGTCCGGAACAGTCACGTGCACCAGCCGGTTATCGCGGGCCCGTCCTGACACTCGCGCTGTGGCGGCGTCCTTGCGGCCCTCGCCGGCGGCGAACATCACCTCGACCTCATGGCCGATCAGCTTCTGGTTTTCTTGCCAGGCCAGGTCGCCGACCAGGTCGACCAGCCGCTCGTAGCGCTGCTGCACAACCTGCTTGGGCACCTGGTCGGGCATCGTCGCCGCTGGCGTGCCGGGGCGAATCGAGTACTGAAAAGTGAAGGCCGCCGCGAACCGAGACTCCTCGGCCACGCGCAGGGTCTCTTCGAAGTCGGCCTCGGTTTCGCCGGGAAAGCCCACGATGATGTCGGTGGTGATGGCGGCGTGCGGCATGGCGGCCCGCACGCGCTCGATAATGCCCAGATAGCGCTCCGAGCGATACGACCGACGCATGGCTCGCAACACTTTGTCAGAGCCAGATTGCAGGGGCATGTGCAGGCTGGGCATCACGTTGGGAGTCTCGGCCATAGCCTCGATCACGTCGTCGGTGAACGCAGCGGGGTGCGGCGAGGTGAACCGGACGCGTTCCAGCCCGTCAATGGTGCCGCAGGCCCGCAGCAGCTTGCCGAACGCCAGCCGGTCGCCGAACTCGACACCGTAGGAGTTCACGTTCTGACCAAGCAGGGTGATCTCTTGCACCCCGTCGTCGACCAGGGCACGAATCTCGGCCAGGATGTCGCCGGGCCGACGGTCGGTCTCTTTGCCGCGCAACTGCGGCACGATGCAGAAAGTGCAGGTGTTGTTGCAGCCCACGCTGATCGACACCCAGGCCGAGTATGGCGACTCGCGGCGTGCCGGCAGGGTGGACGGGAACGCCTCGAGCGCTTCGACGATCTCGACCTGTGCCTCTTGCTCGACCCGGGCCCGTTCGAGCAGGATCGGCAGCTTGCCGATGTTGTGGGTGCCGAACACCACGTCGACCCACGGCGCTCGGTTGGTGATCGTGTCGCGATCCTTTTGCGCCATGCAGCCGCCGACCGCGATCTGCATACCGGGGTGCGCGGCCTTCACCGGCGCCAGGTGGCCCAGGTTGCCGTACAGCCGGTTGTCGGCGTTCTCGCGCACCGCGCAGGTGTTGAACACCACCAGGTCGGCGGGCTCACCGTCGGCTTGCGGTGCGTAACCGGCGTTCTCGAGCAACCCGGCGATCCGTTCGGAGTCGTGGTTGTTCATCTGGCACCCGTAGGTGATCACCTGATAGGTGCGGGGCTGCGTGTCGCTGGTCATCTCGACGGGCAAGCTTACCGGCTCGGCCCGGGTAAGCCGCGACACGGCCGGCTCGCCCCGGAGCGCCCTGCAGCCAGACATCGCTGGTCGAGCGTGTCGAGACCTCAGAAATCACGCCGCGGCAACGGGTTTCGACACGCTCAACCAGCGATGAGCGCATTGATCAACACACCCCCACAGCCACGCCCATCAATCCCTGATCAAGCAGGCCGAAACCTCAGAAGTCATGCCGCGGCAACGGGTTTCGACACGCTCAACCAGCGATGAGCGGATTGGTCAGCACTACCGACGAGCCCGGCAGCGGTTCGCAGCCTCAGTGCGCGGTCTCGGTGACCCGTGATTCGCGCACCACGGTGACCTTGATCGTGCCCGGGTAGGTGAGTTCGTCCTCGACCTGCTTGGCAATCTCTTTGGCTATCACGTGGGTCTCGGCGTCGTCCACCGTTTCGGGCTGCACCATGACCCTGATCTCACGTCCGGCCTGCATGGCGAACACCTTGTCGACGCCCTTGTGCGCCCGGGCGATCTCTTCGAGCCGCTGCAGCCTTTTCACGTACACCTCAAGGCTTTCGCGACGCGCCCCCGGGCGTCCGCCGCTGATCGCGTCGGCCGCCTGGGTGAGCACCGCGATCACCGTCTTGGGCTCAACCTCGTTGTGGTGGGCCTCGATGGCGTTGACGATGTCGGGATGCTCGCCGAACCGGCGCGCCAGGTCGGCACCAACCTTCGCATGCGACCCCTCCACCTCGTGGGTGAGGGCCTTGCCGATGTCGTGCAAGAAGGCGGCGCGCCGGGCCATCGCCGGGTCGAGTTGCAGTTCGGACGCCATCAGCCCGGCCAGGTGCGCGCACTCGACCAGGTGTTTGAGCACATTCTGGCCGTAGCTGGTGCGGTACTGCAGGGCACCGATGGTGGGCAGCAGGCCGGGGTCGAGGTCGGTGAGCCCCACCTCGGTGACCGCGTCTTCGGCGGCACGCAGGCAGATCTCGTCGATGCGGCGCTTGCTGCGCTCATACACCTCTTCGATGCGTGCGGGATGGATTCGTCCGTCGGCGACCAACTCGGTGAGGGTGAGCCGGGCGACCTCGCGCCGCACCGGGTCGAACGACGAAAGCAGCACGCTCTCGGGGGTGTCGTCGATCATCACGTTGACGCCCGTGGTCTGCTCGAAGGCCCTGATGTTGCGGCCCTCGCGACCGATGATGCGGCCCTTCATCTCGTCGCTGGGCAGCGGTACGGTGGTGACCACCGATTCGGTCGTCTGCTCGGTAGCGAGCCGCTGGATTGCCCCGACGATGATCTGTCGAGCCTTCTGCTCGCCGTCGCGCCGTGCCTCGGACTCGATCTCGCGACTCAGTTGCACGGCGTGCAGCCGAGCCTCGTGCTCCACCTGGGCCAGCAAGTCGGCCTTCGCCTCTTCAGAGGTCATGCCGGCGATCCGCGCAAGCTGGTCGCGCTGGTTCGCCTCTGCCTCGTCGAGTGCTGAGCGGCGGGCTTCAAGATCGGCCAGGGTGACCTCCAGGTCGCCGAACCGCTCGTCGAGCTTGCGCTGCAACCCGGCGTGCTGATCTTCGCGCCCAGCGACTCGGCGTTCCCGGCGCTCGACCTCTCCCAAAAGCTTGTCGACCCGCTCCCGCTCAAGCCGGACGGCACCGTCGGCCTCGCTGCGTACGCGCTCGGCGTCGGCCCGAATGCGTTCGGCCTCGGCACGGGCCGTGGCGATGATCTCGTCACCCTCGGCCTTGCGCGCGATCGGATCGACCCGAGCCACCAACGACTGCAGCCGCGAGCGTTCCTGCTTCTCTTGCTCGACCACACGCCTGGCGGCCTGCTTTTGCGCCTGCTGCTGGTTGCGCAGGATCGACACCACGACGATGGTCAGGCCGATCAGCACGACAGCGAGCACCGCGACGATCACAAGCAGTTGTTGCGTGGGATCCATCGGATACCTCCTGTCGTCACGAACACAGGGGTACGCCTAACGTGCCTATCAAACATGACAATCAGGCGATGCCCGAACCGCGGTACGTTCATCGCCGTCCCGCTCCGCCGCGGGGGTGGACGGAACATCCATTACCAGTGGGGCTCTTACCCCGTTGAGAGAGTCGATCGCATGGGTTGATGAGTCGTTGACACACCTGAAGGTGAGGTTAGGCCTACCTGCCCCCACTATCAAGCTCGACACCTTGTGAGAGCCGTATCTGGCAACCATCTCGCTTGCCCGCGCCGGCATGGCGTGCCCAGCCGGGTGATCGATCGCGGTCACTTGGCTGCCGGCGCGTCAGGCTGCACCGGCGTTCGGGTTCAAGCGCCGAAGGCATCGGTCTGGTCGTCGAACTGACGCGGCAGGTCGCCCAGCACTGTCGAGATGACCCCCGGACTGAACCCCCGCCGCGCCAACTGGCCGGCCAAGCGGCGGTAACGCACGTCGTACGGCAGACGCTGCAACGCCCGTACCCGCTTCGCCACCAGAGCCGTGGCCGCCTCGAGGTCTGCATCGCTGTCGACCGACGCCGCTGCCTGCTCGACGATCTGCACGTCGACCCCTTTGGTGCGCAACTCCTGCCGGAGCACCCGGCTGGATCGCTGCCGCCGCTGCTGGGTCTCGAACCAGACCTCCGCGAAGCGCTGGTCGTTGATCAGGCCCACCTCGGTGAGCCGATCCAGCACCTCGGTCACCGCAGCGGGCGGCACCTGTTTCTTGGCCAGCGCCTGCTGCAACTCGTGCCGGGTGCGATCACGGACGCTGAGCAGCCGCAACGCGATCTCGCGCGCGACGGTGACGGGGTCGGCATCCGGGCCGTCGGCTGACCCCGCCATCTCGGCACGCTGCCACCGGCTCAGAACGCGACCTCACCAGTGACCGGGTCAATACCGGCCGGCACATCGCCGACCGCACCGATGCCCAGATGCTTGAGAATGCGCGATTCGAGTTCGGCGGCCACGTCGGGGTTCTTCTTGAGGTAGTTGCGGGCGTTCTCTTTGCCCTGCCCCAACTGGTCGGCCTCATAGGTGAACCAGGCGCCCGCCTTGCGGACCAGACCGGTTTCGACACCGAGGTCGATCAGGCTGCCTTCGCGGCTGATGCCCTGGCCATACAGAATGTCGAACTCGGCCTGCTTGAAGGGCGGGGCCACCTTGTTCTTGACCACTTTGACCCGAGTGCGGTTACCGACCATGTCGGAGCCGTCCTTGAGCGTTTCGATGCGCCGCACGTCGAGACGCACCGACGAGTAGAACTTGAGCGCACGCCCACCGGTGGTGGTCTCGGGCGAGCCGAACATGACACCGATCTTTTCGCGCAACTGATTGATAAAGATGGCGGTAGTGCCCGCGCCGGCCAGCGCACCGGTCATCTTGCGCAGCGCCTGGCTCATCAGCCGGGCCTGCAGGCCGACGTGACTGTCGCCCATCTCACCCTCGATCTCGGCGCGGGGGGTGAGCGCGGCGACGGAGTCGATCACGATCAGCGATAGCGCACCGGAGCGCACCAGCATGTCGGCGATCTCGAGCGCCTGTTCACCGTTGTCGGGCTGGCTGACCAGCAGCGCATCGGTGTCGACCCCCAACCGAGCCGCGTAATCGGGGTCGAGAGCGTGTTCGGCGTCGATGAAGGCGCAGATGCCGCCAGCCGCCTGAGCGTTGGCGATGACGTGCAGTGCCACCGTGGTCTTGCCGCTCGACTCCGGGCCGTATATCTCGACCACGCGTCCGCGGGGCAAGCCGCCGATGCCGAGGGCAACGTCGAGGGCGATGGAGCCGGTGGGAATCACCTCCATCGGCTGCCGGACGTCTTCGCCGAGCCGCATGACGGACCCCTTGCCGTGCTGCTTCTCGATCTGGGCGAGGGCCGCCTCGAGCGCCTTCTCGCGATCTGCAATCGCCATGTGTCTGGTCCTTCCTGATGCGGCCAGTGCCTGTTCGTTGACTGTGCCTTCACCCTACGAACGGCCACTGACAGAAATGTCAGACCGGTTCGGGGGCTGTGGGTAACGTCACGGGACTACGTTCGTCTGTGCATAACCGACACTACCGAACAACTGTTCGAAAGTTGCCCGACACGCCGTAGCTCGACCGACCAAGCACAGCCGTCCCGACCAAGCACAGCCGTCCGATCACCCCACCCACCGCGTCGTCAGCGAGGGATCCAACACGCTCCCCCGCCGATCGAAAGGAAACGCTCATCAACGCAACCCTCGCTGAGCGTATAAAGCCGTCTCAAGCACGATGCCTGAGGTCTGGACACGCTCGACCAACGAAAATCAGCGTTTCCCTACCGATCGGCGGCCGGCAACTCCAGGTTCTGCCACACCGCGTGCCAGATCTGCTTACACGGCACCCCCGCAGCCAACGCTTCGCGCACCGTGCGACTGCCCAGTTGGCCGATCACATGCCCCTCGGCCCAGACCAGGGCCTGCACTCGCCCGAAATGTCGGGTGAGCCGAGCCCAGAGTTCGGCCTCGCGCACCTCAGGCGGCCACGCGACCGGCGCGCATGCCCAAGTGAGCAACGACATCGCGATCATCGAATTTGTCGCTGACCCGGCGCAGGACGAACGACAACGGCACCCCGAGAGCGCCACAGATGGCGTGCAGCAACTCGCTGGATGGCTCCTTCTGCCCGCGCTCAATCTCGGACAGGTAACCGAGGCTGACCCGGGCCGCCGACGACACCTCGCGCAGTGTGCGGCTGTCTTCGGTGCGCAACTCGCGCAGCGATTCGCCTAGCAGTTCACGCATCAGCAGCGGCCGGCCGGCCTCGGCAGCGATCATGCCCACGACTTTACCCAATCAGTGTTGGTCCAACGATAATCTTGCTCAACGCGCCGCGCGGGCATTCTGTTCCCCTTAGGTCGGATCGAGCAGCCTGAGCAGCATACGCAGGGCGGCGGCCACCGTCTGCTCACGAATCTGCAGCCGATCGCCGTCGAACTCGTAGCGCAGCGCCACCGGCGAGGCTTCGATCGACCCGATCGTTGGGCCCACTACCGCCACCCACACCACGCCCGGCGCGTGCCCCTCCTGGGGGTCTGGGCCGGCGACTCCGGAGGTGGCCAGCGCATAGTCCGCGCCGGTCAGTTCTTGCACGCCCACCACCATCTCGATGGCGGTCTGTTGCGAGATCACGCCGTGCGAGGTGAGCACCGAACGGCTCACCCCGCCGATCCGCGCCTTCTGCTCGGTGGCGTACACCACCACCCCGCCCAGGTAGTACCGCGAGGCCCCTGGCACCGCGGTGATCGTTGCCCCCAGTAGCCCGCCGGTGAGCGATTCCGACGTGGCCAGCGTGAGCTGTCGCTGGGCGAGGGTCTCGCCGACGAGCTGGGCCAACCCGCGTTCGGTCACGGCTTCTCCTGTGCGGTTCGGCCGGTATGGCGCAACACCAGGGCCTCGCGAATGTAGGGCACCGCGGTCACCAGGGTGAGCAGCACCGCGGCCGCCATCACGACCCAGGCGATCCACTGGAGCCACCCCGGCATCAGGGGCAGCCCGGGCAGGAACAACAACAACGCGACGCTCTGCAGCACGGTCTTCAGCTTGCCGCCGGCATTGGCCGCCATCACGCCGTATTTGAGCATGGCGAGCCGCATCCAGGTGATGCCCCACTCGCGGGCCAGCACCAGCACCGTGATCCACCATGGCAGTTCACCGACGATGCTGAGGCCGATGAAGGCCATTCCGGTGAGCGCCTTGTCGGCGATCGAGTCCCAGAGTTTGCCGAAGTCGGTGATCAAGTTGTACCTGCGGGCGATCCGGCCGTCGAGCGCGTCGGTGGCGATGGCCAGGCCGAACACCACCGTCGAACCCAGCCGCCAGCCCAGGTCGTCCGGATGACTCAGCAGCATCCAGGCGAACACCGGCACCAGCACGATGCGCAGCACCGTGAGTGCGTTGGCCGGGTTCAGCCGGCTGGGTTGGTCGGTCATGGGGCCTCGGTCGCGATCAGGTCGATTCCGTCGGCCTCGACGACCACGGCGGACACCAGGCTACCCACCGACGCTGTGGACGAGCTGACCCGGGTACAGCCGTCCACCTCCGGCCCCTGGTGCTCGGCCCGGCCCGTGCCGTCCGGCTCTTCGACCAGTACCCGGACGCTCTGACCCACCCGTTCGGCGGCGCGCTGGTCGCACAATTCTTGCGCAAGTTCGGCCATGGTTTCGAGCCGCTCGGCGATCACCTCCTCGCCCAGCTTGCCGTCGAGCCGCTCCGCTTCGGTGCCCTGTTCGTCGGAGTAGCCGAAGACGCCGAGGGCGTCGAGCCGAGCCTCGGCGGCGAACTGCATGAGGGTGGCAAAGTCGGACTCGGTCTCACCCGGAAAGCCGACGATGACGTTGCTCCGCACCCCGGCCAGCGGAGCCGCGGCCCGCACCCGTTCGAGCAGCGCCAGAAACGAGTCCGGATCTCCGAAGCGGCGCATCCGGCGCAGCACCCCGGGGGCGGCGTGTTGAAACGACAGGTCGAAGTAGGGCACCACCTTGTCGACGGCCAGCATGCCCTCGATCATGCCCGGCCGCAGCTCGGCCGGCTGCAGGTACGACACCCGCAACCACTCGATGCCCTCGACCTTGGCAAGTTCGGCCAGCAGATGCTGTAGGGCATGCGGACCCAGCTTCAGGTCCTTACCGTAGGAGGAGGTGTTCTCGCTGACCAGGAACAGCTCCTTCACGCCCTGCTCGGCCAGCCAGCGCGCCTCGGCCACCAGTTCGTCGATCGGCCGTGACAGGTAGCTGCCCCGAAACGACGGAATGGCGCAGAACGTGCACCGCCGGTCGCAGCCCGAGGCCACCTTGAGCGCGGCCATCGGGCCACCATGAGTGCGCCGGCGCAGCACCCGCGGGCCGCTGGCGGGTGCATGCCCGGGCAGCACCACACCATCGGCGGCGGCGGCCGGACGCTCCGCGGGTGCCAGCGGCAGCAAGTGCCGGCGGTCGCGGGGGCGGTGGGCCTCGACGTGCCCGCCGTCGATGATCCAGCGCAACCGCTCGGCGATGTCGGGGTAAGCGTCGAAGCCGAGCACCGCATCGGCCTCGGGCAGGGCGTCGGCGAGTTCGCGTCCGTAGCGCTCGGCCATGCAGCCCACTGCCACGACAGCCTTGGCGGCGCCGGTCTGCTTCAGGTCGGAGGCCGCCAGCAGGGTGTCGACTGAGTCTTTCTTGGCGGCGTCGATGAACCCACAGGTGTTCACCACGATCGCTGCCGCGGCCTGCGGGTCGTCGGTCAGTTCGAAACCGCCAAGCTCGAGCCGGGCCAGCAGTTCTTCTGAATCGACGTCGTTGCGCGCGCAACCCAGTGACACCAGATGGACGCGCTCAGCCACCGCAGCAATGTATCTCAGCCGCCGCCCGTCGGGCGCGTCGAAACGCCTGGCTGCGATTGCGCCTCAGCCTTCGCGCAGGTTGACCAGCACCTCGTCCAGATCGTCGGTCTTGACCAGCACCTCGCGCGGCTTCGAACCCTCCGAGGGGCCGACCACTCCCCTGGTCTCGAGAATGTCCATCAGCCGTCCGGCCTTGGCGAAGCCGACCCGCAGCTTGCGCTGCAGCATCGAGGTCGACCCCAGTTGCAGGTTCACCACCAAGGTGGCCGCCTCGAGCACCAGTTCGAGGTCGTCGCCGATGTCTTCGGCCACCTTCGTCGACGCCTCGGCGGGCGCGGCGACGTCGTCGCGGTACTGCGGCTGCGAGCTGTTGGGTGACGTGACCCACCACCTGCCGGATCTCGGCCTCGGTCACCCAGGCGCCCTGCACCCGGATCGCCTTCGAAGCCCCCATCGGCAGGAACAGCCCGTCGCCCTGGCCGACCAGCTTCTCGGCACCGGGAGAGTCGAGGATCACCCGCGAGTCGGTCATCGACGACGTGGCGAACGCCAGCCGGGAGGGCACATTGGCCTTGATCAGGCCGGTGACCACGTCGGTGGACGGCCGCTGCGTGGCCAGCACCAGGTGAATGCCGGCGGCTCGGGCCAACTGGGTGATCCGGACGATCGAGTCCTCCACGTCGCGCGGCGCCACCATCATCAGGTCGGCCAGCTCGTCGACGACCACCAGCAGGTACGGGTAAGGCTCCAGCACCCGCTCAGAACCCGGCGGCAGCTTCACCGCACCCGCGTTGACCGCCTTGTTGAAGTCGTCGACATGCCTGAAGCCGAACGCGGCCAGGTCGTCGTAGCGGGTGTCCATCTCGCGGCACACCCACTGCAGCGCTTCGGCGGCCTTCTTGGGGCTGGTGATGATCGGCGTGACCAGGTGCGGAATGCCCTCGTAATGGGTCAGCTCCACCCGCTTGGGGTCGACCAGCAGCAACTGCACCTCATCGGGGGTGGCCCGCATCATCACCGAGGTGATCAGCGAGTTGATGAAGCTCGACTTGCCCGACCCGGTGGCGCCGGCCACCAGCAGGTGCGGCATCTTGGCCATATTGGCCACCACGTAACCGCCCTCGACGTCTTTGCCCAGGCCGACGGTCATCGGGTGGTGGTCGTTGCGCGCGACCGGGCTGCGCAGCACGTCACCGAGCGAGACGATCTCTTTGTCGGCGTTGGGAATCTCGATGCCGATGGCCGACTTGCCCGGAATCGGCGACAGAATGCGCACGTCGGCCGAGGCCACCGCATAGGCGATGTTCTTGGCCAGCGCGGTGACCTTCTCGACCTTCACGCCGGGGCCGAGTTCGACCTCGTAGCGGGTGACCGTCGGGCCGCGCATGTAGCCGGTGACATGGGCGTCGATCTCGAACTGCCGCAGCACCTCGGTGAGCCGGCCCACCACGGCGTCGGACGCCTGAGTGCGCGCCTTGGGCACCGACCCGGGCTTAAGCACCGCCGGTTCGGGCAGCAGGTACTGCACGTCGCCGGTGAGCTGCAGTTGCTCGGCGCGGGCGGGAGCGTGGCTGTGTTCAGGGGCCAGCAGTTCGGCCTGCTCGACTGCCGGCGGATCGGCCGGCGGCGGATCGACCGCCGGCGCCCTGCCCGCGGTGACCGGCCGAGCCTGCTGCGGCTCGGGTTCAGGCTCTTCGTCGGCCCAGTGGTCGATCTCGGCCGGCCCGACGTCGCCGACGATCGGGGTGTCGTAGGCCTCGTCGACGCCGTAGCGCAAGGCGGGCACCTCGGGCTCGGGACGGGTGGGCAGCTTGGCCTTGAACTCGGCGAACCGGGTGGCCAGTTCATGCAGCGGAATGCCGATGATCACCAGCACGCCGAACAGCAGCAGCAGAGTCAGCAGCGGCACCGCCACCCACACGCTGACCAGGTCAGCCACAATCGTGGACGCGATAAAGCCCAGTGCCCCGCCCGCCTCGCGCACCGCTTCGGAGTCGGGAAAGCGCGGCATGCCCTTCGAAATGTGGATCAGGCCCAGCAGGCCCAGCAGCGCGGAACTCCAGCCGACCACCTGCCGTCCGGCCGGGCCGTTGTGCTGGGGGTGCCGCAGGGTGCGCCAGGCCATCGCCAGGGCGAGCAACGGCAGGGCGACACTGAGCGTGCCGAAGACGGTGCTGACCCCGACGTGAATCCACCGGCCCACCGCACCGGGAATGCCGAACCAGAACTCGGCGGCGATCAGCACCGCCAGCCCGATCAGGGCCAGCCCGGCGCCGTCGCGCCGCAGTGCCGGGTCGAGGTCGCGTGCGCTGTGCCCGATGCCGCGCACCACCGCGCCGACGCCCCGGGCGATGCCGTTCCAGACGGCGGCGATGCCGCGACCGATCGCCGGCAGCAGGCCCGACGACTTCTTCTTCGCCGGGGCACGCCGCGAGGAGTTGCGGGCAGATGAGTTCTTGCTTCCGGACGACCGCGGTGCGGAACTGCGCGTAGCGCCGTTACGAGACCGCGGTGGGGAAGACGCGCGGGTCGCCATGAGCGTCACCTTATGACATCGCTGTGACATGACACAGCGTCCACGCCGTCGGCGCCACGTGGACCCACCGTCATCGCAACGAGGATCGCGATCGGGCATCTCGTTTCGCGCCGGATTCCGATCGCTGCCTTCTGCTTCTGTTCCGGACTTCGTCACTGGGTCGTGCGGCGCGCATGACCGGCGCAGCCCCACAAGTGCTGATCAATGCGCCCACCGGTGGTTGAGCTTGTCGAAATCCGTAGTGAGGGCGCTCGGTTTGAAGTCTCGACAAGCTCGACCAGCGAAAAATCGGCGTTTCCGTAGCACGAGCGAAACTGCCTGCGTCGACTACTTGCCGACGCTGACCAGATCACGAGGTTTCGCGTCGGACTTCTCCGTGCTCAACCTCATCACCGAGCCATGTGCCGCCGCCGCTCGACCCGGCTGACGGCCGCTTCAGAAGTGTCGCCAGCCGACGGCGTCGCCGTCCCAGGCTGCGCCGTCCACCGTGACCGCGGGTTCGCCGTGCGACACGCTGCCGATCACCCGCCAGCCGTCCGGCACATCGGACGCCGCGAAGGTGGCCAGCAGCGCGTGGTCGTCGCCACCGGTGAGAATGAAGGTGAGCGGATCGCTGCCCCCGACAGCCGCGGCCACCACGCTTTGCGGTTCGGCGACATCGAGTGTCGAGGTGTCCACATCGATCGCGACGCCCGATGCCCGGGCGAGGTGACCCAGGTCGGCCAGCAGCCCGTCGGAGCAGTCGATCATCGCCGACGCCCCGGCCTGCTGCGCCACGACGCCCTGACCGTAGGGCGGCTCGGGCACACGATGGGCGACCACGACGGCCCGCGGCGACCGGAAGCCACGGTTCAGCACCGTCAGGCCGGCCGCGGCCCAGCCCAGCCGGCCACAGACGGCCAGCACGTCACCGGCACGCGCCCCGGCACGGGTGACCGGCGAACGTCCCTGCAGGTCGCCGAACACAGTCGCTGTCGCGGTGATGTCGCGACCCCGGCTGAGGTCGCCGCCCAGCAGCAGCACCCCGGCGTTGGCGCACTCCTCACGCACACCGAAGGAGAACTCGCTGACCCAGGCCGCCTCCAGCTCGGACGGCACGGTGAGAGCCATCACCAAGCCGACCGGACGAGCACCCATCGCCTCCACGTCGGCGACCGCGGAGGCGACCGCCTTGCGTCCGACATCGTTGGGGCCCGACCAGTTACGCCGAAAGTGCACGTTCTCGACCATGGTGTCGGTCGAGACGGCCACGTCGCCGTCGACGGAGAACACCGCACAGTCGTCGCCCGGGCCAACCCTGACCGCGGCCGAGGTGGGCAGCCCGGCTGTGATCGCGCCGATCACTTCGAACTCGCCAGTCTCGCCCACCGAACGTCCAGCCATGAGGTTGAGACTAGGGCCTGCGCGATGGAAGCATCCCAAGGTGCCACCGATCTCACGCAGCCAGGCTCTTGGCGCCGCCGTTGCCGCCTACCTCTTGTGGGGGTTTCTGCCTCCGTTTCTGGCCGCCCTGAAGCCGGCCGGGCCACTGGAAGTTCTGGCCCACCGCATCGTCTGGTCGTTCGTGCTGGTGCTGCTGGTGCTGGTCGCCTTGCGCAGCCCCTGGGAGTGGCTGCGCACCAGCGTGTTCACCCGTCGGGCTCTGCCCACCCTGCTGGTCGCGGCCGTCATGATCGGCACCAACTGGCTGGTCTACATCTGGGCGGTGAACAACCACCACGTGGTCGAGGCGTCGCTGGGCTACTTCATCAACCCGTTGGTCAACGTGCTGTTCGGGGTGTTGCTCTTCGGTGAGCGGCTCGGGCTGGGAGCACGGATCGGCGGCACGATCGTGCTGCTCGCAGTGATCGTGATCTCGGCCGGCAACTGGGACGGGCTGTGGGTCTCGCTCACCCTGGCCGGCAGCTTCGGCCTGTACGGCGTGGTGAAGAAGCGCTCCACCCTGACCGCCCTGCAGGGCCTGTTGATCGAATCGGCGCTGCTCACCCCGCTGGCCCTGCCGTACCTGCTGTGGCTGGGGCCGCAGGGCCAGTTCGGCCACGACACCGCGCTGAGCGTCATGCTGGTGTCCGCCGGCGCGGTGACCGCGATTCCGTTGTGGTTCTTCGCCGTCGCCGCACCCCGGCTGCCGTTCGGGGTGTTGGGCGTGCTGCAGTACCTGGCCCCCACGATTCAGTTCCTGCTCGGCATCACGCTGTTCGGCGAGCAGGTCTCGGTGTCGTACTGGGTGGGCCTGTTCGGGGTGTGGGTCGGCTCGGCGATCTACCTCACCATGACGATTCGCGACCGTGAGGCGCCGGCCGTCGACGAGCCCTGCTGAAGCGTCACAGCCACCCGTTGCGCCGGGCCACGCGGGCAGCCTCGACCTTGTTGCGGGTGCCGGTCTTGCCGATCGCCGCCGACAGGTAGTTGCGCACGGTGCTGGCCGACAGGTGCAACCTCGCCGCGATGTCGGCGATGGTCGAGCCGTCCTCGGCCACTCCCAGCACCTGCGCCTCGCGCTCGGTGAGCGGGCTGGACGCCTCGCGCAACGCGTGCCTGGCAAGTTCAAGGTCTACGGCCGTGCCACCGGCCACGACCCGCCTGATCGCCTCAGCCAGCGACTCCACCGGGCCGTCCTTGACCAGAAAGCCGCGAGCACCCGCCGCCATGGCACGTTGCACATAGGCTGTGTACCGACCTGAACCGTACAAATGTCACGCCGGCGCAGCCGTCCGGGCATCGGGGCAGCGCAACGCAGCGCGGGCACGGTGTGGCGTGTCGCCGTTCAGCGCAGGCCGACCGGACGCTCCAGGGCTTGATCGATCAGGTCGCTGATCAGCTCGGTGTAGCCGACGCCCGAAACCGCCCACAATGACGGGAACATCGAGATGTGGGTGAAACCCGGCATGGTGTTGATCTCGTTGACCAGCACCCGACCGTCGGCGGTGACGAACAGGTCGACCCGGGCCAGCCCTTCGGCGCCCATCGCCTCGAAGGTGCGGGCAGCCACGTCGGCGGATCGTTGGCGCAGTTCCTCGTCCATCTGGGTAGGCACCAGCAGTGCCGCGTCGTCGTCCGAGACGTACTTGGCCTCGAAGTCGTAGAACGCACCCGCCTGGCGCATCACGATCTCGCCGGGCAGTGAAACCCGGGGCGGGCCGCCGCGTCCCCCGAGCACGGCGAACTCCACCTCGCGGGCGTTCGCCACGCCCTCTTCAATGACCAGCTTCGGGTCGAACTTCTGCGCCAGCAGCACCGCGGGCTCAAGGTCGTCGACACGGTCGACCTTGGTGATGCCGACGCTCGAACCGCCGCGCGCGGGCTTGACGAAGACCGGGAAGCCGAGCCCGGCGATCCGAGCCAGCGACTGCTCGCGCTGCTGTGACCACTGCCGTGCCGTCACCGTGACGAACCGGCAGCCGGGCAGGCCCGAGGCCGCGAGGTGGCGTTTCATCAGGTCTTTGTCCATGCCGTTGGCGCTGGCCGCGACGCCCGAGCCGACGTAGCGCAGGCCGAGCATCTCGAACAGCCCTTGCACCGTGCCGTCCTCGCCGAACGGACCGTGCAGCAGGGCGAACGCCACGTCGAAGTCGTGGACGTCAGTGAGCCGGTCGCCCTCGATGGTGGCCACCCGAGCCCCGCCGGCCTGACCCGGCAGCAGCACCGCCGTGGGCCGCGATTCGCTCAGCCGCGGCAGCGTGCCGCCCTGCTTGCGCAGATCGCGCAATTCGTCGGCTGCCACCTGCACCCAGCGCCCTGACGGCGTGATGCCGATGCCGATCACCTCGAACCGCTGGGCGTCGATCGCCCGGCTGACCCCGCCTGCGGTCATGCACGAGACGTCGTGCTCCGAACTGGCACCCCCGAAAACGATGCCCACCCGGATTCGCTGCGCCATCAGTCCTCCTGTTGATCGGTGCAGCAACCACCCTAGTAGTGTGTCGTGTCTAAATATTTGGGTATAGGTGTCGGAGTTTGATGCGGGCGTCGTTTGTCGTGAACTGCCAGTCGACTTGCCGTTGGTCGTCGTTGGTCGCTTTCTGCCAGGCGGCGAGTTCGGCGTTGAGGACGTCGAGGTCGTCGATGCGGCGGGTGAGGCATTGCCGGCTGAGGGCGGACAGCTCGATCTCGGCGATGTTGAGCCAGGAGCCGTGCTTGGGTGTGTAGTGGATCTCGAGCCGTTCGGCGAGAGCGCGGGCCTTCGCGGGCTCGAACGCCTCGTAGAGCGAGCCGAGGGTATGGGTGTTGAGGTTGTCCATGACGAGGACGACGCGTTTGGCGTCGGGGTAGTCCATGGTCAGTAGCCGGTCCACGCCCGCGGCCCAGTCGATCCGGGTCCGCCGCGGCTTCGCGTCGACGTGGCGGTGTCCGGCGAGCGGCTCGACCCAGACGAAGATCGAGCAGGTGCCGTGACGGACGTACTCCGAGTCCTCTTTGAGATCGTGGCCGGGGCGCGCCGGGATCGGGTCACGAGCGTGGCCGAGCAGCTGGTACGGCTTCTCGTCCATGCACACCACCGGCACTGCCGGGTCGAAGGGCCGGTGGTAGACCTCCAGAACATCCTCCATCCGCGCCACGAACTCGGCGTTGGCTTTCGGCGGGATCGTCCAGCACTTCTTTAAGTGAGGACGAAGCCCCCCTTTTTCAGGGCCCGCCCAATCGTGGAGTGATCCAGAGGCGGCAGCCCGTCGGTAAGGGCCACGTGTTTCTCCAGCAGCCGCAACGACCACCGGTCGAACCCCTCCGGCGGTCTCGTGCACGCCAGCGCGATCACCCGCGCCTCGACATCCCCGGTCACCTTCGGTGGCACCGGCGGCGTGACCCGTTTGCGACGGCGAATCACCTCATCGGCATCCCCACCGGACTCGACGAACCGCTTCGCGATCAAATACACCGTCTGCTCGGACACCCCGACACGCTCCGCGACAACCCGCCGACCCGGCACGACCCTCGCGTTCTCATCCAGCTCAAGCAGAACCCTCGCCCGCGCAATCATCCGCGCCGGATGCGTCCCCCGCGACACGACCCTCGTCAACTTCACACGATCCTCAGCCGTCAACGCGACGACATGATCCTTCAGCCTGGGCACGATACGACTCCTCCCGATCAAGCATCAATCAGGACAAGCCAATCCCACCCATTACCAAACCATTAGGAGCGACACTCCACTAGTGCGCTCACTTCTGCAGACCCGACAACCCGGGTCGAGCCCGGCGAGGACCTGCGAGATTTCGAGCTCGATCACCGCTGGGTGAGCTTGTCGAGACACCTCGCCGGGACGCCACAGAGAGGGCTCGACAAGCGGCGGGCTGGGGCCTTCTCAGCCCGGATCGGCGCTCAGACCTCGCCGGCCCAGTCACGGGGCAGGCGGCGTCCGGCCCGCAGGTCGTAACGATCGGCCGGGGGCGCCTCGCCGCGCAGTTCACCCACCAGAGCCGTGACAGCGTCCATGATTCGCAGGCTGGCCTCTGCCGCGGCACTCGGCGAGTCGCGTGCCTCACGCAGGTCGGTGAGGTCGACCGGGTCGCCCACCAGCACCTGCATGGTGCGCCGAGGCAGCAGTCGCGGAAAGACCAGGTGACGCCCCGGCATCACCTCCTGCGCACCCCACTGACCGATCGGCAACACCTGGCAGCCGGTCTCGAGCGCGAGTCGTCCGGCACCCAGCCGGCCGGTCATCGGCCAGCCGTCGGGGTCACGGGTAATGGTGCCCTCGGGGTAGATCACGACGCACTCGCCACGGGCCAACGCGGAGGCCGCCGCTTTGAGCGACTCCAGCGCGCGGGCTGTGCGGCGTTCGACCGGGATCTGACCCAGCGAACGGGCCAGCCACCCGACCACCGGCACCCGCCAGAGCTCGCTCTTGGCCAGCGCGCGCGGCCAGCGACCGTGCCAGACCAGAAAGTGGGCCAGCACCACCGGGTCGAAATTCGAGATGTGGTTGGCCACCACGATCACCCCGCCGGTGCGTGGCACCTTGTCACCACCGCGCCAATCCTGCCTGGTGAACAGCCGCAGAATCGGGGCGATCGTGCTCGCCAGGGCACGGAACAGGGGTTCGGCGGGCGAACGGTTCACCGTCGCCAGCGACAGTGCTGCGCGTGACATGGGGCTCCTACCGGGGTCGACTCAGGCTACTGGCGCAATCTCGGTCGGTAGCGGGAGCGCCCCACGACGTGTCCAAACTGCAACAAATCGGCCGTGAGTGCGGCCCGGTGGCCAGGTCTCGCAACAAGAGACCGCCCGTCGCCGCACAACCCGCTCGTCCACGTCGGTCGAGGCTTTGCCGACGACTTTCGTTGGTCGAGCCTGTCGAGACCCGCTGCCGCAGCGGCACACCTGAGATCTCGACAAGCTCAAGGTCTCGACATGCTCGACCAACGAAAAGCCGGTACTTCGCTACGGAGAGCGTGGTTCTCTGGTCGAGATGGTCACGGGCCCTGAACATGTACCGCCGGCAAGGGTTTCGGACACGCTCAACCGACGGCGGGCGCGTTGATCAGCGGCCCTCCAGAAGGTGACTCTGAGCCGGCAATCCCGCGAGCAGGGACTTCGACGAACTCAACCGGCGGTGCGCACCGGCAGGGTGCGCGGCAGCCAGCCGGGGCGCCGGGCCTCGTAGGCACTGATCAGGTCTTCGTGCTTCAGGGTGAGGCCGATGTCGTCGAGGCCTTCGAGCAGGCGATGCCGGGTGTAGTCGTCGATGGTGAAGTCGTAGACCTGATCGCCGGCGGTGACGGTCTTGTCGACCAGGCTGACGGTGACCTCGGCCCCCGGCTCGGCCTCGGCGAACTGCCAGAGCTTCTCGACCACGTCCTGCGGCACCGTGGCGATGACCAAGCCGGCCTTGCCCGAGTTGGAGCGAAAGATGTCGCCGAAGCGAGACCCGACGATCACCTTGAAGCCGTAGTTCTGCAGTGCCCACACCGCATGCTCGCGGGACGACCCGGTGCCGAAATCGGGGCCTGGCACCAGAATCGAGCCGGGTGCGTAGGCGGGGTTGTTCAGCACGAAGGTAGGGTCGTTGCGCCAAGCGGCGAACAGGCCGTCCTCGAAGCCGGTGCGCGTGACCCGCTTGAGGTAGACGGCGGGAATGATCTGGTCGGTGTCGACGTTGCCGCGGCGCAGCGGCACCACGATGCCGGTGTGCGAATCGAATTTGTCCATCGGATGCTCCTCAGACGGTGACGGGTGCGGACAGGTCGGAGGGCGAACTCAGCGTGCCCCGCACCGCGGTGGCCGCGGCCACCGGCGGTGAGACCAGGTGGGTGCGTCCGCCCTTGCCCTGACGCCCCTCGAAGTTGCGGTTGGACGTCGACGCCGACCGCTCCCCCGGCGCGAGCTGGTCGGGGTTCATGCCCAGGCACATCGAACAGCCGGCCTCGCGCCACTCGGCGCCGGCGTCTTTGAAGATCTGGTCGAGACCCTCGGCCATCGCCTGCAGCCGCACCCGGGCCGAGCCTGGAACCACCAGCATGCGCACCCCGTCGGCGACCCGGCGTCCCTTGATCACCGAGGCGGCCAGGCGCAGGTCTTCAATGCGTCCGTTGGTGCAGGAGCCGAGAAAGACGGTGTCGACGCGGATGTCGCGCATCGGAGTGCCAGCCTGCAGCGCCATGTACTCCAGGGCGCGCTGGGCGGCCGACCGCTCGACCGGGTCGGTGAAGTCGTCCGGCGAAGGCACCGCGGCACCCAGCGGAACACCCTGGCCGGGGTTGGTCCCCCAAGTGACGAACGGGGTGAGCTGGTCGGCGTCCATGTCGACCTCGACGTCGAACACGGCGTCGTCGTCGGTGTAGAGGGTGCGCCAGTAGGCCACAGCGGCGTCCCAGTCGTCGCCCTCCGGGGCATGCGGACGCCCCTTGAGGTAGGCAAAGGTGGTTTCATCGGGAGCCACCATGCCGGCCTTGGCACCCCACTCGATCGACATATTGCAGATGGTCATGCGGCCCTCCATGCTCATCTCACGCATGACGTTGCCGCGGTACTCGACCACGTAACCCTGGCCGCCGCCGGTGCCCACCTTGGCGATCAGGGCGAGCACGACGTCCTTGGGCGTGACCCCCTCACGCAGGGTGCCGTTGACGTTGACGGCCATGGTCTTGGGACGGGCCTGCGGCAGGGTCTGGGTGGCCAGCACATGTTCGACCTCGGAGGTGCCGATGCCGAACGCCAGCGCCCCGAAGGCGCCGTGCGTGGAGGTGTGGGAGTCGCCGCAGACCACGGTCAGGCCAGGCTGGGTGAGGCCGAGCTGCGGGCCGATGATGTGCACGACACCCTGGTCTTTGTCGCCCAACGAATGCCGGCGAATGCCAAACTCGTCGGCATTCTTGCGCAGGGTGTCGACCTGTAGCTTGCTGACCGGATCGGCGATCGGCGCAAGAATGTTCAGGGTCGGGGTGTTGTGGTCTTCGGTGGCCATGGTCAGGTTGGTACGACGCACGGTGCGTCCGGCCAGCCGCAGCCCGTCGAACGCCTGCGGCGAGGTGACCTCGTGCACCAGGTGCAGGTCGATGTAGAGCAGGTCCGGCTCGCCGGGTGCACTGCGCACCATGTGACTCTCCCAGACTTTGTCGCTGAGGGTCTTCCCCATCGTTGGCTCCTTCGACTACACCTGATTCGACCTCTTCGGCACGATACGCCGACGCGGCTTGCATATCAAAGTCCGAGACGGCAGTATCAACTTATGGACAACTCGAGCGGTGTTGGCGTACTGGACAAGGCAGCCCTGGTGCTGACCGCCCTCGAACAGGGGCCGACCACGCTGGCCGGACTGGTGACCGCGACGGGGCTCGCCCGCCCCACGGCACACCGCTTGGCTGTCGCTCTCGAACATCATCGTCTGGTCAGCCGCGACCTGCAAGGGCGTTTCGTGCTCGGCCCGCGGTTGACCGAACTCGCCTCCGCCGCGGGCGAGGATCGGCTGCTGGCCACCGCCGGCCCGGTGCTGGCCCGGTTGCGTGACATCACCGGCGAGTCGGCGCAACTGTTCCGGCGCCAGGGCGACATGCGTGTGTGCGCCGCGGCCGCTGAACGTCCGGCCGGTCTGCGCGACACCATTCCGGTAGGTTCGCAATTGACCATGTCGGCTGGTTCGGCCGCACAGGTGCTGCTCGCCTGGGAAGACCCGGAACGCATTCAGCGCGGGTTGTTGTCGTCGTCGTTCTCGGCGGTGGCACTGGCCACTGTGCGGCGCCGCGGGTGGGCCCAGTCGGTCGCCGAACGTGAGGCCGGTGTGGCGTCGGTCTCGGCACCCGTCCGCTCCCCCTCGGGCAAGGTGATCGCGGCTGTGAGCGTCTCGGGCCCGATTGAGCGGCTGTCGCGCCAGCCCGGCCGGCTGCACGCCCCCGCCGTCATGGCGGCAGCGGAACGACTGAGCGACGTACTACGCCGCAGCGGCGCCGAGGGCTGACCTTCAAGGGACGGTTCCCGCTGGTTCAGGGGACGGTTCCCAACGGTTCAGGGGACGGTTCCCGCTGGTTCAAGGGACGGTTCCCAACGGTTCAGGGGACGGTTCCCGCTGGCTCAAGGGACGGTTCCCAACGGTTCAGGGGACGGTTCTCAACGGTTGAGCGCTCCCACTCGTCCAAGCCCGCCAACCAATTCCGTGATGGCTTCCCCAGCGGACGGAACGACTTATCCACAGATTTCGGCCCCGAATACCCCCTAGTCCCGAACACAGCAGCCGTAGCGGTTAGCGTTCTGGTTCTCGTGAACCAAGGGAGGCGCCATGCCACGACAGGCACGCCAGTTGGCCGATTCGGGCATCTACCACGTCATGCTTCGCGGCGTGAATCGTGACGTCATCTTTCTCGAGCACGACGACTACGAAGGGTTTCTGAACGCCCTCGCCGACACCCGCGCGGCGTCCGGATGCAAAGTCCTGGCCTATTGCCTGATGCCCAATCACGTCCATCTGGTGCTCCGGCCGGCAGTCGAATCCCTGAGCGAGGTGATGAAGCGCCTCGGCGTGCGCTACGCGGGGCGATTCAATCGCAAGTACGGACGCACCGGGCACGTCTTTCAGGATCGCTTCCGGAGCCTGCCTGTCGAAGACGACGCATATCTGGTGACTTTGCTGCGCTACATGTGGAACAACCCCGTGCGAGCTGGGCTGGTTGATCGCATGGACGAGTACCGCTGGAGCAGCCGGCGATTGCTCGGGTTCGACTCGCCCCCTGATCGACGCCGACGACCTTGAGCGTTTGGTAGCCCGCGATGCTCTGGACGGTCTCACCGCCTGCGAAAGGGACGAACCGGTGGTCCAAGAACCTCGAGCCCCCGGACGGCAAGAGCTTGTCCAGGTGGCAACCCTCTTGGAGCACATCAGCGGTGCCGGCGATCCGTCCAGCTTTCGCAAATTGCCGGAGCGGGTGCGCCGCCGGGCAATCGCCGAACTGCGCACCCGATCAATTGCCTACCGAACGATCGCCGCTGTCACAGGTATCAGCACGTCCGGAGTGCGTCGCCTCCACATCTCGCGAGACCTGCCGGCGTCCGATGAGACGGCTGTCGGCTCCGCCAGCACCCGCCTGGTGGATTGCCCTGGCTCTGAACCAACGAGAACCGTCCCTTGAACCACGAGAACCGTCCCCTGAACCACGAGAACCGTCCCCTGAACCACGAGAACCGTCCCCTGAACCGTCCGGAACCGTCCCCCGAGTCAGGCCTTCGTCGAGTAGATGTGAACCTTGGCGCCGATCGGGGTGTTCTTGAAGATCCAGATGGCGTCGCTGAGTTTGCCGATGTTCACGCACCCGTGACTCGAACCGGCGTAGCCAACGCTGTGAAAGCCCGGGGAGTAATGCACATACATGTCGGGGTAGAACATCGTGCTGTACGGCATGGCGCCCGAACCATAAGTCTTCGACACCGGGTTCGCCTGCTTGTCGTAGACCTTCCAGGTGCCGTTAGCGGTCGGGAAGTTGCGCCAGATGTGCGTCTTTGCGTGCTCGTTGTAGCCACCCAGCCGCACCTTGAACGTCTTCACCACCTTGCCGTTGCGTAGCCAGATGAGCCGGCGGTGGGCCTGGTCGACGCACAGCACCACGCCCTTGGTGAGGCAGGTCTTGGGCAACTCCTTCGACACCGTCGGAGCCTTCGACGCCAACGCGAGCCAGGTGTCCTTTCCGGCAAAACCGTCCGCGCTCAAGCCGCGAGAACGCTGGTAGTTGAGCACTGCGTTGACCCCCGCGACGCTTAGCTGCCGCGAGATCGACCAGGTGTAGAACCCGGCCTTCTTGAGTTCCTTTTGCAACAGGGTCGCGCAGCTCCCGGACGACCCGGGCCCCACGGAGGCGTTCTTGCAAGCCTTGAACTTCTTGCGCACTGAGGCGCTCAGCAGCGTCCAGGGGTCGGGCGGCGTGGTCTTGGTCGGGGACGGGCTGGGCGTAGCCGTGGCCGACGCGCTGACGCTGGCCGTGGCCGAGGCGGCAACCACCGCACTCGCCGAAGCCGTCGCAACCGCGCTGGGCGCGGCAGCGGGCCCGGCTACAGCCGGGGTCAGCGCGCACCCGGCCAGCATCGCCAGCGCCGAGCCAGCCGCGACCAGCGCGGCAAGGCGCTTCAGTGGTGTGGTTCCGGCGTGCTGAGCGGCGTCACGGGCAGCGGGCGGCAAGTGGCCTGTGGTCACCGAGGGGTCCTTCCAAACGTGCAAACACTCCGTAGCCTACCTGGGCGACTGAAGAAACGCTGATTTCGCTGGTTGAGCCTGTCGAAACCCCTTCCACAACGGCAGATCAGAGGGTCTCGAGTTCAACCAACGGTGGGCACATTGATTCGGCCCTTTCCTCACGCCTTGATCCACCGGTGGGGCCGGGCAGGTTCGGCACTCTGAGAGGTCCACTTAGGTGTTCTGCGGAAAGCCGAGATTCAGACCGCCGTGGCTCGGGTCGAGCCAGCGTGAGGTGATCACCTTGGCCCGGGTGAAGAAGTGCACACCTTCAGCGCCGTGGGCGTGGCTGTCGCCGAACAGCGACGATTTCCAGCCGCCGAAGGAGTAGTAGGCCATGGGTACCGGCACGGGCACGTTGATGCCGATCATGCCCACCTCCACTTCGTTGCCAAAGCGCCGGGCGGCGCCGCCGTCGTTGGTGAAGATCGCGGTGCCGTTGCCGTAGGGGTTGGCGTTGATCAGCCGGACGCCGTCGGCGTAACTGTCCACCCGCAGCACGCTGAGCACCGGCCCGAAGATCTCATCGGTGTAGATGCTCATCTCTGTGGTGACGTGATCGAACAGGGTGGGCCCGACGAAGAAGCCCGCACCGTCGGCGTCGGCCTGAACCGCACGACCGTCGACGACCAACTCGGCCCCCGCCGCCTCGCCGGCGTCGATGTAACCGGCCACCCGGTGTCGGGCGGCGGCGGTGACCAACGGGCCCATGTCGCAGCCACGAGTGCCGTCGCCGGTGCGCAGACCAATGGTTCGCTGCTTGATCTTGGCCACCAGCTCGTCGCCGATGTCCCCGACGGCGACCACTGCCGAGATCGCCATGCAGCGCTCCCCCGCCGAGCCGTAGCCGGCGTTCACCGCCTGATCGGCGGCCAGGTCGAGGTCTGCGTCGGGCAGCACCAGCATGTGGTTCTTGGCCCCGCCGAGGGCCTGAACCCGCTTGCCGTGAGCGGTTCCGGTCTCATACACGTAGCGCGCGATCGGGGTGGAGCCGACGAACGAGACCGACGCTACGTCGGGGTGCGTCAGCAGCCCGTCAACCGCGACCTTGTCGCCATTGAGCACGTTGAAGACGCCTGCGGGCAGGCCGGCCTCCTTCCACAGTTCTGCGATCCACAAGGCGGCGGTGGGAACCTTCTCGCTCGGCTTGACCACGACGGTGTTGCCTGCCGCGATGGCGATCGGGAAGAACCACATCGGCACCATGGCCGGGAAATTGAACGGCGAGATGATGCCGACCACACCCAACGGCTGACGCACCGAGTGGACGTCCACCTGGGTGGAGGCGTTCTCGCTGAAGGCGCCCTTGAGCAGGTGCGGCATACCGCAAGCGAACTCGACCACCTCTTGGCCGCGGCTCACCTCACCGAGCGCGTCGGAGAGCACCTTGCCGTGCTCGGCGGTGATGATCGCCGCCAGTTCGGCACTGCGCGCGTTGAGCAACTCACGAAAGGCGAACAGAATGCGGGTGCGATTGGCCAACGAGGTGTCGCGCCAGGCCGGGAACGCCGCTGCTGCGGCGGCGACCACGGCGTCGACATCGGCCTGGTCGGCCAGGGCGAGGTGGGCGGTAACCTCGCCGGTTGCCGGGTTGGTCACCTCACTGCGGCTCTGGCCGGTGCCTGGGTAGCAGGCGTTGTTGAACCAATGCGGGATCGTCTGCTTGTCAGAGGTGAACACGGGCACCCTTTCCACGATGTCTAATGTGACCACGGAAGCGCTGATCAATGCGTCCACCACCGGTCGAACCTGTCCACAACCCCTCGCGAGAACACTCCCCTTGAGGTCTCGACACGCTCGACCAGCGAAAACTCAGCGTTGCCCTAAGCAAGCGCTGATCAGTGCGTCCACCACCGGTCGAACCTGTCCACACCCCTCGCGAGAACACTCCCCTTGAGGTCTCGACACGCTCGACCAGCGAAAACTCAATGCTTCCCTGACAGTCTTGCGGTTCATTGCCCGACAGATCGTCACTCTGCGATCCCAAATAGTTACACTCTGTCAATGATTCCCTCGGTGCGCGACGTGATCGCCCTGCCGATCATCGCCACCTCCGAGCCGCAGGTGATCGGGGGCGCAGCCGGCCTCGATCGGGCCATCCGATGGGTGCACCTCAGCGACGCCGCCGACCTGACCGGCCTGCTGCAAGGCGGCGAACTCGTGTTGACCACCGGCTCGGCGCTGGCCGGCGATCGTGCGGCGATTGAGGCGTATCTGGCCATGCTGGCCGAGGAGCAGGTGGTGGGGCTGATCGTCGAGCTGGGCACCCAGGTCACCGCCCTACCGCCCGAGGTGGCCCGGCTGGCCGATGCGCTCGGCCTGCCCGTGGTGGCCCTGCAGCGCCGCATCCGCTTCGTGGACGTCACCGAACAGGTGCACCGAATGATCGTGGCAGACCGCTACGACGAGGTGCAGTTCGCTCAGGCCACCCACCAGGCCTTCACCACGCTGAACCTCGCCCGGGCCGCTCCGCGCGACATCGTCAACAAGGCCTCCGACATGCTGGGCGGCGCTGTGGTGCTCGAGGACCTGACCCAGCACGTGCTCGCTTTCTGTGCGGCGGGCACGCCGGCCATCACCCTGCTCGACGGTTGGGCGGATCGTTCTCGCCGCAACGCGCTGCCGGCGCCCGGCGGATGGCTGGCGGTGCCGGTCGGGGTCGGGCCCGAGCAGTGGGGCAGGCTGGTGCTGCCCAGCGCGACGACCGATCTGAACCGCGCTCGCACGGTGCTGGAGCGGGCCGCCCAGTCGCTGCAACTGCAGCGCATGCTCGAGGCCGACCGCGAGGCGCTCCTCGTCCAGGCCCTGGGCGGGCTGCTCGACGACCTCGCCACCGGACGGGTCAGCGACCCGGCCGAAGCGCTGCTGCGCGCACAGTCGTTGGGCATGGCGGCCAGCGCCCGGTACGCGCCGCTGGCGATCAGCGTCGAACGCAGCCCCGGTGCCGACGCCCTGGCTCAGGGAGCGGTGGATCGACTGCTGCTCGCCGTCGCCCGCAAGGCCGTTGCAGCATCTGGGTTGACCTCGGTGGGCGCGATCCAGCGGTCGGGGGTGATCGCCCTGCTGATCGGTTGCCCCTACCCCGCCGGGGTCGAAGGCGCGCTGCAGGCGGTCTGTGCCGGAATCGAGGAGCGGGTCGGCGGACGGCTGCCGGCACGGGCCTGGGCTGCGGGCACCGCACGGGAAGCGGGTGACCTGGTGACCGCGGCCGCCCGGCTGCACGAGGCTCGGCACGTGGCCGAGGTCGGCCGCGCCATGCCCGGGCAGCGCAAGCTGTTCCGCTCCGCTGACGTGCGGCTGCGGGGCCTGCTCGCCCAACTGAGCGCAGACCCCCGGCTTCGAAGTTTTGCTGACACCGAGCTCGGCCGGCTCCGGGAGCAGGACGCCCGAACCGGCGAAGACCTGATCGGGGTGCTGCGCACGTACCTGGTGGCCGGCGGTTCGAAGTCCGAGTCGGCCCGCAACTCCGGCCTCAGCCGACCCACCTTTTACGCCCGGCTGGCCCGGATTGAACGGATTCTCGGGGTCTCGCTCGATGAGGCCGAGTCACGGACGTCGTTGCACGCCGCGCTGATCATCGACGAGATCGTCGGCTGATCCGGCGTCGGTGAGCAGGGACAACGCGGCCCACAGCTCCGTCCGGCCGGGAAACGAGGCCAGGTCGAGATCGAGCAGTTCGCCGAGGCGATCGACCCGGTTGCGCACCGTGTGCCGATGCACGCGCAGGTCACGGGCCGTCGGGTCCCAAGCGCCGTTGTTGCCCAACCAGACCCGTGCGGTGAGCACCAGCAGGTCGCGCTCGGCGGGAGCCAGCCGCATCAGCGCAGCCAGCCGCCGGTTCGCCATTGCCCGTCCGGCGGGTACGTGCAACAGGCCGAACAGGCTGCGTTCGGCCAGTTCGTCGAACCGCACGACCTCACCATCAAGACGACCCGACTCGAGCGCCCGCCCGGCCTCGTCCAGGCCCCGATCGAACTCGTGCCAGTCGATCGCCGATGACACCCCGCAGGCCCCGGCCGCACTCACCGCGAGCAGGTCGAGTACGGGTTGCAGCGCTGCTTGGGTCGCAACCAACAGCAGCGTGGCGTCCCGCTCGGCGAAGAACAGTTCTGCGCCACACCCGGCGACGTGCTGTTCCAGGGCCGCCACCAGCAGGTCGGGGGCCGGGCCGTTCACGGCGATCACCTGCAACGGCGCGTGCGGCAGCGGCCCCCAGAGCTGTTCGGCCGTGCGACGGGCCGCCGTGCTCTCGCCGGATCGCAGCACTTCGAGCAGGGCGGCTCGCAGCCGGCGGCGGGTCTGGTCGAGGCGTCGGGTCTGGTCGAGCGCGATGCTGGCGAAGGCGACAACGCTGCTGACCAGGTCGGTGCCGGCCAGGCCGAGCGGGTCGTGCGTCCCGACCGCCAGAGCGCCATGCAACCGGTGCTGCTGGCCCAGGGTCTGCACCACGATCTCGGACCCGCCGGCGGTGGTTCGCAGGCCGGCTCGGGTGCGGCGGGTGAGCACGGTGCGTACCGCGTCGCCCAACTCGTCCAGCGCCGCGGCCGGAACCTGCCCGACGGTGCCGCCCGAGGTCTGCCGTCCGTTGGCGTCGAAGAGAGCCACCCAGCCGCCGAGCCTGCGCTGCAACTCGTGCAGCACCGCCTCCAGTCCGTCGGGCCGCAGTGCGGCCCGTGCCAGTGCGCGATGCGCGTGCAGTGACCACTCCAACTGCTGCCGGCTGGCCGCGGCGATCCGGTCGGCCACGAACCGGACGATGCCGATGAACGGCGTCCGGCCCGGCACCTCGAGCAGCGGCAACCCGTGCCGGCGGCAGGCGTCCACCAACTCAGCCGGAATCGACGGGTGCAGCACGTCACGGGCAAAGCCCAGGGCCAGTACGCCCGCCTCGCCGAGGCGCTGCACGTAGCTGTCGGCATTCACGCCTTCGGGGCCGAACTGGGCTCCGTCGGTGAGCAGCAACTGACCGGGCTGCAGCCATGGGGTCGGGTCGGCGAGATCCGAGCTGTGCACCCAGGGAATCGGGCCGGCCAGCAGCGACGGGGTTGCGGGCACCCGAAACTCCAACCCGAAGGACGGCTCGGCCACGAGTTCTGCCAGCGTGCAGCTCACACGTCACCTCTGTACGGAAATGTCCACAACAGATGATTGTCAGTAGACGAATCGTAGCTTTCGCGCACAGTGCGTAGGGTCAGACTGGACCCCACCCGGCCCCACCGTGGCCGGCCGGCTCGACTCACCCATCGCCTGAAAGGACGCCCCGACATGACCTCTCCGATCGTCGCCGTCGATCTCGACCCCGCCCAGGCCCCGCTGACCAATCAGCAGGTGCTCGAGGACGACCGGGCCAGGGTGTTCCACTCGTGGTCGGCACAGGCCGGCTTGGGTGGTCTGCCGATTGCCGGTGGCCAGGGCTCCACGGTCTGGGACGTCGACGGCAACCGCTACCTCGACTTCTCCAGTCAACTCGTCTACACCAACCTCGGCCATCAGCACCCGCGCATCGTGGCAGCCGTGCAGGAGCAGGTGGCCACACTGGCCACCGTGGCTCCGGCGCACGCCAACGCGATCCGGGCCAAGGCGGCGGAGTTGATCGTGCAGCGCGCCCCGGACGGCTTCGAGAAGGTCTTCTTCACCAACGGCGGCGCGGACGCCAACGAGAACGCGATTCGCCTGGCCCGGTTGTTCACCGGCCGCGACAAGGTGATTTCGCGGTACCGCTCCTACCACGGCAACACCGGTGCGGCCATCGTCGCCACCGGCGACTGGCGGCGCTACCCGAACGAGTACGCGCGGGGCCACGTGCATGTCTTCGGCCCTTACCTGTACCGGTCGGAGTTCTGGGCCACCAGTGAGCAGGAGGAATGCGCCCGTGCGCTCCAGCACCTGGAGCGAGTGATCCAATTGGAGGGGGCCGAGACCGTGGCCGCGATCCTGCTCGAGACCATTCCCGGCACGGCCGGCGTTCTGATGCCGCCGGCGGGCTACCTGGCCGGCGTCCGCGAGATCGCCACGCGTTACGGCATCGTGTTGATCATGGACGAGGTGATGGCCGGGTTCGGCCGCACCGGTGAATGGTTCGCGCTGGACGCGTACGGCATCACCCCCGACCTGATCACCTTCGCCAAGGGGGTCAACTCCGGCTACGTCCCGGTCGGCGGAGTGATCATCAACGAACCGATCGCCCACCACTTCGACGACCGGGTCTTCCCCGGCGGCCTGACCTACTCCGGGCATCCGCTGGCCGCGGCCAGCATCGTCGCCACCCTGCAGGCGATGCAAGACGAGCAGGTGGTGGCCAACGCTCGCTCCGTCGGTGAGCAACAGCTCGGCCCCGGCCTGCGCCGGCTGGCAGACAAGCACGAGGCGATCGGCGAGGTGCGCGGCGTCGGCGTCTTCTGGGCCGTTGAGCTGGTCGCCGACCGGGCCGACCGCACCCCGGTGGACGACGCCACGATCGGCCGCTTGAAGGGTGAACTGACCTCCCGCGGGTTGCTGCCGTTCACCGCGGCGAACCGGCTGCACGTCGTGCCGCCCGCCGTCATCACCGCCGAGGAGGCCGAAGAAGGGGTCGGCATCATCGACGAGGCACTGTCGGCCACCTTCGGCTGACCGCCGGCCAAGCCCCGAGGACGGCCACAGCAGAACATGTTGGCGCAGAAGGGTTGCTCGGGAACCGCTGATTCTTCGCTGGTCGAGCCTGTCGAGACCTCAAACAGTGCGCCCTCACGAGGGGTTTCGACACGCTCAGCCAGCGAGGGTTGCGTTTGATCAGCGCCTCCCTGAAGCGTCGCCCGCAACGGGGACGACCTGGAACGGCTCGTCCGTCGCCTGGGCTGCCCTCGCCTCATCGCCGACAGCCCAGCGGCGCCGCAGGGAGGTGGTCGCAGGCTCGACGCCGGGGAATCGAGCTACCGCCTGTGTTCCCGAGTTGTTCCCCAGCCTCGCCCGGGAACGATCAAGGCCCCTGCCAGAACTCGTTCTGACAAGGGCCTTCGATCTTGCAGCCCCGACGGGATTCGAACCCGCGCTACCGCCTTGAGAGGGCGGCGTGCTAGGCCGCTACACAACGGGGCCCTAGCGGTCGCTTCGAGCGACAGTGAAGAAGATTACCAAAGCCAGCGCAGCCTCGGCCAATCATCTGCGCTGGGGTACTAGGACTCGAACCTAGACTGACGGAACCAGAATCCGGCGGGCTGCCAATTACCCCATACCCCACTGCCGGCCGCTCGGACCAGCGAGAGACAACGTTACCGAATTGGCCCACCCGCTCCAAATCTGGGCACTCGTGCGCTGGTCGAGCGGGTCGGGATCCGTTCGCCGGTCGCCCGTCGGCTGGATTTCGACAAGCTCGATCACTGGTGGCGCCGCGACGCCGCCCACCTCGATCACCGCCAGCGCGTTATCCGACTCAGCGCTGGACGTCCCACGGGTCGACGCCCTCGCGCTTCTTGATGCCCGGCGTGGCGGTGTCGAGCTTCAGCCGCCGCCCGAGAATGATGGCCAGCACGGTGTACACGCCGAAGCCGGCCAGATCCCAACCCAGGTCGACCCAGCCGATCACCTGGGTGGCCTTCACCTGCGCAATGGTCGAGTACAGCCCGGCGTAGCCGAAAGCCAGCAGGTTGTTGATCACATGCGCCCCGATCGCCGCCTCGAGCCCGCCGGTCTTGACCACCAGCACGCCCACCAGCACGCCGAAGGCGAACCGGTCGAGAAACAGCGGCAGGTTCTGGGTGCCATGAAACAGCGCGAACAGCGCCGCCGAACAGACCACGCCGAACCAAGGACTGCGCGGCGCCAGGGTATGGAACGACTGCAGCAGGTAGCCGCGAAAGAACACCTCTTCGGCGGCCGCCTGCAGGGGTGCGGTGAGCACGATCACCACCAGAAAGACCCAGTAGTTCGGCTGCGGCTGCAGCGCCGGGAACGGCTGCCCCAGGTGTTGCAGGAACAGGAACAGGTTGAACACCACCAGCGCGATGCCCATGCTCAGCCCCAGGTAGCGCCACCGGAACCACGGACGTACCGACGCCAGCCAGCCCGGACGACGCCGGTGCACGAACACCACCACCGCAAGGCTGATCGGAATCAGCGTCGCGAGCGCCAGATGCCCGGCCAGCATCCCCCACGGATTCTCGAAGGCGGCATTGGCCCGTAACCAGTCGAGGTAGTCGCCGCCCGGCCGCAGCAGCAGCCAGCCCAGCCAATTGACCAACTGGCCGACGCCGATGGCCACGGTGAAGAACAGCAGCAGCGCGGTCATGATGCCGGCCAGGCTGCGCAGCTTGGGACGGTCCTCGGCACCGAGCAGAATCTCGTCGTAGGTCACCCCGGTCGGGGTCGGCTCGGTGGCGAACCGGTCGAGCCACGACGTGTGGGCGGGTTCGATGGCCACCTCAGCTCTCCTCCACCACGGAGTTGGTGAGCGTGCCGATGCCTTCGATCGTGACCGAAACGCTGTCACCGGGCGTCAACGGACCGACCCCGGCCGGGGTGCCGGTGAGAATCACGTCGCCGGGCAGCAGGGTGGTGAAGCCGCTGACGTACTCGATCAGCGCGGCGATACCGTGCACCAACTCGGACGTCCGGCCGTCCTGCTTGGGCTCGCCGTTGACGCTCGTGATCAGCCGCAGGTCACTGGCCTCGTCGATGCCGAGGTGGGTGACGATCCACGGCCCCAGCGGGCAGAACGAGTCGAAGCCCTTGGCCCGCGCCCACTGCCTATCGCCGGCCTGCAGGTCACGGGCGGTGACGTCGTTGCCGACGGTGTAGCCGAAGATCACCTCGGCGGCCCGTTCGCGCGGCACCCGGCGGCAGATGCGCCCGATCACCACGGCCAGTTCGCCCTCGAAGTGCAGGTTCTCGGTCTCGGGCGGGTAGACGATCGGTTCGCCCGGCCCGATCACCGACGTGTTCGGCTTGATGAAGGCCAGCGGCTGCTCGGGCACTGTGTTGTCGAGTTCGGCTGCGTGGGCGGCGTAGTTGCGGCCGATGCCGATCACCTTGCTGCGCGGAATCACCGGGCTGACCAGCCGCACGGCCTCAAGGGGCACCCGCTCGCCGGTGTAGTTCACCGGGCCGGCCAGCGGGTCGCCGGTGATCGCGGCGATGCTATCGGGGTGTCCGGAACCGTCCTGGGCGAGTTCGACGATGCCGAAGGCGGGATCGCCACCATCGGCGACATAACGAGCGATGCGCATGGGCGCCAGCCTAACCGCCGCGGGCCGCTGGCTCTGGCACGCCCGCCGTTGCCATACTCGGCGCCATGAACAGCTTCGACGTCGTGGATCTGATTCGGGCCAAGCGGGACGGCCGCCGGCTGAGCGACGCCGAGATCGACTGGCTGATCCCCGCCTACACCGACGGACGGGTCGGCGACGAGCAGATGGCGGCGTTGGCCATGGCGATCGTGTTCCGGGGCCTGGACGCCGCCGAGCTCAGCACCTGGACGACGGCCATGATCGCAACCGGTGAGCGCATGGACTTCAGCGCGTTGAGCCGTCCGGTGGTCGATAAGCACTCCACCGGAGGAGTCGGCGACATGATCACGCTGCCTCTGGCAGCGATCGTCGCCGCTTGTGGCGCAGCAGTTCCGCAGTTGTCGGGGCGCGGGCTGGGGCACACCGGCGGCACGCTCGACAAGCTCGAGTCGGTACCGGGTTGGCGCGCCGACCTCGACCCCGCCACGATGCTGCGGCTGCTGGACGACGGCTGCGGCTGCTGGACGACGTGGGTGCGGTGATCTGTGCGGCCGGGCCTGGCCTGGCCCCGGCCGACAAGAAGCTCTACGCCCTGCGCGACGTCACCGGCACCGTGGAGTCGATTCCGCTGATCGCCTCCTCGATCATGAGCAAGAAGATCGCCGAGGGCACCCCCGCCCTGGTGCTCGATGTGAAGACCGGCGGCGGGGCGTTCATGCGGCAGCGTGCGGACGCCGAGCAACTCGCCCGCACCATGGTGGGCCTGGGTGCCGCCGCCGGGGTGCGCACGGTGGCCTACGTCACCTCGATGCAATCCCCCTTGGGCCGGGCCGCCGGCAACGCCGTCGAGGTCACCCAGGCCGTCGACGTGCTGCGCGGCGGCGGGCCGTCCGACGTGGTGGAGCTGACCCTGACCCTGGCCCGGGCGATGCTCGCCGTGGCAGGCGTCGACGCCGACCCGGCCGAGGCGCTGGCCTCGGGCCGGGCGCTGACGGTGTGGAATGCGATGATCCGCGGCCAGGGCGGCGACCCCGACGCTCCGCTACCGGTCGCCGCCCACACCCGGGTGATTGAGGCGCCGCGCTCGGGCGTGCTGACCAGGCTGGACGCCCTGGCGGTGGGCGTGGCGGCATGGCGGCTGGGTGCCGGCCGGGCACGCAAGGAAGATCCGGTTCAGGCCGCCGCCGGGGTCACCTGGACGGCCGGGGTCGGCGAGCCGGTCGAGCAGGGCCAGCCGTTGTTCACCCTGCACACCGAGACCCCCGATCGGTTCGAGCGGGCCGAACAGGCGCTGGCCGGCGGCTGGGAGATCGGCGATGGGCCGGCCGAAGCCGGCCCTCTGGTGCTGCAGCGGATCGACCGATCAGAATGACTTGACCCAGACGTCGCATAGGCCGATCCTGCGGTTCGCCGCACCCGCATGCACCTGGTCGGGAGCGAAGCGACATACCCGCCATTGATCTGCCGGCATTGGTTGACGATGTCACAGACGAGGTGGTTCGGCACCGAACCGGTGACCGCATGCGACAGCGGGGCAGCCAGTGCTCCCGTTGCGGTGGCGACCAGCAGCGTGGCTGCGGTAGTAACGATCCTCTTCATGACTCCTCCTGCTTCGTGCCCTTTGTGTGGTTCCACAAGAGTCAGCAGGGGGCGTAAAGAGTGCGAAAAGGACTTCCGGCCGATCAGTGCCGAATTCTCCTCCAGCCTGCAATTCGAGCCAGTTTAGCGATGGAGCATCCGTCGGCGGAGGCGGACACGCCCGAAATAGTCAGACCTACTAGTACCTGGCAAAGTGGTCCCCGGGCAGCCTTCCCCCCGCCTCGCCGGTGCCCTCCGAACCAGTGAATCGAACCCGAAAGGCCTGAAAGTCCGCCATGCTGAAGCTCACCGGCTCCGCCAAGTCCGCCGTTCGCACCATCACCTTCGCCCTGCCGTCCGACCACCCCGCTGGCAAAGTCTCGGTGGTTGGCAATTTCAATGACTGGAAGCCGGGCGCAGCCCCCTTGAAGAAGCGCTCCAACGGCACCATGAGCGCCACGGTCAAGGTTCCCGTCGACTACATCGTTGCCTTCCGCTATCTGGGCGAGAACGGCACCTGGTTCGACGACCCCGACGCCGACTTCATCGACGCCGGCGCAAGCGTGATCCTGGCCAAGTAACGAACGGCGGCGTCCGAACCGCCCGGACGCCGCTGCCCAGGGAAGCACTGTTCAATGCGCCTACAGCCGGTTGAGCTTGTCGAAACCCCTTGCCACACCATGATGACTGAGGTCTCGACACGCTCGACCGGCAACAGATCAGCGGTTCCCTAACGCTGAGCAACACAACCCGCCACTGGTTGAGCTTGTCCCGCCGCTGGTTGAGCTTGTCGAAACCCCTTGCCACAGCCGCAAACCCCAGGTCTCGACACGCTCGACCAGCGAAAAGTCAGTGTCTACTCAGCGGACCTGTCCGAGGCGCCGGCGATCGAACCAGTTGGCGCCCCGGGCCTTGAATTTGCCCAACCCGACCGAGCCCCTGGCCACGATCAGCGGATTGCCCCAGGACGCCTGACTGGGCACCGTGCAACTGACCGCCCCCCAGGTCCTGCCCAGTCGATCGCACTGGACGCCCCAGCCTTCGGGGACGATTACCAGCACCGTGCCCACGCCCGGCAGCACCTCCAGGTCGATCACCTCGCTGCTGGACCTCGCCTGCAGGCAATCCAGCCGGACATTGTCGGCCAGTCCTTGCACCTGCAGGAATGGCGGCACCTCCCACGGTCCGGTTCGCTTGGCGCGGGTTAGGCCGGCGGTGAGGACCAGCGGATCGTAAAGAGAGAACCCTGGCCGCGGGGCGGCCGGCGGGATGGCGCTGCGCCGGTACGCCGGTGCCGGCGGGTAGGGCTCGACCTGCTGTAGCTGCGCCGCGGGTGCCGCCGGAGGGGGCGGCCGGCAAGTCGGCCAACAGCGCCCTCAGTTCGTCATAGGTGCGTGCCGTCCGAGCCTGCGGGGTGCGTTCGGCGAGTTCGTCCGCGGTCAGCTTGCCGTCGGCGGCAGCGCGCTGCAGTTCGGCGACCGCGGCGTCGCGCTCGGCGTTGCCCACGCGCAGCCGGCCCTGAGCATCACTCATGGCCCGATCATAGGGAAACGCTGTTTTCTCACTGGTCGAGCTTGTCGAGTCCCCTTGCCGGAGCGACATACTCGAGGTCTCGACATACTCGAGGTCTCGACAAGCTCGACCAGCGAAAATCGTGGCGCCTCAGCCGACCAGGATGGCGCGCTTGGTCAGCCCCCACCGGTAGGCGTCGTACAGCGCCTCCCAACTGGCCTCGATCACGTTGGTGCCAACCCCGACCGTGGTCCAGGTGCGCTCGCCGTCGGTGGTGTCGATCAGGGTGCGCACGATGGCATCCGTGCCGTGCCCCTGGTCGAGAATGCGCACCCGGTAGTCGATCAGCTCGAAGTCGTCCACGTGCGGGTACGCCTGCTTGAGCGCTGCCCGCAGCGCCATGTCGAGCGCGTTGACCGGGCCGTGTCCCTCACCCACAAAGGCGAGAATCTCGCCCCGGGCGCGCAGTTTCACGGTGGCCTCTGAGTCACCCTCGGGCTTCACCTCGTGGCCGGTCAACACCCGCCAACTGAGCACCTCGAAGAAGTCGTCGCCCAGGTCGAGTTGTTCGCGCAGCAGCAACTCGAAGCTGGCGTCGGCCGACTCGTAGCTGTAGCCGTCCATCTCGCGCTGCTTGACCGTGTCGGTGATCCGTCCGGCCAGGTCGCGATCAGACAGGTCGTAGCCCAGCTCTTCGCCCTTGAGCTGAATATTGGCGCGGCCGGCCATATCGCTGACCAGCATGCGCATGTCGTTGCCCACCAGGGTGGGGTCGATGTGCTGGTACAGGTTGGCGTCCACCTTGATCGCGGACGCGTGCAGCCCTGCCTTGTGCGCGAACGCCGAGAGGCCCACGTAGGGCTGCCGGGTGTTCGGCGGCAGGTTGGTAACGCCGGCGATGGCATGGCTGAGCCGGGTGGCCTCGCGCAACGACGCCTCGGGGACCACCGACCAGCCGTACTTGAGCTGCAGGTTGGCGATCAGCGTGATGATATTGGCGTTGCCGGTGCGCTCGCCGTGGCCGTTCACGGTGCCCTGAATGTGCATCACCCCGGCGTCAACGGCGGCGAGGGTGTTGGCCACCGCACAGCCGGTGTCGTTGTGGCAGTGCACGCCCAGATCGACGCCGATCGCGCCGGCGGCCGTCACGATGTCGCCCATCTGGCTGGGCAGCATGCCTCCGTTGGTGTCACAGAGGACGACGACCTCGGCACCGGCCTCAGCGGCGGTGCGCACGCACTCGAGCGCGTAGCCGGGGTTGGATTTGTAGCCGTCGAAGAAGTGCTCGCAGTCGACGAACACCCGGCGACCGGCCGCCACCAAGTGGCTGACGGTGTCGCGGATCATCTCGAGGTTCTCATCGAGCGTGGCGTGCAGGGCCCGGAAGACGTGCTCGTCGTGACTCTTGGCCACGATGCACACCACCGGGGTGCGGGCGTCGATCAGAGCCTGCACCAGCGGGTCGTCAGCCGCCTTGGCGCCGACCCGGCGGGTGAAACCGAAGGCAACCAACTCGGCGTGCCGCAACTGCAACTCGCCGTCGGCGGCCGCGGCGAAGAAGGCGGTGTCGTTCGGGTTGGCGCCCGGCCAGCCACCCTCGATGAAGTGCACGCCCAGCTCGTCGAGGTGGCGGGCGATCCTGAGCTTGTCGGCGACGGTCAGCCGCAGTCCCTCTTGCTGGGCGCCGTCTCGAAGAGTGGTATCGAAGACGTGAAAGGTGTCCGGTGCCGCGGGAAGACTCGTCATTGCGCCTCGTTCTGGGTCATGCCTGGAAAACATCGCAGACAATCGAGTCTCCACCTACGTCCATCCAGGGGCAATAGGTCTCAGGCTCTGAGACCTATGGTGCGCACGTTTCACCGGTCGTGGCGCTTGCCCTGCCTGGGCCGGGTGCTGAACATCTTTCTCAGCCTCGACACCCGAGTCTGCGCGCTGAGCGTCCGGCGGTTCAACGATCTGGCCGCCGGGCTCGACGACACCACCGTGCTGTGCGTCTCGCACGACCTGCCCTTCGCCATGGGCCGGTTCTGCGGTGCCGAGGGCATCGAGCACGTCATCGCCGCTTCGGCGTTCCGCTCCAGCTTCGGCCAGGACTACGGCCTCACCATGCTGAACGGCCCGCTGCAGGGGTTGCTGGCCCGCAGCGTGATCGTCGCCGTCGGCGGGATCGTCACCCACGTGCAGGTCACCGACAGCATCGGCGACGAGCCCGACTACAACGCCGCCCTCGCTGCCCTGAGTTGAACCCGCAGAAAACTGTGAAATCTTCGCACCAGTAGAGCTGCCAGCACGGGCCAATGCAATATGACTAGGGGTTTCTCCCTGGGGCCATTCGACTGGTGTGCACATTTCACACTGATCCACGCGAACGGGCAACAGCCACGGGTGCGGTTTGGCCAATGCCGGCGTGACAGTTCGCCTCAGACCGGTACCCACCGGGCCGCCCGTTGCCAGTGACGCCGCAATGGAACCCGGCGATTCGCTCAGGCCACCCGGCCTCAGGCCACCCGGCCTCAGACCACCCGGCGCAGCCAGCCGTGGGAGTCTTCGGCCCGGCCGTACTGCACGTCGAGAATCGCCGAACGAATCTGCATGGTGCGCTCCCCCGGCTGATCACCGATCACGTGATTGCCCTGGTGGGAACGGAAGGCGGCCACCGGGGTGAGCACCGCGGCGGTGCCACAGGCGAACGCCTCGACGATATCGCCCGAGTCGATGCGGTCGAAGATCTCAGCCAGCGTGATGGGTCGCGCCACCGGGTTGAGACCGAGATCGGCGGCCACGGTCAGGATCGAGTCGCGGGTGACGCCCGCGAGAATGGTGCCGCTCAGCTCGGGCGTGATCAGTTGACCGTCGGCCGTGACCACCATCAGGTTCATGCCGCCCAGTTCTTCGGCGTTGACCCCGGTGCCGGCGTCGGCGAACAGCACCTGCGAGCAGCCGTGGTCGACGCCCTCGTACTGGGCGATCAGCGAACTGGCGTAGTTTCCGCCGCACTTGGCCGCGCCGGTGCCGCCCTTGCCGGCCCGGCTGTACTGATCGGTCACCCAGATGTTGACCGGCTGCACGCCGCCCGAGAAGTAGGGGCCGACCGGGCTGGCGATCACCGCGTAGGTCACCCGCTGGGCCGCCCGCACCCCCAGGAACGACTCGTTGGCGAACATGAACGGCCGCAGGTACAGGCTGGCCTCGCCGCCCCCGGCATCGGGCACCCAGGCGGCGTCCACCTTCACCAACTGCTCGATCGAGGTGAGAAAGTCGTCCACCGGCAGTTCGGGCAGCATCAGCCGCCTGGCCGAGGCCATCAGTCGTTCGGCGTTGCGCTCAGGACGGAACAGCCAGATCGAACCGTCGGCGTGACGATAGGCCTTGAGCCCCTCGAAGACCTCCTGGGCGTAGTGCAGCACCGCGGTGGACGGGTCGAGCTGGAACGGCCCGTACGGCACCACCGCGTCATCAGCCCAGCCGCTGCCCTGCCGCCAGGTGGCCACTGCCATGTGGTCGGTGAAATACACCCCGAACCCCGGGTCAGCATGAATTTCGGCGATGCGTTCGGCGCTGGCGGGTGCGACGTTGCGAGTCAGCGAGAAGGTCAAGGACATGGGCACGACATTACTCGGACGGCTGCCCCACGGTGGCCGCGCGACCCGCGCTTCTCAACCGGCGGCGGGCATCGCTGAGACGCGCATCTCAGCCAGTGAGCGGACTCTACAGTGACGACATGCCGCAGAACATCGCTGTCATCCCCGGTGACGGGATCGGTCCAGAGGTCGTCGCCGAGGGCCTGAAGGTGCTCACCGCCACCGTCGGTGCCGACGCTTTCGACTTCACCCACTACGACCTGGGCGCCGAGCGCTGGCAGCGCACCGGCGAGGTGCTGCCAGACTCGGTGCTGGCCGAGCTGGCCCAGGCCGACGCCCTGATCCTCGGCGCGGTCGGTGCCGCGCCCGGCTCGAAGTCGGTGCCCTCCGGCCTGCTCGAGCGTGGGCTGCTACTGAAGTTGCGGTTCGCCTTCGACCACTACGTCAACCTGCGGCCGTCGAAGCTCTACCCCGGCGTGGTCACTCCCCTATCGGACGCTGTGGTGGCGCGCGGCCCGATCGACTTCGTGGTGGTGCGCGAGGGCACCGAGGGCCTGTACTGCGGGGTCGGCGGCTCGATGCAGACCGGGACTCCCTTCGAGGTGGCCAACGAGGTCAGCGTGAACACCGCCCGAGGCGTCGAGCGGGTCGTCCGGGACGCCTTCGAGCGGGCCATGCGGCGCCGCAAGAAGGTCACCCTGGTGCACAAGCACAACGTGCTGGTGAACGCCGGCGGGCTGTGGAACCGGATCTTTACCGCCGTGGCCGCCGAATACCCCGAAATCACCACTGACTACCTGCACGTCGACGCCACCATGATCATGTTGGTGCAGGATCCGCAGCGCTTCGACGTGATCGTCACCGACAACCTGTTCGGCGACATCGTCACCGACCTGGCGGCGGCGGTGACCGGCGGCATCGGGCTGGCCGCGTCGGCCAACATCAACCCCTCGGGAGTATTCCCGTCGATGTTCGAGCCGGTGCACGGCTCGGCGCCCGACATCGCCGGCCAGGGCATCGCCGACCCCACCGCCACGATCAGCTCCATGGCGCTGCTGCTCGACCATCTCGGACGTCGCGACGACGCCGCCCGCATCGACGCGGCCGTCGACGAAGATGTCGCCCAGCGGGGTGGCGCGAAACGCTCCACGACCGAGGTCGGGGACGCGATCGCCGCCCGGCTCTGACGCCGGAAGGAGCTCCGGCGTCTCGACGTGGCAGAGCGTCTCGGCGTGGCTGAGACAAGCGCTGATTCTTCGCTGGTCGAGCTTGTCGAGACCTCGGCCATGCGGGCTCTGGCAAGGGGATTTCGACACGCTCAACCGACGGTGGGCGCATTGGTCAATGTTTCCTGAGCGTTCCGCCACCCTCGCCACAGCCAATTGACCGAGGTCTCGACAAGCTCGACCAGCGAAGAATCAGCGCTTCCCTGGGCCGCCGGCGTCCGCCCTCCACACCACACGTGGTTCGTCGAATAGCCGCCCGCTGACCCACCAGGCGGCTTCGATGCATGCCGCGCCGACGACACCCAGCCCCACCCCGACGGTCAGCGCGTTGGTGTTGCCCACGTCGAGCAAGAACAGCCCGCGGGTGAGCGGCAGCGAGAAGATCATCAGGTAGGCCGCCAGGCTCAACCCGACCAGCCCCAGCTTCCACCATTGATACGGACGCGCCACGACGGCCAGCACCCAGGTGGACGCAATGATCATGCAGGCCAGCGTCGCCGTGGTGGCCTGCCGCAGCGCCTGCTCGCCCGCACCAGGCCCGGGCATGGTCAGCAGATAGGTGCTGAATGTCGCGGTGGCGACGATCACCCCGGCCGGCAACCCCAACCGCAGCACCCGCTGCACGAAGCCGGGCCGGGCCCGCTCATTATTGGGCGGCAACGACAACAGAAACGCGGGCACGCCGATGGTGAACCAGCCGGTGATCGTGACGTGAATGGGCAGAAAGGGGAACGGCACCCGCCACAGCACCACCAGCAGGGCCAGCAGCGCCGAGTAGATGGTCTTGGTCAGAAATAGGTTGGCGACCCGTTCGATGTTGCCGATCACCCGGCGTCCCTCGGCCACGACATGCGGCAGGGTGGCGAATCTGTCGTCGAGCAGCACGATCGTGGCCACGGCCCGGGTTGCCGACGACCCCGACCCCATGGCCACGCCCAGGTCGGCGTCCTTCAGTGCGAGCACGTCGTTGACGCCGTCACCGGTCATCGCCACCGTGTGACCCGTGGACTGCAGCGCCGCGACCATGGCCCGCTTCTGGTGCGGGGTGACCCGTCCGAAGACGTCGTTGCACTCGATCGAGTCGGCGAAGGCCTGCGGTTGCGCGGGCAGGGTGCGCGCATCGACCGCCGTGCCCGACACCACCCCGAGCGAACGGGTGACGGCTCCGACGGCAGCGGCGTTGTCGCCCGAGATCACCTTGAGCTGCACGTTCTGGCCGGCGAAGTAGGCCAGCGTCTCGGCGGCATCGGCACGAATCCGCTGGTTGAGCACGACCAGCGCCTTCGGCGCGATGGCGCCGGGTGCCGTGGGGTCGTCGACGGCCCGCTCGGAGGTGCCGAGCAGAACCACCCGCAGCCCGCCGGAGGCCAATTGCTCGGCTTCGGCGTGGACGGCGCTGTCCGGGTTCGCCAGCACGTCCGGGGCGCCGATCACCCACGTCGCCGCGGCCCCGTCCGGCCCTACGAAGGTGGCGCCCGACCACTTTGTGGCCGACGTGAACGGCGCCTTGGCCAGCACCGGCCAGGGCTCGTCAGGGCGCCCGAAAGCGGCACCGATGGCCTGCATGGACGCGTTCGGACGTCCGTCGGTCGCGGCCAGTTGGCTCAGTGCGGCGCGCACCGCGGCCTCGCTCGCTCCGCTCACCAGGCGGAGCTCCCCGACGGTCATGCCGTTCTCGGTAAGAGTGCCGGTCTTGTCGGCACACACCACGTCGACCCGGGCCAGCCCCTCGATCGCCGGGAGTTCTTGCACCAGGCAGTTGCGGCGGCCGAGCCGCACGACACCCAGGGCGAAGGCCACCGAGGTCAGCAGAATCAGTCCCTCCGGCACCATCGGCACCAGCGCCCCCGCCATGCCCAGCACCGCCCGGCGCCAGTCGTTGCCCACCTGCATGAGCTGCACCACCACGGTGGCCAGGCCCACCGGAATCAGCACCCAGGTGATCACCTTGAGGATCTGGTTGATGCCCTGGCTGAGTTCTGAGCGAACCAGGGTGAACTTCGCGGCCTCGGCGGTGAGCTGCGCGGCATACGATTCGCTGCCCACCCGGGTGGCCCGGTAGGCGCCGCTGCCGGCCACCACGAAGCTGCCCGACATCACCTCGGCACCTTCAGCCTTGGTCTCGGGGTCAGACTCGCCGGTGAGCAGCGACTCGTCCACCTCGAGGTAGTCGGCCTCGACGACGGTTCCGTCCACCACGATCTGGTCACCGGGCCCGATCTCGATGAGGTCGTCGAGCACGATCTCGTCGCGGGCGTGCTCGGCGGCCACGCCGTCGCGGCGAATCCGGGGCCGCGCCTCGCCCACCACAGCCAGGCTGTCGAGGGTCATCTTGGCGCGTAGTTCTTGAATGATCCCGATCGCCGAGTTGGCGACGATCAGCAAACCGAAGGCGCCGTTGATCCACGAGCCGGTGGCCAGCACCAGGGCGAGCATGACGGCCAGAATCGCGTTGATCCTGGTGAATACGTTGGCCCGCACGATGTCGGCGGCGCTGCGTCCCGAGCGGGGCGGCAGGTCGTTGCGCTGCCCGCGGGCCACCCGCTGGGCAACCTCAGCCGAACTCAGCCCCGGGCCGGCCACCTGTGGTGGTCTTGTCACCCGGCAAGACTGCCACACCGCCGGAACCGGGCCGGGCTCCGGAACCGGCCCACGCTCAACTGCCGGTCGGACCGGCCCAGACCGGCGGGACGTAGCTGACGTCGATGCCCGCTTCGGTCAGCTTCTGGCTGATCCGCTGCACCTCGGTCTCGCTGGGCAGTTCGTTGGTCAACCGGAGGAACTCGGCGCCCACATCGACGCGCTCGGCCGGCAGCAGCCCGTCCCGGACGACCCGGTCGGCGAACTCGTCGATCTCTTGCTGGCTGAGCCTGCGGCGGAGCACGGCAAGCAACGGGACGTAGTCCGCGTCGGGGATTCCCTGCGGATAACCCCCCTTGAGCCAGTTCACGATTCGCTCGATCCGTGACATGTCGGTGTGGCCCTACCCCTCCTGGCTGGTCGGCGCCGCCACCGACGCGTCCAGCGGCCAGCCCCCCTGGGCCAGCCTGCTGGCGACACGTCGGACGTCGTGCGCCGACGGTTCCTCCAATGCAGTTCGCCTGATCAGATCTCTGATCTGCTCATCAGTGTCGGTGGACCCGTTCGAGGCTCGCAGTTGGTAGGCCAACTGCTCGACCTCGGCAGTGGTCAGCGACCGCCGCAAGATGCCCAGCAACGCCACGTAGTCGTGCTGCGGAACCCCGTCGGGATAGCCGGCGCGCAACCACTGCAGAATCCGTTCGAACAATCCGTTCGGGTCAGCCATTGGATGAGCCGCCCTACTTCTTGATGAACGTCGGGAAGAAGTGATCGAACGACACCTTATAGCCGAAGCCGGACGAAATGATGATCGCCAGCCCGACGGCGATCACCGCCAGCACGATGGCGAAGCAGATCCAGGCGACGATCTTCATCATGGGCTTGCCCGCCTCGCCGCTGACCTCGGCGGAACCGCCGGAGCCGACTGCGAGCGCGCGGATTCCGAAGGCGAAGAGGGCCGGCAGGCCGGCGCCGATCAGGATCGAGGCGAGCGCGACCTGACCCAGTGCGTTACCGAAAAGCTGAAACATGTCGTGATCTCCTTCAGGCCTGGGCGCCGACGGACTCGGACGCGACGGACGCGCCCGGCTTGGCATCGGCTTGCCACTCGTCATTGACATTGCCGGCGTGCACCGCATTCTTGCGCGAGTGCGCGATCATCCAGGCGGTGAGGCCGAGCAGCACGGCGAACACCAGCAGCGGGCCGACGTAGCCGCCGATGCCGTTGCCGAGCCAGAAGCACAGGGCTCCGACGATGCCCGCTGCGGGCAGGGTGATGAACCAGGCCAGCACCATGCGCATCGCGACACCCCAGCGCACGTCGGCGCCCCGCTTGCCCAGGCCCGTGCCCAGGATCGAACCGGTGGCGACGTGGGTGGTCGAGAGCGCGAAGCCCAGATGGCTGGAGGTCAGGATGACCGCGGCGGACGACGCCTCGGCCGCCATGCCCTGCGGCGACGAGATCTCGACCAGGCCCTTGCCCAGGGTGCGGATGATCCGCCAGCCGCCGGTGTAGGTGCCCGCTGCGATCGCGAAAGCACAGGCGAACTTCACCCACAGCGGCACAGTGGTGGTGTCGGTCTGCACCCCGTAGGCGATCAGCGCCAGGGTGATCACGCCCATGGTCTTCTGCGCGTCGTTGGTACCGTGCGCAAGCGAAACCAGGCTCGCGGTGCCGATCTGACCCCAGCGAAAGCCCGACTCGGCGTAACGCTCGGCCACGCCAGCGGTGATCTTGTAGATCAGCCAGGTTCCGATGGTGGCCACCAGTGCGGCGACGACGGGCGACGCGAAAGCCGGCAGGATCACCTTGCCCACCACGCCGTCCAGCTTGGTGCCGTCACCCATCCAGTTCACCCCGCCCAGGCCCAGCGCAGCCGCGGTCGAGCCGATCAGCCCGCCGAACAGGGCGTGCGACGAACTCGACGGCAGGCCGAGCAGCCAGGTGAGCAGATTCCACAGGATGCCGCCGATGAGCCCACAGAAGACGATCATCAGCAGTTCGTGGCCGTTGTTGACGAGCAGATCGGGGTTGGGCGCGCCGCTGGAAGTCTGCAGCTTCACCACTGCATTGGTCACCGTGAGCGCAACCTCGACCGACAGGAACGCGCCGATCAGGTTCAGCACCGCTGACAGTCCGACGGCGACCTTCGGCTTGAGAGCACCGGTGGCGATCGAGGTCGCCATCGCGTTGCCCGTGTCATGGAAGCCATTGGTGAAGTCGAACGCAATGGCGGTGCCGATCACCAAGATCAGCAGAAGTAGCTCAAGATTCACACTCGAAGCCTGCGGCGTCGGATTGAACGAATGGCTCTACCAAGGTGAACGCAGGGTGTCGGATGCCGGTCGCTTGGGCCAAATCTGCTCGATCGCGCCTGCGTTCCCCGCCCGGGAGGCTCGAACCACCTCGTCGGGACGCCAAGACGGGCGCCCTTCCCTTGTGGGGAATGGCGCCCGTCCCTGGTGCGTCCCGATGGTCGGGGACGCAGGCTCACTCAGCGTGCGGCGGTGCCTTCGACGTAGTCGTCGTCGTGGCTCTTCACCCAGGCCATCAGCTTGCGCAACTCACGGCCGGTGGCCTCGATCGGGTGCGTCTCGCCCTCGGCGCGCAGCTTGGCGAACTCGGGCGCGCCGGCATCTTGGTCGTCGATGAAGCGCTTGGCGAACGCGCCAGAGCGAATGTCGGCCAGCACGTCCTGCATATGGCTCTTGACCGCGGCGTCGATCACTCGGGGGCCCGACACGTAGTCGCCGAATTCGGCAGTGTCTGAGATGCTCCAGCGCTGCTTGGCGATGCCACCCTCGTACATCAGGTCGACGATCAGCTTCAGCTCGTGCAGGCACTCGAAGTACGCCACCTCAGGCTGGTAACCGGCCTCGGTGAGCACCTCGAAGCCGCTCTGCACCAGCTTCGACACGCCACCACACAGCACCGCCTGCTCACCGAACAGGTCGGTCTCGGTCTCTTCGGTGAAGGTGGTCTTGATACCGCCGGCGCGCAGCCCGCCGATCGCTTTCGCGTAGCTCAGCGCCAACGGCCAGGCCTGGCCCGACTCGTCCTTCTCGACCGCCACGATCACCGGCACACCGCGGCCCTCGGCGTATTCGCGGCGCACCAGGTGACCCGGGCCCTTGGGCGCGACCATGCAGACGTCGACGCCGGCAGGCGCGGTGATGTAGCCGAAGCGAATATTGAACCCGTGGGCGAAGAACAGGGCGTCACCCGCCTGCAGGTTGGGCGCGATCTCTTCGGCGTAGATCGTGCGCTGGTACTGGTCGGGGGCCAGGATCATGATCAGGTCGGCCTCGGCGGCGGCGTCCGCCACCGACACCACCCGCAGGCCCTCGGCCTCGGCCTTCGCCGCCGACTTCGACCCGGGCCGCAGGCCGACCCGAACGTCCACCCCGGAGTCGCGCAACGACAGCGCGTGCGCATGACCCTGGGAGCCGTAGCCGATCACCGCGACCACCCGGTTCTGGATGATCGACAGATCGGCGTCGTCGTCGTAGAACATCTGTGCCATGTGTATTTCCTTACCTAGTTGTTGCGCACGGGCGTGCGGATTCTGTCTGACTTCGACCGGTCGGTGAGCGATTTGGTGCCCCGGCCCAAAGCGACCAGACCGGATTGCACCAGTTCACGGACGCCGTAGGGACGCAGCATCTCGAGCAGCGCTTCGAGCTTGTCGGGCGAGCCGGTGGCCTCGATGGTGAGCGACTCGTTCTGCACGTCGACGGTCTTGCCGCGGAACAGTTGCACGATCTCGATGATCTGGCTGCGGGTGGCGGGGTCGGCCTTGAGCTTGATCAGCACCAATTCGCGGCGCACGGCGGCCTCTTCGAGCTCGACGATCTTGAGCACCTCGACCAGCTTGTTGAGCTGCTTGGTGATCTGCTCCAGGACCTGCTGGTTCTCGACCACCACCTGCAGGGTGATCCGGGACAGTTCCGGACGCTCGGTGGGGCCGACCGCCAGCGACTCGATGTTGTAGCCACGGCGGGCAAACAGCCCCGCGATGCGGGCCAGGACGCCTGGCTTGTTCTCGACCAGAACGCTCAGCGTGTGCGTTCTCACAGTTCTTCTTCCTCCCAGTCGGGCGCCAGGTCTTTGGCGATCTTGATGTCGTCGTTGCTGGTGCCGGCGGCCACCATCGGCCACACCATCGCATCTTTGTGCACGACGAACTCGACCACCACCGGACGGTCGGTGATCGACAGTGCCTTGTTGATCACCGCGTCGACCTCGGACGGGTGCTCGGCCCGCAGGCCCACCGCGCCCATGGCCTCGGCCAGCTTCTGGAAGTCCGGCACCCGCAGGGTCTTCAGATCGGTGTTGCTGTAGCGCTGGCCGTAGAACAGGGTCTGCCACTGCCGCACCATGCCCAGGCTCTGGTTGTTGATCACCGCGATCTTGATCGGAATGCCCTCCAGCGCGCAGGTGACCAACTCCTGGTTGGTCATCTGAAAGCAGCCGTCGCCGTCGATGCCCCACACCACGGATTCCGGAGCGCCCACCTGAGCACCCATCGCGGCCGGCACGCAGTAGCCCATGGTGCCGGCACCGCCAGAGTTGAGCCAGCGTCCGGGCTTCTCGAACGGCAGCAGGTGCGCCGACCACATCTGGTGCTGGCCCACGCCAGCGGCGTAGAAGGCGTCGGGGCCGGTCAGCTCACCGATCCGTTTGATCACGTATTCGGGCGACAGCATGCCCTCGTGGGTTGGTTCGGTGGGCACCCGGTACTTGCCCTTGATGACACCCAGATAGCCGCTCCATGGGGTGAAGTCGGGCAGGTCGGCGCCACGCAACACGCCGTTGAGCTCGGTGATCACGTTCTTCACGTCGCCGACGATCGGCACGTCGGCCAGCCGGTTCTTGCCGATCTCGGCCGGGTCGATGTCGGCGTGAATCACCTTGGCGTTCGGCGCGAACGAGTCAAGCCGTCCGGTCACCCGGTCGTCGAAGCGGGTGCCGAGCGCGATCAGCAGGTCGGCCCGCTGCAGCGCGCCGACGGCAGCGACCGTGCCGTGCATGCCCGGCATGCCCATATTCAGTTCGTGGCTGTCGGGGAACACGCCGCGCGCCATCAGCGTGGTGACCAGTGGAATACCCGTGATCTCGACCAGCTTGGCAAGCTCGTCGGCAGCGCCGGCCTTCACCACGCCGCCGCCCACGTAGAGCACCGGACGCTCCGCCTCTGCGATCAGCCGGGCGGCCTCACGAATCTGCTTCACATGCGGCTGGGTGACCGGGTGATAGCCGGGCAGATCGATCACCTCGGGCCATTCGAAGGGCGCCTGGGTGGCCAGAGCGTCCTTGGCGATGTCGACCAACACGGGGCCGGGGCGTCCGGTCTTGGCGATGTGGAACGCGGCCGCGATCGCACCGGGAATGTCTTCGGCGCGGGTGATCAGAAAGCTGTGCTTGGTGATCGGAAAAGTGATGCCGCGAATATCGGCCTCTTGAAAGGCGTCAGTGCCGATGGCTGCGCTGCCCACCTGGCCGGTGACGGCGACGATCGGCACCGAGTCCATGTAGGCGTCGGCGATCGCGGTGACCAGGTTGGTGGCACCTGGCCCGGACGTCGCCATGCACACCCCGACCTTGCCGGTGGCCAGCGCGTAGCCCTCGGCGGCATGGCCGGCACCCTGCTCGTGGCGCACCAGAATGTGCCGGATCAACTTCGACTGACCGAGCGGGTCATAGGCCGGCAGGATCGCGCCACCGGGGATGCCGAAGATGACCTCTACCCCCACCCGCTCCAAGGACTCGACGAGGGCTTCTGCCCCGGTCAGCATCGGTGGTGCCATGGTGTCGGACATCTCCGTCCCCTTTCTGCAGGTGGTGGTGGCGGGCTCAGACTTTGCATGAAAAAACCCCCGCTGCGTCGGCAGGCGAGGGTGCGTGTCGGTCGACTAGTCGGCTGACACGCTCACGAAAGTACGAGGCTGAAAATCCGCACGAGACCAGTGTTCGCTCCCCCGCTCGCGGTGTCAACTCTGGCACGAGTGTTTTCAGCATGCGGACGATTCGTCCAGCAATCGGGCATGTGCTGGTCGAAGGCCACCGGTTCGCGACTGCGCCAGTTCGATGTCGAGTTGGGTGAGGTCGCCGGCATCGGGCGTGGTGAGCAGCCTATGCGTGGCGCGCCGGCGTAGGTCGATGTCGGGGCGGCGGCTCATTCGCTCGGCCAGGTCGGCAGCGGCGGCCACGATGCGGATCGCGGCCGGAAGGTCGGGCGCCGCGATGCTGGCCACGATGGCCTCCCCCGCGCGCGACCAGCCTGGCAGGTGACGCAACCGCCGGGCGGCCTCTTCGTCAGTGAGGGTGTGCGGCATGCCGCATCGCGCACCCGGGTGCGACGGCTGGTTCGTGGCTAGATTGCGGGTATGGATTGCCTGTTCTGCGCCATCGTGGCCGGTGACCTGCCCGCGCGGCGGGTCTACGCCGACGACTCGGCCATCGCCTTTCTCGACATCAACCCGTGGAAGCGTGGGCACACCCTGGTGATCCCGCGGCGTCACGTGCCCGACGTGCTGGCCGACAACGAGGCCCTCACCGAGATCGCGCCGGCGATCGGCGCCACCGCGCGGCTGCTCACCAAGCGACTGGGCGCGGACGGCGTCAACCTGCTGTCGAACGCCGGTGCGGTGGCGGGGCAGGAGGTGTTCCACCTGCACGTCCACCTGGTGCCGCGCTACGCCGACGACCCGGGCCTGGGCGGGTTGACCCAGCGGTCGCCAGGCATCGACTTAGACGAGGTGTCGGGGACGCTGGGCATCGGTTGAGAGTCACCTGGGATGGGCAAAAGCGGCTTGCGGAAGCGCTGGTCGAGCCTGTCGAGACACCCAACACCCACCCCCAACACCAGGTTTCGACGAGCTCAACCAACGCTGGTCGAGCTTGTCGAGACACCCTGGTGAGAGCACTCCGTTTGAGGTCTCGACAGGCTCGACCAGCGAAAAATCGCTGCTTCCTTAACGATCCGGAGTGGTCAGCCGCACGGGGAAGCCCGCGTCAGCGAGCCCCTGCTTGACCTCGCCGATGCTCAGCGTTCCGTAGTGGAACACCGACGCCGCCAAGACCGCGTCCGCACCAGCCCGGGCGGCGTCCACGAAATGCTGCACGGTGCCGGCGCCGCCGGAGGCGATCACCGGCACGTCGACCACGGCCCGCACCGCCTCGATCATCGGCAGGTCGAAGCCGCCGGTGGTGCCGTCGGCGTCCATCGAGTTGAGCAGGATCTCACCAGCACCGCGATCGACCGCCTGCTTGACCCAGTCGATCGCGTCGAGTTCTGCCGAACGACGGCCCCCGTGCGTGGTCACGCCGTAGCCGGACGACCGTCCGGGCTCGCGCCGGGCGTCCAGCGAGAGCACCAGCACCTGATTGCCGAACCGCTGGGTGATCTCGTCGATGGCCTGTGGGCGGTTGATCGCGCCGGTGTTGATGCCCACCTTGTCGGCACCGGTGCGCAGCAGCAGGTCGACGTCGTCGGCGCTGCGCACTCCCCCGCCCACGCACAACGGAATGAAGACCGTCTCGGCGGTGCGCCGCACCATGTCGTGGGTGGTCTCACGACCCTGCGACGAGGCCGAAATGTCGAGGAAGGTCAACTCGTCGGCACCCTGGTCGCCGTAGGCTGCCGCCAGTTCCACCGGGTCGCCCGCGTCGCGCAGGTTGAGAAAATTGACCCCCTTGACCACCCGACCGTCGTGCACGTCGAGGCAGGGGATGACTCGGATCGCCACGCTCATGGGGCTCAGGGTAGCGGCGATCGAAGGGAGGTCAGCCCGTGACGGTAATGGTGACCCGGCGGTTCAGCGCCCGCCCCTTGGCGGTCTCGTTGGTGGCCACCGGATGGCTCTCGCCCTTGCCCTCCACCGTGGAGCCCAACTCGGGCAGGAGCGCCACCAAAGCCGCTTGCACGGCCTGCGCCCGGCGCTTGGACAGGCTCCTGTTGGAGGCCTTGGAGCCCACATCGTCGGTGTAGCCGACGATTCGCACCTTTGTTGCCCCCAGCTCGTTGAGCCGCTGGACCGCCCGGTCGAGGGCTGCTCCCGCCGCGGCGTTGAGGGTCGCCTTGCGGTAGTCGAAGAAGACATCTGCCTTGAGCATGATCTGGGTGCCGGTCTCGGTGACCGACCCATCGGCATCTGCCTCGGGAAAGATCACCTCCCGCACCTCGCCGTCGAAATCCCGCACGGCGGGGTCTGCGGCGGACGTGCTGGAACCCAAGGCTGACGGCGATGGCGAGGGTGTCGTGCTCTCGGCCTGAGCGTCCGCGGCCCCGCCAGCCACCAGCACCCCCAGTGCGGTCAGCAGCAGCACCCACCGTTTCATCGCTCTACCGGCACCTTGACGAAGGTGCCGGCCCCGGGAATCGATACGTTCACCAGGTCGATCCCCTCGGGAATGGCGCGGAATGTGGCCGAGAAGGGCATAGAAGAACCCCGCTCGAGTAGCTGCCAGCGCGGGTTGGACGAGCACAGGCATACCCCCTGCGCGTCGCGAGCGGGAAGGTAGCGGCGCTTGTTCACGGTGTCGATGAGGAACACCCCGTCGGCCGTCCTGAGATCGCCCGGAACCTCTGCGTCGGAGCCCGGCACGGTCGCGGTGAGGCCGTCACTGAAAATGCTGGTGTCTTTGAAGGTGCCGCCGATCAGCAGGATCGAATTCTTCGATGACACGTTGGTGAGGGTCCAGGTAACCGTGGTGACGTCCCCGGTGACGATCACCTGGTTGAGATCGACCTTGGCCTTCGTGCCTTCGTAACTCGTCGTGCGCGAGGCGATCACCGCGTCCGGCGTGGGCAGCTGCGTCGGCTGTGCCGTGCTGTCGGCGGTGGTTTGTTGCGTCGCCTGCGCCCCGCCCGGGCTGGGCGATGTGCTGCTCTGGCCGCCGGGCACGGTGCAACCGGCACAGGCGAGCAAGGCGACTGCGATGACAACGGTGCGGCGCATCGAAAGCTCCTCAGGGCACAGGTTTCGCAACACCTTAACCGGCTGGCGATTCGGTCTGAAGCCGATTTTTCGCCGATCGAGCGTGTCGAGACCTCAGCTAGGTGTTCACGGGACCTCCGAAGCCGAGGCGTCCCAAGAATCAGGCGGGCCGGCCCGTTCAGTCCTCCAGCGGGGCGGCGTCCACCACACCGCGGCGCACCCGCTCGACCACCTCTCGGCAGGTCGTCCGCACGTTGCCCGGGCCCGCGGCCTGGGCCAGCTGCCCGGCGAAGTCGACCACCTGCCGCGCCCACCGGACGAAGTCGCCGGCCGTCAGGCCCGAATCGTCCAGCACGTCGCCCAGTGGGCGCCCCGACGCCCACCCGAAGACGGCCTCGGCGAAGCCGATGTCTGGCTCGGGGCCGCGCTCCAGGCGGTGGTCACGCTCGGTGAGCCCGACCTGGCGCCAGATTGCCCGCAGAGCGCTCTGTGCCTGTTCGCTGGCCCGGTCGGGCATGCGCGGCGGACGGCGGCGTTCACCACCGCGAGCCTCGAAGACCAGAGTCGACAGCACCGCGGCCAACTGGGGCGCGTTCAGCGCGTCGAACACCCCGGCTCGCAGGCATTCGGCACTGACCAGATCGAGTTCGGCGTAGATGCGCGCGAGCATGCGGCCGGCCTCGGTGACCTCGGTGCCGCCCTCGCTCAGGTAGCCGAGCGACTCCAGCACTGAGCAGATTCGGTCGAAGCGCATCGCGATGGTGTTGGTGCGGCGGTCGGCCTGACGCTGCAGCCCCTCGTTGTCGCGCTCCAGGCGCAACGCCTGCTCGGCCCAGCGCGCGTGGTTCTCGCGGTCGGGGCAGTCGTGACAGGGGTGCGCCTTGACCTGGCGGCGAAGCTCGGCGATGCGGTCTGCCACCTCGCCGTCCGCCGCCGAGGGCTGGTAGCGGTGCGCGCTCAGGTCGAGTTCGGCCAGCTTCGACCGGAAAGCCGCCGACAGGTTGCGCCGCGAAGCCGGTTGCCGGGGGTCGAAGTGCTTGGGCACCCGCATTCGGCCGGCCACGATCGGCGGGGTCGGAAAGTCGACCAGCGACAGCCGCTTCAGTTGCCGCTCCTGCGTCATCACCATCGGCTGCGGGTCGCCCTTGGCCAGCCCCGGGTCGACCACGACTGCCCAGCCGGTGTGTCGTCCGGACGGCACCCGCAGAATGTCACCCGGCTTGAGTTGCAACAGCACGTCCAGGGCCTCGGCCCGCCGGTCGGCACGGCGGCTGCGGGCGGCCTCGGCCTCGAGTGCTGAGATGTCGCCGCGCAGCCGGGCGTACTGGGCGAAGTCGCCCCGTTCGCAGCCCGCCTGGGCCAGAAAGCCCTCGATGCGCTCGGTGTTGCGGGCGATGGTGCGGGCCAACCCCACCACCCCGCGATCGGACTGGTACTGCGCGAACGACTGCTCCAGCAGCACCCGGGCCCGCTCGCGTCCGACCGCCCCCACCAGGTTGACCGCCATGTTGTAGGTGGGGGCGAACGACGAGCGCAGCGGGTAGGTGCGGGTCGAGGCCAGGCCGGCGACGGCACGCGGGTCCATATTGGTCTGCCACAGCACCACTGCGTGGCCTTCGACGTCGATGCCCCGGCGGCCGGCGCGTCCGGTCAGCTGGGTGAACTCCCCTGGCGTGATCGGCGCATGGCTCTCACCGTTGAACTTGACCAGTCGCTCGAGCACCACGCTGCGGGCCGGCATGTTGATGCCCAGGGCCAGGGTCTCGGTGGCGAACACCACCTTGACCAAGCCGCGCCCGAACGCCTCTTCGACCGCCTCTTTGAACGCGGGCAGCAACCCGGCGTGGTGCGCGGCGATTCCGTTTTGCAGAGCGGCCAGAAACGATCCGAAATCGAGCGCCTCCAGGTCGGCGGCACCCAGCCCCGCAGTGTGCGCGGCCGCAATGGACGCCAGCTCGTTCCGCTCGGCCGCGTTGGTAAGCCGCACCCCGGAATGCATCAACTGCCCCACTGCAGCGTCACAACCGGCCCGGCTGAAGATGAAGAAGATCGCCGGCAGTAGGGCCTCGGCGTCGAGGCGTTCGATGGTCGCGTCGCGCCGCGGCACCAGCGACGAGCGGGGGTTGCGCCGGGCGATCTCGTTACGCACCCGCCGTCCGCGCAGCCGGCGCGAATCGTCGCGCACGCCGCGACTCTCTTCTTTGGCCAGCTTCAGCAGCTCGGGGTTGACCTCGGCGTGCCCGGCCGGCACGGCCCGCGCGGTGGGCGCCTCGGCGGCGAACAGGTCGTAGAGCCGGCGTCCGGCCATCACGTGCTGGAACAGCGGCACCGGACGCCGCTCCGACACCACGATGCGCACGTCGCCGCGCACCTCGTCGAGCCAGGCTCCGAACTCTTCGGCGTTGCTCACCGTGGCCGACAGCGACACCACCTGCACCGTTTCGGCGAGCCCGATGATCACCTCTTCCCATACCGCGCCGCGAAACCGGTCGGCCAGGTAGTGCACCTCGTCCATCACCACGAAACCCAGGCCGGTCAGGGTGCGCGAGTTGGCGTAGATCATGTTGCGCAGCACCTCGGTGGTCATCACCACCACCGGCGCCTCGCCGTTGATCGTGGTGTCACCGGTGAGCAGACCCACATTGCCGGCTCCGTGCCGTTCGACCAGGTCGTGAAACTTCTGGTTGCTCAGCGCCTTGATCGGCGTGGTGTAGAAGCATTTGGTGCCGCGCTGCAGCGCCAGGAACACCGCGAACTCGCCGACCACGGTCTTGCCCGACCCGGTGGGCGCGGCCACCAGCACCCCGGACCCCGCCTCGACGTGCCTGCACGCCTCGACCTGAAAAGCGTCGAGCGGGAAGTCGTAGCCGGCGGTGAAGGCGGCGAGGGTGTCGGTTGCGGTGCTCATCGCCGCCAACTTACCGCCCCTGATTGCAGCCAGCCGGGCCACCGGTGGTCGAGCTTGTCGAGACCGTCCTGAGGTCTCGACAAGCTCGACCGGCGAACCCGGCTCAGCCCAGCAGGGTCAGCGCTTGGGCGACCGACCGCACCGCCAGCGGCACGTCGCCGAGCAACTCACCGTCGCCGCTGCCGACCAGTCCGTCGCCGTCGACCACCACCTCGGACGCCCGCAGCCGCTCCACGCAAGGGTGCGATACGAAGCCGCCCGAGTACAGGGTGGGCAACAACCGGAGCAATACCAGCCGCGAAACGGGATGGATGATCGTCACATCCAGCACACCGTCGGTGACGGACGCCCCGGGCGCGGCCCGCATGCCACCGCCGAAGAACTCGGCGTTGCACACGAACACCGCCATCGAGGCCAGTTCACGGGGCTCGCCGTCGATGGTGAGCCGGTGGGCCAGCGGGCTGAACCGGCGCAGTTCGGCCAGTGCCGACCAGGCATGTGCCAGCGTCCCGATCGACACCCTGCGACTCGACCGTGCGCAGCTCGGTGCCGGGCAGTGCCTCGCGCAGGGCTGCGATGACGGTGGGGAGCAACCGGGCGGCCCGGCCTCGTCCGGACATGGGGTTCACCACCAGGTCGCAGCGCCCGGCCAGCGTCATGAACTCGCTGCCACCTCGTCGGCCAGTCGCTTGGCCTTTCGCTTGTCGTTGACGTGGCAGACCGCCTCGGCAGCCAGGAACAGCAGGCTCATCGGAATCGCCAGGGCCAGCATCGAGAACGGGTCTGTCGATGGGGTGGCGGCGGCACCGAACACGAAGGTGCCGAAGATCACGTACAGCCGGGCCTTCTTCAACTGCTGGGCCTTGAGCACGCCGACAAAGTTGGCGCCGACCACCACCACCGGCATCAGAAAGCCGAGGCCGAACACGAGCATGAGTTGCAGCATGAGCTCGAGGAATTTGTCGATCTCGATCAGGTTGGTGATCGGCACCGACTGCGGCGTGAACGCCATCAGAACCGAGATGCCCTGGGGCAGGATCAGGTAACCGACCGCGACACCGGCCAGGAACAGCGGCAGCGCCACGGCCAGAAAGATGATCGCCCAGCGCTTCTCTTTGGCCAGCAGCGCCGGCACGATGAAGGCCCAGACCTGGTACAGCCAGATCGGTGAGGCCAGCACCAGCCCGCCGACGCCACAGATCTTCATGGCCAGGGTGAGCGGTGCCGTGACCCCCGACAACACCATCTGGGTGCTGATCTCGGGGTTGGTCTGGCTGATGATGTCGCGGGCCTGCAGCCAGGGTTGGGCTAAGAACAGATACACCTGGCTGTAGAAGATCGCGACGACGATCGTGCCGATGATGATCCAGACCAGCGAGAACACCACGCGGTAACGCAGTTCACGCAGGTGATCGCCCAACGACATCACGCCGTCCGGCGACGAGGGAGGCGGTTTGAGCCACCCGAGGCTGAAGCGTCGGGCCACGTCGGGTCAGGCCTGCTGGCCCTTGTCCTTCGGCTCGGAAACGATCTCGGCCTCGTGCACGACGCCTTCGGGTTGACCGGCCGCGGGCGGCGCGGACTCGACAGCGGGCGAGTCGGTCTTCTTCAGCGACGAGGTCTCTTCTTTGAACTCACGGATCGCCTTGCCGGCGTTCTTACCGGCGTTGGCGAGCCGGCTACCGCCGAAGACCAATAGGGCGATGATGGCGAGGATTACCCACTCCATGCCCCCAGGCAGGCCGAACATTTCTCTGCGCTCCTTCGGTTGAAGTACCTGGCGAGTCTACTCAGTGGAAGGGATCGCGACCTGCGACACCAGGTCGGCCAGCTCTTCAGCGCGGGTGCCAAGCATCTGCAGCTCGCTGAACAGATCGGACGCCTTGTGCGCCAGCCAGACGCCGTACGACGCCATGGTGATGACGCCGGCCAGCGCGATGCCGAGGAAGACCCACACCCAGACCATGGTGCGAGACTAACGGATCGATCCGAGAGCGAAACCATGAGTCGGATGTGCGTCCGCTGCGAGCCGCACTCAGCGCTCTGATCTGTGACGACCTCTCCGAACGCCTCCAGCAAGTCCGTCCGCACGCTTCTACTCGCTCTTTCGCGAGATCGAGCCTGTGACAGCAGGCCCGGTCGGTGTGGCATGTCCGTGCGCGTTTCTATTCGCTCTTTCGCGAGATCGAGTCTGTGACACCACGGTGCGGGTGCTCCCCACGGAGGCGTGGGAGTGCCGTTTCTATTCGCTCTTTCGCGAGATCGAGTCTGTGACGCCGCGCACAGCAGGACGTCGTCATCCAGATGGCGTTTCTATTCGCTCTTTCGCGAGATCGAGTCTGTGACGCCGCGCACAGCAGGACGTCGTCATCCAGATGGCGTTTCTATTCGCTCTTTCGCGAGATCGAGTCTGTGACGTCATCTTCTTCGGCATACCTGTTGTTATGCTCGTGAGTTTCTATTCGCTCTTTCGCGAGATCGAGTCTGTGACTGGCGGCTGCCGAAGGCGGATGCCAGAGGGGTGATTTAGTTTCTATTCGCTCTTTCGCGAGATCGAGTCTGTGACGGGTCGGTGGATGCTCGAGTTCGTCCTCGGGAAGTTTCTATTCGCTCTTTCGCGAGATCGAGTCTGTGACGGCGGCTATCTCTAACACCGGTGGTTCAAGAGTTTCTATTCGCTCTTTCGCGAGATCGAGTCTGTGACTGGCTACCCCGCTGTTCGACTCCCCGCTCCTGGGGTTTCTATTCGCTCTTTCGCGAGATCGAGTCTGTGACGAGGGCTGGCAAGGGACGGTCGGTGAGATCGAAACGCTCACGTTTCTATTCGCTCTTTCGCGAGATCGAGTCCGTGACACGAGGAAGAGGTGAACGCTTCGGCGTTCAAGTTTCTATTCGCTCTTTCGCGAGATCGAGTCTGTGACAGGACAAGCCGAAGCCGACCAAGCCCGACAAGGTTTCTATTCGCTCTTTCGCGAGATCGAGTCTGTGACACTGGGCATCAACGTCAAGGACGGCCGGCCGGCCGGGTTTCTATTCGCTCTTTCGCGAGATCGAGTCTGTGACACGAATGCTGGAATGCATTCGCTCGGCCAACAACAGTTTCTATTCGCTCTTTCGCGAGATCGAGTCTGTGACGATCGCACTGGCCATCGGAGCCCTGGGGTTCGCCTAGTTTCTATTCGCTCTTTCGCGAGATCGAGTCTGTGACTGAAGTCGTGGCGGGACTACCAGTGCACGCTCATGTTTCTATTCGCTCTTTCGCGAGATCGAGTCTGTGACGATGCCACCAAGAGCGCCATCGACCGCCTGAACGCGTTTCTATTCGCTCTTTCGCGAGATCGAGTCTGTGACTCGGCCTCGTGTGGGCCAGCCACCTAGCGTCGTTGCTGTTTCTATTCGCTCTTTCGCGAGATCGAGTCTGTGACAGCTGACCAAGTACGTGGCCAAGGAGGTCGAAGCCGTTTCTATTCGCTCTTTCGCGAGATCGAGTCTGTGACCCGATAAGATGAATGTGATCGCTAGTATTGTCGTTTCTATTCGCTCTTTCGCGAGATCGAGTCTGTGACGCCAGAGCTGTTAAGTGGGTATTCGGAGCCTTCGACTCGTTTCTATTCGCTCTTTCGCGAGATCGAGTCTGTGACTCCAGCGAGTAGATGACTGCCTTGTCGCGGCACGTTTCTATTCGCTCTTTCGCGAGATCGAGTCTGTGACCTTGATTTGAGGCCCACGCATCGACTCGTGTAGTGCTTTTCTATTCGCTCTTTCGCGAGATCGAGTCTGTGACCCCCAGCGGTAGAAACAGTCCGCTGACAAGGGGTGTTGCACCCCGTTTGCACACCCTCCAGTGAGTCACCTCCTTCCGACTGCACCGACTGTCGCCCGGGAGGGCATCACACCTAGCCAAGTGCTATACACGAGGATAGGCCCGCAGCACAATTCGCCGACCACCCCATCCCAGTTGAGTCTGCACCGCCACGCCCGATGTGCTCATTGTTGTCGCCTCAGACTACAAGCCGCCCCGTGCCCGCGACTACAGGGCAGCCCAGAAGTAGACCGGCGCCGGCGGCATGGCCTGGCCGACGCAGCGCGCGCCTTCCCAGCACGTGCTGCACTGCCGCAGCAGGTAGAGGGAGTCCTCCTTCGGATCCATGATCGCCAGGGCTCGGTCCCGCAACACATCCAGTTCGTCCTCGTCGATGGTGAGCACGAACACCGAAAGCTGAATCCGGTCGCCGCAGGTCTGCATGAGTGCCGCGAGTCTGGCGCGCCGACTGTCGCTGGAGACGTCATAGGCGGCGACAACAGTCAGCGCCATGACAACCCCGTCCAGGGTTCGTCCCGGGCCACGGTCGCCATCATGCGCTGCGACTGCCGGTAAAGATGCCGCCGCAGCGTTCCGGAGAACTCGGGCAGCGCGCCCTTGGTGGTCCGCAGCATCCGCATCTCGTAGCCGGCGAGCAGCGACGTCCGGGCCGCCTTGGTCAACAGCACACCTGTCTTGCCCTCCTCCCGCCGGGCGCTGGCGGCGGTCAGTTCGCCGTTGCGGGCCGCGGACAGCACCACCTGATCGGCGATCATCGGGCGGAACTCCTCCACCAAGTCAAGCGCCAAGCTGGGACGTCGATCGGCCGCCACATGGAAGAAGCCGATCGCCGGGTCGAGGCCCGCCGCAACCAACGCGGTGACGCACTCCGACGTGAGCAGGGTGTACAGGTACGACAGTGCCGCGTTCGCGACATCGAGCGGCGGCTGCCGTGAGCGCAACTCGAACTGGAGCTCCGCAGGGAACAGCTTTCCCAGGCAGGGAAAGTAGACCCGAGCGGCGGCCCCCTCCATGCCCATCGCCTCCTCGGCCGTCGTGCATCCAGGAAGCAGCCGCAGCAGGCCGCGCATCTCACTGACCGCCTCGGCGACCAACTCGGCGTGCGCCCGGCGTCCGAACCGTTGCAGCAGCACGATCTGCTTACGCACCTTCGCCTCCACGATCGCCATCGCGAGCTTCACGGTGCGCGTGCTGTCGTCGGCGAAGGCGAGCTGGGTCCGTAGCCGGTCGACCCGAGTCTCCGACGAGGCGGCCAGTAGCTGCCCGAGGTAGGCGCCGCGTCTGGAGACGAAGGCCACGTCGACCTCGTTGCTCATCGCCCAGGTGCGGAGCCCGGCCGACACGCCGACCGAACCGAAGCACACCACCCGTGCGACGTGGTCGGTCGGGACATCGAGCACCTCGACATCATCGACTGTCTCGACGATGACGCGTCCCTGCGCGACCCGGATGCGCCCGCCCTGGACCGCCGTGTACAGCACCCGCCGATCGGGAACCGCGGCCCGGTGGTCGTCCAACGCCGGCGGGTAGCGCGGGCCGAAGTCCTCGCCCAAGAAGCAGAATCCCTCGTCGAACGACATCACCTCGGTCTTGTCCGCCCCCAACTCCATGCCGAGCACCTCCAATGTTTCCGTCGCCAGCCGGGCCGCCTCCCAGGCGTCCTCTTGTGTTTCCACCACCACAGCCAGGTCGTCGGCGTATCGCACCACCGCGAAACCCTCGTCGAGTAGGGCATCGTCGAGCGCGGTCAGAACCAGGTTCGTCAACAGCGGAGACAGCGCACAGCCCTGTGCAAGTCCACGCATCACTCCCCGGCCGCGGCCCGGTCTGATCGCGGCCCGGTCGAGCAGCAGGTCCACCAGTGCCAGCAGCTTGTCGTCGGGGACCAGCGCGCCCAGCATTCTGCGGGCATGGTTAACCGGCACCGACGGGAAACAGTCGTGGACGTCGGTCCGCAGCACCCACCGCAACCCCTCTTCCCGCAACGCCACCACTGCCTGGACCGCGTCGGCCACGCCGAGGCCGGGACGGTAGGCGTACGAACTGAAGCCGAGCACAGGGTCGACCCAGGGGGTGATCACGTCGAGCAGACTGCGCTCCACGATGCGGTCGCGCACCGCCGGAATGTGCAGCGTCCGCGGATCGCCGCCGTCGTCGATGATGACCTCCGAAAGGTCGCGGGGGCGGTACTCACTCGCTCGAAGCTGCTCGGCCAGTTCGTCGAGCCGCGCCTCGGCGTCGTCTGCGAAGCGGGCGATCCCCGGCGACAACAGGCCGTCTTCACGGTCGTTCGCCAGCACGTCCTCCCAGGCGCGCCGGAGAGCACGTTCGCTGATCGCGCGCTCCAGCAACTGGCCCACGAGAACTCACATCATCCCGCTGCTCGGGCGCGGCGAACCGGGCGCAGCCGGGTGACCCCGAGCCCCTTCGCCTTCGCCGAACCGACCCCGGCGTACGGCGCCAACCGGAACAGCGCATCGACCAAGCCGGCAACCCACTGGTCGTCGCAGCGATAGCAGACCCGCCCGCTGAAGGCGGACAGTCGGATGCCCGACACCATCATCAACTCGCTGCGGCCCTCGATGTCGCTCACCCAGACCTCGTCGGTGTCTCGCCTGGTCAGTTCGCGGTGAGGGAGGCCGGAGTGGCTGTTCCAGGTGTCGACCAACCCGCGTAGGACGGACGCGGCCACCGGCAGCGGCGACGAGCGGCGTCCGTGCCGGAAGGTGACTGGCGTCACGAACTCCAACTCCCACCGGCCAGAACCGCTCGGCTGCGCCAGCGACTCCCAGGATTCTGCGACCAACCGGGACGGCCGCCCAACGATCGCCTGGTCGATGCCCAGCCGCAGCGTTGCCGGAGGCACCACCGCGGTGCGCAGCAAGCCGCCTGCTTCGTCGGTCAGGGTGGAGAGCTCGAACCCCACGCCTCCGGCGGTGTCTTTCGCCAGCGGTGAGATCGAGTACGGCTTCGAGCCCGCAGCGTGCTGCTCCGGCGTCCGATCGAACCAGCGGGACGCAGCCGCGTGGATATGTTCGAGCTTGACCCGCTCGGGGCGCACGCCTTCCAACGGAATCCACCATCGGGTCGGCATCAGATCCCCCTGACATCGTCGAGATTCGCGAAAGTGCCCAATGCCCGGCAGCCGATGATCTGGCCGTTCTCGTCGCGCAGTTCGTCCTGGGGAAAGACCAGATCGGGGCGATCGGTGGCCGCGGCTGTCACCCGAGAGACCAGGTAGAGCACGCCGTCCGTCGGCGACGGGAGTCCTTCGATGTCGTCGGCGTAGGAGATGGGTTGGACTGGCACGCGGATGCCGTCAACGGTCACCCAAAAGGGCTTGCCCTGGACTTCGCGGATGCGCGCGAGCACACCGGTCGGCGGGAAGGTGATCGCGTCGGGGGCACCGGGATCGACGGTCACCGGATGAGGCGTGAGGTTGATGACCTTCATGGGTGCAACCCCGCTTGTGCAATGAGTTGGTCGGGGTCGCACTGGTCGGGCCGCACCCACATCGGCCTCAGAGGATCCGGTTCGCCGAGGAAATAGCCCATGGGGACGATGCGCCGCCACGGATGGGCGGCCGGCTTTTGGAGTGGTGGCCGCGTCATCAGGTATCCCATCGCCAAGGCTACGGTCTTGGGCATCCCCCCAGCCACAAACACGGTCGCGTCGGGGTACTCTCGAAGCGTCTCTCCCAGCCAGTAAGCGGCCCCCTCCGCAATCTGGCGAACCGTCATTTCGGATTCGACACCCTGGTCGGTGTAACTGAGAAGGGTGTACGCGGCAGCGCTCTCCGCCGAAACCTTAACTTCCACCCGTATGATCCGCGTGACCTGCGCAGAAGCCTTGTATTGCGACTCCATCAAGAAGGGCTTCTTGGTGTAGTCAGACGCAGTCAGCCAGTACTCCAACCATACTGCGCGGACCGGCGTATCTAGATTCAGCCGATCCGTGACGGCACACATATTCACCCGACCGGCTGGGCCGTTAACCCTGAAGTGCCTGGTCCTGCACTCCGGTTGCCCACATACCGGCTTGTCCGGCGGTGACACACCAGTTTCCCTGTCCGGCGGCGCGGCACCTGCCGCGGATAGGCAGCCTAGTCGCCACTCAAAATCCTGAAGATTCTCTTTCCCGACCCTCGTGCTAAACTCACGCAGCCGAAGTTCTCCTGGTCCTGGGGGAATCCAGTCGTAGCCGACCCCTAGGGCCACGGGGAAGATCAGATTGGGCGCAATGTCAAAGCCTGAATCGTCGGCGTCATCGTTGGTGCTGCGCTGGAGTTCCGTCGACAGCCGGGTGACGTGATCACGCACGTCCACAATGCCAGTGCCTGGGTCACACCAGGCCGCCATGGCCCGGAATCCGAGGTAGTCCTTGGACGCCTGGTTGATGGCCCGGGAGTGGTAGTCATCATTCGTGTCGCTTTGCATGCGCAAGTAGTAGAGGGTTCCTCGTAGCCGACGCCGCAACCGCAGCCTTCGAAGCGCCAACCAGGCCAGTACTGTCGCCGCTAGCAAGCAACCGATTCGCAGAAGTCGCACGCACCAGGTCAGCCACTCCTCCCTTCCCGGAAAGAAGTCCTCCGCCACCAGGCCAGCGAAGGCCGCCGCGACACTGCCGGCGAAAACCAACAGGGGTTCTGCCACGTTCCTTCTGGAGATTCTCCGCACTTTGTCGGTACGGACAAGCTGTCTAGGACGTTCACCCGCAGGCCTCTCCGTGGTCACTGCAACGAACCCAACGCCATGCCTACGAAAGTCATCGCTGCAGGCGCCGTGATCGTGATGACGGAGAGCTCGGTCACGGGAAGCGCTCCGCGTGCCCAGCGCAGCATGTGCCCGCCGTCGGGTCGCAACCCAACCTGCTGAGGCCCGCCGTCCCTCAGCACATGAGCTGCGACGAAACTCCCCGGCATGCCCTCGGTCCCTGCCGCACCGCGGCGCAACTCGGCGCCTACGCAAGGCGCGACGGGGTCGATCCGCCATCGGACCCACCGATCAGACCCCCACGCCCACAACCAACCGGTCGGCACGATACTGCTCGGCCCACTGGCAGATGCCACCAGCCCGTCGTGCCCGGCCCAGCACCAACCGTCCACTGACGCGTCTGTTTGACCAACAACCTCATTCCAGGCGCAGCGGCCGAGCGGCCTGATTGCGTAGCCGGTCATGATGCCTCTCCTCCTACAGGCCCGGGCACCGGGTTGGGGGTCGGCCGCGACTTCGCCAGCCGAAGCGTCCCGTACCCGCGCGATGTAAGGCCGCCGACGCCAATCAGTCGGTCGTCGATGTCGCGGACAACATGCTCCAGCAACAACACGCCGAGTTCGTCCGGGCTATCCGACGCGTCGATCTGCAGCTTCACCGTGGCGCCTGGCGCGATCGCCTCGACCGCGAACAGTGCACCGCCGGCTCCGTCCCCGTTCCCCGATCGGTCCAGAGCGCCGCCGGTGACCCGGTCGATTGCCACATGTGTGCGCTCGACGGTACGAGAGCCGACCAGATCGCTGTCTCTGAAGCGGAGAATTCCGCGCTCGCCTTCATCCTTTGAGGCACCTGACGCTCGCCCCGTGCCGAACAGGTCGCCCACAATGCGCGTGCATTCTTCTTCGCCGTACCCGCGGACGCGAAGGATATGTTCGACGCGATGCCGGAAGAGCCCCTTCCAGCTTGACCCTGGCACCCTGAAGCCCGTTCGGTGCACCGTCTTCTGACCGGCTTTCTTGATTGGCTTTCCACACCCCAGGTGGAGCGGTTCCTCAACCGTGAAGTCGATCTCCAGAACCCTCTCGGGCCTGTGCTGAATAGTCCCTGGACTAGGCGCGTCTGCCCGTTTCCAACCAGGCGGCTGATCAGCTTCGCTTGCGCCGTCCCAGGTATGACGCGCGCCCAGCCACCAGGTCAGATGCGCGGAATCGTCGAGATCCAACTCGGCGCAGTGAACACTACGGACAAACGCGTCGCCTTGTCCCGAACTGCGCCGCCGCCCAACCACAGGCGCCCAGGTCGATAGTCGCTCGATCAGCGAATCCAGGCCGGCTGTTGCACTGTCCAGCTGGAGGAACCAGTGGACGATGGTCGGGTTCACCTCGGTGGCCGGAACGACCTCTTCTTCGCGCAGCATGTGCTGGCTGGCCGCCCGTCGTTTGGCATCGATCGCTGTCGTCATCCGCGTGGTGATCGACTCCGGCGTTTCCAGGACCGCCCCAAGGCACCGCAAGGGCGACGGAGTCCCGGGATCGTCGTCCGAGCTTTCGGCTGAGCCGAGCCACAGTTCATGGTCGTCATCGAGATGCCTCCGCAGCGATCCGACCAGCGATGTCGCCGGCAGGAAGGCCGAACCTCGGCCATCACCACGTGGGTCGGCCAAGACCGGAAGATCGATATCAGAAATCGTGTCGGCAACACCACCCACAGCCCAGGGTCGCTCGATGGCCAGATCCACTCGAATGATCACTCGTCCGTTCACTTCTGGCGCTCCTGTTTCGCAAGTCGATTGATCAGGCGATCGAACTGGTCGAGGAAGTTGGCTTCATCGAGAAGGTCACTATCGAAAAGGTCAGATAGCGCTGACTTGGCGGCCACCGGCAGCTCCGTAAACCAGCGATTCTTCTTCTGCTTCGCAATGGTGGGTTCTGGGCTGACGTACTTCTTCTGTCGCGCTGCTCGGATTTCTCTCAGCGCGCCCTGCGCCGACCGCAGCACCGCACTGACCGGGGTCCTGCCGATCGCGGCCACCAGCACATCGAAAGCAACCTCGATCGGCTCCTGTTCGGGCTCCGATTCATCCTGTGGCATCTGTTGAGGCGGGAGAATCTCAAGCTGCCCGTATCCCTCGAACGTCCGCAGTCCGATGCCGTGGACGAGCCGCGACCAACCATCCGGTGTCAGGCCTTCGACCACGATCGTGCTGCCGGCGGCAAGCGCCCAGTCGGCCGGCTTCGGCAGCGCACTGCGCATGTGCCACCCGGTGACTCGCTCCGACCTTGTCCAGGCCCGGACCGAGACGAGTTGGTCACCACTGACACGGGACAGTTCAGCAAGCCAGTCCGACTCGGAGAGACTCGCGGCACCCCATCGGTCGACAACGATCGCCGGGCTGCACAGCCGCAGCGCGGTCCGCTCACCCGGTTCAGTGGCATCTGGCTGCGGATCCCGCTCCAGTTGGATGGTCGCCGCACCCATCACGGAACGCTTGCCCCCGACACGAAGGTGAGCTCCGTCGATCCACTGCTGCACACCGGCGGGTGCCCAGAGGACACCCTCCAGGCGGAGACCTTTCGGCATGGATTCCCGCCTGAAGAGGTTCCCGTCCGCCGCCGTGCCGTTGGGTTCCAGCTTGGTCCTCGTGGTTCGTGCTGCGGCGTAGCCACGTTTCCAGCCCGGATCCGTCTTGGCCGTTCCTCCGCAGAACGAGCACGACACTGCTGCCGGAGCCCCGCCACCCGCGACGACGGCAGCAAGGTCGAGCAAGAACTTTCCACAATCCTTGTCCGGTTTGGGGTATTTGCAGAAGAACATGGACGCCGAGTTGAGGTGTGTATCGTGTTCGCGATCGGTGCCGTCCTGGACCGGTACCGCTTGGCTGACCGCAAATTGCGTATCGAACAGTTCCGTGAACTGCTGCTCGTCCTCACCCCGGTTGTCGGCACCCAACCACCACAGCGCGGCCAACGCTCCTCTCACCGTGGCACCAGGAAGCACCTCATGCATCGGCGTGTGATGCAGAATCTCACCGGTCGCCGCAGCCGACACCCGCGACTGCGTCGTGATGCGATAACGGAAACGTTCGGTCATCTGTGCTCACCTCCCACCAGTTCGCGCAGCCGACCGGAGTCTTCGACCGACCATTCCTGCTTATCGACGATGGATACCCAGCCAAGACCTCGGCGGCGCGCATGCCCCAAGGAAGTCACGCCCCGTGCGGCGGCTCGGAGCACCAGCCGATGATCATCAATCTTGTCAGCTGGAATCGGTCGCAACTGAGCAACCTGGAACTCCGCCGTGTCCGCCCAGACGCATTCGCTGATCAGCAGACTTCCCTCATCGCTACGTCCCTCGCCCACGATCTTCAACCGCGCCTGCCGGCCGACCTTCATCGACTCATCGACCTCACCGTCCGACCAAGCCCACGGCGACCCCAGGTCCCCGCTCCGTCGAGACTCGAAGCCTCGCCCGAAGACTTGATGGACCAGTGACCTACGGATGTACAGGTCGTGCAGTGCCGTCGCCCGCATCAGCCCCTTCAGCGAGCTGGCCGGCAATAGCTGGTCGCGATCAACCCGCGCGTCGATCCCATCCGAGCTCTGCGCGGCGGTGATGGAGAACGGCGTCCTGAAGTGGACGACGAAATTGAGCGCGGTCACAGCCCGCTCCTTCCCTGCTTGGGCCACCATCGGGCTCGGTCCAGATCGGACCGAAGACCAATGAGTGCCTCTGCGAGTTGTTCCGCTCCGGCCGGCTCACGCCCCGACAAGACCTTGGCATTGTCGGTACGGACACACCATCGCTTGACGTCCTCCCACAGCGCCGTGAGTTGGTCGACGTCATGGTCCGAGTTGAGAGTGGACAGGGACACCGGCCAACGGTCACGAAGGATCGCCTCAAGCGTCGTGCGTGCCGACGATGTCATCCTGGCGGTCGGCAAGTCGTCGCCAAGCTGATCCGGCCAGGCGAACCGGCCCGGCGGCACACTGGCCTCGACGGTGAGATCCACCCAGCTGACCGCCGCCGCCCCGCGTCCGGACGCCTTCGCTTGGGACAACGCACGGTGCGCCATGTCGGCGCAGTCCGCAAAGGGATGGGTCCGGTTGGCGAAGGCGATTCCCACGCCCAAAGAGACTCCGTCTCCCAGCTTGGTGACCTCGTCGGCCTCGGCGTCGTTCAATGCCCCGGAACCCTTGGCCGCTTCAACCAGGGCAGCAAGACCGCTCTTGAAGACCTCGTCGAACTTGGTCAACAGTGCGGTCACGTACTCCCAGGCGAAGCGGGCCCCGACCGAGGCGAGCACATCGTCGCCACCCACGAGATGGACGATCGCGCTGGGATACTTGGCGTCCGGATCGCCCACGCACCCCGCGTTGGCCACAGCATCCCTCGTGGCCCTTTCCAGCAGTGCCGACAGCGCAGCCTGCACAGTCGTCTCATCGCCCTGGTGAACAAACGGACTCGACGACATCCGGGCCAGGTGCTCGAACACCGCCCCGACACGGTTCCCGTCCGCGGCGATCGTCGCGAGGTGGTTGTTGGCAGCACGCCTCCCAACGGTCTGCGGCACCGCTTCCTCACTGGCCACACCACCAGTCCGGGCCAAATCATCGAACGTCATTCCTCGGGGGGCATTCGTCAGCCTCGCGCTCGAAGCCAGCCGATCGAGGCAGTCAGGGCCCAGTGCCACGTCCGTGTTCTCACCCGGCAGCTTCGTGGTCTCGACCGCGTACTCATGACGACAGCCGTCGCATGCGTTCGCAAAGGGGACATCCAACTCGGTCGGCGGGAAGTGCCACTCGCCGTGGCTAGTGAGGCCTTGATCGGCCGCGGCCTTCGCGATCGCGTAGCTCGTCGCCTGGTGAGCCCATGCCTTCCACTCCACGCCCGGAAGCTCGTCGGCGACTGCGCGCCGCAGCCAATCAGCGACAGCACGCACTGTCGTCGGCTCCGGATCGTCGACCCGAAGCACGATCACGCCGTCCACGTCCGGGGCGTCGTCGGCGAGACGGACGCCACCTGCAAGTGGCCGATCCGCGAGCAGTCGCCGCAGACGGTCGTCGCCGGTCTTCTCAGCCAACGCACGTGACGCTCCTCGGCTCAGAACGAGTCTTGGTGTGCGGCTGATCCACTGCTGGATGCGCACCGCAGCGATGCAGACGTAGGTCGGATCAGGCATTGGTTTCCCCGTCCTTGATTGCGGGGCTCGCCTTGCCCTGCGCCACGTCGTTGAGGTCGGGGAGCACCACGTAGGGCCGGGTGTCTTCTGCGAGTTGCTCACCTGAGTTCTTCTTGAAGAACTCAAAGGCCTCCGCGAAGCCCTTCGAACCGTAGCTACCCCACGGCTTCGTGATCGGATAGCTGACCAGCGGCTCGTCAGCGCCGAGACCGTGCCGTGCCATCACTTTCACGGCAGCATTGTGGACAGCAGTGAGGTCGCCGCATCGCCGTCTCAACTCATTCCGATCCTGCGGTTTCCACGACCAGGACAGGGCGGCTGGCCGGCTGCCGCCGTACCGCGAGGAAACCGTCGTCACCGTCAACTGAGCGATGGTTGCGGACACGGAGCCGAGGCCGAACGGCTTGCCTCCGCCGAGGTGAATCGCGCAGCCGTGCCCGCCGAGGATTCGGTTCGGATCGAAGGCCGCAAGCAAAGTCAGCAGCGCCAGTCGATCCAGGCCGTCGAAACTGATCGTTTGGGTGAGGATCTGTCCAGGAGCCAGGAGGTCGACCACGGTCTGGAAGCTGCCACCCGAACCGGCCAGTAGGTGCCGCGGCTTGGGATTGGACACGCCTGCTTCCTCGACGGCCTTCACCTGGGCCTTAGGGTCGCTGTGCCAGTAGAATTTCCGGCCCCGCACCTGCCGTGCCCCGCCGATTTCGGATCCCCACTGAGCGGGCATCACCCCGTTCGAACCACCACCGGGTGCGGTCCTGGCGAGGTAGAACTGCGCCGCGCCAGGGCGCGGGCTGCTGAGCGGAGCGAGCCGGACCTGCTCACCGGAGAGCTTCACGCCCTTCGCCGTGATCGCGCCGAACCGGACGTGGCCGCCGTAGGCGTCCTGCTGGCCTTGTCCTGCGGCTTCTCCGGTCGGGTCGATACTGCCGAAAATGCTGCAACTGAGGCACAGGTGGTCGGCGTCGCGACACGGCGTAGCTTGGACGCGGCCCTCCAAACTGCCGGCCCCCTTAGGGGTCTCTCGCCAGGCAGCAGCCAGCTTGACCGCCGTGACCTCATGCGGCCCCTGCCCACTCGCCGACGGGGCGGTCTTTACCCAAATCACGTCACCCGCATAGAGCCGTCCGTCAGCCCGTCGTCGCCTACCAACCACCTGCCACAAGGCCGGATCGCTGGGCCGGTATCTGCCATCGTCCGCCTTGGTGACGTCAACGGCTCCCTTGGCAGCCCCACTCTCCCCCGGCAAACGAACCTTGACGCCCGGCAGTTTGGCCCACCATGTGACGTCCTCGAAGAGCTCTTGACTGTGTTTGAGGCCAGCGGCCTCCGCCTTCTTCCTCGCCTGCTCATTCAGCTGGCTATCTCGTGAGCCCTCTGACAGGCGCTGAAACTCGGCGAAAGCGGACGAACCTTTACTGGGGAAGACAGCTAGCTGCGTGCCGAGCTTTCCCGCAGCCCAATAGCATGACGCGACCTCGGTGGCCAGCGCCTCCGGAGTGGCAGAGTTGCGTTTTTTGGTAATCTTGCGTTTCTTGGTGGTCTCGCGCGCCGCGACATCGGTGACCAGGAAGACGTACGCACCCTTCCCCCAGGTAGCCTCATCGCGCTCGACGGGCTGCCCTGTGGGCTCGTTGGCCCTGAACCTGTCTTTATCGACTCCGGGGACTCGGACGAGACCGCCCAGACCGTGCAGAGTGTCACCGGTGGTAGGAATCTTGCCGCGATAGGCAGTCCGCAGCGCAACGGCATTGATGCGTACCGGGTCACCATCGCACAGCCGTACCTTCTTCGGGACGCCGTCGTCGCTGCTCTCGACGACCACGGCCAACAGCCAGTCGTTCACGAGTCCCTTGGCCACAGGCTGCCGGTACACGGGCGTGAAGGTGGAGGTCAGCACCCTCGGGCAACCACCGAAGAGGGTTTCGTGGACACTGCGGACAGCACCCTTTGCTGACGATCCGGGAATGGTGACGGTCTTGGTCGTTGATTCATACCAGTGCTGGCCAGGCGGCAGGATCAATTCCGTCAGAGTATTCCAGCGGACCGTGAATGATCCCGAGTAGCGCTCATCAGCCGCATCGACACCGAAGACGTGCCCTGGAGCAGGAGCCCGCTCCACCCCTTCGGCCGGAAACGGAACAAAGGTGTATGGGTTGACGAAACATCGCTCTTTAGCTTGCATTTTCCCCCCTGCATCGGCCCCAGACGGAGCCTCCTTTTCCAAGTCATCTCGACCTGTGAGGACTCTATGTGCCAGAGTCTCAGTGTTGGGCAGTTCATGCCGGCATACCATGATTTTTCATTAAGAAATGCGCCGAGGTACCTGAGGGCGTCACTCACAGACTCTCGACCCATCATCGAGGCAAGGTCGAAGACGTCATGACCGTCACGAGCCGCCTCCGGCGCCGCGAGCACGATGGCCTACCCCCGGCCCGTTGTGCCCAGTTCAACCAGCGGCAAAAGCCTGGTACAGCGCCAAGGTCTCCGCAGCAGCGTCCCGGGCCGACTCCGCCGCCTCCACAGGCTCAACGCCAAGCACCTGTGGCCCCAGCCGCAGCAGCAGTGCCCGCAGCCAGGCCGGATCGGCCACCAGCAAGCTGATCCGCCAGCCCCCCTCGACCTGCTCGATTGAGCGCACCGGGTAGTACTCGCTGATCCATCTCGCCTGGTCGGCGACCGTCAAAGTGACCAGGGCTGCTTCGCGCCGCACCTCGAGCCAGCCGCCGTCGAACGCGGGTGGCTCGCCCCGATCGGCCACTCCCCCATCGGCCGGTTCAACGGCCGCGACCCGGTCGAGCCGAAAGGTGCGCCAGGCGTCCCGGTCACGACTCCAGGCCTCGAGGTAGACGTACCCGTCGCGGACGCTGAGCCGGTGCGGCTCCACCACCGGGGTGGTGGTCTCGGCGCGGGTCAGCCCGTCGTAGCTGAGCCGGACGGCCTGCCCTGCCTCAATGGCCTCCCCCAGCCGGTCGCGCACCGAACTCTCCGAGGTCGCGACCGCGACCGCGACCCGGCGGCTCTCGTGCGCACCGGCCACCGTCGACAGCTTCGCCAAGGCCGAGTCGACGGCCTCGCCCGCCGCACCGCCGGCCACCTCACGCACGGCCCGCAGCGCCACGATCAGGCTGGTCACCTCGTCAATGGTGAACCGCATCGGGCGCGACAGGTACTCGGCGTTGGTCAGCCGAATGCGGCCCTGGGCGTGCACGGCGTCCATGTCGATGTCGATCAGGTCGCCGGGCAGGCCGCCGGGCAGGCCGACGAACCAGAGCACCTCGAGGTCGGCGAGCAACCGCCGGGGAGTGATGCCGAAGGCGGCGGCGGTCTCGGCAAGGTCGGCGTCGGGGTGCGCCTGCAGGTAGGGCACCAGCGCCAGCAGCCGCGAGACCTGCTCCACCGACGTGCTCACCGGGCACCCCCCGCGATCACGGTGAGCCGCTCGATCACCTGGCGGCGCAGTTCGAGCGGCTCGAGCACCAGCACCGCCGGCCCGTGCCCGCACAACTCGGCGACGAAGTCGCCCTCTTGGCGGTACGGCACCCGCCAGGCGCCGAATCCGGACGGCAGCCCGTCCGGTTCGGCAACGCGCTGCCCTCGCCGGCGCAGGTCGGGCGCCTGGTGGCCGCGGATCGCGATCGTGGCCTGGGCGTCGGCCGGGGCCGGCTCCAGCGACCGGGTCAGCTCGGCCAGATCGACCTCCGGCAGTTCGTAGGCGCCCAGCTTGCCCACCGGTTGGGGCAACTCGTCGATGCGGGCCAGCTTGAACATGCGGGGCGCCTGCCGGGTGCGGTCAAGCCCCAGCAGATACCACGAGCCGCGCCGGTAGGTGAGAATCCACGGTTCCACCTCGCGGGCCACCCCGCGATACCCGAAACCGACCGCGGTGCGCGACATCGTGGCTTGCCACAGCGGTTCGAAGGCGGGCTCCTTGGCCCCGATGCTGGGGCTCAGTCCGTTCAGCCGGGACGCGTCGGGGTCGATGCCGGCGGCACGCAGCTTGGCCAGCGCGCTGACGGTGTGTTCGGCCAGGGTGGCCGCACCCCACACCTGGGTGGCCAGGCCGAGCGCAGTCGCCTCGGCGGCGGTGAAGTCGATCGGGGGCAGTTCGAAGTCTTGCCGGCGAATGCGGTAGCCAACCTCGTCGGGGAACAGCGGCGAGTTGCTGCCGGTCTCGACCGGCACGCCCATCGCGCGCAGATCGTCCTTGTCACGTTCGAAGGTACGTTCGAAGGCGGCGTCGCTCAACCCGGCGTAGCCGTCGACCACCTCGCGCAGGTGGGCCTTGTCGAGAAACCTCCGCGCCAGCAGCAGGCAGATCGCGAGATTCATGATGCGCTCGGACTTGCGTGGCGCCATCGATCCCTCCCTACCTGGTCGTCTGAGAACCACCGATCGCCAATGGCCGAGTTCGCGGAAACCGCGGACTGTCCGCCCTGACGAGAGTTACGAGGCTCAACCAACGGCTGACGCTTCAATCAGCGCAAGCAACACCGGTTGAGCCTATCGAAACCCCTTGTCAGAGCGCATATTCGAGGGTCTCGACACGCTCGACCGGACAATCGACTCTTCCTTGGTCTTTCGCTGGACGAGCTTGTCGAGACCTCACACGGAGTGCTCTCACTAGGGGTTTCGACGAGCTCCACCAGCGGTGGACGCATTGATCGGTACTTCCTTAGGTTGACCGTAGCAGCGTCGAACGGCAGCGTCGGCGCGACAACACGCACGCTCCAGGCGAAACCCGCAGGCGCGGTGCGGGTGCCGCTCGGCGAATCACCCCGAGGCCGTCTTGATCAGGCAGCCCCCACAACGGCGCCGCGGGCGTCCCGGCCGATGCGCAACAATCGGGCCCATGGCCGGCCGGTTCGCACCCTCCCCCACCTCGGCGCTGCACCTGGGCAATCTACGCACGGCACTGGTGGCGTGGCTGCTGGCCCGCCGCACCGGCCGTGACCTGCTGCTGCGCATCGAAGACCTCGATCAGCAACGGGTGGCGGCTGCCCCCGAGGTGGCTGCCGGGCAGGTGGCAGACCTGCTGGCGCTCGGGCTGACCTTCGACGGGCCCATCGTGCGGCAGTCGCAACGACTACCCCGCTACGCCGCAGCCGTGGCACAACTGCCCACCTATGAGTGCTTCTGCACCCGGCGCGAAATCGCCGAAGCCGCGTCCGCCCCGCACGGCGACGGCTACCGGCCCTACCCGGGCACCTGTGCGCGGCTCACCGCCAGCGAACGAGCGAGGCGGCGACGGGATCGTCCGCCCGCGCTGCGGGTACGGGCCGGCGGTGCCGTCGAAACCGTGACCGACCTGCTGGCCGGCCAGATGAGCGCCGTGGTCGACGACTTCGTGGTGGTGCGCAATGACGGGGTTCCGGCCTACAACCTGGCCGTGGTCGTCGACGATGTGGCGCAGGGCATCGACCAGGTGGTGCGGGGTGACGACCTGCTCAGCTCGTCGCCACGGCAGGCGTGGCTCACCCGGCAACTCGGCGGCAGCGTCGCCCAGTACCTGCACGTGCCGCTGGCGGTGAACGCCGAGGGACGGCGGCTGGCCAAGCGCGACCAGGCGGTGACACTGGCCGAACTCACTACCCGGGGCATCAACGCCGGCCGGGTGCTTAGCCTGCTGGCGCACTCGCTGGGGTTGGCCGGGCCCGACGAGCCGGTGCGTGCCGCCGACCTGATCGGACGGTTCGAGCCGCAGCAGCTCCCCCGCGCACAGTGGGTTGCGCCGCAATGGTGACGCCCGCCGGTCGAGCCCGTCGAGACCGCGGCCGGTCGAGCCTGCGGGGACCTCTGGCGGTCGAGCTTGTCGAGACCCCGGCCGGTCGAGCTTGTCGAGACCCCGGCTATACCGCTCTGACAAGGGGGTTTCGACAAACTCAACCAACGGAAGGCCGCTCAGGCGGCCTGGGTCGCCGCGTAGAGAATGTCGACCACGTACACCAGGGTGTCGCCGGCCTCGACCGGTGGACTGTTGCTGCCCTGCGGGTAGTTGTACTCCGGCGGCAACACCAGTAGCACTCGCTGACCGACCCGTTTGCCCAGCAGCCCCTTCTGCCAGCCCGGAATAGTGCCCGACAGAGCACCACCGTCGATGGCCGAGTACTTGTCTTCGATCACCTTGCCGGTCTTCCACGAGACGGCGATGTAGTTCACCGCGATGATGTCGTCGGCGGTGACCTTGTTACCGGTGCCCGCGGTGAGCGGCTGCGCGATCAACTTGGTCGGCGGGTCGCCCTGGGGCAGGGTGATCACCGGCTTGCCGTCCTTCTCGGTCACCGTGGGCAGTCCGGCCGCCGGGGTGATCGCCTTGCCGGTAGGCCCGGTGAGCACGGTGTCGACGATGTCGATCACGAAGATCAGCGAGTCACCGACCTCGATGCCCGCGTCGGCGCTGCCCCCACTGGAGTCATAGCCGTCGCTGCCGGGCATGGCTACCAGAATGCGGCTGCCCACCTTCTTGCCCGTGAGTGCGGTCTTGAACCCCGCCACCACCTGGTCGAGGTTGAACACGGCCGATTGGCCGGTACCGAAGTTGCCGTCGAACACTTTGCCGGTGCGTCCGTTGACGCCCTGGTAGTAGGCGAACACGTACTCCGGGTTGACCACGGCACCCTTACCCTCGGTCATCACCTTGACCCGGGTCTTGTCGATCGCCCACGGTGCGTCGACCTTAATCGTCGGCTTCTTGCCGAAAGCGGCGTTCTTGAGCGTGATGCCGTCGAGGCTGGTGGACGGCTTGATCGTCGCGGTGGCGGACGCGCTGGGCGAAGCCGACTCCGAGGCGGTGGCCGACGGCGAAGCGTCGGTGGGCGACGCGGACGGTTCGGCTGACTGGCCGCAGGCGGCAAGGATCAACAACGTGACGGCACAGGCAGCGGCCTGGGCAAGGCGCGAAAAGGCAAAAGGCACCCCCCGACTGTAGTCGACGCCTAACTGCTGACCGCGCAGCGCCACCGTGGTGGATCAAGCCTGTGAAAGCCCGAATTTTTGCTGGTCGAACGTGTCGAGACCTCAGGCAGACCACTCCCCAAGGGGTTTCGACAGGCACAACCTGCACTACCGCTGGTGAGGTCGCGCCGAGCTCGATCAACGATTGGTCAGTACTTCGTCACGGGTGATTGGGTGCGCTCCACCCCGACGACAGTGCCCGCTGCAGCTCGTCCACCGCCTGGTCGGCCACCACCAGCGGATCGGTCAGCCGCACCGTGCGGTCGTCACGGGTGCCGTCGGGCTGCGGCAGGTCGAAGGCGGTGAACTGCGACCAGTCGACGCTGTAGCGGCGCTGCTCGGCCTGGGCGGTGCGGATCAACCGGCCGCGCAGCGCCGCCCGGGTGTCGGACGGAGGCCTCAGCAACGCCTGCTCAACCGCCTCAGCGGTGGTCAGCCGGACGGCCGCACCGCGGGCCTCCAGCAACCGGAACAGCCCCCGCGGGCGTCCCGACTCGTCACTGGTGATCTCGTGGAAGGCCAGGTCGACCTGGGCCAGGCGCCGGTCATGCCAGGCCAGGCCCCGGCTGTCGGCGTAGCGGCGCAGCAGTGCTCGCTTGGTGACCCACTCCACCTCGCCGTCCAGATCATCCTCGTGGTCGCCGCCCAGGGCGGTCAGCACACGCTGCCACGGCGCCGCCACCGGCACGGCGCCGGCCAGCGCCAGATACTCGGCCTGAACATCGAGCGCACCGATGGTGCGACCCGAGGCCAACCGCAGCACCGTCCGGGGGTCACGGGCCACCGCCCGCAGCGCGCCGGCGACGTCGTCGAGCTCGAGAGCCGGCAGTGCCCCGCCGGTGGCCAGCGCGTGTTCGATCGCGCCCAGCACAGCCAGCAGGCTGCCCACCTTGAGCGCCGCGGACGGCTCGGACAGGTTCGAGTCGCCCGCGATCACATGCAGCCGGCGAAACCGGCGCGGGTCGGCCAGCGGCTCGTCGCGGGTGTTGATCAGCGGACGGCTACGGGTGGTCATCGACGACAACTCGTCGTGCAGCACCTCGGCCCGCTGGCTGATCGAGAAGCCGTCCGGGCTCCACCGGCCGGTGCCGCACAGCACCTGCCGAGTGACCAGAAACGGGGTCAAGGCGGCGGCCAGCGCCGGCAGGTCGAGCGCCCGGGCGATCAGGTAGTTCTCGTGGCAGCCGTAGGAGTTGCCGTGGCTGTCGACGTTGTTCTTGAACAACCGCAACTCGACCGGTTGCCCCTCGGCGGCGGCGTCCGCCTCGGCCCGGCGGCACAGCCGGGCCAGCAGCTCGTCCCCGGCCCGTTCGTGCAGCAGCAGATCGGGCACCCCGGTGCATTCGGCGGTGGCGTATTCGGGGTGCGAGCCGACGTCGAGGTAGAGCCGCCCACCGTTGCGCAGAAAGACGTTCGAACTGGCGTGCTCACGCTCGATCGGGTTGAACAGCCACTGTGCCGCCTCGCCCCCGCTCAGCCGGTTGCCGCGATCGGTGCCGCGTCCGACCAGCCCGTACTCGGTCTCGACCCCGATCACCCGCCGGGCCTGCGCCGACGGGCTCACAACCCAGCCAGGTCCATCAGTGCGCCGAGTTCGTCGCGGCTCAGTTCGCGTAGTTCGCCGACCTTCAGCTGGCCCAGGCGCACCGGCCCGATCGCGGTGCGGCTGAGCCGGCGCACCGGGTGCCCCACCGCCTCGAACATGCGTCGGACGATGCGGTTACGGCCCTCGTGCAACACGACTTGGACGATGCTGCGGGTGCTGCCTCGCTGCACCAACTTCACCTGCTCGGGCCGCACCGGGCCGTCGTCGAGCTTGATGCCCCGGCCCAGCCGGCGCAAGGTGACGTTCTCGATGACGCCCTCGACCTCGGCGACGTAGGTCTTGCTGATCTCGTGCGACGGGTGGGCCATGCGCTGGGCGAAGTCGCCGTCGTTGGTGATCAGCAGCAGCCCCTCGGTGGGGGTGTCGAGGCGTCCGACGTGAAACAGGCCCTCTTTGCTGCGTTTGCCCAGGAAGTCGGCGATCGTGCTGCGGCCCTGCGGATCGTCCATCGTCGACACCACGCCGCGCGGTTTGTGGAACATCAGGTACAGATGCCGCCGGGGCGGCGGAATGCGCGCCCCGTCCACCCGGATCACGTCGGCCACTGGGTCGACCCGCCGGCCCTGTTCGGTCACCGTGCGACCGTTCACCTCGACCAGACCGTCCTCGATCAACTGCTCACAGTGCCGCCGTGAACCGAGCCCGGCGGCGGCCAGCACCTTCTGCAGCCGGACGCCCTGAGACGCTTGATCGTTCATCGCTCCCCCTCGCTCGTTGCGTTGGTTGACGCCTCACCGCCGGTTGAACTCGTCGAAACCCCACCGCCGGTTGAACTCGTCGAAACCCCACCGCCGGTTGAACTCGTCGAAACCCCACCGCCGGTTGAACTCGTCGAAACCTGGGTCTCGACAAGCTCGACCAACGCAGAGCTAGTCTCGACAAGCTCGACCAACACAGAGCTAGTCTCCACAGGCTCGACCAACACAGAGCTAGTCTCCACAGGCTCGACCGACGCAGATTGGGTCTCCACAGGCTCGACCGACGAGGTCTCGACCAGCACTGCCGCATGCAGCTCGGCGTCGAGTTCGGCGGCGTCCGGCAGGTGCGGCGCGATCGGCGGCAGATCGTCGAGCCCGGCCAGCCCGAGCCGTTGCAGAAACTCGGCGGTGGTACCGAACAGCATCGCACCGGATTCTGGGTCGCGGCCGACCTCGTGCACCAGGTCGCGGGTGACCAGGGTGCGCAGCACGCCGTCGACGTTCACCCCGCGCACCGCCGAAACTCGGCTTCGCGAGATCGGCTGCAGATAGGCCACCACGGCCAGGGTCTCCAGCGCGGCCTGCGACAGCTTGGCGTGCTGGCCCTCGATCAGCCAGCTTCCGATCAGCTCGGCATGCTCGGCTCGCGTCCAGTACCGCCAGCCACCCCCGATGTAGCGCAGCTCGAAGCCCCGCCCGGTTTCGTCGTAGAAGCCGGCCAGCTCGGCCAATGCCTGCTCGACCACCGGCACCGGCGCCCGGACGGCCTGGGCCAACTCAGCGGTGGGCATCGGCTGGGTGGCCATCAGCAGCAGCGCCTCCAGCGGCGCGGCGATCGCGGCGGGGTCGGGTGCATCGTTGCCGAGCAGCTCACCCGTCTCGGGTGCGTCCAGGCTTGGCAGCATGGGTTCGACCACGTCAGTCATGGCTGGCCTCCTGGGCGTCGGTCTCGGTGTCGAACTCGGCGGAGATCTCGATCTCGTCCGCGTCGCCGGCGACCCACCGTACTCGCAACTCGCCCAGCGGGGTGAGCTGCTCGAAGGCGATGGCACGCTCGCGGAACAACTCCAGCAGGGCCAGGAACCGGGCCACCACGACCAGTCGCTCAGCGGCGTCGGCGACCAGGTCGCGAAAGCTCGCCGACCCCAGGTCGCGCAGCCGCCGCACCACGATGTCGGCCTGCTCGCGCACGCTGACCGATGCCTGGTGCAGGTGGCTGAGCGAGACCTGCTCGGCCGGTTCGGGGGTGAGCGCGCGGGCCGCCAGCCAGGCCAACTGGTCGGGGGTGGCGGTGAACTGCAGCTCGGGCAGCAGCGCCCGAAACTGGTCCTCCAAATTGCCCGGACGGGCATGCCGGCGGCTCTGCTCGGCCAGCGTGCCGGCGATCCAGGCACTGACCCGCTTGAACGCTCGGTACTGCAACAGCCGGGCGAACAGCAGGTCGCGAGCCTCGAGCAGGGCAAGGTCTTCGGGGTCGTCGACCTCGCCCTGGGGCAGCAGCCGGGCGGCCTTCAGGTCGAGCAGGGTTGCGGCCACCACGATGAACTGGGTGGTCTGCTCCAGATCCCACCGGCCCGGGCCGCGCTCGGCCTGCCCGGCCTTCACGTGGGCCAGAAACTCGTCGGTGACCACCGACAACGCCACCTCGGTGATGTCGAGCCGATGCCGCGAGATCAGTTGCAGCAACAGGTCGAAGGGGCCCTCGAAGTTGGTCAACCGCACCCTGAAGCCCGGCACCTGTTCGGTCGCGGACGAGGTCACGACTGGTCGAGCTGCCGAATCAGGTCGCTGTCTTCGCCCGACTCGTCGAGGTCGGCCACGGCCAGTGCCACCGCCGCCCGAACGATCCGGCCGCGGTCGACCGCGATGCCGTGCCGGGCGCGCAGGGTGAGCCGGGCCTGTTCGAGGGCGACTAACTCGTCGGCGCTGACGTAGACGGTGATCTTCTCGTCGTGCTTCACCCGGCCCGAGGGTCGCGGGCCGACAGCGGGCTCGGTGGGGCGAAAGAGTTCTTGCGCCCCCGGGAGCGCTACGCGCCGGGGCATCGTTGCAGCACCTCCCGCGCCAGCATGCGGTAGGCCTCGGCGCCGGGTGAACTGCTCGCGTAGGTGGTGATCGGCTCGCCCGCGACGGTGGTCTCGGGGAATTTGATGGTGCGCCGAATGACGGTGTGAAACACCTTGTCGCCGAAGGCCTGCACGACCCGTTCGAGCACCTCGCGCGAGTGCAGGGTGCGGGCGTCGTACATGGTGCCGAGAATGCCCAGGATCTCGAGTTCGGGGTTGAGCCGGTCTTGCACCTTGCCGATGGTGTCGTTCAGCAGGGCCAGGCCGCGCAGCGCGAAGAACTCGCACTCCAACGGCATGATCACCTTGTCGGCCGCGGTCAGCGCGTTCACCGTCAGCAGGCCCAACGACGGCGCACAGTCGATCAGCACGACGTCGTAGTCGGCACGCACGCCGCTGAGAACCCGCTTGAGCGTCTGCTCGCGCGCCACCTCGCTGACCAACTGCACCTCGGCTGCCGACAGGTCGATGTTGGCGGGCAGAATGTCGAGGCCATCCACCACCGACGGGGTGATGATGTCGTGCACGTCGTGATCGCGGGTGAGCAGCAAGTTGTAGATGCTGGTCTCAAGCGTGTGCGGGTTCACCCCCAGGCCAACCGACAGCGAGCCCTGCGGGTCGAAGTCGACCAGCAGAACGCGGCGTCCGGTTTCAGCCAGCGCCGCGCCCAGGTTGATCGTGGTGGTGGTCTTGCCCACCCCGCCCTTCTGATTACACAAGGCGACGATCAGGGCGCGCCCCGCGCCCCGCGGCGGCTGCGGTTCGGGAAGGTCGGGCAGCGGACGGCCCGTCGGTCCGAGTTCGGGCGCCTTGAGTTCGGGGGCGTCGAACAGAGCGTCGGGGTCGGTGGTGTCGATCACGAAAGCCTCCAAGTGTCGATAAAGAGGCTAATAGCCGCGCGCGGCGGTGGCGGGCGCCACGCCGGGTCGGCGACACTTCGGAAAACTCAACCCGCGGCGGTCGCGCTGATCGGCGCCTTGTTGACCAGCCTGCCGAGATACGCGCCTTTTGCTGCGCGCCTCGGCCGCCGTTCGCTCGCGCCGCGGCGAAATGACCGTTTTGGCCTGCCCTTTCGAGCGGCATAACCCTCATCGCTGCGCAGACGGCGCCCGGGGCGCCGGCGGTCCAGGTCAAAACGCACATTTCGCCGCGAGCACCCACCCGGTTCGGTCAGGCCAGAGCCGGCCAAGGTGCGTGCCGTTGGTTGAGCAACGCTGGTCAAGGCGCCAGATGGGTCTCGACGCGTTCGACCAACAATGCGCAGCGTTTCGTCACGTCGGAATCGCGGCCATCGCCGACGTTTCGGTTCAGCTCCCGGCCTCGACGCCGTGCGGCAGCCGGGCGGCCAGCACCCACTGCTGGCCCTCGCGCCGGTGGCCGCTGGTGCCGCCCAGCAAAACCAGCCGTTCGCGCACACCGGTCAGGCCCATGCCGGGTTCGTCCGCACTGCCGCGTCCGGCCTGGGCCCCGTTGGCATGGCTGACCAGCACGTCGGTGCCGTCGTCGCGCAGCTCGATCAGGCAGGTGCTGCCCGGGGTGGCGTGCTTGATCATGTTGTTGACCGCCTCGACCGTCACCGCACTGAGCGCCTGCGAACGCGCGGCGCTGAGCCGGGTGAGCGACACTCGCCCGGACGCCTCGTAGCCCGCCGAGCGCAGCCGGTCGACCTGCTCGGCGACGGTCTGGCGAAGCGTGTCGAGGCTGGCCAGCGGCTGGTCGGTGACCACGGCGTCACCCCGCAGCCGCCCCATCAGCTCACGCAGGTCGTGCGCAGATGAGCGGCACTGATCGGCGATCCACTCCAGATCGGTGCGCGGCTCAGCAGGTAGCCCGGGGTCAGCCAATGCGAGAGGCGCCCGCATGGCGGACGCCGAGAGGGTCTGGGCGACGGTGTCGTGCAGCTCGCGGGCCAGGGCGACCCGAAAGGCATCCCCGAGTTCTGCCGAATCCACCCTGACCGATACTCCTCGGGGGTATGTTCCTGAGCATGCACATGCTTGCTCGTCTCGCCCTTCCCATCGCCGCCGTCCTTGCCCTGACCGGGTGCCAGGCAGCCGCAGTCACCCCGACCCCCGCACCGTCGGCGGCATCTGCCAGCCCGTCGAGCGCTGCGAACGCCGCCGACGTGATGTTCACCCAGATGATGATTCCGCACCACGAGCAGGCCGTGGTGATGAGCGAGGCGATGCTGGCCAAGAAGGGCATTTCAGCCGAGGTGACCACCCTGGCCACCCAGATCAAGAACGCCCAGCAGCCTGAGATCGACCAGATGCGCGGCTGGCTGACCGCGTGGGGCGCCTCGGAGCACAGTGACCATCAGGGCCACACCGGCATGGACGGCATGCTCTCCGATCAGGAGCTGGAGGCGCTCAAGACCGCGCAGGGCACCCAGGCCGAAAAGCTGTTCCTGACCGGCATGATCGGCCACCACGAGGGTGCGGTTGCGATGGCACAAGAGGTTCAGGCCAACGGCGCCGACCCGCAGGTGAAGAAGCTCGCCGACGCGATCATCACCAGCCAGCAAGCCGAGATCGACCAGATGAAGAAGCTGCTCGAGGCCCGCTGAGCCGAACCTCAAGTTGGCTGATACGCCCGGTTTCGGTTCCGTCTGAGAGAAGCGCTGATTTTTCGTTGGTCGAGCACCGCTGGTCGAGCCTGTCGAAACCTCAAATAAACTCCCCTCGCTAGAGGTTTCGACACGCTCAACCAACGCTCGAGCACCGCTGGTCGAGCCTGTCGAAACCTCAAATAAACTGCCCTCGCTAGAGGTTTCGACACGCTCAACCAACGCTCGAGCACCGCTGGTCGAGCCTGTCGAAACCCCCACAGGCAGCCCCACATCCGAGGCCTCGACACGCTCGACCAACGTAAACAGCGCTTCCCGCAGACCGTCGATCCGCCAGTTCTGCCGGCCGAGTGCGCGGTCAGCGGGCCCGCGGGTGGGCGGTCAGAAAGACCTCGCGGAGGTGCTCGACGGTGACCAGCGTGTAGAGCTGCGTGGTGGCCACCGAGGCGTGCCCCAGCAGTTCTTGCACCACCCGGACGTCCGCCCCGCCGTCGAGCAGGTGGGTGGCGAACGAGTGCCGCAGGGTGTGCGGCCCGATCGGGGTGGTGATGCCGGCCCGCTCGGCGTGCTGCCGCAGTGCAGCCCAAGCCGACTGGCGGCTGAGCCGCGCGCCTCGGGTGTTCACCAGCAGCGCCGGGGTGGTGGCGCGTGCCCCCTCGATCAGGGCCGGACGTCCGCGCACCAGCCAGGCGTCCAGCGCCGCCCTGGCATAGGAGCCGACCGGCACGATGCGTTCCTTGCGCCCCTTGCCGAACAGCCGCAGCCCGGCGTCCGGGTCGTGGGTCAGGTGGGTGACGTCGTCGACGTCGAGGCTGACCAGCTCGGTGATCCGCGCGCCGGTGCCGTACAGCAGCTCAAGTAGGGCGGCATCGCGCAACCCCACCGGCGTCGACACCTCGGGGCTGTCGAGCAGCGCCTGCACCTGATCGAGGGTAAGCGCCTTCGGCAGCCGGCGTCCGGCCCGCGGCGGCGAGACCCTGGTAGCCGGGTTGTCGGCGTGCACCCCGTCGTCGACTGCGAACCGGTGCAACGACTTCACGGCGCTCAGCGCCCGCGCGACGCTGCTGGGCGCCAACCCCGGGTGCTGCTGGCTGCCCTCGCGCAGCCAGACCACGAACTCCGCCACATCGGCTTCGGTGACCGCGGCCAACTCGGCGACGCCGCGGGCCTCCAGAAACTCCTGATAGCGAGACAGGTCGCGCCGGTAGCCGGCCACGGTATTGACCGAGGCACCCCGCTCCACGGTCAAGTGGTCGAGAAACGACCCGACCGTCCGCTGCCCGGCCATCCGCTCAGGCCAGCTTCGCGATCTCGTCCAGGTGCTGTTGGCGCACGTCACGAGCCGGCCAGGGGCTGTCGGCCGGACGCAGGTCGGCCAGTCGTCCGGATCGCCGGGCGGCTTCGAGGGCGAGCACGCCGGCGACCAGCGTCGGGCTCTGTACCTGCCCGGCGTAGATGTTGTCCACCAGGTCGGCCAGCGGCACCAGGCAGACGTCCATGTCGAGCTCTTCGTGTTCGACCACGAAGCCGTCCGGACGAGGAACCTCCCGCAGGCCACGGGCCAGAAAGAACCGGATCGACTCCGAGTTGCAGCCCGGCGAGGTGAACATGTCGATCAGCAGGCGCCAGTCGTCTGCGGCCAGCATCGCCTCTTCGGCGAGTTCGCGCTGGGCGGCCGACAGGTACGACTCGTCGTCGACATCGAGCAACCCCGCGGGCGGCTCGATCAGTTGAAAGCCAACCGGGTGGCGATACTGCCGCACCACCACGACCCGGTCGGCCTCGTCGAGGGCAATCACGGCCACCGCACCCGGGTGCAGCAGGTACTGCCGGTGCATCTGCTCGCCGTCCGGGGTGGCGACGGTGTCGTCGGCGTAGTCGCTGACCGCGCCGGCCCCGACCACCCGGTGCGCCACCAACGGCCAGCGCGTCGGACGATCGACGCTCTCGCCCGGAGCGAGCACCCGCGGGGCGGCGGTCATCAGGAGTCTTCCACCGGCAGGCGCGACGACAGTTTGCGGTTGAGGGCGGCGTCCACCAGGCCGGCGAACAGCGGGTGGGGCTTGGTCGGCCGCGACTTCAGTTCGGGGTGGGCCTGGGTGGCGACGAAGAAGGGGTGCTGGGCGGGGTCGAGTTCGACGAACTCGACCAGCGTCGAATCCGGTGATGTGCCGACCACCCGCAGTCCCGCGGCCTCCAGTTGGGCGCGGTAGGCGTTGTTCACCTCGTAGCGGTGCCGGTGCCGCTCAGCCACCTCGGTACGGCCGTACAGCTTGCTGACCAGCGAGCCCTTCACCAGGGTGGCCGGGTACGAGCCGAGCCGCATGGTCGCACCCATGTCGCCCTGGCCAGACACGATGTCGACCTGCTCGGCCATGGTCGCGATGACAGGAGCGTGGGTGTCGGGGTCGAACTCGGTCGAGGCGGCGTCGCTCAACCCGCACAGGCTGCGGGCCACCTCGATCACCATGCACTGCAGGCCGAGGCAGAGCCCCAAGGTCGGCAGTTGGTTCTCGCGAGCGTACCTGAGCGCACCGAGCTTGCCCTCCACCCCGCGAATGCCGAACCCGCCGGGCACCACAATGCCGTCGAGATCGCCCAACTGCTGGGCCGCGCCGGCCGGAGTCTCGCACGAGTCGGACGCGATCCACCGCACGTGCACCTTGGCCCGGTTGGCGAAACCGCCGGCCCGCAACGCCTCCGACACGCTCAGGTAGGCGTCGGGCAGGTCGATGTACTTGCCGACCAGGCCGATGGTGACCTCCTCCTTCGGGTGGTGCACCCGGTCGAGCAGGTCGTTCCACTTGCGCCACTTCACGTCACGAAAGCTCACCCCGAGCCGGCGGACGACGTAGGCGTCGAGGCCCTCGTTGTGCAGCACTTTGGGAATGTCGTAGATCGACGGGGCGTCGGCGCACGAGACCACAGCCTCTTCGTCGACGTCACACATCAGCGAGATCTTGCGTTTGACGCCATCGGGAATCTCGCGGTTGGAGCGGCAGACGATGGCATCTGGCTGAATGCCGACTTGCCGCAGCGCGGCCACCGAGTGCTGGGTTGGTTTGGTCTTCAGTTCGCCGGACGGCCCCAGGTACGGCACCAGCGATACGTGCAGGAAGAACACGTTCTCGCGTCCGACGTCGCGGCGCACCTGCCGGGCGGCTTCGAGAAACGGCAGCGACTCGATGTCACCCACTGTGCCGCCGATCTCATGGATCACCACGTCGATCCCGCGGGTGGCCATCGACAGCATCTCGTCTTTGATCTCGTTGGTGATATGCGGAATCACCTGCACCGTGTCGCCCAGAAAATCGCCGCGGCGCTCCTTGGCGATCACGTTGGAGTACACCTTGCCAGTGGTCACGTTCGCGTCGGCGTTCAGGTTGACGTCGAGGAAGCGTTCGTAGTGACCGATGTCGAGGTCGGTCTCGGCGCCGTCCTCGGTGACGAACACCTCACCGTGCTGAAACGGGTTCATGGTGCCCGGATCGACGTTCAGATACGGGTCGAGTTTCTGCATGGTTACCCGCAGCCCACGAGCCACGAGCAGGCTGCCAAGGCTTGAGGCGGTGAGCCCCTTGCCGAGCGAGGAGGCAACGCCTCCGGTTACGAAGATGTGCTTGGTGCTAGTGCCGTTCCCCACGGGATTCCACCCTATAGGTGGCGGACGGGCGCGAGCCAACCGGCGAGTTGACTCATCTAAAACCTCCGCTTGGGTGGGGTCGTTGCCTCACTGGTGGATCTCCGGTGGCGCGTGTCGTTGCCTCAGATCGTGATCTCCGCCTGGGCACGATCGTGTGTGGAGTTGACGATGAGCCAGCGCAAGGCTGTGACGAGGCGGAAGGCCCTGGCGTACCGGGGCGCGGATCGGGCGGGTAAGTCGAGGATCCTGGACGAGTTGGTCGAGCTGACCGGCTGGCATCGTGACTACGCGCGGGCGGCGTTGAGGGACGCGTTGACGATCCGGCCGGTCCGTCCCCGCAAGCCCAGGCCGCGAGTGTACGGCGACGATCTGCTGCCGGCGTTGATCCGCTGCTGGGTGCTGCTCCGCGCCCCGGCTGGGAAGATCCTGGCGCCGTTCATGCCTGGTGCTGGTGCCGCTGCTGCGCACGGAGGGCGAGATCGATGTGACCGATGAGCAGGCCGCGTTGCTGGCTCAGATCTCGGCGGCCACGATCGACCGAATGCTCGCCGGCGAACGAGGGCGGATGACGCTACGGGGACGGTCTCGCACGAAGCCGGGATCACTGTTGAAGCATCAGATCCCGATCCGCACGTTCGCTGACTGGGACGACGCGGAGCCGGGGTTCGTCGAGATCGACCTGGTCGCCCACGACGGCGGTGTGGCGGCCGGGGAGTACTGCTACACGTTGACCATGACCGATATCGCCACCGGGTGGACGGTGAACCGGTCAGTGCCGAACCGGGCCCGCCGGTGGGTGATCGAGGCCATCGATCACGCCGCTGGCATGTTCCCGTTCGCGATCCGCGGGATCGATTCCGACAACGGCTCGGAGTTCATCAACCACCACCTCCTCGCCTACTGCGAGCAACGCCAGATCACGTTCACCCGGGGCCGGGCCGGGAAGAAGAACGACGGCTGCTATGTCGAGCAGAAGAACTGGGCCCGGGTCCGGGAACTGGTCGGCTACTACCGCTACGACACTGCCGGCGAGTTGGACCTGCTCAACCAGATCTGGGAACTCGACGACGCGTTCGCGAATTACTTCCTGCCGTCCCTGAAGCTGAAGACCAAGACCCGCGAGGGCGCGAAAGTAGTGAAGAAGTACCACCAGGCCGCCACCCCGCACCAGCGGGCCCTGACCCACCCGGCCACCCGGAAACGGCCCGTGATCACCATGAACGCCCGCTTCAAACGCCTCAAGCTCGGCGCGCTGCAACGCCAGATCCTCGACCTCACCAGCCAACTCGAAACACTCGCTCAAGCCAAAGGACGCACCCACCACGACCAGCGCAGCAGAGCCGCAGAACACGCGATCTAGCCGGAGGAAACACGTGAGGCAACGACCACAGCTACCCGGAGATCCTCACCTGAGGCAACGACTACTTCATCCGGAGGTATTGACATGAGGCATCACGACCGGCGTGCTCGATCACGAGATCGTCACATGGACAGGGCCCGCTCGGCCAGCCTTCACTGCTGCCCGCCGCTCCATGGCGCTTTGACGCCGCTGGCGCTGGGTTGCGCGGAGGTGCCGAAATCGGTCCCGCCCTTACCGGCGCACCACCTTCATGGAAGTCGTGATCAACGCAACCAGCGGTGGTTGAGCCTGTCGAAACCCCTCGTGAGAGCCCTTCGTGTGGGGTCTCGACAAGCTCGACCAGAGACAATCAGCACATCGTTCAGGAAGTACTGATCAATGCCCACCCGCCGATCGAGCCTGCCGAGACCCCACCCGCCGGTCGAGCCTGTCGAGACCTCGGACCTGCCACTTTGATAGGGGTTTCGACAGGCCCGACCAACGGTGGTCCCGATGATCAGCACGTCCCTGGACGGCCTCGACCAGCAGGTGAACGCACGAGTCAAGCGGTGGTTGTGGGCTCCAACAGGCTCAACCAACGGCAGGAGCTACGACCCAGGATGGTCAGCCGCCGGCCGCCGCCAGCAGTTCGGCGGCATGGGCGTGCGCGTTGGCCGAGCCCTCTAGGCCGGCCATCATGCGGGCCAGCTCGTCAAGCCGCTGCGCCCCCTCGACGGCAACGATGCCGCTGGTGGTGACCTGCCCGTCGGTCGCCTTGGCCACCACGAAGTGTCGGTCGGCGAAGGCCGCGACCTGCGCCAGATGGGTCACCACGATCACCTGCGCGTGCTCGGCCAGTCGGGCCAGCCGGCGTCCGATCTCGAGGGCGACGGCGCCGCCCACCCCGGCGTCGACCTCGTCGAAGACGAACGTCTGCCCCGTGGCCCCGGAGGCCAGCACCACCTCGAGCGCCAGCCGTACCCGCGACAGCTCACCACCCGATGCCGCCTTGGCCAGCGGTGCGGGCTCGGCACCCGGGTTGGCGCTGAACATCAGTGTGACGGTATCGCCGCCGTGGGCGCTGAGCGGGCCGGTTGCGATGTCGAACTGCAGCCGGGCGTGCGGCATAGCCAGAGCCGCCAGCTCGGCGCCCACCAGCGCGGCCAGTTCGTCCGCGGCGGCCAGGCGCCCGGCGTGAATCTTCGCCGCGGTGTCGTTCAGTGCCCGGTCGAGTTCTTTCACCTGCTGATGCAGGTCGTCAATGCGCTGGTCGGCACCGGCCAGGGACGTGCTTCGTTCGGACGCGTCGGCGGCCCAAGCCAGCACCTCGCCGACCGAGGCCCCGTATTTGCGCAGCAACTGCTGCAGCGCCGCCCGACGACCGGCGATCCATTCGAGCCGGGCCGGGTCGGCCTCGAGCCGGTCTAGGTAGCCGGCCAGGTCGGCGGCCGCGTCGTTGACCAGCGCGGCCGCCTCGGCGAGCCGGTCGGCGATCGGCGCCAGGCCGGCGTCGTCGGCCACGGCCGGTTCGAGGCTCTTGCGCGCCGCGGCGAGCAAGTCGATCACGGTCGGCGTGTCGGACCACGCTTCGGCGTCACCGCTCAGCACCAGCCCGGCCTGGCGCGTGGCGAGCCGCAGATCGTCCACGGCCTGCAGGCGCTGCGCCTCGGCGGCCAAGGCCACGTCTTCGTCGGGTTGCGGGTCGACCGCCTCGATCTCGTGGAGGCCGAAGGTGAGCAGGTCGAGCTCGCGGGCTCGCTCACGCGCGGCCCCGGTCAGCAGGTCGAGCTCGGCCGCGACCCGGCGCCGGTTCGCGAAGGTTATGGCGTGCCGGGCCAGCACAGCGGCATGGTCCGGCCCGGCGAACCGGTCGAGCACCTCGCGCTGCCGCTCGGCAGTACCGAGCCGTGCCTGCTCGGACTGGCCGTGAATCGTGGCCCACCGGGTGACGATCTCGGCCACTTTAGCCATCGGCACGCCGACCCCGCCGAGCAGGGCGCGTGACCTGGTCGGGCTGATCTGCCGGCCGACCAGCACCTCGCCGTCTTCGATCTCGGCCCCCAGATCGCTCAGTTCGTTGGTCTCGTCGGCGTCGACCTGCCACGAGCCCTCGACCAGGCAGCGGGACGCGCCGCGCCGCACCAGGCCGGCGTCGGCCCGTGCCCCGAGCAGCAGCGACAAGCCGGTGACCACCATGGTCTTGCCTGCTCCGGTTTCGCCGGTGACCGCGGTGAAACCGGGCCCGGGTTCGAGCGCCGCCTCGGCGATCACGCCCAGGTCGGTGATCCGCAGCTCAGTCAGCATGCTGCCGGCCGCGTTCGGCGACCCCCCGCCACCCCTCGACGGGCAGCGCGAATTTACGCACCAGCCGATCAACGAACGGACGCTCCGAGATGCGGGCCAGGCGCAGCCGATGGGTGCCCACCCGGGCGGTGACCACCATGCCCTCGGCGATGTCGGTGGAGCGCCGGCCGTCACACCACACCACCGCCTTGCTCTCGTCGGAGGGCAGCACCTCGATCGAGATCGTAGAATGCGGGCCGATCACCAGCGGGCGGCTGAACAGCGCATGGGCCGACAACGGCACCAGCAGCAGCGCGTCGATGTCGGGCCAGAGCACCGGCCCGTTGGCCGAGAAGGCGTAGGCGGTCGACCCGGTGGGGGTCGACATCAGCACGCCGTCGGTGCCCCACCGCGACAGCGCGCGCCCGTCGACCCGCACCAGCACCTCGATCATCCGCTCGCGGGCCAGTTTCTCGAGGGAGACCTCGTTGATGGCGAACGACTGCCACATCTGGGCGCCGGCCGCGTCGGTGACGACGGTGTCGATGGTCATGCGCTCTTCGACGGTGTAGTTGCGCTCGACCACGTGGCTGATCAGCGACCCTGCCTGGTGAGATTCGAGCTCGGCGAGAAAGCCGACGTGGCCCAGGTTGACCCCGAGCACGGGAATGTCGAGCGGCAGTGCCCACTCGGCCGCCCGCAGAATGCTGCCGTCACCGCCGAAGACCACCGCCAATTCGCTGCGTTGCTCGTTGTCGGGCAACAGTTCTTCGACGTCGCCGGCTGCACCGAGGGCCTCCAGGTGCTCGCCCTTGACCAGGCTGGTGATGCCGTGCGTCGTCATGCCGTCGATGAAGCCGGCGGCGGCGCTCACCGCTTCCGGACGCCCTCCGTGCAGAGTAACGGTCACGTAGCGTCTGGTGGGCACGGGTATCACCCTAACCTGGCCCGGCGACAGTTTCCGCAGGGTTCGCGAGCAGCACGAAGTACTCGATATTGCCGGACGCTCCGGGTACGCCGCTCACCCCACGCCAGATCTCGCGCCAGCCCAGTGCGGCGGCCCGGATCGCCACGTCGTCCACGCAGCGCAACCGCACTCGCTCGTCACGCACCACGCCGCGCGAGTCGAGCCCACCGCGACCCACCTCGAACTGGGGCTTGACCAGCAGCAGCGCCCGGCCGGTTGGCCTGAGCACCGCCAGCAACGGGGCGAGCAGCAGTTGCAGCGAGATGAACGACACGTCACCCACAATCAGGTCGACCGGGTCGCCGTCCAGATACGCCGGCGTCAGGTCACGCAGGTTGAGCCCCTCGCGCACCCGCACCCGCGGGTTGTCGCGCACCTGCGCGACGAGTTGGCCGTGACCCACGTCGGCGGCATAGACCACCTCTGCACCGCGTTCGAGCAGCACCTGGGTGAAGCCGCCAGTGCAAGCACCGGCGTCCAGTGCGCGCCCGGTCACCGCCAGGCCCGTGGCATCCAGCGCACCGATCAGCTTGTGCGCAGCACGCGACACGTAGTGGTCTGCCCCGGTGAGCAGCACCTCGTCGTGGTCACCGATCGGCTCGGACGGCTTGTGGCCGGTTCGGCCGTTGACCAGCACCCGGCCCGCGCGGATCGCGTCGGCAGCCTGCCCGCGTGAGCGGGCCAGCCCGCGCTGTACCAGCACCAGGTCGAGCCGGGTGGTCACCGCTGCGCTGCGTCGGCGACCGGGTTGAGCACCTGCTGCAGCGCTGCGTGCACCGTCGAGACGGCCTCGGCGTGCGCGCTGACCGGGCCGGTCAGGTCGAGGCTGGCCAGCGCCGCGTCGATGGTCGGGTGTCCGGTCACCGGGGGCTGCTCCGGGGCGCTACTGCTCACGCCGCTGATCCTACCGATCGTCCCGCTCGCCCAGCCCCCGCGCCGCCAGCGCGTCGCCGGTGGCCTGGGCGAAACCGACCGCGCGCACCACCACCGGGGTCAGCCGGGCCACCCAGTGCCGCTCCAGCCCGCGGGCACGGGCGGCATCGCGCACGTCGTAGAAGGAGCCCAGCAGGTACGGAATGCTGCGCAGCATGATGCCGACCGACAGCCCGAACCGTTCGCCGTCGACGAACGGCACCCGACCCGCGGCAGCCACCAGCGCGTCGATCAGCTCGGCGGCGCGCGTGGTCACGATGATCAGCCGGGCGGCCAGCACCGCCAGCAACACATTGCCGCTCACCACGACGGCGAGGGACGGCTGCCCGATCAGCACCTGAAAGAGTGCCAGCACCGCCAGCAGCGCCACCAGCCCCCACGACAGGCTCAGGGTGGTCCGGGCCGGCAGCCGAGTGCCCAGCAGGCACAACACCGTGGCGAGCACGGCCGCCCCGGTGAGCCACGGCTGCTGCACGATCAAGGCGGGCAGGGTGAGCACCAGCACCGCGAGGTACTTCCAGCCCACGCCGAGGCGATGCCATCGCGAGGTTCCGGCCCGGAAGCCGCCCAGCAGCACAGTGGTGGGTCTCACGCCATCGCCCGGCGGTAGTGGGCGATCACCTCGGCGGGTTCGCCGTCGGCAGCCACCCGGCCCTGATCGATCAGCATGACCCGCTGCGACCGGGCGGCCAGCTCGAGGTCGTGGGTGGCGACGATCACCTGGTGCGGCAGGGCGCTCAGCACCCCCGCCACCAGGTTGCGATTGCGCAGGTCGAGCAGAGTGGTCGGCTCGTCGCAGACCAGCACGGACGGCTGCACCGCCAGCACGCTGACCAGCGCCGCCAACTGCCGCTCGCCACCGGATAGGTCGTAGATGCTGTGCTCGGCGACGCCCCCGAGGCCGTAGCGGGCCAGCCAGGCGCGGGCCTCCGCCTGGCGTTCGGCGCGATTGCGCACCCGGGAACGCAGGCTGAGCTCGACGTCGTCCAGCGCGGTGGGCAGCACAAGCTGACTGAGCGGGTCGGTGAACGTGAAACCGACCAGCCGGCGCACGGCCGGGCCGTCGGTGCGGGTGTCGTGGCCGTCGACCTGCACCGTGCCCGCGGTCGGCAGCGTCAGCCCGTTCAGGAGCCGCAGCAGCGTCGACTTGCCTGATCCGTTGGCGCCGATCAGCGCGATCCGGTGCTCGGCCAACTCGAGGTCGATGCCGGCCAGCAGCAGCTTGGTGCCGGGCTCGGCCGAAGTCGCGACGGCAACGCTGACGTCGCGCAGAACGATCACGTCAGGCGACAGCCGCAACGCGCAGCGACAGCAGCGCCGGGAAGGCCTTGTGCACGGCAACGGCGATGGTGGCCGCGATCAGGTTCTTCGCCACGTCTCCGGGCCAGAAGGCGATGTCGATGGCGAAGGCCTTGGCGAAGTCGATCTGCAGCACCGCCATCAGGCCCACGATGCCGGCCGGGTGCACGATCAGCACCGAGGCCCCGAACCCGGCCAGGAACATCCACAGCAACCGGGGCCGGCGATCACCGAACCAGCGCGCGAACAGCCCGGCCACCACGGCGGCGATCGGAAAACTCAGCAGGTAGCCCACGCTGGGCTTGCCCAGCACACCCAGCCCGGCGGCGCCGCTGGCGAACACGGGCAGTCCCGCGAACCCGACCAGCAGATACAGGGCGGTGGCCGCGAAGCCCCGCCAGGGCCCGAGCACGAGCCCGGCCAGTGCCACGCCGAGGGTCTGCAAGGTGATCGGCACCGGCCCGATCGGAATGCCCGGCACCAGAGAGAACGCGGCAATCAACGCCGCGAACACGGCGATCAGGGCGAGGTCAGTGGTTCGCTGCTTGCCGGTTGGCACGATGGACTCCTGAGTCGGGCGCGCCCCTCTTGGTGCGCTCGTCGCCGAGACTATCGTCCGAGAACCCGCCAGGTGGGCGGTACGAAGGTCTCGTCCGTTCGAACCGGCCCGACCACCGGCGCAGGGAACGCTGATCACCCGTTGGTCGAGACCCACCCGCAAGGTCGAGTCGAGAACCCTGCGGCGCCACTCATGCCAATCATCAACAGGAACAGAGTCAGCCCGACCACCGCTGGTTGAGCGTGCCGAAATCCCTAGCCACAGCGCGATGACTACAGGTCTCGACAAGCTCGACCAGCGAAAAACCAGCGGCTCCCCAAGCCGAGCTGATCGAAAACCAACCACCCCAGCGGACCACAGGTCTCGACAAGCTCGACCAACGAAAAACCAGCGGTTCCCCAAGCCGAGCTGATCGAAAACCAACCACCCCAGCGGACCACAGGTCTCGACAAGCTCCACCAGCGGCGCGTTGCGGTGATCGGTGATGCTCTGCTCTCAGTGCAGTTGGTCGAGCAGCCTGAGGGCGTCGTGGCCGTCTGCTCCGGTCGTCCAGACCAGGTTGGCCAGCGCCCACAGCGCGTCTAGTTGCCCGGCCTGCGTGCCCAGGTCACCCTCGAGGGTCGCCACGCCGTCGCGCAGAGCTGCGGCGGCGGTGCCACAACGCCAGGCCTGGCCCTGTTGCGTCGCCACCCTGGGTGGCTGCAGCAGCGCGCGCAGGTCGGCGCCGATGTGGCTGGGCCGATCACCGGGGCCGGCCGCCAGCAGCTCACGCTTGCCGTGCGCGCCGGTGAACACCAGCAAGGTCGGCATGCCCGCCCGGTTACCGCCCATGATGTCGGTGTCGATGCGGTCGCCGACGAAGATCGGACGCTGCGCGCCGGTGTGCTTCACCGCGAAGTCGAGCATCGGCGCGTGTGGCTTGCCGAACACCACCGGTTGCTGTCGCACGGTACTGCCGACCACCGCCAACTGAGCGCCGAGACCCGGCACCAGGCCGCGATCGGTCGGGCGGTTAAGGTCGTCGTTGGTGCCGTACCAAGCGGCGCCGCGTTGCACCGCGATGCCCGCCTCGTCGAGCAGTGGCCACGCAATGTCGGGGTGGTAACCCTGCAGCACGGCGTCCGGCCGGTCAGCGGCGGACTCGGTGGTGCGAAAGCCGGCCGAGCGAGCCAGGTCGACCAGGTTCTCGGTGCCCGCGACCAGCAGCAGACTGCCGGCCGGCAACAACTCTCGAAGCACGCCGACAGCCACCTGCGCGCTGGTGATCAGATCGTCCGGCCCCGCGTGAAAACCGAGTTCGCTGAGATGTGTCGCCACCGCATCAGCACTCCGGGCGGCGTTATTGGTGACGAACATCACCCGGGCTCCGGACGCCCGGACCTCCGCGACGCCCTCCACCGCCCCTGGTACGGCGATCGGGCCCAGGTAGATCACCCCATCGAGGTCGAAGAAGGCGACATCATGAGCCTCGATGATGGGGCTGGTCACCGGTCCTCCAGGGGCGCGCGGCCGTCCGGATGGTCGATGTCCGGCTGATCGGAGGGTTCGTCGGTGTCGTCGAACTCGATGGTAATGCCCTGCAGTTCGGCCAGCGCCTCGGCGGCCCCGGTCTCGTCGTCGGGGTCAAGCCGGACGGCGGCGGCGAACCACTTCTCGGCCTCGGCCGCGTCACCGGCCTCGGCAAGCAGTTGAGCGAAAAAGTACCGCAGCCGCGCCCGCGAGCTCTTCGGCCCGCGAGCACCGATCAGCTCGATCTCTTGCCGCAACAGCCGGGTCGCTTCGTCGCGCTGCCCCAGCGCCTCACGCGCGCCGGCCTCGACCAACCGCAACTCCACCCGGGCGGCGATCGGCGGAGCGGCCGCAATGCCCTGCTTCACCAGCTTGAGCGCGGCTTGGGGGCGACCCAGCCCGCGCTCGCAGTCAGCCATGACGGCCAGAAAGTCGTCGCTGCCGGTCATCCGCCGCAGCGCCCGAAACTCGTTCAGCGCCGCTGCGTACTCGCCCGCCGCGTACGCGGTCGTGCCCGCCGCTTCCCGGGCCACGGGTAGCCGCGCCGCGCGCCGTCGAGCCGCCTCGGCGTGCGCATAGGCCAGCGCGGGATCGGTGTCGACCAACGCAGCGGCCGCGGCCAGATGCGCGGCGACAATCTCGGCCAGCTCCAGGCTCAGTCCGCGCAACTCGGCCCTCACCCCCCGAGACAGCAGAGACAGGTCCACATCGGTCGGGGTAGCGGGCTCATCGGGCTTGGCCGCCAAGCCGGGCGGAATCTCACGAGGTTCGCGTGGCTCGCGCACCGGCCGTCCGCCCCGATCGTCAGACTTCGACGCACGCCAGGCCGCTCCCGCCCCAGCCGCTCCCGCGGCGGCAACGGTGCCGCCCCGGGTCGGGCCTCGCCGCTCGCCGGCCTCAGACGACCGGCGGACCGCGCGACCGGCATCGTGTGGACGCCCTGCTGCTGCCCGCCTGCGGCCGCCGTCCTCACCCGTACCGCCCTGATTCGAACGATAGGGCCGACGGACGCCGGCGTTGGTATCGGTGCCCTGATCTCGGCTACCGCCACGAATCGGCGCGTTCGACCCATTCCCCCGCCCACCGTTGGCCTGCCCCGCCTCATCACCGAAGCCCGCACGATAGCCGCGCGACTGACCCTCCCTCCTGGCGCGTTCGTGACCGGCTCCCGACCGGGCACGGTACGGACGCTGCCCTGAACCCGAGCCTTGACCGGCTCGCTCGCCCCCCGGTCGGCTGCCCCCTTGTTTGCTGCGATTGTCGGCACCTACCGCACGCGAACGATAGGGACGGTCTCCGGAATCAGAGCCCCCGGACCGGTACCCGCGCGAACCCGTCGAGCCATTCCCGCCCCGCGGCGCTCCAGTGCCCCCTTGACGGTCGCCAGCTAAGGCACCACGACCGCGCCGTAAGTCGCCAGCGTTCGACCGCGGATCCCTGTCGCCCGCAGCGGCGGTGCGGCCACCGCCAGAGCGCCCGTCCCGGCTATGTCCAGATCCGCTCCGGCCATCGCCCTCTCGCCTATCGCCGGAAGCATCGAACCCGCTCCGGCCCGCGGCCCCCCGAGACTCGAAGGTACGGCCCGATCTGTTACGCCCAGCCGCGGAACGACCAACCCCGGAGCCAAACTCCGCTGAACGCCCCGAACCGGCGCCGCCGCGAAAGTCCCCAGAACGCTCGGCGGCACCGCGACCACCCCCGTTCGCACTCCGGGGAGATGCATCACCTCGACCCGAACGGCGCCCTGCGCCGTTGCGCTTCGGCCCGCCTGAAGGGCCCTGATTTCGGCCTCGCCCCGACCGGCCACGCTCGTTGTCATTCGCGCCCCACTCGTCACTCACCCCGCAAGTCTGCCGTGGTCACAACCGGGACGCAAAACACCCCCGTGCTGATCATTTCTGATCACCACGGGGGTGTTTGAAAGTCCGGCGACGTCCTACT
>NZ_JASGID010000005.1:0-545096 GCF_047602085.1 Micropruina sp.
GTTGCTCGGGAACCGCACAGTGGACGCGTAGCATCTTTGTAGGAAACAAGCCCTCGGCCTATTAGTATCGGTCAGCTCCATGCATTGCTGCACTTCCACATCCGACCTATCAACCCGGTGGTCTTCCGGGGGCCTTACCAGATTAACTCTGTGGGAACCCTCATCTTGAGACGTGCTTCCCGCTTAGATGCTTTCAGCGGTTATCACTTCCAAACGTAGCCAACCAGCCGTGCTCTTGGCAGAACAACTGGCACACCAGAGGTTTGTCCGTCCCGGTCCTCTCGTACTAAGGACAGCCTCTCTCAAGATTCCTACGCGCGCAGCGGATAGGGACCGAACTGTCTCACGACGTTCTAAACCCAGCTCGCGTGCCGCTTTAATGGGCGAACAGCCCAACCCTTGGGACCGACTCCAGCCCCAGGATGCGACGAGCCGACATCGAGGTGCCAAACCATGCCGTCGCTATGGACGCTCGGGCAAGATCAGCCTGTTATCCCCGGGGTACCTTTTATCCGTTGAGTGACGGCGCTTCCACGTGCCACCGTCAGATCACTAGTCCCGACTTTCGTCCCTGCTTGAGGTGTCCCTCTCACAGTCAAGCTCCCTTGTGCACTTACACTCAAAACCTGATTGCCAACCAGGCTGAGGGAACCTTTGGGCGCCTCCGTTACATTTTGGGAGGCGACCGCCCCAGTCAAACTACCCATCAGGCACTGTCCCTGATCCAGATAATGGACCTAGGTTAGATAACCAGAACGACCAGAGTGGTATTTCAACGATGACTCCACACGAACTGGCGTCCATGCTTCAAAGTCTCCCACCTATCCTACACAAGTCGTACCGATCACCAATACCAAACTATAGTAAAGGTCCCGGGGTCTTTCCGTCCTGCTGCGCGTAACGAGCATCTTTACTCGTAGTGCAATTTCGCCGAGTTCGTGGTGGAGACAGCGCCCAAATCGTTACTCCATTCGTGCAGGTCGGAACTTACCCGACAAGGAATTTCGCTACCTTAGGATGGTTATAGTTACCACCGCCGTTTACTGGGGCTTAAGTTCAGTGCTTCGGTTGCCCTAACACTTCCCCTTAACCTTCCAGCACCGGGCAGGAGTCAGTCCGTATACATCGTCTTTCAACTTGGCACGGACCTGTGTTTTTAGTAAACAGTCGCTTGGGCCTGGTCTCTGCGACCCTCAGTGCTCGAGCAGTAAATACTGTCACACGTCAGGTCCCCCTTATCCCGAAGTTACGGGGGTATTTTGCCGAGTTCCTTCACCACGATTCTCTCGATCGCCTTGGTATTCTCTACCTATCCACCTGTGTCGGTTTAGGGTACGGGCGGCTAACAACTCGCTCACGAAGATTTTCTAGGCAGCATAGGATCACCCACTTCAGGAGCCGTAGCTCCAAAAGGCATAATGTCTCAGGCACGTGAGGTGCGGATTTGCCTACACCTCGCCCTACGCACTTACCCCGGGACAACCATCGCCCGGGATGGGCTACCTTCCTGCGTCCCTCCGCAGCTTGCCTAATACAATCGTGGGTCGCAGACTCAAACTGGCTTGGACCGAAGTCCGCCGCCAGCTCTCGCGTGCTTAGCATTGACTGCCTCGGCAGGGTCGTTGTTTCGCCGGTACGGGAATATCAACCCGTTGTCCATCGACTACGCCTGTCGGCCTCGCCTTAGGTCCCGACTTACCCAGGGCAGATTAGCTTGACCCTGGAACCCTTGGATATTCGGCGGACGGGTTTCTCACCCGTCATTCGCTACTCATGCCTGCATTCTCACTCGTGTGCTCTCCACGGCTGGGTCACCCCGCCGCTTCACCGCGCACACGACGCTCCCCTACCCATCCGTGCACCTGGACCACGAAGGCCTGGTTATAACACGAATGACACAGCTTCGGCGGATTGCTTGAGCCCCGCTAAATTGTCGGCGCAGAATCACTTGACCAGTGAGCTATTACGCACTCTTTCAAGGGTGGCTGCTTCCAAGCCAACCTCCTGGTTGTCTGTGCAACTCCACATCCTTTTCCACTTAGCAATCTCTTAGGGGCCTTAGCTGGTGTTCTGGGCTGTTTCCCTCTCGACTATGAAGCTTATCCCCCACAGTCTCACTGCCGCGCTCTCACTTACCGGCATTCGGAGTTTGGCTGATTTCGGTAAGCTTGTGGGCCCCCTAGACCATCCAGTGCTCTACCTCCGGTAAGAAACGCGCGACGCTGCACCTATATGCATTTCGGGGAGAACCAGCTATCACGTAGTTTGATTGGCCTTTCACCCCTATCCACAGCTCATCCCCTCGGTTTTCAACCCAAGTGGGTTCGGGCCTCCACGACGTCTTACCGTCGCTTCACCCTGGCCATGGATAGATCACTACGCTTCGGGTCTAGAGCACGCGACTATGTCGCCCTATTCGGACTTGCTTTCGCTACGGCTTCCCCACACGGGTTAACCTCGCCACGTACCACTAACTCGCAGGCTCATTCTTCAAAAGGCACGCCGTCACCCCCGCACCCGAAGGTACAGCAGGCTCCGACGGATTGTAGGCAATCGGTTTCAGGTACTATTTCACTCCCCTCCCGGGGTACTTTTCACCTTTCCCTCACGGTACTTGTCCGCTATCGGTCATCAAGGAGTATTTAGGCTTAACGGGTGGTCCCGCCAGATTCATGCGGAATTTCAGGGGTTCCGCATTACTTGGGGTGACGCACGAGAGAGAGCGGCTTACGTCTACAGGGGTATTACCTTCTGTGCCGGAACTTCCCAGAGTCCTTCGACTTCAACGCTCTTTTCTTACTCTCTGACCAGATGACAGCCCGGTCTGTGCGGCCCCACTACCCCCAACATGCAACGCCTGTCAGCTATCACACATGCTGGGTTTGGCCTCTTCCGCGTTCGCTCGCCACTACTTACGGAATCACGGTTGTTTTCTTTTCCTGTGGGTACTGAGATGTTTCACTTCCCCACGTTCCCTCCAACTACCCTATGTGTTCAGGTAGAGGTCGCCGGACATGACTCCGGTTTCTTTCGAGGTTTCCCTATTCGGAGATCCACGGATCAAAGCTCGTTTACCAGCTCCCCGTGGCTTATCGCAGGTTACAACGTCCTTCATCGGCTCTTGATGCCAAGGCATCCACCGATTGCCCTTAGTAGCTTGTTATTTCACTACAAAGATGCTCGCGTCCACTGTGCAGTTCTCAAGAAACGGGCGGGCCCAGTTCGACCGGCGGCATCAAGCCGACGAATCTCATCTGGTCCGCGTAGAAGAGGGTTGCAAACACAACCGACCCTTCAGGACCCAACAGCGTGCTCTCAGGCGTCGCTCACAGGCATCGAAGTTCCACTCCCCTGAGGGGGTTGTACTGACGAGCTGCTCGCTCGGCTTCAAGTCAATGATCCACTAGTAGCCTGCCGGCCCCACGAACGTTCGTCGTGGATGACCTGGCGCTTGGACGAGGTGATTAATCCCCGCCAATGGCTCCTTAGAAAGGAGGTGATCCAGCCGCACCTTCCGGTACGGCTACCTTGTTACGACTTAGTCCTAATTACCGGTCCCACCTTCGACGGCTCCCTCCACAAGGGTTGGGCCACCGGCTTCGGGTGTTACCGACTTTCATGACTTGACGGGCGGTGTGTACAAGGCCCGGGAACGTATTCACCGCAGCATTGCTGATCTGCGATTACTAGCGACTCCGACTTCATGGGGTCGAGTTGCAGACCCCAATCCGAACTGAGACTGGCTTTATGGGATTCGCTCCACCTTGCGGTATCGCAGCCCTTTGTACCAGCCATTGTAGCATGTTTCAAGCCCTAGACTTAAGGGGCATGATGACTTGACCTCATCCCCACCTTCCTCCGAGTTGACCCCGGCAGTCTCCTATGAGTTCCCGGCCGAACCGCTGGCAACATAGGACGAGGGTTGCGCTCGTTGCGGGACTTAACCCAACATCTCACGACACGAGCTGACGACAGCCATGCACCACCTGTATACCGACCTTGCGGGGCACCTGTCTCCAGATGTTTCCGGTATATGTCAAACCTAGGTAAGGTTCTTCGCGTTGCATCGAATTAATGAACATGCTCCGCCGCTTGTGCGGGCCCCCGTCAATTCCTTTGAGTTTTAGCCTTGCGGCCGTACTCCCCAGGCGGGGCACTTAATGCGTTAGCTACGGCACGGAGAACGTGGAAGTTCCCCACACCTAGTGCCCACCGTTTACGGCGTGGACTACCAGGGTATCTAAGCCTGTTTGCTCCCCACGCTTTCGCTCCTCAGCGTCAGTTAATGTCCAGAGAACCGCCTTCGCCACTGGTGTTCCTCCTGATATCTGCGCATTCCACCGCTCCACCAGGAATTCCGTTCTCCCCTACATTCCTCAAGTCTGCCCGTATCGAAAGCAGGCTCGGGGTTGAGCCCCGAGTTTTCACTTCCGACGTGACAGACCGCCTACGAGCTCTTTACGCCCAATAATTCCGGACAACGCTCGCACCCTACGTATCACCGCGGCTGCTGGCACGTAGTTAGCCGGTGCTTCTTCTGCAGGTACCGTCAGTTTCGTCCCTGCTGAAAGCGGTTTACAACCCGAAGGCCGTCGTCCCGCACGCGGCGTTGCTGCGTCAGGCTTTCGCCCATTGCGCAATATTCCCCACTGCTGCCTCCCGTAGGAGTCTGGGCCGTATCTCAGTCCCAGTGTGGCCGGTCGCCCTCTCAGGCCGGCTACCCGTCGTCGCCTTGGTGAGCCGTTACCTCACCAACAAGCTGATAGGCCGCGAGCCCATCCTTGACCGTCGGAGCTTTCCAACTCGGCAGATGCCTGCTGAGTTCATATCTGGTATTAGCAGCTGTTTCCAACTGTTATCCCAGTGTCAAGGGTAGGTTGCTCACGTGTTACTCACCCGTTCGCCACTGATCAGAAGAGCAAGCTCTTCGTCACCGTTCGACTTGCATGTGTTAAGCACGCCGCCAGCGTTCGTCCTGAGCCAGGATCAAACTCTCCGTTGAAAATTTTCAGCACCGACCGAGGCCGGTATTTGCTGTCAAGGATTGTTTGACACTGACAGGATCCATTGCTGGATCTATCAATAATCAAAGGAATCTCGTTGTGTGAAGCAAGCTCCACACAGACGGGATATTTCATTCGCACACCCAGTCACGGGTGCGCTTTGCATTGACTTTCAAGCACGCTGTTGAGTTCTCAAGTTTCGGGTGCGCACCGCGCTTCGGTTTAAGTAACCGTTGCTTGGGGCAACTCGACTTACTTTACTAGGGCTCTTGCTCGGTGTCAAACTGAGCTATTTTGCCCCCTCCGCCCGCGACAGTGTTGGGATCTTGGCGGCTCCTGGCATGGAGACACACCGTATCCCTACTGGTGTGGTTGGAGTCCTACCTCAGTTCGGCCGCTCCGGATTTCTCCGGGCCGTCCGTGTCACTGAGAAGGCTTGGTAAACATTACGGAGTTTGGCCCGGTGGGTCAAATCGGCGTTGACGTTCGGGCGTGTCGTGCTTCTGACTAGGGGTTTTGTTCATGCGGCCGGGCCCGGAGGCGTAGCCGGCCGTTCTAGCCGAATTGCAGCGCCCCAACCGTGCGTCGGCCTCGGCGCAACAGAACCACTCCCCCCGGCAGCATCTCCGCTGCACTCAGCCGGGCCGTCGGGTCGGTGATCTTGACGTTGTTCAGGTACGCACCGCCCTCGGCGATCGCACGCCGAGCCGCTGACTTGCTGGCCACCACGCCCGACGCCTCGAGAGCGTCCACCACGGTGGGTAGCTCAGGCCCGGCCGGCAGTGCGGCCGCCCCGAGTTCGCTGGCGACCGCCCGCAGTGTGTCGGCGGTCAGGTCGCGCAGCTCCGCTCGTCCGAAGAGCGCCTGGGCGGCCTGGGTGGCCGCCTGACGCTCGGCTGGGGAGTGCACCAGATCGGTGACGTCGTCGGCGAGTGCCCGCTGGGCGATGCGAAGGTGGGGCGCCTCGGCGCTGCGGGCGGCGATCTCGTCGAGCTCGGCCGGCGGTCGCTCGCTGAACACCCTGAGGTATTCGAGCACCTTGGCATCTTCGGAGTTCAGAAAGAACTGGTGAAACGCGTAGGGGGAGGTCATGGCCGGATCAAGCCAGACCGTGCCGGATTCGGTCTTGCCGAATTTGGCGCCATCGGCCTTGGTGAGCAACGGCGTGGCCAAGGCGTGCACCTTCGCCGCCTCGGAGCGCCGGATCAGCTCGACACCAGCAGTGATGTTGCCCCACTGGTCGGAACCGCCGGTCTGCAACGTGCAGCCATGCCGACGGAACAGTTCGCGGTAATCGAGCGACTGCAGCAGCACGTAGCTGAACTCGGTGAACGAGATGCCCGACTCGAGCCGCGCCTTGACCACCTCCCGATCGAGCATGCGGTTGACCGGAAAGTGCTTGCCCACGTCACGCAGGAAGTCAAGGGTGGAGAGGTCGGCGGTCCAGTCGTAGTTGTTCACCAGGATCGCCGCGTTGTCGCCCTCGAACGAGATCAGCCGGCTGACCTGCTCTCGGATGCGAGCCACCCATTCGGCCACCTGCTCGACCGGGTTCATGATGCGCTCACCGGCCTGCTTGGGGTCACCGATCAGGCCGGTCGAGCCGCCCACCAGCAGAATCGGACGGTGCCCGGCCCGCTGCAGCGCCCGGGCCACCATGATCTGCACCAGATTGCCCATGTGAATGCTGGGTGCGGTGGGGTCGAAGCCGACGTAGAAGGTGACCGGCCCGTTCGCCAGGTGGGCACGCAGGGCGTCCGCATCGGTGGAGTGGGCGATCAACCCGCGCCAGGTCAGTTCGTCACATACGTCAGTCACGCTACGCAAGCCTATGGGAATGAGCCGGTAATCGGGCGGAGCGGTCTGGTTTCGACGGCGTCGTGCGGCGGCACGGATGGTACTGGTGGGCTGGGTACAGAGCCCTGCTGCCTCGCCCGGCGCTCGGTAGGGTGACGCGGTGACCAACCTCGTCGTGGCGCAGCGCCGGACCATCGCCGTGCTGTCGGTCGGTCAGGTACTCGGCGGCATCAGCTTCGGCGCCACGGTCTCTCTCGGCGCCGTGCTGGCTGCACAGATCTCGGGTGATGACGCGTTGTCGGGGTTGGCCAGTGCCGCGATCACCCTCGGCACGGCCCTCACCGCGGTGCCGCTCGCCGCACTGGCCCGGGCGCGCGGACGACGCCCGGCCCTGGCCACCGGCATGGCGGTCTCGCTGGTCGGCGTGGGCGTCGTGGTCGCGGCCGTGGCCGGCGGCGCTTTCGTGCCGCTGCTGGTCGGGTTCGTGCTGATCGGGGCCGGCCAGGCCGCCAATCTGCAATCGCGATTCGCCGCCACCGACCTGGCCACGGACGCCTCGCGCGGCCTGCGACCTGTCGATCGTGGTCTGGACCACCACGGTCGGCGCCGTTCTCGGCCCTAACCTGGTCGGCCCCGGCGAAGCGGTCGGGGCCGCCGTCGGCATGCCGCCACTGACCGGCGCGTACGCGTTCACGATCGTCAGCCAACTCGCGGCCATCACGCTCTATCTGACGGCCCTGCGCCCCGACCCGCTGCGGTTGGCCCAGCAGGTGGCAGACGCCCGCGACCCCGGTGCGGCGCGCATCGTGCGTGCCGATCGTCCAGCCGCCGCACGGTACGCCACCGTGGCTATCGTCGGGGCCCACGGCGTGATGGTGGCGATCATGGCCATGACGCCGCTGCACCTGCTGCACCATGGCGCGACGCTCAGCGTCGTGGGGGTGACCATCAGCCTGCACATCGCCGGCATGTTCGCTCTGTCACCGGTGTTCGGCCTGCTTTCCGATCGCTGGGGACGGGTGCCGACGATCGTGCTGGGCTACGCGATTCTGGCCGGCTGCGTGGCGGTGATCGCGTGCGCGCAGCATGAGGCGACTGCCGTCAGCGTCGCGCTGGTGCTGCTGGGGCTGGGCTGGAGCGCGGCCACGGTGGCCGGCTCGGCGCTGCTCACCGAGGCGTCGGACGAGCAGACCCGCACCAGCCGCCAGGGACGCACCGACTTCGCGATGAGCCTGGTGGGCGCGATCGGGGCCGCCGGCGCGGGCGTGGTGCTGACCGGCATTGGGTTCGACGGCCTGGCCTTGGCGACCCTTCCGGTGCTGGCGGCGGTGGTGGCACTGGCCCGCACCGGACGGCTGTCAGCGGGCTAGGGAAAATTCCTGATCAATGCGCCCACCGCTGGGTGAGCTTGGCGAAACCCCTTGCCCCGGCGTGATGACCGAGGTCTCGACAAGCTCGACCGACGAGAACCGTCACTGCGGACGATCCGCGCTCCAGTAGCAGCCTTCGTTCGCCTCGCGGGTCGTCGGCTCAGCCGACGGCGCGGCGGTCAGCCAGTCGCTGATCGCATCGATGCCGTCGTGCACCTCGCGGAGTTGCTCGACCACCCGCACCGTGGCCGTTCCGCCGCGGCCGTTGCGCGAGTCGATCGAGCCCTGCACGGTGAGCACGTCGAGCACCTCGGGGGTGAGCGACGGGTCGATCTCGGCCAGTTGCTCGCCGGTGAGGTCAGGCAGGTCGATGCCGCGGGCCTCGCAGTAGCGCACCGCCGCACCCGAGATCTCGTGCGCCCGGGCGAACGGCACCCGCTGCCGCACCAGAGCGTCAGCAACGTCGGTGGCCAGGCTGAACCCCTGCGCGGCCCGCTCGGCCATTCGGTCGGTCTGGAACTGCAGGGTGGCGAGCATGCCCGCCATGGCCGGCAGCAGCACCCGCAACTGATCGAGGGAGTCGAAGACCGGCTCCTTGTCTTCTTGCAGGTCGCGGTTGTAGGCCAGCGGCAGCCCCTTGAGCGTGGCCAGCAACCCGGTCAGGTTGCCGATCAGCCGGCCCGCCTTGCCCCGGGCCAGCTCGGCCACGTCGGGGTTCTTCTTCTGCGGCATGATCGACGAGCCGGTCGACCAGGCGTCATCGAGTTTCACGAAGCCGAATTCGACGGTGGCCCACAGGATCACCTCTTCGCTGATCCGCGAAAGGTCGACGGCCAGTTGGGCAAGTACGAATGCCGCCTCGGCGACCAGGTCCCGGGCCGCGGTACCGTCGATCGAGTTGGCCACCGACCCACCCTCGAAGCCGAGCTGGTCCGCCACCGCCTCGGGATCGAGGCCGAGCGAGGTGCCGGCCAGGGCGGCCGACCCGTACGGCGAGACGGCCAGCCGCTTGTCCAGGTCGCGAATCCGCTGCACATCGCGCAGCAGCGGCCAGGCGTGCGCCAGCAGATGATGGCTGAGCAGCACCGGCTGGGCCGACTGCAGGTGCGTGCGGCCCGGCATCGGCGCACCCAGGTGCGTGCGGGCCTGCTCGTACAGGGCGACCACCACCGACTGGACGCCCTGGGCCACCACGCGCAGCTCATCGCGCAGGTACATCCTGATCAGGGTGGCGATCTGGTCGTTGCGGGAGCGCCCGGCCCGCAGTCGTCCACCGAGTTCAGTGCCCACGCGCTCGATCAAGCCACGCTCGAGCGAGCCGTGCACGTCTTCATCAAACGGCGCCGCGACATAGGCGCCCGAGACCACATCGGCCTCGAGCGCGTCGAGGCCGGCCAGCATCGCGGACAGTTCGTCACCGGTGAGCAGCCCCGCGCCGGCCAGCGCCCGGGCGTGGGCCCGTGACCCGGCCAGGTCGTGCCGGGCCAGCCGCCAGTCGAAGTGCGTCGAGACCGACAGGGCGAACATCGCCTCGGCCGGACCGCCCGCGAAACGTCCTCCCCACAGGCGTCCGGCATCGGCACTGCCGCCCCCCTGCCCGGACGGCAACGGCGGGGCCGGTGGGTTCTGCGTCATCTCACTCCGTTCGCGGGTTGTGGCTCATCGCCAGCATGGTCTCGGCCAGCTTCGCACCGCCGGCCGGGTCGCGGGTGATCACCGCGATGGTGTCGTCGCCGGCGATCGTGCCTAGCACCTCGGCCAGCCCCACCCGGTCGATCGCCGAAGCGAAGAATTCGCGCCGCTCCCGGCGGGGTGCGCAACACGGCCAGGTTGGCCGAACCCTCGGCCGACACCAGCAGCTCGGCGCACAGCCGCGACAACCGCGGCGCAGCCGACGACGAATCCCCCGGACGCTCCCCCGCCAGCAGGGCGTAGCCGAAGTCGCCGTCGCCCTGCCGCACCCGCACCGCGCCGACGTCGACCAGGTCTTTGCTCAGCGTGCCCTGGGTAACCACGATGCCCTCGGCGGCCAGCAGATGGGCCAGCTCGGTCTGCGAGCGCACCTGCCGGCGGGCGATCAGCTCGACGATCCGCGCCTGGCGCGCCGTCTTGGTCTGCGGCGTGCGGGGCTCGGTCATGGCGCGTCCAGCAGGCCGGGGAGGGCCGCGACGAACCGATCGAGCTCGGCGTCGGGAACGATCAGCGGCGGCGCCAGCCGCAGCACGGTGGGCCGGGGCGCGTTGATCACGAACCCGGCGGCCAGGGCGGCATCGGCCACCGCCGGCGCGACGGGTTCGGTGAGCACGACGCCGCGTAGCAGCCCGCGGCCCCGCACGTGGTCGATGCGGGGGTGGCCCAGCGCCGAAATGTCGGCGGCGAGCCGCTCGCCGGCCTGCCGGGCGCGCTGCAGCAATCCGTCCCGCTCGATGATGCCGAGCACCGCCAGCCCCGCGGCCGCCCCGACCGGGTTACCGCCGAACGTAGTGCCGTGCGCGCCCGCACCGAGCAGCGTGGCCGCCGCGCCGGTGGCGACGCAGGCGCCCACCGGGAAGCCGTTGCCCAGGCCCTTGGCAAAGGTCACGATGTCTGCGGTCACCCCCGACTCGGTACTGGCCAGCCAGTCGCCGCAACGTCCGATGCCGGTCTGCACCTCGTCGAGCCACAGCAGCGCGCCCACGGCCGCGGTCAGTTCACGCACCCTGGCCAGGTAGCCGGACGGCGGTTCGACGACCCCGTTCTCGCCCTGGATCGGTTCGAGCACGACAGCCGCGACGGTGTCGTCGAGCGCCGCGGCCAGGGCGTCCGCGTCGCCGTAAGGCACGAACGTGACGTCGCCGGGCAACGGCCGGAACGGCTCGCGGTAGGCGGGGTTGCTGGTCAGCGCCAGCGCGCCCAGACTGCGGCCGTGGAACGATCCCTCCATGGCGATCAGCCGGGTGCGGCCGGTGCGCCGGGTGATCTTGAAGCCGGCCTCGTTGGCCTCGGTGCCCGAATTGGTGAAGAACACCCGGGCCGGCAGGCCTGGGGCGTTGGCCGTCACGAAGGCGTCCAGCCGCTCAGCGAGGGCGATCTGGGTGGGGGTGGCGAAGAAATTCGACACATGGCCCAGCGTCGAGAGTTGCGCCGAGATGGCGCCGATCACCTGGGGGTGGGCGTGGCCCAGCGCGTTGACCGCCAGCCCGGCGAGCAGGTCGAGGTAGCGGTTGCCGTCGGCGTCCCACAGGTGCACTCCCTCGCCGCGCACGAAGACCCGCTTGGGCGGGCCGAAGGTGTTCATCACCGAACGGGTGTAGCGAGTGGTGAGTTCGGCCTGACCGCCGCCGAGTGCGGTGAGCGTCATGCGGGATCCCCCTCGTCGTCGCGCACCACCATGGTGCCGAGCCCTTCGCTGGTGAAGATCTCGAGCAGGAGGCTGTGCGGGACTCGTCCGTCGATGATGGTGGCCCGGTCGACCCCGCCCCGAACGGCCTGCAGGCAGGCCTCCATCTTGGGGATCATCCCGGCCTCGAGCGATGGCAGGAGCGCCTGCAACTCGCTGGAGGTGATCCGGGCGATCACCTCTTCGCTGCTGGGCCAGTCGGCGTAGAGGCCCTCGACGTCGGTCAGCACGATGAACCGCTCGGCGTTCAGCGCCACGGCCAGCGCCCCGGCGGCGGTGTCGGCGTTCACGTTGTGCACGTTGCCGCCCTCGTCGGGCGCCACGGTGGCGATCACCGGAATGCGCCCGCTCTCGATCAGGTCGATCACCGCCTCGGGACGCACGGTCGTCACCTCGCCGACCAGGCCCAGGTCGACCGATTCGCCGTCGACAACGACCCCCCGGCGGGTGGCGGTGAACAGCCCGGCGTCCTCACCCGAGAGCCCGACCGCGAGCGGGCCGTGGGCGTTCAGCAGACCCACCAGCTCACGGCCCACCTGCCCCACCAGCACCATGCGCACCACGTCCATGGCCTCGGGGGAAGTAACCCGCAGGCCGCCCCGAAACTCCGAAGCGATGCCGAGCCGGTTGAGCATGGCCGAGATCTGCGGGCCACCGCCGTGCACCACCACCGGTTTGAGCCCGCACCGGCGCAGGAACACCACGTCCTCGGCGAAGGCCCGCTTGAGCTGGTCGTTCACCATCGCGTTGCCGCCGTACTTGACCACCACGACGCTGCCCGCGTAGCGCTCCAGCCAGGGCAGCGCCTCGATCAGCGTCTCGGCCTTGGCACTCACCTGCGCCGCCACCTCGCGGGTTCTGGTGGTGGGGGTCATGTCGAATACTCCGCGTTCTCTTTAACGTAGTCGTAGGTCAGGTCGTTGGTCCAGATCGTGGCGGTGGCCTCGCCCGCGTGCAGGTTCACGTCGACCACCACGTCGCGGCCGATCAGGTCGACCTGGGAGCGGTCGGCACCCAACTGGCCGTCGACGAACACCCCGACCCCGTTGAACGACACGTCGACGTGGTCGGGGTCGAAGTCGGCCGCGACCGTGCCGGCCGCGGCCAGCACCCGGCCCCAGTTGGGGTCGTTGCCGAACACCGCACATTTGAACAAATTGCTGCGGGCGATCGCCCGGGCCACCGCGAGCGCGTCGGCCTCGGTGACTGCCCCCGCCACCGTGACCTCGATGTCGTGCGAGCTGCCCTCGGAATCGGCCAGCAATTGCATGGCCAGCGAATGGCAGACTCCGGTGAGCGCCTCGGTGAACTCCTCGGTATCGGCCGCGACTCCCGACGCGCCACTGGCCAGCACGATCACCGTGTCGTTGGTCGACATGCAGCCGTCGGAATCGGTGCGGTCGAAGGTGAATGCCGTGGCGGTCTTCAGCGCCTGATCGAGCTGGTCGGTGGCGATCACGGCATCGGTGGTGATCACCACCAGCATGGTGGCCAGCGCGGGAGCCAGCATGCCGGCGCCTTTCGCCATGCCGCCGATCGCCCAGTGGCGCGGCGAGTGGAACGCGGCGGTCTTGGGCACGGTGTCAGTGGTCATGATCGCCTCAGCGGCGGCCGGGCCCCCATCGTCGGAGAGATCCTGGGTGGCCAGCTCGATGCCGGCCAGCACCTTGTTCATCGGCAGCCGGACGCCGATCAGGCCGGTGGAGCAGACGGCCACGTCGGTGACCTCGGTGCCCAGCCCCTGGGCCGTCCATTCAGCCATTTGGCGGGCGTCGGCCAGGCCGTCGCGGCCGGTGCAGGCGTTGGCGCCACCCGAGTTCAGCACCACGGCGGCCAGGCGTCCGTCTTGCACCGCATCGGTCGACCAGAGCACCGGGGCTGCCTTGAAGGCGTTCGAAGTGAACACCGCGGCGGCACGGGCGTCCGGACCGTTGTTGACCACCAGTGCCAGGTCGGGGCGTCCGGATGCCTTGATGCCGGCGGTGACTCCGGCGGCGGTGAAGCCCTTGGGGGTGGTGACGCTCATGGCGCGACTCCGATCGTGGACAGGCCGGTGGTCTCGGGCAGACCGAGGGCCAGGTTCATGGACTGGACGGCGCCACCCGCGGTGCCCTTGGCCAGGTTGTCCAGCGCGGCGACGGCGACCAGGCGGTTCGCGGCCGCGTCGACGGTGACCTGGACCTGGACGGCGTTGGAGCCGAGGACCGCCTGGGTCTGCGGCCAGATGCCCTCGGGCAGCAGGTGGACGAACGGCTCGTCGGCGTAGGCCTCCGCATAGCTGGTGCGGACCCGTTGATCGAGCTTGTCGAGATCGTCCTCGCCGAGGCCCGTCCCGTTCAGCGGCGCGGTGACGGTGGCCAGGATGCCGCGGGCCATCGGCACCAGCACCGGGGTGAACGACAGGGTGGGGGCGGCGGCGCCGAGCCGGCGGAAGTTCTGCAGCATCTCGGGGACGTGCCGGTGCACCCCGCCGACGCCATAGGCGCTGGCGTTGCCGAGCAGTTCGGCGGCCAGCAGGTTGACCTTGAGGCTCTTCCCCGCCCCGGACGGCCCGGTCGGCGCGACCACGACCACGTCCCGGCCGTCGGTCAGGCCGGCGGTGAGGGCGGGCAGCAGCGCCAGGGTGACCGTGGTCGGGAAGCAGCCCGGCACCGCGATCCGATTGGTCTCGGCCAGGACGGCCCGCTGGCCGGGAAGCTCGGGCAGGCCGTACGGCCAGGTGCCGGCGTGCGGCGTCCCGTAGAACTTCTGCCAGTCGGCGGGGTCGCTCAGCCGGAAATCGGCTCCCGCGTCGATCACCAGCACGTCGTCGCCCAGTTGCTCGGCGACCGCGGCGGACGCCCCGTGCGGCAGCGCGAGGAAGACCACATCGTGACCGGCCAGGTTCTCGGCGGTAGTGTCGAGCACCTCGACGTCCGCCAACGGCAGCAGGTGCGGGTGGTGCTCGACCAGTCGCGAACCCGCGCTCGACTTCGCCGTCAGGTTGCCGATGGTGACCTCCGGGTGCTGCACCAGCAGGCGCTGCAGCTCACCTCCGGCGTAGCCGGTGCACCCCGCGACAGCGATCCGAACAGACATGGGCATTACTATGCCGAAAGTGGAATGAATATTCCAATCGTTGGGGCGCACGCTTCGATCGCATCAGTTGACAGCGAGACTGATCGACACCGTTGCAGCCGTATGGCGGTCTCGAATGGTGATGACGTACAGACCCGAGTAGAGCTCCACATCAGCCTGCGTCGGGAACTTCATGGCGAGAACCCCATCCCGATCCGCACAGTCGCCTCCACCGTGGGCAAGGCTGCACGCTCCGGTGGTCAGCCTCCGACAGACCCCTCCCTCAACATCGAAACCCCTAGCGAGGGCACCCTGTCCGAGGTCTCGACAGGGCTCGACCACCGTTTCCCTAGAAGCGCCTGGGCGTGCCGACGTGGAGATGAAGGCGGAACGAAGTCAGATCTGGTCGATCAGCTCGTCCACGCCGCCGAGGATCTGGTTGGGCCGGAACGGGTACTTTCCGACGTCCTCGGTGGTGGTCAGCCCGGTGAGCACCAGGACGGTGTGCAGGCCGGCCTCCATGCCCGCGACGATGTCGGTGTCCATCCGGTCGCCGATCATCGCGGTGGATTCCGAGTGGGCCTCGATCCGGCGCATCGCGGAGCGGAACATCATTGGGTTCGGCTTGCCGACCACGTAGGGCTGGCGGTTGGTCGCCGCGGTGACCATCGCCGCCACGGCGCCGGCGGCCGGCAGCAGGCCCTCCTTGGAGGGGCCGGTGGTGTCCGGGTTGGTGACGATGAACCGGGCACCGTCGGCGATGAACCGGACCGCTTTGGTGATCGCCTCGAAGGAGAAGTTGCGAGTCTCGCCGAGCACCACGAAGGCGGGGTCGGTCTCGGTGATGATGAATCCGGCGTCATGCACGGCGGTGGTCAGACCGGCCTCGCCGATCACGAACGCGGTCTTGTCGCCCGGCTGGTCGGCGAGGAAGGCGCCGGTGGCCATGGCGGAGGTCCAGATGTTCTCCTCGGGGATCCGCAGGCCGGAGCGCTCCAGGCGCGCGGCGAGGTCACGAGGAGTGAAACGCGAATTGTTGGTCAGCACCAGGAAGCGCTTGGAGGTGTCCACCCAGCGCTCGATCAGTGCGGCGGCGCCCGGCAGCGGCTGATCCTCGTGCACGAGGACGCCGTCCATGTCGGTGAGCCAGCATTCGATGTCGCGAACCTTACGCATGACACCATCGTATCTGTTATTAGTTGAAATGACTATAAATGTCTGTCGGGCGCAGTCAGGGCCACGTCCGGACCCTGGACAGCACCGACCAGCCCCCGGATGTGGCACTCCCCGAAGCGCACGGTAGGGCAAGATCGGACGGTGCGGATCAGGCTGGCAACCCGTGGATCCCGGCTGGCGTTGGCGCAGTCGGGGATGATCGCGGACGCCCTGCGCGGGCTCGGCGCCGAGGTCGAGTTGGTGCCGGTGAAGACTCTGGGCGACGTCTCCGCCGCCCCGCTGTCGAGCATGGGCGGCGTGGGGGTGTTCGTGGCGGCCGTTCGTGAGGCGGTGCTGGACGGGGTCTGCGACCTGGCGGTGCACTCGTTGAAGGATCTACCGACCACCCCTGCCGAGGGATTGACGCTGGGCGCGATCCCGGAGCGCGAGGATCCCCGGGACGCGCTGTGCGCCCGCGACGGTCTGGGGCTCTGGGGTCTGCCGCGGGGCGCGAAAGTCGGCACCGGGTCTCCCCGGCGAGCCGCTCAGCTTCGGGCTGCCCGTGGGGATCTGGAGATCGTGGACATCCGCGGCAACGTCGACACCCGACTGGGCCGGGTCGGCGCCGATCTGGACGCCGTGGTGCTGGCCGCCGCCGGCCTGAACCGGCTGGGGCGTGCCGACGCGATCACCGAGTTCTTCGAACCCGACGTGCTGGTGCCGGCACCCGCGCAGGGGGCGTTGGCGCTGGAGTGCCGCAGCGACGATACCGAGCTGCTGGCCCTGCTGGCGCACCTCGACCACTCCCCCACCCGGTTCGCGGTGGAGGCAGAGCGGGAGTTGATGCGGCTGGTCGAGGCCGGTTGCGCGGCTCCGTTCGGCGCCTTGGCCGAGGTCACCTCGGATCAGACCCCGACGGTTGCTGGTCGAGCTGGTCGAGACCGTGGCGAGGCCGTCGAGGACGAGGGGTTTCGACAAGCTCAACCAACGCAAGCTCAACCAAGGCAAGCCCAACCAACGGTGCTGCGGCTGCGGTCCCGGCTTGCCACCCCGGACGGGATGACCACGGTCGCCAACTCCGTCAGGCTCGAAAGTGGACCGAGGGGCCTGTCCCCGCGTACCGCTGTCGGCGCGATGCTGACCTCCATGGCTCAGGACCTGGCTCCGCTGGTGGGGTTGCGCGTGCTGATGCCGCCGTCCCGGCTGGCCGAAGCGGTCGCGTTGCGCGGTGCGCGGGTGACGACGGCGTCCTTCACTCGACACGCCACGGTGACCGATCCGCGTCTCGGTGAGCGGCTGGACGGGCTCGCCACCGGTGGCTACGACTGGCTGGTGCTGACCTCAGCTCGGACACTCAGAGCGCTGCGTGACCTCGGTGCCGACCTTGCCCTGATGCTGCCTGAGGACACCAAGGTCGCCGCCGTTGGCGCGGCCACGGCCGCTGCGGCCCAGGAAGCCGGGCTGCGGGTGGACCTGCTGCCGGCGTCCGGCTCCGGCGGCGCGGACCTGGCGGCGTCGTTCCCTTCGCCGTCTCCCGATCAACCCGGACGGGTGCTAGTTCCCGGGGCTGCGGACCCAGCCGCAGGATTGGACGCCGGACTCACTGCCCGCGGGTTCGACGTCGATCGGGTCGCCGTCTACCGGACCGATCCCGTGGACGGGGTCGATGAGGAGGTTCGCCTAGGCTGGCCGGACGGTTTCGACGCGTTCGTGGTGACCGCGCCGTCCGTCGTCCGGGCCGCCGCCGACCTGCTCGGTCGCCCCGGTCCCCCGGTTGTTGCGCTCGGCGAAAGCAGCGCCGCCGCCGCCCGCGGCGCCGGGTTCACGGTGGTCGCGACCGCTGCCGAAGCAACTCCGGCCGGGCTGGTGAACGCCCTGGTCACCCTTCGAAAGGAAGCTCGATGATCGTCCGTCCGCGCCGGCTGCGCACCACGCCGGCGATACGCCGCCTGGTGGCTGAGACCCGGATCCATCCGAGTCAGCTGGTGCTGCCGATGTTCGTCGCCGAGGGACTCGACGCCCCGCGTCCGATCAGCTCACTGCCGGGCATCGTGCAGCACACCGTCGATTCGCTGGTCGACGAGGTGCGCCGCTCCGCCGCGCTCGGGTTGGGTGGCGTGATGCTGTTCGGCGTGCCGCGTCCCGAGGACAAGGACGCGGTCGGCTCGGTCGGCTCGGCACCGGACGGCATTCTGAACCGGGCGCTGAGTGCCGTCCGGGACGCCGTCGGCGACGACATCGTGCTCATGGCCGATACCTGCCTGGACGAGTTCACCGACCACGGCCACTGCGGGGTGCTGGACGAGCGCGGCCGGGTCGACAACGACGCCACCAACGACCGCTACGTCGAGTTGGCGCTCAGCCAGGCCCGGGCCGGCGCGCATGTGGTCGGGCCGTCCGGAATGATGGACGGCCAGGTGGCCGCGATCCGTGACGGGCTGGACGCCGCCGGCTTCACCGACACCGCGATCCTCGCCTACGCCGCCAAGTACGCCTCCGCCTTCTACGGACCGTTCCGCGAAGCGGTGAACTCCTCGCTCTCCGGCGACCGGCGAAGCTATCAGCAGGATCCGGCGAACCGCCGCGAGGGCGTCCGGGAAGCCGATCTGGACGAGGCCGAGGGCGCCGACATGCTGATGGTGAAGCCGGCCGGCTACTACCTCGACGTGCTCGCCGACGTCGCCGCCCGGTCTCAAGTGCCGGTCGCCGCGTATCACGTCTCGGGCGAGTACGCGATGGTCTGCGCCGCCGCAGAGCGCGGTTGGCTGAACAGGGACGCCGCGCTGGCCGAAGCGGTCACCGCGATCCTGCGGGCCGGTGCCGACATCGTGCTGACCTATGCCGCCTCCGAACTGGCCGAACGTGCGAACGGGAGCAACTGATGAGCCTCTACCAGCGGGCCTGCCGGGTGATCCCCGGTGGTGTGTCGTCACCGGTCCGGGCGTTCGGCTCGGTCGGGGGCGACCCGGTGTTCATCGCCCGGGCGTCCGGGCCGTATCTGTATGACACGAACGGCCGCGAATACGTCGACGCCGTCGGCTCGTGGGGGCCGGCACTGCTCGGCCACGCCCACCCCGAGGTGGTGGCCGCCGTTCAGGCCGCGGCGGCACGCGGGCTGTCGTTCGGCGCCCCCACCCAGGCCGAAGTTGAGTTGGCCGAGGCCGTCCGGTTCCGGGTGCCGGAGGCCGCCAAGGTGCGCTTCGTCTCCACCGGAACCGAGGCGTGCATGACGGCGATCCGGCTGGCCCGCGGCGCCACCGGACGCGACCTGGTGGTGAAGTTCGCCGGCTGCTACCACGGGCATTCCGACGGCCTGCTGGCGGCCGCCGGTTCGGGAGTCGCCACCCAGGGCCTGCCTGGGTCGGCCGGGGTGACCGCCGCAACCGCCGCCCAGACGATCGTGGTGCCCTACAACGATCCGGACGCCTTGGAAGCGGCGTTCGCAGCACACCCGGACCAGATCGCCGCGGTCATCACCGAACCGGCCCCGGCGAATATGGGGGTGGTTCCGCCGCGGAACGGGTTCAACGCCTTCCTGCGGGAGATCACTAAGCGGCACGGTGCGCTGCTGATCTTCGACGAGGTGCTGACCGGTTTCCGGGTCGGCTACCGCGGTTGGTGGGGGCTGGAGCAATCGTCGGTCGAGCGTGTCGAGACCACTCCGCTGGCTGAGGCGCCCGATCTGTTCACCTTCGGCAAGGTGGTCGGCGGCGGCATGCCGCTGGCCGCGATCGGCGGACGTGCCGAGCTGATGGATCTGCTGGCACCGGTCGGACCGGTCTACCAGGCGGGCACGTTGTCCGGGAATCCGCTCGCGACAGCGGCCGGCATCACCACGCTCGCGCTGGCCGACGAGAGCGTCTACCAGCGGGTGGACGCCGCATCGTCCGCGCTGCAGGGCGCGATCGGGGCGGCACTGGATTCGGCCGGGGTCCCGCACCGGGTGCAGGCAGCCGGCTCGTTGTTCACCGTCTTCTTCGGCGACTTCGACGGCCCGATCGACAACTACGCGGCCGCGCAGCAACAGGATTCGGCGGCGTTCGCCCGATTCTTCCACGCCATGTTGGACGCCGGGGTCGCGCTGCCGCCGTCCGGCTACGAGGCCTGGTTCCTGTCCGCGGCACACGACGACGCCGTGCTGAACCGGATCGTCGACGCATTGCCCGCCGCCGCCCAGGCAGCGAGCCGCTCGTGACCGCACCGCTGGTCGAGCCTGTCGAGACCCCCAACCAACCGCTGGTCGAGCCTGTCGAGACCCCCAACCAACCGCTGGTCGAGCCTGTCGAGACCCCTTCGCGAGGTTTCGACAAGCTCAACCAGCACAGGCTCTACGGCCGAGGTACGCGATGACCGGGCGGGTCATCCTCGTCGGCGGCGGACCCGGCGATCCGGGACTGCTCACCGTCGCCGGACTGGACGCACTGCGCACCGCCGATGTCGTCCTCTACGACCATCTGGCCCCGCTGGCCTGCCTGGACGAGTGCCCGCCCGGCGCGTTGCTGATCGACGTCGGCAAGATCCCGGGTGGACGGTCCACGTCGCAGCAGCGGATCAACGAACTGCTGATCGACCACGCCCGGGCCGGACGGCACGTCGTCCGGTTCAAGGGCGGCGACCCGTTCGTGTTCGGACGCGGCGGCGAAGAGGTGCTGGCCTGCGCCGAGGCCGGTCTGGGCGTGGCGGTAATTCCGGGCGTCACCTCAGCGGTCGCCGGACCGGCACTGGCTGGGATCCCGGTCACTCACCGCGGCATGGTGCAGGCGTTCACCGTGGTCTCGGGACATGTCCCGCCCGGTCACCCGGCCTCGACCACCGATTGGACGGCGCTGGCGCACGCCGGGCACACCATCGTGGTGCTGATGGGAGTGGCCAACCTCGGGGCTATCTGCACCGAGCTCGTCGCTCAAGGACTGGCCGCCAGCACTCCGGCTGCGGTGATCGCCGACGCCTGGCTGCCAACGATGCGCACCGTTCGCACCAGCGTCACCGAGATCGCTGAGCAGGCGAAGCAGGCCGGCATCCACGCCCCGGCGATCGCAGTGATCGGAGAGGTAGCCGCCCAACAGCTGCCGGTCACGGCACCGTCCGCGTTCGACCAGCCCGCCACGGACGACCAGGCCGTCACGGCTGACCAGGCCGTCACCGACGAACTGCGACCCGCCCGGCCAGAGGATGCCGCCGAGCTGCTGGTGCTGCAACGCGCCTGCTGGACCCCGGACGCCATCCTCAACGACACCTTCGAGATCCCGGCGCTGCACGAAGACCTGGCCACAGTGCAGGCGAACTTCGGGCACTACGAGACCTGGGTGCTGCGCCGCGGCCCGCGCCTGATCGGTGCGGTACGCGGCATCCTCCGCGGCACCGACTGGGAGGTCGGACGGCTGATGGTCGCCCCCGATCTGCAAGGCCAAGGCCTCGGACGGATGCTGCTACGCCACATCGAACACCAAGCGCCGCCGTCCACCCGCCGACTCTGGCTGTTCACCGGCCGGCTCAGCGAAGCAAACATCCGTCTGTACACGCGCGCCGGCTACCAGGTGGTTCCGGACGATGACGACTCACTCCCCCACGTCCCGCACACCGTCCGCCTGGTGAAGAACCTCACGGCACGACCAACGCCGGCGACCGCCGGCTAAGGCCTGTTACGGAAGTCGGGTTCGATCAGTGAGCGGGGTATCCGCGCTCGGTCCGGCAAGGCCGAGGAGGGCGTCATACCGGGTCGTACGGCAACTGACGAGAACGCAGCCGGTCGGGATGCGGGACCCCGCGAACCGGACCGGACTTCCGTAACAGGCCCCAGGTCAGGCGGCGCTGGTATCAGCGCTGCGCAGAATGAACAGATCGTCACCGAAGATCGCCGAGATCTGCAGGTGGCCACCGATCGCCTCCACATAGCGAGCGATGACATCCACCGTCGAGACCTCGCCACGCTCGATCTGGGAGACTCGACTCTTGGTCACACCCATGCGTTCGGCCACATCCGACTGCGTAAGGCCGAGGGCCTTCCGGCGCTCGGCAAGGCGGTGCGCGTCGATGTAGCTCTGGGTACGCTGAGCCGCCTCAGCGAGTACCTCGGGGCCTAGATCAGCCACGACGCCGGGCCGCACATCCGCCCACTTCTTGGTTGCCATCACTCCTCCTCACGTCGCCTCTCGTCCAGATACTCGTGGTACAGCCGCTCCGCCTGTGGAATGGCCACCTTGTACCAGTCGCTCCATCGACCCGACTTGTCCCCGCCGACCAGCAAGATCGCCGAGCGCCACGGGTCGAACACAAACAGGATGCGGATCTCACTTCGTCCAGCTGACGCAGGACGCAACTCCTTCAGGTTATGAACCTTCGATGCCTTGACGCGATCGACGAGAGGCCGGCCGAGGTTAGGACCAGCATCGGCGAGCCGATCGATCGCATCAGTGATCAAGGCCTGTGAGGTGCGGTCGACTCCCCGGAACCAGGCGAGCCACTCGTCGGTGACCCGGATCTCCCACTCCCCTATCGAGAAAGTTTAGCAAATCCTCTCCTCGTCGCGCCAGGAATCGGGCACCGACTGGGATGTCGGACGCCTGATGGTCGCCCCCGATCTGCAAGGCCAGGGCCTCGGACGGATGCTGCTACACCGCATCGAACGCCAAGAGACCCCGTCCTCCGGACGCCGGGCTACGAGGTCGCCTGCGCAAAGCGACATCGCCTGTGCAGGAACACAGGCGATGTGCCTTTCAGCAGGCGATGTCACGACGGAAGGCTGGGGTCCCCAACGCGTCAAACTCACCAGAGCGTGCGGAGACCCGGCAGCCCCCGGAACGCCGCATCGTCGGTGATCAAAGTCATCGACTCGATCATCGCCTGGGCCGCCAGCATTCGGTCGAACGGATCACGATGCGCCCAATCCAGGTTTCCGCTGAGCAGACAGTGTTCCTCGGTCAACGGCAGCCGGACGGCCCCGAGGCGATCCAGGTGCCGTGCGTAGCCGCCGATCACCGCGTCCGCCTGCGGCAGCTTGCCGATTCGATGCTTGGTCGCGATCTCCCACGCGGACGCCGCCGAAGCGACGACTTGCGATCTGCGGTCGGCGATGACGCGGGCAGCCTCGGCGCCGAGGCGCGACGGCGCGGTCAACGCCCAGAGCAGCGTGTGGGTGTCCAGAAGGTAGGTCACACCGAGCCCTCCCAGGCGGCGAGTTCCTCCTCGGGCAACGGCTCGAAGAACGACTCGGGCACCTGGTAGGCGACGAAGCCGAGCTCCCGCTCCTCGGCTTCCTTCAGCGGGACCAGCCTCGCGACGGCCCGATCACCGCGGGAGATGACGATCTCCTCGCCGCGCTCGACCGCGTTCAGCAAAGCGGACAGGTGCGTCTTCGCGTACTGCACCTTCACCACGTCCATGACTCGAGACTAGAGGACTGACTAAGGTTGATCAACCAACCTCAGTCACTACATCCGGAGGCGGTGACGCCGGGTCAGCTCACCCGAACCTGCGCAGACCCGGCAGTCGATGCTTGGTCGCGATCCACCCCCACTACCCCTGATCGGCGGGATACAGCGAACGCCGGCGCATCACCAGCAGCCAGATCACTGCGCCCGCCGCGAGCCAGGCGAGCAGCAGCAGAGCTCGGACCGCCAGTCCATCGACCGGGGCGTCCATCAGCGAGTTGCCGTCCGGAACCCAAGTCAGCAACCGGGAAGCCAACTCGGTGGGCAGGACCCAGTCGATCAGGCCCACCGCCCCGGCCGAGACCTGCTGCACGGCACCTCGTACCAGGCCCACCAGCACGAACGGCACCATCAGCCCGGCTGCCACCGCGAGTCCCTTGTTGCGTGCGAGCAGAGCCAGCACCAGTCCGAACTCGAAGTGCAGCAGCAGCGCCGCGGTCAGGGCAAAGGCGGACATGGCCCAGAACGACCAGGAGCCGAGAGCGGCCGTCCCGGGCTCGGGAACGCCGATGATGATGCAGGCGAGCATCGCCGACGCCGTGCACAGAATGGCCAGCACCGCCGACCACATGGCACCGAACAGCAGCTTCCCTCCCGGCTGCGCCCAGGTCCGTCCACCGGCCAGTGTCGTGGCGAGCAGCCCGCTCGAGGCGTCTGAGATGTAGGCCTGCAATCCGAGCACGACCATCAGGGCGAGGGCGATGGTCTGATTGCGCTGCGCCAGCGCGATCACCTCCGTCGACGACGCCGCCACCCCCTGGTCGCGCAACCAGCCGAACGCCGCCAGGAACAGCCAGGGCACGGCGACGGCGACGCCGACCGCGACCCCGGCCAGCACCCGATTGCGTCGTACCGTGATGACCTTGACCGTCTCGGTGACGCACTCCCGCCACCACGCCGACACCGCACCGGCACTCATGCCGCCACCCCCGCCGGGATTCCGGCTGCCGCAACGGCACCGTCGAGCGTGGCCACCTCGTCCCACACGCCGGCGATCGGGACGCCGTGACGCTGCGACAGCATCAACACCTCGGCCATGGTCCGGCCGACGATCGCCAGCCGTCCGTCCGGCTCGACGTCGACCGGGGATTCCCACTCCCGTACCACCAACTCGGCGAACCGCCGCGGCTCGCCCGTGTCCACGATCACCCGTGCCGGACAGGACCGGGAGATCAACTCATCCACCGGCCCAGCGAAGGCCACCCGTCCCGCGGACAGTGCCAGCACCTCACTGCTGCATCGCTGCAACGGGGCGAGCTCGTGGGACGAAACCACCACGATCCGGCCCTCCGCGGCGGCTTGGCGGACCAGTTGCTCCAGGATCGCCACCCGCTGCGCGTCCAGTGCCAGGAAGGGCTCGTCCAGCAGCAGCAACGGTGCCCTGGACGCCAGCGGCGCGAGCAGACTGACCGCCCGCTGCTGTCCGAGCGACATGGCACGCGGACGGCGGGGCAACAACTCGACCAGACCCAAGCGCTCCACCAGCGTGGCCAGCCGGGCGGCGTCCACCAGCGGCTGCCGGGCCACGACTCTGAGGTGGTCGCGCAGCGACCGGTCGCGATGGTAGCCGGGGTGCGTCGTCATGAGCGCGGCCGGCACCAGCGGCGCCACCGTGCCCCGCACCGGCACCAGACCGGCCAGCACGTGGAGCAGGGTGGACTTTCCGCTCCCGTTGGGGCCGACCAGGGCATACGAGCAGGCCGCCATCGAGCCGGAAGCTCACCCCGTCCAGCACCGCCCGGGTGCCGCGGAGCACCGAGACACCGGCGGCCACGACGAGATCGGGGGGGACGTCCGGTGGCGCGATCCGGCGCGGACCCGATTCAGCCACGATGCACCTCCCGCAGGTCGAATGGTTCCCCGATGAACTGGCCGACGGCGGGTCGGGCTCCCAGCGGCGCCGGCAGCTGGTGCGACGTCATCACCAGCAGACGATCACCGGCCCGCTCGGCCATCAGGTCGATCATCTCGTCGACGGACGCCTCATCAACGCCGTTGAACGGTTCGTCGAAGCACCACACCGGCTCGGCACCGGCCCAGTTGCAGGTGAACCAGGCCTTCTTCAGCGACCCGGTGGACAGCGAATGCGGCGCCTTGTCCAGGTGCGGCTCCAGCCCCAGTCGCACCGCCAGCGCAACCAGCTCGTCCAGCGACCCACCGTAGCGGCGCGCGTACAGGTGCAGGTGATCGCGAACCGTCACCCCCGGCACCAGGGCCGGGTCGGCCCGGATCAGCCGGAGCGTCGACGCCCGGCGACCGATCCGAACCGGCAGGTCGCCGATCACGATGTCGCCGCTGAACGGTTTCAGGTAGCCGGCGAGAACCTCGAACAGGGTCGACTTCCCCGCCCCGTTGGGTGCCACCAACTGGAACCAACCCGGGCCGTTCAGCCGCAGCGAGAGGTCGGCCAGCACCGGTTCTCCGCGCCAGTAGCCGGCGTTCAGTCCGGTCGCCCCGATCCCGTGGCGACCAGCTCTCATGGCCTGCTCCGAGGCAGCCAGCGAGTCAAACGTCGTGGATATAACCATGTGAACACTCCTGCGAGTATGAGCGGCAACGGCCAACCCGCCGCCGGATGGATGGTGAACAGGAACCAGCCCCCGATGACCAGCAGGGACTGCAAAAGAGCGAGGATCAGCAGCCGCGACTCGGTCAAGCCGTCGGCGCCCGGTTGCGCCACCAGCGCGTCGGTGGTCAGCGTGGCGATCGGGGCCAGCACCACCACGCCGAGGGCCACCGGCAACGGGGCCCCGGCCCCGGTCAGCAACAGCAGCGAGATCGTCGCCAGGACGGGTGCGGACGCCGCGTAGGTCACCCCGGCCAGCCCGGCGGTCAGCCGGTGCGGCGAGCAGCCCATCTCGACGTGGTGACGCAACCGCATCAGAGCGGCGGACGGGCCGTTGGCGGTGAGCCGGGTGACGCAGAATCCCATCAGTGCGGCCACCAGGACGATGCCCACCACCTGGCTGGGCAGGGCGCTCGCGTCGAGCCCGGCCGCCGGCAACAGCACGACCGCGGCCACCGACCAGCGCAGCTCGGCGGCGTCCCATACCCCGAACAGCCAGCGCGGACCGGTCACCGGGAAGAGCCCGCCGACCGTCCGGGAGGCGAGGGTTCCGCCCAGCCGCGGGGCGGGGACGACCGTGCTCTGAAACACCCCGCCCCCGGCGACCGCCCGGGCCAGCAGCAGGCCGCCCGCGCCGGCGACGATCACGATGGAGCAGCTCGACCAGCACCGGATGGGTGACCAGCCAACGCGCGATCTGGGCCACCGTCGAATCCGCCGGCCCCTGGCTCCACAACGGCCGGAGCATCCGGATCAGGAACCCGGCCATCGTGCCGAGCAACGCCGCCCCGAGCAGCCGGGCCAGCACCGGGCCGACCGAACCATGCACCGCGTCCTTGATCCGCCGGAGCCGCCGAGCGGCCACACCCAGCCGGACCAGTTCGACGGCGACGGGCGTCCCGAGCAGTTGCACCGTCAGCAGGTGCTCGGCATCGGACAACGTTTGGACGGTGGCCAGCGCTGCGACCGGAGCCAGGCTCAGCGCCAACACCGGCAGTCGCGGGATCACCTCGTGGCTGAGGATCACATCGCGGCAGGACAGGCCGAGCCCCTGCCACACCGCACGGTCCTGCCGAGCGGCCGTCGGGTCGGTGGAGGCCAGGCCCAGAATCTGACCGATGCCGAGGGTCGTCACCACCAGCAGCGGCAGTGCGCAGGCGAAGACGAGATGCGTCGCGTCGGTGAGTCCGTCCGGGCCGGGGCCGAAGAAGCCCGGCACCTGCCGCACCGCCGTCGCGGCGGCGTCGCCGAACTGATGCACGGCCGCGAACCCGAGCAACCCGATCCCGACCGTGAGGGTAGCCAGCACGATGCTGACCAGGATCGGGGGAATCGCGACCGAGAAGCGAGTGAGCAGCCGAACCAGCCAGAGATCCCAGGCGGCCGCCAGCGGGTCAGCGGGCGAAGTGCGAATGCGTTTCATCCCGCATCCTGTCGACCTTCGTGATCGCGGCCCAGAGCGCCACGACGCACATCACCAGGGAAGCAACGTTCAGCAGGGCCTCCGCGGGCCCGGCGAACAGCCAGGCAGTCGCGTAGACCATCACACCCATGCTGCCGAACGCGACCAGAGCCAAACCGGGCCGCCGGCCGCCGAACGGCAACAGTAACAGCAATCCGGCTATCACGGCCAGGTCGAGTACGGCGGCGCCGACGAATTTGGGGTCGGTATTGCCGGCCAGCAGGCCCTGCACCATGACGACGGCAGGTACCGCCATCACCAGCAGGGTGACAGTCGTGACGATCGTGAACATCCGGGAGAACATTCGAACCTCCTATGAACTGATAGAAGACGTACTGATAGACGAAACTCAAACGAACGGCAGAAAGGCGGCCAGTGCAAAGTCCGCGATCCGGTAACGTGCCCGGACCGGGCGGGGGGACGACAGCATGGCGAGTATCACCAGCGCCGGATACGCCACCAGGAACAACGGCGTGGTCCACGGCTGGATGACTCCGGTCGCCGCGGTGATCAGATCGGGCACCGTCAGCCCGGCCAGGGCGACGCCGCTCAGCCACGACGGGAACACCACCGCGGAGTCCGGGTGCCGAGTCGGCAACCGGGAGGCCAGTCGGCGAATCAGGCCCAGGGCGACCAGCGACAGGATCAGGCCGAGAGCCAGGCCCATCACGGTACCGATGGTCAGCGCACCGGCCAGCATGTCGGGGGGAATGTCACCGAGATCGGGGGCCTTGTCCAGGTTGGCGAGCACATGATCGCGCATCGCCGGAAACTTGGCCGCGTGTGCAGCCGCGATCAGGGCCGCCGCCAGCCACCAGAACCGACCGCCGGTCGGGCGCGGTTCAGGCTCGACTGGGGGTTCGGGACGACTGTCCGCACGGGGTCGAGTACTACTCATCTGGGTCACTTTCGGCTCCTTAGTGGTGTGTGGTGTGATTGATGGCGGGCGGCCCAAGGGTCAGACGATTCCGGTGCGGAGCGCCGTCCAACCGATGGACGCGGTCTCCACCCCTGCGGCCAGCACCAGGACGCTCAACGCCACGACGAATGTCCGTAGGGCTCGAGGCAACGATTCGCCCCGGGCGGCGGTGTTCCCGGTGGCTCGGCCGACGACCGCGAACAGAGGGATCAAGCCGGCCGCGCCGGCAAGAACGAAGCCAGCCAACTCCAACGGGGTGTAGGCCCAGCTGCGGAGCAACGTCTCGGCCACCCCCAGCGCGGCCGCCGAGATCGCCATCGACCAGCCGAGCATTCCCCCGACCAGAAGCAGGAACACCCCGGTGGTGATGCCGAGGGTGACCGCGCCGGAGAACAGCCCCAGCGCGACCGCCGAGTTCCGCAGCAGGATCGTGGTGAAGGTCTCCCAGCCGGCCTCGGGCAGCACACCAGCGTCGGAACCGACCGCGCTGCCGGCGCTGCCGTGGCCGACCCCTATCGTCAGTGCGGCGCTGGCGCCCACGATCACCGCCGCGACCAACGTCTCGCGCCAGGGAACTGCCGGACGAAGATGAGATAATGATCGCGGTATCCGATTCGTCATAACGGGACTCCTTCCGAGTTTTGTTGCGAATGAGGGGATTCCGATCGGGTCGAGGGAGAGGCGAATGCGGCTCGCCTCTCCCTCCTCCCTGCGTCGTCTCAGGCGATAACGGCAGCCTTGCCGGCCCTCCAGGCGATCAGCTTGAGGACGCCCCACAGGCCGGCGCCGACGATTCCGCCGGTCGCCGCGATGGCGACCAGGAACATCGCCCAGCTGCCGGCGTCGACTGCATTGGCGATCGCCTTCGCGGTCTGACGGCCGATACCGAAAGTGCCGGTGAGCCACATCGCGCTCACCGCGCCGATCACCACCCCGGTCGCTGCCACGATCACGGCGACGGCGGTCTGGATACGGTTCATTTGCGTTCTCCTTCCGGGAACTGCTGTTCCCACCCTGGGAACGAGCGCCTCGAGAATGACCCGATCGAACTGGTCGCCGAATCCACCTTGCGGACCGACCTGACGGTACTTTCGTGCCGTTGATGCGAGACTGAGCGCGTGTCGCCGACCGACCCCCACCTCGCCGCAGCGCTGCGCGGGCCGCTGTGGCGACGGCCGAACCGGATTCCGCGAGGCTCGCTGACTGCGACTGCGGGGTTGTTGGTCGCCATCTCGGTGCTGCTGTTCGGGGACTGGAGTTCGCCGGTCACAGGCCTGCTGGAGATCGCCCTGTGCATCGCGGCAGGCAGTTCCGGTCGATGGCTGCTGGGCGGAGGAACCGCCACCGGCGTGCTGTTGAGCCTGCTGTCGGCATACCCGCTCGACGTCAGCCGTCCCTCGACACTGGCCGTGGTCTTGGTGCCGGTCGTCGCCAGCAGTCGCGGGAGCTGGAAGCTGCTCGGTTTGTTCGTGGCCTGGTACCTGCCGATCCTGGCCCTTATCGAATCCGGCGGACTCGCCCACTACGTGGGCGGGCTCACTGCCTGGACGTTCGCCCTCGGCATCGCCGTCCTGGTCGGCTGGCAGTCGCACCGGTTGACCCTCGCCCGGGACCGGCTGACCCGAGACCGCGCGCTCGCCCTTCGCGCGCAACGCCGCGCGATCGCGCGCGATCTGCACGACACCGTCGCCCAGGCCACCACCGCCGTCGTGGTGCGCGCCGAAGCGGGCAAGCTGCGTCCGGGAGCCGACCCTGAGACCATCGCCGACCTCGACTACATCGCGTCCGTCGCACGGCACAGCTTGCGCGATCTGCGTGGCATGCTGGCGGCGATGCGCGCCGCCGACGGCGAAGCGGAACCGGCCACCACCCTGCATACCGAGACGTTGGATCAGCTTCTCGATCGGCAGGTGGCTGCGCTCAAGCACGCCGGCTTCGACGTCCGCGTGCTGGTGCAAGCCCGGGTCGACGAGTTGCCCGAGTCCGTCCGCTACACCCTGAATTGCGTGGTCAGCGAGGCGACCACCAACATCCTGCGGCATGCCCGGCCGGGCTCGGGTTGCGCCGTCATGATCGGCGACTCCGACGACGAGCTCGACGTGGTGGTCCGCAACGAGACGGGCGGACGGTCGCCGGTGCCCACCAACCAGTTCGGCCTGGTCGGGATCGGCGAACGGGTCCGCGCACTCGGCGGATCGATCGAGGCCGGAGCGCGCGGCGGCACCTGGATCCTGCAGGTACGGATACCACTGGCCCCGCCGGCCGTGCAGCACGAAGGAGAATCATGAGTTCGGACGACGACACCATCCGCGTTCTACTGGTCGACGACGACCCCATCGTCCGAGCGGCGCTGGAGTCCTACCTTGCCCCGGCCCCCGACATGCTCGTCGTGGGCAGCCTCAGCGACGGGCGGCAGGCCGTCGAGGCCGACCTGAGCGAGGTGGACGTGGTCGTCATGGACGTCCGGATGCCTGAGTTGAACGGTCTGGAGGCTGCGCGTCAGTTGCGCGAGGGCACAGACAGCCGGCCGCGCGTCCTGCTGCTCACTTCCTTCGACGAGGAGGCGCTGGCACGTGAGGCGATCGTCGCCCAGGCAAGCGGGCTGCTGCTCAAGACCGCGACCCCGAAGGCGATCCTCGAGGCGGTGCGCGCCGTGCATCACGGCGCGACGGTGTTCTCCGACGAGCCGCTGACCCGACTGATCAGCGCCGACCGGCGGGCGGTGAGCGAGCCGCCGCCACACCTTCGCCTCAACCGCCGCGAACAGGAGATCCTGGAACTGCTGGCCCAGGCCTACTCGAACGCCGAGATCGCCGAGCAGCTCTTCCTCTCGGAATCCACGGTCAAGACCTACGTCTCGTCGCTGATGGCACAACTCGGCGTGGACAGCCGACTGAAGGCCGTCGTCCGCGCCTTCGAGTGGAACCTCGTCGAACGCTGATGGTCCGATCGGACAGTCCGGACGGCACTTCCGTCGGATCTCAAGGCGCCGGCTGTCCTTCTACCGTGCAATCGTCCATCACGGCCCGTCCCGGGCCACCCTTCGAGGAGGAGTTCACCATGAATTCTGTCCGACGCCTTTCGGTGTTGTTCGCCGCCGCTGTTCTCACTCTGCCGGCGATGACCGTCTCAACCACGCCATCCGGCAGCGAACGTTCGGCTCAGCCGTCGGGGATCTGCTGGCTGCTGCCGATCCTGCCCGGATGTTCGCGTCGCTGATCCAGTACCGATCCCGGGCGTGAGTCAGCTCCGCTGTCGCCGCCGCAGGTCTCGACGAACGCGACCAGCGATTGTTCAGGCGCGCTGAACCGCGTCGAAGCGACGCACCGCCTCGGCGACGGCGGCGTCCCGGGCGGCCGCGATCTCGGCGTCCTTCAGCGTCCGGTCCGGAGCCCGAAACCGCAACGCGAAGGCCAGCGACTTCGAGCCGTCCGGAATCTGCGAACCGCGGTAGATGTCGAACAGCCGGATCGACGCCAGCAACTCACCGGCACCGGCGACCAAGGCGTCAGTCACCTCGCCGGCGCTGATCGTGTCGGCCACCACCAGGGCGACGTCCTCCTTGGCCACCGGGTGCTGCGAAACCGACGCGATGCTGCCCGGTCCGGGCGCCACCGCCAGCAGCACATCAATGCTGATCTCAGCGGCCGCGGTCCTAGCCGGCAGCCCGAACGCCTTGCACACGCTGGGGTGCAGTTCACCGGCGTGGCCTAGCAGCACCTCCTCACCGTCCGGGGCGGCGACCAGCAACTTCGCGCAGCGTCCGGGATGGAACGGCGGGTAGGCGTCAGCCACGCGACGCACGCTCACCCCGGCCGCCTCGGCGGCGATCTCGGCGAACGCGATCGCGTGCTTCCAGGACGCCGGCTCGGCCGGGCCGTCCCAGCCGGCCGGACGCCAGGCACCGGTCAGCACCGCGGCCAGATGCCGCGGCTGCGCCGGCAGCGCGGCCTCGATCGCGGCCAACTCCTCATCGCTCGGACGCCCGTCGACACCGGGCACCGGGGCTGCGGCACCGCTCCCGGCCCGGAACACCGAGCCGGCTTCGAACAGGGCCAGGTCGTCGTTGCCACGCGAGGTGTTGCGCTGGACCGTGGCGAACAGGCCGGGCAGCAGCGACGTCCGCAGGTACGGGCTGGTCTCGGACAGCGGGTTCGCCAACCGGACGACGGCACGACGAGCGTCGTCCGCAGGCAGCCCCAGCCGGTCCAGATCCTCGGCCGATCCGAACGGCAGGGTCAGCAGTTCGGTGAAACCGTTGCCGGCCAGCGCCCGGACGATCGCCCGCCGGGTCACTTGCCCGGCGGTCAGTCCGCGACCGGCGGGAGGGGTCGGCAGGATCGATCCGATGGTGTCGAAGCCGATCTTGCGGCCGACCTCTTCGACGTAGTCGTAAGGGTCACGCAGGTCGCGGCGCCAGGTCGGCGGCCACAGTTCCAGCTCACCGTCGGACGCCTCGCTGACGGCCACGCCGCTGGCCCGGAAGATCTCCGCCACCCGCTCGGCGGGCACGTCGACACCCAGAATCTGCGAGGGCAGCTCCGTCCTGATTCGCTGCTTCGGCATCAGCGGAACAGCCCCGGTCACCGTCTCGGCTGCCGACAGCACACCGCCACCCAGCTCGACCAGGTGGCGCGCCACCAGATGCGCGGCCGCGTAGGTCGCGGCCGGGTCGGTGCCACGCTCGAACCGCTTGGACGCCTCGGACGGCAACCCGTGCCGCCGCATCGACCGCGAGATGGTGGACGGGTCGAACGCGGCCGCCTCGATCACGATGTCGGTGGTGGCGGCGTCGCATTCGGTGGTGGCGCCGCCCATCACACCGGCGATGCCTATCGGCCCGGAGTCGTCGGTGATCAGCAGATCGTCGGCGGACAAGGTGCGTTGCACGTCGTCGAGGGTGACGATCCGCTCCCGGGCGGACGCCCTGCGCACCCGGATCGGACCGGACAGCTTGGACGCGTCGTAGGCGTGCAACGGCTGGCCGACTTCGAGCATCACGTAGTTGGTGATGTCGACCGGCAGCGAGATGGGCCGCATGCCGGCCATGGTCAGCCGCTGCTGCATCCAGCGCGGGGACGGCGCGGTCTCGTCCACGCCGGTCACGGTCAGCGCGACGAAGAGCGAGCAGGCCGGGTCCTCGAGAACGACCGAGTAGCCGTCGGCAACCGGCGCCGGCACGGCCCTGTCGACCACGTCGGTGAACGACACACCCAGCGCCTGAGCGGCCTCGCGGGCCAAACCGCGGATCGACATGCAGTACGCCATGTCGGGCGACACGTTGATGTCGAGCACCTCGTCGCCCAGCCCCAGGTAGGCCGACGGGTCATCCCCCGGCACCAGACCAGAAGCAGCAGGAAGCACGATGATGCCGTTGTGATCGGTCCCGATGCCCAGCTCGTCCTCGGCACAGATCATGCCGTCGGAAAGGTGCCCGTAGGTCTTGCGTGAGCTCAACGTGAACCCACCGGCCAGCACGGTGCCGGGCAGGCCGACCACGACCAGGTCGCCGACGGCGAAGTTGTGCGCGCCGCAGATGATGCCGCGGACGCCCTCGGTCACCGGACGCCCCTCCACCGGGGCCGGCGGACTGGCCGGGGCAAGATCGGCGCCGACGTCCAGGTGACACCAGCGGATCACCTTGCCGTTCTTCTGCGGCTGATCGACGAAGTCGACGACACGTCCGACCACCAGGGGCCCGACGCCGGCGCCGAACTGCTCGACGGTCTCGACCTCGAGTCCGGCCCGGGTCAGCACCTCGGCCAGTTCCCGGCCAGACAGCCCCTCGGGCAGCGCAACCCAGTCGCGCAGCCAGCTCATCGGCGCCCTCATCGAGCAACCCCCTTCAACATGCGGCTGAATCGGAACGTCGCCCTCGACGAAATCGCGCAGGTCGGAGGCGTTGTTGCGGAACATCAGGGTGCGGTCGATTCCCATCCCGAACGCGAAGCCGCTGTACACGTCGGGATCGACACCGGCGGCGCGCAGCACCCGCGGGTTGACCACACCGCAGCCGCCCCACTCGATCCAGCCCTCCGACTTACAGGTGCGGCAGGGACGATCCGGGTTGCCGACCGATTCACCACGGCAGACGAAGCACTGCAGGTCGACCTCGGCGCTCGGCTCGGTGAACGGGAAGTAGTGCGGACGCATCCGGGTGCGGATGCCCGCGCCGAACATGGCTTGGGCGAAATGGTCCAGGGTGCCGCGCAGGTGGGCCATCGAAATGCCCTTGTCGACGGCCAGTCCCTCGATCTGGTGGAAGACCGGCAAATGGGTCGCGTCGTACTCGTCGGCGCGGTACACCTTGCCCGGGCAGACCACGTACACCGGCAGCTCACGATCGAGCAGCGAACGGATCTGCACCGGTGAGGTGTGGGTGCGCATCACCAGGTGACTGCTGACCGGCTCGACGAACAGCGTGTCGGTCTCGCCACGGCTCGGATGGTCGGCGCCGATGTTCAGCGCGTCGAAGTTCAGCCACTCCGATTCCAGCTCGGGCCCCTCGGCGATCTCCCAACCCATGCCGACGAAAACGTCGCTCATCAGGTCGATCAGCCCGGTGATCGGATGGATCGCGCCGGCCGGGTGCAACTCGACGGGCAGCGTCACGTCGACCGCTTCCTCGGCCAGCACCCGGGTCAGTTCTGCCGCTTCCACCTCGGCGGTACGGGCGGCCAGCGCCTTCTGCACCCGTCCGCGAGCGGCGCCGAGCAGCTGCCCGGCCTGCTTGCGGTCGGCGGGCGCGATGGCGCCGATCGCCCGGTTGGCCAGGGCCAGCGGCGACCGGTCGCCGGCGTGCGCCAGCCGTGCCTCCTTCAGCGCGGACGTCGAGTCTGCGGCTGCGATGGCGGCCAGCGCGTCGGCGACCATCGCGTCGATCGCCTCCGGGCGCAGCGCGTCGGCCGGATCGGATTGATTCGGAACTGACATGCGGCTGTTCTCCGTTGGTTGGGCCTGCGTTGGTTGATTGTGCACTGGTTGAGCTTGTCGAAACCCCAGGGTCGTCGTCGGCAGGAGGAGGGGTCTCGACAAGCTCAACCAACGATAAAACGGACGGTCTCGACAAGCTCGACCAACGATAAAACGGACGGTCTCGACAAGCTCGACCAACGATAAAACCTCGCTAGCCGGCGTCCACCCGAGTGTGCTGGGTGCTGGCGCTGGCATAGAGGCAGACAGCGGCTGCGGTGGCGAGGTTGAGGCTCTCAGCGGCACCGTAGATCGGTACCGCGACCGTGGTGTCGGCCAGCCGCAGGTGCTCGACCGGCAACCCCCACGACTCGTTGCCCATCACCCAGGCCGTCGGTTCGGCGAGCCGTCCGGTCAGGTCGGTGAGCTCGGTGCCCGCCTCTCCGTCGGTAGCGAACACCTGCAGGCCGGCGGCCCGGCAGGCCTCGATGGCATCGGCGAGGTCGACCCCGACCACCAGCGGCAGGTGAAAGATGCTGCCCACGCTGGCCCGGACGGTCTTGGGGTTGTACACCTCGACCGAATCGGACGACAGAATCACCGCGTCGGCCCCGAACGCATCGGCGCACCGAATCACCGTGCCGGCATTGCCGGGGTCGCGAATCTGTGCACAGATCACGACCAGTCTCGGGGCTCCCTCGAGCCCCTGCTCCAACGACACGTCGACCTGTCGGCAGACCGCCACCACGCCCTGCGGCGTCACCGTGTCGCTGATCGTGGCGATGTTCTGCTCGCTCACCGCGTAGTGGGTCGTCCTTGCCTCTCGGCACGCGGCCAGCAGGTCGACGTGGTCGTGCACAGCCGCCCACCGGAAGAACACCGCCTCGACGACTCCGGGCTGCTTGAGCGCCTCCCGCACCGCCTGCGGACCCTCAGCCAGGAACGTGCCCGAAGCCTTGCGCTCTTTGCTGCGCAGCAGCGCCCTGGCGGCGCGCAACACCGCCTGCGAGGGCTCGGGCAGTTCGAGGCGTTCCGATGACATGACTGGGCGGCTTTCTGGCGAGGGTTCGCCGGTGGGACGGCTCAGCGCGACACCACGGAGGGCTCCCGCGGTATCGCCGGCCGGGTGCGGGGGTGATCAGGCGGTGGCGCCCGCGTTGGCCTTCGCCAGCTCGACCAGCTTGCCGAACGCCGAGGCGTCGTTCACCGCGAGCTCAGCAAGCATCTTGCGATCGACCTCGACACCGGCAGCCTTCAGGCCGCTGATGAACCGGTTGTAGGTCATGCCCTCGTTGCGGGCCGCAGCGTTGATGCGCTGAATCCACAGCGAGCGGAAATCGCCCTTGCGGTCTTTGCGGTGCGCGTAGTTGTAGGTGGCGCTGTGGAGCAACTGCTCCTTCGCCTTGCGGTACAGACGGGACCGCTGCCCGCGGTAGCCGGACGCGGCCTCGAGGACCTCGCGGCGCTTCTTCTGGGCGTTCACCGAACGCTTGACGCGTGCCATGGTGGGTTACTCCTTGTGTTGATGGGTCCGGCCAGGCCGGACCTCGCGCGATGGCGCGGGTGGATCGTGGGTCAGCGGGCCTTGTACGAGCCGAGCAGCTTGCGGGCCTTCTTGGCGTCGCCCTTGGCGACCACCTGGTCGCCATCAAGGCGGCGGGTCTGCTTGGTGGGCTTGTGCTCGTTGAGGTGCATCTTGCCGGCCTGGCGGTGCATCAGCTTGCCCGTGCCGGTCAGCCGGAACCGCTTCTTGGCGCCCGAGTGCGTCTTCATCTTCGGCATGGTGCCGCTCACTTTCTTTTCGTGGGTCTCACAGGTCGATGTCGGGGTCCATGTTGTCGGCCGGACCCCGGCGCTTCTTGGTCTGGGTGGGGGCCTGGTGGGACGCCCGATGCTCGGCCTCTGCGCTGCGTTCGGCCTCGGCCGCCGCAGCGCGCTCGGCCATGCGAGCCTGCTTATTCGCCTCGGCGTCGACCCGCGCCTCGGACTTCTTCTTCGTCGGCGAGAGCACCATGAGCATGTTGCGGCCGTCCTGCTTGGGCGCCGACTCGACGAAGCCGTCCTCGACAACGTCGTCGGCGAGCTTCTTCAGCAGGTTGAAGCCCAATTCGGGGCGGCTCTGCTCACGGCCCCGGAACATGATGGTGATCTTGACCTTGTCGCCGGCCTTGAGAAAGCGCACGACGTGACCCTTCTTGGTCTCGTAGTCGTGGCTGTCGATCTTGGGGCGCAGCTTCATCTCTTTGATCACGGTGTTGGTCTGGTTGCGCCGGCTCTCGCGGGCCTTCTGGGCGGCCTCGTACTTGAATTTGCCGTAGTCCATGAGCTTGGCGACCGGCGGGCGGGCCATGGGAGCCACCTCCACCAGATCGAGATCGGCCTCGCGGGCGAGCCGCAGGGCGTCCTCGAGACGGACGATGCCGACCTGTTCGCCGGCAGGCCCGACCAAGCGCACCTCGTTTGCGTGGATGCGCTCGTTGATCCGTGGTTCGCTGATTTTTCCTCCAGGTGGTGCAGCGGATGGGTAGATCGCGTTTCGCCGACCAACGCAAAAGGCCCCCGCCACAAGCGGAGGCCCACGAAACACCCGGGTCGAACTGCCTGCGCAGCGACCTGGTTCGACCCGCCGGCCGGTGGCTGGACGGGTGGGAGTGTGGCACCCCACTTCAGCGGACCAGCCTGACGGCCGGTCGACGGCAGTGATTCTAGCTTGCCGGGCCGCAGTTCACCGAATCGCCGGCGACTCCGCCTCGCCCTCGGCCGGCCGGCACCCGTCGGCGCCAGGCGAGCGGGTGGTTCCTGGTTGGGCACACAAACTGCTGAGCGATCCGGTTAGCGGGCCACCGAGAGCCAGCCCCAGCCGTCGTCGACCCGCACCAGCCGGCGGCCCGACGCCAGTTCGGCCAACAGCTCGCTTTCGATGGCCAGCAGGTTCGGGCCGGCCACGTCGACCACCAGTGCCCCCGCGCCGGCCTCGACGGCGGTGGCAGCGGCGGCGTCCAGCGTGCACGGCACTGGACGGGCCTGCGGGTCGAAGGCCAACAGGGCGTCCAGGCCGGTGAAGGCGAGCGCCCCGCTGGCCCCGGCCGCCGAAGTGATCAGCACCGCCGCCAACTCGGCGTGCCGGTGGGGGTCGGGGCCAGGGCCGGATTCGTCGCCGTCGGCCACCACGGGCATCAACAGCCGTGCGGTGCAGAGGGCGGCCACCGCGGCGAGATAGTCGTCGGCGCTGGTCGAGCCGTCGGCACCCGCGAGCGCTGCACGCACCCGCTCGTCCGGCTCTCCGCGATCGCCGGCCCAGATGGAGTTCGGCTGCCCCAGAGTCTTCACGCCCCCAGCCAACCACACCCGGTTGTCGCGGTTGGCGGATTTTGCTGGCACCCTGACGGCATGGACCTCTCCGCCTGGGTGATGATCATCGTGCTGACCTGGACCGTGCTGGGTTTGCTGCTGGTGGCGGCGATCTGGTCGCGGGCTCCGTGGAAGGCGGTTCTGGCCTGGCTGGGCATCGCGCTGGTGCCGCTCGGCATCTGGCTGGTCGGCCTGTGGCAGCCAGCCATCGACGGGTGGAACACTCTCGCGCTGTGGTGGCAGTCGCTGGTCTTCACCCTGCCGGTGCTGCTCGGGCTGGGCGTGCTGGGGTTCGCGGCGTTGCTGTTGCTGGGCTCGCGGCTGGTGCCGACGCGTCCGCGCAAGCGCAAGCCGACCACCACGATTCCGCCGGCAACGATGCCACCGGCCTACCGGCAGCCGCCGACGTCCGGCACCCCGGCCGAGCAGACGCTGATCCTGCCCGAGAACCGGCAGGGTCTGTCTTGAGACCAGCCGACGCGGGCTCAACGGAGTGCTGATCAACACCACCACCGCTGGCTGAGCCTGTCTAGGGAAGCGGTGGTCAACGCAACCCTCGCCGGTCTACGTCGAAACCCCTGGCCAGAGCGCTCCGTCTGAGGTTTCGACAAGCTCGACCAGCGAAAACCCAGCGCTTCCCTCTTTGAGCTCGTCTGGTTGCTTACCTCGAAACCCCGTGCAGAACGGCACCCCTGAGGTTTCGACAGGCTCGACCAGCGAATTCTTCAGGCCTCGGGCGGAGTTTCGTACGCCTCGCCCAGCCGCCGGCGCAACTCGTCCACGCACTCTTCGGCGTAGTCGCGATCACTGCGCTGAATGCCGATCAGAGCGCGCTGCTCAACTTCGGAGCGCACGAGTACGAACGGCCACGGGTCACCGTCGCGGTAGCGAAAGGCCTTGATCTGGCTCCACGGCACGGCGTAGGTCTTGACGCCGTTGCGAAACCGCAGCCCGTCGGCGTCGGCGCGCACGTAGCTGAGCCCGATGCCCAGAGCCACGCCGACCATCAGCATCAGAAAGAAGATCAGGGTCAGCAGTTGCACGGGGGTGAACTGGTTCTGCACGTGCGCGGGCGTCATCACCCAGCCCAGAATCGAGGCGCACACCAGCGAGGCCGACAGCGAGATCCCCATGCGCAGCGATGCCCGGGGGCGGAAGATGATCGGGTCGGAGGTGCCCCGCGGCACGGCGCCGGACGACTCGGCGCCCGCGGCGTCGGCGCTCATCGGCCCGGCCTCACAGCCGACAGGCGACGATGCTCGTCACCAGAATCGCGTCGGCCCCCACGTCGTAGAGCCGGTCCATGATCTGGGGGGCGTCCTGCCGCGGAATCATCGCCCGCACCGCCAGCCACCCGGTCTTCGCCAGCGGCGACATGGTGGGGGCGTCCAGACCGGGGGTGATCGCGCAGGCGGCGTCGAGCTTCGACTCGGGCACGTTGTACTCGACCATGTAATAGTTGCGGGCAGTCAGCACCCCGGTGAGCCGGCGAACCAGCCGATCGAGGCCGTCGGGTTCGGGGGCGTCCGCGCGCTGGATCAAGATGGCCTCCGAGGTCATGATCGCTTCGCCGAACAGCTCCAGACCGGCACGCTTGAGCGTGCTGCCGGTCTCGACCACGTCGGCCACCGCGTCCGCCACACCGAGCCGTACCGACGACTCGACCGCGCCGTCCAGCTTGATCAGCCGGGCGTCGATGCCCAGACCGTCGAGATAGTCGCGCACCAGGCCGGCGTACGAGGTGGCGATTCGCTTGCCAGCCAGGTCGGGCACGGTCCAGCCGGCGCCACCGGGGGCCGCAAACCGGAACCGGGTGCCACCGAAGCCCAGCGGCAACACCTCGACGGCAGCGGCCGCGGAGTCGATCAGCATGTCGCGGCCGGTGATGCCCAGGTCGAGCGTGCCCTCGCCCACGTAGACCGCGATGTCGCGCGGACGCAGGTAGTAGAACTCGACGCCGTTGTCTTCGTCGAGCAGCACCAGGTCTTTGGTGTCGTGGCGCTGCCGGTAGCCCGCCTCGCGCAGCATCTCGGTGGATGCTTCAGACAGGGATCCCTTGTTGGGCACGGCGATCTTCAGCAGCGGGCGTTCAGACACCCGCACGACTCTACCCAGACTCGCGCCGCTCCGGCGCACGGGGCACGGGTATGGTCACCCGATCTCACCACGGTGTGCCGGTGAACACCCAACTCCCCACCCGACAGTCGTGAGAGAAACGCCGATTTCGCCGGTCGAGCTTGTCGACACCAATCTCGCCGGTCGAGCATGTCGAGACCCATCTCGCCGGTCGAGCATGTCGAGACCCATCTCGCCGGTCGAGCATGTCGAGACCCATCTCGCCGGTCGAGCATGTCGAGACCCATCTCGCCGGTCGAGCTTGTCGAGACCCCTGACGGACCACTGCTGGCCAGGGGTTTCGACAAGCTCAACCAGCGGGGGCGTTGATCAGCGATTCCTGGGTCAAGCGTCCCGACATGGTCAGGGTCGGCGCTCAGAGGTGCGCATAAACCTCGTCGAGATCGAGGCCCAGGGCGATCATCATCACCTGGGTGTGGTACAGTAGTTGGCCGATCTCGAGCGCCGCGTCGTCCTTGGACTGGTACTCGGCGGCCATCCACACCTCAGCGGCCTCCTCGACGATCTTCTTGCCGATGGCGTGTACCCCGGCGTCGAGCGCCCGCACAGTGCCCGAACCCTCGGGGCGCTCAGCGGCGCGGCGCTGCAGTTCGACGAACAACTCTTCAAAGCTCTTGCTCACGGGCAGGCAGTCTAGAGCGTGTCGCGCAAGCGGGAAGCGACAAAGAACGACTCGACCGACGGCGAGGTCTCGACCTGCTCGACCGGCCGCACGCACAGCCCGTCCGCAGACCTACAGCAGCACCCCGAGCAGGGCGTCCACCGCCCGGCCGACCTGCGCCCCGGCGTCCGGATCGTCACCGGGCTGAGCCGCCCACGCATCGATCAGGCCCAAGGCCGCGGGAGCGTCCAGGTCGGTGCGCAACACCTCGCGCACCGCCGCGACCAGCGGCTGCGCCGCCGGCGCCACAGTCCGGGCGACGCCGGCCCGCCAGGCGTCCAGCCGCTCCTGCGCACGAGGCAGGTCAACGACCGTCCACTCCCAGTCAGAGCGGTAGTGATGCGCCAGCAGGGCCAGCCGAATCGCCATCGGGTCGCCCCCCGAGGCTCGCAGCCGGCTGACCAGCACCAGATTGCCCTTCGACTTGCTCATCTTTTCGCCGTGCAGCCCGACCATGCCGGCGTGCACGTACGCCTTGGCGAACGGCTGCCGGGTGGCTACCGCACCCTCGGCGGCGCACATCTCATGGTGCGGAAACACCAGGTCGGAACCGCCACCCTGCACGTCGAAGTGGACCCCCAGATACTGCAGCGCGATCGCGGTGCACTCGATGTGCCAGCCCGGACGGCCCCGGCCCAGCGGACTGTCCCAAGCCGGCTCGCCCGGACGCTCCAGGCGCCATACCAGGCAGTCCAGCACATCACGCTTGCCGGCCCGGTCGGGGTCGCCGCCGCGCTCGCCGAACACCTCCACGGCGTCGTCGCCAGCGAGCCCCGACAGGCGTCCGAAGCCGGGCGCGCGGCGCACCTCGAAGTACCAGTCGGGGTACTCGGGGTCGTCCACCTGGTAAACCGCGCCGGTGTGCTTGAGCGACTCGATCAGCTCGACCACCGACGGAATCGACTCGACCGCGCCGATGTAGTGCTGCGGCGGAATCACCCGCAGCGCGGTCATGTCGTCACGGAAGAGCTGCACCTGATCAGCCGCCAGTTCTCGCCAGTCGACTCCGGTGGCGTCGGCGCGCTCCAGCAGCGGATCGTCCACGTCGGTGACGTTCTGGGTGAAGGTGACCCGGGAACCGCAGTCGAGCAGCACGCGTTGCAGCAGGTCGAAGGCGACGTAGGTATTGGCGTGGCCCAGGTGCGTGGCGTCGTAGGGGGTGATGCCGCAGACGTACAACCGAGCCTCTCCGGCGTCCGGCTCGACGGGCACCAGACTCTCCAGGGCGGTGTCGTGCACCAGCAGCCGTCCGGCCGCACCGGGCAGGGTGGGCACCTCGGGCCCCGTCCAGGCTTTCACGCAGTCCTCCTCGATGACGCGAGCCTTCACGCCGTAGGCCAGAGTAAAGGGTGCCTCACCGGGGCGGTTAAGCTGTCCGGCGGCAACTCGCCCGGAAGGACTCCCAATGATCAACTGGTGGCAATCGATCGTGCTCGGCATCGTCGAGGGCATCACCGAGTTTCTGCCCATCTCGTCGACCGGGCACCTGACCGTGACCGAGAAGCTGATCGGGCTGCCGATCGACGACCCTAGCGTGACGGCCTACACGGCCATCATTCAGGTGGGCGCCATGATCGCCTCGATCGTGTATTTCTGGGCAGACATCGCGCGCTTCGCCACCGCGTGGTTCACCGGACTGCGCGACGCCGGCAAGCGCAACGCCGACTACCGCATGGGTTGGGCGATCATCGGCGGCTTCGCCGTCACCGCGGTGATCGCCCTACTGGCCGAACCCTTGATCACCGGCCCGTTGCGCAGCCTGTGGGCGGTCGTCGCAGGCCTGCTGGGCTGGTCCATCGTGATGTTCATCGGTGACCGGGTGGGCAAGCAGACCCGTGGCGAAGACTCGATCACCGTCAAGGACGGCCTCATTCTTGGTGCGCTGCAGTCGCTGGCATTGGTGCCAGGCGTGTCCCGCTCGGGCGCCACCATCACCACCGGACTACTGCTCGGCCTCGATCGAGTTTCGGCCACCCGAATGAGCTTCTTCCTGGGCATTCCGACGCTGGTGGCCTCGGGGTTCTATCAGGCGGTCAAAGAGGCCAAGCACATCGCGGACGGCGTGGGCTGGGCCTCCACCGCCATCGGCACGGTGGTTTCGGGTGTTGTGGCCTACGTCTCGATCGCGTGGCTGCTGCGTTTCGTGTCGAAGAATGACTTCACCGGCTTCATCATCTACCGCGTCGCCCTGGCGGTGCTGATCACCGTGCTGCTGGTCACGCAGGTGATCAGCGCCACCTGACCGGGACGCATGAGGGAACCGTCCCCATTGGTTCAGGGGACGGTTCCAAACGGTTCAGGGGACGGTTCCGCGAACCAACGGGAACCGTCCCCTGAACCAACGAGCACCGACCCGAACCGTTCATCGGGCCACGTTCGGACCGCCGCTCACGTCGTCCAGTGCGCTGGTGATCTCATCGGGCAGCGCCAGTTCCTCGGTCTGCAGCAGTTGCTCCAACTGTTCGGACGTCCGGGGGCCGATCAGCGGGGAGGTCACGCCGGGTGCGTCCCGGGCCCACAACAGGGCCACCTGCGCACAACTCAGGTCGAGGCCGTCCGCAGCCGTGGCCACCGCCTCGACCACCGCGCGGGAACGGGCTTCAAGATACGGTTCGACGAACCACGCGAAGTGCGGCTGGCCACCGCGAGAGTCGCGCGGCAAGCCCGAACGGTACCGTCCGGCCAGCACCCCCCGACCCAACGGCGACCAGGGGAAGAGACCCAGCCCGAACGCCCGGACGGCCGGAATCACCTCCACCTCGGCACGGCGAGCCAGCAGTGAGTACTCCACCTGCGCACTGGTGATGCGAGCCCGTCCGGGAAAAGCCGACTGCCAGGTGGCGGCCTGGGCGGTCTGCCAGCCGACGAAGTTCGAGACTCCGGCGTAGCGCACCATGCCGGCCGCCACGGCGTGGTCGATCGCCGCCAAAGACTCCTCCAGCGGAGCCTCACCCCAAGCGTGCAACTGCCACAAGTCGACGTGATCGGTGTGCAGCCGGCGCAACGAGCCGGCGAGATCGGCAAGCAGAGCGGTGCGCGAGGTGTCGACGACCCGCTTGCCGTCACGCACCCCGAAGCCGGCCTTGGTTGCGATTACCAGGTCGTCGCGGGTCAGATCGGTGTGAATCAGCCGCCCGATGATTCGCTCGGCCTCGCCGTTGCCGTAGGCGGCGGCGGTGTCGACCAGGCTGCCGCCGGCGCCCACGAAGCCGCGCAGCAGCTCGCGCGCCTGCGGTGGCGGTACGTCGCGCCCCCAGGTGAGGGTGCCGAGGCCGAGCCGCGACACCTGCAAACCACTGGTGCCCACCGCCCGTCGTTCCACGAGCACACCCTAACGGCGGTTCAGCAACTGGTGCGCAACCGGGCACTGGCCGAACCGAACCTGAAAACTTCGCACCAGTGACCAGTCGTACGCCGCGTCACCCCTTGGCGCGCCCGACGTGTGCGAACTTTTCAGGTCAGCCGGCCTCCGCTGACTCGGTGCGGGGTACTCGCCGCCCGATTCGGCGGACGGGAGTCGGCAGCCCTCAGGCCTGGTCGAAGAACCGGTCGAGCACCCGGGCCCCGAACTCCAGCGACGCGGTGGGCACCCGCTCGTCCACCCCGTGGAACATGGCCACGAAGTCGAGGTCTGCCGGCAACTGCAACGGCGCGAAACCGAAGCAGCGCACCCCCAGCTTCTGCCAGGCCTTGCCGTCGGTGCCACCGCTCATCAGGTACGGCACGGCCTGGGCGTGCGGGTCTTCGGCAGCCAGGCACGACTGCATCGCCGCGACCAGTGCGCCCGAGAACTCGGTCTCGACGGCGTCCTGGCGGGCGATGATCTCGTGACGCACCTGGCCACCGAGCAGCTCGCTGATGGTGTCGAAGAACTCCTGCTCGTAGCCGGGAATGAACCGGCCGTCGACGGCGGCGACCGCCTGGCCAGGAATGACGTTCACCTTGTAGCCCGCGGCGAGCATGGTCGGGTTCGCGGTGTTCGACATGGTCGCGCCGACCATGCGGGCGACGGTGCCCAGCCGGGCCAGAGACTCCTCCACCGAGTCGGCATTGATCTCAACCCCGAGAGCGTTCTCGACCGCGTCGAGAAATGCCTGTTGAGCAGGGTGAATGCGGTGCGGCCAGTCGTAGGCGCCGATTCGGGCGACGGCCCCGGCCAGAGCCGTGACCGCATTATCGGAGTTGCGCATCGACCCGTGCCCGGCGGTGCCGTCGGCGATCAGGTTGAGCCAGGCCAGGCCCTTCTCGGCCACCTGCACCAAGTAGAGCCGCAAGTCATCGCGCACGGTGAGCGAGAACCCGCCCACCTCGCCGATGGCTTCGGGGCAGTCGGCGACGAGTTCGGGGTGGTTGTCGACCAGCCAGTGCGCCCCGACGCGGCTGCCGGCCTCTTCGTCGGCGGTCATGATCAGCCGAATCGGACGCCGTGGGGCGCGTCCTGTGCGGGCCCGATCACGCACGACCGACAGCACCATGGCGTCGAAGTCCTTCATGTCGACAGCACCGCGGCCCCACACGCAGCCGTCGGTCACCTCGCCGGCGAAGGGGTCGACCTGCCAGTCGGATGCCTGCGCGGGTACCACGTCGAGGTGGCCGTGCACCAGCAGTGGCGGCACTGAGTCGTCGCAGCCCTCCGGTTGCCAGTGAGCGACGAGGGTGGTGCGGCCTGGGGCGGCCTCGAACAACTGCGACTCGATGCCCACCTCAGCGAGCTTCTCTGCGTAGTATTCGGCCGCCGGCCGCTCCCCCTTCGAGCCCTCGGGGCCGTAGTTGGAGGTGTCGATGCGAATGAGTTCGCTGCACAGTTGCACGACCTCGGCCGCGGGATTGCTCTGGACGGTCATGGAGCCCATCTTGCCGCAACCCGTTTGCCGAAGCGGGTGCCGGACAACCTTTAAGGACGCGCCGGTTTTCGTTGGTCGAGCTTGTCGAAACCTCGGATATAGCGCTCTGGCAAGGGGTTTCGATAGGATCAGGCAGTGATGATTGCGTTGATCAGCACTTCCTTGACCAACCAGCGCAGAGGCGCAGACCCCGGCGCTCCATCGCGCGGACATTCTTCGGCGCGGCACAGACCTCATCCCGGGCTATGCGCGTGAGTCTCGTCGTCAAGTTGAGCAGCCCTCAGCCGGTCGATATGCTTGTCCGGTTGCCCGGCGCGCCGGGCGGACACCTTGTCCGGGTGGCGGAATAGGTAGACGCGCTAGCTTGAGGTGCTAGTGCCCTTTATCGGGCGTGGAGGTTCAAGTCCTCTCTCGGACACAAATTCTTAGGTCGCTTCAACGCGGCAAAATGTCTTTTGACTAGGTGTTTCACCTCCACCACTGCTGGACAGGTGTGGACAGGTCTGCCCGTTTTGGGCCTTTCAATCCCCACGTATTCCCCACGACACGCCGGTCGTGGGGAACCAGAGTGCCCCGATTCAGCCGCTCACGTGGCCGAGATCGGCACGCTCGACCCCCTCAAGAGTGCGAGGGAAGGGGCACTCCATGGCTAGCCGTCGTGGCGCCGGGAAGCGCACATTCGGCGAGATCTCCAAGCTGCCCAGCGGACGGTTCCGGGCCAGGTTCACCGGCCCAGACCTGATCCGCCACGGCGCCCCGTCAACGTTCGTCGCCCGCATGGACGGCGAGGCCTGGCTGGCCGCGCAGGTGCGACTGATCAGCCGGGGTGAATGGCAGCCACCCGCACCGGCTCCGAGCGCGCCGACCGCCAAGCCACCCACGATCGCCGAGTACGCCGCAACCGTGATCGGACGCCGCCGGCTGCGTCCGGCCACCGTCGCGTTGTACGAGAAGCTGCTGCGGCTGGCCATCGTGCCGGCCTTCGGTGATCGACAGCCGTCCGAGATCTCGGTGGCGGACGTGACCGCCTGGTACCGATCGATGAACGCGACCCCGACCCAGCAGGCCAACGCCCACGGCCTGCTGAAGTCGATCCTGAAGGACGCCGTCGAGGACGGTCTGATCGCCACCAATCCATGCCGGGTGAAGGCCGGAGGCCAGAAGAGCCGCGCCCGCGAGATCGAGGTGCTGAGCGTCGAGCAGCTCGACTTCCTCCCTGGCAGCCGTTCCCGAAGCCCGCCGGGCGCCGCTGCTGCTCGCCGGCTGGTGCGGGCTGCGTTCGGGCGAGGTGCGGGCGCTGCGCGTTCGTGACCTCGACCTGGACCCCGGCGTGGTGCGGGTACGGCAGGCGGTCGTCCGGCTCAAGGGCCGACTGCTGATCGGGCCACCCAAGACCGCCGCCGGCGTCCGCGATGTCACGATCCCGCCGCACCTGTTGCCCGCTCTGCGTGAGTGGCTGCGCCCCCAACCGAGACGCGCCCGCGACGCGCTGCTCTTCCCGGCCGGCGACGGTGTCTCACCGCTCAGCGACAGTGTGCTGCGCGAGGCCCACGACAAGGGCAAGGCCGCGATCGGCGTTCCGGGGCTCACCATCCACGGCCTGCGGCACGCCAGCGCCACCCTCGCCGCTCAGCTCGGCGCGACGCTGGCCGAGTTGCAGGCACGCATCGGGCACTCCACCCCGAACATGGCGATCCGCTACCAGCATGTGGCCGCCGACCGCGACGCCCAGCTCGCCCAATGCATGTCGAGGCTGGCCACCGGCCAGGACTGGACGCCTCAACCGGCCACGAAACCGCAACGCACCAAACCTGCGGCTGTCCCATCCGGTCAATCCGAATTACCGGGGATGGATCAATGATCGCGAAACCACCTGCGCCGTGACTTGATGAGGCGCCGTGAGAGGTCAAGATGTGGCCGCGCGGATCCTGTCTCCATTTGACAGCAGATGAAGACGGACGCGTTCTGCGAACCCGGGGCAACCCGCTGCCCGGAGCTTGCTTGGCAGGTTCGCTTCGCCATTCAGCTGGAACCAGTAGTGACACCTCGCCACCGTCACCTCGACGACGAGCTCAGGCGATGAGTCGTCGACGAGCAGGAGGAACTCGTCTGGCGTCATCACCTCGTAGGACGACTCGTTGTCGTCCCAGTAGAAGTCAGCAACGTTCGTAGTCAGCAAGATGTCGGAGCGACAGGCCACTGCCGCAGCATGGACATGCGCGTCGAATGGATCTCCACCCTTGTAGTCGTCCCCAAGCGTGAAGTCGTCGACGCGACCGACCTCGAACGTGGCCGCCAAGCGGTCACGAATACCGGTGATGCGGCTGCCGGCCCACTCCGGATGCTTCCGGCGCAGGTGGTAGAGAACCTCAGCCAGCACATCTTCGGTCCACTTGACCTCAAACGGGGCCGCGTCCGGCGTCGTGTAAAGCAAGCCAATCCAGTCCCGAAGCGCGCGGGAGAACCACACGTTGGCGTCAACGAAGACGACCTGGTTCATTGGTCCATGCACGCCTGCAGGCTAACGAACCAGGCCGACATTCTGAGGCAATCAATCCTCGTCGCCCTCGAGCTTCATGAGCTCTTCAAACGCGGCTCGCTCGTGAGCTCGGCGCGCCCGCAGAGCGGCCCGGACGTCCTCAGCTGTAAGCCGATGATGGGTACCGACCATGTGGGAGGGGATGGAACCCTCCTTGATCATCTTCATCAACGTGGGTCGCGAGATCCCGAGAATGCCTGCGGCAGTCGACGTCGTCAGCACTTCGGGCACCGTGCCAATCGTCACAGTCCCACCGCGCGCCATGACATCTAGAACGTGCTGAAGCAGCCTGCCGATCTCGGGAGGGACCACCACAGTGCGCCGACCATCGCGTTCCACCGCAAGCGATCCTTGAGGACCCTCAAGCCCTTCAAGAACATCGCGGGCAAGTCTCGCCTCGCGAGCAGTCGTCAACACACGACTCGTACGATCAGTTGCAGTCATCACGGGTCCAATCCACCTGGCACAAAGACTAACGGTGCCTTCTACCTGCAACTGTAGGTTGCTCCACTTATATCTGCACGTGCTACTCATGAGGGCGGACGCCTCAGAAGGTGAACGCCTCGCCGACGAACCGGACGTTCGAACTCGAGTAGCGAAGTCGTAAACGGGATGGCCCGAGCTTGAGGACGCTGGGCGCGCTGCTCAGTTGACTGCCCCCGCAGTCATTCTGCGAGTTGGCGGATCCTGCGACCGAGTTCCTCAACCGCAGCCACCTGACCCCAGCCGCTCGCATCGCCTCCCCAGGGGCCATCAGCTTTGCCCTCGAGCCAGAGCAGAACGTCCTCGGGGCTGGCATGGCCGCCTGCGCTCGTTCGCGCATCAACGAGATCCATGGGCTCGACGTCGTCCGGCACACGGCACCAACTGACTGCGCCCCCGCCATCGTGAATCAACCACGTAGGCGCGTCGTCGATTGTCACGCACGCGCAGATCCACAGGGCATTCTCGGCGCGGGGAATGTCCTCTGGCGCTGTTGCTGTCGCTCCGGAACCCGCGGCCCGAAGAATCGCTTCAACCCGGGCCACCTACGGATCTTCCCGCCCCCCGACGCTCGCTCGACCTGCCATGGCTAAACACTAGTGATCGTGGCATCAGGCCATAGCGACCAGGAGGCTGGGGTCGCGACGGCGGCAGGTCTGCAGTCCAACACGGCTCGGCTGGTGGCATGGTCTTCGCATGACCACGACAACCCTCCCGGTGGCCGCCTTGCGGACGGCTACTGCCAGGCTCTTGGACGCAGTGGAGAAGAAGCTCGGCGCCGAGGTGCTCCTCGCGGATGACTTCTACTGGAATGTGCCGCTCGGCGAGGCCACCGACGTGCACCGCGAACCTCGCCTAGACCTTGCTTCTGTCGTCGACGATGCGGAATCGGTTCGCGAGTTCGCTGCTCGAGACCGCGACGAGTGGGTCGCGATCTGGCACCAGTGCGAGCACATCGCTGGAGTGCTCCGCTCAATCGGCATGGGGCCATGTTTTCGATGCTGGCGTGTCCCAGGGCTCTGTCTTCCACTGTGAAACCTTGCGAAGTCATCGGTAACGCCAGCCCACAGGTGGTCCGAGAGTGACTGCTCAGAGCCTGAGCACGACGCCGATGGATCGCGGCTGCCCCATAGGGTTCCGCCATCCGGTTCGGAGCCTGTGCGGTGTGGCGCTTATTGCTTGCGGGGCCTTCTGAGGGCACAGCCGCCGATCACGGGCTTACGCCGGCACCAGGGCCAACGCTCCACCGAACAGGCAGATCCACAGGGCACTCGCGGCACTGAGAATGTCATCGGGCGCTGTGGCATCAGAACCCGCAGACCGATGGACGCCTCGACGCGGGCAGTCGACGGATCGTCCCCTCCCCCGACGCTCCGTCGACCAGCCATGCTTGAACCCTCGTGAGCCCGACACCAAGGCGTAGCTACCGGGCAGGATGGAACGTTCGACAGCGACAGGTCCGCAGCCTGCGGAATCTCTTACCGGAACACCCAGAAGGCAGCGACCACCATGGGCGCGAGGCCCAGCACGACGGCCGGGTGCCAAGGACGCTTGCGGTTCAATACAAGCACCGCAGCGGACCCGCAGAGGCCGATCACACCCGTCATCACCCACAGCCCGATCTGCGAGTCGCGGGGCAGGTCGGTGTGTGCGCGGGTCGAGACGTAGAGCGCCAGCACACTCGCCACGAAGCCGACGATGCCGCCGACCAGCATCGAGACCAGCAGCCGCTGCACCAGGTCGAGGCTCTTGCCCTCGTCCACGCTGTCGGGCTGCATGTGGTCGTTCATACCGCTGGGCACGCCTGAGTCACCTTCGTCCGGCCGGGAAAGTCTCGATCGTAGCGGGGCCGACCGCTCGGGCCGGAAACTGTTGCTGCGAAGCAGCGCAGTGAACCGAATGGAACCGACCCCTGAACCATCCGGAACCGTCCCCTGAACCATCCGGAACCGTCCCCTGAACCATCCGGAACCGTCCCCGGGACGGCGAATGGCGCCGGCCACAATCGCCCACGGATGCGCGATGATGCGAGTACACCCGCGTCACCCGAAAGGCGGATCGCTTCGATGAGGATCGTGCTGGCCCCCGATTCATTCAAGGAGTCGATGAGCGCGGCCGAGGCGGCGGCCGCCATGGCGCGTGGCGTGCGGGCCGTGCACCCGCAGGCGGCCTGTGTCGAGGTGCCGATGGCCGACGGCGGCGAGGGCACCACCGAAGCCCTGATGGCCGCCTTACAGGGCGGCTGGCGCACCGTTCGCACCACCGACGCGCTCGGTCGCCCGATCAAGGCCCGCTACGGCCTGGCCCCCGACGGCCTGGCGGTGATCGAGGTGGCTGCCGCCGTGGGGATCGGCCTGATCGAGCCCGGCGAGCGGGATGTGATGCTGGCCACCTCCACTGGCGTCGCCGATCTGGTCGTCGACGCACTCGACGCCGGTGCAACCCGGTTGATCGTCGGGCTGGGCGGCACCGTGACCACCGATGGCGGCGCCGGGCTGCTCGCCGGGCTGGGCGCGGCCTGGCTGGACGCGGCCGGCCACGTGCTGCTGCCCCGGCCACAATCGCTCTTGACCCTCGACCGGGTCGACCTGACCGCATTCGACCCGCGGCTGCGCGAGGTGGTCGTCGAGTTGGCCTGTGACGTGACCAACCCGTTGCTGGGGCCGTCCGGCTCGGCAGCGGTGTTCGGACCGCAAAAGGGGGCGAGCCCCCTGCAGGTTCCGGTGCTGGACGGCGTACTGGCCGGCATCGCCGACGCGCTGGCCGCCGCGGGGCTCCCGGACGTCCGCGACCGGTCAGGCGCTGGGGCGGCCGGTGGCCTCGGCGCCGCGTTTCTGGCCCTGGGCGCGACACTGCGACCTGGCGTCGAGGTGGTGGCCGAGGCGGCCGGGCTGGACCAGGCCGTCCGGGGCGCCGACCTGGTGCTCACCGGCGAAGGATCGCTCGACCGGCAGACCCTGGCCGGCAAGACCCCCGCAGGGGTGGCGGCTGTCGCTGCCCGCCACGGCGTACCGGTGATCGCCTTCGCCGGCAACCTGGGCGAGGGAGCCGAAGAACTCGTGGGTCGCGGTTTCGTCGCCGTGCAGTCGATCGTGCGCGGGCCGGTCGACCTGGTCACCGCACTACGCGACGGGCCCCGGAACCTCGAACTGGCGGTTGCTTCAGCCCTAAGCATTCACGCCCTGGGCCGCTGAAGAAGCACCGAACAGCGCAACCCTTCGTTGGTTGAGCTACATCGACACCACGTGCCGGCGACGGGCCGCGACTTCGCGCGGATCGGGATGGGGGGATTCGGCGAATCTCCGGGTCAGCAGCCCAGTACCACTTCGGGCCCGCCGTGGGGTGAGAAGTTCGGCGAACCCTCGACTCAGAGCGACATATTCCGAAATCTGGACGACCTTCGACCACGAAGCTCAGCGTTTCCCGAAATCCGGTTCAGGGACGGTTCCGAACGGTTCACAACCCCTCACCCAGCACCACCTCGACCAGCCGATCGCGAATGCGCCGGGCACGCAGAGGCTCAAAACCTGGTGATTGCCGCGACGGTCACCCCGCCACGTGCCCGGACGCCGGGGTCCATGACCGCTCGTCGGCCCGGTCGCCACGCACGCAGAACGTGAGCCGCGAGTCGGCCTCGACCACCACGGCCGCATTCGCCTCGGCGCAGTCCGTCAGCGCGAGGGGATCGCTGCCTTTTCGCTGGTCGAGCTCGTCGAGGCCTCGATCATCACGCTGTGGCAAGGGGGTTCGACAGGCTCAACCAGCGTCAGGCGCATTGATCAGCAACTTCTCAACGCTGTGGCAAGGGGTTTCGACAGGCTCAACCAGCGGTAGGCGCATTGATCAGCAACTTCTCAGCGCCTACCAGGCACCCTGCAGGTCTTTGACGGCAGATCGGCCCCGACACAACGCCAGCAGGCCGTCCGCGGCCAGCGCCTCAACACGTTCGTGCACGTCGGGCGCAATCAGCACCACCTCGGCACCGGCTTCGATCAGCGTCGAAACCCGCCGGGCCGCGACCCGTCCCCGCCGACCACCACCATGCGACGACCGACGAGCGGCAGCCCGGCCAGATACGGGGTGATCCCCAGACACACTCCGGTTTCGTCATTCGCGCCGCCTTCCGAACCTCGGTCACGGCACACCCACCGATCAGCCTCGTCACCACAGCTCACGCCGCATGGACGCCCCCGGCGGCAGCCCCGTCATCGCTCTACAGTGACCCCGTGCCGACGGACGACCCAGCACCACACGAGTTGACCCTGACCGTACTGATGACGCCCGAAACGGCGAACTTCGCCGGCAACGTGCACGGCGGCCACCTGCTCAAGGTGCTCGACCAGGTGGCCTATTCGTGTGCCAGCCGGTTCACCCGGCACTACTGCGTGACCGCCGCCGTCGACCGGGTGTCATTTAGGCAACCCGTGCACGTGGGCGAACTGGTCACGTTTCTGGCCTCGGTCAACCACACCGGACGCTCCTCGCTCGAGGTCGGCATCAGGGTGGAGGCCGAAGACATCGTCACCGGAGTGCGTCGGCACACCACGAGTTGCTACTTCGCCATGGTGGCCCGCGACGCCGAGGGCCGTCCGGTCACAGTGCCCCAGCTCGACCCGGTCACGCAGTTGCAGCAGGAGCGCTGGGCGAAGGCTGAGCGACGGCGCGCGATCCGGCTGGCCGAACGCGCCTCCGACGGTTGATCGGCCCGGATCGCCGAGCCGCCCCCACCGCCGAGCCGCCCGCAGCGGCGGCAACCCGCCGACGCTGCCCCGCACCGAGCCATTGCGGCCGGACCATCGCCCCGGCGGCCCCCGCGCCAACAAACCCTCAGATGTGAGGGTACCCAACGGAGCGGGAGCCCCCTAGCGTTGATTAGGCGTAGACAGCGCCACTGGCCTGTCGCGCCCTAAACGCATGCAATCGAAAGGCTCCAACCCACATGCTCAGCTTTCTGTCCAACGTCTGGGACTTTGTCTGGATGTTCTTCACCATCTTCGTGTTCTTCGCCTGGCTGATGGCGCTGTTCACGATCATCACCGATCTGTTCCGTGACCGTGAGCTGTCGGGGTTGGCGAAGGCGATCTGGCTGCTCTTCTTGATCTTCGTCCCCTTCTTGACCGCCCTGGTGTACCTGATTGCCCGCGGCCGTGGAATGGCCGAGCGCGCATCCTCGCAGATGCAGGCCCAGAAGGCTGCCACCGACGACTACATCCGGTCGGTCTCGGGTGGCGCCGCCGGTGAGATCGCGCAGGCCAAGGCACTGCTCGACGCCGGCACCATCACGGCGCAGGAGTTCGACGCGCTGAAGGCCAAGTCGCTGGGCTGAGCCCAGCCCCCTGAACCGCCTGGGGCGGGTGAGCGCCCACCCGCCCCAGGCTCATGACCGAACCGAGGCACTGCCGAACTGGCGCCACTGAATGGCGCCGCCGGCCGATCTCAGAGCGCCGCTATCGCCACCCGGGCCCGTCGCGCAGCCCCGACCATCGCCGCCAGGGACGCCTCCACCTCGGGCCAGGCGCGCGTCTTCAGCCCGCAATCCGGGTTCACCCACAGCCGCTGCCCACCGAGGGCGGCGATCGCCGCAGTGAGTAGGGCGTCCAACTCGGCAGCGGCCGGCACCCGGGGCGAGTGAATGTCCCACACCCCGGGGCCAACCTGGTTGGGGTATTCCGCCTCGGCCAGTTCAGCCAGCGGGGCCATGCCCGATCGGGACGCCTCCAGCGAGATCACGTCGGCGTCGAGGGCGATGATGGCCGGCAATACGTCGCCGAACTCCGCGTAGCACATGTGAGTGTGAATCTGCGTGTTGTCGCGCACCCCGCCGACGGCCAGCCGAAAGGCGTCGGTGGCCCAGGCCAGGTAGGCCGGCCGGTCTGCCTTCCGCAGCGGCAGCCCTTCGCGTAACGCCGGCTCGTCCACCTGCACGATGGGCAACCCCGCCGTCTCGAGATCGAGCACCTCATCACGCAGAGCCAGAGCGACCTGGGCAGCGGTCGTCGCCTCGGATTGATCGTCACGCACGAATGACCACTGCAGAATCGTGACCGGGCCAGTCAGCATGCCCTTGACCGGACGGTCGGTGAGCCCGGCCGCGAACTGCGACCACCCCACCGTCATCGGCTCCGGACGTGCCACGTCACCGAACAGCACCGGCGGCTTCACGCAGCGCGAGCCGTAGCTCTGCACCCAGCCGTTGGTGGTGGTGGCGAAGCCGTCCAACCGCTCACCGAAGTACTCCACCATGTCGGTGCGTTCGAACTCGCCGTGCACCAGCACGTCCAGCCCGAGCGCCTCCTGCCGTCGGATGCAGTCGATGGTGGCCGCCTCGAGACCCGCGCGATATTCGCCGTTGTCGACCTCGCCGCGGCGGTGTGCGGCGCGGAGTCGCCGCACCTGCGCCGTTTGTGGAAACGAGCCGATCGTGGTGGTGGGTAGCGGTGGCAGCCCCAGTCGCTCCTGCTGGGCTATCGCACGCTGCGGGTAGGGCGCGGCGCGCTGCAGCGCCCGCGGCGTCAGGTCGGCGACCCGGCGCCGCACCTGCGGCCGAAGCACCCTGGACGAACTGCGGCGGCGTTGCAGCGCGGCGCTGCTCTCTCCGAGCCGAAGCTGCGCCGCGGCGTCGCCGTCGAGTGCTCGGGCCAGCAGCGCCACCTCTTCGAGCCGTTGGGCGGCGAAGGCGAGCCACTCGGCCAGTTCGGCATCGATAGAGCTCTCGCCGGCCAGGTCGACCGGCAGGTGCAGCAGCGAGCACGACGGGGCGATCGCAAGAAGATCGGGGTCGCGCCGCTGGAGCAGCGGCTGCAGTCGCCGGTACACCTCCTCCAGGTCGGTGCGCCAGATGTTGCGACCGTCGACCACGCCCAGCGACAAGGCCAGCGCTGCGGGCGCGGCGGCCAGCAGGTCGTCCAACTGGCCGGGGGCACGCACCAGGTCGACGTGCAGTTCGTCGATCGGCAACGCCGTCGCGAGCGACAGATTGTCGCCGAGCGCGCCGAAGTAGGTGGCTACGGTCAGCCGCGCGTCGCCGACGGCCTCGCGCAGCACACGATAAGCATGCCGATAACCGGCGCGCTCCTGGGGGCTCAGGTCGAGCACCAGGGCCGGCTCGTCCAACTGGATGTCGCGGGCACCGGCTGCCACCAGGTCGGCCAGCCAATCGGCGTAGGCGGGCAGCAGCGCCTCGAGCAACTCGATGGTGGGGCCGGCGTCGGTGCGCTTGGCCAACCGCAGAAAGGTCAGCGGCCCGATCACGACCGGTCTGGTGACGATGCCGAGCCCGAGCGCTTCACGCACCATGGCCGCGGTCGAGCGCGAGGTGTAGCCGAAGCTCTGGCCGGGCTCGAGTTCGGGCACCAGGTAGTGATAGTTGGTGTCGAACCACTTGGTCAGTTCGAGCGCGGGCACGCCTTGGCCACCCCGGGCCATCGTGCAGTAGCTGGTGAGCGCCTCTGCGCTCCACCCGGCCAGGTCGAACCGATCGCCGAACCGGGCGGGTACCGCCCCTACCGCCACTGCGGTGTCGAGCACCTGGTCGTACAGCGAGAAGTCGCCGCTGGGCACCTGCGTGATGCCGAGGTCCTGTTGCAGGCGCCAGTGCCGGGCGCGCAACTGCGCCGCGACGCCGGCCAGCTCGGGCGCCGTCAGGTCGCCGCGCCAGTATTTCTCGAGGGCCCATTTGAGTTCCCGGTCGCGACCGATCCGGGGAAAGCCGAGGTTGCCGGCGGCGATCATCGGGCGCCCCCGGTAAGGGCGCGCGCGGGCACATCGAAGAGTGCGGGCATGGGAGTTCCTTTCCTCCTCCATCCATCGTGGAGGTCATCGAGCGAAAGCCGCAGCCGGTCTCCTGGCTCGTGGGTCACCGCCGAACATTCGCCTTCCCGGAGCGCACTCCAGTGGCGTTTCGAATGCCGACTCTCCACTCACAGTTGCGAGGACAGCCCCGGATTCACACCGGGTTCCCGTTCACTGCGGCTGTCTGATGCAAGCACGCCTTAGGTCTTGCCGCAACGCCGAGCCACATGTCGGACGGTTCTGACCTTCTCACATCAAGACTCGCGAAACACTACATCTAGTGGTGCTTGCGAGACTTAACCCATAGGTGTAGCGTCCTCATCTGTCGCGCCGATGTAACTACAACGGTGTAAGCCACTCCCCCGAAAGGACTCGCCACGATGACGATCACCGTCTACAGCAAGCCCCAGTGCGTGCAGTGCACCGCCACCTACCGCGCCCTCGACCGGGCCGGCCTCTCGTACGCCGTCGTGGACATGTCGCTCGACGAGCAGGCCCTGGCCCAGGTGATGCAACTGGGCTATCAGCAGGCGCCCGTGGTCTTCGCCGACGACGATCACTGGGCGGGGTTCCGTCCCGACCTGATCAAGGCGACCGCAGCCCGGGTCGCGGCCGCCTGACGTCAGCAACCAGCACAGCGGACGTCCCCGTGGGCGAGTTCGAAAGAGGAAGCGGCATGGCACCCATCGTGTACTTCAGCTCGACCTCCGAGAACACCCACCGCTTCGTCGGCAAGCTCGGGCTGCCTGCACTGCGCATTCCCGTGCGCGCCACCGAACCCCACCTCAGCGTCACCGAACCGTTTCTGCTGATCGCCCCCACCTACGGGGGCGGCAACGGAGCCGGCGCGGTGCCCAAGCAGGTGATCCGCTTTCTCAACGACCCGGCCAATCGGGCCCTGCTGCGCGGAGTGATCTCGGCCGGCAACACCAACTTCGGCGCCGCCTACTGCATTGCCGGCGAGATCATCGCCCGCAAGTGCGCGGTGCCACACCTGTACCAGTTCGAACTGATGGGGACGCCCGACGACGTCGAGGCCGTCCGTGAAGGGCTTACGCAATGGCTACCACTCTGCTCACCGATACCGGCCTAGAGCACGTCTCGGGCGAGGTCGACTACCACGCGCTCAACGCGCTGTTGAACCTGTACGACGCCGACGGGCGCATTCAATTCGATGCTGACCGCCAAGCCGCGCACCAGTACTTTCTGCAGCACGTCAACCAGAACACGGTCTTCTTTCACTCACTGAAAGAGAAGCTCGACTACCTGGTCGAGCAGGGCTACTACGAGGCCGAGGTGCTGGCCCGTTACGACTTCGACTTCGTCAAGTCGTTGTTCAAGCGCGCCTACGCAGCCAAGTTCCGCTTCCCGACATTCATGGGAGCGTTCAAGTACTACACCTCGTACACACTGAAGACCTTCGACGGCAGCCGCTACCTGGAGCGCTTCGAAGACCGGGTGTGCATGGTCGCACTCACCCTGGCCGACGGCGACGGAAAGTTGGCCGAACAGATCGCCGACGAAGTCATGGCCGGACGCTTTCAACCCGCCACCCCGACCTTTCTCAACGCCGGCAAGGCATCGCGCGGCGAACTGGTCTCATGCTTTCTGCTCCGGGTCGAAGACAACATGGAGTCCATCGCGCGGGCGATCAACAGCTCTTTGCAATTGTCGAAGCGGGGCGGCGGCGTGGCGCTGTCGCTGACCAATATTCGCGAGTCCGGCGCGCCGATCAAGAAGATCCAGAACCAGTCGTCGGGCGTGATCCCGGTGATGAAACTGCTGGAGGACTCGTTCAGCTACGCCAACCAACTCGGCGCCCGGCAGGGAGCCGGCGCGGTGTACCTGCACGCACACCACCCAGACATCATGCGGTTTCTCGACACCAAGCGCGAGAACGCCGACGAGAAGATCCGCATCAAGACGCTATCGCTGGGAGTGGTGATTCCCGACATCACCTTTCAGCTTGCTCGCGACGACGACGACATGTACCTGTTCAGCCCCTACGACATCAAGCGCGTCTACGGTGTTGACTTCACTGAGATGTCGATCACCGAGAAGTACCACGAGCTGGTCGACGACAAGCGGATCAGCAAGACCAAGATCAACGCCCGCAAATTTTTCAGACCCTGGCCGAGATTCAGTTCGAGTCGGGCTACCCCTACATCGTGTTCGAAGACACGGTGAACCGGGCCAACCCGATCGACGGCCGGATCACGATGAGCAACCTGTGCTCCGAGATTCTGCAGGTGTCGACGCCGTCCAGCTACACCGAAGATCTTGGCTACACCGAGGTGGGCAAAGACATCAGTTGCAACCTGGGCTCGCTGAACATCGCCAAGGCGATGGACTCCCCGCATTTCGGACGCACCGTCGAGACCGCGATCCGCGCGCTGACGGCCGTCTCGGACCAGTCGAACATCGCCTGCGTGCCCAGCATCGAGCGGGGTAACGCGATGAGCCATGCCATCGGCCTGGGCGCGATGAACCTGCACGGCTACCTGGCGCGGGAGTCGATTCACTACGGCTCACCCGAAGGGCTCGACTTCACCAATCTGTACTTCTACACGGTCACGTTTCATGCCATCGCGGCGTCGTGTCGCATCGCCCGTGAACGCGGACGCACCTTCGACGGCTTCAAGCGGTCGGCGTACGCCGGCGGAGAGTACTTCGACAAGTACATCGAGGGTGACTGGACGCCCCGCACGCAGCGCGTAGCCGAGCTGTTCGCCACAGCGGGAATCGACTTGCCTACCCCCGACGACTGGCGCGCCCTGGCCGCAGAGGTGGCCGAGTACGGTATGTACAACCAGAATCTGCAGGCGATTCCGCCCACCGGCTCGATCAGCTACATCAACCACTCGACGAGCTCGATTCACCCGATCGTGGCGAAGATCGAGATTCGCAAAGAGGGCCAGATCGGCCGCGTCTACTACCCCGCGCCGTACCTGACCAACGACAACCTGGAGTACTACCGCGACGCCTACGAGATCGGCCCCGAGGCGATCATCGACACCTACGCCGAGGCGACCAAGCACGTCGACCAGGGTCTGTCGCTGACACTGTTCTTTCCCGACAACGTCACCACCCGCGACCTCAACCGGGCCCAGATCTATGCCTGGAAGAAGGGCATCAAGACGCTCTACTACATCAGGTTGCGGCAACTGGCACTCGAGGGCACCGAGGTCGAGGGCTGCGTCAGTTGCGCGCTGTAACCAACAAGTGACTAACGCAGGGACGGTTCCTTGGTTCAGGGGACGGTTCCCACCGGTTCAGGGGACGGTCCCTTGAACCAAGCAGAACCGTCCCTTGAACCAAGCAGAACCGTCCCCTGAACCAAGCAGAACCGTCCCCTGAACCAAGGAGAGACCGATGACTCAGAAGCTGACCTTGCTGCGCGGCGTCCAGGCGATCAACTGGAACCGGATCGAAGACGACAAAGACCTCGAGGTGTGGGACCGGCTCACCGGCAACTTCTGGTTGCCCGAGAAGGTGCCACTCTCCAACGACATCCCCAGTTGGCGCACGCTGAAACCGCACGAGCAGTTGATGACCACCCGGGTATTCACCGGGCTGACCATGCTCGACACCATTCAGGGCACGGTGGGCGCGGTATCGCTGATTCCGGACGCGATCACCCCGCACGAAGAGGCGGTGTACACCAATATCGCCTTCATGGAGTCAGTGCACGCCAAGAGCTACTCCTCGATCTTCTCGACGCTGATCAGCACCACCGAGATCGACGACGCCTTTCGCTGGAGCGAAGAGAACGAGCACCTGCAGCGCAAGGCGCAGATCGTCCTCGACTTCTACTACGGCGACGACCCCGAGAAGCGCAAGGTTGCCTCGACCATGCTGGAGTCGTTTCTGTTCTACTCCGGGTTCTACGCGCCGATGTACTGGTCGAGCCGGGCCAAGCTGACCAACACCGCCGACCTCATTCGGCTGATCATTCGTGACGAGGCGGTGCACGGCTACTACATCGGCTACAAATTCCAGCAGGCGCTCAAGAATGCCGACCAGACCCGCCGTGACGAGCTGAAGGACTACACCTTCGACCTGCTCTACGAGCTGTACGACAACGAAGAGAGCTACACGGAGGATCTCTACGACCCGCTCGGGCAGACCGAGGACGTCAAGATGTTCCTGCGCTACAACGCCAACAAAGCGCTGATGAACCTGGGCTACGAGCCGTTGTTCCCCAAGCAGGCCACCGCGGTGTCGCCGGCGATCCTCGCCGCACTGTCGCCCAACGCCGACGAGAACCACGACTTCTTCTCGGGTTCCGGTTCGTCCTACGTGATGGGCAAGGCGGTGAACACCGAAGACTCCGACTGGGACTTCTGAGCCGGCGCACGGACGCCCTCTGCCTGCCGTTGCGCTCGACGGTGGAGGGTCAGAAGTGCCAGATCAGCGGCACGTAGAGCACGGCCACAGCCAGGTAGAGCAGCAGCAGCGGCAGGCCCAGCCGCCAGTAGTCAGTGAACCGGTAACCACCGGGCTCCATCACCATGGTGTTGGCAGGGGTGGCCACGGGGGTGAGGAATGCCGCAGCGCCGGCCACGGTGAGCGCCATCATGAACGGCAGCACCGACACCTGCAGGTCAGCGGCCAGCACGGTGGCGATCGGAACCATGATCAGCACCGTCGCGGCGTTCGAGATCAACTGGCCCAGCAGCACGGTGAGGACGCACACGGCCAGCAGCGCCAGGTGCGGCGAGGACGTGCCGACGACGCCGGTCACCCAGCCCGCCACCCGCTCGGCCGCTCCCGTGGCGATCACGGCCGTCGACAAGGGGATCATGCCGGCGATCAGCACCACGGTCGTCCATGAGATCGCCCGATAGGCCTCGGCCGGACGCAGCACTCCGAGCAGCACCACGGCCATCGCGCCAAGCAGGCCGGCCACAGCCGGAGGCACCAGGCCGGTGGCCAGCAAGACCACCATCGCCAGCAGCACGCCGATCGCTCGCTTCGCGCCCCCGCCCAGCGGCACGGCACGGCGCAGGGACGCGGGGTCGTCGACCACCAGCACGTCGGATTGCGCCGCATGCGTCTCGAGATCGGCCCAACTGCCCCGCAGCAGCAACGTGTCGCCGGCCTGCAACCGCACATTCGCACCCCGCAGGCCATACCCTGCGCGCTGCAACCCGAGCACCACCAGATCGCCGAAGGACGTGGTCATTCCGGCGAACACATGCACCCCGATCAAGGCCGATCGGGGCGGTATAACGACCTCGGCGAAGCCACTGTGCCCGTTCACCAGTTCGGTCGACGCGGGCAGCGAATACTGGGTGCGCAACTGTTCGACGTGTTCGCTCACGTCGGACGAGATCACGCTGGGTGCCCGGTCGGGCAGCAGCCGGTGCGAGAACAGGGCCAGAAAGACGATCGTCGCCACCAGCAGCGGCAGACCGGCCAAAGCGAACTCGAAGAAGCCGAACGGCCGCGCTCCGGCGTCGGCTGCGGCCTCGCTGACGATGATGTTGACCGGTGTGCCGGTGAGCGCCAGCAACGACCCGGCGTGCCCGGCAAAGGCCAGTGGCATCAGCATGCGGCTCGGTGACACACTGGCCCGCACGGCCACCACGACGACCATCGGAATCAGCGCGGCCACGGAGCCGTTCACGCTGATCAGTGCGGTCAGCACGGCGACCAGCAGGCCGACCATGACGATGAACCGACGCCTACCCGTGCCGCCGCGGGCGAGCACCTGTTGCGCCGCCCACGCGGTGACGCCGGTGGCGTCCAGCGCCTCGGACACCACGAACAGCGACGCGATGAACAGCACGGTCGGGTCGCCGAACCCGGCGAGGGCCTGATTGAGGGTGAGTATGCCGGTGGCCCACAGCGCCAGCGCCACCCCGAGTGCCACCACGCCCAATGGCACGCGGTTCGACATGAAGGCGATCACAGCGAGCACAAGTATGCCCAGCACGATCACCACGGCATCCACACCGGCACTCTAGTGGGCCGCCTCGTCAGCCGTGGATGGCCCGGCCAATTCCCCACAGGAGGCATTTTCGTCACATCAGCTAGAATGATGGTACAAACTTCAATCGACATTCGCAGCCAACCTGGTCAGGAGAGTTTTCGCCCGTGGGCAAGACCGTGTTCATCGATTTCGACGGAACCTATGCGCACAACGGGGTGATTCCTGAGGGGCACGTGCGAGCGGTCGAGCAGGCTCGGCGCAACGGGCATCGAGTGCTGCTGTGCACCGGTCGTCCAAAGATTCTGGTGGCCCCCGACCATGCCGCGGTCTTCGACGGGCTGGTCGCCGCAGCGGGCGGCTACGTCGAACTCGACGGCATGGTGCTGGCCGACCGGCGCTTTCCGGCCGACCTCGCGCGACGTGCTGTCGAACTGCTCGAGGCCAACGACGCGGTCTACATTCTCGAGGGTCCGGACGCTGCGTACGTCACCAGCCAGGGCCGCGACCGGCTTCGCCGGCTGATCACCCAGGGTGAGCAGGCCGCCAACTTCGGCAAAGCTGCTGACGGCATCCTTGGCCCACTGCAAATCACCGACGATCCGGCGTCGGAGACGTTCGCCAAGATCACCTGCTTTCAGCTCGCCGTACCGAGTGCCGAGCTCGCTGCCCGCCTCGGCCCCGAGGTGGACGTGGTGCCCAGCTCCATCGGCAGCCTGGGCGAGCGGGCCGGCGAGTTCTTTCTGGCCGGGGTCGACAAGTCCGTCGGCATAGCCGTCGTGGAGCGGCACTTCGGCCTCGACCGGGCCGACATCATCGCCATCGGCGACGGCCACAATGATCTCGAGATGGTGGCCTATGCCGGCACTGGTGTCGCGATCGAGGGTGGCGTGCCCGAATTGCTGGCCCTGGCCGATCTGATCGTGCCGGCCCCGCAGCATGAGGGCCTGGTGGCAGCTTTCGAGCGGCTGGGCCTGATCGACCCCCCGGCGCAGGCGGCCTGACTCGGCAGCCACAACGACCGCTCCCCCACCGCCCTTCGCCCCTGGGGAAGCGCCGAACAACGCAACCACCGCTGATTGAGCTTGTCGAAACCCCTAGCGAGAGCACTCCGTTTGAGGTCTCGACTGGCTCGACCAAACGAAAAATCAGCGCGCTCACCGCGCCGTTCTCCGACCACCGCGACGACGGGCCGGTTGCCGTGGAGGGTTCCTTAGGCTCGGTCAGAGGCTGTGGCCGTCCGCCGGACGACGAATCGTCCGGCGGAACGGCCACCGAGGTGGGCACGGCAAACCTGACGCTCAGTCTCACCGGCACACCGGCGCAACCCCCCGCGAGAACACTGAGCACGCTGATGCCGACCAGATAACCCCCGTAGTCGCACGGAGCCTCCCGCTCCCACGACCAATGGCCGAAAACTAGCCCCTGAGACCACTGTGTCGCAAGGGGATCGGGTCTACGCAATTATGCGCAGCCGAACCCGGATGACGTTCAGCGAGCCACTGCGCGCAACCGCCGGGACGCCTCGCGAAGCACCTTGTCGCGTTTGCAGAAGGCGAACCGCACCAGGTGGCGGGCTCCGTCCGCGTCGTCGTAGAACACCGACATCGGCACGGCGACCACTCCGCACAGGGCAGGCAGCGCCCGGGACAGCTCGTAGCCGTCGTCGTAGCCCAGACTGCGCGCGTCGGCCACCGCGAAGTAGGTACCCGAGGGCTGGAACACCTCGATGCCCGCCCCGCGCATGCCCCCGATCAGCCGGTCGCGCTTGGCCTGTAATGAACTGCGGAACTCATTGAAGTAGCTATCGGGTAGGGCGAGTGCCTCGGCGACCGCGGGCTGAAACGGCGCTCCGTTGACATAGGTCAAAAACTGCTTGGCCGCTCGCACGGCCGCGACGAGCTCGGCGGGCCCCGTCACCCAGCCGATCTTCCAACCAGTCGCCGAGAACGTCTTGCCGGCCGATGAGATGGTCAGGGTGCGTTCGGCCATGCCGGGCAGCGTGCACAGGGGCACATGCGGGACACCGTCGAAGGTCAGGTGTTCGTACACCTCGTCGGTGACCACGGTCAGGCCGTGGCGCAGGGCGAGCGCAGCGATGAATGCCAGGTCAGCAGGGCTCAGCACCATGCCGGTCGGGTTGTGCGGCGAGTTGAGCAGCAGCAGTCGGGTTGCCGGGGTGATCGCGGCGGCGAGCCGTTCGCGGGGCAGCGCGAAGTCGGGCGGCTCGAGTCGCACCGGGCGCCGGACTCCCCCGGCCAGCGCCACCATCGCCGCGTACGAGTCGTAGTACGGCTCCAGCATCACCACTTCGTCACCGGGTTCGAGCAGGCCCAGCATGGCGGCGGCGATGGCCTCGGTCGCCCCGGCGGTGACCAGCACCTCGGTCTCAGGGTTCACCACGATGTCGTACCAGCGCCGCTGATGGGCGGCGATGGCATGCCGAAGCGGCAGCATGCCGGGCCCCGGCGGATACTGGTTGACCCCCTCGGCGATCGCCTGCCGGGCTCGTTCGAGCATGCTGGGGGGCCCGTCGAAGTCGGGGAACCCCTGACCGAGATTGATCGAGCCGGTGGTGAGCGCGAGTGCCGACATCTCGGCGAAGATCGTCGAAGTGAAACTGGTCAGGGCCCGGTTCATCGGGCCCCGGCCCGCCCATTCACCCACCGGAGCAGACTCTGCTCAGGACGAACGCCGCGAGCGCCAAGAGTACCAGCCGGCGGTCACGATCACGGCACCGACCAGTGACCCGATCAGCCCCGAGGGGCGCAACTCGAACCCGTCGCCCGAGATCAGACTGATCAGCAGGCCACCCACGAACGACCCGGCCAGGCCGCACCCGAAGGCAGTCGGCCAGTCAATGTGACCACGCTTGCCCAACAGCAGTTGAGCGGCCGCACCCACGAGCATGCCGAAAAGAATGAGGCCGATGATAAGCATGCGTTCACCCTAGCGCTCCGTTGTGCACCCTATTGGCGCCGCGGAGACTCCCGGCCAGCACGGTGCCGCACCTCCCTCGGGCAGCGGACGACCCGGGCAACGACGGGTTGGGTGCGCGGCTCAGCCGGGCTCCACCGACGGGCGGCGTGGCGAAAGGCATCACACGGGCGCAATCGCAAGGCGGTACCCGAGGGCCTACTGGATCCTCCGGTGCGCGAGACCGCCGCGGGCGGCGACCCTGGCTGGATTCGCGTAGTTACCGTGGGAAGCGCCGCCTTTCGCTGATCAAGCTGGTCGAGACCTCAGGTATACAGCTCCGGCGAGGAGTTTCGGCCAGTGTTTCCCTCAGCCGCTGCGGGCGACCAACAGCCCGCAGTCGGAGTGCAGGCGTCCGAAAGCGCCTACCTCACGCTGCAGGTGACGCGGCCGAATCGGGCGCAGCACCAGATTGCCTCCGCAGTTGGGGCAGCCGTGGTCGGGAAAGGTGTTCGCACATGCCGCGCACCAGGTGCACTCGAACGAACAGATGTAGACCTGATGGTCATCGGCGGCAAGGTGACGGCCGCAACGCTCGCAGTTATGGCGATAGTCCAGCATGGGTGCAAATCCTCTCGTGCTGGAAGGCTTTTCGGGTTCTGTACCGACGGAACCTGCACCACTGCCAACCAGCACCCTTGCGAACGATGCGTTCGCGAGCGGCACCACCACACAGGGGTGGTTTGGTTGCGTGACGCGCTGTTGGCCGGATCGATCCTTACCCCCCGGTTGGAACGATCCGGTCTTCAGCGCCTCTATGTGTCCCCCCGACAAAGTCAACCGTACCCGGTGGTAGCTGCCACGTCAGTCACCCGCGCGAGTGACTCGGCGGTCGGGCCATCTGCCAACCATCGACCCGTTGCGCCACCAGCCCCCGATGACTGAGCCGGTCGAGCACCCCAAGGCACGTTCCGAGCGGCACCCCGGCCCGCAGCGACACTTCACCGGTGGGCATCGCCCCACGGGCCGGCAACGCCTCGAACACCGCCAGTTCGTCGCAGTCGAGATCGTCGAGGGGACGCCGCTGGCTCGGCCGCTCGACCGCCGGGCGACCCAGTGGCTGCACCAGTTCGAGCACATCCTCGACGCCGCTGCACAACACGGCCTCGGCGTCACGGATCAGCCGATGCGGGGTGGCCGAGGTGGCACTGTGCACCGGACCAGGCACGGCGAGTACCACCCGATTGCACGCGGTGGCCCAACTCACCGTGTTGCGAGCGCCGCTGCGCAATGCCGCCTCCACCAGCACCGTGGCCGGAGCCAGGGCCGCGATCAACCGATTGCGCCCCAAGAAGCGCACCCGGGTCGGGCGTTCGAAGGGCGGCAACTCGCTGGCCAGCACGCCGTGGGTTGCCACTCGCTGCAGCAGACCGCTGTTGCCGGCTGGGTAGAGCTGGTCGAGCCCGCCTGCCATCACCGCCACCGTGACCGCGTCGGCTGCCAGTGCTCCGGCATGGGCAGCGGCATCGATGCCGTAGGCGCCACCACTGACCACTGTCACGCCGTGCGCGCCCAGCCCGGCCGCCAGATCGGTGGCGACCGTCTCGCCGTATGCGGTGCAGGCCCGCGCGCCGACCACCGCCACGGACCGGTCAACTGCCGCAGCAAGTTCCACCGATCCCTTCACCCACAGCCCGTGGGGGGCACCGGCCAGATCCTGCACCGGCTCGCAGCCGCTGAGGTCGCCCAACGCCGCCGGCCAGTCGTCGTCACCGGGCACGATGAACCGCAGCCGCAGCCGGCTTGTGGCGGCCTGAACGGCGGCCAGATCGAGGGCCTGAGCGCGGCGGGCCCAACGAGAACGCGAGCCGGGTTCGAGCAGAGTGCGCCAGGTGGCCTCGGCCCCGTCGCGCTCGACCTGGCGAGTGACTTCGCGACTGCCGGGTTCGACGGCGCAGCACAGCGCCATCCGCGCCTCACGCTCGAGCATCGCTGACCTGGCTCAACTGTTCGCCGCGCCGCATCGCGAGTGCGGTGTGCACGTGATCACGCCCAGGTCGATCGACACCCGCCAAGTCGCCGATCGACCAGGCCAGGCGAATGACCTTGTCGACGCCGCGAGCCGACAAGACACCCCTCGATACGGCCTCGTCGAGCACATCGATACCCCTCGGCAGTGGCAGCACGCGGCGCAACGCGGGCCCCGGCACCTCGCCGTTGGTACGCCACCCGTGTTCGGCCAGTCTGCGGCGCTGCCTGGCCCGGGCCTCGGCCACCCGCGCCGCCACCGCGGCCGACGACTCACCGCCGTTCTGCGCGGCACGCAGGTAGGCACGGCTCATCGGGGTGAGGTGATGGTGAATGTCGATGCGGTCGAGGATCGGGCCTGAGATTCGCTCGGCGTAGCGACGCACGGCAATCGGCGCACAGCGGCACTGGGCGCCGCGGGTGGTGGCGTTGCCGCAGGGGCACGGGTTGGCAGCCAGCACGAGTTGAAAGCTGGCCGGGTAGACGGCGTGCACCATGGCTCGGCCCAGCACGACACGGCCCGATTCGAGCGGCACGCGTAGCGCTTCGAGCACCCGGGGCGCGAACTCCGGCGCCTCGTCGAGAAAGAGCACCCCGCGATGGGCGCGGCTGATGCTGCCCGGCAGCGCCATGCGCGCTCCCCCACCCACGATGCTCGCCAGGGATGCCGAGTGGTGCGGGTCGGCGAACGGCGGCCTGCGGATCAGCCCATCGCGCAACTGCTCACCGGCCAGTGAGTGGATCGCCGACACCTCGAGCGATTCAGACGCATCGAGATCGGGCAGTATGCCCGGTAGCCGTTCGGCGAGCAGGGTCTTGCCGACACCGGGAGGGCCGTGCATGAACAGGTGGTGACGACCCGCGGCAGCCACTTCGAGCGCCCACTTGGCGTCCAGTTGCCCCACCACGTCGATCAAGTCTTTGACGGGCACGTCCGGCGCCTCCCCGGATGGCTCGGGGGCAGGAAAGTGCGCGGGCGGCTGCCCGAGCAGCACCGCCACCAGATCGAGCAGGTCGGCGACACCCCACACCGTGAGCCCCTCGACCAGTTGCGCTTCGTGCACCTGTTCGGCCGGGACGACAGCGGTGCCGAAGCCGGCGGCGACCGCGGCCAGCAGCGCCGGCAACAGCCCGCGGACGGGGCGCACCCGGCCGTCGAGGCCCAGTTCACCCAGTAGCACCAGGCGGTCGAGCACCGTGGGGTCGAACCGGTCGGCAGGCCGGCACAGACCGAGGCGACGATGGCCAGATCGAAGTGCGAACCCGCCTTGGGCAGTGTGGCCGGCGACAGGTTGACCGTGACCAGTTGGGCCGGCCACCCCAGGCCCTTGGAATGCACCGCCGCCCGGCAACGTTCGCGGGCTTCGGCCAACGCGGCGTCGGCCAGACCGACGATCACCATGCGCGGTAGCCCCCCGCCGATGGCGGCCTCCACCTCGACGATCGCTCCCTCGACGCCGACCAGCGCCACCGAAAATGCTCGAGCGGTACTCACCCGGTCACCCCCTGCACATGAGTGACTCGCGGAACTCCGTCACGCGGCAGCAGCACCCCGATGGCATCGAGCCGATAGCGCGGTACCCACCCGGGTTGCTGGCTCACCCAGGTGAGCGCCAGCTCGCGCAGCTTGACCACCTTGCGCCAGGTGATCGCCTCCAGCGGGTCACCGAAGCCCAACCCGGTGCGGCACTTGACCTCGCAGAACACGACCACCGGGTCGGGCTCAGGGGTGCGGGCGACAATGTCGACCTCACCGATGGAGCACCGCCAATTGCGCGCGCTGATCGTCCAGCCCTGTTTCACCAGGTGCTGGACAGCCACCACCTCGCCCGCCCGCCAAACCGCCGATCTCTCCACGCCATCAGCTTGTGCCCATGACCGCCAAAGTGTTCAGATTCGTTCGACCCAGCCGCCCGATCAGCTCGGGACACACTGATTTTTCGCTGGTCGAGCTTGTCGAGACCTCCGACGAAGTCCTCTGACCAGGGGTTTCGACAAGCTCAACCGGCGGTGGAGGCCAGCGCAGACCACCGGCCTCAGACGCAGATCGCACGGTGGGAAGGCTGCCGTGAAGCCTCAACTCAGATTGCCACGTGCGAGGCCTCGCCGAACGTGACCGACGACACGCAGGGCGTCGCCGCCACGGGGAGGCAGGTCGTCGCACGGGCGGCCACCAGGGCCAAGCCCTACAGGTTCTCGGGCACCTTCAGGTCGCTGTGCGCGATCTCTTCGATCGAGACGTCGCGAAACGTGAGCACCTTCGCCGATTTCACGAACCGCGCCGGACGATACATGTCCCACACCCAGGCATCACCCATCGACACCTCGTAGTACACGTCACCACCCTCGGTGCGTACCTTCAGGTCGACCGCGTTGCACAGGTAGAAGCGTCGCTCGGTCTCGACCGCGTAGGTGAAGATGCCGACCACGTCCTTGTACTCCCGGTACAACTGGAGTTCAAGATCGCTCTCGTACTGTTCAAGATCCTCGGCGCTCATAGCAGTGCCACTGTACTAGGGAAGCGCTGATGAACACGCCTACCGCTGGGTGAGCCTGCCGGAACCACGTGCCACAGCCGCACACCTGAGGTCTCGACAAGCTCGACCAACGACTCACCAAGGAAGGACGCCGCCGAGACGAGTGCCGGGCGCGCGCGAGCCGGGCCGGGCGGTCAGACGGACGCACCGGCTCAAGCGATGCCCGCCGCATCGGCTGCCCGTCGCACGTTCTCGAAACACCAGCGGTGAATCTCACACGGGCCGTGGGCGTCAAGCTGGGTCTGGTGCAGGGCCGTGCAGTACCCCTTGTGCACGTCGAAGCGGTACCGCGGCCAGCGCTCATGGGCCGCGTGCATAATCCGGTCGCGGGTGACCTTGGCGATCACCGAGGCCGCCGCCACACAACCGGCCACGGCGTCGCCCTTCCACACGGCCAAGGCCGGCACCCCGAGCCCGTCCACGCCGAAACCGTCGGTGAGCACGAAGTCGGGGCGAACCTCGAGCCGGCAGACCGCACGCCGCAGCGCCTGGATATTGGCCACATGCATGCCCAGCCGATCGCAGTCCCCAGGATCGATCAGCACCACCGACCAGCTCACAGCCTTGGCCACGATCTCGTCGTAGCACCGCTCGCGCTGCAGCGCGGTGAGCAGCTTGGAATCCTTCAGGTTGCGCACCTGGCTGCCCGGCGTGCTGCCCAGAATCACCGACGCTGCCACCAGCGGGCCCGCACAGGCGCCCCGTCCGGCCTCGTCGGCCCCGGCGATCAGGCCGAAGCCGGCACGGCGCAACGCCCGCTCGTAGCCGTACAGCCCGGCGTCCCGGCGCAGAACGAACGCCATGGCACGTCAGCAGGCGGGCGGGTCGCCGACGATCACCGGCTTGTCGGGTGCTGCCGCCGTCGGCCCCGGCACCTGATCGAAGGTGGCCGGACGACTCAGGGTGCGCCACCGGTCGAACGGGTAGACGATGGCGACTGCCGAGCCCACGACGTCCGCGGTGGGCACGAAGGCCGCGCTGCCGCCGGTGCCCTCGGTGAGGTGGCAGCGTGAGTCCTGCGAGTTGTCGCGATGATCACCCATCACCCAGATGCGGTCTTTCGGCACCACCACGTCGAAGGAGAAGTCGGACGGCGCGACGGCCTGACCGTTCTCGGCATACAGGTAGCCGGCCTCCTCCAGCGGTTGTCCATTGACGGTGATGCGGCCCTGGGCGTCGCAGCACTTCACGTGATCGCCGGGCAGCCCGATCACCCGCTTGATCAGGTGATTCGAACTCTCATCGGGCGCCAGGCCGATGAAAATCAGGGTCTTGCGCAGCGGGTCGGTCTCTTCGACCGGGTCGGCCAGCCAGCCCTGCGTATCACGGAACACCACGATGTCGCCACGCGACCAGCCGGCGACCTTCTGCACCATCACCCGGTCACGAATCTGCAGCGTGTTCTCCATCGAGCCCGACGGAATCACGAACATCTGTGCGACGAAGAGCCGCAACAAGGTGGAGGCGACCAGGGCCCCCACCACCACGATGGCGATCTCTTTGGCCCACGCACCAGCCACCCGGCCAGCCGAAGGCTTGCTCGGGGTGATGGGTGATTCGCTCACCGCGGGTCTCGCTACTGAGGGTTCGGAGCCTGGCTGGGGAATCAGCGGTCCCGCTTCTCCTTGATCTTGGCGGCCTTGCCGCGCAGCCCGCGCAGGTAGTACAGCTTGGCGCGACGGACGTCGCCGTGACGCTCGACCTCGATCTTGTCGATGATCGGGGAGTGCAGCGGAAACGTGCGCTCGACGCCGGTGCCGAAGCTGACCTTGCGGACGGTGAAAGCCTCGCTGATACCGCTGCCGTTGCGGGCGATCACCGCGCCGGCGAACACCTGCACGCGGGAGCGGTTGCCCTCGACGACCTTCACGTGCACGCGCACGGAGTCGCCGGGACGGAAGTCGGGAATGTCTGAGCGGAGGGAGGCCTCGGTGACCTCGGCAACGATCTTGTTCATGCTGGCTTTCCTCGCCGGTGCCACAGGACACCTCGTGGTTCTTCCGAAAGAGCGGTGAGACGCCTTCCCCCTGTGGCAGGGGCATCTGGCACCGAGGATCAAGTCTGCCACATGCCCGGTCGGGCTCGAAATCGGGCCTCTACTGGCCCGGCCCCGCCGTCGGCGATCGCCAGATCCGGGCGCCCCCAGACCCGGGCGCGCAAACGGCCCCGGGCGAACCCGGGGCCGGCGGCACTACGACCTACTTGCCGTCCTTCTTGAACAGCGCAGTCATCAGGTCGCGGTTGAGTTGGCTGATCGTGTCGAGCGGAATGCCCTTGGGGCACACCGCCGCGCATTCGCCGATATTGGTGCAGCCGCCGAAGCCTTCGGCATCGTGCTGCGCCACCATGCTCTTGACCCGAGACCACCGCTCGGGCTGCCCCTGCGGCAGCATCGCCAGATGGGTGATCTTGGCCGAGGTGAACAGCATCGCCGAGCCGTTGGGGCAGGCAGCCACGCAGGCACCGCAGCCGATGCAGGTGGCGGCGTCGAAAGCCCGGTCGGCCTTCACCTTGGGCACCGGGGCGGCATTGGCGTCGGGGGCCGAGCCGGTGTTGGCCGAGATGAAACCGCCGGCCTGAATGATCCGGTCGAAGGCCGACCGGTCGACCACCAGGTCTTTGATCACCGGAAAACCGCCGGCGCGCCAGGGCTCCACGTCGATCGTTGCACCGTCGGCGAACGAGCGCATGTGCAACTGACACGTGGTGGTCGGCACCGGCGACGCGCCGCGCCCATGCGCCGAGCCGTTGACCACCACGCCGCACATGCCGCAGATGCCTTCGCGGCAGTCATGGTCGAACGCCACCGGCTCGACACCCTCGACGGTCAGCTTCTCGTTGAGCAGGTCGAGCATCTCGAGAAACGACATGTCGGGGCTGACGTCCTGCAACTGGTAGGTCTGCATCGCGCCCTTGGCCGAGGCATTGGGCTGACGCCACACACGCAGGGTGATGTTCACTTGTAACTCCGTTGCTTCAGCTCGATGTACTCATATTCCAGCGGTTCCTTGTGCAGCACCGGGACGTCGCCGCCGTACTCCCATGCCGCGACGTAGAGGTACTCGTCGTCGTGGCGCAACGCCTCGCCGTCGGGGGTCTGCGATTCGGCCCTGAAGTGACCGCCGCACGACTCACGCCGGTGCAGCGCGTCGATGCACATCAACTCCCCCAGCTCGAGAAAGTCGGCCACCCGTCCGGCCCGCTCGAGGGTCTGGTTGAACTCCTCGTTCTCACCGGTGACCTTCACGTCGCGCCAGAACTCCGCTTTCAGCTCGCGGATCAGCCCGATCGCCTTGCGCAGCCCGGCGTCGGTGCGTTCCATGCCGCAGTACTCCCACATGATGTGACCCAGTTCTTTGTGGAACGAGTCGACGGTGCGCGAGCCGTTGATGCTGAGCAGCGTGTCGATCCGCTGCCTGACCGCCGCGACGGCGGCGACCACCTCGGGGTGGTCGGGCTGGATCGTGGGGAACGGCGCGGCGGCCAGGTAGTCGTTGATCGTGTTCGGCAATACGAAGTAGCCGTCGGCCAGGCCCTGCATCAATGCGGACGCCCCGAGCCGGTTCGCGCCGTGGTCGCTGAAGTTGCACTCACCGGTGGCATACAGGCCGGTGATGGTGGTCATCAGGTCGTAGTCGACCCACACCCCACCCATCGTGTAGTGCACCGCCGGGTAGATCCGCATCGGTACCTCATAAGGGTCTTCAGCAGTGATCTGGGCGTACATATCGAACAGGTTGCCGTACTTCGCGGCGACGCCGTCCTTGCCGATCCGCTTGATCACATCGGCGAAGTCGAGGTACACCCCGCGCCGCACCTGCGTGACCGATCCGTCCGGCTGCTTCTCGGCGACCGCCGGCCCGACCCCACGCCCCTCGTCGCACATGTTCTTGGCCTGTCGCGAGGCGATATCGCGCGGCACCAGGTTGCCGAAGGCGGGGTAGATGCGCTCCAGGTAGTAGTCGCGATCTTGTTCCGGAATCTGCCGCGGGTCTTTGTCGCAGTCCTCGGCCCGCTTGGGCACCCAGATGCGCCCGTCGTTGCGCAGCGACTCAGACATCAAGGTGAGCTTGCTCTGGGTGTCGCCATGCACCGGAATGCAGGTGGGGTGAATCTGGGTGTAGCACGGATTGCCGAAGTAGGCGCCCTTGCGGTGGGCGCGCCAGCCGGCCGTCACATTGCAACCCATGGCGTTGGTGGAGAGGAAGAACACGTTGCCGTACCCGCCGGTGGCCAGTACCACGGCGTCGCCCAGATGCGTCTCAAGTTCACCGGTGACCATGTCGCGGGCCACAATGCCGCGGGCCCGGCCGTCCACGATGATCAGCTCGAGCATCTCGTGCCGGGCGTACATCTTCACGGTGCCGGCCGCCACCTGGCGCTCCAGCGCCTGGTAGGCCCCGATGAGCAACTGCTGCCCGGTCTGGCCGCGGGCGTAGAACGTCCGCTGCACCTGCACGCCACCGAAGCTGCGGTTGTCGAGCAGGCCGCCGTAGTCACGAGCGAACGGCACCCCCTGCGCCACGCATTGGTCGATGATGCTCGCGCTCACCTCGGCCAGCCGGTACACGTTGGTCTCGCGGGCCCGGTAATCGCCGCCCTTCACCGTGTCGTAGAACAGCCGGTAGGTGGAGTCGTTGTCGTTGCGGTAGTTCTTGGCGGCGTTGATGCCGCCCTGGGCCGCGATCGAGTGTGCCCGGCGCGGGCTGTCTTGGTAACAGAAGTTCAGCACGTTGTAGCCGGCCTCGCCCAGGGACGCCGCCGCCGCGCCACCGGCCAGGCCGGTGCCGACGATGATCACGGTCAGCTTGCGCCGGTTGGCGGGGTTGACCAGCTTGGCCTCGAACTGGCGCTTGCGCCACTTGCCCTCGATCGGCCCAGCCGGGGCTTTGCCGTCACGCAACTCGGCACCCTCAACCCACAGGGCGGACGAGTCGCTGGTCACCACTTCTTCTTCGACGGTCTGCGTCGCCATCACTTCACCACTCCGAACAGCACCGCTACCGGCGCGATCATGAACCCGACGAAAAGCAGCACCGCCACCGCATAGGCCAGGGCGTTCCAAACCCGACGGGAAGCGGCTGAGGTATTGGCACCGAGCGTGGCGAACGCGCTCCAGAAGCCGTGCCGCACGTGCATGCAGACGGTGATCATCCACAGCAGGTAGGCCAGCACCAGCCACCACTGCTGGAACGACACCACGAACATCTCGTACGGCCCGGCATCGGCGCCCCAGCCGGTCTTGATCACCTGAGCGGTGAACTGCAACAGGTGAAACACCAAGAAGGCGGCCAGAATCACCCCGCCCCAGCGCATGGTGCGGGCCGAATAGGTCTCTTGGATGCTCGCGCGGTTCACATACTTGGTGCCGCGCGCCGCCCGGGCGCGGCTGGCCAGGTGCCACGCCGAGAAGGCGTGCAGCACGATCGCGGCCAGCATGAAGGCACGGAAGATCCAGATGAACCAGCCCGAGGGCACCAGCGGGTAAAGGATGTCGCCCTTGAGCCAGTGCGCGTAGTGATCGAATGCCTCGGCCCCCAGAAACACCTTGAGGTTGCCGTACATGTGCATGAGTAGAAAGCCGACCATGATCAGGCCGGTGACCGCCATCAGGACCTTCATCGTCACCGATGAGCGAACGGCCCTGGCGTGCGGGGATAGTGTTGTCGTCGCCACGGATGCCACACTATTCCCCTGACGGCGGCGCCGTTGGACGCATCGGGAAAGTCGCGGCAAGTCTCGTGCCCGGGCGTCGCGGCACAGGCCCGGACGGCACGGCACCCACCCCCTGGCCCCGGTCGATACTGACCGACGACTTGCCGGCCGGCCGGAAATTCGGTGAATCATTGGGTCGTTGCCGTGGCCGAAGCGTGACTCCTATGCTCAGGCCCAGCCATTTGGCGATCAACACCTAACCAATGAAGTCGTGTCACACGAGGCCGCACCGCCGCGATCGTGCTGCGCGAGGCCGCACCGCTGCGGCTCAGGACCCCCAAATCGGAGGCAAGAGAATGTCGGATAGCTGGCTCGCGCTGGACAGCAAGGTGGTCATCGTCACCGGAGGCGCCTCGGGCATCGGCAAGCACATCGTGGCCGGCCTGCGCCGGGTGGGCGCCCAAGTCGCCTGCCTCGACCTCTCCGTCGTCGACGGCCCCGACCCCGAAACCGGCGCCCACAACTACAGTGTGGACGTCACCGATCCGGCTTCTGTCGCGAGCGTGGTGGCCCGGGTCTGCGCCGATCTCGGCACCCCCACCACGCTGGTCAACAACGCCGGCGTCAACCTGCCCCGTCTGCTGGTCGACGTGCAGGGCGATCGCAGCGACTACGAACTGAACACCGCGTCGTTCGACTTCATGTTCAACGTCAACGTGAAGGGCGTCTTCCTGATGGCACAGGCGGTGGCCCGGCATCTGGTCGCCGCCGGTTCCGGCACCATCATCAACGTCACCTCCGAGGCCGGGTCGGAAGGCTCGAAGGGGCAGTCGGCGTATTCGGCGTCCAAGGCAGCAGTGAACGGCTTCACCTTGTCGTGGGCGAAGGAACTGGGCCCCTACGGGGTGCGAGTGGTCGGCATTGCGCCGGGCATTCTGGAGCCGACCGGGCTGCGCAGCCCGGCCTACAACGACGCGCTGGCATACACCCGCGGCACCACGGTCGACAACCTTTCCCCCGACTACGCGAAGGTGATCCCGATCGGCCGCCCCGGCAAGCTCGACGAGATCGCCGACCTGGTCTGCTACGCGGCCTCCGATCGCGCCAGCTACATCACCGGCACCACTCTCACCATCACCGGCGGAAAATCGCGCGGCTGAGCCCGTCTCGCGCGTCCGACTCTGGGCTGGACGGTCGCGAAACACCTGTCCGGGACGATCCGGATCCCCGCCGAGGACCCACCCCGGCGCCGCCGGAAACCGCGCACCGCACAGCGAAGGAGTCGATGATGACGAGGCAGCAGCGCCTGCTCCGCGGTGCCATCGACCCCACGGGCGGCACGGTTTCATCGCCACTGCCTGCGGGTGCCGCCGGCAGTTCCCGGCCGAGCCGGTTCGGCATCCGGCTCCGCGGCTCCACGCGCACCGGGAGCCGGTCGTGAACCGTCGCGCCGAGATTCTGCTGCACCTAGAGCGCCGGCTGTCCGCGCCGCCGGAGATCCTGATGCGCAGCCTCGACGTCAGTGCCCGGACCATCGCCAATGACCTTCAAGATCTCAACACCATGCTTGCCGGTGCCGCGTCGGTTCGTCTCGACAAGGGGCGATACCGGCTCTGGGTGATCGACCGGGAACGTTACGCCCAACTGCGCGGCGAACTCGTCGACGCGGCCCACTCGTTCAACGACCCGATGACCCGGGCCGGGTACACGCTGTCGCGGCTGATCCGCGCCGATGCGCCGGTGCTCACCGAAGACCTCGCCCGCGAGATGTCGGTCGGACGCTCCACCGCCATCGTCGACCTGGCCCGGCTGCGAGAGCAGGCGGCACCCTACGGGATCCGAGTCCTGGGACGTCCGCACGCCGGCCTGGAACTGGACGCCGACGAGTTCGCCGTCCGGCTGTTCGTGCTGGGCGAGCACTACGAGACCGTCTACGCCGGCTACCCGTTGGACGACGAACTGGCCCGTCCGCTGGACGAGGCTGTGGCCGAGTTCCAACTGGGCGTCAGGATCGCCGAGGAGACCCGGCGCTGGTACACGGTGCTGCTGGACCGGGTGCTGACCGGGCACGGCCTGGACCACCTGCCCGAGACCTACCAGCGGGTCACCGAACTGCCCGCGCACGACTTCGGACGACGGGTCACCGACGCCGTGCGGGCGTCCCTCCAGATCGACCTGCACCCGGCGGAGGCGGTCTTCCTGGCCCTGCCACTGGCCGGCATGCACACCCCCCGCGACGAGAGCCGGCTGGCCAAATTCCCGGTGGCCGAAGAGATCCCGGGACTGGTGCAGCGGATCCTCGACCAGATCTCGGTCGAGATGGGCGTTCGCATACCGCCCACCGCGCTGCTCAAGGAGTTCGTGCACCACCTCACCTTCATGGTGAACCGGCTCCGGTTCCGGGTACCGTCGCCCCAGGTGGCCGCAGCCGAGGCCCGCACCGCCTACCCGGTGGCCTTCCGAATGGCGGCTATCGCGTCGACGATCATCGAGCGCGACCTGGGGCTGACCCTTACCGACGACGAACTCGGCTTCATCGCCAGCTACTTCCAGGTCTTCCTGGAGGAACGCAAGACCTCCAGCACCCCGGCCTACCGGGTGGCGGTAGTGACCCCGGTGGGACGGGTGTCGGCCCGGCTGCTGCAACTGCAACTGGCCAAGATCTTGGCCGAGACCACTCAATACACACTGCTGTCACTGGACGAGGCGTTCCCCGAGACCCTGAACACCTTCGACCTGGTGGTGTCGACCACACCGCAGCCGCTGCACACCTCCTCGGCGCTGATCCAGTTGCACGAGGTGTTCGACCCCGACGAGCTGCTGGGTCACATCAACCGGCTCCGGTTCGACCAGCAGGCCGAGATCCCGCTGGGGGCGAGTTCACGGTCGCTGCTGGCCACCCTGCTGGGCCGGGACCGCTTCTTCGTCCTCGACCCAAAGGCCGACTACCGGCGGAACCTGGACACCATGATCGACCACCTGAGTGCCCTCGGCCTGGTCGACGAAGGGTTCCGCACCGCTCTGCACGACCGGGAGGCCCGGGCCAGCATGGCGCTCGACCCGTACATCGCCTTCCCGCACGCCACCCTGCCCGACCACGCCGACCGGATCGTGTTCGCCCTCGGGGTGATCCCCCGCGACACCGGCGAGCCGGGGCTGCGAATGATCGTCTTGATGGGCGTGCCCGAGAAGGCCGACTACGACGACACCGTCCTGGTGGACGTGTACGACGAGATCATCCGGCTGGCCGCCGATCGGTTCGGCGTGGCCCAGCTCTGCCGGTTGAACAGCTACGAACAGGTCTTCCTGCACCTGACCAGCAAACCCGACCACCCACCGAAGGGATGAAGAATGAACTTCTGGTTCCTGATCGTCGCTCTGGCCGCCACCTACTTATTGCAGGTGGGTCTCTCGGTCTTCCAGATGCGAGATTTCGCCACCAGCTACGGCTCGCTGCGCCGCCGCGGGAAGGTGGCGATCGGCAAGCGAAAGACCGCCTTCAGCGCGGGTTCGATCGCGATGTTCCTGATCGACGCCGACGGCATCGTGGCCGAGGCCAAGGCGATCTCCGGGCTGACCGTACTGGCCCGCTTCAAGCCCCTTGCCGGCTTCGAAGGCATGCACATCAGCCAACTCGGCGACGGCCCGCTCGCGCGGCTCCCCCGTGGCCTGCGGCTGGCCACGCTGAACGCCCGTGACAACTGGCTCGCCGTTCAGCGTGGCGAAACACCCCAAGATCCGCCCGGACCCCTGTCTCGCTTCCTCGCCCGGTTCGGCAAGAAGCAGGCATCCAAACCCCGGGCCGACCGCGTCTCGCACGCGGTTCATACAGAAGGAGTCACCTCATGAGTTTCTTCGTCACCGCCGCCGAATGGTTCATCAACCTGTTCAAGGCCGGCGCGGAGACCTTTATCAGTTGGATGACGGGAATCGTGCCACTGATCCTCATGCTGCTGATTGCGATGAACTCACTCATCGCGATCATCGGCGAGGACCGGATCAACCGGTTCGCGGCCAAGGCCGCGGGCAATCCGGTGGCCCGCTACATGGTGTTGCCGTTCCTCGGCGCGTTCATGCTGGCCAACCCGATGGTCCTCACCCTCGGGCGGTTCCTGCCCGAGAAGTACAAGCCGTCGTACGCGGCGGCCGGCATGCAGTTCTGCCACACCAGCAACGGCATCTTCCCGCACATCAACCCGGGCGAGCTGTTCATCTGGCTTGGCATCGCGAATGGGATCACCCAGTTGGGCCTGCCCACCGCAGACCTCGCCATTCGCTACCTGCTGGTCGGCCTGGTGATGAACTTCCTCGGCGGCTGGAGCACCGACTTCATCACCGCCTGGGTGTCGAAGCAGCAGGGCATCACGCTCAAGACCGAACTCGCGCACCACCACTGAGCGCCGCGTGCACAAGGAGAAATGACATGACCTACAACAGCATCATCGTCGAGCGCGGCAGCGGAGGCTATGGCGGCCCGCTCACCATCACCCCGACCGAGACCAAGAACAAGATCGTCTACATCGTCGGCGGCGGCGTCCGCCCCGAGGTCGTCGACCGGATCGCCGAACTGACCGGCTGCGAGCCGGTCAACGGCTTCAACACCGCGGTGCCGGACGAAGAGACCGCAGTGGCCGTGATCGACTGCGGCGGCACGCTGCGATGCGGCCTGTACCCCAAGAAGGGGATCCCGACGATCAACATCATGCCGACCGGCAAGGCAGGCCCCCTGGCGCAGTTCATCCACGAAGGCATCTACGTCTCTGCGGTCGGCCCGAACAACATCCGGCTCGCCGACGAGGCCAGCGTCGCGGCTGCGGCGGCCAGCAGCGCCGAGTCTGCGGCAGCCCCGGCGGCAGCCACCGAGCCGGCATCTGAGAAGGTGACCTACACCTCAGATAAGAAGATCTCCGAGACCCTCGCCGCCAAGCGCAATAAGAGCTGGCTGGAGAAGATCGGCCTGGGCGCCGGCCGAGTCGTCGCCATCTTCTACCAGGCCGGACGCGATGCCATTCAGACCCTGCTCACCACGATCCTGCCGTTCATGGCATTCGTGGCCATGCTGATCGGCATCATCAACGCCTCCGGCCTGGGCAATGTCATCGCCCACGTCCTGACCCCGCTGGTCGGCACCGGAGTCGGTCTGATCATCCTCGGGTTCGTCTGCTCGCTGCCCTTCTTGTCCCCGCTGCTCGGCCCGGGCGCGGTGATCGGCCAGATCATCGGCACCCTGATCGGCGTCGAGATCGGCAAGGGCAATATTCACCCCAGCCTGGCACTGCCGGCGCTCTTCGCGATCAACACCCAGAACGGCTGTGACTTCATCCCGGTCGCGCTGGGCCTGGCCGAGGCCGAGGCCGAGACCGTCGAGGTCGGCGTCCCGTCGGTGCTGTACTCGCGGTTCATCAATGGCGTCCCCCGGGTCGCCGTTGCCTGGCTGGCCTCGATCGGGCTCTACTCGGCTAGCTGACCGTCGTCCACCCACTGCGCTGCCCCGGTATCGCCGGGGCAGCGCGCCCCCACCGTGAGAAAAGGAAACCCATGTCCCAGATCTTCGACACCACCGTTCAAGGCATCGGCAACGAAGCCGCCACCTTCGCCGATCAGGGTATGTATGTGCTGTTCGGCGACAACGCGCCCGCCGCACTCGCCGACTTCTGCTACACCATCGTGATGAACCCCACCACCGCCGACATCGTGCCCGGCCAGACCCTCGTGCTGGACGGCGTCGGTTTTCCGGTCACCGCGGTCGGCAGCCTGGTTCGCAAGAACCTCGACGGGCTGGGCCACATCACGATCAACTTCGACGGCGCCGCCGAGGCGGGCCTTGAAGGCACTCTGCATGTCGCGGGTGTCGCGCCGGCGCTCGCCGTCGGCTCGACGATCGTCATCGAGGGCTGAGCCGGAATGCTCGTGCGCTCGGTGACCGTGGGCGACCGCCAGGGGCTGCACGCCCTGGTCGCCCACGCGCTCGCGGCCGCCGCCGCGGGCTTCACCGCGTCGATCTGGGTGAGGCACGACGGGCGCCGTGCCTCACTCACCGACCCCGTCCAAGTGCTCGCCCTGGCCGCGCGGGCCGACGCCGTGGTGACGGTGCTGGCCGACGGCCTTGACGAAGCCGACGCCTTGGACGCGATCTGCGCCATCATCGAGGGTTGAGGATCGCCGGTCGAGCCTGTCGAGACCCGAGTATCCCTCCAGCAAGAGGGTTCGACGTAGCTCAACCAGTAGGGACTGCGGTGGTCAACGCTTGCCTGAAGAGCCGTTGAATCCACCGCCACGGCGGCACAGCGCCCAGAGCCGGAGATCCCAGCCGATATCGATGCCTTCGACGTCCGGCAGCCCGACGGAGGCGAGCAGCGCTCGCCATTCCGGCAGGGTGCGGACGCCGGAGCCGAACGCCACCCGGAGCCTCAGGTCGAGCTCGGCGTCGTGGTCATGCACATCGTCGACGTCCAGCACCCGCTCGACCAGCACCAGATCGGCGTCGGCGCTCTCGGCGAGAGCCACGAGACCGGCCAGCCGGGCGCCGGCAGCGCCGTCCGGCAATTGATCGAGAGCCTGCACGACCAGCAGCGCCGGCGTGGCCAGCTGCGCCGGCACGGCTATCGACGCGGTTACGGCGAGCGCTGGGTGCAGGTCGAGCAGGGCAGCGACCGTTTCGGGGGTTCCGGCGCCGGTGACGGTGATGGCCGGGTATGCCGCCCAGTCCCAGTGCTGCACGATCGACGGGGCGTACCAGGTGGCCTCGTCGCCACAGACGTCACGAAACCCCGCTGAGAGTTCGGCATCAGCGGCCAGTGCCTGGCCAGCTCCGGCGTCGGTGCCGGTACGGACGTGCTCGACCAGCCCGGGCACGGTGAGTTCGAGCAGATCACCCGGGCCGCCAAGCCCGAAGTCGCGCTCCAGGGTCTCGCTGTCGACCAGTTCGAGCCCGAGTTCGGCAAGGGCGAAACGGTCTCCGTCGGCGCGCAGCACCTCGATCGCGGTCAGGTAGCGCAGCAGCGCATTCGTGGCCGCCGGCTGCAGACCCAGTTCGGCCGCGAGGGCGTCGGCGGTGGCCGGTCCGGCCTCCAGCCGCTGGATGAGGCCGAGGGTGACCGCGGCCCGCAGCGCGACCGGCGCGGTGGTCTCGAGCAGCGCGTGCAGGCGGGCGAAGCTGTCGTCGGGAGCGATCGTCTCGACACCGGAGTCGTCGACCAGCACCTCGCGGCGGCGCCAGTAGCCAACCACCTCGAAGCAGTCCGGCGGTACCGCGCGGTCGTACTTGAAGTGAGCCCGAATCGGCTTCAGGGTGAGCGCCTCGCCCGCCACCCAGCAGTACGGCTGACCAGGCCACCAGTCCGCCGCTTTGATGGCGCGTTCGAGCACGTCACCGGTGCCCGGCTCGGCACCGTTGCGATGCAGCCAGGTGAGCCGGACGCCGGGGCGGCTGGCCAAGCCGGGCAGCGGCACCTGGTGCGTGGCGTCGGCGACCTCGACGAAGATCTGCGCCTTGGCGTTGGCCGGCAGATCGTCGATCAGCCGTCCGATGGCGGGCAGTGCGGTCTCGTCGCCACCGATCAGGAGCCAGTCGACGCCCTCGGGCAGCAACACCGACGCCTTCGGCCCGGCGATGTGAGCGGGGTCGCCGGGCCGGACCCGCTCGACCCAGGCGGCGGCCGGGCCGGTGCCGTGCCGCACGAACTCGAGGTCGAGTTCGCGCGCCGCGGGGTCCCAGCGGCGCGGCGTGTAGTCCTTGGCCGCCGAGGCATCGGACCAGTCCAGGTGCCCTTCCACCTGTCGCGGCGGCCTGATCTCGGACTCCCCCAGCTCGGGCACGATGATCTTCACGTGATCGTCAAAGCCCTCGTTGCGCAGCGCCGGCACGGCAATGCCGTCGGCGGTGGTGAAGGCACCCAACTGGTCGCCGGTCAGGGTGATCCGACGCAGCCCGGGGGTGACGTCCACCACCCGCGACACGGTCAGGGCACGCACGTTGATCGGAAAGGTGACTAGTTGGCGACGCGTTCTCGGCACGGCTTCGAGGCTAGCCAGCCACGGCCCGTGGCCGTCCAACCCAGCGCCCACCCTGTCGCAACCGGCTGCCGGACTCCCCAGCAGCTGCGACGGGGCGCCGGCCAAGGGAGGCGCAGGCCCGCCGGCAGCGCGTCCGGTCGCTCGGTTCGGCGGCTCGGCGGCGCGTCCGGTCGCTCGGTTCGACGGCTCGGTGGCCCGGTTGGACGCGGCGACCGGCCGCCGGTCTACCGTGACGCTGGTGACCTCCCCGCCCCCCACCGGACCCGCCCTGTTGCACTACTGCCTGTTCGGCGCGCAGCGCGACCTGCTGGCCTCGATCGGCTCGGCATTCGTGCGCCAACTGGCCTTTCTCGCGGTGCCGTGGCTGCTGGGCCGCGCCGTGCTGTCGGTCGCCGAGGGCGACGGAGCCGCCGTGGCGCAGTGGGCCGGGCTGCTGGCCCTGGCCACCGTGGTGGAGTTCGCCGGCCTGTGCGGCTGGGTCTGGTGGGCGAACCTGGCCGAGGCCCGTCTGGCCGGCACGCTGCGCGGCTGGCTGCTCGCGACGGTCTTTGCCGACCCCGACGGCGGACGGGCAACGACAGACGGCTATGGCGACCTGCTCAGCCGTGCGATGGACGACGTCGACCGGGTGCTGTTCTGGATTCACGGCCTGGCCACCTGGATCGTGGTGGCCACCACGGTGGTCGTGCTGGTGCCGGCACTGGCGGCAATGGATCCACTGCTGCTGGTCGTGGCAGCGGCGGTGGCAGCGGTGCTGGTGGTGGCGAATCTGGTCTTTCCACGGGCCTTCGAGCGGCGCATGCAGGCGATGGCCCGGGCCCAGGCCACCCGCACTCAGGCGGTCACCGACCTGCTCGCCGGGTTGGTCGGGCTGCGCGGAATCGGCGGAGCCGGCACCGTTGTCGAGCGGCACCACCGCTCCAGCGCGGTGCTGACCGACCGGGTGGGCGGTGTCGCGGCGGTATCGGCGGCCTGGTCGGCGACCGGGCAGACGGTCGCCCCCGCCGGCGTGGCCGCCGGGTTGCTGATCGGCGGCCTGGCGGCGGTGAACGGGCAACTCGATGTCGGCCAGTTGACCACCTTCGCACTGTGGATGGGCACGGTGCAGCGGGCCAGCCAGGCGGTCGTGATGCGGCTGGGCGACCGAGGCGCGGCACGGGTGAGCGCCGACCGGATCGCCGCGGTGCTGGCCCTGCACCCCGGAGCATCGGATGACGGGGCGCACGCGGGCCGGATGCCCGCCGCCAGCGGAACCGGCGGGGTCGCTGAGGCCGAGGGGCTGCGACTGTCGGCCCTGACCGTGGACCGGCTCAAGCTGGCGCCGCTCACCGCTTGCGCGCAACCCGGCGAATGGCTGGCGCTGAGCGGCCCGACCGGTTCGGGCAAATCGACCCTGCTGCGAGCGATCGCGGGCCTCGAACCGCACGCGGGCCTGGTCGGCGTCGATGGACTCGACCTCGCTGGGCTCCCTGCCACCCTGCGCTACGACCGGCTCACCCTGGTGCCGCAATCACCGCTGCTTCTGCGCGGCACGGTGCGCGACAACCTGCTGCTCGGGGCGCCCCGCCCCGACGCCGACCCGTCCGACGAGACCCTGCTCGAGGCGTGCCGAGCGGCCTGCTTCGACGAGGTGCTGGACGGTCTGCCCGGCGGGCTGGACACTGTGGTCGGCGAACGCGGCGCCACCTTGTCAGGCGGGGAACGGCAGCGGCTGGCGCTGGCCCGGGCACTGCTGCGCGGCACCAGCGTGCTGCTGCTCGACGACGTCAGCTCAGCGCTCGACCCGGCCACCGAGGCCGAGCTGATTCGCCGGCTGAGGACCCGACTAGATGACACGGCGGTGGTGTGGGCGGGGCACCGCGCCGCGGTGCGCGCCGCGTCCGATCGGACGGTCGAGCTGGCGGTGGGCGCCGATGCCTGAGCAGCGACTGCTGGCCGCCGCCCCGGACGAGAGCCGGCTGCTGCGCCGAGCTGGGCCGCTGCTGCGCGGCCACCGGCTGTCGCTGGCCCTCGCCGGCACCGTCACCGTGGGCGCCTCGGCGGCCGAGGTCGGCGCGCTGGCGGCGCTGGGCCTGGTGACCGACGCGGTGCTGGCCGCCGACGCGGCCGGGGTGGTGACCGGTGCCGCACTATTCTCCGGCCTGGTGCTGGCCGGATTCGGCCTCGGCTGGTTGGCTCAGTGGCTGGTGGTGATGGTCGGCGAACGTTTCGTCCGGAGGCTGCGCGACGATGCCGTCGCCGCGCTCGCCCGCACCTCGGTACGGTTCGTCGAGGCGCACCCGAGCGGCGAACTGGTCCGCCGGCTCACCGGCGAGATCGCTGGCCTGTCGGCCTTCGTGGGCGGCACCCTGCCCGAGTTGGCCGGGGTGCTGGTCACCCTTGGGCTCACTTTCGTGATGCTGGCCGGCTATTCGTGGCAGTTGACCGCGGTGTTGATCGTGCTGGTGCTGGCCGGTTCGACGCTGCTGATGCGCGGCTTTCTGCGTCGGGCCGAGCCTGCCTACGCCGCGACCGCCAACGCCGAGGCCCAGGTGTCGGCCACGTTCTCGGAGTCGTTGCCGGCCCGCGAGCAGTTGGTGGTGCTGGGCGCGACCCCGCGCCGGCTGGCCAGGTTCGCCGCAGACAACGAGGCCCTGCTGCGGGCCCGGATCACCGAGGTGCATACCGACCGCTGGCTGGCTGGGCTGGAACCCGTGCAGGGCATCGTGCTGGTCGCGTTGGTGCTGCTCTCCTATGCCGCCACCACCGCCGGCTGGCTGGGCGTGGGCGGCGTCGTGGTGTTCCTGGCCGCTTGCCGGCAGGTGTTCGGCAACGTCCAGGAGCTGGTGGCCGGGCTTGGCGAGTGGCGCTCCGCCAAGACCACATTGGCGCGGGTGCTCGACTTGCTGGACGCCTCGGACGAATTTGCGCCCCCGGCGTTCGCGGCGGCCGACGCACGGCGTGCGGCCGGCGGGCGGCCCACTACGCGCGACGGGCATTGCCGGCCGGGCGATGGACGGCCGGAGGCTGCCGATGAGCGACCCGCGGCGGGCGATGAGCGACCCGCGGCGGGCGATGGGCGGCCTGCGGCGGGCGAGCTGGTGGCGACGGAAGTCGGCTACCACTACGTCGCCGACCGTCCGGCGTTGACCGACGTGAGCCTGCGCGTGCGGCCCGGCGAGCGGGTCGCGCTGGTGGGTGCCACCGGTTCGGGCAAGACCACGCTGGGCAAGGTGCTGGCCGGCCTCTACCCACCGGACGCCGGCCGGCTCAGCTACTCGGATCGACCGCTGGCCGACTTCGACGAGGCCGAACTGCGGCGGCGCATCGTGCTGGTGCCGCAGGAGGTGCTGTTGGTGCGCGGCACCCTCGCCGACAACCTCGCCCTGACGCCCGGCGTGAACGACGACCCGGCCGGCCGGGAGCAGATGCTCAGCACCGCCCGGGTTCTCGGGCTGGACCGCTGGCTGGCCGAACAGCCCGAGGGGCTCGACACCCACGTCGGCGAACAGGGCGAGTCACTGTCGGCCGGAGAACGTCAGCTGGTGGCGCTGCTGCGCGCCGTGCTGGCCGACCCGGCCGTGCTGGTGCTCGATGAGGCGACCGCCGACGTCGACCCGGTGACCGCCGCCCGGGTCGAGAACGCCCTGGCCCGGGCGGGCAGTGGCCGTGCCGTCGTGGTGATCGCGCACCGGCCCGACACGGTGGCCCGCGCCGACCGGGTGATCAAGCTGGAGGCCGGGCGCGTGGTGGGCTGAATGGCGCGCCAGTTACCTCTGAGATTTTCGCCGGTCGAGCGTGTCGAGACCTCAGCTGCACCGCTGCGGGAGCTGCACCACTGCGGGCAACAGGTTTCGACACCCTCAACCAGCCGGGTGTTCCGGGGTGCAATCGGTCAGGCGGGACCCTCGCCGGCCAGCGCCTTCACCAGCACCGGGGTGAGCTGCTGGACCACCCACGGGTACGACAAGGCGTCCGGGTAGGCGATGTCCGAGGCCAGGCCGCTGTCGGAATCGATGATCGCCCACCGGCCGGCGGCCACGGCGGGGATCTTCGTCCACAACGGCTTCTTCTCCAGCTCGCTGCGCGACAGCAGGCCCTCGTCGCCGAACGGGTACGCGATGAGCAGGACGTCGGCATCGGCCAGGTCGAGGTTCTCCAGGCTGAGCTTGTTGTTGTCACCGGTGAACTTCGCGGCGTTGGCCGACTTCACCAGGCCCAGGTCGTCCAGCGGCGAGGGGTCGGCCTGGGCGTGCGACATGTAGCTGATCTGCTCGGGATGGACCACCAGGTAGGTGTACGTCTTGCCGGCCAGCTCGGGATGGGCGGCCTTGGCGTCGGTCACCACCTGCTGGTTCGCGGCGATCACCTGCTCGGCCTTCTCCGTCAGGCCCAGGCCGAGGGCGGCCCGCAGCAACCGGTCCTGCCAGGTCATCGAGAGGGCCTGGTCGGTCTTCTCGAAGGTGATCACCGGTGCGATCTTGGCTAGCTGCTTGAAGTCGTCGTCCATCGAGTAGCTGTTCATGGCAAGGATGACGTCGGGGTCGGCCTCGGCGATGGCAGCGAAGTCGGTACCGTCGCTGGCGTCGAAGGTGACCGGGTCGGTGATGCCGAGCCGCTGCCGGGCCTCGGTGATGTAGGGCGCGGCGGTCACGCCGGGGTAGCGCCACTCGATCACGGGACCGATGCCGAGCGCGTAGGCGATCGACCGGTCGCCGCCCGACACCACCGCAACCCGCTTCGGGTCGGCAGGGATCTCCTGAGCCCCCCAGGCGGTGGTCAGGGTGACCGGGCTCTTCTCGGTGACCGCGAGGGCGGGGCTCTCCGTGGCCGGTGTGGAGGCCGTGCAGGCTCCGAGCGACAGTGCGACGCAGGCAGCCAGCACCGTCATCAAGGTCCGGGTGGTCTTCATACGGATCTCTTTCCTTTCGTTGCCGGCCGGGGCCGGAGGTCAGTCGTGGCGTCCGAGCGGATACACGTGCGGGCGTCCCGTCGCCGGGTGCGGGCGCACCACGCAGCGCAGACCGAAGGCGCGTTCGACCAGCTCGGGAGTCAGCACCTCGGCCGGACTGCCGTGCGCGACGATCTCGCCGTCGCGCAGCGCCACCAGGGCATCGGCGTAGCGGGCGGCCTGATTGAGGTCGTGGCTCACCACCACGACGGTGGTGCCGCGCTCGGCGTTGAGGTCGAGCAGCAGGTCCATCACCTCGACCTGATGCGCGATGTCGAGAAAGGTGGTGGGCTCGTCGAGCAGCAGGTAGGGGGTGCCTTGGGCGAGCGCCATCGAGATCCAGACCCGCTGGCGCTGCCCGCCCGACAGCGAATCGACCCGCCGCTCGACCAGATCGGCGGTGCCGGTGGCCAGCAGGGCGTCTACCACCGCGGCCTCGTCGGCGGAGGTGCGGCGCTGCCCGAACCGCTGGTGCGGGTGCCGGCCGCGCCAGACCAGATCGCCGACGGTGATCGCCTCGGGCGCGATCGGGCTCTGCGGCAGGATGCCGAGCCGGCGCGCCACCTCGCGGGTGGGCAGGGCGTGCAGGTCGGCGCCGTCGAGCAGCACCGCGCCGGCGCGTACCGCCAGCAGCCGGGCCAGCGCGCGCAGCAGGGTGGACTTGCCGCACGCGTTCGGCCCGATCAGCGCGGTGATGGTGCCCGGTTCGATGGTCAGGTCGAGGCCGTCGATCACCAGGCGTTCGGCATAGCCGACACTGATGCCGCGGGCGGACAGTCCGGACGCCGCCAGCGTCTCCTGGCCGGTCACGCCGCCCCCGCGCGCGAGCGGAGCAGCAACCAGACGAACACCGGGGCGCCCACCAGCCCGGTCAGCACGCCGGTGGGAACCGGGGCGATCGGCGGCAACTGCTGGGCGGCCAGGTCGGCACTCAGCACCAGCACCGCGCCGACCAGTGCCGCGGGCAGCAGATGCGGGCCGCGCGGCGCCAGCCGGGCGGCAATCGGTCCGGCGATCAGCGCGACGAAGCCGATCGGTCCGACCACACTGGTGGTGAGTGCCGCGGCGACCGCACCGACCACCAGCACCACGACCCGCACGGCGACCACCCGGACCCCGAGCCCGCGGGCCAGGTCATCGCCCAGACCCAGCGCCGACAGCCCGCTGACCAGCGGCAGCACCGCCACCACAGCCACCGCGAGCACGATGGCCAGCAGCCCGGCGTCCGGCCACTGCACGTACGAAGCGGTGCCGGTGGACCAGCGCAGCACGGCCGCGATCGCCATGCGGTCGGCGAAGGTGAGCAGGTAGCTGGTCACCGCCACTCCGACCGCGCTGACCCCGATGCCGACCAGCACCAGCCGGTAGGTGTCGAGGCCGCCGCGCCAGGTCAGCGCGAACACCACCGCGGTGGCGAGCAGTGCGCCGAGCAGGCCCGCCGCCTGCACGCCGAGCGGAACGGACGGCGCGAGCACGATCGCGGCCACTGCTCCCGCTGTGGCGCCGCTGGTGATGCCGATGATGTCGGGGGTCGCCAGCGGGTTGCGCACCACGCGCTGGTACAGGTGCCCCGAGACCCCGAACAGCACCCCCGCCAGCAGGGCCCCGACGGCTCGGGGCAGCCGGGTCTCGAAGACCACGAAGTTGGCCAGCCCGCGCGCCCGCCCGGTGATCGCCCACAGCGCGTCGGCCAGCCCGATCCGGGTGGGCAGGCCGACCAGCAGGTTGGCGAAGAAGAACGCCAGGGCCAGCACCGCACCACCGGCCACCACCGCGGCGAACCGGTGCCGGGCGTCCGACCGGCCGGCCCGCAGTGCGGCGACCAGTTCGGCGCGAGCATCCGTGGTGGGCAGCAAGGCGGCGTTCACAGCGTCACCAGCTCACGGCGGCGGGCCAGCCAGACGAAGAACGGCGTGCCGACCAGGGCGGTCATGATGCCGACCGGGATCTCACCGGCCCCGGGCCCCAGCCGTCCGGCCACGTCGGCGAGCAACAGCAGCGCCGCACCGGTCAGCATGGCCAGCGGCAGCGACCAGCGGTGGTCGGCGCCGATCAGCATCCGGGCGATATGGGCGGCGACCAGGCCGACGAAGGCGACGGGTCCGGCCGCCGCGGTGGCTGCGGCACAGAGCAGCACGGCCACGGCCGCCACCAGCAACTGGGTGCGCCCCACCGACAGGCCGAGGCCGGCGGCGGTGTCCTGGCCGAGGCCGAGAATGTTGAGGCTGCGGCCCAGCAGCGGAGCGACCAGCAGGCCGGCCAGCAGAAACGGCAGCGCGTCACCCAGCACGTCGGCGCGCCCGGTGAGCTGACCGACCGACCAGAACCGCAGCGACGCGAAGACGGCCTCGTCGCGCACCACCAGCAAGGTGGTGACCGACGCCAGGCAGGCCGCCACCGCGGCCCCGGCGAGCACCAGTCCCAGCGTCGGGTCACCGGAGGCGGTGCGAGTGCCGATCAGGTAGACCAGCGCGGCGGTGACCGCGGCACCGGCGAGCGCGAACCAGAAGTAGCCGTGCAGGCCGTGGATGTCGAACAGCACGATGGCCAGCACCACGAACAGCGCGGCGCCCACCTCGATGCCGAGGATGCCCGGATCGGCCAGCGGGTTGCGGGTGAGCGCCTGCATGACCAGGCCGGAGCCGCCCAGCGCGGCGCCGACCAGCGCGCCGAGCATGGTGCGCGGGATGCGCTCCACCCACAGCACGTCGGCGTCGTAGCCCTGCTGGCCGAAAAGCACGATGCGCAGCACGTCGGCCGGGGCGATGTCGCGGGCACCGAGAGCGACGCCGAGCAGGACGGCGACCAGTACCAGCACCACCGCGCCGATCAGCAGCGGCACCCCGCGCGCCGGCCTGGTGCGCGGCAGCGGCGCTGGTGCCGGCGTGGCGGTGGAACGGGTCGCGGCGACAGGCATTGCCGCACCTCCCCTGCGCTGTTCGAGACGCCCGGTGAGTTCGGGACGCCCGTAAGGTTAGGCTGCCCTTATGCCTACCGATCCCACGCAGGTGTCAGGCCATCCAACGCAGCGCGCTGTGCGTCACGGCCGCCGCAGCGAGCTGGTCCTGGCGGGGTCTCGTCCGGCGTCTACCCGGGTACCCGGCGGGGGGCGATCCTCGTCCGAGGCGGCATCGTTCGCGCGCGAGGCGTCCGCCGGGTTCGGGGCCTGGGGCCACGACGCACACGTACATGACGACCACCAGTTGATCTACACCCCGCTCGGCCATGCCGTCGTGTGGGCGCAAGGCCGCGCCCACCACCTGACGGCGAACGTGGCGCTGTGGATCCCAGCCAGGGTCTGGCATGCGGCCCGCTTCGACGCCGACTGCCTGGTCGCCCCGGTGATGTTCGCGGCCGAACGGTTCGGGGCGCCGTCCGAGGGGTGCGCCGAGGTGGTGGTGACCGAGCGGCGACGACGCATGCTGCTCGCCCACCTGCGGGAACGCCTGGACGACGCCGAGCCGTCGGTCGAACTGTACGAGGCCCTGGTCTCGGACGCCGGCCAGGTTCCGTTGCCGATGCCGACCTCGACCGTGCCGCACGCGGTGGCCAGCGTGCTGGTGGCGACGCCGAACGATCCCCGCACCTTGACCGAATGGGCCGAGACCTTCTACACCAGCCCGACCAGCCTGCGGCGCGCGTTCCTGGCCGAGACCGGACTCACCTTCTCGGAGTGGCGCACCCGAGCCCGGATCAACGCCTCTGTCGACCTGCTCGCCCGGGACGGGAAGGTGTCCGTCGTCGCCCAGCAGGTCGGCTTCACCAGCGCGAACGGGTTCATTCTGGCGTTCCGGCGCTACTTCGGCGTGACCCCGAAGGTCTACGCCACCGGTCTGGCCGCCTAGATTCTCGCTGGTCGAGCTTGTCGAGACCTCGCTGGTCGAGCTTGTCGAGACCTCGAACAGAGCGCTCTCACTAGGGTTTTCGATCCACTCAAGCAGCGGTGGGCGCGCTGACCAGCGCCTCCCTCACGGCCCGGCTCACACGGACTCTCGGCTGCCGCGTCAGCCTTTTGGCAACAGGTCCGGACGGCGCTCGCGGGTGCGCGCCAGGGCCTGCCCGCGGCGCCAGGCGGCCACCTGCCCGTGGTGCCCCGATAGCAGCACCTCGGGCACGGTGAGCCCGCGCCAGGTCTCAGGCTTGGTGTAGGTCGGGTACTCCAGCAGGTTGTCGTGACCCTCAGCGTGCGACTCCTCCACCAACGACTCGGGGTTTCCCAGCACGCCGGGCAGCAGCCGCACCACGGCCTCGACGATCGCCAGCACAGCGACCTCGCCGCCGTTCAGCACGTAATCGCCAAGGCTGACCTCGCGCACCCGCAGGCGGGTCGCCGCGTGGTCGACGACTCGGGCGTCGATGCCCTCGTAACGTCCGCAAGCGAAGATCAGCCGTTGCTCGCTCGCCCAGTCGTGGGCGAGCTGCTGGGTGAACCTCTCCCCGGACGGCGTCGGCACGATCAACACCGGCTGGTCCGCGTCGTTGCCCGGCAGTCCCAGCAGCTCGTCCAACGCCTCGCCCCAGGGTTCGGGCTTCATCACCATGCCGGCTCCGCCGCCGTAGGGGGTGTCGTCGACGGTGCGGTGCCGGTCGTGGGTCCAGCGTCGCAGGTCGTGCACGCCCACGTTCACCAGGCCGCGGCTGATCGCCTTGCCGACCAGCGACAACTGCAACGGAGCGAAGTAGTCGGGGAAGATCGTGACGATGTCGAGGCGCATCAGACGTCCTCCCCCACCGGCTCGAAAAGCCCGGCCAGATCGGCGACTTCGACGAAGCCTCCGGGCACGTCCACGACTGGAACCAGTGCCGTCACGAACGGCACGAGGCGTTCACCCCCAGCGGTGTCGACCACGAGCAGGTCTTGGGCCGGGTTGTGAGTGATCGACACGATGCGTCCCATCACGGCCCCCCCGCGCCGCACCTCCAGCCCGACCAAGGCGGCATCGTGAAACTCGTCGGTATCGGTCTGTTCGGCCTCGACGCTGGCCCACAGTTCGGTTCCGCGCAGCGTCTCGGCGCGCGACCGGTCGGCGAACCCGCGAAAGGCCACCAACAGGTACTCGCCCTGCCGCCGGCTGGCAACCACCTCGAGGGTGGCCCCGTCGGCGCTGCCGCAGCGCAGCACCGCTCCCGGTGCGAAGCGTTCGCCGGCATAGTCGGTGTGCACGCGCACGGTCACCTCGCCGCGCAGTCCGTGCGCACGCCCGACCGTCCCGACGATCACGTCGACGAGGGTGGCCATCGGATCCTCCTGAAAGCCGTGACGCCCCCGAGTGTCGGCTCAGGGGCGTCAGTGGTTGATCGGACGTCGGTCAGTTGCGGCGGCGCTGCTGGCCGCCGCGGCGGTCGACGTCGACGAAGTCGACCCGGACGGTCTCTCGTCCGGCCAGCGCGGTCACCACGGTGCGCAGAGCACCCGCGGTGCGGCCCTGTCGGCCGATCACCTTGCCGATGTCTTCGGGGTGCACCCGCACCTCAAGGGTGCGCGGACGACGCCGATCCGAATCGGTGACCCGCACGTCGTCGGGGTTCGCGACCAGTCCGCGCACCAGGTGCTCCAGGGCGTCGGCGAGCACGATCAGGCCTCGTCGGCGGTCTCGGCCCCGGCTTCGTCAGCCTCGGCGGCCTTCTTCTTGCCCTTGCTGATCGCGGCGGTCGAGGGCTCATTGTCGGCCTCGGCCAGGGCTGCGTTGAACAGCGCGACCTTATCGGCCGGGGTGGCCTGCGGATCGATCCCCGCCTCGCCCCCCTCGCCGGTGAACTTCTGCCAGTCACCACTGCGCTTGAAAATGGTGACGACGGCCTCGGTCGGCTGAGCGCCGACGCCCAGCCAGTACTGTGCCCGCTCGGAATCGACCTTGATCACCGACGGATCGTTCTTCGGCTGGTACAGGCCGATCTCTTCGATCGCGCGGCCGTCGCGCTTGGTGCGCGAGTCCATGACGACGATGCGGTAGTGCGGGGAACGGATCTTGCCGAGCCGCTTCAAACGAATCTTGACAGCCACTTGTGTGGTTTCTCCTGTTGGAAAGCCTGGGCAACGACTGCCAGGCTGGACGGGTGAGGCCGACCCCCACTGTGGGGAATGGGTGCGGGACTCGGGTGAATCCACGGAACCGGCGATGAGAGGGCACCAGAACCGAAGACGCGGCCCATATTCTGCCAGATCTGCCCCTGAATCAGCGAACCGGGGCGTCGGGGTAGGGTGCGGCGCATGTCCTCCCCCCGGCGTCGTCCGCGCGTCGCGTCCGGTTGGGCGCTGCTGGGGCCGGCGTTCGTGGCGTCCGTCGCCTACGTCGACCCCGGCAACGTGGCGGCCAATCTCACCGCCGGAAGCCGCTACGGCTACGCCCTGGTATGGGTACTGGTCGCGGCCAGCGGCATGGCGATGCTGATTCAGTATCAGTCGGCCAAGCTCGGTCTGGTCACCGGACGCACCCTGCCTCAGCTCATGCACGCCAGGCTCGAGGGTAAGCCTTGGCGGGGTGTGGTGAGCGTCGGCTACGGCGTGCAGGCCTTCGTGATCGCGGTGGCGACCGACCTCGCCGAGGTGGTGGGCGGCGCACTGGCCCTCTACTTGATGTTCGGCACCCCGCTGTGGCTGGGCGGGCTGATCGTAGGCGCGGTCAGCGTGTGGCTGCTGTGGGCGTTGCGCAGCCACGGCGAGCGCACCTTCGAAATCGCGATCACCGCGATCCTGGCGCTGATCTGCGCCGGCTTTCTGGGTGCCCTGCTGTGGGCGCCGCCGGATTGGCGGGCCGCGGTCGGCGGGTTGGCCCCCGGCATTCCCGCCGCCGACGCGTGGCCGTTGGTGGCGGCCATGCTGGGCGCGACGGTGATGCCGCACGCGATCTACCTGCACTCGGCGCTGGCCATCGACCGGCACCGGCCCACCGGACGGCTGCTCGTCCCGCTGCGCCGGCTGCTGCGCATTCAGAAGGCCGATGTAGTGCTGGCCCTGCTGCTCTCGGGTTCGGTGAACATCGGCATGCTGCTGCTCGCGGCGGCCGCGTTGCGCGGCCAGGCGGGCGACACCATCGAAGCGGCCTTCGCCACCATCACCGAGGGTGTGGGCAGCCTGCCCGCCTTGGTGTTCGCGGTCGGGCTGCTGGCCTCGGGCGTCGGGTCTGCCGTTGTCGGGACGCACGCCGGGTCACGCATTCTCAAAGACCTGATCGGCTTTCCGATCGCCCCCACCTGGCGCCGCATCATCACCGTCGGGCCGGCAATGCTGCTACTCACTCTCGGTGCGGCACCGACCGAGGTGCTGGTGTGGTCGCAGGTGGTGCTCTCCTTCGGCGTGGCCCTGGCCGCCGCTCCGCTGGCCGACTTCACCGGCGACCGCCGGCTGATGGGCGAGTTCGTCGACCCGCTGTGGAAGCGGCTGTTGAACTGGGCGATCGTTGCCACGATCGTCGCGCTCAACGTGGTGATGATCGGCTGGACGCTGAGTCACTGAACCATCCGGAACCGTCCCCTGAACCATCCGGAACCGTCCCCATGGTTCTGGGGACGGTTCTCGTTGGTTCAGGATCGCCTGAATCGCGACCGTGCAGGCCTCCCGACCGGATCGGAGAACCTGCGCTGCGGCAGCACGCTGAGCCGCGACGGCTCGTCCCTGCTGGCCGTGTGCGAGGCGAACGGCGAGCAGCACAGCACCGGGGTGGCCGTCACCACCGATCTCGCGCCCGAGAGACTGGTCGGCGTGGCCCGCCGCGCCTCGGGCGGCACCCTGAGCGCCGCCGACTGGACGGCCCTGCTCGGCCCCGACGTTCCGGCGGACTGTACCTGCAGGTAGGCGACCTCGTCGACCGGTCGTCGAACCTGTTGGGAACCGGGATTGCACCATGCCCGATCGACGGGTGCTTAACCTCGATCCGCCGATGGACGGCGTGGCGAGCGGCATCAGAGGGGTGCAATGGCAAGCCGGGTGCGCGAAGGCGTACCGGGTCTGAACCGACGCAGCCAGTGCGCCCGGCTTGGAGCCGCGCAGCAGCCGCATATCGGTAGATCGAGGTTCAGAGGTCGGGCTCGGAGACTTCCAGCCCCAGCCATTCGGCCAGCGCGCCGATCTCGGCCCGGACGTCCGCTTCGGCTGCCCGCGACCAGTCCCGGTCGCGGTGCACGGCGTTCACTCGCAGCAGGCCGGCCTTCCGGTCGGTCTTGGCGTCGAGCTTTCCGATCAGTTCATCACCGCGCAGGATCGGCAGCACGAAGTAGCCCCAGCGGCGCTTGGCGGCCGGCTTGTACATCTCGAGCGCGTATTCGAAGCCGAAGATCACCTCCGCCCGGCAGCGGTCGAACACCAGCCGGTCGAACGGCGACAACAACACCGTGCGACCCTCGAACCGACGGCCCAGTTCGTCCAACCCCACCGGATCGACCCGCCACTGCCCATCGACGCCGTCCACCAAGGCCGGCTCGCCCGCGGCACCGACGTCCAGGCGTTCCAGCGGCACCTCGGTCTGCTGGGCCCGGGCGATGCCGAGCGCACCCAGCCTTCGTTCGTTGCGGCGGGCATCCACCTCGTCGTCGGGCACGTGCGCGGTCGGCGGGTACCAGCGCTCCGCCAGATCCCAGAGCCGCTCGCGCCCTCGGCGTCCGGCGATCGCAACCTCGCCCAGGCGCACCAGAAGCTCGAGCATCTGGGTGACGTTGCGGTTGTTGGTCCAGCCCGACGACCCCCAGGGCTGCTGCGCGGTGTCGGGAATCTCACCGGTGGGCAGCGGCCCGCGCTCGGCGACCAACGCGACCACGTCGCGGTGAAAGCGCGCGTTGGCGGCCATCCAGTCCCGGGCCCGCTGGTACTTCAGTGGACGCCGCATCACCGCCCGGTACAGCCCAAGATCGGCCCCCGCGCGGTACATACCGTCGTACTCGAAGACAGTCTTGTCGTTCTCGAACGCCTCGGACAGGTGCGCATGCTCGTAGCCACCACCCAGCCTGCTGTACAGCATGTGGTCTTCACTAGGGGCGATGGCGTTGGTCGGGTCGATATTCAGCACCGTGAGCTCGTCCACCACTTCGGCGGGGCTGCCCGGACGCTCGGCGTCCAGCAGTTGCGCGCGAATCGCCAGCCGACGCGCGTCGGCACGGCTCAACCGGTGCGGTTTCATGCGCCGACGCTACCGCGCGAGCAACCTGGCTTCCCTGGTGCCACATTGCTGCCTGCTCAGGGGCGGCGACGTGCTCCGCGCGCAGCAACGCGGACCGGCCCGGTCAAGACCCGGAGGCCCCGCCCACCACCCGTCCGTTGAGAATGATCACGACGGGCTCGCGCACCACCGAGATGTTCACCCGCGGATCGTCGGCGAACACCACGATGTCGGCCGGCGCGCCGTCTTCGATGCCGGGGTGGCCGAGCCAGCGCCGTGCGTTCCAGCTCGCCGCGCCCAGTGCGAAGTCGTTACCGCCCACCTTGGCCAGCAATTCGATCTCGGACGCGATCAGCCCGTGGCCGTGCACCCCGCCGGCGTCGGTGCCCGCGTACACGGGCACGCCGGCATCCACCGCCTTGCCGATGGTCTCGAAACGCCGCTCATACAACGCCATGATGTGTGCGGCGTACCGGGGGAACTTCGCCTCACCCGCGGCGGCGAACTTCGGGAAGTTCTCCAGGTTCACCATGGTGGGCACCAGCGAGGTGCCGTTGGCCGCCATCTTTTGGATCGTCTCGTCGTCGAGGCCGGTGCCGTGCTCGATGCCGTCGATCCCGGCATCGACCAGTTCGCGCACCGAACGCTCGTCGAAGCAGTGCGCGGTTACCCGGGCGCCGTGCTCATGAGCAGCCGCGATCGCTTCGGCAGCGACGTCCTTGGGCCACAACGGGGTGAGGTCACCCGCGTCGCGGTCGATCCAGTCGCCGACGATCTTCACCCAGCCGTCACCGCGTTCAGCTTGGGTGACCACCTCGTTCACGAGTTCGTCAGGCTCGACCTCTTCGGCGAAATTGCGCGAGTAGCGCTTGGGGCGGGCAATGTGACGCCCGGCGCGGACGATCTTCGGCAGGTCGTCACGGCCTTGCAGAAAACGGGTGTCGAGCGGCGAGCCGGCGTCACGAATCAACAGCGTGCCCACCTCACGGTCGGTGATCGCATGCTCTTCGGCCCTCTGCTCACTGACCGCGCCGTGTGATTCGAGACCGACGTGACAGTGGGCGTCCACCAGGCCGGGCATGATGAACCCGCTGCTGACAACGGTGATCGCGTCCGCGACCGGTTCAAAGCTGATCACCCCGTCGTGCAGCCACAGGTCACGCTCGTCGCCCTCGGGCAGCACCACACCGTGCAGGTGCAGGCGCTGCGGCGGGCCGGCAGGAACCTCGCCCGAAAGATGGGTGTGGGTGTGCCCGTCATGGGTGTGGGTCAGCGACGTCAACGGCCCTAGGCCCGGGGGCATGTCATGGCTGTGGGTCATGCCTCGATGATTGCACTTGGGGCAGCGGGTCGCAGGCAGTGCTGAGCGGAACTTCGCGAAGCCCCAGAACAACGCTCCGGATCGGGTGCTCAGAGTGGTGCACGATCCAGCGCACTATTGCGGACACCTTCGGCGGCCGGGTCCGTCGTCTTCCTTGAATCGAGGCCTTACCGGGGGCCCTGGTTCTTCTGGTCGAACATCTTCTGCATCTCGGGCGGCAACTGAAAGTCGCCCAGCGCCTTTGCCAGGTCGGCATCCGATGGTTGGCCCGATTTTCCTAGGCCGAAGGCGTCCGCCGGGTTCCACTCCGGTTGCTGCGCCACCGGTGCCGCCGCCGGCCCGGCCGCGCGTTTAGCCGGGTTGCCCGACACACCCTTGCCACGGCCCTTCGGTTTCGGCGCCTGACGGGCCGGCTGGCGGCGAGAGCCCGGCAGCCCGGGCATGCCCCCACCGGCCATCTGGCCGCCGAGTTGCTGCATCATCTTGCGGGCGTCGAAGAACCGGTTGACCAGGGAGTTCACGTCGGTGACGGTGGTGCCCGAGCCCTTGGCGATGCGAGTGCGGCGCGACCCGTCGAGAATCTTGGGGTTGGCACGCTCGGCCGGCGTCATCGACTTGATGATCGCTTCGAGGCGGTCGATTTCACGCTCGTCGATGTTGTTGATCTGGTCCTTCATGGCGCCCATTCCGGGCATCATCCCGAGGATCTTCGACAGCGGCCCCATCCGGCGGACGGCCTGCATCTGCTGCAGGAAGTCGTCCAGGCCGAACTCGCCCCGGCCGCCCAGCAGCTTCTCGGCCGCCTTGGCGGTCTGCTCGGCGTCAAAGGTCTTCTCGGCCTGTTCGATCAGGGTGAGCACGTCACCCATGCCGAGAATGCGGCTGGCCATGCGGTCGGGGTGGAAGGCGTCGAAGTCCTTCAAACCCTCGCCGTTGGAGGCGAACATGATCGGCTTGCCGATCACCTTGGCGATCGACAGCGCCGCGCCACCGCGGGCGTCACCGTCGAGCTTGGTCAGCACCACGCCGTCGAAGCCCACGCCTTCGGCGAACGCTTGGGCAGTGTTCACCGCGTCCTGGCCGATCATGGCATCGACCACGAACAGCACCTCGGTGGGGTTGACCGCGGCGCGAATGTCGGCCGCCTGCTGCATGAGCTCGGCGTCGATGCCCAGCCGGCCGGCGGTGTCGACCACGACCACGTCGTACAGCTTGCTCATCGCGTGCAGGATCGACGTGCGTGCCACCTGCACCGGGTCGCCGATGCCGTTGCCGGGCTCTGGGGCGTAGACGTGGACGCCGGCCCGCTCGCCCACCACCTGCAACTGGTTGACCGCGTTGGGACGCTGCAGGTCGGCCGCCACCAGCAGTGGCGAATGGCCCTGCCCCTTGAGCCAGATACCCAATTTGCCGGCTAGCGTGGTCTTGCCCGAGCCCTGCAGGCCGGCCAGCATGATCACGGTCGGCGGACGCTTCGCGAACCGCAACGGGCGCGCCTCGCCGCCGAGAATCGCGATCAGTTCGTCGTTGACGATCTTGATGATCTGCTGGCTGGGGTTGAGCGCCTTGTGAATGTCGGCGCCCAGCGCGCGAGCCTTCAGGTTGGCGATGAACTCTTTGACCACGCCCAGGTTGACGTCGGCCTCCAGCAGCGCCAGCCGGATCTCGCGTGCGGTGGCGTCGATGTCTGCCTCGGAGAGCCGGCTCTTGCCGCGCAGGTTCTTGAAGACCTCTGACAGGCGGTCTTGCAGGGTGTCGAACAACGGCTTTCCTCACGCAGTCGGATTACCGGGTCAGCTTACCGGTTGGCGCCGGACGGCAGCGCTGGCCGCGATCCCACCGCTCCCCAGCGGATTCCCCACCCACGGCGGGCAAGAGAAATCGCTGGTCGAGCCCGTCGAGACCTCGAACCTGCCGCCGTCGCAAGAACCTTCGACCTGGCCCAACCAGCGGTGATTGCGTTGCTCGGAGCTTGCCTGGGCCTGGGTTTGCCGAGTCACCGATTCGCCGGCATCAGATCCACTCAATCGACTTCGCAGGCAACGATCGGCACCTTCCTCGCTGAGGATCGGCCATCACCATGGGCACATCATTGGGTCAACCGGCGGGCCGAGCGCCGCTCACTCGCTGAGCAGGGCGTCCACGAACTGCTCGGCTTCGAACGGAACCAGGTCGTCCACACCCTCGCCGAGGCCGATCAGCTTCACCGGAACGCCGAGTTCGCGCTGCACCTGGACGACGATGCCACCCTTGGCGGAGCCGTCCAGCTTGCTCAGCACGATGCCGGTGATCTGCACCACCTCGGCGAACACCCGGGCCTGGATCAGCCCGTTCTGGCCGGTGGTGGCGTCGAGCAGCAGCAGCACCTCGGTGACCGGGGCGAGCTTCTCGATCACCCGTTTGATCTTGCCCAGCTCGTCCATCAGGCCGGTCTTGGTGTGCAGCCGTCCGGCGGTGTCGACGATCACCACGTCGGCGCCGTCGTCGATGCCGCGCTGCACCGCCTGGTAGGCCACGGCGGCCGGGTCACCGCCCTCAGGACCCCGGACGGTGGGGACGCCGACCCGGTCGCCCCAGGTCTGCAACTGCTCGGCGGCTGCCGCCCGGAAGGTGTCGGCGGCGCCCAGCACCACCGATTTGTCCTCGGCCACCAGCACCCGGGAGAGCTTGCCGATCGTGGTCGTCTTTCCAGTGCCGTTGACGCCCACCACCAGCACCACGCCCGGCTTGCCGTCGGCGCCCTCGACCTTCAGCGACCGATCGAACGAGGGGTTCACCAGCTTGAGCAACTCGTCGCGCAGCACCTGCTTGGCCTTCGCCGAATCGCTGACGCCCTCGATCGACAGCTCGCGGCGCAGCGCCTCGGTGAGTTCCTGAGTGGGCCCAACCCCCAGGTCGGACGTGATCAGGGTGGCCTCGAAGTCGTCCCAGGCATCTGCGTCGAGCCGGTCGGAGGACAGGATCGACAGCAAGCCGCGGGCCAGCGGATTATTGCTGCCGGCCAGTTTGCGCCGCAGCCGGGCCATCCGCGTGGTGGGCGCCTCTGGACGCTCGAGCGTCGTGCCGGGGGCCGGCTCCGGCTCGTCGGTGGGTACAGCCGGTGGCTCAACGCTGTCGGACGGCGTCGGCTCGGCAGGCAACTGGCGCGTCGGGGCCGGTGGCAGCAGCCTACGGCGGGCGATGAAGATGGTGCCGGCCAGCACGATCACGAAACCCAGAACGCCGATGATCAGCAGTTGAAGAGAATCCACCCGGCAAGCCTAAGGGTCGATCCCATCGATCGGCGGCGTAGCGAGCGGCATCAGACGGGTGCCATGGCGAGCGGGGTATGCGAAGGCGTACCGGGTTCCGTGCAGCGGTTGCGACCGGTGCGCCCTGCGCCCGTCGGGGACGAGCCCGCCGTGCGGGGTCTACTTAGGCGAGTTCGCCGACTTGGCCGACGATCCGCGCCGCATGTCGGGAATCTCTTCGAAGAACTCCACCAAGCCCTGCGGCGGCTCGGCGTCGCCGTTGAGATGGCGGGCGGTCTCGGCCATCACGTTGGCCAGTTCGGGCACGCGCTCACGGCCAGCCCCCTGGATTCCCATGGCCACTATGGCCACGATGGCGATGGCCACGGCCAGGATCACCACCATGACGAGCAATGCGACAGCCACGTTTGTGAACCTTCCGGACGGGTGATCCCAGTATGCCGCATCGCGGCGAGAGGTTCCTGGCGCCGACAGTCAAACGGCGCACCGTTCGAGCCGCCAACGGTGGTCACGAAACATTCCATGGATGTCGACTTTGGGGTCACGTCAGTACTTTGGGGTGCTTTGAAGTGCTTGATGTTCTTTGGGACGCTCCACACATCGACACAGTTGGTCAACGGCTTGATTCGAAGAAGGTCCAGGACTAGCCGATTGGGTAGTCAACTGGCCGATTGGGTAGTCGGTGAAAAATATCGGACCACCTCAGGTGGCTGCCAACGATGCGCCGGACGACGGTGGACGACGAGGGCACGCTGGCGTCCTGACGAAGGTCTCGACAGGCTCGACCAGCGATTGCCGACCGACGGACGAGGTCTCGACCAGCGGACCAGCGGACCAGCGCAAGCTCAGTCGCGAAGCCGCTGGCTGATCACCGCCGAGACGCCGTCGGAGCGCATGGTGACGCCGTACAGGGCGTCGGCGATCTCCATGGTGCGCTTCTGGTGGGTGATCACCAGCAGCTGGGAGCTCTCCCGGAGCTCCTCGTAGATCTCCAGCAGGCGGCCGAGGTTCGCGTCGTCGAGGGCGGCCTCGACCTCGTCGAGAATGTAGAAAGGGCTGGGCCGGGCCTTGAACAGCGCCACCAGAAAGGCCACCGCCACCAGCGACCGCTCACCGCCGGACAGTAGCGACAGCCGCTTCACCTTCTTGCCGGCCGGACGCGCTTCGACATCGACCCCGGTGGTCAGCCACTCCCCCGGCTCGGTCAGCACCAGGCGTCCCTCACCACCGGGGAACAGCCGCGAGAAGGCGTCTTCGAAGGCCTTCTCGACGTCGGCATAGGCGGCGGCGAAGACTTCCTGCACCCGGGCGTCCACCTGCTCGATGATGTCGGCCAGGTCGGCACGGGTCTTACGCAGGTCTTCCAGTTGTTCGGCGAGGAAGGCGTGCCTCTCCTGCAGCGCGTCGAACTCTTCCAGCGCCAGCGGATTCACCTTGCCCAGGACGCCGAGATTGCGTTCCGCGGTGCGGAGCCGTTTCTCCTGTTCGGCCCGGACGAACGGCAGCGGTGGGGGCGCCTGGTCGTCTGGCCCGAGCGCGGAACCATCGGCCCTGGTCAGCACGGGAATCAACTGGTCGGGGCCGTATTCGGCCACCAGCACCTCGGCGTCCAGGCCGAGCTCGACCAGCGCCCGCTCGGCCAACGCCTCGACCCGCAGCCGCTGTTCGGCCCGGGCGAGCTCGTCGCGGTGCACGTGGGCGACCAGGTCCTCGAACTCCTTGGCCAGTTCCCGGCCCCGGCGCCGGGCCTCGGCCAGCGTAGTCTCGGCAGCGACCCGGGCGGCTTCGGCGGCGGACCGTTCGGCGGCGGCGAGCTGCTGCGACGCCTCGACCCGGCCGAGAAGCCAGGCGGCGGCCTCCCCGACCGCACGGGCGTCGGCTGCTTCGCGGCGGAGCTGTTCGCGACGAGCCGCTGCCCGGGCCCGAGCCTGCCGCTCGGCGATGGCCGCGCGGGTCAGCGATTCGGCCCGTCCGGCCAGAGCTCGGGCGCGTTCCTCAATGGTGCGCAGCGCCAATCGAGCCTCCATCTCGGCACCGCGGGCGGCCCGCTCGGCCACGCTCAGCCGGTCGCGCTCGGCGGGGTCGGCCTCGGTCACCTCGGTTTGTGCCGAGGCCAGTTCCAGCCGCTGCTCCAGTTCAGCCAGCGCGCTGCGGTTTTGTTCCCGGGTGGCCTGTGCGGCCGCAATGGAGGCCTCCAGCCGCTCGGCCTCCGCCTGCGCCGCCCGGGTGGTCTGGCTCAGCGTCGCCAGTTCCTCGGCCAAGGCGGCGTGCTCCGCATCGGACTCGTTCAGGCGCGCCAAAGCCGCCTCCGCCCGGTCACGGGCCGCGGCCAGTTCGGCGTCGGCCTGGGCGAGCGCGAACCTGGCCCGCTCCAGATCGGCCTGGACCGAGGCCAGCCGTGCCTCTGCCTCGTCGACCGCTGCCTGCACCTCGATCAGCGACGGCTTCGCCGAGGAGCCGCCGGCGGCGAACCACTGGCTCAGCACATCGCCGTCGCGAGAGACCGCTGTGACATCGGGCATGTCGGTGACCAGCGCCTGAGCCGACCGCACGTTGTCAACCACGGCCACTTTGCGCAGCAACCGGCGCAACGCCGGACGAACCTGCTCAGCGCAATCGACGACCTCGATCGCCCAGCCGGCACCGGCCGGCAGCTCTGGCCACGGCTCGGGGTCCGGGTGCATCGCCCCGCCCAGCAGCAGCCCGGCGCGACCCAGATCCTCGGCCTTCAAATGCCCGAAAGCGCCGACCGCGGCGTTCAAGTCGGCAACCGCGACGGCGTCGGCGGCCGAGCCGAGCGCGGCCGAGATGGCCGTCTCATACCCGGGCCGGACGGCGATCAACGTCGCCACCGGGCCGAGCAGCCCAGCCACCCTTTCACCGGCCGCCAGCAGCGCAGCCGAGGCGTCCTTGCGTTCCAGACCGAGCGCCAACGCGTCGAGCCGAGCCGCCAGGGTGGCCCGCTCAGTCTGTGCCTTCGCCTCGGCCCGACGGGTCTCGGCCAGACCTGCCTCGATCTGTTCGACCTCGGCGGCCGCCGACTCGTAGCGGGCATCCAAGCCTGACTCGCCGTCGCTGACCCCGGCGATCCGGGTTTCCAACGAGGCGAACGAGCGCGTCGCGGTCGTGGCGCGGGCCAGCGCGTCGTCGCGGGCGGCAGTGAGTCGTTCGATCTCGGCACCGGCGGCCTCGGTGCGGCTGCGCAGTGTGTTGACCTCACCAGTGAGCCGGGCCAGGCCCTCGCGCCGATCGGCGATCGCCCTGAGTTGGGCGGCGTAGCTGCGTTCCGCCTGCGCGTGGGACGCCTCGGTCTCCTTCAGGGCGGCGCTGGCGTCGGCGAGCACCTGACCGGCCCGGGCCACCTCTACGCCGAGCGACTCCTCCGCCTTGCGCACCTCGGCGGCCTCACGTTCGATCAGCTCTGGGTCGCGTCCCGGCCGGTCGCCATCGCCGGAGGCCTCCGCGTTGCGCACCCGCTCGCCCGCGATCGTCACCGTCGAGGCCAACCGCTCCCGCACGGCAGCCAATCCGTACCAGGTCTCCTGGGCGGCGTTGAGCCGCGGCAACGCGTCCCGGGCAGCGGTCTCGGCGTCCGCCTCGGCAGCGCGGGCAGCGTCCAGCGCGGCCTCGACCACGGTTCGGCGGGCCTTCAGGTCGGCCTCCACGGCCAGGTCGGATTCCAGCGCGAGGGTCGCCATGATGTAGTCGTCGGCGACCAGCCGGGCCTTGGCGTCGCGCAACTCAGCCTGGATCACCGCCGCCTTGCGGGCCACCTCGGCTTGGCGACCGAGCGGTTTGAGCTGGCGGCGGATCTCAGCGAGCAGGTCGGTCAACCGGTTCAGGTTGACCCCGGTCGCCTCCAGCTTGCGCAGCGCCTTCTCTTTGCGCTTGCGGTGCTTCAGCACCCCGGCCGCCTCTTCGATGAAGCCGCGGCGGATCTCAGGCGTGGCCTGCAGAATCGAGTCCAGTTGGCCTTGGCCGACGATGACGTGCATCTCGCGTCCGATGCCCGAGTCAGATAGCAGGTCTTGCACGTCGAGCAACCGGGCGGTGTTGCCGTTGATCGCGTACTCCGAACCGCCGGAGCGGAACATGGTGCGGCTGATCGTCACCTCGGTGTAGTCGATCGGCAGCGCGCCGTCGGTGTTGTCGATGGTCAGGGTCACCTCAGCACGGCCCAGCGGTGCGCGCCCCGATGTGCCGGCGAAGATGACGTCTTCCATCTTGCCGCCACGCAGCGATTTGGCGCCCTGCTCGCCCATCACCCAGCTCAGGGCGTCGACCACGTTGGACTTGCCCGAGCCGTTGGGTCCGACCACACACGTGATGCCGGGCTCGAAGGCCAGCGTGGTGGTCGACGCGAACGACTTGAAGCCGCGCAGGGTCAGTGATTTCAGATGCATGGGCTACCGGATACCGGTGGGGGTCTCGGCCTCGGCGTGCCGGCGCCGGACGTGCCGGAACGTCCAGAGCTTGTTGACCAGAAAGTTGATCGGCATGGTGATCACGATGGTGAGCAGTTGCGCCCAGTACTCCCGCGACCGCAGGCCGGCGTTCTCGTGGAACCACGGTTCGGGAAGGTAGAGCGGCGAGGTCGGGTTGGTGAAGCCAATCTTGATGAAGATGCCGACCAGCGCCGCAGCGCTGCCGACCGCGAGAAACGGCATGAACTCCTTGATCCAGGGCGCCTTCTGCCCGTGCCGGAAGGTCCAGTGCCGGTTCAACTGGAAATTGAACAGGTTCGCCACCAGGAAGCCGACGATCCAGACCAGGATGGTGAACCGGAAGTTGAACGGCGTGCCCGGAATGCTGAACAGGACGTTCTGGGCGTTGACGGTGCCGCCGTTGAGCTTGTTCATCGCGATGGCGACCAGCATGTTCACCACGACGCCGGCCCCGCCGACCAGCCCGAACTTCACGAACTGACGACCCACATAGGCGTAGCGGCGATACCAGGGGTCGGCAGAAGTCACGAGGGGCACTTTATCTCGCGGGGCGTCGTGGGCCGCACCGGCACCACCGGCTCTTCAGCTTCGCGTCGCTGATTGCTGCACCTCAAACCGACGCACCTGCCGACCCGACGGGCGTTACAGCGCCCAACGGGAGAAGTCAGCGAGATCGCGGGAGCCCTCAGGACCGATCCAGAGCCGGCCGACATTCCCGGGCTCTGCCGGATCGACACCGGGCCCGACTCCGTGGGCCGACCAGGATCGCGCTCGACCGCGTCTTCTTGTGAGTGCTCTTAGCTGCCGCAGACGCTCAGGCGCGCCTGCGCCGAGTTTGCCTGAAGCACCGAGGAACGGCAAACGGTCTCGCTTCGTCGAAGTCGGCGACCCTGATCGTAGGTCTCGCCGTGATCGCCAGTCCTGACAGCCTGTATCAGTTGCCTCCTCCCACGCCGAACCCGAAGAAGCGCTCGAAGAACGCCCCGAGCTTCTGGATCACGCGCTGCTTCTTCTCCCCATGACCTCCTCCTGCGGCGAAGCGTGAGGTCGGCGGGAGCACCTTCGTGATGGCAGTTCCGGTAGTACGGAGTGTGCCGTCCCGGAACGCGGTCTCGACGAACGCGCGAGTCTCGTCGGCGCGGAGGTTCTCCTCCTTGATGATCGTCGCCAGTTCCGCTTCTCGTTGGGCGGCCACGAAGGCCTGCCATTCCTCATCGATCGCCCCGTCGACAGAGACGGAGTCCACGAATGCCTCGATGAGGTCCTTCTTGTTGCGCAGCGTCGGGCTCGCGTCCACGGCGCGGCTGATCTCGGAGCGGATCTCCTTGTCCTGGCCGTCACCGAACTGCTCCCGGTACTTGGCCACCAGCATGAGGATGTAGTCGACGTTGACCTCGACCTGCTTGATGAGTTCGATCTCGAAGACCACATCGTCGTTGATGACTTCCTTCTCGGCCGTCACCCCTTTGCGGAACTCCGCGTACAGGTCGAGGTAGACGCTGCGGTAGTCCTGCCCCTGGCGTTCGGTAAGGATCTCGTTGCCGGCGAAGTCGTCGAAGGAGGTGAGGATGTTCTCCAGCCGCAGGATCGCCCCGAACAGCTGGATGAACTCCTTCTGCGCACGCTCCCCGATGATCGGCTGCCCGAGCGGGAACCTGCTCAGCAACTCCTGTACCTTCTCGGCGTACTCCCCGTAGTAGTCGCCGTAGGGTTTCAGCAGGACGACGCCGCGGGCATCCTTGTTGCCGAAGAGCTCTAGCGCCTTGTTGGTCTCCTCCTCGAGGTCGCGGAACGCGACAATGTTGCCGTAGGTCTTCACGGAGTTGAGGATGCGGTTCGTCCGCGAGTAGGCCTGAATCAGGCCGTGCGCGCGCAGGTTCTTGTCGACGAACAGGGTGTTCAGCGTCGTGGCGTCGAACCCGGTGAGGAACATGTTGACCACGATCACCAGGTCGAGTTCGCGGTTCTTCAGTCGCTGCGAGAGGTCTTTGTAGTAGTTCTGGAACCGTTCCGCGCTGGTGTCGTAGCTCGTGCCGAACAGGTCGTTGTAGTCCTGGATCGCGTCCTCCAGGAAGCCGCGAGCATCTATCGACAGGGCGTCAGTGTCGAAGGCCTCGTCATCGAGGATGCCGTCATCGGTGGCGTCGTTCGCGCCGTAGGAGTAGATGAGACCGATCTTCAGCCGCTTGTCCGGCGGCAGTTCCCGCTGCTGAACGTGGAAGTGATTATAGTACCGGCGCGCAGCATCGATCGAGGCGGTCGCGAAGATCGCGTTGAACCCGCGCACTCGCTTGCGCTGGCGCACGGCCTCCTGGCGTCGCGTGCGCGCCGCCTCGGCAACGTTGGTGACGACGAGGTGCTCGTAGCTGGAAGCCCGCTTCGTCTTCTGGTCGAAGTGCTCCAGCGTGTACTTCACAATCTCGCTGATCCGCCTCGGGTCCAGGAGCGCCTTCTCGGCGTCGATCGCGGAGACCTGCTTGTCGATGACGGTGCCGACCTTGACGGTGTTGACGTAGTCGATGCGGAAGGGCAGCACGTTCTTGTCGGTGATCGCGTCCACGATCGTGTAGGTGTGCAGCTTCTCCCCGAACGCCTGCTCGGTGGTCTTGAGCTGGGGGTTGCCTCCACTGCCGCTGTTGGCGGCGAAGATCGGCGTACCGGTGAAGCCGAACAGGTTGTACCGCTTGAACGAGCGGATGATGTCGGTGTGCATGTCACCGAATTGGGACCGGTGACACTCATCGAAGATGATCACCACGTGCCGGTCGTAGACCGCATGCCCTTTGTTCGCCTTGATGAACATCGACAACTTCTGGATCGTCGTGATGATGATCCGCGCGGCGGGGTCTTCCAGCTGACGCTTCAGCACAGCCGTGGAGGTGTTGGAGTTGGCCGCGCCTTTCTGGAAGCGGTCGTACTCGCGCATCGTCTGGTAGTCGAGATCCTTGCGGTCTACGACGAACAGCACCTTCTCCACACTCGGCAACGCCGACGCAAGCTGTGCCGTCTTGAAGCTGGTGAGCGTCTTGCCCGAACCGGTGGTGTGCCACACGTAGCCACCAACTTCCACCGTGCCGAGGCGCTTGTAGTTGGTGGCGATCTCGATGCGCTGCAGAATCCGCTCCGTCGCGACGATCTGGTACGGACGCATCACCAGCAGCATCCGGTCGGCGGTGAGCACGCAGTAACGGGTCAGGATGTTCAACAGCGCGTGCTTGGCGAAGAACGTCCTCGCGAACGAGCTCAGGTCTTGGATCGGCCTGTTCTGCGCGTCCGCCCACCACGACGTGAACTCGAAGCTGTTCGACGTCTTGCGGTTGCGACCACTGGCTGAGCGTGCCGACACCTGACCTTCCTTGAGGTGCTGGCTGCGGGTCGTGTTCGAGTAATACTTCGTCAGCGTGCCGTTGCTGATGACGAACAGTTGCACGTACTCGAACAGACCGGAGCCGGCCCAGAAGCTGTCGCGCTGGTAGCGGTCGATCTGGTTGAACGCCTCACGGAGGTCCACACCACGACGCTTCAGTTCGATGTGCACCATCGGCAAGCCGTTCACGAGCACCGTCACGTCGTAGCGGTTCCCGTAGCGCCCGCCCGCACTTCGCTCGTCGAGCGGGTCGGCTCGGTCGACCTCGTGTTCCTCACTGCGCTCGTCGACACCTGCCTCGGCCTCAGCAGTTCGGCCTTCGTTGGTGTACTGGTTGATCACTTGCAGTCGGTTGTTGTGGATGTTCTGCTTGTCCAGCAGCGTGATGTTCTTCGTCGAACCGTCGTCACGCTTGAGGAGTTGAACGTGGTCCTCCTGGATCCGTACGGTCTTCTCGGCGATGCCGTCGTTCTTGCCGGAAATCGTGTTTTCGAAGAAGTCCCGCCACTCGGAGTCGGAGATGGTGATCCCGTTCAGCGCTTCCAACTGGGTGCGCAGATTCGCGACGAGCTGCGCCTCGGACGTGATCGGCAGGTACTCGTACGCCTGGGACTGCAGCAGGCGGATGAACTCGCGCTCCAGCGCGGCCTCCGACTGGTAGGCAGCCTCCGCCTTGGCGTCCGGGACGTACTCGGCGACGACGGTGCTCTCGGTGGAGACCGCTATCGGCTCGTAGCGTCGTGCGGCTGCGTCAGTCATGGTGCCTCCGCGACGGGGTCGATGACGCGGAGGCCCAGCAGCTCCGCAAGCCGTCGCATGTTCGCGTCGTGGGTGGCCAGTTCGAGGTCGCCACCCACGGCCAGCGCGCTCGCCAGATGGATGGCGTCGAGCGTCTTGGTGTGCTCGGTGATCGCCTCGGCGGCGGCAAGGATCGGCTCTGTGATCGGGATCAGGGCTACATAGTCGAGCACCGAACTCCGATCGCCGACTGGCACGCCCTCGCGGCGGAGGGTACGGGTCAGTTCTGTCTGCAGAAGTCGCGAGGACACCAGTTCGACATCGTCCTGGCGAGTGACGTCATCCAGCCACTCACGTGCGTGACCACCGGCGAGGATGGCGTGCGCCGCTACCGAGCTGTCGAGGTAGTAGCGATTCACCGATCCTCTTTCATCTCGGCCAGCAGTGCTTCGACTTCGTCGTGCGTCCTTCGCGGAGGGCCAAGTAGCTCATCGAGATTGGCCCGTCCGCGCTTGCGCGCCGGGATGAGTGTGACACCCGGCGCGTCGAGCGGCACGATCTTGGCGATGGGGTGACGGTGACGTGTGATGACGACGGTTTCGCCTGCCTCGGCACGGGCCAGCGCCTCGGTGGGGTTCTGTCGCAGTTCGGCGACCGAGATAGCGTTCATCGTCCAAGAGTAGATGGGAAATCTACTTGATGCTACTCATGTCGGACGAGGCTCTCGGCCGCGACCGCGATGGCTCGTACCGATGTGGCTCGGTTCACTGATCCTGCACCTACCAGGCCCGTCTTCGCGGGGCCGACGTACCGGATCTTGCCCGCGCCTCGGAGCTGGTTGCGGCGCCGTTGCACTGTCCGCCGGCTCACCCCGAGGTGCTTGGGCGATCCGCGCCGCGCTCCACTGCGGATGCTGGCGCAGCACGGCGAGCAGGCGCTCGTTTAGGTCGTCATTTGCCTCGCCATTTACGTCGTCAGGCCCGGTGTTTCGTTGAACCTGGCGCTCGTACTCGGTGAGCGTCCGCGCGGCGACGACCAGCATGTAGTCGCTGAACGACGCGGCGTCGATCTCGGGGTCGTGCGAGGCCTGAAGAACCAGGTAGTACCCGGCTTGATTCTCGCGGATCAGCGATTCGACGGGCACCGAAGCGAACAGCGACCGCCACCTGCTGAGGATCAGCCTCTGCCACAACCGACCGATGCGTCCGTTGCCGTCACGGAAGGGATGGATGTGGTGGCGGGGCGAAGACAGGTTCGCCGTTCGCAATCGCCTCCACCTGCGCAAGCGACAACGTGTTGCCTTCGATCGCCGTCGAACTGCTCACCGCCAGCACCCGGTTGCGCCGCCGCAGCCCCACCACACCCGCGGAGAGCTGCTCCAAGACAACGATGCGCCCGACCAGCTCGACGATCGCGTCGATCTGCTCGCGCCACTGCGGGTTCGGTGTGAAGAACTCAGGGATCATGCCGCCTCACGGAAAGTCAGCAGCTTGTCACGGTAGTACTCGTACTGCTTCCGGCGTGCGTTGAGTTCGGCAGGAAGACCCACGCTCAGGTCGTTGACAAGCGCGTCGAACTTGTCGAGGATGGCCACGATCCGACGCTGCTCTTCCAGCGGGGGAACAGGGATGACGATCTTGCCCAAACTTTCACCGCCGATGCGCTTCACTTTGGCACGAGAGACGTGTCTCTCCTTCTGCGCATGGAAGGCTCCTGTCTGCATGACGTAGGCGATATAGACCGGATCTGCGTCGGAGCGAAAAGCGAAGCTGTCGTCGTGGATTGCAGCTTCGGAGTCACCCAGCCAAGCAACGGATTTGGCGACGTCCTCGACAGTCTCGCCAACCCCTGCGATCACGACATCTCCAGGTCTGGCATACCGGAGCTGTGCGGCGAGGTCTTCCCGAACATGAGACCGTGTCTCCACGGCTGAAGTCCCATAGTGTGTATAGATCTCCCCGTAGTGGATGCTCGGAATACCCGCCGCGACGAGGTCGCCTTTCGTAAACCGGCGACCACGAGTAAATGTCCCAAGCTGACCCATCGGGACCCAGTAGACCGGGCCCTCTTCGCGGAAGGACAACAGTTGGTCTCGGTAGTAGGCATACTGCTGGCGTCGAGCCTCCAGCTCCGCCTCCAGCTCCGCCTCCAGCTCCGCCTCCAGCTGAGTGAACTGATCCAATACTCTCACAATCTCCCGCTGCACCTCGAGAGGCGGAACGGGGATCTGCAGAGAGTTCAGAACGCTTTGAGTCTGGCTCGGAACGCCGCCAGCCTGATTCATCTCACCAAGCTTCATCGTGAGCAGCTGGTGATATATAAACTTCGGCTCGACCTGAGAGGTGTCAATTTCAGTTCGGAAGATTGTATCCACCACCCAAAACGGGCCTTCAACGTAGAAGACATTCCCGAGAGAACCCTTCCGCGGTATCAGGACCGATGGCCCTTCAGCCGCAGGAGCATCGGCGTACCGCATGATCCCGCCACTTCCGTAGACTGGAATCTCGCCATCCCCTAGGTGCTTATGGTCCTTGCCGTTCTTAATACGCAAGACGTCACCCAGCACCTTGAACTCAACACCGCTCGGGCACAACTCGGCGATCAGCTCTTCAATACGGCTCACTTCCCCGCCTCCTTGTCACTCACGTCCGAAGCTTCGAGGAAGCGGTCGAAGTCGCTCTTGAACAGCCGGTCCTGAACGATCCGGTACCGCTCGAACTGGGTCTCGGCGTGCAGTTTCGCCTGCTCCGCCGATACCTTGCCGGGGCCGACCAGGATCTCGGTGCCGTTGAACTCGAGGAAGCCGTCGAGCCGGGCGGCCCAGTCCTGCATCGACATCGGGATCTTGCGCATCGCCTGGAACTCCGCGAAGTCGAGGTACATCGAGACGAGGCGGTTCAAGAACTGAAGCTCGTCTTCGCTGAGATAGTTTTTCGCGATCGACACATCGGACTTCACGATCTTGCCGCCCGGGGCCGATGCCCATGTGGTGAGCCCCATATGGGGCACGTCAGCGTCGGCGCGCTCCACGATCAGCTCGGCCGCCGTGTGACGATGAACCGCCCAGTGCAGCTTGTTCTGGACCATCGCGAAGAAGTCACGCGTGGTGCGAGCCGACGCGTCGTAGTCGAACGCCGTCGCGTAGATGTCGGTTACCTTCTGGTAGAACAGGCGCTCCGACGCGCGAATCTCGCGTACCAGATCGAGCTGTCGAGCGAAGTACTGGTCGGTGAACAGGTGACCGGCCTTCAGACGCTCGGCGTCCATGACCCAACCCTGGATCGTGTAGTCCTTGACGATCAGGTTCGCCCACTTGCGGAACTGCACGGCGCGTGGGTTGTTCACCTTGAAGCCGACGGCGATTGAGGCCTGCAGGTTGTAGTGGGCTACGGTCCGTGACACGTCGCGAGTACCTTCTCGTTGAACTATTAGAAAATCTCTAATAGTTGCCCCGTCGATCTCGCCATCCTCACGAAGAACCCGCAGGTGTCGGTTGATCGTCGCGACGGAGACACCGTAGAGCTCGGCCATCAGCTTCTGAGTCAGCCAGATGTTCTCGTCCTCGTAGCGCAACTCGACTGCATCACCGCCGTCGCCCGTGGCAGCGACGAAAGTCAAGTACTCCGCAGCGGACGATCGGACGAGCCCCCGGTGCTCGTCAGACTGCTGGCCCTTACTCATAGCGGCACCCTACTCACGACCGCCGACACTACGAGGTGCCCTCAAGATCGGCCACGATGGCGTCGATCGAGGTGCGCAGCTCGGCTTGGCGGGCGACGATGCGCGCGATCTCGGCGTTCAGCGCTCGGATGTCGATCACCTCGCGGGTGTCCTCCTGTTCGACATAAGAGGACACGGCGATGTTGTAGTCGTTCGCGGCGATGTCCTCGTTCGGCACGAGCTTGGCGACGTGGTCGACATTGTCCCGCGTGGTGAAGGTACCGAGGATGTGCTGCTGGTGCTGGGGCAGCAGCTTGTTCTTGTTGCCGACCCGGGTGAACTCGGCCGAGGCGTCGATGAACAGCACCGCGTTGTCGGTCTTCGACTTCTTCAGCACGATGATGCAGGTCGCGATCGTCGTGCCGAAGAACAGGTCGGGCGGCAGCTGGATCACGGCGTCCACGTAGTTGTTGTCGATCAGGTACTGGCGGATCTTTCGCTCGGCACCGCCCCGGTACAGCACGCCGGGGAACTCGACGATAGCGGCCGTTCCGTTCACGGCCAGCCACGAGAGGATGTGCATCGTGAAGGCTAGGTCGGCCTTCGATTTCGGCGCCAGCACACCCGCCGGTGCGTAACGCTCATCGTTGATCAGCAGCGGGTTCGCGTCGCCCTCCCATTTGATCGAGTAAGGCGGGTTGGAGACGATCGCCTCGAACGGTTCGTCATCCCAGTGCTGCGGATCGACGAGCGTGTCGCCGTGCGCGATGTTGAACTTCTCGTAGTTCACGTCGTGCAGGAACATGTTGATGCGGGCGAGGTTGTAGGTGGTCAGGTTGATCTCCTGACCGAAGAAGCCGCCGACGTTGTCACGTCCGAGCACCTTCGCAAACTTCAGCAGCAGCGACCCCGATCCGGCGGCTGGGTCATAGACCTTGTTCACCCGGGTCTTGCCGACAACGGTGATCTTCGCGAGCACCTCGGAGACTTCCTGCGGCGTGTAGTACTCGCCGCCGGACTTGCCTGCCTGTGAGGCGTACATCTGCATCAGGTATTCGTAGGCGTCACCGAACAGGTCGATCGCGTTGTCTTCGAAGTCTCCCAGCGGCAGATCGCCGATCGCATCGAGCAGCTTCACGAGCTTCTCGTTGCGCCTGGCGACCGTGTTGCCGAGCTTGGAACTGTTGACGTCGAGGTCGTCGAACAGGCCCTTCAGATCGTCCTCGCTGTCCGTGCCGACCGCCGATGCCTCGATGTTGTTGAAGACCCGCTCCAGTGTCTCGTTGAGGTTCGCGTCCCGAGGCGCACGCTCGCGCACGTTCTGGAACAACTCGGACGGGTAGATGAAGAAGCCCTTCTCCGCCACCAGTTCTGCACGAGCCACCTCGGCCTCTCGGTTGGACAAGAGCGGATAGTCAAACTCGAGGTTGCCCGCCTCGTGCTCGCCCCGGTTGACGTAGGAGGTGAGGTTCTCGGAGATGAAGCGGTAGAACAGTGTGCCGAGCACGTAGGTCTTGAAGTCCCACCCGTCGACGCTGCCGCGCAGGTCGTTCGCGATGCGCCAGATCGTCTTGTGCAACTCGGCGCGCTGGGCCTCTTTGGTAGTCGGTGTCATGTGGTTCGTCTCCTGCGCCGAGGGGCGTCTTCAGTTGTGCCCTGAGGACGCGCCCTACGCTATCGATGACCTCTGACACCGCTTGGATACCGCGCCGGGACGGTCTGCAAGCATCTCGCAGGCGGGACGAGGACGCCGCAAGCACTCAGATCTCTCGCTACGCCTAACGCCTTCTCCCCGTTAACAGTCTTGCGTCGGCGGTCCCTCATCTTGAAGAGATCTCGGAGCGCTGGCCCATGATCCACCGAGTACCCGGATGCGGCCCAGCGCGCCATCACCCGCCGCTGGCAGTTCGGGCAGCGAAACGACGACCGGTTCATGAACGGCTCTCGTTTGATCGGATGTCCGCGGCGCAGGCAGGGCATGCCCTCGCGGCCGTACGCAGCCAGGGAGCGCTCGAAGTAGCCCGACTCGCCCAGCCATCTGCATCCACCAACTGCGAGTCGAGTCGCAACTCGACTCGCAGGCATACAAGCTGTTGATACGCACTCGGAGTGCGATTGAAGCGGACGTAGGGCTGTTCACCAGGCTGCAGGCCCAAGGGTTGACGCTTGGATACGTCTGAGTCGCGTGCCACGGAGGTCGCGTTCTCAACCAGCGGGCACTACGGAGTATGCATTGCGCAGCCACGTGCGCATCTCGGTCGCGATGGAGGCTTCGAGCATCTCCTTGAACGGCCCGGACAGGAGAGGCCACAAGCAATGCCTAATGACTTCCGGATGCCTATCGGGATCGGGGCACGTGATCGCGCCGATCAGGCGAAGATGCTTGAACACAGCTTCTTCGCCGATCTCCTTGATGGCTGTCGTGACCGCGCGAACCGCCTTCTTGATCAGTGCCACCAGGAACGCGTACTCGGCGACTTCGAACGCCGCGACGATCCGGTACCGGTGCTGGTAGATGTCCCGAGGCTGACTCTCCTCGCCCCTGTCGGTCGAAATGTCTTCTCGCAGGGCCTTCATGATGTTCTCGACGAAATCATCAAGGGCCCCGTTGACGAGGTTGATTCCGTGGTCGTAGAGGCGGCAGAGTGTCGCCAGTACGACGCACCAGAGGTGCCGGGAGCTGCGATGGTCAGGGCCACCGCCGTCGAGATGCCGTTCGAACTCGTCGCCGATCTCGTCGGAGATCTGGTGCGCCAGTGCAGCGACGGCGTCGACCTCGCCGTCGGTGCGGGCCTGTTCGACGAGGGTGATCACCAATTCGCTGACGATTCCTGTCACCGCGGGATGGCGGTCGGCGACTCGGTCTTTGATCGTCGTCGCCCGCGTCGCCTCCGGCAAACGAATCCAACGGCGAGGCTCGGCCCAATTGGTGGCCTCGACCTGGTTTGCCGGGTCAGAAGTGGCGATGCCCCTGATCAGGATCGCGCCATGTCGTGCCCCTCCGCAGGGGCACACGCAGGTGTACGTCTTCGCGGTCTCGCAGTTGGTGGCGTGTCCCATGGTGAGTTCACGCTCCTTGTCGATCCTGACGGGTGCTCTGGTCGAGGGCTGCGGCAAGCTGGTTGAAGTAGTGGTGCTTGGCCCAGGCGGACTGGTCTCCGATGACGTAGAGGCGTCGCTTGGCACGGCTGGCGGCGACGTTGACGAGGTTGACCGTGGCCGCCGCCCACGCTTTCGCCCCGGGCGCTGTCGGGTCGCCGCCAAGGACGAGGAAGACGACGTCGGCCTCACGGCCTTGCGCGGTGTGGATCGTGCCGGCCCTGAGCCCTGGGTAGTCCTGGTCGAGTCGTCCGAGGTGGTCGGCGACCTCTCGGAATGGCGAGATGGCGATCATCTCGTCAGCCGCGATTCCGTCGTCTCTGAGTGCCTCGATCTGCCGCCGCAGGCGGGCGATCTGGTTGCGCTGAAGATGGGTGCCAGCAGTCGTCGCAGCCTCGTCCAGCCAACGGCTCGCCGGGATGCGCGCACCGTTCGGGCTGTCGAAATGGTCGGGTCGGCGGGTGACGCCGCTGACCATGATGCCGTTGTAAGCGATGTCATTGAACAGGCTAAACATCGGCTCGTCGCAACGGCGGTGCACAGTCAGCGGGGCGCTGACTCAAACCGTCTCCTCGCCGTGGCGTAGTCGAGTCCCATGCGGAGAAACACGATCCGCCAAGGTCTGCACGGACGCGCGCGGAGGGATCCACGTGTCCGAGACGCTATATGCGGACGCGATGTCGCGCTGGGCCTTGGCCGGGATCGTCACGACCGGCTGCAGTTGCAGCGGGGCGAAGGGGGTCTTCGGCACCTACAAGGCCCTCGCCGTCATCGCCCATCTCTTACCATCCATCGAACCCGGCAGCGACTGGGCGGAGCAGATGGCTGCGCTGCTGCGCGACTTCCCGGCCTCTCATGTCCTGACAATCGAGTCGATCGGCGCGCCTCGGAACTGGGAGTCGCTCGACCTCTGGCGCGGCTGACTCCCTGGCGCCGATCCACGTCTCGCAACGCAGTTTGGCTGAGCACCAGGCCAACGAGACAGTGTTCCCAGACCCACCCTCATGCGTGATCGCCGCGGTGACGCCCCGTCGCGTCTAGGAGGCGCCTACGAGATCCCTGCCGACACGTCGCTCGTGCTGCTGATCGGCACGTCGATCCGGTCCCGTGCAACCACCACCTCGTCCTTGACCACGAAGCACTCGACGACGTGCCCCTTTCCCCCGGAGGTGGTGCACCCCTTCCGGACGTTTGGCTTGCTCGAGCCGATGATCTGCCCGCGGACGTTGTTCCGGCGTTCGGCCTCCGGTCCGCGGTTCAGCACCTTCCACCTCACCTCGTATAGGTGCGCGACCGTGCAGGACGTCACCGTGAACCTGAGATCCTTGTTTGGCATGAGCAGAGCATTGCCGCGCAGTATCTCCCGCAGAGAGGCCGGACGCCATCCGGCCTGCGCGACCCGGATGCCGCTGCACGTTCACGTACAGCGAGTGGACGCGGGCATTTGTCGAGGCTATGTTCACGCCTTCCCCGCGGTAGCGATCACCGTGTTCATCCGCGGTTCGATCGACTCGGCCATCATCGTGATCTCCTGCTCGCGGACACCGTTTCTCCGAGCGGCGTCGCGCCACCCGGCGACCGCTCCGGCCACGCGCGCCATACGCTCGCGGGCCTGGGCGGGCGAGAGGCTGCACTCTTCCGCGAGAGCGAGCAGCGCCTCGGCCTCGTCGGGTGGGGCGTCGGCTCCCATGATCGTGGTCGAGCGGGCCCGCTGCGGGTCGGGGTTCGGGTTCACGTCGAACACAGCGCTCAGCGTCCAGGAGCCGCGATCGGCAAGGAAGCCGTGGTTGCGCAGATGGTCGTCCGTGTTGCCTAAGACGACGGATGCGACGACACGGTCGAAGAGCTCGTGATGGTCAGCCTTGGGCGACCAGGACAGGTCTCGTATCGCTTCGGCAATCTCGACATAGTCGCGGTCTTCTCCGTCGGCCGCGCTCAGCGCGGTCATCGCGCTGATGTAGCCGATCCGGTGCCCTTCGCCGGTCCGGTCGAACCTGCTCAGGATCAGCACGCTGCGCTGCCCCACCCTGGTGAGCCGCCGCCGCGGCGTCCTGATCCCGGCGGCCTCCAGCAGGTCGAGCGCCGTCGCCTCCCAGGCCATGGCGTCCCACCGGTCGCTGCCGTGCGGGAACTTCGCGATCGCCAGTGAGCCATCCTCGAGGCGCACCGAGGCCTTGGGCCGCGCGCCTCCCAGGCCAGTCGTGCCGGTGTCCAGCAGCTGCTTCACCGCAGCAGCGGGGTCCTCGTCGGAGACCAGCTCGTCCGATGCGCGCAGCAGCTCTGGCAGCGAAACCAGCCGCGGGACGGTCGCGGGCTTGCCGAGGAACGCCCGTCCTCCCGGTAGCCGGTAGCGCAGCGCGCCCTGCCGCGTGTCGTCGCTGACGCCCAGGAGGAAGTCGAGGTCGTCCAGCCGGCGCGGCCCGCGGCCCTCGTCGCGGGCACGCGCGCGCTCCGCCTTCTCGACGAGGTTGCGGCCCCAGCGATCGGGAGCGCTGTCAGCGAAGGCGCGCACCAGCCCGGACTGGTGCTGCGCGCCCGAGACCAGCGGCAGGGCGGGGTCGATGCTCGTGCCGTCGCTCGACAGGTAGTCCGGGTCGTAGAGGAACGTGGTGGAGATCTGGCCACGCTGCCTGGTGAAGTGCGCCTGGCCCACCACGCGCGCGCCGCCCGCCACGTCGACGAGGACCTCGATGGTGGTCATCGCGCGCGCTTCTTCGCAAGATTCCCAGCGCGCAGGCGACCGATGTCACTGTTCAGCGGATCCACGGCACTGACGACCTGGTCGAGCACGCCGAGAGCGCGCAGCACCTGCGCGACATTGCCGAAGCCCGCGCTCGGGTCGCCGTTCTCGATCTTGCGCAGGGTGTCGCGGGTGATGCCGGCGCGCTCGGACACCTGCTGCGCCGTCAGGCCCAGCACCATGCGCCAGCCCCGCACGTGCTCGCCGAATTCGGCAAGCTGTCGGTCGATCTTGTACCCGGCCATGCGCGCACTCCCTTCAGATATGACAATCGCAATATCCCGATAATGATGATATGACGAGCATGATAGTCATATCATGGGATGCAGATGCTCCGAATGTGCAGCTCTCACCTCCGCAGAGCGTGCCCGTCCGGCGACGATCAGAGCGGAACGGCCGGCACAGCGCCATCCCCGGCTCCCATGGCCAGATCCAACATCGAGAACGCCTGCTGCGAGGCATCGCCGCACTGCCGCCGGCGCCGACCTATCACCGCCCGGTCAGAGAGTTGAACAGCAGGCTCGTCCGTGTGTCCGTCACGCCGGGGACGGCGCGGATGCGCTCGAGTGCCGCGTCGAACTCAGACAGGCTGACCGCTCGCAGGTGGACGACGAGGTCCCATTCTCCGATCGTGGAGTGCAGCTGCTCGACCTCGGGGAACCCGCGGACGGTCCGCACGACATCCTTCCCCCGGTTCGGCGCGATTGAGAGCATCGACACCCCGCGGATCGCGTCGCGATCGACGTCGTTGCCCACCCGCACGGTGAACGCCTCGATCACCCCGTCGGCGACCATTCGCTCGATCCTCGCCGAGACCGTCGAGCGGTTCACCCCGACCTGCCGCGCGAGTTCCGCGAGCGGCGTGCGCGCATCCGCCCTCAGCAGGGCGAGCAATCGGTGGTCAGTGTCGTCGAGCACGGCACATAGCCTATCGCAGGCCAGCAGATCGCTGGATGCCACCGCAAAACGGTAGCTTTATGCCAGTTGATTCACCAACTCGCTGAATCGTAGCGTGGTTGATGACCACGCAGAACGAATATCTCAGGAGCAGAGCATGAATGACCGGGCAGCCGTCGGAGCGAGCGTCGCCGTCACTCACTTCGCCGGGCGCGCAGGCGACCACAACGACCGGGCGATGGCCGCTTCGCCGCGCCTGGCCCGTGCGCTGGCCGACCGCTTCGGCGCAGCGCCGACAGTCATCGGCTCGCCCCGCCCAGCCCTGTCGACCGGCTGGGAAATCGAGCTCGACGCCGCGCGCCCGGAGCTGGAGCGGCTGGCGGCGCACTACCGGGACCTGTTCGAGCGCGGCGAGACACCAGTCACCGCGCTGGGGCGGTGTGCCGTCGCCCTGGCCACACTCCCCGTCGTCGCACACCACCGCCCGGACGCCGTCGTGGTCTGGTTCGACGCCCACGCCGACGTCAACACACCCGAGAGCACCACCACCGGCTACCTCGGCGGCCTCGCACTATCCGGGCCTCTCGGTGCATGGGAGTCTGGCCTCGGCGCGGAGGTGGCGACGGAGAACGTCATCCTCGCCGGCGTCCGCGACATCGACCCGCCGGAGACCGAGTTCGTCGGCTGGTCCAGGCTGCTCCTCGTCGCTCCCGGCCCCGACTTCGGCCCGCGCCTCGGCGACGCCGTCGCGGGCCGACCGGTGTACGTCCACGTCGACTGCGACGTCCTGGAGCCTGGCATCGTGCCCACCGACTACAACGTCCGGGACGGGATCAGTCTGGCGGAGCTGCACGACGCGGCGACCGCGCTCGCGCGCAGCGAGATCGTAGGGATCGAGATCGGAGAACTGGAGACCATCACCGGCGACGAAGCGCTCTCGCCGCTGCTCGACGCCCTCGGCCCCGTGTTCGACTCCCTCGGGTGACCCGGAGCCGCCCCGCATCCCACAAGATCCGTGGTTGTGATGGCGGCCGGTGCTGACGAATCGAGGTGGGCACACCTCATCGCCGCGGTCTGGGCTGGCACCGCGGACAGAAGTACGACGAGCGATTCATGAACGGCTCGCGCACGATCAGAGCGCCGCAGCGGAAGCAGGGCTCGCCAGCGCGGGAATATGAGCGTAGAAGACGTGAGAAGTAGCCCGAGGAGCCGTTGACGTTCACGTAGAGCGAGTCGAAGGACGTGCCGCCCTGGGCCAGGGCGTCGGCCATCACGTCGCGGGCGTGGCCGAGTAGTTCGCGGACCTTGGCGGCGGTGAGGGTGTCGGCCGGACGGTCGTAGTGCAGCCGGGCCCGCCACAACGCTTCGTCGGCGTAGATATTGCCGATGCCCGAAACCACCGTCTGGTCGAGGAGCACCCGCTTGATGGCGCTGCGCTTGGCACGGATCCGGGCGACCGCGGCGGCGAGATCGAACTGTGGGTCGAAGGGGTCGCGTCCGATGTGGCGGAGTTCGGCGGGCAGGTCGGCGCCGTCCGGGCTGAGCGAGAGTCCGCCGAACATGCGCTGATCGATGAACCTGAGCTGCGTTGCGCGGGTCGCGCTTGTCGAGACCCGATCGGCTGGGTCGGCTGGCGACGTGGTTTCGACAGGCTCAACCACCGGGTCGGACGACGGGCCCAGATCGAACAGCACCCGGGTGTTCCGCAGCAGCGGGGCGTCCGAGCAATCGAACCGGAACTGGCCGCTCATGCCGAGGTGTGCCAAGAGGGCGTCGCCGTCGGTGAAGGGCAGCCACAGGTACTTGCCGCGTCGCCGGGGCTCGGCGAAGGTGCGGCCGGCGAGGGTGGCGGCGAAGTCGTCCGGACCGCCGGGGTGACGGCGCACCGGCCGCGGATGCAGCACGGTGACCGCGGCGATGCGGCGTCCGGTGATGAGGCCGGCCAGGCCGGCGCGGACGGTCTCGACTTCGGGAAGCTCGGGCACCCGGCGATTCTGCCACTCCGCCCGGCGCTACTCGGCGGTCGTCACCGCCAACTCCGGCTCGGACGGCGTCCGCTTCGACGGACTGGCGAACGGGACCCGGGACAACACGACCAGGGCGCCGATCATCATGACCAGGCCGAGCCAGTACGGCAGCGCGTGAGCCACGCTCGCGTAGAGCACGCCCGCCAGAACCGGCGCGAGCACATTGACACCAGTGTTGAGCGACTGCATGACGCCCGCGATCCAGCCCTGCTCGTCGTCACCGGCCTGGGTCGAGATGATGCCGTCCATCGCGGCGGTCGCCGGGCCCTGGCCGGCACCGAGCGCCAGCGTGCCGACGATCAGCAGCCAGGGTTGCGCCAGCACCGAGGCGACGATTGCGAGCGCCAGCAGGCCGAACGCCTGGGTCGCGACACCGGCGACGATGACGCCGCGCTCGCCGATCCGGGGCAACAACAGCTGCATCAGCCCGCCCTGGATGATGATGTCCAACACGCCGATGGCCGCGGTGAGCAGGCCGATCTGGGTCGCGCTCCACTGCACCTCATCGATGGCGAGCACGCTGAAGTTGTTCACGAACATGGAGAACGGCACGCCGATCAGGATCAGGGCGGTGAGCAGGCCACGCAGGTTCGGCCGGGCGAACGCGGTACGGAACACCTGCACCGGATGGAGTTGCTCGAGCTGCAGGGTGGGCGTCCGATTCTCGGGCTTGAGGCTTTCGGGAAGGAAGAAGAGGCAGAGGACGGCGACCAGCAGCGCGATGCCGGCGGTGACGAAGACCGGCAGGTCGATGTCGATCGCGGCCAGCAGCCCGCCGAGCGCGGGACCGATCATGAACCCGATGCCGGAGAGTGCGCCGAGCAGCCCGAACCGCTTGGCGCGTTCCTCGGCCGGGGTGATGTCGGCAGCGTAGGCGAACAGGGCGGGCATGTCGCCGGCGGTGACGCCTTGGATGATCCGGCCGGCCAGCAGCACCCAGATCGAGCCGCCGATGCCGAAGGTGGCGAAGCCGATCGCCGCCCCGAACGCCGCCAGCACGATGACCGGACGGCGTCCGTACCGGTCGGAGAGGCCGCCGAACAACGGGGCGACCAGGAAGGCGCACAGCGCGTTGATCGTCTCGAGGACGCCGACCCAGACCGCGAGCTGGGACTGGTCGGGCACGTAGCGGGCGACGACGAAGGGCAGCACCGGCAGCACGACGGTCATGCCGATGACGTTGAGCATGGTGATCGCGATCAGCATCACCCAGGCGCGGCGCGATCCCGCTGCCTGAGGAGTCCGGTTAACTGAAGTCACACCATAACTGTACTTACACCAGTTTTGAAGTCAACCCAGTTGTGTAGTCGTACCGCTATGGTGGATGTGTGAGTACGATTCCCAGCCCCCAAGGCCGGCGCGAGCGGAAGAAGGCCGCCACTCGCAAGGCAATCTCGAACGCGGCCACGCTGCTCTTCCTCGAGCGCGGCTTCGACAACGTCAGCATCCGCGAGGTCGCCGAGAAGGCGGACGTATCGCCGACCACCGTTTTCGCCCACTTCCCACAGAAGGAGGCGCTCGTCTTCGACGAGGACGACGAGCAGCGCGAGCAACTGGTGGCGGTGGTGCGTGACCGTCCGGCGGGGACGTCGATCTCGGCCGCCCTGCTCGACTACTACCGCGCCGAGCTGCTGCCCCCCTTCGACCACGACGGGGCGCAGCGCCGCGAGTTTCTGGCGTTCATCGATCGGACGCCTGCGCTCGGCGACTACGCCGCCCGGATGTGGCTGCGGCACGAGGACGCGCTGGCCGCGGTCATCGCGGCCGAGCACGGCGAGCCCGAGCCCAGTGACGAGGTACGGGCCTACGCCCGCTTCGTGCTGCAGATCCAGCTGCTGGTCAGCGGCAGCGAGAACCCGATCCCCATGCTGGAAGCGGGATTCCGCATCCTCGATCAGGGCTGGGAGCACTACGAGGCCGAACTGAACGGCTGATTGGAGTCAGCCGCTGACCGTCATTGGTCCAGCTCATCGAGACCTTGGGAGATCCGGCGCTGGCAAGGTGTTTCGACGTACGCAGCCAGCGGCGGTTGCGTTGATCAGTGCTTCCCTGAGCGTCGTTGGTCGAGCATGTCGAGACCCTTGCTCACGTTGACAACGATTCCGACGCGCTCAGCCCGCCGTGATGCCTCAATCAGCACTCCCCTCACCAGCGGTTGGTGCGTTGAGCGTCTTAGCCGGCGAGCGACTCGAAGGCCGCCTTGGCGGCCCCCTGTTCGGCCTGCTTCTTGCTGCGGCCACCCGCGGCGGCGAAGACCAGGTCACCGATCACCGCAACCGCCTCGAAGCGCTTGTCGTGGTCGGGCCCCGATTCGCTGACCGCATAGCTCGGGGCCACGAGTTCCAGGGTGGCGCAGAGTTCTTGCAGCGAGGTCTTCCAGTCCAGACCTGCACCCAGCCCGTCCGCGGCTTCGACGAGGTCGTCGAAGAGCGTGTGAACGAAACGGTCGGCGGCGTCGCGTCCGGCCGAGAGGAACAGCGCCCCCAGCAAGGCCTCGAACGCGTCGGCGAGAATCGAGGACTTGTCGGCCCCACCGCTGATCAGCTCGCCCTTGCCGAGTTTGAGCAGCGCGCCGAGTTCGAGACCCCGGGCCACGTCGGCCAGCGCGTTGGCATTCACCACGGCGGCCCGCAGCTTCGCCAGCCGTCCCTCGGGGTAGTCGGGAAACCGCAGGTACAGATGAGCGGTGATCACCAGACCCAGCACCGAGTCGCCGAGAAACTCAAGCCGCTCATTGTGCGGAATGGCCCCGTTCTCGTAGGCGTAGCTGCGATGGACGAGGGCAAGCTCGAAAAGCTGGGGATCGATGACGATCCCCAGCTCGCCGAGTTGGTCGTGAATGCGGCTCATCGCCGCTGATGTCAGGGTTCGAGAATCTGACGCCGGGCGGCACGCGGGCCGTACTGGCCGCACGCGGGGCATGCGGTGTGCGGCAGGTGCTTCTCGCGGCAGGCTGCATTGGCGCAGGTGACCAGGGTGGGCACGGACGCCTTCCACTGGGAACGGCGGTGCCGGGTATTGCTCCGAGACATCTTCCGCTTGGGGACGGCCACGGCTCACTCCTTGTTCTCGGCCTGCAGCGAGGCCTGTTCGTCGTCTAGGTCTGTCGTCCACCCGGTCAGGCCGGCCCAGCGCGGGTCGACGCGATCGTCGTGCCGATGGTCGGGTGCTGCGTTGAGGTCGGCCCCACAGTCGGGGCACAGGCCTGCGCAGTCCGGCCGGCACAGTGGCGTGTACGGCAGGTCGAGCACCACCGTGTCGCGCAGCAGCGGCTCAAGATCGAGCAGCTCGCCGTCGAGGCGGCTGGCATCCTCGTCGTCGGGTTCCTTGTCGGGGTAGAGGTACAGCTCCTGAAGATCGACCTCCTCGTCAGAGGCGATTCGCTCCAGGCAACGCGCACACTGCCCCGTCAACGCAACCACGGCGGTTCCGGTGACCAGCACCCCTTCCACCACCGACTCGAGCCGAAGGTCGAGGTCGACGGGGGAACCGGGTGACACTCCGATCACATCCATGCCAATGCCGTCCGGCGCCTCAGCGATCCGTTGGATCTCTTTCATGGCTCCGACCCGTCGCCCCAACTCATGGGTGTCGATAACGAGCCCGGAGCGAGGATCTGGATGGCGATACATAGTCATGACCGAAGGGACACATTACCGGGCCTCGCGCGCGGGCGCCAATCGCAGACCTGTGGACGGTTTCCGCTGGCTCAGCGGGCGCCAATCGCGGGCACAGGGACCGTTCCCGCTTGGCTCAGTGGACGCTTGGCTCTGGTTCAGGGACGTTCCAGATGGTTCTTCCTCTTCCCCTCTGAAGCATCTGAAAACACCACCTGAACCATGCGGAACCGTCCCCTGAACCAAATCAGGCGGACGGCTCACCGTCCAAGCCGGAACGGGCAGCCAGACGGGCCCGCATGGTCTGGATCTGACTCAGGGTCTTCTGCAACCCCGCCTCCAGGGTGGCCATTCGTCCGTCGACGTAGACGTCGGCCTCGCGCCGCAGTCCGTCGGCCTCGGCGATCGCCTTCGACTCGAGTTCGCCGGCCCGCTCACGGGCAGTGGTAAGCACCGAAGCGGCCTCCACAAGCTGTTCAGCCTTGGCCTCGGCGGCCTGCACGATCTGTTCGGCTTCGACCCGTGCCCGCTGCAGGACCGGTGGACTGGCGTTGGCCTCGTCCTTGGCTGCGCTCAGCTCGTCTGCGTGTGACGTCAGGGCCTGCTCGATCAGGGCCAGCACTTCGGCCCGGTTGACCATGCACGTCGCCGACATGGGCACGGCCTTGGCCTGCTCGACCAGTGCCTGCAGGGCCAGCAGCCGGTTTTCGGTGGATTCAGCCATTCGCGGTGTTCCTCTTCTGTTCGATGCGTTCGGCGACCAGCTCGGGCACGAACGCGCTCACGTCACCGCCGAGGCCGGCGACCTCGCGAACCATCGTGGACGACAGCGTGCCCCACCGCGCCGAGGCGGGTAGCAGCACGGTCTCGAGACCGGTCAGGGAGTGGTTGATGTGCGCCATCTGCAGTTCGAAGTCGAAGTCGGACGCGAACCGCAACCCCTTCACGACGTAGCCGGCATCGCGGTCGCGGCAGAAATCGACCAGCAGACCGCTCAGCACCTCAACCCTCACTCCGGGCAGGTCGGCGACCGCGGCCCCGACCAGCTCGATGCGCTCGTCGGTGTCGAACAGGTACTTTTTGGCCGAGTTGCGGCCGACGGCGACGATCACCTCGCCGAACAGGGCAACGGCCCGGGTGATCACGTCGAGGTGACCGTGCGTGATCGGGTCGAAAGACCCGGGGCACACGGCTCTCATGCCTCCCCTTCCATGGCGAAGTACAGCGTCGTCTCACCGTAGCGACGATGCCAGCGATCCCCCAACCGCGCGGGCCATTCGAACTCGCCGCCGCGGCTGCTGCGTTCGACCACGACGATGCCGCCGGTCGTCAGCCAGTGGTCGGCGAGTCGTTCGACCACCCCCGCGACCGTCGTTCCGGGCACCGTGTAGGGCGGGTCGAGCCAGCACAGGGCGAACTCGCTCGGCGCACCGGCCAGGTACCGCTCCACGCTCGTGTTGACCACCCGCACCCCGAGCCGGGTGTCGGCCACGTTGCGGCGAATCACCTCCGCCGCCCGACGATCACTCTCAACCGCGACCACCGAGGCTGCCCCGCGGCTGGCGGCCTCGAGCGCCACGGCCCCCGAACCGGCATACAGATCGAGAAAGCCCTGGCCGCTGAGCATGACCGCCGGGTCACCCACCCGCCCCAGCTCGGACGCGAGCACCCCGAACGCCGCCTCACGCACCCGATCGGAGGTCGGACGGGTTGCGTCGCCGGCCGGGGTGTGCAGCCGATGGCCTTTGCGACTACCGGCGATGATGCGCGACATGGACTTGACCGTAGCCCACCCCGGGCCGTCCGCCGAGTGCGAGAATGGGATATGGCTCTTCACTCCCCGATCGTTGCGTTAACAGCCGACGAGGCCTGGCAATTGCTCGGCACGGTGTCGGTCGGACGACTGGCCACGGCGGTCGGCGGGCAGCCCGACATCTTCCCGGTCAATTTCGTGGTGCACGACGGTTCGATCGTGTTTCGCACCGCGGAGGGCTCAAAGCTGGTGCAGGTGATCCTCAACGCCGCTGTGGCCTTCGAGGCCGACAGTTGGAGCGGCGGCACCGGCTGGAGCGTAGTGGTCAAGGGCACGGCACACGAGGTGACCGGCAGCGACGAACTGGCCGAACTGGAGCGATTGCCGTTGCGGCCCTGGGTGCCGACGGTGAAGACGCACGTCATTGCGGTGGTAGCCGACGAGATCACCGGCCGCCGGTTCGCCTTCGGTGAAGAACCCGAAGCCGAGCCCGAGTACACCAGTTGAGCCCTGGTCGAGCTCGCCGAGACCTCCCCTGCCGAGGCCCAGTGCAGCAGGCTGAGCGCTGGTCGCGACCTCACCTGCCGAGCCCGAGCACAGCAGGCTGAGCGCTGGTCGAGCATGTCGAGAGCTCGCATATGGCCCTCCGGCAAGGGGTTTCAGCCTCGCTCAAGCAGCGGTGATCGCGTTGAGCAGCGCTTCCCTGAACGATCGGACCCGCTGGCGCTGGCCAGAGCGCTGCCACCCGAGAATGGCCGAGTAGCACTCAGAGCTCGTGAGTGCCTTGGTGAAACAGTTGCGTCCAGTCGCCATGGTCGCGCACCCACAACGAACTGCGCAGCGCTGAGCCGGACGCGCCGAACGAGCGCCAGAGCAGCAAAATCGCCTCAGGCGCCACGCGGGTGACCCGCACCACCTCGAGTTCCAGCGGCTGCCCCAAGGGTGCGATGTGCGCGAGCAGCTCGGGACGCGTCCAGAGCCGTCCTGACGCGCCGACCTCACGAAAATCGGGGTGCAGCAGTGCAGCCACTTCAGCGGGATCGCTGCGCACGGCATCGGTCAGCAGGGAGCGTTCCAGGGCGATGACGCGCTCCTCCTCGGTCGGTTCCGGCCCGCCAGCGGCAAATTCGTCGGCTGCGAACAGGTCATCTTGAACCGCCGAGTCACTACCTCCGCCAGTCGATCCCGACGAGGACCTGCCCCCGCCGGTCGAGGCCCTGCCCCCGCCGGTCGAGACCCCGCCGGTCGAGCTGGTCGAGACCCCGGGTGCGGCACACGCACCCGGCGACCCGATTTCGACGGGTTGATCCGGCGACCCAGTGCCGACCCGCTCGCCCGGCACAACCGAGAACCCCGGGCCTGGTTCGGGTTCCCGGCCCTGCTTGAACGCCACGGCGGCGCCGTTGGCCAGCCGGTCGGCCTCTTCATTCAGCGGGTGGCCCGAGTGACCCTTGACCCATTGGAACCGTACCCGGCGGTCGCGCATCGCCTCGTCGAGTTGCTTCATGATCTCGACGTTCAGCACGGGCTTGCCGTCGCCCTTGCGCCACCCTTTGCGCTTCCAACCCGGCATCCACTTGGTGATGGAGTTGATCGCATACACCGAGTCGCAGTAGATCAGCAGGTCGTCGTCGTGGCCCGCGGTCTGCCGCAACAAGTCGAGCACGGCGGTCAGCTCGCCCATGTTGTTGGTGCCGTGCGGCCAGCCACCGCACGCCCAGCGGTGCCCGTCGATGTACCAGGCCCAGCCGGCCGGGCCCGGGTTGCCGAGGGCAGATCCGTCGGCGGCAGCGATCAGGGTCACCGAGTCATCGTGCCAGACAGTGCCACCTGTTCGATCGATCGTTCAGCGGGCGCCGATCAAGACCACGACGGCCCAGGACGCGCTCAGCGCGCTGAGCGGAAGCCCTTAGGTCGAGTGCGTGGGTACGGGTCATCCGGCGCAGCCCCTGGAGGCGCGGTTCACCCGCCCGGTGCACCGCAGCCGGAGCATGCTCGACGAGCGCATCACTCAGGAGAGCTCAAGCCAGTCGCCGGCGGCCAATAATTCGATGGACGCCACCGCGTCGACGAACCCCGGCGTCGTGCGCTGTGGATCGCGCTCGACGGCCTGCGCTGCGATGGTCTTCGCCTGGGCGATCACGTCGGCGTGTTCGAGCACGCTGAGCAGCCGCAGGCTGGAGCGTCCGCCCGACTGCTCGGCACCCAGAACGTCACCTTCGCGGCGCTGAATCAGGTCGAGTTCGGCTAGTTCGAAGCCGTCGGTGGTGGCGGCGACCGCCTGTAACCGGTTGCTGACCGCCTCGTCTGCCAATGCCGACGAGATCAGCAGACAGACGCCGGCGTGCGCGCCCCGGCCGATCCGGCCGCGCAACTGGTGCAGTTGCGAGATGCCGAAGCGCTCGGCGTCGCAGATCACCATCATGGTGGCGTTCGGCACGTCGACACCCACCTCGATCACCGTGGTCGCCACTAGCACGTCGAGTTGGCCCGCGGCGAAGGCCGCCATGGTGGCGTCCTTGACCTCGGTGGGCAATTGGCCGTGCAGCATGCCGACCCGCAGCCCGGCGAGTTGCACCGCAGCGAGTTCGGCGGCCAGGTCGACCACTCCGATGCCCTCGTCACTGGACTTGATCCGCGGCACGACCACGAACGCCTGACGCCCCTGCGCCACCTCTTCGACCACCCGTTGCCAGGCCCGATCGACCCAGGCCGGCCGCAGCGCCGCGTCGACCACAACGGTGTTGATCGGCTGCCGCCCCGCCGGCAGCTCATCGAGGGTCGACACGTCGAGGTCGCCGAAGATGGTCATGGCCACCGAACGCGGAATCGGCGTGGCGGTGAGCACCAGCACGTGTGGACGGGCCGCCGCCTTGTCGGTGAGCACGCCGCGCTGCTCGACCCCGAACCGGTGCTGCTCGTCGATGACCACGAACCCCAACTCGGCGAACTGCACCGTGTTGTGCAGCAGGGCGTGGGTGCCGATCACGATGCCCGCCTCGCCCGAGGCCGCCCGCAGCAGCGCGTCACGCTTGGCGGCAGCCGGCATCGAGCCAGTGATCAGCACGACATCGGTGGCCACCTCGGGTGAGCCGAGCAGGCGCCCGCCGGCCAGATCGCCCATCAGCGCCCGAATGGTGGCGTAGTGCTGCTGAGCCAGCACCTCGGTGGGCGCCAGCAGCGCGCACTGCCCCCCGGCGTCGACCACCGCGAGCATCGCGCGCAACGCCACCACCGTCTTGCCCGAGCCCACCTCTCCCTGCAACAGCCGCTGCATCGGACGAGCCCGGTCGAGTTCGGCGAACAGGGTGTCGCTGACCGCGACCTGGCCGTCGGTGAGCACATAGGGCAGCAGGGCGTCGAGGGCGGCCAGCAGCCCGTCGGACGATGCCCGGCGCGGCACGGCGGTATGCGTCGACGCGTCGGCGCGCCGGTAGGCCATGGTCAGCTGGGTGGCGAATGCCTCGTCGAACCGCAGCCGTTGCGCGCCCGCCTGCGCCTCGCCCAGCGAGCGGGGCTGATGGACGGCCGCAAAAGCGTCGGCCATCGGCATCAGGTCGGCGGCCTCCAGCACCCAGTCGGGCCACGGGTCGTCGGCGCCGCTCAGCGTGGCCAGCGCGAGACGGCAGCATTCGGCGACCTTCCACGTGGGGAGCTTGGCGGTGGCCGGGTAGATGCCGACCAGGGCTGCGCTACGGCTCATGGTGGCGATCAACTGCTTCTTCTCCGACGACCCGACGATGGCCCCGGACGCGTCGAGCATGACGAACTCGGGGTGGGTGAGCTGAAGCTGATCGCGAAACCGGCCCACCTTGCCCACGAAGATGCCGCGCACCCCCTTGGCCAGCTCACGCTGCCAGTACTCGACCAAATGCTCGCGGCCGAAAAAGGTGACCGCCAGGTAGCCGTGCCCGTCGGTGAGGCTGACCTCGAGCCGGCTGGGCCGGGTTCGTCCGCCGCTGACAATGTTGGTGCTGCTCACTCTGGCCATCACCGCCACGTGGTCACCGGCCTCAAGCGTGGCCAGGTCGGTCAACTCGGTGCCCGACAGGTAGCGCCGGGGCAAGTGCCGCAGCAGGTCGCCGACGGTGTGGATGTGCAACTTCTCAAGGTCTTTGGCGGTGCGCGCGCCCAGCACGTCGGCCACCGGAGCGTTGAGCTCACCAAACGACTGAGTACGCCAGGTCACCATGCCCGAAGCCTATTGGGGGGCTCGGACACATTCTGAACGAGCCCTCGGTACACCTCGGGGCGGGGCCCGGACGATCGGCGCGGGTGCGATCATCGTGCCCCGGAGCGGGTCTCGACAAGCTCGACCGACCAAGCCCCCCGATGCTCCAGCGGAGCAGGTCTCGACAAGCCCGACCGACCAAGCCCGGCACAGCAAAAGGACCCGCCGCAGCGGGTCCTCAGCAGGCCGGTCGGGTCAGCGGGTGACCTTGCCCGACTTCAGGCACGACGTGCACACGTTGAGTCGCTTGGGGGCACCCTCGACCACGGCGCGGACGCGCTGGATGTTCGGGTTCCACCGACGGTTGGTCTTCTTCTTCGACCAGGGCACGTTGTGGCCAAAGCCTGGGCCCTTGGCGCAGATGTCACACACGGCAGCCACTGGTAACTCCTTGATTGCTTGGGATAGGCCCCACAAAGGGACCGTCCAACAATACCCGAGAGCCGTCCGAGAGACCTAATCGGCGTCGCGAATCCGCCATACAGGCGCTGGCCGCTGGGCGCAGACCCGCCGAACCCGACGCTCAGGACGACACCACCACCGGCAGGATCATCGGACGACGCCGGTAGGTGTTGTTGACCCAGCGACCCACCGTGCGGCGCACCACCTGCTGCAGTCCCTGCACGTTCTCTGACCCGTCGGCCATGGCCTGCTCGACGGCCCTGGCGATCTCGCCCCTGATGCCGTCGAACACCGAATCGTCCTCGACGAAGCCGCGGGCATGAATGTCGGGGCCGCTGACCAGCGTGCCCGAATGCAGGTTGACCACCACGACCACGCTGATGAAGCCGTCGGCGCCCAGAATCTTGCGGTCGCTCAACTCGGCGTCGCCGATGTCGCCGACAGTGGAGCCGTCGACGAAGATGTAGCCGCAGTCGAGCCGTCCGACCGCCTTGGCCCGCCCCTTGGCCAGGTCGACCACGCCGCCGTCCTCGACCACGATGGCCCGCTCGCGCGGCACGCCGGTGGCCACCGCCAGGTCGGCGTTGGCGATCAGGTGCCGAATCTCACCGTGCACCGGCATGGCGTTTCTGGGCTTGATCAGGTTGTAGCAGTAGAGCAACTCCCCCGCCGAGGCGTGCCCCGACACGTGCACCAGTGCGTTGCCCTTGTGCACCACGGTGACGCCGTTGCGGGTCAGCCCGTTGATCACCCGGTACACCGAGTTCTCGTTGCCGGGGATCAGCGATGAGGCCAGCAGCACCACGTCGCCCGGACCGGCCTTCACCACCGGGTGTTCATGGTTCGAGATCCGCGACAGCGCCGAGAGCGGCTCGCCCTGCGAACCGGTCGAGATCATCACGACCTTGTCGTCGGGGTAGTTGTCGAGCTGCTTGAGGTCGATCAGGGTGTTCGCAGGAACCCGCAGGTAGCCCAGTTCTTGCGCCACCGTCATATTGCGCACCATCGAGCGGCCGATGTACACGACCTTGCGGCCGTGCCGAACCGCCGCGTCCATCGCCTGCTGCACCCGGTGCACGTGCGAGGCGAAACAGGCCACGATCAGCTTCTGCTTGGCCGAGCCGAACACCCGTTCGATGGCGGGCTCGATGTCGCGCTCGTGGGTGGTGAAGCCGGGCGTCTCGGCGTTGGTCGAGTCGGCCATGAACAAGTCGACGCCCTCGTCGCCCAACCGGGCGAAGCCGCGCAGGTCGGTCAGCCGATGGTCGAGCGGCAACTGGTCCATCTTGAAGTCGCCGGTGTGCAGCACCAGCCCGGCAGCCGTGCGCATGGCGATGGCCAGCGCGTCGGGAATGGAGTGATTGACGGCGAGAAACTCCAAGTCGAACTCGCCGACCCTGATTCGGGTGCCCTCGCTGACCACCCGCAGGTCGACATCGCGCAGCCGGTGTTCCTTCAACTTCTCGCGCAGCAGTGCCAGGGTGAGTCGCGAGCCCAGCACGGGAATGTTTGGACGCCGGCGCAACAGGTAGGGCACGGCTCCGATGTGATCTTCGTGGCCGTGGGTCAGCACCAGCGCCTGCACGTCGTCGAGCCGGTCCTCGATCAGGTGCAGGCCGGGCAGAATCAGATCAACGCCGGGGTGGTCGTCAGAGGGGAACAGCACACCGCAGTCGATCATCAGCAACTGGCCGTTGATCTCGAAGCTGGTGCTGTTGCGCCCCACGTCACCGAGTCCGCCGAGCGGAATCACCCGCAGGGTGTCGGTGGGCAGCTTAGGGGGGGTCTTGAGCATCTCACGCACCCGTTCACCCTAGTGCCCGTCTGCGGCGAATGACTCACCACGCCGCCAGCCATCTACCATGATCCGGTGATCGCCGACTCGGTGCGCCTGGCACTGCCCGTGGAAGCACCGCAATTGGCCGCGATCCAGCGCCGGGCGTGGCTGCAGCGACTGCCGCAACCGGTGGCGGACGCCGTGCTGGCTCGGTTCGACCTGGCCGCGATGACCGATTCGTGGCATGCGGCGATCGTGCGTCCGCCGCTGGCCCAGTTTCGGGTACTGGTCGCGGTAAGCAACGACCGGGTGGCCGGCTTCGCCGTGGTGGGCCCCAGCGACGACCCGGACGCGGAGCCGGGCGTGGACGCCCTGGTGGCCGAGTTCGCCGTCGACCCCCAGGCACAGCGTCGCGGGCACGGCTCGCGGTTGCTCAACGCCTGCGTCGACACGCTGCGCGCAGACCGCTTCGAACGGGCCACCTGGTGGGTTCGCACCACCGACGACGTGTTGCGCCGGTTCTTGGTCGAAGCCGGCTGGGCTGCCGACGGCGGCCACCAGGAGGTGGGCGAGGCGGACACCCGGCTCAAGCTGGTACGACTGCACACCGACATCTCGGCCTAGCCGATTCTCGCTGGTCGAGCTTGTCGAGACCTCAGAAGGAGTGCTCTGACTGGGGATGGTCGAGCTTGCCGAGACCTCAGAAGGAAGTGCTCTGACTAGGGTTTCGACGCTCATCCAAGAGGACTCAGCCGGCACGCACTGCACGATGCAGACCGACGGCTCCAGCGGCGCCGCCGAGGGCGGTGAGGGCATCGCGAACATCGACTCGGCGAAGAAGACCATCACCACTGGTATGAGGACCTCGCCGGTGGCGCCCGTTCAACGCAACGGAAGCCACCGGCGCGCCCTGTGCCGCGACCGATCGCAGCCGGAGGGTGTCGCAACTCCGCCGGGATGCCTACGGTGGAGCCATGAACGACAGCACGGTGGACGGACCCGGCCCAGGTGGGGTCTACTCCAGCAAGGGCCGGGAGTTCGTTCGTGACACCCGCTACATCAACGACCGGATCGTCGCCGACCCGCAGGCGCCCCACGAGTGGCCGGCCGAACCGGGCCGGTACCGGCTGATCGCGGCCCGGGCGTGCCCGTGGGCGAACCGGGCGCTGATCGTCCGCCGGCTGCTCGGGCTCGAGGACGCCTTCTCGGTCGGCCTGCCCGAACCGACCCATGGCGCCGACTCGTGGACGTTCGGTCTCGACCCCCGCGGCGTCGACCCGGTGCTAGGCATCCACAAGCTGAAGGACGCCTACCTGAACCGCTTCCCCGACTATCCGCTGGGCATCACCGTGCCGGCGATGGTCGAGGTGGCGACCGTGCGGGTGGTGACCAACGACTTCGCCCAACTCACCGAAGACTTCGCGTCGCAGTGGAAGGCATACCACCGCGACGGCGCCCCCGACCTGTGGCCGACCGATCGGCTCGACGAGATGCTGTCGGTGATGCGGCGGGTCTACACCGAGGTGAATAACAGGGTGTACCGGTGCGGCTTCGCCGGCAGCCAGGAGAGCTACGACGCGGCCTACCAACGCCTCTGGACCGCCCTGGACTGGCTTGAGGAGCGCCTCACCGAGCGCCGCTACCTGATCGGTGAGGCGATCACCGAGGCCGATGTGCGGCTGTTCACCACCCTGGTGCGCTTCGACCCGGTCTACCACGGGCATTTCAAGTGCAATCGCAACAAGCTCACCGAAATGCCGGCGCTTTGGGGTTATGCCCGCGACCTGTACCAGACCCCCGGCTTCGGCGACACGGTCGACTTCGGGCAGATCAAGCAGCACTACTACATCGTTCATGCCGACCTGAACCCGCTCGGCATCGTGCCGGGAGGCCCGGACCTGTCGGCCTGGGTCACCCCGCACGGCCGCGAGGCACTGGGTGGACGGCCGTTCGGCGACGGCACGCCGCCCGGGCCCGTGCGTGCTGGCGAGGAGGTTCTCAACCCGCTCGTGGTCGGCTGAGGCCGCGCGCCCGAGGTCTCGACAGGCTCGACCGACGCTCACGTCACTGGTTGACTCGAAACCCCTGGTGAGCGCGGAACATGCCCGGCCTCGTCGCCCTGGCCCTGGCCCTGGCCCTCGCCCTCGCCCTCGCCCTCGCCCTCGCCCTCGCCCTCGCCCTCGCCCTCGCCCTCGCCCTCGCCCTCGCCCTCGCCCTCGCCCTCGCCCTCGCCCTCGCCCTCGCCCTCGCCCTCGCCCTCGCCCTCGCCCTCGCCCTCGCCCTCGCCCTCGCCCAGCGATGATCAGCCCTTCCCCGGGGGCATGCCGAGAAACGCGCGTATTGATTTGTGCCGCCTCCGCAGTTCGATCTCACCGCGCCGAAACGAGCTTTATGGCCCGGCGCGGAGGCCGGCATAACGCTCGTTTCGACGCGCGTGGCACCGCGGTGGGCTGCGGCCGTGGTGAAAACGCACGTATCGCCGCGTGCACCCGGCCGGGCGTAGGCACCTGACCTGTGACCCGGCACTGATCGGGCGGACCTCTTCTGCTCAGGCGACCTCGAACCGGCTCAATGCGCGCAACTTGTTGGTGGCGTCCAGCGCAGCCACCTTGTAAGCCTCTGACAGGGTCGGGTAGTTGAACACGGTGTCGACCAGGTAGTCCACTGTGCCGCCGCAGCCCATCACGGCCTGGCCGATGTGCACCAGATCGGTCGCACCCGTGCCGAACACATGCACACCCAGGAGCGTGCGGTCGACGCTGTGCACCAACAGCTTGAGCATGCCGTAGGAGTCACCTACGATCTGCCCCCGCGCCAGTTCCCGATACCGTGAAAGCCCGGTCTCGTACGGCACCGATTCACCCGTCAGTTCGTCTTCGCTCTTGCCGACATAGCTGATCTCGGGAATCGTGTAGATGCCGATCGGCTGCAACGGTGTGATGTGGCCCGGCTGTTCGCCCATGGCGTGCATGGCCGCCAGCCGGCCCTGCTCCATCGAGGTGGCTGCCAGGGCCGGAAACCCGATCACGTCGCCTACCGCATAGATGTGCGGCTGAGCTGTGCGGAAGTGCTCGTCGACGACGATCCGGCCGCGCTTGTCGGCCTCCAGGCCGGCGTTTTCGAGCAGCAGTGCGGCTGTGGCGCCCTGCCGTCCGGCGGAGTACATGACGGTCTCGGCCGGAACCCGCTTACCCGAACTGAGCGTGGTCACCGTGCCGTATTGGCTCTTCTCGACCTTCTCGACCGTCTCGCCGAACCGGAAGGTCACCGACAGGTCGCGCAGGTGAAAGCGCAGCGACTCGACGATCTCGGCGTCGCAGAAGTCGAGCATCGTCGGTCGCGCGTCGACCACCGTGACCCGAGTGCCCAGGGCGGCGAACATCGAGGCGTACTCGATGCCGATCACGCCGGCACCGACCACGACCATGGAACTGGGCACCTGTTGCAGGTCGAGGATGCCGTCGGAGTCGACCACGTTCACGTCGTCGAACTCCACGTGTGAGGGCCGGGCGGGCTGGGTGCCCGGCGCCAGCACGACCTTGGCGGCACTGACCGTGTGATCCTCCTGGCCTTCGATCCTCATCGTGTGGGGGTCGAGAAACGCGGCGTCGCCGCTGAAGAGAGTGACGTGGTTGCGGAGCAGTTGGTTGCGGATCACCTGCGTCTCGCGGCCGATCACGTGCTGGGTACGGGCAGTCAGGTCACCGATGGTGATCTCGTCCTTCACTCGGTACGACGCGCCGTACAGGTCGCGCTGTGCCATTCCGGTGAGGTACAACACCGCTTCGCGCAGGGTCTTCGACGGAATGGTTCCGGTGTTGATACAGACCCCACCCATCATCTGCTTGCGATCGACGATGGCCACGCGACGGCCCAGTTTCGCCGCGGCGATCGCGGCGCGTTGCCCGCCGGGGCCGCTGCCCACCACCAGCAAGTCGTAGTCGTACTTCATCTCGTCTCCGTCCGTGCGACCACCGCGATTATGTGCCGCGCGAAACCCGGACGGCAATGGACGACAAGGCACCGCAACCCGACCGCAACATACCCCTTGAGGCTCCGGCGACGATCAGCGCCGCACCGCCACATCGGTGGCGGTCAGCCCCACCACCAGCCCGTCGTCGGCGACGGTGATGGACGTGACCCGCACCCGATCGTCGACTGCCAACGAGATCGGCTTCACCACCCGGCTGATGATCTGCTGCGAGATGCCCTCGGTGAGGTCGATGCCGGCCACCTCGATGCGGGACTGTTCCAGCTCGACCTGCTGACTGGCCAGGTTCAGCACCGGAACGGCCGAGATGCCGATCTGCAGGTCGTGCAGGCCCAGCACGTCGACGGTGTAAGTGACCAACACCCGTCCAGCGCGACCCTGGGTGACCGGCAGCCCGGCGAGTTCGCTCAACCCGGCGTAGTCCAGCGTGCCGCTGAGCCTCAGATCGCCGATGACCGCCGCGTTGAGGCCGACCAGGCGAATGTCGCCGGCCTGAAAGCTCAGCGCCCGCACCGTGACCTCGTGCTCCTCGAACGGAACCACCGCCGAGGAGGCGGTTCCCGACACGTCGACGAAGCGGCCACGGGCCAGCGCGAACACCAGCGAGCCGCCGTCCAGGGTCAGCGTCGGCTGTTCGAGATCGAGGTCGGCGCCGGCGATCGCCTGCCGGGCCTGGGACTGCACCAGAGCCCTGATGCCGAACTCGGCAGCCACGAGCAGGGCGAGGACGACGCCCAGCACAACCAGCACCGTGCGCCATCTCTTCATCGGGTCAGCTTCCGGGGCCGAGGCACTCAGAGCCCGAGGATGGATTCGATGCCGACGGTAAGGCCGGGCAGGCCGGGCACGGCCCGCACGGCTGCGATCACGCCCGGCATGAATGAGACCCGGTCGAGCGAGTCGTGCCGAATGGTCAGGGTCTCCCCCGGGCCGCCGAACAGCACCTCCTGGTGTGCGATCAGGCCGCGCAGCCGCACACTGTGCACGTGAATACCGTTCACCTGAGCCCCGCGAGCCCCCTCCAGACCTGACGTGGTGGCGTCGGGGACCGGGCCGAGACCGGCCTCGGCCCTGGCCGCGGCGATCTTGCCGGCCGTGGTGGCTGAGGTTCCGGACGGAGCGTCGGCCTTGTTGGGGTGGTGCAGTTCGATGACCTCGACCGACTCGAAGAAGCGGGCCGCCTGCACGCTGACGTGCATCATCAGCACCGCGCCGATGGAGAAATTGGACGCCACCAGCACCCCGGCCCCACCCTGTTCGGCCAGCCGCCGGGCCTCGTCGAGGCGTTCGGGAGTGAAACCGGTGGTGCCCACCACCACGTTGATGCCGCGCCCGGTACACCACGCGATGTTGCCCATCACCGCATCCGGGTGGGTGAAGTCGACCACCACCTCGGCCTGCTCGACGGCGCTGCGATCGTCACCGGCGTCCACCGCGGCGACCAGTTCGAGGCCCTCGGCTGTTTCGACGGCGCGCACCACCTCGGCCCCCATGCGTCCACGGGCTCCGAACACGGCTACCTTCATCGATCCTCCTGCTGTGCTGAGTGCCCCAGCCTACCGATGGGCCGCGACCGGACCCGCCACGATCTGTCGTGGGGCGACACACTCGCCTGCGCCCAACCCGACCGGCGAGAACGAGACTGGCGAAGCGCCGATTCTCGCTGGTCGAGCTTGTCGAGGCCCTCGGGTGATGCCCCTCGGACGCCGAGATTCGCCGAATCTTGCCATCCCGACCCCCGGGCGAAACCGAAGCGCGTCGCTGACAAGGGGTTTCGACGTAACTCAACCAGCGCAGCGCTTCCCCATGGCCGCATCCGGGCGGACGGCACCGACGCGGCCCACGACAACGCCCGGCCCCGGATGAACCGGAACCGGGCGTTGCTCTGGCAGGGATCGCTGCGAAGGATCAGGCGTCTGCCGGAACCTTCTCTTCGACGACCGGAATCAGCGACAGCTTGCCGCGATCGTCGATGTCAGAAATCTCGACCTGGATCTTCTGACCGACGCTGACCACGTCCTCGACGTTCTCGACCCGCTGGCCGTTGTTCAGTGCACGCAGCTTGGTGACGTGCAGCAGGCCGTCCTTGCCGGGCAGCAGCGAGACGAAGGCGCCGAAGTTCATCACCTTGACGACAGTGCCGAGGTAGCGCTCGCCGCGCTCCGGCATGGTCGGGTTGGCGATGGCGTTGATCATCGAGCGGGCGGCGTCCGCGGCCTCACCGTTGTCGGCACCGATGTAGATGGTGCCGTCGTCCTCGATCGAGATGTTGGCGCCGGTGTCGTCCTGGATCTGGTTGATCATCTTGCCCTTGGGGCCGATCACCTCGCCGATCTTGTCGACCGGGATCTTGATGGTGATGATCCGCGGTGCGAACGGCGACATCTCGTCCGGGGTGTCGATGGCCTCGCCCATCACGTCCAGCAGGGTGTGCCGGGCGTCCCGGGCCTGCTGCAGGGCACCCGCGAGCACGTCGGACGGGATGCCGTCGAGCTTGGTGTCGAGCTGCAGGGCGGTGACGAAGTCACGGGTGCCGGCAACCTTGAAGTCCATGTCGCCCAGGGCGTCCTCGGCGCCGAGAATGTCGGTCAGCGCCAGGTAGCGCATCTGGCCGTCGATCTCGTCGCTCATCAGGCCCATCGCGATGCCCGCGACCGGCGCCTTCAGCGGCACGCCGGCGTTCAGCAATGCCAGGGACGACGCACACACCGAGCCCATCGACGTCGAACCGTTCGAGCCGAGTGCCTCGGACACCTGGCGGATCGCGTAGGGGAACTCCTCGCGCTTGGGCAGCACCGGCACCAGGGCTCGCTCGGCGAGCGCACCATGGCCGATCTCGCGCCGCTTCGGCGAACCGACCCGGCCGGTCTCACCGGTCGAGTAGGGCGGGAAGTTGTAGTTGTGCATGTAGCGCTTGGTGGTCTCGGGCGCCAGCGAATCGATCTTCTGCTCCATGTCGAGCATGTTCAGCGTGCTCACGCCCAGGATCTGGGTCTCGCCGCGCATGAACAGCGCCGAGCCGTGGACGCGCGGGAGCACGCCGACCTCGGCGGAGAGCGTCCGGATGTCGCGCGGCCCACGGCCGTCGATCCGGATGCCGTCGGTCAGCGTCTTGGTGCGGACGACCTTCTTGGTGAGCGCCCGGAAAGCACCGGTGATCTCTTTCTCGCGGCCCTCGAAGGCACCGTCGAGCTCGGTGTGCAGATCGGCCAAAAGTGCCTCGGTGGCAACCTCGCGCTCGTGCTTGCCGACGATCGACATCACCTGCTGCAAACGCTCGGTGCCGGCGACGACCGCGTCGAACACGTCGGGCTGGTAGTCGAGGAACAGCGGCAGGCTTGCGGTTGACTTGGGGAATTTCGCAGCCAGCTCGACCTGCGCGTCACACAGCGCCTTGATGAACGGCTTGGCAGCCTCAAGACCTGCTGCGACGACCTCTTCGGTCGGCGCGGTACGCCCGGAGCGGACCAGATCCCACGTCTGCTCGGTCGACTCGGCTTCGACCATCATGATCGCCACGTCGCCGTCGGGTAGCACGCGGCCGGCCACGACCATGTCGAAGGTGGCATCCTCAAGCTGCTTCACGGTCGGGAAGCCGACCCAGTCGTCACCGATCAGGGCGACCCGGACGCCGCCGACCGGGCCGGTGAACGGCAGGCCGGCCAGCGTGGTCGACGCCGAGCCGGCGTTGATCGCCAGCACGTCGTAGAGCACCTCGGGGTTCAGCGCCATCACCGTGATGACGACTTGGACCTCGTTGCGCAGCCCCTTCACGAAGCACGGGCGCAGCGGACGGTCGGTCAGCCGGCAGGCCAGGATCGCGGCCTCGCCGGGGCGTCCTTCGCGGCGGAAGAACGAGCCGGGAATGCGACCGGCGGCGTACATCCGCTCTTCGACGTCGACGGTCAGCGGAAAGAAGTCGACGCCATCGCGCGGGTTCTTCGACGCGGTGGTGGCGGCGAGCAGCATGGTGTCGCCGTCCAGGTAGACGCTGGCCGAACCGTTGGCCTGACGGGCCAGCAGGCCCGACTCGAAACGGACGACGCGCTTGCCGTGCGAGCCGTTGTCGATGACGGCTTCGGTGTACTGCAGATCGGGTCCCTCCACGGGACCTCCTTTCGGGTTGGACCACCGCCGCGGCGACACGGCCGCTCTTCAGCTATATACCTGGGGCGGCGCCTGAACCCGGTCTTCGATCGAGGCCCGCGGGGTCATAGACCCGAAAGCCACTACCGAGGACCGAGGATTCACGTGACGAACGCGCGCGGTGGACGGTGGTTGATTCTTTGTTCAGTTGTGGGTCGAAGGCCCCGCTGGTTGAGCTTGTCGAAACCCGTTGACGGAGCTTGTCCAAACCCTGCCGGAGCCCGGAGATGCCGTGAGGGGAGCGGCCGGAGCCACTCCCCTCACCCAGTCAGCGGCGCAGGCCGAGCCGCGCGATCAGTGCGCGGTAGTGCTCGACGTCCTGCTTGGCGACGTAGTTCAGCAGCCGGCGGCGCTGGCCGACCAGCAGCATCAGGCCACGGCGGCTGTGGTGGTCGCCCTTATGCACCTTGAGGTGCTCGGTCAGGTGGGCGATGCGGCGGGTGAGCAGAGCGATCTGCACGTCCGGCGAACCCGTATCACCCGGCTTGGTGGCGAATTCTTCGATGGTCTTCTTCTTCAGTTCAGCGTCCATGAAGGCTGCTGCTCTCCTCTCGGTTTCCCGTTGCGCGGCGCTGCCCTACCGATGGCACGATTTCATGAGAGATCGCTGGGCTGCTCTGACGAGTCCGCGGGCGTCCTGACGCCAACCATGGACTCTACCAGCACCCATCCCCCGAGCCGAATCCTCCAGGTTCCACCCCCGCCCCCAGCCGCATCCGCCGGCGACGGCCCGACCTTTCCGGGTTTCGGCGTCCTTTCACCGGTTTGAACACCGGAAGCGTCGCCGAAGCCCGGAAACGTCACGAGGTCAGCGATTCAGTAGCGGTAGGCGTCCGGCTTGAACGGGCCTCCGGGCCGGACGCCGAGGTAGTCGGCCTGGGCCGGGGTCAACTCGGTGAGCCGGACCCCGAGAGCCGCCAGATGCAGCCGGGCGACCTCTTCGTCCAGTTCCTTGGGCAGGGTGTAGACCCCGACCGGGTACTCCGCCGGCTTGGTGAACAACTCGATCTGGGCCAGCACCTGATTGGTGAACGAGTTGCTCATCACGAAGGACGGGTGCCCGGTCGCGTTGCCCAGGTTCAGCAGCCGTCCCTCCGAGAGCACCAGGATCGAATGGCCGTCGGGGAACGTCCAGCGGTCGACCTGCGGCTTGATCACCGTGCGATCGATGCCCGGGTAGCCCTCCAGTCCGGCCATGTCGATCTCGTTGTCGAAGTGGCCGATGTTGCCGACGATCGCCAGGTGCTTCATCCGGGCCATCTGGTCGGCGGTCACCACGTCGCGATTGCCGGTGCAGGTGATGATGATGTCGGCCACACCCAACACGTCGTCGAGTCGGGCCACCTGGTAGCCGTCCATCGCGGCCTGCAGCGCGCAGATCGGGTCGATCTCGGTGACGATCACCCGGGCACCCTGCCCGGCCAGCGACTCCGCGGCACCCTTGCCGACGTCGCCGTAGCCGCACACCACGGCAGTCTTGCCGCCGATCAGCACGTCGGTGCCGCGGTTGATCCCATCGATCAGCGAATGCCGGATGCCGTACTTATTGTCGAATTTGCTCTTGGTGACCGAGTCGTTGACGTTGATCGCCGGGAACAGCAGCGAACCCTGCTTCGCCATCTCGTACAGCCGGTGGACGCCGGTCGTGGTCTCCTCCGTGACGCCGCGGAGCTCGTTCGAGATCGCCACCCAGTCCAGCGTCGAGGCCCGCAACTGCTGCAGCACCACCGCGTACTCGGCCGAGTCACCCGGGCCCGTCTCGGGCACCGCACCTGCTTTGGCGAACTCGACGCCCTTATGCACCAGTAGGGTGGCGTCACCGCCGTCGTCCAGGATCATATTCGGCGTGCGGTCGCCCCAGTCGAGGATCTGCTCGGCGCAGGCCCAGTACTCGGCCAAGGTCTCGCCCTTCCAGGCGAACACAGCAACGCCCCGGGGATCGTCGGGCGTGCCGTCGGGGCCGACCACCACTGCCGCTGCCGCGTGGTCTTGGGTGCTGAAGATGTTGCAGGACGCCCAGCGCACCTCGGCCCCCAGCGCCACCAGGGTCTCGATCAGCACCGCGGTCTGCACCGTCATATGCAGCGACCCGGCGATGCGGGCTCCGAGGAGGGGTTTCGAGTCGCCATAGCGCTCCCGCATCGCCATCAGGCCAGGCATCTCATGCTCGGCGAGCGTGATCTCCTTGCGTCCGAAATCGGCCAGGTTCAGGTCAGCGACGCGATAATCCACCGCAACAGCGTAGTGGGCGCGCGATGGAGCGGGCAGCACGGGCGCCCCTTTGTCGGTTGGGCTGGCCGACACCCCAGTCTCGGCGGAACTCTCCGCGACCTCGACACCCTGCATCGAGACACCCCGCACCGACGATGTTCGGTGCAGGGGAAACACTGATTCTTCGGGCGCTGATTCTTCGTTGGTCGAGCCTGTCGAGACCCCCGGCATGCACTCCGGCACGGGTTTCGACAAGATGACCAGCGACGGTTGCCTTGATCGGCGCTTCCCTTGCTCAGGGCAACCCCGCCGGCGCCTTCGTCGGGCATCGCCGGACCCCCTGCCCAACCGGCTCATGCCCACCGTCGCAGCGAGGCCGAGGTGTGCTGCATCATCATCCTGACGATTCGTCTGACAACGAGGGCCGATCCGGGTTGGATGGATAGTCGGATCATCATCACGAAGGAGTAACGCGCCATGGGCTTCGTTCTCGGCATTCCGGCCAGCGCCGACCCGGCTGAGCGGCGCACCCCGATCGTGCCGGACGTCGCGATCAAGCTGCGCGCGCTGGGCGCCACCCTGCTGATCGAATCCGGGGCAACCCGCAGCGCCAACGTCACCGAGCACGACCTCGGCGAGGTCACCTGGGTGCCGTCCACCCGCGAGGTAATGGCCGGCTCCGACGTGGTCTGGACGATCGGACCGCCGGACGCCGAGGCGCTTGCCGCGCTGCGTCCGGGCAGCATTCTGATCGGCACGCTGGCGCCGTTCGCGGACGCCGGACGGGTGCGGCAGCTCGCCTCGGACGGCGTCAACTCGTTCGCCCTGGAACTGCTCCCCCGGATCTCCCGCGCCCAGTCGATGGACGTATTGTCCAGCCAGGGCGCGGCGTCGGGCTACCAGTGTGCGCTCATCGCGGCTGCCCGCTGCCCCAAATTCTTCCCGATGCTCACCTACGCCGCCGGCACCGTCCGGCCGGCCCGGGTGCTGGTGATCGGCGCCGGCGTCGCCGGGCTGCAGGCGATCGCCACAGCGAAGCGGCTGGGCGCCATCGTCGAGGGCTACGACGTGCGCCCCGAGACCAAGGAGCAGATCGAGTCGCTGGGCGCCAAATTCGTAGACACCGGCGTGGCCGCGGTCGGCGAGGGCGGCTACGCCCGCGAACTGACCGAGGCCGAGCGCGAAGCCCAGGAGGCGAAGCTCGGCAAGGCGATCGCCCAGTGCGACGTGCTGATCACCACGGCCGCGGTGCCCGGAAAGCAGGCGCCACTGATCGTCAGCGAGATGGTGGTCAACGCCATGCGGCCCGGCGCGGTGGTGGTCGACATGGCAGCCGAGCAGGGCGGCAACGTATTCGGCACCGTGGCCGGCCGTGAGGTGCGGGTCGGCCCGGCCCACGTGGTGGGTCCGGTCAACCTGCCCAGCCGGATGCCGGCGCACACCTCGGAGATGTTCGCCAAGAATCTGTACAACTTCACCGCGCCGCTGGTGAGCGAGGGGGTACTCGCGATCGACACCTCAGACGAGGTGCTCGCGGGCACCGCCCTCACCCTCGACGGCACGGTGGCGCACCCGCTGGTGCGCCGGGTGCTCGACCTGGAGAACCCCCCGCCACCACCACCGGCGGACCTACCCACCACGAGTTCAGAGCCCGCCGCGAGCGAGCAACCCGCCGAGGCGCAAGGAGAGGCCTGACGCCATGACCGATCTGCTCTATCTCTACATCTTCATGCTGGCGGCTTTCGTCGGCTACGAGGTGATCTCGCGGGTGCCGGTGATTCTGCACACGCCACTGATGTCGGGTTCGAATTTCGTGCACGGCGTGGTGCTGGTCGGCGCGATGTACGCGCTGGGCCATGCCGAGACTCCGCTGCAGATCGTGCTCGGCTTCTTGGCCGTCCTGCTCGGTGCCGCCAACGCCGCCGGCGGCTACGTGGTGACCGAACGGATGCTGGCCATGTTCGCGCCCAAGAAGAAGCAGCTCCCGACCGGCGAGCGGGAGGCCTGATCACCGTGGAATGGCTGGTCAACGGGGCATATCTGCTTGTCGCGGTGCTCTTCATCTTCGGCCTGAAGGCGATGTCGTCGCCGGTCAAGGCGCGCAGCGGCATCGCTTGGGCGGGGGTCGGCATGGTGCTGGCCACCGGCGTGACCTTTCTGGTACCCGGCATGCGCAACCTGGGGCTGATCGTCGTCGCCATCGTGGTCGGCGGCGGTGTCGCCTGGTGGGCCGGACGGGTGGTCAAGATGACCGACATGCCGCAGATGGTCGCCATCTACAACGGCATGGGCGGCGGCGCGGCGGCCCTGATCGCCGCCGTCGAGTTCGCCCGCGCCGAGGTGCACGGCCCGATCGTCGGCACCCTGGCGGTGCTTGGCTCACTGATCGGCTCGGTCGCCTTCAGCGGTTCGGTGGTCGCCTTCCTGAAGCTGCAGGGGGTGATGAAGAAGGCGGTCCGGCTGCCCGCGCAGAACCTGGTCAACATCGTTCTCGCCCTGGTCACGGTGGCCCTGGGGGCCTGGGTCGTGGCGGCGTCGTCCGGCACCGGCTCGGCCGAACCGTGGCTGTTGGTGTCGCTCTTCGTTCTTTCGCTGGCCCTCGGCGCGGTGCTCACGATGCCGATCGGCGGTGCCGACATGCCTGTGGTGATCTCACTGCTGAACGCCTTCACCGGCCTGGCTGTCGGCTTCGAGGGCTACGTGTTGGGCAACCCCACGCTGATCATCGCCGGCATCGTTGTGGGCGCGTCCGGCACCCTGCTCACCCAGTTGATGGCCAAGGCGATGAACCGGCCCATTCTCGGCGTGCTGTTCACGCCGATCACCGGCGAGGCGCAAACCGGCAGCGCCATCGAGGGCCGGATGAAGGAGCTGAGCGCCACCGACGCCGCGGCACTGATGCGCTACTCCGAGAAGGTCATCATCGTGCCCGGCTACGGCATGGCAGTCGCCGGCGCCCAGCACAAGGTGTGGGAGATGGCGAAGCTGCTCGAAGCCGGCGGCGTCGAGGTGTCGTTCGCGATTCATCCGGTGGCCGGACGGATGCCGGGCCACATGAACGTGCTGCTGGCCGAGGCCGGGGTGCCGTACGAGAAGATCTTCGATCTCGACGAGATCAACGCCGAGTTTCCGCTGACCGACGTGGCCCTGGTGATCGGCGCCAACGACGTGGTCAACCCGGTGGCCCGCACCGACAAGTCGTCCCCGATCTACGGCATGCCGATTCTCGACGCCGACGCCGCGCGCAACTGCATCGTGATCAAACGTGGCCGCGGCGCGGGCTACTCGGGCATCGAGAACGCCCTGTTCTACGCCGACAACACCTCGATGCTGTACGGCAGCGCACAGCAGGCCGTGGCCGACGTCATCACGCAGTTGAAGGAACTGGACTGAGTCGGGCCCGTCCGGCCATTGTTCTGCGCACCGCACACCCCATGAGGGGTGTGGCCGGGTGGGTGGGTAGGACTACGATGAGAGCACTCACCCCGGGCGTGGGCGGGTGTCGGCGGGCGGTCGTAGGCTTGCGACGTCCGGCAGCGTGAGGCCGTCTGCAACGCCTGGCAGCACAGTGGAACACCCCAAGGAGCGGGAGGTACCAATGACGGAGCCCATTCTGGTGCGGCTGTGCACAGCGGACGACCTTCCGGCCCTCAGCCGACGCGAACCGCACCCGAATGCGCGCTACGCGCAGGGCCACTTCGAACACCAACTCGAGGGTGGTTACCTGTTCGCCATCGCGCTGCGCGGCGAAGAGCAGTTGGGCACGAGCGTGCTCGACTGCCGCGACGACAACCTGCTGCAACCCGAGTTGAAGAGCCTCTGGGTGTACCCGGAGTTCCGTCGGCTGGGTGCGGCTCGGGCCCTCACCCAGTTTCTCGAAGACCGGGCCATCGACCTGGGCTTCGACGAGATCTTTCTGCGGGTCGACCCGCAGAACGCCGCCGCCATACCGATGTACATCTCGCTCGACTACACCCCCACCGGCGACCACAAGCTGACCACGTACCACTACGTCGACGGCCTGGGCAACACCCACTCCCGCGAAGAGATGGACGCCATCTACCGCAAATCCCTCCGGCTGTTGCGCCAGTAGTCAGTCGGCCTGGTCGAGGCCGACGGCCAGCACACTCACCCGACCGCGGTTCCAGTTCAAGTCGAGCACCACATTGCTGTTTTCGGCGCGATAGTCCGACACCCACACCTTCTCGGTGATCGCCGTCACCGCGAGTTGCCCCAGGTCGCCCACCTGGCGGGCGCGCACCTGCACCGTGGTGCCGTCGGCGAAGCAGATCCGGGCCAGTCCGCGAGCCGGGCCGGGCCGCACCGAACGCAACGGCACATTGCGGCGGGTCACGATGCCCAGCCGGTCGAGCAGGATCTGCACCGGGGCCACACCGAACTCCTGCTCCATGCGACGCCCGAGTTCGGCCAGCTCCCGAACATCCTGCTCGGCGAGGTTCAGTGAGGGTGGCAGTGCGAACCACTCGTCACGATCGACCGGACGCCGCGATGGTCTCGGGCGCCGAAAGAACAGGGCGGTGAGCGCCATGAGCGCACCCACGGCGGCGACCGCCACCAGCCACGACATGGTGCAACTGTGCGCCACCGAACGAACCCGCGCAAGACCTGGGCTGCTACTGAGAGCTTCCGCAGGCAGGGCTGTCGAGTTGGGGCAGGGCTGTCGAGTTGGGCGTCGTTGGGGTGCTCGCCTGAGCGCCACAGCCAAGCGAGCGCTGATTCACCCTTGAGGGAACTGCCGATCTTCGCTGGCCGAGCGTGTCGAGACCTTGCATATGCCGCTGCGGCAAGGGGATTTCGACACACTCAACCGGCGGTGGCTGCGTTGGTCAGTGCTTCCTCAGCTCAGGTGCCAAGAAGCTCGTGGCAGCGTCGCACGTCGTCGCGCATCTGCTGCACCAGGGCCTCGATACCGCTGAAACGCACCTGGCCACGAATGCGAGCGATGAACTCCACCGCGATCGGCGCCCCATACAGCTCTAGGTCAACACGGTCGAGAACGTACGACTCCACCCGGCGCTGCACACCGTCGAAGGTGGGGTTGGTGCCCACCGAGATGGCGGCCGGCCAGCGCTCCGCAGTCCCCCCGTCCGGCAGGGGGACGCCGTGCGCGTCGCGGGCGTCCAACCGGTGCAACCATCCGGCATAGACCCCGTCGGCAGGGCAGGCGAGCTCACCCGGGACGGGCAGGTTGGCGGTCGGAAAGCCCAGCTCGCGACCGCGATGGTCGCCGTGCCGGACCACCCCGCTGAACCGGAACGGACGTCCGAGGTGCTCGGCTGCATGCTCGACGTCGCCGTCGGCCAACGCCTGGCGGATCACGGTCGAGCAGGTCTCTTCGTCGCCGAACCGCACCAGCGTGAGCCCCTCGACCTTGAACCGGCCGGCACCCAGTTCGCGCAGGGTCTGCACGGTGCCGGCGGCCCGGTGCCCGAAGCGGAAGTTCTCGCCCACCACGATCAGTGCCGGCTCGAGCGGCAGCAGCACCCGCTGCACGAACTGAGCGGGGCTCAGCCGGGCGAAGTCGGGGGTGAAGTCGATCACCTCCACCCGATCGGCGCCGGCCCGCTTCAGCAGGTCGATGCGCTCCTCTAGCCCGGTGAGCAGCATCGCACCCAGCTCGGGCCGGAGCACGCTGATCGGGTGCGGCCAGAACGTGACCACGACCAGCGGCAGATCGGGACGCCGGGCATGCGCCCGCTGCACCACCTCGACATGCCCCGGGTGCACGCCATCGAAGTTGCCGATGACAACCACGGTTTCGCTCACGGTGGACCACCCTAGTGCCCAGAGTCGGGCTCTCCTGCGCAGCCTGGTCGAGACCGCTGGTTGTGACGCCGCCGGCGGGGCCCAGAGCGTGCTCGGACGACGTTGGCGTCGGGCCGGTCGCGGGTGATCGCTGCCGCCCTCGGCGATTGCGGTGGCCAGTGATCCCGTGCGGGCCCGACCACCGCAGATCGAACAGCGCCCACCCCGATGTCGCCGGCTCAAGAAGATTCCAACCAGCGCCGGGCGAACCTGTTGAAACGCCCTGCCTTGGCCGCATAACGGAGGTCTCGACAGGCTCGACCAACGTGACCCACCAGCGCCGGGCGAACCCGTCGAAACCCCATGCCTTGGCCGCATAACGGAGGTCTCGACAGGCTCGACCAACGTGACCCACCACCGCCGGGCGAACCTGTTGAAACGCCCTGCCTTGGCCGCATAACGGAGGTCTCGACAGGCTCGACCAACGTGACCCACCAGCGCCGGGCGAACCCGTCGAAACCCCATGCCTCGGCCGCACAACAGAGGTCTCGACAGGCTCGACCAACGTGACCCACCACCGCCGGGCGAGCCCGTCGAAACGCCCTGCCTTGGCCGCATAACGGAGGTCTCGACAGGCTCGACCAACGTGACCAACCAGCGATTGAACGTCGGGGGCCGTGGGTACTTCTGCGTAGTCACTGAGCCCGCCGAATCGGGCCGCTGCCGCACTCCTTGGGGTGATCGCACAGCGAGGAGCGCGCTTCCATGACCGAAACTCTTTTCACCAGGCTCGACACCCGGCTGTCACTTCAGACGCCGATCACCCGGGCTGAACCGGTGACGGCCCTGCGTTCGGCCAAGTGGCTCGACCCGCACCTGGGTGAGCTGCTGGCCCAGATCAAACCGCAGCCCGGCCTGCCGCGGACCCAGCAGACCGTGCCGATCGCCCCGAGCGACGCCCTCGACGACGCGATGCTCTTCGAGGCACCGGCGAACCCCGGCCAGCGGTTCTACCTGCCCCGCTACTCTCTCGCCACCCAGCTCACCGACCGGGGCACCCAGGTACGCGTCCGGTTGACCCGGCAGGACCCCGGCGCCCGGATCAGCGTCGTCGTCCAGACGTCGATGCCCCCGGAACTCGCCGCCGTTGCCCCTGACGCCACTCCCCTGGCCCACGAGGTCACCGGCGTGTTGAGCTTCGAGGTGCCTGGGGGCGGGATGAAGCGCGAATGGGTATGCACCGACCGGCACGACCTGCCCGACGGCATTGAGCTGTCCGTCGTGGTTCCCACGGTGAGTGACCTGGGCGAGGTCTACAACGCCCTCACCGACGCCTCCGCAGGCTGCAGCTTCACCGTCCGGCGGACGATCACGGTCGCGATCCCCACCGGTACCGCGCCGGTGGAGCAGGGGCAACGGCCCCGCTTCCCCGTCGATGTTCCGGTGCATGTGCCACCGGTGACGGGCGACAGCGGCGTCGTCGAACCCGAGGTGGTCAACTGGCGGCGTCCGCCGATCAGGATTCCGCTGCACCAGCCCTCGATCGAGCAGCCCGAGGGGGCGATCGCCGGTGTGCGGTTGGCCAGCCACACCCTCCGCCCGGGCGGCCCCCGGTGGCACCCGATCGACGAAGACCCCGGGCCGCAAACAAGCCCCGGCGAGACCCTGTTCCGGGCCACCACCCGCAGCCTCGACCAGATGCTGACCCCGACACCGTTCGTCTTCTCCAAAGACCTACACCCCTACATCTACGGCGACATCACCGGAGCCGGAACCCAGGGCGGACTGGTGCTCGAGCAAATCGCCTTCGGTGACCGGCATCACTCCTACTACTTCGCCGCCGACCGTCCCGAGGTGGCCTACTACCTGCCCGACGCCTTCAAGCTGGCCCGGACGCCGGAGGCGCCGCACCCGCCCATGATGTCGGTGACCTTCGACAGCAGCGACGGCACCGCCGCCACCACCAGCACCACCGTGGTCTTCGCCGCCTCTGCGGTGGCATCGCCGGCCCGGCTGCTGGACGCCGCGACACAGCTCGCCGCCCGGGCCGGAGTCGCAGCGCCGGCCATGGAGCTGCAACCGTTCATGGCCGACTCGTCCAGGCTCACACTGCGGGTGTCGCTACCGGGAGCAGCCGGGTCGAGCACCGTCCTGGAGGACGCGCGCATCGACCTGCGGACGGCGTTGAGCGCCGGCTTCAAGCTGCCGCTGGCCGCCTTCCAATCCATGTTCGACCGGCTCAACGGCGCCGACCCGCGGCTCTTCGACGGCGAGGTGGAGGTGCGGCTGGACCGTCCCGACCGGGCTGCCGAGAAGGTTCCGGTGGTGGTGAACATGGCCGACCTGGCCGGGGCGCTGGTCGACGTCACCCCGGTGCGGCAGCCGGCTGACCCGCGCTACCAGGTCACCATCGCCAACGCGATCGAGTCGCCGGTGCGACTCGACACGCTGGTCGCGCGGCTGCCGCAGTCGACCGGCCCGCTGGCCGCCGCGTTGCAGCCGTCGCCGGCCGGCGAGACTCTCGCCCCCGGCGGATCACTGACCGCGACCGTCACCCCCGAACGGACTCCGGACGAGCCGGAGGTGCTACCCGAGGTCAGCGTCGTGGACGCCACCGTGACGCCGGACGCCGGCGCCCTCTGGGACGCGATCTGCGACGACACCACCTCGTACCTGACCCGCGAGGTCACGGTGAAGGCACCGGCGCAGCTCTTCACCCCCGGCGACGACGGCAGCCGGATTCTGGCCCTGGTGATCGAGTTGGGCGGGCTGACCGGCGGGCTCACCAAGACCGTCGAACTCAGCGCTGAGACGCTGAGCGCCCTGGCCACCATCAACGCGCCGATCGCCGACCTGGTGCTCAGGACGACCGACCCCGGCCAGTACCGCTACCGGGTCTCGACCGTGCGTGCCGACCGGGTCACCGACGGCCAGTGGCACGAACGGTCGGCGGAGATCCTCTGGATCGTCTCGGCGGACGTGACATGATGCGCGGCCTGCCCGACTTCGGCGCCCCCCTGGACGCCACCTGCTTCGCCGGCTTCGACCAGCCCGGCGTCGTGGCCCTGCCCGACGCTCTGGCCCTGGCCACCGACCCCGCGGGAGTGCCGCGGCTCGTCCTGGAACGCTTCCGGGACGCCGGCTTCGGGGCGAATGCCCAAGCGTACGGCCTGATCAGCGCCTGGTTCGTGGCCGGTTGGCCGGATCGCGCCGGGGAGCATGCGGTGACCGCCCGGGCGATTCCGGACGCCGGAGTGCTGACCGTCCGGCTCGATCGGGTGGACGGCGACCCCGAGGTGATCGGCGAGCCGATGGACTGGGACGGCTCGCTGGCCGCACCCTGGGGCGCCCGAGTCAGCCCGCAAGCGATCACCTGGATGATCGAGGCGCTCCGGATGCGGCTGCTCTCGCTGCATGCCGAGGCGGTGCTGAGCGTCCGCGGGGTCGCCCCACGAGTGCCCGTCCGGCTCGAGGTGGACGCCGCACGACTGCTGGCGCTCGTGCCGAGCCCAGACCCGTCCGGGTTGACCGCCCTGACCGCGGAGCTGACCACCTCGACCGGCGCGCTGCGCATAGCCGATGGCGAAGCGCCCGCCGAGCGGATCGCTGCGGTGGTGCTCGACCGGCTCAATGCCGACCTGCCGACGCCGGTGGGCAGCCAACTGTGGGATCTGGCCCAGCCGTTCGTCACGCGCCGCCGGGTGACGGTCTCCCGCCTGCTGCGCGACCTGATCGCCGACGCCCCGATCGACGAGGCCGTGATGGTTCCGTCCGGCGTTGAACTGCCCGCCCTGGAGCTGGGCTGGAGCACGCTGGACGTGCTCAGCAACCTGCCCGTCCAGCGGCCCGGGGTGCTGGCCTGCGGGGTCAACCTACTCGCCCCGCCGCGCCCGCCGGCCCGCCCGCAGGCGGCCATCGCGGGCTGCGAGCTCACCCCTGAGCAGCCCCGGCAGCGGCTCACCCTGCGGCTGGCGCCCGGTGAGCGACTGGACTACCTGAGCGAGGCCTGGCTGGTGGTCGACGGACCGACCGGAATCCGCGAGGTGCAGGGCCGACAGCAGGGCCATACCTCGCAGCGGCTGATCGTCGCGGCGGCCGACTTCGGGGTCCGGTTCGCCCACGTGTCGGCCGACGCCGCGCTGCTCGGCCTGGCCACCGCGGAGGTCAGCCTGCGCCAGGGATCGTGGACCGGCCCGAGCGTCGTGCTGGACCCCGCCACGCCCGAGGCCGCGCTGGTGGTCACCGACGACAGCCCGGACGGAACCGAACCACGGTTGTCGATCACGGTGCGCGCCCTCACCGGCGAGGCCGCCATCGAACTGCCCGAGCTACCGGCCGAGCATCTCGCCCTCGGGCTTTCGGCGGTGCCGGGGTGGGGGCCGCACCGGCTGACCGTCCACAACGCCGGCACCGAGCCGCAGGCGATCGAACTGGCCGACGAGGCCGGAACCAGCTCGGCCATGGTCAACCTGGCACCCGCCGAGACCCGAGCGTGGACCTGGTTCGCGGCCGATCCATTCCGGCCCGGCTTTCGCTACCGGCTGCGTCCGGTCGGCGAGCCCGGTGCGTGGCACGGCCCGCTGACCGATCCGGCGCTCACCATCCCGCCGCTTACCCTCACCACCGCCACGAACGGAGCACCGAGATGACCGCCATCGCACTGCCCGGCGGGGGCTACGGCGTGTTCGTCGCCGACACCGACGCGATCGATCTGATCCCCGGACGTCCGGCGCCGGAGGCTCCCGGCGGGGGGCCGTCGGTCAGGCTGTTCGACGACGGACGGCTCACCCACGTCTCACTGGGTGCCTGCTGGCCGGTACCTGAGCAGTGGCTGCGCACCCGACTGCCCGGGCTGGGGCTGTCCCGGCGGTTCACCGGCCGGGCCTCCCAGCTGCGGGTGGCGGTCGCCGGCACACCCACGCTGACCCTGGCGGTGGCGTCGGTGCCGGGCGCGGAACCCAGCCCGCTGATCACCGTCACCACCTCGGGGTATCCGCCGTTCAACGCCATTCTCGGCGTCCCGGCCGGCCCGGACGCCGCCGCGGCGCTGCGGGCGGCCGCGTCCGGCGAACCGGGCCGGGCCTTTGTCAGCATCACCGCCCGGGTGCCTGCCGACCTCGAGCTCGACCCGGCCGTCCTGGCCACCACGGCGCTCACCATCACCGATCGAACCGTCACTGTCACGACCGACCTGGCCGACTGGCAGCACACCCCGAACACCAACTGAAAGGACTCAGGCCATGCTCAAGTGGGACAAGGTCGAAACCATCAACGGATTGTCCGTCTACGCCGACGACACCGACGCCAACACCTGGTACGCGCTGCCGCAGACACCGCGGTTCCGGATCGACAACGGCAAGCCGGTGTTCCGGTTCATCAAATACAAATTCCCGATCGAGCACTCCTCGGGCAAGAAGGGCGGCGGCTTTCTGATCTGCGATGTCGAGTTCGGCATGACCCCGTCCGAGGAGCAGGCGCTGCGCGAGGTGCTGCAGGAGCGGGTCACCACCCGCTGGTTCGGTGCCGGCGACCCGCCCAAGGCGAAGATCGGGCAGCTCAGCTTCACCCGAGGTGCAGCCTCGGTGCAGATCGTGGACGCGGGCGGCGAACTGGTGCAGAAGGTGACCAACCCGGCCTCGCCGTCGCTGTACGGGAAGATGGTGCTGCCGATCACCGTCGAGCTGTCCCCCGAGGGTGCCACCCTGCTGGAACAGGCGCTGCAGGGCGACGGCGGCATCGTCCAGGTCGCCTACGACCTGTGGACGCCGGTCAAACTGCCCGACGTCAGCGCCCACGTCTGGTTCGACCTGAGCAAGACCATGCACTTCCACCAGCACATCGACGTGGAGGAACGGATCTGCGCCGAGGACGACTACAGCGAGGCGATCACCCAGATCATCACCTCCAGCGACTCCGGCGAGATCACGATCATTCCGGGCGCCGGCACCGACGCCAAGGCGATCGATGCGGTCACCGCCTGGGCCACCAAGACGATGGCCGACGCCGCCACCCGAATGGTGCTGGGGGACGCGCCGCTGCAGAGCCCGGAGGAGATCCGCAAGCTCTACACCGAACAGGACTTCGAGAACATCGACGTCGACTTCTTCGACCACCGCAACGCCCACTTCGACCAGTGGTTCAGGGTCGGCCAGGTCATGGAGTGGAACCCGGCCCCGCGGGGCACCCTGCCGAACATCACCTCGATGAAGGGGCCGGACGGAAAGGCGTACGAATGGAAGAACTTCTCCACCACTGTCGACCTCAACGACCCGTTCTTCCGCACCATGAAGGTGTCGATGCGGGTGAACGCCGACTTCGAGAAGCTGCCCCTGCACAGCGTCGAGCTCAAAGTGGCCTACGACCCCGCCGGCCAGAACATCGTCGTCGAGCCGGTATTCACCGACGCCGACGGTTCGGAGTCGATGGAGGCGTTCATCGCCAACAACAACCGGTTCTACAGCTACAGCTACCAGGTCAACTACAAGGGTGAGACGCGGCCGTACATGTCTGCCGAGAAGACCAGCAACGACCCGTCGCTGGTGATCAACGTCGGCGACCTGGGCATCTTGCACCTCGACGTGTCCCCCGGCGACCTGAACTTCGACCAGGTCTCCGCCGCCCAGGTGCGGCTGTGGTACGGCGAGGGGACGGACCGGATCGAGACCTCGATGTCGCTGACCAATGACGACCCGAAGCACAACTGGACCAAGGTGATCTTTGCCGAGCGGCGCGCACCGGTGCACTACCAGGTGAAGTACTTCATGGCGGACGGCCGCGAGTTCGACGGCCCCGAACTCACCACCGGCGCCAACGAATTGCCGATCAACGACCCGTTCGCGTCGACCCGGACGATCAACATTCGTGGGTTCGGCGACTTCGCGGGCCGGATCGACACGATCTTCGTCGACCTGACCTACACCGACTCGATCAACAACTACAGCCAGACCAAGTCGGTCGCCCTGAACGCCGGCTCCACCTTCGACGAATGGTCGTTCCCGGCGATCCTGCCCGACGGCGGCGAACTGAGCTACGTGGTCAACATCCGGTACAAAGACGGCACGGTCGAGACCCATCCGGCCGCCCCCATCATCGGCACCACGGTGATGGTCGGCGACGTGCAACTGATGCAGAAGGTGGACGTGATGGCCGACCTGATCGACTTCACCGCCGTCCGGCTGGTGAAGGTGACGCTGCGGACCACCGAGCCGGGCGTCACCGCCGCGACCGACCTGGTGTTCAAGAGCGGCGGGTTGACCACCCAATCGTGGGAGTACCCCTACGAGGACGCCGGCCAGCGCAAGCTCGACTACACGATCATGTACTTCGCGGCCGACGGCACGTCGGCCTCGAAGACCGTCACCGGATCGGTGGAGACCACGATCGTGCTCCCGCCGAACGCGAACTGAGCCGGCCATGCTCTACCTCGACGCACCCTTCCACACCATCGACGGGGTCGCCGTCTTCGGCGACCACGCCGACCGGCAGCAGTGGTACTACCTGCCGGGGGTGCCCCGGATCGCGACGGTGAACGGCCTGCCGCAACTGTCGCTGATCAAATTCAAGGGCACTGCCGGCACCGGCGGATTCTTGAACGTCGATGTCGACCTGGGCCTCGACCCGGACGTCGTCGACGAGTTGGCCGGCCGGATCGCCGCCATCGAGAACCTGCCCGAGCCGCCGCGACTGGCCCAGTTGCCGGTGATCGACGGCACCGTGCGGATGATGCTGTTCGATGCCGAGACTCCGGTTCCGGTGCCGCCGGGCGGCGCACAGCCGCAGCCGGCGCCGGTGGATCCGGACGCCCTGAAGTTCGTGCTGAAGCTCAGCCATGCGGCCAAGCCGGCACTCTACGGCGACAACCGGGCGGCTTTCTCGGTGCAGCTCACCCATGAGGGCATCACCACCCTGGAACAGGCGATGCGCGGGGTTCTGTCGCCGATCGGCATCGTCTACAGCCTCGACTTCCTCGGCATGCGGCCCGCGTATCACGTCAGCGTGCACGCCGACTGGGATCTGATCCAGAAGCACCTCGAAGAGCACGAGGAGTTCTCGCTGCCACTGGTCTACCAGTCCTCGATCGACAAATTCGTCGACTCCCTGGTCGAGTCGCGGGCGATCGAGATCAAGGCCGACACGTTCGTGCTGGAGGAGGACGGCTCGGCCGTGATCGCCCGCCGCGACCAGGCCATGGACGACATTCGCGACATGATCACCGAGACGTTCTTCGAGCCGACGCTTGACCCGATCGACTCCTCCGACGCCGCCGACAAGGGCGTCCGGACGGCCGGCCGGATCATGCAGGCGATCGCGTCGGCGGGGGCGTCGGAGAATTGCATGTTCCGCCGCCGAGAGGTCGACGTCACGCGGATCGAGTCCAAGCGGCTCGACGTGACGATGAGCGAGCGGATCACGATCAAGCGGACGGTGTACCCGCAGGGGCACCTGTCGGGGCTGTTCCGCACGCTGACCGACCAGGGGTTGCCCCTGGATCAGTTCGTCACCGAGGTCGACCTGGACGACCCCTGGTTCGAGCGGCGCCGGCTGAAGGTGATCGCCCGCGCCGAATGGGCATCCGACCAGGTGCGCTCGATCAGCGTGCTGATGAGCTACGGCGGCGAGGTGCAGTCGCTGCTGCTGACCAGCGCCCAGCCCGAAGCCGAGGTGTCGTGGTCGAGCCGGCTGGTCGGCGGCGGAATGGCCCGCGAGGTCGAACTGACCTACACCGTCAACTTCGCCGGAGTGGACGGCACCGAACGGCCGATCAGCCTCACCTCGCAGCCCCAGACGGTGCTGGTGGACGCGATCGAGATCGATCCCCGCGAGCTCTACTCGATCTCGCCGGTGCCGGTGGTGGCGCTCAGCTACCCCTGGGACCGCTACCCGAACGTGGAGGTCGAGCTCAGCTACGCCGACCCCGCCGAGGGCATCGCCCAGGACGACGTGCTGCTGCTGAACTCCACCGCGACCGAACAGACCTGGCCGATGTTCGTCCGCAACCCCGAACTGGCCACGGGACGCTTCCGGGTCACCCACCGGGCCGTCGACCAGCGCGACCTGGTCGGCCAGTGGGGCGACATCGAGAGCGAGCGGATCATCGTCCGCGACCCCTACCCGAACGGGCTGATCCTAGACGTCGTGCCGGTGCTCAACTGGACGGTGGTGAAGCGGGCCTTCGTCGACCTGTCGTACACCGACCTGGAGCACAACATCGTCGAGCAGGAGTCCTTCGAGTTCAGCGCCACCGCCGAGGCCACCCAGCAGTTCAAGGTCCGGCTGGCCGACGTCACCCGGCGCGACGTGGACTACCGGGTGACCTTCGTCAACGCCGACGGCAGCGTGGTCGAGGTGCCGCCGTCGGTCACGGCGGGTCGGCGAATCACCGTCCGGGCCGACATGTTGGGGCACCGGCTGGTCCGCGTCCGCAGCGCCCCCGACGCCGACTTCGCCGGCGCCAAAGTGCGCGAGCTGACCGTCGAACTGCGCTACACCGACACCGCCGCTGGCATCGAGGTGGCCGACCGGGTCCAGTTTCACGCCGCCGGCGAGAGCGACGCCTTCGAGTTCGACTACGTCGACGCCACCCGGACCGGCTTCGAGTACCGGGTCACCACCACCTTCACCAACAACCTGTCCCGCACCCGCGACTGGGCACCCAGCGACGAGAGCGATCTCGTCGTCGGGGTCCGCTAGCCACCAGGAGGAATCATGCTGCTACTCGGTAGTCGCACCATCACCGTCGAAGGCGTCACCGTCTTTCCCGATCACGCCGACCCCGACCAGTTCTGGTACCTGCCGGGACCGGTCCAACTGGCCCGCCGTCCCGACGGCGACCAGGCATTCACCTTCATCAAGTACAAGCCGGCCGCGGTGGCCGCCGGCGCCAAGGGCGGCGGCTTCCTGATGTTCCAGGTCGACCTGCGCCTCGAACCCGACCTGGAGCGCCGGATCGTCGCCCGGCTGCGCTCGATCGCGAAGGGACGGCCCCGGCTCACCGTGGTGCCGTTCGACGAGGGGACGGTGCAGGCCATCGCGCTGAACCTGCAGGGCAGCGGCGGGACGTCGGCCCAGCCGGCACCGGAGGGATCGTTCCGGGCGGTCGAGCAGATTCTCGGGGCGAGCACCCCGTCGCTGCAGGGCAACAACACCGCGGCGTTCAGCCTGACCCTCTCGCAGGAGGGCGCGATCATTCTGGAGAAGGCCTTCGAACAGGGCACGGCGCCGGTCGGCGTGCTGTACGACTTGAAGTTCACCGGCATGCGGCCCGCCCTGCACGTCGAGATCAACGCCGACCTGGAACGCGTCTACAACCAGTTCGGCGCCGCCCTGGACGCCCAGGTCTACTTCGTCCAAGCCGGCATCGACGCGGCCTTCGAGAAGCTGGTGCAGAACGGCGCGATCCAGATCAAGGTGATCGACTTCGTCGGCGGCGACGATCAGGCCGACAAAGAGAAGTGGGCGCTCGACTTCTTCAAGGAGAACCTGCTCCGGCAGTGGTTCGAGCCGACCCTGACCCCCGGCCAGGTGGCCGGCGGACGGGTGACCGCCGAGCCGCTGTCGGCGGTGCTGGCCCGCGGCAACGCGCTGCGGCCGCCGACCACGCCCGCCCCGGCGCGTCCGGCCACCGGGGCCCCGGGCGCGGGTGCCCCGGCCGCCGCACCGCCGCGCGCGGCTCCACCGACGGCGAACACCGGCAGCGAAGACCCCACCGAGGGCCACAACCCGGTGGCACCCCCGGCCGATCCGACCGGCACCACCGCACCCACCGAGGGCACCGGGACGCCGCCGGCCAGCTCGCTGGCGGCCGCCGCGGCGGCGGTCGGGGCGCCCCGGGTCACGCCGCCCTCGCAGCCCGCCACCACGCCGCCCAACGGCTTGTCCCAGCCCCCGGCAGGGGGCGGTTCGTCCGCGGTGGTGTCGTTTCGGCTGCGAGCCGTCCACCAGGAGGAACGCAAGCGGATCAAGGTGGTCTACGACCGCTCCGAGGCCACCCAGCGCAGCTACGCGCCGCAGGGTTTCTTCGGCGTCCTGGTGGCCGGCCTCGACCGCTCGCGGCACTTCGTCGAGGTCGATCTCGATGACGCCTTCTTCCGGGTGTTCCAGATCGTCGTCGACCCGCCGGACGACTTCGCCGGCATCGGGCTGCGCAGCGCGCAGGTGGCGCTCGACTACGGCGATCCGGCCAAGCCGGCCGAACTGAAGCACAAGGACCTGCGTTTCGAGCCGGGAGCCACCCCTCCGTCGGCCCAGACCATGGAGGTCTTCCTCAACTCGGCCCTCGACCTGGACTACCGGCAGTCGGTGCAGTACCACTTCGCCACCACCTCGGGCTGGGAGGGCAGCAAATTCTCCTACGAGCTGCCGGCCAGCAGCACCGAGGATCGCACCCTGGTGCTGGTGCCACACGAGCACATCGGCTTTCTCAGCGTGGACGCCGTGGCCACCCGGGTGGACTGGTCGGTGGTCGATTCCATCGACGTTCACCTGCGCCACGAGTCGGGCGGCGAGGTGCTCGAGAAGCAGTTGCTGCTCACCGCGGCCACACCGAGCGCCACCTGGAAGGTCCGCACGTCGGCGCCGAACGCCCGCGACTACACCTGGCGGCTGGTGCACCACCTGGCCGACGGCACCACCAAGGAGACCGTCGGAACCGAGCCGTCCCGGGCCTCGCTGTTGCCGGTCGACGACCCGTTCCCGGGTTCCATCACGTTGTCGTTCCTGCCGCTGCTCGACCCGGCCAAGACCCGGTTGGCCTTCGTCGACATCGAGTACCACGACGAGGAGGGCAACTACCACCGCGAGGAGCGGCTGACCATGAAGCCGTCCGACACCGACCCGCAAGAGAAGCAGATCGCGGTGATGGACCTGAAGAAGAAGTCCTACACCTACCAGATCACCCTGGTCGGCACGAACAACTCGATGACCCGGCTGCCACCGGTGACCACCTCCGACGACCTGATCGCCGTCTCTGAACCACTACCCGCCTGAAGGAACAGCCATGACCAAAAGAGCCGTTGTCGTCGGCATCAACGACTATTCCGTGCAGGGCTTCGGCAACCTGAGCGGCTGCGTCCGCGACGCCAGCTCGATGTACCACACCCTGATCGACGCGTTCGGGTTCGACGAGACGCAGGTCTACTGCTACCTCGACCGGCAGGCGAGCAGCAGCCGCATTCTGCAGGCGCTGAACTGGATTCTGCGCTGCTCCGAACCCGGTGACGTGGCCTGCCTCTACTACGCCGGGCACGGCGGCCTGCACCCCACCAGCACCCCGGGGGCGTTCTACCAGACGATCATTCCGCACTCGGGCCGGTTCATCACCGACTGGGATCTATGGCAGGCGGCGGCGCAATTGGAGCCGTCGGTCTGCAACTTCACGGTGATCCTCGACAGTTGCCACTCCGGCGGCATGGTCGACCCGACCGAGGCCACCAGCGACGTCCGCACCATCGTCAACGGGCAGGCGTTCCTGGCTGTTCTGACCGAGGCGATGAACACCGTCATCCCGTTCGGGGTGACCGCCCCCGACCTGGCCACCTGGTCGAACAACGTGCATCAGGTGCAGGCGGCCCCGCGGGCCACCGTCTGCTACACCGAGGCGGCGAACCGCGAGTTCACCACGTCGGCGAAGGCAACCCTGCTGGCGGCGTCCCGCTGGGACGAGTACGCCGGCGAAACCTCGAACCACGGGTTTCTGACCGAAGCGATCCTGCAGACCGTCAACTCCAGCAACTTCACCATCAGCCACCAAGACCTGCACGCGGCGCTGACGCCCATCGTCCACGAGGCAGCCGGCCATGAACAGCACCCAGTGCTGCGCGGCCAGGCCAACCGGATGGACGGCATCTTCCTCGAGGGCTTCAGCGACTCGCGCTGAGAAAGGACATCAGACATGACCAAGAGAGCCGTCGTCATCGGCATCAACGACTACTCCCGGCAGTTGCACTGGCCGGACGGATCGGTGATGTGGCCGAATCTGAGCTACTGCCGCGCGGATGCCGACGCGATGTACCACATCGTGTTGGACGCCTTCGATTTCGACCCCGCCGGGATCACCCTGCTCACCGACCAGGCCGCCAGCTCGGCGAACATCCGCCGAGCGGTTGCCTACATGCTGGCTAGTTCCGATCCGGGCGATGTGGCGATGCTGTACTACAGCGGCCATGGCGGCCTGCACCCGGGCGGCTCGTCCGGCACCTATTACCAGACCATCGTCCCGGCCACCGGGCGCTGGATCACCGACTGGGATCTGTGGCAGGCAGCCGACCAATTGCAGCCGTCCGAGGTGAACTTCACCGTCGTGATGGACTCCTGCCACTCCGGCGGCATGGGCGACCCGCGACCAGACGGCACGGCGGCCAAGACCGCCGCGGTGACCCAGGAAATGATCGCCACCATGGTGGCGGCGATGAAGACCGTGGTGCCGTTCGGCATCACACTGCCCGACATCGAGACACTGTCGAACAACATCCAGTCGGTCTCGGAGGCGCCGGGACCGGTCGCTTGCTACCCGGAGGAGTCCAACCAGGAGCTGGCGCCGTCGGCGAAGGCGACACTGATCTCGGCGGCCCGCTGGGACGAATCGGCGCTGGAGTCGTCGGCAGTCGGGCACGGCTACCTGACCAAGGCGATCATCGACACGGTCAACGCCTGCCCGTTCGTGATCAGCAACCGGGATCTGCACTCCAAGCTGCACGCCCGCGTGCATGAGCTGTCCGGTGAGCAGCAATCCCCGGTGCTGCGGGTGCAGGCCAACCGGGCCGACCAGGTCTTCCTGGGTGGGTTCAGCGACTCCCGCTGACGGCCCTCGATCGATCGGCGATCGCTGGTTGAGCCTGTCGAAACCCGTAGCCAGAGGTCTCGACAAGCTCGACCGACGAAGCAGCTTCCTACCCGCTCAGCACGGCGATCGGGACAGCACGGTCGCCGTCCGGCCGATACAGGGCCAACAGTTCATCGGCATGCAGCAGCGCAGTCGGGTCGGCCGGCACCGGCAGGGTCAGCGGACGTCCGTAGCCGACGTCGCGGGCCTGTCCGGCGTCCAGTTCGACGCAGCGAAAGCTGCGCCGGGCCACCGCGGCGAGGCCGAGCAGTTTCGGCGTCCGGGGCGGGTCGGCGGTGAGCGCCTCGGGCGTCAGCGCGCCGTCCAGGTCGAAGCCGCCGACCCGGGTGCGGCGCAGCGCAGTGAGGTGTCCCCCGGTGCCCAGCGCGGCGCCCAGGTCGCGGGCCAGTGCCCGGATGTAGGTGCCGGACGAACAGTCGACGATCACGTCCAGGTCGGTGACGGCGGTGCCGTCGGCGTGGCTGTCCCGGCGCTGCACGACGTGGAAGCGGGAGACCGTGACCGGACGGCCCTGCAGCACGACGTCCTCGCCGCGACGGGCTCGGGCATAGGCCCGCTGGCCGTCGATCTTGATCGCCGACACCGTGGACGGCACCTGGACGATCGCACCGCGCAGCGGCGCCATGGCTACCTCGATCGCTTCGTCGGTCAGCCCGGACGCGCCTGCGGCGGCGGTCACCGAACCGTCGGCATCGTCGGTGTCGGTGGCGAGGCCGAGCCGGATGGTGGCGGTGTAGGTCTTGCTGGTCAGCGCCAGGTGGCCCAGCAACCGGGTCGCCCGGTTAACCCCGACGACCAGCACGCCGGTAGCCATCGGGTCGAGGGTGCCCGCGTGCCCGACCTTGCGGGTGCCGAGCAGCCGCCGGCAGCGGCCGACCACCTGGTGCGAGGTCCAGCCCGGCGGCTTGTCGACCACCAGGATTCCCGACTCGGGCATCGTGCTCCTTGGGCTAGCTGATCAGTGCGAACGCCGCTGGTCGAGCTCGTCGAAACCCGCTTGCCAAAGGGCCATAGCTGAGGTCTCGACAAGCTCGACCAACGAAAGTTCGACCGACGAAAGCTCGACCAGCGTTGCACTGGCGAGCGAGCCGACTCAGGCCTCGGGGTCGTCCGCCTTCTTGTAGGGGTCGGCATCACCCGCGTACGACGCGGTGGCAGCCTGGGCCGCCACCGCCTCGTCCAGCGCCTTGGCCCTGGCCAGCATCTCTTCGAGCTGAGCGGCCGTCTCGGGCACCGCATCGAGCACGAAGGCGATCGTGGGCGTGAACTTCATGCCCAACTGCTTGCCGACCTTCGACCGGATCAGCCCCCGAGCCGACTCGAGCGCAGCCGCGGTGTCGTCACGGGCCTGCTCGTCACCCAGCACCGTGTAGAACACGGTGGCCTCACGGCCGTCACCGGTGAGCCGGACGTCGGTGACGGTGACGAAGCCCAAGCGGGGATCCTTGATCCGCCGCTCCAGCAGCTCGGCCACGATCACCTTGATCTGCTCGGCGACCTTGATGTAGCGCGGGTTGCCCATTTCAGTCCCTCGGCTTCTCGACCAGCTCGAACGTCTCGATCACATCGTCGATCTTGATGTCGGAGTAGTTGGCCAGCGTCATGCCGCACTCGTAACCCTCGCGCACCTCGGTGACGTCGTCCTTCTCACGCCGCAGCGACGCAATGGAGGTTTCGTTCACCACGACTCCGTCGCGAATCAGGCGCGCCTTGCTGTTGCGCCGGATCGTTCCGTCGATCACCATGCAGCCCGCGATCGTGCCGAACTTGGACGAGCGGAAGATCTCGCGAATCTGGGCCTGGCCGGTGATCGACTCGACGAAGATCGGCTTCAGCATGCCCTTCAGCGCGGCCTCCACGTCGTCGATCGCCGCGTAGATCACCGAGTAGTAGCGGATGTCCACGCCCGCCGAGTCGGCGTGCTGGGTGGCCTTGCCTTGCGGCCGGCACGTTGAAGCCGATGATCACCGCGTCGGACGCCTCGGCGAGCGACACGTTGGTCTCGGTGATCGCACCGACACCGCGATCGATGACCCGCAGGCTGACCTCGTCGCCGATGTCGATGTTGGCCAGCGCGTCCTCCAGCGCTTCGACCGAACCGGCCGAATCGCCCTTGAGGATGAGCTTGAGCTCCTGGGTCTCGCCCTTCTCGAGCTGCTCGAACAGCTGGTCGAGGGTCTTGCGCCGGGTGGTCTTGGCCAGCAGCGCGGCCCGCTGCCGGGCCTCCCGCTTGTCGGCGATCTGACGCGCCATCCGGTCGTCGTCGACGACCAGGAAGTTGTCGCCGGCTCCCGGCACCGAGGTGAGGCCCAGCACCTGAACCGGCATCGACGGCGGCGCCTCGGTGACCTGCTCGCCCTGATCGTTGATCATGGCGCGCACCCGGCCGTGGGCCGAACCGGCCACGATCGAGTCGCCGGTGCGCAGCGTGCCGCGGTGCACCAGAACGGTGGCGACCGGGCCGCGGCCCTTGTCGAGATGCGCCTCGATGGCCACGCCCTGGGCCGACATGTCGGGGTTGGCCCGCAGGTCGAGCGACGCGTCGGCGGTCAGCACCACTGCCTCGAGCAGTTCGTCCAGACCCAGCCGGGCGGTGGCCGACACGTCGACGAACATCGTGTCGCCGCCGTACTCCTCGGGCACCAGGCCGTACTCGGTGAGTTGGCCGCGCACCTTGGTCGGGTCGGCGGTCTCTTTGTCGACCTTGTTCACCGCCACCACGATCGGCACTTCGGCCGCCTTGGCGTGGTTCAACGCCTCGATAGTCTGCGGCATCACACCGTCGTCGGCAGCCACCACCAACACGGCGATGTCGGTCGACTTGGCACCACGGGCACGCATGGCGGTGAACGCCTCGTGACCCGGGGTGTCGATGAAGGTGATCTTGCGTTCGGTGCCGTCCACCTCGGTGGCCACCTGGTAGGCGCCGATGGCCTGCGTGATGCCACCGGCTTCACCGGCCACCACGTTGGTGTTGCGAATGGCGTCCAGCAGCTTGGTCTTGCCGTGGTCGACGTGACCCATCACGGTGACCGCCGGCGGGCGCGGCGCGAGGTCGTCCTCGCCACCCTCGTCCTCGCCGAACTCGATGTCGAAGCTCTCCAACAGCTCGCGGTCCTCGTCCTCGGGGGAGACGACCTCGATGGTGTAGTTCAGCTCGGCACCCAGCACTTGCAGGGTGTCGTCGGCCACCGACTGGGTGGCGTTGACCATCTCGCCCAGGTTGAACAACACCTGCACCAGCGACGCGGGATCGACGCCGATCTTCTCGGCGAGGTCGGTCAGCGAGGCGCCGCGACGCAGCCGGACGGTGGAACCGTCACCCGGACGGATCCGCACGCCGCCAATCGTCGGCGCCTCCATCTGGTCGAATTCCTGCCTGCGCTGCTTCTTGCTCTTGCGCCCACGCTTGGCCGGCCCTCCGGCGCGACCGAACGCACCCTGGGTGCCAGAACCGCCGCGACCACCACGGCCGCGACCGCCACCACCGGTGGGCGGGCCGCCGGGGGCACCACGACCGGGGCCGGCGTTGGCCCCGAAGCCGCCGGGACGTCCGCCGCCACCGGGGCGACCGCCGGCGTAACCACCGGGGCGACCCCCGCCACCGGTGCGGGCCGGGCCACCGCCGAGGCCGGGGTTAGCTTGGCGAGGCATCATCGCCGGGTTCGGCCGCGGCATGCCGGGAACGCCGGGACGGGCCGCACCACCCGGACGGGGCGCTCCGGTACGGGCATCGGGACGTCCGCCCTGTGCGGTGCCGGCGCCTTCGGGCCGCGGGCGACGCACGCCCATGCCTTGGCTCGACGAGAACGGGTTGTTACCCGGACGCGGGGTGCCGGTGCGGCGCGCCGCATTGGCACCAGGAAGGCCGCCGCTGCCACCGGGGCGCGGCATCGGACGCGGGGTCGCACCCGGCCGCGGCGTCGCGGTACCGCCAGTGGCGGGCCGGGACTGCTGCGGTGCGCTGGGCCGCGGCTGGGGTGTGCCTCCCGGCCGCGGGGTGGCGGTGGTCGACGGAGGCTGCGTGGGTGCAGCCGGCTGCGCGGAAGCCGCCGGCCGCGCGGGTGTCACGGACGGCGCTGACGATGCCGCCGACTGCGCGGGGGCCGCCGGTGCGGGAGCCGCCGGTGCGGGAGCCGCCGACACGGGAGCCGCCGGTGCGGGGGCCGACTGCGCGGGGGCCGTCGACGCGGGCTGGGCCGGAGCAGCGCTCGGCGTTGCGGGACGGACGCCCGGGCGGGCCGCGGGACGCGGGCCGGGTGCTCCGGGGCGGGCGGCTGAGGACTTGGACGCCGCGGGCGCGGACGATGCGCCGGACTTCTCGGCGTTCATGCGCTCGCTCAACCGCCGGACGACCGGCGGCTCGATGGTGGAAGAAGCCGAACGGACGAACTCGCCCATGTCGTTCAGCTTCTTCAGAAGATCTTTGCTTTCGAGTCCGAGCTCTTTGGCGAGCTCGTAGACGCGGACCTTGGCCACTACTCTCCTTCAGGTCCGCAGGCGCGCGGACCAGCTAGTTGTTGTTGCTCATTTCGAGGTACTCATCGAGTGGTCATGAGCGTTAGCCCACTTTCTGGTTGGGAACCGCCGGGAGTCGGCGGAGGCGCACGGACGAGTGTATCGCCGTCAGCCTCGATTCACCCAACCGGCAGCGTGCTGAGCACCCTTCGCACCGCGGCGCCGTCGATCGGACGGCGCAGCCCGCGGGCCAAGGCGCGGGCCCTGAGGGCTCGTTCGGCGCAGCCGGCGTGCAGGTAGACGCCCCGGCCGGGCAGCCGCTGCAGCCGGTCGACGATGACCGACTCGGCACCGTCCCAGACCAGTCGCACCAGCGCGGTCTTGTCGGCGCGGGCGCGGCAGCCGGCGCACATCCGTTGAGGCATGGTCATAGCGGGTTCAGATTACCGACTGGGGACCGCCTCATAGCGACGCCACAGTCGCGCGCCAGAGACCACCCAGCAACGGCCGGTTTAGTAGTGGACATGGAAGCCAACCCAAGCACCACGGTGCAGGACGGAGGTCATCACTGACAGGAACGATTGAATGACTCCTCTCCCCCCAGCCCGGCCGTCCCCCTGGACGGCCGGGCGAGTCACGTCCGGGCCACGGGCAGGTGGCGACGAGGGCGATGGGGACGGACGCGGGGCGCTGGGGCAGACCCGCCGCAGGCATCGATCGGTTGGTGATGGCGCCGGACTGGGAGCGCCTCTCGGCGCGTGGCCGCTCGCGGCGGCAAGTGTTGGAGCCCGGGGCTACCGCAGTCCGGCGCCGGGCACGAATATAGGCGGCGCAGGCGCCTGACCCAAACCCCGAGGGCGTGTCGGGCGACCCCGGTGGCATACGAACAACAGCCAGCCCGGCCGCCCAGGCAAACGCTGACTCTCGCTGGTCGAGCTTGTCGAGAACTCGGATACCGCTCTGGCAAGGGTTTCGATCAGATCAACCAGGGGGGATGCGTTGGTCAGCGTCCATCCAGCAGCCGGATCGCGCCGCCCGGGCATCGTCCAGAATCTCACGCAACGGCGTCAGGGCGTCCGGGCAGGGTGAGTAGTAGACCCAGGTGCCGCAACCGCACCGGATCGCCCAGCGCCTTGAACACCGGGGCCAGCCGTTCAGCGGCCGACACGTTCAGCCCCGAGACGGGAGCCGGGCAGCAGTCGGTGGACGCGTTCGCCAGCTTCATGCTCCCAGCTTGATGTATTCATCTGCGAAGTCGACAATGCCGGGCCGACCGTTAAGCTCAGCCGCGGCGGCAAGTCCCTCGTCGGCCTGCGACCCGATGGTTGTGAGGCATCGAACCTGTACAGCGGCGAAAGCACGCCCATCGGCGAAGGCGGCCCGGCCGAGCTGGTCATCGAAACTGCGCCCGGCACTCGCTTTGCACTCGTGGTGGAGGAGGTTGCGGTTCGCCGATCAGTTCAGTGAACCCGCTCGCCAGAGCCGGGCGCACACGGTCAGGTCGTCCGCCATCTCTTGCAATTTGGCCGCCCGAGCCAGCGGCTCCATGCCGGCAAATTCGGCGCTGCCGGCCGAGGTGACCCGGCAGAACGCGGCGGCCCGCTCCAGCGCCACCGCGAAGTCGCCGACGAAGACCCCGCGCATCAGGTCGTCCGCGACACGCCGGACATCCGCAGGGCTGGGCGGCTCGATGCCGGCCACCACGTGGTTCGGCTCGGTGAACCGGACCCCGGACGAGTAGCAGCGCGCCACCCCGTGCGAATCGATGCGCATCCATTCCCGCAGGAAGTACAGCCGCCACAGCGCGCCTGGCAGCGTCCGAGCCGGACGGGTGGACCACAGGTCGGCCAGCGTGGACAACCCGATCTCGCCGACCAGGTCGACCAGACGTTCGGTCACCGACGGGTCCTGCGCGGCACGTCCGGTGCGCAGCAGCACCGCCGCGGTCTCGTGCGCGGCGTGTAGTTGGGCAATCGGGTCGGAGCCCTGGCCCATCAACTCCAGCATGGCGGGGTCATGAAAGGCCGGTCGACGGGGCGGACGATTCTCGGTTGGCATCGCAGGTCAGCGTAGTCGGCGAGCACGCCCGGTGACGCTGCCAGCAGCGGGTGGCCCGAGATTCACAGCCCGTCAGAGAAACGTCGATTGTCGTTGGCCGAGCTTGCCGAGACCTCGAGCAGGCCGTCGCGGCAACGGCTTTCGACAGGCTTCCCCAGCGATGGGCGCACTGCTCGCACAGCCAGTCCACAGCGGCCGCGCAGGCTCGGCTCAGGTCGGCCGGGCTCAATGTGACTATGAATAGCAAGCAGAAGACCGGGCTGGCGATCGGCGCGGCCGTTATCGGCGCGGGCGCCGTGTTCGGCGTCTCGTACGCAGTCGGAAGCAACACCGGCCAGGCGCAGAGCCAGCCCACCAGTCAGTCGTCCGAGGGCGGCGGCGGCGAAGGTGGCGGCCCGGGCGCCGGCATGGGTACGAGCAACCTGGCTGCGGCGCTCGCCGAGAAGCTCGGCGTTGACGAGACCAAGGTCTCCGAGGCGATCCAGTCGGTGATGCAGGCCAACCGGCCCAGCGGCGCCCCGAGCGGCATGCCGACAGACCAGCCCACCAACGGTGGCGGTGGCGGTGGCGGCAACGGTGGTGGCGGCAACGGCGGCGGTGGTGGTGGCGGCAACGGCACCCCGGGTGCACGTCCATCCATGGGCGGTGGCGGGTTCGACCAGTCCAGCAACGACGAGGCCATCGCCAAGGCGGTCGCCGAAAAGCTCGGCATCGACGAGGCGAAGGTGACCAAGGCACTCGAAGAAGTGCGCGCCGAGCAGCAGGCCAACCAACCCTCGGGCAACGGCAGCCAGGCACCACAACCCAGCGCGAGCGCCACGGCGTGACCCCCGCAGACCTCAATCCGGCCCTCTAGACCACCCGCCGGCCGCGCCGAAACCCGACCCTTTGGCGGTTCGGCCGCCGATCCCCTCCGGCGGGCCCCACGTGATCACCCGGCACTCGCCGCGACCGAGTGCCGGGTGAGTGGCGCGGGCCGGTCACGTCGTCCACCGCCGCGTGAGCCTGTCGAAACCCCTTGCCAGAGCACGGTGTCTGGGGTCTCGACAAACTCGACCAGCACAATCAGGCGGTTCCCTACGCCTGGGTGTCGGGGCGGATGTCGATACGCCAGCCGGTCAACCGGGCGGCCAATCGGGCGTTCTGGCCCTCGCGGCCGATCGCGAGCGACAACTGGTAGTCGGGCACGATCGCCCGGGCCGCCCGCGCCGTGGCGTCGGTGACGATCACCTGGCTCACCTTCGCCGGCGACAACGCCTCCTTCACGAACCTTCCCGGATCGTCGGAGTAGTCGATGATGTCGATCTTCTCTTCGTTCAACTCATGCATCACCGCGCGCACCCGCTGCCCCATCGGGCCGATGCAGGCACCCTTGGCCGAGACGTCCGGATTGTGCGACAACACCGCGATCTTGGTGCGGTGACCGGCCTCGCGAGCGATCGCCTTGATCTCGACAATGCCCTGCTCGATCTCGGGCACCTCGAGCTTGAACAGCTTCTGCACCAGGTTGGGGTGGGTGCGTGACACCACTACCTGCGGGCCGCGCAGCTCGCGCCGCACACTCACCACGTACACCCGCAGCCGCTTGCCGTGGGAGTAGTCTTCGCCCGGCACCTGCTCGGCCTGCGGCATGATCGCCTCGATGCTGCCCAGATCGACCCGCACGGTGCGCGAGTCACGGTCTTGCTGCACCACGCCGAGCAGAATGTCGCCCTCGACGGCCGAGAAATGCCCGTACTTCTGGTCGTCCTCGGCCTGCCTGATGCGCTGGTAGATCACCTGCCGCGCGGTAGTGGCGGCGACCCGTCCGAAACCGTCGGGAGTGTCGTCGTATTCGCCGATCTTCTGCCCGTCGGCGTCGAGCTCGGGGGCGAACACCGTGACCCGTCCGGTCTTGCGGTCGAGCTCGACCCGGGAACCGGGAACGGCGTGATCGGTCTTCTCGTAGGCGTTGAGCATGGCGTCTTCGAGCGCGCCGACCAGCACGCTCATCGGGATCTCGCGGTCACGCTCCAGGGCGCGCAGCGCCTGCATGTCGATGTCCATGATCACTCCTGTTCGTCATCGAGACTGCGGTTGAGTTCGAGCTGCACCTGGGCGCGTCCGATCCGCTGCAATGGCAGCGTACGTTCGGCGCCGTCCACGTCGAGGGTCAGGTGCTCGTCGGCGACGCGCACGATACGGCCGACCACCCGGCCCTCGTCGGTGGACAGTGCCACCAGCCGTCCGGTGTTGCGGCGAAAGTGCTTCTCTTCGAGCAGCGGACGGCTGGCGCCGCGCGAGCTGACTTCGAGCGTCCAAGGGTGACTGCCCATCGCCGGAGCGTCGTCGAGCACCGTAGAGATGGCGCGGGTCGCCTCGGCAATCTCGTCCAGGGAGGGACCACGCCCCTTGGGGCCGTCACCGTCGAGAAAGATCCGCACGACGCGACGAGTGCCGGCCGGGAGGATCTCGACCCGATCGACCTCCAGTCCGCACGAGGCGACAACGGGGGCCACCAACGAGGTGATGGTTGCCGATTCCATGGGGGCATCCTCTCGATCCGGTTTTTCGGTGCAGTTGTGGCGCACGGGCGCTGGGCAGAGTTTACCCGGTAGCGTCGGTACGTGATCGGACGGCGGGCGCTGCTGCTCAGCAGCAGTCTCACGTTGGCCGGGCTGGCCGGCTGCACGGTGGCGAACGTCACGATGCCCTGGAACCCACCGGAACCCCTGCCGATCGAGACCGCAGCCGAACTACCCGCCCAACTGGCGCGCGCCTCGGCCCTGGCCCGGCAGCTACTCGACCGGGCCGACGACTGGGCGCTCACTGGGCGCCAGGTGGCCTCGCTGAGCTGGTTCGACACCGCCATCGACGCCCATGCCCGGGTGCTGCTGTCGAGCGACCCGGCCCGGCGCCAGCAGGTGACCACACCGCTGCCGTCCGCCGCGCCGGTCACCCAGCGCACCGCGAAAGCAACCTATGCCGCGCTGACCGGTCTGCTGGCCACCCTGCAGCACCAGCACCGGGCCCGGGCGCTGCCGGCCGACGGCCCGGCAGCTCTGCTGTGGGCCTCGCTGGCCGCTTTCAGCGCCACGATGGCGGCGCGGCTGCCGTCCGGCCTGGCCAAGCGAAGCGACGACGACACCGGGCTGACCCCCGACCTGACCGCAACCACCCGCGAGCAGGTGCTGGAACTCAGCCTGCAGGCCGCCTACAGCTACGAGTTGGCGCTCGCCGCACCCTCGCTGAGCGCCGCCGACCAGCGCCGGTTGCAGGAACGGCTGCTCGGCTGGCGCACGCTGCGGCAGGACGTGCTGGCCAGCGCCCCGGAAGCCAGCGCGAGCCCGCCGCCGATCGGGTACGACGTGCGTCCGGCCACCGACCGGACTGGCGCCTTCGCCCTGGCCGTGCAGACCGAGAAGGCGGCGCTGCCGATCATCGGCGCCTGGCTGGCGGGCACCTCGTCGGCCGCCGAGCGCAGCATCGGCGTGGATGCGCTCGCGTCCACCAACACCGCACTGGTGGGCTTCGGCGGCCCGGCGCTGCGCTGGCCGGGCTGGCCGAGCTGAGCGGGGTGCGCCGGATGATCGGCGCTCAGCGGTTCGGCGCCACGTTCCGGCGGTCCTGAGCCGGGCACCCGGCCCGCATCGCTCACGCCAGGCTGCAGGATCAACCCGCGAACGCCGGCAGTTCTCGGCAGGAATGGCCGCGACGCGGCACAGGGCGGGAGCGGGAGCGGGAGCCGAAGCCCCAGGCTCCCGCTCCCACCCTGCTTGGTGGGGTGGAGCGGCGACGAAATGCGGAGGCGAGTGTCTACTCGGCGCCGCTGGCGAGCCGGTGCGACTCCATCAGGCGCTTCTCGTCGGGGGCGATCATGGCCAGCAGCACGATGGCGGCCACGACGCAGCCGGTCAGCACGCCGAAGGTGAGCCCCCAGCCGTAGTGCTGCACGAGGAAACCGACGCCGGTCGAGGCCACGGTGGCACCGATCACGTAGCCGAACAGGCCGGTGAAGCCTGCCGAGGTACCGGCGACGTGCCGGGCGGACATGTCGAGCGCCTGCAGGCCGATCAGCATGACCGGGCCGTAGATGAACGCGCCGTTGAAGAACAGGAACACCATGAGCAGCCAGTAGGGAGTGCCGACCGGGGCCAGCCAGTAGGCGATCAGAGAGACACCGACGCCCACCATGAAGGCGATGCCGGTCCAGGTGCGGTTGCCCTTGAACACCTTGTCAGAGACCCAGCCGCAGGCCAGCGTGCCGATCAGGCCGGCCAGCTCGAACAGCGAGAAGCCCATAATTCCAGCCGTCACCGACGCGTGGTGCACCTCGGACAGGTACGTCGGCGTCCAGCTCAGCACGCCGTAGCGCAGCGCGTAGACGAAGACGTTGGCCAGCGCCAGCAGCACCATGACGCGGTTCAGCAGCACATGCTTGAGGATGACCTGCCAGTAGCCCAGACCAGCCTCGTCGTTCTGGTCGACCTCGACCTTGGCCGGGTCGTTGCGGTACTCCTCGATCGGCGGCAGACCCACCGAGGCGGGAGTGTCACGAATGGCGATGAAGGCGACGACGGCCACCACCAGCGCGATCAGCGACGGGAACCAGAACGCGCTCTGCCAGGCACCCCCGGTGAAGGAGAGGCCGGCCGCGGCTGCGGCGCCGACGCCGAGTCCGCCGACGTTGTGCGCACAGTTCCAGATGGCGGTCTTCCAACCGCGCTCGTTCGTCGAGAACCAGTGCACCAGAACCCGGCCGCTGGGAGGCCAGCCCATGCCCTGCACCCAGCCGTTGACGAACATCATCATGGCGAAGATGCCGACCGAAGCGGTCAGCGCCGGCACGAAGGCGACGAAAAGGTTGACGACGGCTGACAGCGCCAACCCGATCGGCAAGAAGTAGCGCGCGTTCGAACGGTCCGAGACGGTCGCCATGAAGAATTTGGAGAAGCCGTACGAGATCAGCACGGCGTTGGCGATGAGGCCGATGCCCACCTTGTCTAGCTGGCCGTCCTTGAGCAGGATCGTGGCGACCAGCGGGATGTTGTTGCGAATCAGGTAGAAACCGGCGTAGCCGATGAAGATGCCCAGGAACACCTGCAGGCGCAGCGACGGGTACTTGGCGCTGATCTGGTCCTCGGGCAAGCGCGGGGCCGGCGCTGGGGAAGCGAGCCAGGCGAGCCCCTTCGGGCGCTCGGTGGGCAGGGGTGTAGTCACGATTGTGCGCTCCTTTGTGCGTTCGAGACGGGTGACAGTCGGGGTGTCTCCATCACAACCCCGAACGCGGCCGCGCTACGTGAGCGTGGGTCACACTCGGTAACGGTTCGGTTACCTCGGTCGGGCGCGAGCCACCCGCCCGGGGCAGGCCTCAGGACGTCACGGCGCCGGCAGCACCCACGCCCGGGATGCGGTCAGGGTGAGCGTGGCCACCTGATTGACGCGCAGCGGCGGCTCGTCCAGGTCGCCGGTGGCGATCACGCTGCCGTGCTCGGTCTCGACCGAGTACTCCATGCGTTCGCCCAGGTAGCGCACCTGTTCGACGACGCCGAGGTTACCGATCGGCTCGGCCCACGGCTCCGCGGTCACCTCAGCGACCCGGGCGGTCAGGGCGTGCGGCCGTACCAACACGATCGCCGGGCCCGGCAGCACCTTCGGGTGCGCCGGCAGGTCGACCACGGCGCCCAGCAGGCCGACCCGGGCCACCGGCCCGTCCGCACTAGCCCTGACCCGGTCGACAACGGCCTCGAGAAAGGCCGAGCGTCCGATGAACTGGGCGACGAACGCCGAGTCGGGGCGGTCGAACACCTGCCGCGGCGGGCCCTGCTGGGCGATCCGTCCGTTGTGCAGCACCACGATCCGATCGGCCATCGCCAATGCGGCCGACTGATCATGCGTGACCAGGACCATGGCCACCCCGAGCCGGCGCTGTGTGGCCCGGATCAGTTGCGCCCCCTCCGCGGCGAGCGCTTCGTCGAGGCCGGCCAGCGGCTCATCGAGCAGCAACAGCGGACGCCGCAGCACCAGCGCCCGGGCCAGCACCACCCGGCGCTGCTGTCCTCCCGAGAGCTCATCGGGGTAGCGATCCTCAAGCCCGGACAGACCCAGTTGCAGCACGGTGGCGGCGACGGCGTCCGCGGCCAACTCCGGCTCCAGCTCGGCGGCCCGCAGACCGAAGCCGATGTTCTGTGCAACCGTGAGCTCGGGGAACAGCACGTCGCGCTGGAACACCATCGCCGAGCGCGGCCGGTCCCCGGGGTGGACGGCGACCCCGGCCACCTCGATCTGGCCGGCGGCCGGCTCCAGGCCCGCAATGCAGCGCAATAGCGTCGTCTTACCACTGCCGGACGGACCCAGCACGCAGACCAGCTCCGGCTCGCGGATCGTCAGGTCGATGGCATGCAGCACCCTGCGTGCACCGAAGGCCTTGACCAGGCCCGCCACCCGAAGAACCGCAGAGTCGCTCACTGGGGCACCCTTCCGGCCGTGACGACGTCGGGCGTCCGACGCACCCAGTCCCGCTGCCACAACGCGTGCAGTCCGGTCACCGCCAGCACTGCGAGGGCCAGCGTTACGGTGGCTGCGGACGCGTCGCCGAGGCGTCCGGCATCAATATCGGCGAGCACACCGACCGGCAGCAGCGGCACCTGAGAGCTGGTCAGCAGAATCACCGACGACACCGCGGTCAAGACATCGGCGAAGGTGGCCAGCGATCCCCCGGCCAGCTCGGGCCGCACCCGGGGCCAGATCAACTGCCGCGCGACGTCGCGCCGCCGTGCCCCCAGCAGGGTCGCGGTGTCCTGCGCCTGCGAGCCCAGCGACTCCACCGCCAGCAGCGCCGGCAAGGCCCGGCGTGGCACGAACCTCGCCAGATGCACGGTGAGCACGGCACCGACGGCCAGCCACGGCAGCAGCGCGATCGAGAGCCCCCTCCCGAGCAGCACCGGCAGCACCATGGCCATCGTCAGGTAGGCGCCGAGGCCGAGCACCGCCGGCGGCAGCGTCGAGACGGCCGTCAGCACACGGCGCGCCCGGCGCAGCCGTCTGGGTTGCCCGGTGGCCGCAAGCACGATCGCGAACGCCAGCAACGTCACCAACGGGGCCGCCGTCAGGGCCACCAGCAGGCTCATGGCTAGACCACGCTGCTGATCGCCGGCCAGCACCCGGCCCAGATGGTCGAGCGTGAACGCCCCCGAGGTGCTGACCAGCGCGCCGGCCACGATGGCGGCCAGCAGAATCAGGACGCCGCCCGCCACAACCCAGGCGCAGCCCAGCAGCAGCCGGCCCACCAGGTCCGGCGGACGCCGCAGCCTTTGCCCGGCGCCACTGTGGTCGGTCGTCCGATCGCTCAGCCGGGACGCCCCCAGCCACAGCGCCGCCGCGGGAACCACCAGCACCAGCGCGGCCGCCCCGGCGGCGGCCGGGTCGGCCTCGACGGCGACGGCCTCGTAGATCCGGGTGCCCAGCGTCGGGTGGTCGCCACCGATGACCAGCGGGATCGCCACGTCGGCAATGGCGTCGCCGAGCAGAAACAGCAGGCTCGACAAGGCGGCCGGCAGCAACCGCGGAACCATCACCGCCATGGCGATGCGGTAGGGCGACGCGTTCAGTTGGCGGGCCGCCTCCAGCGCCTCGGGGTCGAGCCGCCGGTAGGCCCACGACAGGGCCAGGTAGGCGATCGGGAAACGAGACAGGGTGCCCGCCACCACCAACCCGCCGAAGCCGTATACCTCCAGGCCGGGCAGCAACCGGGCGGTCACCAGCCCGTTGTGCCCGAACAGGGTGATCAGCGCCATCGCGAAGGTGAACGAGGGCAGCATCAGCGGCGCGACGCAGGCGACCCGCAGAACACGATGTGCGCGCACCCGGTAGGTGTGCAGCAGGTGGGCGAACATCCAGCCGAACGCGGTGCCGCAGACCGCGGTAGCGACACCGTAGGCCATGGTGTTGCGCACCAGGCCGGACTGGGTGGTGAGCAGGTTGGCCAGAGCGGCCCAGCCCGACTCGGACAGCACAGGCACCAGCCAGCCCAGCCCCACGATCGCAGCCGGCACCGCGAACACCGTCCAAGCCAGCCATCGTGCACCCGGCCCGATCATCGCAGCAGTTCCTCGCCGAAGCGCTCCAGCAGTTGCTCGCGCGCCTGTGCGGCCTGCTGCGGCGTGTACTCCAGCAGCACGGCGTCCGCTCCGAGCCGTGGGTCAGCGGGCACGTCGGCGCGCGTCGGCAACTGCGCCGCCCAGGCCCCGCCGCCGGCCAACTGGCCCTCGCGCGAGACGGCGTAGTCCACATAGCGGTGAGCCGCCTCGGCGTCGTCGGTTCCGGCGAGCACCGCCACCGACCCCACCTCGTACCCCGTGCCGTCGGCCGGGTAGCTGATCACCAGATGGCTGTTTCCGCCGTCGATGGCGGCGGTGCAGTGCTGGGTGAAGCCGATTCCGACGGCCGCCTCACCGCGCGCGGCGATACCCGCCGGGGCGAGCCCCGAGGCCGTGTACTGCAGCACATTGGCGTCCAGGCGGGTCAAGAAGTCGAGCGCTGCCTGATCGGATCCGAGCCGGACGCGCTGGGTGAACACCAGGGTGTAACCGGTGCCCGAACGAAGCGGGTTGGGCGCCGACACCTGCCTGGAGAGCGCCGGCTGCAGCAGGTCCTCCCACGACGAAGGTAAGCGGGCACCGAGACGCTGCAGCGCGCGGGTGTCGGAGCAGAATCCGAGGACGCCGAGGTAGACCCCCGTCCAGTGGCTGTCGGGATCGCGGTACCTCTCCGGGACGGCGTCGGCCTCGGGTGACCGATAGGGGGCGAGCAGCCCGCGCTGGGCCGCCAGCACGTAGCTGTCGGCAGGCCCGCCGTGCCACACGTCGAACTCGCGGCGCCCCTCGGTGGTGCTCAACCGGGTCAGCGCCTCACCGGTCGACAGCCGGATCATCGTCACCTCGATGCCCGTGCGGGCGCTGAACCCGTTCGCCCAGTCACGGCACAACTGTTCGATCGACGAGCACAGCACCGTGATCGACCGATCCCCGGCTGTGCTGAGCAGTGCCGCAAGGCTGCCCGCCACGAGGCTGAGGTACAGCACCAGTGCCAGCAGGCTGCGCACCCTACGCCGACGGGGTGGCATCGGACTCGTGGTTCACCAGCAGATAGCCGGTGCCGCGCACCGTCACGATCAGTCCCTCGCCATCGTCGCCCAGTGCGTGCCGCAACCGATAGACCGCGGTCTTCACCATGTCGCGACCGCCCGCCAGCTCGGCGGTGTGCCACACCTCGTTGAGCAGCGTGCGCCAGTCGGTGGGTTCACCGGCTCGTCGGGCCAGCGCGACCAGCAGCCGCCACTCGGCGTCGCTGAGCGCCAGCGGACGACCGTGCAGCCGTGCGGTGCGGCGCCACTGGTCGATCACCAACGGCCCCCGGACCAGGTCGGCGGAGTCGGCCGTCCGACCCTGCGTGCGGCGCACGATCGCAGCGGCCCGCAACCCCAGTTCACGCGGCGAGAAGGGTTTGGTGACGTAGTCGTCCGCACCTGCCAACAGCCCCTTGAGCCGGTCGTCCTCGTCACCTCGCGCGGTGAGTAGCATGACCGGCACGTCGGAGCGCGAGCGGATGCGTTCGCACAGTTGCACCCCCGAGGCCCCGGGCAGCATGACATCGAGCACGACGAGATCGAAAGGTTCGGTGTTGAACAGTTTCCAGGCCACCTCGGCGTTGCGCGCGGCGTGCGGTTCGAAACCTTGGGCCTCGAGGGCGAAACTGACGATGCTGACCATCTGGGCTTCGTCATCGACCACGAGCACGCGCAGCGGGCGGGCGCTCATGGCAACGTCCGCGACAGCTCCGGGGCGTCGACCGCGGCGACGGATTCGCGCCACGGGTGCAGGGCGTCCAGCGGCAGCGTCACGAACACGGTGGTGCCCCGGCCCGGAATGCTGTCGACCAGCAGCCGCCCACGGTGCTGCTCGATGATCCGCTCGGTGATCATCATGCCGAGCCCCGAGCCGCCGCTCTCGGCACTTCGGACGAAGGGGGTGAACAGCTCACGGCGCTCGTCCGCTGTCATTCCACCGCCGTCGTCGCTGACGGCCAGGATCCCCTCCCCCTCCCCCCGGGTGGCCGACACCGTGATCGTCGCGTCGGCGCCGGCGTGCCGGCACGAGTTGTTGACCAGATTCCACAGCGCCTGGCCGATCAGTTGCCGGTCGCCATGCAGCACCAGGGGCGCCCCGGTGTTGTTCATCCTGATCGGTACCCGGTGCACCCGCCGGGCGTCGCGGACGGTCGTGCGCACCAGTTGCCTCAGGTCGATGCGTTCGACGTGCATGTTGAACAGGGGCGAGTCGAGCCGCGCCTCGGTGAGCATGTCCTCGGCCAGCCCGATTACCCGGCCGGCATTCGACCCGATGGTGGTGACGAACTCGCGCTGCCGCTCGTTGAGCGGGCCGGGCGCCTCGTCAGCCAGCAATTCGGCCGCCCCCTGAATGAGCGTGAGCGGCGTGCGCACCTCATGTGAGAACACGTGCGGGCGCTCCAACCGGCTGCGGACCAGTTCGCGCAACTGCTCGGCTTCGGCTCGCGCGTCTGCGAGTCGTCGACGCAGAACGACGGCGACGCTCAGCAATCCGGCGCAGATCACGGCCACGATGGCCGAGATCAGCTCCAACGCCGTCATTGCCGCATCATGGCATGAGCTACCTGCTCGCGCGATGAGGACGCGACAAGTCACCCGACGTAGCTCACCCAGGTGTCCCAGGCGAGCTTCAGCGCCAGCGCGCCGACCACCATCAGAAACACCTGGCGGACGAAGCCGTTACCCCTGGTCAGCGCCGTCCGGGCGCCCAGAAAGCCACCGGTCAGGTTCGCCACACCCATCGCCAGCCCCAGCCCCCACAGCAGGTTGCCGGTAATCGCGAACGCCACGATCGCGGACGCGTTCGTGGTCAGGTTCGCCAGCTTGGCCAGCGCGCTGGAGGCCAGAAAGTCGTGCCCGATCACCGACACCAGCGCGATCACGAAGAAGGTGCCGGTGCCCGGGCCGATGAAGCCGTCCCAGGCTCCGACGACCAGGCCGATGGCGGCCATCCGCAGCCGCGCGTCGTTTCCGGTGTGCTTCACCGCGCTGTGCAGCCCCAGGTGCGGCGTGCGCCAGGTGTAGAGCCCGACGCTGACCACCGCGAACAGCACCAGCGGCGTGAAGTGCTGCCGGGGCAGGAAGTGGGTGAGCTGGGCCCCGGTCCACGAGCCCGCGGCGGCCATCAGCAGCAGCGGCCAGGCCAGGCCCCAGTCCACCCTGATGCTGCGCAGGTAGGTGGCGCCCGCGGTCAGCGTGCCCACCAACGACGGGATCTTGTTGGTGCCCGCGATGGTGGCCACCGGGGTGTCGGACGGCAGCCCGATCAGCAACGCGGGCAACTGGATCAGTCCCCCACCGCCCACCACCGCGTCGACCCAGCCGGCAACGAAGGACGCCGCCACCAGCAGCGCCAGGGTGAGCAGCGGCAGTTCCAGGCCGGTGATCATCGCGGGCGGGAACCCGCCAGGGCACCGAGCGGCCGGACGGTGTCCGTGACCGTCCCGATCACGGCTTCAGCAGGGCGATCAGTTCGTCGGCGGCACCCTCGGCGTTCAGCTCGGTGCGCTCGCCGCTGGCCCGGTCGCGCACCTCGATCAGCCCGTCGGCCAGGCCGCGTCCGACCACCACCGCGGTGGGCACGCCCAGGATCTCGGCGTCGGTGAACTTCACCCCGGGGCTGGCCTTGCGATCGTCGAGCAGCACGTCGATGCCGGCCGCCGACAGCTCCAGCGCCAGCCTTTCGGCGTAGTCGACCACCGCGCCGTCCTTGCCGGTCGGCACGATCTGCACGTCGAAGGGGGCCAGTTCGCGCGGCCAGACCAGCCCGCGCTGGTCGGCGCGAGCCTCGGCAACGGCAGCCACCGCGCGCGACACGCCCACACCGTAGGAGCCCATCGTGACGGTGACCAGCTTGCCGTTGGCGTCGAGAACCTTCAGGCCCAGCGCCTCGGCGTACTTGCGGCCGAGCTGAAAGATATGACCCATCTCAATGCCGCGGGCCAGGCTGAGCGGGCCGGAGCCGTCCGGGGCGGGGTCGCCGGCGCGCACCTCGGCGACGTCGATCACCCCGTCGGGGGTGAAGTCGCGTCCGGCCACGAGATCGATCACGTGAGTGTCCACCTGGTTGGCCCCGGTCACCCAGCGGGTGCCGGTGACCACCCGGGGGTCGACCAGGTAGAGCACGCCCGATGCCGACTTCTCCCCCAGCACCTCCGGGCCGATGTAGCCCTTCTTCAGCACCGGGTTCGCGGCGAAGTCGTCGTCGCCGAACGGCTGCGGCTCGGCTGGCGAGACCGCGGCCTCCAGGCGCTTGACGTCCACGTCGCGGTCACCGGGCAGGCCGATCGCCAATGGCGTCCGCTTGCCGTCAGGGTGCTGCAGCATGAACACCACATTCTTCAGTGTGTCGGCGCCGGTCCACGGACGATCCGCCCGCGGGTACTCGGCGTTCACACGGTCGACCAGGGTGGCGATGGTGGGCGTGTCGGGGGTGGGAATGCGCCGCGGAGCAGCCGCGTCGCTGAAGTTGAGCGGCTCGGGCGGCACCACGGTGACCGCCTCGACGTTGGCCGCGTAGCCGCCCGGCGAGCGCACGAAGGTGTCTTCGCCGGAATCTGCCAACGCCAGGAACTCCTCCGAGGCCGAGCCGCCCATGGCCCCCGAGGTGGCCTTGACGATCACGAACTCGAGCCCGAGCCGGTTCATGATCGCGATGTAGGCGTCGCGGTGCTTGTGGTACGAGGCCCGCAACCCGGCGTCGTCGACGTCGAACGAGTAGCTGTCTTTCATCACGAACTCACGGCCGCGCAGAATGCCGGCCCGCGGCCGGGCCTCGTCGCGGTACTTGGTCTGAATCTGGTACAGGCTGAGCGGCAGGTCTTTGTACGAGCTGTACAGGTCTTTCACCAGCAGGGTGAACATCTCTTCGTGGGTGGGGCCCAGCAGGTAGTCGCCTCCCTTGCGGTCCTTCAGCCGAAACAGGCTGGGGCCGTACTCGGTCCACCGGTTCGTCGCCTCGTAGGGCTCGCGAGGCAGCAGCGCCGGGAAGCGCACCTCTTGGGCGCCGATGGCGTCCATCTCTTCGCGCACGATGCGCTCGACCTTGGCCAGCACCTTCAGCCCCAGCGGCAGCCAACTGTAGATGCCCGGGGCGGCGCGCCGAATGTAGCCGGCGCGCACCAGCCAGCGGTGGCTGGCGACCTCGGCGTCGGCCGGATCCTCACGCAGGGTGCGGACGAACAGCGTGGACAGACGGGTGATCACAGCGTGGGTGCCTCTCTGGAAGGACGAGCAGGGGCCAGCCTAGTGGCCCTGTCCCGATCGAGTCACCGGGCCGGTTGTGTCGGGGCGCACCATCGCGGCCGGCTGATGAAAAACTGGAGAAATACCGATTTCCGCGCTCGATCCGGAGCCGAGACGTTTCAGTAGGTGACTGTGACGAACTGAGCGCGGAATTCGGTATTTCTCCACGCGCCGATTTCTGGGAAGCGGCGATCAACGCAACCGACCGCCGCTCAGTAGAGGGTGACGGTGATCTTCGACCCACTGATCAGGGCCTGCACGCCCACGATCGAGACGTCTTTGTACCAGTACCGACTGGAGACCCGGGCGTCCCTGGCGTAGAAGTGCACCTTGGCCGGCGCCTTCGCCTCGATGAGGTTGGCCGAGATCAGCTTCGGCTTCATCGCGGCCCACTTCGCGCCGCTTCGGGTGGTCCAACTGATCGTGCTGGTACGCAACTTGACGCCGGTGGGAATGCGCACCGCGAAACCGCACCCGGACGGCTTGACCGAGTTCTGCTTCAGGCACCAGGAGTACTTCTTCTTGGTCGCACTGATCAGTGCCGACTTGCCCGACGAGCTGAGCGACAGCTTTGCCGACGGCGCGGTGACGTCACCGAGGTCGGCAACTCTGACGCTCGACGTGCTCAGCGCGTAGAACTTGTTGACCGGCTTCACCGGATAGACCCCGGGGAACAACTGCACCACGTCAGCGCCCGGCCGCAGCCCGGCCACGGTCACGGCCACCTCCGACAGCGACGACAGGTCCACCTCCGAGGCGATCTGGGTGAGACGGAACTGGCCGCCGACGTTCTTCACCGCGAAGGTGGCCCGAACCGGCTTACCGCCCAGGGTGTAGCTGGCCGACACGGTGGTGGCGTTCTGATCGGTCACCTCGGGTACCGAGATGTCGGCGAGCTTGCCTGCCGTCGACGTCGCCAGCACCGAGTTGGTCAGCAGGGTCGTGTCGCTCGGTGCGGCTGCGGCCAGGCTCAACGCCGTGGCGGCGTCACCGCTGCCGAGTGCCCGCAGGTAGGCCGTGACCAGGTCAGAGGCCTTCTGGGTGGACACGGAGGGGCCGGGCACGTTGACCGTGGACGACCCGCCGGGCTGCCGCGTGGTCGACTGGTTCTGTTGCACCGCGACGATCGTGCCGCCGATCAGCACCACGCCGACCACGCCGCCGACCACGCCGATCAACGCTTTGTTGGTCTTGCGCGGCTGGTTCGGGGCCGGCTGATACCCCCACGGCTGCTGCGGAGCCCCGTGGCCCGGGTGCTGCCCGTACTGCGGAGGCTGGGCCGGGTGCTGCCCGTAGGGCGGCTGACCCCCAGGCTGGGGTTGGGCACTGTAACCCGGCTGGCCGAACGCAGACTGGCCTGAGTAGCCCGCTTGCGAACCGCCGCCCCACGCGGGCGGCTGACCCTGAGACCACGGCTGACCTTGAGACCACGGCTGACCCTCGGGAGGCGTCGGCTGAGCCTGCGCCCAGCCCGGATTGGCGGGCTGCTGAGGCGGCCAACCTGGGGGTTGCTGGGGCGTCCAACCTGGGGGTTGCTGCGCGGCCGGGCCCGGTTCGACAGGTCGCTCGCCGGCCGGTGGGTACGCCGGGCCGCCCTGCCACGAGGCGCCCTGCTGATTATTCGAGTTGACCGGCGGTTGCTGCGGCTGTGATGTCGGGTCGCTGCCCGGGAGTGATCCTTCGTGGCTCACAGGTACCTTCCTTCCCCCTCGCCGAATTGTACGGGTGCGCCGGTCACGGGCGTCATTCGGCGTGCGGGTGGTCCGACCAGCGGCCTGGGCAGCGCCGCGGCGTTCGCCGGCAGTGCAGGCGACTTTTGCAACGCAGCGATGCCAGCAATAGTCACCACCCGCAGAAATACCACATTCCGCACCTCGCCCCGACGCCGAAACGATGTGCCGTGCCACACCGGCAAACGGAGCGCGAAATCACTGGTCGAACAAGTCGTGCCCTCTGATATGCCGCTGTGGCTAGGAGTTTCGACAAGCTCACCCAGCGGTGGGCGTAGTGATCAGTGCTTCGTCAGCGATTCTCTTGATCTTGCGGCAACACCGCACCCACCTGACGGCGCAACTCGTCGAGCACCTGCATCACCGCGATCGAGTCGTCGAGCGTCAGCCGCGGGCTCTCGGCCAGCCCCTCGCGCACGCAGCGCTCAAATTCGAGCGCCTGAAAGTGCATGCCTCGGGAGGTGCGCTGCGGCTCGAAGGTCTCGACCAGGTCGCGCCGGCCGGTGTAGCGGCGCACGGTGGTCCAGTTGTAGAAGGCGCCCTCGAGTTCGAGGTAGCCCTCGGTGCCGATCACCGCGCCGCGACTCGGCCCCGCGCTCAGCATGGTGGTGTAGCCGTCGCAGCGGGCGGCGCCATGGGTGAGCATCATCGACACCTCGGCGTCGACCCCGGTGTCGGTCAGCGACCCGCGCGCCACGATGTCGGACGGGCGGCCCAGCAGGTCAAGCGCGAACGACACGTTGTACACCCCCAGGTCGAGCAACGCCCCGCCGGCGAGCTCAGGGTTGAACAGCCGCCCCTGCGCGTCGGGGTTCAGCTTCTGGCTGTGGTCGGTGATCACCGCGCGCACCTCGCCCAGCGACCCGTCGGCGATCCGCTGCCGGACGAAATCGGTGGACGGCAGAAAGCGGGTCCACATCGCCTCCAGCACGAACACCCCGGCGGCGCGAGCGGCCTCAGCAACTCGGCGGGCCTCGGCGGCGGTGACGGTGAACGCCTTCTCGACCAGCACCGGCTTGCCGGCCTCGATGGCCAGCAGGGCGTGTTCGGCATGAAAGTTGTGGGTGGTGTTCACGTAGACGGCGTCGACCTCGGGGTCGGCGACCAGCGCCTCGTAGCCCTCGTGCGCGGTCGCGATGCCGAACCGGTCGGCGAATGCCTGCGCCTTGGCCCCGTCGCGGGCCGCGACCGCCTGCACGGTGAACCCCTCGGCGAGCAGGTTCTGGGCGAACACGCCGGCGATGCCGCCGGCCCCGAGCAGCCCCCAGCGCAGGTGGTCGTGCGTCACGGTCGTCCTCCAGGATCGATTCGACACTCAGACCGCGGCGCGGCCAGCTCGGCGAGCAGTTCGGACGCGCTGGCGCCCACGGCGCCGACCCCCAGCAGATCTTGCCACCGCTCCCCGCTGACCCGCGACAGGGCGTCAGAGACCATCACCACGCGGTAGTCCAAAGCTGTGGCGTCCAGAATCGTCGCCCGCGGGCAGTTCGGCAGATTACAGCCGGCCACCACGACGGTGTCGACGCCAAGCCGGCGCAGCCGCGCGTCGAGGTCGGTGCGGTGAAAGGCGCTCCACCGCGGCTTCCAGAGCAGCCATTCGCGTGCGCCGACCGGCTGTGCGGCGCCTGCGAGCAGGGTCTCGACATCGAGCGGTGCCGCGCCACCGAGCAGTTCGGCGGGCACCTCGGCGCCCGCACTGCCGGGCGCGACCGGGCCGCGACCGGCCAGGACGGCTGCGCGGCGCACCAGGTCGACGTCGCTGCCGGCGTACAACCGCACGACATGAAAGATCGGGAGCCCGGCGGCGCGGAAGCCCGACACCAGTCCGGTCAGGGTGGGCAGCACCGCGCTGCTGCCCGAGATCGGGGCAGCACCGCCGTCGAGAAAGTCGGCCTGCATATCGATCACCAGCAGGGCACTGGCATCAAGATGGGGCGTCGTCCACTCGTCGGCTGAGGGTGACTGCACGCGCTCAGTACAGCACAGTGGCGAACTCGCCGGCCACGGTAAAGCCGGTGCGCAGATAGGTGCGGACGGCCCGGGTGTTGAAGTCGTTGACGTACAACGACACCACCCGGTGCGATTCGAGAATCCGGCGGGTCGCCGCGCCCATGGCCGCCGCCGCCAGGCCCTGGCCGCGCAGGTGCGGCGCCAGCCACACCCCCTGCACCTGGGCGATCTCGCCACAACTGATCCCCACGTCGGCCTTGAACACCACCTGCCCGTCGGTGACGATGCCCCAGGCCCGTCCCGACTGCACGGTGGTCTGGCAGTGGGTGCGGTAGCCGGCCCGTCCCCCGCCGGCGAGCGGGTCGACGCCGACCTCTTCGGTGTACATGGCCACGGCCGCAGCGAAGTACGAGTCGAACTCGGCCATGCCGATCTGTCGGACCGGCGCGTCCGGCAGCTCCGACGGCACGGCGCGCGTGAGCATCAGCGGCTGCCGCGGCCGGACCTCTCGCTCGACGGCGTAACTGCGGCTGCGGCGGCGCAACTGCCGGTGCAGGCCCAGCGCGACGCCCGACTCGCCGACGATCGCCTGGCACAGCCGTTGCGGCCCGAGCGCGTCGGCGAAGGCCGCGATCGCGGCCTCTCGCTCACCCTCGTCGCACGGGCCGAACACCGGGGCCAGGTTTGATCCAGCATGCAGCAGGTGCCGCGGATTCTCGGCCGGCCACCCGAACAGCGTGGCCGGCGACCCCGGCCACAGCAGCCCGACCTCGACCCGTGAACTCACGAAGACGTTGGCCACCGGGTCGGCAGCCAGCAGGCTGCGCACCAACGGCGCGTCGCGCGTGCCCAATGACCGCGCGCGCATGAAGGGGCCGGCTCAGCTAACCGAGACCATGGGGGCGCCCTCCGGCGACCCCTCGGGAGCCTGTTCGGCGAGCCGGTTGGCCTCGGCGATCAGGGTCTCGACGATCTGGTCTTCGGGCACCGTCTTGATCACCTTGCCCTTGACGAAGATCTGGCCCTTGCCGTTACCGGACGCCACGCCCAGGTCGGCCTCGCGGGCCTCACCCGGGCCGTTGACGACGCACCCCATGACGGCGACCCGCAGCGGCACCTGCAGGCCCTCCAGGCCCTTGGTGACCTCTTCGGCCAGCGTGTAGACGTCGACCTGAGCGCGTCCGCACGAGGGGCACGAAACGATCTCGAGCTGGCGCGGCCGCAGGTTGAGCGATTCGAGGATCTTGATGCCGACCTTGACCTCTTTGGCCGGTGGAGCCGACAGCGATACCCGGATGGTGTCGCCGATGCCTTTGCCGAGCAGCGCCCCGAACGCGACCGCCGACTTGATCGTGCCCTGAAAGCTGGGGCCGGCCTCGGTGACGCCCAGATGCAGCGGGTAGTCGCAGGCCTCGGACAGCATCTCGTAGGCGCGCACCATCACGACCGGGTCGTGGTGCTTCACCGAGATCTTGAAATCACGGAAGCCGTGCTCCTCGAACAGCGACGCCTCCCACAGCGCCGATTCGACCAGCGCCTCGGGCGTCGGGGCGCCGTGCTTGGCCAGCAGCCGCTTGTCGAGCGAGCCGGCGTTGACGCCGATCCGAATCGACACCCCGGCGTCGGAGGCCGCCTGTGCGATCTGCTTCACCTGGTCGTCGAACTGGCGGATGTTGCCTGGGTTGACCCGGACGGCGGCACAGCCGGCGTCGATCGCGGCGAACACGTACTTGGGCTGGAAATGAATGTCGGCGATGACCGGGATCTGGCTCTTCTTGGCGATGATGAACAGCACGTCGGCGTCGTCCTGGCTGGGCACCGCGACGCGCACGATGTCGCAACCGGTAGCGGTCAGCTCGGCGATCTGCTGCAGGGTGCCGTTGATATCGGTGGTTTTGGTGGTGGTCATCGACTGCACCGAGACCGGCGCGTCACCGCCCACGAGCACCTTGCCGACCTTGATCTGCCGGGTGGGCCGGCGGGGCGCCAGCACGGGCGGCGGCGCGGTTGGCATGCCGAGGTTGACGGTCATGGACTCCTCGTTCGTGAACGCGTGCGCGGCCCGGACGACCGCCGCCAGACAGCCTACTCGTGCCGTGCTGTCGCGGCTTGCACCGGACGAAGCCCGGCGTCGCGACCTCGCGGTTGGCCCAGCCCGGCGATCCCCCGCTGGTGAAGCTCTCCGAGACCCGCTCGCGATTCAGCTCTCGGGCACCCCCACCGGCGAGGACGGCTCAGCCCCGCTGCGTGGCCAGGTGTTCGGCGATCCGTCCGATCGCCTCGGTGAGCACAGCCTCGTCGGGCAGGGTGACCAGCCGGAAGTGGTCGGGGGTGGGCCAGTTGAAGCCGGTGCCGTGGGTGACCAGCAATTTCTTGCTGCGCAGCAGGTCGATCACGAACGCCTCGTCGTTTTCGATCGGGTACACCGCCGGGTCGAGCCGTGGGAAGCAGTACAGCGCACCCATCGGCTCCACGCAGCTCACCCCCGGAATCTCGTTCAATAGCTTGGCGGCCAGCTTGGACTGGTCGTAGAAGCGTCCGCCCGGCACGATCAGCTCGGTGATCGACTGGTAGCCGCCGAGTGCGGTCTGAATGGCGTGCTGGGCGGGCACGTTCGAGCACATGCGCATATTCGCCAGCAGGGTGAGCCCTTCGAGAAAGTCCTCGGCCAGGTGCCGCGGGCCCGAGATCATCACCCAGCCGGCGCGGTAGCCGCACACCCGGTACGCCTTCGACAGCCCCGAGAAGGTGAGGCACAGCACGTCCTCCCCGGCGAAGCTCGCCGCGTGGTGGTGCACCGCGTCGTCGAAGATGATCTTCTCGTAGATCTCGTCGGCCATCACCACCAGGTCATGGCGCCGCGCGATGTCGATCAGCCCGCGCACCGTCTCTTTGCTGTACACCGCGCCGGTGGGGTTGTTCGGGTTGATGATCACCAGGGCGTGGGTGCGCTCGGTGATCTTGGCCTCGATCTCGGCCAGATCGGGGTTCCAGCCGTTGGCCTCATCGCACAGGTAGTGCACCGGAACGCCGCCACACAGCGTGACCGCGCCCGTCCACAACGGGTAGTCGGGGGCGGGCACCAGAATCTCGTTGCCGTCGTCGATGAAGGTCTGCAGCACCAACATGATCAGCTCCGAGACACCGTTGCCGATGTACACGTCGTCGACCGTGGTGTGGGTGAGCCCCTTCGATTGGTAGTACTGCGCCACCGCGGTGCGCGCCGAGTAGATGCCGCGCGAGTCGGAATAGCCTTGCGAATGCGGCAGGTGATGGCCGATGTCGGCCACGATCGCCTCGGGTGCCTCGAAGCCGAACGGCGCGGTGTTGCCGATGTTCAGCTTGAGAATCTTGTGACCCTCGGCCTCCAGCCGCTGAGCCTCCACCAGAATGGGCCCTCGCACGTCATAGCGGACGTGCTGCAATTTCTTCGACTGGACGATGCGACGCATGGGAAGCAGTCTGGCAGCCCGAGTGCCCGGTCGGCCCCGACGACCAGCCGCCAGAACGAAGAAACCCTGCCTGGACTCGACGCGGACGCCTTCAGCGGCGCCAATTCCGTCTTCGTTCGGGTCGGGCTGCCACAGTAACGAATCGCGAGAGTTGGAATGCCTGCGGCAATGCTGGAACGCCGACGCGACCAGTGGGCATGGGGGCAATGTGGGCCTACCCGAGTCGGCGGTCGAGGCCGTGCGTGCATGACGCGATGTCAGAACACGGGATGCCAGAACACGCGATGTCAGAACAGTTGCATCGGGCTGACGATGTCGGCCACGATCAGGGCCCCGCCGCTGAGGATCAAGAAGCCCATCACCGCGTAGGCCACGGGCAGCAGCTTCGCGGTGTCGAAATGCCCCGGGTCGGGGTGCCGGAACAACTTCGCCCAGCCGCTCCGGGCCGCCTCCCACAGCGCGCCGGCGATGTGCCCGCCGTCCAGCGGCGGCAGCGGCACGAAGTTGAACACGGCCAGGAACAGGTTCACCGCACCCAGCAGCGAGCCGAACAGCACCAGCTTGTCGGGCACCGTGATCGCGTCACTGGCCGCCACCTCACCGGCCGCCCGGCTGGCCCCGACGATACTCAGCGGCCCGTAGATGTCGCGCGGCTTGCCCTGCACCAGGTCGGCCACCACGTTGTAGACCTTCACCGGAAACTGGGCGATCGCCACCACGCTCTGGGCGGTCATCGTCCACATCTGCTGCACAGTCTCGACCGGCCCGCCGCGCACCAGCGCCGTGGTCGGGGTGATGCCGAACCAGCCCGCTGCGATGCGCTTGCCGGGGTCGAGGTTGTCGGACACGCCGCTGATCACAGTGTGCACTTCGGTCAACTCCACCCGCTGCCCGCCACGGTCGACGACCAGTTGTGCCGGGCCGTCCAGGTTGGCCCGAATCAGGCCCTGCAACTGGGCGTAGTCGGTGATCGGCACGCCATTGAAGGCAACCACCGTGTCGCCGGGCTGAATGCCCGACTTCGCCGCCGGCGTGTCGGGGGTGGCGCACGAGGTGTCGGGCGCCTGGTTCTCGCGCACGATGCACTGCTGCACGGCAGCCACCGTGGTCTGGGCCTGCCAGCTTCCGTGCAAGCCGAGAATCGCCCAGAAGATCGCGAAAGCGATCAGCACGTTCATCATCGGCCCGCCGGCCATCACGATCAGCTTCTGCCAGGTCTTCTTCTGGTAGAACAGCCGCTGGTTCGCGACATCGTCGGGGGTGATCTCGTGCCACTCATAGGCACGGGCCCCGTCGGCGAACCGGGTCAACCGGTTGCCCGGCCCACCGCGCGGCTGGGCCGGCGGATACATGCCGAGCAGCCGGACGAACCCGCCCAGCGGAATCCACTTGACGCCATACTCGGTCTCACCCCGGCGGGTTGACCACAAGGTAGGCCCAAAACCCACGAAGTACTGCGGCACCCGCACGCCGAACAGCTTGGCCGGCAGCATGTGGCCGATCTCGTGCAGGGCGATCGACAGCAGGATGAACCCGAAGAACAACACCGCGAAGATCACGGTGACCAGGATGTTCATGCCGCTCCCCCGATCAGTTCAGCGGCCCGCCGTCGAGCCCAGGCATCGGCGGCCAGCACCACCTCGACGCTGAGCACGGCGGCAGCGGCGCCGGCCAGATGCTCGTCGACCACGGCTGCGACGGTGTCGACGATCCCGAGAAAGCTCAGCCGGCCCGCGCAGAAGGCGTCGACGCAGACCTCGTTGGCAGCGTTGTACACCGCGGGCGCGGTGCCACCGGCGTGGCCGCAGCGGCGAGCCAGTTCGACAGCGGGGAACGCCTCGGAGTCGAGCGGCTCGAAACTCCAGGTGATCGGCCGGCTCCAGTCGAACCCACGACACACGCCCGGCAGCCGCTCGGGCCAGTTCAGCGCCAGCGCGATCGGCAGCTTCATATCGGGCGGCGAGCACTGGGCGATGGTCGAGCCGTCGTGAAACTCCACCATGGAATGCACGTCGGAGCTCGGGTGCACCACCACCTCGATGGCGTCGAGACTCACCCCGTACAGCAGCGCCGCTTCGAGCAACTCGAGGCCCTTGTTGATCAGGGTGGACGAGTTGATCGTGATGGTCCGGCCCATATTCCAGGTGGGGTGGGCCAGCGCCTGCTCCGGGGTTACGTGAGCCAGCTCAGCCCGAGACCGTCCACGAAACGGCCCGCCGGACGCGGTGAGCACCAGCCGGCGCACCTCGTCGGCGCGACCGGCGCGCAGGGCCTGGGCGAAGGCCGAATGCTCGGAGTCGACGGCGATGATCTGCCCGGGTGCCGCAGCCGAGGTGACCAGTGCGCCGCCGATCACCAGCGACTCCTTGTTGGCCAGCGCGAGCGAATTGCCCGCAGCCAGCGCGGCCAGTGTGGGCTCCAGGCCGGCGGCGCCGGTGATGGCGTTCAGCACCACGTCGCAAGGCAGTGCGGCCAGTCGCTGCGAGGCGTCCGGCCCCGACCAGATCGCCGTGTGCCGCGGCAGCCGGCCATGCAGCGCGGCGGCGGCCGACGGTGTGGGCACTGCCACCACGTCGGGAGCGAAGACCTGCGCCTGCTCGACCAGTAGGTCGAGATTGCCGCCACCGGCCGACAGTCCGACGACCCGGAACTGGTCGCGATGGACGTCGATCACCTCGAGGGTCTGAGTTCCGATCGAGCCGGTGCTACCCAGTAGAACGATGTCACGCACCGAGCCAGGCTACAGGCGGTGCTCACTCACCCCACTGCCCAGCGCGCGCCGGTTCGGTGCGAGACAAGAAGTTGCCAGCCTGCACCGGATCGCGGGCCGCACACCAGCCTCAAGGCCCGGACCGGATGGGGGTACCTGGCCACCATCGACCTGCACTCCCCGCGTAGTGATCGGCTGGTCGATCGCTGACCGCAGGCGCACCGACCTCGTCATCGGCGCCCGCACCACGACCCAGGAACACGACCCCTTGCCGAAGGCGCCTATTCGAAGTCTCGACGCGCCTGACCAGCGGTTAGCCGCGGTTAGCCGGCGTTCCCTGGGGAGTACTGATCTTTCGCCGGTTGAGCCTGTCGAGAGCTCAAACGAAGCGCCCTCGCCAGGGGTTTCGACGGTAGTCACAGCGCCAGCAGCCAGATGCCGAACGCGGCCGCCGACAGGCCGGCCAGCAGCCCGCCGCCGGCGTGCACCAGGCACGCGACCGGACGCCCCGCCCGCAGCAGCCGGACGCCCTCGGCACAGGCGGTACTGAAGGTGGTGAAGCCACCACAAAAGCCCGTGCCAGCGATCGCCACCCAGTCGGGCAGGCCCGACCTGAACAGTAGCCAGCCGGTGAGCAGCCCCAGAATCAGCGAGCCGAGCGTGTTGATGGCCAGCGTGCCCAGCGGCATCCGCGGGCTGTGCAGCCTGGCGATGGCGGCGTCGAGCCGAAACCGGGCCACCGACCCCAGCCCGCCCGCCAGTGCCACCAACAACGCGGTCATGCCCGGGCCCTCGGAACCAATCGCCCCGCCAGCAGCATGCCGGCCAGGGTCGCGATCAGGCCGAGCAGCACGCTGCCCAACGCGTAGCCGAGGCCGGCCAATAACGCGCCGTTGCCGACCAGCCGGACGCTCTCGACCGTGAACGTGCTGTAGGTGGTGTAGCCGCCCAGCACGCCGGTGCCCAGTCCGAGCCGCAGGTAGTGCCGCAGCCCGGTGTCGGGGCCACGCCGGCTGAGCGTCTCGAGCAGCACGCCGAGCACGAAAGCGCCGGACAGGTTGATCAGGAACGTCGCCCACGGCCAACTCCCCGGCTGGGCCGGGTAGGCGGCCTCGAGAGAGGCACGAGCTGCGGTGCCGATCGTGCCGCCGATCAGCACCACGGCGGTGCGCCGGCCGGGCAGCCGGCCGGGTGCGCTCAGGCCCACGGCATCGGCGCCTTCCAGTCGACCACGCTCAGCGGTACCGCCAGCACCGGACGGTGCTGGTGCCGGGCCAGCTTCAGGGCCAACGTGCCGTCGAGAAACTCACGCACCTTGGCATTGTGTTCGGGGGCCCGGTTGCCGACCCCGATCACCGCCGCGTCCACCGCCCGAGCGAGGTGGGTGAGCGCGCGATCAGGGCGTCCGGCCAGGTACCGGAACTCCCACCCGTGCCCCGGGTTGAGCAGTGCCCCGAGTTCGCTGAGTAGTCGCGCCTCGGTGCGCCGCCAGCCCTCGTTGTCGGAGTCGGGGTTGACCTCGCCGTGCCGAACGCTGCCGTCGGGAAACTCCTGTTCGACCAAGCGCTGCTCGTCGACGTAGGCGACGTACAGCCTGCCCCGGGTGGCGCGGGCGAGGTCGGCGGCAGTCAGTGCGACCAGCGGGTCAGTTCCGGGACGGACGCCCGCCACGACAGCCCCGCCCCCGAAGCGGGTCATTCGGTCGGTGTGTGGCTGGGGCACCTGCTGTGGCATGCCGGTCTCCTTACCGTGCGACGCCACGCTAGTGCCGCATCCCCGTTCGAGGAAGATCAGCGCAGCCGCGCCCGGCGCAACGCGACCAAAGCCCGACAGAACAGGCCGGCGAAGCGCTCCTGGGCGCCGCGAGCAACCCCCAGCGAGCCGGCCCGCTGCTCAGCGACGCTCTGCAGCACGGTGAACCGGAGCAGGCCCTCGGCGCCATGCCGTCCACCGGTGCCGCTGTGCCCCCGCGCCCCCATCGCGGCGCCGACCGCACCCCACGAGGCCAGAAAGGTCTCGTTGATGCTCACCGTTCCACTGTGCAGCCGTGGGGCCAGTTGCCGGGCCGCGGCGCGATCGGCGCTGACGATACCGGCGTGCAGGCCGTAGTCGGAGTCGTTGATCAGCCGTACCGCCGCCTCGTCGTCGCTCACCCGGTACACGCTGACCACCGGGCCGAAGGTCTCGGCGTCGCGGACGTCCATCGCCGCCGTCACTCCCTCGAGCACGGTGGGCGCGTACACCCACGGCCCGACGTCCGGACGCGGCCGGCCGCCGGTCAGCACGGTGGCGCCGTGCCGCACGGCGTCGTCCACGTGCGCGCACACCCGGCGCAACTGGTCATCACCGAACAGCGAACCCATGTCGTAGCCGTACCGAAGCGCCACACCCAGCCGCATCGCCTCGACGGCTGGCACGAAGCGGGCCAGGAAGGCGTCCGCGACAGCCTCGTGCAGCACCAGACGCTCGGTGTGCACGCACACCTGGCCGGCACCGGCGAACGAGCTGCGCAGTGCAACGTCGACGGCCAGGTCGAGGTCTGCGTCGGCCCGCACGTACAGGGCATTCTTGCCGCCCAGTTCGAGCGAGCAACCCACCATGCGCTCCGCGGCCACCTGGGCGACCTGCCGTCCGGTGGCGGTCGAGCCGGTGAAACAGACGAAATCGGTGCGCCGGGCTACCGCATCGCCGATCAGGTCACCGTCGCCCACCACCACCTGCAGCACCCCGGCCGGCAGCCCGGCCCCGATCAGCAGCCGCAACCCCCACAGCACCGACAGGCTGGTGCGTGGTTCGGGCCGCAACACGACGGCATTGCCGGCCAGCAGCGCGGCCAGCGCATCGCCCAGCGACAGCGCGAACGGGTAATTCCACGGCGTGATGATGCCTACCACGCCCCGGGGCAGGCGCTGTTCGCGGGCCGTTGCGATCATCGGCATCACTCCGCGCACCCGGCGCGGGGCCAGCAGCGCAGCCGCGGTGCGGGCGTAGTAGCGGGCCACGTTGGCCACCTCGACGACCTCTTCGAAGGCGTTGGCGCGGGTCTTGCCGGTTTCGAGCTGAATCAGGTCGAGCACCTGGTCGCGCGCGGCCAGCAGCCGGTCGTGAAAACCGAGCACCACCTCGGCTCGGCGACGGTGGCCCAGCCCGGCCCACACCCGCAGGGCCGGACGGGCCTGCTGAACGGCTAGCCCGACGTCTGAAACCCTCGACAGCGGCACCTGCGCCAGCAACTCACCGGTGAGCGGCGTAAACACCCGGCGCAACTCGGCATCGGGTTCGGCGACGATGCCGCCGACCAGCCAGGCCACGAGGCTGGAGTCAAGACCCTGACCCTGCTCCTCGACGAACGACCGCATGCTTCACCCTACCCGCGAGGGTCAGCCGGCGGCAGCGGCCGCAGCCAACTGGCCGCACGCCCCGTCGATCTCGCGCCCCCGGGTGTCGCGTACCGTCACGGCGACACCGCGCCGCTCCAGCACCTGCACAAAGGCCTGCTCGTCGCGGCGCCGTGAGGCGGTCCACTTCGATCCCGGGGTCGGGTTGAGCGGAATCAGGTTGACGTGCACCCAGCCGTACCCGCCGTCACGGCGCAGCACATCGGCCAGTCGGGCGGCACGCTCAGGCTGATCGTTCACGTCGCGGATCAGCGCGTACTCGATCGAGACCCGGCGTTTGGTGGCCACGAAGTAGGCGTGCGCGGCGTCCACCAGCTCGGCGACGTTCCAGCGCGTATTGATCGGGCACAACTCGTCGCGCAGTTCGTCGTCGGGGGCGTGCAGGCTGACCGCCAGGGTGACCGGCAGCCCCTCGCCGGCCAGTTGGTTGATCCGCGGCACCAGGCCGACGGTCGACACCGTGATACCGCGGGCGCTGATGCCCAGACCGTGCGGGCCGGGTCCGGTCAGCGCCCGAATCGTCGCCATGATCGCCGAATAGTTCGCCATCGGCTCACCCATGCCCATGAACACGATGTTGTTCACCCGGCCCTGCCCGCCCGGAATCAGCCCGTCGCGCAGCGTCCGTGCCCCGGCAATCACCTGGGCGAGAATCTCGGCGGCGCTCAGGTTGCGCTGCAGGCCGCCCTGACCGGTGGCGCAGAACGGGCAGGCCATACCGCAACCGGCCTGCGAACTGATGCACAGGGTGGCCCGGTTGCGCCCCTTGCCGGACGCCCGCACGCCGGGCACGCCGTAGCGCATCAGCACCGATTCGATCAGCGACCCGTCGTGCAGCCGCCACAGCGTCTTGAGCGTGGTGCCGCCGTCGCAACTGAGCGGACGCACACTGGTCAGCAGCCGTGGCAGGAACGCCGCTGCCACCCGGTCACGATCGGACGCCGGCAGGTCGGTCCAGCCGGCCGGGTCCAGGTCGAGCCCCTCGAAGACGTGCCGGCTGATCTGGTCGGCGCGAAATTTCGGCAGGCCAAGGTCGTCCACCGCGACCCGGCGCTGGGCGACGCTGAGGTCGAGCCAGTGCCGCGGCGGCTTGCCACGCCGCTGCGGGGCCAGGGTCAACGGCACCGTGGCACCGGCCCGCACCCGGTCTTCGAGGGCGGCGTAGGCGCTCACCTCGTCGGGCCGCAGCTCGTCGGTGGCAGGCAGTTGCGCGTCGGCGCGAGGCAGTTGCTCGTCGGTCATGGCCTTCTCAGTTCGGAATCAGCAGGAACATGATCAGCCACGCCACCGGGGCGGCCACCAGAATCGAGTCCAACCGGTCCATGATGCCGCCGTGACCAGGCAAGAACGACGACATGTCCTTGATACCCACGTCACGTTTCACCAGTGACTCGATCAGGTCGCCACAGGTGCCGGCTGCCACGATGCACAGGGCCAGCAGCAGCCCGACCCACCAGCTCGACCCCAGCCACCACACGGTCAGCGGCACGGCAACGGCGCTGGCCAGGCCCACCGAGCCGGCCAAGCCCTCCCAGGTCTTCTTCGGGCTGATCTGCGGCGCCATCGGGTGCTTGCCGAGCCGGGCGCCGACGGCGTAGCCGCCGGTGTCGGTGCCCATTACGATCAACAGGATGACCGCCATCTTCGCCGCGCCGTTCGGCGCGGCCAGGATCAACCCGCCGAACGAGCCCAACAGCGGTATGTAGCAGATGGTAAACATGCTGGCGGCCGCGTCCTTCACGTAGCCGGCCGAGCCGCCCGGCATGCGCCAGATCAAGGCCGCCAGCACCGTGGCACCCAGAAACCCGAGCAGCACCGAGTGCCACGGCAGGGAGCCTTCCGGCACGGTGGCGGCGGCATACGAACCGCAGAGCACGGCGATGGTTCCCGCGCCGATCGGCCACACCGCCGAGTTCATGCCGATGCGCTTGAGCGCATCGTGCACTTCGACCGTGCCCAGGGTGAGCATGGCGGTGATCACCAGCACGAAACCCCAGTGCCAGAACACCAAGGCGAGCACCACGATGGCGGCGAGCGTCACCCCGACCACGATGGCGGCAGGCAGATCCCGGCCGGCGCGTGATTTTCTGGCGGCCGGCTCGACGGGCATCTGCTGCTCGGCTGCCATCAGACCTCCAGCAGCTCGGCTTCCTTGGCCTTCAGCAGCTCGTCAATGCTGTCGACGTACTTCTTGGTGGCGACGTCGAGGGTCTTCTCGGCGCCGTGCGCCTCGTCTTCGCCGATCTCTTTGTCTTTCACCAGCTTGTGCACCGCATCGTTGGCGTGACGACGGATGTTACGCACCGACACCCGGCCCTCCTCTGCCTTGCCCTTGGCGAGTTTGACGTAGTCACGACGCCGTTCCTCGCTCAGTTGCGGCATCACCACACGAATCACGTTGCCGTCGTTGGCGGGGTTGACGCCCAGGTCGGAGTCGCGGATCGCCTTCTCGATGCCGGCCATCGACGAACGGTCGAACGGGCTGATCAGCACGGTGCGGGCCTCGGGCACCTGAAAGGTGGCCAGTTGCTGTAGCGGCGTGGGCGCACCGTAGTAGTCGACCAGCAGCCGATTGAACATGGCCGGGTGGGCGCGTCCGGTACGAATCGCCGCGAACTCTTCACGGGCGTGCTCGACCGCGCCCTTCATCTTGCTCTCGGCATCCGAGATGATGTCGGGAATCATCTGGAGCTCCTTTCGGTGGTTGGGCTCGGTCAGCGGTGAACGGTGGTACCGATCTTCTCACCCTGCACCACGCGCAGAATGTTGCCCTCGACCCCCAGGTCGAAGAAGATCATCGGCAGCTTGTTGTCACGCGCCAGGCTGATAGCGGTGGCGTCGGCCACCTTGAGATTGCGGGCCAGGTAGTCGTCGTAGGTCAGTTCGTCGAAGCGCTGGGCGTTCGGGTTGTGCTTGGGGTCTGAGTCGTACACCCCGTCGGTGCCCTGCTTGCCCATCAGCAGCACGTCCGCGCCGATCTCGAGCGCTCGCTGCGCCGCGACGGTGTCGGTGGAGAAGTACGGCATGCCCGAACCGGCGCCGAAGATCACCACTCGGCCCTTCTCGAGGTGCCGCTCCGCGCGCCGGGGAATATAGGGCTCGGCGACCTGACCCATGGCGATGGCGCTCTGCACCCGGGTCTGCACCCCGGCCTTCTCGGTGAAGTCCTGCAGCGCCAGGCAATTCATCACCGTGCCCAGCATGCCCATGTAGTCGGCACGGTCGCGGTCCATACCGCGCTCCGACAACTCGGCGCCGCGAAAGAAGTTGCCGCCACCGATCACCACGGCCACCTGAATGCCTTCGTCGACCACCGCCTTGATCTGGCGGGCCAGGCTGGCCACCACGTCGGGGTCGACGCCGATGCCGCGGACGCCGCCGAACATCTCGCCGGACAGCTTGAGCATGATGCGGTGATAGGTCATGGGTCTCCTCGGGGCTGATAGCGCCGTGCGCCACGAGTCGATGCTCGTGGCGCACGTCACTCTAGTTGCTATTGCGCGTGGTCAGGCTCCGGCCGAGAAACGCACGAAGCGCTTCACGGTGACGCCGTTCTCCTTCAGAAGCTGGCCGACGGTCTTCTTGTCGTCCGACACCGAGGCCTGCTCGAGCAGCACCACGTCCTTGAAGAAGCCGCCCAGCCGGCCCTCGACGATGCGGGGAATGATCTTGTCGGGCTTGCCCTCTTCCTTCGCGGTCAACTCGGCGATGTGCCGCTCGTGGTCGAGCACCTCGGCCGGGACCTCCTCGCGGGTGACGTACTGCGGCGACATGGCGGCGATCTGCATGGCGATGCCGCGCACGAAGTCTTCGTCGCCGCCGTCGTACTCGACCATCACGCCCACCTGCGGCGGCAGGTCCGAGCTGCGCTTGTGCAGGTAGATGCTGACCTCGCCGTCATAGCTGGCGGCGTTGGCCACCTCGAGCTTCTCGCCGATCTTGGCGGCCAGCTCGGCCACGGTGTCGCCGACGGTCTTGCCCGACGCGAGCACCACTGCGTTGGCGGCGGCCACGTCGTTGGCCCCTGCGCTCTCGACCGCCTGGGCAATCTCGTCGGCCAGGGCCACGAACTCGGCGTTCTTGGCCACGAAGTCGGTTTCGGCGCCCAACTGGATCACGCTCTTGCCGGCGGCGGCGACCAGGCCGTTGCTGGCCTCGCGGTCGGACCGCTTGGCCATCTTGGCCTGGCCGGTCACCCGCAGGATTTCGACGGCGGCCTCGAAGTCACCCTCGGCCTCGGTGAGAGCCTTCTTGGCGTCCATCATGCCCGCGCCGGTGGCGTCGCGGAGCTTCTTCACATCAGCGGCAGTGATTGCCATCTTCTTCAGCTCTTTCGGTTCTGTTCGGTGGTGAATCGCGTCACTGGGCGTCGGACGCGGCGGGGGCCTCGGCTTCGACGGCAGGGGCGACGGTCTCGGCCACGGCGACCTCGGCGGCGTCGGCCACCTCGGCGGGGGCCTCCTCGACGGGGGCCTCCTCGACGACGGGAGCCTCGGCAAGCACGGTCTCGGCCACGGGAGCCTCGACGGCGGGAGCCTCCTCGGTGGCACCGAGCAACTCACGCTCCCAGTCGGCCATCGGCTCGGCCTCTTCGCCGGTGCTGCCGGCGGCGCGGCTACGGGCCAGCAGCCCGTCGGCGACGGCGTCGGCGACCACCCGGGTGAGCAGGGCGACCGAACGGATCGCGTCGTCGTTGCCCGGAATGGCGTAGTCGACCTCGTCGGGGTCGCAGTTGGTGTCGAGAATGCCGACGATCGGGATCCGCAGCTTGCGAGCCTCGTCGATCGCCAGGTGCTCCTTCTTGGTGTCGACCACCCAGACGGCCTGCGGCAGCTTGCCCATGTCGCGGATGCCCGACAGGGTCTTGGCCAGCTTGTCCTTCTTGCGGCGCTGCTGCAGCAGCTCCTTCTTGGTCAGGCCCGAGGCAGCGACGTCGTCGAAGTTGAGCCCTTCGAGCTCCTTCATCTTGCCGATCCGCTTGCTGATGGTGGCGAAGTTGGTCAGCATGCCGCCCAGCCAGCGCTGGTTCACATACGGCATGCCCACCCGGGTGGCCTGCTCGGCGATGGCCTCCTGGGCCTGCTTCTTGGTGCCGACGAACAGAATCTGCCCGCCCCGGGCGACGGTGTCGCGCACGAACGCGTACGCCTGGTCGATGTAGGTCAGCGACTGCTGCAGGTCAATGATGTAGATGCCGTTGCGCTCGGCGAAGATGAATTTCTTCATCTTCGGGTTCCAGCGACGGGTCTGGTGCCCGAAGTGGACACCGCTCTCGAGCAGTTGACGCGTGGTCACGACGGCCATGGTCGTTTCCTTTCTGCGCGGGTCGCGCACCGGCGCGTACACCCGCATTGGGTTGTTCGGGCCGAAACCTTCGGGCCCGCCTGATGCGTCCGTTGCGGCCCAACCCCTTGCGGGGACCTCGGGAGCAACCCGTCGAGCGCGACGGTTCGAGGAGCATGCGAAGTCGACCCAGGTCTGCCGGGTCGCTGGTGCGATTGTACGTCGGGTCGGTCTGGGTTGTCGAAATGACGCCAGCCGGCCGGAAAAACCGTAGTGAAGGGCTCCGGTTGCGGTTGCGGTTGCGGTTGCGGTTGCGGTTGCGGTTGCGGTTGCGCCCGATGATCGAACGGCGGCCACCAACGAATCGACGACTCGCTGCGCGTGCTACCCGAAGCGGACGTTGCCCAGCAGCGGGAGTTCGGTGGCGAGCTTGTCGGCGTCCGGGTCGGGATCGACCCCGCGCGCACCACCGCGGCCCGGTGGTCGCACGTGACCGCATCGGCGAGCACCGGCGCCGGGTCGAACCAGCTGTCAGCCAGCCGGTTGCGGGCGATCGCCTGGTCGTGCAGCAGTACCTGATCCGATCGAGCAATTCCCAGGTGCTGCGCGCCATGCCGACTTCCGGCGAACGACCTCCCGCCGGGCAGGCTGCTGCGGCAGCGATCCCACGCCACCGCACCCCGAGTCGCACGACTTTGAACACTTTCGTCCCTGCGGTCGGTAACTGATGGGTGGAGGGGTGATGAGCATGGTCCGCGAGTTGGCACGAGCGCTGGGGGCACTGGTGCTCGCGGGCGTGCTGCTGGTGATGACCGCGGCACCGGGCCGGGCCTTCGGGTCTGCGCGCCCGGTGCCCGGCCCGGTGGTGCGAGGCTTCGATCCCCCCACCGAAGACTGGCTGCCGGGCCACCGGGGCGTCGACCTGGCCGCCACCGCCGGCAGCCCGGTACGGGCGGCGGCCGCGGGCCGGGTCAGCGTGGCACAGACGATCGCCGGACGCGGGGTGGTGACCATCGTGCACGGCGACCTGCGCACCACCTACGAACCGGTACGGGCCAGCGTGCGGGTCGGTCAACAGGTGCGGGCCGGCGACGTGATCGGCACCGTGCAGGCGGGCCATTGCGCCGGCGGCTGCCTGCACTTCGGGCTGAAACGCGGCGATCAGTACCTTGACCCGCTGGGCGACGAGTTCGGCTCGTCCGGGCCCGTGCGGCTGCTTCCGGCCAGCGCGGTGGCACTGGCCCGCAGGTTGGCCGCGCAACGGGCTGCCGCTTTGGCGTCCGGCGACCACGGGTCTGGGTCGGGGGTACTGCTCAACCCGGTCGGCGGACGCATCAGCTCACCCTTCGGCCGCCGCTTCCACCCGATCTTCCACGAGTGGCGCCTGCACGAGGGGGTCGACCTGCACGCCTCCTGCGGCACCCCGATCAGGGCCGCCGCCGATGGGGTGGTTCGGTCGGTGAGCTATGACTCCTCGGGCGGTCACCGGCTGGTCATCGCCCACGGCGGTGGGCTCACCACGCACTACCTGCACGCCCAGGGCTACAACGTTCGGCGCGGGCAGCACGTGCGGCGCGGGCAGGTGGTGGGCCGTGTCGGATCAACCGGATGGTCCACCGGCTGCCATCTGCATTTGACGGTGAAGGTGAACGGACGCCTGGTCAACCCGTCCCGCTACCTGTGAACTCGCGGATGCCTGATCGCCGGTTGCCTCCGCCATGGGTCAGGCTCGGGGGTGCGCCTGGGTGTACGCGGCCCGTAGCCGTTCGTTCGACACATGGGTGTAGATCTGCGTGGTGGCCAGGCTCGAGTGACCCAGCAGCTCCTGCACGCTGCGCAGGTCGGCCCCGCCCTCCAGCAGGTGGGTGGCCATCGCATGGCGCAATCCGTGCGGCCCCAGGTCGGGAGCATCCGGCACCCGGGCGAGCGTCCGATGAACCAGGCGACGCACCACCCGCTGGTCGATGCGGGCGCCACGATCGCCCACGAACAGCGCGCCCCCCGCCGCGGGCGCAGCCAGCAGGTGCCGCTGGGCGAGCCACGCCTCCAGCGCACGCACCGCCGGCCCACCCAGCGGAACAGTGCGTTCCTTGTCACCCTTACCGCGCACCCGCAGCACCTGCCGGTCGCGATCCAGCGAATCGACATCGAGCCCGCACAACTCCCCGACCCTCATGCCGCTGGCGTACAACGCCTCGACGATCGCGACATCGCGGTGCGCGGCGGCCCGGCCCACACCCTCCTCCTGGCTGAGCGCCCAGGCTGACAACGCCTCGAGAGCCCGTCGGGCCTGGTCGACCTCAAGCGTGGCGGGCAGGGTTCGGTCAGCCTGGGGCGAGCGCAACCCAGCCGCCGGGTCGTGCGGCACGTGCCCCGCGGCGTGCGCCCAGGCGTAGAAGACCCGCACCGCGGCCGCCCGTCGCTGCATGGTCGCCCGCTCGGCCCCGGCCGCGTGCATGCCGGCCAGCCATCGGCGCAAGGTGCGCACGTCGACCTGCTGCAGTCCGCCGCTGCCGGTGCGCTCCAGGTAGTCCGCCAGGTGGTTCAGGTCGCCCAGGTAGGCACGCGTGGTGTGCGGCGACGCGTTACGCGCCACCCGTAGGTGATGCTCCCACTGCGTGACCAGCTCCGGCTGCATGCCGGTGAGCCTATGTCGCTGTCGCACGGGGAAGCGTCCCGACAAGCACGACCAGCCAAATCCTCCTGCGTGGCTCCTGCGGCTAGGCTGGTCGGCCGTAGAGAAAGGTGGCCATGGCTGACGACCTGAGCACCGGCGGGACTGTTCTGCCGATCACACGCTGGGGCACCCCGGTGATGCACGCGGCGACGCGTCCGGTGACCGAATTCGACGACGCCCTGCGCACCTTGGTGCGCGACATGTTCGCAACCATGCACGCGGCACACGGGGTCGGCCTGGCCGCCACGCAGGTGGGCGTCGATCTCGCGGTATTCGTGTTCGAATGCCCCGACGCCGACGAACTGGTGCAGCGGGGAGTGGTCTGCAACCCACGGGTGACGGTGCCCGAAACCCGCGATCGCGCTCTCGACTCGGCCGAGGAAGGGTGCCTGTCGTACCCCGGCGCCTACCAGGTGTTGGCCCGGCCCGACCATGCGGTGTGCACGGGCCAGGACGCGCAGGGCAACCCGGTGCGGGTCGAGGGCACCGGGTTGCTGGCTCGCTGCCTGCAGCACGAGACGGACCACCTCGGCGGCATCGTTTTCGGCGACCGGCTCTCGACCCGTTCGCGCCGGCTGCTGTCACGCCAGCACGAAGAGTTGGCCCACCTGTACCCCGACGACTGGCCGGTGACCCCTCGCCGAACCTCTGCGGGTTGACGTCGACGAAAGGAAAACCACGATGACCATGTTCAACTGGGGCACCTCCGAACCGTCCGGCCCGATTCCGTTCGACAAGGAACGCTGGGACGGCGTGCTGCGCAGCCTGGAGGTCAACTTCGCCATCGACGACGACGGAGACCGGTTCGGCGATTGGGAATCGATGCGCATCTGGTTCTTGGTGGCGGGTGAGCACAACGACCTGATGGCGATTCGCTCCATGTGGGACGTCCGCCCGCCGATCCAGAGCTACGACTTCTTGGTCGAAGCCATCAACACCTGGAATCGCGACCACTTCTGGCCCAAGGCCATCGTCACCCGGGGTGAGCAGTACCTGGGCATCTTCGGTGACCTGGTGATCGACATCGAGACGGGCGTCACCGACGACTTTCTGCGCCAGCAGGTGCGCTGCATGATCGGAATGTCGGCGGAACTGTACAACTACCTGGCCGAGGCCTTCCCCGAGTCGAAGAATTGGTTCAACGCCGGCAATCCGCCCGCATGAACGTTCACCGCGCTCCACTACCCAAACCCCGGGAGCGCTGATTCTCGCTGGTCGAGCCTGTCGAAACCTCAAACAGACCGCCCCCACAAAGGGTTCCGACACGCTCAACCGACGCTGATCGATCCTGTCGAAACCTCGTTCATCACGCTGCGGCAAAGGGTTTCGACGTCAACCAGCGGTAGGCGCCTTGATCAGAACTCGTCGGGTCTCGACTTTCCGAACCACCTCATCAGAACGGGAAAGAGACGGCCTGCAGGGGGTCTGGTCCGGTCAGGGGCTCCATCACCCAGTTCAGCCGCACACTGCCGTCGGCCACCGTCACGGTCATGGTGTGGGGCGTCTCGACCAGCCGCAGCTCGGCGGTGAACGCCTCCCCCTGCCAACCACCCGAGGCCGCAACCGCCAGCGGTTGGCCCGCCGGAGTCGGCCAGGTCGATTCGAGCCACGTGCCGTCGCCGACCACCGTGACCAGGTCGCCGTCGCTGCGGTGCAGCACCAGCCGATGGTGGCCGGCCGTCGTGGTCTGCACGGTGACCGACTGATAGACCGGCGGCAACTGCGACTGCTCATGCCGCGTGGCGGTCAGCACACGGTGCGGCGCCGCACCACCCGACCGGGCAGGGTGTCGCAGAGCGCCCAATCGGTAGTCGAGTTGTTCGTCGGCGTCAGGGTCGGTGGCACCGACCATCGCGGGCAGCAGGTGTGCCCACAGGTGATCCAAGGTGACCTGCATGTCGACGACCTCGGACGTGATGGCAACAGCCACGTCGTACTCGGGCAGCACGATCGCGTACTGGCCGTAAGCGCCGTCGCCGCGGTAACCGTGGCTGGCACCCCAGAACGACATGCCGTAGCCATGGTTCCAATCGCCGAGCATGCCGGACGCCCGCAGCGAGGCCGGAGTGGGTCGGGGCGCGGCGGCGGCGAAACTGGACGGCACGAGCTGCTCCCCCTGCCAACGGCCCCCGTCGAGCCAGGTCTGGGCCAGGGCGAGAATCGTCGGGGTGGTGACGTGCATACCGCTGAACCCGAGATCGCGGCCCTGCGGTGTGCGCTGGGCGCGCGCCGAGTCACCGGTCAGCGGGTCGATCACCAGCCGTCGGACCTGGTCGGTCAGTGACCGTCCGGTAGCCGCAGCGACCGCCTGCGCGACCAGATAGGTGGCCACCTGGTTGTAGGCCCACACCTCACCCGGCTCGCCGTCCGGCACCCGGGTGGTCAGAATCGCACCCAAAATCGGGTCGCCCTCGCCAGCATCCGGCGGCACGCTATCGCCGCGCCAGTCCCAGGCCTCGGCGCTGTGCCCGGCTGTCATCGAGATGCAATGCCTCACCGTCACCCGGCGCCACACCTCATCGACCGTGTCGAGGTCGACCAGGTACGACAGCACCGGGGCGTCCAACTCGATGGCTCCCTGCTCGGCCAGCACCCCCAGCGCGGTGGCCGTGAAGCTCTTGCTGAGCGAGTACCCCAGATGCACCCGATCGCGCGCATACGGCGCCCACCAACCCTCAGCGATCACCGCACCATGCCGGGCGATCATCAGCGAGTGGGTGCCGTGACCCGGCGGCTCCAGGGCGTCCAGCAGCCTGAGCAGGCCACGGGCGTCCACCCCCTGCTCGGACGGGCTACTGCGAGGCATCATCATGCGCGCCACGCTACTAAGGAAGCGCTGACTTTCGCTGATCGAAGCTTGTCGAGCCCTCGGTCACCACACTGCGACAAGGGGTTTCGACAAGCTCAACCAGCGGTGGCCGTATCAATCAGCGCAGCACGTAGCCGGCGATCGCGCTGGCCGCGGCCACGTTGAGCGAGTCGATGCCGGCCCGCATCGGAATCGTCGCCACCACGTCGGCCTGTTCGATCCAGCGCCGCGACAGGCCGGCACCTTCGGTGCCCAGCAGCACCGCGACCCGTACCTGTTCACCCAGCGATGCCGCCACGGCGTCCAGTTCGACGGCGTCGTCGGCCAGGGCGAGCGCCACCACCGTGAACCCGGACGCCCGCAGGGTCGGAACCGCTGTGGCCCAATCGTCCAGCCGTGCCCAGGGCAGCGAGAAGACCGCGCCCATCGAGGTCTTGATCGCCCGCCGGTACAGCGGGTCGGCGCAGCGGGGCGCCAGCAGCACGCCGTCCCAGCCCAGCCCGGCGGCGTTGCGCAGAATGGCACCGACGTTGGTGTGGTCGACGATGTCTTCGCACACCATCAACCGGCGAAAGCCGAGCAGGCCGGTCGCCGTGTGGCGGGTTTCGCGATGCAGCGACGCCAAGGCCCCGCGATGCACGTGAAACCCACTGACCGCCTCGGCGGTCGCCTCGCTCACTCGGTACACCGGGGCCTCGTGCAGGAGATCGCGCAACGAGTCGAGCCAGCGCGGAGCCAGCATGAACGATCGCGGCCGGTACCCCGACTCGATCGCCCGGCGAATCACCTTCTCGCCCTCGGCGATGAACAGCCCGCGCTCAGTCTCCAGATGTTTGCGCAGCGACGAGTCGCGCAGCGCCACGTAGTCGGCCAGCCGCGGGTCGGTCGGGTCTACGACGTCGATCACCTGGGTCACGGTCACAGTCTGGCGCACGTATGGCCGGGCGAGCGGCCACCACTAGGGTGGGCGCCATGGGCTGGCTGAAGCGACTGGACCGATTTCTGCTGGCCATCGTCTCTGCCGCCGTGATCGCCAGCCTGCTGCCCGCCCAGGGCGCGATGGTCACCGTGCTGGACTGGGCCACCAAGGTCGCCGTTGCGGTGCTGTTCTTCGTGTACGGCGTGCGGCTCAAGCCCGACCAGGCGCTCGCCGGGTTGAAGCACTGGCGGCTACACCTGACCATCTTGGCGTTCACCTATGTGCTGTTCCCGCTGCTCGGCTGGGCACTGCAGGTGGTGTCGCCGTGGCTGCTCAGCTCATCACTGTACGGCGGTGTGCTCTACCTGACCCTGCTGCCCTCGACGGTACAGAGCTCGATCAACTTCACCTCGATTGCCAAGGGCAATGTGGCCGGGGCGATCGTCAGCGCGTCGGCGTCGAACATGATCGGCGTGTTCGTCACGCCGGTGTTGTGCTGGGCGCTGATGACCACCTCGGGGGGCATTGCGATCGACCCCTCGTCCATTCTCGACATCATCGGCCAGTTGCTGGTGCCGTTCGTGCTCGGCCAACTGTCCCGGCGCTGGACGGCCGACTGGGTGGCCGCTCGCCCCCGGCTCAAGCTGTTCGACCAGGGCGTGGTGGTGCTCGTGGTCTACTCGGCATTCTCGGCCGGCATGCGCGAGAACATGTGGCAGCAGGTCAGCATCACCGACCTGCTCGGCCTGCTGGTGGTCTGCCTGGTGCTGCTGGCAGTGATGCTCTGGTTCAGTTGGTGGCTGGCCAAACGGCTGGGCTTCAACCGCGAGGACGTGATCGCCATTCAGTTCTGCGGCACCAAGAAATCGCTGGCCACCGGCCTACCGATGGCGAACGTGCTGTTCGCCGGCTCGCCGATCGGTCTGCTGGTGCTGCCGCTGATGGTGTTTCACCAGGCGCAACTGATGGCCTGCGGGTCGCTGGCCGCCCGATACGCCAAGCAGGTGCCGGACGACTCCCAGCCCGGCTGAGCGCCCACCGGCCAACCCCGTCGCCCACCGGCGAACCCCGTCGCCCTGCGGCTGCCGGCGCAGCACGGGTGGGCCGGGGAAGCGCTGATCAACGCGACCCTGCTGCGAATGCCTGGTCCTCGGCGTCGGCTACTGCTCGGCGTCGGTTACCGGCTGCTCCTGCTGCTGGCCAAGCGCAGCGACATCTGTCTGCTCGGACGCCGGGGCGCCCAGTTCGGCCGGGGCGTTGATGCTGGCCCGCCGTGCGGCGCGGCCCTGCTCCAACTGCTGCGCCTCGGCGATCGCCTGCTGCACCGCCCGTCCGGCCTCGCCCTCTGCCTCGATCTTCTGCTGCTCGATCTCGGCGAACACGTCCACCGGCTCGGGCGCCTGAAACTCGCCCGCGGACGGGGTCACGTACCCCGCGCCCGACAGCAGGTCGCCGGCCGCCTTGCCCAGGCCCTTGAGGGCGTCGTTCAGCTCCGACGGCACGATCCACACCTTGTTCGAGTCGCCGCGGGCCAGGTTGGGCAGCATCTGCAGGTACTGGTAGGCCAGCAATGACTGGTCGGGTTTGCCGGCGTGAATCGCCCCGAAGACCGTGGTGATGGCCTGCGCCTCACCCTCGGCGCGCAGCATCTGCGCCTGCCGGTCGGCCTGCGCTCGCAACACCGCCGACTCGCGGTCGCCCTGCGCCCGCAGAATGGACGACTCGCGGTCGCCCGAGGCCGACAGAATCTGGGACTGCCGCTGGCCCTCGGCCAGCAGAATCTGGGCCCGCTTGTCGCGCTCAGCCCGGGCACCCTTCTCCATCGCGTCGCGAATCGTGGCCGGCGGCTCGATCGACCGCAACTCGACCCGGTTCACCTTGATGCCCCACTTGCCGGTGGCGTCGTCGAGCACCGCCCGCAGCTTCTGGTTGATCTCTTCGCGGCTGGTCAGCGTCTGCTCCAGGTCGAGCCCGCCGATGATGTTGCGCAGCGTGGTCATGGTGAGCTGCTCGATGGCCTGAATGTAGTTCTGTGCCTCGTACGCGGCCCGCACCGGGTCGACCACCTGAAAGTAGATCACCGAGTCGATGCTCACCATCAGGTTGTCTTCGGTGATCACGCCCTGCGGCGGGAACGGCACCACCGCCTCGCGCATGTCCATCGTGTAGCGCACGCTGTCGATCAGCGGCACCAGCAGGTGCGGGCCCGGGTCGAGGGTGCGGCGGAATTTGCCCAGCCGCTCGACGATGCCAACCTGCTGCTGTCGGACCACCTTGAGCGACTGGGTCAGCAGCGCCACGGCCATGATGATGACGACGATCGGGACGATGTACTCCATACCGCTCACGGCTCCTTGGGGTAGACAACGACGGTGGTTCCGTCGACTTCGAAGATTTCGACCGCGGTGCCCGCGTCGATCGGCTCGTCGTTGAAGCTGCGGGCGCGCCAGACCTCGCCGGCCACCTTCACCTCGCCGGACCCGCCGTCGATGGCGGTCAGCGCCTGGCCGGTGCTGCCGACCAGGCGCTGCAGCGCCGAGCGATAGCCGGGCGCGTTGCGCACCTTGGCCAACAGCGTCGGACGCAGCAGCAACAGCAGCGCGAAGGCCACCACCACCGCGAGCGCGACGTGCACCAGCACCAGTCCGGGGAACAGCGCCGCCGCGCCCGCGCCGGCCAGTGCGCCGGCGGCGAGCATCAGCAGGGTGAAGTCGAGGGTGAGCGACTCACAGACGGCCAGCAGCGTGGCCGCAATCAGCCAGACTGCCCACCAGTTCGCACTCAGCCACTCCCCCATGCATCCATCATGCCTTGCCGCGGGCGCTCCACCGGCTGTTCGTGCGGGTCACCTCCAGCGGCAGGTCGAAAGTCTCGCTCAGCTTGTCGGCGGTGAGCACCTCATCGATGGGGCCGGCGGCGAGCACCCGGCCCTGCTTGAGCAGCAGAGCGTGGGTGATGCCGGCCGGAATCTCTTCGACGTGGTGCGTGACCAGTACCGTGGCGGGGGCGTCCGGGTCGGTGCAGAGTTCGCTCAGCGTGCCCACCAGCGCCTCGCGTCCGGCCAGGTCGAGCCCGGCCGCGGGCTCGTCGAGCAGCAACAGTTCGGGGTCGGTCATCAGCGCCCGGGCGATCTGCACCCGCTTGCGCTCGCCTTCGCTCAGCGTGCCGAACGTGCGGTAGGCCAGGTGCCCCACCCGCAGTTGGTTCATCAACTCGACGGCGCGTTCGAGATCGGCCAGCTCGTAGTTCTCGCGCCAGCGGCCCATCACCGCGTACGCCGCCGACACCACCACATCGGCCACCCTCTCGCTGCGCGGAATGCGGTCGGCCAGTGCCGCCGACGCCACCCCGATGCGAGGCCGCAGCTCGAACACGTCCACCGCACCGAGCACCTCACCGAGCACCTCGGCGAGGCCGGACGACGGGTGCAACTGGGCCGCGAGAACCTGCAGCAGGGTGGTCTTACCGGCCCCGTTGGGCCCGATGATCACCCAGCGGTCGGCCTCGTCGACGCGCCAGTCAACCCGGTCGACCAAAGTGGCCTCGCCACGGACGATCGAGACCCCAGCCAGCTCAGCAACAACCGCCATGGCGCCAACCTATCCGTTCAGGCTCCCGTGGAATGCAGGCCGCCGTCGACGTGCACCATCTCGCCCGTTGTCGATGGGAACCAGTCCGAGAGCAACGCGACGACCCCCTTGGCGGTGGGGTCGAGATTCCTCTCGTCCCAGCCCAACGGTGCCCGCTGACCCCAGATGTCGTTGAAGTCGGTGGCACCCGGGATGGCCTTCTTGGCAATGGTCTCGAGCGGGCCGGCGGCGACGATATTGCTGCGAATGCCGTCGGGGCCGAGGTAGCGGGCCAGGTATCGCGAGGAGCTCTCCAGCGCCGACTTGGCCACCCCCATCCAGTCGTAGTGCGGCCATGACTGCCGGGCGTCAAAGGTGAGCCCCACGATCGAGCCACCGCGCCCCATCAGCGGCCGGCAGGCCATCGCCAGTGACACCAGCGAGTACGCCGAGACGTGGATCGCGGTCTTTACGTCCTCGGCCGGGGTGGTCAGGAATTTTCCGCCGAGCGCCGTCTCGGGGTTGGCGAAGGCGATCGAGTGCACCACGCCGTCCAAGTGGTCGACGTGTTCACGGACGGCGTCCGCCAGCCCGGCGAGGTGCTCGTCATTGGTGACGTCGAGTTCGATCACCGGCGGTTCGGGGTCGAGACGCTTGACGATGCGCCGGGTGAGGCTGAGTGCCCGGCCGAAGTTCGACACCAACACCGTGGCGCCCTCCTGCTGGGCGATCTCGGCCACCCGGTAGGCGATTGAGGTGTTCATGGTCACGCCTGCGACCAGAATGTTCTTGCCCTCGAGAATCCCCATCTGTTTTACCTTCCTCAGTGACCCATGCCGAGGCCGCCGTCAACCGGAATCACGGCCCCGGAGATGTAGCCCGCCTGCTCGCTGGCCAGAAAGGCCACGGTGGCGGCCACTTCGTCGACAACGCCCAGACGTCCGGCGGGAATGGACGCCCGGTACCCGGCCACCACCTCGTCGGGCAGCACCGCGGTCATCTCGGTTTCGATGAAGCCCGGCGCCACCACGTTGGCGGTGATGTTGCGGCCCCCGATCTCACGGGTCAACGACCGGGCCATGCCGACCAGAGCCGCCTTCGACGCCGAGTAATTTACCTGGCCGGGTGAACCGTACAGGCCCACCACCGAGCCGGTGAAGATGATCCGCCCCCAGCGGCGGCGCAGCATCGAACGGCTGGCCCGCTTGGCGCAGCGAAAAGCGCCCTTGAGATTGGTGTTCATCACCAGATCCCATTCGGCGTCGTTCATTCGCAAAATCAGGGTGTCTTTGGTGACCCCCGAATTGGCGACCAGGATCTCGGTGGGGCCGTGCGCGGCCTCGGCGGCCTTGAACGCGGCCTCGACCTGGTCACCGTCGGTCACGTCACAGGCGATGCCCAACACGCCCTCGGGAGCGTCGCCGCCGCGTGAGAAACTGGCCACCCGGTGGCCCTGCGCCAGGAGAGCCTGCACGATCGCGGCACCGATCCCCTTGTTGCCGCCGGTGACGACGGCGCTACGGCCGCTCACGGCTTCGGTTTCGATCACGCAGCAGACCCTAGCGGAGGAGGCCGAGTGGCGGCGCCACGACATACAGTGTCTGTGTGACCGGGGTGTACGCGTGACGGGCTCACGGGGGCAGGCCGCCCGCCGTCCGGTGCTGATCACGAGCGCGCACCGGGCCCGGTCGCTTGATGCCGAGCAGCGCAACAAGCGCTATCTGGCCACGATGGCCGTGCGCGTGGTGTGCTTCCTGGGCGGCGTTGTCGCCCCGACACCGTGGAACTGGGTGCTGTTCGTCGGCGCCGCGGTGATTCCCCCGATGGCGGTGATGCTGGCCAACGCGGTCGACCTGCGCCGGCCGCCCGACAGTGACGACGAGCCGGCCTCGGATCGTCCGGCGATCGAGCAGGGCCCCGTGATTCACGGCTCGGTGGAGGACTGAGCGGTGCCAGTGCTGGGCACGATGGGCCAACCCCGCCCCGGACGGCTGTGGGTGCGCTGGGTCACCGTCGGCGTGATCGTCGCCTGCCTGGCCGTGGCCTTCGTCAATCTCGGCCGCTGGCAGCTCGACCGGCTGCAGCAGCGGCGCGACAACAACGGCGTGGTGGTGGCCCACGAGAACGCGCCGGTGCTCGACTGGACGACAGTGTTCACCCACGTGCTCACCGACGCCGACCAGTGGCAGCGGGTCACCGTCACCGGCACCTTCGATGTGGATCACTCGTTCGTGGTGCGGTATCGGTCCAATGCCGACGCCACCGGCTGGGAGATCGTGACGCCGCTGCGCACCGCGGCCGGCAATGTGCTGGTGAGCAGGGGTTTCGCGGCCCGTCCGAGCAACCAGGACTTTCCGCGGACGGCGCCGACGGCACCGGCCGGCGAGGTGACCGTAGTCGGCTACGTGCGGCGCAACGAGCAGGGCGGCACCGACGCGATCACCCCGGTGGACGGTTCGATGCGGCTGATCAACTCCGACGCAGTGGCGTCGGTGGTGGGCTACCCGCTGGTCAACGGCTACATAGGCGCGGTCACCATCACGCCGGTCCCGACGGACGCCCTGGTACCGGTGGACCCGCCCGAACTCACCGAGGGTAACCACTTCAGCTACGCCCTGCAGTGGTTCGCGTTCGCCGGCATCGCGGCGGTCGGGCTGGTGGTGCTGATTCGCTCCGACCTGCGCGACCGGCGCCGGGCCCAGGCCGAGACAGGCGCGCCGGCCTCGTGAAATGACGACGGATCGGGCCGTCTGCTTGCTCGGGGAGCGTTCGGCATGCCCACATCGGTCGTCATTTCGCGACCCGGGGCGTCCGAGGGGGTCGACCTTGATCACAGGCACGGGGTCAGCAAAGTCTTTTCCGAACGGGTCGCAACAGGCCGCGAGAGCTGGTGGTGGCTGGCCCAGGGCCGGCTCACACCAGCCCGCGCCCGCTGAACCGGCCGGAAGCGTCCCGTGAGGAACGCTGATCAATCGTTGATCGAGCGTGACGAGACCTCAGATGTACCGCGGCGGCCAGGGGCGCCATGATCGAAGTCTCGACAAGCTCGACCAGCGAAAAGTCGGCCTTTCCCTGAACCAAGCGGAACCGTCCCCTGAACCAGGCGGAACCGTCCCCTACGCTGGCGGCATGGACCTGGGACTGACCGATCGAGTGTTCGTGGTCACCGCGGCCAGCGGCGGGCTCGGACGTGCCGCCGCCCGGCAACTGGTTGCCGAGGGCGCTCGGGTGGCGCTGGTCGCCCGGCGGGCCGACGTGCTCGCCGAGACCGTCGCCGAACTGGGGTCCGCCCAGGCCGTTGGGCTGGCTGCCGACCTCGGCGACGCCGGCACCGCTGCTGCGGCGACCGACCTGGCCCTGCGCACCTTCGGACGCCTCGACGGCGCCCTGATCAGCGTCGGCGGGCCGCCGCCGGGCGGCGTGCTGCACAACTCCGACGAGCAATGGCTGGCCGCCTTCGACTCGGTGTTCCTGGCCGCGCTGCGCACGATTCGCTCGGTGCTCGCCTCGGCCACCGGCCCAGCGGCCCTCGGGGTGGTGCTGTCCACCTCGGTGAAGGTGCCGATCGCCGGCCTGGCCATCTCGAACGGGTTGCGGCCGGGCCTGGCCATGCTGCTCAAGCAACTCGCCGACGAGGTCGGACCCGACGGCCACCGGGTGTTCGGCCTGATGCCGGGCACGGTGCTCACCGAACGGATCAGCTTCCTGCATGGCCGAAGCGGCGATCCCACAGCCGCCCGGCAGGCCGCCGAGGCGTCAATCCCGCTGCGCCGCCTGGGCGAACCGGACGAGTTCGGCCGGGTCGCGGCCTTCCTGCTGTCGCCGGCCGCGTCCTACGTCACCGGCTCGGTGATCGCAGTCGACGGCGGCGCACTGCGGGCACTGTGAGCCCCCACTCGGCCGTCCGATGAGCCTGCACGCCGCGCACGACCTGCTGCGCTGCCCGCACTGCGCCGCCGACCTGACCGCCGACGGCCCGCGCTGGCGCTGCCCCGCCGGCCACTCCTTCGACGTGGCCAAGCAGGGCTACCTGAACCTGGCGAACGGCCCCGAGCCGGCCAACGCCGACACCCCCGCGATGCTTGAGGCCCGGGCGCGGGTGCAGGCGTCCGGGCTTTTCGACGTCGTCTCCGAGGCCCTCGACCAGCAGGTTCCGCTGACCGGGGCGACCACGCTGCTCGAGGCCGGGGCCGGCACCGGCCACTACCTGGCCGGCCTGGTCGAGGGACGACCGGGTGCCCGTGGCCTCGCCCTCGACGTGTCACGGGCGGCAGCCAGACGAGCGTCCCGCGCGCACCACCGGGTGGCGTCGGTGGTCGCGGACGTGTGGCGGGGCCTGCCGGTGCGCACCGCCTCGCTCGACGTGGTGCTGTGCGTCTTCGCGCCCCGCAATCTCGCGGAATTCGCCCGGGTGCTCCGGCCGGACGGCACGCTGCTGATCGCCACCCCCACCGCCGGCCACCTGGCCGAGCTGCGCGAGCGGTACGGGCTGCTCGGCATTGATGACGACAAGCACGACCGGCTGCTGGCGGCGGCCTCCGAATATTTCGCTCACGAACACACCGCGGTCGCCAAGAGCCTGACGAGCCAGGTCGCCGCGGCGGTCGTCGACGACCTGATCGGCATGGGCCCCAACGCCTTTCACAACCCACCCCGGGCAGCGGGCGCCGAGACCGTCCGGCTGGCGGTGCGGGTCTCGCGATTCACCCCGCTCGCCGCCTGACGCGAGCAACACTGTTTGTCACTGGTCGAAGCTGCCGAGACCTCGGACCGCAGGGTGGCGTTGATCAACACAGCCAGGAACGCCGCGGCGTCGAAGCCACGACGCCGGACCAAGCAGTCGTAGCGGACGAGCGCGCTGGCTGGGGGCGCTGCGTCGGCGCGCTGGCCGCAACCAGCGCCACCACGCCGATGGTGGCCTTTGACCCGTGGGCAGACCGGACCACCCGTCCGGCCACGGGCGCCCGCCGGGACGACGCTCGACGAGGTCTTGGCCGTGCTCCCGGGCTGGGCCCTGATCGCCGACGAGCTGATGCCGGACGCCCACCGTCCGGTGCCGCAGCCCGCGCACTACTACCGGCTGGGGAGAGGCTGAGCATGTCGGCCGGTCCCATCCATGGCCGTCGCGCGACACCGTAACAAGGAGGCCGTAAACTCCGGCACCGTGACGTCCGCCTGGCCCACCCCTGCAGCAGCAGCCCTGATCGAGCAGTTCATCAGCGGAATCGACGCCGCGCTCCCCCAGGCCCAGGCCCTGCGCCGAGCGATCCACTCCGACCCCTGCGTCGGCGGTTTCGAGCAGCCCACCGCCGACCTGCTGCGGGCCGCGCTGGGGCGTGGGACCACACCGGTCGCTGACACGGGCTTCTTCACCAGGCTGGGCCCGGCGGGCCCGTGCGTGGCGGTACGCAGCGAACTGGACGCCCTGCCGATCAGGGAGAAGACCGGCGTCGACTGGGCCTCCGGCAACGGAGCGATGCACGCCTGCGGGCACGACGTGCACATGGCCGCGGTGTGGGCGTTGCTCAAAGCGGCCGAGACCATCGAGCTACCAATCGGGCTGCTCGGCATCTACCAGCCTCGGGAGGAATGCCAGCCGTCCGGGGCGCCGGACGTGCTGCGCACCGGCCTGCTCACCGACCAGGACGTCCGCTGCGTGATCGGCGCCCACGTGCAGCCTCGGGTGCCGGCGGGCTTGATCAGCAGCGGCATCGGCGGGGTGAACGCGGCCGCGGATGCCTTCGACATCGTGGTGCGCGGGCACGGCGGGCATGGTGCCTACCCGCACGTGACCATCGACCCGGTGCCGATTCTGGCGTCCATCGCCTCAGGGCTGTACGAACTAGTCGGTCGGCTGATCGACCCGACCCACGCCGCCCTGATCAGCATCGGACGCCTGGAGGCCGGCGCCACCCACAACATCATTCCCGACTCGGCGATGCTGCAGGGCATCATTCGCACCATGCACGAGGGCGACCGGAAGGTGCTGCACGCCGAGGTTCGCCGGTTCGCCGAACACACTGCCGCCGCCCGCGGCGCTGTCGCTGAAGTGTCGCTGCTGCGTGGCGACCCGGTGCTGGCCAACGACCACGACCTGGTGGTTGCCCTCGACCCGCTGCTGCACGCGGCCGGCCTGCCGGTGGCCGAGGAACCGTTCCGATCGCTGGGCGCCGACGACTTCAGCCACTTCGGCCAGCACGTGCCGATCGCGATGATGTTCGTCGGCACCGGCGAAGAGGCCGACACCCGCCACGACGTCGGCCTGCACCATTCCCGATACCTGCCCGGTGAGCACACCATTCGCACCGTGGCGGTCGCCCTGGCATCGGGCTATCTGGCCGGCGCCCACCTGGCCGGCGCGATGTAGATCACCACCTCGCTGCCCGGCATCGGCCGACGTTGCGCAGGTTGTGGCTCATTGCGCATGCTGCACCCTGCGCAATGAGCCCTTGCCTACGCAACGTCGCGCAGAGGTCGTCGGCGGCAGGGGCGCTGGCGGCAGGGGCGCTGGTGTCAGGCCAGTGAGATCAGGTCGGCGTAGTCGGGGGTCCAGAGGTCTTCGTCGCCGTCGGGGAGGAGGACCACGCGGTCGGGCTCGAGGGCCTCGACGGCGCCCTCGTCGTGGGTGACCAGGACGATCGCGCCGGTGAAGGAGTGAATCGCGGCCAGCACCTCGGCGCGCGAGGCCGGGTCGAGGTTGTTGGTCGGCTCGTCGAGCAGCAGCACATTGGCCGCCGAGACCACCAGCATGGCCAGCGCCAGCCGAGTCTTCTCACCACCCGACAGCACCCGGGCCGGCTTGTCGACGTCGTCGCCGGTGAACAGAAACGACCCGAGAATCTTGCGGGCGTCGGTGGGCGACATGTCGTCGGGGGCCGCGGTCATCATGTTCTCGAGCACGCTGCGCGACACGTCCAGGGTTTCGTGCTCCTGGGCGTAGTAGCCCAGCCGCAGCCCGTGCCCCGGCTGCACCTGCCCGGTGTCCGAGGTCTCGATGCCGCCCAGAATGCGCAGCAGCGTCGTCTTGCCGGCGCCGTTCAGGCCCAGCACCACCACCCGGGAGCCCTTGTCGATGGCCAGGTCGACGTCGGTGAACACCTCCAGCGAACCGTAGCTCTTCGACAATTCGGACGCCCGCAGCGGCACCTTGCCGCAGGGCGCCGGAGTGGGGAACCGGATCTTCGCCACCCGGTCGGCGACCCGCTCGCCCTCGACCGAGGCCAGCAGCCGCTCGGCCCGTTTGGCCATGTTCTGCGCGGCCGTCGCCTTCGTGGCCTTGGCGCGCATCTTGTCAGCCTGGGCGAGCAGTTGTTCGGCCTTGCGTTCGGCGTTGACCCTTTCGCGCTTGCGCCGCTTCTCGTCGGTCTCGCGCTGCAGCAGGTACCGCTTCCAGTCCATCGCGTACTGGTCCATCTCGGCCCGGTTGGCGTCCAAGTGAAACACCTTGGTGACGATCGCCTCAAGCAGCCCGACGTCGTGCGAAATCAGGATCACCCCGCCCGGGTAGGCCTTCAGGAAGTCCCGCAGCCACACGATCGAGTCGGCGTCCAGGTGGTTGGTCGGCTCGTCGAGCAGCAGGTTGTCGGCGCCAGAGAAGAGAATCCGGGCCAGTTCGACCCGGCGACGCTGGCCGCCCGACAGGGTGCGCAGCGGCTGGCCGAGCACTCGGTCGGGCAGGCCCAGGTTGGCCGCGATCCGGGCGGCCTCCGCCTCGGCCGCGTACCCCCCGGCTGCGGCCAGTTCGGCTTCGGCGCGGGAGTACGCGGCCATCGCCGTGTCTTGCGCGTCACCGGTCTCAGTGGCCATCTCGACCGAGTAGCGGGTCAACCGCCGCAGAATCGCGTCGAGGCCCCGGGCCGACAGAATGCGGTCTTTGGCCAGGGTGTCGAGATCCCCGGTGCGCGGGTCTTGCGGCAGGTAACCGATCTGGCCCTGCCGGGTGATTTGGCCGGCGGCCGGCAGCGCCTCGCCGGCCAGGATCTTGGTCAGCGTGGTCTTGCCTGCCCCGTTGCGTCCGACCAGACCGACCTTGTCGCCGGGCCCGACCTGAAACGACGCCGGCGACAACAGCAGCCTGGCTCCCGCCCGAACCTCGACTTCTCTCGCCACCAGCACGAGGGACCACTCTACCGGGCGGGCGCTGCTCCCTTTACGCCTGGGACTGCTGGCAGGCCTTGCCCTTCACGCCGATGGCCAGATTCGCGGCACCCAGGAATCCTGCGGCGACCTACGGGTTTCGACAAACTCAACCAGCGGGCTAAGGCATTGATCAGCACTTCCCCAACGCCCATTCCGTGCCCGGGCCGTGCCTGTGAGAGGTCAACGGTCGCCGACCATGAAGCTCGGATCAGGACAGGCCGGACAGCGGCGGCCGATCGGGAGTGATGGCCTGCGTTACTCGTTCGAAGACCGCACGCAGTACCGCCTGCTCCTCGGCAGTCATCAGGTCGAAGAAGTTCGCCCGGACGGTGCACACATGGCCGGGGGCCGCGGCCCTGATCCGGGCCAGGCCCTCATCGGTGATCGTCACCAGCGTGCCCCGGCCGTCCTCGACGGCCGGGCTGCGGGCCACCAGGCCACGCTTCTCCATGCGCCGCAACTGATGGGCGAGCCGGCTGCTCTCCCAGCCGATCCACTGCCGCAACCGCCCCACCCGGATGCCCTCGCCACCACTGCCGCTCAACCCCACCAGCACCGCATAATCGGCATGCGACAAGGCGCTACCGGCAAGGTCTGCCGAAATCACCCGGTCGAGATCCTGCTGGGCCAGGACGAAGCTCTGCCACAGGGCTTGTTCGTCCATAGACAGCCAGCGCACCTCACTCACAGCCGTGATCGTAGGCCAGCGACCCGCCAACCCTCAACGCCGTCCCGGTCACCGGGCCCATCGTGGACGGGCGGGGGCCAGCCGCGACGGGAGGAGCCTTCGCTCGCCCCTCCCGCCGCGGGTGGCAGCTATTCGGGTGCCGGGCCGGCACAGCCTGGTTCAGCCCTTGGCCGCAGCGATCTTCTCGGCTGCCGCCTTGATGTCGTCGGCCATCTTCTGTGCCCCGGCGAGGGTGTAGACGGTGCCAGAGCTGATCGGCAGGGCGAGGCCCGCCTTGGTAGCCGGCAGCGCCTTGAAGGACGCCGAGTCGAGCACCTTCTGGGTGTCGTCGGGCACCGTACCGATGAAGGCAGTGTCGTAGAACAGCGCGTCCTGATCGGCCAGGTCGGGCAGGTTCTCCAGCGCCAGCGCCGTCACGTAGCGCTCCGGGTTGTCGGTGTAGGTGGGGTTGTAGCCGAAGCCGGCCGCAGCCAGCCGACGGTAGGTGAGCGACTTGGAGGTGTTGACCCAAAGGCCATCCGCCGAGCCGTTGAAGGCAGTCACCTGCAGCTTGCCGAGGATGTCGCCGTACTGGGTCTTGACGTCGGCCAACTGCTGGTCGATCGCTGCATTGCGAGTCTCGAAGTCGGTGGACTTGCCGACCAGGTCGGCCACGGTCGGGTAGTTGTCCCACACGTCGGTCGGTTCGGAAATCTTCAGGATGACGGTCGGTGCCACCTCGGACAGCTCGTCGTAGTCGATCTGCAGGCCGCCGTTGTCCATCCCGATGATCAGGTCGGGCTTGGCCGCGATCACCTTCTGAATGTCCACGCCGTCGTAGGTGCCGACCGTGGGCACGTCCTTCACGTTCGCATACACGTCGGCGCCCATCTCGCTCTCCAGGAGCTCTTCCTCGAGCGCGGCCACCGGGACGACGCCGAGATCGGCGAGTTCGCCGCCGACCCGCCACAGAGCCAGCACGCGCTGCGGGTTCGTGGGAATCTCCACCTGCTTGCCGGTGAACGTGGATTCCACCGTCCGGGTGGCTGCGGCGGCAGTGCTTGAGTCGGTGGCGGACGGGCTCGCGGCGGTGTTGCTGCCGCAGGCGGCCATGGCGAACGCCGCGGCGGCGGCGACCGTCCAGCGCAGGGCTCGGGTGAGCATCAGGTGATCCCTTTCGTGATTACACATTTAGATAAGGCGAGGCTAGCCTAAATGGCATGCCAGCCCACGACCGCCGTCCGGGGAATCGGGCATACCGCATGCTGGCTGTCACTTTGATACTGTTTGCGCTTGTCATTGCGGCTTTCACCGTGAGTCTCCTGGTCGGAGCACGGGCCATCTCACTCCCCGAGATTCTGTCCGGACTTCTGGGCCGCACCGGGTCAGCGGACGCCCTGGTGATCGCCAGCCAACGGCTGCCACGCACCGTGATCGGCTTGGCGACCGGGCTGGCATTGGGTGCGGCCGGTGCCCTGATGCAGGGCCACACCCGCAACCCGCTGGCCGAACCCGGCCTGTTCGGCGTCAACGCCGGCGCGGCGCTGGGGGTGGCGGCGCTGGTGTACCTGTTCGGGGTGGACGCTCCCCTGGCGCTCCCGGTGGCGGCGCTGCTGGGCGCGGCGATTGCGACCGCGCTGATCTTCCTGCTCGGCCTGGGCCAGTTGCGCGGCGCGGCGTTGGTGATGCTCGCCGTGATCGGCACGACGGTCAGCCAGCTTCTTGGGTCTTTCACCTCGGCCCTGGTCCTGCTCGACAAGCAGACCCTGGACACGCTGCGGTTCTGGCAGGTCGGCTCGCTGCAGAACCGTGACGTCCAACTGCTGTGGCTGTTGCTGGTGCTGGTCAGCGCGGGCCTGGTGCTCGCCCTGGTGAACTCGTTCGCGGTGAACTCGCTGTCGCTGGGCGAGGACACCGCCCGGGCACTGGGCACACGAGTGGCCTCCGCCCGGGTCACCGGCATCGTGGCCATCACCCTGCTGGCGGGCGCGGCAACCGCCCTGTGCGGCCCGATCGCCTTCGTCGGCCTGGTCGCACCACACCTGGCAAGGCTGTTCAGCGGTCACGACTACCGCTGGCTGATCCCGCAGGCGGCGCTCGCCGGCGCCGCACTGCTCCTGTCCGCCGACACCCTGGGGCGGGTGATGGCTCCGCCCGGCGAATTGCAGGCGGGGGTGGTGATGGCGCTGCTCGGTGGTCCCGTGCTGGTCGCCATCACCAGGCGCCGACGGCTGGTGGCGCTGTGATCGCGACCGTGCCCGCCCGCACCGAAACGCCGCCAAGCACACCCCGGCGTTTGGGCGTCACCCTCGGACCGATCGGCCTGCTGGTGCGTCGGCGGGCCATCATGGCCATGCTCGGCTGCCTGCTGCTGCTGGCCACGCTGGCCACCGTGGCGTTGACGACCGGAGCCCTCGACCTGCCGCTGGATCGAGTGCTGGCCGCCCTGCGCGGCCACGGCACCCGCATCGAGAACCTGGTGGTGATCGACCACCGGCTGGTCCGGCTGCTGCTCGGGGTGTTGGTCGGCTTCGCGCTCGGCTGCGCGGGAGCGCTGACCCAGACGATCACCCGCAACCCGATCGCCACCCCCGACATTCTCGGCGTCACCGCCGGCGCGGGGCAGCTGCGGTGCTGCTGCTGACCAACGCCGCCTGGGCCTGGGCCACCTTCGGCATCGACGCCCGCACCCTGCTCGGTCCGGCCAGCATCGTCGGCGGGCTGCTCGCCACGGCTGTGATCCTGGCCACGGCCTGGCGAGGCGGCTTCGACGGCTACCGGCCGATCCTGGTCGGTCTCGGCTTCAACGCGCTGCTGATCGCCGCCACATCCTGGATGCTGACCCGGGCCTCGATCGAAGATGCCGCCATCGCCGCCCGCTGGCTGATCGGTTCGCTCGAGGGTGCCGAGGCGTCCAATCTGCTCGTGCTGGGCCCGCTGCTGGTGGCCGCCTCGGTGGCCTGCGTGGCGCTGGCGCCCAAGCTGGGGACGTTGCGGTTGGGTCGCGACGTCGCCACCGCACTGGGCACCCGGACGGCAGCCGTCGAAACCTCCGCCCTGGTCATCGCGGTGTTGATCGTCTCGGCCGCGACCGCAACGGCCGGCCCGATCGGGTTCGTCGCTTTCGTCGCCCCCCAGGTCGCGCTGCGGCTGTTCGGCACGGCGGGGCCACCGCCTCTGGCGGCCGGTCTGGTCGGCGCGGTGCTGCTTCTCGGCTCCGACCTGGTGGCCGAGCGGCTTCCGGTCTCACTGCCAGTCGGCATCGTCACCACCATCGTCGGCGCCCCGGCGCTGCTGTGGTTCATGGTCACCAGGCTGAGGAGATCCAGTGTCTGAGCATTCCCACCCCGAACCGTCACCGCTGGCGTTGCGTGGCGTCCAGGCCGGCTACGGGGAGCGCACCGTCCTGCACGGCATCGACCTGGCTGTGGTCGCGCACGGGGTGACCAGCGTGATCGGCCCGAACGGGTGCGGCAAATCCACCATGGTGCGCACCATGGGCAGGCTGCTGCGCCCCACCGCGGGCGACGTGCTGGTCGACGAGCGACCGATTCGCACCCTGTCGACGCGGGACGTGGCGCGCCGGATCGCGGTGCTGCCGCAATCCCCACTGGCGCCCGAAGGGCTGACGGTGGCCGATCTGGCGGCCCGCGGCCGGCAACCGCACCAACCCTGGTACCGGCAGTGGTCGATCGGGGACGAACGGATTGTTGCTGACGCGCTGCGGCTCACCCGACTCACCGACCTGGCCGACCGGCCGCTGGAGGAGCTCTCCGGAGGACAACGGCAGCGGGCCTGGCTGGCGATGGTGCTGGCGCAGCAGACGCCTGTCATTCTGCTCGACGAGCCCACCACGCACCTCGACCTGGCGCACGCCGTCGAGGTGCTCGACCTGGTTCACCAATTGGCTGCCGAACAGGGCAAGACCGTGCTGGTGGTGCTGCACGACCTGGGGCTGGCGGCTCGCTACAGCGACCGGTTGGTCGTGATGAAGCAGGGCCGAATCGTCACCCAGGGCAGCCCGGCCGAGGTGCTGGACGACCGGTTGCTGGCTGAGGTCTTCGGCCTGGCCGCACACGTCTTCCCCGACCCGGTGGACGGCCTGCCCACGGTCGTACCAGCCCGGAAGCCGACGTCTTCAGCGCCCAGAGACCCCGCAGGCGGAGCTGTCGAGTTGGGCGTCGCTCCAGTGCGTAGCTGAGTGCCGCCGACCAGCGAAGACGTGGCGCAGTCACGTGAAGTGAGAAGAAGATGCCCAGTCGAGTCAGAAGAAGGTGCTCAGCTACGCGCCGGGGTGGCAACCAGCCGACTCCGCCCAACCGCGGAACCTCTTAACCCCACGACGAGATTTCGACGAGCTCAACCAGCCCACCCGGGATTCGACGAGCTCAACCAGCCACCCGGGATCGGCTCAACGAACGCGACCGGCTCGGGGCTCAGACGTTGTAGCCGATGGCCCGCAACTGCTCGCGACCCTCGTCGGTGATGTTGTCGAGCGTCCACGGCGGCAGCCACACCCAGTTGATCAGCACCGAGTTCACCAGACCGTCGAGCGCCATCTCGGTGTCGAATTCGAGCCGGTCGGTGAGCGGGCAGGTGGGCGAGGTGAGCGTCATGTCGATGGTGCAGTTGTTGTCGTCATCGAGATGGATCCCGTACACCAGACCCAGGTCGACCACGTTGACCATGAGTTCGGGGTCGACCACGTCACGCATCGCCTCGGTCAGGTCGTCGAGCGACGGACGGGCCGTGGGCGGCGCGGTGCTGTCGGGAAAGGTGTCGTCCACCAGGTCGGACGGCCGTTGCTCGGTCATCAGTGCTCCTTCGTAGCGTCGGGGGCCAGCGCCTGCGCGACGGCGTCCTTGAACGCCGACCAGCCCAGCAGTGCGCATTTCACCCGGGCGGGGAATTTCGCTACCCCGATGAACGCGATGCCGTCTTCGAGGGTGTCTTCGTCGGGTTCGAGCTCGCCCCGGCTGTGCATCATCTCGGTGAACTTCTCGTGCAACGCCAGCGCCTCGGCGACGCTGCGGCCGATCACCAGGTCGCTCATCACCGAGGTCGAGGCCTGTGAGATCGAGCAGCCCACCGCCTCGTACGACACGTCGGCGACCGTGTCACCGTCGAGCGCGACCCGCAGCAGCACCTCGTCGCCGCAGGTGGGGTTCACATGCTGCACCTGGGCACCGTACGGTTCGCGCAGGCCGCTGTGATGCTTGGCCCGGTAGTGGTCCAGGATGATCTCGGCGTACATCGCCTCGACGCTCACGCCGCCCTCCCGAAGAAATCCCTGGTGTAGGCCAGTGCGTCGACCAGTTGGTCGATCTCGCGCTCCACGGTGTACAGGTAGAACGACGCCCGGGTCGACGCGGTTATTCCCAGCCGCTCGTGCAACGGACGGGCGCAGTGGTGCCCGCCCCGCACCGCCACGCCGCGCGAGTCGAGGAAGGTCATCACGTCGTGCGGGTGAATGTCGAGCCCGTCGGGGGTGGCCAGGGTGAACGAGACCGCCCCGCCGCGGCCCTCCGGCCCCACCTCGGTGGTGCCCAGCACCCGCAGCCCGTCCAGTTGTTGCAGGGTGTGCAGGGCGTAGCCGGTGATCGCCCGCTCGTGCGCCGCGACGTCGGCCATGCCCAGCTCGGCCAGATAGTCGGCGGCCACACCCAGCCCGACCGCCTCGGCGATCGGTGGCGTGCCGGCCTCGAACCGGTAGGGCGGCGGGGCGAACGTCGAGCCGGTCATCCTCACGATCTCGATCATCTCGCCGCCGCCCATGAACGGCGGCAGTTCGGTGAGCAGGTCGTGCCGGCCCCACAGCCCGCCGATGCCGGTGGGGCCGAGCATCTTGTGCCCGGTGAACGCGACCAGGTCGGCGCCCGAGCCGGCCACGCCTGTGGTCAGGTGCGGCACCGCCTGTGCGCCGTCCACCACCAGCAGCGCGCCGACGGCGTGGGCCCGGGCGGCGATCTCGGCGATCGGGTTGACGGTGCCGAGCACGTTCGAGACCCAGCACACCGACACGATCTTGGTGTTGGCATTGATCAGGTTCTCGGCTTCGGCCTTGGCCAGGTCGAGACGGCCCTCGTCGGTGATGTCGAACCAGCGCAGGGTGGCCCCGGTGCGGGCGCACAGCAACTGCCACGGCACGATGTTCGAGTGGTGCTCCAGCACCGTGATCACCACCTCGTCACCCGGCTTCAACCCCGCACCCAGGGTGTGCGCGGCCAGGTTGAGCGCCTCGGAGGCGTTCTTGGTGAACACCAGCTCTTCAGCTCGGTTCGCGCCGATGAACGCCGCCACCTTCTCGCGGCCGCCCTCGTAGGCCGCGGACGCCTCGGCGCCCAGCGTGTGCATCGCCCGGGCCACATTCGCGTTGTGCCGCTCGTAGTGGTCGACCAGGGCGTCGATCACCACCTGCGGCTTCTGCGAGGTGTTGGCCGAATCGAGGTAGGCCAGCGGATACTCCCCCACTCGACGGTCCAGAATAGGGAAGTCCGCTCGAATCAGATCGACGTCGTAGCTCACTGGCTCTCCTGTCGCCACACGGCCGCGCTCGGCCTCAGTTGGCCGCTGCGGCAGCCTTGATGAACCGCTCGTAACCCTCGATCTCGAGGTTCTGGGCCAGCTCGGGGCCGCCCTCCTCAGCGATCCGCCCGTTCACGAACACGTGCACGAAGTCGGGCTTGATGTAGTTCAGAATGCGGGTGTAGTGGGTGATCAGCAGCACCCCGCGGTCACCCTGGGCGGCGAACCGGTTGACGCCTTCGCTGACGATCCGCAGGGCGTCGATGTCGAGGCCCGAGTCGGTCTCGTCGAGAATCGCAAATTTGGGGTTGAGCAGTTCCAACTGCACGATCTCGTTGCGCTTCTTCTCACCACCGGAGAAGCCCTCGTTGAGGGAGCGGGCCGAGAAGGTCTGGTCGAGACCCAGCCGGTCGAGGGCGGCGTTGACGTCCTTGACCCAGGTGCGCACCTTGGGCGCCTCACCGTCCAGGGCGGTCTTGGCAGTCCGCAGGAAGTTCGCCACCGAAACGCCGGGCACCTCGATCGGGTACTGCATGGCCAGGAACAGCCCGGCCCGGGCCCGCTCGTCGACGGTCAGGTCGGTGAGTTCGACGCCGTCGAGGGTGACCGACCCACCGGTGATCGTGTACTTGGGGTGGCCGGCGATCGAGTAGGCCAGGGTCGACTTGCCCGAACCATTGGGCCCCATGATGGCGTGCACCTCGCCCGAGTTCACCGTGAGGTCGACGCCCTTGAGAATCTCTTTGGGGCCCGACTCGGTGGCAACCTCGACGTGCAGGCCGTTGATGGACAGTGTGGACATGGCGGTTCAGTTCTCCTGGTTGATCGGGTTGTCGATGTCGACGTAGATGTCGTCGCCCTCCAGCTTCACCGGGTAGACCGGCACGGGCTGGGTGGCGGGTAGTTCAAGGGGCTCGCCGGTGCGCAGGTCGAAGCGGGAGCCGTGCAAGTAGCACTCGAGCGTGCACCCGTCGACCTCACCCTCGCTGAGCGGCACCTCGGCGTGGCTGCAAACATCGCGAATGGCGAAGATCCCGTCGACGGTGTTCACCACTGCCACCTCGGCGTCACCGCCGAGGTCGACCGGAATGGACGTGCCGACAGGAACCTCATCGAGCGTGGCGGCATGCCGAAAAGTCATGCGTAGCTGCCCATGGTGACCGCAAGCTCGCGCTCGACGGCCGCCATCATGTGCTCCTCGACCGCGGGCACGCCGATGCGGCGAATGATGCCGGCGAAGAAGCCGCGCACCACCAACCGGCGGGCCTCGGCCTCGCTGATCCCCCGCGAGCGCAGGTAGAACAACTGCTCGTCGTCGAAGCGTCCGGTGGTCGAGCTGTGCCCGGCGCCTTCGATCTCACCGGTCTCGATCTCGAGGTTGGGCACCGAGTCGGCCCGGCAGCCGTCGGTGAGCACTAGGTTCTTATTCGACTCATAGGTGCTGATGCCCTCGGCGATCTTGCGAATCAGCACGTCACCGATCCACACCGACCGGGCGCCCTCACCCTGCAGCGCACCGCGGTAGTCGACGTTGCTGTGGGTGTGCGGGGCGTTGTGGTCGACGAAGAGCCGGTGCTCGATGTGCTGGCCGCCGTCGACGAAGTACAGCCCGAACTGCTCCAGCGAACCGCCGGGGCCGGCGAATTTGGCGGTCTCGGCCAGCCGGACGACCTTGCCGCCCAGGCTCACCGTCACCGTGCGCACCTGCGCGTCACGGCCCACCAGCACGCTGTGCTGGCCGCCGTGCACGGCGTCGTCGGCCCAGTCCTGAATCGACACGAAGTTGACCCGGGCACCGTCGCCGACCAGCACGTCCACCTTGGTGGCGTAGCTGGCCGAGCCCTCGTGACGCACCAGAATGGTCGAGGTCGAGTGGGCACCGACGTTGAACACCAGGTGGCCCCAGACGTGCTCCCCGGTGCCGGTCAGGGTGATGGTGACCGGCTCGGTGAGTTCGGCGCCCGCGGGAACCTCGATCACCTGGGCGCCGCCGCAGCGCGCCGCGGCCAGCGCCGAGACCCGGTCGATCGGCGGCTCGGCCACCAGCAGCTTGGCCTCGGTGGTGCTGACGCCGCGGCTGGTCACACCGGCCGGCAGCGACTCGTCCCAGCTCAGGTGACCCTCGCTGGGCGTGTCGGTGAGCAGCGCCTTCATCGCGCGCAGCGGGCTGAACCGCCAGATCTCCTCCTGGCCCTTGGGGTAGGGGTGATCCTCGATGTCGAACGAGGGCGTCGGGTGCAGGTGGCTCTCAACGGCCTCAACGGCCTCCATAACGGGTGCGGCCATCAGCCGACGGCTCCTTCCATCTGCAATTCGATCAGTCGGTTCAGTTCGAGCGCGTATTCCATCGGCAGTTCGCGGGCGATGGGCTCGACGAAGCCGCGGACGATCATCGCCATTGCCTCGTCTTCGCCCATGCCGCGCTGCATCAGGTAGAACAACTGGTCGTCGCTCACCTTCGACACGGTGGCCTCGTGGGCCAGCGACACGTCGTCTTCGCGGACGTCGACGTAGGGGTAGGTGTCGGAGCGGCTGATCGTGTCGACCAGCAACGCGTCGCACTTCACCGTGCTGGCCGAATGATGAGCACCCTCCTGCACCTGCAGCAGGCCGCGGTAAGAGGAGCGTCCGCCGCCCCGAGCCACCGACTTAGAGATGATCGACGACGAGGTGTGCGGCGCACAGTGCACCATCTTCGATCCGGCGTCCTGGTGCTGGCCCTCGCCGGCGAAGGCGATCGACAGGGTCTCGCCGCGCGAGTGCTCGCCCATCAGGTAAACCGCCGGGTACTTCATGGTGACCTTCGAGCCGATGTTGCCGTCGATCCACTCCATGGTGGCGCCCTCTTCGCAGGTGGCGCGCTTGGTAACCAGGTTGTACACGTTGGTCGACCAGTTCTGAATGGTGGTGTAGCGCACCCGGGCGTTCTTCTTCACGATGATCTCGACCACCGCCGAGTGCAGCGAGTCCGACGAGTAGATCGGCGCGGTGCAGCCCTCGACGTAATGCACGTAGCTGCCCTCGTCGGCGATGATCAGGGTGCGCTCGAACTGACCCATGTTCTCGGTGTTGATCCGGAAGTAGGCCTGCAGCGGAATGGTGACGTGGACGCCCTTGGGCACGTAGACGAACGAGCCGCCCGACCACACCGCGGTGTTCAGCGAGCCGAATTTGTTGTCGCCGACCGGGATCACCGTGGCGAAGTACTCCTGGAACAGCTCCGGGTGCTCCTTCAGGCCGGTGTCGGTGTCGAGAAAGATGACGCCCTGGCGCTCCAGCTCTTCGTTGATCTTGTGGTAGACCACCTCAGACTCGTACTGGGCAGCGACGCCGGCCACCAGCCGGGCCTTCTCGGCCTCGGGGATTCCGAGCCGGTCGTAGGTGTTCTTGATGTCGTCGGGCAGGTCGTCCCAACTGGCCGCCTGCTTCTCGGTGGAGCGCACGAAGTACTTGATGTTGTCGAAGTCGATCTCGTCGAGCGACGCACCCCAGGTCGGCATCGGCTTGCGATCGAACAGCTTCAGGCCCTTCAGCCTGGTCTCGAGCATCCATTCCGGCTCGTTCTTCAGCGCCGAGATGTTGCGCACCACGGCCTCACTGAGGCCGCGCTGTGCGGCGGCACCGGCGACATCGGCGTCGTGCCAGCCCCACTGGTACTTGCCGAGTGCCTCCAGGTGTTCTTCCTGAGTGGCGCCCAGGCCGGGGGCCTGGGGTGCGGTGGTCGTCATGGAACGGCCTTTCTGATCGGATGGTCGGCAGGCTGCACCGGGCGCGGCACGTGGGTGGTGCACACCCCGTCGCCGTGGGCGATGGTCGCCAGCCGCTGGACGTGGCTGTCGAGGAGGTGCGCGAAGGCCTTGGTCTCGGCCTCGCACAACTCGGGGAACTCGGCCGCCACGAGGGCGACCGGGCAGTGATGCTGGCACAACTGCTTTCCGCTGGCCACGGGGTGCACCGAGGCCACGTAGCCGGCATCGTTCAACGCTTTGACCAACGCGTCGGTGGGATTGTCGTATTCCCCGCGCAGCTCTTCGAAACGTTTCGCGACGCCCGCCACGAAGTCGGCGGCGAACTGTTCGACGCCCTGCTCGCCGATGGTCTGGCGCAGAAAAGTGAGGGCGTCGATGGCGAGGGCGTCGTAGGCGTGCGGAAACTCCGCCCGGCCGGCGTCGGTGAGGGCGAACACCATGGCTGGACGACCTCGGCCGCGGGCTCCGTACACCCGCTGTTCGCGTGCGGTCAGGTGTCCGGCGCCGGTCAGCACCGCAAGGTGGCGCCGGACGGCCGCAGCCGTCAGGTGCAGTCGTTCCGCGAGTTCGGAGGCGGTAGACGGCCCGTGCTGCAAAATCGACCGGGCGACCCGGGCGCGGGTGGACGCCTCCGACTCGACCATCGGCGCCGGGGCACCGTGGGCTCGGGTCGCGTCCGTTTTCACAAGCCCATTCTTGCTGAATGATTTGCGGCGTTCCAAGCGTGCTTAGGGTCGCCTACCCCCCAAGTGAGCCAACAGTGCAACAATTTGTCTTGCACTGTGATACAGGGCACGACGGTGTCGCCGAGCAGGCCAGGCCCGAGGATGTCGAGGCGACGGAGGAACAATCCCTGGCGTTGGATTGCCCGCCGAAGCCCCGGGGGTACGAGCCGGCACCGGGTCTTCGCCAGTCCGGTGGTGCCGGCAGGCCAGCCCGCCCGGGTCGTCGGCGTCCGGGTCGTCGGCGTCCGGGGCACAGGTGGGGCCGGGCGCCCAGGCCTGGTCCGCGAGGACGGCCGCTGCGCTTCACGCGTTCATCGGCTAACTGGGAACGCTGAAAGATCTCACCTTGCTCGGGTCCAGCATCGACCGGTTGGTTCGGCCCGTGGGTCGTTCTGGCCGCGCCGGCGAGTGACGGCACCCAGTGGGTGGCGGCCGACGACGTCCTGGATTCCGAGACGCGCAGTGTCACCTGGTGACCCTCTTCAGCCATGCCGCAGCATCTACGACACCGAGTAGTAGGTTGGGAGTCGTTGCGGCCACGGACGACCGCACGTCATCTCGCGAGGACTTTCGTGATCACCGCACCAGGCTCACTCCAGCACCGGACGCGCGTAGCCGCCGTCCTGTTCGTCGCCACAACCCTCGGCCTGGCCGGCTGCTCGGGCAGTTCCACCGCTCCCCCGGCCCACGCCGGGGGCGGCGAGGCCAACCTGACCCTGCCCGACCTCGACCAGGTCACCTTTCTCGGCCTGCTCAGCGGCAAACAGCTACTCGGCATCGGCCTGCTGATCGCGGTGGCCGGGCTGGCGTTCGGCATCGTCCGGTTCGCCCAGGTGCGCAACCTGCCGGTGCACGCCTCGATGCGCGAGATCTCCGAGCTGATCTACGAGACCTGCAAGGCCTACCTGATTCAGCAGGGCCGCTTTCTGCTGGTGCTGTGGGCCTTCATCGGCACGGTGATCCTGGTCTACTTCAAGCTCCTGGCCGGGCTGAGCTGGGGCCGGGTGGCCGTCGTGCTGGCGTTCAGCGTGCTGGGCATGGCCGGGTCGTACGGCATCGCCTGGTTCGGCATCAGGCTCAACACGATGGCCAACAGCCGCACCGCGTTCGCCGCCCTGCGCGGGCGTCCGCTGCCGCTGCATCAGATTCCGCTCAAGGCCGGGATGAGCATCGGCATGGTGCTGATCAGCGTGGAACTGTTCATGATGCTGTCGATCATGCTGTTTCTGCCGGCCGAGATCGCCGGCTCGTGCTTCATCGGCTTCGCCATCGGCGAGTCACTGGGGGCGTCCGCGCTGCGCATCGCCGGCGGCATCTTCACCAAGATCGCCGACATCGGCTCCGACCTGATGAAGATCGTCTTCAAGATCAAAGAGGACGACGCCCGCAACCCCGGCGTGATCGCCGACTGCGCCGGTGACAACGCCGGCGACTCGGTCGGCCCGTCCGCCGACGGCTTCGAGACCTACGGCGTCACCGGCGTGGCTCTGGTCACCTTCATTCTGCTGGCCGTGCCCGACCCGATCGTGCAGGTGCAGTTGCTGTGCTGGGTGTTCTTCGTGCGCGCGGTGATGGTGCTCGCCTCGGCCGCCTCATACGAGGTGAACGCGGTGATCACCGCCGCCAAGTACCGCACCGCCCGGCGTATGGACTTCGAGCGTCCGCTGACCAATCTGGTCTGGATCACCTCGGTGGTCTCGATCGTCGCCACCTACTTCACCAGCTATCTCCTGATCGCCGACCTGGGCGACGGCACCCTGTGGTGGAAGCTGGCCACGATCGTCAGTTGCGGCACCCTGGCAGGGGCACTGATCCCCGAACTGGTCAAGGTCTTCACCTCGACCAGCGCGGTACACACCGAAGAGGTGGTGAAAAGCTCCCACCAGGGCGGTGCGTCGCTGAACATTCTGTCGGGCCTGGTCGCGGGCAACTTCTCCGCGTTCTGGGTCGGACTGTCGATCATCGCCTTGATGTTCGCCGCCTTTGTGATCTCGAGCCTCGGGGTGGGTGTGCTGATGGTCGCTCCGGCGGTGTTCGCCTTCGGCCTGGTCGCCTTCGGCTTTCTCGGCATGGGCCCGGTCACCATCGCCGTCGACAGCTACGGCCCGGTCACCGACAACGCCCAGAGTGTGTATGAGCTGAGCCTGATCGAAGAGCGCCCCGGCGTGGCCGACGAGCTCGCCACTGAGCACGGCTTTCGCCCATTCTTCGGCCGGGCCAAAGAACTGCTGGAACAGAACGACGGCGCCGGCAACACCTTCAAGGCCACCGCCAAGCCGGTGCTGATCGGCACCGCAGTGGTGGGCGCCACGACCATGATCTTCTCGATCATCATGGGCCTGACCAACGGCATGACCGCCAACCTCGACAAGCTGTCGCTGCTGCACGCGCCGTTCTTGTTGGGGCTGGTGACCGGTGGCGCGGTGATCTACTGGTTCACCGGGGCGTCCATTCAAGCGGTCACCACCGGCGCCTTCCGGGCGGTGGAGTTCATCAGAGGCACAATCAAGCTCGACGGTGCGACCAAGGCCTCGGTGGACGACTCGCGCACGGTGGTCGAGATCTGCACCCAGTACGCCCAGCGGGGCATGCTGAACATCTTTCTCGGCGTCTTCTTCGCGACCTTGGCCTTCGCCTTCGTCGAGCCGTACTTCTTCATCGGCTACCTGATCTCGATCGCCATCTTCGGGCTGTACCAAGCGATCTTCATGGCTAACGCCGGCGGCGCCTGGGACAACGCGAAGAAGATCGTCGAGACCGACCTGGCGGCCAAAGGCACCGCACTGCACGATGCATCGGTGGTCGGCGACACGGTCGGCGACCCGTACAAAGACACCAGTTCGGTGGCGCTCAACCCGGTGATCAAATTCACCACGCTGTTCGGGCTGCTGGCCGTCGAATTGGCGGTGAGCATGACCGCACAGGGCAACCACGTGCTCACCTGGGTGCTGGCCGGGGTGTTCTTCGTGGCGATGTGCGTCATGGTGTGGCGCTCGTTCTACGGCATGCTGATCGACCGCGAGATGCTCACCCGCGCCGATTTCGAGCAAGGCCCTGCCCCGCTGGACGAGTCAGCGCCGGACGAATCATCGCCGGACGAATCAGCGCCGGACGAATCAGCGGCTGTCGTCGAGACCTCCACAATGCCCCTTTGGCAAGGGGTTACGACACACTCGACCAACGGCTCGTGCGCTTCACCGCTGGTCGAGCGTGTCGAGACTTCGAATCTGGCACCGTGACAAGAGGCTGCGGCATGCTCGACCAACGACGCGGGGGCTGATCGGTGCCCAGCGAGGCGAGCGATGTCGTCCGGGCACGCGTGGAGGCGTCCTATGCTGAGCGGGTGACCCCAGCCGCCGCAATCGAGTTGCGCGCGGTCACCCTCAGCCTCGGCGGCACTCGGGTGCTGGACGCCCTCACCTGGGCCGCCGCCACCGGCGAACTGACCGCGCTGCTGGGCCCCAACGGCGCCGGCAAGACGTCCACGATCCGCTGCATCACCGGGCTGCTCACCCCCGACGCCGGCACCGTCACCGTGCTGGGCGGGCCGCCCGGCGGAGCCAACGAGCGTCTGGGCCTGATGCCGCAGTCAGTGGGCGCCTGGTCGGCCGTCCGCCCCGGTGAACTGCTGCACTACCTCGCCTCGTTGTACCCACACCCGCTGCCGGTGTCCGATCTGGTGGACGCCCTCGCCCTGGGCCCGCTACTGAACCGGCCCTACCGGCGACTCTCGGGCGGCGAACAGCAGGCGGTGAACCTGGCCGGCGCCCTGGTCGGACGGCCCGAGCTGGTGCTGCTCGACGAACCCACCGCGGGCATGGACCCGCACGCCCGACGCCGCACCTGGCAGTTGATCGCCGACCTACGCCGCGACGGGGTCAGCGTGCTGCTCACCACCCACGACATGGACGAGGCCGCGCGACTGGCCGACCGGGTCTGGATCATGGACGCCGGCCGGGTGGCCATCTCGGGCACGGTGGCCGAGCTGACCGCCGAGGCGTCATTGGAGGACGTATTCCTGCGCCACACCGGCGGTGCGGCATGACGGGCCTCAACGAGTTCGACCGGCAGATTCCTCGCCCCTGGCCCCATCGGCGGAGAGGAGCATGAACCTCGCGCGGGTCGTCCGGCACGCGGCCATGGAACTGCGCATGCTGCTGCGCAACGGTGAGCAGTTGCTGTTGGCGTTCGCGATCCCGCTCGGTCTGCTGGTGGCGGGCCTGGCATGGGGCACCGGGTTCGGGCTTGACCGCAGCACGTTTCCGGCATCGGTGATCGCGGTGGCCGTGTGGTCGACCGCCTTCACCGCGGTGGCGGTCGCCACGGGCTTCGAGCGCCGCTACGGCGTGCTGGAGCGACTCGTCGCCACCCCACTGACCCGGGCCGACCTGATCGCCGGCAAGGCGCTGTCGGCGTGCGCCCTGGTCACGATCCAGGCCCTGCTGCTGCTCACTGTCGCCGGTGTGCTGGGCTGGCGTCCGCAGGTCAGCCCACTGGCGGTGCTCAGCGCTGTGGCCGCCATGGCGCTGGGCATCGGCGCCTTCGCCGGGCTCGGCCTGCTGCTGGCCGGCACGCTGAAGGCCGAGGTGACCCTTGCGCTGGCCAACCTGATCTACCTGGTCGGCCTGGCGCTGGGCGGGCTGATCGTCGATCAGCCGCCGCTGCTGCCCACCGCGGCACTGGGCTCGGCGCTGCGTGGGGCGGCTCTGGGCACTCCCGCTCCCCTGCCCCTGCTGGTGCTGGCGCTATGGGCCGCGGCCCTCACCGTGATCGCTCGAAAGGCATTCCGTTGGACATCTTGAGTGGTCGGCGCAGCCTTCGCCGGTGGGCACTGGCGAACCTGATCGCCAACATGGTGATCGTCTGGACCGGCGCGCTGGTGAGGCTGACCAAATCGGGGCTCGGCTGCCCGACCTGGCCGCAGTGCGACGCTGGCTCGTACGTGCCGCAGCCGGAAGCGGAGTGGCACGCGTTCATCGAGTTCGGCAATCGGACGCTCACCTTCGTGCTGATGATCATCGCGCTGGGTACCGCCATCACCGCCTTTCGCACAGTCCGGGCAGGGCGGATCCGGGTGCTGACGATCGTGATCGGCCTGGGCATCGGCTTTCAGGGCGTGATCGGAGGGCTCACTGTGCTCACCGAACTGAACCCGTGGGTGGTCGGGCTGCACATGGTGCTCTCGATCGGCCTGATCGTCGCCTCCGTCACCGTTGCGCACGACGCGTTCGAATCACTGCCTACCGTCGCGCCGCGCCGGTTGCAGCTCGCCGTTCAGGCGGTGTTCTGGCTGTCGCTGGTGATGATGTACCTCGGCACGGTGGTCACCGGAGCCGGCCCGCACTCGGGCGACGGGGCGGCGCAACGCAACGGCTTCGAACTCAGCGAGATAGCCCGCGTTCATTCCGTCACGATGTGGATCACGCTGGCGCTGGTGGTCTGGCTGGCCTACGCCGCGCGGGGCATCTGGCCAATCCAGCGGGCGGCGCTGCTGGTGATCGGCTGCGCCGCCCTCCAGGCGCTGATCGGCTACACGCAGTACTTCACCCATCTGCCCATGGGGCTGGTGTTCGCCCACATGGTCGGCACCACCCTGTACACGGTGGCGATCAGCCATCTGTGGCTCTCTGCGGCCCCGGAGATTCAGACGATGCGCTGATTCCTCGCCGGCCGAGCTTGTCGAGACCACAAACGAAGTGCCCCCACTGGGGGTTTCGACACGCTCAACCAGCGGTCGCGGGGCAACTGGTCGACGACTCTCCGGGCAAACGCTGATTCCTCGCCGGCCGAGCTTGTCGAGACCACAAACGAAGTGCCCTCACTCGGGGTTTCGACACGCTCAACCAGCGGTGGGCGCTTTGATCAGCGCATCGCTAGAAGATCAGCGGGTCGACGGCAGCGGCGAGAAACACCACGGCCAGGTAGCTGTTGCTCAGGTGGAACAGCCGCATGGGCTTCAGCGCCGCCTCGGTGAGCCCGGCCCTGGCCCGGACCAGCAACTGCAGCGACTCGACGGTGAGCCAGGTGCCGGCCAGCAGCGCGACCGCCGGGTACAGCCAGCCGGTCTGGGCCACCGGCCACAGCAGCAGGCTCACCGCCACCGTGATGATCGTGTAGACGACGATGCGCCACGCCACCGCCGGGGGCTCCATCACCACCGGCAACATCGGCACGTGGGCCTGCTTGTAGTCCTCTTTGTAGCGGAATGCCAGCGCCCATGTGTGCGGCGGCGTCCAGAAGAACACGATTGCGAACATCACCAGGGGCGTCCAGTCGACGCTGCCGGTCACGGCCGTCCAACCGATCAGGGGCGGAAAGCAACCCGCGATGCCGCCCCAGACGATGTTCTGCGAGGTGCGGCGCTTCAGACCCATCGTGTACACGAACACGTAGTAGGCGTTGGCCGCCAGGGCCAGCATGGCCGACAGCCAGTTGGCGCCGAAGCCCAGAATCAGCGCCGACAACACTCCCAGTACGGCGCCGAACACATATGCCTTGCCCGTCGGCACCCGGTGCAGCGCCATCGGACGACGCCGCGTCCGCCTCATTTCAGAGTCGATGTCGGCGTCGAGCACCGAGTTGAACACGTTGGCCGAGCCGGCGGCCAGGGTGCCGCCGAGCAGCGTCCAGACCACCAACTGCCACTGCGGCACACCGCCGGCCGCCAGGAACATCGCGGGCACCGTGGTCACCAGCAGCAACTCGATGATCCGCGGCTTGGTCAGGGCCAGGTAGGCACGCAGCGTTCCTGGGGCCGCGGTATCAACCGCCGTGACCGCCTGATGCATCCCCGCCCACTTCCGTCGTTGCCCGGATCGCGAGCAGTCTAGCCCGATCGATGCCCGGCGCACACAGAGGTGTCGTCGACGGTGCGCCCGAGCGGTGGCCGACGGTGCCGGCCCACCCCACTAGAGTGGAACGGGCCGCACCGCAGCGGCGTGAACCACGACGAGGAAGTGGAGCGCACATGAACGATCGACTGAAGGCCCTGTCGGACGCCGGCGTGTCGATCTGGCTGGACGACCTGTCCCGGGCTCGGCTCACCAGCGGAAACCTGGCGAGGAAGATCGCGGACGATTCGGTCTCGGGCGTGACCACCAACCCCACCATCTTCGCCGCGGCCCTCACCAACGGTGCCGACTACGCCGAACAGCTCAAATCGCTGGGCGACGAGATCGACGTCGACCACGCGATCAAGCAACTCTGCAGCGCCGATGTGCGCAACGCCTGCGACCTGTTCGCCGACGTGTTCACCGCATCGAACGGCTACGACGGCCGGGTCTCGATCGAGGTGGCCCCCACCTTGGCGAACAACACGGGCGCGACGATCGCGCAGGCCGCCGAACTGCACGAGCTGGTCGGCCGCGAGAACGTGCTGATCAAGATTCCCGCCACCAAACCCGGCCTGCCGGCCATTCGGCAGACCATCGCCGACGGCATCTCGGTCAACGTCACCTTAATCTTCTCGCAGGAGCGCTACCGCGAGGTGATGGACGCCTACCTGTCCGGCCTGGAAGCCGCCGATGCTGCCGGCAAGGACCTGTCGACGATCCACTCGGTGGCCTCGTTCTTCGTGTCCCGGGTCGACGCCGAAGTCGACAAGCGGCTGGCCCTGGTCGGCCGCGACGACCTGAAGTCGAAGACCGCCATCGCGAACGCGCTGGTCGCCTACGGCGCGTTCGCGGACGTGTTCGGCTCCGATCGGTTCAAGGCGCTGGCCGCCAAGGGCGCCAACGTGCAGCGTCCGCTGTGGGCCTCGACCGGCACCAAGGACCCCACCCTGCCCGACACCCTGTACGTCACCGACCTGGTCGCCGACGGCGTGGTGAACACCATGCCCGAAAAGACCATGGACGCCTTCGGTGACCACGGTGAGGTTGGTCCGTCGATCGTCGGCAAGTCCGCCGAGGGCAAGGCTGTGCTCGAACAGGTCAGCGCGGCCGGGGTCGATCTGCCCGCAGTGTTCGAGGTACTCGAGAACGAGGGCGTCGAGAAATTTCGTCGTCTCGTGGAACGAACTCGTTACGTCGGTGGAGAAGGCGATTGCTTCCGTCAACTGATCCGCGAAACGATGCGGGAGTGAGTGACCCCGAGCAGTTCGTCAATCCGCTGCGCGATCCCCAGGATCGCAGGCTGCCGCGCATCGCTGGGCCGTGTGCCCTGGTGCTGTTCGGCGTCACCGGCGATCTGGCGCGCAAGAAACTGATGCCCGCCGTCTATGACCTGGCCAACCGGGGGTTACTGCCGCCCGGCTTCGGTCTGATCGGCTTCGCCCGCCGTGACTGGGAGCACCAGGACTTCGCCCAGATCGTCCACGACGCCGTCAAGGAGCGGGCCCGCACCCCCTTTCGCGAAGAGGTGTGGAGTCAGTTGCTCGAGGGCATCCGGTTCGTGCCCGGCACCTTCGACAGCGACGAGTCGTTCGAAACGCTGAAGAGCACATTGAATGACCTCGACCAGGCCCAGGGCACCGGCGGCAACCACGCGTTCTACCTGTCGATTCCGCCCAAGGCGTTCGACCAGGTGATCTCGATGCTGAAGAAGCACGGTCTGGCCAAGCGCGATCAGCCGGACTCCTGGAGCCGGGTGGTGATCGAGAAGCCGTTCGGGCACAACCTGGCCAGCGCCGAAGAGCTCGAGCGCCGGGTCAGCTCGGTGTTCCACTCCCAGTCGGTGTTTCGCATCGATCACTACCTGGGCAAAGAGACGGTGCAGAACCTGCTGGCGCTGCGCTTCGCGAATGAGCTGTTCGAACCGATCTGGAACCGCAACTACGTCGACCACGTGCAGATCACGATGGCAGAAGACATCGGCGTCGGCGGGCGGGCCGGCTACTACGACGGGGTCGGTGCGGCCCGTGACGTGATTCAGAACCACCTGTTGCAGTTGCTGGCACTCACCGCGATGGAAGAGCCCACCTCGTTCGAGGCCGAGCAATTGCGGGCCGAGAAGCGCAAGGTGCTGGCCGCGACGAAACCGCCCAAAGATCTGGCGGCGCACACAGCCCGCGGCCAGTACTTGGGCGGCTGGGCCGGTGGCAAGCAGGTGCTCGGGTATCTCGAGGAAGACGGCATCAGCCCGCACTCGCAGACCGAGACCTACGCCGCGATCCGCGTCGATATCGAGAACCGGCGCTGGGCCGGGGTGCCGTTCTACCTGCGCTCCGCCAAGCGCATGCCGCGCCGGGTCACCGAGATCGCGCTCAACCTGCGCCGAGCCCCGCACCTGCCGTTCAGCCACACCGACACCGAGGCACTGGGCAGCAACGCCCTGGTGCTGCGCATCCAGCCTGACGAGGGCATCACCCTGCGGTTCGGCGCCAAAGTGCCGGCCACGCTGATGGAGATTCGCGACGTCACCATGGACTTCGCCTACGGCACCTCGTTCGCCGAGTCGAGCCCTGAAGCCTACGAGCGGCTGATTCTCGACGTACTGCTCGGCGACCCACCGCTGTTCCCGCAGCACGAAGAGGTGGAATTGTCGTGGAAGATCCTCGACCCGATTCTCGACTTCTGGGCCGACCTCGACAGCCAACCCGAAGGCTACCCGTCCGGAACCTGGGGTCCGTCCAGCGGCAATGCCATGCTGGCCCGTGACGGTTTCGTCTGGCGCAGGCCATAACTGGGAGGGAACGACCATGATCATCACCATTCCCGACACCAACGCCACCGGCATTCACATGGCCCTGGTGAAGGCCAGGCACAACATCGGCGTCGCCTCGTCGATGGTGTTCACCATGATCGTCGTCGCCGATATGCGGCACTACGACAAGGCCCTTGAGGCCTGCCAGGACGCGGGCCGTGAGCACCCGTCCCGGATCATTCTGGTCACCAACGGCCAGGCCGAGGCCGACCGGGTCGACGCCGAGATCAGGCTGGGCGAGGAGGTGCCCGGCGAGATCATCTCGCTGCGATTCCACGGCCAGCTCGCACAGCATCGCGACTCGGTGGTGCTGCCCCTGCTGCTGCCCGACTCACCGGTCGTGGCCTGGTGGCCGGCGAGCGCCCCCGAGAAGCCCGGCCAAGACCCACTCGGCAAGCTGGCGGTGCGGCGGATTACCGACGCCATGGGTTCGTCACGGCCGTTGGCAGCCATCGAACGCCGCGCCTGCAACTACTACCCCGGCGACACCGACCTCACCTGGACCAGGCTGACCCCGTGGCGGGCCTTGCTGGCCGCGGCGGTCGACTCGTACCCGGCCGAGATCCTCGACGTGCGCGTCGAAGGCGCCCCCGAGAACGCCGGCAGTATGCTTCTGGCGGCCTGGCTCGAGAACCGGCTCGACCTTCCGGTCGAACGCAGTGAGGCGGGGACCGGCATCGGTATCACCCAGGTCACCTTGAAGACCGCAAACGGTGACATTCGCATTGATCGCGAGGACGGACGCATGGCCACCTTTTCGGCACCCGGGCTGCCCCGCCGTCAGATCGCCCTGCGGCGGCGCGACCTCAACGCTCTGATCACCGAAGAATTGCGGCGGCTCGACGTCGATGACATCTTCGCGGCAACGATGAAAACCCTCGTCCAGCGTTGTGAGCGGCGGGACGCGGAGAAGGCGGGCAAGTGACCGATCAGGTGCTGCGGTTCGCCGATGCCGCAGAACTGGTTGAACGGACGGCCGCCATGCTGGTCGCCCAGATCGCCGAGTATCAGCAAGATCCCGAGCGCGTCGTACACCTGTGCCTCACCGGCGGACGCATCGCGCTACGCGTGTACGACAGCTTCGGCAGCAAGCTCGAAGCGGCCGGCGCCGACCCGGGGCGCATGGAGCTGTGGTGGACCGACGAACGATTCACCCCCACCGACGACCCGGCCCGGCACGCCGGCCCGGCGCTGGCCCTGATGGCCGGCAAATTTCAACTCGATCCGTCGCGCACTCACCCGATGCCCGCAGCCGACGGCGTGGCGGACGCCGATGCCGCCGCCGCCACCTACGCCAAGGAACTCGACGACGTGCACTTCGACATCTGCCTGTTGAGCATCGGCCAGGAGGGGCACGTGGCCGGCATCTTCCCCGGGCACCCCTCGTTCGAGCCGCAGACGTCCACGGTGATCGGCCTGGCCGGGTCACCCAAGGGTGAGGTCGATCGCATCTCGCTGACCGTGCCGGCACTGGAGCGCTCGGCCGAGGTGTGGCTTCTGGCGAACGGCGCCGACAAGGCCGGCGCGGTTGCCTCCGCGCTCGCCGGATCGCCCGACACCCCAGCAGGGGTGGTTCGCGGACGTCACGCCACCAAGTGGTTCATCGACCGCGAAGCCGCTCGCCACCTGCCCTGGTTCGACTGCGCGCTTTAGCGAAACGCTGGTCGAGCGTGTCGAGACCCAGACACGGCAGTCTCACCAGGGGTTACGAGAGGCTCAACCAGCGCTGGCCGCATTGACCAGCGCTTCCTTTAGCCGCAGCTAGGCCCGGCTAGTGGAGTGTCGCTCCTAATAGTTTGGTAATGGGTGGGATTGGCTTGTCCTGATTGATGCTTGATCGGGAGGAGTCGTATCGTGCCCAGGCTGAAGGATCATGTCGTCGCGTTGACGGCTGAGGATCGTGTGAAGCTGACGAGGGTCGTGTCGCGGGGGACGCATCCGGCGCGGATGATTGCGCGGGCGAGGGTTCTGCTTGAGCTGGATGAGAACGCGAGGGTCGTGCCGGGTCGGCGGGTTGTCGCGGAGCGTGTCGGGGTGTCCGAACAGACGGTGTATCTGATCGCGAAGCGGTTCGTCGAGTCCGGTGGGGATGCCGATGAGGTGATTCGCCGCCGCAAACGGGTCACGCCGCCGGTGCCACCGAAGGTGACCGGGGATGTCGAGGCGCGGGTGATCGCGCTGGCGTGCACGAGACCGCCGGAGGGGTTCGACCGGTGGTCGTTGCGGCTGCTGGAGAAACACGTGGCCCTTACCGACGGGCTGCCGCCTCTGGATCACTCCACGATTGGGCGGGCCCTGAAAAAGGGGGGCTTCGTCCTCACTTAAAGAAGTGCTGGACGATCCCGCCGAAAGCCAACGCCGAGTTCGTGGCGCGGATGGAGGATGTTCTGGAGGTCTACCACCGGCCCTTCGACCCGGCAGTGCCGGTGGTGTGCATGGACGAGAAGCCGTACCAGCTGCTCGGCCACGCTCGTGACCCGATCCCGGCGCGCCCCGGCCACGATCTCAAAGAGGACTCGGAGTACGTCCGTCACGGCACCTGCTCGATCTTCGTCTGGGTCGAGCCGCTCGCCGGACACCGCCACGTCGACGCGAAGCCGCGGCGGACCCGGATCGACTGGGCCGCGGGCGTGGACCGGCTACTGACCATGGACTACCCCGACGCCAAACGCGTCGTCCTCGTCATGGACAACCTCAACACCCATACCCTCGGCTCGCTCTACGAGGCGTTCGAGCCCGCGAAGGCCCGCGCTCTCGCCGAACGGCTCGAGATCCACTACACACCCAAGCACGGCTCCTGGCTCAACATCGCCGAGATCGAGCTGTCCGCCCTCAGCCGGCAATGCCTCACCCGCCGCATCGACGACCTCGACGTCCTCAACGCCGAACTCGCCGCCTGGCAGAAAGCGACCAACGACGACCAACGGCAAGTCGACTGGCAGTTCACGACAAACGACGCCCGCATCAAACTCCGACACCTATACCCAAATATTTAGACACGACACACTACTAGGCCGGGTTCAATCAGTAGATGACTTCGCCCGCCGCGCGCCGGGCCCGCAGGCCCTCCAGCGCCTCGGTCAGGATCGCAGCCGCCTCGGCGTCGCTGCGCCGCTCCTTCACGTAGGCCAAGTGGGTCTTGTACGGCTGAATCTTCGGCGGTGGGGGCGGGTTCTCCGAGTCGAGGTTCGCCGGCATGCCGCAGCGCGGGCAGTCCCAGGTTTCGGGGACCACCGCGTCCGCGGCAAAGGCGGGACGAGTCTCATGCCGGTTCGAGCAGAAGTACGACACGTACAGCCGCGGCGCCGAATCGCCCCGCTCCGCCTCGCCCATCGGCCCGGCGCCGACCCGGCTCCCCCGAATCGCGCTACCACCAACCACGTGTATTTCTCCTTGTCAGATCGCCCAGCCCCGGGCGGGAATATGCCGACCAGGCCCTCAGAGGGTGCCGTAGTCGGGGAAGAACCGGTACAGCACCAACAGCCCGAAGATCGTCGCCAACCACACCAGGCCGATCACGACGGTCAGCCGGTCGAGCGCGCGCTCGGCCGCCGACGACCCGCCCATCGAGGTGGACATACCGCCACCGAACAAGTCGGACATGCCGCCGCCACGACCCTTATGCAGCAGCACGAACATGGCGAGCACGACGCTGGTGAGGATCAGGACGATCGACAAGGTCAGAATCGGCCACGTCAACATGGGCACAACAATCACAAGGTGAATCCTAACTCACCAGCAACGAAGCGCCGATTCGGGCGAACCGGCACGGCCGTTCAGGCGCGCTGGTAGAAGGTGACGATCTTGGCGAACTCGGCAGCATCAAGGCTGGCACCGCCCACCAGGCCCCCGTCGACATCCGGCTGCGCCATCAGCTCGACGATGTTGGACGCCTTGGCCGAACCGCCGTATTGAATGCGCACGGCGTCCGCGGCGGCCTGGCCGACCAGTTCGGCCACCCGGCCCCGGATCGCGCCGCAGACCTCTTGGGCATCCTCGGGGGTCGCAACCTCGCCGGTGCCGATCGCCCAGACCGGCTCGTAGGCGATCACCAAGGCACCGACCTGTTCGGCGCTCAGGCCGGCCAGCACCTTGTCGACCTGCGCCAGCACGAACGGCACATGCTCGCCCGCCTTGCGCACGTCGAGCTTCTCGCCGACACAGACGATCGGGGTCATGCCCGCCGCCTGCACCACCTTGGCCTTGGCGTTGACGATCTCGTCGGTCTCGCCGTGGTAGTCGCGGCGCTCCGAATGCCCGACCACGACGTAGCTGCAGTTCAGCTTGGCCAGCATCGCGGCCGAAACCTCACCGGTGTAGGCGCCCTTGTCGTGCAGCGACACGTCCTGCGCACCGAAGGCCAGCGGCAGCTTGTCGCCCTCGATCAGGGTCTGCACGGTGCGGATGTCGGTGAACGGCACGATCACCGCCGCCTCCGACTTGCTGGGGTCGTACTTCAGGTCGTCCAGAGTCCAGGCCAGCTTCTGAACCAGGCCGGTGGCCTCGACGTGGTCGAGGTTCATCTTCCAGTTGCCGGCCATGATGGGCGTACGGGTCATCTCAGTTGCCTTCCTCGAGCACCGCGATGCCCGGCAGTGTCTTGCCTTCCAGATACTCCAACGAGGCGCCGCCGCCCGTGGAGATGTGCCCGAAGGCACTGTCGTCGTGACCGAGTTCGCGCACGGCGGCGGCGGAGTCGCCACCACCGACGACGCTCAGCCCGTCGACCTCGGTGAGAGCCTGGGCCACCGCTGCGGTGCCGTTGGCCAGCTCGGCGATCTCGAACACACCCATCGGGCCGTTCCAGACCACGGTCTTCGCCGCCTTGATCGCGTCGGCGAACAAGGTTTCCGTCTCGGGCCCGATGTCGAGGCCCATCTTGTCGGCGGGAATCGCGTCGGCCGCGACCACGTCGACGTCACCGTCGACGGTGCGGGCGGCGAAATCCATGCCGGAGGCGATCCGAACGTCGACCGGCAGCAGGATCTGCTTGCCTTCGGCCGCCGCGGTCGCCAGGTACCCCTTGCAGGTCTCGATGCTGGCCTCGTCGAGCAGCGACGTACCGATCTGGTAGCCCTTGGCCGCCAGGAAGGTGTACGCCATGCCGCCGCCGATCACCAGGGTGTCGGCCAGCTTCAGCAGGTTCTCGATGACGGCCAGCTTGTCGGCCACCTTCGCCCCGCCCAGCACGACCACGAACGGACGGTCCGGGTCGGAAAGCACCTTGGAGAAGACGTCGACCTCCTTCTTCACCAGGGTGCCGGCGGCGTGCGGCAGCAGCTTGGCCACGTCGTAGACCGATGCCTGCTTGCGGTGCACGACGCCGAAGCCGTCGGAGACGAAGACGTCGGCCAGAGCGGCCCACTTCTGCGCCAGCGCCTCGCGCTCGGCGTCGACCTTGGAGGTCTCCCCCGGCTCGAAGCGGACGTTCTCGAGCAGCGCGATCTCGCCGTCGGCAAGTCCGGCGACGGTTGCTTCGGCGCCCGGCCCGGCGGTGTCGGAGGCGAGTTTGACCTCGGCTCCGATCAGTTCGCCGAGCCGCTTCGCCGCGGGGGCCACCGAATACTTCGCTTCGGGGGCACCCTTGGGGCGGCCGAGGTGAGCCAGCACGATGACCTTCGCGCCCGCGTTCTTCAGTTGGGTCAGGGTCGGCAATGCCGCCTTGATCCGTCCGTCGTCGGTGATCGTGTCGCCGTCGAGCGGCACATTGAAGTCACAGCGGATTAGCACCCGCTTGCCCTTCAGATCACCAAGGTCTGCTACTGACTTCACCGTCGGCCTTTCCTGCTTCAGTTGTGGATTAGTTGGGGTCGATCAGAGCTTCGAGCCGACCAGAACGGTCAGGTCGACGAGGCGATTGGAGTAGCCCCACTCGTTGTCGTACCAGCCGACAACCTTCACCTGGTCGCCGATCACCTTGGTCAGACCGGCATCGAAGATGCAGGAATGCGGATCGGTCTCGATGTCCTTGGACACGATCGGATCCTCGGTGTAGGCCAGGATGCCCTTCAGCGGGCCCTCGGCAGCGGCCTTGATCGCGGCGTTGATCTCTGCCACGGAGGTCTCCTTGCCGGCCTGGAAGGTCAGGTCGGTGGCCGAACCGGTGGGGGTCGGAACCCGCAGCGCGTAGCCGTCGAACTTGCCCTTGAGCTCGGGCAGCACCAAGGCTACGGCCGCAGCCGCACCGGTCTTGGTCGGCACGATGTTCAGCGCGGCGTTGCGGGAGCGACGCAGGTCGCTGTGCGGGCCGTCCTGCAGGTTCTGATCGGCGGTGTAGGCGTGCACCGTGGTCATCAGGCCACGGACGATGCCGACGGTGTCGTTCAGCACCTTGGCCATCGGGGCCAGGCAGTTGGTGGTGCAGGACGCGTTGGAGATGACCGTGTCGGTCTCGGGGTTGTAGTCGCCCTCGTTGACGCCCACGACCACGGTGATGTCTTCGTTCTTCGCCGGAGCGGAGATGATGACCTTCTTGGCGCCCGCCTCGACGTGGGCCTTGGCCTTGGCGGCGTCGGTGAAGAAGCCCGTGGACTCGATCACGATGTCGGCACCGATCTCGCCCCAGGGCAGGTTCTTCGGGTCGCGCTCGGCGTAGGCCAAGATCTTGTGCCCGTTGACCGTGATCGACTCTTCGTCGTAGCTGATCTCGCCGGGGAAGCGGCCCAGGATCGAGTCGTACTTCAGCAGATGGGCCAGCGTCTTGTTGTCGGTCAGGTCGTTGACGCCGACGACCTCGATGTCGGCTCCGGACGCCGTCAGCGCGCGGAAGTAGTTGCGGCCGATCCGGCCGAAACCGTTGATACCAACCTTCACCGTCATGTGATGGTTCCCCTTCGTTTGGTTCTTTGCCCGCTTCAGGCACAGGCAAGGGTGGACAACGCCCACTCTATAGAAAAAGCCCGCCGCGAAAAGGTCGTTTGCAAACCACGTATCGGTGGCTGGTCAGCGCCGGTGCCGTGCCACCACCGCAGCAGGTCGTACCGGATCAGTCTCGGTCGTCGAGCATGTCGGGCGACAGGTTGGCCTCGGTGCCGGGAATTCCCAGCTCGGCCGCGCGCTTGTCGGCCGTGGCCAACAGCCGCCGGATGCGGCCCGCGACGGCATCTTTGGTCAGCGGAGGCTGATGCAACTGTCCGAGTTCCTCCAACGAGGCCTGCTTGTTCTGCAGCCGGAGCAGACCAGCCACCTTCAGATGTTCGGGAATGTCGTCGCCCAGAATGTCCAGGGCCCGCTCGACCCGGGCCCCGGCCGCGACCGCCGCGCGCGCGGAGCGACGCAGGTTGGCGTCGTCGAAGTTGGCCAGTCGGTTGGCCGAGGCCCGCACCTCGCGCCGAATGCGGCGCTCCTCCCAGGCCAGCAGCGATTCGTGCGCGCCCAGCCTGGTGAGCATGGCGGCGATCGCGTCACCGTCGCGAATCACCACCCGGTCGACCCCGCGCACCTCGCGCGCCTTGGCCACAATGCCCAGCCTGCGCGCCGCCCCCACCAGCGCGAGGGCCGCCTCCGAGCCGGGGCAGGTCACTTCGAGCGCCATCGAGCGGCCCGGTTCGGTGAGCGATCCGTGGGCCAGAAAGGCGCCGCGCCAAGCGGCCACCGCAACGTCGAGACCGCCGCTGACGATTCCGCTGGGCAGCCCGCGCACGGGTCGTCCGCGGTTGTCGATCAGCCCGGTCTGCCGGGCCAGCGACTCACCGTCACGAATCAGCCGGACGATATAGCGGCTGCCGCGGCGCAGGCCGGACGAGGTGACCACGACGAACTCCGAGGTGAAGCCGAACAGGTCCGAGATCGCGGTGCGCAGCCGACGAGCGGCTGGCCCCGTGTCGAGCTCGGCCTCGACCACGATGCGGCCGCCGGCCAGGTGCAGGCCGCCGGCGAAACGCAGGGTGGCCGCCACCTCGGCTCGCCGGCAGGCCGGCTTGGTCACCACGACGGTGGCCAGTTCTGCCTTGACCTGCGGGGTCATCGCCATGCTTGCTTCCTTACGTGATCGGGGTGGGTGCCGAGGCTCGAACCTCTGAGGCTAGCGGGTCATGAGTGCGGCGTAGACGGCGGCGAGGCGGTACGGGTCATGCCTGGGGGTTCCGTCGTGCATCCGCACATTGTCCACCACGAGCCGCGCTCCCAGCGAACGCGCATACCGCTCCAGCGGTGCATCGTCGGCGGCGAAGCTCGGGTCGATGATCACGACGTCGAGCCGCAGCCGGGGGCAGTGGTCGGCCAACACCTCGAGGTGACGTGACGCGGGAAAGCCGTGCGTCTCGTCGGCCGGCACCAGGTTCATGGTGAGTATCCGCTGCGCCGGCGAGGCCACGATCGCCTCGGCGAGTTCGGGCACCAGCAGGTGTGGAATCACCGACGTGAACCACGACCCCGGCCCGAGCACCAAATGATCGGCGGCCAGCACGCTCTTCACCACCTCGGGCCTGGCCGGCGGGTCGGCCGGCACCAGCCGGACGGCCCGCACGTCACCGTTGGTCTTGGCCACGGTGGCCTGACCGCGCAGCACCGACTCGTCGTCGGGGTGGCGGGGGTCGGCGCCCACCACATCGGCCTCGATGGTGAGCGGCACCGCCGCCATCGGCAGCACCCGGCCGCGGATCCGCAGCAGCTCCCCCACCATGTCGAGCCCCGCCACCTGGTCGGGCAGCCGCTGCCACAACCCGGCGATCAGCAAATTGCCAATGGCGTGCCCGGCCAGCGGCCCGGTGCCGCCGAACCGCGACTGCAGCACGTCGGCCCATAACTGGCCGATCTCGTCGTCGGCGCAGAGCGCGGCCAGCGCCATGCGCAGGTCGCCCGGCGGCAAGATGTCGAACTCCTCGCGCAGCCGACCGGATGACCCGCCGTCGTCGGCAACGGTAACCACCGCGGTGAGCCGTGGGGTGAGGCGGCGCAATGCACTCAGTGCTGCCGCGAGCCCATGCCCACCCCCGAAGGCCACCACCGCAGGGGACGTTCGACGGGAACTCACTCCTTGCCCAGATCGCGATGCAGCACCTGCGTGACGATGCCCGCGTTACGCAGCCGGCGGGCCAGCTCGACCGCCATGGCGGTGCTGCGGTGCTTGCCGCCCGTGCAGCCGACGGCGACCGTGGCCAGCCGCTTGCCCTCGCGCACATAACCCGGCTTCACCACCGTCAGCAGCTCTGTGGCGTGGTCGAGAAAGGCGGTCGCCTCGGCATGCCCGAGCACATAGCTGGACACGGCCTGCGACAACCCGGTCTGCGGCCGCAGATCGGCCACCCAGTGCGGGTTGGGCAGAAACCGCACGTCGAACACCATGTCGGCGTCGATCGGCACGCCGTTCTTGAACCCGAACGACATCAGGGTGAACTGAATGTCGGGGTCGTCGCCCGAGCCGAACACATGGGCCACCCGGTCGGACAACTGGTGCACGTTGAGGTTCGAGGTGTCGATCACCAGATCGGCGGACGCCCGGAGGGTGGCCAGCAGCCGACGCTCACGGCCCGCCCCGTCCAGCAGCCCACCCTCGCCCTGCAACGGCAACGGACGACGCACCGACTCCTGCCGGCGCACGATGGCCGCATCGTCGGCGTCCAGGAACAGGATCTGCGGCACCACACCGTTGCGGCCCAGCGCGTCGAACGCGGTGGGGATCTGCTGAAACGCCGACCGGGTGCGTACGTCGAGGCCGACGGCGACCTGCGCGAAGTCACGCTCACGGGCGATCTGAGCCAGCTCGGGCAGCAGTTGCGGCGGCAGATTGTCGACCACGTACCAGCCGAGATCCTCCAGCGTGTGGCAGGCGGTGCGCCGTCCGGCCCCCGACATGCCGGTGACGATCACGAAACGCAGCGCTGAGGTGGGCGTGGTCATGGGGGCCATTATCGTCGATCAGCCGGTCGCGGCGTAGCCAGCGGCAGCGGCTGGGTACAGGGCCACGGCGGTTGCCCGCAGCCGCACGGGGTGGCCTGCCCAGCTCGGACGGTGCCAGGGCGCCGGATCGGCGCACCGGAGGCGCGGATCGACGCAGCGAGGATCACAGCGCCTGGTCGATCACCTCGCCCGTGGTGAGGTTGACCGCCTCGGGGGCCGGGCCGGCCAGCGCCTCGACGATGGCGGCGGCCAGTCTCGGGCCGATGCCCGGCACCGCGGCCAGATCGTCGGCCGAGGCGGCGCGCAGTTTCTTCAGCGACCCGAAGTGCTTCAGCAGGGTCTTGCGGCGCACCTCGCCCAGCCCGGGCACGGCATCGAGCACCGACTCGACCATCGAAGCGCTGCGCCGTCCGCGGTGATGAGTGATGGCGAACCGGTGGGCCTCGTCGCGCACCCGCTGCAACAGGTACAGCCCCTCGCTGGTGCGCGGCAGAATCAGCGGATACTCCTCCCCCGGCAGCCAGACCTCTTCGAGCCGCTTGGCCAGACCGATCACCGGAATGTCGCTGATGCCCAGTTCGGTCAGCGCCTGCACCGCAGCAGTCACCTGCGGCGCACCGCCGTCGACCACGACCAGACCCGGCACGTAGGCGAATTTGCGGGGCGCACCGGTGCTCGGGTCGACCAGCAACGGCCCATCGTCGGTGGTGCTCTGTTCATCGAGCAACCGGCGGAACCTGCGGGTGATCACCTCGTGAATGGCCGCTACATCGTTGGAGCCGTCGACGCCGCGAATGACGAACCGCCGGTAATCGCCCTTGCGGGCCAGCCCGTCTTCGAACACCACCATCGACGCCACGATTTCGGTGCCCTGCAGGTGTGACACGTCGTAGCATTCGATCCGCAACGGCGCGGTGGGCAGACCCAGCGCCTGCTGGATCTCTTCGAGTGCCCGGTTGCGAGTGGAGAGATCGCTGGCGCGCCGGGTTCGGTGCAGCGCCAGCGCCTCGGCGGCGTTGCGGGCGACCGTCTCCATCAGCGTCTTCTTGTCGCCGCGCCGCGGGGTGCGGACCACCACCCGGCTGCCGCGCGACTCGGTGAGCAGTTCGGCGATCAGGTCAGCGGTGGCCGGCACCACGGGAACCAGAATCTCGGGCGGCACCTCGGTGCCGTCCACCTCGCCGTAGAGCTGCAGCAGAAAGCTCTCGATCAGGCCGTCGGTGTCGGTGTCGTCGGTACGGTCGGCCACCCAGGCACGCTGGCCGCGCACCCGTCCGTCACGGACGTGGAAGATCTGCACCGCCACCTCGAGCGGGTCTTCGGCCAGCGCGATCACGTCGGCGTCGGTGCCATCGCCCAGCACGATGGCGTTGGAGTCGGTGGCCTGGTGCAGCGCGTGCAACTGGTCGCGCAGCACCGCCGCCTTCTCGAACTCCAGATTCTGGGCGGCCTCCCGCATCTGGCGCTCCAGGCGCTTGAGCAGGCTGTTGGTGCGCCCGGCCAGGAAGTCACAGACGTCTTGGGCCAGCGCCCGGTGCTCGTCGGGGCCGATCCGTCCGACGCACGGGGCGGCGCACTTGCCGATGTAGCCGAGCAGGCAGGGCCGTCCGGAGGCCGCCGCGGAGCGGAAAACGCCGTTGGTGCAGGAACGCATCGGGAAGGCCCGCAGCAGCGGATCGAGCGTTTCGCGAATCGCCCAGGCATGAGCGTAGGGGCCGAAGTAGCGCGTGCCCTTGCGCTTGGTGCCGCGGCCCACGAAGACCCGGGGGTACTCCTCCGACCAGGTCACCGCCATCCACGGGTAGGACTTGTCGTCGCGGTACTTCACGTTGAACCGCGGGTCGTGCTGCTTGATCCAGGTGTACTCGAGTTGCAGCGCCTCGAGTTCGTTGCGCACCACCGTCCACTCGACCTTGGCGGCAGTGTGCACCATGGTGCGGGTGCGGAAATGCAGCAGGGCGGGGTCGGCGAAGTAGGACGTCAGTCGCTGCCGCAGGTTGACCGCCTTGCCGACGTAGATCACCCGCCCGGCGGGGTCGCTGAACCGATAGACCCCCGGCTGCGTCGGAATGGTGCCGGTGGCCGGACGGTAACTCTCCGGTTCAGCCATGGCGGCCAGCATAGGTCGGGGCACCGACAGGATTGGCTCGTGCCCGCTCCCCACAGCATCGGCCCGTTGCCCGATCCGGGCCCAGATGGTTGCGCACCCCGATCGCTTGTCGAGACCTGGGTCTCGCTTGTTGTCGAACCAGGTCGGGCTGTCGGCTGAACTCAGCCGGCCTTGCGGCGCCGGCGGCTCGACGCCGGCGGCCCCTCGATCAGCGGCTCGACCGGCTTCGCAACCTGGATGTCGTGCCCGCGCAGCACGTCACGCAGGAACTCGCCGGTGTGCGATTCGGGCGTCGCGGCGATCTGCTCGGGGGTGCCTTCGGCGATCACCGTGCCGCCGCGTGAGCCGCCCTCAGGGCCCATGTCGATCACCCAGTCGGCGGTCTTGATCACGTCGAGGTTGTGTTCGATGACCACCACGGTGTTGCCGGCGTCGACCAGCCGGCCGAGCACGCCGAGCAATTTCCGGATGTCTTCGAAGTGCAAGCCGGTGGTGGGCTCGTCGAGCACGTACACGGTGCGTCCGGTGGACCGCTTCTGCAATTCGCTGGCCAGCTTGACCCGTTGCGCCTCGCCGCCCGACAGCGTGGTGGCGGGCTGTCCGAGCCGCACGTAACCCAGCCCGACGTCGACCAGGGTGCGCAGGTGCCGGGCGATCGCCGGGATCGCGGCGAAGAACTCCACCGCCTCCTCGATCGGCATGTCGAGCACCTCGGCGATGGTCTTGCCCTTGAAGTGCACCTCCAGGGTCTCGCGATTGTAGCGCGCCCCGTGGCACACCTCGCAGGGCACGTACACGTCGGGCAGGAAGTTCATCTCGATCTTGATCGTGCCGTCGCCGGAGCAGTTCTCGCAGCGTCCGCCCTTGACGTTGAACGAGAACCGGCCCGGCTGGTAGCCGCGCACCTTGGCCTCGGGCGTCTCGGCGAACAGCTTGCGCACGTTGTCGAACACGCCCGTGTAGGTGGCCGGGTTCGACCGCGGGGTGCGTCCGATCGGCGACTGGTCGACGTGAATGGCCTTGTCGATGTGCTCGACCCCGGTGATCGATCGGTGCCTGCCGGGCACTGCCCGGGCGCTGTAGAGGTGCTTGGCCAGCGCGGTGTACAAAATGCCGTTGACCAGGGACGACTTGCCCGAGCCCGACACCCCGGTGACGGCGATGAACTGGCCGAGCGGGAACGCCACGGTGACGTCGCGCAGGTTGTTCTCGCGGGCGCCGTGCACGGTGATCGCCCGTCCGGTGGAAGGCCGGCGACTGCTCGGCATCGGAATGCTGCGCCGGCCCGACAGGTAGGCACCGGTGAGCGAGTCGGGGTGCGACAGCAGCTCCGCCACGGTGCCCGAGACCACCACATGCCCGCCGTGTTCGCCGGCGCCCGGGCCGATGTCGACCGCCCAGTCGGCGGTACGAATGGTGTCTTCGTCGTGCTCGACCACGATCAGGGTGTTGCCCAGGTTGCGCAGCCGCACCAGGGTGTCGATCAGCCGCCGGTTGTCGCGCTGGTGCAGGCCGATGGACGGCTCATCGAGCACGTACAGCACGCCGACCAGGCCCGACCCGATCTGGGTGGCCAGTCGGATGCGCTGCGCCTCGCCGCCCGAGAGGCTGCCGGCCGACCGCGACAGGGTCAGGTAGTCGAGGCCCACGTCGAGCAGAAACCGGAGTCGCTCGTTGATCTCTTTGACCACCCGCTCGGCGATCTGTGCCTCGCGCACGCTGAGCTCGAGCGAACCCATGAAGGTGGCCACGTCGCCGATCGACATGCCGGCCACCTCGGCGATGTTGCGCCCGCTCACGGTGACCGCCAGCGAACTCGGCTTGAGCCTGGCCCCGTTGCAGGTGGGGCACGGCACCTCACGCATGTAGCCCGCGAAGCGTTCGCGGGAGTTCTCCGACTCGGCCTCGTTGAATCGCCGCTTGATGTACGGCACTGCACCCTCGAATTTCGCCCGGAACGAGTGCTCACGACCATGACGTGAGCGGGTGTGTACCTGCAGCGACTCCTTCTGCCCGTTCAAGATCACCGACTGCACCCGTGGCGACAACTCGCGCCACGGGGCGTCGAGGTCGAAGTCGTAGTTCTCGGCGAGGGCTTTGAACAGGGTCTGGAAGTAGCCCGAGACGTACACCGAGGTCCAGCACGAGACCGCCCCATCGGTCAAGCTCTTGTTCACGTCGGGCACGATCAGCTCGACATCGACCTCGCTGGTGGTGCCCAGCCCCGAGCAGGCTGGACAGGCGCCCCACGGCCCGTTGAACGAGAACTGCCGCGGCTCGAGTTCTTCGATCGAGATGTCGTGCTCGTTGGGGCAAGCCAGCTTCTCGGAGTAGCGCCGCTCCCGGGCCGGGTCACTGGCCGGCAGATCGACGAAATCGACCGCCAGCACACCCCCGGCCAGGCCCAGTGCGGTTTCGACCGAGTCGGTGAGCCGCTGCTTGGCCGACGGCTTGGCTGCCAGCCGGTCGACCACCACCTCGATGTTGTGCTTCTTCTGCTTGTCGAGCACCGGCGGGTCGGTGAGTTGGTGGGTCTGGCCGTCGACCCGCACCCGGCTGAGCCCCTGGGTGGCCAGTTGCCGGAACAGGTCGACGTACTCGCCCTTGCGGCCGCGGACGACCGGCGCCAGCACCTGGAACCGGGTGCCGTCGGGCAGCGCGAGCAGCCGATCGACGATCTGTTGCGGGCTCTGCCGGGTGATCGGCTCGCCACACACCGGGCAATGCGCCCGACCAGCCCGGGCGTACAACAGCCGCAGGTAGTCGTAGATCTCGGTGATCGTGCCCACTGTGGAGCGCGGGTTGCGGCTGGTCGACTTCTGGTCGATCGACACCGCGGGCGACAAGCCCTCGATGAAGTCGACGTCGGGCTTGTCGAGCTGACCGAGAAACTGGCGGGCGTAGGCCGACAACGACTCGACGTAGCGCCGTTGGCCCTCGGCGAAGATGGTGTCGAAGGCCAGGGACGACTTGCCCGAGCCCGACAGCCCGGTGAACACGATCAGCGCGTCGCGCGGCAGGTCGAGGCTCACATTGCGCAGGTTGTGCTCGCGCGCACCCCGGACGATCAGCCGTTCATTCACGGCGCTCATGCTATGCGGTGATCCCGACAGTTCCTGCGCCGAGCCGCTGCGCGGCCCCCGACGGCACCCATGACCGATCTGGGCCGCTGTGCGACCCCAGTCAGGCGCGCTGCCTGCGCCGCTCGCGTGCGCCGCACGACCCGGTACCCGCCGGACGGCGGCCAGCCGACTTTCGCCTGCCTGCGGAACCTCTTAGGGTGGCCACCATGACCGCGCAGACGTTCTCAGCACCGCTGGAGACCCTGCGTAAACGGGTACAAGAGGCCACGCAGCGGCTGCTGGGCGACACGATCGGCATCTCGGACGACGCGTGGAACGCGCTCAGCAAGCTGCCCGGCTGGTCGCGGGCACACGTGGCAGCCCACCTGGCGGCCGGAGCCGACGCCCTGGCCGGGGTGATCGTAGCGGCCGTGGAGGGCCGCAGCGTCCCCCTCTACCCCGACGCCGAGAGCCGCCGCGCCGGCATTGAACGCGGGTCGAGCCTGACCGGCCTCGAACTGCAGATCTGCCTCGACACGTCCGCCGGGCGGCTCGAACGCGCCATGGACACCGTCGACGACTGGAGCGTGCCCGTGCAGTTGCTGGGCCGTCCGATGACCCTGGCCCACCTGCCCATGGCGCGGCTGTCGGAGGTGGTCGTGCACCACCTCGACCTGGACTGCGACTTCGACGTCGACCGCATCGATCCCGGCCCGGCCCGTTGGCTGCTGCAGTGGGCGCTGCTGTGGCAACCGGAGCACGCCGACCTGCCCGCGCTGCGGGTGGCGAGCGACTCGGGTGTGGTCGCCGACCTCGGCGAGGGCGAGCAGCGGCGCCCGATCAGCGGCCCCGACGCGTCGCTCTGGGGCTGGCTGATGGGTCGTTCGGTGCCGGTCGCGCCGCAGGGTGCGGACGATCTGGCGCTCCCCCTGCGATCATGAACGCGTGCTGATCGGTGACGACGTGCGGCTGGCCAAGACCTCTGTCGGCCCGATGGACAACAACGCCTACCTGCTGACCCATGGCGAGCAGGCCCTGTTGATCGACGCAGCGGCCGAGCCGGACGTGCTACTGAGCCAGGTGGCGGGCCTGACCCTGGTGGGCGTGGTCACCACCCACCGGCATCACGACCACATCGGCGCGCTGGCCGAGTTGGTGGCCGCCACCGGCGCCCCCGCCTACGCCGGCCGTCCGGACGCGGCCGCGATCGCCGAGGCCACCGGCGTCCTCTGCCGCGAGGTATGGGACGGCGACACGATCGCGTTGGGCCCGCTGCGACTGCGAGTGATCGGCCTGGTCGGCCACACCCCGGGGTCGATCACACTGGCCCACGCGCCATCCGGACGGCCGGTGCGGCTGTTCACCGGCGACAGCCTCTTCCCCGGCGGGGTAGGCAAGACCTGGCGGCCCGACGACTTCGACAGCCTGCTGGGCGACGTCGAGGCCAAGCTGTTCCGGCACTTCGGTGACGACACCATCGTGCACCCCGGCCACGGTGCCGACACCACCCTCGGCACCGAACGCCCGCACCTGGGCGAGTGGCGCGCCCGCGGCTGGTGAGGGTCAGGCCGGCGGTCGGCCGGCGCGTTCATTCTCGCGCTGGTCGTCGCGGCGTGACTTGATCAGGCTGGCGACGGTGGTGATCACCAACGTGCCGATGATGACCATCAGCGACAGCCAGATCGGCACGTCGACACTGAAGCCCCAACGCTCGTCCACGTGGTACTCATGCATGGCGTGCAGGACCAGCTTGACGCCGATGAAGGCCAGAATGAATGACAGGCCCACCGACAGGTAGACCAGCCGCTGCAGCAGGCCGCCGATCAGGAAGTAGAGCTGCCGCAGGCCCATCAGCGCGAACACGTTGGCGGTGAAAACCAGGAACGGTTCCTGGGTCAGGCCGTAGATGGCCGGGATCGAGTCGAGCGCGAACAGCAGGTCGGTGCTGCCCAGGGCGATCACCACGAACAGCATCGGGGTGATCAGCCGCTTGCCGTTCTCGACGATGGTCAGCTTGGTGCCGTGGTACTCGTCGGTCGAGCGAAACGTGCGCTTCACCCAGCGCATGGCGAAGTTCTCGGTCTTCTCGTCGTCGTCGGCGGGGTTGAGGTAATCCATCAACAGCTTCCACGCCGTCCAGATCAGGAAGGCGCCGAATACGAAAAAGATCCACGAGAAGCGTTCGATCGCGGCGGCGCCCAGGGCGATGAAGATGCCGCGAAAGAGCAGGGCGAGCACGATGCCGACCATCAGCGCGTACTGCTGATACTTACGCGGCACCCGCAGATTGCTCATGATGATCACGAAGATGAACAGGTTGTCGATGCTCAGGCTGTACTCGGTGAGCCAGCCGGCGAAGAACTCCCCGGCGAACCGTGGCCCCGACACGCTCCAGACCCCGACGCCGAACATGACGGCCATGGCTACGTAGATGCTGATCGCGATCGAGCATTCCTTCATGGACGGCTCGTGGGGCCGTCGGCCGATCACGATCAGGTCGAACGCCAGCAAGGCCAGCGTGGCCAGAATCGTGACGGTCCAGACGGTGGGTGTGACGTGCAAGAGAGGGCCTCCTCAGGGTCCAGTCGTCTGAGGTCTCCTGCCACTGTCGCCAGCCGAGACGCCGGAGCGGATGACCGCCCGTGTTGACGACGCCTCGCTATGGGAGTACTCCCCTCGTCGCCAACAATCATTCCATCCCGGCACCGGCGAACCAAAACCTCACCGTCGGTGCTGGCTGGTGCCGGCGGGTGCGTGAAGGCGATCGGGGCGGACCGCACCGGCGCCGCCCTCCGTCAGGGCGCTACTTCGTGGCGGCCAGGGTCTGCCGGATCATCTTCTTCAGATCGGCGATTTCGTCACGCAGCCGAGCGGCCAACTCGAACTGCAATTCTGCCGCCGCGACGTGCATCTGCTCGGTGAGTTCCTGCACCAGGCCGGCCAGCTCGCTGGCCGGCAGTCCGTCGGTGTTACGCGACTCGTGGCTGCCCAGCGGCACCGGTGAGACCGGACGACGCCCGCCCGCGCGAGTCATCAGCCCGGCCGTGTCGGCGTCTTCTCGGGCCAGCAGGTCGGTGATGTCGGCGATCTTCTTGCGCAACGGCTGCGGGTCGATGCCGCGTTCGGTGTTGTACGCCACCTGCTTGGCCCGCCGCCGGTTGGTCTCGTCGATCGCGGCCGCCATCGACGGGGTGATCTTGTCGGCGTACATGTGCACCTGGCCGCCCACGTTGCGGGCCGCGCGGCCGATGGTCTGAATCAGCGACCGTTCGCTGCGCAGAAACCCCTCCTTGTCGGCGTCCAGAATGGCCACCAGGCTGACCTCGGGCAGGTCAAGCCCCTCGCGCAGCAGGTTGATGCCCACCAGCACGTCGTATGCGCCCAGCCGCAGTTCGCGCAGCAGTTCGATGCGTTTCAGGGTGTCGACTTCGCTGTGCAGGTAGCGGGTGCGGATGCCATTCTCCATCAGGTAGTCGGTCAGGTCTTCGGACATCTTCTTGGTCAGCGTGGTGACCAACACCCGCTCGTCGCGCTCGGTGCGCTGCCGGATCTCGCCGATCAGGTCGTCGATCTGGCCCTTGGTGGGCTTGAGGATCACCTCCGGGTCGACCAGGCCGGTGGGCCGGATCAGCAGTTCGACCGGACTGCCGGAGCGCGCCAGTTCGTAGGGCCCGGGCGTGGCCGACAGATAGACGGTCTGGCCGATGCGGTCGGTGAACTCTTCGAAGGTGAGCGGACGATTGTCCATCGCACTGGGCAGCCGGAAGCCGTGCTCGACCAGGGTGCGCTTGCGCGAGGCGTCCCCCTCGTACATGCCGCCGATCTGCGGCACCGTGACGTGCGACTCGTCGATAACCAGCACGAAGTCGGACGGAAAGTAGTCGATCAGGCAGTTCGGAGCACTGCCCGAGTCGCGGCCATCGATGTGCCGGGAGTAGTTCTCGATGCCCGAGCAGGTGCCGATCTGCCGCATCATCTCGATGTCGTAGCCGGTGCGCATGCGCAGCCGCTGCGCCTCGAGCAGCCGCTGCTCGCCCTCGAGCTGCGCCAGCCGAACCTCAAGCTCGGCCTCGATGCCACTGATCGCGCGCTCCATGCGCTCGGGGCCGGCCACATAGTGCGAAGCCGGGAAGACCGCGACCTCCTGGTCGACCGAGATGACCTGCCCGGTGAGCGGGTGCAGGGTCGATAGCGCCTCGATCTCGTCGCCGAAGAACTCCACCCGCACGGCGTTCTCTTCGTACATCGGAAAGATCTCGACGGTGTCGCCGCGCACCCGGAAGGTGCCGCGGGTGCCGGCCAGGTCGTTGCGGGCGTACTGAATGTCGACCAGCCCGCGCAGCAACTGGTCGCGGTCGCGCACCTCGCCCACCCGCAGCCGCACCATGCGATCGACGTACTCCTGCGGCGTGCCGAGGCCGTAGATGGCCGACACCGTGGCCACCACGATGACGTCGCGCCGGGTGAGCAACGAACTGGTGGCCGAATGCCGCAGCCGCTCGACCTCTTCGTTGAGCGAGGAGTCTTTCTCGATGTAGGTATCGGTCTGCGGCACGTACGCCTCGGGCTGGTAATAGTCGTAGTACGAGACGAAGTACTCCACCGCGTTGTCGGGGAAGAAATTGCGCAACTCGTTGGCGAACTGCGCGGCCAGGGTCTTGTTGGGCTGCATCACCAGCATCGGACGCTGCAGCCGTTCGGCCAGCCAGGCCACCGTCGCGGTCTTGCCGGTACCGGTGGCACCGAGCACCACGACGTCGCTCTCACCCGCCGTGACCCGTTGCTCCAAGGCGTCGATCGCCGCCGGCTGGTCACCGGAGGGTTCGAAGTCGGCCTGCACCCGAAAGGGTGCCACCCGGCGCTGCAGATCGGTGGTGGGACGCATGGCTGCCAGCCTAGGCGCATCCGGTGACAGTTCTCGGAGCGGAGGCGATCGGCAATCGGCACCGATCAACCCAGTTGTTCGAGAAATGCCTCGCGCCTGCGCCACACCGCGGCGCGCACGGTCGGCGAGTGGTGGGGGTTGCCTTCGACGATGTGCGCCTCTTTGCTCGTGCGCAGCTCGGTCATGATCACCCTGAGCCACGAGGCGGTTGTGGCGCCGAAGAAGTCGACCATCGCCGCCACAACTCGTCCACCGCCGCGACAAGCTGCTCGGGGGTGCCGTTGTTGTCGATCACCTCGTCGGCGGCCGCCAACCGCTCCCACCGCCCGGCCTGGGCGCCAACCCGCGCCAGGGCCTGCTCGGCAGAGAGCCCCGAACGGGTCATCAGCCGGCGCAACTGCACCGGCGGTTCGACGTCGACCACCACCACGCGGTCGAAGCCGCGTTGCTGGCCGGTCTCGACCAGCAACGGAATCACCTGCACCACGATCGAGCCGGGCGGTGCCGCCCCGGTGAGTTCGGCGGCCCGGGCCCGCACCGCGGGGTGCACGATCCGCTCCAGGTCGCGCCGGGCGTCCGGATCGGCGAAGACCAGCGCCCCCAGCGCGCCCCGATCGAGTTCGACCCCGCCGTCGGGGCCGGGTTTCAGTACCGAGGCCCCGAAACGCTGCTCGATCGCGGCCAGCCCGGGGGTGCCGGGAGCGACCGCGTCGCGGGCCAGCAGATCGGCATCGATGATCACCGCACCCAACCGCGCCAGCCGGTCGGCAACGGCGGTCTTGCCCGACGCGATGCCGCCGGTGAGGCCGATCAGCATGCAACAGCCCTGGTCATGCCTCGATTGTGACGCGAAACGGCCCCCACCGAACAGGTGGGGGCCGTTTTCGGATCTACCGGATTCAGCGGCTGCCGGTGAGCCGGTCGCGCAGGGCCTGCAGCGCCTCGTCAGAGGCGAGTGAACCCTCGGCCGCAGAGTCATCGACGCCACCCGCGGAATACGCGGCGGTGCTGGCCTCGGTGACGGCCGCCTCGACGCCCGCCGCCTCGGCCTCCTTGACCTGCTGCTTATGCGCCTCCCAACGGGCCTGAGCCTCGGCGTACTGCCGCTCCCACGCCTGCTGCTGCTCCTCGTAGCCGGGCTTCCACTCCTGGGTCTCGGGATCGAAGCCCTCGGGGTAGATGTAGTTGCCCTGCTCGTCGTAGGACGCGCTCATGCCGTACAGCGCCGGGTCGAAGTCGTCGGCATGCATGTCGACACCCTCGTTGGCCTGCTTGAGCGAGAGCGAGATCCGGCGACGCTCCAGGTCGATGTCGATGATCTTGACCATCACCTCGTCGTTGACCGAGACGACCTGCTCGGGGATCTCGACGTGACGCTCGGCGAGCTCGGACACGTGCACCAGGCCCTCGATGCCCTCCTCGACCCGGACGAACGCGCCGAAGGGCACCAGCTTGGTGACCTTGCCCGGCACGATCTGCCCGATCTGGTGGGTGCGGGCGAAGGTCTGCCACGGATCTTCCTGGGTCGCCTTCAGCGACAGCGAGACGCGCTCGCGGTCCATGTCGACGTCGAGCACCTCGACGGTGACCTCGTCACCCACGCTGACCACCTCGGAGGGGTGGTCGATGTGCTTCCAAGACAGCTCCGAGACATGCACCAGGCCGTCCACGCCGCCCAGGTCGACGAAGGCGCCGAAGTTGACGATCGAAGACACCTGACCCTTGCGGATCTGGCCCTTGGCGAGCTGGTTGAGGAAGGTGTGCCGCACCTCGGACTGGGTCTGCTCCAGCCAGGCCCGGCGTGACAACACCACGTTGTTGCGGTTCTTGTCGAGCTCGATGATCTTGGCTTCGAGCTCCATGCCCACGTAGGGCTGCAGGTCGCGCACCCGGCGCATCTCGACCAGCGACGCGGGCAGGAAGCCGCGCAGGCCGATGTCGATGATCAGGCCGCCCTTGACCACCTCGATCACGCGGCCGGTGACGACGCCGTCGGCCTCTTTGACCTTCTCGATCGTGCCCCAGGCGCGCTCGTACTGAGCCCGCTTCTTGGACAGGATCAGGCGACCCTCCTTGTCCTCCTTCTGCTGAACGAGGGCCTCGATCTCATCGCCGACGGCGACGACCTCGAAGGGGTCGACGTCATGCTTGATGGAGAGTTCCTTGGAGGGGATCACGCCTTCGGTCTTGTAACCGATGTCGAGCAGGACCTCGTCCCGGTCGACCTTGACGACGGTTCCGGTGACGATGTCGCCGTCATTGAAGTACTTGATGGTTGCGTCCACCGCGGCGAGAAATGCCTCGGGGGATCCCAGGTCGTCGATCGCGATCTGGGGCGCCTCGGGAGAGGAGGTCATGTAGTAGGGCTCCGATATGTCTGACAGGGATGACGTGGGCGCATCGCAATCCCGCACCTTCAGGATTCACTTCGCCGGAGAGGTCCGAGAACGTCATCATGCAGGGGCACGCGGAACCTGCTCGGTCTGAGGACCCACAGATTGCGAGGCTTCACCAGCCTACCTAGCGCCCGCGGAAAGGGTCAATTTCTCCACGGCCGCACCCAGTGGCCCGTTCGGCTGACGAGAGCCGGGGCCCCAACTCGAGCGGCTGGACGGGCCTCGACCAGCGGGTAGCTCGGCCAGCGGCAGTCAGCGACTCAGCCAGGCGTCCGGCTCCTCGGCCAGGCCGCAGACCTGCGCCGGCAGGTCGCCCGAGCGCAACTGCTCGAGAGAGGTCCCGTCGAGCACCTGACGCAGGCTGGAGCGCACCGCAACCCACAACACCGGCAGGTGCCGCGCCACCCCGTCGTACGACGTCTGGTGCGGACGGCGTCCGCGCACCTCGGCCAGCGGGCCGTCGACCGCGCGGAACACTGCCCCGATCGGGATCTCGGTCGCCGGCCGGGCCAGCCGGTAGCCGCCGCGCGCCCCTTTGGTGCTGACCACCAGCCCGGCCCGGCGCAGGTCGGCCAGAATCGCCTCCAGAAATTTCCGCGGCAACCCCTGCCCGTGGGCGAGCACGTCCACCGAAATGGGCGCGGACGCCGGGTCAGATGCGTCCGCCAGTTCGAGCATGGCCCGCACGGCGTATTCGGTCTTGGCCGAGATCTCCACGGTTTCTATTGTGTCGGGTCACACGGCGATCGCGGGGAACTCCTCCTCGCCGGTCAGCTCGGATTTCTCGAATTCGTCGCGGGCGAGCGTCCGAGTGGGCCGCACCCACACCGTGTCACCCACCTGCAGGCCGAGATCGGACGCCTCGGCCCGGGTGAGCTGGGCGAAGAACTGCTCGCCCGCCACCCCGTGGCTGAGTTCGACGCGCACTTCGAAGCCGAGCCGCGCCAACCGCTCGACCTTCGCCTCGGTGACCCGGACGCCCGCACTCTCGGCCGCGGCGATCGCACGCTGCCGGTCACGCTCGATGCGCAGATCGTGCGGGCGAGCCACTTCGCCGTTCAGTCGCGACACCGAGCCCAGGAACGACATCACGAACGGGTTGGCGGGCTGCTCGTACAACTCGTCGGGACTGCCCACCTGTTCGATGCGGCCAGCGTTCAACACGGCGATTCGGTCGGCGACGTCGAGCGCCTCCTCCTGGTCGTGGGTGACCAGCACGGTGGTGACGTGCACCTCGTCGTGCAGCCGGCGCAACCAGCGGCGCAGGTCGTCGCGCACCTTGGCATCCAGGGCGCCGAACGGCTCGTCGAGCAGCAGCACCTGCGGGTCGACGGCCAGCGCCCGGGCCAGGGCCATCCGCTGGCGCTGACCGCCGGACAGCTGAGCCGGGTAACGGTGCTGAAAGCCGGCCAACCCGACCACCTCGAGCAGCTCGTCCACCTTCTTGGAGATCTCGGCTTTGGGTCGCTTGCGAATGCTGAGCCCGAACGCCACGTTGTCGCGCACGGTCATGTGCTTGAACGCGGCGTAGTGCTGAAAGACGAACCCGATCCCCCGGCGTTGCGGCGGCAGGTGCGTGACGTCGTTACCGGCGATCACGACCGCACCCGAGTCGAGGTCTTCGAGCCCGGCGATGGCACGCAGCAGGGTGGATTTGCCCGATCCGGACGGCCCGAGCAGCGCGGTGAGCCCGCCGGAGGGAATCTCCAGCGACACATTGTCGAGGGCCTTGAAGGTGCCGTAGGACTTCTCGGCGTTGGTGACGGAGATCATGATTTGCTCCCTGAGGTTGCGTCGGCGAGTGCGCCGGGTTCGGTGGCCGGGGCCGGCACGGCGGAGGTGTGCACGGAGGGCCGCTTGCGGTCGAGCACGGTCATCAGCAGCAGCGTGACCATGGCCAGGAACATCAGCAGGGTGGCGGCCGAGTAGGCGCCATGAATGTTGTGGTCGTCGATGTAGCGGGAATGCACCAGCAGGGTGAGCGTCTGCGAGACCCCGGGGAAGCCCGAGCTCACCATGATCACCGCACCGAACTCACCCAGCGAACGGGCGATGGTCAGCACGATGCCGTAGGTCAGGCCCCAGCGGATGGCCGGCAGGGTGATCCGAAAGAAGGTCTGCCAGCCCGACGCACCCAGCGTGGCGGCCGCCTGCTCCTGATCGGTACCGATCTCGTGCAGCACGGGTTCGACCTCACGCACGACGAACGGCAGGGTGACGAACAAGGTGGCGATCACCATGCCGGGCAGCCCGAAGATCACCTGAATACCCAGATTCTCGATGCCACCGAACCAGCCGTGCGCACCCCACAGCATGATCAGCGACACGCCGACCACGATCGGCGAGACGGCGAACGGCAGGTCGACCACGCCAGAGAGCAGGCGACGGCCGGGAAACCGCCCACGCACCAGCGCCAGCGCGGTGATCACGCCGAAGATGACGTTGAGTGGCACCACGATCGCCACGATCAGCAGCGACAGGTTCAGGGCCGAGATGGCCGCGGGGGTGCGAACCGACGCCCAGAACGCCCCGAAGCCCGGCTCGAACGTCCGCCAAAGAATGGCGACGATCGGCACCGCGAGCAATACGGTCAAATACAGCAGCGCGATGGTGCGCAGCCCGATCCGGGTGGGGGTGGAGATTCTCATGCCGACCGCTCCTCACGCTCTTGGCTGCGCGAGGCGAAGAAGCGCAGCACCAGCAGCGTCGCGAACGAGATGGCCAGCAGCGCCACCGACACCGCGGCCGCGTTCACCGGACGGTCGATCTCGATCTGCTGCTGAATGTACTGCGACGCCACCTGCGTCTCACGCGGAATATTGCCGCCGATCAGCACCACCGAGCCGTACTCGCCGATCGCCCGGGCGAAGGCCAACCCGCCACCGGAGATGATGGACGGCGCCAGGGTGGGCAGCACCACCCGCCGGAAGGTCGTCCAGTTGTTGGCGCCCAGCGACGCGGCAGCCTGTTCGACATCGCGGTCGACCTCGATCAGCACCGGCTGCACCGAGCGCACCACGAAGGGCAAGGTGACGAATGCCAGCGCCACGATCAGGCCCCAGCGGGTGGCGTTGAGCTCCACGCCGATCGGGCTGTTCGGCCCGTACAGCGACAGCAGCACGATGCTGGCCACGATGGTGGGCAGCGCGAACGGTAGGTCGATCAGGGTGTCGATGAAGCGCTTTCCCCAGAACTCGTCGCGCACCAGCACCCAGGCGATCAGGGTGCCGAACACCACGTTGAGCAGTGCCACGATCGCGGACACCAGAATGGTCGTCCACAGGGCGGCCAGGGCGACCGGCGCGGTGACCGCGCCCCAGAAGCCGGCCCAGCCGTCGGTGAACGAGGTCACCGTGAGTGCGGCCAGCGGGAGCAGCACGATGATGCTCAGCCAGAGCACCACCACGCCGAGGGTCAGGCCGTTGACGTGCCCCATCCCGCCCCCGCGAAACAGCGGCGGCAGCGATCGGGACGACCCACGCGCCGCGGCGGCCTTCCCGGGGGCCGCCGCCGCAGCGGCGACCCCCGGCTGTTCAGTGGCGATTGTCATGACGTCGCCTTGTCGTAGATCACGGCGATGGTGCCGGTGTCCTTGGCGAACAACTCGGTGTCGACCTTCGGCCAGCCACCCAGATCGTCGATCGTCCACAGCTTCTTCGGCGCCGGGAATTTGCTGGCGTACTGCTTGGCCACCGCGGTGTCGACCGGACGGAAGCCGGCCTCGGCCCAGAGCTTCTGCGCCTCGGTGGTGTACAGGTAGTCGTTGAATGCCTGCGCGGTCTCAAGGTTCTTGCTGCCCTTGAGCACCGCGACCGGGTTCTCGATCTTGAAGGTGGTCGGCGGCGTGACGTGCTCGACCGGATCGCCCTGCGACTCGGCGAACAGCGCCTCGTTCTCGTAGCTGAGCAGCACGTCGCCGGTGCCCTGCAGGAAGGTCTCGGTGGCCTCACGACCCGACTTGGGCTGCACCTTGACATGCTCCGAGACCAGCTTCGAGATGAAGTCGAGGCCGGCCTGCGGGTTCTTGCCACCGTCGCTGAAGGCGGCGTAGGGGGCCAGCAGGTTCCACTTGGCCGAACCCGAACTGAACGGGTTGGGCGTGACCACCTCGATGCCCGACTTCAGCAGGTCGTCCCAATCCTTGATGCCCTTGGGGTTGCCCTTGCGCACCACGATGGTGACCACCGAGCCGAACGGAATGCCCTTGTGCTCGCCGTCGGCCCAGGTGGAGTCGACCAATCCGGCGTCGACCAGCCGGGTGATGTCGGGGGTGACCGAGAAGTTGACCACGTCGGCCTCGGCTCCGTCCGCGACCTTGCGCGACTGGTCGCCCGAGGCACCGTAGGACTGCTGGAACTCCACGCCGGCACCCTGCGGGGTCGCGTTGAAGGCCGGAATGATCTTGTCGAAACCCACCTTCGGGACGGCATAGGAGTACAGGTTGAGCACCTTGCCGCTGCTCGCGACAGCCGAGGTGGTAGCGCCGGCGACGTCGCTGGCCCCACCCCCGGCGCAGCCGGTCATCGCCAAGGCAACGGCTGCCGAGAGTGCGGTGAGAACGGCTCTGCGTGCGTGGGTCATCAGACGACTCCTTCTCGTTTCATCCCGTGCCCGGTCGGCACGGGGCTCTCTTCATCCCTCTTCATTCCTGCAATCCCCACAGGAGTAGTAGGAGTTTGGATCAGGGATGGATTCCCCGTCAATTCGTCTCGGCATCCGGACGGCCGATCGTCGGCCACAGAACATGCAGAAGCGAGCGGAGAGACTCCGCCCGCTTCCACCGCGCCAGCTGACCGCCGGCGCGAACCCGCCCGGCCTCAGACCGTAACCGGCACCGCCGCGCGATCCACGGCGGTCGGCGGCACCTCGGCGTCCGGCTCATGGGCGATCCGGTTGCGGAGATCGCGCCGGACGATCTCGATCGACCACATCCACACCACATGCCCCAGCGCCTCGGAGAAATGCTCCTGCCACGGCTGATCCCACGGCGCCGGCACCGTGCCCATCGCGGGCATCAGCAGCAGGTGGAAGAAGACCCAGATCAGCAGACCGAAGGCTGCCCCCTGCCACAGCTTGATCGTCGGCCACACCTCGGCGACCAGGCAGTAGACCACGCCGACCGCGATGGCGAATCCGAAGTGCACCACGAAGGACGAGATCGGCAGATCCCAGCCGTTGAACTCGACGGTCGCCCGGGACACCGAGGTCGGGAAGCCGAGTTGCTCCAGCAACGTCTGCGGCGGATTCACTGCGTTCCGCTCGGGCGTCCGGGGCGGGAAGGGAACTTCCCAGCCGAATTTGACGATGGCCGAGAACACGCCGGCGATGAAGCCGACGAGCGTCGCGACCGCGAACCGGCGGCGGGCCGGATCGGTGACCTGAAACATGAGCTCTCCTTGCGAGTGGGATGATCGTGATGCCGAGAATCCATCAACGGATCACGTAGTACTACGAATCGTAGTAGATTTATTAGTGGAGCGCACCATAAATGCCCGGCAGGGCGGGGGCCCCACTCCACAGACCAGCTCCACACACCACCGGAGGAGAGACCGATGACCGGCACCGCAACGATTCACGACGTCGAACTGAAGCCCACCAAGCTGGAGCTGCTGGCCGACTGGCTACCGAACCAGTCATGGTTCGAAGGGACCGGCGACGACCTGCACCGGGTAGCCGCCTACCGCTTCGTCGACCCGGACGGCGAGGTGGGCATCGAGACGCTGCTGGTCTCGTCGGCCGGCGCCACCTACCAGGTGCCGCTCACCTACCGCGACGAGCCGCTGGACGACGATTTCGCCATCCTGGTCGGAACCTTGGAGCACGGCGCGCTGGGTACCCGGTACTGCTACGACGCGACCTCCGACCCGATCTACGTCGCCGAGTTGATCCGGGTGATCCACGAGGCCGACAACGAGGCGGAGCTGTCGCGCGGCGAGAAGTCGATGACGGTGCGTGGCAGCGGCATCACCGTGGTCTCGAACGCCTCGATGGAGGCCGTTCGGCTGGTGCGCGTACTGGACGGCAGCCACGTCCACACCGCCCAGCCGCTGGGCACGCTCACCGGCACCTGGACCCAGGACGGCGCGGAACGCACCGAGGTGCTGGCGACCCTGCGCTGACCGGCACCCCACCGGTACCAGCGGCTCAACGCCGGACGTGGCCGAGGCCACCCCCACGAGCTGACCAAGGATCAGTGCGCCGCCTCGTGCCAGGACCGGCCGATACCGACCGAAACCTCCAACGGCACGGTCAGCTCGACGGCGTGGCCCATCTTTTCGCGCACCAGGGCGTCCATCGTGTCAGCCTCACCGGGGGCGATTTCGAAGACCAGTTCGTCGTGCACCTGCAGCAGCATCCGTGAGCGCAGGCCCTGCCCGGCCAGCGCCGACTCGACATCGAGCATCGCCACCTTGATGATGTCGGCCGCCGAGCCCTGAATGGGTGCGTTCAGCGCCATCCGCTCGGCCATCTCACGGCGTTGCCGGTTCGACGAGGTCAGGTCGGGCAGGTAGCGCCGCCGGCCCAGCAGGGTTTCGGTGTAGCCGGTCTTGGCGGCCGTCCGGACGATGTCGTGCAGGTAATCGCGGACGTTGCCGAAGCGCTCGAAATACTCCTCCATCAGCCCCTGGGCCTCGGAGCGGGTGATCGTGAGCTGCTGGGAGAGGCCGAACGCGCTCAGCCCGTAGGCCAGGCCGTAGTTCATCGCCTTGATCCGGGCCCGCATGCCGGTGTCGACCTCGTCGGGCGCGACGCCGAACACCCGGGCCGCCATCACGGTGTGAAAGTCCTCACCCGAATGGAACGCCTCGATCAACCCGACGTCGCCGGATGCATGCGCCATGATGCGCATCTCGATCTGGCTGTAGTCAGCGGTCATCAGCGTTTCGTAGCCCGGCCCGACCACGAAGGCACGACGAATGCGCCGCCCCGCTTCGGTGCGGATCGGAATGTTCTGCAGGTTCGGGTCGGTCGAACTGAGCCGTCCGGTGGCGGCGATGGTCTGAATGTAGGTGGTGTGCACCCGGCCGTCGTCGGCGATGGACTTCTGCAGGCCTTCCACGGTCTGCCGCAGCCGAATCTGGTCGCGGTGGCGCAGCAGGTGGGCCAGGAACGGGTGCTCGGTCTTGGCGAACAGACCTTCGAGCGACTCGGCGTCGGTGGTGTAGCCGGTCTTGGTGCGCCGCGTCTTGGGCATGCCGAGTTCGTCGAACAGCACCTCCTGCAACTGTTTGGGCGAACCCAGGTTGATCGGACGCCCCAACACCGCGAAAGCGTCGCTCTCGGCCGTGCGCACGGCGGTGTCGAAGTCGCGGTGCAGCCCGTCGAGGTAGTCGGCGTCGACAGCGATCCCGTTGCGCTCCATCACCGCCAAGGTGCGCAGCAGTGGTAGCTCGACATCGGCCAGCAGCGACCCCTCGCCGCGTTCGTCGAGTTCAGCCTCCAGCGCGACCGCGAGGTCGATCACCGCCCGGGCCCGGATCATCGCGTCCTGGCCCAGGTCTGGATCGTCGAAGTCGAACGCCAACTGGTCGGACGGCTGCGCGGCGGGCGCCTCGGCGCTCAGCTCGCGCTGGAGATGCCGGGCGGTCAGGTCACCCAGGTCGTAGACGCGCTGATCGGGACGCAACAGGTAGGCGGCCAGTTGGGTGTCGCAGGCCAGGCCGTTCAGTTGCCAGCCGCGGTCCCAGATCGCCAGCAGCGGCCCCTTGGCGTCGTGCAGTGCCTTGGCGACCGATTCGTCGGCCAGCCACGCGGCCAGGGCGTTGTCGTCCGGAGGGGTCAACGTGGTGACGTCCAGCCAGCAGGCGGCCCCGTCGGCGGCTGCGAGCGCCAGCCCGGTGACGTCACCGGAGCCGGCGCGCCAGTGACCCGAGACGTCGACGCCGGTGAGTTCACCCTGCCCGTGGGCTGCCAGCCAGTCAGCCAGCGCGCCGGGTGCGAGCGTGTCGCCGACCACTTCGAAACCCCCGGTCGGGCCGGCCTGTTCGGCGGGCAGGGTCTCGATCAGCCGGTCACGCAGCACCCGGAACTCGAGCCCGTCGAACAACGTGTGCACCGCCTCGCGGTTCCAGTCGCGGCGCGCCAGGTCGGCCACCGCCACCGGCAGCCCGAGATCGCGCACCAGCGCGTTCAACTCACGATTGCGCACCACGTCGTCGAGGTGGCTGCGGAACGACTCGCCCGCCTTGCCGGGAATCTCGGCCGCCCGCCGCACCACGTTCTCAAGCCCGTCGTAGGCCTCGATCCACTTGGACGCCGTCTTGGGGCCGACCCCGGGCACCCCGGGCAGGTTGTCGGACGTCTCCCCCACCAGCGCCGCCAGCTCCGGGTACCTGGCCGGGGGCACGAAGTAGCGTTCCAGCACTGCCTCGGGGGTCATCCGGGCCAGATCACTGACCCCCCGGCGCGGGTACAGCACTGTGACCTGGTCGGTGACCAGTTGAAACGCGTCGCGATCACCGGTGCAGATCAGCACCTTCATGCCCAACCCCTCGGCCTGGGTGGCCAGCGTGCCGATGATGTCGTCGGCCTCGAACCCGTCCAGCTCGACGTGGGTGACGTTGAGCGCGTCGAGCACCTCTTTGATCAGTGCGACCTGGCCAGTGAACTCCTGCGGCGATGTGGAGCGATTCGCCTTGTAGTCGCTGTACAGGTTGCTGCGGAAGGTTTGCCGCGACACGTCGAAGGCCACCGCCAGATGGGTGGGCTGCTCGTCGCGCAGCACATTGATCAGCATCGAGGTGAAGCCGTAAACGGCGTTCGTGTGCTGGCCCGTGGTGGTCGAGAAATTCTCAACTGGCAGGGCGAAGAACGCCCGGTAGGCCACCGAATGGCCGTCGATCAGCAGCAGTGTGCCCGGCTCGTCACTCACCCCAGCGAGATTAGCGGAGCACACCGACAAATCGTGACGGGGTTGCCGGCCGCTGCACCGGGCGCGCAGGGCCGGGGCGCGGGCCCACTATCGATGATCGGCCCTTGCCGCACGCCCCGGCCGATGTGGAATCGTGACCCCCATGAGTCTTCCCGAATGGGCCGCCTTCGCGCCCAGTGCGCTGGACCACAAGATGGGCCTGGAGCTGATCGAGGTGTCGGCCACCCGCACCGTGGGCCGGATGCCCGTGCAGGGCAACACCCAGCCTTTCGGGTACTGGCACGGCGGGGCGTCCTGCGTGCTGGCCGAGACCCTGGCCTCACTGTCGGCCTTCGCCGAGGTCGGCCCGAGCGGGGTGGTCTTCGGCATCGACATCAACGCCACCCACCACCGCTCAATCCGCGACGGGTGGGTGAACGGCGTCGCCACCGCACTGTTCGTGGGCGGCCGGCTGGGCACCTGGGAGGTGGTGCTCAGCAACGACGCCGGCGAGCGGCTGTGCACCGCCCGGGTGACCTGTGCCCTGCAGCGTCCGAGCCGCCGTGACACCTGACCAACTGGTCGCCGCGCTGCGAGCGGCGGGCTGCGTGTTCGCCGAGGAGGAGGCCGGGCTGCTGCTGGCCGCTCCTGGGCCGCTCGACGAACTGCTGGCCCGCCGGGTGGTCGGTGAGCCGTTGGAGCAGGTGCTGGGCTGGGCCGCGTTCGACGGCCTCCGGATCAGCGTGCGTCCGGGCGTGTTCGTGCCCCGGCGCCGCTCCCAACTCTTGGTGCGGCTCGCGGCCGAGGGGCTGTCTGCCGGTGCGGTGGCGGTGGATCTGTGCTGCGGCAGCGGCGCCCTGGGCGCCGCCCTGCAACGACGGGTTGCGGGCATCGACCTACACGCCTGCGATCTCGACCCGGTGGCGGTCGAGGTCGCGCGAGCCAACCTGCCCGAGGCGAGGGTGTACTGCGGCGACCTGTGGTCGGCACTGCCCGACGACCTGCGCGGACGGGTCGAGGTGATAGTGGCCAACGCGCCCTACGTACCGTCCGAGGCGATCGCGCTGATGCCATCCGAGGCCCGCGACCACGAGCCTCGGATGGCGCTGGACGGCGGCCACGACGGGCTGGAGGTGCACCGCCGGATCGCCGCCGAGGCGGGTGACTGGCTGGCTCCCGGCGGGCGACTGCTGATCGAGGTGGCTGCCGGCCAGGTGGGGGTGGCCACCGCATTATTCAACGGCCGCGGGCTCAGCCCAACGGTGCACACCGACGACGATCTCCACGCGACGGTGCTCGTCGGCACTGTCGAGCGCCGCTGACCCGAAGTACCGGCGGCGCCGTGCGGCCTGCCTGGTCCGCCCGGCCCGGACATGCCGATGCGCCGGCCCCACCGACGATGCGGCGGGACCGGCGCAGTTCCAAATCTCAGTTGCTCAGGCTCCCGGGCGAGGCCCGGACGACCGAGCGGTCACGAAAGTGCCGCGGAAACGCTGATTCCCTAGGGAGAGCACTCTGTTTGAGGTCTCGACAAGCTCGACCCGCGAGAAATCAGGGCTCCCCTAGCGCTTTGGCTTCTTGCCGGCCTTCGAGTGGTCGATCACCCCCTCGGCCACCTCGCGCATCGACTTGCGCAGGTCCATGGCGGTCTTCTGAATCCAGCGGAACGCCTCCGGCTCCGACAGCCCCAGCCCCTCCATCAGCAGCCCCTTGGCCTGCTCGACCAGCTTGCGCGACTCGAACCGCTCCTGAAGGTCTTCGACCTCTTCCTCCACAGCCCGCAGTTCCGCGTACCGGGCCATGGCCAGCTCGATGGCCGGCACCACGTCCGATGCGTCGAACGGCTTCACCACGTAGGCCATCGCGCCGGCCTCCCGCGCGCGTTCGACCAGTTCGCGCTGCGAGAACGCGGTCAGCATCACCACGGGCGCGATGCGCTCCTCCGCGATCACCGACGCCGCTGAGATGCCGTCCATCTTGGGCATCTTGACGTCCATCACGACCAGATCGGGTTCGAGTTCACGAGCCATCGACAGGGCCTGCTCGCCGTCGCCGGCCTCGCCCACCACCTCGTAGCCCTCGCCGATCAGCAGTTCGACCAGGTCGAGGCGAATCAACGCCTCATCTTCGGCGACCAGGACTCGGGCTCTGCCGGACGTGGCTACGGCTTCGGACGTCATTGTCTGCACTCTTCTGTCGTGGGTCGGGTAGCCAACGGCTGCGGCACAGGACGTACCTTACTCCGACAAGCACGGCCAACCAGAATGTGGCATGATCGTAGAGCCCCAGCCGGGGTGGCGGAATGGCATACGCGGACGGCTCAAACCCGTCTGCCCGCAAGGGCATAGGGGTTCGACTCCCCTCCTCGGCACTGGTTCGTCGCCCCCTCGGCGACTCCCGCCACGGGTCGCGGCTCTTTCGGCACGTTGCATGCTGCCCGGTCTACTCGCCGAAGGAGACCCCGTTGGCCAAGCAATCGACCTTCACGATCGCGGCCGATGCCGTGCACAAACCTCTGTGCAACGCCATCCTGAGCGCGGACTACCGCCCGAACCACCGGCTCGTCGAGCAGGAGTTGTCGACCCAGCTCAACGTCAGCCGGGCACTGCGGCTTGAGCCTCGATGAGCGCCGGGCCATTGCCGCTGACCTCGTCGTACAGCCACCTGTTCCGCGGCGTCCGGTTGAGCGTGCCCCGTGCCGCTGTCGCCCTACCGCTGGGTCCGGCGGACGTACGGCTGGCCTTCAGCGACGGCATCGAAGTTGCCGGCGAGTTGCTCGCCACGTCCGCCGATGCAGACCTGGTGCTGTCGATCAGCGGCTACCGCACCGCGGCCGGCCAGACCATCGACGCCGCACTGTGGCCGGTGTCGGAGGTGGCGGACGACGCCGACCCCGAGTTGCTCACGCTGCGTCTCGGCCAGCGGATTCGCTGAGCTGGCCGCTCCGGGCGCAGCGTAGACACACCGAACCACGCCACCCCGACCAGCACGATGCCGATGCCCAGCCAGAGCATGCCGAAGCCGAGTTGGTGCGTGCGGTTGAACCAAAAGGAACCGTCCCCGATGATTCAGGGGACGGTTCCTTTTGGTTCAACCGCGTCTTCGGGTTACGCGTGCAGTTCGTAGATGCGAATGGCGTTGGTCTGACCACCGGTGCGCGCCGGGTTGCCCGACACGATCACGATAAAGTCGCCCGGCTTAACCCAGCCGGTGCCCATCAACCCGTCCTGCACCGACTGAATCATCGCCTCGGTGGTGCTGAACTCGGGCGTCACGTACGACTGCACCCCCCAGCACAGGGTGAGTTCCTGCGCAGTGCGCGGCTTGGGGGTGAAGGCCATGATCGGAATCTCGCTGCGCAGCCGGGCCAGCCGGTGCGGGGTGTCGCCCGAGACGGTGAAGGCCACCAGGTATTTGGCACCAACTCGGGTGGCGATATCGACCGCGGACTTCGAGATGACACCCGAGTGGGTGTGCGGATCCCAATCGATGCCCCGAATGTTGTCGAGACCCTGTTCCTCGGTGTAGTTGATGATCCGCGACATCACCTGCACCGCTTCGGTCGGGTACTCACCCATCGCGGTCTCACCCGACAACATCACCGCGTCGGCACCGTCGAGAATGGCATTCGCCACATCGGACGTCTCGGCGCGGGTGGGCTGTGGCGCGCTGATCATCGACTCGAGCATCTGGGTGGCCACGATCACCGGCTTGGCCCACTTGCGGGCGCTCTCGATGATCATCTTCTGCACCGACGGCACCTGCTCGGGCGGTAGTTCGACACCGAGATCACCGCGCGCCACCATGATCGCGTCGAAGGTGTCGACGATCTCTTGCAGGTTGGCCACCGCCTGCGGCTTCTCGATCTTGGCGATCACCGGCACGTGGCGGTCTTCGGCGTCCATGATCTCGCGCACCCGGTCGTAGTCGGACGCGCTGCGCACGAACGACAGCGCCACCATGTCGACGCCGTGCCGCAGCGCCCAAGCCAGGTCGATCTCGTCCTTCTCGCTGAGCGCGGGCACCGAAACCGCGACGCCCGGCAGGTTGATGCCCTTGTTGTTCGACACCCGGCCACCCACGATCACCTCGGTGATCACCTCGTTGTCGGTGACCTCGGTGGCCCGCAGGTGCAGCTTGCCGTCGTCGATCAGAATCTGGTCGCCGGGCTTCACGTCGTCGGTCAGGGTCTTCAGCGTGGTGCCGGCACGTTCGGCGGTGCCCAACACCTCGTCGGTGGTGATGATGAACTGTTGCCCAGGCACCAGCACCGCCGAATCGTTCTCGAAGCGGGTGAGCCGAATCTTGGGCCCCTGCAGGTCGGCGAACACCCCGACGGGGCGTCCGACCTGATAGGACGCGTCGCGCACCAGCTTCAGCCGCCGCATATGGTCGCGGTGGTCGCCGTGCGACATGTTGAGGCGAGCCACGTTCACGCCCGCTTCGATCAGTTCGATCACCTTCTCGAGGGTGTCGGTAGACGGACCCAGCGTTGCCACAATCTTTGCTCTACGCACACCATCACCCTACCCAATCCGGGTGACGAAGAAGTTTCGTCACGATGCATAGACCGCCACCACACGATGACATTGCCCGTGCAGACTCATCGGCCGACGCATCGGCACCTGGTCGACCCCCGATCCCGCCGGCCCCACCTCGACAACGCGGCCCCACCTCGACAACGCGGCCCACCTCGACAACGATGCCCAGCGGTTTCGACCCGGCACGGACCCCGTGCCCGGCGGTCAGCTTCGCCCGACGAGGTCGAGCGCGTGCTGCAGATCGTCCGGGTAGGGCGAGGTGAACCGGACCGGCTCACTATTGCCGGGGTGTTCGAAGCCGAGCTCGACCGCGTGCAGCCACTGCCGCCGCAGCCCGAGCCGGGCAGCCAGGGTCGGGTCGCCGCCATACAGCGGATCACCCACGCACGGGTGACCGATCGCCTGGGTGTGCACCCGGATCTGATGGGTGCGCCCGGTCTCCAGATGCACCTCCAGCAGGGTGACGCCCCGGAACACCTCCACGGTGTCGTAGTGGGTGACGCTGTGTCGCCCGCCGTCGATGATCGCCATCTTCCAGTCGTGGCCCGGGTGCCGGGCGATAGGGGCGTCGATCGTGCCGACGTGCGGGTCGGGAAAGCCCTGCACCAGCGCGTGGTACACCTTGTCGACCGTGCGGTCGCGAAAGGCGCGTTTCAGCAACGTGTAGGCGCGTTCGCTCTTGGCCACCACCATCAGCCCCGAGGTACCCACGTCGAGACGCTGCACCACGCCCTGCCGCTCAGGCGCCCCCGAGGTCGAGATGCGAAACCCGGCCGCCGCTAGGTGCTCGGTGACCGAGGGCCCGTCCCAGCCCAGGGAGGGGTGTGCGGCCACTCCGGCGGGCTTGTCGACCACCACGATGTCGGCGTCGTCGTGCACGATGCGCACCCCGGCCACCTCGCGAGGCACCACCGGCACGCCCACCGGGCGCTCGGGCAAGCTCACCTCGAGCAGTTCGCCGCCGCCGACCCGGGCGGACTTGCTCACGGTGCGTCCGTCGAGTTGCACCAGCCCCTGGCCGATCAGTTCGTCGATGCGGCTGCGCGACAGGCCCGTCATGCGGGCCGCGGCGGTGTCGACGCGTTCGCCGGCCAGCCCGTCCGGCACCAGGTGGACGCTCACGTCGCCGTCGGGCCGATGTCGTCGGCCCCCCGCCCGGACGACTCGCGCTGCCCGGACGACTCGCGCTGCCCGGACGAGTCGCGACCCGCACGCGCGACCCGCACACCGGCCAGGTTCACCTGAGTGATCATGGTCAGCCAGATCACGGCGACGGCGGCGAAGGTGATCCAGATGTCGGCCACGTTGAACACCGCGAACCATGGCACCTGCAGAAAGTCGATCACGTGGCCGTGAAACGGGCCGGGTTCACGAGTGAGCCGGTCGCACAGGTTGCCCGAGACACCCGCGATCAACAGGCCGGTGGCCACCGCCCAGCCGGGGTGCCGCACCCGCGGCACCATCCAGAACAGCAGAAAACCGGTAGCCGCAATCGCCAGGCAGGTGAGCACCACGGTGAAGCTCTCGCCCATGCTGAAGGCCGCTCCAGGGTTGCCGATCAGGTGCAGGTAGAGCTGGCCCTCGATCAACTGGATCGGGGACGTGGGGTCGAGATGGGCCAAGGCCCACTGTTTGGTGGCGAAGTCGGCGGCGAATCCGAGCGCGCCCAACAGCAGCGCCCAGAGGCCGTAACGTGGCTGCGCGCCGGCTATCGCCGTTCCTCCCGCTGCTTGCACGGCATGCACAGGGTCGCCCGCGGGAACACCTGCAGCCGGTCTTTGCCGATCGGCTGACCGCACGACTCGCAGGTTCCGTAGTCCCCCGACTCGAACAGCCGCAGCGCCAGTTGCGCCTGGTCGAGCATCTCGCGGGCATTCTGTGCCAGCGACATCTCTTGGTCCCGCTCGAAGTTCGACGAACCGACGTCGGCCGGGTCGCGTCCGGCGCCCTCACTGCCGTCGGAGAAGAGGTCTTTCAACCCCGCCTCGGCCACGGCGATGGCACGTTCGAGCCGAGCCACCTCACCGGTGAGTTCCGCACGCACCTCGGCGAGTTCTTCGGTCGTCCAGGGATCTTCGCCCTCGGCCACCGGAATGGTCGGGGACTGGTCAGAAACCCGGTTCGCGTTGCGAGCCGTAGGCATGGAGGTGCTCCTTATGTCGTGTTCGAGCGCAGACAGTACCACCCGGCGGGCAACTGTCGAAGTGCAAAGCCCGGCTACACCGAGCCTGCTATGACCACGACCACTCAAGCCGCCGACCCGGGGTCAGTTCTGGTCGTCGAGCAGCGCGTCCAGCCGAGGGGTGGCCGACGTGCCCGCCGGCTCGCCGAGCACGTCCGGAACGTCCTCGGGCTGGGCGTTGCCGGCCAGCGAATCGAGGTGCGCCTTGAGCTGCGACGACAAGCTCTGGCGGTAGCGATCCTCGAACGACCGCAGCTGGTCGACCTTGGCGCGTAGGTCGTCACGCTCGGTCTCGAGCACGGTGAGCAACTCGGCACGGCGCTGACCGATCTCGGACTGCAACGCCTCGGCCTTCGCCTGCACCTCACTGGTCAACGCGTCGGCTGCGCTACGCGCCTGGGTCTCGATCTCTTCGGCGCGCGAGCGGGCTCCGCTGAGCGTCTCGTGAGCCTGGCTGGATGCCTGTTCGACGGCCGCGTCGGCACGAGCACCTGCCTCGCCGGTGATCCGCTGCGCATCTTCCTCGGCCTCGGTGACCAAGCGTTCGGCCTGCTCGGTGGCCATCTGCAGCAGCTTGGTGACGGCTGGGGCCGCATCGGCAGCCGCGGTCACCACGATGTTCTCGACCTTGCTGGTGCGCTCCTCCACGGCCGCCTGCGCTGTCTGCAGCTCACCCTGGGCCGCCGACAACTGGCCCTCGAGCTCGGCGATCCGCTGGTCACGGCCGGCCAGTTCACCGCGCACCTGGTCGAGTTCACCGCGCACCTGGTCGAGTTCGCCCTGCAGCTTCTCGACCGCGCCGGTCTTATCGCCCTCGGCCAGCGCCGAGCGCGCAGAGTCGAGTTCGCCCCGGACTCCGGTCAGCTCGTTGCCCCGAGCCTCCAGTTCGCCGCGCAGCCGCTCCACCTCGAAGTGCGACTCGTCGAGCTGGCGGCGCAATTCGTCGGTGGCACCGGAATCCAGTGGTTGGGCCGGCTCGCCGCCCTCACCGGCGGTGGTCAGCGCGTCCACCTGCTTCTTGAGGGTCTCGTTCTCGTCGCCCAGTTGCTGCAGCGTCACCTCGACCTTGTCGACGAAGTTGTCGACGTCAACCGGCTCGTAGCCGTTGCGGCGGGCCAGATGGAATCGGGTCTGACGTACCTGCTCGAGCGACAAGGTCATGCTTCACCTCACGGAAAGACGGAAAGGGCCAACGCCGAGGCTAGCCGGTTCGACTGCGCCACGCCAAAGCTGGGCCAGCCACGCCGGAACACCGTTCAGGCGAACACGTAGGGAATCATTCGCTGCACGAACGACAACCCCAAAAACAGCACCAGAAAGCCCAGATCCCAACTGGTCGACCCGATTCGCACCGGCGGAAGGATCTTGCGCATGAACCGCAGCGGCGGGTCGGTCAAGGTGTACACGAACTCGGCGATCACCAGCATCAGGCCACGTGGCTGCCAGCCGCGCACGAACAGCGGAATGAACGACAACACCGCACGCACCATGAGAACGGTGAGGAACGCCCACAGCACGTACCACAGAATCACCCCGACCAACTGCACGGTACTCCTTCGCGTGAGGGAGCCTCGGCCGCGGCGGCCAGGCTCAACTCTGGTTGTAGAACCCTCCGGCGATGCGTTCCTTGTCTTCGGCCGTCACATTCACGTTCTGCGGCGAGAGCAGGAACACCTTGCTGGTGATGCGTTCAATACTGCCACGCAGTCCGAAAATCAGGCCCGCGGCGAAATCGACCAGACGCTTGGCGTCCACGTCTTCCATGTCGCTGAGGTTCATGATCACCGGCACGCCGTCGCGGAAGTTCTCGCCGATGGTGCGGGCCTCGTTGTAGGTGCGCGGGTGCACGGTGATGATCCGGCTGATGTCGGCGGTGCGCGGCGCAGGGGCGACCGGACGGCGCGACTCGAGCTCGGTGACGGTCGCTGCGGGCACCGGAGCGGCCGGAGCAAAGGCCGGCGCACCGTGTTGTTGGCCGTGGGCCTGCTCACGATCGTCGTCGCGCGGCACCTGCTGGGTGACGTCGTCGGCGCCGTACTCGGACTGGGCATAGTTGTTGTCGGACACCAGCCCCAACCACACGGCGGCCTTCTTCAGTGCGTCAGCCATTTCTAACCCCTCGTCAATCCAGCGGTACCACCTGCAACGTACCCATGGTGGCAGGCGGTCACCCGGCGACCCGATTTCGACACGCACCGGTGCGCCAGATGATGCCGGCCTGACGTCCCGACGCCGCCCCGTCGCGCCGGTAGGAATGCAGCCCCGGGTTTTCCAGCGTGCACGCCGAGACGTCGATCACGGTGACGCCCAGGCCCCGCAGCACCCGGGACGCCCCGGCGCCCAGATCGAGCGCCGGCGTGCCCCACGACGTGGTCGAGCGGGTGCCCGGAACCTGCTGGCCGACCTGCTCGGCCAAGGCCGGTGGCACCTCATAGCAGGCGCCGCACACGTGCGGGCCGATCCAGGCGGTGATGGCGCCGGCTCCCTTGGCCCGCAGCGCGGCGACGGTGGCCTGCAGCACCCCGGTGGCCAGCCCCACCCGGCCGGCGTGTGCGGCGCCGATCACGCCAGCGGCGGAGTCGGCCAGCAGCACCGGCACGCAGTCGGCCACCCGCACCGCCAGGGCAATGCTCCGACGGGTTGCCACCAGAGCGTCGGCCTCGGTGTGGGCCAACTCGGCCGGCGACGTGGTGTCGGCGTCGGCCACCCGCACCCCGTGCACCTGGCGCACCACGACCAGCGGCACCCCGAGGTCGGCCTCGATGACCGCCAGTCCGGGAGCCCGGCCGGCGGCCCCGTGCGCACCGCCCAGGCTGAGCAGCGACCCGTCCGGGGCGGTGGCGTCCGAAAACGCGACCCCGACGCCGTCGGCGCCGGGGTCGCGGTGAAACCGGTACATGACTACTTCAGGAACTCCGGCACGTCGAGGTCGTCGTCGGGCGCGGCCGGGCGCGGCGCGTAAGGAGCGGCCGGACGTTCCTGAACCTGCTCCTGGGGCCGGGCGACCGGCTCGGGCGCGGGGGTGGGCTCCGGACGGCTGAACGTCGGCTGAGTGACCGGCGGCGCGGTGACCGGACGGCTCTGCCGCAGGTCGGGCGCCCGAGTGATGCCAGGCTGGCGCCGCGGCGGCTGCCCGCCGTCGAAGCCGGCGGCGATCACGGTGACCCGTACCTCATCGCCCAGCGCGTCGTCGATCACGGTGCCGAAGATGATGTTGGCGTCTTCGTGGGCGGCGTTCTCGATCAAGTTGGCGGCGGCCGACACCTCGAACAGCCCCAGGTCGCTGCCACCCGCGATCGACAACAGCACGCCGTGGGCACCGTCGATGCTGGCCTCCAGCAGCGGCGAGCTGACCGCCATCTCGGCGGCGGCGCGGGCCCGGTCTTCGCCACGGGCCGAGCCGATGCCCATCAAGGCCGAGCCGGCGTTGCTCATCACAGCCTTCACGTCGGCGAAGTCGAGGTTGATCAGGCCGGGAGTGGTGATCAGGTCGGTGATGCCCGACACGCCCTGCATCAGCACCTGGTCGGCCTGCTTGAACGCGTCGAGGATCGCCACCTGGTGGTCGGTCATCTCCAACAGCTTGTCGTTGGGAATCACGATCAGCGTGTCGACCTCTTCGCGCAGGCTGGTGATGCCGTTGTCGGCCTGGGTGGCCCGGCGCTTGCCCTCGAAGCTGAACGGACGGGTGACCACGCCGATGGTCAGTGCGCCGAGCGAGCGGGCGATGCGGGCCACTACGGGTGCGCCGCCGGTGCCGGTGCCGCCGCCCTCACCGGCGGTGACGAAGACCATGTCGGCGCCCTTGAGCACCTCTTCGATCTCGTCGGAGTGGTCTTCGGCCGCCTGACGCCCCTTGTCGGGGTCGGCTCCGGCACCGAGGCCGCGGGTGAGGTCACGACCGATGTCGAGCTTCACGTCGGCGTCGCTCATCAGCAGCGCCTGTGCGTCGGTGTTCACCGCGATGAACTCGACACCGCGAAGACCGGAGTCGATCATCCGGTTGACGGCGTTGACGCCTCCGCCCCCGACCCCCACGACCTTGATGACCGCCAAGTAGTTCTGGGATGCACTGCCCACGAAGATTCCTACCTCAATACCGCTCATGCGGTTGCCGAATACAAGTCTCAAGTCGCGGTGTAGACCCGGGGAAGGCAACTCCTGACGTCGGCTCAAAGGCTACGCAGAGGGGCTCACCCGCGTCCAACGCAGCCCATGTCTTCGGCGCGTCCCTCAACCACAACTTCAGGGTTGCTTGAAATCATCGAACTGTGGGATTCGACGGGGCCGACACGTCGTAGGTCGAACCCTTCTGCTTGAGCAGCGCAACGATCACCTGCGCCTTCAGGTCGGACTGTTCGGCACTGCCCCAGATGACCCGGGTGCTACCGGCCAGGTACACAGTGATGCTGTCGCCGGTCTCGGCGCTCACCTGCTTCACTTGGCTACGCAATTCGCTCGGCAGCGCGCTCAGCACCGTGCCCAGGTCGCGCACCAGAGCGGGGTCGTTGCCGGCCACGCTGGCGACCATCAAACCCTTGGGAGCCTCCGTCGCCGACTGGAAGATCACGCCCTGCGCGTCGGCGATCCAGTAGCCGCCGGGAGTCTCGATGGCGAACAGCGGGGTGCGTTCGACGACCTGAATGCTGATCGTGTTCGGCCAGGACCGGGCCACCGTCACCCGGTCGACGGCGGGCAGCCCACCCACCCGGGTGGCGACGCCGTCGAGATCGACCCGCACCAGCGGAGTGCCGTTCGGCACCTCGGCCAGCCGGCGCACGTCCTCGGCGTTCACGATGCGGTTGCCCTGCACGTCGATGGTGCGCACGCCCAGCACGTCCGACCAGAACACGAGCCAGCCCAGGCCGGCGAGCAGCGCGAGCACGCCGGCCGCCAACCCGACCCACAGCCAGCGCTTGCGGCGGTCGCGACGGCGGCGCAGCGTGATCCGCCCGGTGGCGTCGCCGACCTGCGTCATGATGCTCATTCCACCACCTGCCGCAATGCCGCGGGCCCGACGGTGGTCACGTCACCGGCACCAACGGTGAGCGCCAGGTCACCCGGACGCAGCATCTCGGCCAGCACCCGTGAAGCGTCCGCGAGGTCGGCGACGTAGCTGACCGTGGCGCCGCTCGCTCGAGCGGCCCGTGCCACCAATTCGCCGGTGACGCCCGGTATCGGGTCTTCGCGGGCCGGGTACACGTCGAGCACCAGCACCTCGTCGGCCAGGGCCAGCGCGGCGCCGAATTCGGCGGCGAAGTCGCGGGTGCGGCTGAACAGGTGCGGCTGAAAGCAGACCACCAGGCGTCCGGCCCCGGCGATCGGACGGGCGGCACCCAGCAGTGCCCGCACCTCGGTGGGGTGATGGGCGTAATCGTCGTACAGACGGGCGCCGCGCAGCTCGCCGACGTAACTGAACCGCCGGTGGGTGCCGCGAAACGACTCCGCCGCCGCGCGCAACTGCGGCCCGGGTAGGCCCAGGGCACGACCGACGGCGTAGGCGACCGCGGCATTCTGCAGGTTGTAACGGCCGGGCACCGACAGTTGCAGCGGGCCCTGGTCGTCGCCGGCATGCAACGTGGCCCGGGCTGCCGGGCGGTCGGCCACCAGATCGGTCAGCCGAATATCGGCCCCGGGCGACTCGCCGACGGTGACCACCCGGCGTCCGCCGCCCTCGACCAGCGGTCGCAATGCCTGCGTGCCGACGTCATCGGCACACAGCACCACCGTGCCCACCCGCGGCTGGGTGCACAGCCGGACGAACCCCGCGAAGTAGTTCTCGGCGGTGCCCCAGTTGTCGAGATGGTCGGCCTCGATGTTGGTGACGGCAACCACCTCGGCCGGGTACTGCAGAAACGAGCCGTCGGACTCGTCGGCCTCGACCACGAACGCCTCGCCGGCGCCGATGCGCGAACTGCGGCCAGTGCTGGCCAGCGGTGAACCGATCACGTACGACGGGTCGGCGCCCACCCCGGTGAGCAGTTCGGCGGTCATCCCGGTGGTGGTGGTCTTGCCGTGCGTTCCGGTGATCGCCACCCCGCGGCGGCCCAGCATCAGGGCACCCAGGGCGGCGCTGCGGTGCCACACCCGCAGCCCGCGGCGGCGGGCTGCGGCCAGCTCGACGTTGCCCTCGCGGATCGCCGACGACAGCACCACCGTGCCGGCATCGCCGAGATTGGCCGAATCGTGCCCCACGTGCACCTCGATGCCGCGCTGCTGCAACTGGCGCAGCGCTGCGGAGTCGGCCCGGTCGCTGCCGCTGACCGTCACCCCGGCGTCGGCGTAGGCCGCGGCGATGCCGCTCATGCCGGCCCCGCCGATGGCGATGAAGTGCACGCCCCCGAGCTCGGTGATCGGCTCCAGCGGCACGGCCTCGACCAGCCCCACCTCAGGCCCCCTTCGCCGTGGCCAGCACCAGGGTGGCCAGCCGACCGGCCGCGTCGGCGGGCACCAGATCGCGGGTGGCGGCGCGCATGGCCGGCAGCCGGGCCGGATCGGCGAACAGGCCGAGCACCTCGGTGGCCATCCGATCGGCGCTGAAGTCGGCGTTGTCGATCAACAGCCCGGCGCCGCCGGCCACCAGAAAGCCGGCGTTGCGGGCCTGCTCGCCGTTGCCGTGCGGCAGCGGCACGAAGACCACCGGCAGCCCGACGGTCGCGGTCTCCATCACCGTGCCGGCGCCGGCCCGTCCGACCATCAGGTCAGCCGCGGCGTAGGCGTCCTCCATCGCGTCCACGTAGCCCAGCGGCACGTAGCGGGCACCGCTGACCGAGTCGGTCAGCACGGTGTCGGCCTCGGTGATGTTCTTGGGCCCCAGCACGTGCAGCACCTGGATGCCCGCGGCCAACAGGCGGTCGCGGGCTCCGGCGGTGGCCTGGTTGATGCTCTGCGCACCCTGAGAGCCGCCCGAAACCAGCAGGGTCGGACGGTCGGGGTCGAGCCCGAACGCCGCGCGGGCCGGCCCACGCCGCTGGTCGACGTTCAGCTCGGCGATGCCGCGGCGCACCGGCAGGCCCAGGTATCGGGCATTGGCCAGCGGTGTGTCGGGAAACGACACCCCGACCACGGCGGCGAACCGGGCGGCCACCTTGTTGGCCAGGCCGGGCAGCGCATTCTGCTCGTGGATCACCACCGGAATGCCCAGCGAGCGGGCCGCCAGGTAGACCGGCAGCGACACGTACCCGCCGAAGCCGACGGCCACCTGAGCGGCCTCGGCCTGCAGAATGCGCCGGGCCTGGCGCACCGCGTCGATCAGCCGCCAGGGCACCGCCAGCAGCTCCGGGGTGGGCTTGCGCGGTAGCGGCACCGGCGGAATCAGCTCCAGCCGCAGCCCCGCCGCCGGCACCACGGTGGTTTCGAGCCCACGCGCGGTACCCACCGCCACCAGGGTTCCGGACGGGTTCTGCTCGGCGATCCGCTCGGCGGTCGCGATCAGCGGTGAAGTGTGGCCGGCGGTTCCTCCGCCGGCCAGCACGACGTGGGCCATGGTTCTCCTCCGGTCCGGCCTAGCCGCGCCGAGACTCGACGACGGTGACCGCGGTGCCGCCGGCGCGCTTCTTGCGTTCGGCCAGCCTTCGGGCCTCCGGTTCAAGCTTGGCGCAGGCCAGCAGCATGCCGATGGCGGCCAGGTTGGCCATCAGGCCCGACCCGCCGTAGCTCAGCAGCGGCAGCGTGACACCCAGCACCGGGATCATCTTGAGCACCACCATGATGTTCACCAGGGCCTGGATCATCAGCCACACCGTGACGCCGGCGGCCAGGTAACGGCAGAACCCGATGTCTGAGCGCAGCGCGATGCGGAAGCCGGCGTATGCCAGCACCAGGAACAACGACAGCACCACCAGGGTGCCGATCAGCCCGAGCTCTTCGCCGACGATGGCCAATACGTAGTCGGTGTGCGCCTCGGCCAGCGATCCCCACTTCTGCCGGGACGCGCCGAGCCCCAGGCCCCACCAGCCGCCCGAGGCGAGCGCGAACACGCCGCGCAGCGGCTGCAGGTTGACGCCCATCGTGTCGTGGTCGGCGTTGAAGAAGCCGAGAATGCGGTCCATTCGGTTGATCGAGGTGAGCACCAGCAGCACCACGCCGGCGCCCACCACAGCGCCGATCGAGGCCAGCATCCGCCACGAAGCACCGACGTACCACAGCATGGCCACGACGATGGCGCCCATGATCATGCCGGTGCCGAGGTCATGCTGCAGCACCACCAGGCTGATCAGCAGCAGCGAGACCGGCACGAACGGCACCAACAGGTGCTTGGGCTGCTCGAGCAGCTTCTGCTTGCGGGCGAACAGGTCGGCGCCCCACACGATGATGGCCAGCTTCGCCAGCTCGGAGGGCTGAATGCGAAAGAACGAAGTTCCGAACTGCACCCAGTTGCGGTTGCCCTTGGCCTCGCCCCAACCCAGCGGGGTGAAGGTGAGAATCTGCAGCGCGAGCGCCACCACCACCAGCACCCACCCCAGAATCTTCAGCGCGCGCACGTTGCAGCGGGCCAGCACGAAGGCGGCGGCCCCGCCGACGGCCAGGAAGAACACCTGCCGCTTGACGAAGTAGTAGGCGTCGCCGAACCGCACGCTGCCGAGCACGCTGGAGGCCGATAGCACCATCATCATGCCGAGCGACAACAGCAGCACCGTGGGCACCAGCACCAGAAAGAAGCTGGCCCGGGGGTGCGCCAGCGCGTCGGCGATCAGCGACGAGCGGGTGCCGCGAGCAGTCCTCTTCGGTGCGGCCTTTCGATCCAGCGGGGAGGAAAGGATCGCCACTGAACTCAGGCCTCCTCGTCTGCCCCGGTGATCGCCTCCACCGCTTCGGCGAATGCGACACCCCTGGCGTCGTAGCCGGTGAACATGTCTTTACTGGCACAGCCCGGCGCGAGCAACACGACATCGCCGGGCCGGGCGTAGGCGCGTGCGGCCTGCACCGCCTGCACCATCGCTCCAGTGTCGACCGAATCGATCACTGTGAGGGGGATCTGCGGCGCGTGTCGGGCGAGTGCCTCGGCAATCACCTGCCGATCGACCCCCAGCAGCACCGCCGCCCGCAACCGTCCGGCGAAGTCGCGCACCAGGTCGTCGAAGCTGGTCCCTTTGGCCTGGCCGCCCGCCACCCACACCACCGACTCGAAGGCCCGCAGCGACGAGGCGGCGGCGTGCGGGTTGGTGGCCTTGGAATCGTCCACCCAGGTGATGCCGTCGCGCACGGCGATGGTCTGAATGCGGTGGTCGCCCAGCTCAAGCCGCTGCAGCCCGTCGCGGACGGCGGTGGCCGGAACGCCGAACGAGCGGGCCAGGGCCGCCGCCGCGAGGGCGTTCTCGACGTTGTGCGGCGCGTAGGGCCGCACGTCGCTCAGCTTGGCGATCTCGATTGCCGAGTCACGGCGCTGCGCGACGAAGGCGCGATCGACCAGCAGGTCGTCCACCACTCCGAGCATCGAGATCGCCGGCGTGCCCAAGGTGAACCCGATGGCCCGGGCGCCCTCGGTGACCTCGGCGTCCTCGACCATCCGCCGGGTGGCCTCGTCGGCCACGTTGTAGACGCAACTGTGGGTGACGCGTTCGAAGATCTTGGCCTTGTCGGCCGCATAGGCGGCCATCGCGTCGGGGGCGGCGCTGCCCCACGAAGCCGGGTCTGCGTACCACTCCAAATGGTCGGGTTGCAGGTTGAGCACGGCCGCGGAGTGCAGTTGCAGCGAATTGGTCGCGTGCAGTTGAAAGCTCGACAACTCCACTGCCAGCACGTCATAGGGCACCTCGTCGAGAATCGCCTCGACGATCGGCCGCCCCACATTGCCGACCGCGCTGGTGCGCAGCCCGGCCGCGGTGAGGATCGATTCGAGCATGTTGACCGTGGTGGTCTTACCGTTGGTGCCGGTGACGGCCAACCAGGGCACCACCCGGTCGGGCTGCATCATCCGCCAGGCCAGCTCGACCTCGCCCCACACCGGTATGCCGCGTTGCCGGGCCTGGGCCAGCAGCGGCGCGGTGGGCCGCCAGCCGGGCGAGGCGATCACCAGGTCGACGTCGTTCGGCAAGGTCGCCGTGGCCCCGCTGCCGAGCCGCACCTCGGCGTCCAGCACCCCGAGAAGGGCCGCCTTCTCACGATTGGCCGGCGTGTCGGCCTCATCGAGCACGATCACCGTCGCGCCCAGTTCGAGCAGCCCGTCGGCCGCCGCGTAGCCGGACGCCGCCAGGCCGGCGACCACCACGGTGGCCTGCGGCCAGGGTGATAGCCGGGTGGCGGTGGGCAGCCAGTCGATCACTGGGCCACCGTCCACTCGGCGTAGAACAGGCCCAGGCCGAGCGCGACGCACAGGCCGCAGATGATCCAGAACCTGATCACGATGGTGATCTCGGCCCAGCCGATCAGTTCGAAGTGGTGCTGCAGCGGCGCCATCTTGAACAGCCGCTTGCCCTTGGAAAGTTTGAACCAGCCCACCTGCAGCACCACCGACAGCGTGATGATCAAGAACAACCCGGCGATGATCAGCATCAACAGCTCGGTGCGGGTGAAGATCGACAGCGCCGCGAAACCGCCGCCGATCGCCAGCGAACCGGTGTCGCCCATGAAGATCTTGGCCGGGCTGGCGTTCCACCACAGAAAGCCGAAACAGGCTCCGGCCAGGGCCAGCGAAACCAGCGCCAGGTCGCTGGGGTCGCGCACCCAGTAGCACTGCGGGCCGAAGGTAGAGGTCGTCGAGCACGACTGGTTGTTCTGCCAGATGTTCACCACCGCGTAAGCGGCGAACACCATGGCCGCGGCGCCGGTGGCCAGCCCGTCGAGGCCGTCGGTCAGGTTGGCGGCGTTCGACCAGGACGCGATCACCAGCATCAACCAGACCACACCGAGCCAGGGGCCCAACTGCAACCAGCTGATGTCGCGCAGGAACGAGATCGCCACGCTCGCCGGGGTGAGGCCCTGCTCGTCGGGAAACTGGAACGACAGGATCGCGAACGACAACCCCACCGCACCCTGGCCGGCCAGCTTGGCGACGCTCGTCAGGCCCAGCGAGCGGGCCTTGCTGATCTTGGTCCAGTCGTCGGCGAAGCCGACCAGCCCCAGGCCGGTGACCAGATAGATCACCAGCAGCCCGGACGCCGTGGGCGGCGACCAGGTGATCAGGTGGGCCACGGTGTAGCCGAAGATCACCGCGGCGATGATCACGATGCCGCCCATGGTGGGAGTGCCGCGCTTGGTGTGGTGCGCCGTCGGGCCGTCGTCGCGAATGAACTGGCCGTAGCCGTTCTTGACCAGCACCCGAATGGCGAACCGGGTGCCCAGCAGGGTGCCGATCAGGGCCAGCCCGCCGCCCAGCAGAATGCTTCTCATGCGCCGCTCACCCCCGCCCCGGCCAGCGCGTCGGCCACCCGGTCGAGGGCCAGCCCGCGCGACGCCTTGACCACGACCACGTCGAGGGGTTGCAGGTTCGCTCCGGCCACCTCCACCGCCTCCTGAACATCGTTCACCCGGGTCACTGTGCCAAACGCCCGGCGTACGCCACTCGCGATCTCGCCGGCGAGTTGCCCCACCGCGACCACCTCAAAGCCCAGCCCGGCGGCCAACTCACCCAATCTCTCATGCTCGGCGGGGGCGGCCTCACCCAGCTCGAGCATGTCGCCCAGAACCGCCACCAGCCGTCCGCCGGCCCGGCGCATGCCCGCGACGGTGACCAGCGCCACTCGCATCGAGTCGGGGTTGGCGTTGTAGGCATCGTTCACCACCAGCGCCCCGTCGCTGCGCGGCATCAACTGCATGCGCCACGACGACTGGGCAACCGCCGCGCTCAACGCCGCGGCCACCGACTGCCCCGGCAGACCGAGGGCGAGGGCGACGGCGGCCGCGGCAAGCGCGTTGCTGACCTGATGCCGTCCGGAGCCCCGCAGAGTGACCGGCTCGCCGCACCCGACGGCACCCGCATTGCCGGTGCCGGCTGCGCGCAGCGTGAACGAGTGGCGCTGCAGCGCGTCGGCGCTCAGGTTCTCGGCCCAGACCCGCAGTTCGCCCGCCGCCGGCTCACGCTCCACGGCAAAGAACGCCTGCCGGGCCACGGTGCGCGAGGCCATGGCGGTCACCACCGGGTCGTCGGCGTTCAGCACCGCCCAGCCGTGCGGCGGCAACGCCTCAACAAGTTCACCCTTGGCCTGCGCGATGCCCTCGACCGAGCCGAACTCGCCCAGGTGGGCGTGGCCGACGTTGAGTACCAGCCCGACCTCGGGTGGCACGATGCGGCACAGCCAGGCGATGTGGCCGCTGCCGCGGGCCCCCAGCTCGCCTACCAGGTAGCGGGTCTCGTCGTTCACCCGCAGTGCCGTGAGCGGTACTCCGATCTCGTTGTTGAACGACCCCTTCGGGGCAACTGTCGGCGCGTGCGCGGCCAGCACCTGGCCCAGCAGGTCCTTGGTGCTGGTCTTGCCCGACGACCCGGTGAGGCCGATGCAGCACAGGCCGGCGGCCGTCGCCTCGGCGATCACGCCGCGGGCCAGGTCGGTGAGCCCCTGGACGGCGTCCGGCACCAGCAAATGGGCCAGCGCCGCCCCGGTCTGGCGAGTGCAGAGCGCCGGCCGCCGCTCCCCCGGCGGCGGCCGGCCGCGACGAAGTCGTGGCCATCGGCGTGCTCGCCGGGCAGCGCGACGAAGACCGCGCCCGGCGTGGCCAGCCGCGAATCGATCACCACGTCGGGCCCGGCCGTGCCGTCGGCGATCGGGGTGGCGGCCCCGGCCAGGGCCGCCACCTCTCGAATGGTTCTTTCACGCACCGTCGCCGCTCCCCCCACGCACCCGTTGCCATTCCTGCCGCAGCACAGCCACGTCGTCGAACGGGCTGATCACCCCAGCCACCTCCTGGCCGGTCTCGTGCCCCTTGCCGAGCACGGCGACCCAGGTGTCGGGGGTCGCGCGGCTCAGGGCCAGGGCAATCGCCGAGCGGCGGTCGCCGCCGTCGATAACCTCGACCCGGCCGCTCTCACGGGCACCCTCGAGCACGCTGGCCCGGATCAGCTCGGGTACCTCGGAGCGCGGGTTGTCGTCGGTGACCACCACCAGTTCGGCATTGGCCGCAGCCGCGGCGCCCATCGGGCCGCGCTTGCCGACGTCGCGGTCGCCGCCCGCGCCCAGCACCGCGATCCGCGGCGCCGGCAGCACCGCCAGCGCGGCGGTCACCGCCTCCGGGGTGTGCGCGAAGTCGACGATCACCCGCGGCGCGTCCGGGCCGAGCTGCACCCGCTGCATCCGGCCGGGCACGGACGCCCGGGCGAAGCCGGCCACGCCCCGAGCGAGGTCCAGCCCGGCGGCGCTCAGCATGGCCGTTGCCGTGATGGCGTTGTGCACATTGAAACCGCCCGGAATGCCGACGGTGAAACCCAATTCGCCGCTCGGGGTGACCACCCGCACCACGCTGCGCTGCTCGTCGTCCACGCCGACGTCAACCAGCCGGAAGTCGGCCTCGGCGGTGCTGCCGGTGGTGATCAGCGGCGTGCCCGCATCGGCGATCAGAGCAGCCAGTCGACGGCCCCACTCGCCATCGATGTTCACCACGCAGGCCCGGGCCCGGCCGTCCAGGAACAACCGGGTCTTGGCCTCGAAATAGGCCTGCATGGTGTGGTGAAAGTCCAGATGGTCGCGGCCCAGGTGGGTGAACGCCGCCACGTCGAAGGTGATGCCGGCCACCCGCTGCAGGGCCAGCGCGTGCGACGACACCTCCATCGCCACGCTGGTCGCCCCCTCGTCACGCAGTTCGGCCAGCAGTTGCTGCAAATCGGGAGCCTCGGGGGTGGTGACCGTTGAACGCGAACGCGCCAACTGCCGCCCGGCGATGCGAAAACCGATCGTGCCCACCGTGCCGACCGTCTCACCCAGGGCCACCAACGCTGACTCGAGCAGAAACATCGTGCTGGTCTTGCCGTTGGTGCCGGTGATGCCGAACATGCGCATAACCCGGGCCGGGTGGCCCTGAACGGCGGCGGCCACCTCTGCCAGCGCGGTGCGTGGGTCGTCGACCACGATCACCGGCACGTCGGCCTCGACCAGGGCCCGTCCGGCGGCGTCGGTGAGCACGGCGACCGCGCCCCGCGCTACCGCCTCGGCGGCGAACCGCGCGCCGTGGGTGTGCTCGCCGGGCAGTGCGGCGTACAGATCGCCGGCCCGTACGTGACGCGAGTCGAGGTTCACCCCGGCGACGGCCACATCGCCCGCGCCGGGCAGCAGCCCCCGCAGGTGAACAAGGTGGTCAACCATGCCTCACCCTATTACCGGAGCGGGAGCTTGACGCCCTTGGTGGTCGACGGTGCGACCGCATACCGGGGCAGGGCCAGGGCAAGCACATCGTGCATGATCGGGGCCGCCACGGCCGCACCCGAAGCGCCCTTGTACTGGGGGTTCCAGACCACCGCATAGACCAACACCTGCGGGTCGTCGATCGGGGCCACGCCGATGGTCGACACCACGGACTCGCCGCGGTAGCACTTGCAGTCGGCGCTGACCTGACGGGCCGTGCCGGTCTTGGTGCCGATCCGGTAGCCGTTGATGGTGAACGCGCTGCTGGTCTGGTTGAGCGCCTGCTGCTCCATCAGCGAGCGCACCTGCTCAGAGGCCTCTTCGCTGATCACCCGGCGTGCCGTGGTGTCTTGGTTGGTCGCAGTGTATGGCTGGCCGTCCATGGTCGCGATCACCGTCGGAGCGTGGTAGACGCCGCCGTTGACCACCGACGCAACCGCGGCGGCGTTCTGCAGTGCCGTCACCGAGAGGCTGGTGCCGAAGGAGATGCCGTCGCGGGTGTAGTCGGCCATGGTGGCCTTGGGCAGGTAGCCGGTGGCCTCGCCGCCAATGCCGATGTTGGTGCGCTGGCCCAGCCCGAACGACGTGTAGTAGTCGTGCAACTGCTCCTTGCTCATCTCACGGGCCAGAGTGATGGTGCCCACGTTGGACGACTTGGCGAACACGCCCCGAGCCCGCAGGGTGATCGTGCCGTGGTTCCACCAGTCGGTGATCGTGAACTGGTCCTGCTTGATGAAGCCCGGAACCTTCACCTTGGTGTCGGCGGTGGTGGTGCCCGAATCGAGCAGAGCCGCGAAGGTGAGAACCTTCTGCACCGAACCGGGCTCGTAGGCGTTCATCGCGGCACGGTTGCCCATGTTCTCGATGTCGCCCTCACCGGGGTCGTTGCTGTCGAACGAGGGCCCGTTGGCCATCGCCAGCAGCTCGCCGGTACGCGGGTCCATCACGATCACGGCCCCCGCCTCGGCGCCGGTGTTGGCCAGGGCCTTCTCCAAGCGCTGTTCGGCCATCAGTTGCATGGCCGAGTCGATGGTGAGGCTGAAGTTGTGCCCGTTCTGGGCCGGAACGAGCACGTTGTCGCCGAGCGGAATCTTGCCGTTGGGTGACGAGTCGTAGACCTCTTTACCGTCAGTGCCGTGCAGCAGCTTCTCCAGCGACAACTCCAGCCCGCCGGCCGCGTCGCCCTGCTCGTTCACCCAGCCCAGCAGGTTCGCGGCCAGGGTGCCGTTGGGGTAGCGCCGGGTCGGCGCTGTGACTCGCGACAGCCCGAGCAGCCCAGCGGCCTTCATGTCGGTCTGCAGTTCTTGAAAGGTCTCAGCCGGCACCTGCTTGGCGATCACCTTGTACGAGATCTTGTCGTTGGTGAGTTTCGGCAGGTAGTCGGCGGCGGCGCCGCCCAGGTACTTGGCCAGCAGGTCGGCGATCTTCTGCGGCGCGGTCGCGGCGATCGCCTTGTCGCTCTCGGTCATCGGCTGCAGGTTCATCTTGCCGTTGGTGGCGATCGCCTTGGGGTCGGCGATCACATTGACCGTCTGCTCGGTGTAGGCCAGCACGTCGCCGTAGCGGTCGGTGATCTCGCCGCGCAGGGCCGGCAGCACCTGTGACTGCTGCATCTGGTCGGCGGCTTCGGCGGCATAGGCCTGAGCGTCGAAGGCCTGCACCTGCAGGGCACGTCCGGCACACATACTGAACACCACCGCGATCGCGATCAGCATCAGCCGCATCCGGCCGACCGGCGAGGCCAGCGGCCAGCGGGCCCTGCGCAGGTCGGACAAACGCCGCAGGAGTCCGTTCCGCACGCTCATCGATCGGTGCCCTTCTTCTTGTCCGCGGCCTGCTGCTCGGCCTTCTTCTTGGCCGCTTCGGCCTTCTCTTTCTCTTCGGCCTTCTTCTTGGCCGCCTCCGCCTTCTGCTTCTCTTCGGCCTTCTTCTCGGCCGCCTCGGCCTTCTGCTTCTCTTCAGCCCTCTTCTCGGCCGCCGCCTTGAGCTCGGCCACCCGCTTCGCCTCGGCATCGGCCGCCCGCTTGGCCATAGCGGCCAGTTCGGCCGGGGTGCGGTAACGGACGTCCGGCACCTCGTAACCGCTGATCGTGCTCGGGTCGCCGATCACCGTGCCGGCAGGCAGTGCCAGGTACACCGGGTAAGGGTTCGGCACCATGCCGAGCTTGGTCGCCTCGATCGCCAGCCTGGTGCTCGACCGGGCCTCGGTGACCTCGGACTCGAGCGCCGCCACCCGGTAGCCGAGCTGGGTGGCCTGCTTCTGCTGGGCCTGCACCGCGAAGCCCTGCTCTTGCAGTGCAGTGTTGAGCAGCAGCAGCCCGACCATGCCGAGCCCCAGAAAGACGCCGAGCACCAGCACGAACGGCACGCTGGCCATCCGCCGGTCGGGAATCGGCACCTGGGTGAGCCCCCAGCGCCGGGGCCGCTGTTCCGAGGTTCTACGCGGGGCCTCGAGTGCTGTCATGCCGCCACCTCTTCGATTCGTTCGCCGGCCCGCAACCGCGCCGAGGCGGCTCGCGGGTTGTCTTGCACTTCGTCAGACCCGGGCCGCTCCGCACCCCGGGTCAACAGCGCCAACTGCGCCCGCAACTCAGCCGGCACCGCCGGCAGCCCGCGTGGGGCGCGGTCGGTTGTCGCGTCGCGCAGCGCGTTCTTCACCAGCCGGTCCTCGCCGGAGTGGTAGGCCAGCACCGCCATCCGTCCACCGAGCGCCAGGGCGGCGATTGCGGCGGGCAGCAGGCCGGTCAGCGCGACCAGCTCGTCGTTGACGGCGATGCGCAGGGCCTGGAACGTCCGCTTGGCCGGGTGACCCCCTCCGGCCCGGGCCGCCGCGGGAATGGCCGACTCGATCACCCGCACCAGGCGGGCCGAAGTGCTGAACGGCTGATCGGCCCGCTCGGTCACGATCCGGCGGGCGATCCGGTCGGCGAAGCGCTCCTCACCGAACCGACGCAGCATGCCGGCCAGTTCCCCCACTGACGAGGTGTTCACCAGATCGGCTGCGGTCAGCGACTGGGTGTCGTCCATACGCATGTCGAGTGGGGCGTCGACGCTGTAGGCGAAGCCTCGGTCGCGGCGGTCGATCTGCATCGACGACAACCCCAGGTCGGCCAGAATCGCCTGCACCCGCGGCCGTCCGGCCTCGGCCAGCACCTCGGGCAGCTCGTCGTAGCGGGCCTGGTACAGCCGCACCCGGTCGCCGAACGGGGCCAGCCGTTCCCCCGCCAGCAGCAGCGCGTGCTGGTCGCGGTCGATACCGATCAGGCTGGCTTCGGGGCAGGCGCTCAGGATCGCCTCAGCGTGGCCACCCAGGCCGAGGGTGCAGTCGACGTAGACCGAGCCGGGCGCTTGCAGCGGCACGCTGAGCAGCTCGACGATGCGGGCGCACATCACCGGCACATGCCCCGCAGCCTGCTGCTCGACCATCTCGACCCTTCCTCCATCGCCGGCTGGCACCGTCTCCGTCGCCCTGGCTGGCACCGTCGCATGCGCCGTGGTTTCAACCCGCGGCACCCCCCTGGCACCGGGGAAGGTGCGCCAGGAGGTCCTCGGATTGAAGCCGCACCGCACGCGACGGTGTTGCTTGCCCGGTGCGGTCAGCCCGCGCCGAACCCCTCTTCGTCCAGTTCTGCGAAGGCCTCTTCCTGCGCCGCGGCGTAGCTTGCCCAAGCCTTCGCGTCCCACACCTCGATGTGGTCCAAGGCGCCGATCACGACGACCTCCCGTTGCAAGCCCGCATAACTACGCAGGTGCTCCGGCACGGTGATCCGGCCCTGGCTGTCTGGTGCGGACGCTTCCGCTCCGGACGCGAACATGCGCTGCTGCGAGCGCACCTTCGCCAGGCCGGACGATGCCGCCATCATCCGATCGGCGGCCGCCTGGTAGGCGGCCGGGGTGAAGATCCCCAAGCAGCGCTCGGGCTGCCTGGTGATGACGAGACCCCCGTTCAGTTCCTCGCGGAACTTGGCGGGGAGGAAGAAGCGGCCTTTGTCATCGAGCTTCGGGGTGTGGGTGCCCAGGAACACGAAGGCACCCCCCTTCCACTCAGTCCTCCACTGCCCACCACTCTACTCCACTTTGCTCCACCAGGCACCCCCTGCCGGTCTCAGTTGGCACAACGGCGCCCGGTAGGGTTGCCGCAGGCCATCACCAGAGGGGGACCCCGTGGAGCGCAGCGTTGCCAGCCAGGTCGACGAGCTGCAGGCCGTCGCCCAGGACGTCCGGGCAGCCGTTGAGACCGTGATCGAGGGAAAGCCCGAGGCGATCGACCTGGCCCTGGTGGCGCTCTTCGGATCAGGCCATTTGCTGATCGAGGACGTGCCCGGCGTGGGCAAGACGATGCTGGCCAAGGCGCTGGCCCGCTCGATCGCCGGCACGGCGCAGCGCATTCAGTTCACCCCCGACCTGTTGCCCAGCGACATCACCGGCGTGTCGATCTTCAACTCCCAGTCGCGCGGCTTCGAGTTCAAGCCGGGCGGGGTGTTCGCCAACGTGGTGATCGGAGACGAGATCAACCGGGCCTCACCCAAGACCCAGTCGGCCCTGCTCGAGGCGATGGAGGAACGCCAGGTCACCGTTGACGGCATCACCCACCCGCTGCCCGACCCGTTCATGGTGGTGGCCACCCAGAACCCGATCGAGATGGAGGGCACCTACCCCTTGCCCGAGGCCCAGCGCGACCGGTTCATGGTGCGCATCTCGATGGGCTACCCGGTGCGGGCGGCCGAGCTGGCGATGCTCGACCATCACGGCGGCGGCAACCCGCTGGCCGCCCTGCGGCCGGTCACCAACGCATCGACCGTGGCCGCCCTGGCCGAGTCGGTGCGCACGATCTTCGTGCACGGCGCGGTCAAGGACTACCTGGTCGCCGTGCTCGAGGCCACCCGCTTCAGCGCCGATGTGCGGCTCGGCGCGTCACCCAGGGCCGGGCTGCAGTTGCTGCGCGCGGCCCGCGTCCGAGCCATGCTGCAGGGCCGCCACTACGTGATTCCCGACGACATTCAGGCGCTGGCCGGCCCCGCGCTGGCGCACCGCATTCTGCTCAGCCCGGCCGCTCAGTTGGCCCGGCGCAGCGTCGACGAGGTCGTCGACGCTGCGGTCGCCTCGGTGCCGGTCCCCGACCGCGACTGAGCGACCATGATTCGCCTGACCACCAGGGGCTTCGTCCTGCTGAGCGTGGGCGGGGCCCTGCTGGTCACGGCCGCCGCCACCGGCCTGCGCCCACTGGCCTGGCCGGGCGGTGCGTTGATCGGCCTGGTCGGGGCCGGTGCGCTGCTGACCTGGCTGGCGACCCGACGCCCGGCGCTGCACCGGCAGGTGCTGCCCCAGCGGCTCGCCACCGGTGCACCGGTGCGGGTCACCCTCGACCTGCGCCGTCACAGCATCGGCGTCGGCGTGTGGAGTGTGGTCGAGGAAAACATCCCGGCCGGGCTGAGCGGAGCCCCGGCGCTAACCGTCCCCTCGGGCTGGGGGCCGCTGCGCAGCCTGCTCTCTTACCAACTGGGCACCCACCTGCGCGGCCGCTACCGCGTGGGGCCGAGCACCTGGATCACCACCGATCCGCTCGGACTGGCCGCCAGCCGACACCTGCTGGGTGCCACGAACCTGATCACCGTGACGCCTGCGATCCATCCGCTGGGCGATGCCGTCCGGGGCGCCGGAGCCGGCCTGTCGGGCGAGTCGGCGCAGCAGCGCAGCAGCCTGCTCGGGGCCGACGACGCACTGATTCGCGAGTACCGGCCGCGCGACGAGTTGCGGCGCATCCACTGGCCCTCCACCGCCCGGGTCGGCACCTTGATGGTGCGCCGGGAGGAGCATGCGTGGGAGCCGAGCGCACTGCTTCTGCTCGACAACCGCGAACAGGCGCACACCGGGAGCGGGCCGCGCTCGAGCTTCGAGTGGGCGGTGTCGGCGGTGGCCTCGATCGGCGTGCACCTGTGCGACGCCGGCTACGACGTCGATCTCGTGGACGCCGCGGGCAACACCCTCGGCGCCCACGGTGACTCGGTACGCGAGGCCCTGCTCGACCACCTCACCGACATTCGGCTGAGCACCGCCCACGAGTTCGCGGGTGCCGTGGGCCCAGGCGACCGGGCCAAGGGGCAGTTGCTGATCGCGGTGCTGGGCCGACTGTCGCACGCCGATGCGATCACCCTGACCAACACCCGGCGCGACGGACGGCAGTGCCGCGCGATCATGCTGCACCCCGCACCCGAAGGCGACGACGACCCCGCGGAGGTGCTGATCGCGAGTGGCTGGCGGGTCGTGCGCACGACTGCCGACAGCACCGTCACGCAGGCCTGGCAGGCCCTCGACCGGGGGTTGCGATGAGGGACACCGACCGGCTGGGCCTGGCTGTGCTGGCCGCCATGGCGCTCGCACTGACCGCACTGGAGCCGGTGACCACAGACCGGCGGCTGTTCATCGACGCGCTGGTGATGATCGGCGTCGTCGGCATCGGTGGCATCGTGATCCGGCGGCTGCTGCCGTCCGATCGCGGGACGCGGTTCATTCACGTGCTGGTCACCCTGGTGGCGTTCGTTGCGCTGGCCGTGAGCGAGGGGGTGAGCGCGAACCCGTTCGCCGTTCCCGAACTGCTGGCGGACGCAGCGGGCTGGACCATGGAGTCGTCCGCTCCCATGGGCGCCAACGTGGCGGTGCGCATGGTCGTCGTGGCCGCGGTCACCCTGCTGGCGTTGCTGGCCGACCTGTTGACCATCTCGCTCGGCAATCCGGCCTGGTCACTGCTGCCGCTCGGCTTGCCCTACCTGGTCGTGGCCCTGTCATTGCCCACCCTGGCCGAGTTCTGGCCCGTGCTCGGCCTGGCCGGCGGGTACGTGCTGGTGCTGCTGGCCGATGCCACCAACCGCAACCGGGTGCTGCGCTCTCAGGCCGCCAACGGCCCGCGCCACAGCCTGCTGCTCGGTGCGGCGATCAGCCTGATCTGCGCCCTGCTCGTCTCGGCTCTGGCCGGCGTCTTCACCCCCGGGCTCGACCCCGACCGGGGCCCACCGTTCACCGGGCAGGGACCGGTGCAGATGGGCGATCCGTCGCTCGACCTGCGCCGCAACCTGCAACAACCGGTCGATCGCCGGGTGATCAGCTACACCACCAGCAACAACGCCGGCTCGTACCTGCGCCTGACCTCGTTGCCTGGCTTCGACGCCACCGGCTTTCACCTCAACGCCATCGACCTGCTCACCGGCGCCCTGCCCATGCCCGAGGGCGCGCCGTGGGGGCTGCCGCGGTTCACCATCGACGCGGCCGTCGACGACTTCAACGCCGAATGGCTGCCGCTGCCCTACGCCCCGGCCGCGTTCAGCGCCGACGGCGACTGGCGCTTCGACCCTGTGTCGCTCAGCGTGCTCGCTGCCGGAACGCAGCAGAAACGCGCCACCAACGGCCTGCGCTACTCAGCCACCGTCGTCGACGTAACCCCGACCCTCGACAGGTTGCTGCCCGCGACCGCCGGACGGCCGAGCGATGCCGAGGTCACCGCCGGGCTGCCCGCCGACTTTCCCAGCCGGATCGTCGAACTCGCCCGTCGGGTGACCGCCGACGGCAGCACCGACGGCCAGAAGGCGATGCTGTTGCAGAATTGGTTGCGCTCGTCGGCGTTCAGGTACAGCACCGATCCGGCCCCGGGCTCGGGCTACGACGCCCTCACCCAGTTTCTGCTGGTCGACCACACCGGCTACTGCGAGCAGTTCGCCGCCTCGATGGCGGTGATGGCCAGAGCGCTGGGCATTCCGTCGCGGGTGGCGATCGGCTTTCTGCCCGGCCGTGCGGTGGGTGACCACTGGGAGATCACCATTCACGACATGCACGCCTGGCCCGAGCTGTTCTTCGCCGGTCTGGGCTGGGTCAGCTTCGAGCCCACCCCCGGCGTCGCCACGGCACCCGCGCACACCTCGTCGAGGGACGCGACGCCGTCGGCCAGCCCGTCACCCAGCCCGACCCCGACCCGCTCGACCGATACTCGGCAGCCGACCGCGCAGGCGTCCGCTCCGGCCGAAGTCGACGAGCCGGGTGGCGGGCCCGCGGCCGACCTGTCGTGGCTCGGCTGGGTGGGCGCCGGCGTCGGCTTGCTGACTGTGGCGGCGCTGCCCGCGCTGGTGCGTCGGGGCCGCCGGGCTCGTCGGCTGGGCGCCACCGCCCCGGGTGAGGCGGTCGTCGGAGCCTGGGACGAACTGCGCGACAGCCTGTGGGACGCCGGCTACGAGTGGCCGCTCGGGTCGGCCCGCCAGATCGGCGTCGCGGTGGGCCGCACCTTGCCCGACGACGCCGCGGCAGCCATGAGCCGGGTGGCTGTGCTGGTGGAGCGGTCTCGCTATGCCGACAGCATCGGCGACACCACAGGGTTAGCCCAGGATGTCCGGCAGGTGCGTGACGCCGTGGACGCCCGCGGCCGCGGCTGGTGGCGACGGGTGTTTCCGCGGTCGTTGTGGCGCCGGCTGTGGTGGATCGGCTGAGAACTCCGCCGGTTGAGCCCGTCGAAACCCATTTCCGGAGACGAATATCCGAGGTCTCGACAAGCTCGACCAACGACGATCAGCGCCTTCCTCAAAAACGACACGGTTGAACACGCCGAAACGCCCCGCCGAAATAACGGGGCGTCGGTGACTGGTGAAGACCTACTGACCTTCGTCCTGGCGACGTCGCCAGCGTTCTTCCATCTTGTCCATGAAGGCCTTCTCGCCCTGTGGTGAGCGGGCGGCGGGACGGCTGGCCGAAACCTCGCCGACGTGACGCCACGAGGTGACGGCGACCACGGTGGCGACCAGCATGATGACGAAACCGGCGATGCTCAGGGCAGGGCTCACTTCCATGCCGCCGATCAAACAGGCGACACCGATCAGGAATCCGACTCCGGCGATGGCGGCCCTGCGTCGATGCAGGCGACGAGTGGTGGTGCCGCGCAGCGCATTGGCCAGCTTGGGATCTTCGGCTGCCAGAGCCGCTTCCATCTGGTCAAGGAGTCGCTGTTCCTCCTCGGAGAGAGCCATGCCAACCTCCCTTCGGTTAGGCGCACCCATGGTATGAGCGCAGAGCAAGTCTAGGCGGGTGGGTGGTCAAACGGAACAGGTCGGGGTCTTGTTCACTGAGGGTTTCACAGTTGTTTCGATGCATACCCGTGCCGGGTCAGCACCGCCCGCTGTACACCGTGCGGCCCGAACTTGCGCCGGACGGCGTCCGTGGCCCGTTCGGCCTCGCGCCAACCCCGCTCGGGAGCGTCCAAGGTGGGCTGGCAATATGCTTTGTCGGCGTCGACGAGGCCCTCAACCCGAATGCCGACCCGGCGGATCCGCGGTCGCTCCAGGCCGAGCTTGGCGTAGAGCCTCATGGCCTGGGCGTACAACTCGTCGGTGGAATCGGTGGGGCTGGCCAGGGTGAGCGAGCGCGAGACGGTGCGAAAATCGGCGAACCGCAGATTGAGGGTGACCACCCGCCCGAGAACCCCGGCCTGCCGCATCCGCCACGCCACCGTGCCGGCCACCCGCAGCAGTTCGGCGCGCACCACCGCGGGGTCGTCGGTGTCGCGGCCGAAGGTCTCTTGGCAGCCCACGCCGCGCTCGCCCGGGCGGGCCACCACCCGCCGTCCGTCGCGACCCCACGCGAGTTCGGACAGCAGTGACCCCTGCTGCGGGCCGAAGGCGCGGCGCAGCGTGCTGACCGGGGTGTGCGCCAGGTCGGCGACGGTGACGATGCCGAGCCGGTGCAGTTTCTCGGCGGTGACATCGCCCACTCCCCCGATCGTGGTCACCGGCAGCGGGTGCAGAAAGGCGGTGACATCGCCCCGGCCCACCTCGACCAGGCCGTCGGGCTTGGCTCGGCCGGACGCGATCTTGGCGACGAATTTGCTCGGCCCGATGCCGACCGAGCAGGTGATGCCCTGCTCGTCGGCGATCAGGGCACGCAGGTGCTCACCGATCTGGCGCGGGCTGCCGAATATGCGCCGGCTACCGGTGACGTCGAGGTACGCCTCGTCGATGGACGCGCTCTCGACGTGCGCGGTGACCGACTCCAGCACCGCGACGATGCCGGCCGACACCTCGCCGTAGGTGTCGAAGTCGGGCGGCACCGCCACCGCCTGCGGGCACAGCCGGAGGGCCCGCGACGAAGGCATGCCGCCCTCGACGCCGAACGCCCGGGCCTCGTAATTGGCGCTCAGCACCACGCCACGCTCAGCGCCGCCGACGAACATCGGGGTGCCGGCCAGTTCGGGGCGGCGGCGCAGTTCGACCGAGGCGTAGAAGGCGTCCATGTCGATGTGCATGATCACCCGGTCGTGACCACCGGGTTCGGTGGGCAGTGCGGGTGTGGACGGCAACCAGTCCGACCAGGAGCGGCGCGGCCGGGTGCCAGGCTGAGCGGTCATCGTCCAGAGCTTCCGGGGCTGGAGTGCCACAGCTTGCGCGGCGCCGCCGCGATGCTCTCGCCCGCCGGCTTGACGTCGGCGTACGGCGACTGCCGAAAGCCGCTGGCGTGCACAAGCACCCGGCGACGACCGGTAGCGTCGCCGACGCCGTACCCATTGGGTACCTCGGCCATCAGTTCGCGCACCCGCTGCAGGGCCCGGTCGGCCTCGCCGGTCTCGGTGAGCGCCTGGGTGTACAGGTTGTGCAGCACGGTGAGATCCCAGGCGCCGGTGGCCCGCACCGACACTCCGCGTGGGCCGGTGCGGCGCAATTCGCCGCGCACCAGCAGCAGCCACGAGTTGAACACGGTGGCGGCGTAGGGCCCCTGGGCGTCTTCGAAGAAGGTGGCGTCGGCGGGGCCGGTGGAGTCGTCGACGGTGAGAAACACCACCCGACGTCCGGATCGCACCGGCGGTGTCTGGGTGGCCACCTTCACCCCGGCGATCAGCACTTCGCCGTGGCTGCGCCGGCTGAGCAGGTCGGCGGCGAAGATGACCTCGATGGCGTCCAGAAACGGCAGGTACCCGGCGAGCAGGTGCCGGCTGGCGTCCAGCCCGACGATCTCGAGTTCAGCCCCCAGCCGCTCGGCCTCGCTCAACTCGGCCAGCCCGGTCGGCACCACATCGCTCGGCACCGGCCGCCGGCCGAGCCCACGCTGGTCGAGCCCGTCCAGACCCTGCCCACGCTGGTCGAGCCCGTCGAGACCCTCCACCGGTTGGTCGGGATCCGGCTCGCTGAAGTCCAGCGGCAACTGGATCTCTTGTGGGGCGACCGGCTTGGTGGCCTTCGCCTGCCGCCGGGCCTGCTCGCGCGGGTCGCCGGCGGTCTCGGCCGCCCGGACGGTCTTCAGCCCGCGAGCCCGTCCGTGCGCCCGGGCGTGGGCCCGGTCGGCCCGTTCCAGGTCGGCGACGGCCAGCAACAGGTCACGGCGGGTGATCGCACCTCGGCGGCACACTGCGCCGGGCGGTTCGATGCCGTAGAGGGCGTCGAAGGCTCCGGCCAGCGCCAGCCGCTCGGTGATGTCGGACGGGTTGCCGGTGCGCTGCCAGAAATCGCTCAGCGAGTGGTACGGACGACCCGCCACGATGCGGGCGATCTCGGCGTCGGTGATGCCCTTCACATCGGCCAGCGACAACCGGATGCCGCAGCCCCGGCCGTCCGGCAGGCCGTCGCCGGGAGCGAGCCGCTTACCCCGCACCGGCAGATCGGCCGGACGCCGCCCGTCACTGCTCGCGGGTTGAGCTGGTCGAAACCCAGCGCTGCTCGCTGGTTGCGCGGGTCGAAACCCGTTCTCGACCGACATGGCCGAAGGGGTCTCGACAAGCTCGACCAACGGCTCCGCCGCGGAACCAGTCGCAACCGAAAGGGTCTCGACCAACGCAACCGAAGGGGTCTCGACAAGCTCGACCAACGGCTCCGCCGAAGCGGTGGAGCCGGACGACCCCGCCACGCCGACGAGCAGAACCGGAGGTGCCGGAGGGGGGCTCGACTCGAGATGTGGATGGGTCTGGCCGCCGAGGGAGCCTGCGACCGAGGCTGGTTTTCTCGAGTCGAGCCCCCCTCCGGCACCGACCCCGCCCACCGAAGCTGGGGTCTCGACAAGCTCGACCAGCGACTCAGACGTCTCGACAAGCTCAACCAACGACTCAGACGTCTCGACAAGCTCAACCAACGACTCAGACGTCTCGACAAGCTCGACCACCGCAGAGACGTCCAGCTTCTCGACCCGGTAGGCCTCGTCGCTGACGTTCACGTCCAGGCCGAGGATCGCGATGCCGCAGCGTCGGGCCTCTTCGAGGATCAGCCGCTTGGGGTACATGCCCGGGTCGTGGGTGAGCACCCCGGCCAGGAAGTGCGCCGGATAGTGCCGCTTCAACCACGCCGACTGGTAGGTGGGAAGCGCGAACGCCGCCGCGTGCGCCTTGCAGAAGCCGAACGAGGCGAACGACTCCAGCACGAACCAGACCCGGTCGACCACCGCCTGCGCATACCCACGGCCCAACGCTGTGGGCACGAACCAGCGCTTCACGTCGGCCTGTGAATCCGGACGCCCCAACGCCCGCCTGGCCTCGTCGCCTTGGGCCAGCGTGCAGCCGGTCATGATCGCGATGATCTGGATCACCTGTTCGTGGAACACCACCACCCCGCCGGTCTCGGCCAGCGCCGATGTCAGGTCGGGGTGCAGGCAGCCCGGGTCACGCCAGCCCTGCCGGGCCTCGAGAAACGGCACCACCATCTCGGACTTCACCGGCCCGGGCCGAAACAGCGAGATGTCGATGATGATGTCGGAAGAGTCGCTCGGCCCGAATTTGCCGACCAGTTCGCGCTGGCCCGGCGACTCGATCTGAAAACAGCCCAGAGTGACCGCTTTGCCGATCAGATCGTAGGTGTCAGGGTCGTCGTAGGGGGCCAACCCGTCGATGTCGGCCTCCACCCCCTCGACCCGGCGAATCTCGCCGATCGCATGCGCCATCGCCGACTGCATGCGAATGCCCAGCACGTCGAGCTTGAGCAGACCGAGCTCTTCGACGTCGTTCTTGTCGAACTGGCTCATCGGGAAGCCACCGAAGCTGGCCTCGACCGGGGTGCGGTCGAGCAGCGTGGTGTCTGACAGCAGCACCCCGCACGGGTGCAGCGCGATGTGCCGGGGCAGGCCGTCCAGCGATTCGACCAGCGAGAACAGCACCTCAAGGCGCCGCTCCCCCAGCCCGGCGGCGCGCAGTTCGGGCAGGTCACGCAGGGCAGCCGTGGCGTCGCCGGCCCGAATGTGCGGAAATGCCTTGGCGATGGCGTCGATCTCGCTCGGCGGCAGGCTGAGCGCCGCCCCCACGTCGCGGATGGCGTGCCGCACCCGGTAGGTCTCGGGCATCGCCACGCAGGCCACCCGCTCGCCACCGAAGACGTCGAGAATGGCGTCGTAGATCTCGGTGCGGCGAGCCGATTCGACGTCGATGTCGATGTCGGGCAGCACCTGCCGCAGCGGCGAGAGGAAGCGTTCCATCAGCAGCCCGTAGCGCATCGGGTCGACCCCCGAGATGCCGAGCAGGTAGTTGACCAGCGAGCCGGCACCCGAGCCACGGGCCGCGCAGCGCACGCCGAGCCGCGCGATCATGGCGACCACCTCGGCGACGGTCAGAAAGTAGCTGGCGAAGCCGAGGGCCTCGATCACCGCGAGTTCGTCGGCCAGCCGCACTTCGATCGCCGGGCCGGACGTGCCGTAGCGGGCCGCGATGCCGGCCTCGCAGCGCAAAGTGAGCGCCGTCATCGCATCGGGTGCCGTGCCACGCACGTCGAGCACATCGAACTCGGGCAGGTGAATCTCACCCAGGCCGATGTCGGCGTGCGGGTCGAGCCGTGCCCGGATCGCCAGCATGCGGGTGTCGCCGATCAGCTGGTCGGCGTCGCGTCGTCCGGCCAGCCGGGCCACCTCGTCGGCCGCGGCCAGCATCTCTTTGCCGGTCTTCAGATAGCCCTCGGCATTGCGCCGGTCAACGGCGCGAGCATTCAGCGGTACCAGCCGGCGGGACGCGTCGAGCACGTCGACGGTGGGCGCCAGGTGCTTGCCGGCCATCCGGACGGCGTTGGTCAGCACCCCGGTGATGCCGTGGGCGTCGGCGAAGCCGAGCATGCGCCCGGCCAGCGCGGCCGACCCGGCACCCTGGCCGGGCGCATGGTGGTTGGTGACGGCGATGGCCAGGCGGTGCCGGTCGACCAGCTCGAGCCAGCGCCGCAGCACCCGTTCGGCCTCGTCGGGCGATCCGGTGGCCAGGGTGCGGCCGAGGTCGGAATCGTCGCCCAGCATCACCACCAGGTCGTCGCGGCCGGCCAGCAGTTCGGGCGCGCAGCGCGGCCGGCCCCGGTCGCCGGCCAGGTGCACCGCCGAGCTGAGCCGGCACAACGACGCCCAGCCCCGCCGCGAGGTGGCCAGGCTGACCGCCCGCGAACCGTCGGCCATGGTGTGGTCGACCCCGACCACCGGTGCAATGCCGGCGCGCTGACAGGCTCGGGCGAATTTGACCGCGCCGTAGAGGCCGTCGCGGTCGGTGATGGCCAGGGTGTCCATCTCGGCGTCGGTGGCCGCCGCGACCAGTGCCGCCGGCTGGGAGGCCCCGTAGCGCAGCGAGTAGCCGGATGCCACCCGCAGGTGCACGAACGGATCGCTCATCGCAGCGCCCACCAGGGTCTCGACCAGCTCGACCAACGAACAACCACGCACGAACCACTCATCAGACTGCCCACCAGGGTCTCGACCAGCACGAACCGCTCATGATGCTGCACCGGCCGAGCGTGCCGAGACTCGTCGCAGCCGCCCGGCCACCTGGTCATGGAAGAGCCGGACGTCGCGCAGCAGGTCGTCCGCCTCACGGACGCCGACCAGCGCGACCGCACCCGCCTGCACGGCCCGCCGCTTGAGCGCCGAGGCGGCGAAGAAACCGGCCCATTCGCCGTACTCGGGGGCCGTCTCGGCAAGCACCTGCCAGACATCACGGGGGCGCGAGCCGTGGCCGGTGGACGCTCGGCAGGCCAGCACCACCGCCGCCACCCGCAGCGCGGCCAGGTGGGCGAGCAGAAACCGCTGCGCAGGCGCATCGGTCAGCTCGGCCTCGGCCAGCGTGGCCGCGGCGGCGGCCAATTCGTGGCCGGCCATCAGTCCACCACCGTGCGCAGCCGCCAAACCCCGCTGCCCCACGAGCGGGCCAGCTCGTAGACCCCGGACGATCCGTGGCGGCCGTCGGCGGCCACCACCCGCCAGACCTCCTGCTCGCCGAGCAGGTCGTCACCTTCCCCATCGGCAAAGATTGGGCCAGCAGCGTCCTCCCCGCGGGCGACCCGCACCTGGGTGGAGTTCCACCAGTCGGCGGTCTCGACCCAGCGGGTCTGCAGTTCGAGCACCTTCCACAGCCGGCGCCGCCACAGAAACTGCGCCGGGCCCTCGTCGCCGCCCACCAGGCCCTGGCGAACCTCGATCGCCTCGTCGTATCTACGCACGTTTGAACCCCCCGGTGATCGCCGGCTGCGAATGAAACGATCCAAGGAAAGCACGACCCCGGTGCGGACGGGGGTCGAGATCCGTCCGCACCGGGGAGCTAAGAGCCCTTCCCCGACTCAATATCGAACAACTGTTCGACTTGATCCAGTCTGCCGGCCCGGCCCTGGTTCGTCAAGGGCTGGCCCGGACGGATTCGGCCGCCGGTGGTTCGCGAGCCGTCGAGAACCGACTCGGGACACCAGTTTGACCCCACCGCCACCGCAACGCCGCTTGCCACGCCGCGAACCGCTCAGCCTGGGTGGGCAGACTCGTCATCGTCATCGACGTTCGAACTCGTCAGCACCTCGGGCAGCCGTCCTGACCAGGGGTTTCGACCCGCTCGACCAACGGTTCCCGCAGGGTCGAGCCGGTCTGAAACCAACGCCGCCGGGTCTGGCACCCTAGGCGCATGAAGATGCTTGCGCGGCCGGGTGGTCCGGCGTGCCCGACACCGGCGTGCACCGCATGAGCGACGACCCGGTCGCCGTGGTCGGAGGCTCACTGGCCGGCATGGCCGCGGCTGCCCGGCTGGCCAAGCAGCGGCATCGGGTCGTGCTGTTCGAAGCGGCTGACCGGTTGGGCGGCCGGTGGGTCGAGCCGGGCGTGCTGCCACCGGCATTCACCCTGCCCGCCCCATGGCGCGACCTGTTTCGCAAATCGGGTCGCGCCTTCGACGCCGAACTCGCCCGCACCGGCCATGCCCTGGCCCCTGCCCCGCCGGCCACCCACCATTTCGCCGACGGCTCGGCGCTGACGCTGCCCGCCGATCGCGGTCAGCAGTGGGCCGCCCTCACCGACGCCTGGGGGCGCCCAGCGGCCACCCGCTGGCGCGACCTGCTCGACGACCTCGACGACCGCTGGCAGGTGCTGCGCCGGCTCGGTCTCGAACATGAGTTCACCGCGGCCGATCTCACCCCGCAACGCCGCCGGGCCGTCGGCCTGAACCAGACCGTGCAGCAGTTGGCCCGGCAGATCGACCACCCACAGGCCGCCGCTCTGCTGCTCTCGACGGCATGGCGGATCGGCTCCGACCCCGCCCGCACCCCCGGGTTCATCACGGCGCGGCTCGCGCTGGAGCGCACCTTCGGACGCTGGCAACTGACCCGCGACGGGGCTCCTGTGCCCGCGGCGGAGCTGATCGCTCTGCTGGCCGCCCGGCTCGAACTGCGTGGGGTCGAGGTGCGGCTGACCGAACCGGTCACCGGCATTGAGCCCGGGCTGGTGACGACGGCGTCGGGCAGCACCCGGGTGGCCGCCGTGGTCGCGACCGTGAACCCGTGGAGCTATCTGCGACTGGCCGGCCCCACCGAGCCGACGTTGCGCCGGCGAACCCGCTGGACCCGGCCGGCGTGGGCGGCGAGCGTGCGGGTGCGAAACGTCTCACAAGAGGTATCGACAGGCTCGGCCGGTGGCAGCGGGGTCACCAGCGGCGAGGTCTCGACCGGCTCCACCAGCGAAGCCGTGCACCACCTGCCGGACGGCGTCATGGTCGAATACCGCATTCCGGCCAGCGGCGGCCACACCCTGATCACCCACGGCCACGGTGCCGGCCCCGAGGACGCCTCCGCGGGCACCCGCTGGACCTCACCCCGCACCTGGCTACGGCTGCCCCCGCTACGCGCCGAGACCCCCGGCGTGGTCACCGCGAGCGCTTCGAGCCGAGGCGGCAACGACCCGTGGGCCCAACTGCTCAGCGGCGCCCTGGCCACCTACGTCACGCACGAGAACCTGACCGGAGCCGACATCCGTCCGACCAACAAGGCGGTTCGCCCCTGAACCGACGGGCCCCCCGTCCCGACGTTGCCGCCCTCGTGGGCACGTGACTGACTGCATTCAGGCAGCAGCGTGTCACAGGGGCAGCCACGTCACAGAATGATCAGCACCACCAGCAGGATCGCGACCGCGATGCCCGTGCCCAGGCCGGCGACCAGCAGCAGCGGGGCCCGCAGGCCGGTCGTCCGCGCCGGCAGCAGTTCGCCGGGTGCCGCCGTTCCGGTCTCGATCACCACGGGTACCGCGAAGGTATCTTTCGCCGGCAGCGATGCCACCACGCTCGCCACCTCGCCCAGGGTGTTCGCGGCGAAGACCTGGTCGAGCATCGCGCGGTAGGCGTCGGTGTCGATGCCCCCGCGAGCGAATTCGTCGTTCAACCGCTCGGCGAGTTGCTCGCGCTCGGCGTCGCCCAACGGCTCCAGCGGCCGCGAGCGGTACTTCGACGAGATCGGCAGGTTGTCCACCTCACCCAGGGTAGTGGGACGCCGAGGCCCGGGATCGCGGAGGGCGGTCCGGGGTCTCGACAAGCTCGACCAACGACACGCTCGACCAACGGACACGCTCGACCAACGGACAGGGTCGACCCGCGCGACCAGTGACGGGCTCGACCAGCGACATCCCTCAGTCGAGCACCGTCATCTCGACCTCGACGTACATCTTGGACGTTCCGCCGCCCGAATAGATGCCCCGCAACGGCGGCACGTCAGAATAGTCCCGGCCAATGCCGACCTCGACGTGGAACTCGCCCGGCGCGGAGTCGTTGGTGGGGTCCAGGCCGATCCAGGCACCGTCCCAGTACTGCAGCCAGGCGTGCGACTGGGCGCTGCGCGGCTCACCCGGCTGCGGGTCGAGCGACGGCATCAGGTAGCCCGACACGTAGCGCGCCGGAATGCCCACCCGGCGCAGCGCACCGATCGCCACGTGCACCATGTCTTGGCAGACGCCGGCACCCGCGGTCCACACGTCCCTGGCCCGGGTTTGCACGTGAGTGACTCCCGGCACGTAGCGCACCTTCTCGCGAATGCGCTGCACGACTTCGAGGACGGTCTCGGCCGGGCTGTACGCAGCGGCCACCCGAGCCGCGAACCTGCCCAGCTCATCGCCCGGGTCGACATGCTCGCTGACGCTGAGCATCTCGGTCATCCGGTCGGTGAACGCGTCGTCGCGCAACTCGCCCCAGCTTGCCCCGGGCGCCACCTCAGGCGGACGGGTCACCTCCACGGTCGCGGTCGAGGTGACGTCGAGCCGGGCGTGCTTCTCGCGAATCTCGAATGCCGTGACCCGGGTGCCCCAGTAGTCGGTGTAGCTCAGCACCCAGGGGCTGGGGTGAATGTCGATGCGCGAGTTGATCACCCACTGCTCCCGGCTGGCCCTGGGTGTCATTCGCACCTCGTTGTGCGAACCCAGCACGTTCTGCGGGTAGGCGTAGCCGGTGTGGTGAACGATGCGGATCTGCCTGGTCACTGTTCGCCTCCCTGCCACACGGCGGCGGTGGCTCCTTCGAAGTAGCGCTGGCTGATCGCCGTGCTGGCCTGGTTGCAAACCCGCTGCAGATCGGCCATGCGGTTCGGCAGATCGTGCAGCACCTCGCCCGGCGGGCGGTACTCCAGCGCCGCCCGGGCCGTGCCGAGCAGCCGCTGGGCGTCGTCCTCAATGCCCGCCCGACGCTCGGTTCGGCCCAGCTCGGACAGAGCCTGCTCCGCGGCGGTCAAGGTATGCACCAGCGAACGCGGGAACAGCCGGTCGAGCAGCAGAAACTCGGCCGCGTCACGGTCGGTGGTCACGCCGCCGTAGGTGCGCACGAACGCGTGATGCGCCCCACAGCCACGCAGCACGTTGTTCCACGCGCTCTGCGAGCCCGACGTGATCGACGCCGACTGGATCAGCCGCGCCGTCATGTCGGCCCGCTCGATCGAGCGGCCCAGGATCAAGAAATTCCAGCCCTCGTCGTGGCTCATCGTCGAGTCAGCGGTGCCCGAGATGACCGCACACCGCTCCCGGATGAATTTGAACGCGGTCGCCGGACGCATGCGCTGCAGCCGTCCGGCCCGCACCGAGTTCCAGGTGGTGTTGATCGACTCCCACATCTCGGTCGACACGGTTTCGCGCGCCCGCCGGGCCGATTCGCGGGCCCCGCCGAGCGCGGTGGCCACCGAGGCCGGTGCCTCGTCGTCGAAGCACAGCGCGGTGAGCACGTACTGCGGGTCTGCGGTGACTCCCTCGGGTGGCGGGTAGCCCATCACCTCGAGCAGCGACAGCCCCGCGGCCTCCTGGTCGACGGTGGGGTCGTCGAGCAGCAACTGCAGGTGCACCTCCACGATGCGGCAGGTGTCTTCGGCGCGCTCGAGGTAGCGTCCGATCCAGAACAGCGACTCGGCGATGCGGCTCAGCATGACGCCTCCTGACCGGCCTGCTGCTGTTGTTGTTGCTGCTCCTGTTGTTGCTGGATGCCCTCGACGCCGATGTCGGCCAGCGGCACCCGGACCGGCGCGACATGCGCGCGGGCCTTCTTGCGCTGGCCGCGCACCCCGTCGCGGGCCAGCACCCAGGTGTCTTTGGAGCCGCCGCCTTGGGAGCTGTTCACAATCAGCTCCCCCTCGGGCAGCGCCACCCGGGTGAGTCCGCCCGGCAGCACGTAGATGCCGGTGCCGCTGTTCACCGCGAACGGGCGCAGGTCGACGTGCCGCGGCGCCATTCGTCCGTCGATCATGGTGGGCACCGTCGAGAGCTGCACCACCGGCTGGGCGATCCAGCCGCGCGGGTTCTTCAGCACGTCGGCGCGCAGCTTGTCGAGCTTGCGCTGGCTGGCGACCGGGCCGATCACGATGCCCTTGCCACCGGAGCCGTCCACCGGCTTGAGCACCAGCTCGTCCAACCGGTCGAGCACCTCTTCGCGCGACGCGGGGTCTTCCATGCGCCAGGTGTCGACGCCGGGAATGATCGGCTCCTCGCTGAGGTAGTAGCGAATCAGGTCGGCCACATAGGTGTAGATCAGCTTGTCGTCGGCCACGCCGTTGCCCACGCAGTTGGCCAGGGTCACGTTGCCGGCCCGCACCGCGTCGATCAGCCCGGCACAACCGAGCATCGAGTCGGCGCGGAAGGTGGCCGGGTCGAGAAATTCGTCGTCGAGCCGGCGGTAGATCACATGCACCGGGCGCAGGCCCTGCGTGGTGCGCACCCGCACCCGTCCGGCCTGGCACACCAGGTCGCGACCCTCGACCAGTTCGACGCCCATCATGCGGGCCAGCAGGGCGTGCTCGAAGTAGGCGGAGTTGTAGACCCCCGGGGTGAGCACCACCACGTTCGGGTCGCTGATGCCTGACGGCGCGGCGGCCCGCAGCGCGGCCAGCAACTGCAGCGGGTACTGCTCGACCGGACGGATCCGGTGCCGGCTGGTCACCTCCGGCAGGGCCGAGAACATCGCTCGCCGGTTGGTCATCACGTACGAAACCCCAGACGGCACCCGGACATTGTCTTCGAGCACCCGGAAGGTGCCCTCGTTGTCGCGGATCAGGTCGATGCCCGACACATGCACCCGCACCCCGTTGGGCGGCACGACACCGTGCATCACCCGGTGGAAGTGCGGCGAACTGACCACGACCCGGCGCGGAATGACGCCGTCGTCGAACACCTTGCCGTAGCTGTACACGTCAGCCAGGAACGCCTCCAGCGCCCGCACCCGCTGCGCGACCCCGGCCTCGACTACCGCCCACTCGTCGGCCATCAGAATGCGCGGCACGATGTCGAGCGGGAACGGACGCTCCTCACCGCCGATGTCGAAGGTGACGCCCTGGTCCAGATAGGTGCTCTTGAGGTAGTCGGCCCGGGCCCGCACCTCATCGGCCTCAAGCTTGCCCATCTGCCGCTGCGCCGCCGAGTAGGCCGTCCGTACGCCTTCGTCCGAGATCATCTCGTCGAACGCCGGTCCGGAAGCCCGATAGTTCGAGAACAATTCACTCACGAGCGTCAGGGTATTGCTGATTTGTTTCACGCCGGTATCGAAGCGGGCTCCAGTCCGGCGGATCAGTCGATCGTCCGCTCCGCGCCGACGCTGCGGATCGTCAGCCCCGCTCGGGCGAGCAGAGCGGCGACGATCGCCCAGCCGGCCAGCATCGCCGACCAGTGGCCCGACAGGAAGATGCACACCAGCGCGATCAGGACAGGCACCAGGTGGGCGAAAGCCCAGCCCAGGTAGCCGCCGAAGCTGGGCATCGCCACCCCGGAGTGTTCGGCGACCGCCTTCACCATGAAGTTGGGGCCGTTGCCGATGTAGGTGAGAGCACCGCCCAGCACGGCACCGAGACTGATCGCAGTCAAGAGATCGGCCGGCACGCCCGCGACCAGGCCCTCGGCCGGGTGCCCCTCGCCCAGCGCCTTAGCCAGCTCGAAGAAGGTGGCGTAGGTGGGTGCGTTGTCGAGCATCGCCGACAGTCCGCCGGTGAAGATGAAAATGGTGACCCCGTTCAACGGCAGTCCGGGCGCCGCCCCGGCCACGAACTGCATGGCCGGAACCATGGTCAGGAAGATGCCGACGAAAAGGGCCGCGACCTCGACGATCGGCCGCCAAGCGAACCCGTTGCCCTGATAGCGCGCCCTTCGGTTGCTCAGGCGCAGCGACAGCACGGCGGCGAGCACGAACACCAGTTCGCGCCAGGGCACCCAGTCCGACCACGCCGCCTGACCCTCAGCCAGGGTGTGCAGGTCGATCGAGGGCAGGAACGCGATCGCGGCCACCACCATCGCCAGGAAGACGATGTTGATCGAGCCGTGCACCTGTAGTGGTTCGGACTTGACGCGGGTAAGCCGAGAGCCGTCGCGGTCCTGATTCGCGTACCTCTGCACGTCAAGGGCGTAGTAGCCGATGAGCAGCAGCAGGTTGACGAACAGCCACTCCTGAAACAGCGTGAATGTCCACGCGAACGGCACGCCGCGCAGCATTCCGAGGAACAGCGGCGGGTCCCCGAGCGGGGTCAGCAGCCCACCGGAGTTGGCGACGATGAAGATGAAGAAGACCACTGTGTGCACGCGATGCCGGCGCTCGGCGTTCGTCCGCAGCAGTGGCCGGATCAGCAGCATCGCCGCGCCGGTGGTACCGACGAACGAGGCGAGCATCCCGCCCACGGCAAGCAGCCCGGTGTTGGTCCGCGGGGATGCCACCAGGTCGCCGGCCAGATGAATGCCGCCGGCCACCACGAACAGCGCCAGCAGCAGCGCGATGAACTGGCCGTACTCGACCAACGCGTGCAGCACGGCGAGGGTTCCCTCGGGCCCCGTGGCGCACTGCCAAATCGCCACGGGCACGCCGAGCAGCAGCCCAACGGCCAGCTTCACCGAGTTGCGCTCCCACAGGTGTTCGGTGGCCGGCACCAATGGCAGCACCGCAATGCAGATCAGCATCGTGACGAACGGCAGGACACCCCACCAGGGGACGTCCATGGCCAGTGGCGTCACGACCGACCCTCGGACGCCGGCTGTGCTGAACCCATCGCGAGCACCGTGCCGAAGCCTACGACCCCGGGCCCGGCTGGGTCGCCGGGGCGCACTACGACCCGACGGTAGTCGCGATCGTCCGGGTCACGGTGGCGGAGTTCGCCTGCGCCGGCCAGGTCACGGCGCAGCGCCACCGGGTCGGCGATAGCGGCCACGACCCGGCGCCGGTGCCGTGCCTGAGCCATGCCCACATCATGCCAGCGCCGTTGCCGGATGCACTGCACCCTGGGGAACAGCCGATTGTCCGCTGGTCGAGCGTGTCGAGACTTCAAACGGAGTGCTCTGACTAGGGGTTTCGATACGCTCAACCAGCGGTGGGCGCAGTGATCAGTACTTCCCTAGACTGTCGCCGAATACACAGGGGGACCGGATGAATTTTCGGCATGCACAGGCACCGCCATCAGTGGTGATGGTGCGGCCGCACCGGTTTCGGGTCAACGCCGAGACATTGGCCGACAACACCTTTCAGGCACCCTCAGATATCGCCCTGACCGACGACCAGCTCGCCACCCGCGCACTCGAGGAATTCGACGGCTGCGTCGCGGCGCTCACCCACGCGGGCGTCGGCGTGCACGTCTTCGACGACTTCGGGCACCTGGACACCCCCGACTCGGTGTTTCCGAACAACTGGTTCTCGACCCACCACGGCGGCCGCATCGCGGTGTACCCGATGTTCGCGCCCAATCGCCGCCGGGAGCGCCGCTTTGACGTGATCGAGCTGCTGAAGCGCTGCTACCGCGTCCAGGAGGTGATCGACTACTCGGGCCTGGAGTACGACAACCTGTTTCTCGAGGGCACCGGCGCGATGGTGTTCGACCACCTGGAGCGGGTCGCCTACGTGGCCAACTCGTATCGGGCAGACCCGGTGATTCTGGAGCGCTTCTGCACCGCGTTCGGCTACGAACCGATGGCCTTTGCGACCGCCGGGCCGGACGGTCGTCCGATCTACCACACCAACGTGCTGATGGGCATCGCCTCGGAGTACGCCTTGGTCTGCCTGGACGCGATCAGCGACCCGCGGCGCCGCGACCAGGTGGCCGCCCGGCTGGCCGAGAGCGGACGGACGGTGCTGGAGCTCAGCTTCGAGCAGGTAGCCGAGTTCGCCGGCAACACCATCGAACTGACCGGGACGAACGGACGGGTGCTGGCCCTGTCGCAGCGGGCCACGGCAGCACTGACCGATGAGCAGCGGGCAGTGATCGAAGAATCGGCCAGGCTGCTGCCGCTGCGGGTGCCGACCATCGAGTTGGCCGGCGGTTCGGTTCGCTGCATGATCGCCGGGGTGCACCTGACCCCCCGCTGAGCCTCGATTTACCGCTGGTTGAGTTCGTCGAAACCCTTGCCACAGCCACACGTCCGAGGTCTCGACAAGCTCGACCAGCGACCATCAACCGCTCGGCCAGCGGACTCAGTCGCCCAACGGGCCGAATCTGGCGCCCAGTGCCGTGAGTTCGGCCTCGCCGCCGTCCTCGGCCGTGAGCACCCACAACCCGCGCCGCGTGATTGCCACCGTGTGCTCCCAGTGGCAGGCCCGGGACCCGTCCCGGGTGACCACCGTCCAGTCGTCCTCCAGGGTCGCGGTCGCCTCACCACCCAGGGTGAGCATGGGTTCGATCGCCAGGCACATGCCCTGCACCAGCAGCGGGCCTCGTCCGCGCCTGCCGTGATTGGGGACGTCCGGCGCCTGGTGCATCGCCGAACCGATGCCGTGCCCGGTGAACTCGCGCACGATGCCGTAACGACGCGGCTGGGTGCGCACGAAACCCTCGATGGCCGCCGAAATGTCGCCGATGCGGCCACCCAACCGGGCGGCCGCGATGCCCCGCCACATCGACCGCCGGGTCACCTCGCTCAATTCCCGGTCATCGGCACGAGGTTCGCCGATCACGAAGCTCAGCGCCGAGTCGCCATGCCAGCCGTCGACGATGGCGCCGAAGTCCACCGACACCAGGTCGCCGTCGGCCAGCACCCGCTCCCCCGGTATGCCGTGCACGATCTCGTCGTTCACCGAGATGCAGGTGACGGCCGGGAACGGTTGTACGCCGTACCCGGCGCCGTAGTTCAGGAACGACGAGGTGGCGCCCTGCTCGGCGAGCAGCACACGCGCCATCCGGTCGAGATCGCCGGTGGTGAGGCCGGCCCGGGCCGCGTCACGCAACGCCGCAAGCGTGCGCGCCACCACCAGGCCCGCCCGCCGCATCACCAGGATCTGCTCAGGGGTCTTAACCTCGATACCGCCGGCCAACGGTCAGTCGCCAATACGCTGGGCCAGGGCGGTCAGCACGCGTTGGGTGACCTCCGAGACCTCGCCCATGCCGTCCACCTCGAGCAGCAGGCCACGCTCCCGGTACACCTCAAGCAACGGATCGGTCTGCTCGTGGTACACCTCAAGCCGGTTGCGAATGGTTTCTTCGTTGTCATCGGGACGGCCCTCGATCTCGGCCCGCTTGAGCATCCGCCGCACGATCGCCTCTTCGTCGGCAGTCAGTGAGATCACCGCGTCGAGGGTGAAGCCATGCGCCTCTAGCTCTTTGTCGAGCGCCTTGACCTGGCCAAGGGTGCGCGGGAAACCGTCCAGCAACCAGCCACCCTTGGTGTCCTCCTCTTCGAGGCGCTGCACGACGACCTTCAGGGTGAGGCTGTCGGGCACGTAGCCACCGTCGGCGATGATCCGCTTGATCCGCTCCCCCAGGTCGGTGCGATTGGTGATCGCAAGCCGAAAGATGTTGCCGGTCGAGATGGCGGGAATGCCGTAGTATTCGCCGATCACGGCAGCCTGGGTTCCCTTGCCCGCACCCGGCGGACCCATGATGAGCAGTCGCATGTCTTGCCTACCTCGCCCTTGAGTTACCTGAGGAATCCTTCATAGTTGCGTTGTTGGAGCTGACTCTCGATCTGCTTGACCGTGTCGAGTCCGACGCCGACAACGATCAGGATGCTAGTGCCTCCGAAGGGAAAGTTGGTCTGCGCGTTGAAGAAGATGAACGCGATCGCCGGAATCAACGAGATCAGCGCCAGGTAGAGCGAGCCGGGGGCGGTCAGCCGCGACAGCACGAAGGCCAGGTATTCTTCGGTCGGCCTACCCGCCCGGATCCCCGGAATGAAGCCGCCGTACTTCTTCATGTTGTCGGCGACCTCTTCGGGGTTGAAGGTGATCGCCACATAGAAGTAGGTGAAGGCGATGATCAGCACGAAGAAGATCGAGTTGTACCACAGGCCGGTGCCCCGCACCAGGTGCGTCTGAATCCACGACGACACGGGATTGTCGGGCTGGAACTGCGCGTACAGCACGGGCAGGTAGAGCATCGAACTGGCAAAGATCACCGGAATGACGCCGGCCTGGTTGACCTTCATCGGAATGTAGGTGGTGGTGCCGCCGAACAGCCGGCGCCCCACCATGCGCTTGGCATACTGCACCGGAATGCGCCGCTGCGCCTGCTCCATGAAGATCACGCCAAGCATCACCAGTAGGCCGACCGCCATGACGGTGGCGAAGGCCAGCCAGCCGGCCGCCCCCTCACGGCTCTCTTTGATGGTCCACAGCGAGGCCGGAAACTGCGCGGCGATCTGGGTGAAGATCATCACCGACATACCGTTGCCCACACCGCGCTCGGTGATCAGCTCGCCCATCCACATGATCAGGCTGGTTCCGGCGGTCATGGTGAGCACCATCACGACGATCGGGAAGATGCCCTTGTCGTAGACCAGGTCACGGGTGCAGCCCTGGAACAACTGCCCGTTGACCGCCAGCGTGACGAAGGCGGTGGCGTTCAGCACGGCCAGCACCAAGGTGAGGTAGCGGGTGTACTGGGTGATCTTCGCGGTGCCGGCGGCGCCCTCTTTCTTCAGCGTCTCGAGCCGAGGAATCACCACGGTCAGCAACTGCAGAATGATGCTCGCCGTGATGTAGGGCATGATGCCGAGTGCGAAGATCGCCAACTGGAGCAGCGCACCACCCGAGAACAGGTTGATCATCGAGTAGAGGCCCGCATTGGTGCCGCTGGCCGCCTCCAGGCGGCAGGCATTCACGTTCACCATGTTCACGTTGGGCGTCGGAATCACCGAGCCCAGCCGGAAGACGGCCAGGATCGCAAGGGTGAACAGGATCTTGCGGCGCAGGTCAGGGGTCTTCAGCGCGTTCCAGAAGGCCGACAGCATCCGACCAGTACTCCTCACATGTGGTGCTCGCACGCGAGAACCGCGCACAACCTGGGAAACTCTACCAAGTTCTGGACGTGGGTCACTCCGGTGGGTCGCTACACCGACCAGTCGTCGGTGCTCGGCGGCTCGGTGAGTGTCGGACGCGGCCCGACCCGCGTCGCCATCGCGGCCAGCCCCTGCGCCACCTGAGCGCGGGACGCGATGCGCGCCGTCTCGGCGTCGCCGGCGGCCACCGCCCCCGCGATGCGTCGGTATCGTTCGGCCCACACCAGGCCGGGTTCGACGCCGGCGGGGCCGTCCAGGCGTTGAACCAACCGCACCATGCCCGAGAAGCCGAAGAACAGCTCGTTGGCCGTGGCCCGCAACAGCAACGTGTTGAAGTCGAGTTCGGCCTCGGCCATGGCCGACGCCTTCTCGGGCTGCCGGCTGGTGCGCACGATCTCGTCGGCCAGCTCACTCAACCGCTGCCGCTGTTCGGGGGTGGCGTTGCGGGCCGCGAGCTCGGCGGCCATCGGCTGCAGCGAGGCCCGCAACTCCGTGACGTCGAGCAGCACCCGGTCGTGTTCGGCCCCGGCGAGCCGCCAGCGCACCACCAAAGGATCGAGCACATTCCAACTCGACCGCGGCCGAATCGTGATGCCTACCCGGCGGCGCGAGCGCACCATGCCCAAGGCCTCCAGAATGCGCATGATCTCGCGGGCAACTGTGCGCGACACCACGAACCGCTGCTCCAGGTCGGCCAGGGTGAGCACCGAGCCCACCGGACGAACGCCGTCGACGATCTCTTGCCCGATCTCGTCGAGCGCCGCGTGGTGCAACTGTGCAGAGGCCATGGGGGTGTCCTTACGTCGCCGGTCAGGATAGTCGCACCATTGCCGGGCAGGTGCGCCTGCGTGACATCTGGGCCGCTCGCCGCATCTGCGAGGCAGAACCACGAACCCGCCAACCAACGCATCCGCCTTGGGGGAAACGCTGATTTTCGCCGGTCGAGCCTGTCGAGACCTCGAACATGCCCCTCCAATCACCGGTTTCGACACGCTCAACCAACGGGCCGCACTCAGCTCTCGCCGGTCGAGCCTGTCGAGACCTCGAACATGCCCCTCCAATCACCGGTCTCGACAAGCTCGACCAGCGGAATACACGCTCCACCAACGCCGAACGGGCGGGACGACCCGTGGCCGTCCCGCCCGTTCGGCGGTGCTGTGCGATCAGACCTCGGTGGCGGTGCCTCCGGCGGCCTCGATCTTGCTCTTGGCCGAGGCCGAGAAGGCGTTCGCCCGCACGGTCAGGGCGACCGAAAGCTCGCCGTTGCCGAGCACCTTGACCAGGTTGCCGTCGCGGACGGCGCCCTTGGCCACCAGGTCGGCCACGCCGACCTCACCGCCGTCGGGGAACAGTTCGCCCAGCTTGGCGACGTTCACCACCTGGTACTCGACCCGGAACGGGTTCTTGAAGCCGCGCAGCTTGGGCAGCCGCATGTGCAGCGGCATCTGCCCGCCCTCGAAGTTCTGCGGGGTGTTCTTGCGCGCCCCGGTGCCCTTGGTGCCACGACCCGCGGTCTTGCCCCGCTTGCCGCCCTCACCGCGACCCACCCGGGTCTTCTCAGTCTTCGCGCCCGGCGCCGGGCGCAGGTGGTGCAACTTCAGTGCAGCCATGTCAGTTGACCTCCTCGACGCTGACCAGGTGCGCGATCGACTTGGCCATCCCGACCAGTTCGGGACGATCCTCGATCACGACCGAGTCACCGATGCGCTTCAAACCGAGCGACCGCAGCGTGTCGCGCTGGTTCTGCTTACGACCCACGCCGGACTTGACCTGGGTCACCTTGAACGTGGTCATCAGTGCGTCGCCCCCTCACGGGCCCGCAGCAGGGCTGCCGGGGCGACGTCCTCGACCGACAGCCCGCGACGCTTCGCGACCTGCTCGGGCTCTTCCAGGCTCTTCAGCGCGGCCACGGTGGCATGCACCACGTTGATCGCGTTGTCAGAGCCCAGCGACTTGGCCAGCACGTCGTGCACACCGGCGCACTCCAGCACGGCGCGCGCCGAGCCGCCGGCGATGACGCCGGTACCCGGCGAGGCCGGACGCAGCATGACTACGCCGGCCGCCTTCTCGCCCTGCACGGGGTGCGGGATCGTGCCCTGAATGCGGGGCACCCGGAAGAACGACTTCTTGGCCTCTTCGACGCCCTTGGCGATCGCGGCCGGCACCTCGCGGGCCTTGCCGTAGCCGACGCCCACGGTGCCGTCGCCGTCGCCCACCACGACCAGCGCGGTGAAGCTGAACCGGCGGCCACCCTGGACGACCTTCGCCACCCGGTTGATCGCCACTACCCGCTCGAGGTACTGGCTCTTGTCTTTGTCAGCGGCGGCGTTCTGGCCCCGACGGTCCTCGCGGCCACGACGCTCGCCACCAGCGGCACCGCCTCCGCGGCGCTGGTTTCCATTCATCGTCTCTCTACCTTTCGAGTTCCGTCAGAATCCCAGGCCGGCCTCGCGCGCACTGTCAGCCAGTGCGGCGATCCGTCCGTGGTACTTGTTGCCGGCCCGGTCGAAGACCACGTCGGAGACACCGGCGGCCTTGGCCCGGTCGGCGATCAGGGTGCCGACCTGCTTGGCCACCTCGGTCTTGTCGCCGGACGCCTTGCGGACGTCCGCCTCCATGGTCGAGGCCGAGGCCAGGGTCTTGCCCACCGTGTCGTCGATCACCTGAACGAACAGGTGCCGCGCCGAGCGGGTGACCACCAGGCGGGGACGCTGCGGGCTGCCAGCGATCTTCTTGCGACCACGAGCCTGGCGACGCAGCCGCGAAGCGGTGCGGGCGGCCGTGCCCTTGTTGTTCGACAGCGAGATAGCCATCACTTACCAGCCTTTCCAACCTTGCGGCGAACCCGCTCGCCGGCGTAGCGCACGCCCTTGCCCTTGTAGGGCTCCGGCTTACGGATCTTGCGGATGTTTGCCGCAACCTCGCCCACGACCTGCTTGTCGATGCCGTAGACGGTGAACGCCGTCGGCTTCTCGACCGAGAACGTGATCCCTTCGGGGGCGTTCACGACAACCGGGTGACTGAACCCGAGGTTGAACTCGAGCTGGGTCGGGCCCTTGCTGATCACGCGGTAGCCGACGCCGACGATCTCGAGCTTCTTCTCGTAACCGGCGGTCACGCCGGTGACCATATTCGACACCAGGGTGCGGGTCAGGCCGTGCAGCGAACGGCTCAGCCGCTCGTCGTCGGGACGGGTGACCTCGATCTCACCGGCCTCGTTGCGACCCACCTTGATCGGTTCGGCCACAGTGTGGGACAGGGTGCCCTTGGGGCCCTTCACCTCGACCTGCTGGCCCTCCAGCGTGACGTTCACGCCGGCCGGCACGGCGATCGGGAGCCTTCCAATTCGCGACATGTCAGTACTCCTTTCTCACCACACGTAGGCGAGCACTTCGCCGCCCACGGACTTGGCATTGGCTTCGGAGTCGGTGAGCAGGCCCTGGGAGGTCGAGATGATCGCGATCCCCAGGCCGCCGAGCACCTTCGGCAGGCCGGTCGACTTGGCGTAGACCCGCAGGCCCGGCTTGCTGATCCGCCGGACCCCGGCGATCGAACGCTCCCGGTTGCTGCCGTACTTCAAGGTGATGGTCAGCGTCTTGCCGACCTCGCCGGCCGCCGGCTCTTTCACCTCGAAGCTGCTGATGTAGCCCTGAGCCTTGAGGATCTCGGCGATGCCCACCTTGATCTTGCTGTGCGGCATCGACGTCGAGTCGTGGTACGCCTGGTTGGCGTTGCGCAGACGCGTCAGCATGTCTGCGATCGGGTCAGTCATGGTCATGACTTGTTTCTTCTTTCTCGAACGGTTTCAAGTGGGCGTGACACGCCGCAGCTGACCTGTTCGGGTTGTGGTCAGTGGGTTCGGACGAACCCGGTGGTCGATGGGCCGAGGTCTCGGCCGGCTCGACCGGCGATCGTCACCAGCTGGACTTGGTCACGCCCGGAAGCTGGCCGGCATGGGCCAGGTCGCGCAGGCAGACCCGGCACAGGCCGAATTTGCGGAACACGGCCTTGGGCCGGCCGCACTTGCTGCACCGGGTGTAGGCCCGGACGGCGAACTTCGGCTTGCGGGCCTGCTTCACCTTCAGCGCAGTCTTTGCCATTTCGTCACTTCCTCTTCAGGGACTTCTTCTGGGCGCTCTTGGACGCACCCTGCGGACGCCGCTTCTTGGCGACGGCCTTCTTCGGATCGTTCTCGGGCGCCTTGAACGGGAAGCCCAAGGCGCGCAACAGCGCCCGGCCCTCGTCGTCGTTGGTCGCGGTGGTGACGAAGGTGATGTCCATGCCCCGGGTGCGATCGATCCGGTCCTGGTCGATCTCGTGGAACATGACCTGCTCGGTCAGGCCGAAGGTGTAGTTGCCCTTGCCGTCGAACTGCCGTGCCGACAGGCCGCGGAAGTCGCGAATGCGGGGCAGCGCCAAGGTGAGCAGCCGGTCGGCGAACTCCCACATGCGGTCACCGCGCAGGGTGACGTGGCAGCCGATCGGCATGCCCTCGCGCAGCTTGAACTGGGCGATCGACTTGCGGGCCTTGGTCACCTGCGGCTTCTGGCCGGTGATCTGGGTCAGGTCGCGCACGGCGCCGTCGATCACCTTAGAGTCGCGGGCGGCGTCACCGACACCCATGTTGACCACGATCTTGGTCAGCCCAGGAATCTGCATCACGTTGTCGTAACCGAACTCAGTGTGCAGCGCGGGCGCGATCTCTTCGCGGTACTTCTGCTTCAGCCGCGGCAGAGTCTTTTCTGCGACAGTCGCGGTCATCAGATTTCCTTCCCGGTCTTGCGGGCGACGCGGACACTCCGGGTCGCTGCGTACTCCGAGCCGTCGGGACGTCGCTTGGTCACCTCACGGCGCTCGTAACCAACCCGGGTCACCACCTCTTTGCCGTCCACCTTCACGACCAACTGCACGTTGGAGGCGTCGATGGGGGCCTCGGTGGTGATGATGCCGCCCTTGTCCTTGCCGCCCTGGGCGGAGCGATCCGGGGTGTGCTTCTTGACGACGTTCACGCCCTCGACGATCACCCGGCCCTGCTCGGGCAGCACCTCGATGATGTCGCCGACCAAGCCCTTGTCTTTGCCGGCGATGACCTTGACCCGGTCACCCTTCTTCACATGCAACGAGTTCGCCATGTCACAGCACCTCCGGGGCCAGCGAGACGATGCGCATGTACTTCTTCTCGCGCAGTTCACGGCCGACCGGACCGAAGATACGGGTGCCGCGAGGCTCCCCGTCGCCCTTCAAGATCACGGCGGCGTTCTCATCGAATTTGATGTAGGAGCCGTCGGGCCGACGGGTCTCTTTCACCGTACGGACGATGACGGCCTTGACCACCTCGCCCTTCTTCACGTTTCCGCCCGGGATGGCGTCCTTGACCGTGGCGACGATCTTGTCGCCCAGGCCCGCGTAGCGACGCTTGGAGCCACCGAGCACCCGGATGCACAGGAGTTCCTTCGCACCGGTGTTGTCCGCGACCTTCAGCCGCGATTCCTGCTGGATCATCTCTGCCTCACTTGGCCTTCTCGAGAATCTCGATCAGACGCCAGCGCTTGGTCGCTGAGGTCGGACGAGTCTCCATCACCCGGACGCGGTCACCGACGCCGGCATCATTCGCCTCGTCGTGCGCCTTCAGCCGCTCGGTCTTGGTCATCACCTTGCCGTACAGCGGGTGCTTGACCCGCTGCTCGATGGCCACCACGACGGTTTTGTCCATCTTGTCGGACACCACGACGCCCTCACGGACCTTGCGGGCGCCTTCGCGCTTGCTATCACTCATTGCTCTCACTTGTCCTGATCGGGATCGGGAACGATGCCGAGGTTGCGCTCCTGCAGCACGGTGTAGACCCGGGCGATGTCCTTGCGGACCTCGCGGAGCCGTCCGTGCGACTCGAGCTGACCGGTGGCGGCGGCGAAGCGGAGGTTAAACAGCTCCTCCTTGTATTCGACGACCTTGGCGTTGAGCTCGTCGCGGCTCAGGCCGCGCAGGTCGGCGGCGGTGGTGGTGTTCGCCATCAGATGTCACCTGCTTCCCGCTTGATGAAGCGTGCCTTGAAAGGCAGCTTGTGGATCGCCAGGCGCATGGCCTCGCGGGCCACGTCCTCGCCGACGCCGGACAATTCGAACAGCACGCGGCCGGGCTTGATGTTGGCCACCCACCATTCGGGGGAACCCTTGCCGGAACCCATCCGGGTTTCGGCCGGCTTCTTGGTCAGCGGACGGTCGGGGTAGACGTTGATCCACACCTTGCCGCCACGCTTGATGTGGCGCGTCATCGCGATACGGGCGCTCTCGATCTGACGGTTGGTCAGGTACGAGGACTCCAGGGCCTGGATGCCGTAATCGCCGAACGCCAGCTTGGTACCGCCCTTGGCCGCACCGTCCCGCTTGGGGTGGTGCTGCTTGCGGTGCTTGACCCTACGGGGAATCAACATCTCAGGCTCCTGCGTTCTCTGCCACGGCCTCGGCCGCGGGGGCCTCGGCAGCCTCGGCGCGGCGGCGTCCACCGCGCTCCGGACGGTTGTCACGGCCACCCCGGTCGTCGCGACGCGGCCCACGGGCCGGACGACGCTGACCGCCGGAGGTGGCGCGGGCGGCGCGCTGCGCGGCCCGCTCGGCGCGGTTGCCCGACACATCGCCCTTGTAGATCCACACCTTCACGCCGATTCGGCCGAAGGTGGTCTTGGCCTCGAAGAAGCCGTAGTCGATGTCGGCCCGCAGGGTGTGCAGCGGCACGCGGCCCTCGCGGTAGAACTCCGAGCGGCTCATCTCGGCACCGCCCAGACGGCCGGAGCACTTGATCTTGATGCCGGTGGCACCCGAGCGCATCGCGGTCTGCTGCGCCTTGCGCATCGCGCGGCGGAACGCCACTCGGGCGCTCAGCTGCTCGGCAATGCCCTGGGCAACCAACTGGGCGTCGATCTCGGGGTTCTTCACCTCAAGAATGTTCAACTGCACCTGCTTGCCGCTCAGCTTCTCCAGCTCGCTGCGCACCCGCTCCGCCTCGGCACCGTTGCGGCCGATGACGATGCCCGGGCGAGCGGCGTAGAGGAAGATCGTGACCCGCTCGCTGCGGCGCTCGATCTCGACCGACGAAATGCCGGCCCGCTCCAGCGTCTTGTGCAGGTACTTGCGAATCTTGACGTCCTCGGCCACGTACTCGGCGTAGCCCTTGTCGGCGTACCACCTGGTCTTGTGGTCGGTGGTGATGCCGAGCCGGAAGCCGTTCGGGTTGATCTTCTGACCCATGCTCAGGCCTCCTTCGGTTCGACGACGACGGTGATGTGACTGCCCCGCTTCAGGATCCGGCTCGCGGAGCCCTTGGCTCGCGGCCGGATCCGGCGCAGCGTCATGCCCTCGTCAACGAAGGCCTGCGAAATGTACAGCTCCTCGGCCCGCAGGTCTTCGGTGGCCTCGGCATTGGCCGAAGCCGACGCCACCACCTTGTAGACCGGCTCGGAGGCGGCCTGCGGCGCGAACTTCAGCACCGTCAGGGCGTCGGTGACGGGCAGGCCCCGCACCAGGTCGACGACCCGGCGCACCTTGGTCGGCGACATCCGGACTCCACGCGCGATGGCGTACGAGCCAGGACGATCGCCGAGCAGGCGGGAACGCCGGGTGGGCCGGTTCTCCTTGTTGCTCATATCTCTTCCTTTTCTCGCTCGCTCAGCGGCGGCGCGACTTCTTGTCTTCTTTGATGTGCCCGCGGTAGGTGCGGGTGGGGGCGAACTCGCCCAGCTTGTGGCCGATCATCGACTCGGTGACGAAGACCGGCACATGCTTGCGACCGTCGTGCACCGCAATGGTGTGACCGATCATGTCGGGAATGATCATCGACCGGCGCGACCAGGTCTTGATCACCTGCTTGGTGCCCTTGGCGTTCTGCACCTCGACCTTCTTGGCGAGGTGGTCGTCGACGAAGGGACCCTTCTTCAGGCTGCGTGGCATCTTGTTATCTCACCTGTTCCAATCAGCGCTTCTTGCCGGACTTGCGCCGACGAATGATCAGGCGAGAGCTCGCCTTGTTCTTGTCGCGGGTGCGGCCCTCGGGCTTGCCCCACGGGCTCACCGGGTGACGACCACCCGAGGTGCGACCCTCGCCACCACCGTGCGGGTGGTCGATCGGGTTCATCACCACACCGCGGACGGTCGGGCGGATGCCCTTCCAGCGGTTGCGGCCGGCCTTGCCCCAGTTGATGTTCGACTGCTCGGCGTTGCCGACCTCGCCGACCGTGGCGCGGCAGCGGACGTCCACCATGCGCATCTCGCCCGAGGGCAGGCGCAGGGTGGCCATCTTGCCCTCGCGGGCGACCAGCTGGATGCGGGCACCGGCCGAGCGGCCCATCTTGGCGCCGCCGCCGGGACGCAACTCGACGGCGTGCACCGTGGTGCCGACCGGGATGTTGCGCAGCGGCAGGTTGTTGCCGGGCTTGATGTCAGCACCTTCACCGGCCTCCACCGGAGCGCCCTGCTTGAGGCCGTTCGGGGCGATGATGTAGCGCTTCTCGCCATCGGCGTAGTGCAGCAGCGCGATCCGGGCGGTGCGGTTCGGGTCGTACTCGATGTGCGCGACCTTGGCCGGCACGCCGTCCTTGTCGTAGCGCTTGAAGTCGATCAGCCGGTAGGCCTGCTTGTGCCCGCCGCCGATGTGCCGGGTGGTGATCCGGCCGGAGTTGTTGCGGCCGCCGGTCTTGGGCTTGGCCACCACCAGGGACTTCTCGGGCGTCGAGCGGGTGACCTCGGCGAAGTCCGACACGCTCGAGCCGCGGCGGCCCGGAGTGGTCGGCTTGTACTTGCGAATAGCCATGTCAGTGTCTCCTCGTCGCTCAGACGCCGGCCGAGCCGAAGATGTCGATGCGCTGGCCGTCGGCGACGGTCACGATGGCCCGCTTGGTGTCGGGACGCTTGCCCCAGCCGGCCCGCGTGCGGCGCTTCTTGCCCTGGCGGTTGATGGTGTTCACGTTGGTGACCTTGACGTCGAAGACGGCCTCCACGGCGATCTTGATCTCGGTCTTGTTCGCTCCGGGCGCGACCAGGAACGTGTACTTGTTCTCGTCGAGCAGCCCGTAGCTCTTCTCGGAGACCACCGGCGCGAGCAGAATGTCGCGGTGGTCGCGGATCTTGTGGTCGCTCACTTGGCTTCTCCTTCGGCAGCGACCGAGCCGGTGAAGTCGGCCAGGGCTGCGGTGGTGAACACGACGTCGTCGGCGTTCAGCACGTCGTAGGCGTTCAACTGGTCGACTGCCAGGGCGTGCACCGAGGCGACGTTGCGCAGGCTCAGCCAGGCCACGTCCTCGTCACGGCTCAGCACGACCAGGATCTTGGCGCCGCCGACCTCGGCCAGCGCCTTGAGCGCCGCCTTGGTGGACGGGGTCTCGCCGGTGACGATCGACTCGATCACGTGCACGTTGCCGTTGCGGGCCCGGTCGGACAGCGAGCCGCGCAGAGCGGCCACGATCATCTTCTTGGGCGTGCGCTGGCTGTAGTCGCGCGGTTGCGGGCCGTGCACGATGCCGCCACCGGTCCACTGCGGAGCGCGCCGCGAACCCTGGCGGGCTCGTCCGGTGCCCTTCTGGCGCCACGGCTTTGCGCCACCGCCCGCGACATCGCCGCGGGTCTTGGTGGCATGCGTGCCCTGGCGGGCGGCGGCCTGCTGGGCCACCACCACCTGGTGGATCAACGGCACGTTGGTCTGCACGTCGAAGTAGTCGCCGGGCAGGTCGGCGCTGGCCTTCGAGCCCAGCACCTGGACGGTTTGGCTCTCGCTCATTCGGCAGCACCCTTCTTGGCGGCCGTGCGCAGCACGACGAGCGAACCCTTGGGCCCGGGCACCGAGCCCTTGACCAGGATCAGCCCGCGCTCGACGTCGACGGCGTGGATCGTGAGGTTCTGGACGGTGACCTTGTCGACACCCATCCGGCCGGCCATCCGCATGCCCTTGAACACCTTCGAAGGGGTGGACGAGCCGCCGATGGAACCGGGCGAACGGTGCTTGCGGTGCACACCGTGGCTGGCGCGCAGGCCGTGGAAGCCATGTCGCTTCATCACGCCCGCGGTGCCCTTGCCCTTGCTGACGCCGGTCACGTCGACCACGTCGGCGGCGGCGAACACGTCGGCGCCCAGCTCCTGGCCCAGGGTGTATTCGCTGGCGTCAGCGGTGCGCAGCTCGACCAGGTGCTTGCGCGGGGTGACCCCGGCAGCCTCGAAGTGGCCGGCGGCGGGCTTGGTGACCTTGGTGGGCTTGACCGCCCCGAAGCCGAGCTGCACGGCGGAGTAGCCGTCCTTCTCGGGCGACCGGAGTTGCGTTACGACGCACGGGCCGGCCTGGATCACGGTGACCGGGACGACCAAATTGTTGGCGTCCCAGGTCTGGGTCATGCCGAGCTTGGTGCCGAGCAGACCCTTGACTTTACGTTCAGTAGACATATTCGGCGACCTCAGGGGAGCTTGATCTCGATGTCGACACCGGCCGGCAGGTCGAGCCGCATCAGCGAGTCGACGGTCTTCGGCGTGGGGTCGAGAATGTCGATCAGCCGCTTGTGCGTGCGCATCTCGAAGTGCTCGCGGCTGTCCTTGTACTTGTGCGGAGAACGGATCACGCAGAACACGTTCTTCTCGGTGGGCAACGGCACGGGGCCGGCCACCTTGGCACCGGTGCGGGTCACCGTGTCGACGATCTTCTTCGCCGAGGAATCAATGACCTCGTGGTCGTAGGCCCGGAGTCGGATCCGGATCTTTTGTCCCGCCACTGGTTTTCCTTCTGTTCGTCGGATGGTGCTGCTCCGACCCCCGCGGTCGGGCGTGTCGCGCCTATCAGGGCCGCACACGATCGCAATTTCGTTCGTGGTAGGGCCCGGCTGACGACTGGTCCGCCTGGGGGCACCACGGCATGACTGCCGCGGAGCAACCGGACGATTCTGTCACAAGCGGGCCGGCCGCATCAAATCCGGGGCACCTCGGCGTCCGGTTTCGGCGTGTCGCGGGCACGAGCGGGCCACGGGTGATTCAGCAACGGTTCCCCGAGTCAAGGACACTTGACACGTTAAGCACCCTTTACGTACAGTTTCCTTTACTAACCCTCAGCCATCGAAGGAGAACTGATGCCGACCCCCACGACTTTCGGACGAACCCGTCGCGGACGATCGGTCTGGCCGGCCGCGCTAGCGGCAGGCGTCGTCGTGCCCGCGCTACTGGGCGGCGCGGTGCTGATGGTGCGTACCGAGCCCAATGCCTGGGTGTTGGCGACCCTCGTCGCCGCCACCACCTTGCCGATCGGGGCTGCGCTCGGCTGGGCATTGGTCGTCGACCGGCGAACCCTGCGGGGCGCGGTCGCGCAACCCGAGCACTCGGCCGAGAATAGCTGGCTCACCGAGGCGGCCTCGGCGGCCTGCTTCGACCTGATCGCGATCGGCGGGCTCGGTGCGACGGCCCTGATCCTCGCGCCCGGACTGGCCGGAATCTCGGCCGGTGCGGCGCTGGCGTCCCTGACTGCGATCGCAATGGCGGACGGGCTCGTACGCTACCTGGTGATCATGCGGCGGGCGAGCTGATGGAGAACCGGCTGTCCGAGTTGCGCGCGCAACGTGGCTGGTCCCAACAACGGGTCGCCGAGCTGCTCGGAGTGTCTCGCCAAACCATCATCTCGCTGGAGCGTGGTCGCTTCGACCCGTCGCTACCGCTGGCGTTCAATCTGGCCCGGCTGTTCGACCGGCGGATCGAGGACATCTTCACCCCCGAGCCGTGGACTGCGCCCCAGTAGCCGGGACGACTGCGACGCTGCACCGTGGTGGTGCCGAACAACCGTCCCCTCGGTACACAATGGTGCCGACCCGAGGAGGAAACGCATGAAGGTGCACCACGTCCAGGTGATCATGCCGGTCGGCGGCGATGAACAGGTGCGTGCCTTCTGGCGGGACGCCGTCGGCCTGACCGAGGTGACTCCCCCGCCGGAGCTCGCTGGACGTCCGGTGCTGTGGTTCCGGGCCTTCGACGAAACCGGCGCGATCAGCGTAGAGATCCACGTGCTCGCCGACGAGGCTTTCGTGCCGGCCCGGCTGGCCCACCCGGCGATCCTGGTCGACTCGGTGGCCGAGTTGGAGGCGCTGGCCGGGCGGGTCGGGTCAGCCGGGTTCGAACTCAGTTGGGCGCAGCGGACGTCCTTCGCCGGCTACCAGCGCTTTCACTGCTGGGACGGCTTCGGCAATCGCGTCGAGGTGATGACACCCCAGGAAGCGCCGATCGACGCGCCTACCGCTGGTTGAGCCCCGTTGCGCCCTGGCACAGCCGAGGTCGCGACAAGCTCGACCAACCAATGGCCAACGCCGGTTGAGCTGGCGGAACCCCTTGCCACAGCCGTATAGCCGAGGTCGCGACGGGCTCCGGTCAGTCGTGGCCGATGATGAACTCCGAGGTCGACCGGTGGGCGGTGGGCGGCACTACGAAGCCGTTCATCACCGCCGACAGGCGCAGCGCACGTTCGGAGTGGAACACGTCTTCGAGACTCATCGGTTCGCCGTCCGGCCCCGACAGCGGCACCCGCCAGTTGGGGTACTCGTTGGTGGTGCCCGGCTGGTTCTGGGTGCGGTGGTCGCCGACCGCGTCGGTGAGTGCCGCGCACAGCATGCGGGCCGGGGTGGCCAGCAGGAATTTGTGCATGGCCAGCACCACGTCCTCGATGCTGGGATCGTCACCGGTCAGCAGGCCGCGCTCACGTAGCACGCCCAGCCACTCGTCGACCTCGCGGGCGGCGTTGGCCAGTTCGACCTCGAGGTCTTCGGTGAGCAGGCCCAACTGGTGCTGCAGCCGGACGTGCGCCGCGTTGAGGTAGCCGGCGGTCGGCGGCAGGTCATGGGTGGTGACCGAGGCCATGCAGTAGTCGCGCCACGACTCCGGCGGCAAAATCCGGCCGTTGCCGTCGCGCTCGAACCAGGCAATGGACGTGCCCAGAATGCCCCGGTCGCGCAGGTACACCCGTACCCACGGCTCGACCACACCGAGATCCTCGCCCACCACGACGGCACCGGCCCGCTGGGCTTCGAGCACCAGGATGCCGACCATCGCCTCGTGGTTGTAGCGCACGTACGTGCCCTTGGTGGGGCCCATGCCCCGGGGCACCCACCAGAGTCGGAACAGCCCCATGATGTGGTCGACCCGGATGCCCCCGGAGTGCCGCAGAATGCCGGCCACCATATTGCGGAACGGCGCGTAGCTCAGATCAGCCAGCCGGTCGGGCCGCCAGGGCGCCTGCCCCCAGTCCTGACCGGTCTGGTTGAAATGGTCCGGCGGCGCCCCCACTGACACGCCGCGGGCGAAGGTGTCGCCGAGCATCCACGCCTCGGCGCTCTGGTCGCTCACCCCCACCGCCAGGTCGTTCATGATGCCCACCCGCATGCCGGCCGCCTTGGCCGTGGACTGCGCCGCCCGCAGTTGCTCGTCGGCCACCCACTGCAACCACGAGAAGAAGACGATCTCGCCCACATGCTCGGCGGCGAACGCCGTGACCTCGGGCGAGCTCGGACGCCGCAACTCGACCGGCCACTCCCGCCAGTTCATGCCATGCTCGTTGACCAGTGCGCACCAGGTGGCGAACTGGCTCAGCGGACGTCCTTCTTTGCGGACGAAGTCGTTCAGGCTCATCAGCCGGGTGGGCTTGAGGCCGGCGTCGAAGATCACCCGCAGCGCCGCCAGCTTCGCCTGCCACACCTCGTCGCGCTTGAGCTCGTCGACACCGGCCAGCTTCTTGTGCAGCTTGGAGTGCAGGTGGGCGACCCGGGCCCGTTGCCGTTCGTCGAGCGCGGCGTACTCGCTGATCGCCTCGGGCCTGATGTAGATCGGGTTGACGTAGCGCCGCGAGGTGGGCAGGTACGGCGAGGGCTCCAGCGGAGTCATCGGCTGTGCGGCGTGCAGCGGGTTGACCAGCACGTACGAGGCGAATTGCTGGGTGGCCGACCAGGTGGCCAGATCGGCCAGATCCTGCAGGTCGCCGATGCCCCACGAGTCGGCCGAACGCACGCTGTACAACTGGGTGGCGTACCCCCAGACCCGTTTCTCGCCCATGCCGGGCGGAAACCCCAGAAAGTGGGGCGTGACGATCAGGGAGGCCTCGGCCGTCCACTCGGCGGTGCGGCAGCCCAACCGGTGATAGCCGGGCGGCAGGTCACCGGGCACTTCGAAGGTGGCCTCGCCGATCAGCCGTCCGTCGATCTCGCGGGGCGGTTCGTCGTTGGTCAGTTGACGCAGGTCACGACCACCGCCGTCCTCGAGACGCACCCAGACGTTCACCCAGGCACCGTCTGGCACATGCACCCGCACCGACTGCGGCGCGCCGTGCTGCATCACCGTGCAGGCCGGGAGGGCTCGTCGCCACGGACGCAGCCGGAGTTCGCGCACCGCCTCGGCCGCACTCTGCTCGGTGCCAGCGTCGATCTCCATGGCCGCGAGCACGGCGATCACGGTCTCGTCCGAGATCTCGGTGAGCCGGCCCTTCCAGTCCCAGAACTCAGTGGCGATGCCGAACTCGGCGGCCAGTTCGGCGAGATGCGGGTTCGACAGTGCCATTGGCGGCGATTCCTTGCGGTCGTTCGGACGGCAACACCCTAGTGGTGTGTCACTGGGGAACCGCGGATCGACGCAGGCGCGGGCACGCGTGCCGGAAGAAATCCATCACGTGCAGATCTTTGCCAGCTCGACCAACTCGACCGCCCGTCCGCTCGGCACGCCAAGGGCACGCCCCCCGCCGCCGTCGACGTAGCTGCAATGCGGTGGTTCAGGGAAGCACCCATCCTCGCCGGTCGAGCCTGTCGAGACCTCAGACGCCCCACCACGCCAAAATGCAACGCCCATCCTCGCCGGTCGAGCCTGTCGAGACCTCAGACGCCCCCACCACGGCAAGAAGACTTCGACACGCTCGACCAACGAGGAGAAAAGAGGCCTCGACACGCTCGACCAACGAGGAGAAAAGAGGCCTCGACACGCTCGACCAACGGTGGATCAGTCGTCCGGCGACTCGAAGTCGGCCAGTAGCGTGCGCAGGGCGTCCGCCAGGTCGTGCCGGGTTCCGGGATCCAGTCGCTCCAGCACGGCCCGCTCGAACCCGACCAGGTCGTCAAGGGCGGCCCCGACCGACGCGGCGCCGTCGGGAGTGAGTCGCACCAGCACGCCGCGCCGGTCGTCGGGGTTGGTGCCGCGTTGCACCAGGCCGCGGGCATTGAGCCGGTCGATTCGGTTGGTCATGGTGCCGCTGGAAGACAGGGTCTGGTGGATCAGTTCCCCCGGCGACAGCTCGTAGGGCGGGCCCTCGCGTCGCAGTGCGGCCAGCACGTCGAACTCCCACACTTCGAGGTCGTGCGCGGCGAAGCAACGCTTGCGGGCCAGGTCGAGGTGCCGAGCCAGCCGGCTCACCCGCGACAGCACGGCCAGCGGCTCGGTGTCGAGGCCCGGCGACTCGATCCGCCACGCCGCGATGATGCGATCGACTTCGTCCATGACCGGGCTAGCCGTCGACCACGCCGCTCGGCACCGGGCCGATGCGGTAGGCCATCAGCACCGAGACCAGGCCCACCAGCACCATCATCACCATCAGGCCGCCGAAGGTGAACGGCAGTGCTGCGGTCTCGTGAAAATGGGCGAACCAGGCGCCGGCCAGACCGGTGAACAGGCTGCTGCCCAGCGACTCCCCCACCTGCAGCGAGGAGGTATTACGGCCCAGCTCATCGTCGTCGGACAGTTGCATCACCGCCAGCGAGGTGCTGGGGTTCTGCAAGCCCATGCCGAACCCGGCGATCACCCACGCGATCACCACCAACCCCAGCCACGAATCGGGAAGCCAGGCGGCCACTGCCAGCACGGCGACGCCCAGGGTGATGCCACCGACGCCGACGATGATCATCTGGTCCCGGCCCCAGGGCACCCAGTCCTGCGACTGCAGCAGAGCGCCGGCCATCCAGCCGACAGCGCCGATGGTCAGGATCACCCCGGTGAACACGGGGTCGAGGCCGCGGGCCTCGACCAGCATCAGGGTGAGAAACGACTGGGCGCCGAAGAACGCGCCGGCGCTGAACAGCCGGGCCCCGACCACTCCCGAGATGCCCTTGCCGGTCCAGTCGATGGTCTTGGGCATCAGCGGCGGCAGGCCGAACACGATGGCGGCCAGGCCGACCCCGGCCCACAGCGCCGACCACGGGTCGAGCCGCTGGCCCGCCCACTGGATCAACGCCAGCCCGGCGGCCACTGCCGCGGCCAGCAGCATCAGCCGCTTCTTCGGCTCGTGCGGCTCTTCGGGTGACAGTTCGATGCCGCGTAGCGGGCGCAGCACCAGCACCCCGCCCACCGCCATCACCGGCAGCACCGACCAGAACACGAAATGCCACGAACTGACCTGCACGATCCAGCCGGCCAGCGGCGGACCGACGAATGCCGGCACCATCCAGCAGGCCGAGAACCACATCATCAATCGGGCCCGCTCGGCCTCATCGTAGGCCCGCGCGATCAGCACCATCACCGCCACGTTCATGGTGCCGGCGCCGAGCCCCTGGGTGAACCTGGCGAGCAGCAGCACCCACATGGTGGAGGCCATGGCGGCGAGCGCCAGGCCCACGGCGAAGATGCCGAAGCCCCAGATCATCGGCTGCACCGGCCCATGCTTGTCACTGAACTGGCCCGACGCCACGATGCTGAACGTCATCGCGATGACGAAGGCGGTGAAGGTCCACGCGTAGAGGGCCACGTTGCCGAGCTCACGCGCAGCGGCCGGCATAGCGGTCAGCACGGCATAGCTCTCGAACGAGATCGCCATCACGCACAGCATCAAGCCGATCGTGAGCCATCGGCGATCGGCCTTGTCGCTCACTGATCCACCTTTCCCCCGACGCTCGTCGCAGCCCCTGCGCGCCGCGTGCTGGTGAGTCTACGACGCGCCGATTGCAGCGCTTCCCGAACGCGCCGGGCCACACCCCGACGGGGACACCACCCGCAGCAGATTCGCCGCCTTGAGTTGGGTCTCGGCCCATTCACCGTCCGGATCGGAGTCCCAGGTGATGCCGCCGCCGGTACCCAGGTGCAGCGCGCCGTCGGAGGCCCAGAAGGTACGGATCGCCACGTTCAGCTCACCCGTCCGGGCGTCGGCGTCCACCCAGCCGACCCCACCGCAGTAGACGCCCCGCGGCACCGGCTCGAGTTCGGCGATCAGCCGCAGTGCGGCCCGCTTGGGCGCCCCGGTCACCGAGCCGGGCGGAAAAGTGGCCTCGATCAGCTCGGACCAGCCCAGGCCGGGGCGCAGCCGTCCGGTCACGGTCGAGACCAGATGGTGCAGCCCCGGGTGTGCTTCCACCGCCAGCAATTGCGGCACACCCACCGTTCCGGGCCGGCAGACCCGGCCCAAATCGTTGCGCACCAGGTCGACGATCATCACGTTCTCGGCAGCATCCTTGGGCAGAAAGCCGTCCGGAGTGGCGGCGGTGCCCTTGATCGGCGAGGACCGCACCAGGTCGCCGGTTCGGGCCACGAACAGTTCCGGCGAGGCCGATGCGATCCGCACCCCGTGGGCCGGCAGCTCGACCACGGCGCTGAACGGTGCCGGATTGCCCCTGGCCAGTGCGGCACCCAGCGCCCCCATCATGGCCCCGGACGGCAGTGGCGCCGACAGCCGCCGGGTCAGATTCACCTGGTACAGGCCGCCCTGGGCGATCACCGCCCTGATCTGCTGCACCCCGGCGATGAACTCCGCCTCGGTCAGCGATGACATCCAGACGTCGCGGGGCGGGCCCTGCCAAGGCGCGCCCGGCCAGGGTTCGGCGGGTCGCACGTGATCGAAACGGGCGCAGGTGGGCGCACCCTCGAAGGGCAGCACCACCGTCCAGTAGCCGGCGGAGTCGAGCGCGGTGAGGTCGGTTGTGACGTCTCGCAGGCCGGTCGCCAGCCGTCCGCCAACCACCGCGTACGCGTCCACCCCGCCATCTCACCATGCCGCCGGCGCCGAGGCAGATTCGACGGCCAGGGTGCTGCGCCGCGGATGCCCGCTGCACCGGACCGGGACGCGGCCACTAGAGTACGGACATGACCGAGCTGGCCCCCGGTGCACAGACCATCACCGACGTACGCAGCGACCTTCGCCTCGACGAGGGCGACCACGAGCGGTTCAGCCACTACGTGCCCAAGAACAAGCTCACCGAAGCCATGGTGATGGGCACTCCCGTGGTGGCGCTGTGCGGCAAGGTCTGGGTGCCCAGCCGCAACCCCGACAAATTCCCGGTCTGCCCCGAATGCAAAGAGATCTGGCTGTCCATGCGCCCCGGCGGCGATGACAGCGAGTCGTGAGGTGACCCACACCCTGATCGTCATGCGCCATGCCAAGTCGTCGTGGAGCACGGCAGAACCCGACCATCGGCGCCCGCTGAACGGTCGTGGCGAGAAGGACGCCGTCGTGGCCGGCGGCATTCTGGCCGGCTACGTCCTCGATGTGGTGCTGTCGTCATCGTCCACCCGCACCCGGCAGACCTGGCAGGGGGCTGTCGCCGGCGGCGCGCGCTGCGCCGACGTCGCGTTCACCGACGAGTTGTACGGCGCCTGGGCGGGCTCGGTCATCGGCCTGGTACGTGAGCTGCCGGAATCGGTGGGCACGACGCTGGTGCTCAGCCACGAACCCACGGTCAGCACGCTGCTGCACGGGCTGGCCGAGCCGTCCGAGTTGGCGGACGAGGCGGCCGACCACTTTCCCACCTGCGCGATGGCGTTTCTGGACTTCGACGGGCCCTGGACGGGGCTGGGGTCGGGTGGGGCGAGGCTGGTGCGGTTCGAGATTCCGCGCGGCTAGCCGGACGGAACCGTCCCCTGAACCAAACGGAACCGTCCCCTGAACCAAGAGACGCGGTGCGGCCCAAGGAAGCGCCGATCGACGCAACCCACCGCTGGTTGAGCTTGTCGAAACCCATTGCCGGAGCGGAATATCCAGGGTCTCGACACGCTCGACCAACGCGAATCAGAGCTTCCCCAACCCGATCTGCAGGTAGGCGGCCCCGAACCGGCCGGTGAGCAGCACCGTGGCGTACCGCTCCATCATCGAGTCCTCGCGGTGGGTCAGCCGGGTGACCCTGATGTCGGCGGCGTCGGCACTGCGCAGCAACCGCAGCCGGGCCTCGGCCGAGGCCGCGTCGTCCAGGCCGTCGTCGACCAGCACCAGACCCGGCCGGCGTTCCTGACCGCCCTCTTCGAACGGGTCGGCGAACGGATCGCGGGGCGACACCTGCTGCACCAGTCCGACCAGATCGGTCGCATCGGCCGATAGCCCGACACGCCCGGACGCCTGCCGCAGCGCCTCGACGATCCGTCGGCTGGCTCGGGCCGACAGCACCGAACCGCCCCAGACCAAGGGGGTGGCGTCGGCCAGATCGAGGGCCATCGCCTTGGCCGGGTTGACCGATACGTCGGTGCGCGCCGCACAGCTCTCGGCCACCGCGTCCATCGCGGCGGCGATCGCGTCGGGGTTGGTGAACGGGCCCAGCCCCAGCCGGTGCAGGGCGGCCAGCCCCACGACCGCGGCGGCCAGCGGGTCGCCGGTACTGACCGGCAACACTGTGGTGGAGCGCGATGCGCCCTGCACCGCGAGCGGCGAGTCGGGCGGGCAGATCACCACCAGCCGGCTGCCCCGCCGCACCGCCTCGTGCGCCACGGCGAGACTCTCGGGCCCGCGGCGTCCGATCAGCAGCACGATGTCGAGCGGCCCCACCCAGCCTGGCAGCCCCAGGGCCGGCCAGGCGACGAAGGGCACCGGGCAGACTGGTTCGAGCACGGCTCGCAGCAGCCTGGCCTCCGGGCCGTAAGCGATCACGGCCCGCGGCCGGTCGGAGTCGTCGAGGGCGGCCAGCGGTGCCTCGGCGATGGCCGCCTCGCGCCGCACCCGGGCACCCGAACTGGCCAGGTGCATCAACAGCGGAGCGGCGGCGGCCAGGACGTCTGGGTTTTCGAGCCGCGAGTCGTCGAAATCGAGCATTGGGGTCAGCCCCGCGCCGGACGGCGGGCCTCGTCGATCAGCAGAATCGGGATGCCGCCCTTCAGCGGGTAGGCGAGGCCGCAGTCGGCCCCGGTACAGACCAGTTCGGATGCCTCGTAGTCCCAGGTGAACGCACTGTGGCAGGCCGGGCAGACCAGCAATTCGAGCACGTCATGGGTCAGGTCAGGCATCGGATCCTCCTCGAATCAGCGCCAAGGCTTCGTCTCGTAGCGACGCCATCTGTTGCTCGGTGCGGGCTTCGATGTTCAGTCGCAGCAACGGTTCGGTGTTGGACGCCCGGACGTTCACCCACCAGTCGCCGGTCTCGATGGTCAGGCCGTCGGTGCGACTCTGCTCGCCGCGCCCGGAGAACGCTGTCGCTACCCGATCGAGGGCGGCAGGCACGTCGGCGACGGTGGAGTTGAGTTCCCCCGAGCCGGCGTAGCGGGGCAGTTCGGCCACCAGCTCCGACACCGCTCCCGCGCTTCGGGCGAGCAGGGCCAGCATGTGCAGCGCGGCCAGCATGCCGGTGTCGGCTCCCCAGAAATCACGAAAGTAGTAGTGCGCCGAGTGCTCGCCGCCGAAGATCGCGTCGTGCTGGGCCATCAAGGCCTTGACCGAGGTGTGGCCCACCTTCGAGATCACCACGCGGCCGCCGTCCGCTGCGACCACCTGGTTCACCGCGCGCGAGGTGATGGTGTTGATCACGATGGTGCCGCCGGGTTCGCGGGCCAGCTCCTGCCGTGCGATCAGGGCGGTGACCAGTGACGGGCTGACCACCTCACCGCGCTCGTCGATGATGAAGCACCGGTCGGCATCACCGTCGAAGACCAGCCCGATATCGGCACCGCATTCACGCACCGCGGCCTGTGCGTCGACCAGGTTCTCGGGCTCGAGCGGATTCGGTGGATGGTTGGGAAAACTACCGTCGAGTTCGGTGAACAGGCCGAACAGTTCGAGGTTCAGCGGGCCCAGGACGGCCGGGGCCGTGTGGCCGGCCATGCCGTTGCCGGCGTCGTAGACAACCCTGAGCCGGCGCGACCCGCCCAGCGGTACCAATGCGTGCAGGTGGGCGGCATAGTCGAGCAACACGTCCTGTTCGCGGCGGGTGCCCGGCCCTGCCGCCGGTGGCAGTGGGGCACCGAGGGCGATGCGTTTGATCTCGGTCAGTTGAGCGGGCTCGATGGGGGCCGCGTCGGCCAGGCAGAATTTGACGCCGTTGTAGTCGGCGGGGTTGTGCGAGGCGGTCAGTTGCACGCCCGGCAGCCGAAAATGGCCCGAGGCGAACCACAACTGGTCGGTGCTGGACAAGCCGATGTCGATGACGTTTGCGCCTTGCGCGGTGGCCCCGGCCATGAATGCCCCGGCGAGTTCGGGACCCGTGCTGCGCATATCGCGACCGAGCACGAAGCTCTGCCCGGCCAGGCCCAGCACATGCACGTAGGCGGCCCCGATGGCGTGGGCCCCGGCGGCGTCCCACTCCGGGTTGTCGCCCGTGACCAGACCGCGAATGTCGTTGGCCTTGAAGATCGAGGGTGTAAGCACGTCCGCAGCCTAGTGGAGGACGATTCAACTGTCGGCGACGACGCCCAGATGCCCCTTGCGACGACTCACCGCCGGTTCGGGACGCACCTCGGCCTCACCACCCAGCCCCGCCACCCGGACGGCCTGGGCCAGCGCCAGCAGGTCATCACCGGACGGGCCGGCCTCGTCATCAGAGGCGGGCAACCGGATCACCTCCCAGCCCCGGGGTGCCGACAGGCTGGCGCTGTGCACTGCGCACAGATCGTACGAGCCGGGCTCGGCGCGCAGACCCAGCGGGCCCAGCACGGCGGTGGAGTCGGCGTAGGCGTAGGTGAGGGTGGCGACGGCGCGCGCCGAACACCCAGTTCGCGAACACGACCGTGACCTCACCGGCGTGACATTACCCGCACGCACTAGCCTTGGCGGTATGGCACACCGCAGGGAACGACACGGTCGCGGACTGCGTGGGCCGTTGGCGCTGCCCAACCCGCTCACCGGCAACCCGGTGCCACTGCGCAGTCGTCCGCAACGCTCGGAGTACTTCACCTCGTGCGTCAGCGGTGCGGTGGCGCGGGTGTCGGCCGCCTGCCCGCGGGCCCTGGTGGCCATCGACGTCGGCGTCGAGGACGTGCCGGTGGTCGCCGGGCCGTGGAGCCGCGACCGGGTGCCGCTGGCGGCGGCCATCGGCCCCGAGCCGCCGCAGCACGGCCAGGTGGTGCTGTACCGACGTCCGCTGGAACACCGGGCCCGCACCCGCAAGGGACTGCGGATTCTGGTGTTTCGCACGCTCGTGGAGCAGTTGCACGCGCTGACCGAGATTCCGCTGGAGGAACTCGACCCCGAGGGCTGGGCCACCGACGACGACTGGGATTAGAAAAATGCTGCCTTCCGCCGGTCGAGCCTGTCGAAACCTCGGCGACACGCCGCCTTCCGCCGGTCGAGCCTGTCGAAACCTCGGCGACACGCCGCCTTCCGCCGGTCGAGCCTGTCGAGACCTCGCACATGCACTTCCGGCCAGGGTTTCGACAGGCTCAACCAGCGGTGACCGGGTTGATCAGCACTTCCCCAGCGGGCGGCCAGGCGGCAGCTACCAGCCGACCCGGACGTCCTGGCGAATCGGCGGCAGGGTCGCGGCCGCGGCACCCGGCAATACCGCCAGCGAGGCGACGCCGGTGACGCCGTCGAGATCGGAGCGCACCGCCACCGAGGCGTGAATCGCACCGGTGGTCTCGGGCTGCACGCCGACCAGCGACTCCGCCGCCCGCGGCAGCTCCACCGTGACATCGGCCCCACCCGGAACACTCACCCACGTGTCGAGCAACGGCTGGGTGGCCAGGGCCGGCCTGGCCGCTTGCACCACAACCCGTGCCCGAACCGGCTCGGCGCTGCCGTTGGCCAGGTGCAGCACCGGCGCCAGCTTGGCGCCCGGCGACAACGCCAGCACGCCGGGACCGTCCAGCGCGACGGTCGCCACCTGGGTCGAGATGTCGATGGCCGCAGCCCCGGCGCCGTTGGTGCCGACCACGGCGGCGGTGACCTTCTGCTCCGAGGTGAGCTGTAGGCCCACCGGCGCCTCGGCCAGAGCGCTGCCCAGCGGCACCACCCGGCTGGTGCCGGGGGGCAGGTCGATGGTCTCGAAACCCGGGACGGCGGTCGGCCCGTCGGCGCCCAGCACCTGCAGGGCAACCGAGGCGGTGCGGTCGCCGGGATTCACCACCACCAGGTCACGGCTGCCCTTGCCGGCCGGAAGGCCCGGAACGACCACCGCTCGGGCCGGTTCCGTGGTGGGCGGCAGCCAGTCGCTGCCGGCGGGCGAGCCGCCGTTCAGCATGCGTTGCCGGACGGCGGCGACCACCCGTCCAGCCGAGGTCGACACCCGCACCGAGACGGGCTGGGCATTGGTGAACAGCGGCCCGAGCGGCACCACCCGGCGGCTGCGTGCGGGCACGATGATGCCGCGGGAACCGGGGGCGGTGAGCCGCCCCTCGGCGCCGTAGAGGGTCAGGTCGACCGCTGCGTCCTGGGCGTCGGCGTTGAGCAGCACCAGGTCGGCGGTTGCGGTGCCCGACGACAGCACCCCCGCAAACCACTGCGCGGCGCTCGGGCGCCCGCACGACATCATCGACAGGCCACGATCCGAACCGGCAGCCGCCGCGGTACGGGTGGTGGCCGAGAACGCGTCGAGCCGAGGGGCGGTGACCACCACCGGCTCGCCGGCCGATTCGTCGAGGGTGAAGGACGAGCCGCCGACGGCCGGCCGCTCGGGGCTGCTGAGCTGGGCGGTGGCGACCTCGCCTGCGGGCGATCCAGCGGCTACTGCGGTCGGTTCGTTGGTGCCCACCACCGTCGGGCAGACCACCGTCACCCGGGCCCGGTCGTCGTCGGTGACAGCGGACGCTGCCGGTTGCTGCGCCGGCACCGCCGAGGCCCCGACCAGGGCCAGGCCGACGGCGAGCACCCCGCTCGCCGGCCACCACCACGCGCGGTTCACGAGCGCCTCCTCACCCTGGGGGCGGCCAGCACGATCAACACCAGCACTGCGCCGAGCTGCACCCAGGGCCAGACCTGCGGGCCGCCGTCGAGCCTCAGGTGCAAGGTGCCCGCCTCGGTGCCGAGCTGAAACCCCTGGCGGCCGTCGGCGAGGCTCAACGGCGCCAGCGGACGTCCGTCGATCGAGGCCTGCCACCGGGAGTCCACCGGTTGAGCCAGCACCAATTGCCTCAGCGCCGACCCGGCAGGCACCGGCTGACCATCCCCGGTAGCCACCGCACCCTCACCATCGCCCTCGATCGTCGCGATCGCGGCGTTCGGCACCGGCCAGGTGGCACCGTCGTCGTCACCGGTGCCGATGCCCAGCCCCGGCACGTTGCCGATAGCGGAGCGCAAGTCAGGATCGCTGCCCCGCAGCCACACGTAGCCCACACCGAGCCGGGCCAGATCGGTACTCAGTTGATCGTCGGCGCTGCCCGACAGCAGCCGGTTCACCACCGAGGCGGCCAGTCCTCGCTGCGGCTCGACGGTGCCGGGCAGGCCCCGTTCGTCCTCGCCCAGCCGGGGCAGGTCGCCCTCGACCAGCGCCCAGCGAATCTCGCCGGACGTGCGCGCGATGGCCAGGGTGCGCACCGGCGTGCCGGACGTCATCGCGACGCGGACGAACGGCGGCAGGCTGTCCGACGTCGTGCGGCGCAGGGCCGAGCCGCCGTCCCAAGCCCACCACAGGGCACCCAGGCCGACCGCACCGACCATCACGACACTCAGCGCGAGCACGACCGCGTGCCGCCCGCCCAGGGTGCGGTGGTGCAGTTCGGCGGCCAGCCCCGACAGTCCGCGAGCGGCGGCCAGCATCAGTCCACCCGCCATCAGCACCAGCCAGGCATGTGGCTGGGGCCGCGCCTCGACCCCGGGCGGCACGACCACCACCAACCGGCTCAGCAAGACCGCCAGCAGCAGAGCGACGCCGGCCGTCACGAAGCCCGGGGCCGCCGCGCGCGGTCGCCGGAACAGGCCCAATACGGCAGCCAGCCAGGCCACCCCTAGCACCACGGCGCTCACCCACAGTGGCGCCACCCCGGCCCCGTTGGGGTGAGCCAGCGCCAGCAGCCACGGGTCGGGTTCGGCCAGCGGGGCCAACGCGGGCGAGGCCGAGGTCAGCAGGCGCCCGGGGAAACCCGCCCAGCCGGCCAGTGCGGGCCCCAGCCCGATCGCGCCGGCAAGAGCGGCCACGGCAACCTGCCCCGCCCCGCGGGCGCTGCGAGCGGCCGGCAGCACGGCCATGGCCAGCACCACCAGCGGCCAGGCCAGCGGCACCTCGACCACGGCAAAGACCAGCCACAGGGCCACCGCGCCGGCGGCCCGCCAGCTTCGATCGGCGGCCCACCGGGCCAGGGCATGGGCCAGCAACGGCAGCAGCACAGCCCAGGTGAGCACCCCCAGCCAGCCGCCGCCGAACGCGCCGCACAGCACGGGTGCGATCGCATAGCCCAGCGCGGCGATGACGGCTGCCGACCCCTCGACGCCCTGGCCGCGCAGCGCACGCAAGGCCAGAAACCAGGCCAGCGGCACGACGGTCGTAAAGCCCAACGTGACCAGCCACTCGACCTGGCCGAAGCTCGCCAGCGCAGCCAGCGCGGTGCTGCCCAGCCAGGGCGGGCCGGTCAGATTAGGCTGCCCCGCGATCGGGTCGAGGTAGCTGTGCACCAGGTCGGCCCAGGTCTGCTGCGAGGGCAGCAGACCAACGCCGGTGAGCCGTCCGTCACCGAGCAGCTTCCACCCCGCCAGCACCGCCAGCAGGCCGACCAGGTAGGCACCCACCGCCAGCGGTGAGAGCCTGCGCAACCTGCCCTTGGCGGCGAAGTCGTCGCCGGTCAGCTCGTCGAGCGAGACCTCGGTCTCGCGGTCGGCCAGTTCGGCCCAAGCCTCGGCCAGGCCGCCGGCGGCGCGGTCGATGCTGTGGGCCAGCAATTCTCGCCGGGTAGGAATCAGCCCGGCCAGTGTGTTGGGGTCGACCTCGCGTCCGGTCAGCGCCGCCCGGGCCGGACGGTCGCCCAGCCAGCGTTCGATTGCCCGCAGTTCGTGGCCGGCGCCGGCGGCGTCCTTGCCGAGCAGAAATCCGATCGCACCGAGCAGGCTGCCGAACAGTAGTCGCAGCCTGGTGAACCAGGAAGCGCCGGACGACGCGAGCCGCAGTTCCCAGGCGCGCTGCTCGACCGGGTCGGGCAGCGCGGGTGCAGCCCGGACCACCCGCGCCGCCGGCTCGGCGACGACCCGCACCCCCGCCGCGTTCAGCCGGCGGCCCAGTTCGAGCCCCGCCAGTGCGCTGGGCAGTTTTTCCAGCACTCCGCCGGCGGGCTGCCACAGGTCACGCCGCACCAGCGCCGCCGAGGCGTCCACGCCCAGCACCGCCATGGTCGACAACTGGCCCTGGTCGGGCTCACCGCCCTCGACGGCCGGAATGAGCCGGCCGATCGGTGTGACGGTGAGGCCGCACGACTCGATCAGGTCAACCCGGGCGCGGCGCTGCGACTGGACCATCAGTGGACCGACCAGGCCGATCCGGCTCGATTCGAGCGCGCTGCCCAGCAGTGCGCGCAGGGCATCGGGATCCGGTCTGACGGCCTGCGGAAACAGCCACAGCCACTCGCCGGTGGACCGCTGCACGCCCTCGGCCAGCGTGTCGGCCACGATGATCTCGGCCGGTTCGACGCTCTGTTCGGCCAGCAGCGACCGCACCTGGTCGGCCACGGGCGTGAGCACGATGGCACTGACCCGATGCGCCCCGACGTCAATGTCTGGCTCGGCGGGCTCCTGCTGCAGCCACGCCCAGGGATCAGTCACGGTGCCCTAGGGTAGCGGCCCCGCGTGACACGTCCGGCCCGAAGCCTGCGGAAGCACGGTGCCGGATGGTGCAGTGGCGCCTGGGGACGGGCCGATCAACGAGCCTCGGGAAACGCCGAGTGTTCGCCGGTTGAACGTGTCGAGACCACAACCAGAATGCCCTCACCTGGGGTTTCGACACGCTCAACGAGCGGTAGACGCATGGATCAGCGCTTCCCCGAGACGCCGAGTGTTCGCCGGTCGAGCGTGTCGAGACCTCAACCGGAATGCCCTCACCTGAGGTCTCGGCACGCTCGGCCAACGATTGATCAGTGTCTCTCTAGACCGCGCGCTTCTTCAGCTTGCGGCGCTCGCGCTCCGACAGGCCACCCCAGATTCCGAAGCGTTCGTCGTTGCTGAGCGCGTACTCGAGGCACTCACTGCGCACCTCACAGCTCAGGCACACCCGCTTCGCCTCGCGGGTGGAGCCACCCTTCTCGGGAAAGAACGCTTCGGGATCGGTCTGGGCGCACAGTGCACGCTCCTGCCAACCCAGCGCACCCTCGTCGCCGTCTTCTTCGAACTGCAGAGCTACCAACTCGTGCATGGCATTCCTCCTCGACCCGGTGCAGCCACGCGGAACTACATGGAGGAAATTACATTGGTGTTGTTCCCATAAGTCAACCCAGGGGGTGTGCTACTTTTGCCCGCCCTCACGGGGACGCGGACGCCAGGTGCGTTCCGGGGCCGACGGGAGCTCGGCCTCGGGCTCCTCAAGAACCGCCCCGGCGTCCGGGCGCGCGCCGCTGGCCGCATCGCGCGCACTGCGCCACGCGGTTCCGGTGGCCTGATCGGCCCGCCACAGCGGCTGCGCCTTGGCCTCAGGCGCGGCGACTGCCGGCGGAACCGCAGGTGCCAGGTCGAGCCGGCCCGATTTCACCCCACGCACCAGCACCCAGAGCACACCGGCGGCCACTGCCTTGAGCGAGACGTCGAGCAGGCCGCCCAGAATCTCCATGATCACCCCGAAGGCGTTGGCCGAAGCGGCCAGCCCCAGCGCCAGGCAGATCAGTTGCAGCAGCGTGCCGATGCCGACCACCCAGGCCGAGAGCTTCGCCAGGGTGATCGCGCGCCGGGTGGCCGGCGGAATGAACAAGCAGGTGCAGACCAGGGCAACCAGTGCCAGCACCAGCGACAGGTTCATGATCGACTGGCCGATCTCTTGAAAGGCGGCGAAGACCTGGGTCTTCTCCCAGAAGACCAGTTGGGTGAGCCGTACCACGCCGAGCACGAGGCTGACGCAAATGATCACCAGCACCGCCCAGGTGACGGGTTGCCGAATCCGCTTCAGGTTCTCGAGCATGGCCGGCCCTTCGTGTTCGGCTGATCGGACGGCTCGGCTTCGATGCGATGGACGGCGTAGCGAACGGCACCACAGGGGTCCACCGGCGAGCCGGATGCCCGCAGACGTACCGGGTGGTACGACGAGCGTGACCGGCGCGTCCAGCGCCCCCGGCAGGCGTCACGCCGTAGCTGCCACTCGACGGATCGAGACTCGAAGAAGCGCCGATCAACGCCACCACCGCTGGTTGAGCTCGGAGCCCCTTGCCGGAGCGCATCTTCGGGGTCTCGACAAGCTCGACCAGCGAAAATCAGCACTTCCTTGGCGAAGAGCCGATCAACCCAGCCAACCGCTGGTTGAGCGTGTCGGAACCTCTTGCCAGAGCCGTAGATCCGAGGTCTTGACAAGCTCGACCAACGAAAAATCAGTGATTCCCCAGCCTTAGACATAGCTCTCCCCCGCCTCGTCGCGGACCAGGGCGACCAGCTCACGGACCCGCTCAGCCTGCTCGACCGGCGCGACCATGGTGGTGGTCGGTGTGGTGACCACCACCAGCCCGGAGCAGCCCAACAGGCCGATCAGGTGACCGTCGCCGGCGGTGTTGATGATCACATTGCGCTCGGCGTCCAGGTGCACCGACGCACCGATCAGCGCGTTGCCGGCCGCGTCATGGCTGAGCACCTCGGCCAGCGAGGCGTACCCGCCCACGTCATGCCAGCGCACCGGCAGCGCCACAGCGAGCACATGCGCGGTGCCGGCCCCGGCCGACACCGGCTCCATGACGCCGTAGTCAACCGAGGTCTTGTGCAGGGTGGGAAAGATCTCGGCCAGTCGTTGCGGGTGAGCGGCCAGTTCGAGCACTGCGGCATGGGTGGCCGGATGCAGCGCGGCGAGCTGGTCGAGAAAGGTGGCGGCCCGCCAGACGAACATGCCGGCGTTCCACCAGTAGTCGCCCGAGGCCAGGTACTGGGTGGCTGTGGCCAGGTCGGGCTTCTCGCGAAACTCGATCACCTGGTGGGTGCCGGGGTGCCCCGGCACCCCGGCACCCCGGTGCAGGTAGCCGTAGCCGGTGTGGGCGCTGGTCGGAACCACCCCGAGGGTGACCAGGGCCGCGGGGTCGGCCTCGGCCACCTCGAAAGCCTGCGCCAACGTGGCGGTGAACACCTCGACCGGCTCGATCAACTGGTCGGCGGTCACCTGTGCGATCACGGCGTCCGGGTCGCGCTCGGCGATCACCGCCGCCGGCCAGGCCACGGCGTTGAGCGAGTCACGGCCCTCGGGCTCGCCCAGAATGTTGGCCTCCGGCACCTCGGGCAGTTCGGCCCGCACCTGGTCGGCATACGGCGCGCCGGTGCAGACCAGCACCCGTTCGGGCGGCACCAGATCGCCGAGCCGCTCGAAGGCGATCCGCAGCAGTGAGCGGCCCTCGATCAGCCGGAGCAACTGCTTGGGGGTGCCCTTGCGCGACAAGGGCCACAATCGGGTGCCCGAACCGCCGGCCATGATCACAGCGAAGCGCATGTGCTGAACGATATCGCTCAGCCTCCCCGAAGCGCCGATTTTAGCTCGTCGAGCTTGTCGAAACCTCGAATATGCCACTTTGGCAAGGGGCTACGAGCGCAACCAGCGGTGGTTGCGTCGATCAGTGCTTCCCCTAGGCTGAGCTAATGGACGTCCCCGTCACGCTGGCCGCTCTGCAACGCCGGGCCCGTAGTTTCGGTGCCGAACCGCTGCTCACCCACTATGACCTGGCCACGGGCGGCCGCACCGAACTGAGCGTGGCGACCTTCGCCAACTGGGTGAACAAGACCGCGAACCTGATCGAGGACGCCGGTGCCGACTCCGGTCAGGTGGGGCTGCCGCTGGCGCTGGAGCGTCCGGGGCATTGGATGACGCTGATCTGGCCACTGGCGGCCTGGCAGCGGGAGTGCGCGGTGAGCCTGTTGGCCGACGACGCCGATCTGGTCGTGATCGGGCCGGACGAGCCGCGCGCGATCGTGCCCGGCGCGACCTTCGCCTGCTCACTGCACCCGCTCGGCCTGGGCCTGCGCAACCTGCCGGCCGGAGTACTCGACTACACCACCGAGGCATTGGCCCAGCCAGACCGGGCCGGCACACTGCCGTGTGGGCCGAACGCGCCGGCCTTCATCGACGGCGCCTGCGTGCTCTCACACGCCGAGGTGGCCGACGTCGCGCCGGTCGCGCAGCGGGTGCTGGTACGGCCCAGCGACTCGCTGGGCACGCTGCGCGACGCCGTCATCGCACCCCTGCTGGGCGGTGGCTCGGCGGTGATCGTCGAGGGCGCGGCCGACGACGCGCGGCTCGCGGCGATCCGGGCGGCCGAGCGCTGCGTGGAATGATGGCCGGGTGACTGCCTGGACCTCAGCTCCCCGCTTCTCGCGCCGCACCGGCCTGCTCGCTCTGGCCGGCGTCCTGGTGCTGAGCGGGTGCAGCAACACTCCCGCCGTACCGACCCCGACGGTGTCGCCGACCGGGGCGATCCGCGATCAGTTGCAGGCCGCGATCAGCACGATAGCGGCCGGGCACGACAAGCTGGGGGTCGCCGTGCGCGACCTGCGCAGCGGCGCCTCCTGGAATTTCCGCGGTGACGTGGCCAGCCAGAGCGCGTCCATGGCCAAACCGATGATCGTGTCGATGGCGCTGCGCAAGGCCCGCGCCGACAAGCTGCAGCAGCCGCTCCCACCCGAGCAGGCGACGCAGGCCACCAAAGCCATCACGAACTCCGACAACGACTCGGCCGACGCCCTGTGGGCCTGGGCCGGGGGGCGTCCGGCCTATGACGAACTGGCCGAGGCGCTGGGCCTGGCGAACACCCACAGCGCCGCCGAGAAGGACTTCTGGAGCTGGACCTGGACCACCCCCGAAGACCAGTTGTCGTTCCTACAGCAATTGGTGACCGGCGACACCACTGCGCTCACCGAGGCCGAGCGCAGCTACCTGCTGGGCCTGATGGGTCAGGTGCAGGACGACCAGACCTGGGGGGTCGGCGCCCCCAAGAGCGGCACGGTGAAGGTCGCGTTGAAGAACGGCTGGGTGCAGTTCCAGTCCACCGACAACCTGTGGGCGGTGAACTCGATCGGCCACGTGTCGGGCGACGGACGCGACTACCTGCTCACCATCATGGGCCGGTTCAGCACCTTCGACGAGGGCCGGGCCTACTGCAACGCGATCGGTGATTGGGTATTTCGCATTCTCGGTTCGGGCGAGTTGACGTAGCGCCTCAGGGAGCACCGGCCAACGCCGGCAGAACTGGTCGGGGCTGTCAACGCCCGTTGCCAGCGCCGTGTTTCAAAGGTCTCGACAGGCTCGACCCGCGAAAATCAGCTCACCGTGCAGATCGCATCGAGATCGTCGGTCTGAGTCTTGGCCTTGGCGCTCGCGGTTGCCGTCGGGGTCGCGGTGCCGCCGTCCGAGGCTGATGCGGTGGTCTTGGCCGGCTTGTCGTCGGCGTTCTCGGACGCCTCGATCTTGTCGGCCACGATCTGCCGGATGCGCGGAAAGTCGGGCTTCACCGGCAGGATCAGCGGCGGGGCGAAGCTGACGCTGGCGAGCGGCAGCGAGCGGCCCTTGGCGGCCAGGTCGAGCATGGTGCCGATCTGCGAGGTGGGCAGGTCGGTGGAGACAATCTCTTCGCCGGCCTTCGCGATCTCTTGGAATTTGGTCAGCACCGTGGCCGGGTTGAGCTGCTTGGCCATGGCGTTGAGCACGCATTTCTGCCGGGCCATGCGTTCGTAGTCGGTGGAGCCTTCCCGCGAGCGGGCGAACCAGAGCGCGTTGTAGCCGTCCAGATGCAGGTTCTTGCCGGGGCCGATGTAGCCCTTGATCGGGTACTTGCGGCCTGTGGTCAGGTCGGTGCCGCCACCGATCGGCACCTTGCGGGCGACGTCGAGAGTGATGCCGCCAACAGCGTCGATCAGCGATTGGAAGCCCTTCAGGTCGACCAGCGCGTAGTAGTTGATGTCGAGGCCCAGAATGTTGCCGATCACGTCCTTGGTCGCCTGCACACCCGGGTTCTTCACCCCCGGGAAAAGGTTCTTGTGGTTCATCGCCAGGGTGTAGACGGCATTCAGCAGGCAGGACTGGTCTTTGCACCAGTAGCCGTTGGGGTACAGCTTCTTCAGCGGTGAACTGTCCGGAAACGGCGCCCACTGCAGGTTGCGAGGCAGGCTGAACAGCACGGTGCGGCCGGTGTCGGCATCAATGCTGGCCACGATCATGGTGTCAGGTCGCAGCCCTTCTCGGTCGGCGCCGGCGTCGCCGCCGAGCAGCAGCACGTTGTAACGGCCCGACGAGGTTTCGGCCTTGCCACCGCCGCCGAACACATTGCCGAGCAGGCGGCTCTGGGCGTTGAAGGCGCCCGCGAGCGTCCATGATCCCCAGGCGACGGCCAGCGCCAGAGTGAACGCAACGGCGGGCACGATCGCTTTGCCAGCCGGCGACATGGCGGACGGGTTGGCGATGCGCCAGGCGTTCACGAACAGCAACGCCCAACCCAGGCCGAGAGCCAGTGCCGCCCAGCGCAGCACCTGCAGGGTGATCGGGTTGGCGTACAGCCCGATCGCGAAGGCCCGGAAGGTGAACAGCAGCACCACGAACAGCAGCGCCAGGGCGATCAGGGTGAGCCAGACCCGCACCGCCGCACGACCGATGCGCTGGTTACCACCGACCAGTTGCGCCGAACCCGGCACCAGCACAGTCATACCGAGCAGAGTGAGCCCGCGGCGCAGGGCGATGCCCTGGCTGCGTAGCTGTGCCGGTGGAAGCGGGGAAGTCGTGACGGTCACCGAACCAGTCTGCCGCGCACCTTCAACCGCCACGGCCTCGGCTCGCCGAGGCACCGGTTTCACCCCCAGTTCGGTGACCTCGTCACGCCGTGCCGCGCCGGCAATCCCGACCTATCTCCATTGGGGAACCGCCGATCAAGCGCCGGCGGAGCTCGCCGAGACCTCAGCTGTCCCGCGGCGGCGACGGGTTTCGACGTACCTCAACGCGCCCACCGCCGGTTGAGCCTGCCGACCCCTGCCGAAGCCACAAACCCGAAGTCTCGACGAGCTCGACCAACGACGATCAGCGTTTCCTCAAGGGGACATACCTCAGGCGCCGCGCACCGTGGCGCCCTTGGCGCGGGCCGCATCGCGCAGCGCCTGCTGAAACTCGACCATGCGCCCCTGCAGCGCCTCGTCGGCCGCCGCCAGAATGCGCACGGCCAAGAGCCCGGCGTTGCGCGCGTTGCCGACCGCGACGGTGGCCACCGGCACGCCGGCGGGCATCTGCACGATCGACAGCAGGGAGTCCATGCCTTCGAGGTACTTCAGTGGCACCGGCACACCGATCACAGGCAGCGGGGTGAGTGCGGCCAACATGCCGGGCAGATGCGCCGCGCCCCCAGCCCCGGCGATGATCACCTTCAGCCCACGGGTGTGTGCGGCACGGCCCCAGGCGACCATGTCTTCGGGCATCCGGTGGGCCGACACGACGTCGGCCTGGTACGGCACGCCGAACTCGGCGCACGCCTCGGCGGCGGCCCGCATCACCGGCCAGTCCGAATCCGACCCCATCACGATGCCCACCAGCGGTTGAGCGGACTGCTTCATCGCTGCACTCCCATCAGGTGGTCAGCCGCGGACTGGGCACTCGCCCGCACCTCGGCCACGTCATCGCCGACGACGGTGACGTGCCCGACCTTGCGCCCCGGCACCACGCTCTTGCCGTACAACTGCACCCGGACCCCCGGGTCGCGCTCGAGCAACTCGGCGGTAGCGGCCAGCAGGTCGTCACGGGCACCGCCCAGCACGTTCACCATGGCTGCGTGCCGCTGCCGGACGCCGGTCGGCCCGAGCGACAGGTCGGCGACGGCGCGCAGGTGGTTCTCGAACTGCGAGGTGTGGGCACCGTCGATGCTCCAGTGCCCGGTGTTGTGCGGCCGCATGGCCAGCTCGTTGATCACCACCGCGCCGTCCGCGCGCTGCATCAACTCGACCGCGAGAATGCCGGTGACGTCGAGTTCGGCAGCGATGCGCCGGGCCAGCGCCTCGATCGCCTGCCGCTGCTCGTCGGTCAGGTCGGGGGCCGGGGTGAGTGTGTGGCTGCAGACGCCGTCGGTCTGCACGGTCTCGGTGACCGGATAGACCCGCTCCTCTCCGCTCGGACGCCGGGCCACCAGCACGCTGAGCTCGCGAGTGAAGGCGATGAACTCCTCGGCCAGAATCCGAACCCCGGGCTTCAGGTTGGTGAACGGTTCATTGGCGTCTTGCGGGCGCTCGATCTTCCAGACCCCCTTGCCGTCGTAACCGCCGCGGGAGGTCTTGGCGATCACCGGCCAGCCGATGCGGTCGCCGAACGCGCGCAGCTCGGCCGGCCCCTCGACCACCGCAAACGCGGGGCAGGGCAGGCCCATGGACGTCAGCCGCTCGCGCATCACCACTTTGTCTTGGGCGTGCACCAGGGCGTCGGGGCCGGGGTGCACTCCCTTGCCGCGCTGCAGCAGACCGCGCAGAATCGGTTGCGGAACGTGCTCATGGTCGAAAGTGATGACGTCGCAGCGTTCGGCGAAGGCGTAGACGGTGTCGGCATCGGTGTAGTCCCCGACGCTGGTGTCGGCGACCACCTGGGCGGCGGAGACGTCCGGCCCCTCGGCAAGCAGAGCGATGCGCACCCCGAGCGGAATGCTCGCAGCGTGCATCATCCTGGCCAGCTGGCCGCCCCCGATGATTCCGATCCTCCGCACTGTCACCCCCCCGACCCTATTAGACCCCCCTCCCCCCAGCGCACCCTGCCCACAGCGATGCTCGATCCGACGTCTCCGCCCTCCGGCGTCCTTTCCGCGGTTTGAACCACGGAAGCGACGTGGAAACCCGGAAACGTCGGCGCGACGCCTCGGGCGGGAGGGTGGGTGTGGGGTGGGGGGTCAGGGGGTGAAGATGAGGGTGCGCTGGACGACGAAGTTGACGGCGGTGGCGGCGCCCTGGGCGATCACGAAGCCGATCAACTGCGCCCAGGTCATCGTAGGCACGATCTCGGCGCCGGCGCCGATCACGATCAGCCAGGGGTAGAGCACGGCGAAGATGCCCACCTGCAGCACGAAGGTCAGGGCGTACAGGCCCATCACCGCGGCGAATTTGCGGCGAGAGCCGTCCGACACGAAGGTCCAGCGTCGATTGATCAGGTAGGCGGTGGTGGTGCCGGCAATGAACGACAGGACCTTGGCCGGCAGGTAGCCGAGGCCGACTGCCATCAGGGCTACCAGCAACCCGTAGTCGACGATCGCCGACAGTCCACCGGTGATGACGAAGCGCACGAGTTGAGTGCGCAGCGCTGGCTGTGCGGGCGTGGCGGCGGTCACGCCCGCACCCCGAAGAGCAAGTTCGACACAGCCACGCCAACCTCTTCGACCTTGGGAATGTCATTGAGCACCACCGGCGCCTCGGCTGAAGTGGTGAACACCAGCGAGCCGCAACCGAATATGCGATCGGTGAGGCTGCGTTCGTAGGCCACGTTGGTAATCCGCGCCACCGGCACGTCGTGGCCCACCTTGTTGACGATGCCGGTGCGGGTGATCAGCCGATGGGTGGTGAGGGTGTAGGTGGTGGTGCGCCAACGGAGCAGCGGCAGCAGGTAGGCCGGAATGGCGAGCCCGACGACCAGAGCTACCGTGACCCACCCCGACCACGGACGCCAAGCGGCCGGCATCACCGCGAACGCCAAACCGCCCAGCGCGGCGAGCAGCAGCAGCCAGGCGGTCGGGCCGATCATCACCTTGCCGTGGGAACGCAGGTGCAGCAGTTCGCTCTCGCCGGTTCCGAGCAGCTTGGCGGGTAGTCCCATGCTGCCCATTATGGCGAGCCCCCAAGGCATTCCCGTCCGGCGGCATGGTTCGATAGGCCCATGTCGGTGCCTCTGCTGGTGTTCTTGCACGGCCTGGGCCAAACCCCGCAGTTCTGGCAGAACCAGGTGACCGTGCTGCCGTCGTCCACCCGAGCGGTCGCACCCTGGCTGGACGGGCTGCGCCCCGGCTCGTCCGCCGGGTTCGAGCTGGAGCGGGCGGCTGATGCCGTGCTGACCCAGTTGAACCGGTTCGGGGTCGATCAGGTCGCGCTGGTGGGTAGCGGCCTGGGGTCGTCGGTGGCCGTGGCGGCAGCCGGACGCTCCCCCGCCGCGGTGTCGCACCTGGTGCTGAGCGACGTGCTGCCCCGCACCCCCAGGCTGGCCGGCGCGCTGCAGCGGCTGGCCATGCGCGCCATGCCGGCGGCCACGCTCGCCGATGCCGGACTCGACCGGGAGCGCATGCTGGCCCTGATGAGGACGTCCGCGGCCATCGACCTGCGGCCGCTGCTCCCCGAGGTCACGGCACAGACGTTGGTGGTCGGCGGCTCGGGCAACCCGTCCGGCGTGACCGCCGGGCGCGAACTGGCAGCGGCTATCGCCGGCGCCCGCTGCGAGGTGGTCGGACGCGCCGGATCCGGCGTACCCGCCGAGGCGCCGGAGGAGTTCAACCGGCTGCTCTACGAATTTTCGGGCTGAGCCAGCCCCGCCGGCTGAACCAGCCGGAACCGTCCCCTGAACCAAGCGGAACCGTCCCCGATGCTTGCGGATGGATCAACGTGACGATTCGGCGCTTGCAGCGGTGCTAGGCCAGAATGGTCCGATGCGTGCCTACCGGGAGATCTTGAGCCTGCCCGGCACCTGGCAGTTCAGCGCAGCGGGACTGCTGGCCCGCTCCGGCGGAGCCATGATGGGCCTCGGCATGGTGCTGATGGTGTCGGCCCTGTACGGCAGCTACGGGCTGGCTGGGGCGCTCGCCGCGTCGAACGCGACGGCCTGGGCGTTGGGCACCGCGGCGCTGTCGAACCTGGTCGACCGGTACGGGCAACGCCGGGTGATGTACCCGGCGGTGATCGTGTCGGCCTCCGCGCTGTCGCTGCTGGTGGTTTTCGCCATGCTGCAACTGCCGGCCTGGGCGCTGTTCCCGCCCGCGATCATCTGCGGCGCCACCGGGGGCGCACCCGGCGCCCTGGTCCGGGCCCGCTGGAACAACGCCACGAACAACCACGAGCAACTGCACACCGCCTACGCGCTGGAGTCGACCCTCGACGAGGTCACTTTCGTGGTCGGCCCGGTGCTGGCCACCGCCCTGTCGACGGGGGTGCACCCGGCCGCCGGCCTGATCGCGCCCGTGGTGTTGTCGTTGGCCGGCGCGCAGTTGCTCTACTCGCAGCGCGCCACCGAGCCACCGGTGATGCCGCGGGTCTACGCCGGCGGCGCGAAGCCACCGCTGCTGAAGCGACTGGTGCTGCTGGTGCCCGGCGTGGGCGCCGTGGTCGCGGTCAACCTGCTGATCGGCTGCGTGTTCGGTTCGATCGACGTGTCGGTGGTCGCAGCCGCCACCGAATGGGACGTCCGGGCCGCGGCCGGTGTCGTGCTGGCCCTGTTCTCGCTCGCCTCGGGCCTGGCCGGCTTCTACTACGGCTCACGGGGCTGGTCTTCACCGCTGGTCTCACGCTTCCTGTTTGGCGTGGCGGCACTGTTCGCGGCCTGCTTGTTGATGCTCACGGCAACGTCGGTGCTGGTGCTGTGCGTGGTCGCACTGCTGGTCGGCATCACCGTGGCCCCCACCCTGATCAATGGCAACTCGCTGATCGGACGGCTCGTCCCCCGCGATCGGCTCACCGAGGGCCTGTCGTGGATGGGCACCGGCATCGGCATCGGGGTCGCTGTCGGCTCGAGCGTCTCGGGCGCGGTGATCGACTCGTCGGGCTACCCCGGCGGGTTCATGGTGGTGGCCTGCTTCGGCGCCGTGGCTGCGCTGATCGCGCTGGCCGGACGATCCGGCCTGCGCCGCGCTATGTCCGCGAGCGAGCTCGACCGCTGAGTCGGCAGGCTCGCCGGGCTAGCGCTGGCGCAGCCAGCCAGGCAAGTGCTGATCAACGCGCCCACCGCCGGTTGAGCTCGTCGAAACCCCTAGCCACAGCGTGATGGCCAAGGTCTCGACAAGCTCGACCAGCGAAGAATCAGCGTTTCCCGAATCTTGGCTCGCACTCGTCCTCAGGGTGCCGGCTGGTCCGACCCGGCCTCGGGATCGTGACCCTCGGCGCCTGCGCTGGCGTGGCTCTTACCGGTGACCCGGTGCAGCAGCGTCATCACGGCCACCACCACCGCGCCGACCAGGAGGCCGATCACGGCCGACGCGCCGGTGTTGACCAGCCAGGCGAAGAGTTCGCCGAAGAACCCCGGAACGGCATGCCCGATGGCCTCTTCGGCATGGTGCACGAGGTCATAGACCGGGTGCCAACCCAGCTCGTCGACGCCCACCAGCAGAATGTGACCGCCCACCCAGAGCATCGCGACGATGCCGACGTTCGACAGCACGGCGAGCACCCTGGGCATCGCGGCCACCAGTCCGCGTCCGAATCCGGCCAGCCAGCCGCTGCGTTCGGTGGCCAGGTGCAGGCCGACGTCGTCCATCTTGACGATTACCGCGACCACCCCGTAGACCAGCACGGTCATCACCAGCGCCACCACGATCAGCGTCACAGCGCGTGACAGCAGCGGTTCGGAGGCCACCTCGTTGAGCGCGATCACCATGATCTCGGACGACAGAATGAGATCGGTGCGGATCGCCCCGCCAACCATCGCCTGCTCGTCGGGCCCGCCCACCACCGGCGTCGGCTCGTGCTGGCCGTGGCCGCCGAACTTCTCCCATACCTTCTCGGCGCCCTCGTAACACAGGTAGGTGCCGCCGACCATCAGGATCGGGGTGAGCAGCCACGGCACGAACTGGCTGAGCACCAGCGCGGCCGGCAAAATGATCAGCAATTTGTTGCGCAGCGAACCGACGGCGATCTTCTTGATCACCGGAAGCTCCCGTTCGGGGCTGAACCCGTGCACGTAGCGGGGGGTCACGGCGGTGTCGTCGATCACCACGCCCGCGGCCTTCGCGCTGGCCCGTCCGGCGGCGCCCGCAACATCGTCCATCGAGGCCGCGGCCAGCTTGGCCATCGCCACGATGTCGTCCAGCAGGGCAAAGAAACCGCTCACGCGCCGCAACTCCTTGTTCGATCAATCTCATCAGCGTATCCAGGGAAACGCTCAATTCTCGCTGGTCGAGCGTGTCGAGACCTCGGTCAATAGGCTGTGGCTAGGGGCTTCAACACGCTCAACCAGCGGTGGGCGCACTAATCAGCACTTCCCTGGGCCTCGACGCCCGCGAAGGACGGCCTCAACGCAGGTGCAGTACGTCGCCGGCGGCAAACGCCCGCTCCCCCAGGGGGGTGCGCACGACCAGCCGCCCCCACTCGTCGACGCCCAGGGCCAGCCCTTCGACGCTCAGCGACTCGGACTGCTGCACCCGCACTGGTCGCCCGATGGTGCTGCAGTGCCGGCCGAACCAGGCGCGCAGGTCGTCGCCGTCCAGCCACCGTCGGTAGCCCTGCTCCAGGGCCAGCAGCACGCCGCCGACCACCGCGGTGACGCTGGCCTGGGAGCCCTCCAGCGCCAGCGAGGTGGCGGTCGGCACGGGCAGCTCATCCGCGGCCAGGGTGGTGTTGATCCCCATGCCGATCACCGCAGCGTCCCCGACCCGCTCAGACAAGATGCCGCACACCTTGCGGCCCTCGATCAGCACGTCGTTGGGCCACTTGACCGCGGCATCGACGCCAGCCGCCGATCGCAGCCCCTCGGCCACCGCCACGCCGGTGACCAGCGGCAGCCACAACCAGCGTTCCATCGGCACATCGCCGGGCCGCAGCAGCACCGAAACGGCCACGGACGTTCCCGGCGGCGCCTCCCAGCGTCGTTCGAACCGGCCCCGTCCGGCGCGTTGGTGGTCGGCCACCAGCACCGCACCCGACGGCGCCCCGGCCACCGCTTCGGCGGCCAGGTCGGCATTGGTCGAACCGGTTGCCGGCACGCACGCAACGGACTGGAACAACCGGCCCGGCCCGGTGAGTGCCGCAGTGAGCGCGGCGGCATCGACCAGCGACTGATCAGGCACGCCGCTCAGGGTAGTGCGCCCCCTTCGTCCGGAGGCCACAATGTCCGGGGGACGGTTGCCGGCGACCGTCGGAACAGGAGAGCAGGCCATGCGCGCCGCCGACGAGATTCTCGCAGCCTTGCCGCTGGGCCAGCGTGCCGCCCAACCAGGGATCGCCGAGCAGGCCGTCAGCACGGGCCTGCCCGCCCTGTTCGCCGGGGTGCAGGCCAACGTCACCGACAGTGACCAGGGCTCGTTCAGCCTCGCCAGTACGCTCACCCGGCACAGCGAACCGCAGTTCTTCGACGGCGGGGTCAGCCGCGACGGCGTCGACACCAGCGACGGCCAGGGGATCGTCAACCACATCTTCGCCGACGCTTTGGAGCAGCCGCGGGAGCTGCAGGCCAGTTCGGCCGGCGCGGACGACGTGATCGGCAGGGCGCTGCCCATTCTCGCCCCGATCGTGCTGGCCTACCTGGCCACGAAGCAGCACCTGGGCGGCTCCGGCCTGCAGCAGCCGTCCGACGACGGGCTGGGCGGCGGCATGGCTGGGCTGGGCGATCTGCTCGGCCCGATTCTCGGTGGGCTGTTCGGCCGATGAGAGTCGTTCTCGCATCGGCCAGCCCGGCCCGGCTGCAGGTGCTACGCAGGGCAGGGGTGGCCGCCGAGGTGATCGTCTCGGGGGTCGATGAGGACGCCGTCGCCGTCGAGCCTGCTGCCGCACTCACCCTCACCTTGGCCCGGCTCAAAGCGCACGCCGTGGCCGATCAACTCCTGCCCGGCGACGAGCCCGTGCTGGTGATCGGCTGCGACTCGCTGCTGGAGTTCGCCGGGCAGCCGCAGGGCAAGCCCGCCGACGCCCCCACCGCCGTCCGGCTCTGGCAGGCGATGCGCGGACGGTCGGGCGTGCTGCACACCGGCCACCGCGCGATCGTTATCGACGAGGCCGGCACCCGGGCCGCCGAGCGGGTCGCGTCGACGGTCGTGCACTTCGCCCAGGTGAGTGACGCCGAGATCGAGGCCTACGTCGCGACCGGCGAACCGCTGTGGGTGGCCGGAGCATTCACCGTGGACGGCCTGGGCGGGCCGTTCGTGGCCAGCATCGAGGGTGATTATCACAATGTGGTGGGGCTCTCGTTGCCACTGCTGCGCGACCTGCTGCTCGAGCTGGGCATCGACTGGACCAGCCTGTGGCGAGCGACACCCGGGGGCTGACGGGGTCGCTCGCTGGTCGAGGCACTAGCCTGTCGCTCGATGTCTGATAATGCGCTGGTCCAACCCAAGAAGTCACCGCTACCCGCTTGGCTGCGGGCGATGCGGCCCAAACAGTGGGTGAAGAACATCCTGGTCTTCGCCGCTCCGGTGGCGTCGGGGGCATTGTTCGACCCACGGGTGTTGGCCAACACCGTGTGGGCGTTCGTCGCGTTCTCGCTGATCAGCGCGTCGATCTACCTGATCAACGACGTCCGCGACGTCGAGGCCGACCGGCTGCACCCGAAGAAGCAGTTCAGGCCGATCGCCGCAGGCGAACTGGGGGCGTCGCCGGCGCTGATCCTCGCCGGCGCGACCGCGGTGGCCAGTCTGGCGATCGGCTGGTGGGTGGCGCCGATGCTGGGCGTCACGCTGGCGGTGTACTGGGTGCTGCAGGTGTGGTACTCGATGTTCCTCAAGCACCAACCGATCATCGACCTGGCCATGGTGGCCGCCGGCTTCCTGCTGCGCGCGGTGGCCGGAGGCGTGGCGTCCGGCATCGAGTTGTCGCAATGGTTCCTGCTGGTGGCGTCGTTCGGTTCGCTGTTCATGGTGGCCGGCAAGCGCTACTCGGAGATGAAGGAGTTGGGCTCGGACGCCGGCACCCGCGCCTCGCTGGAGCGATACTCGCTCAGCTACCTACGCTTCGTCTGGGCGATCTCGTGCTCGATCGTGATCATGTCGTACAGCCTGTGGACCTTCGAGCACCGCGCCAACGAGCCCTGGGGCGTGCCCTGGACGACGATCTCGATCGTGCCGTTCACGCTGGCCCTGCTGCGGTACGCCATGGACATCGACGCCGGTAACGCGGGCGAACCCGAAGACGTGGTGCTCAACGACCGGGTGCTGCAGGGGCTGGCGGTGCTGTGGCTGATTCCGCTCGGCATCGGCATCTTCGTGCACTGAGCGCGCGGCATTCCCCACCACGCTCAGCGATTAGCGTTGGTTCCTAGGACGGGTCGCGAAAGTGCACCACATTCCTCACCCCTGCACGCTTCTGACGGCGCATGCACTCACGAATGTGGTGCAGTTTCGCGAGCCAATGCGGCCTGAATCGTCTGGATCACCGCGTCCGGCTGCTCGGTGACCTGCCTCCAGGTGAACCGCAGCACGCGATAGCCCGCCAGCACCAGCGCATTTTGCCGCACCCGATCGGTCTCGAACACCGCGCGTCGGCTGTGCACCTCGAAACCGTCGAACTCGACGATGAGGTGCTGCTCGACCCAGCACAGGTCCGGGTAGTAGCGGGTCTCGCCGACGATCAGTTCGGCGTTGGCGACCCAACCCCCGATTCGGTGCCGACGCAGCAGTGCCTGCAAGACGCGTTCACCGCCCGACCAGGGGTTGTCCAGTGACGCCCGGACGACTCGCCGCCGGACGTCCTGCCCCGGTGAACCAGCCATCGCCGCAACGGCGTCAGGCAACTCGCTCACCTGCAGCCGACCAGCCCGCAGGAACTGCTCGATCAACTCACCGTCGTCGCGGACGGCTGCCTCGACCGCGACGAACGCCGGGGATGGGCAGCGCAGGCCCCGGACGGTCACCCGCTGCTGCGGCGGAACTCGTCGGCGCACCCACCGCAGTCCGGACGTCGCGCGCCGGCTGTGCTGGTGGGCGAGCACGACCTCCTCACCCTCACCGAACTCGTGCTGCAGCGCACCGGTGAGCGCCTGCACCGCGCTGGCCCCCCACAGCACCGATCCCGTGGCGAAGGCGAGCGCCGCCGCGAAGCGCGTGCTGCGGTCGAGCCGCAGGTCGGCGTCCACATAGGTTCCGGGCAGCACCCGCACGATGGTGCGGGTGCGCACCAATTCGTCGAACGCCGCCCGCGAGCGCAGGTGGTCGCGTTGCCGCAGCACGCCGTTGTTGTGCTTCATCACGAACACCAACGTGAGCATCTCGTCGGGGTCTGGCATGCACCTCAGTCCAGCAGTCCCCCGCCCGCTGTGGGACGTCGTCCACAGGTTTTCGTTGGTGAATCTGCACCAACGTCAGAAGCCCCGCAGGCTACCGAGGCGTGGCATCCCCAGACTGTGGTGCAGTTTCGCGAAGGCGACCCCTTTGCCAGGGCACCGGCCCTGTTCGGTTCAGATCGTCACCCGGACGAGCCTGGCGAGACCTCGGCTGGTGCGCTGGAGCAGAAGGCATCGACGGGCGCAACCGACAGTGGACGCCATGGAGCACGCAACCGGCAACCGGCAACCGGCTACTAGGGTGCGTTCATGGAGCCCGATCTGCACACCACAGCAGGCAAGCTCGCCGACTTCCGCCGCCGCGACGAGCAGGCCAGGCAACCGGCGTCCGAGGCTGCCGTGGCCAGAGTGCACGCCAGGGGCAAGCTCACCGCGCGTGAGCGGATCGAAGCATTGCTCGACCCCGACAGCTTCACCGAGTTGGACGAGTTCGCGCGGCACCGCAGCACGGCCTTCGGCATGGCCCTCAAACGCCCCTACACCGACGGGGTGATCACCGGCGTCGGCACCATCGACGGCCGCAACGTCGCGGTGTTCAGCCAAGACCTGGCCATCTTCGGCGGGGCACTGGGCGAGGTGTACGGCGAGAAGATCTGCAAGCTGATGGACTTGGCGCTGCGCACCGGCATCCCGGTGATCGGCCTGATCGAGGGTGGCGGCGCCCGCATTCAAGAGGGCGTGGTCAGCCTCGGTCTCTACGCCGAGATCTTCAAACGCAACACCCACGCCTCGGGCGTGATACCGCAGATCTCGGTGATCATGGGGGCCGCGGCGGGCGGGCACGTCTACTCCCCCGCGCTGACCGACTTCGTGGTGATGGTCGACCAGACCTCGCAGATGTTCATCACCGGCCCGGACGTCATTCGCACCGTCACCGGCGAAGAGGTCACGATGGAAGAACTGGGCGGCGCCCGCACGCACAACAGCCGCTCCGGCAACGCTCACTATCTGGCCGCCGACGAGCCCGACGCGCTCGAGTTCGTCCGGCACCTGCTGAGTTTTCTGCCCAGCAACAATCTCGACGAACCCCCCGCACTCGGCGACCAGCAGCACCCGCTCGAGCCCGACGATTTTCTCGACGGCGTGATTCCCGACTCACCCAACCAGCCCTACGACATGCACCAGGTGATCGAGAGAATCCTCGACGAGGGCGATTTCTGCGAGATTCACGCCCGCTTCGCCGCGAACATGATCTGCGGCTTCGGACGCATCGAGGGCCACCCGGTCGGCGTAGTGGCCAACCAGCCGATGGTCCATGCCGGCTGCCTCGACATCGACGCCTCAGAGAAGGCCGCCCGATTCGTGCGCACCTGTGACGCCTTCAACGTGCCTGTGCTCACCTTCGTCGACGTGCCCGGCTTTCTGCCCGGCACCGACCAGGAGTGGAACGGCATCATTCGCCGTGGCGCCAAGCTGCTGTACGCCTACGCCGAGGCCACCGTGCCGCTGGTCACCCTGATCACCCGTAAGGCCTACGGCGGCGCCTACGACGTGATGGGCTCCAAGCACCTGGGCGCCGACATCAACCTGGCCTGGCCCACCGCGCAGATCGCGGTGCTGGGCGCCGAGGGCGCGGTCAACATTCTGTACCGGCGTGAGCTGGCCGAGGCCGATGACCCGGCCGTCCGCCGAGCCGAACTGATCCAGGCCTACGACGACGAGTTGTCGAACCCCTGGATCGCGGCCGAACGCGGCTATATCGACCGGGTGATCGCCCCGCGCGACACCCGCCTGGAGGTGGCCACGATGCTCCGCCTGCTGCACACCAAGCGGGCCTCCCTGCCGCCCAAGAAGCACGGGAACATTCCGCTGTGACCGGCCCAGCCGCCCCGATCGTGGTGCACGGTCACCCCAGCGAGTCCGAACTGGCCGCGCTCACCGCGGTGCTGCTCGGCCTGCGCGTCGCCGCCACCACCACCGCCAGCAACGACCCGCAGCCGCCCCCGTCCGCCTGGCGCTCCCGCAGCCGGCAGTTGCGCCTGCCGCCCCGGCCCGGCCCGGGCGCCTGGCGGGCCAGTGCCTGGCCCTGACCGTGGGAATTCGACGAAACCGGTCCGATCATCGGACGAAGCCATGACCCTGTCGCCGATGAGCAGAAAGGAAGCCTCCCGATGGCTGCATTCAGCAAGGTTCTGGTCGCCAACCGGGGCGAGATCGCCGTGCGGGTGGTGCGCGCGGCGCGCGATGCGGGCATCGCCAGCGTGGCCTGCTACGCCGACCAGGACGCCGACGCGCTGTTCGTGAAGCTTGCCGACGAGGCCTTCGCCCTGGGCGGCGACACGCCCGCCGACAGCTATCTCGACATCGACAAGCTGCTGCGCGTCGCCGAGCGCTCCGGCGCCGAGGCCGTCCACCCCGGCTACGGCTTTCTCGCCGAGAACGCCGCCTTCGCCAGCGCCGTGATCGATGCCGGACTGACCTGGATCGGCCCGCCGCCGGCGGCCATCGAGGCGCTGGGCGACAAGGTGCGCGCCCGGCACATCGCCGCCCGGGTGGGCGCACCGCTGGTGCCCGGAACCACTGCCCCGGTCTCGAGCGCCGACGAGGTGGTGGCTTTCGCCGAGCAGCACGGCCTGCCGATCGCCATCAAGGCCGCCTACGGCGGCGGCGGGCGCGGCCTGAAGGTGGCCCGTAGCCTCGACGAGGTGGCCGAGCTGTACGAGGCGGCCACCCGCGAGGCGATCAACGCGTTCGGTCGTGGCGAATGCTTCGTGGAGCGATACCTCGACCGGCCACGGCACGTCGAGACCCAGTGCCTGGCCGACGCGCACGGCACCGTGGTGGTGGTCTCGACTCGCGACTGCTCGCTGCAGCGCCGGCACCAGAAGCTGGTCGAAGAGGCTCCGGCGCCCTTTCTCAGCAAGCAGCAGGTCAGCCGGCTCTACGACTCCAGCAAGGCGATTCTGCGTGCGGCCGGCTACGTCGGCGCCGGCACCTGTGAGTTCCTGGTCGGCACCGACGGCACGATCAGCTTTCTCGAGGTGAACACCCGGCTGCAGGTCGAGCACCCGGTCAGCGAAGAGGTGACCGGAATCGACCTGGTGCGTGAGATGTTCCGGATCGCCGCCGGCGAAGAACTGGGCTACGACGACCCGGCACCGCGCGGGCACTCGATCGAGTTCCGGCTGAACGCCGAGGACGCCGGCCGCGGCTTCCTGCCCGCCCCGGGCACCCTCACCACGTGGCAGCCTCCGACCGGGCCCGGCGTGCGGGTCGACGAGGGCTACCTGGCCGGCATGACGGTACCCGGCACGTTCGACTCACTGGTAGCCAAGATCATCGTCACCGGCGCCGACCGCGCCCAAGCCCTGCAGCGCGCCCGGCGAGCACTGGCCGAGACCCGCATCGAGGGCATGCCGACAGTGCTGCCGTTTCACCGGGCGGTGCTGGACGACCCGGCCTTCACCGCGGCGGGAGGCGACTTCGGGGTGCACACCCGCTGGATCGAGACCGACTTCACCGGCACCGTCGAGCCGTATCGAGGGCCGTCGGCGCTGGCCGAGCCGGCCGAGCGGCAGTCGTTCGTAGTCGAGGTGGACGGCCGTCGGCTCGCGGTCAGCGTGCCCGGCGAGTTGCTCGCCCGGGCCGGCCGTCGCGCGCAACCGGCCCGCGCCGTCCGCCGTTTTGCCGGCTCCACAACCCCCGCCGCGGACTCCGACGATCTGACCGCGCCGATGCAGGGCACCGTCGTGCGGGTCGCTGTCGCCGAGGGCGACGTGGTCGCCAAGGGTGACCTGGTCGTGGTGCTCGAGGCCATGAAGATGGAGCAGCCGATCGCGGCCCACCGGGCCGGAACCGTCACCAAACTCGCCGCCGTCGCGGGCGCCACGGTGCCCAGCGGCGCGGTGCTGTGCACGATCACAGGCACAAGCTGAGCGGACTCTTGCGACAGATGAGATCTCTCAGTTTGTGTCGCAAGAGTGAAATTCATCGAATTTTCTTGGTGACGTGCCAGCTTTTGTGTGCACAATGACCAGATGGACTATCTCGGCGTCGTGCTGCTCGTGGCCGCTGTGGCCACGGCATTCGTCGTGATCGCCCGCAGCAACGCCTGGCAAGGCCGTCGTGCCCGAGCCGAGCACGAGTCCCAATTGGCCCTCGCCAAGCGAGCCGCCGAGGCCGATGTGATCGGGCTGGCCGAAACCCTGGCCAGGCTCTCGCCCGCCGCCGAGACCGATCCGCAGGCTCAGGACGACTACGTCCGTGCGACACAAGCGCACGCGCGGGCCGCCCGCTACCTTCAGGAGGCCACTGAGCCCGGCGAGTTGAGCCTGGTCACCGAGAGCCTCGAGGAGGGCCGCTGGACGGCGGCCCGGCTGGCCGCCCGCGCCGCCGGCGAACCGCTGCCCTCTCGCCGTCCGCCCTGCTTCTTCAACCCCGGCCACGGCCCCTCGGCCCGCAACATTCACTGGGACGGCCGCAGCGTGCCGGCCTGCTCCGCCGACGCCGCCCGGGTCGAGACCGGTGCCGACCCCTACATTCGCACCGTCGTGCGCGATGACCGCCGGGTGCCGTACTGGGAGGGCGGGCCGACCTATGCCGGCTGGGCCAGCGGCTACTACGCGTCGTGGCGGGGCAGCACCCTGGTCGCCGACATCGTGACCAGCAACGCCTGACTCAAACGCAACCACCGCTGGTCGAGCCTGTCGAGACCTTCGCCATCACGCTGCGGCAAGGGGTTTCGACACGCTCAACCAGCGGTGGGCGCAGTGATCAGCACTTCCCTAGAACACCTGGCTGCCTTGGCCTGCCGAATGCGTGTGCAGTCGCCGGGCGGCCTCGGCGATCGACCCCGACAGCGACGGGTACACGGTGAAGCTCTGCGCCAACTGATCGACGGTCAGCTTGGCCCGCACAGCCATCGACAGGCTTTCGATCAGTTCGCTGGCGATCGGCGCCACCACCACACCGCCGATGACGATGCCGGTGGTGGGCAGGCAGAACACCTTGACGAAGCCGTCCGAGATGCCGCGCATCTTGGCCCGGGCGTTGGTGTGCAGCGGCAGCATCACCGCCAGCGCGTTCACCACCCCGCAGTCGACCTCGGCCTGGGTGACCCCCACGGTGGCGATCTCCGGAGCGGTGAACACATTGGCGCAGACCGTCCGCAGATCGAGCGGGCCGACCGCGTCGCCGAGCGAGTGCCACATGGCGATGCGGCCCTGCATGGCCGCCACCGACGCGAGTGCGAACACCCCGGTGCAGTCCCCCGCGGCGTACACCCCCCGAGCGGTGGTGCGCGAGACCCTGTCGACTGTCACGTAGCCACGATCGTTCAGCGCCACCCCGGCCTCGGCCAGCCCGATGCCTTGGGTGTTGGGCACCGAACCCACGGCCATCAGCACGTGCGAGCCGGTGACGCTGCGCCCGTCCGCCAGCTTCACGACGACCTCGTCGCCCACCACCTCGGCAGCCTCGGCCCGCGACTTCGACACGATGGTCATGCCGCTGCGCTCGAACACGTGCTGCACCACGCGCGCGGCCTCGTCGTCCTCGCCGGGCAGCACCTGGTGCCGCGAGCTGACCAGCACCACGTCGGCACCCAGGGCGTTGTAGGCGCTGGCGAACTCGGCGCCGGTGACGCCTGAACCCACCACGATCAGCCGTTGCGGCAACTCGCGCAGGTTGTAGAGCTGCGTCCAGTTCAGAATGCGCTCACCGTCGGGACGGGCCTGAGGCAACTCGCGCGGGGTGGTACCGGTGGCGACCAGAATGATGTCGGCGCCGAGCCTTTCCTCGCCCTCGCCGGTGACCGCGACGACGTGCTCGGTGCCGTCCAGCCGTCCGGTGCCGTCGATCAGCCGGACGCCCTCGGCCCGCAGCCGTTGGTCGATGTCGACGGACTGGGCCGCAGCCAGCCGCAGCACCCGGTCGTTCACGGCTGCCAGGTCGACGTGAAAGGCGTGCGCCAGGTCTGACCGCTCCCCCAGCCGCACCCCCAGCTCGTACGCGCCGCGCATGGTCGACATCACCTCGGCGGTGGCGATCAGGGTCTTGGACGGCACCACGTCGGTGAGCACGGCCGACCCGCCCAGTCCGCGTCGCTCGATCAGGGTGACGGAGCCGCCGAGTTGCGCGGCCACCAGGGCCGCCTCGTAGCCGCCCGGACCGCCCCCGATGATCACCACGTTCGTCACACGGGCATTCTGGCACCCACGGGTGACGGCGTCATCGTCGCGCCGGGCAGGCGTCAAGGGAATGCTGACTCTCGCTGATCGGGCTTGCCGAGACCTGGATCTGGCTTTCTGGTCAGAGATTCCGCATAGCTCAACCAGCGGTGGCTCGCGTTGGTCGGCGCAGCTATGTGCCTCAAACCATCGATCGGCGGCGTAGCGAGGCTAGGCTCGGCCGGTGCCCCGCGACCGTTCCACTCTGACCGTCTGCGTGCTGGCGGGCCTCCTGGTGCTGGTGGCGGTGCTGATGATCACCCTCGGACTGCCCGAGCAGACCCTGCTGCAGCACCGCCTGTTGCAGATGTACTCGGTGCCGCTGTCAGGGGCTCTCGGCCTGGGTGTGGCACACCTGACCACCCGGCTCTCACCGATCGACGGTGCCACTCGCATCGTGCTGGTGGTGGCCGTGGCTGCCACGGCGCTGGGCGTGGGGCTGATGGCCGCCGGGGTGATCCTCGACGTGGACGGCCTGCTGCCGCTGGGCCAGGCCCTGATTTGGCTGGCCCTGGGGTTCGCCGTGCTGTGGCTGGTGGCCAAACTGCCACCCCGCAAGGGTGGCCGTAGCTTCGACCTGCGTCCGGTCGACGACGAGTAGGCCCGCCGGTCGGTCCTCGCGCAGCCCCCGCCAGGCCGGTGGCAACCCCCGCTGGTCGAGCCTGTCGAGGGCACAGCCGCTCGAACGCGTCGGCCAGCCCTGTCGAGACTGGTTCGACTGGCGCTATCGTCGCGCCATGAGCGACCCTTACCAGCTCGCTGCGCAGGCCGCCGAGGCGCTGCGCAGCCGCTTCGGCATCGACGGTATCGATCTTGCCCTTGTGCTCGGCTCGGGCTGGGCCCAAGCCGCGGAGGGCCTGGGCGAGCCCCTGGGTGAGTGCCCGTTGGACGAGCTGCCGGGCTTCAGCGCCCCGGTGGTCGCCGGCCACGGCGGCACGCTGCGGCTGGTGCGCACCGCGTCCGGCTCGGTGGCTGCGATCTTCACCGGACGCACCCACCTGTACGAAGCCCGCGGGGTGGCCCCGGTGGTACACGGCGTGCGCACCGCGGCGGCTGCTGGCGCGCGGCGGCTGCTGCTGACCAACGGCTGCGGTGGCATCGGCCACCCGGCCGGAGCCGTGGTACTGATCGCCGACCAGATCAACCTGACCGGCGCAACGCCCCTGGTCGGCCCGCGGTTCATCGACCTGACCGAGGTCTACAGTCCGGCCCTGCGCGCTCTTGCCAAGCAGGTCGACCCGAGCCTGGATGAGGGCATCTACTGCCAGTTTCACGGGCCGGCCTACGAGACGCCGGCCGAGGTGCGCATGGCGCAGGCCATCGGCGGCACGCTGGTGGGCATGTCCACCGCTCTGGAAGCCATCGCGGCCCGCGAGCTGGGGCTCGATGTGCTCGGCATCTCGCTGGTCACCAACGCTGCAGCCGGCATTGCACAGCAGCCGCTCACCCACGCCGAGGTGGTCGAGGCGGGCCACACCGCCCAGCCGCGGCTTCGCGCTCTGCTCAGCGGCCTGCTGGAGCGGCTGTGAGCACCCCGTTTCGGTGGCCTGCTGGAGCGGCTGTGAGCACCCCGCTGAACGGAGCAGCGATCATGACCACCGTCAGGGAAACACCGATTGTTCGCTGGTCGAGCTTGTCGAGACCTCGAATCTGTCGCTCTGGCAAGGGGTTTCGACCAGCGCAACCAGCGCTTGGCTGTGTTGATCAGCTCTTCCCCAGGGACTCCCCCTCGGAGCGACCGTGACCACTGCACTCGGCGACACCCTCGAGGCACAGGTCACCGCCTGGTTCACCGACGACCCCGACCCGGCCACCCAGCTCGCTCTCACCAACCTGCGCGACCGGGCCCGCGACGGCGATCCGGCCGCCCTGGCCGAACTGACCGACGCCTTCAGCGGCCCGCTCAGCTTCGGTACCGCCGGGCTGCGCGGAGCACTCGGACCCGGGCCGAACCGGATGAACCGGGTGGTGGTGGCGCGCGCGGCCGCCGGGCTGGCGGCCCACCTGCTCGACCATGGGCATGCCGGTGACCGGGTGATCGTCGGTTACGACGCCCGTTACAACTCCGACGTGTTCGCCACCGACACCGCTGAGATCCTGGCCGGGGCGGGGCTGCGTCCGCTGCTCTGCACCCAGCATCAACCGACTCCGGTGGTGGCCTTCGGCATCAGGCACTACCGGTGCGCGGCCGGGGTGGTCGTCACGGCCTCGCATAATCCACCGCACGACAACGGCTACAAGGTCTACCTGGGTGACGGCTCGCAAATCGTCCCACCCGCCGATGCCGAGATCGCCGCGCAGATCGCACGAGCGTCACGGGTGCCGGTGGCCGGATTGCGCCGCAGCGACGACTATCACCGGCTCGGCGACGAGTTGGTCGAGGCGTACCTGTCGCGGGCGTCGGCTCTGGTGGCCGGCTCCTCCGCCCGCGAGCTGGTCTGGGTGCACACCGCGTTGCACGGCGTGGGCACCGAGGTGGTCACCCGGGCGGCGGTCGCGGCCGGCTTTCCGGCGCCGCACCTGGTCGAGGCCCAGGCCGCCCCCGACCCGACCTTTCCGACCGTCGCATTTCCCAACCCCGAGGAGCCGGGCGCGATCGACCTGGCCCTGGCGAAGGCGGTCGAGGTGGGTGCCGACGTCGCCGTGGCCAACGACCCCGACGCCGACCGATGCGCCCTGGCCGCTCCCGTGAACGGGTCGTGGCGCATGCTCAGCGGAGACGAACTGGGCTGGCTGTTGGCCGCGGCATCCCTGGCGGACGGGGTCCGTGGCACCTATGCCTGCTCGGTGGTGTCATCGACGCTGCTGGCCGACCTGGCCGCCGCGCACGGTCAACCCTTCGCGCAGACCCTCACCGGGTTCAAGTGGATCGCCCGCGTGCCCGGCCTGGCCTTCGGCTACGAAGAGGCGCTCGGCTACTGCACCGACCCTGCGGCTGTGGCCGACAAGGACGGCGTGACCGCCCTGCTGCGGGTGCTGGCACTGGCCGCCGGGCTGAAGGCCGAGGGACGCAACGTCACCGACCTGCTCGACGATCTGGCCCGCAGCTTCGGCGTCTGCCTCACCGAGCCGCTGAACTACCGGGTGGCCGACCTCGCGCTGATCGGCGATGCGATGGCCAGGCTGCGCGCCACCCCGCCCGGCACCCTGGCCGGCGAGCCGGTGAGTGCGGTCGACCTGGCCCGGGGCTCGGACGAGCTTCCGCCCACCGACGGACTGCTGTTCACCGGTGAGCGGGTGCGGGCGGTGGTCCGCCCGTCGGGCACCGAGCCAAAGCTGAAGTGCTACCTGCAGGTGAGGCTTCCTCCCGACGCCTCCCACGACCTGGCCCTCGCCCGGGCGGAGGCTTCCGGGGTACTGGCGAGGCTGCGCGCAGACCTGGCCGGCGCACTGGGGTTGTGACGGACTCGATCCGCGTGGGCAGCGACCGATCGCTACACTCACCGGTCATGCAGCACCCGCCCGCGCCCCGCCGGCTGGTGCTGGTGGCCGGGCCGTCCGGCAGCGGCAAGAGCCGACTGGTGCTCGGCTCGGGGCTGCCGCAGGTGCGACTCGACGACTTCTACCACGACGCCGACCACCCCGGCCTGCCGCAGACCCTTGGCATACCCGACTGGGACGACGTCGCCACCTGGAACGGTGCGGCAGCGATCGCGGCGATGGCCGAACTGCTCAGCACCGGAGCGACCCACACCCCCGACTACTCGATTCCGTTGTCGCGCACGGTGGGCGAGAAATGCCTCACCATTCCCGACGACGCCACGGTGGTGCTGGCCGAGGGCATCTTCGCCGTCGAAGCGTTGCCGCTGGCACGGGGGGCCGGCATCGAGGCCGAGGGCATCTACCTCGACCGGCCGGGTCTGCTGGTCGCCTGGTACCGGCTGCGTCGCGACCTGGCACAGAAGCGCAAGCCACCGTGGGTTCTGTTGCGACGCGGGCTCGCCCTGTGGCGGGCACAAGGGGCGTTGAAGCGCAAGGCCGTTGCCAACGGCTTCCGCCCGCTGACCTACGAGCAGGCGCAACGGCGGCTCACGGCGATCGCGCCGCACTCTGTTGATGCGTAGCGGAAAGACCCTGTTGATGCGTAGCGAAAAGGCCGCATCACCGTGGCGACGGCACTCGGCGGCCCACGGAAACGCTGATCCATCGTTGGCCGAGCTTGCCGAGGCCGCGGATGTACCGCTGTGGCAAGCGGTTTCGACGTAGCTCAACCAGCGGTGGACGCGTTGCTCAGGCCTTCCGCAGAGCCGGTCACGTCACCCTGGTGGCCGACTCGGCAGGCTCGGCCCGATGATCGACGCACGCGCCGTCCTCAGCCGATCGGCGCCCACTCCGGGCCGGTCTCGGCCAGCTTCGGATCGAGCTTGGTGAAGATCGGGGACGGCTTCGCCAGCGGCGTCCCGACGGCGATCGGACGCGACTCCCAGGTCGCGGCCTGGTTGACGTAGTCGCCGCGCAGCACCGGGTAGGGCGCCTCGGCGCCCGGCTCGGTGACCTCGGTCAGCTCCGGCTGGGCCGCCCAGATGCCCTCGCCACCCAGCGCTTCGAACACCTTCTGCGCGGCGTGCGGCAGCAGCGGGGTGAGCAGGGTGTTGCAGTCCTGGACGACCTGCAGCGCGACGTGCAGCACGGTGTCGCGGCGGACCGGGTCGTCCTTCAGCTTCCACGGCTCCTGGTCGGAGATGTACTTATTGGCCAGCCCGACCACGCGCATCGCCTCGGTGGTGGCGAGCTTGAATTTGCACCGGCTCCAGGCGTCGCCGACCACGGCATAGGCGTCCTTCGCCGCCTGCAGCAGCGCCTCGTCCACCTCGGTCAGCTCGCCGGCGACCGGGATCGCGCCGACACCTCTGTGCGCCATCGAGATCGACCGGTTGACCAGGTTGCCCCACTCGTTGGCCAGCTCGAAGTTGATCCGGCGGACGAACTCCTCCCAGGTGAAGTCGGTATCCTGGTTCTCCGGGCCGTTGACGGCGATGAAGTAGCGCAGCGCGTCCGGGCCGAAGTCGCGCAGGAAATCGCGCACGTAGATCACGTGCCCGCGCGACGACGCCAGCTTCGAGCCCGACATGGTCAGGAACTCCGACGACACGATCTCGGTGGGCAGGTCGAGCAGCCCGAACGCCGACGGCTCGCCGCCCTTGTCGCCCTGGCCGTTGGCACCGAGCAGGATGCCGGGCCAGATCACCGAATGGAAGGTGATGTTGTCCTTGCCCATGAAGTAGTAGGAGCGGGCCTCGTCGTTGCTCCACCAGCGCTTCCAGGCGTCCGGGTCGCCGGACCGCTTGGCCCACTCGATGGACGCCGACAGGTAGCCGATCACCGCGTCGAACCAGACGTAGATCCGCTTCATCGGGGCGTCCTCCCAGCCCTCGAGCGGGATCGGCACCCCCCAGTCCAGGTCGCGGGTGATCGCCCGGGGGCGGAGCTCGGCGAGCAGGTTCTCACTGAACTTCAGCACGTTCGGACGCCAATCCGTCCGGGTCTCCAGCCATTCACCGAGCGCCCCGGCCAGTGCCGGCAGGTCGAGGAAGAAGTGTTCGGTCTCGATGAACTGGGGGGCCTCGCCGTTGATCCGGGAGCGTGGGTTGATCAGGTCGATCGGGTCGAGCTGGCGTCCACAGTTGTCGCACTGGTCGCCGCGGGCGCCGTCGAAGCCGCAGATCGGGCAGGTGCCCTCGATGTACCGGTCGGGCAGGGTGCGGCCGGTGGACGGGCTGATCGCGCCCTGTTGCCGCTGCGCGACGACGTAGCCGTTGGCGTGCAACGTCCGGAACATCTCCTGGACGGTGGCGCGATGGTTGAGCGTGGTGGTGCGGGTGTAAAGGTCGTAGCAACAGCCGAGTCCGGCCAGATCCTCGGCGATCACCCGGTGGTACTTGTCGGCGGTCTGCTGCGGGGTGAGCCCCTCCTTCTCGGCCTGCACCTGGATCGCGGTGCCGTGCTCGTCGGTTCCCGACACCATCAGCACGTCGTTGCCGGCCATTCGCATGTAGCGCGAGAAGACGTCGCTGGGAACGCCGAAGCCGGACACGTGACCGATGTGCCGCGGGCCGTTGGCGTAGGGCCAGGCGACCGCGGTCAGGATGGGTGAACTCATGGTCCTCATCCTATTGGCCCGCCCCGGTGCCCCCGAACCGCGGTAACGCAATGATTTCTCAACGGCGAACAGGCGGTTGACTACGGGTGACAGATGACCCTCAACCATCTGTTTCCGCACTGGCAAGAATGTCCCTACGATGAGGATGTGTCCCCCGAGCTCATCTTGTTGACGCTCGTCGTCGTCACGGCTTTGGCCTTCGACTTCACGAACGGTTTTCACGACACGGCCAACGCCATGGCCGCATCGATCGCCACCAAGGCGCTGACCCCGAAGACCGCTGTCGTGCTCTGCGCCTCGCTCAATCTGGTCGGCGCATTGCTCTCGGTCGAGGTTGCGTTGACCGTCACCAACGCGGTGATCAACCTGCAGAACGCCGATGGCACCCCGCGAGCAGACCTGCTGGCCGACGGGGGCGACAAGCTGCTGCTGATCCTGCTGGCCGGGCTGGCCGGCGCGATCATCTGGAACCTGGCCACCTGGCTGTGGGGGCTGCCGTCCAGTTCGTCGCACGCCCTGTTCGGGGGCCTGATCGGCGCCACCCTGGCCGGGCTGGGCTGGGACGGCGTGCACTGGGTCGGCGATGGCGGCAAGCTCGACGGCGTGATCGGCAAGGTGATCATTCCGGGGTTCATGTCGCCGGCGATCGCCATGATCGTGGCGCTGGTCGGCACCCACTTCGTCTTTCGGGTGGCCGCTTCGCTCGGCGAGAAGTACCGCAAGCAGGGCTTTCGCTGGGGTCAGGTCGGCGCCGCCTCGCTGATGTCGCTGTCGCACGGCACCAACGACGCACAGAAGACGATGGGCGTCATCACGCTGGCCCTGATCGCCTCGGGCGAGTGGCACAGCACCCACGAGGTGCCGTTATGGGTCAAGCTGGCCTGCGCCGTGACGATCGCGCTGGGCACCTATCTGGGCGGCTGGCGGATCATTCGCACCATGGGCAAGGGCCTGGTCGAGATCGAGCCGCCGCAGGGAATGAGCGCCGACATGAGTTCGGCCGCGGTGATCCTGGCCTCCAGCCAGCTCGGTTTCGCTCTTTCGACCACCCATGTCGCCACCGGTTCGATTCTCGGCTCGGGCGTCGGACGACCCGGAGCCCAGGTGCGCTGGCCGGTGGCCGGACGGATGGCGTCCGGCTGGCTGAGCACCCTGCCGTCGGCCGCCGCGGTCGGGGCGCTGATGTTCTTCATCGGCAATTCCCTCGGCACGGGCTGGGGAGCCGCCGTCGTCGTGCTGCTGCTGCTGGCCGCCGGGGTGTACATGTGGCTGCACTCGCGCAAGGAACCGATCGGCCACCACAACGTCAACGACGAGTGGGACGACGCGAAGCAGAAGAAGAATAAGACAGAGGTGGCGGTCTGATGCTGCTCTCGGCTCTGGACGGTGCCTGGCGGGTGCTACTCGCCGGTTTGCTGCTCGGCTCGGGCCTGCCGATTCTGTTCGCACTGGGGGTCAAATCGCTCGCCTGGGCGAACGGAGATCTGCCCGACCGCCCGGCCAACCGGGCCGGGAAGGTGATCGCGGTGGCGCTGTTCGCGATCGTGCTGCTGGCCGTCCTGCTCGGCATCAGCTACATCGTGGCGCACGGCTTGGGCTACACGCTGGTCTGGAACGGCCCGTTGCCAAGCTTCACCGCCAAGTAGGTCGAGCGGTCGGCTGCGATCACCGATCTCGCCTTCAGTGCCCACCTTCTCGGCACCGGCCCGGTTCCACGTCATTTCGCCAAGGAAGCTTTGAGCCTGCCGAAACCCCTTGCCACAGCCACACAGCCAAGGTCTCGACACGCTCGACCAACGAATCACCCGCGCTGAGGACGAGGCGAAGCCGGGTCGCGAATCTCGTCGCGGTGCAGAGTCACCGGGTGCTGCACGTGCGCCGCCAGGTGCGCCGATGACTGACGCTCAGCTCTGCGCGGTGACGTGGCTCAGGTCGTCCGGCCCGAAGGCGCCCGGCAGCACCTGGGCCATCGTCCAGACCCCGTCGGGGGTATCGATCAGCAGATCGGCGCCGCCATGCTCGTACAGCAACTGCCGGCAGCGCCCGCAGGGCATCAGCGGCTCGCCGAGTGCGTTGACGCAGGCAAAGGCCACCAAGCGTCCGCCGCCGGAGGCCACCAAATCGCTGATCAACCCGCACTCGGCGCACAGCGTCACCCCGTAGCCGGCGTTCTCGACGTTGCAGCCGGCCACCACTCGTCCGTCGTCGACCAGCGCGGCAGCGCCGACCCGAAACCGCGAATACGGGGCGTAGGCGCGGCCGGCACAATTCCTGGGCCCGGGTCCGCAGGGCGTTCCAGTCGATCTGCATGTCAACCCCTCCGTCGATTGATCTGGTCGAACCCCTCAGGGCCTCGACAACCTCGACCAGCGGGTTGTCACTACAGACGCGTCCGGTATAGCCATGGCTGCCGGCGTTGCGCCCGATCGTCTGCCGCGGGCAAGGCCATCACTTCGTATAGGGCACGCCGTCGGCGGCAGGGGCACGAGTGCGTCCGATCAGACCGGCGACCGCGATGATGGTGGCCACATACGGCAGCATCAGCAGAAACTGGCTGGGCACCGGGGTGTTGAGGGTCTGCAACTGCGAGGCCATCTGCACCACGAAACCGAAGAACAGCGCCATGGTGGCCGCCAGCACCGGGTGCCAGCGACCCATGATCACCGCGGCCAGGGCGATGAAGCCGTTGCCCACGGTGAGGTCCTTGCTGAACACGCCCACCGAGCCGACGGTGAAGAACGCCCCGCCCAGCCCGGAGAAGACGCCAGCCACCAGCACCGCCTGCCAGCGCACCCCCTTGACCGAAATGCCGACGGTGTCGGCGGCCTTCGGATGCTCGCCGACGGCCCGGACGCGCAGCCCCCAGCGGGTGCGGAACAGCAGCCACCAGACCACCACCACGGCGACGATCGCCAGGTACACCAGAATCGTCTGGTTGAACAGGATCGGCCCCAACAGCGGAATGTCGGCCAGCAGCGGAATCGAAATCGGGTCCATCACCGGGGCGTTGTTCAGCGCCCGCGAGTTGGGTTGCACCAACTGGTCGAACAAGAAGCCGGTGACGCCCGAGGCGAGCAGGTTGATCACCACGCCCAGCACCACCTGGTCGACCAGGTACTTGATCGCGAACAACGCCAGCAGCGCCGCCATCAGCACACTGGCGAACACCGCGGCGAACAGCGCGGCCGGAATCGACTTGGTGACCGAACCGACGATCGCCGCAGCGAAGGCGGCGGTGAGGAACTGGCCCTCGATCGCCACGTTGACCACGCCCGCGCGTTCGCCGACCACGCCACACAGGGCACCCAGAATCAACGGCGTGGCGGTGAACACCGTGCCCGCGAGCTGATTGGCAACCGGGAACGGCAGGTCTTTGCCAGCGGCCGCCCAGGTGAGAAAGCCCAGGACCACCGCCAACCCGGCAACGATGCCGGCCACCATGGGCAGCCGGCCCCGCAGCCGTCCGGAGACGAAACCTGCCCCGGCCAGCAGACACAGCACCGCGCACAGCGCCACCATCGCGGCGCCGGGCACCTCGATGGTGGGCAACTGGACGTCGGCGAACGCGTCCGACAGCGCGAACCGGGCGGTGCCGGTGGTGCTGAAGAACAGCACGCCGAGCAGCAGCCCGACCACCACGATCAACACCCCGGACGACAGCCGCGCCCGCCGGGCGTCGCGCGACTCACGAACCTCGAAATGCAGCTCTTCGGGTGCATCGGCGAGGCTCGGCACGTGCGGCTCATGGGTAGCGGTGCTCATGCGTCGGCTCCCGTCAGCGAAACCCCGCGTTTGCGGGCCTTGAGAAACGGCACCAGGGTCGAGACCAGTTGCGGCGCTGCGACGAACAGCACCACCAGGGCTTGCAACACCAGGGTGAGGGTGAGCGGCGTCTGCGCGACGCTCTGCATGGCCAGGCCGCCGGCACTCAAGCCGCCGAACAGCAGCCCGGCCAGCACGATGCCGATCGGCTTCGAACGGCCGAGCAGGGCCACTGTGATGGCGTCGAAGCCGACGGTGCCGACCAGTCCTTCGGTGAGCGGCACGGGCACCCCGGTGACCGAAGGCCCGAGTGCCGACTGCACCCCGGCCAGGCCGGCCAGGGCGCCGGCGACCGCCATGGTGATGATCGTGGTGGCACCCACGTTCATGCCGGCGGTACCGGCCGCGTGCGGGTTGGCGCCGACGGCCCGAATCGAGAAGCCGATCACCGACCGGTCGAGCAGCCACCACACCGCCACGGCAGCCAGCAGCGCCACGAAGAAGCCCAGGTGCAGTTGCTCGTACAGTTGCGGGAAGGCGGCCGACGACGGCACCTCGGGCGAGATCGGGTCGCTACGGCCCGGACGCTGAAACACCGTCGTGGTGAGCGCCCACGCCAGCAGACCGGCGGCGATGTAGTTCATCATGATCGTGACGATCACCTCATGCGCCCCGGTCTTGGCCTTGAGCCAGCCGACGATGCCGCCCCACAGCGCGCCCGCGATCAGGCCGGCCAGCACGGCCACGAGCAGATGGATCACCGGCGGCAGCGGCAACGAGAAGCCGACCCAGGCCGCAGCCATCGCGCCGAGGATCGCCTGGCCCTGGGCGCCGATGTTGAACAGGCCGGCGCGAAAGGCCAGCCCGACGGCCAGGCCGGCACAGATCAGTGGCGCAGCCGCCGCACTGGTGGCCGACAGTGCCGTCGGCGAACCGACCGCACCGACCAGCAGTGCACCGTAAGCGGTCGACACCTTGGTCCAGGCGCTGCCCAGCGCCAGACCGGGGGCGGTGAACAGGTAGTTGAAGTTGCCCGACACCTGGGGGTCGGCCACGATCATCAGAATCGCGCCGACGATCAGCGCGAGCACGAACGCGGCCAGGGTGATCATCCAGTCCCGCCACCGGGTGCTCGCCCAGGCGCGCAGGCGCGTCGAACGCGGGTCGCTGTCAGCCATCAGTGGTCCTCTCCCCCGGCCCGGGCGTCGTCCGCGGCCACCTGGACGGCCTCGTCGTAGCCGACGCCGGCCATCATCATGCCCATCACGTCGCGTGGAGTATCGGGCGCCACAATGCCGACGATGCGGCCCCGGTACATCACCAGTACCCGATCGGCGAGCGCCTCGACCTCTTCGAGTTCGGTCGAGACCAACACCACCGCCGTGCCCTTGTCGCGCTCCTCGACGATGCGCTTGTGCAGAAACTCGATCGCCCCCACGTCAACGCCCCGGGTAGGCTGCGATGCCACCAGCAACGCCAGGTCGCGGCTCAGTTCGCGAGCCAGCACCACCTTCTGGGCGTTGCCGCCCGAGAGTGACGACCCGACGTTCTGCACATCGGGGGTGCGAATGTCGAACTCGTCGCGCAGCCGCACCGCGTTCTCGTTGATCGCCTTCAGGTTGAGCGACCCGCCGGTGGCGAACGGTGCGGAGTCGAACCGGTTGAGCACCAGGTTCTCGGCGATGCTGAAGCTGCCGATGAAGCCGTCGAACTGCCGGTCTTCGGGGACGAACCCGACGCCCGCGGCGATCGCCTGCCTGGGGGTGCAACCGCTCAGGTCGTCGCCGTCCAGGCTGATCTGCCCCGACAGCAGCGGAATATTGCCCAGCAGGGCGTCGGCGAGCTCGGACTGACCGTTGCCCTGGACGCCGGCGATGCAAAGAATCTCGCCGCCGGCCACCTCGAAGGTGATGCCGTCGACCACCACCGCACCGGCCGAATTGGCGATGGTGACGTCGTCGAGCTGGAGCCGGACGGCCCCCGGCGCCGCGGGCTGCTTGGCGACCGTCAAGTCGACCGCGCGGCCCACCATCAGTTGGGCCAGTTCGGTCTCGGACGAGCTGGGGTTGGCGCTGCCCACGATCTTGCCCCGGCGCAGCACGGTGATGCGATCGGCGATCGCCCGAACCTCGCGCAGCTTGTGGGTGATGAAGACGATCCCCTTGCCCTCGTCCCGCAGCCCCTGCATGACAACCATCAACTCGTCGATCTCTTGCGGGGTGAGCACCGCGGTCGGCTCGTCGAAGATCAGGTACTTGGCATCGTTGGCCAGGGCCTTGAGAATCTCGACCCGCTGCTGCACTCCCACCGGAAGGTCTTCGATGATCGCGTCGGGGTCGACCGGCAGGTTGAACCGCGCCGACAACTCGCGCACCTTGGCCTTGGCGGCCTTGAGGTCGACCACCACGCCGGGCTCACGACCCAGGATCATGTTCTCGGCCACGCTGAACACCTCGACCAGCATGAAGTGCTGGTGCACCATGCCGATGCCCGCGGCCATCGCCGCCTTCGGGTCGTCGAACGACTGGGGCCGTCCGTCGATCACGATCTCGCCACCGTCGGGCTGGTACAGCCCGTACAGCACGTTCATCAGCGTCGACTTGCCCGCCCCGTTCTCGCCGAGCAGGCAGTGGATCTCACCGGGTCTGATGTCGAGGTCGACTGCGTCATTGGCCACGAAAGAGCCGAACTTCTTGGTGATTCCCCGCAACTGCAGCCCGACAGCCTGCTCAGAATCCTGCGACACCGGCTGACTCACTTCACACCACCTTCTCTTGCGTCAGTGCCCTGCAACGGCAGAAGGGGGGCGCATCGCCCCCCTTCACCGGTCAGATCAGGCAGTGGTCTTGATCGAGCCGTCGATGATTCCGGCCTTGATCGCGTCGAGCTCCGCCTTGGTCTCGTCGGTCACCTTGCTGTCCCAATCGTGGAAGGGCGCCAGGAAAGTGCCGCCGTTGGCGAGTGTGCCCAGGTAGGGCTCGTTGCTGAATTTGTCGTCCTTGGCGGCCTTGATCGCTTCGAACACAGCCACGTCCATGGCCTTGGCGACCGAGGACGGAATGATCGAGCAGTACTGCTCCTGACTGATGCAGCCGTCGGTGTCGACCCACAGCGAGCCGACCTTGCCGTTGCTGGCTTTAGCCACCTGCAATGCGCCCTCACTCGACGGGCCGGCCACCGGCAGCAGAATGTCGGCCCCCTGTGCCATCAGGTTGGTCGCCACCTTCTTTCCGCCGGGCACGTCGTCGAAGGGCGATTGCCCGCCGATGAACGTGCCGTCCTTCTTCGTGGTGTCCCAGCCGAGCACCGCGACGCTCTTGCCCTTCTGCTGGTTGTAGTAGGCGACGCCGCGCGCATAGCCGTCCATGAACGAGGTGACCGCGGGGTAGGGTGCGCCACCGAAGGTGCCGACCTTGCCGGTCTGGCTCAGCGAGGCGGCCAGGTACCCGGCCAGGAACGAGGGCTCAGAGGCATCGAAGACCAGGCCCTTCAAGTTGTCGGGGGCGGTGTTCTTGCCCTCGTCGTCGCTGTAGGAGTGGTCGACGATGGCGAAGTCGATGTCGGGGTTCTTCTTGGCGGCGGCCAGGGTGGCGTCACCGAGCGCGAAACCGACGGTCACGATGATGTCGCACTTCTGATTCACCATTTCTTGAACGTTCTTGGCATAGTCAGCCGCGGCCGCGGACTGCACCTCGTTCTTCTGCACACCCAGCTCGGCGACCGCTTTGGTCAGGCCGGCGTAGGCGGTCTCGTTGAACGACTTGTCGTCGAAGCCACCAGAGTCCGACACCATGCAGGCCTTGAAATCGGACTGGGCGACCGTGGCCGAAGCCGAGGCGGTGGCCGATGCCGAGGTGGCTGCCGGCGGCGTGGCACAACCACCGAGGACGAGGGCGAATGCACCGAACGCGACGGGTGCAATCAGGGACTTCTTCACGAACCTGCCTCCTGAGCAAGATGACCGAAGGGCTCTCTCCGCCCCCGAACTGGTGCACACCATAGGTGATCCAGCGCCCGGCCGTCGCGCCCGAAGACCCCTGGAGGGCACGGTGTGACAGAGTTGTTACGCACGGTCAGTTCGGGGCCCGCACGCCGGGTACGTCACGCCGGAACCTCCCGGTCTCGAGCCAATGCCGCAACCGCGACGTGGCGTTCACCACGTAAACGGGCAGCATGTCCTGAAATTCGGCGTTGGCCTGCGCCAGCAGATCGTCGAGGAGCAGCAGGTTGCGCCCGGCGACCATGCCCTCGAGCACGGCGGGCCGAACCTCGGGCAGCGGCCAGCACCTGGGCGTAACCCTGCTTCAGCGCCGCCTCCAGCGACTCGTCGTCGCGCAGGTAGAAGACGGTGATCGCCAGGTCGAGCGCCGGCACGCCCAGCCCCGCATCGTCGAAGTCGAACACCCGCAGGTTCGCCAGGCCATCGCCGCTTGAGCCCCCGCCGGTCGAGCCTGTCGATACCCACTTCAGGTTGCCCCCGTGCAAGTCGGCATGCAACGGAATGATCGCGTCGGTTGCGAACGCCTGGTCCTGGCACGCCTGGGCCCGCTGGTAGGCGGCGAGTACGACCTCGCGGGCCTCGGCGTTCAGCGCCGGGTGGTCGTCGAACCGGTTGGGCAGGTCGGTGAGCACGTTGTCGAACCGGGGCAGCTCGGCGCCCGCGGGCAGGCTCCAGCCACTGGCGTGGTCGTGCAGGATCGCCATCGCCCGGCCCACCACCCGCGCCCGGTCGAGGGTCGGCCGGTTGCCCAGATCACGGCCGTCGAGCCACGAGAACAACACCGCCGCGACGCTCCGGCCGTGATCTGGGCTGGGCACCCGGGCCGCCCAGTCGCCACTGAGGGTGCGCTGCGGCGTCGGCACGCGCAGACCGGTGTCGGCCGCGATCGCCGCCAGCCAGCTCACCTCGGCCAGCAGGTTGGGCTCGGGTTTCGGCATGGCGGTGTTGAGCCGCAGGGCGTACCGGCGGCCGTCGGCGGCGTCGATGCGAAAGGTCGTGTTGTACCCGTGCAGCAACAGCCGCACCCGGGCGTCCGCCAATCCCCAGGCCGGAAGGTCCCGCACCGCGAGCCGTCTCAGCCGCTCCACCTGGGTGCGGCGGGCGACCTTGGCGAACGGCTTGCGCACGGCCGAAACCCTACTGCGGGCCCTCGACGCGCTCCATCGGCGGGGGTCAGCCGGTGAAGCCCGCCTGGTCACCGGGCCGAGGCGGCCACAGCGTCGGCACGTCGGCGACGAACGCCCGCACCAGGTCGTCGGCACCCTCGAGCGCTGAGAGCTCGTTGCCGGCGATGGCCGCCTCGATGCCTGCCCGCAATGCCCGCACCCGCGGCGAGTTGCGGACGCCGTCGAGCACCTCACCCTCGGCCAGCGACCACAGCCACTGAAGCTGTTGCCGGGCACGGCGCGGCTCCAGACCGCCGTTGGCCTCCAGGTAGGCGCGGTGGTCGAGAACGGCTTGCCACACGTCGTCCAGGCCCTTGCCGGTGTACGACGACGAGGTGAGCACCGGCGGTCGGCGGGCGTCCGGGTCGGAGCTGATCAGCTTCATCGCGATGGTCAGCTCGCGGGCGGTCACCCGGGCCTCGCCCTCGTGCTCGCCGTCGGCCTTGTTCACCGTGATCACGTCGGCCATCTCGAGAATGCCGCGCTTGATGCCCTGCAACTGGTCACCGGCCCGGGCCAACGCGATCAGCAGAAACGTGTCGACCATGCCGGCCACCGCGACCTCGGACTGGCCGACGCCCACCGTCTCGACCAGCACCACGTCGAAACCAGCGGCCTCCATCACGATCATCGATTCACGGGTGGCCCGGGCCACCCCGCCGAGGTGACCGCCCGAGGGCGAGGGCCGTACGTAGGCGTGGTCGGATGCCGTGAGGGCCGCCATCCGCGTGCGATCACCCAGAATCGAGCCGCCGGTGCGCGACGATGAGGGGTCCACGGCCAGCACCGCGATCCGGTGGCCCTGGCCGATCAGCTTCACCCCGAGCGCGTCGATGAAGGTGGACTTGCCCGCACCGGGCACGCCAGTGATGCCCACCCGCACCGACCCACCGGCGTCTGCGCGCAGCCGCCGCAGCAGTTGCTTGGCCAGCTCGCGATGGTCGGGCCGCGACGACTCGACCAGCGTGATCGCCCGGGCGATGTGCGCTCGCGATCCCGCCCGCACCCCGTCAGCGAGTTCGTCGGGGTTCATCCTGCGCATCTGCCCACCCTTTCAGAGTTCACGCCAACACCGGTGATTGAGGCGTCGCAAACCACGAGGCCCCGAGGTCTCGACACGCTTGACCAATCGGTTCAGGGGACGGTTCCTTGGTCGGTTCAAGGAACCGTCCCCTGAACCAAGCGGAACCGTCCCCTGAACTGGCGCCACGGCTCAGGCGGGGTCGATCCGATCTTTCAGCTTCTGCAGCAACTCGATCGCGGCGTCGGGAATGATCGTGCCGGGCGGGTAGATCGCGTCGGCCCCCTTGGCCCGCAACTCGTCGAAATCCTGGGCCGGAATGACGCCGCCGACCACGATCATCATATCGTCGCGGCCAAGGGCGTCGAGTTCGGCCCGCAGTGCCGGCACCAGGGTCAGGTGACCCGCGGCCAGCGACGAGACGCCAACCACATGCACGTCGGCCTCGACCGCCTGCCGGGCCACCTCGGCCGGGGTTTGGAACAGCGGGCCGACGTCGACGTCGAAGCCCAGATCGGCAAACGCCGTGGCGATCACTTTCTGGCCGCGGTCGTGGCCGTCCTGACCCATCTTGGCGACCAGAATGCGCGGACGTCGCCCTTCGGCCTTCTCGAACTGCTCGACCAGGCCGCGGGCCTGCTCCACCCCTCGGGTCGTGCCGGTTTCGCTGCGGTACACGCCACTGATGGTACGGATCTGCGCGGTGAACCGCCCGAACTCCGACTCCAGCGCGTCCGAGATCTCACCCACCGAAGCCTTGGCGCGGGCTGCGTCGATGGCCAGCTTCAGCAGGTTGCGGTCGACATCGGTCGGATCCGGGTTGGCCGCGGCCCAACTCAGCCGGCGCAGCGCCTCGGCGGTCGCGTCGGCGTCCCGCTCGGCGCGCAACCGATGCAGCTTCGCGATCTGCTGCTCGCGCACCACGTTGTTGTCGATCTTGAGCACCTCGGGCGGCTCGTCGTTCTCGACGATGTAGGAGTTGACGCCGATCAGCGGCTGCCGCCCGGAGTCGATCCGGGCCTGGGTGCGGGCGGCCGCCTCTTCGATGCGCATCTTCGGAATGCCCGCCTCGATCGCCTTGGCCATGCCACCGGCTGCCTCGACCTCGCTGATGTGCCCCCAGGCCTTGGCCGCCAGTTCGTAGGTGAGCCGCTCCACGTAGGCCGAGCCGGCCCACGGGTCGACGACCCGGCAGGTGCCCGACTCCTGCTGAATGAACAGCTGGGTGTTGCGGGCGATCCGGGCCGAGAAGTCGGTCGGCAGTGCGATCGCCTCGTCCAAGGCGTTGGTGTGCAGCGACTGGGTGTGTCCCTGGGTGGCGGCCATCGCCTCCAGGCAGGTGCGGCCCACGTTGTTGAACACGTCCTGCGCGGTCAGCGACCAGCCGGACGTCTGCGAATGCGTCCGCAGCGACATCGACTTGGGGTTCTTCGGGCCGAAATCGCGGACCAGCTTCGCCCACAGCATCCGGGCTGCGCGGAATTTGGCGACCTCCATGAAGAAGTTCATCCCGACCGCCCAGAAGAACGACAGTCGCGGAGCGAACTGATCGACCTTGAGGCCCACCGACTCGCCGGCCCGGATGTACTCGACGCCGTCGGCCAGCGTGTACGCCATCTCGATGTCGGCGGTCGCCCCGGCCTCCTGCATGTGATAGCCGGAGATCGAGATCGAGTTGAACTTCGGCATATTCGCCGAAGTGAACGCGAAGATGTCGGAGATGATCCGCATCGACGGCGCCGGCGGGTAGATGTAGGTGTTGCGGACCATGAACTCTTTGAGAATGTCGTTCTGGATGGTCCCGGCCAGCTGCGCCGGCTGCACCCCCTGCTCCTCGGCGGCCACCACGTACAGCGCCAGCACCGGCAGCACCGCGCCGTTCATGGTCATCGACACGCTCATCTGATCGAGCGGGATGCCCTCGAACAGTTGCCGCATGTCGAGGATCGAATCCACCGCGACCCCGGCCATGCCGACATCACCGGTGACCCGCGGGTGGTCGGAGTCGTAGCCGCGGTGGGTGGCCAGGTCGAAGGCGATCGACAGACCCTTCTGGCCCGCCGCCAGGTTGCGCCGGTAGAAGGCGTTGGACTCCTCGGCGGTCGAGAAGCCGGCGTACTGCCGGATGGTCCATGGCTGGTTGACGTACATGGTGGCGTACGGCCCGCGCAGAAACGGCGGAATGCCCGGGTAGGTGCCCAGAAAGTCCAGCCCTTGCAGGGCCTCGTCGGCGTAGACCGGCGGCACCAGAATGTGCTCAGGGGTCTGCCAACCTTGGGAGTAGGACGGCACCTGCTCGATCAGATGCTCCCACTGCTGGCTCGAATCGGCCGGCGGGACCGCGTCCCCCAGCTCGATGCCCACGAAACGCGGCACGCTCACTTCGCCACTCCCAACTTGTCCAGTGTGCCGGCCAGGAAGCCGGCGACGTCCATGCCGTCGAAGATCTCGCCGTCGATCACGTCGACGGCGCAGTCAGCGGCGGTCTCGCTGCGGCGTCCGGCGATCAGCACGGTGTCGACACCGGCCGCCTTGAGCGCCGTGGCCACCTCGATCGCCTGCGTCGCGTACACCCGCGCCGAACTGCACAGAATGACCGTGGTCGCCCCGGCCCGCCTGACCTGCTCGACGATCTCGGACGCCGTGCCGCCCTCGCTACTGGGTCGCTCGATGCCGACGACCAGCAGCACGTTCGCGGTGAACTGCTCGCGTGGCCCGAAATCGCGACGGGCGCCCAGGCAGGCCAGGAACACCTGCGGCTTGTGGTCCGACGCCGCCACCCGGTCGCGCAGCGCCTCGAACACCTCGCTGTCGCGGTGCGGCTGCAGCCCTCCCTGTCTGGGGTGCACCGGCCGGGGCCGGACCTCCAGTGGCTGCTCGTGCTCGGCCGGGAACATCGACACGCCGGTGATCGGCTGTTTACGGCTGGCCAGCCGGACGGCCCGCTTGGCCACCGTCTCACCGATCCAGTCGGCGACCCGGCCCTGGGCCAATGCCTTCGCCATGCCACCGGCCGCCTCGATCTCACCGACCCGCGCCCAGGCCCGGCGGGCGAGCTGGTCGGTCAGGCTCTCGACGTACCACGAGCCGCCGGCCGGGTCGGCAACCCGGCCCAGGTTCGACTCCTCGGCGGCCAGCAGTTGAATATTGCGGGTCATCCGGCGCGAGAACTCGGTGGGCAGGCCCCACGCGGTGTCGTGCGGCAGCACCGTGATCGACTCCGCGCCGCCGGTGGCGGCGGCGAAGGTGGCGATGGTGCCGCGCAGCAGGTTCACCCACGGGTCGTCGCGGGTGATCATCCGCCACGACGTGACGGCCAGTTGAACGGCGCCGCGGGCTGCAGCCGGGACGCCGCTGACCTCCCCCACCCGAGCCCACAGCCGGCGCAAGGCGCGCAGCCGAGCAATGGTCATGAACTGGTCGGCGTTGGCCGGCACGCGGAACGCGATCTGGCTGAAGGCCCGCTCCGGGCTGATGCCGTCGGCCTCCAGATCGCGCAGGTATTCCACGCCGGTCGCGATCGCGAAGGCCAGCACATCGACGTCACCGGCACCCGCGTCGTCATAGAGCAGGCCGTCAATAGCGATCGCCCGGGCCTTGGGAAACTCGGCCAGGCCGGTGGCGACCCAATCGCGCTGCGGGCCGAACTCGGGTGCCTGGCCGGTCAGGGCCGCGTGGCCGAGGGCGTCCAAGCCGAGGCTTCCGCCCACTGCGGACGCCTTGCCGCTGGCCCTCCAGAAACCGGCCAGCGCCTGCGCGGCGGTGACCTGGTCGATCCGGCTGCTGACCCGCAGCCGGGCCAACTCGGGCAACACCCCGGCCAGCACCCCGGCCACGTCGGCGGCGGCGATCGCGTCGGGGTCGACCCGTAGCCACAACGACACCGCGCCACGGTTCAGGTCGGTGAGCACGGCGGCGTTGCTGTAGCCGACGTCGGGGTCTTCGTGCAGTTGGGTGATGTCCCAGGCGTGGATCGTGCCGGTGCGCAGGCTGGTACCGCGGGTGAACGGCATCACCCCGGGGTGGCCGAGGTCAGGGCCGGCGCTCGTCGTGGAATAGAGCGGATCGATGATCAGATCGTCCACCGTCGTGGTGGTGAGCCGTTTCATCGCCTGCTCGATGGAGAGTTCCTTGCCCTCGGGACGGCGCCGGTTGAGCACCTTGAGCACCTCGGCCTCCCAGTCCTGCCGGCTTGGCGCCGAGAAGTCGCCGGCCAGGGTCAGCGGAGATTCAGTCATACTACGGAGCGTAGTATTCATCGCGGGGCCATGTCGTCCGTCCGTCGGAAAAGGGTCGCGGGGTGAGCCTCGCGGTCTCGCGATTCGGAACGTCGTATGACGCGGGGCCCGCCCGGGCGCGTTACCCGACCTGGCGCACCAGCGCCTCGGCCGAGGCGATCATCCGCAGCGTCTCCCACTCCCACTCCGGCTCCTGCCCACGGAACGGGCCGGTGGCCAGCGAGATGATCACCGCGGCCGCCCGCAGCCGCAGCTCCAACGGGTCGACCCGCGTGTCGAAGACCGGCACCCAGGTGCGGATCAGCCGGTGCACCTTCGCCTCCTGCGCCGGGTTCATCCGCTGGATCGTCGACAGGTGCGCGATCAAGCAGGCCAGGTCGTCGGCCCGGCGGCCCGGGCCGACGGTGTCGACGTCGAGAATGCCGACGATGCGTCCGCCGGCCACGTGCACCTGGCCCTCGTGGAAGTCGCCGTGGGTGGGCTCGTTGCCGAGCGGAACCGACGCCAGCCCGTCGGCGATCTGCCCGGTGAGCCAGGCCAGCTTGTCGGTGGCCCTGGGCACCGCGGCGGCGACCATCTGGGCGTAGTGCTGCACCGCATCGGCCCAGGGCGGACGCCGCTCGAGCCTGGCCACGCTCATCGGCATGGCGTCGAGCAGGTGAATCAACTGCTCGGCGGTGCACGGGTCGGTCTCGTCGAACACCGCCTTGGCCAGCGGACGTCCGGCGAGATTGTGCAGCAGCAGCAAGGCGTCGTCGGTGGTGGCGGCGACGCGCGGGGCCGGCACCCCGGCGGCCAGCAGCACCTGGTGCCGGCGCACCACGTCGTCGAACACGCGCTCCCGCAACACCTTGCAGTACAGCGTCACCGGCGGCTGCCCCACCTCGACCCGCAGCACGGCGCGGCGCCGCGGCCGATAGCCGATCATCCGCAAGGCCACCTCGCCGGCATCGACCGGCCGCCCGAGCACGTCGTGATCGGTCAGCACCCCGGCCATCTGCTCGGTGTAGGCGGCCCGGGCCAGGCCGGGCAGGTCGGGGTCGTTGGGGTAGATCCAAACGGCCACCTCGCGGTCGCCGTCGGCAAAGATCTCGGCCCTGGTGTCGGACGCCGCCGGCCCGGAGGCCCGCGCGCTGACGCCCAGCAGTTCGTCCCGTTCGCCGTAGGGCCACGCCACGGTGGCCGAGTAGGTCGCCGTCGTGGACTGCTGCGGGTTGGCGTCGATGTGGTCGAGGGCCCAGTTGATCAGCCGGCCACCGGCGTGCTCGACGGCGGCCCCCAGCAGCTCCGCCACCTCGGGTGAGGTGAGCAGCCGCGAACCGTCCGGATCATGTTCCAGCATCGTCATCCGGCTCCGGCGCCGCGCCGATGCGGTGCAGCCTGATCCGGGCGGCACGACGTCCGTCGAGCTCGCTCACGGTGAACTCGAAATGTTCGACCTCGGCCTCGCCGGCCTCGATCGGGTCGAGGGCCACCACGACGGTGTCGCCCACTTCGGGCAGGTGGCCCAGATGAGCCATCACGAACCCGGCCACCGTGTCGTAGGGCCCCTCGGGCAGCACGTAGCCGTTCGCCTCGGCGAACTCCTCGATGGTTTCGAGTCCGTCCAGCTCGGCATTGGCCGGCGAGGCGGCCGGCTCGCCGGCCGGCTGGTCGAACTCGTCAGAGATGTCGCCGACCAGCTCTTCGACCAGGTCCTCCATCGTGACGATGCCGGCCGTGCCGCCGTACTCGTCGCGCACGATCGCCAGATGAGCGTTCGCGGCGCGCAGCTCAGACAGGGCGCGCAGAATCTTCATGGTGTGCGGCAGCGACTCCACCGGACGCACCAGTTGGCGCACGGGCGCGTTGCGCGCGGCCGGGTCGAGATCGAACAGGTCGCGCACGTGGACGAAGCCCAGCACGTCGTCGACGTCTTCGCCGATCACCGGGTAGCGGCTGTGCGGTTGGTCGTGAAAAGTGCGAATGACCTTGTGGGCGGGCATGTCACCGGCCAGAAAGTCGACCTCGGTGCGCGGCACCATGGCCTCGCGCAGGCTCACCTGCCCAGCAGCGAAAACCTCGTCGACGATCTGTCGCTCCTCGTCGCCCAGGGTCGATGACGAGGTGACCATGGCCCGCAATTCCTCGTCGGTCACCTCTTCACGACCGGCCTTGGGGTCGCCGCCCAGCACCAGCACCAGCGCGTTGGTCGACGCGCCCAGAAACCAGATCACCGGACGGGCCAGGGTTGCGATGGCGTTCACCAGCGGCGCCAGCGCCATCGCGAAGCTCTCGGCGCTCTGCATGGCCAGGCGCTTGGCGGTGAGCTCGCCGATCACGATCGAGAAGTAGCTGATCACCACCGTGATGGTCACCAGCGAGACCGGCCCGGCAGCCCCCTCGGGAACACCCCAGCCGATCAGCACCTCAGACAGTGGCTCTTCGAGCGTCGCACCGCCGAAAGCGGCCGACAAAAAGCCCGACAAGGTGACGCCGATCTGCACCGCCGACAGAAACCGGTTGGGGTTGGCGGCAAGGTTGGCCACGGTCTTACCCCGGGCACCCCGGCTCGAAAGCTGCTTGACCTGGCTCTCGCGCAGCGAGACCAGCGCCATCTCGGCCGCGGCGAAGACGCCGCCGATGACGATGAACAGGAAGATCAGCAGCATGTTGCTGATGACTGCGTTCATCGGATCCTTCCCTCGGTGAAGGCCCAAGCGTATCGGGCCTCACCACACGCCAGCGTCACCGGGGGCTAGGGTGACGGCCGTGACCGCCAGCACACCGGGCCCCTTCACTTTCGCGAGGGGCAACGCCGCGAAGCTGGCTGCCCTGCCCCGCTATGCCACCGGCGGGCTGCGCACCCGGTTGCGCAAACGCGACCCGCGGGTATGGGCCTTCGGCAGTGCCTTCGGCCTGGCCGACGGCGCCCTGGCGCTGCTGCGAGCCGCCCGTCGGCTGGAGCCGTCGCTGCGGCTGATCTGGCTGGCCGGCACCGAGGACCAGGCCCGGCGCGCCCGCGCGCTCGGCATCGAATGGGCTCCCAAGGAACGCCGGGCGGGCTTCGACGTGACAGCGTCCGCCGGGGTGGTGGCCGTCACCCATGGCTTCGGCGACGTGAACCGGTATGCGGTGAGCGGTGCCACGATCGCCCAGTTGTGGCACGGATCGCCGCTGAAGAAGCTGCACGCAGACTCCCCCGCCGCGCTGTCGCTCGGCCCACTCAGCTCTGTTCCGGCGGCTCGCGCGCTGATGCGTCAGGCCTATCGGCGCGGCACCCGCCGGATCAGCCTGCTGCCCGTGGCCGCGGAGACGTTCGTGCCGTTCATGTGCAGCGCGTTCGATCTCGCCCCCGAGCAGGTCAGGGTGCTCGGCGAGCCGCGCACCGACGTGCTGTTCCGCGGCAGCGCGTCCGGCCGGCGGGCCGCTGCGCGGCAACTGCTCGAACAGGCCGTCCCTGGTCTGGCCGGACGCCGGGCGGTGCTGTACGCACCCACCTGGCGTGACGGCGAACCCGACCCCAGCGTGCCGACCGACCGCCAGTGGCGCCGGATCGACTCGTGGTGCGCCCGCAACGACAGCATGCTGCTGATTCGCCCGCACCCGCTAGGGGTAGGTTCGTACCCCCACGCGTCCCGGCACGTCCGTCTGACTCCGCCCGCCGTGTTGCCCGAGTCGATGCCGTTGCTGTGGGGGGTGGACGCACTGGTCACCGACTACTCGTCGATGGTTTTCGACTTCGCCGTGACCGGCGGCCCGATCGTGTTCCTCGCACCCGACCTGGAACACTACAGCGACACCCGCGGCCTCTACCTCGACTACCCGCAGCTCACCGGCGCTCGCTGGGAGCAGAACTGGGACGGGGTGCTCGACCGGCTGGAGCAACTCGATCACGACCCCGCTGCCCGGGAGCGTTCGGCAGCCCACACCGCCGGCATCGCCGCCCTGGCACACCGCCACACCGACGGACGCAGTGCCGAGCGGGTCGCCCGCGAACTGCTCGAACTCACCGCCTCGTGACCCGCGAGGTGTCGACGGTGCGCTCGGCGCCGGTGGACATCCCGCGAATGAACCCCGCGCCCCACGACAGGTGCATGATGCCGAGCACCGACACGTTCAACAGCCATTCCCGCACGTTGCTCGCGCCCAGCGATCGCGCCGACACGTAGCCCAGCCCGGCCGCATAGGCCAGCGGCGCGGCGTGCACCAGAGCGGCCACCCGATCGGCCCCCCTGGGCAGCAGCCCGTTCAGTTGGGCCACCGCCACCACCGTGGACGCGCCCAACGCCAGCACCACCAGCGGCGGGGGCAGGTACTTCAGCGGCGTGCGGCCCTGTTCGCGCACCAGGTGACCGCGCCACACGCCGGTGGCGAACATCTGGCGGCGCAGCGTGGCCGGCGTGGCGCGTGGCCAGTAGGTGACGGCGACATCCGGCGTGTACCAGATCAGGTGACCGGCGGCCAGAATGCGCGAGTTCAGTTCCCAGTCCTCGGCCCGCCGCAGCGTCTCGTCGTACCCCCCGACCTGGTCGAGCACCTCGCGGCGGAAGACGCCCAGATATGCCGAATCGGAGGGCCCCGCCTGCTTCGCGCCGTGGTACTGGCCGCCGCCCAGCCCCCACGGGGAGTTGTAGGCCCGGGCCACCGCCGACTGAAACGGGGTGCGGCCCTTGGCGCGCATCACGCCGCCCACGTTCACCGCGCCGGTCGAGTTGAGCAGGCCGACCATCGTGACGGTGTAGTTCTCGGGCAGTTCGGCGTGCGCGTCGACCCGCACCACGATCGGGTGCCGGCTGGCGGCGATGGCCAGGTTGAGGCCCACCGGAATGTCGTTGCGCGGGTTGTCGACCAGCACGATCCGGTCGTCGGCGGCGGCCAGCTCGTGCGCGATCGCCGTGGTGCGGTCGGTGGACGCGCCGAGCGCGATGACCAGTTCGGCCTCGGCCGGGTAGCTCTGCGACAACACCGCGGCCACCGCGTCGGCCAGGTGGCGCTCCTCGTTCAGCACCGGCATCACGTAGCTGACGGGGGGAAACTCGCTCACCCGGCGAGGCTATCGCGCGCGACCAGTGGGTTCCCCACCCAGCTCTGCGGGCGGGCAGTCGCATTCGGGTCGAGGGCGAGCCCGATGCGTCGTCCGATGACGGCGAGCTGCTTGATCCGACTCCTGGTCAGCGGGTCGATTGCGGCCCGCCGCACCTGTGCGACATGACCGGCGCAGGGGCGACCACGGCGCCCCAGCCCTGGTCGGTGACAGTGGCCAGCACCGAGCGGCCATCGGCCGGGTCGGGCGCATGCAGCATGGGGCCCTTGCGCTCCAGTCGCGCCACGACCGGCCGGGACGACGTGCGAAATTGCCTGAAGCGCGCTCCAGGGGCGGACACTGGCCCCATGAAAACGACCGGTGCCACCATCTCGCAGGCCGCGGACGCTCTGGACCTGACCGCCGACACGCTGCGCTACTACGAGCGCGACAACCTGCTGCTGCGGACGGTGCCCCGGGAGCCCAATGGTCACCGCCGCTATCAAGAGGCCGACCTGCACTGGATCGAATTGATCACTCGACTACGGGCGACGGGCATGCCGATCCGCGACATCCGGCAGTATGCCGCGCTGGTCAGGGCCGGTGACGGCAACGAGACCGAACGGCTGGAGTTGCTGCGCCGGCACCGCCGGCGGGTGCTGGCCCAACTCGCCGCGGTGACCGTCAATCTGGCCGCGATCGATCACAAGATCGCCCTCTACGACGACCGGCTCGAACAGCGTGCGCTCTCCGCTTGACCTGGAGCGCGCTCGAAGGTGTTGGCTGACGTCATGAGCACACCGATCCCCACCCGGACTCTCGGCTCCGCCGACTCCGCACTGACCGTTTCAGCCCTCGGCCTGGGCTGCATGGGCATGTCGGAGTTCTACGGAACGCCCGATCACGACGGCGGTCTCACCACCATCCGCCGCGCCCTCGACCTCGGCGTCAGCTTTCTGGACACCGCCGACATGTACGGGCCGTTCACCAACGAGAAGCTGGTCGGCGAGGCGATCCGCGGACGCCGCGACGCAGTGCAACTGGCCACGAAGTTCGGCAACGAGCGGCTCCCCGACGGCACCCGGCTGGGCGTCAACGGACGCCCCGACTACGTCCGCGCCGCCTGCGACGCCTCGCTGCGGCGGCTCAGCGTCGACCACATCGACCTCTACTACCAGCACCGGGTGGACTTCACCGTGCCCATCGAAGAGACCGTGGGCGCCATGAAAGGTCTGGTCGAGGCTGGGAAGGTGCGCTTCCTGGGCTTGTCGGAGGCTTCTCCCGAGACGATCCGGCGCGCCCATGCGGTGCACCCGATCACCGCCGTGCAAACCGAATACTCGCTGTTCACCAGGGACGTCGAGGACGCGGTGCTGCCCATGCTGCGCGAACTCGGCATCGGGCTGGTGCCGTACTCGCCGCTCGGCCGTGGCCTGCTCACCGGCACGATCGGCTCAGCGTCGCTGACCCCCGGCGACAGCCGCAGCACCGCCTACTTCCCGCGCTTCCAGGCCGGGGCACTGGAGGTGAACCTGGGGCTGGTCGACCACGTTCGCACGTTGGCGGTCGACCACGACTGCACGCCCGGTCAGCTCGCGTTGGCCTGGGTGCTCGCCCAGGGCACCGACGTCGTTCCGATCCCGGGCACCAAGCGGATCCGCTACCTGGAGGAGAACGCCGGCGCCCTCGACATCCGACTCACCGCCGACGACCTCGCCGCACTCACCCGCGCCGTCCCCCGGGACGCTGTCGCGGGTGCCCGCTACGGCGACATGAGCACCATCGACGACTGACAATCCGGTCGGCGCCGTCGTACTACTCGTCGAGCCCCGGCCTGCCCGCGCAGTGGTTGCTGCCGGTTCGGGCGCCGCGTCGATGACACGATCGGCAGGTGGCCTTCTTCACCGCACTGGTCGATGTGATCCTGCCGGTCGTGTTGGTCGCCCTGGTCGGCGTCGCGCTGGCCCGCAGCTTCTCGCTCGACATGAGCACCGTGGGCAAGGTCAACCTCTACGGGCTCACCCCGATGCTCGCCTTCAACAGCGTGCTGCAGACCGAGGTCTCCGGTGGCCAGGCGGTGCACCTCGTCGCTGGCTACCTGCTGGTCACCCTCGTCGCCGGCCTGATCGCCTGGCTCGCTGCGTGGGGACGCGACGGCCCGACCCGGCGCGCCATGATCGCCAGCGTGGTGATCGGCAACAACGGCAATTTCGGGCTGCCCATCGCCCTGCTGGCTTTGGGACGCACCGGACTCGATCACGCTGTGGTGATCTTCGTCACCTCGCTGGTGGTGATGTACACCGTCGGGCCTGCCTTGCTCGGTTCGCACGGCGGGCTGCGGGACGCCGCGCGAAGCGTGCTGCGGCTGCCCGCAACCTGGGCGTTGGCCACGGGCCTGCTCGTCCGGACGACCGGGGTCAGCCTGCCGGTCGGCGTCCTGCGCGGTGTCGAGCTGCTGGCCCAGGCGGCGATCCCGATGGTGCTGATCGCGTTGGGGTTGCAGTTGGGGCAGCGGTCGAGCCTACGGCTGACCGGGCCGGTGGTGGTCGCGTCCCTGGTCCGGGTGCTGGCACTGCCGTTGCTCGCCGGCGTCTTGGGCCCCCTGCTGGGCCTGGAGGGCATCGAATTGAGCAGCCTGATTCTGGCCTGTGCCATGCCGACTGCGGTGAACGCGTTCATGCTGGCCCGCGAGTACGGTTCGAATCCCACCCTGGTGGCCAGCGTGGTGGCCGTCTCGACCTTGGCCAGCCTGGGCACGATCGCGGGTGTGGTCGCACTGCTCCCCGCGCTTGCCTGAGCCACCCACCCAGTCGCACTGCTCCCCGCGCTTGCCTGAGCCACCCACCCACCTGACCGGCTCACCATCCTGAACCGAGCAGCCTGAAGCGAGCAGCCTCCCGAGCAGCACGAGCGGGTCGCCGTGGGCGCCGACTCCGGCGTGAGCGTCACTGCTGCGCAGGAGGCGCCACAGAGCGCCCAGTCTCATCCACCGCGCTACAGCCGCACCAAAGGCGCGACCCTCGCTGGTTGAGCTTGCCGAAACCCCTAGCGAGGCCACGCAATCCGCGGTCTCGACACGCTCGACCAACGAAGGATCAGCACGTGCCTGACCGCGATGATCCATGATCTCGGCGCGGAGGATGGCCCGCCCGGTGCCGGGGCGAGTCTGATTGGTAGTCTCCTGCCGTCAAGAAACCGCGAGGCATGAGGGGTCACGATGAGTCCGATCATCTATACGCATACCGACGAGGCGCCGTTGCTGGCGACCTATTCCTTTCTGCCGATCGTCCAGGCCTACGCCGGAGCTGCGGGCGTCCAGGTCGAGACTCGCGACATCTCCCTGGCCGGCCGCATCATCGCGGTGTTCCCCGAGCGGCTCAGCGACGAGCAACGACTCCCGAACGCACTGGCCGAGCTCGGTGAGCTGGCCAAGACCCCCGCGGCCAACATCATCAAGCTGCCCAACGTGAGTGCGTCGATGCCGCAGCTCAAGGCGGCCATCGCCGAACTGCAGGCGAAGGGCTACGACCTTCCCGACTACCCCGACAACCCGGTCAGCGCCGAAGAGACCGAGGCCAAGGCCCGCTACGACAAGGTCAAGGGCAGCGCGGTCAATCCGGTGCTGCGCGAAGGCAACTCCGACCGGCGGGCACCCGAGTCGGTGAAGAACTACGCCCGGCAGCACCCGCATTCGATGGGAGCGTGGAGCGCCGACTCGAAGACCAACGTGGCCACGATGGACGCCGACGACTTCCGGCACAACGAGCGATCGGTCGTGCTTGATGCCGACGATGAGTTGCGCATCGAACTGGTGCCCGCCGACGGTGGCGCAACCGTCGTGCTCAAGTCGGCGATTCCGGTGCTGGCCGGCGAGGTCGTCGACGGCACGGTGCTGCGCGCCGCGGCGCTGCAGGCATTCTTGCGCGAGCAGATCGACCGGGCCAAGGCCGACGGCGTGCTGTTCTCGGTGCATCTGAAGGCCACCATGATGAAGGTCTCCGACCCGATCATCTTCGGCCACGTCGTCCGGGCCTTCTTTCCCGAGACCTTCGCCGCCTACGGCGACAGCCTGGCCGCTGCCGGGTTGAGCCCGAACAACGGGTTGGGCGGCATTCTGGCCGGACTGGATGCGCTGCCGAACGGCACCGCCATCAAGGCAGCGTTCGCCGCCGAGCTGGCCGCCGGGCCGGAACTGGCGATGGTCGACTCCGACCGCGGCATCACCAACCTGCACGTTCCCTCCGACGTGATCGTGGACGCCTCCATGCCGGCGATGATCCGGATCGGCGGCCACATGTGGGGCCCGGACGGCAACCAGGCCGACACTCTGGCGGTGATTCCCGACTCGTCGTACGCGGGGGTCTATCAGGCCGTCATCGACGACTGCCGGGCCAACGGAGCCTACGACCCGGCAACCATGGGCTCGGTGGCCAACGTCGGGTTGATGGCCCAGGCCGCCGAAGAGTACGGCTCGCACGACAAGACCTTCGAGATCGGCCTGGCCGGCACGGTGCGCGTGGTGAACCGTGCCGGGGACGTGCTGATCGAGCACGCTGTTCAGCCCGGCGACATCTGGCGTGCCTGCCAGGTCAAAGACCTGCCGATTCGAGACTGGGTGAAGCTGGCCGTCACTCGGGCCCGGGCCACCGGCGACCCGGCGATCTTCTGGCTCGACGACAGCCGCGCCCACGACCGCAACCTGATCGCCAAGGTCGAGACCTACCTGGCCGACCCTGAACTGGTCGGCGACACCACCGGCCTGGACATCTCCATTGCCTCGCCGGTGCAGGCGACCAAGGTGTCGGTGGAACGCATCCGGCGCGGCGAGAACACCATCTCGGTGACCGGAAACGTGCTGCGTGACTACAACACCGACCTGTTCCCGATCCTTGAGGTCGGCACCTCGGCGAAGATGCTGTCGGTGGTGCCGCTGATCAACGGCGGCGGGCTGTTCGAGACCGGGGCGGGCGGGTCTGCCCCCAAGCACGTCCAGCAGCTAGTCAAGGAGAACTACCTGCGCTGGGACAGCCTGGGTGAGTTCCTGGCGCTGGCCGAGAGCTTCGCCAAGTACGCCGAGGTGACCGGCAATGCCTCGGCCCAGGTCCTGAGTGAAACGCTGGACCGGGCGACCGGCACCTTCCTGAACGAGAACAAGTCGCCGGGACGCCGACTGGGCACCATCGACAACCGGGGCAGCCACTTCTACCTGGCGCTGTTCTGGGCCGAAGAGTTGGCCGCACAAAGCGACGACGACGCCTTGGCGGCCAGGTTCGCCCCGCTCGCCGGGGCGTTGCGCGAGCACGAGGCGACGATCAACGCCGAACTGCTCGCGGTGCAGGGCTCGCCGGCCGACCTCGGCGGCTACTACCGTCCCGACGACGCCCTGACGAGTGCGGTGATGCGTCCCTCGACGACGCTGAACGCAGCGATCGACTCTCTGTAGAAGCGCTGGATCACGCGACCGCCGTCGGTTCGGCCGATGTCGCGGCGATTCGAGCGTTTTCGCTGGGAACAGTCGCCCATCTACCTGGTCCCGCGGAGAAATGAGCGTATTGCGTGGGTCCGGACCGGCCCATTACGCGCGTTTCCCCGCGGGGAACGGATGGATGTCAGCGGCGGTCAGCCAGAACGCTCATATCGCCGCGCAACGCCCAGATGAAGGCTCACCCGCACCTCGCCGACAGCCATCCACCACCCCCGCAACGACGGCGTCCGAGCTGCTGAACACCAGGCGGGCCTCGCGCGACGGCCGGTACCCTTGCGCGGTGATCGACTCGACCCATTGGCTGCTCACCCTGGCCTGCGAAGACCGGCCCGGCATCGTTCATGCCGTCACCGGAGCGATCGCGCAGGCGTACGGCAACATCACCGAACTGCAGCAGTTCAGCTCGGCCGAGTCGGACCGGTTCTTCATGCGGGTCCAGGTGCAGTCGGGTTTCGACCGTTCGGTGTTCGAGCATGCGATCACCCCGATCGCCAACTCGCTGAACGCCGAATGGGTGCTGGACTACGTCGGACGCCCGCGGCGCACGCTGATCTTGGCGTCCAAGGCCGGTCACTGCCTCAATGACCTGCTGTTCCGGGCCCGCTCCGGCCATCTGCAGATCGAGATCCCGCTGATCCTGGCCAACCATCCGGATCTGGGTGACCTGGCCGGCTTCTACGGCGTCCCGTTCGAAGACCATGTGGTGCTGCCGCACACCAAGGCGGCGTTCGAAGCCCGCGTCCTGGAGGCCGTCGAACAGCACGACATCGAGTTGGTGGTGCTGGCCCGCTACATGCAGATCCTGTCGCCCGAACTATGTGAGCGGCTGGCCGGCCGGGCGATCAACATCCATCATTCGTTCCTGCCCGGCTTCAAGGGGGCCAACCCCTACCGGCAGGCGCACGGCCGCGGGGTGAAGCTGATCGGGGCGACCGCACACTTCGTCACCGCCGACCTCGACGAGGGGCCGATCATCGAGCAGAACGTGCGCCGGGTCGACCACTCGGTGGACGTTCCCAAGCTGGTTGAGATGGGCCAGGAGCAGGAGTCGCGCACGCTGACCGACGCGGTGAAGCTGTTCGCCGAGCACCGGATCATGCTCGACGGCCAGCGCACGGTGATCTTCCGCTGATCGACCCCGTCAGTGCCGATTCCCGGGCGAGCACTGACCAACGCTGCGCCCCCGGCTGAACCTGCCGAAACCCCTTGCGGGGTGAGATCCGAGGTATCGACAAGATCGACCGGCCACGATCAGCGTTTCCGCGATCCTCGACCCAGGCAGGTCCGGCGGTCAGACGACCGGCGGCAGCGCCGACCACGGGAAGACGATCCAGGCATCGGTTTGCTTCCAGACGAAGTCGACCTGAAACACCGAGGTGGGCTTGGTGTACAGCACCGCGGTGCGCACTTCAGCGCCATTGGCGAGCAGGATCTTCATGACCAGATCCATGGTGCGCCCGGAGTCGGCCACGTCGTCGACCACCAGGACGCGCCGTCCGGCGATGCTCTCGATGTCGAGCAGCGGCGCCAGCAGCACCGGGTCGGGCAGGGTGGTCGCCACATCGGTGTAGAACTCCACGTTCATGGCGTCGGCGAGCTTGACGCCGAGGGCGTAGGCGAGCGCGCCGGCGGCGACCAGCCCACCCCGTGCCACCGCCACGATCACGTCGGGCCGAAACCCGCTGGTCGCGACCGTACTGGCGAGTTCGCGGCTTGCGGCGCCGAACCCCTCCCAGGTGAGTACCTCTTTGCCGTCGGTGTCGGACGCTTCCGCGTGGTAGGCCGTCATGCGCGCCAGCCTAGTGGCCCTTCGCTCAAAGGACGTCGCCATGCCGAGTGCCACAGTGGGATCGGTCGCCCAACGGCTCGATGGCGGCGGTGAGTTCGGCTTCCGCATCGCACGGGCAGTCGTGCACCATGCCTTCGATGCCTGGGTCACCGGCATCTAGCTGGCTGAAGATCAGCAGGTTCCGGGCCAGGTAGGCGCAGCGGGTCGTCCATGACAGGAAAGTCCAGCCGGGTCTGATTCCAGGTCGGGGCCGCGCCCACCGCTGGCTGAGGCTACCGAAACGCCTTGTGAGAGCGCTCCGCTCAAGGTCTCGACAAGTTCGACCAACGAGAACCAGCAACCCTCACTGGTCGAGTCTGCCGAAACCTCATCGTGGGGCTATGAGATTCCGCAGGTAGGCGAAGTCGGCCGGGCGCCCCACCTGCGGAGTCTCTCAATCATCGACACCTCCTTGAAGGATTGCGCAACGATCCATCACAGTTCTTGGCAAGCAGAACGTGTGGAGGTGTGCCGATGGGTCCAGTGAACGTGGGCAGCAGCATCGATCTGAACAGCGATGTGGGCGAGTCGTTCGGCGCCTGGTCGATGGGTGACGACTCGGCCATGCTGAAGCTGGTCTCCAGTGTCAACGTCGCCTGCGGGTTTCACGCTGGTGATCCCAGCACGGCTCGCCGAATCTGCAGAACCGCTGCCGCCACCGGGGTGGCGGTCGGTGCGCACGTGAGCTACCGCGATCTGGCCGGCTTCGGTCGCCGCTTCGTCGACGTCGATCCGGTCACGCTGGCCGACGAGGTGCTCTATCAGGTCGGTGCGCTGCAGGCGATCGCCCGGGCCGAGGGCACTCGGGTGAGCTACGTGAAGCCACACGGCGCGCTCTACAACACGATCGTGCACCACGAGGTGCAGGCCCGCGCCGTGGTGGACGGGGTGGTCGCCGCAGCCGACCATCTCGCCGTGCTGGGGCTGCCCGGTTCGGCATTCCTGGCCTTCGCGGGTGAACGCGGCCTGCGCACCGTCACCGAAGGCTTCGTCGACCGCGGCTACCGCGCCGACGGCACATTGGTGCCGCGGTCCCAGCCTGGCGCAGTGCTGCACGATCCGGCGGCGGTAGCCGAGCGGGCCGTGCTGATGGCCGCCGGCGACGTGGTCGCCGACGACGGCTCGCTGATCGCGGTGCAGGTTCAGAGCCTGTGCGTGCACGGCGACACGCCCGGGGCCGTCGAACTCGCCCGCGCCGTGCGCGCTGCCCTTGAAGCCACCTCCACAGCAATCGAGCCGTTCGCGACTCACGAGAGTGAGGCATGACCACCACCGACCCAAGTCAATAAGAAGACGCCGCTGAGGGAGGTATTCACCACGCAGCCGCGCGTGCTGCTCGCTGCTGCAGCACTGACCCGGTTGTGCCCCGGCGTGCCGGACTCATTGCTCACCGGGTTCGTTGCCAGCCATGCCACCACCACGCTGCACCTGCCGACCAGCACCGTGCCCACCGCGGTGATGATCGGCTCGGGCGGGCAGGTCGTCGTGATGCCGCTGGCCGGCACGCTCACCGAGAAGTTCGACCGCCGCCTCGTCTCCGGGATCGCTACCGTGCCGACCGCGATCTGGGTTCCGGTGCTGTTCGTGCTGATTCAGGACGCCAGCCCGTCCATGCTCGCGACCTCTATCGTCGTGGGCATGATCCTGCACGCCCTGATGTACGGGCCACAGGCCGCCTCCATCGCCGAGCAGCTCCCCGCCCGACTGCGCTATGTGGGCAGTTCGCCGGCCTCCACCCTGACCGGTGTGGTCGGCGGCGCGGTTGCCCCGCTGCTCTGCACCCTGCGCTGTGCCAAGACCCAGTGGTGGATCTCGATCGCCGCCTACGTCAGGGTGGCTGCAGCAGCCACCCTGATCGGCATGCTGATCGGGCGCGATCCACACGACAAGGAGAATCTGGAGCTGTTCGAGGCCGGCACCAGGGCAGCGCAGGTGTGATGGCCGGCTCCGTCCCGCTCCCCGACAAGGCGCCCGCCGCGCTCAGGCGGGTGGCCCGGTTGGGCTCCCGGACACTGCTGCTGAACGTGCCGGCCAGCCTGGTGCAGCCGGCGCGTCGGCAACTGCTCGCCGAACCGCTGCCCGGGCAACAAGAGCTGACCGCCGGGGCGGCCTCGGTTGCGGTTCGCTTCCGAACCGCTGCGCAGGCCGAGGACGCCCGGGCCCACCTTGCTGCCCTCCCGTTCGACGCCGGAGCGGTGCCGGACGGCCCACTGCTCAGCATCGACACCGTCTATGACGGTGAGGATCTCGCCGAAGTGGCCCGGCTCACCGGGCTCGACATCGCCGCAGTGATCGGGGCACACAGCGAGCAGGAGTGGCGGGTGGCGTTCGTCGGCTTCGCGCCGGGCTTCGCCTACCTGAAGGGTCAGGACGAGCGCCTGCAGGTGCCCCGCCGATCCACCCCGCGAGTGCGCATCCCGGCTGGCTCGGTGGCACTCGCGGGGCCGTTCTCGGCGGTCTACCCGCGTTCATCGCCCGGTGGCTGGCAGTTGATCGGGCACACTTCGGCCGAGTTGTGGTCGCTCGATGCCCGCCCACCGACCCGGTTGGAGCCCGGCACCCGGGTGCGGTTCCGCGCCGTCCGGGAACGGGTCGAACCGGCCGAGCCAGCACCCGCGCACCTGCCCGCCCGCACCCCGGACTCGAGCGGGCTGCTGGTGCGCCTGCCCGGTGTGCAGAGTCTGATCGAAGACGCCGGACGGGCGGGGTTCTCGGCCTGGGGGGTCTCTCGCTCCGGCGCGGCCGACACCGGCTCGCTGGCCCAGGCGAACCGGCTGGTCGGTAACGACTCCGGAGCTGCCGCCATCGAGAACACGGCCGGCGGCCTGGAGCTGGAGGCGGTCGGCGACCAGGTTCTGGCGGTCACCGGTTCCGATGCCCATGCAACCCTGTGCGACGACCGTGGCGAACGGGAGGTCGCCGCGGGAACCCCGTTCGCGCTGCGGTCCGGCGAACGGCTCCGGCTGGGCCCACCCCGGGCCGGGCTGCGCAGCTATGTCGCGATCCGCGGAGGAATCGACGCCCCTGTGGTGCTGGGCAGCCGGTCCACCGACACCCTGGCCGGGCTGGGCGTGCCCGCTCTGGCGGTCGGCGATCTGCTGCCGGTGGGCGCTGCTCCACGCTCTGCGGTGGGTGCGCCAGAACCGGTCGTGCCGCCGGTCGGCCCACAGCAGGCGCAGCTCGACGTGCTGCTCGGCCCCGACGACGACTGGTTCGGCACCGCCGCCATCGCGGCCTTCCAGGATCAGGAGTGGACGGTCACGGCGCAGTCCAACCGGGTCGGGCTGCGCCTGGAGGGGGTACCGCTGAAGCGCGAGCGATCGGGAGAACTGGCAAGTCAGGGCCTGGTTCCTGGAGCGATCCAGGTGCCTCCCTCGGGCCAGCCCGTGCTTTTCGGCGCCGACCACCCGGCCACCGGCGGCTACCCCGTGATCGGGGTCGTCGCCGACCATCATCTCGACCGTGCCGCTCAGGTGCCGATCGGCGCCCGGATTCGGTTCCGGATCATCGCCTAGGGAAGCACTGACCAACCCAACCCCCGCTCGTTGAGCTTGTCGAAACCCCTAGCCAAAGCACCAAAAGCAAGGTCTCGACAAACTCGACCAACAAAGAATCAGCGCTTCTCAGGCGTCCTGCAGCCAGCGGCGACAGCAACGCCGGGCCGCTGAGCTCCGTTGTCGGTGACGGTCGCCGGTCACTGTGCGGCGACGACGCCGTTCAGGCCGAAGCCGTCGTCAGGGTCGGGATCGGGGTAGTCGATGCCGGCCAGCGTCCAACCGGCATCGGGGTCACCGTCGGCGATGATCACCGTGGTGTTCGGTATGCCGAAGCTGCCCAGCGCGGCGTGCAGCTGCGGCATCACGTAACCGGCCCAGGTGCGGATCGCCGCCCCGTGGCTCACCAGCAGGGCCACCTGATGACCCGATTCGGCGATCTGGCGCACCGCCGCGGTGTAGCGGGCAATGAACTCCACCCCGCTCTCGCCGCCGGGAATGCGGGCGGTCGCGTCACCCTCGCCCCACGACCGCAGCACGGCGAAGTAGCGCCGCAGGTCGGCCGACCGCTCGTCGTCGCCCGCGCCGATCTCGCGCAGCCCCGGCAACACCGCCGGGCTCAGCCCGCGCGCAGCGGCCGTCGGCTCGGCGGTCTGCACGGCCCGGGTCAGGTGAGAGGAGTACACGGCGTCGAGTTCGTGGTGGGCCAGCCGGTCGACCAGCCGACGCGCCTGAGCGCGTCCGAACTCGTCCAACCCGGGGCCCGGCGGGGCGGTGTCGAGCAGAGCCGCGACGTTGGACGCGGTACGGCCATGACGGGCAAGCAGCAGACGCACAATCCGAGCCTAATGGACGCGCCCACGCTGATAGCGTGAAGCGTCACCACTCGTCGTTGAGGAGAAACCCGTGAGCACACCCGTCAAGGTCGCCGTCACCGGCGCGGCCGGCCAGATCTGCTACAGCCTGCTGTTCCGCATCGCCAGCGGTGCGCTGCTCGGCCCCGATCAGCAGGTCGAGTTGCGGCTGCTCGAGATCACCCCAGCCCTGAAGGCCCTGGAGGGCGTGGTGATGGAACTGGACGACTGCGCGTTCCCGAACCTGGCCAAGGTCGAGATCGGCGACGACCCCACGAAGGTGTTCGACGGGGTCAACCTGGCCATGCTGGTCGGCGCACGACCGCGCACCGCCGGCATGGAGCGCGGTGACCTGCTCAGCGCCAACGGCGCCATTTTCACCGCTCAGGGCAAGGCGCTCAACGAGGTCGCCGCCGATGACATCCGGGTGCTGGTCACCGGCAACCCGGCCAACACCAACGCCCTGATCGCCATGAAGAACGCCCCCGACATTCCCACCGAGCGGTTCAACGCCCTGACCCGGCTCGACCACAATCGGGCGATCAGCCAAGTGGCGCAGAAGGCCGGTGTGCCGGTGACCGCGGTCAGCCACATGACCATCTGGGGCAACCACTCCGCCACCCAGTACCCCGACCTGTTCCACGCTGAGGTGAATGGCCAGAACGCGGCGGCGCTGATCGACGACCAGGCCTGGATCGAGAATGACTTCATTCCCACCGTCGCCAAGCGCGGAGCGGCGATCATCGCGGCCCGCGGCTCGTCGTCGGCGGCCTCGGCGGCGAACGCCACCATCGAACACATGCGCGACTGGGTGCAGGGAACCCCGGCCGGCGACTGGATCTCAGCGGCGGTGCCGTCCGACGGATCGTACGGCGTGCCCGAGGGCATCATCAGCTCGTTCCCGGTCACCACCCAGAACGGTTCGTGGGCGATCGTCGAGGGCCTCGAGATCAACGACTTCAGCCGCGCCAAGATCGACGCCTCGGTCGCCGAATTGCAGGACGAGGCCGCCGCGGTCACCGAACTCGGCCTGATCTGAGCGCTTCCCCGGGAAACACTGATCAACGTGCCACCGCTGGTTGAGCCTTGTCGAAACCCCCTTGCCACAACGTCATCACCGAGGTCTCGACAAGCTCGACCGGCGAAAGTCAGCGTCTTCGCTGGCTTCGGGCGACAGCGCAGGTGAGAACGGTGCAGGCGGATGGATCGTCCGGCGCACCTGCGCCGGCAGCTTCGCCCGGTGGTCTCAGCTCCGCATCGCGGGCACGGCCCAGGACAGCACGACGATGCCGATGCCAATGGTGAGCAACACGATGGTGTCGACCGGACGGTTGCGCACTGCCAGCAGCCCGACTCGTCGATTGGGCAGCAACCGGAACAGCCCGCCCAGGCTGATCGCCAGCCCGATCAAGGTGGTGCCGCTGCGCCAGTGACCAGTGGCGGCCACACCCAGCCCCACGAACACCCCCACCAGCACGCTGGCCAGCGGCCACTGGCCCAGCACCTGCTGGGCGAAGTTCTTCGGCGGACGCTCCGCGGGTGCGGTCATGGTGCCGATCGTGCCACGCTCCGCCACCTGCTCAGTGGAAGAAGTGCCGGGTGCCGGTGCAGTACATGGTCACGCCCGCGGCACTGGCCGCCTCAATGGTCTCGGCGTCGCGCATCGAGCCACCCGGCTGCACGATGGCCCGCACGCCGGCGGCGATCAAAATGCCGGGGCCGTCCGCGAACGGAAAGAAGGCGTCCGAGGCCGCGACCGAACCGACCGCCCGCTCCCCCGCCCGCTCCACGGCCAGCCGGCACGAGTCCACCCGGTTCACCTGGCCCATGCCGACCCCAACAGACGCTCCCTCCCTGGCCAGCAGAATCGCGTTGCTCTTCACCGCGCGGCAGGCCCGCCAGGCGAAGGCCAGGTCGGCTAGGGTGGCGGAATCGGCAGGCTCACCCGCGGCGAGCGTCCAGTTCGCCGGGTCGTCGCCGGGGGCGTCGATGCGGTCGGGTTGCTGCAGCAGCGCGCCACCCGAGATGGGCTGCAACTGACGTGCGCGATGCTCGTAGGGGGCCGCCTTGAGCAGCCGGACGTTCTTCTTGCGGGTCAGCACCTCAAGCGCCCCGGGCTCGTAGCCGGGCGCGATCAGCACTTCGGTGAACACCTCGGCCACCTGCTCGGCCATCGCCACCGACACCGGACGGTTGGTGGCGATCACCCCGCCGAACGCACTCACCGGGTCGCAGGCGTGCGCCTTGCGGTGCGCCTCGGCGATGTCGGCGCCGACCGCGATGCCGCACGGATTGGCGTGCTTGATGATCGCCACCGCCGGCTCGCTGAAGTCGTAGGCGGCCCGGTAGGCGGCATCGCCGTCGGTGTAGTTGTTGTAGCTCATCTCCTTGCCGTGCAACTGGTCGGCCCCGGTGATGCCGTCCGGGCCGTTGGGGTAGCGGTACAGGGCCGCCGCCTGATGGGCGTTCTCGCCGTAGCGCAGCCCGCCGACCTGATGCCAGGCTCCGGCGATCCAGCCCGGGAACTCGCCGTCCTCGAACTGCTCCCCCAGCCAGGACGCCACCGCCATGTCGTAGCCGGCGGTGTGCCGAAACGCGGCGGTGGCCAGTCCCTGCCGCTCGCCGAGAGTGAAACCGCCGGCGGCCAGCGCGTCCAGCACGCTCGGGTACTGGTCGGGGGCGGTGACGATGGCCACCGACGGGTGGTTCTTGGCCGCTGCCCGCACCATGCTCGGCCCGCCGATGTCGATCTGTTCGACGCACTCGTCCGGGGTCGCCCCCGACGCCACGGTTGCAGTGAACGGGTAGAGGTTGCTGACCACCAGTTGGAACGGCTCGATGCCCAGTTCGGCGAGTTGCTCGCGGTGCGACGCGAGCCGCAGGTCGGCCAGCAGCCCGGCGTGAATGTGCGGGTGCAGGGTCTTGACCCGGCCGTCCAGGCATTCGGCGAAGCCGGTCACCTGCTCCACCGGCGTGACCGGCACCCCGGCGTCGGTCAGCGTGCGGGCGGTCGACCCGGTCGAGACCAGCTCGACCCCGGCGTCGGCCAGCGCTCGGCCGAGTTCGACCAGGCCGGTCTTGTCGTACACCGACAACAAGGCGCGGCGAATCGGTGTGCGGTCGGTCATGAGTCCCCCTGACGGGCCAGTTCGTTGACGGTGTGCACCAGCAGGGCCCGCTCGGCCACCTTGATCCGCTCGTGCAGCGAATCGACGGTGTCGTCGGGCAGCACCCGGACGGCCTCCTGGGCGAGAATCCGGCCGGTGTCGACGCCGGCGTCGACTTCGAACACCGTGGTGCCGGTGATCTTCACACCGTGTTCAAGGGCGTCCCGAGGGCCGTGCATGCCGGGAAAGCTAGGCAGCAGGGCCGGGTGGGTGTTGATCGTCCGGCCGCCGAAGCGGGCCAGAAACACCGGGCCGACCAGTTTCATGAAGCCGGCCAACACCACCAGCTCGACGTCGTGCTCTGCGACCAACCGGGTGAGCTCGGCGTCCCACGCAGCCCGGTCGCCACCCTTGCTGAAGGGGTGCACGAAGGTCGGCACGCCGGCCGCCGCCGCGCGCTCCAGCCCCTGCGCCGACGGGTTGTCGGCCCCGACCACGACGACTTCGGCCTCCAGCCGTCCGTCGCCATGAGCGTCGAGCAGCGCCTGCAGCAGGCTGCCGGTGCCAGACACCAGCACTGCGACGCGAATGGGCATGAACGCCAGCCTACCGACGCTTCGCAGTGTTCGCCCCCGCCCGCCCACCCCTGGGCACCCCCACCCCCGTCCGCACGTCCGCACGTCCGCACGTTGCTCGGGTTTGGGTTCGTTGCTCAGGTTCAAACCTGCGCAACGAACCCAAAGCTGAGCAACGTCGCCGTGTCCCCGGGGGGGTACAGCTAGTCGCGGCGGGCCAGGGGGACGGTCTGCTGCTCCAGCCTTTCGGTGGGCATGTCGAGCAGTTCGGTGGTGTCGTCGGGACCGCCCGGACGCGGTACCTCCGGCAGGTGCCGGGCCTTGGCGAACCAGTGGCCGAGGGCACCCGACGCACCGCCGAACGCCAGCGGCAATGGCGCCAGCCAGATCAGATTGAGCAACACCGGGCCCATGCCGACCAGCCGTCCATTGCCCAGATCACCGCGCGACAGCACCCCGACCACGACGATCAGCACTGCGACGCCGAAGCCTGAGCCGGCGCCACGAGCGAGCGCCCGTAGCCAACTGCCGCCGACCGCGGGTCGCGCCGACGCCGTCCAGCCCGCGGCGGCCCCGGCGACCAGCCCCGAGACCAGCCACGCGTAGCTCCAAGCCGAACCGCCGCCGGGCTGCGGCACCGCACCGAACACCGGCACGGCCGGCAACAGGCCGACGGTGCTGAGCAACGGCGAGACGAACGAACCGACACCGACACTGAAGCCGGCGCCGAGCACCCAACTGGCCGACCAGGCCAGCAGGTTGGGCAGGTAGAGCAGTTGGGCGATGACCAGCAGCCAATTGCCGACCGCATCGGTGGCCAGGGAGTTCTCGATCAGGCTGACCCGCTCGCTGCCGACGATCAGGCCGACCAGCAGCACAGCGGCGGCGACGGCGGTCATCGTGGCTAGGCCGGTGACGACGGCCCTCGGCAGGCCGGCCAGCCACACCGGTGCCGGCGCCAGCCGCCGCAACCTGGGCGCGAGCACCCAGCCGGAGCCCAGCGCACCCACCACCAGTCCGCCCAGCAGCGCCCACCCGGCCCGCGGCGCGGCACCTGAGCTGAGGGCGACCACCCCGCCGACGGCGCCGTAGCCTGCCGTCACCAAAGCCCACGCCTTGAGCGCACCCAGCCCGTCCAGGGCGGCGCCGGGCACCACCCGCAACACGAGACCGACCACGGTGCGGGTCAGCAGCACGAACAGCAGGCTGAGCCCGAGCGGAGCAAGAGTCACGGTGACCTCGCCGATCGTGGCTCCGGCGCCGTGCCCGGCCAGCCACAGTTGCCCGGCGAAGCCGAGCATGCGCGGCACCGGTATGGCCATCGCGGTGAACCAGCCGACCATCACCAGGCCGATCACCAGCAACCAGCCCACCACGGCGGCGGCGGCGCCTGCCGCCAGGGCCGTGGGCAGCAGCGGAAACTCCAGCACGGGGATCGCCTCGGCGCCAGGGTTGACTGCGGCAACGGTTAGCTGCAGACGCGAGCGACGGCGATCAGATGGAACGGGCATGGTCCCACCATCGTCGGGCAGCCGCCCGGCGCCGGTGGGCCGGACACGCCCACCCGCACTAAACTCGTTGAGGTCAACCCCCTCCCGACGACAAGGACCTCATGAGCGACACCGACTCCGACCGGCCGCGACGCGCTCTGGAACCCTTGGACGACGACCTCACCGACGACGCAGCGACAAGCGCGGCGAGCCCCTCGCGAGGATGGGCGCCGGCCGACACCTTGCCGGAGGATGAGGTGTCGGCCCCGGACGACCAGCCGGAGGTGAGCACGCCGATTCCGCCGCCGGCACCCACCCTGCCCGAGCCGCTGCAACCGGCCCCGGTGGGGCGCCGATTCTCGGCCGAGCCGGTGTCCGAAGACGCCGTGGCCGGCGCACCCCGCCGCTCGGCCGCCAGCGTGAGTTCACCCCCGTGGGTCGATGAGCCCTTCGCAACCAGCGCGGTGACTCCCGACGCCGTGACCGAGACGTCCGTCCTCGCCGAACCGGACGGCACCGCAGGTCACCCTCGGCGCCGACTGATCCTCATCACGGCTGCCGTGGTCGCGGCGGCCGTGGCGCTGAGCCTGGTTTTCTGGCGGGCCCGGCCCGGTGGCAGCACCGAGAACCCGCCGGTCACCTCGACCGGCCCGGCGGACAGCGTCAGCGTCAGCCCCAGTCCGGCTGGCCTCGACGCGGCCCAACTGCTGGTGGCCGACGACCTGACCGACCTGCGCAAGTCGACCCGTTGGACCGAGGCCGCGGACCCGACCGGTGCGGCACCAACGCCCGCGTGCGTCGAGCTGTCGTCCACCGGCGGCGCCGCCCCCGACACCGAGGCGAGCCGGCGCTTCACCGCCGACCGGGACGGCGGCGTGCTGGTGCAGGTCGCCCAGGCCATGGCCGACGAGCCGGCAGCGACCACCGCCTACCAGGCCCTGCTCAGCCAGGCGGCTAGCTGTTCCGACGCTCAGTTGCTGGCCGTCTACCGCATCGACGGCCTGGCCGACTCGGCCACGGCGCTTACCGTCGCACTCACTGACGGCACCCAGCACACCCTGCTGATCACCCGCACCGGCCGGTTCGTCGGCGTGACGGACGCGTCCGTCACCGAAACTCCCGTCGTGGGCGCAGGGGCGCTCAGCAGCACCATCGCGACGTCGCTCGCCAGGCAGTGCGGCATCGCCACCGGCACCTGCCCGACGACCCCGAAGGCGTCCGCAACGCTGCCTCCGGCGACCGACCCGGTCGGCTGGCTGGCGTGGGTGGACGTACCGCTACTGACCCCAGGCGAGGGCAAGTGGACCGCCACGGACGCCGCGGCGCCCAACCTGGTCGGCAGCCAGTGCGAGGACGTCGACCTGAACAAGCTGCCCGGAACCACCGAGGCCGCGCACCGCACCTATCTGCTCACCGACGACTCCAAGGCCCCCGAAGGCTTCGGCATCGACCAGGCCATCTACACCTTCAGTAAGGCCTCGGCGGCCACCGCGATGGCGAAAACGCTGACCGACAACTTCGCCGAATGCGGCGACCGCACCCTCACTGCGAAGGTACAGACCGCCGACGTGTCGGCCGTGGGCGAAGGCTCCAAGAAGCTGGAGGGCAAGAGCTATGTGGTCACTCAGCGGATCAGCGACAGCAAGACCGTGACGTTCCGGGTGGGTGTTGTCGCCGTCGGCACTCGGCTGGTGTACCTGCTGGCCAACCCGTCGGCGAACTTCGACTTCACCGATGCCGCCTGGAAAGCGCTGGTCGGCCGGGCGGCCCAGCGGGCCACCCAGTTCGCCTGAGGTCGCTCCCGCTGGCACTGCCGCGACGTTTCCGGGTTTCAGCGTCGTTTCCGTGGTTTGAACCACGGAAACGACGCTGAAACCCGGAAACGTGGGGTTGGGGTTAGGTCGGGTTAGGTACGGGGCTCCATGATCGCGCGCACCAGTGCGGCGGTTTCGCTGGGGGTGCGGCCCACCTTGACCCCGGCGGCCTCCAGTGCGGCCTGCTTGGCCTGGGCGGTGCCCTTGGAGCCCGACACGATCGCACCGGCGTGGCCCATCGTCTTGCCCTCAGGGGCGGTGAACCCGGCGACATAGCCGGCCACGGGCTTGGTGACGTGCTCGGCGATATAGGCGGCCGCCCGCTCCTCGGCGTCGCCGCCGATCTCGCCGATCATCACGATGCAGTCGGTTTCGGGGTCGTTCTCGAACGCTTCGAGGGCGTCGATGTGGGTGGTGCCGATGATCGGGTCGCCGCCGATGCCCACCGCACTCGAGAAGCCGATGTCGGCCAGCTCGAACATCATCTGGTAGGTCAGCGTGCCCGACTTGCTGACCAGGCCGATCCGGCCCGGACGAGGAGCGATGCTGGCCGGAATGATGCCCACGTTGGAATGTCCGGGGCTGATCAGGCCCGGGCAGTTGGGGCCGATCAGCCGGGTGGTGCCGCTGGAGGACGCATAGGCGTAGAACTCGGCGGTGTCTTTGACCGGAACGCCCTCGGTGATCACCACCACCAACTCGATGCCGGCGTCGACGGCCTCGAACACCGCCCTCTTGGTAAAGGCCGCCGGCACGAAGATCACCGACACGTTGGCGCCGGTGGCCGCGCGGGCCTCGGCGACCGAGTCGTAGACCAGCACCGGGTCTTCTTCAAAGGTAACCGTTTGCCCGCCCTTGCCGGGCGTGACACCCCCGACGATGCGGGTGCCCGAGCTGATCATCCGCTGGGTGTGCTTGCGACCCTCGGAGCCGGTCATGCCCTGCACGAGCACCTTGGAGTTCTGGTCCAACCAGATCGTCATGAGCGTCGTCCCTCTCAGTTCTTGCTGGCCAGTTCGGCGGCCTTGCGGGCGGCCGAGTCCATCGTGAGTTCCATCGTGACCAGCGGGTGGGCGGCTTCGGCCAGAATGTGCCGGCCGATCTCGACCGCGTTGCCGTCGAGCCGCACCACGATCGGTTTGGTCGCCTTCTCGCCCAGCATGCCGAGCGCGGCGATGATGCCCTTGGCCACCTCGGAGCAGGCGGTGATGCCGCCGAACACGTTGACGAAAACCACCTTCACCTGGGGGTCGGAGAGAATGATGTCGAGCCCGTCGGCCATCACCTGCGCCGACGCGCCGCCGCCGATGTCGAGGAAGTTGGCCGGGGTGGGGCTGCCGGGGAACTCCTTGCCCGCGCCGGCGACCACGTCGAGGGTGCTCATCACCAGACCGGCCCCGTTGCCGATGATGCCGACGCTGCCGTCGAGCTTCACGTAGTTGAGGCCGCGCTCGCGGGCCCGGATCTCGAGCGGGTCGTCGCGCGACTCGTCGCTGAGCACGTCCCAGTCGGGGTGCCGGAAAGATGCGTTCGCGTCGAGCGACACCTTGCCGTCCAGCGCCAGGATTGTGCCGTCACCGGTCTTCACCAGCGGGTTGACCTCGACCAGGGTGGCGTCGTTGTCGCGGTACACCTCGCCCAGCAGCACCAGTACCCCCGCCACTGCGGCCCGATCGGCCTCGGCGAAGCCGGCGGCCGCCACGATCTCGTCGGCTTTGGCAGCGTCGAGCCCGGCGATCGGGTCGACCTCGACCTTGGCCAGGGCCTCCGGACGCTCCTCGGCCAGCGTCTCGATGTCCATGCCGCCCTCGACCGAGCACATCGCCAGGTAGCTGCGGTTGGCCCGGTCGAGCAGCAGGCTGAAGTAGTACTCCTCGGCGATGTCGGCACCCTCAGTGACCATCACCTGCTCGACGATGTGGCCCTTGATGTCGAGGCCGAGAATCTCGGACGCCTTCTGCCGCGCCTCTTCGGGGCTGCGAGCCAACTTCACCCCGCCCGCCTTGCCGCGGCCACCGACCTTCACCTGCGCCTTGACCACCACCACGGGGGTGGCGAGCGTCCGTGCGGCCTGCTCGGCCTCCTCGGGCGTGCGGGCCACGATGCCCCGCAGTACCGGTACCCCTTGGGCCTCGAAAAGATCCCTTGCCTGGTACTCGAAAAGATCCACTGCCTGCTCCATCCTTCCGGGCCTCACCGCCCGCTCGGCACCCGGGTCACGATAGTCGGCCCGCACGACGATCCGCATCCCGCGGCCGGGCCTGTCGCCAACTGGTGGACGAAACCAGTGCCGTCGCGGCGTCACGGAGCCCTGAACGCCCGGAGACTGCCGGATCGACCGGCAAGATCGGCGGGACGTCCGCCGTGACGAGGACCAGGGACGGGGGCCAGAGGCAGCGGCCCGACGTGAGGGCCCGACGTGGGGGCCAGAGGTGGGGCATCCCTGGCCCAACCGTTCGATTCTGAGAAACTCCCTAAGAAATGCTAAGGTGCTGACAGGTTTCCGGTTCTCGGATGACCGACCAACGTTGCAGTACTGGAGGAGAGACCCGCGTGCGCCCACCTGAGGCTCGGCCCGCAGCGACCGACACCATGGGGTCCCGACTCCTTCGCAGAGGTGTCGCGGCGCTCGCCATCGGCTCCCTCGGCCTCGGCATGACGCACCTGACCAGCCGCCCGTCGTCGGCCGCACCGGTTCCACAGCCGACCGTTGCCGGCGTCAACGCCGCCGCGATGGACGCCCGCGACCAGGACGTCAGCCGTGACGCCGCCCGCGGCATCGCCCCGCAGGCACTGGCACAGGCCCGCAGCCAGGCGCTGGCCCAGACCGCCGCAGAACTCGCTGCCGGACGCAAGTCGGAGGCACTCGAAACGCGCACCGAGGCGCTCGACACCAACGCCGAGCAGATCAACGAACAGTCGAAGCTGCTCAACGACCGGTCGAACTTTCTGATGCCGACCGCGGGCAAATTCGGCTCGGGGTTCGGCATGCGGCTGCACCCGATTCTGCATTACTACCGCATGCACAACGGCCAAGACATCGGCGGCGCCTGCGGCCAGCCGATCTGGGCCGCTCAGAGCGGCACCGTCATCAAGGTGGCCACCGGCGGTTACAACGGGGGCTCGGGCCATAACGTGCGCATCGACGGCGGCACCGTCGGCGGCGTCGAACTCGAGACCGCCTACCTGCACATGGACACGATCGCGGTGAAGGTCGGCCAGCGAGTGCATAAGGGCGAACTGCTCGGCACCGTGGGCAACACCGGCATTTCGACCGCCTGCCATCTGCACTTCTCGGTGTACGTCAACGGCAAGGCCGTCGACCCGGCGCCCTACCTGAAGAACGCCGGCTGACCCCAAGCTCACCGAGCAACGGGTTCGCCGTGCGTGGGGGGCACGCCGATTTTCGCTGGTCGAGGTTGTCGAGAACCTCGCACCGGGCGCTCTGGCCCGGAGATTCGCCGATCTTCCCGCCCCACGGCGGCCCCGAAGGGCACTTGGTCGCTGACCCGAAGATTCGCCGAAACCCCTCCCTGCCGATCCGCGCGCGAAGCCGCGGTCCATGGCTGGCAAAGGGTTTCGAGGTAGCTCAACCAGCGGTGGTTGCGTTGCTCAGCCGTCTCGTGCCCATGGCCATGACCTGAGGTCTCGCCACGCTCGACCGGCGTTCGCGCTCAGAGCTTCTCCATCGGCGCGTGCTTCAGGCTGAGACGCTTCAGCCCGCTGCTGCCGAAGTCGACGTCGGCCTTGGCTAGGTCGCCCGCTCCACTGGTGGCCAGCACCGTGCCCATGCCGAACACCGTGTGCAGCACCCGATCGCCGGGCTGCACCGATGGCACGGTCTTGGCCAGTGCCGGCTTCGACCCGAACCCGACCGTGTTGCGCCAGGCCTGCTCGGTGCGGGCCTTTGCGCGTGAGGCGAAGCCCACCTGCGCCGCGCCGAGCCGCCGCCAGTCGAACAGGTGCTGGGGAATCTCTTCGGTGAACCGACTGGGCGGGTTGTACTGCGGGGTTCCCCACAGCGTGCGGACCACAGCCCGGCTCAGGTACAGCCGCTGCCGCGCCCGGGTGATGCCCACATAGGCGAGTCGACGCTCCTCCTGCAGTTCGTCGGCATCGGTGAGCGCGCGCTGGTGGGGAAAGATGCCGTCCTCGAAGCCGGTCAGAAAGACCACCGGAAACTCCAGGCCCTTCGCGGTGTGCAGGGTCATCAGGGTGACCACGCCGGTGCCCTCGCCCTCGCCATCGGCGTCCGGAATCTGATCGGAGTCGGCGACCAGCGCGATCCGCTCCAGAAATGCCGGCAGCGAATCGTCCGGTTCGGGGGCCGCGGCAGCCAGCTCGCCGCCCTCCGGCGGCAGGTCAACGGCGTGGGCGGCGGCGACGAACTCCTGGGCCACCGCGACCAGCTCGATCAGGTTCTCCAGCCGGGTGGCGTCCTGCGGGTCGTCGGAGTTCTTCAGCTCGTCGATGTAGCCGGACTTCTCCAGAATCGAGGTGAGGACCGTGTCGGCGGCGGCGCCGTCGCCCATCATCGCCCGATGCTCGGCCAGCATGCTCGCGAACGACTGAATCTGGGTGAGCGATCGAGTGGCCAGCCCCGGGGCCTCGGACGCCCGGGCCAGCGCGGCCCCGAACGGAATCCGCTCGGCCGCCGCCAACACTTCGATCGCCGCCTCGGCGCGCTCACCGATGCCCCGCCGAGGGACGTTCAGGATGCGCCGCACCGATACGTCGTCGGCCGGGTTCGCGATCGAGCGCAGGTAGGCGATCGCGTCGCGCACCTCGCGCCGCTCGTAGAACCGGACGCCGCCGACCACCCGGTACGGCATGCCGACCCGAATGAACACCTCTTCGAAGGCCCGCGACTGGGCGTTGGTGCGGTAGAAAACCGCCACGTCAGCGGGTTTGGCATGCCCGGCGTCGCTGAGCCGGTCGATCTCGTCGGCGACGAACTGCGCCTCGTCATGCTCGGTGTCGGCCACCCAGCCGACGATTCGCTCACCGTCGCCGGCCTCAGACCAGAGCCGCTTCTGCGGACGCCCCGAGTTGCGGGTGATCACCGCGTTGGCGGCGTTCAGAATGGTCTGGGTGGAGCGGTAGTTCTGCTCCAACACGATGGTGGTGGCGCCCGGGAAGTCGGCCTCGAAGGCCAAGATGTTGCGGATCGTCGCACCCCGGAAGGCGTAGATCGACTGGTCGGAGTCGCCGACCACCATCAGCTCGGGCGGCTCGACCCCAACCATGCCCTCGGGCACCGGCAGGTCGGCGCACAGCTCACGGACCAGGGCGTATTGGGCGTGGTTGGTGTCTTGGTACTCGTCGACCAGCACGTGCCGAAACCGCCGCCGGTACTGCTCGCGCAGGTCGGGGTACGCCTGCAGTAGGTGCACGGTGGTCATGATCAGGTCGTCGAAGTCGAGGGCGTTCGCCCTGGTCAGCCGTCCTTGATAGTCCCGGTACGCCTCGGCGTACACCTTTTCGGCGTCGGTCGCGGCGCGGGCAGCGGCGGTCTCGTGATCAACCAGTTCGTTCTTGCAATTGCTCACCCAGTTCAACACTGTGCGAACCGGGTACCGCTTGGGGTCGACCTCGGCGTCACGCAGCACCAGGGTCATCAGCCGCTTGGCGTCGGTGTCGTCGTAGATCGAGAACGTGCGGCTGATGCCGAACCGGTGAATGTCGGCACGCAGCATGCGCACACACGCCGAGTGAAAGGTGGAGACCCACATCAGCTTGGCCCGGTTGCCGACCATATCGACCACCCGGTGCCGCATCTCGGCAGCGGCCTTGTTGGTGAACGTGATGGCCAGGATCGACCCAGGGTGCACCTGCCGGAAGCTGACCAGGTGGGCGATCCGGCGGGTCAGCACCCGGGTCTTGCCCGAACCGGCGCCGGCCACCACCAGCACCGGTCCCCCGGCATGCAGCACCGCCTCGCGTTGCGGCGGATTCAGCTCGGACAGCAGTTCGGCCTCGGTGATCCGCTGGCGTCGCGCGCCCCCCTCGCCGGCGCGCGGGGACGCCGGCGCCTCCGCCCCACCGGCGGACGCGGACGGCTCGGTGGAGAAGTTGAACAGGTCCGGGAACAGGGTGTCGGTCATCGCGTCCCAACCTTAAGCGCTCGATCCGACATTGCAGAGTGACTCACTCCACAGGGTGCCCGTCAGGCCTGTCGACAGGTCGGTTTCGCACACTTCTACCAGGGCCCCTGCCCAGACCCGGACGCGGAGGGCGCCCGCACCCCAACTGCCGGGCGAGTTCATCACGCCACCCGACCAGCCGCTTGGTCGTCCACGAAGCGTCACCCCCTATCCACCCCACTGTGCACATTGTGCTACGTTTGCCCACATGACCAGCGTGGCCAGCCGCGAGCTCCGCAATCACACCGCTGCCGTGCTACGCCGGGTAAGCGAGGGGGCAGACGTGACGGTCACCGTCAACGGGCTTCCGGTCGCATTGATCACCCGCCCTCGGAGTCAGCGTCCGATCGTGTTGACACGGGACGAACTCGCCGGACTGCAGGCTCGCGCCGCGTCCGATCACCGGTTGCGCGCCGACCTCGCCTGGATCTCCGGTGACACCACCGACGACCTGGGCAATCCGGCGTGACTCCGACCCGTGGACTGGCCGACACGAGTGTTTTCGTCGCGATGGAGAGCGGGCGTCGGTTGCACCAGGACCGGCTACCCGACGAGTTGCGGGTATCGGTCATTACCTTGGCCGAGTTGGAAGCCGGGGTTCTGGCCGCACAGACCCTTGCCGACCGTTCCACGCGACTAGCGACACTGGAGCGAGTCGCCGCGGTCGAGCCGCTGCCTGTGGACATCGTTGCTACGGCGGCATGGGCTCGGCTACGGGTCGAAGTCCATCAAGCCGGACGCCGGGTCAACGTCAATGACCTCTGGATCGCCGCTGTGGCAATCGCGAACGACCTACCCGTGGTGAGTCAGGACGACGACTTCGCAGTGCTCGCCGAATTGGGCCTGCTTACGGTGATCAACGTCTGAGTCGAGACCCGGCCGCCGCCCGCTCATTGAGTTCGTCGAAGTGACTCGTCCCAGGGATCGCGAAGGGTCTCGACCAGCGACGAGCAGCTCGACCGCCGTCGCTCAGACCAGCCGGCGATCCGTGGCCCACCGGGTCAACTGGTGCCGGTTCGACAACTGCAGTTTGCGCAGCACGCTGGACACGTGGGTCTCGACGGTCTTGATCGAGATGAACAGTTCGCGGGCGATCTCTTTGTAGGCGTACCCGCGGGCAATCAGCCGCATCACCTCGCGTTCGCGCTGCGACAGCCGATCGAGCTCTTCGTCGACCTCGGCGATGTCGATCGAACCCGAGAAGGCGTCCAGCACGAACCCGGCCAGGCGGGGCGAGAACACCGCATCGCCCTCGGCCACCCGGGCGATGGCGTCGACCAGCTCGTCGGCCGAGATCGACTTGGTGACATAGCCGCGCGCACCGCCCCGGATCACGCCGATCACATCCTCGGCCGCATCGCTGACGCTGAGCGCCAGGAACCTGATCTCGGGTTCGACCGCATGCACCTGCTTGAGCACCTCGACCCCGCCCCCGCCGGGCAGGTGCACGTCGAGCAGCACCACGTCCGGCTGGGCCTTGAGCACGGCCGCTACCGCCGTCGGCACGTCCTCGCCCTCGCCGACGATCTGCACCCGGGCACCGATGTCGTGCTTGACGCCGCTGCGGAACATGGCATGGTCGTCCACGATCACCACCCGGTGGGCCGCGGTCGGTGTGGTCTGCTCGGTCATCGCTTCATCTCCAGTCGTACCTCGGTGCCCTCGCCGGGGGCACTTCTGATCGTTGCATTGCCGCCGGAGCGCCGCAATCGCTCGACGATCGAGCCACGCACACCCATCCGGTCGGCGGGAATCTCCTCCAGCACGAAACCGCTACCGCGGTCGCGCACGAAGACCTCGATGGTGTCGTGGTCCACCTCGGCGTACACGTCGACCTTGGCCACCCCGGCATGCTTGGCGGCGTTCACCATGGCCTCGCGGGCCGCCTGAACCAGCGGCCGCAGGTCAGCGGCCAGCTCGCGATCGCCGACCACCACGATGTCGACGTCGACCCCGTGATCGTCCTCGACCTCGGCGGCGGAGTCCACCAGCGCCGCCTTCACCGTCGCGGCCTCGGACGTCTCGCCGTACAGCCAGGCCCGCAACTCGCGTTCTTGGCGCCGGGCCAGGGTCGCCACCGCCTTGGGATCGGACGCCTGGCGCTGGATCAGCGCCAGGGTCTGCAGCACCGAGTCGTGCAGGTGGGCGGCCATGTCGGCCCGGGCGTCGGCGAGCATTTTCTCTTCGCGAATGGTGGCCAGCGAGCGCCGCACCCGAATGATCCAAGGCGCCGCCGCCAGTAGCAGCCCCAGCACCGCCAGGCCCAGCACGACCAACGTCCGCATGCCCTCCGGCAGCGGCGGCAGCGCCATCACGGTCAGGCCCACTGCCGTGCCCAGCCCGAACAACCCGATCAAAATCCGGACGATCCGCGACCAGTGCGCAATCAGCGGCGCGAACCAGCGACGCCAGCCGGTCAGTCCCGTCATCGACCGGTTGGGAATGTGGTCGGCCTGCCACCAGATCAGCATGAGCCCGGGTACGCCGGCCAGCGCCGGCCACAGTGCCGGTGCCGGAGCTCCGAGCCCCGCCGCCTCCACGAACCAGAGCAGGCCGGCGCCCAGTAGCATCACCGCCGACATCACGCCCAGATCGGCCGGCACTCGGTGGCCGTCCGGAACTGTACGCAGGCCGCCGCGGCTGGCTGCTTCGATGCCGGGAGCCTGCGGCGCCTCGGACGCCAGTGGCAGTGCCAGCCACAGCACCAGGTAGACGCCCACGCCGAGGCCCATGCTGGCGCTGAGCAGCACGAAACCGAGCCGCAACACCAGCACCGGCCAGTTCAGGTGGGCGGCCAGCCCGCTGCACACCCCGGCCAGCCAGGCGGTGTCGAGGCGCCGGTCCGCACGCCGCGAAACGGGCTGCGCAGGCACGGGCGAGACGGTCACAGCACCAAGCCTCACACGCCGCAGCGGGGCCGACCAATGCTTTGGGGGTCGCTTCAGGGGTCTTCCCAGTTGGCCCGGCGCTGGTCGCCGACCAAAGTGGCTGGCATGGAACTCACCCCGCTGCGCCGCGCCCGCTCCGGCGCCGTGTTGGGTGGCGTCTGCTCGGCCCTGGCCCACCGCTGGCAGGTCGACCCCACCATCGTGCGGATCGCCATGGTGCTGCTGTCGCTGATCGGCGGTCTGGGCGTCGCACTCTACGTGGGTGCGGTACTGCTGGTACCGCGCGAGGGCTCGACCCAACTTCCACTCAACCGCCTCGCCCCCTTCACCCACACCTGGTCCCCGGCGGCCACGATCGGGGCCGTGGTCGGGCTGGGCGCACTGATCACCGTGCTGATCGGATCGTGGCTGCCGTTCGGTATCGCCCCCGCCGTCGGCCTCGGCTTTCTGTGGTATTTCGGCTTCTACCGCCGGCACCGCCTGCAACCGCCCGCGGGCAGCCGCCCCCCCGAGGCTGCGCAATCACCCGCCCCGCTGCCTAAGCGTCCGGTCGAGCCGATGACCGATTTCGAGCGGGCTGGCCGCCGAATGGCAGCAGCGGGTCGCCCAGGAGCGCCACGACCGGGGCGTCGCCGGCCCCACCCCGGCGACGCCCCCGTGGCCCGCGGCGCACCCCAACCCGATCGAGCCCCTGGACGTTCCGCGGCTGGTCGAGTACCGGGCCACACCGGGCGCTACCCGCCCCCACCCGGTGAACCCGACCCACCCGGCAGGCGCGGCCGACCCCGCGAACCTCGATCCGCCCAGCCTCCGCCACTCAGCGAGTGTCATCGACCCGCTGCGCTCCCCCGAGCCGGACCCCGCACCCCTGCCCCCCGCGCAGCAATGGACGCCGCCGCCGGCCCGCACCCACCGGACGCGTCCCCGCTGGTTGTGGCCGTTGGTGCTGTGTCTGGTCGGCGCCGGGCTGGCCACCCTCGGCGTGCTGTCGGCCGTCACCGGGGTGCAGGTTCCCCCCGTGGGCTACGCCGGAACGGTGCTCGCCGGGCTGGGCGTCGGCCTGTTGATCGCGGCCTGCGCGGGCCGTCCGCGCGGGTTGCTGCCGCTGTCGGTGATCGCTGGCCTGGCCACGGTGCTGATGCTGCTGCCGACACCCCGGGTGGGGCCGGTCGGCGACGACACGTTCAGCTACCTGACGCTGGCACAGTTGCCCACCTCACAAAGCCACGGCGCGGGTGACGTCACCCTCGACCTGTCCGGGCTGGCGATCACCGAGACCCGGCGGTTCGAGTTCGACAGCGGGCTGGGCGACGTCTCGCTCACCCTGCCAGCCACCGGCAACGTGGTGGTGGACTGGAAGATCGGCCTCGGCGAGTACACCGGCCCCGACGGCCACCGCGAAGGCTTCGGCCTCGACGGCAGCTACCAGCGCATCACCGACCCCACCGCCCCGACGCTGACCCTGGTGGTCAGAACCGGCGCCGGACACCTGCGGGTGACCTCGTGAAGCGCATCGATGTGGCGGCGCTCAACGTCGGCCTGGTCTGCTGCGGCATCGCCCTGCTGGCGCTGTGCGCCACCTTCGGCGCCGTCGACTGGAAACTCGTCTCGATCATCGCCCCGCTGGGCCTGGTCGTGATCGGCCTGATCGGCCTCCTGCTGTCTCGTAAACCTCAGAAAGGAAAACCATGAACGGCAAATCCCTGACCCGTTCCACCACCGACAAATTCCTTGGCGGCGTGTGTGGCGGATTGGCCCGTTTTCTCAACCTCGACTCGGGCTTGGTGCGCATCATCACCGTGCTGGTCGCGATCTTCACCCAGGTCGGCGGGATCGCCTACCTGGTGCTCTGGGCCGTGCTGCCCACCGATTCGAGCAGCCGCACCGGCCTCGACGAGGTGAAGGACGCCTTCGGCAACCGCAACACCCCACCGGCCGCCGATCGTCCGACCCAGAACCCGGACGACCTGCGCTGATTTTTTCGCTGGTCGAGCCTGTCGAGACCCGACGGACGAGGCTTTGATCAACCCGACCAGCGCTGGTTGAGCGTGTCGAAACCCCTTGCCACAGTGGCAAGTCCGGGGTCTCGACACGCTCGACCGGCTGGCCATGGGGGCGTCTCGATGTACCGGTCGCCGTCGGGGCCATGCACCCGCTGATCGGCAAGTACGACGGTGGGGTGCCGCACATGCACGGCCGCAACGTGGAGTTGCCGCACACCGCCAAGCAACCCGAGGTCGAGTCGGCCGAGAGGCTGGTGCGGCCGGCCCACCAGCACGAGGGCGAGCTGGACGTGATCGCCATCGGCCCGCTGACCAACCTGGCCCTGGCCCAGGACCCGTCGATCGTGCACCGGGTGCATCAGGTGGTGATCATGGGCGGGGCGGCACTGGTGCCAGGCAACCTGACCCCGGTCGCCGAGGCGAACATCGGCAACGACACCGAGGCCGCATAGCTGGTGCTGCAGGCACCGTGGCAGGTCGTGCTGGTGCCGTTGGACGGAACTCTCGAGCACGTTTTCGAAGAGTCCGACCGGCTGGCCTTGCAGGCATCAGACCCGGCCCTGAACCGGGTTCTGGGCGACATGCTGGCGGTGTACTTCGACTACTGCGTGACCAGGTACGGACGCCGGGTCTGCGCACCTGCACGATCCGCTGGCCACCGCGATCGCGGCCGGCCAGATCACCGCGACCCGGGCACCGAAGGTGCCGGTGGTGGCCGACGACACCAGCGGACCGGGCCGCGGACAGACCATCTGCGACCTGCGTGACCGGCGCCTCGGCCCCAGGGATGTGGACGGCGCCCACGTACGGGCGGTGCTGGAGACCGACCGGCCATTGGGGCCGATGCTGGCCGAACGGCTGCTGGCCTACCGGCCGACCGCTGGATGAGGTTCGCCGGTTGAACGTGTCGAGACCGCAGACAACGGGGCTTCGACACGATCAACCAACAATTCCGAGCGCTTCCCCGGCGAACCTGCCGAGAAATGTGCGTATTGATGCGTGCCCCCACGGCGGTTCTTGCTCGACGCGCAGAAATCAGCGTTATGGCTTGCCACGGAGGCCGGCATAACGCTCATTTCGGCGCAGGGCGTTGCTCGGCGGGTAGCGGCCGTCGCCAAAACGCACGTATCGCCGCGAGCACCTGGCCGCGCTTGGCCCCCGGTCTCAGGGCTGCCAGTTCGCCAGTTGTTCGGCGCTCGGGTAGGAGTTCTGCGCCCCCTCACCGGTCGCGGCGTAGGCGCCCACCCGGACGGCGAACGCGCAGGCCGCCTGCAGGTCGTCACCGGCGGCCAGCCGAAAGGCCAGCGCCGCCAGGAACGCGTCGCCGGCACCGGTGGTGTCGACCGGCGTGATCGGCGGTGCCGGGATCTGCTGTGACGCCGTACCCGCTCTCAGGTCGATGATCCGGGCGCCGCCGGCCCCCAGGGTGACCACCACCGTGCCCGGACCCGCCTGGCCGAGCACGGCACGGGTGGCCTCGACCACCGCCGTCCAGTCGCCCAGCGGCGCGAAGTCAGGCTGCCGGGTCAGGTCGCCCAGTTCGTGGGCGTTGACCACCACAACGTCGGCCAGGCCGAGCAGGTCGGAACCCACCGTGGAGTACGGCGAGAGGTTGAGCAGCACACGCGCACCGCGCTGTCGGGCTGCGCGAGCCGCGGCCCGGACAGCCTCGATCGGCACCTCCAGGCACAGGGTGAGCACCGACGCTGCGTCCGCGGTGTCGAAGAATGCGCCGGCACCGGCGACGTCGGCCGCGGTGAGCTTGCCGTTGGCACCGGGGCTGACGATGATGCAGTTCTCGCCGGCGTCGTCCACGGCGATCATGGCCGAACCGGTCGACACCCCCGGCAGCACCCGCACCTCGCTGGTGTCGACACCCGAGGCCCGCAGGCTGTTCAGCAGCATGGCACCGTTGCCGTCGTCACCCACGCAGCCGAGCAGCGCGACGTCGCCACCCAGCCGGCCCACCGCCGCGGCCTGGTTGGCACTCTTGCCGCCGGGCACGATCACCAGGTCGGAGCCGGTCACGGTCTGTCCCGGCCCGGGAAGGCGGGCCGTGCGCACCACCAGGTCTGCGTTGAGCGAACCGACCACCAGCACGCGTCCGCAGGCCATGGCTTGTTAGCTCCTTCGGGTTCGTCGGTGAAGGCCCGAACCTAGCCGACGTCCGGCGGAACGGTCGAGTGCCGCGGCGGCGGAACCCTCGGCACTAGGGTCGGGCTATGCGACCCGATCAGTTGCCATTGCTCACCACCTTGTCGGAGCCGGTCGTGCACCCCGACGGCAGTTGGGCCGTGGTGGCGAGCAGCCGGCCGGACTTCGACTGCGACGGGTACGTCGGGCAACTGTTCCGGGTGCCCCTGGACGGCTCCGCGCCGCGCCGCCTCACCAGGGGCAACGCCGATACGCACCCCCGCTTCTCGCCGGACGGCTCACTGCTCGGCTTTCTGCGCGCGGGCGCCAACGACCGTCCGCAGGTGCATGTCATACCGGCGCAGGGCGGCGAGGCGGTGTGCCTCACCAACCAGCCGCTCGGCGTCTCGGACTTCGCCTTCGCACCCGACGGGCGCACCCTCGCCTTCATCGCCCGGGTGCCCGAGAGCCGGCCGCTACGGCACGGTGGAGGGCATCGAGCCGCAGCAGGAGGATCCGCGCCGCATCACGTCGCTGCACTTCCAATTCAACGGGCTGGGCTGGCTACGCGACCGACGCAACCACCTGTTCATGGTCGAGGTGCCCGAGGTCTTCGGCGAACCCGCCGTGACCCCCAAGGGCCGCGCCGCCGCCAGCGCCGACCCCGAATCGCTGAAGAACCTCGGATTCACCGAGCCACGCCGGCTCACCGACGGTGACGCCGACGTCATGCAGCCCTGCTTCACCGCCGACGGCTCCGCGGTGCTGGTCACGACCACCCGCACCGAGGGCGCCGAATCGCTGGTCCGCGATCTGCTGCAGGTGCCGGTGGACGGCTCACCGATCGTCCGGCTCACCGATGGCAGCGTGGCCGTGCACGTGCCCGTGGTGGCCGGTGCCGGCACCTGGCTGGTGGGCATCGAACGGGGCGCGTCGGGCGTTGACTTCGTGGCGGCGCACCCTGGGCTGTACCGGCTCACCGAAGCCGGCCCAGGTCTGGTCACCCACCCCGAGGTGCTGATCGCCGCAGCGCCGGTGGCTGCCGGCGAGTCCGTGCTGGCCATCGCCGAGCACCGGGGCGCCAGCCAGTTGCTGCGCGCCGACGCCGACGGCACCGAGCTGTTGCTCGACAGCACGGCCGGGGTGATCCTGGTCGGCTGCGGCAGCACCCCGGACGGCCCCGGGGCAGCGGCCCCGATCGTGGTCACCTACCGCACGGGCGCCGGCATGGACGAGGTGGGCCTGGTCGAGAACGGCGCGGTGCGCCGGCTGACCGACTTCTCGGCGCGGCTGCGTTCGGCGACCACCATTCGCGAACCGCGCGAACTCACCACCACCGCACCCGACGGCTACCCGGTGCACGGCTGGGTGGTGCTGCCCGATGGTGCCGGCCCGCACCCGACGCTGCTGCTCATTCACGGAGGCCCGTTCGCGGCGTATGCCCCCGCCTTCTTCGACGAAGCGCAGGTGTACGCCGAGGCCGGCTACGCGGTGGTGATGTGCAATCCGCGCGGCTCGTCCGGCTACGGCAGCGAGCACGGCCGCGCCATTCAGGGCGACTTCGGCAACCTCGACGCCGCCGACGTGCTCGCCTTTCTCGACCACGCCGTCGCCACGGTGCCGGGCCTGGACGGGGACCGGGTCGGCATCATGGGCGGCTCGTACGGGGGCTACCTGACCGCCTGGATCATCGCCCAGGACCACCGCTGGGCCGGCGCCATCGTCGAGCGCGGCTACCTCGACCCGGCCTCGTCCGTCGGGGCGTCTGACATCGGGTGGTACTTTCCGCAGCATTACCACGGCTCGAAAGAGCAGATGGACGCCCAGTCGCCGATGCTGCTGACCGATCGGGTGACCACCCCGACGTTCGTGATCCATTCCGAGCAGGACCTGCGTTGCCCCTTGTCACAGGCGTTGCGCTACTACGCTCAGCTCAAGCTGGGCGGCATCGAGGCCGAGTTGCTGGTGTTTCCGGGCGAGAACCACGAACTGTCGCGTTCGGGCACGCCGTGGCACCGCCGGCAGCGCTTCGAGGCGATTCTCGGCTGGTGGGCGCGGCAGCTACCGGTTGGGTGAACCGGCCGGTCGAGACTGACGCCGGTCGAGCCCGTCGATGTCGAGCGTCGAAACCCCAGGCGCACCGGGTTGGTCGACCCCGCCGAGACCCGGTTTCGGCATAGCTCAAGCGGCAGTGCCGTCCACGGCGAAGAAGACCACCTCGAATGATCCCGCGACGCTGCGGCCGTCCAGCGGTGTCAGGCTGACCACGATGCCGGTGGCACGGTCGAGACCGATCAGCCAGCGCGTCGGCAGATCGGCGGGACGCGGCAGATCCTGCGCCCAGGGGCCGCCCTCGCCGCGGTACAGGCGGTCGGCGAGTTGGCCCTCCAGCAACGGGCAGCAGGTGCAGCGCGGGTCGTAGCCGCGGCCTTGGTGGACGACCGCCCACCAGGTCAGCCGGCCGTGCCGCTGGCCGGCGGCCAGCTCGCTGAGCAGGGTCGCCGGGCCGGGCCGCTCGGCCGAGCCGTCGGCGAGCTCGACCGGGTCGAGCATCGCCACCCAGCGATAGTCCTGCCACGGCGACGACCGGGCCAGCGCCCGCCACTGCCGCTCGGTGGGCGCGAGCCCGCTGCGGGTCACCGCAGGATCACTCCCACTCGATGGTGCCCGGGGGCTTGGAGGTGATGTCGAGCACCACCCGGTTGACCTCGCGCACCTCGTTGGTGATCCGGGTCGAGATCCGTTCCAGCACGTCGTAGGGCAGCCGGCCCCAGTCGGCGGTCATCGCATCCTCTGAGGTCACCGGACGCAGCACCACCGGGTGGCCGTAGGTACGTCCGTCGCCCTGCACGCCGACCGAGCGGACGTCGGCGAGCAGCACCACCGGGAACTGCCAAATCTCGCGATCCAGCCCGGCCGCGGTGAGCTCGGCACGAGCGATGGCGTCCACCTCACGGAGCAGATCGAGCCGCTCGCGGGTCACCGCACCGATGATCCGGATGGCCAGGCCGGGGCCCGGGAACGGGTGCCGCCAGACCATGTCGGACGGCAGGCCCAACTCGGTGCCGACCGCCCGCACCTCGTCTTTGAACAACGTGCGCAAGGGTTCGATCAGCTTGAACTGCAGGTCGTCTGGCAGTCCGCCCACGTTGTGATGGCTCTTGATGTTGGCCGCACCCTCGCCGCCGCCGGACTCCACGACGTCGGGGTAAAGGGTGCCCTGCACCAGGTACTCGATGTCCTTGTGGTCGTTGAGCGCGCGGGCGGCGTCTTCGAAGGTGCGAATGAACTCGCGGCCGATGATCTTGCGCTTGGTCTCGGGGTCGCTCACCTCGCTCAGCGCACCGAGAAAGCGGTCGGCCTCGTCGCGCACCACCAGATCGACGCCGGTGACTGCCACGAAGTCGCGTTCCACCCGTTCGGCCTCGCCCTTGCGCAGCAGTCCGTGGTCGACGAACACACAGGTCAACTGATCGCCGATCGCCCGCTGCACCAACGCTGCCGCCACCGCCGAGTCGACGCCACCGGACAGCGCACACAACACCTGCGCGTCGCCCACCTGGGCGCGGATCGCTGCCACCGAATCGTCGACGATGCTGGCCGGCGTCCAGTCCTGGCGGCAGCCGGCGATGGTGACCAGGAACGTCTCAAGCACCGCCTGCCCGAACTCGGAGTGACCCACCTCGGGGTGCCACTGCACGCCGGCCAGGCCGCGGTCGAGGTCTTCGAACGCGGCGACCGGCGAGCCGTCGGAGGTGGCCAGGCAAACGAACCCGGGCGGAGCCTCATGGACGGCGTCGCCGTGGCTCATCCAGGCCCGGAAGCTGGGCGGCAGGTCACCGAGCAGTGCGCCACCCTCGCCGACCTGCACGGGGGTGCGGCCGAACTCCGACAGGCCGGTGCGGCGCACCTCGCCGCCCAGCGCCGAGGCCATGGCCTGAAAGCCGTAGCACATGCCGAAGGTCGGAATGCCGGTGGCGAACAGCGCCGGATCAACCTGGGGAGCGCCCGGCGCGTACACCGACTGCGGGCCGCCCGACAGCACGATCGCCTTCGGCTTGCGGGCCACGATCTCGCTGACCGTCGCGGTGTGCGGCACGATCTCTGAATAGATGCGTGCCTCGCGCACCCGGCGGGCGATCAACTGGGCGTACTGGGCGCCGAAATCGACGACCAGCACCAGCTCATGGTCGTGGTTCATGGCACGCAGTCTAGGGAAAGCCATAGGTACTATGATTTCGCACCGAGATTCGTGAACGCGGAATTGCCCGCAAAGTACTTCAGTTAGGAACACCATGCAGATCTACGACGACGTCACTGCGCTGGTCGGACGCACCCCGCTGGTGCGTCTCAACCGCATCTTCGGCGATGCCCAGGCCACCGTGCTCGGCAAGCTGGAGTTCTACAACCCGGCCAACTCGGTGAAGGACCGGATCGGGGTGTCGATGATCGACGCCGCCGAGGCGTCCGGCCAGTTGAAGCCGGGCGGAACGATCGTCGAGGCCACCTCGGGCAACACCGGCATCGCGCTGGCCATGGTGGGTGCCGCCCGCGGCTACCGGGTGGTGCTGACCATGCCCGAGACGATGAGCAAGGAACGCCGGGCCCTGCTGCGCGCCTTCGGCGCCGAACTGGTGCTCACCCCCGGTCCCGAGGGCATGCGCGGCGCGGTGGCCCGGGCCGAGGCGATCGGCGCCGAAGAGGGCGCGGTGCTGGTGCGCCAGTTCGCCAACCAGGCCAACGTCGAGGTTCACCGCAAGACCACCGCCGAAGAGATCTGGAACGACACCGACGGCACCGTCGACTACGTCGTGGCCGGCATCGGCACCGGCGGCACCATCACCGGCGTCGGCCAGGTGCTCAAGGAGCGCAAGCCGAGCGTCAAGATGATCGCCGTCGAGCCCAAGGAGTCGCCGATTCTCGAGGGCGGCAAGCCGGGCCCGCACAAGATTCAGGGCATCGGCGCCAACTTCATTCCCGAGATTCTCGATCAGTCGGTGATCGACGAGATCATTCCGCAGAACGCCGAGACCGCCGTCGAGTACGCCCGTCTGGCCGCTGCCAAAGAGGGCCTGCTGGTGGGCATCAGCTCCGGTGCGGCACTGGCCTCGGCCGGCGAACTGGCCGCTCGCGAAGAGAACGCCGGCAAGGTGATCGTGGTGATCATCCCGTCGTTCGGCGAGCGCTACCTCTCGACCATTCTGTACTCCGACCTGCTCGACTGAAGCTCCCGCTCGACCACTCCGACGGCCCCGTCTCACGACGGGGCCGTCGTTGGTGTGAGGGGGCCGCGCAGCCTGCGGCGAGCTCTGGTTTGATGGGGCGATGAGGTTGCGAGCGCTGGCTTCGGCCGCCTGGTTGCGGGTGAATGAAGACCTTGAAACGGCACTGCGCGAAGACCCGGCGGCGCACAGCAGGTGGATGGTCGCGCTGAGCTACCCGGGTGTGCACGCGGTGTGGGCGCACCGGCTGTGCCACACGCTGTGGAACGCCGGCCCGTTGACCCGGCCGTTGGCCCGGCTGATCTCGCAGTTCTCCCGCGCCCTGACCCAGGTCGAGATTCACCCCGGCGCGGTGATCGGCCGCCGTTTCTTCATCGACCACGGCAACGGCGTGGTGATCGGCGAGACCGCCGAGATCGGCGACGACGTACTGATGTACCACCAGGTGACCCTGGGCGGACGTTCCCGCGGCCGGTTCAAGCGGCACCCGACGATCGGCAACGGCGTGCTGCTGGGTGCCGGCGCCAAGATCATCGGCCCGATCACCATCGGCGAGGGCTCGAAGGTGGGCGCCAACGCGCTGGTGGTGAAAGACGTGCCGCCGGGCTCGGTGGTGACCGGCATCCCGGCCAACACCGCGGCCGGTGACGTGATCGCCTGAGGTGCTGATTTCACTGGTCGAGCCTGTCGAAACCTCAGACAGAGTGCTCTGACTAGTGGTTTCGACACGCTCAACCAACGGTGGGCGCATTGATCAGCGCGTCTCTAGAGGCAGCCGAGCCCGATCAGGCGAACCGCTGCCGACGGTAGCCGGCCGAGCCGAAGCCGAGGATCAGCAAGCCGATCGTCGAAAAGAGCACCAGCAGGAAGAACGACCACAGCCCGCCCTTGCCGAATGCCGCGCCGAACCTGATCCCCCAGACGACCGCCATCACCAGGTTCACCAACGGCACGAACATGAGCAGGAACAGCCACGGGTTCAAGCCGGCAATCTTGAACGAGAGGTACATGTTGTAGAGCGGCACCAGCGCAGCCCAGCCCGGCTGGCCCGCCTTGGCGAAGACGCGCCAGAGCGCGACGATGCTCGCCACGAGGACGATCGCGCCGAACGAAGCCGTCACTGCGGAGGTGAGCCAGGCGACGATGTGCTGGCTGAGTTCTGTCGGGTCCACGGGTTCTCCTTGTTGGGCGTCACAAGCAGCGTAGCCACCTCAGCCCGCCCACCTCGCGAGGTTGGACCGACCACGGTGCGGCGCGTCGGCGACCCCGTCAGTCGGCTCTGGGCGCCCACTGCGGGTCACGACCCACCCAGCCGACCAGTCTGGCGTAGGGCGGGGCGTCGACGGCGACCGGGACGACCGGGCCAAAGGGGATGCCGAGCTCGGCACCGCGCGGCTCGGCGGGCAGTGCGCCGGTGATCGGGCCGACCACGGCTGCGGCGACGGACTGGTTCAGTTCGGCATCCCGGCCGAGGGCACGAGCCAGGTCCCAAGCGTGGACGGCCAGTTCACTGGCGTAGATGGCGATGGCCTGAAAGCCCGGCATCGCCCCGGCAGGGTGCGCCCACTCGCGGGCCAGCAGCGCGTCATCGGCCAGGGCGTCCTGCACCGGCGCGATCCGGGAACGCCAGGCGTCCGACCACTCGGTGTCGGCGATGCCCTCAAGGGTGGACGGCACCTCGAACGGCAGACCACCGCCGGCGATGTGCACGATGCGGTTCTCAACAGCGATCAGGTGACTGAGCAGCTCACGCACCGTCCATTCCGAACATGGAGTCGGCCGATCGAGATCGGTGGCCAGCAACGCATGGATCAGCGGCGCGATCTGGGCGAGCGCGGTGTGGAACAGGGGCCGGGTGTCCGGCACGGTCTGGGTTTCGTTCATGTCTCCTATCCTCACGCCGTATCCAGACATCTTCTGTCATGTTTTCGTGACAGGATTCCGACTGTGCGTGCCGACCGGTTGCTGCAGATCCTCGCCCTGTTGCGGCGACACGGGCGGCTGCCCGCGCGCCGGCTCGCCGGGATCCTAGAGGTGTCTGAACGCACCGTGCTGCGCGACATGGAGGCGCTGTCGGCCGCCGGCGTCCCGGTCTACACCGATCGCGGACGCAACGGGGGCTGCGCACTGCTGGACGGCTACCGCACCGAGGTCAGCGGGCTGAGCCCCGGCGAGGCGCAGGCGCTGTTCGCCTGGACGTCGGGCACCGCCGCCGCCGAACTCGGGCTCAGCGGCGAGCTGAGTTCGGCGCTTACCAAGCTGTCGGCCACCGTCCCCGGGCCGGCGCTGGAGAAGGCCGAGGCGCTGGCATCGGTGGTGATGGTCGACCGGCGCCGCTGGTTCGCCGCAGCCGAGGAGGTGCCGCTGCTGCCGGTGCTGCGCGACGCCGCCACCCGCAAGCGACGACTCCGGCTGCGGTACGCATCGCCCCGGAACAACGGCGAACCCGGCACCCGGACGGTCGACCCCTACGGCCTGGTCGAGAATGCCGGGCGCTGGTACCTGCTCGCCGCCCACCGGGGCCAGCAGCGCACCTATCGGGTGTCCCGGATCGTCGCCGCCACCGTGCTGGACGAGGCCGCCAAGGTGCCCGACGACCTGAATCTCGCCGAGGCCTGGGCCCGGCAGCGGGCCGCCTTCGAGGACCACAGCGCCGGCTGCACCATCACGGTCGCCGTTCAGCCCGCGGCCGTAGGGTACTTCACCACCTACTCCCGCTTTCAGCTCGCACCCGGCACCACTGTGGTCGAACGCGGCGAGGACGACGGGTGGCCGATCGTGGAGCTGACCTTCCGAGCCAGGCGGGCGGCATTGGCGATCGTGCTCGCCTTCGGCGGCGAGGCCCGGCTACTCGCCCCCGACGACCTGCGTCAGGATGCGGTGCGGCTGGCTCGGGCGACCATCGAGGCACATCAGAGCTGATTTCGTTGGTCGAGCTTGTCGAGACCTGGATGCTCGCCGGTCAGGGGTTTCGACAAGCTCAACCAGCGGTGGTCGCGTTGATCCGCGATCCGGGTCAAACGGCGCAAGCGCTGGGGTTTCAGATCGCCCGCCGAGTGCGCCGCGGCCGGGACATGGTTGATCAGCGTTTCGCCTAGCGCTGGTTGGTGTCGAAATCCCTTGCCGACAGCCGCAGGCGACCCAGGTCGTGCAGCACCGGGACGATCCGCGGCCGAGCTGTGAGGGCGCTCGCGACGTCGGAGAAAAGGCTGAGCTCGGTGAGCAGCGTGCGGGTCGGCGGCAACAGCCGGACCAGGCCTGCGCCGGCGTCCCGCAGCAGGTCGCCGGGACGGCTCCATCCGGTGCGGACCGCCTCAGTGGTGGTGTTTCGCCAGTCCTGGTCCGGGTGGGTGGCGGCGAGGAAGAAGGCGACGTCGAAGCGGCGGCGTCCGCCGGGTGGTGTCACCCAGTCGTCCCAGGGCACCAGGTCGGCGGCGGTGAGCAGCACGCCGCACTCCTCGGCCACCTCGCGGATCGCGGCGGCAGCCAGCAACTCGGGCGTCGGTAACTCGGTGGCGGCCCAGGCCAGCAGGTGCGCGTCCGGGACGTCCAGGGGTAGCTCGCCCGGCAGTAGGCGTCCGCCGGGGAAGACCACCGCTCCCTCGGCGAAGTCCATGGTCGACGCGCGGTACTGGACGAACACCTCCAGCCCCGAGGCTCCGTCGCGCAACGGAAGCACGCTCACTGCCGGCCACGGTGCGATGTGGTCGGCGACCTGCTTCGCCAGCGTCACCCGCGGGCCGGCCCGCAACAACCCGAGTCGTTCCTCGGCATCAAGCAGCCCGGCCATCGCCACCGGCAGATCGGCGTCGACGTAGCCGTGGCGCCGGTAGAACGGGGCGTTCCACGGCACGTCGGCGAAGGTCCGCAGGGTGACCACCGACGCTCCCCTGGCCCGGACGCCGTCCTCGGCCGCAGCGAGCAGTGCCGCGCCCAGGCCCCGGCGTTGGGCGTCCGGATGCACGCTGAGCTGCTCCAGGTGGAAGCGGGCGTCGAACTCCAACACGTGCGCGAAGCCCAGGATCCGCTCGGTCGCATCGACGGCGACGAGTGCGAAGCCGCGTGCAGTCAGCGCAGTTGCCCGTTCCGGGGGCGAACTCGGCAACGCCACGACGCCGTCGAACAGGGCGTCGGCGGCGGTCTCGATCTCGTCCAGCGCCACCCCGTCCGCTGCGGTCGCCGGGCGGATCCGGAACGGAATGGCGGTCAGTTCGCCTCCCGAGCGATCCGCTCGTGGTGCCGGACCACCTCGGACACGATGAAGTTCAGCAGCTTCTCGGCGAACTCGGGGTCGAGTTGGGCGTCCTTGGCGACGGTGCGCAGGCGCTCGATCTGACGGGCTTCACGGTCAGGATCGGCCGGCGGCAGGCCCACGTTGGCTTTGAGTTCCCCCACCCGCTGGGTGATCTTGAACCGCTCGGCCAGCAGGTAGATCAGCGCCGAATCGAGGTTGTCGATGCTGTCGCGCATCCGCGCGAGCTCGGGGTGCGTCATGCCTTCGCCTTTCCGATACCACTCATCCGGCGGAGCACGACCACCGCTGCCGCGAGCAGGCCGAGACCGACCCGTTCGGGCGCGGCAGGGGGCACCGACAGAGGAAACCCGCCACCGGGCGCCTGGTAACCGCTCGGTTGCGGGGCACCCGGTACGCCCGGGTATCCGTCGCCCGGCACCGGTGCGCCGGGATTCGGTGGCTGGCCGCCGGCACCCGGGTACAGGGCGGCTGGGTTCGGATACTGGCCCGCGGTCGGGTCAGGGGACGCGGCATTCGGGTACTGGGCGGAACCGGGCGAGTAGTGGGTGCCGCCGGCCGGGTAGCCGGGAGCTCCCGCCGGATAGGGAGTCTCGGAAGCCTGGCAGCCAGAGTACGAGTCCCCCGAAGTGCGGGACGGCTGGCCGGCGTCCGCCGCCGCGGACGGAGCTGCCGCGCCGTCCGGTTCGGGGGCTGCACGACCCGCAGGGAAGGACGCGGGCGGGTCGAACTCGGGGCCCGGCGATCCGGACGGGGGCGTGCTCATGGGGGCATCGTAGCGATGCCGGCCGTCTGTACCACCGCAATTCCGAGTGGTACACTTCGGTCTATGCCGACGACGCTGACCCGGATCCAAGTCACCCAGACCCCGCCGGTCGCCCACGCGCTCGAGATCGCCGCGAAGGAGTGGCCCGGCATCCCTCGCTCCGAGCTCATCACCCGGCTGATGACCGCCGGAGCCCAGTCGGTCGAGACCGCCCGCGCCGAGCGCCGGGCAGCGCGGCGCAAGGTTCTCGAAGAGACCAGGGGAACCATCGACTACCCGCCCGGCTACCTCGAAGACCTCCGAAAGGACTGGCCGGAATGATCGTGCTCGACGCCAACGTGCTGATCGCACACTTCGCAATCCGCGACGCCCACAGCGCCCGAGCGCTCGAACTGCTCGATACCGACGAGGAACTGTCGATCCACCCGATCACCCTCGCGGAGGTCCTCACTCGCCCGGCCCGCGACGGTCGCGCAGACCTCTATCGCGAACGGATCGCCACCATGGGGATCGAGCAGCTACCCGTCCCCACCGAGCAGCCACTCGCCCTCGCCAAGCTGCGGGCCAGCACATCGCTGAGACTGCCTGACTGCTGCGTACTCGCCGCCGCGATGGAGACCGGCGCCACCCTGGCCACCTTCGACACCGCGTTGGCGAAGGTGGCGTCCGACCATGGGGTCACCATCGCGCAATAGTTGCTAGGAATGCCTGGCTACTCTCGTGGCGTGCGGAGAGAACTCACCGTCAGCGATGCCTGGACACGAGGGCTGCTGATGGTGATGTCCGCCGGCGCGGGCATGCTGGCGGCGTTGGAGATCTTCGGCTCATTGATGGCCCTCGGACCAGAAGACGAGGTTCCCCCGAAGGCCATCCTGATTCCGGCGGGAGTGGCCGCCGTCGGAATCGTCCTGGCATGCGTCGGTGGCGCCTGGTCACGATGGGCGTCCGGCGTGCTGGGAGTGCTGTACGGCGGTGCCGGTGTACAGGGCCTGAACGAGCTCGCCGATTGGTGGAGGGGATCCCGCAGTGACATTGCGACGGCAGCCATCTTCGGCGCGATGATCGCCCTCGGGGCAGTTGCGGTCGCAGTAGCCATCCGTGCGGCACGGACGTCCAGGGCCGACCGATTGCGGGCCGCAACAACACCCTCACTACCGATGCCGGACGCGGCAGATCACACACGCTGATAGCGGCAGATCACGCACGTCAGTAGCGGCAAAACACACACCCACCCGACGGCAGAACGCATACAGCAGAGCCCGCCTGCCCGCCCGGAATCGGCACGCCCGTGGTCCGGAAGGGGTCTCGACAAGCTCGACCAACGAGGACTCACCCGACGGCAGAACGCATACAGCAGAGCCCGCCTGCCCGCCCGGAATCGGCACGCCCGTGGTCCGGAAGGGGTCTCGACAAGCTCGACCAACGAGGACTCAGCGGTGGACGACGATCTCGACCCGCTGGAACTCCTTGACCTCGGTGTAGCCGCAGGTGGCCAGGGCCCGACGCAGGGCGCCGACCAGGTTCATCGTGCCGTCCGGGGTGTGCGAAGGGCCGTGCAAAATCTGTTCCAGCGAACCGATGGCACCGAATTTGACCCTTTCGCCGCGCGGCAAGGTGGGGTGCCAAGCCTCCGGCCCCCAGTGGTAGCCGTGCCCCGGGGCCTCGGACGCCCGAGCCAGCGGCGAGCCGACCATCACCGCGTCGGCGCCGCAGGCGATCGCCTTGGCGATGTCGCCGGAGCGGCCCAGGGCGCCGTCGGCGATGACGTGCACGTAACGGCCACCCGATTCGTCCATGTAGTCGCGGCGAGCCTCGGCCACGTCGGCCAGCGCCGACGCCATCGGCACCTCGACACCGAGCACGTTGCGGGTGCGCTTGGTGGCACCGCCGCCGAAGCCGACCAGCACGCCCGCCGCCCCGGTGCGCATCAGGTGCAGCGCCGCCTGGTAGGTGGCGCAGCCGCCGACGATCACCGGCACGTCGAGGGCGTAGATGAACTCCTTGAGGTTCAGCGGCTCCACCGCGGACGACACGTGCTCGGCCGAGACCGTGGTGCCGCGGATCACGAAGAAGTCGACCCCGGCCTGAACGACCACCGAGGCGAACGCCTTACAGTTCTCGGGCGACAGCGAGCCCGCCACCGGCACCCCGTACTCACGAATCTCGTTGAGCCGCTGGGTGATCAACTCGCCCTGAATCGGCGCCGAGTAGAGCTGTTGCATGCGCCGTGTGGCGCTCACCTGGTCGTCGAGCTCGGCCAGTTCCTGCAGCAACGGCTCGGGGTTCTCGTAGCGCGTCCACAGGCCCTCGAGGTTGAGCACGCCCAAGCCGCCCAGCTTGCCGAACGCCGCGGCGCTGGCCGGTGACATCACCGAGTCTTGCGGGGCCGCCACGATCGGAAAATCGAAGGTGAGGGCGTCGATCGTCCAACTCAGCCGGACGTCTTCGATGTGCCGGGTGCGCCGGGTCGGCACGATCGCGATGTCGTCGAACGAGTAGACCTGCTGCGCGCGCTTCGAGCGCCCGATCTCGATCATGGGGCGGGATCCTTTGCCGTGGTCACGATTGGGGGGCGGAGTAGTTCGGGGCCTCGATGGTCATCTGAATGTCGTGCGGGTGTGACTCGCGCAGGCCGGCCGAGGTGATCCGCACGAACCGGCCCTTCGCGTGCAGCTCCTCGACGGTGGCGGCCCCGGTGTAGAACATCGACTGCCGCAGCCCGCCGACCAGTTGGTAGGCCACCGCCGACAACGGGCCACGGTAGGCCACCTGGCCCTCGATGCCCTCGGGAATCAGCTTGTCGTCGGCGCTGACATCGCCTTGAAAGTAGCGGTCCTTGCTGTAGGACGCCCGTCGCCCGCGCGCGGCCATGGCACCCAGCGAACCCATGCCCCGGTACGACTTGTACTGCTTGCCGTTGATGAACACCAGTTCGCCGGGGCTCTCGTCGCAGCCGGCCAGCAGCGAGCCGAGCATCACCGTGTCGGCGCCGGCCACCAACGCCTTGGCGATGTCGCCGGAGTACTGCAGGCCGCCGTCGCCGATCACCGGCACCCCGGCCGGACGGCAGGCGCGGGCCACGTCGTGGATGGCGGTGACCTGTGGCACGCCGACCCCGGCCACCACCCGGGTGGTGCAGATCGAGCCGGGCCCGACCCCAACCTTGACGCCGTCGGCGCCGGCGTCGACCAGGGCTGCGGCGCCCGCATAGGTGGCCACGTTGCCGCCGATGATGTCGACGTGAGCCGCGGCCGGTTCGGCCTTCAGCCGGGCGATCATGTCGAGCACTCCGGTGGAGTGGCCGTGCGCGGTGTCGACCACGATGGCGTCCACACCAGCCTCGACCAGCAGCATCGCCCGCTGCCACGAGTCGCCGAAGAAGCCGACGGCGGCACCGACCCGCAGCCGGCCCTGATCATCCTTGGACGACAGCGGGTACTTGTCGGACTTCACGTAGTCCTTGAGCGTGATCAGCCCGCGCAGCGTGCCGTCGGTGTCGACCAGCGGCAGCTTCTCGATCTTGTGCCGGGCCAGCAGCCGCAACGCCTCTTCGCTGCTGATGCCGGGCCAGCCGGTAACCAGCGGCATCGGCGTCATCACGTCGCTGACCCGGCGGCGCGGGTCGTCCTCGAAACGCATATCGCGGTTGGTCACGATGCCGAGCAGCTTGCCCGCGCCGTCGACCACCGGGACGCCCGAGATGCGGAACTGGCCACACAATTCGTCGACCTCGCCAATGGTGCGATCGGCGGTGATCGTGATCGGCTGGTCGACCATGCCGGCCTCGGAGCGTTTCACCCGGTCGACCTGGGACGCCTGCTCGTCGGCCGGCATATTGCGGTGCAGGATGCCCATGCCGCCCTCGCGGGCCATCGCGATGGCCATTCGGGCCTCGGTGACGGTGTCCATGGCCGCGCTGAGCAGCGGAAGGTTCAGCCTGATCCGTTTCGACACCTGGGTGGCCGTGTCGGCCGCCGAGGGAATCACGTCGCTGGCGTTGGGCTGCAGCAACACGTCGTCGAAAGTGAGCCCGAGCGTTGCGAACGGCGCCGGTACGCCGGCCGGAGTCAGATCGGCAGAGGACATCAAGGCACCACTTCCTTCGCGCGGGAGAGGTCAGTCTATGCGTGCCCGCCCGGCGCGCCCGCGCCGTCCAGCCTGCCGGCGGGGTTCAGCCCAGGGCGGACAACGCCTCGGCCAGCCGTGGGTGGGTGAACGTGAAGCCCTCGTCGAGCAACCGTCGCGGCTGAACCCGGGTGCCGCTGAGCAGCGCCTCGTCGACCAGTTCGGAGCCGAGCACCAGCCTCAGCCCGGGCAGCGGCATCGGAACCAGTGCCGGGCGCTGCAGTGAACCCGCGAAGGCCTCGGTGAAGGCGGCGTTGGTGACCGGGTTGGGAGCGGTCAGGTTGACCGGGCCGGTGAGCGTCGAAGTGAGCAGGTGGGCGACGGCCCGGGTGTAGTCGGCGAGGTGAATCCACGACACGAACTGCCGTCCCGAGCCGATGCGTCCACCCAGGCCGAGCTGAAAGAGCAGCCGCTGCTTGCCCAGAAAGCCGCCGTGCTCGCTGAGCACGTGCCCGGTGCGCAGGTAGGCCGTCGGCACCGGGGCGGCGTGCGCGGCCCGCTCCCAGTCGGCCACCAGCCGCGCCAGAAAGCCCCCGCCCTGGCCGGTGGCCTCGTCGATCATGGTTTCGCCGGTGTTGCCGTAGAAGCCGATGGCCGAGCCGTTCAGCAGTCGGCGGCAGCGACCGCCGGGCTGCAGCGCCGCGGCGATCGTGGTGGTCGGATTCAGCCGGGAGGAGCGCAGCTCGCTCTTGCGCTGATCGTTCCAGCGGGCATCGGCGATGCCGGCGCCGCAGAAGTTGATCACCGCGTCGACGTCGGTCAGGCCGGGGGCATCGATACGGCCCTCATCGGGGCTCCAGCGACGCTCGTCGCGATTCTCGGCCGGACGCCGCACCAGAGCCAACACCTGGTGACCAAGGCCGCGTAGGTGGGCCACCGTGGCACTGCCCAGCAGCCCTGACGCCCCGGCGATTGCGATACGCACCAAGCCAGCCTAGTCGGGCAGCGGACGCCTCCCTGGCTCAGCCGAGTGGGGTGGGCCGCTCGGCCCGCGCCACCCAGATCGCGTAGCAGGCCACCCCGGCTAGCAACCCCACCGCCAGCGAGGGCAGCACCCGCCAGTTGTACAGGTTGTTCACGCAATAGGCGATCAGGTAGCCGATGGTGACGAACACCACCCAGCGGCAGGCCGTCCGGCCCAGCGGCACAAGCGCGAGCAGCGCCAGGCTCAGCCCCACGTACCAGGGGTGCAGGGCCTGCCCGATGAACAACACCAGCAACGAACCCCACGCCGTCACCTCGAGCGGACGCTCCGGACGGCTCAGTAGCAGCGCCGCCAGCCCGGCCGCGGCCAGGCAGGCGATCAGGGTGTTCGCCGCGTGGGTGAGGTCACTGCCGGTGAACGCCAGCGCGTCACCGAGGGCAACCGACACCGTCATGGTGCGGGCCCGGCCCATCTGCGACAGCCAGTTCGTCCAGCCGAAGCCCAGGCCAGTGGCCAACGAGACCGCCACGAAGGTGGCCAACGCCACGACTGTGGCGACCGCGGTGCGCCAGCCCAGCACGGCGATGCGCTGCAGCCGGGGCAGCCCGGCCAGCGCAGCGGCCACCGGCAGCCCGGCAGCCGCGATCACCGCCAGCCCGGCCTGCTGTTTCAGCGCCATGGCCAGGCCGATCACTATCGGCGCCAACACCAGGCTGGCCGAGACCCGCGGCACCCGCTGCACGCTCAGCCACACCGCCAGCACCACGACGCCGGTCATCAAGGTGTCGTTGTGCGCCCCGCCGATCAGGTGCACGATCACGATCGGGTTGAGAACGCCGAGCCAGACCGCCCAGTTCCGGTCGGTTCCCAACCGTTCGGCCAGCCGCGGCACGAAGGTCGCCAGCAAGGCGACCCCGAGCACCGCGGGCAGTCGCTGCGCGATCACCCCCCAGTAAGGGTGCATGCCGCCCAGGTGCACCATCAGCCGGTTGATCTCCAGCGCGAGCGGCGGGTACGCCACCCCGTTGCCGGCCCAGAACTCGTCCACGAAAGGTTGGAAGGGGCCGCCGAAACTGCCCAGCACGTCGACGTACGGATTGCCGCCGTTGGCCATGATCCAGCCCAGATCGGCATAGAGGAACGGGTCGCCGCTCATCACCGGCGGCACCACCAGCAACGGGGCGGCCCACAGCAGCCACAGCCACGACGGCAGCTCACGTCCCGGACGTGGCAGCAGCGCCAGCCAGCCGACGCACAACAGCAGGCACCCCGCCAGCACCAACAAGGTGCCGGTGTTGCGGTCGATGGCTTGGGCGAGCACGGCGATCGGGCCTACCCCCCAGCCGTCCGGATTGAACGAGAAGTCGTTGCTGCAGGCCCCGATGCCGACCAGCAGCGACCCCGCCAGGCCCGCCCAGACACCGGTCTGGCGCCAGATCGGCAGGGGCATGAGTGAGGCTTTCGTCGTCGGTTGGGTGCGGGTCGATACTACGGGTGCAGTGCGCACCGAAAACGCCGCCGCGAGGCACCCGGGGCACCTGCTTGCCTGTGCAGCGGTACGCCCCGGCCTGCTCGCCGGCTCGCCATCGTCATGGCACCGAGTGCCAGACCACGGTCTGCACGGCGTTCCACACCACGAAGCCGAGCATCAAGGCGGTGGTCCAGCCGAACTGACGGCGACTCAGCGGCACCAGCGCCAGCAGCGCGAACGACCAGGGCAGGTACCACGGGTGCATCGACTGGCCCAGGGTGCTGACCGCCAGCGACCCCCACGCCACCGCGCTGAGCGGACGGTCGGCGAACCGGATCACCAGCCAGGCCAGCACCAGCAGCGTGACCAGGGTCGAGACCGCACCGATCGCCGTCAGCCAACCGGTGGGGTCGCCGCCGAGTCGGTCGATCAGCCGCTCCCCCAACTGGGCGAGCACCGAGAACGGTGCCGCGGTGCCGGCCTTGCCCATCAGCGACAGCCATCGCGTCCACCCGAAACCCAAGCCGCTGGCCAGCGACACCGCCACGAAAGCCGCGCCGGCCACTGCGGTACCGACCAGCGTGCGGCGAGCCAGCAGCAACACTCGGCGCACCGGAGGCGATACGGCGAGCTGGGCCGCCACCGGCAGCCCGGCGGCCGCGATCACCGCGAGACCGGCCTGCGGTTTCAACGCCATCGCCACACCGATCACGGCGGGGCCGGCGAGCAGGCTCCAGGCCCAGTGCGGGCCACGCAAAGCCACCCACACCCCGAGCAGGGCGACGGCCAGCATCAGCGCGTCGTTATGCGCTCCCCCGACGAAGTGCACGATCACCAGCGGATTCGCCACGCCCCACCACACGGCGCGGTCGGGGTCGGCGCCCAAGCGCACAGCCAACCGCGGCACCAGCCACGCCACCAGCACCAGCGCGGCCAGCACCGGCACTCGCATCAAGACAATGCCGAGGTAGCTGGCGAAGCCGCTGAACTGCACCACCGCGGCGTTGACGAGAAGGGACAGCGGCGGGTAGGCGACACCGCTACCCGCCCAGAGCGGATCGACGTGCAGCGCGTAGGGCCCACCGGCCCCGGTGAGCCCGACCAGGTAGGGGTTCTGCCCCTGGCTGACGATCCAGCCCAGGTCGGCGTACAGCACCGCGTCGGCCGAGAGCACCGGAGGGACCAGCAGCAGCGGCAGGCTCCACAGCGCCATCGCCGCCAGCGCCCGTCGCCGGGAGGGCGTCGGTGGCGAACCGGAGGCCGGCGCAGCCCCCGAATCGACGGGCCGCAGCAGCCACCAGGCGGCTACCAGCAGCACGACCCCGGCGACGATCGCGAACCGGTTCACGGGCAGCGGTAGCGCCAGCCCGACGGCGTTGACGATCGGGGACGGCCAGCCGTCGGGACCGTGGGCGAACTCAGGGTGGCAACTGCCCCACCCGATCAGCACAGTGCCGACAACGCCGATCGCCGCTGGGGCGAGGCCGTAGCGCCGCCGGCTGAGAAGGTCGGGGACGGCGGGCACCCGCTCATGGTACTGACCGATCGGCAGCGCCCGGCTGGTAAACGGTGCCGTCGAAGAGCAGTTGGCTTTTCCTTCGACGAGCCTGTCGAGGCCCGCGTGGCGACGATTTTCGATGGGCCTGGCCCCCACTAGGGAAACGCTGGTCCTTCGCTGGTCGAGCCTGTCGAGACCTCAGACGGAGTGCTCTGACTAGGGGTTTCGACTAGCTCAACCGGCGGTGGACGCCTTGATCAGCACGTCCTCAAGAGATTCCGCCCGGCCCTGGAATGCCGAGGGGTTCGATGCGACTACCCCTAGGCTTCGCCCATGAGTTCAACGATCGAGTGCGTCACGACGTTATTCGACGAGGCGACGGTGGTCGTCCCGGCCCCCGGTTCCGGGCCCGGCAACTGGTCCGGCGCACCCGCGGCACTCTACGCCGACGGCGCCTATTGGCTGACCTATCGGGTGCGGCGTCCGCTCACCGCCGGACGGGGCGTCGCCACCGTGGTGGCCCGATCAGCCGACGGGTTCGCTTTCGAGACGGTCGCCGAGGTGCATCGCGAAGCCTTCGGCGCCGAGTCGTTCGAACGCCCCGCGCTGGTGCACCTGCCCGGCGGCGGCTGGCGGCTGTACGTGTCGTGCGCCACCCCCGGCTCCAAGCACTGGTGGGTCGAGGCGATCGACGCCGACACCCTCGAGCAACTGCCCACCGGACGGCGCACGGTGGTGCTTCCGGGCAGCAGCACCGTGGCTGTGAAAGACCCCGTGATCGTCACCGACGGCACCGCCTGGCACCTGTGGCTGTGCTGTCACCCACTCGACGTAGCAGGAGCCGAGGACCGGATGACCACTCGCTACCTGACCAGCACCGACGGGCTGACCTGGACCGATCACGGCCTGGCACTCGCGCCGTCCGGTACCGGCTGGGACGCCCGCGGCACCCGGGTGACCGCGGTGCTGTCGCTCGACCCGCTGGTGGTGCTCTACGACGGACGCCCCGACGCCGAGTCGAACTGGTTCGAGCGCACGGGCAGGGCACGGGCGGCCGGCGCCGGCGGCCGGCTGGAGCCGGTCGACGACGGGCCGATCGCGTGCTCCCCCGCCTCGGACGGCGCGCTGCGCTATGCCACAGCCGTGCAGGGCCCAGACGGACTCACCAGGCTCTACTTCGAAGCAGCGCGGCCCGACGGCGCCCACGACCTGATGGTCGCGCCCTGGCCCGGCTGAGGAAACGCGGCCGAACTCAACCGGTACGGCCTGCGAACGAGCCGGCGCTCAAGTCGGCACGCCAGTCGTCGAACGACCGTCCGGTGACCGATTCGAGCAGGTCGATGTCGTCGGCGAATTGCTGCACGAGCCGAGCCCGGGTCGCCTGGTCCAAGGTGGGCCGGGCCTTCGCCCCACGGGACTGCATCAGCGACGTCAATGGTTCGCTGGCCCGGCGCCACACCTGGGGCGGAAACCACGCCCCGGCCGCGGCACCGGCCCGAATCACCGTTGACAGCACCGTGGTGGACAAGCCCGCCCCCACGTAGCTACGGGAGTTCTCCCGCGGGATGGTCTGCACCAGCCCGCTTTCCAGGCCGAGGAAGCCGACCACCCGGTCGAGCAACCCGGCCGGGTCTTCGACCAACTCCCGGTACCTGACCAGCAGAATGCGGTCGGGGTCCACATGGTTGTACAGGTCCTGGAGCTGGTGGCCGTAGAAGCCCTGCCTGCGGTAGTGCCAAAACGGCGCCCAACCCTTCGCGATTCGCTCACTCTCCAGGTTGAACGCGGTTTCGAAATCGGCCACGGGCTCCAGGCCGTCCGACCACAGGTGCATCCAGTTCGAGTAGGCCCGATCGACGGGGTCGCGAATCACCGCGATCAGCTTGACCTCGGGCAGTTCCTCGGCGATCCTCCGCCGGGCGTTGCGCAAATACAGGTAGAATGGCGTGCTCTCGATGCGCAGTTGGTCGTCTGTGGCGGGAGCGAAGAGCGCGTCGTACTCTTCACGCCGCCAGATCCACTCCTGCTGGCTGTGCGCATCCCCCGGCCCGTTGTAGGCCGGCGGCGGGGCGTCGGCGCACAGGTAGTACTTCGGCTCTTTGGGCGTGGTGGTGAACACCTGAGGGTGCCGGGCCAGCGCGGCGTGCAGGGCACTGGTACCGGCCTTGGGAGCACCGATCAGCAAGGCGTCCGGACGGGGGCTGCGAGCTGCCATGTCGAAACGGTAGGCGGCGCCGCGGCCGTCCGGCGCCGGTCTCGACATATAACCTACAAAATTACTAGGGAAATGCTTGGTCCATCGCTGGGCGAGCCTGTCGAGACCGCAGGCGAGGCACTCTCACTAGGGGTTTCGACAGGCTCAACCCACGGTGGGCACTGATCAGTACTTCTCCAGGAACACTCGGCCAGGCGTGGAGCCGAGATACACCGAACCCCCCGCCCAGCAGGACGGGGGGTTCGGCGCGATTCGAGCGCGGACGCTCAGTGGTTGTGTCCGTCGTCGTCGGACTCCTCCGGCTTCTCGACCACCAAAGTTTCGGTGGTGAGCAGCAGAGCGGCGATCGACGCGGCGTTGGCCAGTGCCGAGCGGGTGACCTTGACCGGGTCGATGACGCCGGCGGCCAGCAGGTCGCCGTACTCGCCGGTGGCCGCGTTGTAGCCCTGGCCGGCCGGCAGCTCCTGCACCTTCGACACGATCACGTAACCCGGCTCGCCACCGTTCTCGGCGATCCAGCGCAGCGGCTCGACCACCGACTTGGCCACGATCTGCACACCGGCGAGCTCATCACCGGTCTTGCCCAGGCCGTCGGCCAGCACAGCAGCGGCGTGCACGAGGGCGCTGCCGCCACCGGCGACGATGCCCTCTTCGATGGCCGCCCGAGTAGCCGAGACGGCGTCCTCGATGCGGTGCTTCTTCTCTTTGAGCTCCACCTCGGTGGCCGCTCCGACCTTGATCACGCAGACGCCGCCGGCGAGCTTGGCGACCCGCTCCTGCAGCTTCTCACGGTCCCAGTCCGAATCGGTGCGGGCGATCTCGGCCTGTAGCTGGGCCACCCGGCCCTTGACCTCTTCGGCCGAGCCGGCGCCGTCGACGATGGTGGTGTTGTCCTTGGTCACCACGATGCGGCGGGCACGGCCCAGCACGTCGAGACCGACCTGGTCGAGCTTCAGCCCAACCTCAGGAGAGACCACCTTGCCGCCGGTGAGAATCGCGATGTCTTCGAGCATCGCCTTGCGCCGGTCACCGAAGGCCGGGGCCTTCACCGCGACCGACGTGAAGGTGCCGCGAATCTTGTTCACCACCAGGGTCGACAGGGCTTCGCCGTCGACATCTTCGGCCACGATGAACAGGGTGCCACCGGCGCCGATCACCTTCTCGAGCAGCGGCAGCAGGTCGTTCATCGACGACACCTTGCCCTGATTGATCAGGATGTAGGGGTCTTCGAGCACCGCCTCCATGCGCTCGGGGTCGGTCACGAAGTACGGCGACAGGTAGCCCTTGTCGAACTGCATACCCTCGGTGAACTCGAGTTCGGTGCCGAACGTGTTGGACTCGTCGACGGTGATCACACCATCCTTGCCGACCTTGTCGAAGGCGTCGGCGATGAGCCGGCCGATCTCGGAGTCACGCGCCGAGATGGTGGCCACGTTGGCCATGTCGTCGGTGTCGTCGACCTCGCGAGACAGCTCACGCAGCTTGTCGCTGACGGCCTCGACGGCCGCCTCGATGCCACGCTTGAGGCCCACCGGGTTGGCACCGGACGCCACCGCGCGCAGCCCCTGGTGCACCAGGGCCTGGGCGAGCACGGTTGCGGTGGTGGTGCCGTCACCGGCGACATCGTTGGTCTTGGTGGCGACCTCCTTGGCCAGTTGGGCGCCGAGGTTCTCGTACGGATCGGTGAGCTCGACCTCTTTGGCGACGGTCACGCCGTCGTTGGTGATGGTCGGAGCGCCCCACTTCTTGTCGAGCACCACGTAGCGGCCCTTGGGGCCGAGCGTCACCTTCACGGTGTTGGCGAGGACGTCCACGCCACGCTCGAGCGAGCGTCGCGCATCCTCGTCGAACTGAAGGATCTTGGGCATGATCTGACGGTTCCTTACTTGGAGACGACGGCGAGAATGTCGCGGGCGTTCAGGAGCAGGTACTCCGTGCCCTCGTACTTGACCTCGGTGCCGCCGTACTTGGAGAAGATCACGACGTCACCCTCGGCGACGTCGAGCGGAACGCGGTTGCCGTTGTCGTCGATGCGGCCGGGGCCGGTCGCAACGACCTTGCCCTCCTGCGGCTTCTCTTTGGCGGTGTCGGGAATCACCAGGCCCGAGGCGGTGGTCTGCTCGGCCTCGAGAGGCTGGACGAGAATACGGTCCTCGAGCGGCTTGATCGTGACTGCCACGTCAAAACCCTTTCTTGTGCTGGGCACGCGGCCCATTGCTGTCGGTTTCGGGAGCCGGGGCGTCGTCGCGGGTGCCGCCTGCGGCCGTTCGCACTCTCGGCGTGAGAGTGCTAACACTGAATCTATCGCGGGGTTAGCACTCGTTCAACCCGAGTGCCAACGATTCACGTGCAGAACCGACCCGCGCGAGCCGGCGATCACGACTGTCGACCCACCCTCAGGCGGCAGATGCGCGAGCCCGCAGATCAGAACCGCCACGCTCGATGGCGTCGAGAGCAACCAGCAGCGCACTGCGGCTCTCATCGAGACGCCGGGCGGTGGCTGCCGCGGCCAGAGCGGTCAGCGCCTCGCGCTGCCAGCCCTCGAAGCGCCGCAGAAAACCGCTCAGACTCAGGCTGAGCGGGAGGATCTCATGGGCGGCCACCCGCGGCAGATAGCTGCGCCCGACCAGATCTCGGACGTTGCCGAGGGCCGACTGCAGGTCCTGGGCGGGATCATCCGCCGAGCCGTGCACCGCAACCACCCGAAAGGCGTCACCGATGCCCGCGGGCAAGGAGTTGGCGATCGCCCAGGCGTCGGTCGCGAGCGAGGCGGAATTATCCAAATTATATTGGTCACTCATACAAATATGGTAGGTCGCCGCCCCCTCCGCGACCAAGCTCTGCGCTATGGGTCAGCTATGTTCATCAACCTTTCACCTACCCCGGCCCCACTCTTTCAAGTCGATGGATGATCAAACCGCTTAATGAACTGTCTAGACTCGTGCCGTGCCCGATCACGACCGCGCTGCCCTGCTGCACACCCTGGTCACCCTCGTTCGCCAGGTGGGCTGGGCATCAGAGCGGGTCGGCCACGGCTTCGCGTCGAATCAGGGCCTCCACCCCACCGACCTGCGCGCGCTCACCGCCATCTACGCCGCCGACCTGGCCACAACGCCACTCACGCTTCGCGAGCTGGCCGCCCAGCTCGACGTCACCCCGGCCGCGGTCACCTATGCCGTTGATCGGCTGACCTCCGCCGGGCACGTCCGGCGCGAGCGCGGCACCCGCGATCGTCGCACCGTGGTACTGCGCTTCGGGGAGCACGGCCACCAGGTGGCACACGAATTCTTCACCCCGCTGGGCGAACTGCACACCAACGCACTGGCTGACTTTTCCGATGCCGAACTCGATGCCTGCGCCCGCGTACTGAGTGTGGTGAATGCGGCTCTGGAGCGGTTCGACCGTGACCTGCGGACTTCGAGTCAAGCCGAGAGAGCGAACCCATGAAAGGCACTCGTCGCACCTGGGCCGTAGCCATCGGGCTCTACCTGCTGGGCATCTTCATGGGAGCGATAGACACCGGAATCGTCACGCCGGCGCGCACCATCATCGCCGACGACCTGGGCGTCGACGAGCAACTGGGTATCTGGATGATCACCGTCTACACGCTGTCGTACGCGGCGGCAATTCCGGTGCTGGGCAAATTGGCCGACCGGCTGGGCCGCAAGCCCGTCTACCTCACCGCGATCACGCTCTTCGGCATCGGCTCGCTGCTGTGCGGACTGTCCCAGGACGTTGGCAGCTTCGGCATGCTGATCGCCGCGCGGGCGATCCAGGCGGTCGGCGGCGGCGGCATCTTGCCCATCGCCACTGCCGAGATCGGCACCGAGGTGCCCCCCGAACGACGCGGCATGGCGCTGGGTCTGGTGGGTGCGGTGTTCGGCATCGCGAACCTACTCGGAGCATCGGCGGGCAGCCTGATCCTCGATCTGGCCGGTACCACCAACTGGCAGTGGATCTTCTACGTCAACGTGCCGATCGCGGCGCTGATCGTGGTCGGCGGGCTGGTGCTGCTGCCCGACCATCGCGAAACCACGGTGGCGCCGCTCGATCTGGTCGGCACCGCACTGCTCGTGGCGATGATCATGAGCCTGCTGTACGGCCTGACCAACGTCGACTTCTTCGACCTGGCCGGCAGCCTGACCTCAACCGAGGTCTACCCGTTTCTACTCGCCTTCGTGCTGTTGCTGCCGGTGTTCGTGCTGGCCGAACGCCGGGCCGCTGACCCGGTGCTGAACCTGCGCTATTTCACCGAGGCCCCGATCGCGCTCACCCTGGCCGCTTCGTTCCTGTCGGGGTTCATTCTGATGGGCGTGGTGTTCGTGCCCCAACTGGCCGAGAATGCCCTACAACTACCCAGCGGCTCCGGCGGCTACCTGGTGATCATTCTCGGGCTCGCCTCAGGGGTGGGTGCTCCACTGTCCGGACGACTGACCGATACGTTCGGCCCCAAGCGAGTGCTGGCCCTGGGCGCCGGCGTGTCGGCGCTGGCCGCGGTGAGCGTGATCGCCTGGGTGATTCCCCAACCCGGCTACCCCAGCGTGATCGTCACCCTGGTGTTGATCGGCCTGGGCCTCGGCTGCGTGATCGGTTCACCGCTCAACTACCTGATGCTGAGCCTCACTCCGCCGCACCAATCGAACTCGGCACTGGGCACCTTGTCGCTGGTGCGCTCGATCGGCACCACACTGGCCCCGGCCATCATGGTCGGCTTTCTGGCCCATGCCGGCGGCCTGGTGCAGGCCCGGCTGACGGCCGAACTGCCCTCGACGATCACTGCGCCGCAGTTGCCCTACGCCGCGACTCTGCAGGCCAGATTCGCCAAGTGGCGGGCCGACGACCGGTTCGCCGAGGCCCTCGACACAGTGGAGTTCCCCGATCTGGCCACCGCCACCACGATCGAGGTGAACACCGACAGCGGCGGCACCCTGCCCGACGACCTGGTCACCGTGCTGAAGAACGCCGACGTCACCACGATCGTCGACGCCACCAAGACCGTGGCGAGATACCTGTTCGCCGAACAGACCCCCGCCGTGGTGGCCGATATTCAACACGGCGTGACAACGGGCATCGACCGGCTCGGCACCGTCGACGACACGCTGGCCAGCAGCAGCGCCACGCTCAGCTCGAAGATCTCAACGATGAACGCCGGGCTGGCCGGCATGCGCACCGCGCTGAATCGCATGGACCGCTCCACAGCCTCGATGAGCACTGCGATCGGCAAGCAGACCACGGCGATCGCCGGCATGACCAGGGGCGTTGACGGCATGACCACGGCGATCGCAGGCCTGAACCGGGCTCGGGCCGGGCAGGCCAAGGCTGTCGCGGGCATCACCAAGGCGCTGGCCGGGCTGCGCCGGGCGATCGCCGGGGTCGACGCTGCGCTGGCCGGCATCGATGCCGGCCTGGCCGGCCTCGATCAGGCACTGGCCGAGCAACGGGCACAACTGGCCGAACTGGAGGCCACACCCGACCCCACGCTCGAGCCACAGATCGAGGCGTTGCAAGCTTCCATTGCGGCGCTCATGGCCGAACATGTCACCTTGGCGGCCAAACGATCCTCGACGGCGGCCAAGCTCGCCAGCCTGCAGGCACAGCAGCAGGCCTTGGCCGCGAAACGAACGGCGCTGGTGCGGGCCCGCGCGTCCCTCACCGCCAAACGTGACGGCGTGATCGCCAAACGGTCAACGCTCAGGGCCCAGCGTGCACAACTGACGGCCGCCCGGGCCACCCTGATCAGCGGGCGCGACCAGGTGCTGGCCGCACGGGCGAAGCTGGCCGCCTCACGCGCCAAGCTGGCCACGGCTCGCAGCAAGCTGGCGACAGCACGCCACGAGGTCGACCAGGCGCGCCGCGAGGTGGCGACGACGGTGCACGAGCTCACGGTGCTGCACGACGCCGTGCCGAGCGCGTTCGAACAGGCTCTGACCGATTACCTGGCCGACATCGACACCCGCGCGCCGGCGCTGCGGCAGGCTTTTCAGAGCACGCTCAACGAGGGATTCCGTGACCTGTACCTGCTGTACGGCGCGGCCTGCCTGATGCTGCTGGCACTGTTGCCGCTGATTCGGGTGCCGCTGATTCGGGTGTCTGCATCGACACCGTCGTCCGACTCATCTGCGACCGTGGCCTGAAATCCGTGCCCTGAAATGTTGGACGACACAGTGGTTCCGGCCAGCTCGCGGCCCTAGGCCTCGCGGCTAAGCTGACGCCATGTCTGCTGATCCGAATTGGCTCGATGCCCGACTGGGCCCCCTCGAAGTGGTGGCCATCGTGCTGCCCAGTACCGGTGTCGCTTCCGCCTGGGACACCCTTCTCACCGCCGTCGACGCCCACCTGCTGCGCGTGCTCGACCTCGAACTGGTGCGCGTCGGCGACACCGGCGTCGAACTGGTGAAGGGCGACGACCTGAGCAACCTGTTGCCGCCCGATCTGATCGGCGCGTCCAGTGACCTGCTCACCTCTGACGACGTGCGAGCCCTGTCTGACGATCTCGAACCCGGCAGCCTGACGGCTGTGCTGGTGGTCGAGCACCTGACCCTGCTGAACGTGCTGAGCGACTTCGCCAACGCCGGGTCAGAGATCATCATGGGCGGCGTCCTCGCCGAAGACGAACTGGACGAACTACTCGAAGAAACGGAGTCCTGACATGGCGCTGTTCAAGACGGCAGCGAAGGTGGCGGTCGCCACATCGGTGCACGGCAAGGTGCGTCGCCGCCAAGACAACCGCTGGGCGGCCGAAGACCAGGCCCGGGCCGCGGCCGCCCAGGCCGCACCGCCGGTGCAGCAGTACGCGCCTGCACCGCCGGTGCAGCAGTACGCGCCCCCGCCACCCGTGCCCGCCCCGGCGGCAGCGCCCAGCGACGACGTGATGCAGCGCCGAATCGCCCAGCTCACGCAACTCGCCGAGCTGCGCACGGCAGGCATTCTCAGCGACGCCGAGTTCGAGGCCCAGAAGGCAGTGATCCTGGCCAGCTAGCCAGCCGCAGCGCTGATCAATCGCTTGTCGAGGCAAGCGCTGATATTTCGCTGGTCGAGCTTGTCGAGACCTCGGTCATCACGCAGTGGCAAGGGTGTTCGACAAGCTCAACCAGCGATGGGCGCATTGATCGGTGCTTCCCTATGTCGCTGGTCGAGCCTGTCGAGACCCAATTGTGTCGCTCCGACACGGGGTCTCGACAGGCTCGGCTTTTGTCCAGCCCGACCGACGGCTCAGTTCTCGCGCACGATCATCGCCAGGCCGCCGAACGGCGGCAGCGTGACTGAGAAGCCGCCCAGGTCGTCCACGTTGTCGACCTTGCGGCGGGTGGAAAGGTCGAACACCCGGCCGGCCGGGATCGACTCCGACTGCACCCGGGCGGTGATCTTGTCGGGCCCGAAGTTGAGCGCCGTGACCTGCACCGCCCCCACGTAGAGCCGGTTGACCATCACCAGCAGTTCTTTGGTGGGTACCTCGGGAACATCGAGCAAGCTGCCGGAGAAGATGCCATGCCGCTTGCGCACCTTGAGAATCGCCGCCAATCGCGACACGAACGACTTGGGGTCGGCGAGTTGCTCGGGCAGCGACCCGTACAGCACCCGGGCCCGCGGCATGCCCGAGGCGGACCTCTCGGCGTCCGGCGCCCAGCCCATCAGGTCGTAGGCCCCGCGTTCGAGCCAGCGCGTGTCGCCCGAGGCGATCAGGCTCTGCACCTGCGACCGGTCCAGGGGCAGCGCGCCGACCAGATCCCACCCCGACAGCGCGAACACCCCCGGCTGCCAGGCGTTGTACATGCACAGCAACAGGTGGGCGTTCTTGATCCGCTCGACCTCGGCCGGGCCGATGGCGTCCAGGTCGTCATAGCCGAGGCTCGCGGCGATCACCGAGGCGGTGGTCGACGCGATGCCGTTCTGGGTGAACACGGCGTTGTAGGGGCCAGCCTCGCCGGTGATCTTCTGCCGCAGCGTCTCGCGCACATACTCGGCCAGGTCGATGCCGGTGTACTCCGTCCCGCCCAGGGTGTACCTGTCGTGGGCATGCCGGGTGGCGAAGTGCACCAGCTCGTAGGTGAGTTCGTCGTGATTCTGCAGAGCATGCACCAACGACGCCTGATCGATGCCGGCGGCCATCGCCTGGCGCAGGGTGAGCCGGAGAAACTCAGTGTCGGTTGTGGCCAGCGCGAAGTGGTAGGCGGGCCGGGTGACGAAGTCGTAAGACAGGTCAGGCCCCACCTTGCCGGTCTCGGCAATGTCGTCGACGGTCAAGTTGAGTTCCTGGAAGGTGAACCCGCCCACCTTGCGCACCATCGACCCGATCAACTGATTCGCCGCCTGCGACAAGGGGTGACCCTCTGACCAGGCCGGCCCAGACGCGTTCTTCTCCACACCCAGAAAGCCGTTGGCGTCGAGCCGCAGCCCGCCCGAGCCCAGGTCGAGCAGTGAGTGCAGGGCGTCCCCGATCACCAGCCGCATGCCGGCGAAGGTGGGGTCGAGCCAGTTGATCGACGGCTGGCCCTCTTTGAAGTAGTGCAGGTACACCCAGCGCCGCAGCGTGCCGGTGTGGTCGTAGACCGGCGGCGTGGCCGACCAGTTGGTCTCTTTGACGCCGGGCTCGTAGAAGATCACCCGCTGCAGTTCGCCGATGATGTAGCCCGCTTCGGCGAGCGCCTGCTCGTGCGAGGGGTCGAGGTTCACCGCGTCGTGACCCTTGGGCACCTCGGGCAGCAGGTGCCACGCCTCGGGCGGAATATCCACCAGGTGGTAGATGCCCGGGTAGTCACCGTAGTTCAGCTCGGCCAGCCTGAAGTCGGCGCCCTTGCCGGTGTGGCCGGGCACGATGTCGTCGATGATGGTGCCGTGGTGCTTGCCGGCCGCCTCACACATGGCGCGGAACTCGTCCTCAGTGCCGAACAGCGGGTCGATCGCCATGCTGATCCGGTCGAAGTGGCCGTCGATGCTGGGGGTGGCGTCCCAGCCGCGAATACCGCCCGCCAGCTTCACCGGCCCGGTGTGCACGGCGTCGATGCCGACCGCCTCGAAGCAGCGCCACAGTTCGTCGTCACCCAGCGCGCCCAGAAACGACTGGTTGGGCGCGGTGATCAACGACAGCGGGTAGGCGGTGAACCAGGCGGAAGCCCGGTCGACAGCGGCCCGCGGGTCGGGGGCCGCGTACGGATTGCTCCACATGGTGTGCTGCCCGGCCAACTGACGGGCCAGCGTGCGAGCGTCGCCCAACATCGACTGCTCCACCAGCCATTCCACATACGCCTTGTTGCGCCCGTCGGGGGCGAACGGCGGTGCACTGATCGCATGCAACGGGTTCTGCCGGCGGCGAGCGGCCGGGCGCAGCTTCTTGGGTCGCGCCGGGTAGAACTGCGCGTCGAACGTCATCTCGGGCATCACGTCGTCGGCGTCGTGTGCGACCTGGTCTTCGGGCTCGACAGTCATGGGCGTCAATCTAGTGCTCTGTCTTGCCGATCTGCGTGCTCCATGCTTCCCTGCTGAAGGTGGCCGACACTCGGCAGCCATCGACGCCGCCTGGCAGCCGGTTCGCCGCCACCCACCCGTAGACCAGCCGGGCCGGCCACCGCACCGGCGGATGGCTCAGCAGCCAGCCCGCTACCCGCCAGATGCCCCCACCGGCTCTCAGTGCCCGGCCAATCGTCTCGGTACCGTGGCGAAACCGTTGGTCGAGCTTGTCGAGACCTGGGACGTACCACGGTGGCACGGTGTCTCGACGTAGCTCAACCAGCGGTGGGCGCGCTTCACTTTCCCGCCCAGCGAGCCGGTCGGCGCACTGCGCACCCCAAGCCCCCATCGCTGCAGCCAGCGGGCACTGCGGGTGCGCGGCCCTCAGCCGGCGTCACGCACCGGCACCAGCTCAGCGCAGCGCGGTCAGCAGGGTCAGGTCGTCGTTCGGCAGCGCGTCGACCGTGGCACCCACCTCGACGCTGTGCAGCGTCAAAGCCCCCTTGATCGTGCTCAGAAAGGCTGTGTCCGCGGCGTCGCGCCCGGTGGCGATGCGCAGCAGCGTGGGCCGCGGCGCCAACGCCGTGGCGTCCACCACCCACCAGGCACCGTCGACGAAGGCTTCGGCCACGGCGTGAAAGTCCATCGGGTCGAGCCCGGGCGCGTACACGGCAGCCAGCCGGGCCGGCACGTTCAGGCCGCGCAGCAGCGCGATCACCAGGTGCGCGTAGTCGCGGCAGACGCCCTGCCGCAACAGATAGGTGTCGACCGCCCCGTCGATCGGCTTGGACGACCCCGACACGTACGAAAGCTGCGAGCCGACCCAACTGGAGACGGCGTCGAGCAGGTTCTTGCCTTGCAGCCCGGCGAACTCGGCTGCCGCCACCGGCATCAGCTTGTCGGAGTCGCAGTAGCGGCTGGGCCGCACGTAACTGATCCGGTCGATGTCGGCGGGCTGCTCGACCGGAGCGATCCCGTTCACGGTCGCGTTGTAGTCGATGGTCAACGCTCCGGCAGGCAGCCCGGTGACCAGGTGCAGCCGGCCGCCGTGCGGGGCGGCGATCTCGCGGGCGACGGCGGGGGCGCCGTTGGCGATGATCTCGAGGCTCTCGGTGCAACTGGGGCCGTGCGCCACGGCGATCGCCAGCACCACTTCGGTGTCGGCGCTGAGGGTGGCCTCGATGTGGGCACTGACGGTGCGTTGCATGGCGTCCATGGTGCCAGCACCCGCAAAGGCACCGCTCCCGGACAGACCTACCCGCCCGGCCCCGCCTACCCGCCCGGCGCGGGCATCGTGCGACGCGAGTGCGGGGGCGCGCGAGCTCGCCGTGCTCGACGCGACCACCGTTGGCGTGATGTTTCGCGACTGGGGTTGAACCGCACGGTAGATCACCCGTGATCGGTAGACTCGCGGCGCGAGGGGTGAGGAGCTCGATGGACTGGACGGGACACGTCATTTGGTGGCACTGCTACCCCCTCGGCTTCGTCAACGCCGAGGACACCGCCGTGCACGAGGTGCGGCATCGCCTGGGTCAATTGGCCAATTGGCTGGACTACCTGATCGACCTGGGCTGCAACGGCATGCTGCTCAACCCGATCTTCGCCTCGATGAGCCATGGCTACGACACCCTGGACCACTACGCGATCGACCCGCGGCTGGGCGACGACGACGACTTCGGCGAGCTGATGTGGAAGGCGAAGGAACGTGGCATTCGCATTCTGCTCGACGGCGTGTTCAATCATCTGGGTCGCCAGCACCCGATCGTGCAGCGCGCCCTGGCCGCCGGCCCGGGCACGCCTGAGGGCGATTGGCTGCGCTGGGTGGACGGCTACCCGCGGGTGTTCGAAGGACACGACGCCCTGGTCGAACTCAATTTCGGCAACTCGGCGGTGCAAGACTTCGTCGTCGACGTCATGTGCCACTGGCAGCAGCGCGGCATCGACGGCTGGCGGCTCGACGCCGCCTACGCGCCCGGTGCGGACGCGTGGCGTCCGATCGTCGAACGAGTGAAGGCCGCCTACCCCGATTGCTGGCTGCTGGGCGAAGTGATCCACGGCGACAAGGACGAGTTCGTCGCCCACTCGGGTCTCGACTCGGTAACCCAGTACGAGTTGTGGCACGGCATCTGGCAGTCGATGAACGACCACAACCTGTGGAACCTCGACTGGGCCTTGCAACGGCACCGCCGGTTCTGCGAGCACTTCAGGCCGCAGATCTTCATCAGCAATCACGACGTCACCCGGATCAGTTCCAAGCTCGATGACCGCCGGCACATCGAACACGCCGCCGTGCTGCTCACGCTGCTGCCGGGCGTTCCGTCGATCTACGCCGGCGATGAGCAGCGGTTCGAGGGCGTCAAGCTCGACCAGGTCGGCGGCGACGACGCGGTGCGGCCACCATTTCCGCAGACCCCCGACGGGCTGCTGCCGTTCGGGGCGGACACCCGCGAGTTGTACCGGAGGCTGCTCGGCCTGCGCCGGAAGCACGCGTGGATCGTCGACGGCGTGGTCACCACCCGTGATCTCACCAACGAGTCGGTGGTGGTGCTGGTGGCCGGACCCGAGCAGGTCATCGAGCTGGCGCTGAACATCTCTGACCAGGACGGCCCGATGCCCGAGGGCGAGGTGCTGATCGCCAGCCCCGGCTGCGCCAACACCGTGCCGCCGCACGGGTGGGCGGTCGGGGTGCGACCCCGCTCGCCAAGCGACGCACCCTTCCTGCCCCGAATCGAGGGGGCGGCATGACGGCATCGGTGTTGTCGGTGAACCTGGGCCGCCCGGCCCTCGATCGCGGCAAGCCCGAGAACACCACCGGCATCGACAAGCAGCCGGTCGCCTCGGCTGCAGTGAGGGCACCGGGGGCGCGCGACCGCACCCGCACCCTGGGCCCCGACCGGCGCAGCGGGCTGGCCGGCGACTACATCGGCGACGGCAAGAATCACGGCGGCGACGTGCAGGCCGTGTACGCCTGCGCCCGCGAAGACCTGGACGCCCTGGGCGCGCAGGTGGGGCGGCAGTTCATCTCCGGCAGCTTCGGCGAGAACCTGACCACCCAAGGGCTGGACGTCAACGGTGCTCTGATCGGCGAGCGGTGGCGCATCGGCACGGGCCCCGATGCGGTGGAGCTGAGGGTCACCTGCCCGCGCATTCCGTGCAATACGTTCCGGGCGTTCATCGCCGAGCGCGGCTGGCTGAAGACGTTCACCCGCGCCGCCAAGCCGGGGGCCTACCTGTCGGTGGTGACTCCCGGGGTGGTGCGGGCCGCAGACCCGGTCGAGGTGGTGTTCCGACCCGACCACGCGGTGACCATCGAGGTGCTGTTCCGGTCACAGACACTGGAGCGCGAGCTGGCACCCCTGGTGCTGACCGCCGCCGATTATCTGGACGCCGAATCGCTCGACTACGCCCGCCGGGGTGCGACCTTCACCATCGGCTGAGCTGCCCCCGCCGCACACACCGGTCGTCGGCTCACAACCGCCGGACGACCAGCGCCCGGGCTCCGTCGGGGGTCGGGGTGAGCACGATCGTGGCGGCGTTGGGCCCCGAGGGTTTGAGCCGCCGGCGCAGCACCGCCGGGTCGACCTCCAGGCCGCGCTTCTTGATCTCGAGGGTGCCGATGCGCTCGGCGCGCACCCAGGCCCGCAATGCCCGCTCGCCGGCGTCCAGCACCCGCACCACCTCGAAGGCGGTCGCGAACGGGGTGGGACGATGCTCGGCCCCGGCCAGGTAGGCGATGCCGGGGCTGACCCGGCGGGCGGCGATGCCGACGGCGAGCCGGTCGACCAGGCCGGCCCGGATCACCGCCGGGTCGGGCTCGTACAGCACCTCGCCGGGTTTCACCGGTACGGCGGGGTGCGGCGCACCGGACGTCTGGTCGGCCGGCACGTCCTGGGCCGGCGGGACCGTCCCGACCGACACCTCGCCTTCGGCCAGAACCTCGCCGGAGGGCAGCAGCACCGCCTCGCGACCCTGACTCCACGCCCCGCGCCACAGCGACAGTTCCACCAGGTCGCCGGACTCGCTCACCCACGTCGCGGCGGCATTGCCGGGCACCCGGTTCAGCGGCAGGCCGGGGCCGAGCTTCACGCAACACGTGCGGGTGGCCAGCAGGTGCTCGACGAACGACCACGGCGGGCTCAGGTCCTGCACCCGCCAACTGCGCCCCTCCGACGTGCGCCGAGCCGGGTCACAGAACACCGCGGCAGCGCCGTCGTCCAGTTCGTCGAGCAGGGCCACGGCGTCGCCGGCCACCACCTCGACACCCAGGTTGGCCCGGGCCAGCACGGCGGTGGCCGGGTCGGCCTCGACGGCGATCACTTCGAGGCCGGCATCCAGCAGGGCGAGTGCGTCAGCACCCAGCCCACAGCCGAGATCGATCACCGTCCGAACCCCGGCGGCTCGGAAGCGTTGCGCCCGCCACTGCGCCACGTCACGGCGGGTGGCCTGTTCCAGGCCGTCGGCGGTGAAGAACAAGGCGGCGGCCCGGGGGCCGAATTTGCCGACCGCCCGGCGCCGCAGCGCCTCCTGCCCCAGCACCAGGGCGGCGTGTTGGGGACTGAGCCCCCGACGCAGCCGCTCGGCGGCGGCGAGCGAGCCGGGGTCGGTCTCGGCGGCAGCGCGCGCCAGCCACTCCTGCGCGGCGGGGCTGACCAGCCACGCGGCCTGCTCGGCATCCATGCTGCGATGTCTACCCGATCGGCGCTGCCACGTCGAGCAGGTGCGGGCTACGCTGAGGCCATGAAACTGCTCTCCCGCGTGCTGTTGATCCTCGGCGGTGTCGTACTCGTCGGCGCCATCGGCGTGCTGGCCTACGGTGGCCTCGAAGTGTGGAAGCAGTACATCGCGGTGTCGGCCAACCGCAGCCTGGCGTTCGTGAATCCGGTCGGCTACATGATCACCGGCGCCGCGCTGGCCCTGCTGGCCGGAGCGCTCGCCGGCTACGCTCTGGGCCTGCCACGCAAACCCAAGCCGGTCGATCCGCCGGCCGCTGGCGCAGCGGGTCCGTCCGTGCCGCCGGAACCCACGCTGCGCTGACAGCACATGGCCGGCGGGCCGCCTCGGCTGAGCTCCCCGGTCACGGCACGAGCCCTCAACGCAGGTGGCCCGGGCCGCCCCGACGGGCGAACCGGGCCACCTGGTTCAAGCGGTCGGTCAGCGACCGCGCTGTTGCGGCTGCAACGACTCCGGAGTGTCAACCGGAGCCTGCTGAGCCTTGACCGAGGCGGTCTCACCGACCACCTGCACAATGCCGTCGCTCACCCTCCGGTGCCCGTTGTTGTCGGTCACGATCGCCCGGAAGGTGACCGGGGTTCCGGGCGCAATCCCGGACGGGTCGAACCACACCGACCACTGCGGGTTGTCGTCGGTGCCGATACTGGCCCAGGCAGCGTTGCCCACCTTGGCCACGAAGGTGACCTGGTCGTTGCTGCCACCCTGATTCGAGGTGCGGGCCTGCACCTGCCACCGGTCGGTGATGGTGGCACCGGGGGTCATGCCGGTGAGCTCGACCGACGGGGCCGAACTGCTCTTGGCCACCGCCTTGGCCGCCTTGAACACGGTCACTGACATGGCCGGCACCGTGAGCGAGAGCCGCTTGTTCAGATCGGTGTACAGCGTTTGGCTGCCCGCCGGGTAGAGCTGAGTGAACGCCATGTTGGCGCTGTAGGTCGGAATGTCAACCTGCTTGTCGGTCCAGCCGTTGTTGACCGCGACCACGTACTCGACGCCCTTGCCGGCATCGGTACGGCTCATCGCGAAGACGCCCTGGCCTTCGTCGACGTGCCGGGTCACCTGGGCGCCGTTCTTCAACGCCGGGTTGGCGTTGACCACATCCGCGATCCGCTGAATCTGGCGATACATCGGAACATTCGTGCCGTAGTTGTCCTGCGCGCCGGTTCGGTCGGTGCCCAGCAGGGTCTCCTCCGCGTACTCGGGCACCTTGCTGGCGAACAGTGACTCGCGCGCCCCGGTGTCGTTGCCGTTGCCGACGAAGCCCTGCTCGTCGCCGTAGTAGACGATCGGGTTGCCGCGTGAGAAGAAGAGCACCGCGTTGGCCACGTTGAGCCGGCGCAGCAACGCCCAGTCCGGCTGTTCGGGTGTGTCGACCCGGAGCATGTTGGCCATTCGGCCCATGTCGTGATTGCTGACGAAGGTGGCCAGGTTGTAGGCGTTGAAGTCCTTCGTCGTGTACAGGTCGTCCTGCGCGAACAGGTCGGCCAACGTCGACACCGGAGCGTTCTCCGCCAGCAATTTGCGAATCGCCCCCTGAAACGCGAAGTCGAGCATCGAGCCACTGCGACCCTTGGTCGACCACCACGACACCTCCTCGGCGGTCGGCGAGGCGACCTCACCGAAGACATAGAAGTTCTTCTTGCCCTGCGTGTGCGCATACCTCTCCACGTCGGGCATCACCTGCTGCCAGAACTCGATGTTGACGTGCTTGTAGGTGTCGATCCGGAAGCCGTCCACCCCGTAGTTCTTGATGTAGCCCTTGAAGATGTCCTTGAAGCCATTGACCACCGCGGGCTTCTCAGTGAATACGTCGTCGAGGCCGATGAAATCGCCCCACTGTGAGCTCTCACCCGCGAACGTGGAGTCACCACGGTTGTGGTAATTCAGCGCATCGTTCAAGAACGCGGGCGAGCGCTTGGTGGCGTCGGAGGCCTGGCGCTGCACCGGCGTGTACGGCATGTCCTCGACCTTCATCTGCGGGAACTGGCTGCTCGTCGCAAAGTCGTGGGGGTTGAAGGCGTTGCCGTTCACATCCTTGTACGGGTACTGGTCGGACGCCCGGTAGGTGTACTCCTGCTGGGCATAGTCGAAGACGTCCGCGGTGTGATTGGCCACCACGTCGAAGATCACCTTCAAGCCCTTCTTGTGGGCCGCGGCGATGAACGTCTTCACCTCGGCAGGGGTGCCGACATGCTTGTCCATCGTGTCGAAGCCGGTGATCCAGTAGCCGTGGTACGACGCCGAGGTGTAATTCGGCAGAATCTGCACCGGATCGTTCTCGTACGGCGGCGTGATCCAGATGGCGTTCATGCCCAAGCCCTTGATGTAGTCGAGCTTGTCGGTCAGGCCTTTGATATCACCACCGTTGTAGAACTGTTTCTTCGTTGCGTCGAAGCCATGCTGGAGCGGGCCGCCCGAGATGCCACCGGTGTCGTTGGACGGGTCGCCGTTGGCGAACCGGTCGGTCATCACCGAGTACATGTTCAGCGCGGTCTCCTGATTGCGGGCGCTCGACGCCGCCAGTGCCTTGGCCTGGCTGGCCGAGAGCGAGGCGACGGTCAGGTCGCCCGGCGCCGCCTGGGCGGCCGGCGACCACGATGCGACCACCAACGCACCGGTCAGCGCAAAGGCAGCGGTGAGGTTTGCTGACTTGCTCATCGGGTTCACTTCCCTTCGAACGCGATGGTCACGTTGCGGGTGTTGATCGGCACCCGCACGGTCACCGTGTTGTTCTTGGCGTCGGTCTTGACGATCCGGACGCCGCTGGTGGAGGCCGAGGAGTTGATGGCAGCTTTGGTGGGGCTCACCTTGGCGGCGCCGGAACCACCCAACACCGGAAGATCACCGCGCAGCACGATGTCGTAGGTCTTCAACTTCGAGGCATAGCCCGCGTGGGTCTTCTTGGTCGACACCGACATCGAGCCGTTCGACTTGGTCGTGACAGTCGTGGCGTAGGTGTTGTAAGCGCCCTTCTTGTAGGCCTCGGTCTTGCCGTCGTCCTCGTAGAGCGTGCCGGAGGCCTTGCCGTTGCCGAGGAATACGTTGAACGCGACGTTGGTGAAGTCGTTCTGCCCGGTGTGCTGCTGCACCTCACGGGTCGAGATCACCGAGCCGGCCTTGACGTAGATCGGCATCACATCGAGCGGAGCGGCCTTGGTGATGGTCTGGCCGCCGCTGTGCTTCTCACCGGTCCACCAGTCGATCCAGTCGTTGCCCTGGGGCAAGTACACCTCTCGCGAGGTCGCGCCCTCGGTCACCACCGGCGCGACCATGATCGAGTCGCCCCACATGAACTGGTCGGAGATGTTGCGCACCGCGGAGTCGTTCTGGAACTGGTAGACCAGTGCCTGCTGTACCGGGCGTCCGTCCTTGGTGGAGTTGTGGAAGGCCGTGTTGGTGTACGGCAGCAGGCTGTACCGCAGGCTGACGTACCGGCGGGCGATGTCCTCCACTTCGGAGCCGAGGCACCAGGGCTCCTGGCATTGCTGGTCGGGCTGGAAGCTGTTGTCGTAGTGCACGCGGGCGAAGGGGGCGAACGAGCCACTCTCGATCCAGCGGGCGAACAGTTCGGGCGTGGTGTCGCCGACGAAGCCGCCGATGTCGTTGCCGACATGCGGCACCCCCGAGAGCCCAGCGTTCATGTTGAGCGGTAGGGTCAGCTTGAGGTGGTCCCAGTTGCTGACGTTGTCGCCGCTCCACAGTGCCGCGTAACGCTGTGACCCGGCGTACATGTCGCGGCTGAAGACGAATGCCCGATCGTTGGGCTTGGCCTTCTTCAGGCCCTCATAGGTGGCGACTGTGTTCCAGAAGCCGTAGATGTTGTGAATCTCGGTGTGCTGCTTGGTGCCCTTGCTGAACTCCACATTCAACGGCAGCGTGTGGTTGGGGCCGACGAAGTCGGCCGGCTCGTTCATGTCGAGCCAGATACCGTCCACGCCCTTGTCGGTGAGCTTGGGCAGCTGGCCGGCCCACCACGCCCGAACGTCGGCTCGGCTGAAGTCGGGAAAGTATGCGGTACCCGGCCACACCGCGCCCTCGTAGTTGCTGCCGTCGGGGTTGGTCGCCCAGTAGCCCTTGTCGGTGCCCTCCTCGGACAGCCAGTAGCCGGACTCCTTCTTCACCCCCGGGTCGTTGATGGCGATCGTCTTGACCCCCATCGACTCCAGCTCGTCGTCGATCTGGTTCTGGTCGCCCCAGTTCTTGCCCCAGGTGAAAACCCGCCACCCGTCCATATAGTCGATGTCCATGTTCATCGCATCGAGCGGAATCTTGCGCTCGCGATAGCCCTTGGCCACGTCGAGGATCTTGCTGCCCGGGAAGTAGCCCCAGTGGCTCTGCTCCCAGCCGAGGGACCATTCCGGCGGCTGCTGGTAGCGACCGGTCAGTTGGGTGTACCGCTCGAGCACGTCGCCCATCTTGGGGCCGTTGATGAAGTAGTAGTTGAGTTCTCCACCATTGGCGTAGAAGTAGTAGTAATCGTCGGCCTCGCTGGCCATCTCGTACATCGAGTGGTGCGTGTTGTCGAAGAAGATGCCGTAGGCGCCTGTGCTCTTCAGGCCGGTGAAGAACGGAATGGACGCGTAGATGTACTTGGCGTCGGCCTCGTAGGCGTAGTGGTCGGTGTTCCACATGCCGATGCTGTCCCCACGCTTGTTCAGGCCTTTGGTCTGCTCGCCAAAGCCATAGAACGCCTCGCCCTTGTCGGTCTTCTTGAACACGTAGGGCTTGCCGTCCTGGTACCCGCTGCCGAATCGCGAGTCGTCGGCGTTGATCACCCGGCCCGCCTTGTCGAGCATGGTGACACCGAATTTGTTCAGCGCGATCCGCACCGTGACGCCGCTCGTCTTCATCGTGTAGGTCGAGGACGACTTGCTCCGCTTGATCGAGACCTTCTTGATCCGGTCCTTCACTACGGCCACACTCTTGTAGGCCGGCTGGCCGGCGGCCTGAATGGTGACCTTCACGACATCGGCGCTGACGAAGCGGACGAGACCGACGAACGATCCCATCTCGAGCTTCACCCCGTCGCTGGTGGCCGTGGTCTTGCCCACCTTCAGGTTCTGGAGTTTGGACTTGTCGAGCGGCACCTCGTCGCCGGGATTGACTGCCCGCTGAGCGTTGGCCTCGTTGGCGGCAAGCTGCACGCGGCGCTCACGCTCGATCTTCTGGGCTTGCTTGGCGGTGAGGTCCTTGTCGGGGTCGGGGGTCGGCTGGGCCGACGCGATCATGGGGAGGGTGAGGGTGCAGGCCAGGGCTATGCCGGCCGTGAGCAGCGGGAGGCGACCACGCGCAAACGGAGTTCCGCTGCGCCGGAGTTGAGTGGTCGACTGGTCTTCTGGAGTGGTCATCGAAGAACCGATCTATGCGGGGTGGTGATGGGGTGGACGGCCCGGTGGCCGAGCAGGTGCATCGAAGCGTGCAGCGAAGAGGGTCAATGGGGGCAGCAAAGGCTGGGGGCGCCCGGGCCCGGTTCGGCCGGTTCACACGGCCACTTCCGGGCTCACCCTGGCGAAGGTCTCGGGTCGCATGACCGCCGCCCTGATGGCCAACCAGGCCGCTCCCCGGGCCCACATCTCGTCGCCACCGCGGTCGATCTTCAGCCGGCAGTTCGACCAGGCCGACGAAAACGCATGCTCTGCGGCGGCGCGTCGCATCGGGGCCTCCAGGTGGTCGATGACGCTGACCATTTCGCCTGCCACGATCACCAGCGCCGGATTGACCAGGTTGACCAGAGCTGCGATGCCGCGGCCGAGCAGTTCGCCCGTGGTGGCCAGGCACTCCAGAGCCACCTGATCGCCGGCAGCGGCCAGCCGCTCGACATCGCCCAGTTCGCATACGTCCGCGTCGCCCGTCCGGGCGCGGACGGCGGCCACCAGGGCCCGGTCGGACGCTACGGTCTCCAGGCATCCGCGGCCTCCACAACCGCATGGGGGACCGTCCGGGATCAGCGGCAGATGGCCGAACTCGCCCGCCGCCCCGTCGGCTCCGACTAACAGGCGGCCGTGCAGCACCAGGCCGCAGCCGAGGCCGCGCCCGATGGTGAGCACCGCGAGGTCGTCCACGCGTCGCCCGTACCCGAGCAGGTGCTCCCCCGCTGCCAGTGCATTGACATCGTTGGCGACGACGGTGGGCAGTCTCGTAGCCGCGGCCAGAACCGTGCTCACCTCGACCCCTTGCCAGCCGAGAATGGGCGACGTCACCACCCGGCCCTTCGACACGTGACCGCCGACGCCGACGCCGAGCCCCACCACGCGGGCTTCCGGCTGGTCGACAACCGCCAGTCCCCGACCCGCGAGAACTCTGACCATCTCGCTGACGGCTGCGAGTACCCGGTCGGGATCACGGGTGTCGAGCGGGCTCGTGCCGGCAGCGATCACGTCGCCGGCCAGATCGGTGACCGCCCCGACGATCCGCTCTGGCCCGATCTTGACCCCGATCGCCAGGTGGTGTCCGCCGCGCACCGCCACGCGCTTGATCGGACGCCCGCGCGTGCGGGCCTGCATCTGGTCGACGGTTTCGCTGATCCAGCCGGCCGCGACCAGTTCTGGCAGGGCCCGCACGATGGTCGACACGTCGACACCGGCCGCGTCGGCCAGTTGTGTGCGCGAGCTGGCACCTGCACGCATCAGCCTGGCCAGGATTTCACCGTGCAGCCGCTGTGCCGGGGCGGTCAGAACCAACTCGCGCATGAGACTCAGACCTCGATGAAGTTCAGGTTGATGGCACCCTGGTCGGATGCGGACCGCGCCACGGTGATCAGGTTGACGCCGGCGTCGAGGACGATCTCGCCCGGCACCGTGCCCCACACATCCCAGGCCGACAGGTGGGGGAAGGCCACCGAACTGGGTGCCGCCACCGCCGTCCCATCCACCCGCTCAGCGATGACGGTCATGGTCGCGCGGTAGCCCATCGCGTTGGCGTATCGGTAGCGGATCGGGTAGTTGCCGGTGTTCGACACCTGCACCGCGAACGTGACGGTCGGCCCGACGGAGGCCGCCTCGAGCTTGTCGACGAAGCCGATCGAGCGATGGTTCAGGTGGTTGTTGTTGAAGTTGGCACCGCCGCCCCACGCGGCGAAAACAGCCTGGTAGCGGCGTCCGCGGGCGGGTGTGACACGAAAGATGCGCGACGCGTGCGGGCGCAGACTGACCGTGATGCTGCCCTGACCACCCTGTTCCGTGTGTGCCCACAGGTCGCGTACGGTGCCGCCACCGTCGAAACCGAGGTCTGCGGCGAAATCGATCGAGCGGGTCACCGTGTCGTGATCGCCGCGGTTGAACAGCGCCACCGCCCACGAACCATCGGGTAGCTGGCCGGCCCACCGCTCGGTGTCGCGGGCGGCCGGATCGTCCCAGTAGCGCAGGCCGTTGCGGAACAGCGGACGGCCGACTAGACCGGCCCGATGCAGCGCCAGCAGTTCGGGATTGGTGAACACCCAGCCGTACTCGCCGATCGTCTCGTGAGTATCGGCGATGGTCACCGGCGAACCCGCGATGACCATCAGGTTGATCATGGTCTTGCGTTCCTCGTCGTCGGCCAAGGTGCTGGGCATCAGAAAGTCGCCGTCGAGGATTAGCTGACCGCGCCCCGATCGGTGCGACCAGCCGGTGAAGCCGCAGAAGGGGTTGAACCAGTTCGGCCAGACCGGCTGATAATTCTGGCGTCCGCCACTCAGCCGCTGCCATCCGCCGCGGTCTGCGTCGGCGTTGATCCGAACCATGTCACCGTGCGCCAGCTCCAGCTCGGCGTCGTTCTCGAGTTGCGGCATCACCAACGACAACAGCATGGTGTCGCCAGCCGCCTCGTCCATCCAGCTCAACGCCGTCGCGTACGCTTCGCGGCCGTGTCTGACCCCGACCTCGCCGATGCCGGCATCCATGCCGGTCTCGTACCACGAAAGGAAGTCCACCCGCAGGTAGCGCACCCCCAGCTCGGCGAAATAGCGCACGTAACCCTGCACATACTCCTTCGCTCCGGCCCGGTTGACGTCGACCCAGTACAGGCCTCGCCCCTCACCCTTGGTAGAGAACAGATCGCCGGGAGCAACCAGATCGGCCACGGCAATGTCCGGACGCCCCAGCACGGTCTTCGACCGGTCGAGTAACGCGGACTCGGTCACCCACAGCGGGTTGTAGTAGACGCCAAGTTCCATGCCGCGCTTGTGCAGATAGCCCTGCCAGTAGCGCCAGTCATGTTCCCACTCGTCGCTGTAGCTGATCACGTAGCCGTTGTCGGTGGTGCGGGTCGACCATTCCACCCAGCCGTCGGTGTTGGCCATGGTGTAGCCGGACGGCGCGAAATCGCGGGCCAGCCAGTCGATGTTCGCCCGCCACTGGGCCTCCGGGATCGGCGCGTCGTTGGGAAAGTTGTAGCCGTAGGTGTTCCAGTACAGCGGGCCGGGGCCGCGTCGGCTCCACACCGAGTTGCGGCTGGTGCGGGGCACCGATGGCAGCGCCGTGGGCATCACCCGACCCCGCGAGGCCTGCGCCACCGGCGCTGCGATCCCGCCAGCCGCCAGAGTCGCCAATCCCGCCAGCAGGGTTCGTCGTGAACTCAGGACCATCGGCACCCCCTCGGATGTCTCAGATGTGAGGACGCTGTGTCTACGTTGTCAAAAATAGTGCGAGCTGCACAAAACCCTGTCAAGGGGGTCGAAGCCTCCCCGAGACGCGGCCGGACAGCGCGGAATGAGTGTGCCGGCCTGCACTACCGTGGCGCGATGAGGTCTTTCGCTGCTGCGCTGGAGCGGCAGCCGGTGCTGCTCGACGGCGGCTTCGCCACCCAGCTCGAGACCCGCGGGCATGACCTCAGCGACACGCTGTGGTCGGCCCGACTACTGCTCACCGACCCGGACGAGATTCGCGCCACCCACGCCGACTTCTTCGCCGCCGGCGCCGAGGTGGCGATCACCGCGTCGTACCAGGTGAGCCAGTCGGGCTTTCTCGCTGCCGGACGCACCACGGACGACGCCGAGCGCGCGTTGCGCAGCAGCGTGCGGCTGGCGCGCGAGGCGGCCGACGGGTTCGACGGCGAGCGGTTCGTGGTGGCCTCGGTGGGCCCCTACGGGGCCAGCCTGGCCGATGGTTCGGAATACCGCGGTGACTACGGGTTGAGCGTGGCCCAGTTGCGCGCCTGGCACCGGCCCCGGTTGCAGGTGCTCGCCGAGGCCGGCCCCGACCTGCTGGCCTGCGAGACGATCCCCTGCCTGGCCGAGGTCGAGGCGCTCGCCGCCGAGCTGGACGACCTCGGCGTGCCGGCCTGGATCTCGCTCACGTCGGTGGGTGACCGCACCCGGCTGGGCGAGCCGGCTGCCGAGGCCTACGCGATGGCCGCCGAGGTGCCGAGCGTGATCGCGCTGGGCGCCAATTGTTGTGATCCTGCTGCGGCCGACGACGTGGTAGCCGCGGTGGCCGGACGCCGCCCGGTGGTGTTCTACCCCAACAGCGGCGAGTCCTGGAACGCCGACGCTCGTCGCTGGACCGGTGCGTCGTCCTCGGCGAGTGTGGACGGCTGGCTGGCCGCCGGGGTGCGGGCGCTCGGCGGGTGCTGCCGGGTGAGCCCCGAGATGATCGCGGCGATGGCGGTTCGCCTGGCACCGTAGGCACCGCGCGTCGGGCACAAGCACCACATGCGAGGTCTCGACAGGCTCGACCAGCGACAAGCTCGACCAGCGACAAGCGCCATCACCACCGTCGGCTGAGCGTGTCGAAACCCCTAGTGGGAGCACTACATTCGGGGTCTCGACAGGCTCGACCAGCAAAAGATCAGCGTTTCACTAGCGGTGATATTCCCACGAGGCGGGGTGGCCGTTCACGTACGGCATCACCATGTGGAAGGGGCGGGGGTCGTCGTCGAAGACCAGCGGCAGAAAATGCCGGTCGCCCTCCCACATCGGCAGCGGTTCCCCAGCACCCAGCAGCTTGCTGATCGGCACCCACTCCAGCGGCCCGTCGTCGTTGCGCGGCGGCACCTCGCCGGTGAAGGCGTCGACCACGAAGACGAAGCCGAACCAGTCCTCGCCGCCGGCGCCGAAACCCGGCCACGAGATTGTGCCGCGCAGCCGCTGGGCGATCACCGTGATGCCGGCCTCCTCCATCAACTCGCGATGCAGGCAGGCCACCACGTCTTCGTCGTTCTCGAGCTTGCCGCCCAGGCCGTTGTACTTGCCGCGGTGCTGGTCGCCCGCACGGCTGCGCAGCACCATGAGGGCACGCTCGCCGTCGGGGTGCAGCACGTAGCCGAGCACGCCGATGATCGGTGTGTACGGCACTAGACCAGCACCGTCGAGACCGGCAGGCCCGAGTTCGCGCCGATGTCGAGCCCCGAGGGCCGTAGCCCCCGCTCGACCACCTCGGCGCCGAGCACCGCGATCATGGCGCCGTTGTCGGTGCACAGGCCCGGGCGCGGCCGCCGCAGCGCGATGCCCCGCTCGGCGGTGCGCTGTTCGAGCAGTGCCCGCAGCCGCGAATTCGCCGCGACCCCACCACCGATCAGCAGATCGGCCACGCCGAGATGCTCGCAGGCGTCGACCGCCTTGGCGGTCAGCACGTCGCAGACCGCCTCTTGAAACGAGGCCGCGACGTCGGCCACCGGAACGTCCTCGCCGTCGCGCCGCCGGGTCTCGACCCAGCGCGACACGGCCGTCTTGAGCCCCGAGAAGGAGTAGTCGAAACGGTGCTTGACCAGGTCTTTGCCCGCGGTCAGCCCCCGTGGAAAGGCGATCGCCTTCGGGTTACCGTCGGCCGCTGCCTTGTCGATCACCGGCCCGCCGGGGTAGGCCAGGCCGAGCACCCGGGCAACCTTGTCGTAGGCCTCGCCGGCGGCGTCGTCGATGGTCGAGCCGAGTTCGACGATGTCGCCGGTGATGTCGTTGACCAGCAGCAGCGAGGTATGCCCACCCGACACCAACAAGGCCGCACAGGGCTGCGGCAGCGGGCCGTGGTCGAGCAGGTCGACCGCCACGTGGCCGACCAGGTGGTTCAGCCCGTACAGCGGCTTGTTCAGGCTGACGGCCAGCGCCTTGGCCGATGCCAGGCCCACCACCAGCGCCCCCATCAGGCCCGGCCCGGCGGTGACCGCGATGCCGTCGAGCTCGGCCAGGTCGACATCGGCGGCGGCCAGGGCGCGCTCCAGTGCCGGACGCATCGCCTCGAGGTGGGCCCGCGAGGCGATCTCGGGCACCACCCCGCCGTAACGGACGTGCTGCTCGACCGACGAGGCCACCTCGTTGGCGAGTAATTCGTGACCCCGGACGATGCCCACGCCCGTCTCGTCGCAGGACGATTCGATTCCCAGCAGCAACGGGCCACTCATCGGTTCCACTCCCTCGTCATGGTGTCGCCGGCCCCGGCGGTGGCGCCGGCAGGCAGGCGGTCGGCGGCTCCGGCGATGTCGCGCCGCAGCACCAGCGCATGCCGTCCGGGCCCGTAGTAGTCGCTGCGCCGCGCCAGCTCGGCGAAGCCGAGCCGACGATAGAGCCCCAGGGCGGGTGCGTTGTCGTGCTCGACCTCCAGCAGCATCCGCTCCCCCTGCCGTTGCGACGCCCAGACGATCCCCGCCTCGATCAGGGCGCGGCCAACGCCGTGCCCGCGATGCTCGGGGGCGACCACCACCCGATGCAGATCGACGGTCTCGGCGACCAGTTGAAAGGTGGCCACACCGACCAGGGCTGCACCGGCCGTCGGATGAGCCGACCGAGGCCCCTGGGCACCGGCGGCTTGCGCCGAACCTGTTTCCGCCCGGCTCGGCGGTCGGCCCGCCACCAGCACGCAGCGATCGGGCGCAGCCAGTTCCGCCGTCCACGACCCGGCGCTCCACCGGGAAGCCGGGTCGAAGCCGGTGCGCTCCAAAGCCAGAATGGCGTCCAGGTCGGCCGTCGTAGCCCGCCGGATCACCTCCGAGCCGCTCATGACCGGCTGGCGCCGCGGGCCAGCCGCGGCTGCAGCAGAGTCGACTTACGCGTGGTCGGCACCTCGGCGTCCGGGCGGCGCAGGTAGAGCGGCGACAGCCCGGCATCGGGCAGGTCGGGGCCGGCCAGCGCCAGCAACCCGCCGTCGAGGGCGACGGACGCGCCGCCGGCCAGCGCTGCGCCGGGCCCGGTCACCGGCAGCTGTGGCAGGTCGGCGGACGGGCCTACGAAGGGCCCGGCCAGCCGAGTGCCGTCCGCGGCGTAGCGGGCCCAGTAGACCTCGCGGCGGCGGGCGTCCGAGACCACCAGGAACTCGCCTGCAGCCCCGTGATGCCCGGCGGCGCCCACATCGAGCGAGCACACCCCGCGCACCGGAACCCCCAGCACGAAGCCGAGTGTGTGCCCGGTGACCACGCCGACCCGCAGGCCGGTGAACGGGCCCGGACCCACGCCCACCACCAACTGAGTGACGTCGGCCAGCCGACGTCCGGCATCGGCCAGGGTGCGCTGAATCAGGGGCATCAACTGCTCGGCGTGCGCGCGCGGGTCGGTGACGGCGCCGGACGCCAGCACCGCCCCGTCGGCGGCCAGGCCGACCCGCACGTCGGTCGAGGTGTCGATTGCCAGGGTCAGGCTTCTCATCGCAACCCCTCCAGTTGCCGCTGGGCCCAGCGCGGGCCGCGTCCGGACAGAAAGACCAGCCGAGTCTCGTCGTCAGGGTCGAGCCCGCGCCGAATGTCGATCTCGACCCGGTCGTCGGCCAAACCCTCGGCGATGCCGCCGCCCCATTCGATCAGCGTCACCGAGTCGCCCAGGGACGCTTCGAGATCGAGATCTTCCAGTTCGTCGAAGCTGCCCAGCCGGTAGGCGTCCACGTGCACCAGAGCCGGGCCACCGACCGTGCTGGGGTGCACCCGCGACAGCACGAACGTGGGCGAGATCACCGGGCCGGCAACGGCCAGGCCGGCACCGATGCCCTGGGTCAAGGTGGTCTTGCCGGCACCCAGATCGCCGGTGGCGATGATCACGTCGCCGGGTCGCAGCAGCGCCGCCAGCCGCTCACCGAGGGCACGCATGGCCTCGGCCGTCGGCGCCTCGACGAGCACCGGCAGCGCCCGCTGCAGCACCGCGTCGTGGCCGTCGAAACCATTGCGCCGCCACCAGGACGCCTCGTGCGGGCGGGGCTGCACGCTCAGCCGCCGGACGCCCTGGGCGGCGAGCAGTTCGGCAGTGCAGCCCACCAGGGCCGTGCCGATGCCGCGGCCACGGTGTTCGGGCCGCACCGACAGGTCGGCGATCCGTGCCACATCGCCCGGCACGTCGAGGCTGAGGGCCGCGATCACGACGCCGTCGAGTTCGGCCCGCACCTGCATGCCAGTGCGCACGAACTGCAACGTGCCGCCCTCGGGCAGGGCTGCCTGGGCGACGACGGTCGGGGCGGGCATGGTGTGGCTGAATCCTCCGGAACGAGTGCAGGACGGCCCACACTGTAGTCGCCGCGGCGATCGGGGTGGCAACGGGGCCGCCCGGCGATTGGGCTCGCGATGCTGCCGACCGGTCTCGACCGGCTCGGCCAACGGCGACGGCGCCCCGGAACTCCGCGGTGCCCTCACGGTGTCGTCCGGCTCGACCAGCAGCGCTCAGCGGTCGCGGAAGACCCGCAACAGCCGGTCGTAGAGCGGGTGGCCGACCTCGATGCCTGTGATCTTCTCGACCGCATCCTCGGGCGACAACGTGCCCAGCAGCCGCTGCAGTTCCACGGCCTCGGGGTCGTCCGGGGTGTCGAAGCGCAGCCCGGCAGCGATGGCCGCCAGCAAGCCGTCGCAGGGCAGGCCCCGCTCGGCCAGTTGCGAGGCCGGCGAGATGAACCGGTCGTGCCGGCTCAGCTTGCGCAGCGGTCCGCGGCCCACCCGCAGCGTGGTGTCGGGCAAGGCGGCGTTCGCGAAGCGCTTCAAGATCTTGCTCACGTACCCGCTCTGCACGGCCTCGTCGACGCCGTGCTTGGCCACGATCAGCGACGTGGTGTCGGCCAGCGCAGCGGCCACCGTGGCGGCGACGGTGGGGTCGGCCAGCGCGTCGGAGATCTTCTCGATGCCCGCGGCATGGCCGAACCATGCCGCGGTGGCGTGGCCGGTGTTCACCGTGAACAGCTTGCGCTCGATGTACGGCTCCAGGTCGTCAACCCAGGTGACCCCGGGAATCTCGGGCACGTTGCCCTTGAACGGCGGGGTCTCGATCACCCACTCGAAGTAGTTCTCGACGGTGACGTCGAGCCCCGCACCGGGGGCCTGCGCGGGCACGATGCGGTCGACGGCGGTGTTGGCGAACAACGCCCGGTCGGCCAGATCGTCACCGGCATAGTTGAGTTCGACCTCACCCTTGAGAATGTCGGTGCCGTTGATCGCGTTCTCGCAGGCCATCACCGCCACCTTGGGGGCCCCGGCCGGACGAGCCGCGATGCCGGCCGCGATGGCCGGTGCCACGAACGTCAGAATGTGCGCGCCGACCGCCGTGGTGACCACGTCGGCCGAGGCGATCGCAGCCGTCAGTTCGGCGGCCTGTTTGGCCGAGTTGAGCGCGGAGTACCCGCGCACCACCGTGCTGCGCGGGTGGTCACCCACTTCGTGCACGGCATACGACCGCGCGTTCTGCAGCCCCTCGATCAGCGGGTCGGCGACGTCGGCGAAGACCAGTTCGTAGCCGGCATTGCCGAGTAGCAGGCCGACGAACCCTCGGCCGATGTTTCCCGCCCCGAAATGAACCGCCTTCATCTCAGCCGTTCACCTTTCCAAAAGCGTCCTTGATCTGCTCGGGGCTGGTGGCCGCCTCCAGCTCGGCGATCTTGGACTCGTCGAGGAACACCTCGGCGATCTTGCCCAGCAACTCCAGGTGATCGTTGCCGGCCCCGGCGATGCCGATGACGAATTTGACCGGGTTGCCGTTCCATTCGATGCCGCCGGGGTACCGGATGACCGAGATCGACGACGAAGTGATCATCGACTTCGCCTCGTTGGTGCCGTGCGGAATGGCCAGCAGGTTGCCCATGTAGGTCGACACCGACTCCTCTCGCTCATGCATCGCCGCGACGTAGCCGGCGTCGACATTGCCCGAGGCGACCAGCAGTTCGCCGGCCTCGGTGATGGCGCCGTCACGGTCGGTGGCCGAGCCGTCCAGGACGATGGACGACAGCTTGAGCACCGCGCTCCCCTCGTCCGCCGCCGGGGCCGGCTGCGGTGCCGCGGCCGCGATGTCCGCCGCCGCGGTCTCCAGGGCCGTCGCCGGTGCCGCAGCGGTCGGCTCGGCCGCGGCAGCACCACCGCCATGTGCCCGGCGGACCATTTCGACCACCTCGTCGTAGCGCGGTGAGGCCATGAAGTTGTCCACCGACACGTGGATCGCCGACGGAGTGGCCGGGGCCGCGCGGTCCATCAGGTCTTGGTGCGAGACCACCACGTCGAAGGTGTCGGTCAGGTTCGAGATGGCCTTGTTGACCACGGTGACGTCCTTGAAGCCGGCCGCCTGGATCTTTTTGCGCAGCACCGAGGCGCCCATCGCCGACGAGCCCATGCCCGCGTCGCAGGCGAACACGATCGACTTCAGCGGGCCGGACGGGGCGGCACCGGCGCCGGCCAGGCCCGCCAGCGCCGCAGACGCCTTGCCCTTATTGGCCTCGGTCTGGCTGATCGCGCTGGAGAATTTGTCCTCGCCCGCGGCGGCGGCGGCCAGGTCCCGGGTGCGAGAGGCCCGCAGGATCACCGACGCGATCACGAAGCTGACCGTGGCGGCGAGCACCACCGACAAGATCACGGCGAAGTACGCGCCAGGCGCGGTCTGCGCCAACACGGCCAGGATGCTGCCCGGTGCGGCCGGCGCCCGCAGTGCCCCGCCCAGCAGCATGTTGGTGGTGACGCCGGTCATGCCGCCGCCGATCACCGCGAGCAACAGGGACGGCTTCATCAGCGCGTAAGGGAAGTAGACCTCGTGGATGCCTCCGACGAAATGGATGAACGCCGCTCCCGGAGCGGAAGCCTTGGCCGCCCCGATGCCGAAGACAGCGAAGGCGAGCAACAGGCCGAGACCCGGCCCGGGGTTCGCCTCCAGCAGGAAGAGGATGGACTTGCCGGTGTCGGCCGCCTGCTGCGTACCGAGCGGAGTCAGCACGCCGTGGTTGATGGCGTTGTTCAAGAAGAACACCTTGGCGGGCTCGATCAGGATGCTGGTGAGCGGCAGCAGGTTGTTGGCCACCAGCCAGTTCACCGCATTGCTCAGCACGTGCATGATGCCGTTGACCAGCCAGGCGACCGGGTAGAACCCGACGATCAGCAGAGCGAAGCCCCAGATGCCGGCCGAGAACATGTTGACCAGCATCTCGAGGCCGGCCTTGACCTTGTTCTCCCAGAGCCGGTCGAGCCATTTCATGCTGTAGGCAGCCACCGGGGCCATGATCATGGCCCCGATGAACATGTGGACCTGACCCAGCTCTTTGAAGTCGGCCTCGGCGTTGCCCTGCGCGAGCCACAATTCGAGCAGGCGGGCGTTCTCTTGTGCGATCAGGTAGTCCGAACCGACGATGGCGCCGAGCGTGCCGATCGCCGCGACCACGGCGCCCCGGTTGCCGTAGACCATGTGGCCGCCGGTGTAGCCGATCATGATCGGCAGCAGGTAGTGGATCATCGGGCCGACGATGGTCGCGATGCTCTCGTTGGGCGTGAAGCCCGCCGGAATGAAGAACATGGTGACGATGCCCCAGGCAATGAGCCCCGGGATGTTGGGCATGATCATGCCCGACAGGAACGTCCCGAATTTCTGAATCTGAACCCGCGCCGATCCCTTCGGCGCTCCCGTGGTGGTCGACATAGTGGCTCCTTGTGTTCTGCGCGGGGCCCGGCGGCTCTGCTTCTCATCGGCTCCGCGCACGTGTTCTAAGAACACTAAACCGCCGGCGTCGGGAGAACCAAGCACCGGTTCGCCGCCACGCACCAGGACACCCTGAGCCGGGGGCACGCCGATTTCGCCGCTCTCGCTGTCTAGGGAAGCGCTGATCTTCGCTGCTCGGGCTTATCGAGACCTCGGTCAGCACACTGCGGCAAGGGGTTTCGACAAGCTCAACCAGCTACACCGCCCCGCCTGGCACCTGCCTGCGCCGCATTCGTTGCTCGCCGCCGCAGGGTGACCGTGAACAGGTGCAGAACTCAGCCGTTCACCTTGGCCAGCGTGCGCCAGACCTGTTCAGGGGTAGCGGCCTGCTCGAGCAGCTCCACCTTGGACACGTCGAGAAACACCTCGGCGATCCGTCCCAGCAACTCAAGGTGCTGGCCTCTGTTGGCCGCGATGCCGATGACGAATTTGACCGGGTTGCCGTTCCACTCGATCCCGTCGGGGTAACGGACCACCGAGATAGTGGATGCCTGGATCGTCCGGAGCGCCTCGTTGGTGCCGTGCGGAATGGCCAGCAGGTTGCCCATGTAGGTCGACACCGAACGCTCCCGCTCGAACATCGACTCGATGTAGCTCTCTTCGACCGCACCCACGGCCACTAGCAGACCGCCGGCCTCACGGATCGCATCCTCCTTGCCGGCGGCGGTGCCGTTCAGTTCGATCGCCCGCAATTTCACCACGGCGTTGGTGTCATCGATCTCGGCCAGGTCGTCGGGGGCATCGGGGACGATGGAGGTCACGACCACGCGCTCGGCGAGGGCGTCGGTGGCAGCCGCCCGGGCGGGCTGTGCCTGCACCGCGTCGACCGGGGCCTGCGGGGTCACCGACTGACGCTTGCGCAGCAGGTAAACAGCCGCGACGGCCACCGCAGCGACGATCAGCACGATCACCAGGGTCTGTTCCATCAGGTTCTCCTCGTCGACGGATCTGCGGCACACAACGGGCGCCACATGGATTCTTGCACCTCGCACCTGCAAGGACGATCCTCAGCCCGGCATCCGGGCCGGCTCAGCCCGGCAGCGGTGGGCGCAATCCGGCGATCACCCCGGGTAGCCGCTCGACGACCAGTTGCTGCGGCGGGTACGGCCCCGGCGCGGCAGCAGCGGTCAGGGCCTGGATCGAGGCCCCGGCCAGGGCCGCTTTCGCCGGCGGCAGGCCGGCGGCGAGCAGGGTGCCGCAGATACCTGCCAGCACGTCACCGGATCCGGCTTGAGCCGTCCAGTGCGGTCCGGGCACCGCGATGCTGACGCCGCCGTCGGGTCCGCAGACGTACTGGGTGGCACCCTTGAGCAGCACGGTGGCCCCGAACCATTTCGCGGCGCGGCGCACGGCGCAGATCGGGTCGGACGCCACAGCGGCGCGGTCGATGCCGAGCAGCTTGGCGAGCTCGCCGGCGTGCGGGGTGAGCAGCACCTGCTCCCCCAGCGCGGTGGCCGGCAGGAAGCGCAGCGCGTCGGCGTCCAGCACGAGCGGGATGCCCTCGGCAAGGGCCCGCTCGACCACCGCCGCACCGTCCGCTCGGTCGCCCCAGCCGCTGCCCAGCACCCGGGCCTGCACCCGGCCGGCGCCGAACACCACGTTGGGGGCGGCCCGCCCGACCAGGCCGGCGGCGCCCGCCGCGCCCGCAAAGCGGACCATGCCCGCCCCGGCCTGCACCGCACCCAGAGTGGACAGCACCGCGGCCCCGGGGTAGGCGTCCGAGCCGGTATCGAGGCCGACCACCCCGCGGGAGTACTTGTCGCTGGTCACCCCCGGCCAAGGCCACGCGGCGGCGACGTCCGAAGGCTCCCAGCAGCGCAGGTCCGGCTCGGGCAGGTCGAGCCCGATGTCGACCACTTCGACCACCCCGCAGCCGGACGCCGCCGGCTGCAGCACCTGGCAGAATTTGAGCCCGCCGAAGGTCACTGTGCGAGCGGCAGCGAAGTGCGAGACCCCACCCCCGCCGGTCGAGCTTGTCGAGACCCTGGTTTCGACACGCTCAACCAACGAAGCCCTGGTTTCGACACGCTCCACCAGCGCGGGTGAATCCGCGGCCAGCCCGGAGGGGAGGTCGACCGCAACCACCGGCACCCCGGCGTCCACGCAGGCCCGAGCGAACAACGCGACCGGCTCACGCAGGCCGGCCCGTCCGCCGATGCCGAGCACGCCATCGACCACCAGGTCGACCGCGCTCAGCCCGGCCACGGCGCCGACGGCGTCCAGCTCACGACCGCCGGCGGCCCGAAAGGCTGCCCAGGCCGACTCGTGTACCCGCTGCGAGGTCCGCCAGGCCGCCACCCTCACCCCGCGTCCCGACAACCGCGCCCCGGCGTACAGCGCATCGCCGCCGTTGTTGCCCGAACCGACCACCAGCAGCACCCGCGCCCCGTAGACCGCGCCGCGAACGGCGCGCAGCTCCCGCAGCAGCACCGACGCCAAGGCGGTGGCGGCTCGCTGCATCAGCACCCCGGGCAGCGCCTCGAGCAGCGGCGCCTCGGCCGCGCGAATCGTCTCTGCCAGGTAGACGGGCCTCATCGCCTCAAGCCTCGCAGACCACCACCGCGGCGGCGATGCCCGCGTCGTGGGTGATCGACAGGTGCACCGTGGCGATGCCCAGCTCGGCGATCCGCGCCGCGATCGTGCCCCGGCAGTCGAAGAACGGCTTGCCCACGTCGTCCTTGCGCACCGCGACGTCGTGCCACGACAGGCCCTCCGGGGCGCCGAGCGCCTTGGCCAGCGCCTCCTTGGCCGCAAACCGTCCGGCCATGCGGTTCATCGACGAGTCCTGTTCGGCCGGGGTGAACAGCCGGTTCAGCAACCGCTCGCTGCCCGCGGCCCGGGCGAACCGTTCGACCGGGCAGACGTCGATGCCGATGCCGACGATCACTCGACCGTGACCGATTTCGCCAGGTTGCGGGGCTGGTCGACGTCGTACCCCTTCAACGTCGCCACCTCGCAGGCGAATAGCTGAAGCGGGATGGTGGCGACCAGCGGCTGCATCAGGGTTGAGACCTTGGGCAACCGGAACAGGAAGTCGGCGTACGGGGTGACCTCGTCGTCGTCGTCCTCGGCCAGCACCACGGTGAAGGCACCCCGGGCGCGCACCTCCTGAATGTTGGAGATCACCTTGTCGTGCAACTGGTCACGGCCCTGCGGCGGCACCACCACGAAGATCGGGATGCCGTTCTCGACCAGCGCGATCGGGCCGTGCTTCAGTTCGCCGGCCGGGAATCCCTCGGCGTGCAGGTAGGCGATCTCCTTCAGCTTCAGCGCACCCTCCAGGGCCACCGGGTAGCCGACGTGGCGGCCCAGGAAGAGCACCGATTCGGTGTCGGCGTACTTCACGGCCAGCTGCTTGATCGGTTCGATCTCGTCCAGCACCCGCTGGATCAGCGGCGGGGTGGCGGCCAGCTCGCCCATGACGGCGGCGATCTCGTCGCCGAACTTCGCACCCCGCACCTGGGCCAGGTAGAGGCCGAGCAGGTAGCAGGCGGCCACCTGGGTGAGGAAGCCCTTGGTGGAGGCGACGCCGATCTCGGGGCCGGCGTGGGTGTAGATGACGGCATCCGATTCGCGCGGAATGGTGGCGCCGTTGGTGTTGCAGATCGCGATCACCTTGGCGCCCTGCTCACGTGCGTGCCGGATCGCCATCAGGGTGTCGGCGGTCTCGCCGGACTGGCTGAGCGTCACCACCAGGGTGCGCGGCGTGATGATCGGGTCGCGGTAGCGGAACTCGGACGCGATCTCGACCTCGCAGGCGATCCGCGTCCAGTGCTCGACGGCGTACTTGGCGACCATGCCCGCGTAGTAGGCGGTGCCGCAGGCGACGATGATGATCTTGTCGATGGTGCGCAGTTCGGCCTCGGGAATGTGCAGCTCGTCGAGTTTGAGCGAGCCGTCCTCGTTGTACCGGCCGAGCAGGGTGTCGGCGACCGCCTGCGGCTGCTCGTAGATCTCCTTGCGCATGAACCAGTCGTAGCCCTGCTTCTCGGCGGCGGAGAGGTCCCAGGTCACCTCGAACGGGTGCGAGTCGGCCGGACGTCCGTCGAAGTCGGTGACCACCACCGAGTCGCGGGTCACGTCGACCACCTGGTCCTGGCCGAGCTCGATCGCCTGCCGGGTGAACTCGATGAACGCGGCCACGTCGGACGCGACGAAGTTCTCGCCGTCGCCGACACCGACCACCAGCGGCGAGTTGCGCCGGGCGGCGACCAGCCGGCCGGGTTCGGCGGTGTCGATGGCGACCAGGGTGAAGGCCCCGTGCAGCCGGTTGCACACGCCGCGCATCGCGTCGGCCAGGTCGGCACCGGTGGCGACGGCCTCGCCGAGCAGCTGGGCGGCCACCTCGCTGTCGGTCTCGGAGCGGAACTCGACCCCGGCGGCCTGCAGTTCGGCGCGCAGCGGGGCGAAGTTTTCGATGATGCCGTTGTGGATCAGCGCCACCCGGCCGTTGGCCGAAATGTGGGGGTGGGCGTTGGAGTCGGTCGGGCCGCCGTGGGTCGCCCACCGGGTGTGCCCGATGCCGATGTCGCTCACTGCGATCGGATCGCCCTCGATGGCGGCGTCCAGGTTGGTGATCTTGCCGGCCTTCTTGCGTACCGTGAGCCGGCCGTCGGCGACCACCGCCACGCCGGCGGAGTCGTAGCCTCGGTACTCCATGCGGCGCAGGCCCTCCACGACCACCCGGCTGGCCTCGCGAGGACCGACGTAACCGATGATTCCGCACATGGCTCGAACCCTACCGTGGACGATCGGGGCTCCTGGACCACTTCGCCAGACAAGGCAAGCTCTGATTTGTCTCCGGTCGAGCTTGTCGAGACCCGAACAAAGTGCTCTCACTAGGGGGTTCGACAATCTCAACCAACGATGGACGCCTGGATCAGCGCTTCCTCAGGCCCACGCGAAGTGGGAGCATCGGAACAACAGTCCGGTTTCGGTGACACCCGCGGCGGGTTCTCGCCCGGCCCGGCCGACCGTTGGGCACACTGGTGCCCACGTCCGTTCAGCGAGGAAGCCCCATGGATCCGCACCAGTTCGCAGTGCCGCCCGGTAATGCGGTCACACCCGAGGACGATCCATACGGCCCGTACGTCGCGCTCAGTCGCCAGCAATGGGCCAGCCTGGCCGACACTGTGCCGTGGAGCCTCGACACCGAGACGCTGGCCCGGCTGCGCGGCCTGGGCGACCCGACCGACCACGACGAGGTACGGCACGTCTACCATCCGCTGACCCAGTTGCTGAACCTCTACTGGGAGCGCACCAGCGCACTGTTTCGCACCTCGCACGACTTCCTGAGACTGAGCGATAAGCAGGTGCCGTTCGTGATCGGCGTGGCCGGGTCGGTCGCGGTCGGCAAATCGACCACGGCCCGGCTGCTGCAAGAGCTGCTGGCCCGCGGCCCGCGCCGTCCCAAGGTCGACCTGATCACCACCGACGGCTTTCTGTACCCCAACCACCTGCTCGAGGCCATGGGCATCGCCCACCGCAAGGGTTTTCCCGAATCGTACGACCGCGCCGCGTTGCTGCAGTTCGTGATCGACGTGAAGTCGGGCAAGCCCGAAGTGACCGCGCCGGTGTACTCACACCTGATCTACGACATCGTGCCCAACGAACAGGTCGTGATCAGTCACCCCGACATTCTGATCGTCGAAGGGCTGAACGTGCTGCAGCCGGCCCGGCGCCGTTCCGACGGGACCACGGCGCTGACGGTGAGCGACTTCTTCGACTTCAGCGTGTACGTCGACGCCCGCACGTCGTTCATTCGGCAGTGGTACGTCGACCGGTTCTTCGCCCTGCGGGCCACGGCGTTTCGTGACCCGCTGTCGTACTTTCGTCGCTACGCCGAGATGTCGCAGGCCGACGCACTCAGCACGGCGAGCACGTTCTGGGACACGATCAACGGGCCCAACCTCGAGATGAACATTCGCCCCACCCGCGGGCGGGCCACAGCCATTCTGCGCAAAGGCGAGAACCACGCGGTGAACTGGGTGCGGATTCGCAAGGTGTGACCGGTGTCAGCGCGGCACATCCGGGGTGCAACGAAGTGCTGAGCAACGCCACCAGCCACGGGCCGAGACGTTCGAAAACCCTTACCAGAGAGCGATTTCTGAGGTCTCGACACGCTCGACCAGCACTGTCGACAAGCTCGGACGACGAGGTCGCCGTGAATCACGCCAACAGTTCGAGACACTGCCATTCGCCGCGCGACAGGGCGTCGTGACCGGCGTCGATGCCGATCAGCCGTCCGCCCTCCAGCATCAGGCTGGCGTGCTTGCGCACCTCGTCGAGCTGCACCGCGGCCCGCAACTCCGACGGCAACTGCCAACCACCGCCTAGCCACCCGTACACCGACGAGTGCCCGTGCACCTGGCTGAACGGCAGTCGATGGCCCGCCCAGCTCGCCGCCAGTTCGAGGCCGGCATGGGCCCAGACCGGGCCGGCGGACGGGTCGGGGTGCCGATAGCCGAGCATCGTTCCGGGCCGGAACAACGAGCGCCGGTCGCTGCGCGCCAGGGCGTTGACGGCGTCCGCGGCCCCCTCCGCCGTGGTCGGCGAGCCCAGTGGCCCGTGCCAGAAACCCCTGGTCAGCCCGGCATGGGTGATCAGGAACTCCTCGTCGGCCAACACCACCGCGACGGCCGGCTTCATCAACCCTGCTCTCCACCACCCGCGCAGCGTGGCGGCCGAGCGGCGGGCGATCCGGTCTGACCAGGTGAACTGCTGGCGGCGCAGATAGAACGCCTCGTGGTTGCCCACCAGTTGCACCCAACGCTCATGGCCGGCCCCCAGGTGCCGGTCGACCAGTTGCACCACACCCTCGGAGTCAGGGCCGCGGTGCACCAGGTCGCCCACCTGCACGATCGTCAGGTCGTCGGGCAGCGGACCCTTGCCACCCTCAGACACGCCCAGCCTGGCCAGTTCGGCGCGCAACGGGCCGGCGTGCCCACCGACATCGCCGATGATCGCCAGACGAGTGCCGGGCGCCGGGCGCAGCACGCTCACGAAGTCAACGGCTCCGGACGGCCCCAGTCCTCAGGGTTCTCGTAGCGGGCCAGGTTCGCCATGCGCTGCTGCACGGCCGCGATCTCTTTGACCGCGCGCGCAATGATGCTGGCGTCGATCGGCGAAACCCGGTCGAGGTCGAGCTGATCACCGGGCGGACGCCCTTGCTCCACCTCGGTGAGCTGGTGCCGCAACCGGATCGACTGCAGCACCTCGAAGATCTCGATCAGAATGGATGCCTGCCGGTGCGGCAGCACGCTGGTGCCGGACGCCGCCTGCAACCGTTGCGTGGTCGGCAACACCGTCGAACCCACCGTCAGCGCCGCCCAACGGGCCAGGTTCACCATCGGCAGCAGAGCATACTTCTTCAGGTCGAAGCGCTCCTTCGCACCGCCGAACCGCCGCCGCATCGTGCGCATGCCTGCCCGGTGCGCCAGCGATTCGCTGAGCAGCAGCCGCATCGTGCCCGGATTGTGCCCCAGCCCGGCGAACAGCTTGGTCACCTCGGGAAGGTTCGCCGACCCCTGCAGCGCACGGGCGTCGAGCAGCAGGGAGGTGAGCATCGCGGCGTTGTCACGGGTCGGATCCTGCACCCACGACCGGGCAGCCTGCGCCCACGACCCGCGCGATCGGGCAAACAGCTTGTGCGCCGCCGTGGCGCCGTGCCCGTCACCGGTCAACCCGGCGTTGGCCAGGCAGTTCACCACCTCAAGAAACACCGCACGGTACCGGTCGATATCGGCCTGGTCGAGCTCGTCGTGAAACACGACGGCGCAGTCCACGTCTGAGCTGAGCGTCGATTCGCGGCGTCCGTTGCTGCCCAGCGAGAACCAGGTGAACGCGTCGGTCGAAAGGTCCGGGTGAGACGCGAAGACCAGGGCGAGCATGCGCTTGATGATCGCGTCGACCAGCGCCGAATACAGTGTCAGCACCCGGGCCGACGACAAACCGCCCTCGAGCAGGTGGCCGACCAACTGAGGCAGTCCGCGGGCCAGGCGTTGCAGGTCGGCAATCGACTCGGCCCGGATGAAGCGCTCGTGCAGGGTGAGCCCGGCGGTCACCGACGAGCCGATGAAGTCACGGGCATCGACGGTGCCGAGCAGACCGCCCTCGACCCCGCGCACCAACACCAGATCGGCCCCGGTGTCGAGCAACAGAATCAGCGCCTCGGAGGCGGACGCCCCCGCGTCGATCCAGGGCAGGTCGCTGACCGCGGCGACCTGCGCGGGGGTGTCGGACGGCAGCCCGGCCGCGAGAATGCGCTCGCGGAGCGTGCGGTCGGTGAGCACCCAGGGCTCGGCGCCGCCGCAGTCCACCGCGGCCACGCCCCGCTGCCCAAGCGCCGCGGCCACCTCGGCGACACTCACCGTGCCCGACACGGTGAGCGGACGGGTGACCACCAGGTCACCGGCTCGCACGCCGCCGGGCGCTGCGTCGCTGGCCTGCGGCAGGGGCGGCCGCAGCGGCTGCCAGTCGATGCCCTCGAGCGCCTCGTCGACCGCGTCGGCCGGCAGGTGCAGGGCGCGCACCGGCCCGTGCGCGACCGCCAGCGGACCGATCGCCTTGCCCGACAAGGTGGCGTCCAGGCCGAGCACGTCACCTGGCCCGAGCAACAACTCGGGAACCTCCGGGTTGTGCGGACGCTCCGGGTCGACCCAGGTCTGCACCGCCCCGCTGAGCACGATGACGACGTCACGCGGGGTGGTGCGAAATGCGTCCAGAATCACCTGGCCGCCGAAGTGCTGCTCGACCCGGCCAAGACCGGCCAGGGCCTCGACCGCGGACGAGGCCAGTGAATCGAACGGGGGCGAGGCCGCCAACGCGGCCATCGCCCTCGCCCGGGTCAGTTCCTCGTCGCTGATGCCGGCCTCACTTGCCCGGCGTGGGTGGGCTGGGAATCTTGTACCCCGACTGCCCCACGTTGTTCTCCAGCGCCGCCTGCCATGAGCCGTCGGAGATGTAGCTGGTCAGGATCTGGTTGATCTTCTGCACCAGCTCAGTCGACCCCTTGGGCAGGCCGACACCGTACGGCTCATCAGAGAAGCCCTTGCCGATCACCTTCAGCACGCCCTTGTACTTGGGCAGTGCGGCGAAGCCGGCCAGGATCACGTCGTCGGTGGTGACCGCATCGACGTTGCCGTCGACCAACTGCTCCACACATTCCGAGAAGGTGTTGGGCTGCACCAGCGCGATATTGCCCTGATACTTGGCAAGCACGTTCTGGGCCGAGGTGGTGTTGGCCGCCGCGCACAAGGTGCGGCCCTCGAGCCGCTCGGGCCCGGTGAGCTCCTCATCGTTGCGCCTGATCAGCAGATCCTGATGGGCCACGAAGTAGGGGCCGGCGAAGTCGATCAGCTTGGCCCGCTCGTCGTTGATGGTGTAGCTCGACAGCACCATGTCGACCTTCTTCTGCTCCAGCAGGGTCTCCCGATCGACGGGGTCGGCGCGCACCCAGGTGATCTTGTCGGGGCTGACCCCCAGCGCCTTGGCGATGTAGGTGGCGGTGTCGACGTCGAAGCCCTTTGCATCGGTGCCGGTGGTTACCCCGTCGGACTCGCCGGCAACCGTCGCCGTGCCCACACCGGGCTGGTCGAACGAGATGCCGATGCGCAGCGACGAGAAAGTGGCACCCGACACTGGGGTGGGGTCTTTCACCTGGCCACCGGAACTGCACCCGGTGAGCAGCAGGCCGGCGGCGAGCGCGCCGACGGCGATGCGGCGGGTCACAGAGAAACGCTTTGTCATGTCCATGTCTCCTGTTCTGCCGGGCCTAGTGGCTCGGGAGGTCGTCGTCCGGGTCGGCAACCTCGGCGGTGCCGTAGCGCGGGCCCTCGAGGGTCCACACCGACTCGATGCGTCCGCCGGTGTTGGCAACCACCCTGGGTTTGACCAGGATCCAACCGAGAGCGAGCACCCCGATCAGCACCGGAATGCCGAACACCACGACGAGGAAGTTGATCTTGTGAAAGAAGTCGGTCGCGCTCTGCCAGCCCGAGATCGCGATGCCGACCACCACGAACACCAGGAATCCCAACCCGACATACGACGTCCAGGGGTAGCCCGGCGCCGGGAACGGGGTGGGTGGAACCACCCCGGCATTGATCAACTGCCGCAGCCTCAACTGGCACACGAAGATCGTGGCCCAGGTGAAGACGATCATGATCGCGGTCGCCTCGAGCGCCAGTTCGAAGGCGTCCGGCACGAAGGCGTTCAGCACGGCACCCAGTGCCATCACGCAGGCGGTCATCACGATGCCCGCCCACGGCACGCCCGATTCGCTCATCTTCAGGGTGAACTTCGGGGCCTGCTGCGACATGCCGAGGCTGCGCAACACCCGTCCGGTGCTGAACATGCCGGCGTTCAGGCTCGACATCGCGGCGATGATCAGAATCGCCTGAATGACCGCGCTCATCCAGTCCATGCCAAGTGCGCTGAACACGGTGACGAAGGGGCTGATGCCGGGCTTGTAGTCCTCGGTGGGCAGCATCGAGACCAGCAGCAGCAGCGAGCCCACGTAGAACACGGCGATCCGCATGATCACGGCGTTGACGGCCTTGGGCACCTCGCGGGCGGCGTTCTGCATCTCGCCGGCCGCGACGCCGACCATCTCGATGGCGGCGTAGGCGAACACCACGCCCGACATCACCAGCAGCGGGCCGTACCAGACGTAGGGCGCCTCGGTGGGCCAGAAGCCGCCCGGGTTGCTCCACAGGTTCTGGAAGCCGGCCTTGTGCCCGGCGATCTCGAACTGGCCGACCACCACCACGGTGCCGACGACCAGGAAGACGCCGATCGCGCCGACCTTGAGAATGGCGGCCCAGAACTCGAACTCGCCGAACGCCTTGGCCGACATCAGGTTCACCGCGAGCACCACCACCAGGCCGACCAGCACGGTGATCCAGGTGTCGAGGGTGGGGAACCAGAACTGCATGTACAGCCCGACGGCCGACAGGTCGGCGATGCCGGTGAGCGCCCAGTTACCCCAGTAGATCCAGCCGGTGACGAACGCCCACTTCTCACCGAAGAATTCGCGCATGTACGACACGAAGGCGCCCGAGGTGGGCCGATGCAGCACCAGTTCACCCAGCGCCCGCATCAAGAAGTAGGCGATCAGGCCGACGAACGCGTAGCTGAGCACCAAGGCCGGCCCGGTGTTGTGCAGCCGGGAGGCCGACCCCAGAAAGAGGCCGGTGCCGATGGCACCACCGATCGCGATCATCTGAACGTGGCGACGTCCGAGGGTTTGTTTGTAGCCGACCTGTTCAGCATCGAGTGAGGACAGTTCGGGGGGCGTGTCGGTCTGAGCCATTGGGTTGCTCCTGACGTATCGGTTGCGAGAATTCTGCAATCCGGGCATGGCGTGACTTCGAGAGACGAGGGGCACAGTTACCCGGCTCGCCACACACTGCCAGGCCGAACCGGCTTCCGGCAAGGCACGATCGCCTCACGAGTCCGTTCTGCGCAGATCGTTACGCACTATTTACGACCTTCGTCGAAATCGGCACGCAACTCGTGCCGACCGACACGCCAGCGACCAGACGGCAACGAGGAAAGCGCCGATCTTTCGCTGGTCGAGCATGTCGAGACCTCGTTCACAACGCTGGCGCACAAGGTTTCGACAAGCTCAACCAACGCCGATCTTTCGCTGGCCGAGCATGTCGAGACCTCGTTCACAACGCTGGCGCACAAGGTTTCGACAAGCTCAACCAACGCCGATCTTTCGCTGGCCGAGCATGTCGAGACCTCGGTCATCACGCTGGCGCACAGGGTTTCGACAAGCTCAACCAGCGGTGGGCGCCTCGATCAGCAGTTGCCTAGAACGACAGCCTGGCCTTGACGATGCCGACCAGTCGCTCGGCGATCTGTTGGGCCTGCTCGTGGGTGCCGGCCTCGACCATCACCCGCACCAGCGGTTCGGTGCCCGAGGGGCGCAGCAACACCCGTCCGGTGTCGCCGAGTTCACGCGAGGCGGCCGTCACCGCCTGCTGCAGCACGGGGTCGAGCCCCGCGCGTACCTTGTTGACGCCGGGCACGTTGATCATCACCTGCGGCAGCCGGCGCATCACCCCGGCCAACTCGGCCAGCGACGTGCCGGTGCGCGCCATCCGCGCGGCCAGGTGCAAGGCGGTCAGCACACCGTCACCGGTGGTGGCGAACTCGCTCATGATCACGTGGCCGGACTGCTCCCCGCCCAAGGTGAACCCGTTGGCGTTCATCGACTCCAGCACATAGCGGTCGCCGACCTTGGCCAGATCGACCCGGATGCCGTGCTGGCGCATCGCGATCATGAAGCCCAGGTTGCTCATCACGGTGGCCACCACGGTGTCGCTGTGCAGCGCGTGGTCCTCTTTCATGGCCAGGGCGAGAATCGCCAGAATCTGATCGCCGTCGACAATCTGGCCGGCGGCGTCCACCGCCAGGCAACGGTCGGCGTCGCCGTCGAGGGCGATACCCAACGCCGCCCCGTGTTCGAGCACCGCAGCCTGCAGCGACTCCAGATGGGTCGAGCCGCAGTTTTCGTTGATGTTCAGGCCGTCCGGCGCGGCGTGCAGCGGCACCACCTCGGCACCCTGGGCGTCGAAGGCGGCCAGCGCGGTCAGCGAGGCGGCCCCGTTGGCGGTGTCGATCACAACCTTCAGCGGGGCCAGCGAGGCGTCCGAACCGAGGCTGCTGACCAGATGTGCGATGTAGCCCTCGACGGCGCCCGGATCGTCGGTCACCCGGCCCACCTCGGCCCCGGTCGGACGCTTCCACGACTCGCCCAGACGCTGCTCGATGGCGTCCTCGACGGTGTCGTCGAGCTTGACCCCGCCGCGGGCGAAGAATTTGATGCCGTTGTCGGGCATCGGGTTGTGGCTGGCCGACAGCATCACGCCCAGATCGGCGTCGAGCGCTGCGGTGAGGTAGGCGACGCCGGGCGTTGGCACCACGCCGAGCCGCACCACGTCCACCCCGGCCGAGGCGAGCCCGGCAACCACCGCGGCCTCGAGAAATTCGCCGGACGCCCGGGTGTCGCGACCAACCACCGCAAACGGCCGACGGCCCTCGAAGACGCCGGCCTCGCCCAGCACGTGGGCGGCGGCGACGGCGAGATCAAGGGCCAGTTCGGCGGTCAGGTCGGCGTTGGCTCTGCCCCGGACACCATCGGTGCCGAACAGTCGAGCCATGGCCAGATCAGCGCTTGCTGTACTGCGGAGCCTTGCGGGCCTTCTTGAGACCGGCCTTCTTGCGCTCCTTCACCCGCGCGTCGCGGGTGAGCAGACCGGCCTTCTTCAGGGCCGGACGCGAGGCCTCGGCGTCGACGGCGTTGAGCGCGCGGGCGATGCCCAGGCGCAGCGCGCCGGCCTGGCCGGAGACACCGCCGCCGACGATCTTGGCGACCACGTCGTAGCTGCCCGCCACCGCAGCGGTCTCGAAGGGCTCGTTGACGGTCTGCTGGTGCAGCTTGTTCGGAAAGTACTCCGCCAGCGAGCGTCCGTTGATCACGAACTGGCCGGTGCCCGGGGTGAGGCGCACCCGGGCGATGGCCTCTTTGCGGCGCCCGGTGGCATCGGCGGCGCCGATCACGGCCAGACGCGCGCCCGGCGTTGCCGAACTCGGCACGGCCTCGGCGCGGTAGGCGATCTCGCGGTCACCCTCGGTGAACGGGGCGAGTTCCTCGGTGGTCTCGACGGTCTCGGTCACTGTGCTTCCTTCGGCTCTCACTGAGCGATCTGGGTGATCTGGTACGGCTGCGGCTGCTGGGCGCTGTGCGGGTGCTCGGGGCCCGAATACACCTTCAGCTTCTTGATCAACTGGCGGCTCAGCTTGTTCTTGGGCAGCATGCCCCACACGGCGCGCTCGACCGCGTGCCGGGGGTCGGTGGCCAGCAGCTCGCCATAGGGCACCGACTTGAGGCCGCCCGGACGTCCGGAGTGGCGATGCGCCAGCTTGTCGGTGGCCTTGTTGCCGGTCAGGGCGATCTTCGACGCGTTGACCACGATCACGAAGTCGCCGGTGTCGAGGTGGGGGGCGAACTGTGCCTTGTGCTTACCGCGCAGCAGTGTGGCGGCGGTGACGGCGAGGCGCCCCAGAACGACATCGGAGGCATCGATCACATGCCAGTTACGGGTGACCTCACCCGACTTGGGGCTGTACGTAGACACGCTCGTGGACCACTTCCAGTTGATAACAGTTTTGTCGGCAGTGCGGGATCTGCCAACAAACAGACCTCAGCGCAACAGCGACTCAGAATACCTGCCGGTTCCCGTGTGGGTCAAAACGACGCCGGACGCGACCCCCAAACGGCTCAGAACGGCGGGCATAGCCGGGCCAGCAACACGGTCGCCACGGGCATCGGCATGGCCGGCCACGCCCAACGCCGGGACACAGGGACGCGGGGTCGCGGGGTCGCGGGGACACAGGGACACAGGGACACGGGGACGCACCGCCCGGAACGGGTGAGCTGACCAGATCGGGTTCGGTCCCCTCGGAGCGGGATCGCGACCCAGATGCCGAAAGCCAGGGCGATCAGTCAGCAGCATCCGGTCGACGTCTGGGGCCACAGCGCCCCCACAGGCACCCCTCAGAGACGCGACAGCGCAGCCGCCGACCCTGGTGACCATGACGACGTCAACCCTCAGCCGCCCGGACGCCGCTGCGCCGACCGGCCCATCGGTTCGCCGCGGAGGGCCGCTGCCGCCGCTGGTCAGACGTGGTTCCCTGGCGGCCACGCTGCTGGCGGTGGCCGCGCTCTACACCTGGAACCTGGCCGCCTCCGGCTGGGCGAATTCGTTCTACTCGGCTGCCGTCCAGGCCGGCGCCGAGTCATGGAAGGCGTTCTTCTACGGCTCGCTCGACGCCGGCAATTCCATCACGGTCGACAAGACCCCGGGTGCGCTGTGGCTGATGGCGCTCTCGGTGCGCCTGTTCGGGCTCAGCTCGTGGAGCATTCTGCTACCGCAGGCCCTGTTGGGTGTGGCTTCTGCCTGGATCCTCTACGGCACGGTGCGGCGATCGCTGTCGCGATCGGGGTCGACGGTGCGCGCCCACTGGGCTGGCATCACCGCGGCGCTGGTCTTCGCGCTCACCCCGGCGGCCACGCTGATGTTCCGGTTCAACAACCCCGACGCCCTGATGGTGTTCTGCTACGTCGCCGCTGCCGCGCTCACCCTGCGGGCCGCCGAAACCGCCTCGCGCAAGCGACTGGCGTTCGCGGGCGCCCTGGTCGGGCTCGGCTTCCTGGCCAAGATGCTGCAGGCGTTCGTGATTCTGCCCTCACTGCTGATCGCCTACGCGATCGCCGCCCCCGCGTCGTGGAAGAAGAAGGTCGTCGACCTGCTCACCGCCTTCGCCGCAATGGTGCTCGCCTTCGGCTGGTGGATCGCCATCGTCGAACTTGTTCCGGCCTCGTGGCGGCCCTACATCGGCGGTTCGCAAACCAACTCGATTCTCGAACTCACCTTCGGCTACAACGGCCTGGGCCGGTTGAACGGCGACGAGACTGGCTCGGTCGGCAACTCGTCCGGGCGTTGGGGTCAGATCGGCATCGGTCGTATGTTCGTCACCGTCTCGGGCGAGATGGTCTCGTGGCTCATGCCCGCCGCCCTGCTGCTGGCGGTGGCCGGCTTCGTACTGCTCGGACGGCGCGCCTGGGCCACCACGCTGCGCTCCGGCGTCGAGACCGGACGCACCCGCACCGCCGGCGCACTGGCGCTCTTCGCGAGCTGGCTGGTGATCAACACCGCGGTGTTCAGCTTCATGGCCGGGATCTACCACGACTACTACACCGTGGCGCTGGCTCCGGCGATCGGCGGCACCCTGGCCATCGGCGGCGCCGTCGCCTGGACCCGGCGCGACACCTGGCTGGGCCGCGGCGCCCTGGCCCTGGCGGCCCTGGCGACCACAGCCTGGGGCATCACACTGGCCCGGGTGGCCGGCGGGGTCTATCTGACCACGTCGGTGATCGCCGGCGCCGTGCTGACCGGCAGCGCCGTGCTGTTCTTGTTCGGACGCCACCTGGCCCGCACCGTGCAGGTGCTCGCGATCAGCGCCGCGATCATGGCCGGGCTGGCCGGCCCAGCCGCCTATTCGCTCAACACCGCGGCGACCGCGCACACCGGATCCATCGTCACCGCCGGCCCAGCCCGCACGGGCATCTCGGGCAGCAGCGGCATGGGCGGCGGTGGCGGCGGCATGGGCGGCGGTGGCGGCGGCCGCCCCGGTGGCGGTAGCCAGGGCCAACCTTCCGGCCAGAATCAGACCGGAACCCAGAGCCAGCCGGGCACCGGATCGTCCACCAGCCGGGGTGGTGGCGGCGGTGGCGGTCAGAATCAGACCGGAACCCAGAGCCAGCCGGGCACCGGATCGTCCACCAGCCGAGGCGGCGGCAACCGCGGCGGCGGCGGCGCGGGCGCGCTGCTGAACGGCGCCAGCGTGTCGTCCGAGCTGGTCGCCCTACTCACCGCCAACGCGAGCGACTTCACCTGGGTGGCGGCCACCACCGGCGCCCAGAACGCTGCCAGCTACCAGTTGGCCAGCGGCTACCCCGTGATGGCGATCGGCGGCTTCAACGGCTCCGACCCCTCGCCCACTCTGGAGCAGTTCCAGGCCTACGTGGCGGCCGGCAAGATCCACTACTTCATCGGCGGCGGCAACTTCGGCGGCCAGAACGGCGGCAGCAACACCGCCTCGCAGATCGCCACCTGGGTGCAGCAGAACTTCACCGCGACGACGGTGGGCGGCACCACCGTCTACGACCTGACAGCGACGAAGTGAGGCGGGCATGACGCTGATCGAGAACGCCCCCCACACCATGCGCACCGCCGACCTGAGGCAGGCGCTGGTCGAGATCGTGATCCCGGTCTATAACGAGGCCGACGATCTCGAACGCTCGGTGCGGCGGCTGACCGGCTACCTGGCCGGGCAACTGCCGTGCCGCTACCGGGTGACCATCGCCGACAATGCCTCGACCGACGACACCCTGGCAATCGCGACGGCCCTGGCCGATCGGCTCGAGGGCGTCCGGGTGGTGCATCTGGAAGCCAAGGGCCGCGGGCGGGCCCTCAAGCAGGTGTGGCTGGGCAGCGACGCCGACGTGGTGGCCTACATGGATGTCGACTTGTCGACCGACCTGGCCGCCCTGCCGCCGCTGCTGGCCCCGCTGCTCTCGGGCCACTCCGACGTCGCGATCGGCAGTCGGCTGGCGAACGGCTCACGAGTGGTGCGCGGGCCCAAGCGCGAGTTCATCTCGCGCTGCTACAACCTGATTCTGCGCGGCGCCCTGCAGGTATCGTTCAGCGACGCCCAGTGCGGCTTCAAAGCCATGCGCACCGACGTGGCCCGCCGGCTGCTGCCGCTGGTGCAAGACACCAACTGGTTCTTCGACACCGAATTGCTCGTGCTGGCCCAGCGCGCCGGACTGCGCATTCATGAGGTGCCCGTCGACTGGGTGGACGACCCGGGCAGCACCGTCGACATCTCGGCCACCGCCGCCGAGGATCTGCGCGGTGTGTGGCGGCTGCTCAAGGGGCTGACCCGGGGCGATATTCCGATCGCGGTGGTGCGCGACGAACTTGCCCGCCCGGTGCTGCCAGCGGCACAGGCCCCCCAGGGGCTGCTCGGCCAGGTGGTGCGGTTCGGCGCAGTGGGTGTCGCGTCGACCCTGGCCTACTTCGTGCTGTACGTGCTCTTGCGCTGGGGCATGGACGCCCAGGCCGCCAATCTCACCGCGCTGGCACTGACCGCGGTGGCCAACACCGCCGCGAACCGCGTGTTCACCTTCGGCGTGCGCGGCAATGACGGCCTGCTCAGCCATCACGTCACCGGCCTGGTGGCCTTCGCGGTGGCGCTCGGCCTGACCAGCGGGTCGCTGGCACTGCTGCACCAGCTAGCACCCGAGTCGCCACGGCTGGCCGAACTCGTGGTGCTCGGCCTGGCCAATGCGCTGGCGACGGCCGTCCGGTTCGTGGCGCTGAAGTTCGCCATGGGCCGCCGCCGCGCCGGATCGGCGGGCTGAGCCGATTGCCGCGCTGCTGGCATAGAATCCCGGCGTGGTGAACGTCGGCGAGCCCCCCGTGGTGGCACAAGTGGTGCGCAACGGTTTCGTCGAATCGAGCCATCGCGGCATCGTGGTGGTCACCCGCGCCGACGGCTCAGTCTCGTATTCGCGCGGCGATTTCGACGCTCACATCCTGCCGCGTTCGTCGCTGAAGCCGATCCAGGCCCTGGCGATGGTGCGCTGCGGGCTGTCGCTGCCGTCCGACCAGTTGGCGCTGGCCTGCGCCAGCCACTCCGGCGAACCGATGCACCTGGCGACCGTGCGCAACCTGCTGCACGGTGCCGGGCTCAGCGAGGCCGACCTGCGCAACACCCCCGACCTGCCGCTGATGGACGATCCGCGCCATCGCTGGATCGCCGAGGGCCGGGCACCCAGCTCACTGGCCCAGAATTGCTCCGGCAAGCATGCCGCGATGCTGGCCACCTGCGTGCTCAACGACTGGCCGCGTGAGACCTACCTCAACCGTGGTCACCCCTGTCAGCAGGCCGTAATCGAGACCACCCGCAGCTTCGGCCAGAACGTGTACTGGACCTCGATCGACGGCTGCGGCGCCCCCGCCTACGCGATCTCGCTGGTAGGCCTGGCCCGCATCTTCGGCCTGATGGCGAAGGCCACCGACGGCGCCGAGAAAGAGGTGGCGGACGCCATGCGCGCCCACCCCGAGCTGGTCGGCGGAACCGGTCGCGACGTCACCGATTTGATGAGCGGCGTGCCCGGGATGATCGCCAAGGACGGCGCCGAGGGCGTCTACGCCGCCGGCCTGCCCGACGGACGCGGCATCGCGATCAAGATCACCGACGGCGGCATCCGGGCCCGTCCGGTCGTCATGGGTGCAGTGTTGCGGCGTCTCTGGGTGGGCGACGAGAAGCTGCGCCGGCGCATGATGGAGATGCCGATCTACGGCCGTGGGGTACCGGTCGGAGCGGTGATTCCGGTCGACATGTGAGGTTCGCGTCGTGGCTCGCATTCACCGAACCGACTGGCTGAACTGGTGGATGCCGCTGGTTTGAGCTCCCCGAAGCCCCGTGTGCGAACACCCCGTTCGAGGTCTCGACAAGCCCGGCCAACGAATAAGCCAGCGATTCCATAGGGACCCGCTGACCAACCCGACCCTCGCTGGTTGAGCTTGTCGAAACCCCTAGCCAGAGCACTCAGATCGAGACCTCAACAAGCCCGGCCAACGAAAAGACAGCATTCCTCTACACCGACTTCTCGGGGCCGCTGTCGTCCCCGGACGGGGGTTTCGAGGGCGCGGCCGGGCCGGCCTTCCCGCGAACCACGGGCGCGGTGACCACCGGCACGGCGTGCGGGCCCGCGAAGGGTGTCGGCTGCTTGGACCTGCCCTGCACCGTGCCGGACTCGGCGCCGGGCGGCTGCGTGAGGGTACTCACGGCACTCTGCTCACCGGCAGGGTCGATGAACCCACCGATCGGCGGCGACGCGATCGGGATGGGCCCGGCGCTCGCCCCGCCGTGGACACCGGTGCGCGCGGGGACCCCGGCGGCCTGGGCGATGCCCCCGATGTAGCTGAGCGCCGCCACGAACGGCAGCAGATGGCCGAGCCAGCCCACCCACACCCCGAGGTCGCCGTTGGGTGCGGCCGAGCCCGCCTGATAGGCCGTCCAACCGAACAGCACCAACCAGTACAGCGCCAGCAGCGTGGTGCCGGCCCATAGCAGGGAGCGGCCTCGCCCGATCCGGCGGCCGACGTACCCCGTGGCCGCGACGCTGCCCACCACGAAGACGAGCGTGCGCACCAGCGACAACACGATTTCCACCAGGCCTCCTCCATCAGGTGGCTTGCTCAGCCTAACCCGGTCGCGGGCCTCGTCAACGCTCCCTCGTGGGGGTTCTGCCGGCTTGCGCAAATCGGTTGCAGCACCCCCGTGGCGGGTGTTAGGTAGGGGCATGAGTTCGAAGGCGAACGCAAGCACCGTGCAGGTGACCAGCCCCGATGACGTCCGCAACGTGGTGCTGATCGGTAACGCCGGCTCGGGCAAGACCTCGCTGTTCGAACAGTTGCTGAAGGCTCGGGTCGAGGGCCACCGCGGCGACAAAGAAGACGCAGAGCGCGCGGCGCAACTGTTCCTGGCCTCGTTCGTCTCGGGCCAGGTGGTGGTGAACCTGCTGGACGCCCCGGGGCACCCCGACTTCGTCGGCGAGCTGCGCGCAGGCATCAGAGCCGCCGATGCCGCCATCTTCGTGGTCTCCGCGGCCGACGGCGTGGACGGTGCCGCGCAGGCGCTGTGGGAGGAGTGCCGCGAGGCCAACCTGCCCCGGGTGATCGTGCTCACCAAACTGGACGCCGGCCACGCCGACTTCGACACCTCGGTGGCAGAACTACAGGACGCCTTCGGCGACGGCGTGCACCCCACCCACGTGCCGACCTTCGCGGGGCCTGGGCAGGTGGCGGGCAACATCGGCCTGCTCAGCCTGGAGGAGCATGACTACACCGACGGAGCCCCGGTCAGCCGCACCCTCAACGCGCACGACGACCAGGTCGAGACCTACCGCGGCCCCCTGATCGAGTCGATCATCGAAGAGGCCGAGGACGACGGCCTGATGGATCGCTATCTCGACGACGACGAGCACCTCGACGTCGACTACCTGCTCGACGACTTGATGAAGGCAGTGGCCACCGCGAACCTGTTCCCGGTCGTGCCCGTGCAGACCGGCACCGGCGTCGGCATCGAAGAGCTGCTGCGGCTGATCGAGCACGGCTTCCCCACGCCGGGCCTGCACCCCAACCCTCCCCTCACCACCATCGGCGGCGAGGTGCTGCCGCAGCCCACCAGCGACCCGTCCGACCCGCTGGTAGCACAGGTGATCCGCACCACCACCGACCCCTTCGCGGGCCGACTGTCGATGGTGCGCATCTTCTCCGGCACCTTGCGCACCGACGACGTGGTGCACGTGTCGGGCCACCGCTCGTGGGTGGCCGGCGAAGAGAACGTGGCTCACCCCGACCACGACAACGACGAGCGGATCGGGTTGATCCAGTGCGCGGTCGGCACCGAACTGCGGCCCCGGCAGCAGGCGATCGCCGGCGAGATCGTGCTGCTGCCCAAACTGACCACGGCCGAGACCGGCGACACACTGTCGGCCAAGGATCGTCCCGGAGTGGTCGAAACCTGGCCACTGCCCGACCCGCTGCTGCCGCTGGCCATTCGCGCCGCCACCCGCAACGACGAAGACAAGCTGGCCGGGGCCCTGCAGCGGCTCGCGGTCGAAGACTCGACCGTGCGGCTCGACCGTGGCACCGGCGACCAACTGGTGCTATGGACCACGGGGCAGGCGCACGCCGACTTGGTGCTGGGCCGGCTGGTCGAGCGTTACCAGGTGCGGGTCGAGCAAGAGGAACTGAAGATTCCGATGCGCGAAACCTTCATCGGCGGCGTCACCGCGCTGGGCCGGCACGTCAAGCAGTCCGGCGGCCACGGCCAGTACGCGGTGTGCAACATCGAGGTCGAGCCGCTCGAACGTGGCGCCGGTTTCGAGTTCGTCGACAAGGTGGTGGGCGGTGCCGTGCCGCGGCAGTTCATCGCCTCGGTCGAGAAGGGCATCCGCAACCAACTCGACCGGGGCGTGTTCGCCGGCTACCCGATGGTCGACGTCCGGGTCACCCTGTTCGACGGCAAGGCGCACTCGGTGGATTCGTCCGACATGGCGTTTCAACTGGCCGGCTCCCTGGCCATCAAGGAGGCCGCCGCGGCCAAGGCCGGTGTCGTGGCGCTGCTCGAACCCATCGACCTGGTGACCGTCACCGTCGGCGAGGAGCACCTCGGAGCGGTGATGACCGACCTCTCGGGTCGCCGCGGTCAGGTGCTCGGCTCCGACTCGGCGAACCGCAAGGCGGTGGTAAGGGCACTGGTGCCCCAGGCCGAACTATCGCGTTACGCCATCGACCTGCGCGGTCTCGGCCACGGCTCGGGCACGTTCGCCCGAGAATTTCACGGTTACGAGCTGCTGCCCTCCGGGCTGCTCGACCGGTACACCAAGAAATAGGCAGGGTTGAGTGTGAAAACTTCGCACCAGTGGTGCGGGCCTAGGCTCGCACCACTCGGCCCCGAGCCGACCGTGCGAAGTTTTCACACTCGGGGTCCGCGCCCGGTCAGCGACAGTGCCGTGCGAACCAGCTCCACGAACCCTTGTGGATCGTCGTCGATCGCGTCTGCCGCAACCGGCAGCACGGTCCAGCCGGCCGCCGAAAGCCTGGCGTAGCGCCAGCGGTCCCTGGTGAACTCGACCCGACCGCTGTGCCACTCGTAGCCGTCAACCTCGACGACCACTCGGGCCGCGTCGAACACGATGTCGCCGTAGTAGGTGGTCTCACCCACGACGATTCGGTGGTTGGTGCGCCAGCCGGTGACGCCCGCGCTGCGCAGCAACCGATGAGCGGTGCGTTCGGGCTCTGACCACGGCTCGTCACGAGAATCGCGCAGCAGTGCCCGGCGGTGGGCGTTACCCGATCGGTGAGAATCAGTCTCGAGTGCCTGCCACAACTCCACAAGGCGTACCGCCCGGAGCCGCAGGGCTTGATCGATCACCGTGCCACCCAAGGCCGGAATGAGGTCGAGAACCGACTGGCTCGGGCCGGCGATCCGAAGCTCACCGCGATCGACGATCAACTCGGCCGCAACCCGGCGACGCTCCCAGACGAAGCCTGGGTAGCTGCCCCTGACTTCGCGGCTGACCGCCACCGTGACCGACGTGATCGGGCATTCCGGCCACCACGTGATCCTGGCTGCCGCCGCGCCCGAAATGACTCCACCGGGTCTGAAGGCGGCGGCAGCCCGAATCTTCACCTGCCAGCCCGGTTCTGGCGCCGAGTAGATACCGGGAAGCACCGGCACCAGCCGGCCGGTGGCGAGACAGTGGTCGAGTTGGCGAGTGATCGTGGGGTGCTGACGGCGAACCAGCACACCGCCTTCCGCCTGCAGCAGTTCGAGAACACGTTCCATACCCTTGAATGCACTTTTCGACCCCTGGTTTGTGAGTGCGGGTTCTGAAAAGTTCGCTCAATTTCCAGTCGAGCCGACTCGCCCAGGCACGACCCGTGCGAAGCACGCGAAGATTTCACACCATCCGCCGAGCATCGTGAGGGCGCGAACGGCCCGGGCCGTGCCTGGTCCGGGCCGTTCGCGAGGTATCGGTCAGAACGTGTAGACGGGCTGCGTGCCGGCGGGAACGCGGCGGCTGTCGACGATCTCTTTGCCCAGCGGCACGCAGGTGACCGGGATCATCTTGATGTTCGCGATGGCCAACGGAATGCCGACGATGGTGATGGCCTGGGCGACCGCCGTGGTCAGGTGCCCGATGGCCAGCCACAGACCGGCGACCAGAAACCAGACGACGTTGCCCAGGGCCGAGCCGACACCCGCGGTCGGCTTGCTGACGATGGTCTTGCCGAAGGGCCACAACGCGTAGGCGGCCATCCGGAACGAAGCGATGCCGAACGGAATCGTGATGATCAGAATGCAGGCCAGCAAGCCGAAGAAGACGTAGCCCAGGGCGAGCCAGAACCCGCCGAAGATGAGCCAGATGATGTTCAACAGGGTGCGCATGTGGGTCAGAAGCCTTTCGTGCAACGCGACGTGCGCCGCGGCACAATTGTTGCTCACCGGAGGCACTGTCACGGCGCCGCCCGACCAGCTTCAGGGAATTCCCAGGGCCGGATGCAGCCGCGGACCTATCGCTGATCCTTAGCCAGCTTGTCGAGACCCCGGACCTGCGGCTTTGACGCGGGGATTCGCCGAATCCATCATTCCCGATCCGGGCGCGGAGCCGCGGCCCGTCGCCGGCAAGGGCTTTCAACTCAGCCAGCGGTGTTTGCATTGATCAGCACTTCCTTGGCCTCGATCCACCGATGGGCGACGTGGCGAGCGACCACAGACGGGTGCAATGGCAAGCCGGGTGTGCCCAGGCCTACCGCGGGGCGTACGGCCACCGCAGCCAGTGCGCCCGGCTGGGGTCGTGCAGTGGCCGCAGATCGGTGGATCGAGGCTCAGGGCACTAGCCTGGCGGCATGCACCAACCCCTGCCACGTGTGCAGCGCGAGGTGGTCTCGTTCGTACGGCGCAGTTCACGGATGAACCCCAGCCAGCTCAAGGCCTGGACCGACCTGCAGCACTGGGTGGTGCGGGTTCCGGCCCGCGAGAGTTCCACCTCGGTGGCCGCTGAGGCCGAGGTCGACTGGGCCGAGGTGTTCGGGCGCCGGGCTCCGCTCGTGGTCGAACTGGGCGGCGGCACCGGTGACGTGATCGCGGCGGTGGCTGCCGCCCACCCCGAGCGCGACTTCATCGGCTTCGAGGTGTTCGAACCCGCCGTGGCCAGCACCCTGTCGAAGTGCGCCCGGGCCGGGGTCGGCAATGTGCGCATGGTGGTCGCCAACGGTGTGGACGCCCTGGGCGCCCTGATCGATGACGACAGCCTCACCGAGCTGTGGACCTTCTTTCCCGACCCCTGGCCCAAGAAGCGGCACCACAAACGCCGGCTCGTCTCGACCGGCTTCGCCGACCTGGTCGCCGACAAGCTCGCCCCGCGGGGCCACTGGCGCCTGGCCACCGACTGGGCCGAGTACGCCGACGCCATGCATGCGGCACTGGAGGCCCATCCGCGATTGGTCAACTGCCACGACGGCTGGGCGCCCCGGTGGCAGGATCGTCCGGTGACCGGGTTTGAGGCCAAGGGCCGCGCCGCCGGACGCACCATCTACGACCTGTGCTACCGACGCAGAGAAGGGGGTCGGCCGTGAGGCTTCGGCTCGACATCGCCTACGACGGCAGCGACTTCCACGGCTGGGCAGCACAGCGTGGCTTGCGCACGGTTCAGGAAGAATTGGAGGCCTGGATTCCCCGGTTGCTGCGGCTGTCCGAGCCGGTCACGCTGACCTGCGCCGGACGCACCGACGCCGGCGTGCACGCCCGCGGCCAGGTTGCGCACCTCGACCTACCGCCGGTGGAGAACGCTGACCGGCTGGTCGCCGACCTGGCCTACAAGCTGCGCAACGTGCTGCCGTCCGACCTGGTGGTGCGCCGGGTGAGCGTGGCGCCGCCCGGTTTCGACGCCCGGTTCTCGGCGATCTGGCGCCGCTACGTCTATCGCATCGCCGACTCGACCCCTGACCCGCTGCTACGCATTCACACCCACGCGATGCGCTCCGAGCTCGACCTGGCGCGGATCAACGCGATGGCCTCGCGGCTGACCGGCCTGCACGACTTCGCGGCCTTCTGCAAGGCGCGCGAGGGCGCCACCACAATCCGCAACCTGCAGCATCTGTCTGCCCGGCGCACCTGGGGCGACGTGGCCGAGATCACCGTGCGCGCCGACGCGTTCTGCCACTCGATGGTGCGCTCGCTGGTCGGCGCCCTGGTCGCCGTGGCCACGTCACGGCGCGACCCGGACTGGCTGGTCGGCCTGCTCGGCGCAACCGAACGCGCCGGCGAGATCACGGTGATGCCGCCGGGCGGTCTGACGCTCGAAGAGGTCGGCTACCCACCCGATCGCGAACTGGCAGCCCGCGCCACCGAAGCCCGCGCCGTACGCACCCTGGAGGCCCCGTGAGCCATTACTTCACCGAACCCACCGGGCCTGAGAAGCGGCGTGAGATCGAGGTGCGGTTCTGGGACACCACGTGGCGCTTCACCACCGCCAACGAGGTGTTCAGCTCCGACGGGCTCGATCTGGGCACGGCGGTCCTGCTGCGCGAGAGCGCACCGCCGGCCGAGGCCACCCGCCTGCTCGACCTGGGCTGCGGGTGGGGGGTGCTGGCGGTGGCGCTGGCCAGCGCAGTGCCCGGCGCGATCGTCGACGCCGTCGACGTCAACCCGCGGGCACTGGCCCTGGCCGACAGCAACGCACACGCGCACCGGGTGGCCGACAGGGTGCGTCCGTTGACCCCGGACGCCGTAGAGCCGGACGTCCAATACGACGAAATCTGGTCAAATCCACCGATCCGGATCGGTAAGGCCGCGCTGCACGACCTGTTGCTCACCTGGCTGCCCCGACTCAGGCCGGGCGGAACGGCCCGGTTGGTGATCGGCCGCAACCTGGGTGCCGACTCGCTGCAGCGCTGGCTGGTCGAGCAGGGGTGGCGCTGCGACCGGACGGCCAGCGCCAAGGGCTTTCGGGTCTTCGCCGTGCGGTCGAGCGAGAACTGAACCCCCTACCGGGCAACCGCCGAGATGCCTACTGTTGGGCGCGCGGGCAGATGAGCTGACCAGCACGGGACGAAGGAGATGGGCGTGGCTGACACCGATGGAGGAAAGCTTGTCGATGACCTGATCGCCAAGGCCAAGGGCGTCGGGGGGCAGGTCAAGGAGTTCGCCGAGGACGCATTCGACCACGTCAAGGACTTCGCCGAGGACGCATTCGACCACGTCAAAGACTTCGCCGCGGACGCAGGCGGAAACATCAAGGAATTCACCTCGGAAGCGGTCGAGGCCGGACAGCACGCCATCGAGGGCATCAAGCACAAGCTCGACCGCGGCGCGGATGCTGCGTCCGACGTGGCAGGCAAGACCAGCGAAGCAGTCAAGGACGCGGCAGCGGAAGCCGTCGACGCGGTTCAAGACGCCACAGCCGAAGCCACCAGGGCCGCCGAAGACTCGATCGGCGAGGCGCACAGCTGAGCGCACCCGGCAACGGAGGGCCGCCCACGAGTGGCTCTGGCGTTTTCGTCGGCACCAGATGCACCGATTTCCGCTGGTCGAGCCTGTCGAGACCCCAGACACACTACCTTGGCAAGGGGGTTCGACGCAGCTCAACCAGCAGCGCGGCGCGTCGATCCGCCAGCTTCGTGACGGACGCACGGCGGGGCGCCGGCCGGTCGGCTAGGGTGTCGCCACCTGATCCGTGCAGGGGAACCCGGTGTGAGTCCGGGGCTGACCCGCAGCCGTGACGCCAGAGGCGAAGTCGGAATGCCTGCCCGGTTCTGGCTCTCACACACCCGTCGTGGCGCGCGGGGAGGGGCGTGCGTCTTGGTCCGACTCCCTTCGTGAACACACGCGAAAGGACTCAGATGCACCCAACCCTGCAGCGACTGCTGGCCGTCGGGACTACGGCCGCCCTTGCCGTCTCGACCCTCGTGGCCACGGCGCCCAGCGCCCAGGCCGCCGAGCCCAGCGCCACCAAGGCCGCCAACTACATGGTCAAGAACCTGCCCAGCACCTCTGATGGAGCCGGCGCGTCGATGACCGCCGCACTGGGGCTGGCCACGACCGGCGACTGCACCTACGCCCCGGCGGCGCGCACCCTGGTGAAGCAGATCGAGAAGAACGCCAAAGCGTATCTGTACCCGAGCAAGAAGCTCAACCAGGCCCGGGCGGCCAATCTGGCGATCACGGTCAAGGCTCTCGGCCTCAATCCGAAGAAATTCGCCGGCTACAACCTGATCTCGCTGGTCACCAAGGGACTCCCGGATGACGGCCAGGTCGGTTCGTCGGCGTCCGCCTTCAACCAAAGCCTCGGCATCATCGCGCTGAAGCGGGCCAGCGCCACCATTCCGGTGACGCTGCTGACCAACCTGCTCGGCCAGCAGGACGACAGCGGCGCCTTCGGCTACGAGTACAACGGATTCAACGCCGACCCCGACACCACCGCGATGGGGTTGCTGGCATTGCAGGCGCTCGGTGAGCTCAAGCCACAACTGGACGCAGCGGTCGATTGGGCCAAGGGCGCTCAGACCACCGACGGCTACTGGTCAAGCTACTCCCCCGTCGACTCCACCGGTCTGGTCGGCTCGGCCCTGTCGGCCGCCGGCGAGGACGCCGCCGCCACTGAGGCGACGACCTGGCTGGGCGAAGTGCAGCACTCCGACGGTGGCTTTCCCAACAGCCTGGACGAGGGCACCGGCTCGAACGTGATGGCCACCGCCAACGCGTTGTGGCTGATCACCGGAACCTCGCTGCTCGACGTGTCGCTGAACCTGAGCACGTGCCCGGCCAACCCGCCGACCCTGCCCAAGGCCACCACCGCCTGCACCGGCGTGTGGGTCGTGGTCGACCGTGGCAACGGCCAAGACACGGTGCGTTGCGCCACCAAATTCAGCACCGGGCTGGCCGCGCTGAAGAGCGCTGGGTTCACGGTCAAGACCACCACCACCCAGTGGGGGCCCTTCCTGTGCCGGATCCAGAGCTTCCCGAGCACCTGCACGAGCACCAGCGCAACGTACTGGGGCTACTGGTACGCCAACCCAAAGGCCGACGGAACCTGGGGCGAATGGGTCGAGTACGGCGTGGGAGCAGCAGAGTCGGCGCCCCAAGCGGGCGCTGCCGAGGGATTCATCTACGGCCCCTGGCTGAACGGCGAGCAGCCCGACCTGGAACTGCCGCCCACCGGCTACACCGACGCCCCCGTGCCCACCATCGCCGGCACCGCCAAGAAGGGTCAGACGCTGACCGCCACCGCCGGTAGCTGGACGCCGAGCCCCGACACGCTCGCCTACCGGTGGTACCGCTCGGGCAAGGCCATCGCGAAGGCCACCAAGACGACCTACAAGCTGACCAGTTCGGACGTCGGCAAGAAGATCACCGTGACGGTGACCGCCAGCGGCAGCGGCCTGCAGACCGTGTCGCGCACCTCGGCGGCCACCGCGAAGGTCACCAAGTGAGAAAGCACCTGGTCGCGCTGGCGCTGACGGCTGTTGCCGTCAGCGCCAGCGCGCCCGCCTCGATCGGCGTGGCCCGAGCGAACACACCCCAACCGGCCTTCGCCAACCAGCCGGCCGCACCCCAAGAAGCCGCACTGAAGCCGGCCGCGCTGCCTCAGGCGGCGAGTTGCAGCGGGGTCTGGGTGGTGGTCGACTTCGGCTCGCTGGGCGGCATCAGCACCAGATGCGCCAGCAGCTACGGCACCGGGCTGACCGCGCTGAAGAGCGCCGGCTTCTCCCCCACCGTCGACGAGGGCTTCGTCACCAAGATCTCGGGCAAGCCGAGCAAGCCCGACATCAACAAGGCGTACTGGTCGTACTGGCACGCCACTCGGGCCGACGACGGCAGCTACTCCGACTGGAGCTACTCCAACCTCGGAGCCGGCAGCTACCAGCCCAAGAAGGGCAACGCCGAGGGGTGGCGCTATGTGTCGCTGAGCGATCCGAAGACGCCGCCGCAGGCCGCCCCGCCCAGCGCCGAGGTAGCGACCCCGACACCCACCAAGACCACAGCCAAGCCGACAGCCACCAAGACCACGAACAAGGCGACCACGACGGCCAGCGCCACCCGGTCGGCCACCACCACGACCACATCCAGGGCCACGACCTCAACCACGTCCACCAAGACGAGCGCCAGCGCGTCCGGCACTTCGACCAGCGCGGCACCCAGCGCCACCGACTCGCCCACGGACGGCTCGGCCCCGGTCGAGACGTCCGAGAGTGCCGCCGCGCAGGAACAGGCCTCGACCCCCGACCCGGACGGTTCGAACGGCAGCCCGGTGGGCGCCATCGTGGTCGGCGCGGTGGTGGTAGCGGCGGCCGGCGGCCTGGGCGGCTGGTGGATGCTGAAGGGACGCCGGCCCTGACCGGCGTTCACCCCTGGGCGTGGTGGTGCTGGGCGATCGGCGTGGGCATCGCCGTCAGCGGCACCACCAACCCGCTGCTCCTGGCGCTGATCGCCACCGCGGTGATCGTGGTGGTGATGCTGCGCCGCAGCGAAGCGCCCTGGGCCAGGTCGGTGCGGGCCTACCTGCTGCTGGCACTGTTCGTGATCGGCATGCGGGTGTTCTTTCGCATCGTGTTCGGCGGCGGTTCGGGCGAGATCGTGCTGTTCACCCTGCCGTCGGTGCCGCTGCCCGACTGGGCGGCCGGCATTCAACTGGGCGGCCCGGTGACGGCCGAAGCCCTGGTCGGCACCCTGTACGAGGCGCTCCGGCTGGCGGTGCTGCTGCTCTGTGTCGGCGCAGCCAACGCGCTGGCCAACCCCCGACAGGCGCTGCGCTCGGTGCCGGCCGCGCTGTACGAGGCGTCGGTGGCCGTGGTGATCGCGCTCAGCGTGGCTCCGCAGTTGATCGAGAGCCTCGCCCGGGTGCGCAAGGCCCGGCGGCTGCGCGGTGATCGGGCCACGGGCCTGCGCGCGGTCGGCCGTATTGCCCTGCCGGTGCTGGCCGACGCCATTGACCGTTCCCTGGCCCTGGCCGCAAGCATGGAGTCGCGCGGTTTCGCCCGCACCCGCGGCCTGCCCACCCATGGCACCCTGCCGGTGATGCTGGTCGCGTCGTCGACAGCCACCCTGGGCGTCTTCCTACTGCTCAGCACCGACCACTGGCAGCTGGCCTGCGGGCTGCTGGCCGGCGGCGCCGTGGGCGTGGCGATCGGGCTGCGGGCCGCGGGTGCGCGGCTGCGGGTGACCAGGTATCGTCCGCAGCCCTGGCGGCCCGCCGACACCGTGGTCGCGGCCACCGGCCCGCTGACCGCGGCCCTGGTGCTGGGGCTGGGCTGGCTCGACCCCGATGCACTCAGCCCTGGGCTGGCCGAGTTGCTCGACCCGCAGGCGCTGTTCCCGTCCACCGACCCACTGCAGTGGCCGGCGGTGACCGCGCCGATGCTGCTCGCGGTGGCGTTCGCGCTGGCACCGCTGCCGCTCACCGCAGCGCGCCGGAGCGCCACGGTCGCCTCCACCCGCAACGACACCCGGGTGCGGCTGCTGCGCGCGCAGCCCACCCCGAGCGCCCACCCGGAGCCGACGTGACGGTGATCGGCTTTCACCAGGTGAGCGTGACCTACCCGGGCGCCGAGCGTCCGGTGCTGAACGAGGTGACGTTCGAGCTGCCCGAGGGCGACCTGTGCCTGGTGATCGGCTCGACCGGTTCGGGCAAGTCGACGCTGCTCGGCGCGATCAACTCGCTGGTGCCGCACTTCACCGGCGGCACCCTGCGCGGCCGGGTGCTGGTCGCCGGCCGCGATACCGCCCAGCACCGCCCCCGCGACCTGGCCGACGTGGTGGGCTACGTCGGCCAAGACCCGCTGCGCGGCTTCGTCACCGACACCGTCGAGGACGAGATCGCCTACGGCATGGAGCAACTGGGCATCACACCCCCAGCGATGCGGAAGCGGGTCGAAGAGACCCTCGACCTGATGGGCATCGCCGAGTTGCGCCGGCGTCCGCTCGCCGAGCTGTCCGGGGGCCAGCAGCAGCGGGTCGCGATCGCCGCGGTGCTGGCTGCCCAGCCGCGCATTCTGGTGCTCGACGAGCCCACCTCGGCACTCGACCCCACCGCCGCCCAAGATGTGCTGGCCGCCATCGGCACCCTGGTGCACGAGGTGGGGCTGACCGTGGTGCTGGCCGAGCACCGGCTCGAACGAGTGATGCAGGCCGCCGACTCGATGCTCTGGCTGCCCGGCGACGGACGGGTGCTGCACGGCCCCCCGGGCGCGATGCTGGCGCAGGCCACGATCACGCCGCCGCTGGCCGAACTGGCCCGGCTGGCGGGCTGGTCCCCGGTGCCGCTCAGCGTCCGCGAGGCCCGCCGCCGGGCGCTCGCTGAGGGACTGGCACCCGCCCCGCCCGAACCCCGGCCGGTGTCGACCGGGGCGGTGGTTCTCTCGGCCCGGCGGCTGGCCGTGCGCTATGGCGCCTTGATCGCGGTGAACGCCGTCGACCTCGACTTGGCCGCCGGCACCGTGACCGCCCTGCTGGGCCGCAACGGCGCCGGCAAGTCGTCATTGCTGTGGGCGCTCCAGGGCGCACTCACCTGCTCGGGCGAGCTCGACGTGCAGGGCCATGACCCGCGCCGGCTCGCTGCCGCGCAGGCCCGCCGGCAGGTCACGCTGGTGCCGCAGACGGCCGCCGACCTGCTCTACCTGCCCAGCGTGGCCGCCGAATGCGGCCAGGCCGACGCCGAGAGCGATGCCGAACCGGGCACCACCGCCGGCCTGCTGCGTGACCTGGGGGTCGAGCTGCCCCCCGAGCGCGATCCACGCGACCTCTCCGAGGGGCAACGGCTGGCCCTGGTGCTGGCCGTTCAGCTCGCCGCCCGTCCGCCGGTGTTACTGCTCGACGAACCGACCCGCGGCCTCGACTATCGGGCGAAGGCCGAGCTGCGCGGCATCGTCCGACGGCTGGCGGGCGAGGGTGTCGCGGTGCTGATCAGCACCCATGACGTCGAGTTCGCCGCCGCCACCAGCACCCGCACCCTGCTGATGGCCGACGGCGAGGTGATCGCCGACGGACCCACCGCCGAGGTGCTCACCTCGTCGCCGGCCTACGCCCCACAACTGGCCAAGGTGTTCGCGCCGGTGCCGGTGCTCACCGCCGACGACGTGGCGGCGGGGCTGGCATGACCGGCGAGCGCACCCGGGCGTCGTGGGCGGTGGCGGTGGCGCTGGCCATCGGGGCTCTCGCATTCGGGTGGCCGCTGGTGCTGCGTCCGCAATCGGGGCTGCCGCCCGAACTGGCCCCGCTGGTGTTCGCCCTGGTGCTGCCGTTGGTGCTGGCGGTGCTGCTGTCGGAGCTGGCCGGCGGACGCATGGACGCCCGCACCCTGGCCATGTTGGGGGTGCTGGCCGCGGTCGGCAGCCTGCTGCGTCCGCTCAGCGCGGGCACGGCGGGCATCGAGCTGCTGTTCTTCGTGCTGATCGTGGCCGGGCGGGTCTTCGGTGCCGGCTTCGGCTTCGCACTGGGGGCGATCACCCTGTTCACCTCGGCCCTGATCACCTCGGGGGTGGGCCCCTGGCTGCCCTACCAGATGCTGGCCGCCGGGTTCGTCGGGCTGTTCGCCGGGCTGCTGCCACCGGCCCGGGGGCGCGCGGAAGTCTGGCTGCTGGCCGGCTACGGCATGGTGTCGGCCTTCGCCTACGGCTGGGTGATGGACTTCGCCTTCTGGCCGTTCGGGGTGGGCAACGACACCGGCATCTCGTTCGACCCGGCGCTCGGGCCGCTGCAGAATCTGCACCGGTTCGCGCTGTACAACATCGCCACCTCGATGGGCTGGAACCTGGGCCGGGCGCTCACCAATGCGGTGCTGATCGCGCTGGTCGGGCCGGCCCTGCTGCGGCTGCTGCGCCGCTCGGCCCGGCCGGCCGCGTTCGAGCCCGGTGCCGAGCCGTCCTGACCGCCCGGCCAGGGGGTTTCGCGCGGCGGGGTTCGGAATAGAGTGTTGTGAACGCGGGTTGGCCCAGTAACGGCCGATCACCCGACCCGCCACCAACGAAGGAGACTCGATGACCTACACGCTGCCGGACCTCCCCTACGACTACGGCGCACTCGAGCCGCACATCTCGGCCAAGATCATGGAGCTGCACCACAGCAAGCACCACGCCGCCTACGTGGCCGGCGCCAACACCGCCTTGGAGAAGCTGGCGGCGGCCCGCGAGAGCGGCGACTTCGCGGCGATCAACAAGCTCGAGAAGGACCTCGCGTTTCACCTGGGCGGGCACGTCAACCACTCGGTGTTCTGGAAGAACATGTCGCCCGAGGGCGGCGGACGACCCGACGGCGAGATCGCCGCGGCGATCGACGAGTTCTTCGGCTCGTTCGAGGGTTTCCAAAAGCAGTTCACCGAGGTGGCCAACGGCCTGCAGGGCTCCGGCTGGTCGGTGCTGGTCTGGGACACCTTGGGCAAGCGGCTCAACATCAACCAGCTCTTCGACCAGCAGGGCAACCTGCCGGTGGGCCAGTTGCCGGTGCTGCAACTCGACATGTGGGAGCACGCCTTCTACCTGCAGTACCTCAACGTGAAGGGCGACTACGTCAAGGCGTGGTGGAACGTGGTCAACTGGGCCGACGTCACCGAACGCTTCGGCACCGCCCGGCAGGCGGGCGTGCAGTACTGACCGACGCGCCGCCCTGAGCAGCCGCTGAACCAAAAAGAACCGTCCCCTGAACCACAGGGGACGGTTCTTCTTGGTTCAGGGGACGGTTCCTTTTGGTTCACGCCGGGTCGGCACGGGCACAAGGCCCCCGGGAAGAGCGTCGGGGGCAGCCTTCCCGTCTCACCGTGATCGAGGACGCAGCGCGAAAGACGTCCGGGTATATCGCGCTGACTACGGAGGCAGCACGTTGCACGCTGGGTATTCCCTGAGAAATTTGCGTCTATCCTGAGCTTCAGTCACACTCATTCTCAGGTTGTTCTCATGAATTGCCCGCCGTGCCCTCAACTACTGGAGTCCTCCATCGTGATCTGGTCCTGGAAGCTGACCGCGCTGACCGGAGCTGTCGTGCTCACCGGTGGTGCCCTCTCGGCCGCCGCGCTCGACAAGACCGTCGCCATCAACATTGACGGCCAGACCACCTCGGCCACCAGCTTCGCCGGCACCGTCGGCGACCTGCTGCAGGGCCAGGGCATCGCGGTCGGCCCGCGCGACGTGGTGATTCCTTCGATCGACAGCCCGGTGGCCGACGGCTCGACGGTGCAGGTGCAGTACGCCCGCAAGGTCACCCTGCTGGTGGACGGTGCCCCCACCGAGTTCTACACCACCGCCACCACCCTGGACAGCGCCCTGCAGACCGCCGCGCTGCACGGCCTGGGTGGGGCCGACTTCTCGGTGTCGCGCTCGGTCGGCATCGGCCGCGAGGGGCTCACCGTCGACGTCCGCACCCCCAAGACGATCACCCTCACGGTGGCCGACGGCAAATCCGAGAAGATCACCACCACCGCCGACACCGTCGCCGAGCTGCTCGGCGAGCAGGGCGTGGGAATGAACGTCGGCGACCGGATCAAGCCGGCCCTGCGCACCGCGCTGGACGACGACCTCGAGGTCACCCTGACCCGCGTCGAGACGACCACCAAGACGGTCACCGAAAGTGTTCGCTACGACGTGATCAAGACCAAGTCGAAAAAGCTCTTCACCGGGCAGACCAAGGTCACCACGACCGGCAAGAACGGCACCGCGAAGGTCACCTACGAATACGTCTCGATCAACGGCGGCGAGGCGTCCAAGAAGGCGCTCAAGCGGGTGGTCATCGTCGCGCCGGTGAGCGCCCGCGTGACCGTGGGCACCAAGGCCGGCTCGGCCAGCGGCGGCGGCATCAGCCTGGCCCGCGCCGCCATGTGGGATCGGATCGCCAAATGTGAGTCGGGCGGCAACTGGCACATCAACTCCGGCAACGGCTACTACGGTGGCCTGCAGTTCGCCAACGCCTCGTGGCGGGCCAACGGCGGCACCGACTTCGCCGCACGCGCCGACCTGGCCAGCCGCGCCGAGCAGATCACAGTGGCCAACCGCTACTACGCCAAGGCCGGACTCGCTCCGTGGGGTTGCCGGCACGCCGCCTGAACGCCTTTCAACGATCAACGGGAGATCACGATGCGGTTCATCACCAGACTGACGGCTACCGCCGGCTGCGCCACCCTGCTACTGGGCGGGCTGGTCCTGCCCGCTCACGCCGAGACCGGCACCACGACGCTTGCTCTCGACGTGAGCTACGCGGGTGTCACGCGCCAGGTCACGGTGGCCGGTGCGGCAACGGTCGCGGACGCCCTGACCCACCTCGAGTTGGCCGTGGACGACGACGACGTGGTGTCGCCCGCGCTCGACACGACCCTGACCGACGGCATGACCGTGGTGGTCGACGTGGTGAGCACCAGCACGACGGTGAAGAACGTCACGCTGAAGTACTCCACGGTCAAGGTGAACACCAAGAAGCTGCCCAAGGGCACCAAGAAGGTCGTCAAGAAGGGCCGCAACGGCAAAGCTGCCCGCACCTTCCTGACCACCACCGTCAACGGCGTTTCGACCACCGCCGTGGTGGCCGAGACGATCACCAAGAAGGTGGTCGACAAGGTCGTCAAGGTAGGCTCCGGAAAGCTGAACCTGGCCCGGCTGAAGAAGTGGAACAAGATCGCCAAATGCGAGTCGGGCGGTCGTTGGGCGATCAACACCGGCAACGGCTACTACGGCGGCCTGCAGTTCAGCCTCGCCACCTGGCGTTCGGTCAAGGGCCGGCAGTTCGCGACCTACCCGCACAAGGCCAGCAAGGCCGAACAGATCACCGTAGCCAACCGGCTCTACGCCAAGCGCGGCTTCAAGCCGTGGGGTTGCCGGCACGTGCTCTGACCCAGGCTGACCCTCTTCCCCCCGAGGGCCTGGGGCGCGTCCACCGTCCATCGGTGGGCCGTCCACCGGGCCGCTTTCCCCTCCCCCCGGAGAGTGGCCCCCACTGTCGAGCTGGGCTCCCGCCATCGGGAGCCCAGCTCGCCTGTTGCACCCGCTTGGTCGAAACCGTCGGCAATTGGGGACGTGCTGATTTTCACTGGTTAAGCTTGTCGAAACCCCTTGCCCCAGCGTGATGACCGAGGTTTCGACAAGCGCGACCGGCGAAAAGGCAGCGCTTCCCTGGAGGGTTTCCCCGAGCTCAACCGGCGGGTGGACGTGCCCTTGACTGCGGACGGGCTCAGGGCGCCGGCGGCAGCCCCAGGGACGGCAGCGGCAGCGGGTTCTCACCCGGGTCGAGGGCATCGATCCGCTCTGCCGACCAGGTGACTCCCGCCGGCTGAAACGCCGGCTCACGCCAGGCCTGATAGCTCAGTGCCTCGGGACCGGGCAGCAGGTACACGTCGCGCAACGCGACCACGCACCGGTCGGCCAGCGCCGCGTACTCGGCGCTGAGCGCCGGCAGCGCAAGCGCCGCCGACCAGTTCGGGCCCGATGGGGTGGGCGCCGTCCAGCCGGCCGCCAGCATCACCGGCTCGTCGGCCCCGTGCGCTGCTGGGCCGGCGGTGAACACGGGTCCGGCGGCCTCGGCGGTCAGTTCTGCCTCGGTCGCCGAGAATTGCACGTACCCCTGCTTACCGGGCGCCGCCACGATCAGCAGGCACCGGTCGGACAGTTCGCGCAGCGTCGCCCGCAGGTTGTCGCGGAAGTCGTCCCAGGTCATCGGCTCACTCCCCCAACTCACGCAACACCTGGGCGTACTGCGGCGTGGTGAAGTCCACCGTCACCGACCGCTTGCCCCGCACCACCACCGTCCGGGCACCATCGGCATGGTCCCATTGCGCGCTGCGGCCGCCGCTGTCGCTCAACGCCGCCTCTCCCCAGCGCCGGACGCCCTCGCGGACGACCAGCGCGTACTGATCGTCGAGGAATTCCTCACCCTCGTCGCCCAGGTCGCGCACGATGTCGGTGACCCAGAAGTTCAGCGCCGCGGTCTCACCGGTGGGCATCGAGACGATCGCCACCGCGGGCTCGCTGAGGGCGTCCGCGCCGTTCTCCATCATCTCGTCGTCGTCGGGCGTCCAGCCGATCCGCTCGCCCAACAGCTGGACCTGCGCCGGGGTCTGCGGCCAGCCGGCGGCGAGCCAGAAGTCGACGATGTCGGCGGCCCGCTGAGCGCTCATCGCTTTCCACGTCATGAAAATGACCCTATCTACTTGAGGTTGGGCAGCTTGAGTGCGGCAGGATCAAGGACGAACGGCGTCACCCTGATCTGTCCGCCCGGCAGGGCCTGCACCAGGTCGTATTCGATCCTGATCGTGCCGTCCTTCAGGGCGCTGGTGATCGGCGAGTCCGGATTGGCCTCCATGAACTGCCGCAGCGAATCGCCCAGCCGCGGGTCGGTCTTCATGATGTCGTTCACGTAGGTGGTGGAGCCCTGCTGGGCCCGGACCCCGTCCACCGTCCGCTCGCCGAGCTGCGAGGTCCCGCCCTTCGCCTCGTAGAACTTCACCGTGGGCGGATTGCCATGGATGGTCGCCTGGTCGAAACGGCCGGCGCCTGCCCCGCCCGCGTCGATCAGGGTGAACTCGCCGCGGACCTTCGCGATCGCGGCAGCCGCCTTGTCGCCGAGGCGCTCCGAGGTCGACCGCAGGATGTTCGCCGACAGGCGGTCGTTGACCAGGGCGTTGCGCAGGGATTTGCCCTGTTTGGCGGTGAGCACCCCGTCGTCGATCAGGTCGCCGATCTTCTTCTCAGCGACAGCGCGGGTGGATCCCTGTAGCTCCTTCGGGTCGATGCCCAGGTGTTCCATCAGCCGGTGCAGCCTGCCGCTCGCCTCGTGGGAGTTCGCCAGCGCCTGCTCGCGCTGTTCCACCCGCGCGTCGTGGGCGGCCGTCTCAGCGTCACTCACCCGCTCGTCGACCGACGTCCCCTTCTCGGCCTTCTCGACCGGCAGGTCGCCCTCAGGCCGGTTCGGATCGGCGGCGAACCGTCCGGTCTCGGCGTTGTGCAGCCTGCCGTTGCTGTCGCGGTAGCTGTTCGCCGGGTCGCCCTCCAGATGCCGGCGACCCTCGGCGTCGAAGGTGTAGTCGCCGCGCCCGTGCGGATCGTGCGTGGGCCCGCTGCCAGGGGCCACCTCGCGGGCGGGCGAATCGGACGCACCGTGATCGGTAGAGGGGTCGTGTGCGACGCCGTCGCCGTCCACCGGGTGCTGGTCGGGGTCCACCGTGTGACCGGGAGCATCCGGCCCGGTGCCGTCGGGGTCGCCCACCGGGTGGCTGTCGGTGTCCGGATGCTCCGGCGTTACGGCGGGCTCCGGGTTCTGGTCGTGCGGGTTGACCGGCTGCCGAGGCTCCGGCTTGCTGAGGGCAGCCTCCGGATCGGGCTTGGTGACCCCGGGTTCGGACTGCGGCTTGGTCGGCTCGTGATCGGGCTTGATCGAGGCAGGCTCGGCCTGCGGCTTGGTGGTCGAGCCGTTCGGCTCGCCGCTGCCCGCATGCGCGCTGCCGGGCTGCGTGGTGCCGGGCTGCGTGGTGCCCGCATGCGTCGTGCCCGGCTGAGCGGACGCCGGGTCGGCGTTCGACGTGCTGTGCGTACCCGATGTGCCCGACACGTCCGCCTGCACGCCGTTGCCGAACACATCGTTACTCACCCGGCGGTTGCCGGCGTTCGACGGCACGCTGTCGGTGATCTCGTCGAGCAGCGAGGCCGGATTGAACGTCGGCGCCTTCGCGCCCAGCCGGGCGGCGTCGTCCAGCATGCTGACCGGCACGTCGTCGGCGAACTTGAACACGCTGCGCAGCACCGGAATCGTGTGCAGGCCGCCCTTCACCAGCCAGCTCCCGCCCGGCACGGCGAAGTCGGCGACGGCAGCAGAGATGCGAGCCACCCGGGCCCCCATGCCGGCGACCTTCAGCCCGGCGGTCACCTCACCGGCACCGGGAATGAACAGCGTGCCCACGTTGAGAATCGACTCGGTCGCGGTGGCGACGCCGTCCTCTTTCCACTTGTGAAAGGGATCCTTGGCCTGCAGGTCGATGCCGACCAGGCTGCTGACCATGGTGGCCACGACCATATTGCGCTCGTCGAGCCAGGCAGACACGGCGTTGTCTCCCATAACTGCCTTCAGCCCCTGCGACATTCCGAGGCTGCCGATGCCGCTGACCGCCAGCGACACCACGACGTTACCCAGGCCCATCCAGGTCTGGCCGGCGTGCCCCCAGTCACCCCAATCGCCGGTCTCGGGGTTGTAGCTGATCAACTGGCCGAGGCCCTCGACGGTGTTCTTGCCGAACTGGTAGGCGCCGTGACCGACCGACTCGGGGCAGTTGCGGTCTTCCTCGCGCGGCGAGCCCCACGGCATCGGCGACTCGGGGTCGGTGAACGCCGCCGCGGGGATCGGTTCGACCTTCTGCTTATCGGCCGGCAGGCTGGTGAGCCCGTTGATGCCCGTGGCGCAGATGGACGCGGCAGTCGAGACGTCTTCGTAGAGGCCTGCGATCTCCTTGACGAAGGCCTCGTTCTCTTCCCAGGTCTCGGTGTCCTCGTACCAGGGCACCTTCTTGCGCTGCTGGTCCTGCCCGGTGGCCCAGTTCCAGCCGGCCTCGATGTAGGTTCCGACGCTGGCGTCCGCCGCCTCGGTGGCGTCCACCCAGACGCCGTCCTTCACCCTGTCGTGAAATTCCTGGGCGCGCTGCTCGAAGTCGGCAAGCTTCGGCTTGATGCCGTCCAGCGCCTCGGCGTAGGCGTCGAGGTAGCCGGCCATCGAGTCGAAGGTGGTCTTCAACGTCTCCGATGCGGTGGCGGGCTCGTCCATCAACGCGTACACCGTGGCTTGCTCGGGCGCCGAGTAGCAGCCGGGCAGGCTCGAGGTCCAGGTGGTCTTGATCGCGTCGGTCTGGGTGTCGACGCTCGCACCCATGGTGCGAATGCCGCTGGCGGCCGTGGTGATCGCGCTGGTGTCGAGGTCGGCCGCCTTTGCCGGCAACAGGGCCGGGGTGATCAGGCCGTCGCCCGACACGCCCTCGCTCGCTCCGCCCTCCGCGGTGCAAACCATCTGGGTCATCGCGTACTCAATCCTGGTAGCCGTGGTCGATGAAGTACTGGAAGTCGCCGGTGTCTGCGGCCTTCTGAGCCTCGGACTGGAACGTGGCCGCCATGTCGTACTGGCCCTGGTTGTAGGCGATGGTCGCGTTCGACACACCCACCAGGCCCGCGCTGATGTGGTTTTGAATCACCTTGAGGTTCTCGCCCTGCTCGGTCATCACCTGACCCACTGCGGTGCTCACCTCGGCGGTCAGGGCACCGCCCCAGACGAGGCCGTCGCCGATTGCGGTGAATTTCTCTTCGGTGAGCGCCTCGCCCAAGGTGGTGTTGTCGGCCGACACCTCGGTCAGCACCGTCTGCACCTCGGTCGGGTTGATGTTCCAACTGGTCATGTCGTGCCTCCTCAGCGACGGTTCTCGAGTCGTCCGCCGATGCCGGCCGCGATCGCCTCGGCCAGCGCCCGGCCCCGGCCGTCGTCGCCGTAGGGCAGGGTCAGGTCGGTCCACAGCGCGAAGGCGGACGGTGGGGCCTGCAGCGCCTGCGCGGCCTCGCGTGACCGCAACACCGGACGGGTGCCGAACAGGCACAGCAACGGCTTTCCGGTGGCGTCCACGAATTGCCTGATCTCGCCGCCCCGAAACGCGACGTACGCGCCGTCGGGGTGCGCGGCGGCGGCGATGGCGAGCACCGCATCGGTGCTCGGCTCCACATCGCTCAACAAGGCCAGTTCGGTCGGCATCTCAGCCCCCCACTCCAGATCGTCGGTCGTGCACCTGCACGTCGTCGAAGCCAGCCGCGGCGCGCACCCGATCGAGACCCAGGTCGGCGGCGAACGCGATCAACTGCGCCCACGACCCCTGGTCGGTGCGGCTGAACCGCACCAGCAGGCTGGGCAGCCGGCGCCGACCGAGTTCGAGCACGTCGTGACGCTGCCGCAACTGCTCCACCTGCGGCGCCAGGTCGTGCACCGCTCGCGGACCGATCAGCACCGCCAGCGGCACCTCCGGCCGGCGCACGCCCACGCCCTGCAATACCCCGGCCCCCACCTCGGCCACCGAGACGAACCCGATGGTCGGCTGGTGGGCGGCTTCGACCGCCATCAGGGCACGGGTCGCGGCCTCGACCAGCGGCGCCAGGTGGGCCGGGTAGCCGCCGATCGTCACGCCGCCCGCGATGTGTTCGAGAATGCCGCGCCGGGTGCGTCCGACCGAGATGTCGCAGTACGAGCCGTCACAGGCCCGGGCGTGCATGGTGGGCGACTCGGGCATGGTGCGTCGCGCGGTCTCGGTGACCGGCTCTACGCCGAACGGTTCGACCAGCGGCTCGACCATCCCCCACAGGTCGAGCGCCGCACCGCCCAACGCGGCGTGCACCGTCTCGGCCATGCCGCCCACCCGGGTGTCGGCGACTGCCCGCTGGTGGCCGAAGATGTCGTAGCTGAGCACCGCCTGCGGATCGGCGGCCGGGGCGTTGAACCGCGGCACCCGCTCGCCCTCGCTGGGCCGTCCGGTCCACAGGTCGGCGAAGCCGCCGATCGGCAGCCCGGTCAGAGCGTCGTACCCGCCGCGCTCGCCCCGCACGGCCCAGAAGCCGCCGGCCCGGTTCATCGCCAGCGACACGAACGGGCTGAGCCGCGCGGCCTCGTCGGTGAGCAGCACCGGCCGCAGCCCCTCACTGAGCGCCCAGTCGAGAAACGACTGCAGCGGCTCGGTGAGCAGCACCACGGAGGTCTGCGCGACGAAGACCGCGTACTCGTCGGTCCATTCGTCGGCCAGAGGGTGAACGATCTGCATGGGTCAGGGCAGAAACGACTTGGCGCGGTTGATGGTGGCGATCGCGATGTCGTCGTTCTTGGCCAGCGAGCCGCGCAGCGTCTTGATGATCAGCTTCACATCGTCGCCGGCGGCGATCCACTGCTTCTCCATCGCCTCGTGCTGGTCGCTGACCCCGTCGGCCTGGTATTCGGCCATCGCGGCTTTCACGTCGCCGTCATGCGCGTTGAGTGCGGCCTCAAGATTGCCGGCGGCGGTGTCGAAGTCGTCCTGCACCTGCTGCGAGGCGCTGACGTCGTAGGCATTGGTGTCGAGATTGCCTTGCATGGTGATCGGTCCTTTCAGCGGGGGCCGAAGCGGCCGACCGCTTCGACGCCTGAGTAGTCGACGGAGCCCTCGCTTTGCGTGTGGGCGTCAGCGCCCTCTTGGGCGCCCTGAATGAACGACTGGTTCTGCCCGTCGATCGACCCGCAGATGCCGACCAGCGCGTTGTGCAGGGTGCCTGCCACTTGGTCGCTGCGCGCCTTGAATTTGTCGAAGGCCACCTTGGCCTCACCGCTCATCCGTCCCTGCAGCGGCTCGGCCGCGGCGATGAACTTCTCGATCAAGGTCTTCAGGTCATCGGACTGGGTGGTGGTCTTGTTGAGCAGGGTGCCGAGCGTCTGCGTGCCCACGCTGAACTTCATGTCGCTGTCCCATCCTGGTTCGGGGATTTGACCGCAACCGTAGGGCGACGAAGGGTCACCACGCGATGGGGAGCACTCCCCACCGGCTCGCCACCCATGGCTTGCCGAACTGGTCAGCGGTTAGGGTGAAAGCCCCCGACCCGAAGGTTCAGATGTCAGTCGCCGACACCGCGCAACGCCCGCCCGCCCCGGTCGCCGACCCGGGCCCGGACGTCGTGGCCGCCGGGGCCCGCGCCGTGCTGGCGGTGGCCGTCGATGTGGCGCTGGGGTTGGCTCCGCTGCTTGTGGTGCCGCTGCTGGGCGCGACCAGGCTGGCCGGCGGCTGGGCCTGGACGATCGCCGTCGCCCTGGTGTTGGCGGCGGCCGCGGTACTGCTGCTCGACCTCACCCGCACCGGCCGCAGCCCCGGGCGGCGGCTGTTGAGGGTGCGCACCGTCGCCGCGGCCACCCAGTTGCCGCCCACGGTCGCCGAACTGTTGCGGCGTGAGGTGCACAACGCCGACCTGTCGGCCGGGCGCGATCCGCTGCGTCTGGTGCCACGGGGCACCACCCCACTGCAACCGGCCGTCTGGGAGGGCTGGCAGCAGTCCCTGGTGGCCGGCACCGGAGGCTGGCTGCTGGTGATCGACGGCGGCGAGCCCGTGGCGCTGACCGGCTCCACCCTGGTGGGGCGCGACCCGACCAACGCGGCCGGGCAACAGCACGCCCTGGTGGCCGTGCCCGACCTGACCCGCAGCATCAGCCGGGTGCACGCGTTGCTCGAGCCGGCCGACGACTGCGTGTGGCTGACCGATTCCGGCACCACCAACGGCACCCGGGCGGCGTCGGCATCGGCCAGCGGCGGCACCGTGATCGAGCGCTGGCTACGGCCCGGCGAGCGGGTTCCGGTGCGGGACGGCGGCATCGTCCACCTGGGTGACCGCGAGCTGCGGATCACCCGTTCCACCCACCCGGGAGCCTGAATGCCCGCGTCCGCGCAGATTCTCATCGAAACCACCCGAACCCACCGGCGGCGGCTGGGTTCGGCGCTCGCCTTCGGCTCGCTGGAAGAGCGGCGCGTTGCCAACAACAACGTCAAGCGGGCGATCGGCTCGATCGTCACCGCGGCGGTGATCGGGGCGGTCTGCGTGGGCACCAGCTTCGTCACCGACCTGCTGGCCCGGCAGCGCGAGGAGCAGGCGATCACAGCGTTTCGTTCAGCCCTGGCGTCCAACCCGCTCAAACCGGGCGGCGACTGGGTGCAGGACGACGGCACCGGCTTTCTGCGCAATAGGCGCACCGGCGTGCTGGTCGATCCGCAGACCGGCTACGTGGTCGACTCGCGCAGCGGCCTGTCGAAAGATCCCGAGGGCCGACTGATCGACCCGCGGATCGACTGGTACATCGACCCGCAAACCGGCTACTACACCGATCCGGCCACCGGGCTGACCATCGACCCCAAGACCCAGCAGATCGTGCGCACCCGATGAGCGACTACACCCGCCTCACCGTGCAAGGCACCCTGAACCGGGCCGACCTGGTGCTGCCCTCCGACGAGCCGCTGGCCGCCATGCTGCCCGAGATCCTGGAGCTGCTGCACGAGCCAGCAGGGGCGGCGCGTCCGCTCACTCTGGTCACCGTGCTGGGCGAGCAACTGAACGCCTCGCTGAGCCTGACCGAGCAGAACGTGCGCCAGGGCAGCATCGTGCGCCTGGTGAAGCTCGACGAGGCGCCGTCGCCGCCCGAGGTGGCCGACATCACCCAACTGGCGGGCGAGTCGGTGCCGTCTCGAGACGACCGCTGGCGCCGCGGGTGGGCCGTGCTGGCCGCAGCCGTCGCCGCGCTGGTGGCCGGACGCCTGATCGGCGCGCAGTTGCCGGCCCTCGGCACCGGCCGCTGGGTTGCCCTCGGCGCCGCCGCGGCGCTAGCCCTGCTGGCCGTGGTGCTGGCCCGCCGGGGCGGCCACGGGGCCGGGGCGGTGACCACCGCGGTGGCGGCGGGGCTGGCCGGCCCGGCAGCCGAAAGCTTCGTGACCGGGCAGCCGTCCGGGGCCGCGACGGGCGCATGGCTGGGGGCGTGCGGGGTGCTGGTGCTGCTCGTGGCATTGCTCGGCTACCGCGATCGCGGCCTGGCGCTGGGCGCCGGGTCACTGGTGCTGCTGATCGGAGGGTGGACGGCATTGGGCCTGGCCGGCCTGCCGCTGCTGGTCGGCGCGGGCGTGATGACGCTGGCCGGCACGCTCGGCATCGGTCTGCTGCCCGGCCTGGCGATGACCGCCTCGGGCCTGACCGCACTCGACGACCGGGTGATCGAGGGCGGCAGGGTGAGCCGTCCGGACGCCGCCGCCGCCGTGGCCGCCACCCACCGGGGGCTGAACTGGGCCTGCGGCGCGTTCGCCCTGGTCAGCGCCGCAGCCGGCTTCGTGCTCGCCACCGCCGGCAACGGCTGGGGGCTCGGGCTGGCGGCAGCGGCGAGCGTCGTGCTGGCCCTGCGCACCCGGGTGCTGCCGCTGGCACCGCAACGCCTGGCCCTGTTCGCAGCGGCTCTGGCGATCGCCACCGGCCTGGCCCGCACCGGCCTGACCGCCGCAGCGGGGGTGACCCTGGCCGGGCTGGTGCTGGCCGCCGCCGTACTGGTCGCGATCACCGCTGCCCGGCTCAGCGGCAACCTGGTGGCCCGGCTGGGCCGCCTCGGCAACGCCCTCGAACTGCTGGCCGTACTGGTCATGGTGCCGCTGCTGCTGGGCCTGATGGGTGTGTTCCACGACCTGCTGGTGGCGTTCTGATGGGCCGGCTCGAGTGCGTGCTGCGGGCGGCCTTGCCGGGTCAGCCCGAGCGGCTCACGCAGCTCGACGAGGCGATCCGTGCGCCGCTGCCGCTGAACACCGCCGTCGGCCTGCTCGGTGCCGGGCCGGACGCCCCCACGGCACTGGCCGGTGCGTTGCTGGCCGGGGTACTGGCCGCCCGCCGTCCGCACCGGGTGCTCGCGGTGGCCGCCGCTGCCGGTGAGCCGAGCATCACCCGCCAGGCCGGGCTGGCCGGCGCGGCCACCTCGTCCGACGATGCGATCAGCCGGCGCAGCACCGCCACCACCGGGGAACAGGCCAGCGCCGGCCTGGCTCGCAGCGACGGCGGGGTGTGGTGCCTCGACCTGGCCGGCGACCCGTCGGGCTGGTGGCAGGGCGTCGCACCGATCAACCGGTTCTTCGACTTCGTGGTCACCGACTGGGGCAGCCCCGCCGACGCCGGCGACGCCCGGGCCACCAGCGCCGTGCTGCTGGTGGTGACCGCGGCGCGCCGCGACTGCCTGCAGGCCGGCGTCGATCTGGTGGCCCAGATGACCACCCCCGCGGTGGCCCCGCTGCTGGTGGTGCACGACACCGCGACCGGCACCGAGCGCGGCCTGCGCGAGGCGACAGCAGCCAACGACGGGCTCTGGCTGCCGGACGACCCGGGGCTGCGCCGGGTGCCGGACGGCCCCGGCCGGGGGCTGCGCTACGGCACCAACCGCGCGGTGCTCGAACTGGCGGCAGCCGTGGTGACGGCGGGGGCGACCCGCACCCTCGAGGGGGCCAGGCGATGACCGTGCTGGTGCACCGGCCCACCCGGGCCACCGTCGCCCCGTCGCAGCCCGAGCCCGAGACCCTGGCCGCCCCACCGCCCCTGGTCACCGAGGCCGGCGGCTTTCCGCTGCAGTTCCTGCTGCCGATGGTGGGCGCCATGTCGTCGGTGGTGGTGATGGTGGTGATGCGCAACGGCCAGCCGTTGTTCCTGCTGATCGCCGGGGTGGTCTTCGTGCTTGCCGTCGTGGCCGGGCTCGGCTTCGCGATCAGCAGTCACGGCCGCAAGGCCGCCGAGCAGGCCGAGCAGCGCCGCCGGTACCTGGACTACCTCGAAACGCTGCGCCGCGACCTGCAGCAGCGCAGCGACGCGGCGCGCGACGAAGCGTCCGGGCTGCACCCCGAACCGGACGCCTTGGCGTCCCTGGTGCGCGACCCGGCCCGACTGTGGGAGCGGCGCCGCCGCGACGACGACTTTCTGCGCGTCCGGGTCGGCACCGGAGCGGTGCCCTGGTTCAGGCTGACGGTTCCGCCGGCCGAATCGCCCGTGCAGCCGCACGACCCCTACCTGCTGGCCGAGGCGACGGCGGTGGCCGAACGGTTCGCCACCGTGCCCGCCATGCCGGTGACCATCGACCTGCGGCAGGCGCACGAGGTCGCGGTGATCGGCGACCGAGACTCCGCGGTGGCGCTGGTGCGGGCACTGGTGCTGCAACTGGCCGCCGTGCACGCACCCGACGACCTGCAGCTCGCCCTGGCCAGCGCGTCGCCCCGGGTCGCCGACTGGGCGGGTTTCGACCTGCTGCCGCACGCCCAAGACCCCGAACTGTTCGACGGCCCGGTGCCCGCGCGGCGCATCGCCGAATCGCTGGCCGGCCTGGGTCAGGTGCTGGGCCAGGGGCTGACCGATCGGCTGCAGGTGGCGCACAGCACGCGCCGCGGCGGGCCGGCGGCGGCCCCGGCCCGGCTGGTCGTGATCGCCGACGAGCACGGCGAGCGGGCCGGCGGGCTACCCGGAACCGGGGCTGGCTACGCCGAGCTCGGGGTCACCGTGGTGCACCTGCTCAGCGACCGGCTGCACGAGCCCACCGAGGTCGACCTGCGGATCACCCTGACCGACGCAACGGCGAGCATCGAGACCCGTCCCGGCACCCCGGCGGCCAGCACCGTGACGTCGACTCCCGACGGGCTCGACGCCCCCGGCTTCTCCGGCATCGCGCGGTCGCTGGCCGCCCTGCGGCTCTCAGAGTTGGCCGGCCGACCCGACGAGGGCGAGACGGCGATGGATCTGGCGGCACTGCTCGGCGTCGCCCGGCCGCGCGACATCGACGTGCAGCAGCTATGGCAGCCGCGCTCGCCGGCCGATTTTCTGCGGGTTCCGTTCGGTGTCGACGATCACGGCAACCGGGTCTACCTCGACCTGAAAGAGAGCGCCCAGTTCGGCATGGGCCCGCACGGCATCTGCATCGGCGCCACCGGCTCGGGCAAATCCGAGATGCTGCGCACGCTGATTCTGTCGCTGGCCATGGCACACCCGCCCGAAGACCTGAGCATGATCCTGGTCGACTACAAGGGCGGTGCCGCGTTCGCGCCGTTCGCCGGGCTGCCGCACCTGGCCGGCCTGATCGACAATTTGGCCGACGACCCGCAGCTCACCGCCCGGGCCCGCGCCTCAGTGCAGGGCGAGGTGGTGCGCCGCCAGCAGTTGCTGAAGGATGCCGGCTCGTCCCCCTCGATCACCCACTACCGGCAGTTGCGCGAGCAGCAGCCCGACCTGCCACCGCTGCCGCACCTGTTCGTGGTGATCGACGAGTTCGGCGAACTGCTCACCGCGGAACCCGACTTCATCGACTTGTTTCTGCAGATCGGACGCATCGGACGCTCGATCGGCGTGCACCTGCTGCTGTCGAGCCAGCGCATCGAGGGCGGCAAGCTGCGCGGCCTCGACACCTATCTGTCGTACCGGCTCGGCCTGCGCACCTTCAGCGAAGCCGAGTCGGCGGTGGTGCTGAACACCCCGGACGCCTTTCACCTGCCCGCTCTGCCCGGCTACGGCTACCTGAAGGTCGACACCAGCGTCTACACCCGGTTTCGCGCCGGCTTCGTGTCGGGCCCCGCCCAGCAGGTCGAGCGGGTGCGGGTGACCAGCACGGCGCCGCGTCCGCTGCTGCTGCCCGCCTACAACGGAATCCGCACCGAGCGCGATGCCCCTGAGCAGCCGCTGGAGTTGCGCCGGCCCGAAACCGGGGTGACGTTCGTTGAGGCGTCGGTGGCAACACTGCGCGACGAAGACCGGCTGACCCGGCCGGTGTGGCTGCCGCCGCTGCCCGACCGGGTGGCGCTCGGGTCGCTGATCAGCGCCGCGACCGGGCTGCCGCCGCTGACCCCTGTGGTCGGCCTGGTGGACGACCCGGCCAAGCAGGCACAGGCTCCGCTGACCATCGACCTGACCCGGAACGGCGGCCACCTGGTGATCGTCGGCGCGCCCCAGTCGGGGCGGTCCACCCTGTTGCGCACCCTGGCTGTGTCGCTGTGCCTTACCCGCACCCCCCGCGAGGTCGCCATCTACGGCCTGGACGCCACCGGCGGCGGCCTGCAGCGCATCGAAGACTTTCCGCACGTCGGTGGGGTGGCCACCCGTGGTAATCGCGATCGGCTGCGCCGGCTGCTCGAAGAGTTGGCGGTGATGCTGGTACAACGCGAGGCGGTGTTCAAAGACCGCGGCATCGACTCGCTCGCCCAGCTCCGGTCGCTGCACGCCCAGGGCAAGCTGACAGAGCTGCCGGCCGCCGACATCGTGCTGCTGGTGGACGGCTACGGCGCCCTGCGTTCAGACTTCGACGAGCTCGAAGACCTGTTCACCGACATCATGCAACGGGCCTCCAGCTACGGTATTCACCTGGTGCTGACGATGACCCGGCTGAACGAGCTGCGGCTGGCCCACCAGGCGCTGTTCGGCAATCGCATCGAGCTGCGGCTCAACGACGCCGGCGACTCGAGCATCGACCGCAAGCTGTCGGCGGTGCTGCCCGCCGGCACCCCCGGCCGGGCGTTGCTGGCCGACAAGACGCTGGCCCAGGTGGCGCTACCGGTGCTCGACGAGGTGCCCGATGAAGAGGTCGCCGACGAACTGCAGCGGCTGGCCGCCCAGGCGGCGCGGTCGTGGAGCGGGCCGGCGGCGGCACCGATCCGGCTGCTGCCGCTGCAGCTGTCGCCAGAAGAGCTGCCCGACCGCTTCGACGAGCCCGACGCGGTGCCGTTCGGCCTGCGCCAAGACACCATGGAGCCCGCCCTGTGGGACTTCAGCGGCGAAGACCAGCACCTGGTGGTGTTCGGCGACACCAAGTGCGGCAAGACCTCCTTGCTGCGCACCCTGGCGGCCGGGATGATCGACCGGTTCACCCCCGACGAGTTGGCCATCGCCGTGATCGACATTCGCGGCCATGTGCCGTCGGTGATCGCCGACGACTACCTGGCCGCGCACGCCCGCAACGCCCAGCAGGCCCGCGCGCTGGCCACCTCCATTGCGGCCGAACTGGTGCAGCGCCCCGAGCGCAGCCCCGAGGAGCAGGCCAAGTCACCGCGCATCGTGGTGCTGGTCGACGACTACGACATCGTCAGCGCCGGCGGCACCGACCCGCTCGGCCCGCTGTTGCCGCACCTGCCGAGCGCCCGCGACCTGGGGCTGCACCTGATCATCACCCGTCCGGTGGCCGGGGCGAGCCGGGCCATGTACGACCGGGTGCTGCAGGTGACCCGTGACACCGGTGGCTCACTGCTGCTGATGTCGGGTGAACGCAGCGAGGGCCAGTTGGTGCCGCGGGTCTACCCCGAACGGTTCCCACCCGGCCGTGGCCGGTTCATCCGGCGCGGGGAACGTCCGCACATCGTGCAGGTGGCGCTGCCGCCGTCCTGACCGGGGGCGGCACCCGCGCCGCGACACGTGCGACCCGGCGACAGCCCGCCGACGCCCTGGCGCCAGCACTGTGGCGAGCCGGTGACGCCCGCACGCCGGCCGATCGGTGTCGCCGCCTTCGCGACACGTGGCTGCCAGCACACGGGCAGCCACCTGCCAGCACCGCAGCACCACAGCACCACAGCACCGACGGAGGCTTCTGACCGAGCGGCTCACGCGCCGGCTTCACGAACGCGAAACCGCCCGGCCCCCTCGGGGGCCGGGCGGTTCTCGGTTCGCTCAGGCCTCGGTGTCGGTCTTCACCTCGACCGACTCGACGGCCTCGTCCGCGGACGGCGCCGAGGGCGCCGACGGGCTGGACGGTGCCGACGGGCTGGACGGCGCGGACGCCACGTCAGCCTTCTTGGCGCGCTTGGGGGCCGCCGGCTTTTCGGCGCCCTTCTTGGCGGCAGCGGACGCCTTGCCCTTGGCCTTGTTGGCCCGGGACTGCTCGACCGTCTCGGTGATGATCTCGATCACGGCCATCGGGGCGTTGTCGCCCTTGCGGGGGCCGACCTTGGTGATCCGGGTGTAGCCACCGTCGCGATCGGCCAGCTTGGGCGCGATCTCGGTGAACAGCACGTGCACCACGCCCTTGTCGGTGATCGTGGCGAGCACCTGGCGACGGTTGTGCAGGTCGCCGCGCTTGGCCTTGGCGATCAGCCGCTCGGCCAGCGGCTGAACCCGCTTCGCCTTGGCCTCGGTGGTGGTGATCCGGCCGTGCTCGAAGAGCTGGCTGGCCAGGTTGGCCAGAATGATCCGCTGGTGTGCCGGGGAGCCCCCGAACCGGGGGCCCTTGGTTGGCTTGGGCATGAGTCAATACTCCTATTCGCGGATCAGTACTCGTCGCCGAAGTCGGCGTCGTCGTCGTCGTTGTAGCGGTTGAGGGCGGCCAGCGGGTCGAAGCCGGGCGAGCTGTCCTTCAACGACAGGCCCATCTCGTGCAGCCGGAGCTTGACCTCTTCGATCGACTTCGAGCCGAAGTTGCGAATGTCGAGCAGGTCCTGCTCCGAACGCGACACCAGCTCCGAGACGGTGTGGATGCCTTCGCGCTTGAGGCAGTTGTAGCTGCGCATGGTCAGCTTCAACTCTTCCACCGGCAGGGCCAGGTCGGCGGCCAGTTGCTCGTCCACCGGCGACGGGCCGATCTCGATGCCCTCGGCGTCGACGTTCAACTCGCGGGCCAGGCCGAACAGCTCGACCAGGGTCTTGCCGGCCGACGCAACCGCGTCACGCGGGGTCATCGAGGGCTTGGTCTCGACATCAAGGGTGAGCCGGTTGAAGTCGGTGCGCTGCTCGACGCGGGTGGCCTCGACCTTGTAGGTGACCTTCAGCACGGGGCTGTACAGCGAGTCGACCGGAATGCGGCCGATCTCGGCGTCGAAGTTCTTGTTCTGCACCGCCGACACGTAGCCGCGGCCGCGCTCGACGACCAGCTCCATCTCGACCTTGCCGGTCTCGTTCAGAGTGGCGATGTGCAAATCGGGGTTGTGGATCTCGACCCCGGCCGGCGGGGCGATGTCGGCGGCGGTCACGGCACCGGGGCCGGCCTTGCGCAGGTACATCACCACCGGCTCGTCCTCTTCGGAGGAGAGCACCAGTGATTTGAGGTTGAGGATGATCTCGGTGACGTCCTCGACCACACCTTCGATGGTGCTGAACTCGTGCTGGGTGCCCTCCAGCTTGATGCTGGTGACCGCTGCCCCGGGAATGGACGACAGCAGGGTGCGCCGCAGCGAGTTGCCCAGGGTGTAACCGACACCGGGCTCCAGCGGCTCCACGACGAAGCGGGAACGGAAGTCGTCGACGACCTCTTCGGTCAGACTCGGACGCTGTGCGATGAGCATGTAGTTGTGTTTCCTCTCCTGCCGACCGCTATATGACGGCAGTCATGGGTTGCCCGCCCGGGGCCACCCCGGACGGGGTGAGCACGCCGTCTCCGGCGCGCTCGCTGGTGCCGGCCCCTGGGTGCTCCCGGGGCCGGCGCAGGCGATTACTTGGAGTAGAGCTCGACGATCAACTGTTCGGTGACGTCGATGGTGATCTGTTCGCGCACCGGCAACTGGTGCACCAGGATCCGGCCCTTATTGGGGCGGACGGTGAGCCAGGCCGGAACGGTGCGCTCGTGATGGGTCTCACGGGCGATCACGAAGGGCAGCGTGTTCAGCGACTTCGGGGCGATGTCGATGATGTCGTAGGCGCTGACCCGGTACGACGGAATGTTGACCTTCTTGCCGTTGACCAGAAAGTGGCCGTGCACGACCAGCTGGCGGGCCTGCCGACGGGTATTGGCCAGCCCGGAGCGGTAGATCACGTTGTCGAGCCGCGACTCGAGAATGATCAGCAGGTTGTCACCGGTCTTGCCGGCCAGCCGGTTGGCCTCTTCGTAGTAGCGGCGGAACTGCTTCTCGAGCACGCCGTAGGCGTAGCGCGCCTTCTGCTTCTCGCGAAGCTGCAGCAGGTATTCCGACTCTTTGGTGCGGCCGCGGCCGTGCACGCCCGGCGGGTACGCACGGCGCTCGAAAGCCTTGTCGTTGCCGACCAGGTCGGTGCCGAGCCGGCGCGACTTCTTGGTAATGGGTCCGGTGTAACGGGCCATGATGGGTGTCCTTCTCTCTCGGCTCGGGCTCAGACGCGACGGCGCTTGGGCGGACGGCAGCCGTTGTGCGGCACCGGCGTGACATCGGCGATCGGGCCGATCTCGAGGCCGACGGCGCCGAGCGAACGGATCGCGGTCTCACGGCCGGAGCCCGGACCCTTGACGAAGACGTCCACGCGCTTCATGCCGTGCTCCATGGCACGGCGTCCGGCGGCCTCGGCGGCCATCTGGGCGGCGAACGGGGTCGACTTGCGCGAGCCCTTGAAGCCGACGGTGCCGGCGGAGGCCCACGCGATCACCGCACCGGTGGGGTCGGTGATGGTGATGATGGTGTTGTTGAACGTCGACTTGATGTGCGCCTGACCGGCGGTGACGTTCTTCTTCTCTTTGCGGCGCAGCTTGGTCTTCGAAGCGGCCTGCGCCTTGGTGCGGCCTGCAGTAGCCATGTGTTGTCAGTTCTCCTGGTATCTCGTGCCTGGGCGCCGCGTCAGCGGACTTTCTTCTTGCCCGCGACGGCCTTCTTCTTACCCTTGCGGGTACGGGCGTTCGTGCGGGTGCGCTGACCCCGCACGGGCAGGCCCATGCGGTGACGACGGCCCTGGTAGGAGCCGATTTCGATCTTGCGCCGGATGTCGGCGGCGACGGTGCGGCGCAGGTCGCCCTCGGTCTCGTAGTTGGCTTCGATGTGGTCGCGAAGCGCAACGAGCTGCTCGTCGGTCAACTGGTGAACACGGATGTCGCCACTGAGGCCAGTGGCGGCCAGGGTTTCGGCAGCGCGGGTACGTCCGATGCCGAAAATGTAGGTGAGTGCGATCTCGAGGCGCTTCTCGCGCGGCAGATCCACACCGATGAGGCGTGCCATGAGGCGTTTCCCTTTCGTTGCCGGACGGGGCGTCGGCCCGATCCGCGGAGGTGTCTGGCGTGATGCGTCCCCTCGCCGCCTCGGCGTGGGCCCCGGCCTCCGACCGGGGGTGTCGACCCGGCGTGCCGAGTCGTTGCGATCACGTTGTGGAGTTGTTCCGCCGGTTTGGGCGGTGGACGGGTGCGACCCCGTCCGGTGCTGCTGCGGCCCGTTACGGCCCGCCCCAGGTCAGCCCTGGCGCTGCTTGTGCCGCGGGTTGTCGCAGATCACCATCACGCGACCATGCCGGCGAATCACCTTGCACTTGTCGCAAATCTTCTTGACGCTCGGTTGAACCTTCATCGAGCAACTTTCTGACTCGTCGCTCCGGACAAAGGTGTTCCCCGGCGCATGCGCTCGTGGAACCAGCCGGAACTGGTGGTGGATGTGCGGGTTACTTGTGCCGGTAGACGATGCGTCCGCGAGTCAGATCGTAGGGAGACAACTCGACGACGACCCGGTCGGCCGGAAGAATGCGAATGTAGTGCTGCCGCATCTTACCGCTGATCGTGGCGAGCACCTTGTGCCCGTTGGCGAGTTCCACCCGGAACATCGCGTTCGGTAGTGCCTCGACGACCTGGCCCTCGAGTTCGAGGGCGCCTTCCTTCTTCGCCATTGCTCCCAATCTGCGCGTGGACGCACCTGATGACACAGGTGACCGAGGGTTGAGTCTAGTCCACGACGCCAGCGCCCCCCAAATCGGGTGCCATCGGTAGCGACTCGGTCGAACGTGTTCGTCGGTCGAGAGCCCGTGGAACGGGGGTTTGGCCAGGCTCACGCGCGACGCCACCGGCACATCTTCCATCGGCCGCGCTGCCCTGCAGGACTCAGGAACCCTTGCCCGGCAGGGGGTGCGGCCGACGCGTGCTCGAGACCCCTCAATGGCAAAGCGGCCAGGTGGGAATGATCTCGCAGATCCCCGGGGACTCTGTTCCCGTGGTGACGACGCTACTCGCCGAGCCGCACGTCAGCGCCGGAAGCAGCAAACAGGCTGTCACTATGACGGCAGTTCTCACCAGCCGGTTGCGCCAACTCGTCATCACGAGTTCAGGATGACGGCAAGACAGCGACGTGAGTCGTCATGCGTGGCATGACTAACCATGCGGGTTCGAAACCCGCCCACGACTACCCGATCGGGTAGAGTCAACCGCACGGCTCAGGCTCGGCCGCGCAGGGGTCCGGACGCGACCGCTATCACTACCGTAGGTGCGAGGGATTGGAGCCGCCAGTGCGCACGAACGGTTGGCGCGCGCCGGGTTGGCTGGCGGGACGGTTTGACGCAACTCTGGCAATCGCACTCGTTTCACTGGCCGTATTTGCGGCCATCAGCCGCGACGACTGGCGGGCAGTTCCCCTCGATGCGGCGGCCTGCTTGGCTGCAGCCTTGATTCCGCTCCTGCCAAGGATTGCCGGCGTCGCGCTTGCGGTCGCATTGCTGATCCTGCTGCTCATGCCGGCAGGGTGGCCCTCGGTGGCCGAGTACGCGCCGCTGATTCCGATTCTGGGGACGGGGATGCGGGGTGAGAGGCAGTTACGAACGATCATGACAGGCGGCTACGGCGCGCTTCTCGCCATCAGATCGTTCCAGACCGCACCGAGCCTTGCCCTGTGGCCGTTCATCGTGGTGGTCTGGGCGGCCCTGATCGGGGTCCTGTGGGGTGTCGGCAATCTCTTCACCGCCTACCAGCGCGCATTATCCGAGGCCCATGCTGCTCACCTGCAGGAGCACCGGTTCATTCTTGCCCGCGAGTTGCACGACACAGTGGCGCGCGACCTCGCTCGGGCCTCACTGCATGGTCAGTCCGCGCTGGCTGCAACCCCGTCAACTCAGCTCGAGGCGACCCTGCACGAGATCCAGCAGGCGTCCACGCATCTGCGTTTGCTCCTGGCCTTGCTGCGTGAGCCGGACGCCGGCGCCGGCGAGGCAGCAGCCGCCACCTCGACCGGTCAAAGCCTGGATCAAGCGCTCGAGTCACTCCGCAGGCATGGCCTGCTGGTGCGAACGTTCGTCGAGGGGGATCTGGACACCCTCCCGCCGGCCCTGCTGCCGACCGTGCAGGCGGTTGTCGGCGAGGCCTGCGCGAACATGGAGCGGCACGCAGACCCCGCCGCGCCCTGCGCGATCATGATCAACGTCTCCGACGATCACCTCGACGCCGCCTTCTTCAACCACGTTCGCGCCGATCACTCCCCCAGTGCGAAAGGCTTCGGACTCGACGGCGTCGCCGAGCACCTTGCCTTGGTCGGCGGCAACCTGGTCACCGAACAGAAGGGCGGCCAGTGGATCTGTCGCGTGAGCGTCCCGCTATGACCGCGCCCAAAACCGTCGCGCCCATCACCGTCGCGGTCGTCGACGACGACCTGATCGTCCGTACGCTCGTCAGCGACCTGCTGTCCCAGCACTCCGACCTGGCGATCGTGGGCGTCCACGCCGACGGCCGGGACGCCTGGGAGGCGCTGCAGCGAAGGCCCGCAGACGTTGTCGTGGCCGACATCTCGATGCCGAACCTGGACGGGGCCCAGTTGACTGCCCTGCTGCGCGAGCACCAGCCGACGACCCGCGTGCTCGCCTTCACCTCGCTAGCCGATGAGCAGTCGGTGTCGAGCATGCTACGCGCCGGGGCATCCGGGGTCGTCTACAAGGCGGCACCCGTGAGCTCCTTGGCGGACGCCATTCGAGCCACCCATGCCGGCCTGTCCGTGCTGTCCCCACGGTTCAGCAACCGGCTGGTGCGCCCCGAGGCCCCTGCGCTATCCGAAACCGAGCAAGCGGTACTCGCCCTCGTCAGCCAAGGCTTGACGAATGACCAGATCGCCCGCCGCGTCCACCTGACAGCTGACGGCGTCAAGTACCACATCGCCGGGCTGAGTCGAAGGCTCAACGTCACGAACCGCACGATGCTCGCAGTGGTCGCCGTCGAAATGGGGATCACTGCTTCGGGGCGGCGTCAGCCCTGAAGATCGACGCGCTGGGACGAGCACCCTCAAGGCGAGTGGAACAGCGGCCTTGCTACCCGTTCGGGTAGACCGACCCCCATCGTGGCGCGGGTCGGGTAGGTGCCCACCAATGTCCAGGGTAGGCGTCCACTAAGGCGATGACGTTGCGATTGGCGCTCCCGGTGGCCATCGCGATCGGCTACGCCACTGTCTTCAGCCTGCAACGACCACTCGTTTCGACTGGCAGCGACGTCACGTACTCGATCCAGCCGTTCGTCAGCTACGCGCTCGTCGTTGTTGGCGACATCGTAGGTCGAAACTCTGCACTGCGCGCTGTTACTCGTCACCCAAGACCCTGCGCTGGCGGCACGAGCGCAACAGCGACTTCGCATCCACAAGCACTGACCTGGAGTCGCCTGCCGCCCTCCACAATGAGGCGCAGGTCACAATGAGGCACAGTTCACAATGAGGCGCAGGTCACGTTTGGCGAGGTTGCCTGGGCGCTGGGTGCCCGGCCAGATAGCGCCGGTCATCGTTGGCGTGGGCGTAGTAGAAGCCGATCAGCACTCCCCCGCCCAGGAAATTGCCGATCAGCGCGATGCCCACGTTGCCCAGCGCGAGCCCCACGTCGATGCCCTCCCGCAGCCCCACCACGGTGAACAGCACGGTATTGGCCACCGAGTGCTCCAAGCCGGTGAAGGCGAACACGAACACCGAGGCGATCATCGCCAGGCTCTTGGTCAGGTCGTCCTTGATGATGCCGTTGTAGACCACCAGCATCGCCAGGTTGATCATGAAGTTACACAAAATGGCCCTGACCAGCAGGTCGGCCCAGCCCGTCGGCCCGGACGAGATGTAGTCGAGCTTGTGCTCCACCGAGGACGCCATCTGGGTGAGCACCTCGCCCGAGATCACGGTGCTGGCCGCACCCAACAGCGCAACCACCAGGCCGCCGAGGAAATTGCCCAAGAAGCACAGCCCCAGCAGGCGCAGCGCCTTGCCCAAGGTGGTGTGCCGGTGATACGCGCCGATCGACACGATCATCATGTTGGAGGTGAGCAGTTCAGACTTGGAGTAATAGATGAACACCAGCGCCCAGCCGAAGGCCAACGCGCCGAGCAGCCGTCCGATCGGAGCCAGCCCGGGGTCCACCTGTACCACTGCCGCGATCACCGTGTAGTTCACCGTGTAGAAGACGCCGATGATGATGCCTGCCATCGCGGCACGCTGCAGGTAGCGCTGGGCCAGTTGGCCACTCATGGTGGTCTTCGAGTCGAGCGCCTCGAGCACCGTAGAGATGAAGTGCTTGCCGGGGAACAGCTGTCCAGTGTCGGGCGTGGCCATGCGCAAACTCTGGCAGCCGTCGACCCGGCTCGTCACGGTTTCTGGCAGATTCGGTCATGCCGCGGCAGCGACCTGGCATCGCGTCGCCGCCTTGGGGCCACCGTCCGAACCCCGGACGATGGCCCCACCCGGGGCCAGTAGACTCCCGGCGACCAGCCGTCCGCGTCGAAGCGGAATCCCGCGCCTGAGATGGAGCACACCGTGATCGTCCTGATCGGATTCATGGGTGCCGGCAAGACCACCATCGGACGCCTACTCGCCGAACGCCTCGGCCTGCCGTTCGTGGACAGCGACCTGGTGATCGAACACCAGCAGCGCCGCAGCATCTCGACCCTGTTCGACGAGATCGGCGAACCCGAGTTCCGGGCGCTCGAGGAGCGCACGGTCGTCGACTTGCTGGACGGCCAGGCCTGCGTGCTGTCGCTGGGCGGCGGCGCCTGTGGCTCGGCGGCCACCCGGGAGGCGCTGCGCCGGCACACCGTCATTTACCTGCACGTCGAACTGCCCGAAGCCCTGGCCAGGGTGGGCGGCGACACCTACCGTCCCCTCCTCGGTAGGCCCGGGCTCGCTGACCTGTACGCCGCCCGGCTCGACGTCTACGCCACCACCGCCTCGGTCACCTCGTTCACCACCGGACGCCGCATCGAAGACGTCGCCTTCGAGATCCTGGCTCGGCTCACCGCAACGGCCGAACTCGACGGCAGCCCCGGCATTCTGGTCGCCCCGCCCGGCGGCAGCTACCGGGTGCATGTCGGTCACGGCGTCCTCGATGAGCTGGGGCGGCTGCTGCCCGAACTGCCCGAGGTGCGACAGGTCGTGGTGATCTCCGGTCCCGGCGACGACCAGACCGGGGATCGGGTCGCGGAGGCGGTTGCCCAAGGCGTGTCGGCCGTGCACCATCTGCGGCTGCCCGCCGACAGCACCCCGGCTCAGGTGAAGAGCCTGGAGCAGGTCGGACGCCTCGCCGGCGAACTGGCGGAACTCGCCATCCACCGCGGCGACCTGCTGATCGGGGTCGGCGGCGAGGCCACCGTCGACCTGGTCGGATTCCTCAGCGCCACCTACCACCGCGGCATGCGGTTCGCCCTGGTGCCCACCACGCTCGAAGCCCAGGCCGACTCGGCGATCGGCGGCAAGAACGCGCTCGACCTGCCGCAGGGGCAGAACCTGCTCGGCCTGGTCCACCAGCCGGTGCTGGTGATGTGCGACGCCGACCTGGCCACCGGGCGTCCGGACTACCCCTCCGGGCTGGCTGAAATCGCCAAGCACGCGCTGCTGGCCGACCCCGACCTGCTCGGCTTCCTGGAGCATCGGGGATCCGATCTGACCGCCGCCGAGCCAGCGACCCTGCTGCACGCCGTCCGGCGCAGCGTCGAGATCAAGGCCGACATCGTCACCTCCGACGAGCGCGAGCAGGGCGCCCGCGCCCACCTGAACTACGGACACACCTTCAGCCGGGCCTTCGAAGCCGCCTCCCCCGGCCAGCCCGCAGGCGCACTCAGCCTCGGCATGATGGCGGCCGCGCACCTGTCGCGCCGGCTCGGCTGGCTGCCCGCCGACGGACTGGACGCGCACCGCACCGTGTTGAGCGCCCTCGGGCTGCCAACCAGTGCCACGTTCTCGATCGAACAGCTGGAATGGTCGCTGGACCGGGACAAGAAGTTCCGCGACGGCTGGCGGTTCATCGTGCTGCGTGAGCTCGGCCAGCCGGTCGAGGCGCATCCGCCGCGCGAGTTGGTGGAGTTGGCACTGAGCGACCTGGCGTCCGGCTGAAGCCCCGCCGCCGCCCCTCGGGTTTTGGTGGTCAACCCCCCTCGGGTTTTGGGAGTTTCAGCCTTGCCAGTTCCCGTCTTACCTGGCCGACCCCGGATCCAACTGAGAGCATGTCCCCACACCACAACCGAAGGAAGCTCGCATGTCCATCCTCGTCATCAACGGCCCCAACCTGAACCTGCTCGGCACCCGCGAGCCCGGCATCTACGGCGCCACCACGCTCGCCGACGTCGAGGCCGCCGCGATCGCCCAGGGCGAGGCCGCCGGTCACCAAGTGGAGTGCTTCCAGAGCAACCATGAGGGCGCCATCGTCGACCGGATCCACGCCGCCCGCACCGACGGCACCCAGTTCGTGGTGATCAACCCGGGTGCCTACACCCACACCAGTGTCGCCATCCGGGACGCCTTCTCGGGCGTTGAGATTCCTTTCTGCGAGGTGCACATCTCGAACGTGCACAAGCGCGAGGCGTTCCGGCACCACTCCTACCTGTCCGACGTAGCGGTCGGCGTGATGGCCGGCTTCGGCGTGATGGGCTACACCTTGGCCCTGGAGTTCGTCATCGAGCAGTTGAAGGCCTGAGCCGCGCACCATCGGTTCCGCCGGTTGAGCTTGTCGAACCCCCTAGTGAGAGCACTCTGCTTGAGGTCTCGACAAGCGCGACCAACGAAAAGTCAGGGCTTTCCTAATGCCGCTCCAGCACCTCCAAGGGATCTAGCTGGGTCGCTCGCCACGCCGGGTAGACGCCGCCGAGAAGCAGCATCAGAACCGCGCCGAGCCCAAGTGTGGCGAGGCCGGACGGGCGGATCAACTGCAGGTTGGTCTGGAACGCGGCCTGGCCGAACGCATTGACCAGCGGGGCCGACACTGCCGCGATCACGAGGGTGGCCACGAACCCAACGACCAGCACGAGGACGATGTCGAAGAGGATCAGTCCGGCGACTGCCCCCTTGCGGGCGCCCACGGCGCGCGCGAGGCCGAAGAACCACGTCCGATCCCGCACGACGATGAGTTCCGCCACGAGGAGCCCGAGTCCGCTGATCAGCAGCACGCCCCAGCCGATCAGCGCGTAGACGAATTTGATGCCGTCGGACGCCGTCCGCGCCTGCTCGCCGCCGTCCGAGCGGGTCAGGATGAAGGCCGACGCCACATCGATTCCGGCCGCTTGGGCGGCCTCGGCGAAACTGGCTCTGAGCCGCTCCCTGAGCACCTCGCCCTGATCATCGGGACGCCCGGTGACGATGCCGATCTGGTAGCGGGCCGGAGCCGTGGAGGTCAGGCGAACGGCGGGCGCGTACATCGGGTCGACAATGAGCGGTGCATCGATCAGCTTCCGCTCGGCCTGGGTACTCTCGCGAAGCGCCGTCCTCGGGATCACCATGCCGGCGAGACAAAGGTCGAAATCACCGGGCAGTTCACCGGGCACAAATGCACGTGACGCCCCACCGGCGTCGAAGAGCACCGCGACCGAAACGTCCCCGATGGCGTTGTACGGCGGGCATTCCGGCCGGACCGGCGGCATCAGCTGCGCCACCCGAATATCGGTCGGCCGCAACACATCGACCGCCGAATGCACCAGTTGCAAGGTCTGCTTCAAATCCACGCGTAGTTCGGGGGAAGGCTCGATCCGGTAGCTGCCGGTCATGCCCAGGTCATGCTCCAATGCATCGTCGAGGTTCGTGCTGGAGGCGCGTGACAACTCCTGGACGCCCAGAAACACCAGCGAGGCGATCACGACCAGTGTGGTCAGCAGGATGAACTTGAGCCGCGCCCCGGCGTTGACTCGCACGCATAGCTGGATGAGCCGCACCGGGGTCATGGAGCCACCGGCTTTTCGGAAGGGCCCGCATCCCAGGCCCGGACGCCCTGCAGTCGGCCCTGGGCGATGTGGACCTCGGCCCCGGCACGCGCGGCGATCGCGGTGTCGTGCGTCACCACCACCACGGCCGTCCCCGTCTCGCTCGGCAGGCCGAACAGGACGTCGGCGACCACCCCGGCGGTGTCCTCATCCAGGTTCCCGGTGGGTTCGTCGGCCACCAGCACCAGCGGCTGATTGAACAGTGCGCGCGCGATCGCGACGCGCTGCCGCTGCCCGCCGGACATCTGGCCCGGACGGCGGGCGGCGAGTTCCGCGATCCCCACCAGGTCGAGCAGCTCGTGAGCTCTCGCCGAGGCTTGTGAGCGGCTCAGCGACGAGCCGAAATACCACGGCAGCAGTACGTTCTCGGCGGCGGAAAACCCCGGATCGAGGTGAAAGCTCTGAAACACCGTCGCGAGACTCCGCGAGCGCAACACCGAAATCTCCGCCTCAGAGGCACCGGCGATGCCCCGGCCTCCCACGGTGACCGTCCCCGAGGTCGGCCGACGCAGCAACGCCAGGATGGACACAAGCGTGGACTTTCCTGAGCCGGAGCGACCCAGAATCGCCGTCGACGATGCCTGCGCGATGGACAGCGAGGCCGACCGCAACGCGTGGACGACCTCGCCACCAACCCTGAAGTCGACCCCGACATCATCCAAAGACGCCACGCTCGTCCTCACTGTGGCTCGACCATCTGGAGGACGTCCCCCGCCTCCACTCCGGACCGGATCACGCGGCGAACTCCGTCCGTCACGCCGACGACGACCGGCCGTTCGACCACCGAATCCCCCGCTACCTTCTTCACGACGTAGTTGCTTCCGGAGGAATCCAGGCCGACGTAGAGGTGCGGAACGACGATCGCACCGGTCACCTCGGGTGCACTCAGCGTCATCACGGCCGGGATGCCCGCGACCGTCTCAACATTGTCGGGAAGCCGACAGTGCACCTGGCTACCGCCACGGCTCTCACCGCTCTCGGTCAGCCAGATGGCGCGACAGGGCACTCTCCGCTGCCCGACCACAGTTTCGACATCGGCGGCACCGGAGAACCGCATCCCCTGGTAGCGCAGCGTCTGCAACGGGCTGAGGGCAGAGACCACGTCCAAACCGTCACGAGCGATGCCCGGCTTCTCACCGAGAAGCAGACGGCCCGCGACCGGGGCCCGCACCTCGCCGATGTGTTCGCGTAGCATCGCGAGCCGGGACCGTGCGACCGTCCCTTTTGTGGACGCGAGTGTCGCCGCGTTGCGGCTTTCGGTGGACAGGCGTCCGATGACGGCACCCGCCGCCACTCGTCCGCTAGTCCCAGGCTGAAAGACCATGCCGACGGGCACCTCGACCCCGACGCGTCGCGAATCGATCACCGCGCCGTCCAACCGGTAGGTCACGTTGAACGCACTCTGTTCGACCGTCAGGCCCTCGCCTGTTTCAGCTTGAGTCGCACTGGTTGTGCTCGGCGAGTCAACCGGAGCTGTCGGTCCAACAACCGGGCCAGTGCATGCCACGACCACACCGATCAGGCTCAGGGCTGAAGCGACTCCGATCCCGCGCGCCGCTCGCCTCACCGCACACCGCGCACGACATCGCTGATCGTGGGTCCGGACGGATCGCCCGGCTTCGCGGGAATCCACGCGCCGCAGCCGCTGTCGGAGGTCAGCTCTTGACGGAGCAACGAGATGTCCCCCGACCTTGCCAGTTGCCGGAAGTTCGCGATATCGCGATCCATATCCTCGGCGAACGACGCCGGGTTGCTCGGTCGCGGCTGTGGCGGATAGGCCGCGGCGCGGCCTGTCCTCATCCACTCCTGGTAGACAGCCAACGCCGCTCTGCAGGCCGCATAGTTGCGAACCATCCCTTGGTACCGCGCCTTGGCCAACGCCTCGTCGTCGCCGGCGACCCGCTGTTTCGCCACTGGCGATTCGAGAACCTCCGCCACAAGTTCGTGGGGCAAACCTGCAAATGCCGGGTCTTGCGCAGAAATGGTCACCGTGCCCGCTGCACATGATGTGGCCATCAGGCATCCCGCAATGACAGCGAAGATGCGGAGGCGTCCCGAATACTGAATGCGCATACGCTTGATCCTGACGCACACGAGCGGGGGATTTCGGCGCCTCGTGCCCCATTCCTAACCGTTCAGGTAGCGAGGGCGCCCAGAATTGCCCCGACGGGTAGTCGACGTGGAGGAGTGGCTCCGCCCCTCGGTTGGCCCCAGCACGGTGAGGCATCACCTCAACACGCTGTGTGAAAAACTCGGCACCACAACTGGGCGACACTGGTCGTTGCGCCGGTCTGCCGGCGCGTGGACAAAATAGGTCAACACCAATCGTTGGGAGCACACCATGGAAGCCGTCCGTATGGCCGTCGCCGGTGCCGGCCTGATCGGCAAACGGCACCTCGAAGAGATCGAACGCAGCAATGTCGTCCGGCTGCACGCCATCGTCGAACCCGGTCCGGACGGGGCACCGCTCGCCGAGCAGTATGGCGTGCCGCTCTACGCCACGCTTTCCGAGATGTTCGCGACCGGCAAGCCGGACGGCGTCATCCTGGCCACGCCGAACCGGCTGCATGTCGAGGGCGGCCTGGAATGCGTCGCGGCCGGCGTCCCGGCCATCGTCGAGAAGCCGATCGGCGACACCGTCGAGAACGCGGTCCGCCTGGTCGAGGCCGCTGAGCGGGCCGGCGTCCCGGTACTCACCGGGCATCACCGCAACTACAGCCCGGTGATGGCGCAGGCCCGCGAGATCGTCGCCAGCGGACGCCTCGGGCGGCTGGTCGCCGTCGTGGGCACAGCGATGTTCTACAAGCCGGACGACTACTTCGACGTCGGCGGCGGCTGGCGCCGGATGCCCGGCGGCGGGCCGATCCTGCTTAACCTGATCCACGAGGTCAACAACCTGCTGTCCCTCGTCGGCGACATCGTCCGGGTGCAGGCCGTCACCTCGAACGCCACCCGCGGTTTCCCGGTCGAGGACACCGCTGCGATGGTGTTCACCTTCGCCAACGGCGCGCTCGGCACCTTTCTGCTCTCCGACACCGCCGGGTCCGCCCGATCCTGGGAGCAGACGGCTCGCGAGAACCTCAGCTATTCGACCTTCCCGGACGAGGACTGCTACCACCTCGCCGGCACCGGCTGGGTCACTGTCGGTGCCGACCATGCGGGTCCGTACCTTTCCCGGCACTCGATCCTGGTGGGAGCCGATGGAGACCTCCGTCGAGAGCGTCGAGCGGACCGACCCACTGGCCAACCAGATCACCCACTTCGCCGCGGTGATCAGGGGTGAAGCCGAGCCGATCTGTAGCGCCCGCGACGGACTGAAGACGCTGCGGGTGGTCG
>NZ_JASGID010000006.1:0-198116 GCF_047602085.1 Micropruina sp.
TGCTTGCCGCCCAGCGACGTGCCCATCTGCTCAGACTCCTTGCAGAATCAGGCAAGATAGTGGCTTTCGACGTCGCGACTGACCTGGGCATCTCGGTGGACAGGGCGTGACCTGCGCGACCTGGCTGCTGAGGGGCTGTGCCGCGGGTCTACCGGGGGTGCGCTACCGCCTCCCCGCGATCGTCGACTACGCCGCCCGCCAGGGCGTGGAGCCCGAGGGTAAGCGGGCGGTGGCCGCGACGGCGGTGTCTCTGATCCGCCCGGGGAGGAGCGCTCATCCTCGACGGCGGCACCACGGCGCTCGCGGTCGCACAGCTGCTTCGCGGGATCTGGAATGTACCGTCATCACCAGAGCAGCCCGACGATCGCGTCGGCGCTGTTGCCACACCCGAGGGCCGAACTGCTCATGCTGGGCGGCCGGATCTTCAAACACTCGGCTGTCGCCTGCGGTGCTGCCGCCGTGGAGGCTGCCCAGTATGTCTCGTCCGACCTCTGCTTCCTCGGTGTCACCGGGGTTCACCCGGAGGCCGGGCTCACCACCGGCGACTCCGAGGACGCGGCGATGAAGCGGGCGCTGGCGGCACGTGCGGCAGAGACCTACATACTCGCCTCGTCCGAGAAGATCGGCACGGCATCGCCCTACCGTGTCCTGCCGTGGAGCCAGATCTCCGGGGTGATCACCGACGCGGACCCGACCAATGACGTCATCGGCGAGGTCGCGAGTCATGGGGTCGAAATCCTGCATGCCGCCGCATCGGCCCGATCAGGCGTGGAAGGCCCAGCGTGACCGCCAACTCTCTCTTCTTCCTGCTCGTCGGGTTCGTCTGCTGCGTGGCAATCGTGCTTGCCATCGTGATCGTCCGGCGCAATTCGGCCGACGTCGCGTCCGAGGCGGCCGTGATGCCCGATCAGCGCTCGCCGCTGTGGGCGCTGATGCTGATCGCGACCGTCCCCCTCGCGTGCTTCACCACGCTAGTGGGCGGGGGAGTTCTCGCAATTCTGCTCGGCCGCTGCAGCCTATGGGGGTGTTCACCGTCGTGGCCGCTGTCCGAACTCGACTTCTCGCTGCCGGTGATCGGGTTCGGGCTGGGGCTGTGTGCGGTGATCTTCGGCATCTGGTGGCTGGCCCTGCTGCCGTCCCCGCTACCCCGCAACGCGGTCGCCCGCCGCACCATCCGGTTCGTGGTCGCCTCCGTCGGGACGCTGTTCGCCGTGGCCCACGCAGTCCTCGGAGTCGGCTGAGTCACTTCAGAGTAAGCGTTCGACCGATTGACCGGGTCGAGAGGCCACGTTCAAGCCGGTCATCGCCAGCTGCTTTACTGGAGGATGAAATGCGCTACCTCGATCACGAACCCGGCGGATGGTTCCTGCTGGAGCAGGACGGCTCCCGCTACCTCGACGCGCGGTACAGCTACACCGCACTGGTCGACGATTGCGCCTTGATCCGGCTCAGCGACGCCGAACTCAAGGCCTACCGTCTCGGTGGTCACGACTACCTGTCCGATCTCGCCACGCGTATCCACAACAGTGCTCCGTACTTGGAAAAGTCTCGCTTCTTCTCGCGAGACCTGTACCGCGGACCGGACGGGCCGCAGTACCGCCGTGCGGTCCACGACGCGCTCGCAGGCCACACCTGAATGGCCGAACGACGCACGGCTCAACTCCATGGGTTGACGACAGCCACGCCGAGGGATTCGAAGTCCTTGACGTTGCGTGTGACGACGGTCAGGCCGTGGACAGCCGCCGTCGCCGTGATCAGCGCATCCCGCTTCGGCCGAGGGTCGGGGACGTGGAGTCGTGCTGCGTAGCGCGCAACCGGTATGTCCACAGCGAGGATCCGGCGGGAGAAGGCCTGGAGCAGCTCGTCGTCCAGCCACGCCTGCAGCCGCGATGCCTGAGCCGGATCATGCCTGGCCAGCCGTGCAATCCCCACCTCGACTTCGAGGACGGTGATCACCGAGAGGTAGAGATCGGACACCACACGCGCAGCGACCCAGGAGCGCACCCCAGGATCTGCCCTACGCTTCGACTTGCGGAGTTCGCTCACAACATTGGTGTCGAGTAGGTAGGTCACAACTCGGGAACCGCGAGCTCGATGTGGGCGGGATGGAACTCGATGTCGAGGTCATCGTCCATGCTCAGACGGTCGACGAGGGACGCGCCGGTCTCGCCCATGCGGCGATACTCGGCGATCGACATCAGCACGTAGGCCGGCTCGCCGCGATCAGTGATCACGACCGGCCCCCTGTTTGCTTCGCGCTTCGCGGCACTGACATCACGGTTGAACTCGCGCGCAGTCATTGTCGTCATCCTGAACGCCCCCTCACTCATGTAGGCACATACCTACTCTATGGCGGATCCGAAGTCCTCGATGGGCATCACCCCGAGAACGTCGTGTCATTCCCGCGGCGTCCCAGCCTCGTGCCTCGTCTTCAGATCGGCGGTGGGCGAGTAGTGCCAAACGTTGATTCTGACCTTTCACGGCGTGGCCGCGGCCAGGTCCTCGATGGTCGGTGGTCTGTCTCGGATTCTTCCTAAGAGGGAGTAGTTCTTCCTTGTAGGATGGAATCGTGGCTTTGAACATTAAGGATCCGGTCACGGACGCCCTCGCCCGCGAGCTCTCCCGAGAGACCGGCGAGAGCATCACCGAAGCGCTGCGGATCGCGATCGGGGAGCGGCTGACGCGGCTGCGTCGGCAGGCGTCGGTCGGCGCGCGATTCGCCGACCTGCAGCGCTATGTCGACCGTGGGCGGCAGCGGGCAACGCTCGATGCTCGGTCCGCCGACGAGATCCTGGGCTATGACGAGAACGGGCTTCCGCAGTGATCGTCGACACCTCGGCGCTGATGGCGGTGATCCTCGGTGAGTCGGATGCCGAGACGTACCTGAAGGCGATGACCGGAGCGCCCACGCTGGCTGTCTCGGCGGTCAGCCTGACCGAGGCGTTGATCGTCGCCGAGGCGCGACAGGGGCTCGAGGCCGCCGCCGACCTGGGAGCCCTGCTGGCCGAACTCGAGGCCGAGGTCGTCGCCGTCGACGAGCGTCAGGCTGAGGCGGCCGCGTCGGCCTGGCGCAGATTCGGTAAGGGCCGCCATCCGGCCGGGCTCAATCTCGGTGACACCTTCAGCTACGCGCTGGCCGGCATCCGCAGCGAGCCGCTGCTCTTCAAGGGACGTGACTTCGCCGCAACCGACGTCATCCAGGCCTGAGGGGCGCGCCGCCGCATTTCGACCGGGTGACCCTCACCGAGGTTGCTGGGGTTGCCGAAGGGTCCGGGTGAGCAACCGTCGGGGCCGGCGTTCGCCCTTGCGGCGCGTACGTTCCGCACGATGGACGCCGTGCTGCATCTGCTCCTGGGCACGGATGTACTGGGTGTAGCCGGTGGACACCAGGATCAGGAAGGCGCCCAGGGAGACCAGCGAAGAGACCAGGTCGGGATTGACGTACGGGGTGCCGCGCAGCTCATGGGTGATCCGCTCGATCAGGGTGAGCACGCCGATGCTGGTCCACCCCCAGAAGATGGTCCGCGCGGTTTCGGTGGCCTCGACGAAGTCGGCCCGCTTGGCCATCCGGGTGTTGTGCGCCCAGCCCCAGGCAAGGCTGGAGGCGATCAGTCCGGGAACCAAGCTGGCGGTGTTGGTGAAGCCCGCGTCCCGGTCGGGGCCGACGACGGCCACCATCGCGATGCCGGCCAGAGGTGAGAGCAGGAGGTAGTAGGTGTGGTTGCGCGGATCCGCCTTGCGGACGTCCCAGCCCCGATAGCGGACGAAGATCGCCCCGAGCCCGGCCAGGTACGCGGCGATGGCGAGCCAGTTCGACACCACCACCTCGACGAAGCCGCTGCCGGACATCCGCAGCACGATCGCCGCCAGCTCCAGCGCCAGCGCCACGCCGAACAGGCTGAACTCGAGTCGCCGCCGCTGGGTGTCTGCGCCGCGCGCCTCGATGGTCTCGTCGATCGCCGGACCCAGGTCAGGCTGGGCGGGCTGGTCCTGGGCCATGTCGTGCAGCATAGGCAGCCTCGGGTTGCTACGGCGCGCGGCGGGATGTGCCGACGGACGGCACGATAAGGCCATTCCCGTCGAGACTTGGCTGCGGTGCCGGCAGACCTTGCCGGTGCCCCGACACCCACGATCACTAGACTCCCCAGCCAATTCGGGCTGCGATTCGCGTGCGATGTGCGCCCGGGCATCAGATCGTCCGTGCGAACCAGAGGCCCGTCGCGACCGCCAGCTATCTCACCGCCGTCCTCGCCGGGCTCGCGCTCGGCCTGGTCATTGCGGTCACCGTCCTGGTTATCCGTTCCCGTGCTCCCGGTGCGGCGTCTGGCGCCGCGTCCGTGCCCGAGCAGCGCTCGTCGCTGTGGGCGCTGGTCCGGATCGCGACCGTCCCGCTCGCGCTCGTCACCACGATGCTGGGGGCGGGAGTCCTGGCGATCGCGATCGACCGGTACGGACTGTGGCAGTGCTACCCGAAGCGAACGCTGGCCGAACTCGACTTCTCGTTGCCGACTCTCGGGTTCGCGGTCGGGCTGTGCGCCGTGCTCTTCGCCGTATGGTGGCTCGCCCTGCTGCCGTCGCCGATTCCGCGCAACGCCGCCGCACGGCGGACCCTCCGGCTCGCGGTGGCGTCGATCGCGACCCTGTTCGTCGCGGCCCATGCGGTCTTCGGGCTCGGCTGAGACCGATTCGCCTCCGCTGGCGAGCGCCCACGCTGCGCGCCGGTGCTCACCGTCCCCGGCACACTGCGTCAGCGCTCACGGAGTGGGCCCGTCCAGCGCGGCGTAGGCCGCCCTCATCTCGTCGGTCACATCGACGCCCGCATTCCGAATCTGTCGAAGGGTGGGCTGCTTGCCGTTGGTGTGCTCGCTATAGCGGGCCAGCAGGTCGACCTCCGATGCCGGCACCTCGTGAGCGAGCACGAGTTCGAAGGCGCCGTGCTCGAACACCAGGAAGACCGCCGTGTCGAAGTCGAAGCTCCGGAACGGGCTGAACTTGCCCGACGAGCCGGCAGCTCGAGTGCCCATCGCCTTCACCTGGATGCGCCGGCCGGTTGGCGTGGTGATGTCGTGGGACTTGGTCGAGTTCGGCTCCAAGGCTCCGCCACGGGCCTGGAGGACGACCTGCTCGGCGATGTCTCCGAGCGGCTTGTTCCTGGTCCGCACCAGTCCGCGCCGGGTGAGTTCGGTGACGATACCGGCCTCCAGGCTGAGCAGCTCGGGAATGCTCAGGTTCGTCAGGTCCGGGCCACTCATGCCGGCAACCTACAGCGCAGGCTCGATGGCCAGCCCGTCGTCGTCGAAGGCGACGCCGTCCGCTTCGAGTCGCCTGCGGGCCGCGTGGTGGACGACGCCGCGCCGGCTCGGATCGCGTTCCAACAGCCGCAGCAGCGTGATGCGCGCCACGTTCGGATGTTCGGTGACGGCGACCTTCACGCTCCAGAAGCGGTCCTCGGCGAAGCGGTCGAGCACCGCCGTGCCGGCCGCCGGGTTCATGGCGGCGACATTGCGGATCGCCTGGTTGGGATCGACGAAGAACGGTTCGAAGTCCGCGTCCAGGTGTGCCGCGCGAGCCAGTGCATAGCGTCGTTGCTCGTCGGCTCGTTCCTCGGCGGTCTTCCGCTTGCCCATCTCGTTCTTTCCTCGATCGCGTGACCTGATGATCCGCTGAGCCTGCCCGCGTCGTTCAGTCATGTCAACGCGAGGGTCATGCGACCTGCAGCGGCGTGATCGCCGCGATCTGGTCGGCCACACGGTCCTCTGCGAGCTCCAACTCGTACCGGGTCTGCAGGTTGAGCCAGAACTGTGGGGGCATCCCGAAGTATCGTCCCAGGCGGAGCGCGGTGTCGGCGGTGATCGCCCGCTTTCCATGAACGATCTCGTTGATGCGGCGCGGTGGCACGCCGATCGAGACCGCGAGCTTGTTCTGTGTGATGCCGAAACCCTTGATGAAGTCCTCCATGAGGACCTCGCCCGGGTGGATCGGCGGGTAGAGCTTCTCGGCCATCATCCCTCCTCAGTGGTAGTCCACGATCTGCACGTGTTCGGCGCCACCATCACTCCAACGGAAGCAGATTCGCCATTGGTCGTTGATCCGGATGCTGTGCTGCCCGGCTCGGTCGCCCTTGAGTGCGTCCAAGCGGTTGCCGGGCGGAACGCGCAAGGCGTCCAGCGCCGTCGCCGCATCCAGTGGGCGGAGCTTTCTTGTTCGCCGTCCTGTGAATTCTCGGATCGATCCGCTTCGCCGGTTCGCGCCGCCACACACGCTCAGTGTCGCGGTCGGCGAACGATCTGATCGCTCGCCCATTGTATAACGCATAGCGTTAGTAACGCTATGCGTTAGGTTGGAATCGCCTGCTCCAGCCCAGAAGGTTCGGGCGTGCGAGTGTACGGTTGGGTCGTGCTCGAACTCCGACCGAACTGCGAGTGCTGTGACCGTGACCTGGCTGCGAGCAGTGCCGACGTCTATATCTGCAGTTTCGAATGCACGTGGTGCGGGGAGTGTGCGCGCGAACTGCTGCGCCTGGTGTGCCCGAACTGCGCCGGTGAGCTGGTGCGTCGGCCGATTCGGCCGGCGTCCGAGCTGGTCAGCCACCCGGTCAGCACGATCCGGGTCAACACCCCGGACTGCCGGGCTCGTGCGCTCGCCGCACTCGACTGAAGGTGGCGTCGTCGAGCACGTCGCAATAATCGGGACGGGGGCATCGGCCAGACCTGGCTGGCCCGATTCCACCGACCAGCAGTCGCCGGTCGCGGACGACGGAGCCAACGACCTTCCGAACAATGCAACACCCCGGATCGGGAATCACGCGACGCTCAGAGGCGTGATCTCGGCGATCTTGTCGCGAAGTGCGTGACGTTCGAGGCGCAACTCGTAGTTCGACTGCAGGTTCATCCAGAACTCCTCGGACGTGCCGAAGTACCGCGCCAGGCGGATCGCCGTGTCGGCGGTGATGCCCCGCTTGCCGTGCACGATCTCGTTGATCCGCCGCGGCGGCACTCCGATGGACACGGCCAGCTTGTTCTGCGTGATCCCGAAGCCCTCGATGAAGTCCTCCATCAGGATCTCGCCCGGATGGATCGGCTCGATCCGGTCGGTCTCAGTGGTAATCGACGAGTTCGACATCTTCCGCACCTCCATCTGTCCAGACGAAGCAGATACGCCATTGTGCGTTCACCCGGATGCTGTACTGCCCGCTACGATCGCCGGCCAGCCGCTCCAAGCGGTTTCCCGGCGGTATCCGCAGATCCTCTACGTCCTGTGCCGCATGGATCAACTCCAGCTTCCGCAAGGTCGCTCGTTGCAGCGTCCGGTCGACACGCTTGACGTACTGCTCATGCCAGATGCGCTCGGTGTCCTTATTGCCGAACGACCTGATCACGAGGCAACTATATGGCGCAAACCGTTAATAACGCTAGACGTTAAACCTGAACTCGACCGCGTTCCGGCACAGACCAACTAACCTCTGGACGCCCTCGTCTTGCCCAGCGCTCACCGTTCGTACACGTCGCGGCGATGCCCGAGCGTCACGACCACGACCAGCAGCCGGTCGTCGTGGACGGCGTAAATGATCCGGTAGTTGCCGACGCGGATTCTCAGTCCTGGGCGGCCGCGCAGGGCCTTCGCTCCCGGCGGGCGGGGATCGGCTGCGAGCAGCGCGATCGCGCCACGGATGCGCGCCCGGTCCTGCCGGTCGATCTTCTTCAGGGCACGCAGCGCCGCCGGGCGAACCTCGATCTCATACGTCACGAGCAGCGATCACCAGCCCAGGTCGGCCTTGACCTGCTCCCAAGGGATGTTCGGGCCCTCCTCGGCCATCGCGGCGTCGAACGCGGCCACGTCTTCTGCTTCTTCGGCCGCGCTCTTCAGGCGCTCGTACTCCGCAGCGGATACGACGACGGCCTGCGCCTCGCCGCGGCGCTCCACGACCACCGCCTCGTGCTGGGCGGCCTTGATGACGGCGGCGAAGCTCTTGCGCGCCTCGGAGGCAGTGATGGTAGACACGGCTCGATTGTACAAGAGCAGCGTTAGAATGTACGTGCCTCGGTGAGGGGCAGACGGGGCGCAGTCACACGTTGAAGCGGAACTCGACCACGTCTCCGTCGGCCATCACGTAGTCCTTGCCCTCGAGCCGCACTTTGCCGGCAGCGCGGGCAGCGGCGACCGAGCCGAACTCGACCAGGTCGTCGTAGCTGACGATCTCGGCCTTGATGAAGCCCTTCTGGGAGTCAGTGTGGATCACGCCGGCCGCCTCGGGAGCCGGCGCTCCGGTGCGGATCGTGTTGCCGCCGGAGCGACGATTCGACCGGCGCGGGCTCGGATCCAGACTCAGACCTGCTCGAACCGGACGGTCATGCCCGGACGCAGCAGGTCCACCAGGCCGAGGTAGGGGCTTGCGATCTCGGCCACCCGGGCCTGCAGATGATGGAGCGGACGGTCGGTGCGCATCAGGTGGATCTCCCCGCAGTAGCGGCCGTATCCGGCCAGGTCCATCTGCAAGCTGCCGCACAGCCGCTGGTCGGCGTTCACGATGCGGGAAGGGGTCCGCGCCGCCCTGGTCCCCTCCAGCCGGAAGGACGCCTCGGCACCCTCGACACGGAGCCGCCAGGGATGTTCGACGAGGAAGCCGACCGAGGGGTCGAGCCCGGTCAGCGGCAGGGTGACCTCGCCGGACTGCTCGAAGCGATCGATCCAGCGTAGGTGCTCGGGCAGCAGGGTCCCTTCTGCACAGAAGATCTTCACCTCTGGGGAGAGAGTCAACAGCTCGACCGCGTTGCGGTAGGAGTTGCGGTGTCGTTGCTGCTCCAGCAGGGGAAGCCCGGCGAACAGCGGCGCCCGGAAGCTGACCTCACCGGGAATGAAGCCGTAAACCGGAAGGCCCCGCTCGGCGAACAGCCGGTTCTGGGCGAGGTAGAAGCCGGGCTCGAGTCCGGTTTCGGGGCGCGGATAGTAGTTGTGCCAGCCGATCACCTCCAGGCCGGCCAGTTCGTCCAGCAGCCCGGCATTCACTGTGCTGGCGTTGACCGCGATCGGGAACTCCCGGGCGATCCGGCGGATCTGCTCGGCCGTGAACCCGTAGTCGATCCGCAGCCGGACGACACCCCAGTCGCGCAGCCGGCCGATCTCGTCCAGCCTGATGCTCAGCTTGTCGAGGGTGGCGGGAGAGACGTCGCCGCAGAAGGTCAGGCCGTGATCCTCATGCAGTCCGCGGAGATACTCCCCGTAGGCCAGCAGCCCCTCGCTCTCGGGGATGTGGAAGGAGGTGAAGACCAGCCGCTCCGGCTGGGCGAGCGCCTGGGCGACCACGGCGGCCCGCAACTGCGAGCTGTCGGTGGGATAGAGCGAGAACAGCATCGATCCATTCTTCCGTCTTCACCGTTGCGCCGCCGACGCTGTCGAGGCGAGCAGCCGGCGGGATTCGCCGCTCGCCGCGGCGATCAGTCCCCCGGATCACCGCGCGGCCGGGCCGTGCCGCCGGTCGCTCCGGCAGCACGGCACCAGGCCGGTCAGCCGAGACGCTCGACCATCTCCTCCTTGAAGCCGAAGAACCAGGTGAGCACGAAACCCATGATGTAAGAGATGACCAGACCGCCGAGGTACCACAGCCACATGCCGCTGGAGATCACCGGCGCCATCAGGATGCCGGACAGACCCAGCGCTGTCGCGCCGAACCCACCGGTCTGCTGGATGCCGAAGGCGATGAAGGCGCCGCCGAAGCCGCCGCCGAGACAGGCGGTGATCAGCGGGTAGAGCAGTGGCAGCGAGACGCCGTAGATCAGCGGTTCGCCGACACCAAGGAAGCCGATCGGCAGTGCGGCCCGGATGATGTTCTTCAGCCGCTCACTCTTGGTCTTGAAGAAGATCGCGATCGCCATGCCGACCTCGCCCGCACCCGCCATGGCGAGCACCGGCAGCAGCTGGGTGTAGCCGTGGTCGGCGATCAGCTGGGCGTGGATCGGGGTCAGACCCTGATGGATGCCGAGCATCACCAGCGGCAGGAAGAGGGACGCCAGCAGGTAGCCGCCGATCACACCACCCTGTTGCAGCGCGAAGTCGATCAGCAGCCAGTTGATGCCCTTCATCAACAGGGCCGAGATCGGCATGATGATGCCGATACACAGCACGGCACCGACGATCAGCGTGACGACCGGCACGACGAACAGGTCGAGCGCAGCAGGGACGCGCTTGCGCACCCACTTCTCGATCACGGTGAACACCCACGCCGTGATCATCACGCCGATGATGCCGCCCAGGGCTGGACTGAGGTCGCCGAACACCGGGAGCGAGAGCGGCTGCGCGGCGGTCTTGGTGCCGTCGGCGGCCGTCGTCGCCGCGATCCCGGAAAGGGACGTCATGTAGGGCACTCCGCCGGCGATGAGGCCGAGCACCGGAGTGCCGCCGAACTCCTTGGCTGTGTTGTGACCGACGATCAGGCTGAGCGCCCCGCTGAGGATGGCGCCCAGGCCGGCGAAGGCCAGGAACCAGGGGTTCTTCGCCACGGTGGGGTCGAAGACCTTCACGATGTTGGCGAGAGCAAGCACCAGTCCGCACGCGATGAAGCCGGGGATGATCGGGATGAAGATGTTGCCGATGTGCCGGAAGACGGCATGGGCGCCCGTGGTCTGCCTGGCCTTCACCTTGGCCTTGTTCTCGGCTTCCAGCGTGCGTAGATCTTTGGCAGCATCGACCTCGACCTCTGCGCCGGGGGTAATCCCGCTGACCTCGGCGAAAGCGTCCCGCAGCCGCTGGGCGTGACCGGGACCGACCACGATCTGCACCTGCTCGCCGGAGACGACGCCCAGGACGCCCGGCAGCTTCTTGATCGCATCCAGATCGGCCTTGCCGGGGTCGACCAGGTCCAGCCGAAGCCGGGTCATGCAGTTGGTGAAGGTGGCAACGTTCTGGTTGCCACCCACAAGACCGACGATCTGCCGGCTGAGATCTGCGTAATCCACGGTGATTCCTTCCTTGATTTCAGTGGGTCGAGTGTTGGGTCAGGGTTGCGGGGTGGGGGCGATGGTGGCGCGGACGAAACCGTGCGCCTCAACCAGCCGGGCACGGGCCGTCTGGGCGTCGACGCCACACAGGATCGAGACGATCGCGGTCTTGGCGTGGTTGCCGGCCTCGGCCAGCGCCTGCGCGGCGCATTCGGGGTCGCAGCCGGTGGCTGCCTGAATGATTCCGATCGCGCGCGAGACCAGCTTCTCGTTGGTCGGCAGGACGTCGACCATCAGGTTCCCGTAGACCTTTCCGAGCCGCACCATGGTGGCTGTGGAGATCATGTTGAGGACGAGCTTCTGGCTGGTGCCGGCCTTCAGCCGGGTCGAGCCCGTCAACACCTCAGGGCCGTTGTCCAGCTCGATCGAGACGTCCGCGTGGCTGCTCACCTCTGCGCCGGGATTGCAGGCGATCGACACCGTCGCAGCACCGACTTCGCGGGCGTGGTCGAGGCCACCGATCACGTAGGGGGTTCGGCCGGACGCTGCGATGCCGACGACGACATCACAGCCGCCAAGGCCGAGTTCGACCAGATCGGCGACTCCCAGTTCTGTGGAGTCCTCTGCTCCCTCCACAGCGCGGAACATCGCCTGCTGGCCACCCGCGAGCAGCCCGACCACCTGATCGGGGTCGGTGCCGAAGGTCGGCGGGCACTCCGCGGCGTCCAGCACGCCGAGCCGTCCGCTCGTCCCCGCTCCGGTATAGATCAGGCGGCCACCCGCGCGCAGGGCGGCCACGGCAAGTTCGACGGCTCGCGCGATCTGCGGAATCTGGTCGGCCACCGCAGCCGGTACCCGGGAGTCCTCCGCGTTCATCACCTGGAGGAACTCGGTGATGCTCATCGCATCCAGCGTGGCCGTGCGGGGGTTTCGCGACTCGGTTGCGGTCAGCTCGCTCAGGTCTGGCATCAGGTTCCCTCCTGTCGGGTCGGCGACCGAATGGCGCGATGCTACACGGTTTCTACACATTGTGAAACAATGCAACATTGTGGTGTGTCACACTGTCTTGCGCAGCTGGGACCGGGCCGGTCAGAGAGGAGGCGGCCGTGGAGGTGACGGACGCGATCCGCACCGCAATGCCGCGCCTGCGGCCGGCCGAGGCGAAGGTGGGAAAGGTGTTGCTGGCAGACCCCGAGGCTGTCCTGGAAGCCACCGTCGCAAGCCTCGCCGACCGAGCCGGGGTGTCCCAGGCCAGCGTCGTCAGGTTCACCCGGGCATTGGGGCTGAGCGGCCTGCCGGCACTGCGGATCGAGCTGGCTCAGGAACTCTCCCGTCGCGCGGTGGAGCTCGAACGTTCGAGTATCGCCCAGGGCGAGATCAATACCTCCGATCCGGTGGCCGACGTGGTCGCCAAGCTGGCCTTCCACGAGGCCCGGGCCATCGAGCAGACCGCGCGCGGGCTGGATCTGGCCGCGCTGGAGCAGGTCGCCCAGGCGATCGCCGGTGGCCACCATGTGGTGACACTCGGAGTCGGCGCCAGCGGGCTGGCCGCAGCCGACCTAGCCCAGAAACTGCAGCGCATCGGCCTGATGTGTCTGTCCTCCCACGACACGCACGTCCAGCTGGTGCATGCGGCGCTGGCCGACCCGGCGACCGTCACCGTCGCCTTCTCCTACGGCGGTCGCACCGTCGAGGTGCTGCGGGCGCAGCGGATCTCGCGCCAGGCCGGAGCGCTCACCGTGGCGGTCACCAATGATCCCGAATCGCCGATCGCCCAGGCCTCCCAGCTGGTGCTTCGCACGACGGCGCGGGAGGCCGCGATGCGAGCTGCGGCCCTGGCGAGCCGGATCGCCCAGCTAGCGGTGGTCGACTTCCTGTTCGTCCGGGTCGCCCAGCTCAGGTTCGATGACCTCGGCGCAGCTCTGCGGGCGACCTTCGAAGCCGTGGGCGAACAGCATCTGCCACCAACGACAGTCTGAGTGACCCGCCGCCGCTCTGCCTGCGGAACTCAGGTCAGCGATTCCTGGTCGTGACCGAGCTGCACGGGGCCAGGCACAGGGACGCCGCCATGGATCGTCGTCCCGCTCACCGGTGGACCCCATTCGCTGCGTTCTGTGAACTCGGCGGGATCCGGCTGCCGACGCCCTCCCATCGGGCAGCCGCACCCCGGCGCTCCGCCATCGGGCACCCCAGATGCCTAACTGTGGCGGAACTCCACCACGTCGCCGTCGGCCATCACGTAGTCCTTGCCCTCGAGCCGGACCTTGCCGGCGGCCTTGGCCTGTTGCATGCTGCCCAGTTCGAGGAGATCGCCGAACGACACCACCTCGGCCTTGATGAAGCCCTTCTGGAAGTCGGTGTGGATCACGCCCGCGGCTTCGGGGGCGGTGGCGCCCTTGCGGATCGTCCAGGCGCGGGCCTCCTTGGGGCCTGCGGTCAGGTAGCTCTGCAGGCCGAGGGTGTCGTAGCCGACCCGGGCCAGGACGTCCAGGCCGGGCTCGTCGATGCCCATCTCGACCAGGAACTCGCGGGCCTCGTCGGGCTCCATCTCGACCAGCTCGGACTCGATCTTGGCGTCCAGGAAGATCGCCTCGGCCGGTGCCACCAGCTCGCGCATCCGGTCCAGCAGTGCGGTGTCGGTGAGCTCGTCCGAATCGCAGTTGAAGACGTAGATGTACGGCTTGGCGGTGAGCAGGAAGAGCTCCCGCAGCGGTTCGCGGTCGAGGTCGGCCGCGTAGATGCCGCGTCCGGAATCGAGCACCTGCTGGGCGGCCTGGACGGCGGCGAGGGTCTCGCGGCGGTCTTTGTTGATCCGGGCTTCCTTCTCCAGTCGGGGCAGCGCCTTCTCGACGGTTTGCAGGTCGGCCAGGATCAGCTCGGTGGTGATGGTGTCGATGTCGTTGCCCGGGTTGACCGCGCCGTCGACATGGGTGACGTCGGGGTCGCGGAACACCCGGGTGACCTGGCAGATGGCGTCCGCCTCACGGATGTTGGCGAGGAAGGCGTTACCCATGCCCTCACCCGCCGAGGCGCCCTTCACGATGCCGGCGATGTCGACGAAGCTGACCGTGGCCGGCACGATCCGCTCGGAGCCGAACAGCTTCGCCAGCTGCGGCAGGCGCTCGTCCGGGACGCCGACCACGCCCACGTTGGGTTCGATGGTCGCGAAGGGATAGTTCGCCGCCAGCACCTCGTTACGGGTGAGCGCGTTGAACAGGGTGGACTTGCCCGCGTTGGGCAGTCCGACGATGCCGATTGTCAAAGCCACGCGGTCGATCCTAGGGCTGCCGACGCCACGGCTCCGAACCGGATGCCCCGTCCGAGACCTGCCGCACGTCGCCGCCTTCGCCCCACGTGGCTGCCCGCAGACAGGCAGTCGAGTTGCCACGAAGGCAGTTGGGCCTTCACCTGGTGCGCCGCACCGAACCGGACGTCCGGTTCCGACGACGGCAGGGAAGCGCTGACCCAGGCGCCCACCGCTGGTTGAGCTTGTCGAAACCCCGATTGAGGGCGCTCTGTTGGAGGTCTCGACTAGCTCGACCAGCGAAAAGTCAGGGTTTCCCTGGTGATCACGACTCCCGCGGGCGTCCGATGCGCTCGGTCAGCCGCTGCCGGGCGGCCGGCCACTCATCGGCCAGCATGCTGTACATCACGGTGTCGCGCACCGACCCGTCGCGGCGCAGCTTGTGGTGCCGCAGTTCGCCGTCGTGGTGGGCGCCCAGCCGTTCGATCGCCCGCTGGCTGGCGAAGTTCTCATTGTCGGTGCGCCAGCCGACCACCGCGGCGTGCAGCACCTCGAATGCGTGGGTGAGCAGCAGTAGCTTGCAGGCGGTGTTCACGTGGCTGCGTTGCACGCTGCTGCCGTACCAGGTGTAGCCGATCTCGAGCCGCTTGATGGCCGGGACGATGTCGTGAAAGCTGGTGCTGCCCAGCACCAGCCCGGTGGCGGCGTCCGTCACCGCGAACGCCACCCGCGCTGGGTCGGCGAGCGCGGTGGCGATGTAGGCCGCCTCGTCACCCGGGGCGGGCACGCTCGTGATGGTGAGCTTCCACAGATCGCCGTCGGAGGCCGCCGCGGCCAGCCCGGCCGCATGCTCGGCCTTGAGCGGCTTGAGTTTGACCCCCCAGCCGGCCAGCGTGACCGGCCCCACCCAGAACTGCGGACTCACCGATCTTCCATCGGCACGTACGTGCGCCGCTCATAGCCGGTGTAGAGCTGCTTGGGCCGGATGATGCGCTGGTCTGGGTCGGTGAGCTGCTCGGTCCAGTGCGCGATCCAGCCCGCGGTGCGCGGCACGGCGAACAGCACGGTGAACATCTCGCTGGGAAAGTTCAACGCCTCATAGATCAGCCCCGAGTAGAAGTCCACGTTCGGGTACAGCTTGCGTGAGACGAAATAGTCGTCGTTGAGCGCGATCTTTTCCAACTCGACCGCGATGTCGAGCAACGGGTTCATGCCGCGCACCTCGAACACGTCGTCGACGGCCTGCTTGATCACCTTGGCCCGCGGGTCGTAGTTCTTGTAGACCCGGTGGCCGAACCCCATCAGCCGGCCCCGGCCGTTCTTGACGCCCTGAATGAACTCGGGCACCCGGTCGAGCGATCCGATCTCGCGCAGCATCTTCAGCACGGCCTCGTTGGCGCCGCCGTGCAGCGGGCCGAACAGTGCGCCGATGCCCGCCGCGGCAGCCGTGTACACGTCGTTGCCCGACGACGCCACGGTGCGCACCGCGGTGGTGGAGCAGTTCTGCTCGTGGTCGGCGTGCAGAATGAACAACACCTCCAACGCCCGGGTGAGTCGCGGGTCGGAGCGCCAGACCCGCTGCTGGGACTGGAAGAGCATGGCCAGAAAGTTCTCGACGTAGCCGAGCTCGTCGCTGGGGTAGACGGGGTGCCGTCCGATCGAGTGACGGAACGTGGCCGCCGCCAGCGTGGGCATTTTGCCCAGCAGCCGAAACGCGTTGAGTTCGCGCAACTCTGGTTCGGCGATGCGGCGTGACGAGGGGTAGAAGGTCATCTGCGACACCACGGAGGCCATCAGCTTGGCCATCGGGTGGGCGTCGTAGCGGAACGACTTGATGATGTCGTACACGTTCTCGTGCACCAGCCGATGACGATTGACCTGATATTCCCAATCGGCGAGCTGGGTCGCCGTGGGCAGTTCGCCGTTGCTCAGCAGGTAGGCGACCTCGAGAAACGATGACTTCTCGGCGAGTTCTTCGATCGGGTAGCCGCGGTGCTCGAGAATGCCCGCGTCGCCGTCGATGTAGGTGATCGAACTGCGGCAGGCCGCCGTATTCACGAAGCCCGGGTCGTAGGACGCCAGCGGGCCACGGTCGGTTTCGACCACCGCCAGACCGGTGGCCCGGACGGCTCCCTCGGTGATCGGGAGCTCCGCCGTGACCTCACCCGTGCTGATCTGCAACGAATCCGCCATGCTGGGCACCCTACCCGGCCACGTTTGCATGCGTGTCACAGCCGCCTGTTGAGACCCGGGCGGCCTGTTGAGACCCGGGCGGTGGGCGTGGCCGGGGCCCGGCGCCCAATAACATTGCCCCATGCTGATCGTCACCACCAACGACATTCCGGGTTACCGCATCGAAGCAGTTTTCGGCGAGGTGATGGGGCTCACCGTGCGGTCTGCCAATATCGGGGCCAATTTCGTCGCGAGCTTTCGCGCCATCGGCGGTGGCGAGGTGAACGAGTACACCCAACTGGTCTACGAGTCGCGCCAGCAGGTGATGCAGCGCATGTGGGAGCAAGCCACCCAGCGTGGCGCGAACGCCATTATCGCCTGCCGCTTTGACACCGGTGAGATCGCGGCGCAGTTCTCTGAGGTCTGCTGTTACGGCACCGCCGTCGCGGTGGTGCCGATTGCCGAGGGCGAGCCGGGAGCCACTCCGCAGTCGATAGCGGACGCCCGGGCTCGCGGCCAGATGCGCTGAGCCGGTCGCGTGGGGATGTGCTGATTCAGCAGCTTCCCTTGCTGGTTGAGCTTGTCGAAACCCCTTGCTGGAGACGGATCCTAGGGGTCTCGACAAGCTCGACCAGCGAAAGTCGGCACGTTCCACGAGGGCATCGGCCCACTCGGGCGACGATCTCGCGAGTCGTCGCTTCGGCGGTTCGCCACGTCGGCGGACGGTTCGTTCAAACCGAAACGAAGCGGGGGTTCCGAGACGAACAGGTGCGTCATGCTAGTGAGGGCAGGATGGTCGGCGACCGATCCCCGACGACGAGGTGACGCATGCGGATGCTGCAGGGCCTGCCCGACCTGACGTTGGCGCCCGGCCACTGGGTGACCCGTGAGCTGGTCGCCTGGCCGCTCGATGCGGTGCCGGTGGGGCTCGATCCGCACGAGCTGGTCTGGCGCCTGCACTGGTCCTCCGACGGCGGCATCGATCCGACCGCGCGCGAACCCGTCGCCTGGAACACCGCCGATCTGCGCATCGACGACGACGGCCTGCCCGAGCCTGTGCTGGCCGACCGGCCGCACCTGCGCGGCTGCCTGGCGCTGCGGCTGCCCGCGCCGGCGGCGGCCGAGGCCGAGCGGGTGCTGCGCGGCCAGCTAGTGCTGAGCCTGCACGCGCCGTCCGGACGGCTGGTGAACGCCGGGTCGCTGCAGCTGCCCGGCGTGCTGGACGAGCTGTACGCCGACGCCGGCAACGCCCGGCTGGGCCTCACCTGGGCCGGTGGTGCGCCGACGCTGCGGCTGTGGGCGCCCACCGCCCGCGACGTGAGTCTGCGGCTCTGGCACCCGGGCGACGACCTGCACGCGCCGGGTCGCGAGCTGCCCGCCACCCGCACCCCGGACGGCTGCTGGTCGGTCTCCGGCGACCCCGGCTGGCGCGGTGCCCGGTATCGCTGGCAGGTGACGGTGTATGCGCCGTCCGGACGGCGGGTGGTCACCAACCAGGTCACCGACCCCTACTCGGTCTCGCTCACGGTGAACTCCACCCACTCGGTGATCGTCGACCTCGACGACCCCGAGCTGCAGCCTGCCCAGTGGCTTTCAGCGCCCCAGCCCAGGCTGGCACACCCGGTCGACCAGGTGACCTACGAGCTGCATGTGCGCGACTTCTCGATTCACGACAAGAGTGTTCCCGAGCCTGAGCGGGGCAGTTTTCTGGCCTTCTCCCGCGACAGCCTCGGCACCCGGCATCTGCGCCGGCTCGCCGAGGCGGGGCTGAACACCGTGCAACTGCTGCCGGTCTTCGACAACGCCAGCGTCGAAGAGAGCCGCGAGCGCCAGCAGCGTCCGGCCAAGGCGGAGCTTCGGGCGCACCCGCCCGACAGCCCCACCCAGCAGCGGCTGATTCGGCTGACCGTGGTGGGCAATCCGTACAACTGGGGGTACGACCCTTGGCACTACCAGGCCGCCGAGGGCTCGTTCTGCTCGAGCCTGGCCAGCGCCGAGGGGCCGGGCCGGGTGCACGAGTTTCGCACCATGGTGGGCGCACTGCACGGCATGGGCCTGCGTGTGGTGCTCGACCAGGTGTTCAACCACACCGCCAGCTTCGGCCAGCACACCAAGTCGGTGCTCGACCGCATCGTGCCCGGTTACTACCACCGGCTCAACCCGCTGGGTTTCACCGAGCACTCCACGTGTTGCCCCAACGTCGCCACCGAGCATGCGATGGCGCAGAAGCTAATGGTCGACTCGGTGGTGCTGTGGGCGCGTCACTACAAGGTGGACGGCTTCAGGTTTGATCTGATGGGTCACCACAGCCGGGCGAACATGCTGGCCGTGCGGGCCGCCCTCGACGCCCTCACACCCGAACGTGACGGCGTGGACGGCTCGGCGGTCACCCTGTTCGGCGAGGGCTGGAACTTCGGCGAGGTGGCCAACGACGCCCGCTTCGTGCAGGCCCGGCAGGGCAATCTGGCCGGCACCGGCATCGGCACCTTCAACGACCGGCTGCGCGACGCCGTCCGGGGCGGGGGACCGTTCGACGACGACCCGCGCGGGCAGGGCTTCGGCACCGGGCTGTTCACCGAGGCCAACGATGCTGCGGTGAACGGCGACGGCTACGCCCAGCACGACCGGCTGCTGGCCGACACCGACCTGATTCAACTGGGCCTGGTCGGCAACCTGCGCGATTTCTGGCTGCCCAGCAACAGCCGCCGAGCGTTCGTGCGTGGCGACGAACTGGAGTACCACGGTCAGCCCGCCGGGTATGCCGCCGAGCCCGACGAGGTGGTCAACTACGTCGACGCCCACGACAACGAGACGCTGTTCGACGCGCTCACGCTGAAGCTGCCGCCGCAGACCTCGATGGCAGACCGGGTGCGGATGAATACCCTGTGCCTGGCGCTGGCCACGCTGGGCCAGGCTCCGGTGATGTGGCATGCCGGCACCGACATTCTGCGCAGCAAGAGCCTCGACCGTAACTCCTACGCCTCGGGCGACTGGTTCAACTACCTTGACTGGACGATGACCGACAACGGTTTCGGCGCCGGCCTGCCGCCCCAGGACGACAACGGGGCCAAGTGGCACTACTTCGTTCCGTTCCTGGCCGATCCGGCCATGAAGCCGGCGGCGGACGACATCGAGCGGGCGCATCAGGGTGCTCTCGACCTGCTGCGGCTGCGGGCGTCCACCAGGTTGTTCCGCATGGCGTCGGGTCATGCCATTCGCACCAAGGTGACTTTTCCGGTCAGCAACACCGCGCAGCAGCCGCCCGGCGTGATCGTGATGCGCATCGACGACCGGGTGGGTGAGCCCGTGCAGCGGCAGTGGGCCGGGCTGGTCACCGTGTTCAACGCCACCCCGTTGGCGGTGCGGGTGCGGGTGCCGGGGCTGAGCAGTCGCTTCACTCTGCACCCGGTGCAGGTGGCCGGGCACGACCCGGTACTGAAGCGGGCCCGGGCCGATGGCGAGTGGGCGTCGGTTCCGGCCCGCAGCTACGCGGTGTTCGTCGAGCCCCGCTGAGCCGGCTCTGCGCGGTGCAACCACCGCACCCTGTGCACAGAGGCTTTGGGAGTTACCTGGTACTCAGCTACGGATCATGGCCATCGAAGGCGTGGTTCGCTCGAACACGGCCGTCTCGCTGTCGCAGGTGATGGGCAACCGCACCCGTCCGCTGCTGCAACGGCCGGCGGCGCCACAGCAATAGGTAAGGTGCTGAGCACTGCATCTTGTTGGTTTCGACAAGCTCAACCAGCGGTGCTCGGGTTGATCAGTGGTTCCGTAGAGGCATGGGTGGTGGCTCAACCGGCCCCCGGCGAGTTGCTCCACCGTGACCCCGGCTCTCTGCGGTGGAGACCTCTCGACAGCCCTACCGGCGGAACCTCTAGACTCCTGGCAGCATTATTTGCAGGAGGGACCAATAATGGCCGATCCCGTCGTCGCGAAGTCGCTCACCCGCTCCGAGCGACTCGACCGGCTGCCCTTCACCCGCAAGCACGGACGGCTGCTGGTCGGCTCCGGCATCGGCTGGGCGCTGGACGCCATGGACGTCGGGCTGATCTCGTTCGTGATGGCCGCGCTGGCCGCCCAGTGGAAGCTCGACGCGACGACCCTGTCGTGGATCGGCTCCATCGGGTTCGTCGGCATGGCCATCGGAGCTTCGCTGGGCGGTCTGCTCGCCGACCGGATCGGACGCCGCCAGGTGTTCGCCCTCACCTTGCTGGTGTACGGCGTAGCCACCGGGGCATCGGCTCTGGCCACCTCGGTGGCGGCGCTGATCGTGCTGCGGTTCGTCGTCGGCATCGGGCTGGGCGCCGAACTGCCGGTGGCATCGACGCTGGTCAGCGAATACGCCCCCAGGGCGATCCGCGGCCGGGTGGTGGTGGCACTGGAGGCGTTCTGGGCCATCGGCTGGATCCTGGCGGCACTGATCGGCTACCTGGTCGTTCCCTCCGGTGCCGACGGCTGGCGCTGGGCGTTGGCGGTGGGCATCGTTCCCACGGTCTATGCGGCGGTGATTCGCTGGAGCCTGCCCGAGTCCGTCCGGTTTCTGGAGTCGAAAGGCCGCACCGCGCAGGCCGAGTCGGCCGTCCGGGGTTTCGAACAGGCCGCCGGGGTCGAACCCGTGCCCAGCCCCGACGCGTCGCCGGCGACGGCGGCGGCCACCGACTCGATCTGGTCGCCCGCCTACCGCACCCGCACCACCGCGCTGTGGGCGGTGTGGTTCTGCATCAACCTGAGCTACTACGGCGCGTTCATCTGGATTCCGACCCTGCTGGTGCAACGCGGGTTTCCGCTGGTGCGCAGCTTCGAGTTCACCCTGATCATCACGCTGGCCCAACTGCCCGGCTACGCCGTGGCCGCCTGGTTGATCGAGAAGTGGGGGCGACGCTTGACGCTGGCGGTGTTCCTGGCCGGTTCGGCGATCGCGGCCGCCGCCTTCGGCTTCGCCAGCACCGAGACGCTGATCATCGTCACCGGTTGTGCGCTGTCGTTCTTCAACCTCGGAGCGTGGGGGGCGCTGTATGCGGTCGGCCCCGAGCTGTACCCGACCGCCGTGCGCGGCAAGGGCACCGGAGCCGCCGCCGCGTTCGGCCGGATCGCCTCGATGATCGCCCCGCTGAGCGTCCCGTTGCTGCTGGCGGCCGGCGGCATGGTGTTGGTCTTCGGGGTCTTCGGCGTCGCGTTTCTGCTGGCCGCCGGCGCGGCACTGTTCCTGCCCGAACACGCCGGACGGGCGCTGGAGAGCTGACGGGCGGGAGGCTACGCAGGCGCTGACCAATGCGACCGCCGCTGATTGAACGTGTTGAAACCTTTGCCTTGGCGGCACGTCCGGGGTCTCGGCACGCTCGACCAGCGAAAATCAGCTATTCCCTAATAGGGTTGGCGCTGTTTGGACCACCGGCGCCTCCACGCAGCGAGGCGTGACTGACGAAGGGAACCGCCCATGAGCAATCTCACCTGGACAGAGCAGGACGCGAAGGCGGTCGACATCGCCCGCGTGCTGGCCGCCGACGCAGTCGAGAAGGTCGGCAACGGCCACCCGGGCACCGCCGTCTCGCTGGCCCCGGTGGCCTACCTGCTCTACGCCAAGGTGATGAAGGCCGACCCCGCCGAGCCGCGCTGGCTGGGCCGCGACCGGTTCGTGCTCTCGGCCGGCCACTCGTCGATGACCCAGTACGCGCAGTTGTACCTGAACGGCTTCGGGCTCGAGCTGAACGACATCGCGAGCCTGCGCACCTGGGGCTCGCTCACCCCCGGGCACCCCGAGTTCGGCCTGACCAAGGGCGTGGAGTGCACCACCGGTCCGCTGGGTGCCGGGGTGGCCAACGCGGTCGGCTTCGCGATGAGCGCCCGTCGTTCGCGCGAGCTGTACGACCCGCAGGCCGTGCCCGGCGAGTCGGTGTTCGACCACAACGTCTACTGCATCGCCGGCGACGGCTGCATGCAAGAGGGGGTCTCGGGTGAGGCGTCGTCGCTGGCCGCCACCCAGAACCTGGGCAACCTGTTCCTGATCTACGACGACAACCGCATCTCGATCGAGGGCGACACCCAGATCGCCTTCTCAGAAGACGTGCAGGCGCGCTACGCCGCCTACGGCTGGGACACCTACCACGTCGACTTCACCAACGGCTTCACCAGCTACGAAGAGAAGGTGGCCGAGCTGTACGACGTGCTCGAGCGGGCCAAGGCCGTCACCGACAAGCCGCACTTCATCAAGGTGACCACCGTCATCGGCTGGCCGCTGCCCACCAAGGCCGGCGACCACAGCGTGCACGGTTCGAAGCTGGGTGGTGCCGAGATCAGCGCGCTGAAGGCCGAACTCGGCTTCGCCGACGCCCCGTTCGCCATCGACACCGCGGTCGTCGACGCCGTCCGCGCCAACGCCGTCGCGCGGGCCCAGGCTGCGCGCGCCGAGTGGGATCCGCGCTACGCGGCCTGGCGGGCCGCCAACCCCGAGCAGGCCGCGCTGCTCGACCGGGTGCTGGCCAAAGAGGCGCCGGCCGACCTGGACGCCGCGCTGCCGGTGTTCGAGCCGGGTTCGATGGCCACCCGGGCCGCCAGCGGCAAGGTGCTGTCGGCGCTGGCCCAGCCGGTGCCCGAACTGTGGGGTGGCTCGGCCGACCTGGCCGGCTCGAACAACACCACCATGGCCGGGGTCAAGAGCTTCATTCCCGCTGAGCGCAGCAGCCACGAGTTCACCGGCGCCCCCGGCGGACGCACGCTGCACTTCGGCATTCGCGAGCACGCCATGGGCAATATCGCCAACGCCATCACCATGGACGGGCTCAGCCGGGTCTACTGCGCCACCTTCCTCGTGTTCAGCGACTACATGCGCACCACGCCCCGCCTGGCCGCGCTGTCGCACGCCCCGACCACCTTCGTGTGGACCCACGATTCGGTCGGCGTCGGCGAGGACGGCCCCACCCACCAGCCGGTCGAGCATGTGATGAGCTTGCGGCTGATGCCGAACATCGACGTGGTGCGGCCCGGCGATGCCAACGAGACCGCGCACGGGTGGGCGCAGATCCTGCGCACCACGAACCGTCCGGCGGCGCTGATCCTGTCGCGGCAGAACCTGGCGATCTTCGACCGCTCCGAGGGCACCGGATTCGCGGCGGCGTCGAAGACCGCGCTGGGCGGTTACGTGCTCAAGGAGGCCTCCGCCGAGCCGCAGGTGGTGCTGGTCGGCACCGGGTCAGAGCTGCAGGTGGCGGTCAAGGCCGCCGAGGCGCTCGAGGCCGACGGCATCGCGGCCCGTGTGGTGTCGCTGCCGTGCTACGAGTGGTTCCAGGATCAAAGCGACGACTACCGCGAGCAGGTGCTGCCGGCCGCGATTCCCAAGGTGGTCATCGAGGCGGGCGTGTCGGTGGGCTGGAAAGACCTGCTCGGCGCCAACACCGAAGCGGTCGGCATCGACCATTTCGGGGCCTCGGCTGACGGCGCGTTGCTGTTCGAGAAGTTCGGCATCACCGCCGACGCCGCGGTGGCGAAAGCGAAGGCGCTGGTCGGCTGACCACCGGCTGGCACGGCCGACCCTGGTTGGCAAGGCTGGCCTCCGACGGCGCACGGCTGGTGCGCCGTCGGGGGTTCGGCAGGCCGATCTGCCGCCGTGATGCAACCCTCGAGTGAACCCTGAAGGCCAACTTGAGCATTGAACGCGGTGAAACGCCTAGTCGGCGGCGCTTCCTGAAGAGAAGCTGAACAGCAACCCTCAAGTGCGTCCTTGCTCCGCGTCGCGCCGCGTAGGTAGCAACATGGTGTGCGATTTCCGTCGAGAGTGTTGTCCCTGACCGCCAGCGTTGCGTTGGCTCTGAGCGTCGCGCTCATCGACGTGTCCGGCGGAACTGCCGCCACCGTCAGCGCGAGCGCCAAGCAGAAGTTCATCGACAAGGTGGTCAGCCCGGCCCAGAAGGCGCAGCGCAGCTACGGTGTGCCGGCCTCGGTGTCGATCGCCCAGGCCATCGTGGCCAGCGACTGGGGCACCTCGTCGGTGTCCGATAAGGCGAACAATTATTTCGACACCCGGTGCAGCGCCTCGATGACCGCCAAGCAGTTCGCGGCGCTGGCCGACGCTCAAGTGGGCAAGCCCTACGTGCTCGGCGCCGAGGCGTCGATCAGCAACGCCGACCCGGCGAAGTTCGACTGCTCCGAGTTGGTCGAGTGGCTGTACGGACGCTCCGGCAATCGCATCACCGACCTGGCCGCGGCACAGTACAACGCAACCAAGAAGGTCACCGGATCACCCAAGGTGGGCGACCTGGTGTTTCTGCGCAACAACCCGGCCCGCTCCAACGGCATCGGCCACGTGGCCGTGCTGACCAAGAAGCTGTCGAACGGCGACTGGCGCATCATCGAGGCCCGCGGCCAGCGCCTACGGAGTGGTGCGCAGCACCCTGAGGTACTGGAAGAAGCGCAGCTACTACGCCGGCCTGCGCCGGCTGTCCAGCTTCGTGCTGGCCGGCAGCGACGGGGTCAGCGCGTCGGCCGCGAGCACCTTCCAGACCGGTTGCGTGACCGTCTCGGGCACTAGTTACGCGAAGTACGGCTCGCTGACCAAGTCGTTCGCTGCGCATGCCGTCGCGGTGGCCAAAGACTCGGCCTACAGTGCCGCCCGCACGGTGATCGGCGACATTCCGGCCTACGTGACCGCCATCGCAAAGGTGGAACAGCCCAAGAACGCGTCCGACTACGCAGCCGAGCTGAACAAGCTGATCGACCAGTACGACCTGCGCGACTACGACGTGGTGCCGTTCAACCTGGTGCTCGACTCGGGCGACTCGGGCGCCAAGGTCACCGCCACCCAGTACCTGCTCGGGTCAGCGGGCTACACCGTCGCCACCACCGGCAAATTCGACTCGGCGACCGTCGCGGCGGTGAAGAGGTTCCAGAAGGCCAAGGGTCTCGAGGTCGACGGCGAGGCCGGCCCGATCACGCTCACCTCGCTGACCACCAAGATCTCCAGCGGCGCCGAGGGCAGATCGGTCACCGCGCTGCACACCCTGCTCAAGGCCAACGGCTACACCACCTCGACGTCGTCGAGCTTCAGTGCCGCCACCGCCGATGCGGTGGAGGAGTTTCAGGCCGACGCCGGACGTCCGGTCACCGGAACCGCCGACGACAGCACCTGGGCGGCGCTGTACATGACCCTGACCGCCCCGACCCCCACGGTGAGCGGCAAAGCCGTCGTGGGGCAGAAGCTGAAGGCCAGCGCCGGTAGCTGGGGCCCCGGTTCGGTCAGCCTCAGCTACCAGTGGTACCGCGGCAGCACCGCGATCAAGAGCGCCACCAAGTCGAGCTACGCCGTCACCCTGGCCGATGCCGGCTCGGCGCTGAGCGTGCAGGTCACCGGCATCAAGCGGCTGTACACCACCACGGTGCGCAGCTCGGCCGCGGTCACCGTGCCGTTGCTCGACCTGACCGCCGCGCCGACGCCCAAGCTGAGCGGCAAGGCCGTGGTCGGGCAGACGCTGACCGCCACCCCCGGTACCTGGAAGCCCGCACCGGTCGCACTGGCCTACCAGTGGTACCGCGGCAGCACCAGGATCGACGGCGCGACCAAGGCCGGCTACGTCGTGACCGACGCCGACGCCGGTTCGACCCTGAAGGTGACGGTGACCGGCACCAAGGCCGGCTACTCGACGCTGAGCCGCACGTCGGCGGTCTCAGCCACCGTGCCGAAGCTGATCGCCGCCGCGACCCCGACCATCACGGGCACCGCGAAGGTCGGCTCGACACTGACGGCCAAGCCGGGCGAGTGGACGCCCACCGCGGTGAAGTTGAGCTACCAGTGGTACGCGGGGTCGTCCGCCATCAAGGGGGCGACCAAGGCCACCCTGCTGCTGCACGCCACCGAGGCGGGCAAGAAGATCACGGTGCGGGTGACCGGCAAGGCCAGCGGCTACACCTCGGTGACCCGCGCCTCGTCGGCCACCGACGCGGTCGCCAAGGGCACCCTGAAGCCGGTCTCCCCAACGATCACCGGCACGCGCAAGGCGGGTCGCACGCTCACGGTGCACGGTGGCAACTGGGGCCCCGGAGCGGTAAAGCTGAGCTACCAGTGGTACCGGGGCGACACCACGATCAAGGGCGCGACCAAGGCCGGCTACAAGCTGACCAGCAAAGACAAGGGCAAGAAGGTCAGCGTGCGGGTGACCGGCCGCAAGACCGGCTACGACCCGCTGAGCAAAACCGTCGGGGTCACGATCGCCACGTAGTCACCATTGGGTGCTCGCGCAGGTAATGGTGAGCGTGACCGGCATGGTGCCGGCCGCCGTTCCGTCTTCGGCGCTGGCCAGCTTGCCGGTCACGGTGTAGGCGGCACCCTTGACGGTCAGCTTGGCCGAGGTTCCGCTGGCGGGGCCGGTGGCGTGATAGGTGAGGGTGCGGGTGATCAGCTCGGAGTCTTCGCCCAGGGCAATGGTGAGGCTCGACACCGACTTCCTGGTGCCGGTGAGCACCAAGGTGACGTCGATGGTGTTGAAGAAGTCGTTCTTGTGATCGGCAACCGTCAGCGTCGGGTCACCGGCCTTGCTCTGGCAGGTACCGGCCAGCTTCTTGCTGGCCTGGGCGTAGAGCTTCAGCGTGCCGCCGGCCTTGACCGCCGGGCCCGAACTGCCGGTGGGGCTCGGCGTCGGGCTGGTCGACCCCGACGGTGTGGTGGTCGTCGGGGCGGTCTCGGACGGCGTCGGCGTCGCGCTCGGTGCGGGGGTCTCGTCGCTCGCCGTGCGCGTGGCAGTGCTGCCGGGTAAGGCGCCGGGTTGGGTCTTGGCGCAGCCCGTCACGGCCAGAGCCAACCCGGCCGTCAGCGCAACGGTTCGCAGCCACGTGGAGGTAGTCACACCTCCACTCTGAACCTGGGGTGGCCGCACGGTGGCTGCGACGCGCGCACAGTGCCGGAATGTTCGCGTCAGGACGGGCCGCGGCAGGGCAGTGGGTGGGTGGCTGCGCCCGAGGCGTCCGAGGGTCTCGACGCGCCCTCACCCGGGCCGACCGCCGCATAGGCTTGCTGGCATGCATTCTCTCGGCACGCTGTCGTCCTTGTTTCGCACGTCCCCGGCCGGCGAAGGGGTCATTCTCGAGCTCGATCTCGACTTCTCGGTGCTCAGCGCACCCCCGGCGAACCCGCTGGAGGCACTCAAGCTGATCAACGCGCCCACCATGAAGGCACTGCGCGACGGGCTGCGCCGGGCGGCGTCCGATGACGCGGTGCTGGGCCTGCTGGTGCACATCGGCACCTGCCAGCTCACCGCCGCCCAGTGCTGCGAACTGGCCGATCTGCTGGCGGGGTTCGGCGAGCACAAGCCGGTGTGGGCGCACACCGCGTCGTTCGGCGAGTTCGGCACCGCGCTGTTGCCGTACCTGCTGGCCGCCCATGCCGATCAGATTTGGCTGCAGCCCAGCGGCGAGTGCGGCCTGGGCGGTGTGCGGGCCCAGATCACCCTGCTGCGCGGCGGCTTCGACAAGCTGGGCGTCGAGCCCCAGTTCGGTCAGCGCAAAGAATTCAAGACCGCCGCCGACACCTACGCCGCGCACGAGATTTCGGCGGCGAACGCCGAGATGATTCAGCAGATCGCCAACTCGATCACGCACTGGGCGGTGGGCGCCATCGCACAACGTCGCGGTCGCAGCGTCGAGCAGGTCTGGGGCAGTGTCGACGCGGGCGTGCTGACCGCCGACCAGGCCCTGCAGCACGGCCTGATCGACCACGTGGGCTACCGCGACGAGGTCTACGCCGCGGCCCGAACCGCCTGGGCCGGTGCAAAGGCCGGGCTGCGCTACGTGCAGCGGCACGTCCAGCCCTCGGTGGTCCGTGACCTTGTCGAGAGCCGCACCAAGCCGGCGATCGCGATCGTCGAGGTGCGCGGCTCGATCGTCACCGGGCGTCCGCAGCGCCAGGGCAGCCAGCCGATCGCCGCCTCGTCGGTGGTCTGCTCCCACCTGCGGGCGGCGGGCGCCGACCCGTCGGTCAAGGCGGTGGTGCTGCGGGTCGATTCGCCCGGCGGCTCGGCCGTCGCCTCGGATGCGATTCGCCGCGAGGTGCTGCGGCTGCGTGAGACGGGGCGCCCGGTGGTGGCCTGCATGGCCGACGTGGCGGCCTCGGGCGGCTACTTCGTGTCGATGCCGGCCAACGAGATCGTGGCGCAGCCCACCACGCTGACCGGTTCGATCGGCGTGCTGGCCGGAAAATTCGTGATCACCGAGCTGAAGCAGAAGTTGGGGCTGGTGCTGCACGACGTCAGTTCGGGCGCCTGGGCCAGCTACCTGTCACCGAACAGCCGGTTCACCGACGAGCAGTGGGTCGCGCTCGATCGCCGGCTCGACGAGATCTATGCCGACTTCACCGGCAAGGCGGCCGCCGACCGGAAGATGGCCATCGAGGTGCTCGAACCCTTGGCTCGGGGCCGGGTCTGGACGGGTGCGGACGCTCGCGAGCGTGGCCTGATCGATCACCTCGGGGGCATGGGCCTGGCGATCGACCGGGCGGCCGAGCTGGCCGGTGTGAAGACCGCCGACGTCACTGTGCGATCGGTGTCGAAGCTGGGCTTTCTGAGCCAGTTCCGGCCGGCCGAGTCGAGCGAGCAGGTGGCCACCGCGGTCACGCTGCCGAGCCGCCGGTTCGACCTCGACACCGTGATCGAGACGGTTGCCGGGCAGCTCGGGGTGGCCGCCACCGGCGCGCTCTCACTGCCTTTTGGCATCGAGCTCCACGCCGGCCAGGGGCGCTGACGACTGAGCGTCGGCCTTTCACCGGTCGCTTGGCATGGGGCCAGTTGCGCGACCGCCAGCAGCACCCCCGCCATGGCTGAGGCGTCGAGATGTCGTCCACGATCAAGGCGTCCACCCCGGTGCGCAGCAACCACCGGGCGCTCGGGCCGGCCCGGTACGACGAGTCGCCGGGCTGCATCGCGCAGAGCGCCATGAACGGCTTCGACATCACCCACAGGCGGCTGTTCTGCCAGGGCACGAAGCTGGTCAAGGCCGAGCCGTTCCGGCGGGGCTACCACAGCCTGACTCCGGTGGCCTGTGGCACGAAGCCCTGAGTGGCGAGAAGCGCTGACTTCAGCGCGTAGGCTGATTCGACGTGAGCGCCGTGATGATGCCGGGCAAGCCGGTTGCCGATGCCGTTTTCGCCGACCTTGGGCCGCGCATCGCGGCGCTGCGGGCGGCGGGCCGTAACCCGGGCTTGGGAACGATCCTGGTCGGCGACGACTCGGCGTCGGCCGGCTACATTCGAATGAAGCAGAATCGGGCTGCCGACCTGGGCTTCGGCGGGCGTCACGTGGAACTGCCCGGTGACGCCCGACAGGCCGATCTGGTGGCCGCGATCCGCGACTTCAACGCCGACGACTCCGTCGACGCGGTGCTGATTCAGCACCCGATCCCCGGCCATCTCGACTACGAGGCGGCGCTGGCCGAGCTCGACCCCGACAAGGACGCCGACGGTGCCCACCCGGTGAACATGGGCCGGCTGGCGCTGGGTATGTCCGGCCCGCTGCCGTGCACCCCGGCCGGTATCGAGGCGCTGCTGCAGTTCTACGAGATCCCCGTGGCCGGCCGCGATGTGGTGATCCTGGGCCGCGGCTTCACCCTGGGCCGTCCGTTGTCGATGCTGCTGTCGCTCAAGCGCCCCGGCGGCAACGCCGCGGTCACCGTGGTGCACACCGGCGTGCCGAACTGGCCCGACTACACCCGCCGCGCCGACATCGTGATCGCCGCCGCGGGTGTGCCCGGCATTCTGCGCCCCGAACACCTCACCCCCGGACGGGTCGTGGTCGGCGGAGGCGTCCGCTACGAGGGCAGGCGGCTGCTGCCCGACGTCGACGAGGCCTGCAACGCGGTGGCCGGCTGGATCACCCCGCGGGTCGGCGGGGTCGGCCCCACCACCATCGCGATGCTGTTTCGGAACTGCGTCGAGGCGGCCGAGCGGCGCTGAATCTCGCTGGTCGAGCCTGTCGAGACCTCAAAGTTGCCGTCGTGGCAGAGGGGAGTGCCACGGAACTCAACCGGCGATGGTTGCGTTGCGCAGTGCTTCCCTGAGCCGCTGGTTCAGCCGCGCACCTGGACGCTTCGCGCGTTCTGTCGGGTCGCCCACCAGCACAGGTCCACCAGCAGCTCGGGTTCGGTCACGTCGGTGGTCAGCCATTCACCTTCCACCCGGGCGCGGTGGCTGCCGTCGGCCCAGTCGCCTCGTGCGGCGAACACCGTGGCGGGGGCGGGGCGTCCGGCCAGCAGGTCGCTGATCCGGTGCAGTCTCGGTTCGCCGGTCAGCCCGGCCCGGCGGGCCAGGTCGTCCAGCAGCTCGCGGGGGGCTGTGCCCGGGTCGCGGCCCAGCGCGGGCGACACCCGGCGGGCGGCTTGTACCGTGCCGTCCGGGATCTCGTGCAGCCGACCGTGCCGGTCTTCGATGGTCAGCGGGCGCAGCGCCACCACGAAGCCGATCAGGTCACGGGTCGGCTTACCCAGGCGTAGCGTCACCCGCTCGCCGACTCGCAGCGGCGGGCACAGGCGGCCGATCGCGTCCATGGGCACCCCCGTTCGCCATGCAGGTCTGCGCGGTAGAGTGTCGGCGTTCGAGCACGACACGCGAGACATTCGAGAGGATTCGAAGTGACGTACATCATCACGCAGCCCTGCGTCGACATCAAAGACCTGGCTTGCGTTGAGGAGTGTCCCGTGGATTGCATCTACGAGGGCAACCGGATGCTGTACATCCAGCCCGACGAGTGCGTCGACTGTGGCGCCTGTGAGCCGGTCTGCCCGGTCGAGGCCATCTACTACGAAGACGACGTTCCCAGTGACCAGAAGGTCTTCTACGACGTCAACGTGAACTTCTTCGACACCGTCGGGTCGCCCGGCGGGGCGGCGAAGATGGGCCCGATCGACGCCGACCACGAGTACGTGCTCGGCCTGCCGCCGCAGGGCGAGTGAGGCTCCGCGACCGCAGCCTGCCGGACTTCCCCTGGGATTCCCTGGCGGGTGCCAAGGCTCGCGCCCAGCAGCACCCCGACGGCATCGTCGACCTCTCGGTGGGAACCCCGGTCGATCCGACGCCTGAGTTGGGACGCCGGGTGTTGGCCGCGGCCTCCGACGCGCCCGGCTACCCGACCACCTGGGGCACGCCTGCCCTGCGATCCGCCATCGTCAATCACCTCGCCGACCGCTGGGCGAGCGTTCCGGTCGACGACGAAGGTGTGCTTCCGGTGATCGGCACCAAGGAGCTGGTTGCCGCGCTGCCGCACCTGCTGGGCCTGGGGCCGGACGATGTCGTGGTGATCCCGCGGATCGCCTACCCGACCTACGAGGTCGGCGTCCGGTTGGTGGGTGCGGCCGTGGTGGCCTGCGACGACCCGGCGGAGATCGCCGACCTGCGCCCGGCGCTGGTCTGGATCAACTCGCCGGCCAACCCGCACGGCGTGATCCTGTCCGCCGACGAATTGGCGGCCTGGGTGCGGTACTGCCGCGAACGCGGCGCGGTGCTGGCCTCCGACGAGTGCTACGGCGAATTCGGCTGGGACGCCGAGCCGGTCTCGGTGCTGCACCGTAGCGTCAACGGCGGTGTTCTGGACGGCCTGCTGGCGGTGTTCTCGCTATCCAAGCGCTCGAACCTGGCCGGGTACCGGGCCGGGTTCGTCGCCGGCGACACCGAACTGGTCAGCGATCTGCGTGAGCTGCGCAAGCATGCCGGCGGCATCGTCCCGGGCCCGGTGCAGGCCGCGATGGCCGCACTGCTCGCCGATTCGACCCACGTCACCGAGCAACGGGAGCGGTACCGGCGGCGCCGGGACGTGCTCCGGCCGGCGCTGGAGGCGTCCGGCTTTCGCATCGAGCACTCCGAGGGCTCGCTCTACCTGTGGTGCTCCCGCGACGAACCCGGCCGCAGCAGCGTCGACTGGCTGGCCGAACGCGGCATCCTGGTCGCTCCCGGCGACTTCTACGGCCCCGAATCGGGCGATTTCGTGCGGGTCGGCCTCACTGCCACCGACGAGCGGATCGCTGCCGCGGCGTCCAGGTTGAGCTGAACCAAACAGAACCGTCCCCTGAACCGTCGGGGACGGTTCTGGACGGTTCAGCCGAAGCCGACGGTGACGATCCTGCTGCTGCCGCCGCTGCCCGTCCAGGCGGCCAGGGTGCCGGTGCTCAGCACCCAGTCGGCGCCGCCCAGGCTCACCCGCCGGACGCCGTGGGCGTCGGCGTAGGCCACCACCAGCTGGGCTGCCGCCCAGGCCCGCTGCCGGGTGTTGGCCTCGATCAGGACGCCCTGGTCGGTGCGGGTCACCGTCACCTCGTCGGCCAGGCTCTTGCGCACCAGCGCCGCCAGGGCGTCGGGGCCCGCCTTGCCGGGTTTGCTCACCTTGCAACTGAAGGTGCCGGGTTCGCGGCCGGTCAGCGCCGCGGCCAACACCTGCGCCTTGCTGACGTGCTTGCGGTAGGCGTTCGGGTAGGCGCTGCGCTGCACCGCCTGCGCTACGTCATTGACGTCGCCGGTGCGCCAGCCCTTCACCCGGACCAAGGCGCTGTAGAACTTTCCCGCGCTGTAGTAGGGGTTCATGATCTGCTTGACCGTGCCCCAGCCCTTACTGGGCCGCTGCTGAAATAGGCCGATCGAGTCGGCGTGCCCGTAGTCGAGGTTGCGCATGCCCGACTCCTGGTACGCCGTGGCCAGCGCGATGGTGACCGCCTTGGTCGGCAGCCCACGGCGCAGTCCGACGGCGCTGATCAGGGCCGCGTTGTGTGCCTGTTCCAGGGTGACGGCGACGCTGGCGCCGTCCATGGTGGCGACGCACTGGTCGTCGAGCGGCAGCGGTTGCTTGGCGGTGTTCGACCACAGCTCCAGGGTCGCCCAGGCCAGCCCGCACAACACCGGCACCAGGGCCAGTGCCAGCAGAATGCGCGGCCATTTCGGTCGCACGGTTCAGTTTGCGTGCAGGGCGGCGTTCAACTCGAACGATCCACCGGAGCGTGGACGCACCTGCACAGCGCCGGTGAGCGAGTTGCGAATGAACAACAAGTTGCTGCGGCCCGACAATTCACGCGCCTTCAGCACGGTGCCGTCGGGCATGGTCACCTTGGTGCCGGCCGTCACGTACAGGCCCGACTCGATCGTGCAGTCGTCGCCCAGCGAGATGCCCAGCCCCGACTCGGCCCCGAGCAAGCAGCGCTCGCCGATGGTCACCATCTCTTTGCCGCCCCCCGACAGCGTGCCCATGATGGACGCCCCACCGCCGATGTCGCTGCCGTCGCCCACGATCACCCCGGCCGAGATCCGGCCCTCGACCATGGATGCGCCCAGTGTGCCGGCGTTGTAGTTGACGAAACCCTCGTGCATCACCGTCGTGCCCGGCGCCAGGTGCGCCCCCAAGCGCACCCGGTCGGCGTCGGCGATGCGCACCCCCGAGGGAATCACGTAGTCGACCAGCCGGGGGAATTTGTCGACGCCGAAAACGGTCAGGTGGCCCCGGCTCACCTTCAACGCCACCCGGACGTCTTCGAAGCCGTCGACCGCACACGGCCCGGCCGAGGTCCACACCACGTTGGGCAGGACGCCGAACACGCCGTCGAGGTTCACCGCGCGCGGCCGGACCAGCCGGTGGCTGAGCAGATGCAGCCGCAGGTACGCGTCGGGGGTGGACGCCGGCGGCTGGTCGAGGTCGATCTCGACCAGCACCGCCTCGGTGTGCACGCCCCGCTCGGGGTCGTCCAGTTGAGCGGCGACCAGTTGCTGGGGTGCAGTGCCGGTGGCCGCCTGGCCGAGCTGCGGCGCGGGAAACCAGGTGTCGAGAACCTGGCCCGAGGCATGGACGCTGGCCAGCCCCCAACCCCAGGCAGAGCGGGTGTCGGTCATGCCGGCCAGCCTACCTGGCGCCTGCGACAACTCCCGCGGCGCTAGGGTCATGGCCATGAGCCTCGACCCGCACGGCGACCTCGTCGCCCTGTTTCGCGCCATCGTCGACATCGAATCGGTCAGCGGCAACGAACGCGAACTGGCCGATCAGGTGCAGGCGGCGCTGAGCGGGCACGACCATCTCGAAGTGCTGCGCGACGGTGACACCGTGATCGCCCGCACCAGCCTGGGCCGACCCGAACGGGTGGTGATTGCCGGTCACCTCGACACCGTTCCGGTGGCCGGCAACCTGCCGTCCAGCATTGAGGGCGGTCGCATCTACGGCCGCGGCAGTTGCGACATGAAGGGCGGCGTCGCGGTCATGCTCGCGGTCGCGGTGGCCACAACCGCGCCGCCGCGCGACCTGACCTGGATCTTCTACGACCACGAAGAGGTCGAGGCTTCGGCCAATTCGCTCACCCGTATCGCGGCGACCCGCCCCGAGCTGCTGGCCGGCGACTTCGCCGTGTTGATGGAGCCGACCAGCGCGCGGGTCGAGGGCGGCTGCCAGGGCACCCTGCGGTTCACGGTGACCACCGCCGGACGAGCAGCGCATTCGGCCCGTGCCTGGATGGGTCACAACGCCATTCACGACCTCGCCGAGGTGCTCGCGCTGCTGCGCGCGCACCAGCCCGAACAACCGGTGGTCGACGGGCTGCGCTACCACGAGGGGCTCAACGCCGTGGCGATCAGCGGCGGGATCGCCGGCAACGTGATTCCCGACCGTGCCACCGTCATGGTCAACTACCGCTTCGCCCCGCACCGCAGCCTCGCCGATGCCGAGCAGTACTGCCGGTCGGTGCTGCCGGGCTACGAACTGACCGTGGTCGACGGAGCTCCCGGCGCCCGGCCGGGCCTCGACCTGCCCGCGGCAGTCGATTTCGTGGCGGCCGTGGGCGGCGAGCCGACAGCGAAGTTCGGCTGGACCGACGTGGCCCGCTTCGCGGCACTTGGCATTCCGGCGGTCAACTTCGGGCCGGGCGACCCGGCCAAGGCACACGCCGACGACGAGTTTTGCCTGATCGCCGAACTATTCACCTGCCGTGACGCGCTGGCCGGCTGGCTGGGGAAGGGCTGATCACTACTCCCGGCCAACCCCTGTGTATGCTTACGCGATAGCCGGTCCTTCGGGGGAAGTGACCGCTGATCATCAATGAGCCGACCGGGGGGATCGGACCATTAGCGACTTTCTTTCCTATTCGCAAACGCAGCCGCGAGGCCTTGGCCTGCGGCGGTTTCGGCGCGCCGGGGCGGGCCTGCTGGCGTTGCTGGTGGCCGTCGTGGTGGTCGCGGCAACCGCTGTCGGCTCGTTGTGGCTGTCGCTGTCCGGCATCACGCGCGACCCCACCCTGCTGCCCGGGCGCGACGTGGTGGCGAACACCTCCGACGGCTCGATCAACCTGCTGCTGGTCGGCACCGAGACCCATCTGCAACGAGGCGCGGCGAACGTGCTGATGTTGGTGCACGTCGACGCCGCCCGCAACGACGTGTACCTGATCTCGCTGCCGCGCAACCTGCTGATCGAGAGCCCCGGGGCCGAGCCCACCACCCTGGGACGGGTGTACGCCGACCAGGGCGCGGCGGGCACAGTGCTGGCCGTTGAGCAGTTGCTGGGCATTCGGGTGCAACACGTCGCGCTCACCTGGCTGAACGGCATGTCGCGGCTGATCGATCTGGTGGACGGGGTGCCGATCGACAACCCGGTCGAGAGCAACAGCGAGGGCTTCCCGTTTCCGCGGGGCGAGCTCACGCTGTCGGGCGAAGAGGCCCTGGCCTTCGTGCGTCAGGGCGTGGCCGGCCCCGGTGAACTCGACCCGGCCGAAAGTGAGCGCCTGGTGCTGCAGGGCATCGCCACACGGCTGCTCACCAACGAGGCGTTGACCAACCCCGGCACGGTGAAGGCCGTGCTCGATCAGTTGGCCACCGACGTGGTGGTCGACAGCAACCTGGACGCCCGGCGCATGGTCGAACTGTTCGTCGAGCTGCGCGCCAAGAGGTCGGCGCAGAATCTTTCCGCGCTCAAGCTGCCCACCGCAGCGCCGGGCACACTGCCGTCCGGCAACGGCTACGTCCGGCCCGACGACGAACGGGTGGCCTCGCTCGGCCGCGCCATCAACGCCGACGCCATGGACGAATGGATGCCGCACCCCTGAGGCCCCGGACCCCCCGGCACCGAGTGCAGCAACAACGAGTGCAGCAACTAGATAGATCCCAATCGTGACCACGCGCGTCAGCGGCCGTGATCGGCTAGCTCAGGCATTTCAGAGCGGTCGCGCGGAAGGCCTCCCAGTCGGGTATTTCGTCGCCGTTGGGTAGCGTGCCATCCCAGTCTCCACTCTGGACCAGTGCATCGCTGAGCGGCACCCAGGAGGAGCCGCCGGAGGGCTGGTTGGTGACGAATGCCATCCGTCCGTTGCGGATGCCGTTCACTTTCTCGTATCCAGGCTCAGTGGTGGCTCGGGCGGCGACGAACCACCAGTGGTCGCTGGCTTTGACCATCTGGCCGGAGGTGAATCGTGCGGCTTTGCCCAATCTGCCCCGCTCGTTCGCCTCGTTCAGCAGGCTGCGGCTTAGCGGTTTGCACTTCGCCGTCTCAGGATCTGCCACGGATGTGGTGGCGCCCGGAGTGAGGGTCGGTGAGGATGCGGTGCTGCTCGTTGGAGACGTGGTGACCGCTGGTGGCCGAGTAGTGGTTAGGGGCGGCAGATTGGAGCATCCGCCGAGAACGAGCAACGCGATCGCGCCTGCGGCTGTCAGGCCCACTCTCATCACTTGGTGTCCTCGGTTCTGCTCACCTTCCTTGTGGTGCACCAGCATATGACTCACTTCCACTCGCGGTGTCGTCCGCAACCGTCAGCCCACTCGAGGGCGCAAGTGACTTGGGTCGGAGTTACAGAACGTATGCGCCAGAAGTCCTTACCGTCGATTCGGTCGGGCCTTCGCCAACGCCGCCGCAGTTGACCGTCCTCGCGCGGCTCGATGAGGCTCTCCAGCCCCACTTCATGGGTGTCGACATCATCTCGAATACACCGGGTATCCATGTGACGGGGCTGCGGAGGTTGCGTTGGGGTGCGGAGTTCAGCATCAGAGGCTCATTGACGAAGGAGACGTCGGTGTCGATCTCGCTCAGGACCGAGTTCGGTGGCCTTGGCCGGAGCTTCGACCGTCTTGCGCCACCTATCGTTGAAGTGATGAGCACCCAGGCATTGGCGGGGCAGCGACTGACGGGTAGTGAGAGTGCGACTCGGCCCGACAGCGTGTTCAACGAAGAATCGCGACGTCAATGGGGTGCGCCTTGATCACCTTGTGATTGGTGCTTGGTGGGCTTTGAATCTGGTCCTTGGCCTCATCGGGCTACCGAAGTGGGGTCGGAGCGCTCCGAGGATGCGCAACGTGATCTCAGGCTTGGTGTTCGTAGTCGCCGCACCGGCCGTGCGCTACCTGTCGCCGCTCCTCACCATCGATCCAATCCATGCTCTGAACGCGGACGCGAGGGCCGGGCTTCTGGTGGCGAACATCGTGCTGATGAACCTCTGGTGGTGGTACATCCCAATGTTTGTCGCCTACTGGATTGTTTATATGCTGGCGGGCCGTCGCAGGCGTGCTCCCTTTGCGTCGAGCAGTAGATAGCCGGCCACAGGCCCGCACGCATACCGGGCGACGAAAGGAGCTCGATGAGCAGCGATTCCCAGCCGCGCGATCAGCTCGGTCGGTACGGGGAGACAGCCCGCACCGACCCTGGCGAACCAACACCCCCGGTGCCAAAGCCAACGAACGCGACGTGGTGGAACACTTACGCGGCGCCACTGCCGCGCTACAGCACCGGCCCTAGCAACACCGCCAGATCATCATCGTCGACAAGGGCTACCACGGTCGCGAGTTCGAGACCGGCCTGAACGAAGCGGGGATCGCGTTGCTCCGCCCGGCCCGCAAGGGCGAGAAGCCCCGACCCGGGCAGCGGTTCTTCAAACCACTGCGCCAAATCATCGAATCGGTCAACTGAGGTTGACCCCAAAATCCGGACAGGTGGTTGTTTGGTCAGGCGGCCTGGAGGGCCGGCTGGTCGGTCTGTCGGGCCAGGTGGTGTTCGTACTGTAGTGGGCTGAGGTAGCCGGTCTTGGAGTGGCGCCGGCGGGCGTTGTAGAACCCGTCGATCCAGGCATAGACGCCGCGGCGGGCCTCGACGATCGTGGCGAACACGTGCCGGTGGTAGTACTCGTTCTTCAGCGTCGACCAGAACGACTCGGCTGCCGCGTTGTCCCAGCACACCCCGGTGCGTCCCATCGAGCGCAGCAGGTCGAGCTGGCCGGCCACCTCGGCGATCTGCTGGCTGGTGTACTGACAGCCCCTATCGGCGTGGAAGATCACCTTCCCGGGCAGCTCACCGCGCAGAGCGACGGCCTGACGCAGCGCGTCCTCGACGAGATCGGCCCGCAGGTGGTCGGCGATGACACGGCCCAGGACCCGGCGGGTGTGGCCGTCACGGACCGCGCACAGGTAGGCCCAGCCCTCACCAGTGGACAGGTAGGTGATATCGGAGAACCAGGCGACATCGCGGTGTCCCTTGTCGAAGTGGCGCTTGACCAGGTCCGGTGCCGGGTCGGGGTTCGGGCCGGGCACCGTGGTCGGCGGATGCCAGGTCCGGGGACTGATCCCGGCTATCTTGGCTTGCCGCATGAGCTTCGCGACCGTCTTGCGCGACACCGTCTCCCCAGCCTCCTGCAAGTCGGCGCGGATCCTCGGCGCCCCATACGTGTGATCGGAAGCCTTGTGGAACTCGACGATCTTGCCGGTCAGCTCGGCCCGCCGCTGCTCGGCGCGAGTCGGGCCGCCGCGACGACGCTTGCACCACTCGTAGTAGCGGCGCCGGTCAACCCCGATCAGCCGGCACATCCGGCTGATCGTGTAGTTCGCCTTCTCCGCGTCGATCACCTCGAAGCACTCCTGCCGGGAGTGTTCTTCGCCGCGAAGAAGGCTGCGGCTTTTCCCAGGAACTCGTTGTCCATCCGCAGTTCGGTGTTCTCGTGCCGCAGCCGTTCCAGCTCGGCCCGCTCCGACACGTCCAACGGCGCCTCCGGCGGCGCACCGATCCGGTCCCGCTCGGCCTGGACCCAACGGCCCAACAGCTGCGCACCCACGTTGATCTCGGCCGCGACCGCCGCGATCGTGCGGCCGGTGTCGATCACCAGATGCGCAGCCTCACGCCGATACTCCGGGGTGTAACTCTTCCGCTTCTTCGAAGTTCCCATCAAGGACATCCTCTCCGGCGGTCTCCGACAAGGGAACCCGCCAAGACGGTGTCCGGGTTACGGGGTCAACCTCACAACGACACGTTGAAGGGCCAACTCGACCTCGAAGCACACGGCGGACGCACCCCGGCCGGGGTCGCCGCCCGGGTCGCGCAACGCATCCTCGCCCTCACGACCGCCATCTGGCACAACCACCAAGCAAACTCCCTAGCCAGAAGAAACCTGGTCGCCTACGACCACTAACACCCCCGAGAATTAGTCATCTAGGCTGGCCGCGTGACCAAGCGCACCCGCACCCAGGGCCCGGTGATTCGCCGTGAGGCCCAGGTTCAGCCGACCACCACCGACCAGCGGCTGCTGGCCGGCAAGGGTGACACCGCGTGGGTGCACACCGACCCCTGGCGGGTGTTGCGCATTCAGGCCGAGTTCGTCGAGGGCTTCGGCACTCTGGCCGAGCTCGGCCCGGCGATCGGCGTCTTCGGTTCGGCTCGCACCCCCAAGGGCAGCCCGATGTGGCAGGCCGGCGTCGAGATCGGACGCGCCCTGGCGCAGGCTGGCTTCGCGGCCATCACCGGTGGTGGCCCGGGCATCATGGAGGCGGTCAACAAGGGTGCGGCGCAGGCCGGCGGGGTGTCGGTGGGGCTGGGCATCGAATTGCCGTTCGAGCAGTCGCTGAACAAGCACGTCACCCTCGGTATCAACTTTCGCTACTTCTTCGCCCGCAAGGTGATGTTCCTGAAGTACTCCAAGGGTTTCGTGGTGATGCCCGGCGGGTTCGGTACCTTCGACGAGTTGTTCGAGGCGCTCACCCTGGTGCAGACCGGAAAGGTCACCTCGTTTCCGATCGTGCTCTACGGCACCGAGTTCTGGGCTCCGCTGCTGGACTGGATTCGCAACGGCGTGCTGGCCGGCGGGTACATCAGCGAGGCCGACCTCGACCTGGTCACGATCACCGACAGCGTCGACGAGGTGGTCCGGGCCGTGACCCTGGCCCCCGGTGCGACTTCCGGCACATGAAAGGATGACGGCATGCAGTGGGTGCTGTGGATGATCGCGGTCGCCGTGCTCGGGCTGGCGGCCGTGGCCGCGTCCGGTCGGCTGGGTGAATTGCCGGCAACGGTCACCGACACGCCGCGACCGCACGTGCCCACGGGCGTGCTGAGCGGCGACGATCTGCGCGGCCTGCGATTTGCGGTGGTTCCGCGCGGTTACTCGATGGACCAGGTGGACGAGTTGCTCGACCGGCTGGCTCGCCAACTCGACCAACCCGCCGGCCCGGTCGAACACGGCTCCGAAATCATGGCCGACGACCTGCCGGGCGGTCTGGAATAATGGACGGGTAAGTCCCCAACCAGAACGAGGGTGAGCAATGGCAGCAATGAAGCCGCGGACCGGCGACGGGCCCATCGAGGTCGCGAAGGAGGGCCGCGTGATAGCCATGCGGATTCCCGCCGAGGGCGGCGGCCGGCTGGTCATCGAGATGAATGCAGCCGAGGCGGCGGAACTTCTCGGGGCGCTCACGGGCGTCGTCAACCCGGCCTGAACCGACTGGCAGTAAGCGAAAGGCCCCCGAGTGATCGGGGGCCTTCGTCATGCCCGGTTTTCGAAAACGCTGATCGATCGTCGGTCGAGCTTGTCGAGACCTGGGATGTGCCGCTGCGGCAAGGGTTTCGACAAGCTCAACCAGCGGTGGGTTCGTTGTTGGCGCAACCGCTCAGGAGTTGTGCGCGGCGATCGCCTGCTCGTAGACCGCGACCGTCTCTTGCGCGATCTTCTCCCAACTGAACTCGTCGATGCAGCGTTGCCGACCGGCCAGGCCCATCTGCCGGGCCCGGGCGGGGTCACGAGTGAGGGCGTTCACGTTCTCGGCAAACGACGTCTCGAAGCTCTCGACGAAGGCCGGGTCACCGGCCTGCTCGGGGTCGTAGGGCACCAGCAGACCGGTCTCGCCGTCGACCACAACCTCGGGAATGCCGCCCACCGCGGAGGCGACCACGGGGATCTCGCAGGCCATCGCCTCGAGGTTCACGATGCCCAGCGGCTCGTAGATCGACGGGCACGCGAACAGCGTCGAGTGGGTGAGCACTTGGCGCACCGCCGCGCGCGGCAGCATCTCCTGCACCCACTTCACGCCGCTGCGGGTGGCGTTGAGTTGGGCGAACGCTCCGTCGAACTCGGCGGCAATCTCAGGGGTGTCGGGAGCGCCGGCCAGCAACAACACCTGGGTGTCGGGGTCGAACTGCTGGGCGGCCCGCACCAGGTGGATCAGGCCCTTCTGTCGGGTGATCCGGCCCACGAACGTGACGATCGGCTTGTCGCGGTCGACGCCGAGCGAGTCGATCACGTCGGTGTTGAGGTCGGGCTTGAACTCCTCGGGGTCGATGCCGTTCTTGACCACGTGAATCTTGTCGTCATCGACGAACGGGTAGGCCTTCTTGATGTTGGTGATCATGGCGGCCGATACGGCGATCACCGCGTCAGCGTGGCCGTAGGCGGTCTTCTCGATCCACGAGCTCACCCGGTAGCCACCGCCGAGCTGTTCCACCTTCCAGGGACGATCCGGCTCCAGCGAGTGCGCCGTGACCACGCTGGGCACGTTCTGGTACTCACCGCCGATGATGCCGGCGAACTGGGCATACCAGGTGTGGGCGTGAATCACGTCCACCTCGGGGATCGCCGCCGCCATCGCCACGCCGGCTCCCAGACTGCGCAGTGCACCGTTCGCGCCCGGGGGGAAATCCTCAGCGTGGGCTGTGGCGCCCTCGCGCGGCTCGCCCATGCACTGGACGTCCACCGATTCGCAGAACTTGCGCAACTGCGGAACGAGCTGGCCGACGTGCACGCCGGCGCCTCCGTAGATGTGTGGTGGGTATTCACGGGTGAGGATCGATACGCGCAGTGCCATACCCGGATCGTGGCACAACCCACGCCGCGAAGGGGAGACTTCAGGGGCAAGCGCGGACAGCCCGAGCGATGTTTCGGCTGTGAGAGGCCGCAGAGCTGAGAATTTCGTCGCGTTCTACTGTCCCTGACCAGCGGTGGGGCCTATGTTCGGATCATGAACAAACCGAGCGTTCTGGCCATCGTCCTGGCGGGTGGCGAAGGCAAGCGACTGATGCCACTGACGGCGGACCGCGCCAAGCCTGCTGTGCCCTTCGGTGGCACCTACCGCCTGATTGACTTCGTATTGTCCAACCTGGTCAACTCAGATCTGCGCAAGATCTGTGTGCTGACCCAGTACAAATCGCATTCCCTCGACCGGCACATCTCGGTCACCTGGCGCATGTCGACCCTGCTCGGCGCCTACGTCACCTCGGTGCCGGCCCAGCAGCGCACCGGCAAGCAGTGGTTCCAGGGCAGCGCCGATGCCATCTACCAGTCGATGAACCTGATCAACGACGAAGACCCCGACTACGTGGTGGTATTCGGCGCCGACAACATCTACCGCATGGACGTGTCGCAGATGCTCGACCAGCACATCGAGTCGGGCTTCGACTGCACGGTGGCCGGCATTCGGGTGCCGCGGGCCGAGGCGTCCGCGTTCGGTGTGATCGACGCCGACGAGAACGCCAAGATCAAGACGTTCCTGGAGAAGCCGGCCGACCCGCCGGGGCTGCCCGATAGCCCAAATGAGTCGTTCGCGTCGATGGGCAACTACATCTTCACCCGGCGCGCGTTTGTCGAAGCACTCAACGACGACGCGAGCCGCGACACCAAGCACGACATGGGCGGCAATATCGTGCCCGACTTCGTCAACGCCGGACGCGCCGGGGTGTATGACTTCACCCTGAACGATGTGGCTGGCTCGACCGAGCGCGACAAGAACTACTGGCGCGATGTCGGCACCATTCAGGCCTACCACACCGCCCACATGGATCTGGTGTCGGTCGACCCTGACTTCAACCTGTACAACCGCAAGTGGCCGATGTTCACCGATCAGGTGCAGGCCCCGGGTGCCAAGTTCACGCTGCGCGGCAACGCCGAAGACTCGATCGTCAGCGCGGGCTGCATCATTTCGGGCGGCGACGTCGACCGTTCGGTGCTGTCACCCAACGTGCGGGTGCAGAAATGGGCCAAGGTCGAGGAGTCGATCATCTTTCCGGGCTGCCAGGTGGGCCGCAACGCGGTGGTGCGCCGAGCGATCCTCGACAAGAACGTCCACGTGCCCGACGGCGTCGAAATCGGCGTCGACCCCGAACATGACCGGGCCCGCGGCTTTTACCACGAGGACGGCATCACCGTGGTGCCGAAGAGCTTCCCGATCGTCGGGCCGTAACCGGCCAACCAAGGGAGCGCTGACGAACCCGAGCAGCGCTGGTTGAGCCTGTCGGAACCCCTTGCCACGGCGGCGTGTCTGGGGGTCTCGACAAGCTCGACCAACGGCGATCAGCGCTTCCCTGAGGAAGCGCTGATCGCCGAAAGTGCCGCTGGTTGACGTCGAAACCCCTGATGAGAGCACTCCGGTCGAGGTATCGACAAGTTCGACCAACGAAAATCGAAGCTACGACTTCACCGCCACGAGCAGCCCGTCACCGACGGGCAGCAGGGTGGCGGTGAAGTCTTCAATGTCTTGCACCGCCTGCAGCGACTCACGAATGATCAAGGTCTCGTCGTCGTCGTTGCCCTCGTCGGCGACCAGGCCCTTCCACAGCGCGTGGTGCAGCACCAGCACCCCGCCGCTGCGCAGCAGCCGTTGGGCCTGCGCCACGTATTCGACGAACTCGAGCGGGTCACCGTCGACCAGCACCAGGTCGTAGGCGCCGTCACTCAGCTTGGGCAGCACGTTCAGCGCTGAGCCGGCGATCAGCCGAACCCGGCGGGTCGGCACGCCCTCGGCGGCGAAGATCTGCCGGGCCGCGACTTGGTGCTCGGTCTCGAGATCGATGCTGGTGAGAATGCCGTCCGGCGCCATGCCGCGAATCAGCGCCAGGCCAGAAACCCCGGCCCCGGTGCCGATCTCGACAACGGCCCTGGCCTGCAGCAGGTTGGCCAGCAGGGTCAACGTCGAGGTGACCCCCTGGCTGGCCGAGCTCAGCGCGAGTTGACGGCTGGCGGCGCGGGCCAGGCGCATGGTGTCGTCATCGGCGATGAACGCCTCGGAGAATGCCCACGAGGGTGATGGGGTGGTGGCCTTGGCGGCCGAACGCGATGCTGGAGTCACGGGGGCAACCCTACCGAACGCACCCCCTGCCGGTACCGGGTGACCAGTGCTCGCGGCACTACACTGCGGGCATGCCTCAGCCAACGTTCGGCCGCATGCTCACCGCCATGGTCACTCCGTTTCGACCCGACGGCTCGGTCGATGTGGCGCAGGCCCGAAAGCTGGCCGCCTATCTGGTGGACGAGCAGCTCAACGACGCTCTGGTGATCAACGGCACCACGGGCGAATCGCCCACCACCTCCGATGCCGAGAAAGCCGATCTGGTGGCGGCAGTGGTGGCCGAGGTGGGAGATCGGGCCAAGGTGCTGGCCGGGGTGGGCACCAACGAAACCGCGCACACCGTCCGGTTGGCGAAGCAGGCCGAACAGGCCGGAGCCAACGGCCTGCTGGTGGTCACGCCGTACTACTCGAAGCCGCCACAGGACGCCCTGGCGGCCCACTTTCGCGCCGTGGCCGATGCCACCGAGTTGCCGGTGATGCTCTACGACATCCCGCACCGCGCCGCGGTGCCGATTCAGACTGCAACGATGATCGAACTGGCAGCGCACCCGCGGATCGTCGCGGTGAAGGACGCCAAGGGCGACCTGGTCGCCTCTGCCGCGGCGATCGCCAGCACCGAACTGCACTACTACTCAGGCGACGACGCACTCACCCTGCCGGTGCTCAGCGTGGGCGGGGTCGGTGTGGTGGGCACGTCCACCCATTTCACCGGGGCCCGCACCAAGGCGATGATCGAGACGTTCCTGGCCGGCGACCTGTCCGGCGCAATCGCCGCGAACGCGGCACTGCTACCGGTGTTCACCGGCGTGTTCGCCACCCAGGGCTGCATGCTGGTCAAGGCCGGGCTGGCCGCCCGCGGCTTCGGCCCGGCGGTGCTGCGGCTGCCGATGCTGCCGGCCTCGAGCGCCGAGGCGTCCGCCTTCGTCGCGCTGCTGGACGCGGCCGGGCTCTAGCGAAGCCGAATAACGCAGCCCCGCTGGTTGAGCTACGTCGAAACCCCTTGCCACAGCGTCATAGCCGAGGTCTCGCCAAGCTCGACCAGCCAAGATCGGCGGTTCTCCGGGAGCGGACGGCCGCACTACCCTGTGAGTCATGGACTTCAACGCGGGCGAGATCGTTCTGCTGCTCGTGTTGGCCATCGTGCTGTTCGGCCCCGAGAAGCTGCCCGAACTGGCCCGCAAGGCGGCGCGGCTGCTGCACCACTTTCGCCGCATCGCCAACGACGCGCAGGGTCGGCTGCGGCAGGAGCTTGGCCCTGAGTTCGCCGATCTGGAGCTCTCGGACCTTAACCCGCGCAGCTTCGTCGCCAAGCATCTGGGGCCGGACGCGACCGCTGAACTCGACGACATCGCCAAAGAACTGAAGGGCGCTCGCACCAGCATCGACGATGCGCTGCACGCCGACGGCGGCGCTGCCGATGACGACGGCTCAGACGCGGGCGGCGACCAGGTCGCGGTGCCGCTGGCGGCAACTGTTCGGGTGACTCCCTTCGACACCGAGGCGACCTGAGGGGTCAGCCGGGGCGCTGACGCGCTACCGTTCGAAGGTGAGTTCCACCTCGTCGATCTTCGTGTCCAGGATCAAGGGTCTGCCCATCCTCGACACCGCCGGCGACCAGGTCGGCAAGGTGCGCGATGTCGTGCTGCAGAACCGCCCCGGCAAGCGGGCCCCTCGGGTCAAGGGCCTGGTGGTCGAACTCTTCGCCTTGCGCCGGATCTTCTTTCCGATGGAGCGGGTGCACTCGATCGACGTCAACCAGGTGATCATCTCGGGCGTGGTGAACACCCGACGGTTCGAGCGCCGCGAGGTTGAGAGCCTGGCCATTGACGACCTGTTCGACCGCACCGTCTACCGGCGCGGCAACACCGAGCCGTTCACGATCTACGACCTCGCGATCAGGCAGGTGCGCCCGCGCGACTGGGAACTGTCGGAGGTGGCGCTGCGTGGCCTCGGCCGACGCCGTCCATTCGCCAAGCCGCATGTGCAGATCGTGGCGTGGAGCGAGGTGCCCGACTTCGCCCTGATTCCCGGCCGTGGAGCCGACCAGGTGCTCGCCGAACTGCAAGAGATGAAGCCCGCCGATGTGGCCCGCGAGTTGCACGATATGAGCCCGCAGCGGCGTGCCGAAGTGGTTCAGGCGATGGACGACGAACTGCTGGCCGAGGCGCTGGAGGAATTGCCCGAAGACGAACAGGTCGCGTTGATCCAGTCGCTGGAGGCCGAGCGGGCCGCCGACGTACTCGAAGAGATGGACCCCGACGATGCAGCCGACCTGATCGCCGAGCTGGCCCCCGAGGTCGCCGAAGACATTCTGGAGCGAATGGAGCCCGAAGAGGCCGAGGACGTCCGCTCGTTGCTCAGTTACGACGCCGCCACGGCCGGCGGCCTGATGACGCCAGAACCGGTGATTCTCGCCCCCGACGCCACCGTTGCCGATGCGCTGGCGATGATGCGCAACGAAGAGCTGACGCCGGCGCTGGCCTGCCTGGCGTTCGTGTGTCGCACGCCGCTCGATACGCCGACCGGACGGTTTCTGGGCGCCGTGCACATTCAGCGCCTGCTGCGCGAACCGCCGTCCACGCTGGCGGCGTCCCTGGTCGACAAGGGCATCACGCCGCTGGCGCCCAACTCCGACATCGCGCTGGTGTCGCGCTACTTCGCCACCTACGACCTGGTCTGCGCCCCGGTGGTCGACGCCGAGCGACGGCTGCTCGGCGCGGTCACCGTCGACGATGTGCTCGACCACATTCTGCCTAACGACTGGCGAGGGATTCAGCTGGATCAGTTGCGGGAAGGGGTGAACGGTGTCCTCCAGTGATCGGCTCAACACCCCGGGGCGGGAGCGGCGCTGGCTGCCTCGGGTCCGGATGGATTCAGAGGTGTTCGGCAGCTTTGCCGAGGGCTTCGCCCGGTTCATGGGCACCGCCAGCTTTCTGATCTGGATGACGGTGCTGATCGTGGCCTGGGTCTGCTGGAACGTGTTCGCGCCTGCCGCGTGGATCGTCGACGAGTTCCCGTTCATCTTTCTCACCCTGCTGCTGTCGTTGCAGGCTTCGTACGCGGCGCCGTTGATTCTGCTGGCGCAGAACCGGCAGGAGGCTCGCGAGCGGGTCAGCCTCGAGCATGACCGCGAGGTTGCGGCACAGGCCCGGGCCGACACCGACTTCCTGGCCCGCGAGATCGCGGCGCTGCGCATGCGCATCGGCGACCTGGCTACCCGTGACTTCATCCGCTCCGAACTGCGCGACCTGCTGGACGAACTCGACAAGGCCGCGGACGCCGAGGACGGTGCGCGAGGCTCCGGCCGGGATCACCCGCGGACGCGTGACGCCGGCCGTCCGTCCGGACGGGACGGTTAGGCAAGCGCTGATCAGTGCGGCGGCGACTGGTCGAGCGTCCAGGGTCTCGACAAGCTCGACCAACGGGGACGGTTCTCTTGGTTCAGGGGACGGTTCTGTTTGGTTCAGGGGACGGTTCCTGGACCCGTTGAGAACCGTCCACTGAACCGGATGGGGACACTTCCTTGAACCAAGAAGAACCGTCCCCCGAACCAAGAAGAACCGTCCCCTGAACCACGCAGATCGTTCCGCCGACTACGCACAGGGCGATACCTGACGGGTGGGCGCTGCGGCCCGGAGTAGGGTTCTGCCATGCCCGACAACGAGTTGCTCGCCGCCGTCCGGGAGGCGCTGGCTGGGGTGGTCGACCCCGAGATCAAGCGTCCGATCACCGACCTTGGCATGGTGCAATCGCTGAGCGTCGACGACGACGACGTGGTGTCGCTGACTGTGCTGCTGACCATTCCGGGCTGCCCGATGAAGAGCACCATCGAGGCCGACGTCACCGCCGCGGTCACCGCGGTGCCGGGTGTGTGTGGCTTCAACCTCACCCTGGGCGCCATGGACGACGAACAGCGGGCGGCGCTGAAGACGCAGTTGCGCGGCGGCGTGGCCGAGCGGTCGATTCCGTTCGCCGACCCCAGCAACCTCACCCAGGTGATCCTGGTGGCCAGCGGAAAGGGCGGGGTCGGCAAATCGTCGGTGACGGTGAACCTGGCCATGGCGCTGACCGAGCTGGGCAAGTCGGTCGGGGTGCTCGACGCCGACATCTACGGCCATTCGATCCCGCAGATGCTGGGGGTGGCCGACGAGACCCCCACCTCGCTCGACGGCATGATCCTGCCCGTGCCCACGATGGGCCTGAAGGTGATCTCGATGGGCATGCTGAAGGCCAGCCGCGACCAGGTGATCGCCTGGCGTGGGCCGATTCTCGACCGGGCCCTGCACCAACTGCTCTCGGACGTGTTCTGGGGCGATCTCGACTTTCTGCTGCTCGACCTGCCACCCGGCACCGGTGACGTGGCGCTGTCGCTGGGCCAGAAGCTGCCCAACGCCGAGGTGCTGGTGGTGACCACGCCGCAGCAAGCGGCGGCAGAGGTGGCCGAGCGGGCCGGCACGATGGCCTCGATGATGGACCAGAAGGTGATCGGTGTCGTCGAGAACATGAGCCATCTCGACGTCGAGTGCCCCCACTGCGGCGGGTCGCACCGGGTGGACGTGTTCGGCACCGGCGGCGGCGCCGAGGTGGCGGCTACGCTCACCAAGCGGCTCGGCTACGACATCGCGTTGTTGGCCGAGGTGCCGCTCGATCCGGCCGTCCGGGTCGGCGGCGATGACGGTTTTCCGGTGGTGGTGGCCGACCCGGTCCGTCCGGGTGCGGTGGCGCTGACCGGGCTGGCCGGCACCCTGGCCGGGCGCCGGCGCTCGTTGGTCGGACGCACGCTGAACCTGACCCCGGTCGGGTAGAACCACGAAACCGGGCACCCACCCAAAGGTGGGTGCCCGGTCGGTGGCACAGGCTCAGGGAAACGCTGAGTGACGCAACCAGCGCTGGTTGGACGTGTCGAAACCTCTTGCCAGCAGCTAGCCGCGGCTTCGCGCGCGGATCGGGATGGCAGGAGATTCGGCGAATCTCCGCGTCAGAGCCCTATCAGAGGTCTCGACAAGCTTGACCAGCGAAATCAGTGCTTCCTTGGCCTCCATCGAGAATTACAGGTCGATCGAGGCGTCTTCTGGCACCTCGAGGTCGCCTTCGTTGAACTCCGGACGAACGATCAGCACGTCGCAGCCGGCGCGCTTGACCACCTCCTCAGAAGTGGACCCGAGCAGGCGATCGACCAATGTGCGATCCTGCAGCGCGCCCATCACGATCAGGTCGGCCTGCTGCTCGGTGGCGGTCGACACCAGAGCCTCGGCTGGTTCCCCGTCGATCAGCAGCGCGGCAGTGACGGTGGCCCCCTCGGCGGCGGCCACGATCATCGCTTCGCTCAACGCCTGTCCAGCCGCGGAACGTCCGAGAACCTGGCCGATGCGAGAGTCGCCGCCCAGCGTGGTGACGTTCTTGGCCTCGTCGCGGCGCGACAGCCGGGCGTAGGCGCAGACGATCACCAGATTGGCGTCGTCGTGCTTGGCCAACCAGGCCGCCCGGCCGACGGTGGGGCCGGCCAGTGACGAGCCGTCGGTTCCCACGACGATGGTGCGGTAGTCCTTCATGGTCATCGAAAAGCCTTCCTGGTCAGTGCCCGGCCATGGGCATGGCGGTCACGTCGTCGACGTCTCGGATCGCGCGGGACTCCTTCAGCCACAGCATCAGCACGGCGGCGATCGCAAGGAAGGCGGCCGAGAACAGCAGCGCGTTACCGGGGTTGTCGCCGAGCATGTTGCTGTAGATCCAGCCGAAGGTGACCGACTGAATCAGCATCGGGATGACGATCATCATGTTGATGATGCCCATGTAGACCCCGAGTCGGGTCGAGGGCACCATGCGGACGGCCATGATGTAGGGCACGCCCATGATCGATGCCCAGGCGACGCCGAAGCCGAGCATCGGAATGAAGATCAGGTACTGGTTGGAGAGGAACGGCACGATGGCCAGGCCGACGGCCGCCAGCAGCAGACAGGCGCAGTGCACCAGCTTGGCACCGCGTTTGCGCGCGAACGCCACCAGCCCGAACGCGACGCAGAAGGTCACGATGTTGTACCACCCGTTGACCAGGCCGGTCCAGGCGACTGCTTCTTCCTTGCCCTGATCAGTGTGCGGGAACATATTCTGCGCGATCGTCAAAGCGATGAACTGCCAGTAGATGACCAAGCCATACCACTGAAAGAAGTAGACCAGCGCCAGCTTGCGCAGTTCGACAGGCATGTCGCGGATCGCCTCGCCGATCTCGGTGAGCGCCGCTCCGAGGCCGCCCTTCTTGTTGCGCAGTGCCTCGAGCTCTTCGGCGCTGGGCGGAATCTCCGGGGTACGCAGGATCGAGATCAGCACCGAACCGATCGAACACACGGCGCCGAGCATGAACGACCCGACCACCCAGTACGGAATGCCTGCGGCGGTCGAGCCCTCGATGAGCTTCTGAAAGACGAACAGCGAGAGGTTCGCCAAGGTGATGCCCAGGCCGGTGAAGAACGACTGAGCGAGAAAGCCTTTGCCCAACTGTGAGGGTGGCAGCTTGTCGGCGATGAACGCCCGATAGGGCTCCATCGCGGTGTTATTGCTGACGTCCAGCAGCCACAGCAGAAGCACGGCCATCCAGACCGCGGTGACAAACGGGAACAGGAACAGACAGATGCTGCAACCGATCGCCCCGATCAGAAAGAACGGCTTGCGGCGTCCCCAGCGTGGGCTCCAGGTGCGGTCTGACAGTGCGCCGATCAGCGGCTGGATGAGCAGGCCGGTGATGGGCCCGGCAAGGTTCAGGATCGGCAGGTCCTCGGGGTGGGCGCCGAGAAACTCATAGACCGGGTTCACCGCGGTCTGCTGCATGCCGAAGCTGTACTGAATGCCGAAGAAGCCGAAGTTCATCACCAGAATCTGCGGCATCGTCATCAGCGGCTTCGTGCGCACGATGCTGGTGTGGCTGATGCTCCCCGCCTCTGCGCTCATCGCGCACCTCCTTGTGCTGTGGTCAGGTACTCGGCCAACCGGGTCAGTTCGCGCTCCCAGGCCTCGCCGTGCCAACTGGCCACGTCGGGCTCGTAGGGGCCTTGGATGATCCGCACCAGGGTGTTGTTGCGGCCCATGCGGGTGAACTCGACCCGCAGCTCCAGCGGCACGTCGGGGTCGATGCCGGGATCGCCGGTGATTCGTTCGCGCGAGACGAACACATCGGGCTCGAAGTACTCGGTGTACACGCCGTCGGTGCCCACACGAGTGCTGGGGTCGTTGTCGCGCACCTTCACGTGGTAGTGCCGGCCGCCGTTCTGCAATTCGCCGCGCACCGTCTCGGTCTCGACGTGCCAACCCGGCGAACCGCGCCATTGGGCGAGCTCGTCCGGGCGCGTCCACGCCCTGAACACCTGTTCGCGGGGAGCGTCGAATTCACGCTCCACCGTCACGATCACATTCGCTGTCACACGTCACCTCTTTGTGGGGTTGTTGCTGATCGGCGCACTGCGACGGCATCCATGCCGGCAGCGGTGCAAGATTTGCATCACGAGTGTGACACGAAAGCGGTACTGCCGGGAAGATTGTGCACAAATCTGGCAAGAATTCCGCACGGTTGTTGCCTCTTCGGGCAGTATGCCCACACACTTCGGTACAACGTGCACACGGTGGTGCCCGTGCCCGGGCGCGGTGACGTGTCGTGCCAGAGGCTGAATAAGGTGGTTCAGTGACCGATAACTTCGCCAGCGACGAGATGCCCCCGCCGAGTCGCAGAGCCAGGCGTGGAGCGCGACTCGAAGACGTCGCCAACCGCGCCGGGGTATCGGTGGCCACCGCGTCGCGGTCGCTTCGTGGGGTGGCGAAGGTGGCGCCCCAGACGCGGGCCCGGGTGCTCGATGCCGCGCACGAACTCGATTATGCAGTCTCTGCCAGCGTGCTGGCCCAGCGACCCGAGCACGACCGCCGGCCCGCCGTGGCGGTGATCATGCCGTTCTTCACCCGCTGGTACTTCTCGACCGCGACCGCAGCCGCCTTGCGGCACCTGCGCGACGAGGGGTTCGACGTGCTGCTGTACCACCTGGGCAGCGCCGATGTTCGCGACGAGTTCTTCGAGCGGTTGCCGTTGGCCGGACGCGTGCAGGGCATCGTGTCGCTGTCGATGCCGCTGCGCGAGCAGCACACGCTGTCGCTGCGGGCGCTGGGCCTGCCGCTGGTGAGCATCGGCTCGCACATCGAGGGTTGGCCCTCGGTGGGCATCGACGACGTGGCCACGGCCCGCCTGGCCGTGAACCACCTGCTCAACCAGGGCCACGAGCGCATCGGGCTGATCGCCGGTGCTCTCGACGACGCCCGCTTCGGCTTCACCGCGTCGATGGGGCGTCGGCTGGGCTACGAGCAGGCGTTGAACGAGGCCGGCATCGAGTTCGACGAACACCTCGTGGTCGAGGGCCCGCACGGCGTCGATGGCGGGGCTCATGCCATGTCCGAACTGCTCAGCCGGCCCGGCCTGCCCACGGCCGTGCTGGCGGAGTTCGACGAGCTCGCCATCGGTGCCCTGTGGGCGCTGCGCCGGGCGGGCCTGCAGGTTCCGCGTGACGTGTCGGTGATCGGCATCGACGATGTCGAGATGGCGCGCTTCGTCGATCTCACCACGGTGGCGCAGGACGTGGTCGCCCAGGGCCGTCTCGCAGCCGTCCAACTGTTGCGTCAATTGCGGGGGGAGTCGGTGCCGGCGGACGCCGTGCACGTGCTGCAGCCCGCGCGACTGGTGTTGCGCGACAGCACCGCGCCGCCCCATCACGCTCGCACGGCGGCCGCGTCGCTGCTGTCGCAGCAGTTGCCCTGACCCGGCGACGCGGCGACGCCCAGGGGTCGGTGGGGTGTGTCGGTGGCCCGACCTGGTTCGCCGTCTGAGTGAGGAATGACTTCGGCCGCAACTTTGCTGACAATTGACGTGACGTGCGGACGCGCCGCGCACAGGAAGGAACCCGATGACCCAGCCCAATCCTCGGCTCAGCTCGTTGTTCGAGCTCGAATACCCGCAGTCGGTGGGCGTCTACGACGGCTACCCGCAGGCGCAGGCCGCGGTCGACTATCTGGCCGACCAGAAGTTCGCCGTCGAGAACCTGGCCATCGTGGGCACCGATCTTAAATCGGTCGAGCGGGTGACCGGACGGCGCAACTGGGGCACCGTGCTCGTGCAGGGCCTGCAGAGCGGTCTGTCGACCGGTCTGATGGTCACCTTCATTCTGTGGTTCCTGCAGCCCCAGACCAATCCGCTGGTGCTGCTGCCCGGTGCGCTGCTGATCGGCATCGTGATCGGCATGGCGTTCGCCGCCATCGGTTATGCGGCCTCGCGCGGCAAGCGTGATTTCAACTCGATCAGCCAGACGGTGGCGAAGAAGTACGAGGTGCTCTGTGAGCACAAGGTGGCCGGCCAGGCGCGCGAACTGCTGGCCGGCATGCCCGGGGCGCGGGCGGCGGCGTTCGACCCACGGTTGGCCGCACAGCCGTGGCAGCCGGGGCCGCAGCAGTACCCGCCGCAGCAGCCGTACCAGCCGGGTGGCCACCCGCAGCCGTACCAGCCTGCGCCGGCTCAGCAGCCGTCAGCGCCTGAGGTCGCGCAGCCGCCCTACGGTTCGTACGGCTCCGGCGAGGGCATCGGTCAGGCGCCGTCGTCCGAGCCCCACAACGATCAGGACGGACGCACCCCGCGCGGCGACAACTGAACCGCACCGTGCGGCAGTGCCGCACGGTGCGCCCAGGAGCACCCGCCGCGCGGCCCGCACCGCACGACAACGGAAACGCCACGGCAACGCAACAGGGCCGCCCCGACGGGGCGGCCCTGCGTGCTCATCGAGTTGGTCGAGTCCCGATTCAGAATTGCTGCTGCGAAGGGATGTTCTGCTCGTCGATCACCACGGTCTTGGCGATCTTGTCGGCAAAGGTCTGCTTCTTGGCGTCCCACAGCGGGAACAGGAAGCCGATGGCGCACACCAGCGAGTCGAGGAAGTGTGCCAGTGCGCGGCCGATCGCCGTGTTCTGCGGCGGCGTCTGGCCGGTGGCTTCCATCACCACCCGCACCTTCGCGATCTTGTGCCCGAACGAGTAGCCGGTGGTTGCCACCCGGTAGCCGGTGTTGTAGGCCCACCAGCCGAGCGTCAGGACCGTCGACAGTGCGTTCGCGCCGTAGCCGCCGTTGGGTATGACAAGGCCGACCAGAACCGAAACCACGATCGACGGCACGACGAAGTCGATCAGGCCGCCGATCGCCCGGCGACCCCAGGTGGCCAGCTGCGGACCGACCGGGGCGTAGGGATTCGGCTGGTAGCTGCCGGGGGCGCCGTAGGGGGAGGGTGCGCCGCCGAAGGGTGCGGGTGCGTCGTAGGGCGAGGGTGGTGCACCGTACGGGCCCTGCGGCGGCTGACCGTACGCGCCGGCGCTGGGGTCGTAGCCGCCCTGCGGAGCGCCGTACGGAGTTGGCTGACCGTACGCGCCGGCGTTGGGGTCGTAGCCGCCCTGCGGAGCGCCGCCGTACGGGGTCGGGGCGGCGGCCGGCTGTCCATAGCCAGGCTGCTGGCCGTAACCCGGTTGCTGACCGTACCCGGGCTGGGGCTGGCCGAACGTGTTCGGGTTCGGAGCGCCGTAGCCGGGGGTCTGGCCGAAGGTCTGGTCGGGGGTGGTTGGCGCGCCGTAGCTGGGTGGGGTGTAGCCGCCTGAGGCGGGTGCGTCCGACCCACTGGGCGCCGAGTAGCTGGGCGGGGTGTAGCCGCCGGGCGCCGGTGCGTCCGAGCCGCTCTGGCCGCTGGGTGCCGGCTGCTGACCGCCGCTCCATGTAGGGGGCTGATAGCCGGGAGCCTGGCCCTGGTCGGCGCCGGGGACGGTGTAGCCGGGTGGGGTGTATCCGGGGTTGGTGCCGTCGCCGGAGTCTTCCGGCTTGGGGTCGCTGTTCCACGTTTGGTTGCTCACGTGTTGCTCCTGGGTTTCGAGGTCAGGTTGATCGAAATCCTACGGCCGTGCGGGGCTGTTTGCGCCGGTGTGCGGGGGCGATTGCGGGTGATAATGACCCTTGTGCAACCGGAAATGACCGGATCCGACGGTTTTCGGCCCGCGATCGCGCTGCGCGGGCTGGCCTGCTTCGGTGCCGTCGGGCTGGGGTTGAGCGTGCTCGCTGCCACTACCCGGCTGGGCGTGCCGTGCCCTTGGCGTGGGCTCACCGGCACGCTCTGCCCGTTGTGCGGCGGCACGCACGTCGGCATGGCCCTGCTGCGCGGCGACCTGGCCGCGGCCTGGACGGCGAACCAGTTCGTCGTCGTCGGATTGGCGGTGCTGGCGGCACTCGGGCTGTTGTGGACGGTCGAGGCGCTGGGCGGGCCTGCCGTGCGGCTGCCGCGGCTGCTGCGCCGGCGTCCGGGGCGTTGGTGGTTTGCGCTCGGTGTGGTCGCAGTGCTGTTTGCGGTGTGGCGCAACCTGCAACCGCTCGGCTGAGGCGAGATGCGCCGATCACCAGGTTCGCCCCTGGTCGGGTGGAGTCGTCAGGGGAGTGCTGCTTGTCGCTGGCCGAGCGTCGAAACCCCCAGGGAGACGCTGATCTTTCGCTGGTCGAGCGTGTCGAGACCTCGAATATGAATGCTCCGGCAAGGGGTTTCGACAAGCTCAACCAGCCAGGCAACGGGTTTCGACAAGCTCGACCAGCGAAAAATCTCAGCTATCCGCCATGTCTCCGGCGAGGAACTCCGAGTAGGCGGGCAGGTCGAGCTGGCCGGAGCCGGAGACGCCGATCACGATCACCGGTGAGGTGCCGTCCTGCGCCGCCTGCTTGGCTTCGCGCAGCGCCCCGGCGATGGCGTGGTTCGACTCCGATGCGGGCACGATGCCCTCGGTCCGGGCGAACAGGACGCCGGCGGCGAACGCTTCGCGCTGCTTGATGCTGACGGCGTCCATCAGGCCGAGATGCTTGACGAAGCTGACCAGCGGCGCCATGCCGTGGTAGCGCAGGCCGCCGGCGTGCACCGGGTCGGGGACGAAGTCGGGGCCGAGGGTGTACATCTTCAGCAGCGGCGTCATGCCGGCGGTGTCGCCGAAGTCGTAGCGGTATTCGCCCTCGGTCAGCGACGGCGCCGCCTTCGGCTCGCACGCGACCAGGCGGGTGTTCGTCCGGCCGTCCAGGTTCTCGCGCAGGAACGGCAGCGCCAGCCCGCCCAGGTTCGAGCCGCCGCCGGCGCAGCCGTAGACGACGTCCGCCTGCTCTTCGCCGAACTCGGCGAGCTGCAGCAGTGCCTCCTGGCCGATGACGGTCTGGTGCAGCAGCACATGGTTGAGCACCGAACCCAGCGAGTAGGACGCGTTCGGGTCGCCGGCGGCCATCTCGATCGCCTCCGAGATGGCCATGCCCAGGGAACCGCTGGTGTCCGGGAAGCGTTCGCGCAGCGCGCGTCCGGCCTGGGTCAGCTCGGACGGCGAGGAGTGCACGGTGGCGCCGAAGGTCTCCATCAGCACGTGCCGGTACGGCTTGCCCTCATACGACGACCGGACCTGCCAGATCTCGCATTCCAGGCCGAAGACGTCGCAGGCGAAGGCCAGCGCCGAACCCCACTGGCCGGCACCGGTCTCGGTGGTCAGCTTGGTCCGTCCGGCCTGGGCGTTGAAGTACGCCTGGGCGACGGCCGAGTTGGTCTTGTGTGAACCGACCGGGGAGGCGCCCTCGTACTTGTAGTAGATCCGGGCGGTGGTGCCCAGTTCCTGCTCGAGCCGCCAGGCCCGGATCATCGGCGACGGACGCCACAGCCGGTAGATGTCCCGGATCTCCTGCGGGATCTCGATCCAGCGTTCGGTGCTGGCCTCCTGAGCGATCAGCCCCATCGGGAACAGTGGTGCCAGGTCGTCCGGGGTCAGCGGCTGCTTGGTGCCGGGGTGCAGCGGGGGCGGCGGTGCCTCCGGCAGGTCGGCGACGATGTTGTACCAATGGGTGGGGATCTGGGATTCGTCCAGAACCACCTTCGTCTTCGCAGGTGCGCTCACCAGCGTGAGGGTAGCGGCTTCATCGGTGGGTCGGGACCGTGTCCGCGGTTCTGCCCTGGCTGGGTGAGAGAGCCGACCATCGTCGATCGCGACGGCATGTCCGCAACCCGACCATCGCTGGTTGAGCCTGTCGAAACCCGTTGCCGCTGCGGTACATCGGGGGTCTCGACAAGCTCGACCTGCGATGGAGGGGTACATCTGGGGTCTCGACAAGCTCGACCTGCGATGGAGGGGTACATCGGGGGTCTCGACAAGCTCGACCTGCGATGGAGGGGTACATCGGGGGTCTCGACAAGCTCGACCTGCGACTGATCAGCGGTACTGGACGGCTCCATCGACGTCGTCGAGGGGGGTGATGGGCCCGATCGGCTACCGCGCTACAGCCACTTGAATTTGCGGAACAGGAAGTAGAGCACGGTCATGCCGATCACGTTCAACGCCATCACCACGAAGTAGCCGTAGTGGGCGTGCAGTTCAGGAATGTCGTCGAAGTTCATTCCGTAGATCGCGCCCAGCGTGGTGGGCACCGCCAGGATCGCCACCGCCGACGAGATCTTCCGCATATCGCGGTTGTCGTCGAAACTGGCCCGAGCCAGCGCCGTCTGCAAGATGTTGGTCAACTGATCCTCCAGTGCCAGCACCGTCTCGCGTACGGCCTGCGTGCGCTCGGCCAGTTCACGAAAGTACGGCTTCGCGTTAGCGTGAATCTGCGAGAACTCACGGGTGTAGAGCGTGGTCAAGGGCGCGCACAGCGGAGCGACACAGCGGCGGAACTGAATCAGCTCGCGTTTGATCTGATACGTGCGTTCCAGGTCGGGTTCGCGGCGGTCGCCGAAGATGAGTTGCTCACAGTCCTCGACGTCGTCCTCCATCTGTTCGGCAACCCGCTCGCAGTCGTCGATCGCCACCGACAGGCACGCGTACAGCACCCGAGAAGGCCCGCGTGGCATGTCGTCGGATTCCTGCTCGACTAATGCCCGCACCTCAGGCATGCGGGAAGGCCCGCTGTGCCGCGAGGTCATGACGTACCAGTCGCCGAGAAAGACCATCAACTCACCAGTGGTGACGATCTCGGGGACGGCGTCCGCCGCCCGCTCCTGGTAGGCGACGGTCGAGACGACGAAGAACAGATGCTCGTCGAAGCGCTCCAGCTTCGAGCGGCGATGGCCGTGCACGGCGTCCTCGATCGCCAGTTCGTGCATTCCCAGATGCTCACCGAGGTCGGACATCGTCCGTTGTGAGGGGTTGTGTAGGCCGAGCCACAGGTAGCCGTCGCCGGCGCGGGCCGAGGCCACCGCCGATTCCAGATCGGGTGACGGCAGCCGGCGTCCGGCTTGGTAGCGTGCCCACGTAAACTCCGGCGGAACGTAGAGAGATTCAGCGTCCGCGCCGACAGTGGAGGATGCGTCCCAATTGCCCTGAACTGCCATCGCGTTTCTCCTTGCCGAGCCGCCGCAATGCTACGCCGCAGGACAATTTCAGAAAAGCATCCGAGCCATCCATGCCTCCACGTCGTCGGCGGTGCGGGGCAGCCGTGCCGAAAGGATCTCGCAGCCGGTCTCGGTGATCAGCACGTCGTCTTCGATGCGCACCCCGATGCCGCGCAGTTCTTCGGGCACGAGCAGGTCGGACGATTTGAAGTACAGGCCGGGCTCGACGGTGATCACCATGCCGGGCTGCAGGGTGCCCTCGCGGTAATGCTGCTGCCGGGCCAGTGCGCAGTCGTGCACGTCGATGCCCAGGTGATGCGACGTTCCGTGCACCATCCAGCGCCGGTGGTGCCCGCCGGTCTCGGGGTTCAGCGACGTCTCGACGTCCACCGGCAGCAGCCCCCAGTCGTGCAGGTGCTGGGCGATCACCCGGATCGCCGCGGCGTGCACATCGGCGAACGTCGCCCCGGGACGGGCGGCCGCGATGCCGGCCTGCTGGGCGGCCAGCACCGCGTCATACACCCTGCGCTGGGCCGGGGTGAACCGTCCGCCGACCGGCAGGGTGCGGGTGATGTCGGCGGTGTAGAGGCTGTCGAGTTCGACGCCGGCGTCGAGCAGCAGCAGGTCGCCGGGCCGCAGGTCGCCGTCGTTGCGAATCCAGTGCAGGGTGTTGGCGTGATCGCCGGACGCGGCGATGGTGTCGTAGCCGACCGCGTTGCCGGCGTGCCGGGCGTGCAGGCCGAACACACCCTCGACCCAGCGCTCGCCCCGGCCGCGCCAAACGGCCTCGGGCAGGGCCGCAACGACCGCTTCGAAGCCGTCGGCGGTGACGTCGCAGGCGATTCGCATCTGTTCGATCTCGAAGGCGTCCTTGACCAGCCGCAACTCGCTCAGGGCCACGGCCAGTTGCTCGTCGGAGGCGGCCTCGGCGCCCAGCCCGAGCGCGGTGCGCTGACCGTTCAGCGTCGCGGTGAGCTGCGCGTCGGCGTCGGCCACGATCAGCACCCGGGTGCTGCCGGCGTTCTTGGCCAGGGCCTCGCCGAGCTGGCTGATCGGCGCGCAGTCCAGCCCGGTGAGCGCCTGCATCTCGGCCAGCGACTCACGCTGGCCGACCCACATCTCGCCGTAGCGGGCGTCGGCGTAGAACTCCGGGTCGGTGCGCGGCGCGCGGGGCTTGAAATAGAGAGTGGCGTCGTGGCCGGAGTCGGTGGGCTCGAGCACCAGAACGGCGCCCGGTTCGCGATCGGTGCCCAGCCCGGTGAGGTGGGCGAACGCCGAGTGCGGCCGGAAGCGGTAGTCGGTGTCGTTGGAGCGCACCGACAGCTCGCCGGCCGGAATCACCAGCCGGTCGCCGGCGAACTGGGCACTGAGCGCGGCGCGGCGAGCCGGCGCGTGGCCGGTGGCCGGCAGTGGGTCGGGCAGGTCGGCCGGGTACGGCGCCCAACCCTCGGGAATGAACGCCCGGAAGGGCGCCGAGAACGGGGTCTGCCGGTTGGGCAACTGCTCCTCGGCGCTGCGTCCCACCTCGGGCGGCGTCGGGGCGGAGGCCGCGGTGGGGTCGGTCATGTCAACTGTTCCAGCGCAGAACCGCCCAGGACTCCTTCTCGCGACCGAGAATTCGAGAGGCTGGCGGTCTCGACCGGAAAGGCCTGGCCGAAGATCAGCGGAAAGTCGAGCCAGCACAGCGCGAGCACGCGGGAGGCGTGGCCGTGGCCGAAGCAGATCGCCTTCTCGACGCCCGAGGCGCGTACCCGGTGGACGACGCGGGTGAGCCGTTCGCGCACCTGGTCGGCGGTCTCGCCATTGGGCACGCCGTTGAACCAGAGCCGCCAGCCGGGGTGGTGGTGGGCGCGGATGTCGGCGGAGGTGATGCCCTCGTAGTCGCCGTAGTTCCACTCCTGGAGGTCGTCGGTGACCTCGTAGTCGGTGAAGCCGGCGATCTCGGCGGTGCGGCGGGCGCGGAGCCGGGGGCTGGAGAGCACCAGGCCGAACTCGGCGGGGTCGAGCCGGGGCCGCAGGGCCTTGGCCTGTTCCACGCCCTCGGGGGTGAGGTCGATGTCGGTGTACGAGGTGTGTTGCCCCGACTTGCTCCATGCGGTTTGGCCGTGACGAACGAGGTACAGCAGAGTCATGCCCACATCTAACCAGCGGCCGGAGCAACTCACCAGCGGCTAGACCGGAGCAACTCACCAGCGGCTAGAGTCGGAGGCCACAACTCCAGGAGGTTGCCATGCAGGCTGCTGCCACCGCTCAGATCAGGCTGCTGGAGCTGCAGTCGATCGACACCGCGATCGCGCAGCTCGAGCACCGCAAGCGTTCGCTGCCCGAATTGGCGCAGATCGCGCAGCGTCAGCAGTTGCGCCGCCGCCAGGGTGAGGAACTGATCGCCGCCAACACCGCCGTCGGCGATCTGGAGCTTGAGCAGGCCAAGGCCGAGGCCGACCTGGTGCCGGTGCGCGACCGGCTGGAGCGTGACCAGCGGAGGGTCAACGACGGCACCGTCACCGACCCCAAGCAGCTCAATGCGCTGCTCGACGAGATTCAGCACCTCAAGCGGCGGATCAACGACCTCGAAGACGACGAGCTTGAGGTGATGGAGCGGCTCGAGGCGGCCACCGGCGTGCGTGATCAGCTCGCTGCCGACCGGGTGGCGGGCGAGGGTGAGTTGCGCGCCCTGTTCGCGGCCCGCGACAGCCAGTTCGCCGAGCTGGACGCCGAACTGGCCCGGCACCGGGCCGAGCGCGACGGGCTCACGGCCGACCTGCCCTCCGAACTGGTCGAGCTGTACGACCGGGTAAGGGCCAAGAGCGGGGGCACCGGGGCCGCCGCGCTGGTGCAGCGGCGCTGCTCGGGCTGCCAGTTGCAGGCCAACGCCGCCGACCTGACCCGGTACCGCAGCGCCGCGCCCGATGAGGTGCTGCGCTGCGAGGAGTGCAACCGGATTCTGGTGCGCACCGCCGAATCGGGGCTGTAATGGCCCGGGCGCCGCGGCTGCCGCAGGGCGGCGAACCGTTGGGCGAACAGGAACCGTTGCGCGCACCGAAGGCGCCGCAGCGGGCGGTCGATCACGCAGGTGGCGCGGTTGCCGATCTCACCGATGCTTCGCCGCTCGAGGACTCCACGCCAAGCGACGTGCGGCCAGCGAGGGATAAGTAGGCGCTGCTCTTTCGCTGGTCGAGCTTGTCGAGACCTCGATCATCACGCTGCGGCAAGGGGTTTCGACAAGCTCAACCAACGGTGGGCGCATTGATCAGCGTTTCCATCACTTCTCGACACGGTGACCGGCCCGGCCGGTGCTCGCACCGAGATCGGCATGCGGTGGGCTCCCGGTGGCTCGGGTCCGCCCCGGCACGAACGTCCGGGCTGAGCGGGTATCAATTCCCGCCCGCGGGGCTACCTTGAAGCATGCGTTACCGGTCACGCTCCGTGCGGGGCATGAGGGCCTACGCGGTGTGCGGCGTGAACACCGTGTCGTTCGGCCTGACCGCCACCGACTTCGCCCGCAAAGGGCTGCTCGGGTTCTGCGTCGAACGGGCGGCCGAGGGCGGTCCGTTCCTGTGGATGCAGGGCTTCAAGGTGTTCCGCTCGCTGGTGCCCGACCCCCAGCCGTCCGATCAGGTGAGCACCTACAGCCACCCGATTCAGGCCCTGGTCTGGGACGATTTCACGCTGCGGCCCGACACCACCTACACCTACCGGTTTCACCCGATGCGGGGCACGCCGGCCAAGCCGCGGCGCAACCAGCCGATCACCATCACGATTCACACCGAGCCGTTGCACGCCGGGGTGAGTGACGTGGTGTTCAACCGCGGGGTGGCCTCCAGCCAGGCCTACATGCACCGGTTCGGCGGCACGTCGCCCGATGACCAGCCCAGCCCGCAGTTGCGCCAGCAGGCCCTGGACTGGCTCAGCCGCGACCTGGACGACGTGCTGCTCGACCTGATCGGGGGCACCGGTCCCGGCGACGCGCTGCACGGCGCGTTCTACGAGTTCACTTACCGTCCGGTTCTCGACGCGCTGGTGGCGGCGGCCACCCGTGGTGTGCAGGTCAGGCTGGTGGTCGATTTCAAGGCCACCGACGGCGGCCCGCGCGAGGCGAACCAGGCGGCCATCGCGGCGGCCGGTTTTCCAGCCGGCGTGATCATCGCGCGCGAGGCGCGGGTATCGGCGATCGCGCACAACAAATTTCTGGTGCTGAGCCACCGCGGCACGCCGGCGGCGGTCTGGACCGGTTCGACCAACCTGACCATGGGCGGTGTGCACGGGCAGTCGAACGTCGGCCACCTGGTGCGCGACGCGGCGACCGCAACCGCCTACCAGGCCTACTTCGAGCTGCTGGCCACCGACCCGGGTGGACGGTCGTCCGACGCCGCGGCCGCAAAGCGCACCAAGAACGGCGTGTTCAAGGCGCAGGTGGCTGCCCTCAGCCCGGCACCGGCCGACCGCGCCGGGGTGGCGCCCGGCATCACCCCCGTCTTCAGCCCCCGGCCCGACCTGGGCCCGCTGACCAGCTACGCGCAACTGATCGGGGCGGGCGCCACCTCGCTGGTCTGCGCCACCTTCGCCTTCGGCATCGCGCAGGAGATTCAGGACGCCGCGGCCGCCGGCACCCCGGACGGCCCGCTGCGCTTCTTTCTGCTCGAAACCCGGGGCAAGGCGACCGTGCGGCTCGACGCCACCCGCAACGTCTACCAGGCGTGGGGCTCGGAACTCGATCACCCGCTGGGCCAGTGGGTGGCCGAGACGACCACCCGCGCGCTGGGCCTGAACCAGCACGTGGCCTACATTCACGACAAATTCCTGCTCTGCGACCCGCTGGGCCCCGACCCGGTGGTGGTGACCGGATCGGCGAACTTCTCGCGGGCGTCCACGCTCGAAAACGACGAGAATATGATCATCATCCGGGGTGACGCCCGGGTGGCCGACATCTACTTCACCGAGTTCAACCGGTTGTTCTTTCATTACTACTTCCGCTCGGTGGTGCAGCAGCTCGGCGTCGGGCAGGAGGCATCCGAGGCGGAGGCCCACGCACTCGATCTGGTCGAGGACGACACCTGGACGCTGAAGTACGCGCCGGGCACGCTGCGCGCCAAGCGCGTGGCGAAGCTGGCCGAAATGGCTAAGCCGCTGGCCGGTTGAGCCGCACCCCTGTCATAGGCTGAACCCAATCGACGAGAGGGGTCGGGGTGGGTTCGATTTCGACTGTCGGCCTGGTGCTCGGCTTGTGTGCGTTCCTGGTCTCGTTCGCGCCCAGTCTGCTGCCGCGACGCTGGCTCATGCAGGGCGTGATCGGCGGCGCCGTCGCGGCCATCGGCTACGTCGTCGGCTTTCTGCTCGAAGGCACCGCCGACGCCCTGGGGCGGTTGATCGGGCTCGACGTACAGGTCACCTGGCGGATGCCCGGCGGGTACGTGGTGCTGGCCGTTCTCGGGGTGGCGCTGCTGGTGCTGGGCTGGTGGTGGTCGGTGCGCGAACACCGCAAGACCGCCGCACTGGTCAGCATGCCTCGTCAGCCGGTGTGGCACGACATCGCCGCCACCGCCGTGGCGATGGCGTTTCTGAACGTGCTGATCCTGCTGCTCGTCGGCCTGGAGACGTTCACGACTTGGCTGACCCGTGGTCTCGACCTGTTCCTGCCGTCCCTGCTGTCGATCACGGTGGCGTTGATCGTGGCGCTCGTCGTGGTGCGGCTGGTGAACCGCATGGTGTTCCGGCGCACTCTCGAGGCACTCACCCGGCAGGCCGACAAGATGAACCGGCGCCGTCCGAACGGTGTCGAGGCTCCCACCCTGACCACCCGCAGCGGTGGCCCCGGCTCGGCCCAGCCGTGGGCAGAGCTCGGCCGTCGCGGGCAGATCTTCACCGCCTGCGGGCCGTCCGCGGCCCAGATCGAGGCAGTGACGGGCGAACCGGCCCTGGAACCCATTCGGATCTATGCCACCCAGGGTGAGGACGGCGTCGCCGCTGCCGTCGAGGTGGCCATGGCCGAGGTGCGGCGCACCGGCGCACTCAGGCGGGGCACGGTGGTCGTCGACACCCCGGCTGGCCGGGGTTGGGTGGACGAGTTCTCGGTGCAAGCCGTCGAGCACCTCACCGGCGGGGACTGCGCGACGATCTCGATTCAGTACTCGAAGCTGGCCAGCGCCTTCGTCTTCCTGGCCGATCGTGAGACCCCGCGCGCGAGCGCTTTCGCCCTGCTGGCCGCGATCGAGGACGAGATCGAGTTGCTGCCCCACGACCGGCGTCCGGCCGTCTACGTGAGCGGGGAATCGTTGGGCAGCTACGGCGGGCACGGTGCCTTCGTCGACGCCGACGACATGATCGAGCGGGTCGCCGGCGCGGTGTGGATCGGTACCCCCGGTTTCACCAAGATCGCCCGCAAGCTCACCGCCTCGCGCATGCGGGGATCGCCCGAGATCACGCCGGTGATCGACAACGGCCGGCATATTCGCTTTGTCACCAAGCCCACCGAATTGGTGGTCGACGCCTACGGGCGGGTGCTCGGGCCCTGGCAGTCCCCGCGCATCGTCTACGTGGCACACGCCTCTGACCCGATGGCCCGGTTCACCGCCGACCTGGCCTGGCGCGAGCCGGACTGGATGCGCGAGCGGGCCGGCAGCGATGTCAACGCGTCGTTGCGCTGGTGGCCGCTGGTCACCTGGTTTCAGACCAGCACCGACATGGTCACCAGCCTCGACACCCCGCCCGGCCACGGCCACATCTACGAGGACGAGCTGGTGCCGATCTGGGCGGCGGTGCTCGACCGTCCGGACGCGCCGATCACCGTGATCACGGCGGCGATCCGGGCCTCGGTCGACAAGCTGAAGAAGCCCCGGCCCGGCGCCGTCGGGCCCGGGTCGGGCTCGGGCTCGTTGCGCCCGGGTGGCGGGCTGGGTGGGCCGGGGGCTTCGGGGTAGGCCGCAGACTTCGCTGGTCGAGACGGCTGGTCGAGACGGCTGCGATGCCTAGACGAAGGGCTTGATCATACGCAACCGGCTTGCGGTCGCGTTGCTGAGTGCCTTGTTCGGACTCATGCGGGGAAACGCGTGTTTTGATGGATCACGCGGCCTCGGTTCGCTCTCTGCGCGTAGAAATGAGTGCTACGGCCCGCCACGGTGGCCGGCATAACTCTCGTTTCGACGCGTGGAGTTGCGCGGTCGGGGCCGGCCGGTGTGAAAACGCGCGTTTCTCCGCGTGCATCCGGCCGTGCCGGGTCGACGCCTACCCGGGTGCTTCGCGCCGGTTGGGTCGCCGCTGCCGGCGGAGGTGTGGATCGATCAACGGGTCCTCAGCAGCGTGTCGCGGTTAGGGTGAGCGCATCCGACCCGGAGGTCACCGATGCCCAGTCGTAACGTCGCCTTTCTCGACGAGGTTCCGCCGTCGCTGCGCGAGGGGCTGCGCCTGTTGCGCGACTCGCTCGGCGTGCCGGAGGACTTTCCTCCCGAGGTGGTCGAGGCGGCCGAGGCGGCGGTGGTCGGCGTCCGGCTGCCCCAAGAAGACCTCACCGACGTGGAGTTCATCACCATCGACCCCGAGGGGTCGATGGACCTCGACCAGGCCCTGCACCTGTCGCGCACCGATGGCGGCTACCTGCTGCGCTACGCCATCGCCGACGTGGCCGCGTTCGTCGAACCCGGCGGGCCGATCGACCGGGAGTGCCACGAGCGGGTCGAGACCCTCTACGCGCCGAACCGGCGCACCCCGCTGCACCCGGCGGGGCTGAGCGAGGGGGCGGCGAGCCTGCTGCCTGGCCAGACCCGTCCGGCGCTGGTGTGGCAGATTCACCTGGACGCCGACGGTGCGCCCACTGACGCTTCGGTCGTCCGGGCGCGGGTGTGCAGCCGGCAGCGCTACAGCTACGAACAGGTGCAGGCCGCCATCGACGACGGCACCGCTGGCGAGCAACTCGACCTTCTCAAGGTGGTGGGGCAGCTGCGGGAGCAGGCCGAGATAGCGCGCGGCGGTGTCAGCCTGGGTGTGCCCGAACAAGAGGTGACGGTGGCCGACGGGTCGTCCTGGGCGCTGGAATACCGCACCAACCTGCCCTGCGAGGGCTGGAACGCCCAACTCTCGCTGCTCACCGGCATGGTGGCGGCGCGGATGATGCTGGATGCCGGCGTAGGCATTCTGCGCACCCTGCCCCCGGCTGAAGACCATGCGATCAACCGGCTGCGTCGCACCGCACAGGCGCTGGGCATCTCATGGCCGCAGCAGGTTTCGTACCCCGACTTCGTCCGGGGGCTGACCGCGTCGGTGCCGCGCGAGGCGGCCATGCTCAACGCCTGCACCACGCTGTTTCGCGGCGCCGGGTACGACGCGTTCACCGATGGGCCGCCCAAGGGCGCCGAGCACGCGGCCATCGCGGCACCGTACGCCCATGTCACGGCGCCGCTGCGCCGGCTGGTCGACCGCTACGCGGGCGAGATCTGCGTGGCGTTGAGCGCGGGGCAACCGGTGCCCGGTTGGGTGCTGGACGCCCTGGACGCCCTGCCCAGCGAGATGCAGGTCTCGGCGCGCCGGGCCGGCAGATACGAGCGGGGCATCGTCGACCTGGTCGAGTCCATGGTGCTGGCGCCGCGCATTGGGCAGAGCTTTCCGGCCGTGCTGATCGACGTCGACCCCGATCGCAAGGCCGGCCTCCTGCAGATGCAGGAGCCGGCGGTCGAGGCCCGGGTGCGGGGCAGCCGGCTGAAGCTGGGCGGCGAGGTGAAAGCCACTCTGGTGGCCGCCGATCTGGTGAAGGGCTCGGTCGATTTCCGGGTGTTCTGAGGGCATTGACCGGCGTTCGCCCGCGTAGCGCTGCTTCACGGTGTCGGTCCTGGTGTCGACGATGGTGGCCTGGTGGCCGTTGCAGGTAGGTGGCGGCCCGCGCCGTGGGAGCGCTGAACGCGCTCAGCCGGAGGGCGACGCCGGCGGTCAGCGGCAGAATCACAACTCGGCTGAGCCGGGTGCGGGTGGTGGGCATGTGCTGCTCCTTCGGTCAGCCCGGCGGGTTACCCGGGGGTGCTTGAACAGCACTTCATCGTCGACCGATGAAACCCCCGTGACGCCCAGATGAGGAACGGCCCATCTGGGCGCCGACGGTGCCGTTTCGCCGCCAACGGGGCTGCTGGCCTACCCTTGAGCCGGACGAGTCGGCCGGGTGATCGCAGCGAGAGCTGAGGAAAGTCCGGACTCCACAGGGCAGGGTGGTGGGCAACGCCCACCCGGGGTGACCCGCGGGACAGTGCCACAGAGAACAGACCGCCGCCGGCAACGGCGGTAAGGGTGAAACGGCGGTGTAAGAGACCACCAGCACCCCGGGCGACCGGGGTGGCTCGGCAAACCCCACCCGGAGCAAGACCAAGAAGGGCGTCGTCTTCGGACGCAGCCCGCGGACGCCGTTCGAGCGCTGCCCGCGCGAGGCGTCCGGGTAGGTCGCACGCCTTCGGGCGAAGGCGGTTGGCAACAGCCGTCGCAGATGGATGATCACCGGGCCTTCGGGCTCACAGAATCCGGCTTACAGGCCGACTCGTCCCCCACGAGCGCTGGGCCAACGGCCGTGCTTGACAGGTTCCGAAGGGACGGCAGCCGACGGACTTCGTCGAGTGCCTGGCTCAGCCGGGCTGCGGGGCGATTCCCAGACCGGCAGGGCTCGGCGCCATTTCGTCGCGTGGGTGGGTTTCTAGGTGAGCGGCCAGTGCCGGGTCGGCCGCGATCCGTCGCCGGGCCCGGTGCAGGCGCACTCGGGCGGCCGGGGCGCTGATGCCGATGGTTGCAGCGGCTTCGCTCGGGGTGAGGCCCTCCCAGATGGTGAGGGTGAGAAGTTCGCGGTCGGCCTCGGTCAGCTTGTCGAGGGCGGCGCGGACGATCGCGTTCGTCTCGGTGTCGGTGTCGGTATCGGAAGCGTCCTGGGTGCGGGCGGCGAGGTCGGTGATCATCGTCGTGGGCGGGTTCCGGCGCTGGTGGGCCAGTCGCAGCCGGCGCGCGGTGCTGAACAGCCAGGCGCGCCGCAACTCTGGCGTGGGAAGGGCGTCCCGGCGGCGCCAGGCGGTCAGGAAGGTCTCAGAGAGCAGGTCTGGGGCGTCATCGTCGGCTCCACGGCGGCGAAGGTAGGCCAGAATGCCGGCGGCGTTGGCGCGGTAGAGCGCTTCGAACTCGGTTGGTGACACGCCCATGTCAGCGCTTCGTGGTGGGCTCGGGTTCGGCCGGGGCCCGGTTGCCTGGTTCGGGCTGAGCAGCCTGGGTTACGGTCGGCGCCGCGCACCAGCCGGACTCGTCGACCGCGGCGTTGAACTGCTTGGCGTTGTTCGAGGCTGCGGCGTCGATGATGCCGGGCAGGTAGCCAAAGACAGTCGGCTGGCTTCCGTCGTCCCCCGGGTAGCCGTCGACGGCGGGGGCCGGGTCGAGGTCGGTCACCGCCGGCCAGGCGATGGCGCCGCGCAGTGCGGTGGTGGCGGCAGAGCGGGTGCTCGGATCGGCCCAGGTGGTTGCCCAGGCGCAGATTGCCTCCTTGGCCAGGTTGCCGCGCAGGGCGCCGGTGGTGGCTTGGGCGTCGTGTCCGGCCTCGCCGGCTTCTGCGGCAAGCCGGCTGACGGACGTCCTTCGACTGACCTGATCGGGAAAGGGGATGTCTGAGCTGAGCTCGGTCAATCGGGCTGCGAAGTCGGTGCCGTCGAGTCGCCAGACTTCCCCGGGGCCAGAAAGTGGAACATCGGCGGCCGGGTTCTCGATGCCGGTCCGGGTCGAGATGGCGATCGCCGCCGCACTGGTGGCCAGGGCGACCGACAGCGCACCGACCAGCACTGCCGGTCGCTGCCAGCGGCGGGGCAGCGGAACGACCACCGGGTCAACGTCCAACGCGGCGTGCACCCTGGCCCAGGCATGCTCAACGGGCTCCTGGTCGTCGCAGATGGGCAGTGGGTCGGCGCCGGCGATGAGGCGGTCGAGGCGCTCGCCTGGTTCGATCATGTGAGGGGTTTCCCTTCGGTGCGGTGACTGTTCTCACCTACACATGCCGCAGCGTTACACGCCCGAGCTCGAGCCGTCCACTGTGCTATTCGCTGAGCCGTCGGTGGCGCAGCAGTCGGCGTAGTGACGCTGCGGTCGGACGTTGAGTGGCGGGCGCGAGCGCCTGCTGCAGCCGGGCTCGGGTGGCCACCTGGTCGAGGTGCATGCCGATCGCGACCAGCCCGTCCGGCAGATCAGGGGCGGCGTCGGCAATGTGCACCAACCTGCCCACCACATTGACCAGGAGGCGCCGCGGGTTGCGTCCGGTGACCACGGTGACGCAGCCCTTGATGCGGTAGGCCTCGGCCGGTGGATGCTCGAGCAGGTCGAGTAGCCGGCCGGGGTCGACGGGCGCGGCAACGGGTACGGTCACACTGACGGCGTGGGCGTGGGCGTGGGCGTGGGCGTGGGCGTGGGCGTGGGCGTGGGCGTGGGTCAGGGGCAGCGCATCCGACGCCGGCTTGCGGCACGCCGGATCGAACACCAGTAGTGGGTCGATGCGGCCATGGCTGGCGGTGACGACGTGGGCGTGGCCGTGCTGACGCACCCGGCGGGTGAGTCGTGCCACCCGCTCGTTGCGCTGGGCCAGGGGCAGCCGGTCCAGTTGATTGATCACCACCAGCGATGCGGCGGCGTAGCGGGCCGGCGGCAGGCTATGGGTGTCGACGGTTGCGAAGTGGTCGACGGCGTTGATCACGTCCACCACGCCGCCCGGCCGTACCCGGTCGACGCCGCTGAACCTGATCTGTCTGGCCAGGGCGGCCGGTTCGGCGATGCCGCTGGCCTCCACCACGATGGCGTCCAGGCGGCGCGACGGACGGGCCAGCTTCTGCAACGCCTCATCCAGCCCACCGGCCTCAGGCAGGCAGCACAGGCAGCCGCCGGCGATGGAGGCCGGCTCGTCCACCTGACCGCTGACCAGCGCCGCGTCGACGTTGATCGACCCGAAGTCGTTGACCACCACACCCAGCCGGGCACCCGGGGTGCGCAGCAGTTGGTTCAGCACGGTGGTCTTGCCTGCGCCCAGGTACCCGGTGAGAGCGATCACCGGCAGTCGTACCACCGCCATGATCAGCCGGGGTCGATCAGCCCGCGCTGGTAGGCCCGCACCAGCCGGCGCGGCACCCGATGCACTACCCCGCGAATGGTGATCGGCACCAGGTCGGGCAGTTCAGCCTTCCACCGGGCCCGTCGGTGCCGGGTGTTGCTGCGCGACAGGCGTCGCTTCGGAACCGCCATCACTGCACCTCGTCGATCGCCAGGTGCCGCACCGGCCCCAACCACGGCTCGAAGCCGTCGTCGAGCACTTCCCAGTAGCGGCCGCGCACGGCGAGTTCGGCGTCGGTGAGCAGGCACCCTCGAAAGGCCGCCTCCAACTCGTCGCGGCCGTCGTCCAGGCCCACCACCACGATGCGGGTCAGGGGGCCCTGCTCGTCCCAGCGATCGCAGGGGCCAATGCCGAGCAGGCCCCCGGCGCCGTCCCACTGGCACACCTGGGCTGGACGGCTGGGTAGCCAGAAGCAGCCGCGCGACCGCCGCGGGCCGCCCCCCAGCACCGCGATGGTGTCGTAGAGCCGATCGGGGTGAAAGGGACGCTCCGACCTGAAGTCGAGCACCCAGGCCCGCTCGCCCGTGGTGTGCGGCAGTGGGTCTCGGCGCACCACCGAGACCCACTGCTCGCTGCAGTCGGCCCGGTGGATTCCGGCCAGCAGGGCGCCGGAGTCGAGCGCGCCCACGTCGTCGTAGATTCTCAGGTCGGGCCGGGCCAGCACGGCCAGCACCTCGCGACCGGCCGTCTCCGGCTCGCCGATCAAGACCGCGGCGTCGGCGTACTCGACCATCGCCGTGGTCGTCTCGGCCACGCCCGCGTCGTCGTCGGGGCGCACCGGCAGGCCCCGGTCGAGCAGATGCTGCTGCCCGAGCAGGTCGTCGACCAGCGACTCGCCGTCGAGCGCCACCACCGTGGCGGCGATCCGCAGATGCCGCACCGCGTCGCCGGCCATCCCCACCGCACGGCAGACCTGCACCGCGTCGGCGGTGATCGGCAATTGGGCCACGATCACCTGCCAGCGACTCGAGGCGGCCAGCCGTTCCAGCGTGGGCACCACGTCGTCGCGAATCGCACAACTCACGCAGGCGTGGTCGACGTTCAGCTCGACCTGCTCGATCAGCCCGGTGATGTCAGAGACGGTGCGGGTGAGCACCTCGCGCTCGGGGTCGACCTCGTGCTGCACCACGACTGCGGTCGGCAGATCCCACTGCAGGGCGATCGTGGCCGCTGCCATGGCATGCTCGGCGATGCCGCTGACGAGAATGACCGGCACCCGTGCATCGTTCGTGGCGGAGTCGTGCCCGGCCCGGTTCACCCCTGCCTCGCCTTCATGCGCGGGTTGTCTTTGTTGATCACGAACGTGCGCCCGCGGCGACGCACCACCTGGGCCCCGGGCAGTCGCTTCAGGGCTCGCAGCGAGTTGCGCACCTTCATCGGGCACCGCCCAGCCCGTAGCGGCGGCGGAACCGTTCGACGCGACCCTCGGTGTCGACGATGCGGTCGCGTCCGCTCCAGTAGGGGTGGCTGGCCACCGAGATGTCGACATCGATCACGGGGTAGCGGCCCCCCTCGAAGTCGATCTCTTCGCTCGATGTGAGGGTCGATCCGGTGCGGAAGGCGAAGCCGGCGGCGCGGTCGCGGAACACGACCTGCTGGTAGGCCGGGTGAATGTCTTTTCTCATCTGCTCCTGCTAACGTAAATGAATATCGTTTTTAGTATGACACAGGAGTAGCAATGGCACGAACCTGCCAGGTCACCGGAGGTCGTCCCGGTTTCGGCAACAACGTCTCGCACTCACACCGTCGCACCCGGCGTCGCTTCGGCGTCAACGTGCAGCGCCGGCGCTATTGGGTGCCGAGCCTGGGCCGCTCGATCACCCTCATCGTGAGCACCCGAGGCATCAAGACCATCGATGTCCGGGGCATCGAGACCGTGGTCGCCGACCTGCAGCGCCGCGGGGTGCGGTTCTGATGGCCGCTGGCAAGGGCAAAGAGCTGCGGCCCGTCGTCAAGCTCCGATCGAGCGCCGGCACCGGTTACACCTATGTCACCCGTAAGAACCGCCGCAACGACCCCGAGCGAATCGTGCTGCGCAAGTACGACCCGATCGTGCGCCGCCACGTCGAGTTCAAGGAATTCCGCTGATGGCCAGCAAGTCGGCCATCGCCGCCGATCGGCGGCGGCGGGCCACGGTGGCGCGCTATTCGTCCAGGCGAGCGGCGTTGCGCGACCTCGCCAGAACCGCGACGACCCACGACGAGCGGCTGGCCGCCTACGCCGCGCTCTCGAAGCTGCCTCGCGATGCCAGCCCCAGCCGCCTGCGCAGCCGTGACGCGACCGACGGACGCCCCCGCGGCTACCTGCGCAAGGCTGGCATCAGCCGCATCCGGTTTCGTGAATTGGCGCACCTGGGCCACTTGCCGGGGGTCACCAAGTCGTCGTGGTGACTGCCAAGGAAGCGCTCATCAGCGCAACCAACCGCTGGTTGAGCCTGTCGAAGCCCCCTGCCCAAGCGCCATATCCGAGGTCTCGACAGGCTCGACCAGCGCTTCCCTAACCGGCCGGTGTCGGTGCATTGGACCGGCGCGCGCTGCATCTGCCCAAGCGTCATATCCGAGGTCTCGACAGGCTCGACCAGCGTTTCCCTAACCGGCCGGTGTCGGTCATCGGACCCGCGCGCGCTGCATCAGCGCTTCTCGACCTTGAGCCCGTCCCGGCTGGCGTCCACCTGCTTTTGGGTCTGGGTGTCGCCGATGGTGGCGAAGGTCATCAGCACGCTGCGTGAGCCGTCGGTGTGCTGCACCACCAGCAGGTAGACGTTGTCACCCGGAATGTTCTTGAGGCGATGGATGCGAACCTGGTAGCTCAGTTCCCAGGCCGACAGCCCGTCGATCGTGCGGGCGGTGCTGCTGATCTGCTTGAACTCAGCCTTCTCGCCGATGTAGAAGCGCTCGACGGAATCTTCGGCGATCGCGCCGGCCTGCTCGTGCAGGGTGCCCAGCATCGACCGCGGCTGAATGCCGGCCAGAATCACCTCGCTCACCCAGGTGGGGGCGATCTGGCGTTCCAGGCCGGTGGCGCAGATGCTCCAGGGCAGCACCCGCACGGCGTTCACCTCCCACCGCGAGTCGTCGATCACCGGCACCGAGAGCGCACCGCCGTAGAGCCGGCCGTTCACCACCGCGTCGTCGTACGCGGGGCAGGGCAGGCTGATCTCGGGTGACTTGGTCGGTGTCGGTGTCGGTGTCGGTGTGGACGGGGTCGGGGTGGGTCGGGTGGTCTCGTCCCAGGCCGACACCGTCGGCGAGCCGGTCGGCACCGGCCGTTCGGGCGTCGAGCTGCCGCCGAAGACCCGGGGCAGAAAGAAGATCGCGAGCAGTGCCAGCACGACGATGGCGGCGATCGCGGCCACCACCACTCTGGCCCGGTTGTTCGGGCCGGGTGGGGTCGAGCCGGCTGCGGGGTCGGCTGAGAGCTGATCGGTCCACGCCGTGCCGTCCCAGTAGCGGAACATGCCCGCTTGACCGCCGGGGTCGGGAAACCAGCCGGGTTGCGCCATCGGTCACCTCCTCTCGCCTGCGGTCATGATGCCGGGCGTTTGGTCAGGGCAGGGTGAGCACCTCGGCGCCCTGCGGAGTCACCACCAATGAATGCTCGAACTGCGCGCAGCGGCTGCGGTCGTTGGTGACCACCGTCCAGCCGTCGCTCCACAGGTGCGAGCGGTAATCGCCCAGGGTGAGCATGGGCTCGATGGTGAACGTCATGCCGGGCTCGATCACCGTGCTGAGCGACGGCTCGTCGTAGTGGGGTATCACCAAGCCGGAATGAAATGCCGAGTGCACGCCGTGGCCGGTGTAGTCGCGCACCACGCCGTAGCCGAACCGCTTGGCGTAGGCTTCGATCACCCGGCCGATGACATTCACCTGTCGGCCGGGCTGCACCGCCTTGATGGCTCGGTTGAGCGCCTCGCGGGTGCGGTCGGTGAGATCTCTGGACGCCTGGTCGACCTCGCCGCAGTAGAAGGTGCCGCAGTTGTCGCCGTGCACGCCGCCGATGAACACGGTGACGTCGATCTTGACCAGGTCGCCGTCCTCGAGCGGACGGGCATCGGGTATGCCATGGCAGATCACCTCGTTCACCGAGGTGCAGATCGACTTCGGAAAGCCTCGGTAGCCCAACGCCGAGGGGTAGGCGCCGTGGTCGCAGATGAACTCGTGGGCGACCGCGTCCAACTGGTCGGTGGTCACCCCCGGGGCGATCGCGTCGGCGGCCACATGCATGGCCTGCGCGGCGATGCGCCCGGCGAGGCGCATCTTCTCGATCACCTCCGCGCTCTGCACGTGTGAGCCCCGGTAGGGCTCGGGTGCGGGGCGTCCGACGTAGTGGGGGCGTTCGATCGACCGCGGCACCGCACGCCGGGCGCTGAGCGGGTAGGGCTTGATCGCGGTCACGGGCGCGATCATAGTTGGCGAGACCCCAGCGACAAGGAGACCGGCTGTGATCGACGATCAGTGGTACTGGTGCCTGCGGCACAACGCCATCGAACCTTACGCCGGCTGCAAGGCTGAGGATCGGCTGGGCCCGTACGCCACCCGTGACGAGGCGGGCCTCGCGCTCGAGATCGTCCGGCTCCGCAACGAGCGGTGGGACCGTGACGACGAGCAGTTCGGCGACGACCCGGACGCGCCTTCGGTGGCGGGCGGATGAACCAGCACTGCATCGTGGATGTAACGCAACTGAAACATTCCGGACGGCAGACTAGCGGGCATGGATAAGCAGACCGAGTTCGTCCTGCGTGCCATGGAGGAGCGCGACGTTCGCTTCGTGCGTCTCTGGTTCACCGACGTTCTGGGCTATCTGAAGTCGGTGGCGATAGCCCCGGCCGAGCTCGAGGGCGCCTTCGCCGAGGGAATCGGCTTCGACGGGTCGGCCATCCAGGGCTTCACCCGCGTGTACGAGGCCGACATGGTGGCACACCCCGACCCGTCCACGTTTCAGTTGCTGCCCTGGCGTGGCACCACCCAGGGCACCGCGCGGATGTTTTGCGACATCCGGCTGCCGGACGGTTCGCCGGCCTTCGCCGACCCCCGCCACGTGCTCAAGCGGGCGCTGCGCAAGGCGGCCGACATGGGCTTCACCTTCTACACCCACCCCGAGATCGAGTTCTACCTGTTCAAAGAGCCGCTGACCGCAGGCGATCCACCCACCCCGGTCGACCAGGGCGGGTACTTCGACCACACCACCGCCAATGCCGGCACCGACTTTCGCCGGCACGCGATCACGCTGCTGGAGCAGATGGGCATCTCGGTGGAGTTCAGCCACCACGAGGGCGGGCCGGGCCAGCAAGAGATCGACCTGCGTTACGCCGATGCGCTGATGACGGCCGACAACATCATGACCTTCCGGGTGGTGATCAAAGAGGTCGCCGCGATGAAGAACATGTTCGCCTCGTTCATGCCCAAGCCGCTGGAGAATCACCCGGGTTCGGGCATGCACACCCACGTGTCACTGTTCGAGGGCGACGCGAACGCGTTCTACGACGCCTCGGCCGAGTACAACCTGTCGAAGATCGGGCGGCAGTTCATCGCCGGGCTGCTGCGCCACGCGGCCGAGATCTCGGCGGTGACCAACCAGTTCGTGAACAGCTACAAGCGGCTGGCGGTCGGCTCTGAGGCCCCGCGCTACATCTGCTGGGGCCAGAACAACCGGTCGGCGCTGGTGCGGGTGCCGATGTTCAAGCCGACCAAGGGCGCCTCGGCCCGGGTCGAACTGCGCTCCATCGATTCGGCGGCGAACCCCTACCTGGCCTACGCGCTGGTGCTGAGTGCCGGCCTGGCCGGCATCGAGAACGACTACGAACTGCCCGAGGGTGCCGAAGACGACGTCTGGACGCTGACCGAGCGGCAGCGCCAGTCGTTGGGCATCAAGCCGTTGCCGCGCTCGCTCGACACCGCGATCACCCTGATGGAGAACTCCGAACTGGCCGCCGAGACCCTTGGCGAGCACGTATTCGACTTCGTGCTGCGCAATAAGCGGGCCGAATACGAGGCGTACCGGGCGCAGGTCACGCCCTGGGAGCTGCGAACGTTGTTGCCGGCGCTGTGATCAGCCAACGCTGAACAGTGTTTGGTAGGGGCCCATCGACCGCGGAGGTGCCCCGCCGGGTCAGCGGTCAGGCTTTGAGCTCCCGCCAGTTGGCCATGCCTGCTACGCGACGCCCCCGCGGCGCCTGGCTGCGTTGTCGTCGGTCGAGGGACCACCGGCCCGACTCCCTCCTGCGCCTTGCGAAGCATCCACCGGATGCGCCGCTCGCGACGGCAGCGCCCACTGACGGAATCTCTTAAGGGTTTCGAGTTCAGTCGGCACCCGACGTGCTGAGCGGGCACTGTCGAAGCGGTCTCACCGATGGGCAGGTGCGTGCCACAGGTTCGACGAGCTCAACCGTTAGCGACGTGCTGACTTTTCGCTGGTCGAGGGTATCGAGCCCTCGAACGGAGTGCTCTGGCTAGAGGTTTCGACAGGCTCAACCAGCGCTGGTTGCGTTGGTCGGCGCGTGGTGAACCGTCGGTGGCCACGTCGAGTGTGAATCATTCGCACCAGTGGGGGCCGACACGGTGGCTGCGCCGCAGGCCGCGTCAATCGAGCGAAGATTTCACAGTGGGGCTGGGGCCGGGGTCAGCCGCTGACCAGGGGAAAGATCGCCCTCAGGTCGCTGCGGGTGCCCGAGGCCAGCACGTGGTGAGATTTCTTCGCGTCGGCCCAGGTCAGCGTGCCGGCAGCGAGCCGCAGCAGCACCTCGGGGGAGCACTCGACCACGTTCGGTGGGGTGCCGCGGCGATGCCGCCCGGCGTCGTCGAGTGCCAATTGCACGGCGGCGAACGGCGGCACTCGTAGCTCGATGCTGCCGCCCGGGTGCAACCGGGCCAGCTCGGCGCACACAGCGCGCACCACCCGGGCCAGCACAGTGCGCTCCAAAGGCTCGCCGGTTCGCAGCCGCTCGGCTGCGTCACGCACCTCGATGGCGTTCAGCGGGCCAGGGGTGCGGGGCATGCCGCCGACGGTACTCGTTGTGGTTGCGGCGACGCCCTAGCATCACCGGTATGGACCGGACGACGACGACCGAAGGCACGCTCGCGCGCCTGGGTTTCGGCGATCCGCACCGGGCCGCGCAGACGTTGTCGGGGTGGTTCGACGAACACGGCGATGCCTGTGACGCACTGGTCGAGCAGGTGCTCGCCGCAGCCGACCCCGACTTGACGCTGAATGGCTTGACTCGATTGATCGCGGCGCGGCCCGGCCTGCTGGCCGGTCTGGTGGCCGAGCCCGAGTGGGGTGAACGGGTCTGCCGGGTGCTGGGCGCCAGCATCGCGCTGAATCAGCACCTGGGCGCCCGGCCGCACGATCTGGACGTGCTACGGGGGCCGGTCGACCGTCGTTCGGCCGCCGAGCTGCGGGCAGTGTTGCTGGGCGTGATCGGTGCCGACCCCGCGGCGGTGCACCCGGTCGCGGACGCCGGCCGTTCGGACGACCTGCGGCTGGCCTACCGCCGCGAGGTGCTGCGCATCGCGGCCCGCGACCTGACCAGCCCCGACCCGTTCGCCGAACTGCCCCAGGTTGCGGCCGAGCTGGCCGATCTGGCCGACGCCACCGTCGAGGCGGCTCTGGCCCTGGCCCGTGGCGAGGTGCCCGGCTGGGAGTGTGTGCGGCTGGGCATTGTCGCGCTGGGCAAGACCGGCGGTCAGGAGCTCAACTACGTCAGTGACGTCGACGTGCTCTACGTCGCCGAACCGGCCCTCGGCGACGACGGGGAGCCGGTGTGCGGCACCGCGCAGGCGGTGACAGTGGCCACCAAGCTGGTGGGCGCGCTGACCAGGGTCTGCTCGGCGCACACCGCCGCCGGCACGATCTGGCAGCTCGACGCGGCCCTGCGGCCCGAGGGCAAGGCCGGGCCGTTGGTGCGCACCCTCGCCTCGCACCGGGCCTACTACGAGAAGTGGGCCAAGAACTGGGAGTTCCAGGCCATGCTCAAGGCGCGTGCCATGGCCGGCGACCTCGGGCTGGCTGACGATTTCGTGGCCATGGTGCGTCCGATGGTGTGGCGGGTGGCCGAGAACGACCAGTTCGTTTCAGAGACGCAGGCGATGCGGCGCCGGGTGATCGCGCTGTTGCCGCCGCGCGAGGCCGGTCGTGAGATCAAGCTGGGTGCGGGGGGGCTGCGTGACGTCGAGTTCAGCGTGCAGTTGATTCAATTGGTGCACGGCCGGGCCGACGAGCGGGTGCGCCAGGCCGGCACGCTGGCCGCCCTCGCCACCCTGATCGAGTACGGCTACGTCGGACGTTCCGACGGCAGGGACCTCGACGCCGCCTACCGGCTGATGCGCTTGCTGGAGCACCGTATTCAGCTTGAGAAGCTGCGCCGCACCCACCTGATGCCCGACGACGAGTTGAGCCTGCGCCGGCTGGCCCGCAGCAGCGGGCTGGGCGAGGTCGGCGAGTTGCTCGGCCGTTGGCGTGACGCCGCCCGCCGGGTACTGAAGCTGCACCAGCGGCTGTTTTACTCGCCGCTGCTCGAGGCGGTGGCGCGGATTCCGTCCGAGGCGGTTCGGTTGACTTCATACGGGGCTGAGGTGCGGCTGCGGGCACTGGGCTACGCCGACCCGAGGGCCGCGCTGCGGCACATCGCGGCGCTGTCGCAGGGGCTGTCGCGGCAGGCCGAGATTCAACGCCAGTTGCTGCCGGCGATGCTCGGTTGGTTCACCGCCGGCCCCAACCCCGACCACGCCCTGCTGGCGTTTCGGCAGGTGTCCGAGGCGATGGGGCGCACCCAGTGGTACCTGCGGGCACTGCGCGACGGCGACGCGATGGCCGAGCGGCTGGCCAAGATTTTGTCGTCCAGTCGCTACACCGTCGAGCTGATGATGCGCGCCCCGCAGTCGGCCGGCATGCTCAACGACGCCAGCAGCCTGCAGCCGCGCGACCGGGGCGAGATTCTCGCCGAGATGCGGGCTTCAGCCAAACGCCACGACAACCTGCAGGTGGCGGTGGAGCACATTCGGGCCGTCCGGCGTCGCGAGTTGCTGCGGCTGGCGATGGCCGACATCTTGGGCAGCATCGACCTGTCCACCCTCGGGGTGGGCCTGTCTGAACTGGTCAGCGCCACCATCGATGCAACCCTCGAAGTGGTCCGGCGCCGCTTCGACTGGGCACCGCGCGTGGCGGTGATCGCGCTGGGCCGCTGGGGCGGTGATGAACTATCTTACGCCTCAGATGCCGACGCCATGTTCGTGGTCGAAGACAGCGACCGCCCGGACGCCCTGAAGATCGGCACGCAGATCGTCTCAGAGCTGCGGGCCGCCCTGGGCCAGGCCGGCCCCGACCCGTCCCTCGACATCGATGTCGATCTGCGGCCCGAGGGCAAGAACGGGCCGATGGTGCGCTCGCTGGGTTCGTACCGGGCCTACTACCAGCGCTGGTCGGCGACCTGGGAGGCGCAAGCCCTGGTGCGGGCTGCGCACGGGGCGGGCGATCACGATCTGTCGGCGGAGCTGCTCGCGACCGTCGACCCGCTGCGCTTTCCGGCCGAGGGGCTGGCCCGCACCCAGGTGCACGAGATTCGCAAGCTCAAGGCGCGCATGGAGGTGGAGCGCATTCCGCGAGGCAGCGACCCGCTGCGCAACACCAAGCTGGGCCCGGGAGGGCTTTCAGACGTGGAGTGGACGGTGCAGTTGCTGCAGCTTTGCCACGGTCATCGGGTGCCGGGGCTGCGCACCACCTCGACCCTTGAGGCGCTGGCCGCCGCCGAGCAGGCCGGCCTGATCGCAGCCGACGACGCGGGCGCGCTTCGCACGGCCTGGGTGCTGGCCGGACGCTTGCGCAACGCGATCCTGCTGCTGCGCGGACGGGCCTCCGACACGATTCCGTCCGACCCCCGCGAGGCCGGTGCCGTGGCTCAATTGCTGGGCTACGACAAGGGCGAGGCGAGCATCATGCTGGACGCCTACCGGCGGCACACCCGCCATGCCCGACTGGTGATGGACCACGTGTTCTGGGGGCTTGAGTGAGTGCGCCGCTGGCGGCCGGTTTCGTGGTCTCGGGGGGCCGGCCATTGCATGCACGCCCCCGCTTTCATGCACGCCCGCTTGCTGTTGTTCGCAGCCGTGCTCTTGTTCGCCTCGATGGCCGCGATCTGCGGCGCCGCCTGGGCGCGGGTGGCGGCTGTGCTCACCATGGGTTGAGCGGTGGCTCGCCACAGCGCCGCCGCCGGCCACCCCGACAGCCGACAGGTCAAGGACGCACGGGCCACTCTGGCCTGCGGCGACATTCCCACTCCACTCAGCGTTGCTTCAGAGCCGCTCTCCCTGCAACGCGCGTATCGGCACCTCGTCTTGGCGCCGAAACTCACCCCGGTGCGCATCCGGGTTGACGCAACGCAGGTCACGGGCGTGCTGTGTCGATAGAATCGACACCGATGCCCAGTTCACTGACCGACCTGCCCACCACCTTCGAAGAACTCTCCGGCTGGGGACGCACCGCCCCCGGCCTGGCCCATGTGCTGCGTCCCACCACCGCCGAGCACGTGCAGTCTGCCGTCGCCGCGGTTGCCGACCACAACGCTGGCCGTCCCTCGCACCTCAAGCGCGGCATCATCGCCCGGGGCCTCGGACGCTCGTACGGCGACGTGGCGCAGAACACCGGCGGCGTCGTGCTCGACCTGACCGGCCTCGACGTCATTCACTCCATCGACACCGAGACCGCGATCGTCGACCTCGATGCCGGGGTCAGCCTCGATGCCCTGATGCGCGCCGCCTTGCCCTACGGGCTCTGGGTGCCGGTACTGCCCGGCACGCGCCAGGTAACCATCGGTGGGGCCATCGGCTGCGACGTGCACGGCAAGAACCATCACTCGGCCGGATCGTTCGGCGATCACGTCCTCTCGATGGAATTGCTGGTCGCGGACGGCCGGGTTCTCACCCTCACCCCCGACGGCTCCCCGGATGACCCCGAGGGAACGTTGTTCTGGGCCACCGTCGGCGGCGTCGGGCTGACCGGCGTCATTCTGCGGGTGCGTCTGGCCATGACCCGCACCGAGACCGCGTATTTCCTGGCCGACGGTGTGGTGACCCGCAGCCTGGACGAGACCATCGCCGTCCACTCCGACGGTTCCGAGGCCAACTACGACTACTCGTCGGCCTGGTTCGACGCCATCTCGGCCCCCCCGAAGCTGGGCCGGGCGGCGTTGTCGCGCGGCAGCCTGGCGACTCTGGCGCAGTTGCAGGAGTACGCGCCCAAGCTGGCTGCCGACCCGCTCGCCTTCGACGCCAAGCCACTGTTCGAGTTGCCGGACGTGTTCCCGAACGGCTTGGCCAACAAATTCACGTTCTCTGCGCTGGGCACCGCGTGGTACGCCAAGTCGGGCAATTACGCGAACAAGATCCAGACCCTGACCGGCTTCTACCACCCGTTGGACATGTTCGGCGAATGGAACCGCGCCTATGGCCCGGCCGGCTTTCTGCAATATCAATTCGTGGTGCCGCCGGTGGCCGTTGACGAGTTCAAGGCGATCATCGGCGACATTCAATGCTCCGGGCACTACTCGTTCCTGAACGTATTCAAGCTATTCGGCGAGGGCAACCGCGCGCCGCTCAGCTACCCGATGGCCGGCTGGAACGTCTGCGTGGATTTTCCGATCAAGCCGGGCCTGCACGACTTCTTGGCCGGACTGGACGCCCGCATTCTCGAGTTCGGCGGACGGCTCTACACCGCGAAGGACTCCCGCGCCACCGCGGCCACGTTCCACGCCATGTACCCCGAGATCGACTCCTGGATCGCCACCCGGCGCACCATCGACCCCGACGGCGTGTTCGTCTCTGACCTGGCTCGCCGGCTCGAGCTGGTCTGACCGGCACCCGCACCATTCGCAGAAAGCGAGAAAAGATGTTCGACGCCGTCGGAAACCCGCAGACGATCCTGTTGCTGGGTGGCACCTCAGAGATCGGCCTGGCCGTGTGCACCGAGTACCTGCGCCGGCAGCCCGTTCGTATCGTGCTGGCCTGTCAGCCCGGCGACCCGCGGGTGGCCGAGTCGGTCGAGGCGCTGCAGACCCAGGGCGCCAGCGCGGTCGAGGTGATCGACTTCGACGCGACCGATTTTGCATCGCATCAGGCGGTCATCGAGCAGGCGTTCGCCGGTGGCGACATCGACCTGGCCATCGTTGCGTTCGGCCTGCTCGGTGATGCCGAGGAACTGTGGCAGAACCAGGCCAAGGCCGTGCAGATCGCCCAGGTGAACTACACCGGCGCGGTCAGCGTCGGAGTGCTGCTGGGGGAGCGGTTCAAGGCGCAGGGCCACGGCCAGATCGTGGCGATGAGCACCGTGGCGGGCGAGCGGGTGCGGCGCTCGAACTTCGTCTACGGTTCGACCAAGGCCGGTCTCGACGGCTTCTACCTCAACCTCGGCGAGGCCCTGGACGGCCTGGGCCCCAAGGTGCTGGTGGTCCGTCCCGGGCAGGTGCGCACCCGCATGTCGGCCGGGGTGAAAGAGGCCCCGCTGACGGTGAGCAAAGAGGACGCCGCCAAGCAGATCGTCGCCGCGGTCGCCGACGGCAAGACCCTGATCTGGGTGCCGCCCGCCTTCCGGTTCGTGATGATGGCCCTGCGGCACATGCCCCGTCCGATCTTTCGCAAGCTGCCGATCTAGCGAAGCACGTGATCAACGCGCCTACCGCTGGTTGAGCGTGTCGACACCCCTCGGCACAGCGTGCTGGCCGAGGTCTCGACAAGCTCGACCTGCGGTGGTTTCGACAAGCTCGACCTGCGGTGGTTGTGCTGATTCTTGTCGGTCGAGCCTGTCGAGACCTCACAACGGGGTGCTGTCACTAGGGGTTTCGACAGGATCAACCAGGGTTCGTTGTCGTGATCGGCGCTGCCCTACCGAAAGAACACCAGGTCACTGATCGTCACCATGCCCTCGGCGGCGAACACCTCGATCGAGCAGGTGTCGACGAGCACGTCCACCTGCACCGTGTCGGGGTTTCCGGGTATCTCGGCCCACTGCCGCGAACCGAACGCCTCGTGAAAGTCCTCCACGCCTGCGCCGCGCCGGTCGAGGCTCAGCACGCCGTTGCGATACTCCAGCGCGACGCCGCCGATGCTCACCCGGTCGCCGGCCCGCAACTCGTAGTGTGCGAGGGCGTCGCCGGGTAGTTCGCGAATCGGACGCTGCCGCAGCCGGTAGCCGCCCTTCAGCGGCACCAGCTCGAGTTCGCGGGGAATGGTCATGATGCTGCGGCCGCCGGTCAGCGGAACGTCGTAGGCGTAGTCCCAGTTGTTCATCCAGCCCAGCACGATGCGGCGGCCGTCCGGGGCGTCGGCGAACGAGACCACGGCGTAGCAGTCGCGGCCGAAATCGAGCCAGTCGTAGCTGCGCAGCGTCGGGTCGTCCGGGCCCGGCCGCCGGTCGAGCGACGTGCCGACCACCCGGTCGGGGGTGAACGTGGTGCCGTCGAAGTCGCCGACGAAGTACTGGCAGCCGCTGCCGCCGGCCACTCCGCCCGGGTTCAGGTTCACCAGGAGCACCCAGCGGGTCTCGTCGCTTCCGGCCACCGCGAGCTCGAACAGGTCGGGGCACTCCCAGGCGCCACCAGCGGCGTGGGCCGGCCCGAAGGTCGAACGGTAGGTCCAGTCGATCAGGTTGGTCGAGGTGTGAATCAGCACGTGCTGGTGCTCGGCCTCGACCGCCACCATCACCCACTGGTCACCGTGCCGGAAGACCTTCGGGTCGCGGAAATTTGCCGAGCCGCGGTCGAGCACCGGGTTGCCCGGGTAGGTCGTCCAGTGGCTGCCGCCGTCGAGGCTGTAGGCCAGGCACTGGGCCTGCGTGCCGAGCCGCTCGCTGCCCGGCAGGTAGTGGGCGGTGTAGAGGGCCACCAGCGGTGGCCAGTCGGCGGTGCCCAGGTCGGAGGAGTTGGTGGCGTCGAACACGCAACTGCCCGAAAAGATTTGCTCGGTGTCGGTGTGCCACAACGCCACCGGATGTTCGGTCCAGTGCAGCAGGTCGGTGGAGGTGGCGTGCCCCCACGACATGTTGCCCCACGTCGAACCCGACGGGTTGGACTGGTAGAACAGGTGCCAGGTGCCGGCGTAGTGAATCAGCCCGTTGGGATCGTTCATCCAGGTGCTGCGCGGCGAATAGTGCCAGCGGGGGCGGGAATGCTGGATGTCCTTCTGCTCACTCACTGGGGCACCTTTTCATACGGCGGGAGCCTACGGGAACGCCGATCTTCGCTGGTCGAGCCTGTCGAGACCTCGGATATGCCGGTTTGGCAAGGGGTTTGAAACAGTGAACCAGCGGTGGTCGCGTTGATCTGCGCTGGCCTATGTCAGCGCAGCGCCTCGGTCAGCCCGTCGGCCAGGGCGCGGGCCAGGGTGCGCCGAAAGCCCGCCGAGCGCTGCAGGGCAAGGTCGGCGGCGTTGCGCATATTGCCCAGCTCGAGCATCACTCCGGGCACCTTGATCAGGTTCAGCCCCGCGATGTCGGTGCGGGCATGAAGCGCCGTGCCGCCGCCGATGTAGGTCGAGCGGGGCAGCGCGGTGTCGTCGAGTTGCGCCCGCAGGTCTTTCGCCAGGGCCACCGATTCGCGTTCGACCGCCGCTCCGCCGAGCATCGTCGAGCTGACGATGATGTGATAGCCGCGGGCACCCTTGGTCAGGTTGCCGTCGGCGTGTAGTGAGACCAGGGCGTCGGGCTTTGCCCGGTTGGTGATGGCGGCGCGCACGTTGACGCACGGCCCGCTGCCGTGATCGTTCGGCCTGGTCAGCACCACTTTCGCACCCAGCCGCTGCAGTCGCGCGACCAGTTCTTGACCCAGTGCCCAGGCGAAGGCGTGCTCGGGGAAATCGCCGCCGGCAGTGCCCGAGGAGTTGCAGGGCTTGGTGCGTCCGTTGCCGGCTGGCACCTGACGGTTGAGGGCTTTGGTCCACACCCCGTTGTGTCCGGGGTCGACCACGATGGTGCGTCCGGCTAGGGGTTTCGCCGGCTGGTCGGCGGTGGTGCGAGGGCTGGGGGACGCCGTCGTGCGGGTTGCGCTCGGCGTGGGGGTGGCGGATTCGCCAGCTGGGTGGGTCGTGAGGCTGGGTGAGGCGGTGGTGCTGGGTGAGGCGGTGGTGCTGGGCGAGGCGGCCACGGGGCCCGGTGCGGACGCCGGGGTGGTGGGTGGCGCGGCCGTGCAGCCGGCCAGGAACAGGAAGGTCACCAGCAGCCTGCTCACGGTCACGGTCGTCAGAGGGTGTCGCATGGTTCAGCTCACCGCCGTGCCCAGGCGACCGGACGGCAGTTGGTCTTCGATCGGGCCCGACCGGCAGGCGAGCACGCCGGCTAGCAGCTGCGGCACCAGCAGCCCGATCAGCCCGATCAGCGGGACCGTCCAGCCGTGGGTCAGGTCGTGCAGCAGGCCGATCGCGAAGGGCCCCGCGGCGCTGAGCAGGTAACCGATCGACTGGGTGAATCCCGATAAGGCCGCGGTGCCCGCCGCGGTGCGGGCCCGCAGGCCGATCAGGGTGAGAATCAGCGGGAACGTGCAGGTGCCGATGCCGATCAGCGCCGCCCACAGCCAGGCGCCGGCGACGGGGGCGACCAACAGGCCGAGAAAGCCCAGCAGATAGCAGCCGCTGAGCCCGAGCGTCAACGGCAACTGAAGCCGCACCCGCTGGCTCAACGTCGAGACGACGAACGAGACCGGAATGCCGATGCCGGTGATCACGCCCAGCAGCAGCCCGGCGTCGGTGGCGCTGAATCCGGCGTCGCGGTAGAGCTTGGCGAACCAGCCGAACACCGCGTACGCCTGCAGCGCCTGAAGGCCGAAGAAGACCGCCATCGCCCAACCCAACCGGGTGCGCGCCACCTGGCCCAGCCGCACGGCGGCGGTCGGCTCGGGGGCGGCGTCTGGACGGTCGTGCGCGGCCAGTGCCAGCCACGGACCGATCGCCAGCACCGCGAAGATCGCCCAGCTCGCGATGCCGTAGCGCCAACTGCCGGCGGTCTCGGCGATCGGCACGGTGAGTGCGCTGGCAGCGGTCAGCGCCGTTGCCATCGCTGTGGTGTACACGGCGGTGACTAGGCCGACCTGATCGGGAAAATGCCGCTTGACCAGCGACGGCATCACCACGTTGACGGTGGCCATGCCGGCCAGTGCGAGCAGCGAGAGCAGCAGAAACGACCACGCCTGGCCCGCGAAGCTGCGGCCGACCATGCCGAGCAGCGCCGTCACCAGGGCCAGCACGGTCAACCGGTGCGGGCCGAGGTGATGAGCGAGTCGTGGCGTCAGGGCCCCGAACGCGGCGAACGACAGCACCGGCAGCGCGGTGAGCAGTCCGGCCTCGACCCCGCTCAGCTGCAGCTCGGCGACGATCTCGGCCAGTACCGGGCCGATCGACACCGCGGCCGGGCGCATGTTGAACGCCAGCAGCACGATGCCGACCACGACCAGCGCACGGGCGCGCACCCGAGGTTGAAGGGCTGAGGTCACCCGGCGCAGTCTAGGCGTGTGGCGTGAACCGTGGAGACAGTGCGTCGGCCCTGGGCCTGTTCGCTGCGAGGGCTCGCCGGTTTTCGCCGACGCGTGCTGCCGGCGGGTCGTCGTCGTGGTGTCGCGTCCAGCGCCGACACCAGGACGGCAGCCCGCGGTCTCGAAGCCGACAACGGCCGGACGGTTGGAATGCGCAGCCAAGAATTATTGTTGACAGGTCAGCTATCGACTGAAGAAGGTTCGTTGTGACCGAATTGCTGCCGGCCAGCACCCGCATGGGCCGGGTGAGCCTTGATGTGGCCGACCTGGCTGCCCAGACCGCGTTCTATCGCGACGTGCTGCTGCTCGACGTGCTGGCCGAGAACGGCCCCGAGGTGCACCTGGGTCGTGGGGCAGAGACCCTGGTGACGTTGCGACACCGTCCCGATCTGCCCAAAGGCGAGCGGCGCAGCGCCGGGTTGTTTCACACCGCGATCCTGCACCCCGATCGAGCGTCGCTGGCCGCCACCCTGGCCTCCGTCGCGGTCAACACCCCACAGTTGTACACCGGTGCCGGCGACCACCTGGTTTCGCAGGCGTTCTACCTCGACGACCCCGAGGGCAACGGCATCGAGTTGTACTGGGACCGTCCGCGCAGTGAGTGGTCGTACCAGAACGGGCGGGTGGTGATGGATGCCCTCCACATCGACGCCAACAGATTCATCGGCGAACATCTCACCGACGCGGCCCGTGAGCACCTGTCGACGGCACCCGATCGTCGCGGCGTGCTGACCGGCCTGGACGGCGCCGTCGGGCACGTGCATCTCAAGGTGGGCGACGCTGAACTGGCCAAGCGGTTCTACGTTGACCTGCTCGGCTTCGAACTCACTGCCGAATGGCACGGCGCGGTGTTCGTGGCGGCCGGCGGGTACCACCACCACATGGCGATGAACACCTGGCGCAGTGCCGGCGCGGGTTTCCGCGCACCGGCTCTCGGGCTCGGCCGGGTGGACATCACGCTGCCCAGCGCCGAAGACGTCGCCCAGGCCGCTGGACGGCTGCGGGCCGCGGGCACCCAACTGCGCGACACCGGCGCCTTCGTCGAGCTGGACGACCCCTGGGGCAACGTGGTGCGGCTGTCGGCTTGAACGGTGATAATCGTCGGTCGAGCGGCACCCTCGCTGGTGGAGACAATCACCGCTGGTTGAGCTTGTCGAAATCTCGTTGCCCGGCGGAATGTCTGAGGTCTGGACGGGCTCGACCAGCGCTGATCCCCTCGACCCAACCCGGCATGGTCAGGTCGTCGAGTCGGGTCTGGTCGCCAAGCGGTGCGCAATCGGGGATCGCAGCAGCCTGATCAGCCGGGCCGGCGCGGTGTTACGGCACGACTGCTCCGCCAGGTCCGTGGGTGGTCTCCTTCGCGATGGGTGGACGGGCGCGGCACTGTCCGCTCTGAACCCGATCACGCTCGTGAGATTACGTCCGATTCCGTGGATCGTGCGGCGGACGAGGCGAAGTGGCGTGCGGATCGGACGTAATCTCACGCACCCCTGTCAGATGGCGGCCGCATCGGTCGGCACGTCGCGTAGGCAAGCGAAGGCCGGTCCACCGAGCGATGGACCGGCCAGTCACCGGGTCGTCACAGATCGAAGCACACGGGTGCTGAGGGCTTCAGGCCCGCCGAGTGCCGGAACCCTGGGACGACGGAGTCGTCACATGTCGTAGTACATCTCGAACTGCCGCCCCACGATTGGGGATGATGGGTGAGATTGGCTACCGCGAGTTGGCTAGGGGCGGAGCGTTGGTGGCGTTGAGCCGGGCGGGGTAGCTGCTGGGAATCTTGCGGACTTTCTGCGGACCGTTCACGGGAGGACGGGGCCGCCCAGTGACCGCCAGTGTTCGACGAGTTCCGGCTTCACCGCTCCGGCCAGATAGCCATCGGCTTCTGTGTCTGCCTCGTCGATCTGCCTATCAATCACCTCGTCCATCTCAGCGTCGAGCCTCTGCGTCTCGCCGGGCACGCCGAGCCACCGGTCCACCATCTCGTGCTCAGGACGAAGCTGCTCGCGGTTCCGCATCATGTCGTCTCGGAGCTTCCGGAGCTCGGTAGGTCGCCCGAGTGCAAACACGGGATAGGCGTCCACGGCCAGGCCATCCGTAATGGCGACGCCGTGGCGCAGCGCGATCGCCAAGACACGGTCCGGTGAACCGACTGTGGTCGGCTCGAACACGTTGGGGAAGTTGGGATGGCTCCCGAACTTGGCGAGGTCCTTCTTGCCGAGAAATGTGCAAGCGGTGACCCGCATAGTCGGTTCGATTCTGAACAGCATTGATTTCCTAAGAGGCGGGATGCTTGAAGTATGAGCAGATGCTAGTGGAGTGTCGCTCCTAATAGTTTGGTAATGGGTGGGATTGGCTTGTCCTGATTGATGCTTGATCGGGAGGAGTCGTATCGTGCCCAGGCTGAAGGATCATGTCGTCGCGTTGACGGCTGAGGATCGTGTGAAGCTGACGAGGGTCGTGTCGCGGGGGACGCATCCGGCGCGGATGATTGCGCGGGCGAGGGTTCTGCTTGAGCTGGATGAGAACGCGAGGGTCGTGCCGGGTCGGCGGGTTGTCGCGGAGCGTGTCGGGGTGTCCGAACAGACGGTGTATCTGATCGCGAAGCGGTTCGTCGAGTCCGGTGGGGATGCCGATGAGGTGATTCGCCGCCGCAAACGGGTCACGCCGCCGGTGCCACCGAAGGTGACCGGGGATGTCGAGGCGCGGGTGATCGCGCTGGCGTGCACGAGACCGCCGGAGGGGTTCGACCGGTGGTCGTTGCGGCTGCTGGAGAAACACGTGGCCCTTACCGACGGGCTGCCGCCTCTGGATCACTCCACGATTGGGCGGGCCCTGAAAAAGGGGGGCTTCGTCCTCACTTAAAGAAGTGCTGGACGATCCCGCCGAAAGCCAACGCCGAGTTCGTGGCGCGGATGGAGGATGTTCTGGAGGTCTACCACCGGCCCTTCGACCCGGCAGTGCCGGTGGTGTGCATGGACGAGAAGCCGTACCAGCTGCTCGGCCACGCTCGTGACCCGATCCCGGCGCGCCCCGGCCACGATCTCAAAGAGGACTCGGAGTACGTCCGTCACGGCACCTGCTCGATCTTCGTCTGGGTCGAGCCGCTCGCCGGACACCGCCACGTCGACGCGAAGCCGCGGCGGACCCGGATCGACTGGGCCGCGGGCGTGGACCGGCTGCTGACCATGGACTACCCCGACGCCAAACGCGTCGTCCTCGTCATGGACAACCTCAACACCCATACCCTCGGCTCGCTCTACGAGGCGTTCGAGCCCGCGAAGGCCCGCGCTCTCGCCGAACGGCTCGAGATCCACTACACACCCAAGCACGGCTCCTGGCTCAACATCGCCGAGATCGAGCTGTCCGCCCTCAGCCGGCAATGCCTCACCCGCCGCATCGACGACCTCGACGTCCTCAACGCCGAACTCGCCGCCTGGCAGAAAGCGACCAACGACGACCAACGGCAAGTCGACTGGCAGTTCACGACAAACGACGCCCGCATCAAACTCCGACACCTATACCCAAATATTTAGACACGACACACTACTAGAGCACCTAGGGCGCGTAGCCGTTGATGGTCATGAGGCCGCTGTCGAGGTCGTAGGTGATCGTGTCGGCGACGATGGTCGTGGTGGTGTCGCCGGTGGTGGGCAGGTTGGTGTACCTGACGACGTCGCCGGGGACGAGCCACCAGGCAGCGCGGCTGGTGGCTTGCAGGAGTGCGAACTTCTTGTTGGTGATGCGGTCCATCCACAGCGCTGTCGGTCCCCAGGTGGGATCGGCGGGGACGACACCGCCGGGTGGCTTGGTCCACACGGTCGCGGTCTGTGGGACGGCGGGGATGGTGCCGCGGGTGGGGGTGTTGGGGAACAGCGGCATACCGCCGACGGCGGTGGCTGCGAACTGGCGTTGGCTGGTCTTCTCGTCGCCGCCGGCGATCCATTGGGCGCGCAGGGTGAGGACGGTTCCCCACTCGTCGTAGCTGTAGGTTTCGCTGGCTTCGGCGGGGCTGGTGAGGGTCAGCGCCGCGGCCGTGTTGTAGGTGGGTTCGGCCTCCACGCTCAGCCGCAGGGTGTCGTTGCGCCAGTCGGGCCGGACGACCTGGCCGAGCATCTGGGCGAGTTGGCGCAGGTAGTCGCCGACGGTGTCACCGATCGCGATGTCGGCGGCTCGGAAGTTGGTGAGTTGGCCGCTGCTGGGTGTGTTCAGGGTGCCTTCGGTGACGACGGGGGCGACGTACCAGGGGTCAGCGGAACCGTTGACGGCGTCGGTGACCTGTTTGATCCGGGTGTAGCTGTTGGACGGGTTGTAGGTGCGGTGGGAGGGGTACTCCCAGAGCTGTTCGGCGCTGGTGACGGTCCACTGCACATAGCTGCTGTCGGCGGTACGACGGACCTCGATGCTGGTGACGTAGCCGGCGAGGATGGTGTGCCGGTCGTCGCCACCGCCGCTGGTCTTCCAGCCGGCCAGGATGGATACCGGGACGATGCGGGCGATGCAGGACCGCAGGTCGTGCAGCACGTTCCCGGTGGGCCAGTCGATGCCGGGCCAGGGCGGGATCGGCGTTCTGAACGTGGCCAGCCCGAACGGGACCCGAACCGACGACAGGGTGACTTGGACGTCGTAGGCGGGTACCTCGACGCGTTCGCTGTTGAGGGCGAGGTTCCCGGTCCAGATCTTCACCGCGTAGGTGTGCTCGACGAGCGGCTGCTCGAGCAGCGCGATGCTGCCCGGGAGCCAGGGGGCGGGGTTGTTGCCTGCCATCAGGGAACCTCTCGGATTTCGACGGTGTACAGCCACTTCGACGGCCGGCCAGGCGTCGCCCGCTCAGCGGCCATCCGAATGGTGCCGACCGCGACATGTCTCAGGTTCGCGAGCGGGGGTGCGGTGTACATCCCGGGGAGACCGAGCACGGGGACCATCAATTCGGGATTGACCATGTACAGGCCGGGATGCTCGGGGTCAGGCACGAGACCGTCTGCCAGGTACAGGCCGGAATGCTCGGGGTCTGGAGTCAACGAACGAACGAACACTCCCGGCCCGGCTGTGTACACGGCATCAAGGGCGAGTGCAGCGTTCAGATCGTCACACAGGTAGGTGATCTGGCCGGCGAGCAGACCGGGTGTGCCGGCTTGGATGTGCGGGACGGCTGCGGTGATGCGGTCGATGGCGGTGCGGTGCAGGGGGCGGTCGAGTTGCGCCGTCAACATCTCGGTGGTGGCGGTGAGGGTCCATGATGCGGCGGTGACTTCGACGACACGTCCGGCGCCGGTGCTGCGGATCTCGATGCCGAGCCGGGCGCTGGTCGCGTCAGCGGGCTTGGCCGGCAGATCGATCATCGTCGTTCCGGCGCCGGCGCTGGTGACGGGGTCGATCGAGTGGACGGTCGGGCCGGTCTGGGTACCGGCGGCGGTCCGCCAGTATGCGTACAGCCCCCACGAGTCGGGGCCGGCGTCGGCGGTGACCGTCCAGCGGGCACCAGCCGGGACGCTGGCCACGGTGACGCCGGCGAAACCTGAGCTGGTGGCATCGTTGACGGTGAACGTGCCGGCAGGAGATTCCGTGGCCTGGCCACTGATGGCAATCAGAGTGACCGGCAGACCGGTAGCGACAATCACGGCGTCTCCTTCTGCACCCGGGTCTTGATCGTGATCGTCGGGGGCCTGATCGACGCCGCGGCGCGGTCGACTTGGCGTTGCAGTTCGCCGGTGTCGATGCGGGTGTGGTACTCGATGCGGTTGTTGGTCCGGTCGGCGACCTTCTGAGCGGCGTCCGCAGCTTCTTGGGCGCCTTTGAGGGCGCCAGTATTGGCAACCGTGGTGGGGATCTCGATCGGCTTGCTGTCGGCGTATTTCTGGGCGTCGCCGGTGTTGATGTCGACCTTGGTGACTTTCGCCTCGGCTTCGAGGTTCTGCACGATCTTCTGGCGTGCCTTCTTTCCGCCGGACTTGAACGCGTCAGCGATTTTCGCTTGGGTCTCGAAGGGGAGTTCAGCGAACCGGGCAGCTGCCTCCGGGGACAGTTTCGGGGTCAGGTTGACGGTGAAGTCCTGAACCGCTTTGGTTTCCTTGGCGCGCCGGCGCAGCTCGCTTGCCCATTCGTCAAGGCTCAGCTTTCCCTTGTGGACGAACTTGTCCAGGCCTTCATCGGCGACGGTCAGGTGATCGTTCAGGCTGTCGGTGAAGGTTGCGGACGCCTCGGCGGCACGTTCGGTCGCGGACGGGATGTCGCGCATCGCTTCGGTGTACGCCTTGTTCCACTCGGTCGCCTTTTCGAGGTCGCTGGCGCCGGCGGTGACCTGGTAGCGGAATGCGCCGACCTCACTGGCGGCGCTGCGTAGCTGTTCGTTGTAGTTGCCGTAGATGTCGGCCGAGTCGAGATATTGGTTATTCAGGTCGGCCTGTTGCCGGTTGAGTTGATCGGTGACACGGCCCAATGCTTCAGCGTCACCGGCTTGGGCGCGCATCACGTCGGCCATATCGACGCCGTATTTCTTGGCGGCAGTGCCCCATTCTTCGAGGCGGGTCTTCGGGGTGTCTTGCCAGAACTCGTACCACTCTTTGGTGTTCACGATTTCCTGCAGCTTGCCGCGCAACAGGTCGGCCCAGGCGAGCGCCGCCGGGTTGCCTTTCACGTCGGCGAGCTGGTCAGCGAGATCGAGCACAGTCTGTTTGGCGGTCTCGGCGTCCTCGGCGGCCTGTTGCAGGCTGCTGATCAGGATGCCGACCCCGGCCGCGGCGGCGATACCGGCCGCCGCGCCGACCGGGCCGAACCCTTGCAGGGCTTGGGCGAGGACTTCCTGGATGTAGTCGGCGACGTCGGAGAACTCGCCGGAGAACGAGGCGGCTGCTTCCTTCGCGGAGTCTTTCGCTTCGTCGCCGAGCTCGTTGAACCCCTCGCCGGCTTCCTTGGCGCCGTCCTTGAGGTCGTCACCCATCCGGCGCGAGGCGTCCTTGCCTTCGCGGCGGACCTTGTCGAACGCGTCGGAGAAGCCCCGCTCAAGCTGCCGGCCGGCCTCGTCGGCGTTCTGCTTGGTGTCGCGGGCCAGGTCGTCCAGGCTGTCAGCGACGTCGTCGAGGGCCTTCCCGACGTCGTCGGTGCCTTTCAGGAAGCCACGCACATCGGACAGCAGGCTGATCTTGAACGCCACGTCTACCCCTTGCCTTCCGCGGCGTCCATGAACACCTTGATCACACTCTGCGTCCAGTAGCTGGCGATTCGGGGCAGGAGTTCCCGGGCGGCCGGTTCCAGCACCCGCCCCTCACCATGCTTCGGCAGGTGCCGCATCACATGCCGCCGGTACCGCTTCCCACGAGCCGAGGTGGCCATCCGGGTGGAATCGTTGGCGCCGTACTCGTAGCCGGCCCAGTTCCGGTCCGGCACCAAACCACGCCCGATCGCTCGCCGGGACGAGGCGGCGATGATCTGCGGCGGGTTCCCACCGGTGATCCGGGCACCCGGGGACAGGATCCGGGCCGCCATGCCGCCGGCGGCGCGCTGGGTGACCTCGGCTTTCCACACCGGGTTCATCTCGCCCCGCATCCGGGCCGACACACCACGACGGATCTCGGCGTCGGCCTGGCGCATTGCGAGCACCGCGGCACGCAACTCGGCCGGTGCCCGACCCACGTCGATCGCGATCATGCAACCGCCTCCAAATTCAGCGTGGCCTGGTGTGGGTGGGGCGACGGCGACCCGGTCACAGGTGCTTTGCCGTTCAGCCCCGGACCAGCTGCCCCACCCACACCAGGGGATCAGGGAGCAGGCGGGACGAACACGGGCTTGCCGTCCATCGGCAGCGTCACCGACGACGACAACGGGTTCGGGCCGACCTCGCCACCGATCGCGGCCGGGGTCAGGGTCACGGTGAACGTGAACGCTCCGGTGCCGGACTTCAGGGTGGCGGTCACGTCGGCCTTCTCGCCCTCGTGGGTGAGCAGCCACAACATGAACCCGTCATCGTCGAGGTCCTGCACCAGACCCAGGGTCGCGACCCAGGTCGCGATGCCCTGCTCGCTGATCACGTTGCCGCTGGCGCCGGTCCACGAACCGGACTGCGCGGTCGGGGTGAACGTGACACCACCGACGTGCTTGGTGAAATCGTCGGTATCGGTGGCGCCCCGGAGCTTGAACAGGATGCTGAGCGTCTTCAGTACGTAGGCGTTGGTGACGGGATGAGTGATGGTGGCCATCAGGTACTCCTAGGTGGTGATTCGGTAGTTGCAGGTGACGGTGAGTTGCCAGCCATGCCAGGTTTCGGCCAGGACGCCGCGGGTCGCTTCGGTCCAGACACACCAGTCCAGCGACTCCAACACCTCGATGGTGCGGTCCAGTAGCTGGTCGAGGTCGTCCTCGATGTCGGCGGGCCGGTCGGTGGCGGTGAGCACCCATAGGGGGATCTCGTCGGTGAGCAGGTCGAGGGTGACCTTGTCCGGCCGTATCCGGCGAGCAGTCCACAACACGACCGCGCCGGGTTTGCGGACGCCGTCGAGGGTCCGGGCATCGGATACGATCTGCCAGGTCGGCAGCGCCGTCTTCAGTGCGTCGGCGAGGAGCTTGCGGCCGCTCACGACACTGCCCGCTTCCCACCGAAGTACGGCTTGCCTCGCTTGGGTCGGAGCAGGTTCTTGACCGTCCAGTCCATCGGGAACACTGCGACCGTTTCACCCAGCCCGGCACGGTCACTGTCCCCGACGATCCCGGCCCGCACCAACGCCCGGGCCTGCAACACCTGCGCAGCGAGGTAGTTGTCCGGCACCGGCGCCCCGTCATCGATGGGTGGGGCGAACAGGGCGCACTGGATCGCGGCGCACTGCAACGGGAAGTCGAGATCGAAGCCGTAGTCGGAGGCACCCGGCCACAGCACGTCCAGACGATCGTCGCTACCGACGCCGCTGATCCAGCCAAGAACCGCCATGGTCAGCTGGGCGTGTCGTAGCTGATCAGACCCTTGGCGTTCTCCAGCATGTAGCCGCAGTAGCCGAACAGGGCCTCATCGACGCCGCCTCGGGTGAGGTCTTCGGTCGAGACCCGGATCGGGGAGCCGGGCAGCTCGTACACGTTGAACGCGGACTTGTGGGCCACGACAACCTTGCCGACCCAGGCGCCGGCGGTGAGGCTGCCGGTCGGGACGGGCACGATCTTGAACCCTTCCACATCGCCTTCCTTCAACCCCAGCGACGTGCTCAGGTAGGCGAGCACCTGCTGCTGCTGAACGTAGAACAACGGCTCCCAGAAGTCACTCGTGACGAACGCCACCGTCGGCAAGGTGTTGAGGTCGTCCAGCATCTTGATCGACGCCTTCACGATCATCGCGAGCGCGGCCGGGACACCGGACGGCATGGCGCCGGCGGCCAGGTGCTGCCGCTGCGAACCGGCGCCGATGGAGGCCACGACCTGGCTGCGGATGTAGTCGTCAGACACCTTCGCGTAGCTCTCGGCCATCTTCCGGAAGTAGGCCTCCCAGAACTCGGCGTTGGAGAAGTCGCGGAACTTGCGGTCGATGTCGTGACCGCCGGCGATCCGCTGCAGCGTGCCCGACTTGGCGACGGTGCTGATCGGCGCGGACGGGATCTCGGTCTTGTTGCCGGTGTACAGCCCGACCGTGGGCTGAGTGCCCCATTCCCAGCCCTGGATGGTGAAGCTGTTCAGGTCGGAGTGGTCGAACTGGGGGATGATGCGCCGTTCGAACGGCTGCCCGGCCCACAGCTCGCCGACGTACTGCGGCTGCTCGATGCCGAGAATGTTCGCCGGCACAACATCGGCCAGGGCGGCCTCCAGGCGTCCACCGGTCAGGCCGGCGCCGAACCCTCCGGCGAGCGCGGCGAACAGGGCGTTGCTGTCGTTCTTCGGCTTGCTCGCGCCCAGCAGCGCGGCGTTCTGCACTCGGGCAGCAGTCATGACGGGTTCCTTCGTGTCGTCCTCGGCGGGTGCCTCGGGGGTCTTGGTGGTGATCGCGATACGGTCATGGGTGACCTCGACGGACTCGACGTCGTCGAGCTCGGCGCCGTTGATCACCACATCCGGCAGATCGGTGGGAGCGCCCTCGTCGGGGGCGTCGTCCAGCTCAGCGGCAGCCAACTTCGCCGACGGAAACGCCGGCGTCTCCACCTGCGAACCGCCCGTGATGACGCCGGCAACAAGCCGACCTCCACGGATCACGGGCTGGTCCACCTCGACCGACAGGCCGGCGCGGGTGCCGCCGTCGAACTCGGCCAGAGCAGCGTTCCCGAGCGGGGTGTCCAGGTACCGCACCGAGCAGTGCAGCCCGCCGGGCTGCTCCTCGAACCCGACGAAGTCCGCGACCCCCAACTTGTCGGCATGCTCCAACGTCAACGGGTCCAGCTTCTCCGCCAGAGTGAGCGCACCAGCCGAAGCGAGCACCTTGCCCTTGTTCGTCAGCCCGTGCTCCCCGTACGGCAGCAACAGACCCGACTTCACACGCGGATCGGCGGTCGCCTGCAGCCGGCCGGGGGCAATCAGAGTCAACTTGGTCATTGGTTCTCCTGAGTCTTGGTGCGTTTGGTGGCGACCTGGCGGCGGCTGTAGATCTGCGTGCATGCGCGGCACCTGCGCCCGGTTCTGGCGATACTCCGCTTTGAGCGGGTGCGGAGGGTGTTTTCTGGGGTGAACTCGTGGCCGCGGCCACAGTGGGTCGCGAGCGGCGCCTGCCCGACGTGTTCCCGGTGCCGAGGCTTGGCAGGTACTTCCCAGTCGAACCAGACAGTGATGAACTGCTGCCGCGCCCGCCGGATGCGGCGGTACATCACCGATATGTCCACGGTGAAGTGCTTCGCCGTGGCCTCAATGTTCTGGTCATGTGCGGCGTAGGTGAGCAGGGTCTCCTGCATCTCGAGCGGCAAGACCCGCATCACTTCGTGTACGGCGAGGCGGTCGAGGAGTCGCTCGTCCCACGGGTCGCATGCAGCGGTCCAGTAGCTGACAGCAGCCGGCCCTCTGTGCTTGCCGGCCGCCTTGATGAGTCGCTGGACGGCGCGTTTCCCCGCCACGATGAGATCGTGACGGCTGCTGAGGCTGCCTTGGCTGGCCGCATGCTCGGCCACCTTCTCCAGGATCGCGCTCCGAGCCTCATCGAATGCGTCTTCCACCGACCCCGTCAGGTGACTCAGGTTCTGGCTGACACACCATCTGGCCATGTAGTCGACCTCGCGCAGATCCTCGAGGATGTCCATCAGTCCTCCGAACTCGGGAGCGTGGCAGGTGCGATGACGCTGGTGAGGCTGGAGAAGTCGAACCGGATAGCGGTGCCGTCGGGGCACACGTCGTCTTGGGAGAGGCGGGCCTCGATCGGGCCAGCCCAGTAGGCGAGGCAGGTGTCGATGAAGTCGGAGCGCCGGCCCTCCTGGGTGCTGTAGGTGAGGCTGGCGGTGGACATCGAGCCTTCGAGCAGGTTGGCCGGCACCTGAAGGTAGTTGGCGATGTCGAGCCGGCCAGCGTTGCGTCCTTCGACGTACAGATCGGCAGCGACCTGCCCCATCGCTTCCGGTTCGACCCCGTAGGGCACGAACGCGGTCCCACCGGCGCGGCGGGCAGCTTCCCAGTCGTCGACCAGGTCATCCACCTCGTCGTCGGTCAGCTGGTCGTTCGGGTCGGTCTGCTTCAGCGCCACGTTCGGGATCGGGGACTCGACGCGTTGCCGCCAGGCGGTGGACATGTCGAGCGAGCCGCGTACTTCGTCGGCGGCGATCTGGCAGAGGCCTTCCTGGGTGCCCTCGAACAGCAGCACCTGACGCGGGTCGGCGACCGGGACGCCGCGCACGATCACCCCGAGCGAGTCGGGATCGACGGTCCACTCGGCACGCGGCACCCGGATCGCATCGGTCAGCCCGTCACCGTTGCGTTCGACGGCCCACAGTGACAGGCCGGTGAAGATCAGGTCATCGAGGGTCCAGGCGAGCCGCATCCGGGGCGATTGCAGCGTGTTGGTCGAGCCGAGCCAGACGGGCGTCGGCTGCTGGGTGTCGCTGGAGACGTCCCACAGTTTGAGCGGCAGGCGGGACAGGTGCCCGACGATCAGACCCCGGCCGCGGACCACGGCCGGTACCTTCATGGCCTCTTCGCGGCTGATCCCGCTGAGTCGCATGCCGGCCATGTCGGCCAGGGCGACGCGGGCAAGGCTGGCGCCCGCCCACGGGGAAGCCATCGGCGCGATACGGGGGTCAGCCAGCAGCATCCCGACCGCCTCACGGCGCGGCAGCAACTTATCGAACAAACCCACGAAACCCATCATGGGCGAGGTGGTATTCAGGCAGCCGCCGCGCCCTGCCGGTGCGCCGCCCGGTACCGGGCCAGGTTGGAGCGGACATGCTTCGTGTCCGGATGCACCTCCAACTCGTGAGCAGCCAACAGCACGAGAGCCGACTCGTAGGAGACGGCCAAGAACCGAGCATCACCACACTCGTCGCACACCCCGAGAGCAACCCGGGCAGCCGGATCCCCGATATCCACCCGGTACTTCACGCCGCCACCTGCGCACTCGTCCGGATCCGGCGACGCCGGCCGGCGGCCGGGCTGCGCTGGTCGTAGGCCCACAACGCCCCAGCGGCGGCCACGATCGTGCAGGAGCCGGCGACCCGCAGGAACAGGCGGGCGTTCCCCGCCGGACGCCACGCCGACGACTCCACCGCACCGGTCAGCGCCGGGTCGTCCAGATGCCGCACGTTGCGACGGCTGATCTCCTTCTCGATCCGCGCTGTCGCCCCCACCTGCTCACGGGTCGTCAACGGTTTGGTCCGGACCCGGTACGGCGGCCGGGACAGTTCCTCGGCGACGTCCAGGTTCGCGCCGATCGCGTCGTACATCACCGGGCCGCGATGCTCGCCCTGCGCAGCCTGGGCCGCTTTCGGGATCCAGTCGTAGCCGGCGCGGACGTCCAGCACCTCCAACCAGGCCCGACCGTCAGCGTCACGCCACGCAGCCACCAGCGCCGCCAGAGCCCCGTCCTTGTCGATGTCCCAGCACACCGCGGCGTTCTCCGGCCGTGCCGGGGCATCCTCAGTCGCGCAGTCGACCCATGCGGCGACGTCCAGCGCGGTGACGCCGGCATTGAGCGGCCACTGACACAGATACTCGCGACACCACTTCGCCAATCCCATCTTCCCGATCCGGGAGAGCACCTTGGGCGCCGTCGTCAGACCTGACGAAATGCCGGGATGCACCCGCAACAGCAACTCGATGTTCGGCACCGGGTTCTCCGGGTCGGACACGTCAAGGAACACCTCACGGTCGCCCGCCTCGTACACCACGCCACCGACACCCGGTACCCCGTGGCGGAGATCCTCGAGCGTCGACCACAACAGGCCGGCCCGGGACTCCCCCGGGGTGCCGGCGATGATCGTCTGCGAGTCCGGCCGGGTGTCCTGCGTCGGCAGGTAGCCCGCCTGCAACGCCTCAGCCTTCTCCGGGTCCAACTCGCCAGCTTCGTCGACGAAGATCGCGTCGAACGCGTCCGACCGGAACGCACCCGGATCCGGCGGGATCGCCATCCACACCGACCCGTTCTCGAACAAGATCCGCTCCGTGCCGTTGCTGAAGTACAACACCCCCAACTCCTGCCGCTCGAACCCCCGCAACCGCAGTAGCGTCATGACCTCTTTCAACTTCGCCCGCGCCCGCAAACCGTCCTGCGCCGTCGACGCCACCCGATAGCCAGGACGAGCCAGACAGCGACCCAACAAGGTCTGAGGTTGACCCCGTAACCCGGACACCGTCTTGGCGGGTTCCCTTGTCGGAGACCGCCGGAGAGGATGTCCTTGATGGGAACTTCGAAGAAGCGGAAGAGTTACACCCCGGAGTATCGGCGTGAGGCTGCGCATCTGGTGATCGACACCGGCCGCACGATCGCGGCGGTCGCGGCCGAGATCAACGTGGGTGCGCAGCTGTTGGGCCGTTGGGTCCAGGCCGAGCGGGACCGGATCGGTGCGCCGCCGGAGGCGCCGTTGGACGTGTCGGAGCGGGCCGAGCTGGAACGGCTGCGGCACGAGAACACCGAACTGCGGATGGACAACGAGTTCCTGGGAAAAGCCGCAGCCTTCTTCGCGGCGAAGAACACTCCCGGCAGGAGTGCTTCGAGGTGATCGACGCGGAGAAGGCGAACTACACGATCAGCCGGATGTGCCGGCTGATCGGGGTTGACCGGCGCCGCTACTACGAGTGGTGCAAGCGTCGTCGCGGCGGCCCGACTCGCGCCGAGCAGCGGCGGGCCGAGCTGACCGGCAAGATCGTCGAGTTCCACAAGGCTTCCGATCACACGTATGGGGCGCCGAGGATCCGCGCCGACTTGCAGGAGGCTGGGGAGACGGTGTCGCGCAAGACGGTCGCGAAGCTCATGCGGCAAGCCAAGATAGCCGGGATCAGTCCCCGGACCTGGCATCCGCCGACCACGGTGCCCGGCCCGAACCCCGACCCGGCACCGGACCTGGTCAAGCGCCACTTCGACAAGGGACACCGCGATGTCGCCTGGTTCTCCGATATCACCTACCTGTCCACTGGTGAGGGCTGGGCCTACCTGTGCGCGGTCCGTGACGGCCACACCCGCCGGGTCCTGGGCCGTGTCATCGCCGACCACCTGCGGGCCGATCTCGTCGAGGACGCGCTGCGTCAGGCCGTCGCTCTGCGCGGTGAGCTGCCCGGGAAGGTGATCTTCCACGCCGATAGGGGCTGTCAGTACACCAGCCAGCAGATCGCCGAGGTGGCCGGCCAGCTCGACCTGCTGCGCTCGATGGGACGCACCGGGGTGTGCTGGGACAACGCGGCAGCCGAGTCGTTCTGGTCGACGCTGAAGAACGAGTACTACCACCGGCACGTGTTCGCCACGATCGTCGAGGCCCGCCGCGGCGTCTATGCCTGGATCGACGGGTTCTACAACGCCCGCCGGCGCCACTCCAAGATCGGCTACCTCAGCCCACTACAGTACGAACACCACCTGGCCCGACAGACCGACCAGCCGGCCCTCCAGGCCGCCTGACCAAACAACCACCTGTCCGGATTTTGGGGTCAACCTCAGGTCGCCAACACCGCAGTAGTCTTCGCCGACCGGCGCGCCAACTCCACACCCACCGTCTCGTAAAGCGGATGCCCATCCGAACCCAACGCCTGCATAACGCCGGCGATCTCCAACCCCTGCGGCTTCAAGTCCAGCCCCAGCCAGCGCGCCCCCTCGACCGCCTCCGCCAGATCAGTGCCCGCCGGGACAGGCGACAAAATCGACGCCGCGGCCGACACGTCCGGCCATTCAGACGGAATGGGGAGAGAAATAGAGGGGCCGTAGCCGTGGGCTGTTTCCTTTCCGCCAAAAGATTCGACCTTTTCGGAATTGTTTCGGCTATTTCTTTGTGCTTTCAATTGTTGGCGTCGTGTGTTTGCGATTGCGGCGCCCATCTTTCCTCCTGCGCTGGTGTTACAGCGTGCATGCGAGGGCCACAGGTTGTCGGGGGTGTTGGTGCCTCCGAGTGCCCGGTCGATGATGTGGTCGGGGTGCCATTGCTGTCCGGGCAGGATCGGCTTCTTGCAGCGGTAGCACGGGACGCCCTGGTCGACCAGCGGTTTGCAGATAGCGCGGGCATTCCGGCTGTCCCGCCCGGCCCACTTGGTGCGGCTCACCGCTCGGCATCCTCATGTTTCGTGAGCGGATAGGTCAGCCCTGATCCATTCGCGCAGGTCCTCGGCGAGAATGCGCTAGTCGAGCAGGCTCCGTCGACCCGGGCTCGGGAGCGAGCGACCTCGGCAGCCTCGCGGGCCGTGTAGACGATGATCTCGTTCATGCTGCCCGCCTCATGTGCGCCGGGCACTTCCCAGCTTTCCTCGACATCGGGTTCGTCAGAGGCTGATCGCAGTCAGGGTCAGAGCAGCGCCCGTTCATCTGCTTGTCCGGTTCAAGCTTCGAAGCTCGCTCGTTTTCAGGTTCGTTGTTACTGCTCTGCCTGTATGACTGACTGACTGACTGCGTTCGCAGTTCGTTACGCGTAACGTCCTGCGTAACGTCCTGCGCCGGTCGCCTAGCCTCGGCAGCGGCTCGCTTCTTGGCCATGCTGTCCTTGGCCCGCTCGCGCTCGCGCAGCTGGTAGCCGAGCGACTGACGGAACACGTCCTCGTGGTGGACGATCTTCCAGTCGGGTCCGGCGGGCTTCCAGAGCCCTTTCTCGACCAAGCCGCGAACGGCGTCCGCGTAGTTGTCGCTGCCCGCCCATTTGCGGACGAGGCGGCACTGGATGATCATGTCCATGTTTTCGATGCCGTACAGGTACATGATGGCTTCGACGTGGGTGCGGAATTCGGCGTCGGTGAGGCCGAGTTCCGCGCATTCGTCGCGGAACTCGGCACCGAATTTCGTCCAGGTCATGCTGCCTGGTTCTCCGTCATGGTTCCTTTCCAGATGCGGATGACGCTTCCGTGGCGTGCGGGTCGTCGTGATTGGGAATAGCCGATGGGCTGAACGAGGCCTTGTTTCCGCCCGCCAGCGAATAGTGCTCCCCAGCGGGCGGGATGGTCGGGTTCAGGAACGCCGAGATCGCGCAAATCGTCAACGGTGAACGGTTGCCCGGTTTCGGCCCACCAGGCGAGTGCCCTTTCGGCAGGGTCCCGCCACCAGTTGTCGGCGTTATCGAGAGCGTCGTGGAGAGTCATGAGTCCTCCAGCACGGTAGTGAGGGCTTGCCGCCAACTGGTCGTCGGTTGGTCCGGGTCGCGGAGGGAGTCCCGGCGTCGGATTGCGTCTTGCTGGGCTTGGTCCATGAACTCGACGATGTTCTTTCCCATCAGTGCCGCGATGCCGGTGAGTTCGTCCGTCCGGTACGGCTTGCGGCCGGCCTTCAGGTCTCGCATCCGTGGGATGCTCACGCCGGCGGCGTTGGCGAGGTCTCGGGTGGTGAGCCGCTTGGCTCCAGCCTCGGCGCGCACGCTGCCGGCGATCATCGCGGTGTCGAGATTGATGTCCGTGTGGTCCTTCAGCATGTGCGCCACCTTGGTCAAGGCGTCGGAGAGGTCTCGGGCCTTCCTGGCGATCGCGGACGGGCGCCCCAGTTCGTCATCGAGGACCGGGGGCAGCATGATGACGGGCCCCTTGTCGGTGTTCTCGATGCGGACCGTGGCGGTCTTGACGGTGACTTCCGTGGCGCGGACGTTGGCGACGACGGTGTTCATCGGGTCACCGACTCGGCAGCGTTGAGGCGCACCACCTCGTTGACCAGCGCGTCGAAGGCCGCGGTGGTCCGGGCGTTGATCTCGCCGTATTGGTTGCTGCTGAGCCCGTCGGGCATCACGAGGGTGATGGTGCGGTCGCAGCGCCAGCAGTCGCAGTCGGGACGGTGGGCAAGACAACCGGTGCACCAGACTTCGCCTGCTCGGAAGTCGTGGACGTGGGCGGTATGGTTGGTCATGTCAATTCCTTTCCTTTGGGGTTTGACTTCTTGCCCTCGTCCAGTTGCCGCTGGGCGGGGGCGTTCTTCGTGGTGGAGGGCATGGTTCAGCCCTCCTGGTCGCGGGTGACGATGTCGCTGATGACCTGGCGGATCATTGCGCGCCGGAGGACTTGCATCACGCCCGTCATGGGCAGTAGGTCTCTTTCGACCAGGTCGATGACGTCTTCGCCAGGAAACATGATTCCCGTGTCGGCCGCAGTCTGGCTGATCGTTCGGATCGCTGCTTCGCATCGCTGGATCAGATAGGCGGATGGTTCGAGGGTGTCGCTCATCGGGCTTAGCCTTCTACTTCGATGATGCCGGCGGCGATGAGCCCGGCGCTCAACGCCGGGTTGGCCACGGCGACTTCGGTGGTGACGATGGTTGCGACGCCGACCTTCTGCTGGTCGGTGAGGTCCAGTTGCGCGAGCGGCTCGTCCATGCGGGTGATCATCTGGTCGAGGTAGTCCATGGCGTCCTCGGCGGTCATCGGCTGACTCATGCGCTCGCCTTCCCCTCGGGGCTGGCGTTGTACTGGGCGTCGAGCCACGCCTGCACATCGCTCTTGCGGTAGACGAGCCGGCGACCGAGCTTGAAGCTCCTCGGTCCTCGGCCCTTGTTTTCGTATCGCCACCACCGCAGGGTGGCGGCCTTCACGGTGCCGTTCGTGTAGGCCTCGATGTCCATCGGGGACATCAGGTTGGCGGCCTGTGGTTCAGTCACGCGTCCTCTCCTTCGACTCGTAAACACTGTTGGCCATAATGGTAAACACGAGTCACATGGAAATCAAGTGGAGCGCGCAGGGGTTTCCGAGTAGCGTGTGAGCCATGGCCAATCGGGAGTACGACAAGATCGTGGGTAGGAACCTGGCCGGGCTGCGCGGAGACCGGAGTCAGCAGATGATCGCTGACGAGATGCGGAAGCGAGGCCATCGCTGGACGCAGGCCACCGTTTGGGCAATCGAGAAGGGCGAGCGCTCGCTGAAGCTGGAAGAGGCGATCGCGCTCTCCGAGGTTGTCGAGGTCAACGTTCTATCGATTGCAAGGTGGGGCGAAGAACATGGGGCTCACTTCATGCGGGCCGGTCGCCGGTTGAGCGAGGCGCATAGTGGCATCGCCCGCCTGGCGCAGGAGTTCACCCGTACGGCGGTCCAGACGAGTACAGAGTCAATTCTCCTCGACGAAGAAGGGCAACTGCCGGACGAGCCCTTGTGGTGGTTGTGGATGGATGTCCCGATCCGCGATCACTTGATCGAGGCGGTGGATTCCGGGATGAGAGCGGAAGCGAAGCGGAGCATCGTCGAGGACTACTCCGAGAGCGCCGACCTCGAGCGACTGGTCGCCGTGGAACTGGATCAAGCCGAGGCTCTCCGGTTGGAGGCCAGGAAGCGCTGGAAGGCCCGTCGTGGCGAGCATCGCGAAGCGCCCTGACGGCCGGTGGCGTGCCCGCTACCGGGACGCGGCCGGGAAGGAGCATGCGAAGCATTTCCGGCGGAAGGTGGACGCGCAGGGCTGGCTGGACCAGGAGACGTCGAAGCTGGTCACGGGCATGTGGGTGGCGCCGACGAAGCAGAAGCTGACCGTGGGGGAGTGGTGCGACACATGGCTGGAGGGCTACGGGACGCGCCGCAAGGGGACGGTGCGGCAGGCGAAGACGCACATCGTGGTGATCAAGAAGACGTTCGCTGATCAGCGGCTTGCCGATGTGAAGCCGTCGGCGGTGAAGGCGTGGACGGCACAGCTGCAGGAGACCTACGCACCGTCGACCACGTACGCGATCTATCGGCGGCTGGCGCAGATCCTCGGCGACGCCGTCCACGACGGTCTCCTGCCGCGGTCTCCGTGCTCCCGGCGGACGTCCCCGGGGCAGGCGAAGCCGCGGCCCTACGTGGCGTCCACAGCGCAGGTGTGGGCCCTGTATGACGCGTTCCCGGCACACCTGCAGCCGGCGGTCCTTCTGGGTGCGTTCGCCGGCTTACGGGTCGCGGAGGCCGCGGCGCTGCGGGTGGTCGATGTCGACTTCATGCGGGGCGTGATCTCGCCGGCCATCCAGTACCCGCTCGAGCCATTGAAGTCGGACACGGCGAAGACGCCGATCCCGGTGCCGGACGAGTTGGCGCTGCAGGTGGCGGCGGCGGTGGAGGCGTCCGGCGGGTCGACGATAGTCACCGACGTGGTCGGGAAGCCGACGACTCCGTGGGCGATCGAGCGGGCGATGAGGGCCGCCCGCGATCAGGTGCAGCCCGACGAGAAGCGGGGTGTGGAGAAGCTGCCGGACGGGTTCCGGTTCCATGACCTGCGGCACTACTTCGCGTCGTTGCTGATCGCTGCCGGCCTGGACGTGAAGGTGGTGCAGACGCGGCTGCGGCATGCATCGGCGACGACGACGCTGAACACCTACGGGCACATGTTCCCGGACAAGGACAAGTCCGCACGGGAGGCGATCGCGGCTGCTTTCGCGTCCCGTGCGGACTCTTTGCGGACTAAGCCCAGTTAGACCTTGGGTTGACTAGGTTTGATGGTCACATGTCGTAGTACATCTCGAACTCGTGCGGGTGCGGACGCTGCCGGATCGCCGAGATGTCGGCGCGCTTCATGTCGACCCAGGTCTCGATCAGGTCCGAGGTGAACACGTCGCCTGCCAGCAGGTAGTCGTGGTCGGCCTCCAGCTTGTCGAGCACGCCCTCCAGCGACGGCGGGACGGTGGGCACCTTGGCGTGCTCCTCGGGGGGCAGCTCGTAGAGGTCCTTGTCGACCGGGGGTAGCGGCTCGATCTTGTTCTGAATGCCGTCCAGGCCGGCCAACAGGCATGCGGCGAAGGCCAGGTACGGGTTCGAGCTCGGGTCGGGGCAGCGAAACTCGATGCGCTTGGCCTTCGGGTTCGAGCCGGTGAGCGGAATGCGAATACAGGCCGACCGGTTACGGGCCGAGTACACGAGATTGGTCGGGGCCTCGAAGCCCGGCACCAGGCGGTGGTAGCTGTTCACCGTCGGGTTGGTGAAGGCCAGCAGCGACGGTGCGTGGTGCAGCAGGCCGCCGATGTAGTGCCGAGCCATGTCAGAGAGCTGTCCGTAGCCGTTCTCGTCGTAGAACAGCGGGGTTCCGTTCGCCCACAGCGACTGGTGCACGTGCATGCCCGAGCCGTTGTCGCCGAAGATCGGCTTCGGCATGAAGGTGACGGTTTTGCCCGCCGCCCAGGCGGTGTTCTTGATGATGTACTTGAACTTCATCACCTCGTCGGCCGCGGCCAGCATGGTGTTGAAGCGGTAGTTGATCTCGGCTTGGCCTGCGGTGCCCACCTCGTGGTGCGCGCGCTCGACGATCAAGCCGGACTGCTCGAGGTTGCGTACCATGTCGTCACGCAGGTCGGTGAAGTGGTCGACCGGGGCGACGGGAAAATAGCCACCCTTGTACTTGACCTTGTACCCACGGTTGGCCCGGCCGTCGCCGTCGGACTCGGCGCCGCTGTTCCAGGCGCCGGCCTCGGAGTCGATGTAGTAGAACGACGCGTTCTGCTTGGTCTCGAAGCGCACCGAGTCGAAGATGTAAAATTCGGCCTCGGGCGCGAAGAACGCGGTGTCGCCGATGCCGGTCGACTTCAGGTGCGCCTCGGCCTTGCGGGCGATGTTGCGCGGGTCGCGGCTGTAGGGCTCTTTGGTCAGCGGGTCGTGCACGAAGAAGCTCACGGCCAGGGTCTTCGACCGGCGGAACGGGTCGATGAACGCCGAGGTCGGGTCTGGCAGCAGTGCCATGTCCGACTCGTGAATCTTCTGAAAGCCGCGAATGGACGAGCCGTCGAACGCCAGGCCGTCCTCGAACACCTCGGGGCCGAACGACCCAGCGGGAACGGTGAAGTGCTGCATGACGCCGGGCAGATCGCAGAACCTGACGTCGATGGTCTCGACGCCCTCGTCCTTCACATAGGCCAACAGATCGTCAGCGCTTTGGAACATCTTTCCTCCGAGTGGGTAAGGGAATCCGAACATCGCCACCCTATTGGAGACTTCGTTTCCGCGCGGTTGCGCCAGTGTTTCGGCCACGTTACGGGGGACCGCCTGTCGCCGGGGACCGCCTGTCGCCGGGGATCGTCGGCCGCGGGGGAGCCGATAGATTGGCCGGGTGAACGACACCGCCGAGCACTACCCCGGCGAAACCCTGGGCCTGCCCGAGACCGGGCGTGGTGCGCTGGCCAGGTGGCGAGCCCGCGTGGCCGCCCTGATTCTCGACTGGGCTGCCTCGATGGCCTTGGCTGTGATCCTGTTCGGCACCGCGGTGTTGCATGAGCCGGGCTGGCGAAGCTGGATGACCCTGGCGGTGTTCTTCGTGCAGAGTTCGGTGTTGACCGGTCTGGCGGGGGGGAGCTTCGGCCAGATCATCGCCAAGATCGGGGTGGTGCGGCTCACCGGCGAACCGATCGGCCTGCTGCGGGCGGTGGCCCGGCAGGCGATGATCTGCTTGGTGCTGCCCACCATCGTGATCGGTGCCGAACGGCGCGCCCTGAACGATCTGGCGCTGGGCACCGTGGTGGTCAACCGGCGCTGACCAACCTCGCCCAGGAAACGCTGATCGAAAATCAGCGCCTCACCAACCCATCACGTGAGAGAGTGCGCTGACGGTTCGAGAACAGTCAGTCGTGCCTTCCGGGGCGCAGTGGTGCCGCTTCCGTAACGATCCGGCAACCGTTCACAGCTTCCATTGCGGCCCCCGATGCGACCGATTAGCTTGAGTCGAAGCTCACCCATCGGACGAGTCTGCATTGCGGCACCTACAGGGCCCGCGGTCTCGCCGACCTAGACCTGGAGGAACATTGGGCATCAAGAAATGGGTCGCGGGCGCCGCAGGCGTTGTCGCAAGCGTTCTCGCGCTGTCAGCCTGCACACCGCCGACCACAAGTTCGAGTCAGTCAGCACCGGCCGCGTCGAGTGTTTCGGTTATGTGGAACCAGCCCTTCTACACGGTGAATCAATACTCGTCATCCGGCAACAACGTGGTGACTGCCAACATCGGCTACCTGATCACCGACACGATCACCTATTACGGCGAAGGCTTGAAGCTCGAGAACAACAAGAGCTTCGCCACCTACGAGAAGCTGAGCGACGACCCGCTCAAGGTGAAGGTCACGCTGGCCGATACGGCGATGTGGTCAGACGGTGTCCCCGTGACGGCCGCCGATCTGGTGCTCTACTGGGCCACCTACAGCGGCCACTTCAACACCCTGAGCGACACCGACGTCAAGAAGGACGCCGATACCGGCGCAGTCACGTCGACCAACAAGGGAACTGACGTCTACTTCGATCAGACCGGACTTCCAGCCGCCTCGCTGATCGAGGAGTTCCCGGTTATCGGCGACAATGGAAAGTCCCTCACCTACACTTACAGCAAGCCGTTCGCCGACTGGGAAAAGAACCTTATGACGGCCGGCCTGCCGGCGCACGTTGTGGGTGCCCGGGCTCTTGGTGAGACAGATGCCACCAAGGCCGCCGACGCCGTGGTGAAGGCATTCCAGAACAAGGACAATGCCTCGCTCTCGAAGATCTCCAACGTCTGGAACAAGGACTGGAACTTCAAGAACACGCCGTCCGATGCGAACCTGTTGGTTTCCTGTGGTCCCTACATGATCGCGGAGGCCGTAGCCGACCAGTACGTCACCCTGAAGCGGAACCCCAACTACAAGGGCGATCACACGCCGGCCATCGACACGGTCACCGTTCGCTTCAACGAGGACCCGATGGCTGCCGTGCAAGCCCTCCAGAACAACGAGGTCCAGCTCATCGCGCCACAGGTCACCGAGGACGCTTACCAGGCCGCCAAGGCCCTGTCGAACGTCACGACTCTGACCGGCATCGAGAGCAGCTACGAGCACATCGACCTGTCGGTCGCCAGCGGGGGCGTCTTCGATCCGGAGACGTACGGAGGGGACGCCGCCAAGGCGCTCAAGGTCAAGCAGGCCTTCCTGCACACGGTTCCTCGCCAACAGATCGTCGACACCTTGGTCAAGCCGGTCAACCCCGACGCGGCCGTACGCAACGCGTTCAACGCGGTACCGGGCGCACCGAACTATGACGCCGTCACCGCCGCGAATGGGATGGGTACTACCTACGGCGACGTGGATATCGAAAAGGCCAAGTCGCTGCTCGCTGAGGCCGGGGTGAAGAACCCCACCGTGCGGATCATGTTCGCCAAGCAGAACGTCCGCAGGCAAGGAGAGTTCCGGCTGATGAAGGAGTCCGCCGAGCAGGCCGGATTCAAGGTGGTCGACAGTTCCAGTGACGATTGGTCGACGCTGGTGTTCACGTCTCCCGACAAGTACGATGCGGCGTTCTTCGCGTGGGCGGCCAACAGCACTGGTGTGACCGATAATGCTCCCCAGTATCTGTCCAAGAAGGCGGGGGGGTCCAACAACCCGTACGGCTTCACCAATAAGCAGATCGACGCCCTTTACGATCAGTTGCAGATCGAGACCGACACGGCCAAGCAGGACGAGATCCTGAAGCAGGTCGACAAGTTGCTGGTTGACAATGCATTCGGGCTCACCATCTTCCAGTTCCCGAGCCTTGCGTCGTTCTCGAACAAGCTGACCGGCGTCAAGCCGATCACCCTGACCCCGACCATCTTCTGGAACTTCTGGGAGTGGAAGGTCAGTTGATCAGCAGGTCTCGGCGAGAGCCGAGTTTGCTCTAAGGAAGCGCTGATCAACGCAACCCTCGCTGGTTGAGCTTGTCGAAACCCTTTACCGGAGCGGCATGGTCGAGGTCTCGACAAGCTCGACCAGCGAAAAATCAGCGCTTCCCTAAACCCTCGGCGTGTGGGGAGTCGGAAACTCCGGCTCCCCACCGCTGGAATTCTTAGTTCTCATTCGTAAGGGGAAGGGTGATCCATGGTCAGATTCTTGGCGCGACGCTTGGGTCTCGGCGTAGGCATCCTGGTGGTGCTGTCGGTAATCATGTACGCCATGCTCGACCTGGCGATGGACCCGCTGGACGACCTGCGCACAAGCACAGCGCCCAACAAGGAAGCAGCCATGGACGCCCGGATCCATGCGTTGCACCTCGATCAGCCCTGGTTCAATCGCTATCTCTTGTGGCTGCGCCAGTTCGTGACCGGCGATCTGGGCACTGCATGGCGAACCCAGGAGTCGGTGAACAGGCTGCTGAGCGGAGCGATCTTCACCACCATTCAGCTAGTGCTCGCGGCCACCTTGATCGCGATCGCACTCGGCGTTCTGGTCGGCATCATCAGCGCGCTTCGTCAGTACACGGCCTTCGACTACGCGATCACGTTCGTATCGTTCGTCCTCTACTCGCTGCCGGTCTTCTGGGTGGCCGTGCTGCTCAAGCAGTTCATGGCCATCGGCGTGAACGATTTCCTCAACAGTCCCTCGATAAACTGGTTACTGGTCACCCTGGTTTCGGTGGTGGCCGGGCTCTTCTGGGCGGGCGCATTGGGTGGCGGGCTCAAGCGTGGCCTGATCATTTTCGCGGCGGCTGCCGGAGTCACTTTCGGCACCTCCGCATTCGTGCTCGGATCGGGATGGCTGCAGCAACCATCGCTGGGGGTCGTCGGCGTCGGCGTCCTCGGTATCGCGATCGCGCTGGCCGTGACGGCGATCTTCGCCGGGATGAGCAACAGGCGGGCTCTGTACTCGGCGCTGACCACCGCGGTCGTGGGCATCGTCAGCTATATCTCGGTCCAATGGTTGTTCTACTACGTGCCGATGAACTGGGGCTGGTTGTTCGTCCTGCTGTTGGTCGCGGTCGGAGTCGGCGTGCTGGCCGGCTGGCTGTTCGGCGGACCTGACCGGGCAGTCTCGATGCGCGGAGCGGTGGTGACGGCGCTGCTGATGGCCGCCCTGACGTTCGTCGACCGGGTGATGCAGAGTTGGCAGCAGTACTTCGATCACCCGAGCATCAAGGGCCGTCCGATTGCCACGATCGGCGCCGGAACCCCTGGCTTCGAGGGGGACTTCTGGCTGCAGCAGTTGGACAGGTTCACCCACCTGCTGCTGCCCACCATCGCCCTGGTGCTGATCTCGTTCGCGTCCTACACGCGCTACCAGCGCGGCTCGATGCTCGAGGTTCTCGGCCAGGACTACATCCGGACGGCTCGGGCGAAGGGCCTCAGTGAACGCATCGTGGTCGTGCGCCACGCCTTGCGCAATGCTCTGCTGCCGCTGGCTTCGGTCGTCCCGGTGGATGTGATCACCCTGATCGGTGGAGCCGTGATCACCGAGACGATCTTCGGGTGGTCGGGTATGGGCCGATTGTTCGTCGTCTCGTTGCGGCAAAGCGAGGTGGACCCGGTGATGGCCTACGTCATGATCACGGGGGCGCTCGCGATCGTCGCGAACCTCGTCGCCGACTACCTGTATGCATTGCTTGACCCGAGGATTCAGGTGGCAGCATGAGCAACGACGAGAAGTCTCCCAACGAAGATCTGCCGAGCCTCGCACCTGGCCCGGTCGATGACGACTCGGCCGACACCGTCGGCCGGGGCGAGGGCGTCGGGGAGGCACGCGAGGTGCAGGGGCTGACCCAGGGGCAGATCGTGCTGGCCCGGTTCTTCCGGCACCGGGGCGCGATGGCCGGGGTGATCATCCTGCTTCTGGTCTGCCTGCTGTCCTTCACTTCCATGGGCATCGGGCCGATCCGCGGCTGGTGGAAGTATCAGGACTACCTGGCGTCGGGAACACCGGTCAACGGTGGGGCACCGACGCTCTCCCTGCCCCAGTGGCTGGGTGGTGCGGGCTTCGCGATCGGCGACCATCCGTTCGGGCAGGATTCGCTCGGGTCGGACAACTTCGCGCTGGTGATGAAGGGCGTTCAGACGTCCATGTTCGTGATGGTCGTGATGGGTCTCGTCGCCTTGGTCATCGGCGTTCTCGTCGGTGCGCTGACCGGCTACTACCGCAGTTGGGTCGATCAATCCCTGATGCGCCTCACCGACCTCGTCATTACTCTGCCCGTGATCGTGCTCGGCGCCGTGCTGGGCCGGTTGGTCAACACCCTTCCGGTGAAGATGGGCGCCTCGCAGGACGTCGTCGACTCGCTCACCGCGAATATGCCGCTGCTGCTGGCGATCGCCCTCGGACTGATCTTGTGGCCAAGCCTTGCTCGTCTGGTTCGTGGTGAGTTCTTGACCTTGCGGGAACGTGAGTTCGTGGACTCTGCCCGGGTCGCGGGGGCGTCCGACTGGCGGATCATCACCAAACACATGCTGCCGAACTCCATCGGCGTGATCATTGTGAATACGACACTGCTGATGTCGGCGGCGGTCGTGCTCGAGACAGCGCTCAGCTACCTTGGATTCGGCATCAACCGGCCCAATATTTCGCTCGGTTTTCTGATCAACACCTACCAGGGTGCCTTCGCTACTCGCCCGTGGCTGTTCTGGTGGCCCGGTCTTTTCATCATTCTGATCGCGCTCAGCGTCAACTTCATCGGTGACGGCTTGCGGGATGCGTTCGACCCGCGAACCAGGAAGATCCCGTCCCAGCGACAGATGAACAAGGCGAGCGCTCCGTTGACGAGAGAGGACGTGAAGTGAGCGCCAAGGAACCCAAGGTGGTCAATCAAGGACTCGCCGGCGCGGAGCGCCTCTCCAAGCAGATCGGCGGCGCGGTCAAACGTGGAGACACGGTCTTGGAGGTTCGGAACCTCGGGGTCCGGTTCTGGGTGAGCGACGGCTGGTTCACCGCCGCGCAGGGCCTGAACTACGACCTGAAGGCGGGCGAGGTGCTGGCCATCGTGGGCGAGTCCGGGTCGGGCAAGACCCAGTCGGCGATGAGCCTGATCGGTCTGCTGCCGAAGAACGGACGCGCCACCGGTTCGGCGAAGCTGAAGGGCACCGAACTGATCGGCATGTCGTTGCGGCAGTTGCAGCACGTTCGCGGCAACGACATCTCGGTCATCTTCCAGGAGCCGATGACCGCACTGAATCCGGTCTACACCGTGGGCTTTCAGATCGTCGAGACGCTGCGGACCCACTTCCTGATGCAGCCGGCGGCTGCCAAGGCCCGCGCCATCGACCTGATGAGGCTGGTCGAGATTCCCGACCCCGACGACAGCTTCGACAAATTCCCGCATCAGCTCTCGGGCGGTCAGCGGCAGCGCATCATGATCGCCCAGGCGCTGGCCTGCGACCCGGGGCTGCTAATCGCCGACGAGCCGACCACGGCGCTCGACGTCACCGTGCAGGGTGAGATCCTGAAGCTGATGCGCGACCTGCGCGAACGGGTCACCGCCGCGATCATTCTGATCACCCACGACATGGGGGTGGTGGCCGACATGGCCGACCGCATCGTGGTGATGAAAGACGGGCAGGTGGTCGAGCACGGCACGTCCGACGACATCTTCAACCGTCCGCAGCACCCCTACACCAAGCAATTGCTGGCCTCGGTGCCGCACCTGGGTGCGGCGACCGTCGACGAGACTCTGGGCACGACCCGGCTTTCGCTGGTGGCGCAGGGCGACAAGACCGGTGTGCCGCTGATGGCCAGTGACGCCTCGGTGACCCCGGCACTGCTGATGGAGGACGTTGCCATCGAGTACCCCAAGCAGGGGCGCCGACCCGCCTTCCGGGCCGCCCACCACATCAACCTGCGGGTCGACCCCGGTGAGGTGATCGGCCTGGTCGGCGAGTCGGGCTCGGGCAAGACCACCATCGGACGTGCCGCGGTGGCCCTGCTGCCGGTGGTCGAGGGCACGCTGAGCGTCAACGGCCGCGACATCACCAACGCCAAGCCGTCCGAACTGAAGCCGTTTCGCAAAGAGGTCGGCATCGTGTTTCAAGACCCGGGCTCGTCGCTCAACCCGCGGCTGCCGGTGGGCGAGTCGATCGGCGAGCCGATTCTGCTGCACCTGGGGCTGAAGGGCTCGGAACTGTCGAAGCGGGTCGAGGCCCTGCTCGAGAGCGTCCAGTTGCCCCGGGCGATGCGCAACCGGTACCCGCACGAGCTCTCGGGCGGTCAGCGGCAGCGGATCGGGATCGCCCGGGCGCTGGCGCTGCAACCCAAGCTACTGATCGCCGACGAACCCACCTCGGCGCTCGACGTGTCGGTGCAGGCGCGGGTGCTGAAGCTGTTTCAAGACCTGCAGGCCGAGTACGGCTTTGCCTGTGTGTTCATCAGCCACGACCTGGCGGTGGTCGAGATGCTCAGCCAGCGAATCGCTGTGATGCGGCACGGTTACCTGGTCGAGGTGGGCCCCACCAAAGAGATCGTCACCGACCCGCAGCACCCCTACACCCAGCGGCTGCTGTCGGCGGTGCCGGTGCCCGACCCGGCCGAGCAGAAGCGGCGGCGCGAACTGCGCGACGCGATCATCGAACAGCAGCACATCGTCAGTTGACCGAACGCTGATCGAGATCGTGGTCGCCCGGGCCTCGACAAGCTCGTCCGCCGGCGGTTGATCGAGCCTGTCGAGATCTGGCTCAACAGCCGAGACCAGGGTCTCAAAAGGCTCGGCCGGTGGCGCTCGCGAGGATTAGTCGGCGACGATCGGGTAAACACTTCCTGGATTTCCGGTCGCGGGGGGCTGGCCTTCGCCAGGATGGATCCATGATCGAACAGATCGGTATCGGCAAGCGCATCGGCATTCTGACCAGCGGCGGTGATGCCCAAGGCATGAACGCCGCGGTGCGGGCGGTGGTGCGCACCGCCATCACCCTGGGCGCCGAGGTGTACGCCGTCTTCGAGGGCTACCAGGGCATGATCGACGGCGGCGACGGCATTCGCCGATTCGGCTGGGACGATGTGGGCAACGTGCTGCATCGAGGCGGCACTGTGATCGGCACCTTTCGCTCCAAGGATTTTCGGCAACGCGAGGGCCGGCGCACCGCCGCCCGCAACCTGCTCGAACACGGTATCGATCGCCTGGTCGTGATCGGCGGCGACGGCAGCCTCTCGGGCCTGGACGCGTTTCGCACCGAGTGGCCCGAACTGCTGGCCGAACTGGTCGCGGCCGGTGAACTCGACCAGGCGGTGGCCGACGCCCACCCGGTACTGATGATCGCCGGGCTGGTCGGCTCGATCGACAACGACCTGGTGGGCACCGACATGACGATCGGTGCCGACTCGGCGCTGCACCGCATCGTCGACGCGATCGACGACCTGGCCAGCACCGCGGCCAGCCACCAGCGCAGCTTCGTGGTCGAGGTGATGGGCCGGCACTGCGGCTACCTGGCGCTGATCGCCGCCGTCGCCGGCGGCTGCGACTACGTGCTGATCCCCGAGAACCCGCCAGCGCCGGGCTGGCCAGACCGGATGTGCGCCGAACTGGCCCGGGGCCGGGCGGCCGGACGTCGCGACTCGATAGTGCTGGTCGCCGAGGGTGCCACCGATCGCGACGGCAACCCGATCACGTCCGAACAGGTGCGGCAGATCATCGAGCAGAGGCTGGGCGAAGACACCCGGGTGACGATTCTGGGCCACGTGCAGCGCGGTGGCCGGCCCAGCGCGTTCGACCGCTGGTGTTCCACCTGGCTGGGTTTCGAGGCCGTCCGATCGCTGCTGAAGGCAGAGCCGGGCAGCGAGGGCAATGTCTTCGGCATTCGTGGCAACCGAGTGGCGGCGGTGCCATTGATGCAGGCGGTGCGTGACACCCGCGAGGTGCCGCAGCTGATTGCCGCTGGCGACTATGCGGGTGCCATGCGGCAGCGCGGCAACTCCTTCGGCGAGATGGCCGGTCTGCTCGCCGAACTCACCGAGCCGGCGCGGGTGTCGGTAACCGAAGGAGCAAAGCGCATCGCGGTGATCCATGCCGGTGGGCTGGCGCCCGGAATGAACACCGCGGCGCGGGCGGCGGTGCGGCTGGGCATCAGCCGCGGCTACACCATGCTGGGCGTTCGCGACGGCTTTCCCGGCCTGCGTGATGGCCGGGTCAGTGAACTGGGCTGGGGCGACGTGGAGGCGTGGACCAGCGATGGCGGCGCCAATCTGGGGCTGCGCCGGACCATACCCACCATTGAGGACCTGTACCCGATCGGCCGGCGGTTGGAGGATCATCACATCGACGCGTTGGTGATGATCGGCGGCTGGAACGGCTATCAGGCCATCTACCGCATCCACGCTGAACGGGATCGCTACCCGGCCTTCCGCATTCCGCTGATTTGCGTGCCCGCCAGCATCGACAACAACCTGCCCGGCTCAGAGCTGGCCATCGGTGCCGACACCGCGCTGAACGTGGTCGTCGAGGCGATCGACCGGATCAAGCAGTCGGCCTCGGCAACGAGGCGCTGCTTCGTGGTCGAGACGATGGGCCGCTACTGCGGCTACCTTGCCCTGATGGGGGGCTTGGCGGGCGGCGCCGAGCGGGTCTACCTGCACGAAGAGGGCATCAGGCTGGCACAGCTCGATGCCGACGTGCAGTGGCTCCGCGGCTCGTTCGAGCGCGGACGGTCGCTGTTTCTGGCGGTGCGCAACGAGCGGGCCGACGAGGAATACACCACCGACGTGATCGCGCGCATGCTGCGGGCCGAGGGCGACGGCTTGTACGACGTGCGACAGGCGGTTCTCGGTCACCAGCAGCAGGGTGGCTCGCCCAGCCCGTTCGACCGAATGATGGCCACGCGGCTGGCCGGGTATGCGCTTGACCGGGTCGCCGAACAGTTCGCCGCGGGGTCGGACGGCAGCTACCTGGTCGGCCTCACCGGCTCGCGGGTCAATCACGTTCCGGTCGAGCAGATGATGACCCTGATGGACCTCACCGTGCGCAGGCCGCGTGACCAGTGGTGGCTGCAACTTCGCGACGTGGTGAGCGCCGTTGCCGAAGAGCCCGAGCCGGCCGCCGGCTAAGGAGTCGCCGATTTTCGTTGGTCGAGGGTGTCGAGACCGTGGGTGTGGTGCTCGGGTGAGGGGTTTCGACAGGCTCAACCAGCGGTGGCTGGGTAGATCGGCACGTCTCAAGGGAAACACTGATCAATGCGCCTACCGCTGGTCGAGCGTGTCGAGACCCCTTGCCGCAGCGTGATGACCACGGTCTCGACACGCTCGACCAACGAAAGGTCAGCGTCTCTAGCCGCTGATCACCGGGATCGTTCCGGTGGGCGGGGGCGCCAGCAGCAGCCCGATGCTGGCCGGGCCGAGCAGCACCTCGGAACCCTCGAGCCTCACCTCGCCGAAGCCGGCCAGCACCTCGGCGGCCGGCGCCACCGGCAGCCGTCCGGGCTCATCGGCGAGGTTCGCGACCACATTCAGTTCGCCGCGCCGCACCAGCAGCAGGTTGCCCTCCCGGGCCACGGCGCCCTCACCCAGCCGGGCCTCGCTAACGTCCGGCAGCCGGCGGCGCAGCCGGATCAGCGTGCGGTACCAGTCGAGCAGTTGCGCATGCGGCGAACGGTCCAGTTCGGCCCAGTCGATGGTGGACGCCTCGACGGTGCCCGGGTCTTGCGGGTCGGGCACCTCGGCCGACCAGCCGTGCTCGGCGAACTCGGTCTGCCGGCCCTCGCGGATCGATTCGGCCAGGGCGGCCTCGCTGTGGTCGGTGAAGTACTGCCAGGGCGTCGAGGCGCCGAACTCCTCGCCCATGAACAGCATCGGCGTGTAGGGCGAGGTGAGCAGCAAGGCGGCCCCGATCGCTGCTCGTCCGATGCCGGCCACATGGGCCAGCCGGTCGCCGGTGGCCCGGTTGCCGACCTGATCGTGGGTTTGCAGCGACACGATGAATCGCCAGCCGGGGGTGATCGCCGGTTCGACCGGACGCCCGTGCCGCCGCCCCCGGAACGACGAATAAGTGCCGTCGTGAAAGAACGGGGTGTGACCCAGCACCTTCGGCAGAGCCTGCGGGTCGGCAAAGTCGGCGTAGTAGCCCTGCGCCTCGCCGGTAAGGGTTACGTGCAGGGCGTGGTGCACGTCGTCGGCCCATTGCCCCGACAGGCCCATGCCGCCGGCCCCGCCGATGCCGCGCGGAGTCACCGTCGCAGGGTCGTTGCGGTCGGACTCGGCCACCAGTACCCGCGGCACGCCGCTGGCCTCACCGATCTCATCGCCCAACTGGGCCAGCTCTTCGAGCAGGTGCACAGCCTGGTCGTCGTGCAGGGCGTGCACGGCGTCGAGCCGCAGGCCGTCGAGATGGTAGTCGGTGAACCATTGCCGCACGTTGTCGGTGAAGAAGGCGCGCACGTCGTCGCTGCCCGGGCCGTCCAGATTCACCGCCAGCCCCCAGGGCGTCTGGTGCCGGTCGGTGAAGTAAGGGCCGTAGCGGGGCAGGTAGTTGCCGTCGGGGCCGAGGTGGTTGTAGACGACGTCCAACCAGACCGCCAGGCCGTGGCCGTGGGCAGCGTCCACGAACCGCTGCAGGCCCTCGGGGCCGCCGTAGGCCTCGTGCACCGAGTACAGCGCCACGCCGTCGTAGCCCCAGCCGCTGCGGCCGGGAAACGACGCCACCGGCATCAGCTCGATCACGTCGACGCCCAGGTCGGCCAGGTGGGGCAGGCGTTCGATCGCGCCGTCGAAGGTGCCGTCGGGGGTGAACGTGCCGACGTGCAGCTCGTAGATCACCGAGCCCTTGAGCTGCCGTCCGGACCAGTCGTCGTCGGTCCAGGTGAAGGTGCCGACGTCGACCAGTGCTGAGGGTGCGTGCACCCCGTCGGGCTGCCGGCGACTGCGCGGGTCGGGCAGCGGATCGCCGCCGTCCAGGGCGAAGGCGTAGCGGCCGTCGCCGGGTTCGGCATCCAACGCCCACCAACCGCCGCCGGTGGCCTTCATCGGCAATACCTGGTCACCCCCGGCGCCGAGCACCAGGTCGACACGCTCGGCCTCGGGCGCCCAGACGGTGTAGAGCTGCAGCATCAGGATTCCCTCACCAGCAGCGCCACCGGCAGCCTGGCCAGCAGGGCGACCGCCTGCGCCGGGCCGGCGTAGCGAAAGCCGGTCAGCACATCGGTGAAGGTGCCCTCGGGCAGCTCGACGGTCGCGGACGGCGCGGCGTGCGCAGCGCGCTGGGCCAGCACCACCACATCGTCGCCGCGGGCGAACCCCAGCAGCGCCGGGCCCAGGTCGAGCCGGCGGTGGTTGGCGCCGAACAGGTGCGGGCGGTCGCGGCGCAGCCGCAGGGTGCGCGAGGTGACCAGCAGGATTTCGTCGTCGAGCGATTCGACCGATGCGCCACCGTCGATCCGGGCCAGAGCGTCGCGGTGGGCGGCGAAATCGATGCCGGCGCGGTTGTCGGGGTCGACCAGGGTGAGGTTCAGCCGGTCGGCCCCCTGATAGGTGTCGGGCACCCCCGGCAGGGTGAGCTGCACCAGCTTCTGGGCCAGTGTGACCACCCTGATCGCGGCCCGGTTGGCCTGCACGGCCGCCTCGATCGCCAGGCCCAGCTCGTTGCCGGCCAGCACCGATCGGCCCAGGGCCAGCACCCGCCGCTCGTAATCGTGGTCGGGGTGCAGCCAGCCGGTCTGCTGTTTCGCCTCGCGCACCGCCTTGGTCAAGTAGGCGTCCAGCCGGTCGGGGGTGATGGCGCCGGCGCCGGCGACGGTCTGCCAGACCAGGTGGGCGGTGGGGGTGTCGACACGGTGCCGGTGGGCGGCCTGCCGGGCCAGGGCCGAGAGTCGTTCCCAGGCCGCGGCGTCGCCGGCCAGGGCGATCAGCCGGGCCCGGACGTCCTCGCTGCGCTTGGTGTCGTGGGTGGACAGCCCGGTCATGCCTTGTGGCCACAGACGAGCCTGGTGCTCGGCCCAGTCGTGCAGGTCGCCGGTGCCCGGGTGCTCACCGGTGGCCGGGTCGAAGCCCACCTCGTTGAGTGCGCACAGGCGGTGCCAGCGGTAAAAGGTGGTGTCTTCGATGCCCTTGGCCATCACCGGCCCGGTGGTCTGCTGAAACCGCAGGCACAGATCGGCAGCCGCATCGAGGTCGCCGGGAGCGGTTTCGGGGCGTTGGAGTACCTGGGTGAGCGTCGTGGCGATCTCGCCCAGGTCGGGGCGGGCGGTGCGCACCCGAGCCAGTGCGTCGTGCAGCGGGGCGACAAGCTGGGGGTCGGGCGGGGTGCCGGGACGCACGTAGGCGCGGTACACGTGCAACTGCACCAACAGTTCCACCAGCGCCGCCCGCACACTGGCGACGTCGTGATCGGGCAAGGCGGCCACCGCGGCGCGGTGCAGCCGGTTCAGTTCGGGTTGCAGCACCTGGTCGAGCACCTGCCGCTTGCTCTGCTCGATCACCACCGCCAGGCAGGGCTCGCCGCCGGTCGCCGCCCAGGCCGCATTGAGGGTCGCGACGGTCGCCGGGTCGACCAGGGCGGCGTCCAACGCGGCCGCGGCGTCGTACCCCGTGGTGCCGGCTGCTGCCCAGCCGGGCAGCCGCTCCGGGCCCTCCAGGATCTTCTCCACCCAGATCGGGGTGCCCGGACGGCAGGCGTCGGCCAGCCGCTGCAGATAGCCCGCGGGGTCGGCCAGGCCGTCAGGGTGGTCGACCCGAAAGCCGTCGATCACCCCGGCGTGGTGCAGCTCGAGCAGCAGCGCGTGGCTGGCGTCGAACACGGGGGGCCGCTCCACCCGGATCGCCACCAACTGGTCGACGTCGAAGAAGCGCCGGTAGTTGAGCACGTCGGCGGCCTCGGTGTGCGAGGCGAGCAGCCAATGCTGGCCGGCCAGCAGTTCGGTCAGGTCGCTGGTGTCGGGGCCGTCGGGGCGCAGCGGCAGCACCTGGTCGTGGTAACGCAGCACCGGCGTGCCGGCGGCGCGGCCCTCGTCGGGGCGTCCGATATCGAGGTGCAGTTCGCCCAGGGTCTCGGCCAGCGGCGCGCCCAGTATGGGCAGGCCGAATCGGCCGTCGAGGTGCTGCCAGTCGACGTCGAACCAGTCGGCGTGGGCGGCGTCGCGGCCGTGGGCCAGCACATCCCACAGCGGGGCGTTGCGCCACAGTGGTGCCACCAGCGCCATGTGGTTGGGCACGATGTCGGCCACGATGCCCAGGCCGTGGTCGTGGGCGGCGCCGGCGAGGCGTTCGAGCGCGGGGCGTCCGCCGATCTCGGGGTTGATCGCAGTGTGGTCGAGCACGTCGTAGCCGTGCCTCGAACCGGGCACCGCGGCCAGTATCGGGGCGAGGTAGATGTGGCTGATGCCCAGGTCGGCCAGGTAGGGCACCACGGCGGCGGCGTCGTCGAGGGTGAAGTCGGCGTGCACCTGCAAGCGGTAGGTGCCGGTGAACGGGGTCGCCTGGGTGAGGGGGGTCACTCTGGTCATTGTGGCAAGCGGTTCCCGTTGGGTGCCACTCGGCCCCAACCCGTAGGGTTGCCCGGTGGCATTTCTGCTGGGCGGTGAGGCGCTGCACCTGGAGTACCCGACCCGGGTGGTGTTCGACAAGGTGACGGCCGGCATCAACGAGGGCGACCGCATCGGCATCGTCGGTCGCAACGGCGACGGCAAGTCGACGTTGCTGGGCCTGCTGGCCGGACGGATCACCCCCGACGGGGGCCGGGTGCTGACCCGCGGCGGCGTCCGGGTCGGGGTGCTCGACCAGGCCGATACCTTGGCCGATGACCTGAGCGTCGGGGAGTCGATCGTCGGCGAGGTCGCCGAGCACGTCTGGGCCGGCGACGCAGGAGTGCGCGACGTGATCGCCGGGCTGGTCGCGGACCTGCCCTGGAACGCGGCCGTCGGCTCGCTCAGCGGCGGTCAGCGGCGTCGGGTGGCGCTGGCCGCGCTGCTGGCCGGCGAGTGGGACGTCCTGATGCTCGACGAACCCACCAACCACCTCGACGTTGAGGGCATCACCTGGCTGGCGGGGCATCTGAAGACCCGCTGGGCCCGCGGCGCCGGCGCTCTGCTGGTGGTGACCCACGACCGCTGGTTTCTCGACGAGGTGGCCACCACCACCTGGGAGGTGCACGACCAACTGGTCGAGCCGTTCGAGGGCGGCTATGCCGCTTACGTGCTGCAACGGGTGGAGCGCGACCGGCAGGCTGCCGCGGTGGAGGCCAAGCGGCAGAACCTGATGAAGAAGGAGCTGGCGTGGCTGCGCCGTGGCGCCCCGGCCCGCACGTCCAAGCCGAAGTTTCGCATCGACGCCGCCAACCAGTTGATCAGCGATGTGCCCCCGCCGCGCGACCAGCTTGCCTTGTCACGGCTGGCCACCGCGCGGCTGGGCAAAGACGTGATCGACCTGCACGACGCCGGGGTGTCGTTCGGCGAGCACGAGGTGCTGCGGCAGGTCGAGTGGCGCATCGCGCCGGGGGAGCGCAGCGCGATTCTGGGCGCCAACGGCAGCGGCAAGTCGACGCTGCTCGCTCTGATCGCCGGGGTGCTCGCCCCGACCGCCGGTCGGGTGAAGCGCGGCAAGACCGTGCGGCTGGCGGTGCTCGACCAGCAGTTTCGCGAACTGGCCGATATCGCCGGCGACCGGGTGCGCGAGGTACTGGCCCGGGCTCGCACCAGTTACGTGGTGGACGGCCGCGAGCTCACCCCGGCGCAACTGCTGGAGCGGCTCGGGTTCGCCCGCGAACACCTGGCGGCCCGGGTCGGGGAGCTGTCGGGCGGCCAGAAACGGCGGCTGCAATTGTTGCTGGTGCTGCTCAGCGAGCCGAACGTGCTGATTCTCGACGAACCGTCCAATGACGTCGACACCGACATGCTCGCGGCCCTGGAAGACCTGCTCGACTCATGGCCGGGCACGCTCATCGTGGTGTCGCACGACCGGTATTTCGTCGAGCGGGTGACCGACCAGCAGTACGCGATCATCCACGGGCGACTGCGGCACCTGCCCGGCGGCGTGGACGAATACCTGCTGCTGCGGGCCGCCGACCCAGCGGCGGCTGGTCCGGGGTCGGAGGTGCGGACGGGTGCGGCGGCCGGTCCGGGGTCGGAGGTGCGGACGGGTGCGGCCAAGGCGTCCGCCGCCGAGCAGCGAGCCGTCCGTAAGGAGCTCACAGCAACCGAACGCAAGCTCGACCGGCTGGCTGGTCAGGTCGCGGAGCTGCACCGCCAGTTGGCCGAACACGACCATGCCGACTATGCGGGCCTGGCGTCGCTCGACGCCCGGCTCAAGGCCGCCGAGGCCGAGATCGGCCAGGTCGAGGAACGCTGGCTGGAACTGTCCGAACTGATCGAGTAGCCCATGGCGGCGGCCAAGCGCCCCATCGCGGCCCCAAGCGCCCCATGGGGGACGTTTCCGTGTTCCGGCGTCCTTTCATTGGTTCAAACCCCGGAATGGATGCCGACTCCCGGAAACGTGGCGCCGCGGGGCTGGGGGCGGGGGATGGGGGGCGGGGGGACGATGGGAGCAGGGGCGGGCATTGTGAGTTGGGCGGCGAAATTGTGGATGGGGAAAAGAAGTCCGGGTAGTTCTGTGGATGGGCTGGGGAACGCGGTTCAGGGGTGCTGGACTCGTCGCCATGGCTGTCCGTCTGACCCGCGATCTCAATGCCGAAGGCCTCGGCTCGAACACCATTCGGCGTATGGTGCGAGGCGAACAGCTCGCCCGGGTCAGACGGGGCGCCTTCCTTGCGGTCGACGACGGCGTCAGCCTCGACCACCGGCAGTTGATCGATGCCACCATTCCCCGGCTCAGGCCGGGGCATGTGCTCAGCCATACCTCGGCGGCGTGGCTGCACGGACTGCCCGTGGACGCCGGGGAGTTGGGCCTGGTCACGGTGACCAAGCCCGGAACCGGCGGCGCAGCCCTCGGGCCGTATCTGCATCGCTATCGCACGCCGCTGCCAGAGGCAGACATTGAATCGGTGGACGGGTTGTGTAGAACGAGGCTGGCCCGGACGGTGGTCGACGTGGGCCGCTGCGGTGACCTCGGCTTCGCCGTTGCTGCGGCCGATGCGGCCTTACGGCGTGGGTTGGCTCCCGACGAACTGGCCACGCAACTCCAGGTCATCCGCCGGTACGGGATCAGGCGGGCCCGCACGATGGTCGAGTTGGCCGACGCGCGCAGCGAATCGCCGGGCGAGTCGCTCAGCCGGGTGGCGATGTGGCGGCTGGGCCTGCCGACCCCAGAGCTGCAATTCGAGATTGTGATCGGTGGTACGAGATACCGCGCCGACTTCGCCTGGCCCGAGTTTCGGGTGCTCGGCGAGTTCGACGGCAAGGTGAAGTACGGGGAGTTGCTACGCCCGGGTGAGACCGCGGCCGACGCGGTCATGCGTGAGAAGCGCCGCGAGGCCGCGCTACGTGCTGCCGGCTGGTGGGTGGTTCGCTGGACCTACAAGGAGGCCATGCACCCGACGACGCTGGAGCGCCTGCTCCGCCCCGCGCTGTACCGCTCCGCGTGAGCGTCCGACGCCCGCCTTCCGTCGTACACCCGTCCGCCCTCAAATATGGCCCGTCCGTCTTCCGTGGTGCACCCTTCCGCCCTTGGGCGTCCTTTCCGGCGTTTGAACCCGTGAAAGGACGCCATAACACGGAAACGTCCCCTCCCGTCCACTCGGCCCCCTCGGGCACCGGCCCCCTCGGGCACCGGCCCCCCGGGCCTTCGGCCCCCCCGGGGCGCCGGCGTACCAGGTATCCGGGCTTTGGCGTCCTTTCCGGGGTTTGAACCCGTGAAAGGACGTCGAAAGGCGGAAACGTGGGGGCGGGGAGTGAGGGCGGGGAGTGAGGGTGGGGAGTGAGGGGCGGGGTCAGCGGCCGCGCATGGCGCGGTTGATGCCCTTCGTGGACGGCATCGGGCCGCGTGGCACCGGAATCTTGGGGCGCATGGCGTCCAGGGCCTTGAGTCGCTGCTTGACCTCGGTGAGCTGATGCGGTTGCAACGACTTGGGCAGCTTCTCGATGTGCTTCTGCAAGGCATCGAGCGAAACCTGACCCTGGTCTTTGCCGACCAGCACGCTGGTGACCGGCACGCCGTAGGCGACCTGTTCGTGTTTCTTGGTCTCGGTGGCCAGCAGGGCACGGGTGCGCGAAGGGTTGCCCTCGCCCACCAGCACGATGCCTGGGGCGCCGAGGACGCGGTGCACGACGTCCATCTGCCGGGTGGCGGTTATGCCGATCTCGTAGGTGAATTTGCGCTTGTTGAGCAACTGGAATGCCACCTCGGACGAGCCCGCCTGGCCCTCGTAGCGCTTGAAGTTGGCCTTCTTCACCCGCCAGGTGAGTACGTACAGGCAGGCCACCAGGGCAACCAGCAGACCGGTGATCAGCCACAGCCACCAGGGCTGCAGCCACACCCCGATGCCGACGAACAGCAGAATCGGGCCGGCGACGGCGACCAGGGTCCACCACTTCAACTGGGGATCGAGCTCGCTGGTGCGCTTATAGGCCTCGATGATCTGCCGCACCCGCCCCCAGTCGCGGGGGTCGTCGGAGTTCTTCTTGCGCAGCTTCTCGGCCTTGCGCTCGGCCTTCTGCTGCTGAGCGAGGGCTTTCGCCTTCTCACTGGCCATTCGTGCTCCCGGTGGTGATGGTGTCGCGGGCCCGGCGCCGACGAGCCTCCAGCGCCGTACGGTACAGGCGTCCGGCCCGATACGACGACCTGACCAGCGGGCCGGACAGCACGCCGGGAAAACCGATCTCGGTGGCCTCGGACTCGAGCTCGGCGAACTCTTCCGGGGTGACCCAGCGGTCGATCGGATGATGCCGGGCCGAGGGTCGCAGGTACTGGGTGATGGTGATCAACTCGGTGCCGGCGTCGTACAGGTCGCGCAGGGCCTGCGAAATCTCTTCGCGGGTCTCGCCCATGCCGAGGATCAAATTCGACTTGGTGACCAACTGCTCCTCGCGCGACCAGCGCAGCACTTCGAGCGACCGCTCGTAGCTGAACCCGGGCCGAATCCGGCGAAAGATGCGTGGCACGGTCTCGACGTTGTGCGCGAACACCTCGGGCCGGGTGTCGAACAGTTGCTGCAGCAACTCACGCTTGCCCGAAAAATCGGGGGCCAGCATCTCGACGCCGACGCCTGGGTTCACGGCGTGAATCTGCCGGATCGTCTCTGAATACAGCCACGCGCCCTCGTCTTCGAGATCGTCGCGGCACACCCCGGTCACGGTGGCGTAGCGCAACCCCATGGTCTGGACGCTCTCGGCCACCCGCAGCGGTTCGCCCCTGTCGTAGCCGGACGGCTTGCGCGACTCGATCTGGCAGAAGTCACAACGGCGGGTGCACGAGTCGCCACCGATCAAAAAGGTGGCCTCCTTGTCTTCCCAGCACTCGAAGATGTTCGGGCAGCCGGCCTCTTGGCAGACGGTATGCAGGTTCTCGTCCTTCACCAACTGCATCAGCCCGCGGTACTCGGGGCCCATCCGCGCGGTGGTGCGAATCCACGGCGGCTTGCGCTCGATCGGGGTCTGGCTGTTGCGCACCTCGAGGCGCAACAGCTTGCGGCCGGCGGGTGGGGCGCTGGCCGCGGGGCTGACTGCGTCGTCTGCTAGCGTCACCGGCCCATCGTAGCCCGGTTGCACCCCGAGCTTCAGTGGGTGACCTCAGCCGTGGGCGAACTGTTCGGCAGATGAGCACGCGGGCGGGCTTCTGGACGCCCCGGCCGGGCCCCGGCGACGATGTTCAGCACCCGATACGCCCGCGCACGATCTGGGGGCCTCAGTTCATCTCGCCGGTCACGTGCTCACTCCAAGCGGCAATGCAACCACCGTTGGTTTGAGCGTCGAAACCCCTTGCCAAGGCGCCATGGCCGCGGTCTCGACAAGCTCGACCGGCGAGACTAGCGCCGGTCGAGCTACTCGAAACCCAGATTGGCGCACGTGCGGTCTCGGCAAGCTCGACCAGGGAAGATCAGGCGTGGGCGAGCACTCCGGCGCTGTCACCCGCTGAATCCTGATGGGCGCCGGTGCGGCGATAGTCACCCAAGGCGAGCAGCTCGCGCAGGTGCGGCTCCAGGGCGCGCGCCACCTCGACCAGGGTGGGTGGCGCGCTGTCGAGTTCGGCGGCCATTGAGGTGACGCCGGCGTCCGCGATGCCGCACGGCACGATGTTGTCGAAACCGCCGAGTTGGCTGGTGACGTTGAGCGCGAAGCCGTGCATGGTGGTTTGCTTGCTGACCCGAATTCCGATGGCGGCGATCTTGCGCTCGGGCCGGGTGCCGGTCGCGGCGAGCCAGACGCCGGTGCGGCCGTCCACCCGTCCGGTGTGAATGCCGTAGTCGAGCAGCACCCTGATCAGCGCCTCCTCGACCCGGCGCACATAGTCGACCACGCCGATGCCGCGGGGCAGAAACACGATCGGGTAGCCGACCAGTTGGCCGGGCCCGTGCCAGGTGATCTTGCCGCCGCGGTCGACGTCCACCACCGGGGTGCCGTCGAAGGGGCGTTCGTGCGGTTCGGTGCGGCGTCCGGCGGTGTACACGGGTTCGTGCTCGACGAAGAGCACCTGCGGCGGCAACTCGCCGGCAGCGACCCTGGCGTGAATCTGTCGCTGGTAGTCCCACGTGGGCAGGTAGGGGCTGAGCTGCGGTGGATGCTCGGTCAGCCCCAGGTACTGAAACTGGGCCGGACGGTGGTCGGCGGCTCGCACTTCTGGCACCCGGTGAGTCTATGCCCGGCGGTCACCGGTGAACGATCACCGGCGAATGAGACGCCGCGACGCCCGCCACCCAGCCGGGTGACGGGCGTCGCGAGGACCTGTCGGCCTGAAGAACGGCTACCGCTCTACAGCCCGAGCTCACCGGCGAAGTCGCCGGCCTCGAGCCGAGCCTTGACCACCGAGAGGAACCGCGCGGCGTCTGCGCCGTCGACCAGGCGGTGGTCGTAGCTGAGCGAGAGGTACATCATGTCGCGCACCGCGATCACCTCGCCGAGGGTCGGGTCTTTGATCACCATCGGACGCTTCACCAGCGCACCTGTGCCCAGAATGGCGGCCTGCGGCTGGTTGATGATCGGCGTGTCGAAAAGGGTGCCGGCCGAGCCGTAGTTGGTGATCGTGAAGGTGCCGCCGCTGAGCTCGTCGGGGGCGATCTTGTTGCTGCGTGAACGGGCCGCCACGTCGCCGATCTTCCTGGCCAGGCCGGCCAGGCTGAGATCGCCGGCGTCGCGGATCACCGGTACCAGCAGCCCACGCTCGGTGTCGACCGCGATGCCCAGGTGTTCGGCGTCGTGGTAGGTGATGGTGCCGGCCTCGACATCCATGCTGGCGTTCACCTTGTCGAACTGCTTCAGCGCCTCGACGACCGCCTTGCAGATGAACGGCAGGTACGACAAGGAGGCACCCTCGCGGGCCTTGAAGGAATCCTTCGCCCGGGCGCGCAGCCGGCTGATATTGGTCAGGTCGACCTCGACCGTGCCGGTGAGCTGCGCCGCGATCTGCAGCGACTCGACCATGCGCTTGGCGATCACCGAGCGCATGCGGCTGATCTTCTCGGTGGTGCCCCGCTTGGAACCCTCGGGCGGCGCCGCCGGTGCGGACGGCTTGGCTGCCGGCGCTGCTGCGGTGACGGGTGCTGGGGCAGCGGCGGGCGCCGGGGCCTCGGCGGCCTTCTTGGCAGCCTCGGCGGCGGCGAGCACGTCCTGCTTGCGGATGCGTCCGCCGACGCCGGTGCCCTTCAGCCCGGCCAATTGCACGCCGTGCTGGGTCGCGAGCTTGCGCACCAGCGGGGTCACGTAACCGACCTCGCCCTGGTCGGCCGGCGCTGCCGCGGCGACCGGGGCGGGCGCTGCCGGAGCTGGGGCGGCGGGAGCTGGAGCAGCGGAGGCCACCGGAGCCGGGGTAGCTGCGGCCACCGGCGGGGCAGCCGGCGGCACCTCGGCCGGGGCCGGTGCGGCACCCGGCTCGCCGATCACGGCGATCACCGAACCGACGGCGGCAACCTCGTCTTCGCCGACCCGGATCTCGAGCAGCACGCCCGCGGTGGGGGCGGGGATCTCGGTGTCGACCTTGTCGGTGGAGACCTCGACGATGGGCTCGTCAGCCTCGACGGTGTCACCCACCGCCTTCAGCCAGCGCGACACGGTGCCCTCGGTGACCGATTCGCCCAACAACGGCAGGACGACCTCGGTGCCCGTTGCGCCGCCACCGGCCGGGGCGGCGGCGGCGGCCGGGGCGGCGGGCGCCGGGGCGGGCACGCTCTCTGCCGTCGCAGGCGCAGCCGGGGCCGGGTCGGCAGCGGAGCCGCCAGCCTCGCTCGGGTCGCCGATCAGCGCTAGCACGGCGCCTACCGGGGCGACATCGTCTTCGGCGAAGAAGATCTCGAGAATCACGCCGGCGACCGGCGAGGGGATCTCGGTGTCGACCTTGTCGGTGGAGACCTCGACGATGGGCTCGTCCACCTCGACGGTGTCGCCGACCTGCTTCAACCAGCGCGAAACCGTGCCTTCGGTGACGCTTTCACCCAGTGCGGGCAAAGGGACGGGCGTTGACATGAGTGTGGTCTCCTTCGACGGACTGCCAGAACCAGACCTCACCCTATCCGGTTGTCGCGCCCGTTGAGCAGTACCTCTTCGTCGCGACCATCTGATGGCCACTGTTGTGCGCGAGGCACAATGGCTGCGTGGCAATTCGGTGGGACTTCTGGCGCTCGCAGCCGGGCCAGCGCAGCGTCGACGCTGCCACGAGTGGCCACCTGGACGATTTCGTGGCCACCCGTCGCGGCGTCGAGGCCTATCTCGAACCGCAGACCACCATGACCCGCACCAGCCTGCTGCTGGTCGCTTTCGACGGCGAATGGACGCGGCGCTCGATCGAGTCGCCGGCCTGGGGCCGCAAATTCGCCAGCCGGCACGCGCTGCCGATCTACGATGCCGCGGTGGTGGGCTACCCCCAGCGCATGCGCGACTACAACGCCCGCCACAAGGGCGGCAACTGAATCCCGGCGGGCTCGTCAGCCGGGCAAGACCGCTCCGGCCGGCCCAGGGAACGCTGATTTCACTGGTCGAGTTCCGTCGAGACCTCGGATACGCCGCTCTGACCCCGATCAATGCGCCTGCCGCTGGTTGAGCGTGTCGAAACCTCTCGCGGCAGCGTGATGATCGAGGTCTCGACCAGCTCGACCGGCGAGAGATCAGTGCTTGCCCGAGGGGGTTTCGACACGCTCAACCAGCCGTGGGCCGCGTTGATTCAGCACTCTCCACAACCGCTCAGGCCAGCGCTGCGTCGACCTGATCGAGTTGGCCCGACAGATCGAGCGCCGCACGGTAGGCCTCAACCAGCGCCGCGGCCAGGGCGGCGCCCTGCCCCGGCTGCGCAGAGCCGAACAAGCTGGCGGCACTGCCGCTGACCGCCCACAACCCCGGCACCGGATGGCCGTCGGTGCGCAGCACCCGCGACCGATCGTCGACCACCAGGCCGCCCTTGGTGCCGGCGTCGCCCGGGTACACCCGCACCGCCCAGAACGGCTGCCGATCGACCGAACCCAGGCACGGGTTGCGGCGCAGCATCGGGTCGCCGAAGTGTCGGTCCCACGCGCTGTCGCCCCGGCCGAAATCGGTGTCCTTGCTGCGCTTGGCCAACTGGTTGAACGCCACCACGCTGCCGATCAGGCCGGCCCGGTCGATGCCCAGGCCCTGGGCCAGCTCGTCGAGGGTGGCGGCGCGCACCAGCTCACCCGACTCGATCGCCGCCTTGGGTGACGTGCCCGCCGGCCATGGGCCCAGCGGGTGGGTCTTGCGGTGGCGGTTGTCGACGATCAGGAACGAGGGCACCGAGCGCATGCCGAGGTTGTGCTCATACATGCGTCGGACGGCCGGCACCGACGGCTGGGCCTCGTTGAGGTAGCGGTCTCCGGCCTGGTCGACGATCAGCCCGTGCGGGGCCACCCGAGCCGCGTCCAGCGGGTGCGCGCGACCTTCGGCGAGCAGCACCGGCGTCCACCAGGCCTGATCGAGACCGGACAGCGCCGCCCCGACCTGGTGGCCCACTGAGAGCGCCGTGCCGTCGGCGCCGTCAGTCACCGACCAGTCCGCCTGGGTCGGTGCCGGCAGGTGCTCGTCGCGCAGCAACTGGTCGCCCTCGAAGCCGCCGCAGGCCAGAATCACTCCGACCGCCGCCGTCACGTCGACCGACGCGCCCCTGCGGGTCACCCGGACGCCCGTGACCGCGCCGCCCTCGACGATCAGTTCGTGCAGCGCCGACTCGAGCCAGATCTCCACGTCGCTGCCCACCGCCCGGCGGAGCATTTCGGCCACCAGAGCGGCCCCGCCGGTCAGCTGGCCCGGGTCGCGAAACGGGCTGGCCAGCCGGGCGAACAGGCCGGGCTCAGACCGTGTCGAACTGCCGCGCATCCGCGCGGCCCACTCAGGGTCGAGCTTCGGCGACACGGCGCGTACCCGAACGGAGCGACCCTGTGGCTTGCCTCCCGTCACCTCCGGGCTGCAGTCGGGCAGCGACTTCATCGCCTCCAGCGCGATGCGCGAGGTGACCAGCCAGCGTCCGACCGCGGCGGCGGTGCGGGTGAAGGCGGTGCGTCGTGCGGCGATCACGCCCGAGCCGGTCGGGTCCAGGGCGTTTAAGTAGGCGAGTGCCTCGTCCGCGGAGTCGGAGGGCAAGCCTGAGCGGCCCATCAGGTCGTTGGCCGGAAGCCAGAGGGCGCCGTCGGTGGTTGCGGTAGACCCGCCGAGCTCGTCCGACCGCTCCAGCACCAGCACTCGGTGGCCGAGCCGGCGAGCGGCCACCGCCGCCAGCAGCCCGGCCGCCCCGGCGCCGACCACGACCACGTCGGTGTGCACGACGACTCAGTCCTGCAGCGACTGGGCCAGGGCAACCAGGGTGCGTACCGCCGTGCCGGTGCCGCCCGTCGGCACGTAGTCGTAGGGGGCGTCCTCGTTGAACGCCGGGCCGGCGATGTCGAGATGCGCCCAGAGCACACCCTCGGGCACGAACGTTTGCAGAAATGCCGCGGCGGTCAACGCGCCGCCGGCTCGGTTGCCGCCCGAGCGCAGGTCGGCGACCTTCGAATCGAGCTTGGCCCGGGTGCCGTCGGGAATGGGCAACTGCCAGAACGCCTCGCCGGCGGTCTCGGCGGCGTCCAGTACCCGGTCGGCGGCCGCGTCGTCGCTGGCCATCAGCCCGGCCACTCGCTCACCCAGGGCCACCACGACCGCGCCGGTCAGGGTGGCCACATCGACGATCAGGTCAGGGTTGTCGCGGCCTGCCCGCACCAGCGCGTCGGCCATCACTAGCCGGCCCTCGGCGTCGGAGTTGACGTTCTCGACCGTCGTGCCACCGAAAATGGTCAGCACGTCCGAGGGGCGATACGCCGTGCCCGAGGGCATGTTCTCGGCCATCGCCGCGTAGCAGGTGACGTTCACCTTCAGGCCAAGTTCGGCGATCGCCCGGGTGGCGGCCAGCACCGCGGCGGCGCCTGCCATGTCGTTCTTCATCGTGAACATGCCCTCGCCCGGCTTGATGTTGAGGCCGCCGGTGTCGAAGGTGATGCCCTTGCCCACCAGTGCGATGTGGGTCTTGGCGCCGCGGGGGGCGTACGACAACCGGACCAGCCGCGGGCCGTGCGACGACCCGCCGCCGACCGCGGTCAGGCCCCCGTACCCGCCGCGCTCCAGGGCCTTGTCGTCGAGCACTTCAACGTCGAGACGCAAACCCTTGGCCGCGCCGCGGGCCGCCTCGGCGAAGGTCTCGGGGTAGAGCACGTTGGCGGGGGTGTTGACCCAGTCGCGGGCCAGGCAGACCGCTGCGGCCACGGTGCGAGCAGTCTCGACCGCCCGCCGTGCCTCGGGCTTGCCCGACGAGCTCACCACGGTGATCGACGCGATCGCGACCGGCGACTGCTCGCCGCTCACCTTGACGAACGAGTAACTGCCCAGCAAGGCACCTTCGGCGGCACCCCTGATCACCTCGGGCTCGACCGCGTCGAGGCAGACCGCCACCTTCACGGCCCGGTCGCCGCCCAGTTTCGCCGCCGTGCGCAGGCCGCTGCCCGCTGCCCGCCGCACCTGCTCGGGGGTTACGTCGATCTCGCCGAGGCCGACCACGATCACCCGCTGCCCGTCGGCGCCGGGCAGCGTGACGGTGGCGCCCGGGTTGGTGGTGGCTCCCAGCGAGCGGGCCACGTCGAGCAGCGGCCTGCCGAACTGCTTGGTGACCCGCTTGTCGAGGTCTTTGGGCAACCCGACCAGCACCGCACGTCCGGCGCTGTCGGCGAAGCCGAGCACCACCACATCGGCATCGCTGGGGCAGGAAGTGGCCAAAGTGAGTGGCGGCAGAGTGAAGGAGGTCACGAACGATCCAATCGACAAGCGAACCCAGGTTGCGGCACAACACGGTCACCTTAGCCTCGTTCCTCAGGGCTTCGACGGCGCCGTGTCATCGTGGCCATCGTGACCGGCTTCAGTTTCGCCACCGCGCAGCGCATCGTGTTCGGCGCCGGACGATCGGCCGGCCTGGCGTCGCTGGTGGCCGAGTTCGGTGCGCGCCCGTTCGTCTGCACCGGCGCCGACCCGGCGCGTTTCGGCGGGCTGCTGGCCGGCCTCCCGCAGGGGCGCACCTGGCCGGTGGCCGGCGAGCCGGAACTCGACGAGATCAGGCCGCCAAGCTGATCGCCGCGCTGGTGCCCAATCAGCAAGAGTCAGCGTTTCCCGGCGGCCTGATGACTGAGCAGAACGCCGCCGGGGTGTCGCCTGGCGCCGAAAGACCCTGGAAAGGCTGCGGTCGGGCAGCACTAGGCTGAGCGCTGCCCGAACCGGTGGGCGGAGGAGTCGCACATATGTCGCAGTTGAAGAAGTCCCCGCTGCACGATCGGCACGAGGCACTGGGTGCCAGGTTCGCCGAGTTCGGCGGCTGGTCGATGCCGCTGCAGTACGCCGGCATTGTCGGCGAGCACAAGGCCGTCCGAAGCAGCGTCGGCGTCTTCGACGTCAGCCATCTGGGCAAGGCGCGCCTCAAGGGGGCTGGTGCGGCCGAATTTCTCAACTCGGCGATCACCAACGACGCCGCCAAGATCACCGTCGGGCAGGCCCAGTACACCGTGTTGTGCAACGCCGAGGGCGGCGTCGTCGACGACCTGATCTGGTACTGGCTGGCCGACGACGAGGTGTTCCTGATTCCCAACGCGGCCAACACCGCCGAGGTGGTGCGGCTGCTGGCCGCGGCGGCACCTGAAGGGCTGAGCGTCACCGACGAGCACGACGACTACGCCGTGCTGGCCGTGCAGGGCCCCCGATCGGACGAGACCCTGACCGCGCTCGGGCTGCCGGTCGGCCACGACTACATGCGCTTCGACGCCGGCGCCTGGCACGGTGTGCAGCTCACCGTCTGCCGCACCGGCTACACCGGCGAGCGCGGCTACGAACTCGTCGTACCCGCGGCCCAGGCCGGCGCCGTGTGGGACGCGGTGCTGGCCGCGGGTCAGCCCTACGGCATCGTCCCGGCCGGTCTCGGCGCGCGCGACACGCTGCGCACCGAAATGGGGTACCCGCTGCACGGCCAAGACCTGCGACCCGATTTGTCGGCCGGACAGTGCGGCGTGGGGTGGGCGATCGGGTGGCGCAAGGACGCCTTTTGGGGCGACGCGGCGCTGCGGGCGGAGCGGGCCGCGGGCCCGGCCCGCCGGCTCATCGGGCTGCTGTCGCTGGGCCGCGGCATTCCCCGGCCGCAGATGAGCGTGCTGTACGACGGCGCCGAGGTGGGTGAGGTGACCTCGGGCACCTTTTCGCCGACCCTGGCCAAGGGCATCGCGCTGGCCCTGCTGCCGCCCGCACTGACGCCCGGCACGCAAGTGTCGGTGGTGGTGCGCGGTCGCGAGGAGCCGTTCGAAGTGGTGAAGCCGCCCTTCGTCACCACGGGTGTGCGCGCATCGTGAACCGGGGCTGGCGAAGCTGGGCGCAGCTAGCCCTGGCGGCGGCCGGGCTGGCCGCAGTGCTCTGGGCGGTGCTGCTCGGTGCGAACCCGACGATCTGGTGCCGCGACCAGGTGATGCATGCCGGTCAGGTGTGCGTCAACGCGCAGGGCACCAAGGTGCAGACCTACGAAGAGCGTTACAGCGCGGCGCAGTGGGCGCGTCCGGTGGTGGGCGTGGTGGGGGTGGCGGTCACCGGTTTCGCCCTGGTGCTGTGGCGCGGTCAGCGCGCGGCTCAGTCGGCCTCGAGACTCATCGGGCCGTAGACCAGCCGGTTCTCTTCATACAGGCTGACCGTCCGCACGCCGTGGTCGGCCAGGTCCTGGTAGGCCCCGGTCAGCCAGTGCTCGGCCTCGGGTTGCGACTCGAAGGTGCCGCCCATGGCTACGGAGGTCACCGTTGGGCCGGTCTCGAACCCGTCGTCGGCCCGCCAGTGCCAAGCCATCAGAACGTGTCGCCGCGCTTGAGTACCGGCCGCGGAATGCGCATGCGGCGTAGCGACAGAGCGCGGTTGAAGCCGTAGTAGAGCAGGCCCTTGAGCGGCTCGTTGGGAATGCGTTGCGCGGCGAGCTTCTTGAACCCGCGCCACATCAGCACGATGTCGACCACGATCAGCCCCATGAAGGCCCAGGTGGCGTAGGTGACGGGCTCGACGATCGCCGGCATCACCGGGGTGACCACCAGGGTCAGCACCAGCAGGGTCATCAAGATCGGCATCGCCCACTCGGCCGGGTTGAACCGGGTGTCGATCCACGACCGCATCAGCTTCTTGCCGGGGGTGTTGTCGAGCGCCTCGGCGGCCTTGCGCCGCTCGGCGGCGGCATCCTGTCGCGCCCGCTGCTTGGCCTCCTTGGGGCTCAACTGCGGGTTCACCCGCTGGCGCCGCGCCGCCTCGGCGTCCTTGCGCCGGGGCGTGGGCGCACTCTTGCCCCCGGACGGCGTCCCAACCTGCTGCACCGGGGCAGCCTGCTCCGGCGCGGATTCCTTGTTCTTGTTGGGGGAGAAGAGTCCCACGGCGAACCTCAATGTCGGTGGATCGGTGACCCCTCATGCTACCCCGTCGATTCGTCGGGATACCCTGGATGAAACTCCACCAGGTAGCCGACGAAAGGCACGAAGTAATGGCTGGGCTGTTCCAACGCATGAAGGCCATCTTCTCGGCGAAGGCCGACAAGGCGCTCGACAAGCTCGAAGACCCCCGTGAGACGCTCGACTACTCCTACACCAAGCAATTGGAGCTGCTGCAGCACGTGCGTCGGGGGGTGGCCGAGGTGGCCACCAGCCGCAAGCGGGTCGAGTTGCAGGCCGGCCAGCTCAACGCACAGCTCGACAAGCTCACCCTCGCGGCCAAGCGCGGCCTCGAGGCCGGTCGCGAAGACCTGGCCCGCGAGGCGCTCACCCGCAAGTCCGGGCTGCAGCAGCAACTTGCCGAACTGCAGACCCAGCACGCCGCACTGCAGGCCGAGGAGGAGCGGCTGGTGCGGGCCAGCCAGCAGTTGCAGGCCCAGGTCGAAGCGTTCCGCACCCGCAAAGAGACGATCAAGGCCACCTACACCGCGGCCGAGGCGCAGACCAAGATCAGCGAGGCGTTCAGCGGGCTGGGCCAAGAGCTGGGCGATGTCGGGCAGGCCATCCAGCGCGCCGAAGACAAGACGGCTCAGTTGCAGGCCCGTGCCGCGGCGGTCGACGAGTTGCTGGCCAGCGGCGCGCTCGAAGACCCCACCGGCCTGGGTCGCGACGACCTGACCCGCGAACTGGACGCCCTGGCCTCGGCCGCGCAGGTCGACAACGAATTGGCCGCGTTGAAGGCGGCTCTGCCGGGCGGTTCCGGTGCGGCGCAGGGCGAACTCCCCGCGAGCACCACCTTTGAACAACCGCCGGCCCCTGGCCTCAGCGCGCCGGCCGAGACGGGCGAGAACCTGCGGTGAGCCGGGGCACGGCGGGTGCGCGCCGGCCCCGGGTGCTGCTCGCCAGCGGTCCGGTCGGCAGCGTGCTGCCGCGCCAGGCGGCCGTCGCCCTGGCGCAGGGGTTCGCTCCGCGCGCCGACGCCGCCGTGATCGGCCTCGCCGAGGGGGGAGTGGCGCTGGGTGCCACGCTCACCGATCCGGGCGGTGAACTGGAACTGCTGCACAGCGGCTGGGTCGCCCGCCGTGACGACCTGCTGGTGCTCGGCGTCGCCGACGAACCTGCCCCGGCGCCGCTGACCGGCGGCACCGGGGCGCTGGGCCGGTTGCTCTGCTACGCGCTGGCCGGCGGTGCGCCGCAGCGGGTGGTGCTCGACCTGACCGGCGCCACCGGTCACGACGCCGGTCAGGGCTTTCTGGCCGAACTTGGCGATACCGAGCGGGCCGTGCTGGCCGGGTGCGAGCTGACCGCGGTGGTGGCGCCCGGCGAGCAGCACGATCAACTGCTGGGCCTGCGGGGGGTCACCTCGCGGCGCGGCCGAGCCGCGGCCGTCTCCGCCGAGCGCATGCTGGCCGTTGACGCCGCGCTGGAGCGGTTCACCGCAACACTCGACCCCGCGCTGGCCAGGGCCGACGGTGCCGGGGCGGCAGGCGGGCTGGGTTTTGCGGTGCTCGCGCTGGGGGGACGGCTGGCCTCGGGTGCCGCACTGGGTGCCGACCTGGGCGGCATCGACCGTGCCGTGGCCGCGGCCGACCTGGTGGTGACGGCCTGTGACTCCTTCGACTTCGGCACTCGGGGCGGCGGGGTGGTGGCCGAGCTTGCCGCGCGGTGCGAGGCGTCGGAGGTGCCGCTGGTGGTGGTTTCTCCGGTGGTGGAGGTGTCAGGCCGCGAGATGCGCACCTTCGGGGTCGAGTCCGCGCACCCGCTGCCGCCGGCGTTGGGCACGGCCGCCGCGCTGACGGCGACGGCGTGCCGGCTGGCCGAGGGCTGGTACCCGTCCGGGCCGCGTTGATTGTTGCTGGTCGAGCTGGTCGAGCTGGTCGAGCTGGTCGAGCTGGTCGAGACCTCGGATGTGCCGCTCTGACCCGGAGCTTCACCGAATCCCCCATCCCGGTCCGTGCGAAGCGGCGGCCCGTCGCTGGCAAGGGGTTTCGACGTCGGCCAAGCAGCGGTGGTTGCACCGATCAGCGCTTCCCCGGCCCCCGATCCACCGAGTTGTGGCGGCATCACGTCCCCAAGCGCGCAGTGGTTGCGCCGGGCAGGCTCGCCGGCCACCCGAAACGCATTCGCGCGACCGGCTTGCAGGGCGACGGCGAGCCGGAGGTCTCGGCTCGCGATAGGGCGTGTTCTACACTGAGGGGAATACCCGGTCAGGGCGGCGTTGTTCCTCCTGGCGAGTACACCCATCGCGAGCACACCCACGAAGGGGAGCGCACATGTCTCTCGACCAGCAGATCGACACCGACGGCATCATTCTCACTGAGGCCGCGGCCACCAAGGTGAAGGACCTCGTCTCGCAGCAGCCCGACGAGGGCCTGGTGCTGCGCATCTCCGTCGCCCCGGGCGGGTGCTCCGGGCTGCGCTACCAGCTCTCGCTCGACGAGCGCGAGCTTGAGGGCGACGTCACCAAGGAATGGTTCGGTGTGCCGGTGGTCACCGACCGCATGTCGGCGCCCTACCTGATCGGCGCCACCATCGACTTCGTCGACACCATCGAGGCGCAGGGCTTCACCATCGACAACCCGAACGCGCAGGGCTCCTGCGCCTGCGGCGACAGCTTCCATTGATCGGCCGCGCCGGCCCCGGCTCTTGCCGGGACTACGGGTAACAATCTGAAAAACCCAAACAACGGGACGCCTCAGGGGAGGCGTCCCGTCGTGTTTGTGGGTTAGGGTGAGCGCCAAGGAATCTGACGACTCGGAAGCCTGCCGCCGCCCCAGGGCCCGGTGGCCTCCGGTGTGGGAAGGCGGGACGTCTGTGGTGAAGAACCGCACGCACCTGAGGCGAGGGCTGGTGCTGGGTGGTGGCGTGGTTGCCGCTGCCGCGCTGTCGGGGTGCAGCCAGGAGACCATGGCCCAGTGGACACGCTGGGGCATGCCGGTGTCGGCCAGTGAGCAGGCGCCGTGGATCGGCAACCTGTGGAACGGCGCGTGGATCGCCTCGTTGGTGATCGGCGTGTTCGTCTGGGGCCTGATTTTCTGGGTGATGTTCCGCTATCGCCGCCGCAGCGATAATGAGGTGCCCAAGCAGAACCGCTACAACCTGCCGCTCGAGATTCTGTACACCCTGGTGCCGTTCCTGATCGTCGGCGTGCTGTTCTACTTCACCGTGCAGAGCCAAGACAACGTGCTCGCCAAGAACGCGCAGCCACAGCACACCGTCAACGTGCTGGGCCAGAAGTGGTCGTGGACCTTCAACTACATGGAGGAGCAGAACCCGGCCGTGGGCGCGGTGGTGCATGAGGGCGGAACGATCGAGAAGATCCCCGACTTGTACCTGCCGGTCAACGAGTCGGTGCGCTTCAACCTAGCCTCGGCCGACGTCATTCACTCGTTCTGGATTCCCGAGTTCTACTTCAAGCTCGACGTGATTCCGGGGCATCCCAACAGCTTCGACGTCACGCCCAATCGCACCGGCACCTTTCTGGCCAAGTGCGCCGAGTTGTGCGGCACCTACCACTCGGTCATGTTGTTCAATGTGCACGTGGTGAGCGTCGAAGAGTACAACGCCTACTTGAAGGGGCTGGCCGCCAAGGGCCAGACCGGCGAGTGGAAGGCTCCGGTGTGGGTCAACACGGTGCCGTCCGCCCCAGCCGAGGAGGAGCACCCATGAGTGTTGCACGAGTCACCCTGACCTCGGCCGAGCGCCGGGCGGTGCGGCGCTCCAACTGGGGCGCGAAGGCGATGACCTGGATGACGACCACCGACCACAAGGTGATCGCCAACCTGTATTTCGTCACCGCGTTCGCATTCTTCGGTTTCGGTGGACTGCTGGCCCTGGCCATTCGTGCCGAATTGGCTTGGCCCGGTCTGCAGTACCTGCACTACGAGACGTTCAACCAGTTCTTCACCATGCACGGCACGATCATGCTGCTGATGTTCGCCACCCCGATGTTCGCGGCTTTCGCGAACGCGGTGATGCCGCTGCAGATCGGCGCCCCCGATGTGGCGTTCCCGCGAATGAACATGTTCAGCTACTGGCTGTACCTGTTCGGCTCGGTTACCGCCTGCTCGGGTTTTCTGTCGCCCGAGGGTGCTGCCGCGTTCGGCTGGTTCGCCTACGCGCCGTTGTCTGATGCCCTCAACAGCCCCGGGGTGGGCGGTGACCTGTGGATCATGGGCCTGTACGTGATGGGGTTGTCGACCATTCTGGGCGCGGTCAACTTCGTCACCACGATCGTCACCATGCGGGCACCCGGCCTGACCATGTTCCGGATGCCGATCTTCACCTGGAACATCTTCGTCACCTCGATGCTGGTGCTGCTGGTGTTCCCCGTGCTGGCCGCGGGCCTGCTGGTGCTGGAGGCCGACCGCCGGCTCGGCACCCACATTCTCGATCCTGGGGTCGGCGGCCCGGTGCTGTGGCAGCACCTGTTCTGGTTCTTCGGACACCCCGAGGTGTACATCATCGCGTTGCCGTTCTTCGGCATCATCACCGAGGTTCTGCCGGTGTTCAGCCGTAAGCCGATCTTCGGCTACGTCGGGCTGGTGGCCGCCACGCTCTGCATCGGTGGCCTCAGCGTCGCCGTGTGGGCGCACCACATGTTCGTCACCGGCGCGGTGAACCTGCCGTTCTTCTCGTTCATGACGTTCCTGATCGCGGTGCCGACCGGGGTGAAGTTCTTCAACTGGATCGGCACCATGTGGGGTGGGTCGTTGACCTTCGAGACGCCCATGATGTGGGCGATCGGGTTTCTCACCACCTTCCTGTTCGGGGGCCTCACCGGCGTGATCCTGGCGGCACCTCCACTCGACTTCCACGTCTCTGACAGCTACTTCGTGGTCGCGCACTTCCATTACGTGGTGTTCGGCACCGTGGTGTTCGCCATGTTCGCCGGCTTCTACTTCTGGTGGCCCAAGATCACCGGCCGCATGCTCAACGAGCGTTGGGGCAAGATTCACTTCTGGACGCTGTTCTTCGGCTTTCACCTCACCTTCCTGGTGCAGCACTGGCTGGGCATCGAGGGCATGCAGCGGCGCATCGCCGACTACCTGCCGTCGGAGGGCTTCCAGTTCCTCAACCAGGTGTCGACGGCCGGAGCGTTCCTGCTGGGCAGTTCGATGCTGCCGTTCTTCTGGAACATCTGGAGCACCCGCAACGACCCCAAGGTCGAGGTGGACGATCCGTGGGGCTGGGGGCGTTCGCTGGAGTGGGCCACGTCCAGCCCGCCGCCGCGGCACAACTTCAGCAAGCTGCCGCGCATTCGTTCCGAATCGCCGGCGTTCGACCTGCACCACCCCGAGATCCACGGGGTCGATCGCGCCGAAGAGCTTGACGTGCTGCTGACCGGATCATCGAGCAACGGGCCTCGGCCGTCATCGATCGAGAACCCCAAGGGGGAGTGAAGCCATGAAGGTCGAAGGTTGGATGTTCGCGGCGATCGCGATCTTTCTCGTCGTGGTCACGCCGGTGTACTGGTTCATGTCGCACGAGATCATCGGCACCGTTGCGCTGATCATGGCGTTCCTGCTGTTCTCGATGGTGGCGGTGTACCTGTTCAACATCGCCCGCAAGATGGACGAGCGGCTGGAAGACCGCAAGGACGCCGAGATCATCGAGGGCGCCGGCCCGCTGGGTTTCTTTCCGCCCAAGAGCATCTGGCCGTTCTGGTTGGCGCTCACCATTCAACTGCTGGCGCTGGGGCCGGTGTTCGGCTGGTGGATCAGCATCCTGGCCGTCTGCCTGGGCATCTGGGCACTGAGCGGTTGGGTGTTCGAGTACTACCGCGGCGACTACCAGCACTGATCGTCGGCTGATCGGTGGCCGTAGGTTCCCGCACTGCCGGGGCTACTGCCAACGCTGATAGCCGACCACTGGTGACACAGGGCCTGACCGGCTGGCCCAATGGCCAGGCCGGCGCCTACCAGCTCACGTGTAGCGGGCGTCCTTCGTTGAAGCCGGATGCCGACTGCACGCCGACCACCGCGTTCTGGGTGAACTCGGGCAGGGTGCGGGCCCCGGCGTAGGTGCACGACGAGCGGACGCCCGCCACGATGAAGTCGATCAGGTCCTCCACGCCGGGACGCTCCGGGTCGAGGTACATGCGGCTCTGCGAGATGCCCTCTTCGAACAGTGCCGCCCGGGCTCGTTCGTAGCGGGACTGCTGCGCGGTGCGGGCCCGTACGGCACGTGCCGAGGCCATGCCGAACGACTCTTTGTAGGGGCGTCCGTCGTGATCGGTCACCAGGTCGCCGGCCGACTCGTGGGTGCCGGCGAACCACGAGCCGATCATCACCGCACCGGCCCCCGCGGCCAGCGCCAGCGCCACGTCGCGCGGGTGCCGCACACCGCCGTCGGCCCAGATGGCTTTGCCGGCCTCGCGGGCCTCGGCCGCGCATTCGAGCACCGCGCTGAACTGCGGACGCCCCACGCCGGTCTGCATCCGGGTGGTGCACATGGCGCCCGGGCCGACCCCGACCTTCACCACATCGGCGCCGGCCTCGATCAGGTCGGCGGTGCCCTCGGCGGTGACCACGTTGCCCGCTACCACCGGCACGCGTGAGCCGCGGGCGGCCAGCATGGCCCGCACCACTCCCAGACCCTCGATCATGCGCTCCTGGTGGCCGTGGGCGGTGTCCATCACCAGCACGTCGGCGCCAGCGTCGACCAGGTCGGAGGCCCGCCGTGCCACGTCTTTGCTGATGCCCACCGCGGCGCCGATCCGCAGCCGGCCGGCGTCGTCCAGGGCGGGGGCGTACAGGGTGGCCCGCAGGGCGCCCTTGACGGTCATCAGGCCGGCCAGCCGTCCGTTCTCGACGGCCAGGGCGACCCGGTGCCGCCGGCTGCTCAGCAACTCGAAGACGTCGGCCGGTGAGGTGGCTGGGTCGACGATGGTCAAGTCGGTCGACATGGCTTCGTGTACCTGCACGAAACGGTCGAGCCCGGCGGCCTCGGTGGGGCCGAGCAGGCCAACCGGCGCGCCGTCGTCAGCGACAACCACCACCAGGCCGTGCGCCCGCTTGGGCATCAGGTTGAGCGCCTCGCCGATGGTGGTGTGGGGGGTGACGTGCACGGCCGTGTCGAACACGGTGTGCGCCGCCTTCACCCGGCCGATCGTCTGCGCGACGATCTCGGTGGGCAGGTCTTGCGGAATGATCGCCACGCCTCCCCGGCGGGCGACGGTCTCGGCCATCCGCCGGCCCGAAATGGCCGTCATATTGGCCACCACCAATGGCATCGGCAGGGCCAACCCGTCGGTGCTGGTCAGATCGACGTCTTGCCGTGAGATCACCGATGAGCGGCGCGGGGTCATGAAGACGTCGTCGTAGGTGAGGTCGTAGCCGGGCTGTGAATGGAGAAGACGCACCCAGGGATCGTAGCGGGCCGGGTGGGGGGCTCAACACAGAACGATGCCGCCGGGAAGACCCGGCGGCATCGTTCGCGCACTGTCAGTGAGTGATCTGACCGGACGATTCGCCCGCGCCGTCCCCGTGATCATCGGCATCATGACCCTCGGCGTGATGGTCTGCCTCGGCGATTTCGGTGGCCGTGGGCTTGGCGATGACGCCGGCGAAGAACCACCGCGACGCCAGTGCCCGCATGCGGCTGACCCCGGCACCCTTCTCGAGCACCCCGTTCTGGTCGGTAGCGGGGGCGGCTTCGAGAGCCGTGCCCTGAGCATGCTGGGTGAGGGTGAACTTCTCATCGTCGCGAATCGGCCGATGTGGTTCGGAGTAGCCGCCGTCGGGTGCCCGCTCGATGATGCCGGTCTCGCTGCCGTGCAGCACCCGCTCGGCGTCGGCCCGCTGCAGTGAGATGCAGATGCGCTTGGTCACGATGAAGGCGATCACTGGTGCCACGAACACCGCGACCCGCATGAACTCGGTCACCGCGTTCAGCGACACCTTGAACTGGGTGGCCAGAATGTCGTTGCCTCCCGCGAGCCAGAACATGGCGTAGCAGGTCATGCCGGCGACGCCGATGCCGGTGCGGGTCGGGTTGTTGCGCGGACGCTCCAGCACGTGGTGTTCGGCCTTGTCGCCGGTGATCCAACCCTCGATGAACGGCCAGGCTCCGAGCAGCACGAACAGGGCGGTCATCAGGCCCACACCGGGAAGGAAGATGTTCCACGACCAGGTGGTGCTGCCCAGGTGCCACTCGACGTTGGGCATGATGCGGATCGCGCCCTCGACCCAACCCATGTACCAGTCAGGCTGCGAGCCGGCGGTGACCTGGGCGGGGTTGTAGGGGCCGAAGTTCCACACCGGGTTGATCGACATGGTGGCGCCCATCAGGATCGCCACGCCGAACACCACGAAGAAGAAGCCGCCCGCCTTGGCCATGTACACCGGGAACAGCGGGTAGCCGACCACGTTGCCGTCCTTGCGGCCGGCACCGGGGTACTGGGTGTGCTTGTGATAGATGACCAGGGCCAGGTGTGCGGCGATCAGGCCCAGTAGCACGGCAGGCACCAGCAGAATGTGCACCATGTAGAGGCGCGCGATCACCAGATCGCCCGGAAACTCGCCATTGAAGATGAAAAATTCTGCCCAGGTGCCGATCAGCGGAATCGAGCGGATCAGGCCGTCCACGAACCGTAGGCCGGTGCCCGAGAGCAGATCGTCGGGCAGCGAGTAGCCGGCGAAGCCCTCGATCAGCGAGATGGAGAACAGCCCGACGCCGATCAGCCAGTTCAACTCACGCGGCTTGCGAAACGCTCCGGTGAAGAAGATGCGCAGCATGTGCACGGTCATCGACGCCACGAACAACATGGCTGCCCAGTGGTGGATCTGACGCACCAGCAGACCGCCACGAATATCGAACGACAAGGCCAGGGTCGAGGCAAAGGCCTCTGACATCGACAGGCCTCGCATCAACTGGTAGGTGCCCTGGTACTCGATCTCGGCCATCGACGGCTTGAACCAGATGGTCAGGAAGACACCGGTCAACAACAGGATCACGAACGAGTACAACGCGATCTCGCCGAGCAGGAACGACCAGTGGTCGGGAAAGATCTTGCGCAGGTTCTTCTTCAGCAGCGAGGCCAGTCCGAGGCGTTCGTCGGCCCAGACGGCCTTGCTCACCAGGGCGGGTGGCAGATTCACTTTCGCCGGGGGACGCTCCGTGTCGAGAGCCAGTGATGCGGTGGAGACGTCAGCGGGCTTGGCCATCACCGATCACCTTCCTTGAAGTCGCCGGAGGAGTCACGCTCGAAGTAGCTGGGGCCGACCGGCACGGTGAAGTCGCTGCGGGCCACCAGGTAGCCGTCGGCGTCGATCGTGATCGGCAACTGGGGCAGCGCCCGGGCGGCTGGCCCGAAGACCACGACGCCGGAGTTGCCCAGGTCGAATGTGGACTGGTGGCAGGGGCACAGCAGGTGATGGGTCTGTTGCTCCCACAGGCTGATCGGGCAGCCCACATGCGTGCAGATCTTGGAGTAGCAGAGGATTCCGCCGACCTGCCAGTCTTGCCGCGACTCGGGAATCTTGATCCGGTCGGGGTCCATCCGCACGATGATGATCGAGGCCTTGGCCTTCTCGATCTGGAATTCGGCGCCTTCGTGCTCCCACAGGTTCTCCGGCTGGGCGTTCACCAACTGGCCGATCTCGAGGTCGGAGGCCTTGAGCGCCCGCCGGGTCACGTCGTTCACGAGCTTGACGCCCTCAGCCCAGATGGTGCGCTCGATGGTCTCGCGGCGCAGCGCGGCGGTGGGCCAGGGGCCCATATCGGCGAACAGCACCACGGCCGGCACGGCGATCAGGCCCAGCGCCCCACCCAGGGCCCCGCCGATCAGCTTGCGTCGTCCGAGGCCCGACTGTTCGGCACCCTTGGCGAACTCGCGGGCGAACACCTCACGGTCTTCGGGGCTGGAGGCGGCAGCGTGCCGGTCTTCGGCGACCTCTTCGTCACCCATGATCGTCTTGGCCCAGTGCACACAGGCCAGGCCGATCAGCAGGGTGGCCAGGCCACCGGTCAGGCCGAGCAGGAACGTCATGGCATCCCACTCCATGCCGAACAGGACGATGAAGCTGTTGCGCGGCACCACGAAGTAGATCACGACGAAGGCGATGGCCAATACCGGCACGGCGCCCAGCATCAGCAGAACCTGCCGGTAGACACGTTCGCCCGCGGCCGCGTCGACGTCGGTGAACCGCTCGACATGCTCTTCAAGCCCGGGGTCGGGCACCGGGTATCGCTCGAGATCAGTGTTCTCGTGCTTGGTTTCGATGCTCATCGTGCCCGTGCCCCCTTCGCGGCGATCCAGACGGCGATCAGGCAGAGGCCGCCGATGCCGATGATCCAGGCGAACAGGCCCTCGGCCACCGGGCCCAGGGCGCCGAAGGTGAGGCCACTGGACGGCTGAGCGTGCAGCGTCTCGAGGTAGCCCACGATCGCGCGGACGTTTTCGTCGGGCAGTGCGCCCGAACTGAAGACCGGCATCTGCTGGGGGCCGGTGCGCAGAGCCTCCCAGATGTGCTGACCGCTGACGCCGACGAGGCTGGGTGCGTACTTGCCGTTGGGCAGGGCGCCACCGGCGCCCTCGAAGTTGTGGCAGGCCGAGCAGTTGGTGCGGAACAATTCGCCGCCCTTGGCCAGTTCCTCGGCGCTCAGGCCCTCACCGCTGTACTGCTCCTCGGTCGGAATCGCCGGGCCGGGGCCCAGGGTGGCGACGTAGGCTGCCAGTGCCTGGATCTCTTCATCGGTATAGGTGTTCTGCTTACGAGGGGCCTGGGCGCCCGGGTTCGCCATCGGCATGCGGCCGGTGCTCACTTGAAAGTGGGCTGCCGCGGCACCGACGCCGACCAGGGACGGCCCCTGGCTGCTGCCCTCGCCGTTCATGCCGTGGCACGACGAGCAGGTCACCTGGAACAGTGCCTTGCCCTCGGCGACCTGCTGGCTGTTGCCGGTGTCGGCCGAAACCCTGGCCGCCGGGGCGACGGCTGCATACAGTGCACCCATCAACAGCAGGGCCAGCACCAGCAGCGCGGGCCGTGCAGCCCGGTGTCGCCGCTTGGCAGTCAGGAATCGCACGGGGAGTCCTCCTCGGTCGGGTTCAGCGCAGAATGTAGATGACGCCGAACAGGATGATCCAGATCGCGTCGACGAAGTGCCAGTAGTACGAAGTGACGACCGCGTGCACGGCCTGTTCGTGGGTGAAGGTGCGGGTCATATAGGTGCGACCGAGCATGAACAAGAACGCGATCAAGCCGCCGGTGACGTGTAGGCCGTGAAAGCCCGTGGCCAGGAAGAACGCCGAGCTGTACGCGTTGGTCGACAGGGTGAAGCCCTCCGAGACCAGCGTGGCGTACTCGGTGGCCTGGCCGCCGATGAAGATCGCGCCCATGATGAAGGTGAGGATGTACCACTCGCGCAGGCCCCACTGGCCCACGTTGAGCACCGAACCGGTGCGGCCCACCTGGCCGCGCTCGGCCTTCCACACGCCCATCTGGCAGGTGACCGACGACAGGATCAGGATCAGCGTGTTGGTGACCGCGAACGGCATGTTGAAGTGCGCGGAGCCCCACTCCCACAGCGACTCGGTGCCCGCCGCGGATGCTGCCGCATTGGTGATCGAACGCAGGTTGAAGTACGCCGCGAACAACGCCGCGAAGAACATCAGGTCGGAGGCCAACCAGATCCAGGTGCCCACCGCGACCATGTCGGGTCGTCCTTTGGCCGGATGCAGACGGGCCGGGGCGATCGGGTGCACCGCCCCGTGCGGCATTGCCGCTGCCGCGCTCGAGTGAGAGTGTGTCACGCGGTCATTATTGCTGCTCAGAGCCGATTGGTCACCCTCTGACGAGATGCGATTCTTGCTTGTCACAGACTTGTGACCAGCGGTCGCCTGGTGCGTGAGGGCGTCCGGCGGGGAAAAACGCCGGCGGCAGCGAGGATAATGCAGCCATGGTTACGCTGCCGCTGCACGCCGACCCGGCGAACCAACCCCCGGCGCTGACCCCCCAGGGCCTGCTGACGGCGTGGACCTTCGACCCGCTGGTGATCGTGGCGTTGGTGCTGATGGCGGGGCTGTACGTGTGGGGCGTGCAGAGGTTGCGGCGGCGCGGCGACGCCTGGCCGGTCGGACGAACCGTGGCCTGGTGCCTCGGGGGCGTGGGCACCATCGCAATCGCCCTGCTGAGCGTGTTGGGCAGCTACGACACCGTGCTGTTCAGCGTGCACATGGTGCAGCACATCTTGTTGTCGATGGTCGCGCCGGTGCTGATGGCGATCGGTGCTCCGGTCACCCTGCTGCTGCGCAACCTGGGCGGCCCTGGTCGCCGTCTGGTGATGCGGGTGCTGCACTTGTGGCCGGTGCGGGTGCTGACCTGGGCGCCGGTGGGGGCCGCGATGATGATCGCCAACCCGTACCTGCTGTACATGACCGGGCTGTATGAGGTCAGCCTGGCCAACCCCTTGGTGCATGCCTGGGTGCACGTGCACTTCGTGATCACGGGTTGCCTGTACTTCTGGCCGCTGCTCGGCATCGACCCGATGCCCAACCGGCTGCCGCACTTTCTACGTATCTTCCTGATCTTCATCACGATGCCGTTTCACGCCTTCCTGGGCGTGATCATCATGGGCTCGCCGCAGCTGATCGCCGAGGACTGGTACCTGGCGTTCAACCGGGCCTGGCCGCCCAGCCCGCTGCAGGACCAGAACCTCGCCGGCGGCATCATGTGGGGGGCCGGCGACCTGATCTCACTGCTGATCCTGACCGTGTTCTTCGTGCAGTGGTTTCAGCACTCACAACGCGAGGCGGCCCGCGTCGACCGTCAACTGGACCGCGAGGAACGTCTGGCCGCCCGGGCCGCGGCAGCGGGGTACCATGCACACCAACCGCCCGCCGACGAGGAACGCGCATGAGTCACCAGACCGCCAAGATCCTGCTCTACTCCGACGATCGGACGACGCGCGAGCAGGTACGGCTGGCGCTCGGCCGTCGGGTCGCGGCCGACCTTCCCGAACTCGAGCTCTACGAGGTCGCCACTCAGCCCGCCGTGCTGGCCGCGGTGGACTCCGGGGGGCTCGACCTGCTGATTCTGGACGCCGAGGCGACCCCGGTGGGTGGGCTGGGGCTGGCCAAGCAGTTGAAGGACGAGATTGCCGAGTGCCCGCCGATCCTGGTGCTGATCATTCGGGTCGCGGACGCCTGGCTGGCCACCTGGTCGCGGGCGGACGCCACCGTCATGTACCCGGTCGACCCGGTGCGGTTGCCCGGTGCGGTGGCCGAACTGCTGCGCGCCCGGCTCGTCCAGGCGGTCTGAGCGTGGGTCACACCTGGCCCGACGTGCTCACCGGGCTGATCGCCGGAACCGATCTGCCGGCCGAGACCGCCACTTGGGCCATGGACGAGATTCTGGCCGGCAACGCCACCCCGGCGCAGTTGGCCGGCTTTCTGGTGGCGCTGCGGGCCAAGGGCGAGACGATCGACGAGATCGGGGGCATGGCGCAAGGCATGCTCGCCCACGCCACGCCGATCACCCTGCCGGCCGAGGCTGTCGACGTGGTGGGCTCGGGCGGTGACCGGGCCAACACGGTGAACATCTCGACGATGGCCGCGATCGTCGCCGCCGGCGCCGGCGCCCCGGTGGTGAAGCACGGCAACCGGTCGGCGTCGTCCGCCTGCGGGGCCGCGGACGTGCTCGAGGCGCTGGGAGTGGCCCTCGACGTGCCGCCCGAGCGCCAGGCCGACGTGCTGGCGCAGGCCGGCATCGTGTTCCTGTTCGCGCCGCTCTACCATCCGTCGTTGCGGCACGCCGGCACGGCCCGGCGCGAGTTGGGCATTCAGACCACGTTCAACTTTCTGGGCCCGCTGGCCAATCCGGCCCGGCCGGCCGCGCAGGCCGTCGGGGTGGCCAACCCGCGGATGGCGGCGATCGTCGCCGGTGTGCTGGCCGCCCGCGGCACCCGTGGCCTGGTGTTTCACGGCGACGACGGCCTTGATGAACTGACCACGACCACGACCTCGGATGTCTGGCTGTTCGCCGACAAACGGGTACAGCCGACCACGCTGAACCCCGCCGATCTTGGCCTGGCCGCGGCCTCACGACAGGACCTGCTGGGCGCCGACGCCGCGTTCAATGCCGCAGTGGTGCGGCGGGTGTTGGCTGGCGAGGCCGGGCCGGTGCGCGACATCGTGCTGCTGAACGCCGCCGCCGCCCTGTTGGCCCACGCCGGGCCCGACCTGGACGCCGACGTCACCGGGCAACTGGCCGAGCAACTCGAGGTGGCGGCGCGCGCCGTCGACTCGGGTGCCGCCGCAGCCGCACTGGACGCCTGGGTAGTGGCCGCCGGTCACGCCGCTCAGCCCGCCTGAGCGGCCACGGCGTGGCGCCGGCCTGAGCGGTCACGGCGGCACCAGGGCCAGGGCCAGATACGGGCCGGCCACCAGTGCCGGTCCGTAGGGGAATGCCTTGCCACGACCCAGTGCTCGCCAGGTCAGCCCCCACGCCACCCCGAGCAGGCCGCCGAGGATCAGTGCCCCGAAGAGCAGCGTCCAACTCACCGATGCCGCGGCACCGCCCACGATGGGCGCCAGCCGTACGTCGCCGAAACCGAACCCGCCGCCGAAGCGGTGGAACAGCCAGAACAACGCCGTGGTGGCGGTGGCGCCGGCGGCGGCCCTGGCTGCCGTCGACCAGTCGGCGGTGACGCCTGCCGTAGCCAGGGCGCCGATGATGGTGAGCGCCCACCCCGCCCGCATCACGGGGGCCGGCAGGTAGCCGGTTCGGGCGTCGATCATGGCTGCCAGCACACCGGCCGTGCCGAGACCGGCCCAGCCGAAGGCGTGCCTGGGCGCGAGGGCCAGCACCGTGGTCCCGGCCAGGGCGATCAACACCGTAGCCGTCGCCGCGAAGACACCGGTGGCCAACTGCTCGTAGGGGCGTCCGCCGGGCTCGTCGACGGGTGGCGGCAGCGCGCGAAGCAGGGGCTGTGCGATCAAGCCGAGCATGATCGCGACGGCGATCGGCACTGCCCACTGCCAGGTCATGCGTGGCAGCCTAGGCCGCGCGCCGGCCCAGCGCCGGCGCGAACATCATGCGTTCCGCCGCCACCGCGAGCGCCTCGGTGAGTCGTGAGCAGATGGACACGCGGCCGTCGGCCAAGGCGAGCATCTGCTCGGTGCTGAGGTCGCACCAGCGTGCCACCCGATCGGCCGGCACGCCCGAGCGAAGCAAGGCTCGCAATCGTGCAGCTGCCAGGTCGGCCGTGACCTGGCTGATCCGCAGCAGGGTGAGGTCGGCGGGCCCCACCTTGAGAATGCGGGTGGCTACGCCCGGCTCGAGCCGTCGCAGCGCGCGCCCGCCCCGGCCGAAGAGCAGGGTGTGCACGGCGGGAACGGGCAGGTTGCTCGCGACCGCGAACGCAGGCCAGGGCACGTGGGCCTCGGCAATGGTGTGCTCGACGTGGGCGCGAAACGGTGCGGCCAGCACCCAGTCTCGGTGAGCGTCGGCAGCGCAGGGGTGAGCCAGCGCCCGTGGCTGGCTGGACGGTTCGCAATCAGGTGCCTTCACACCCTTGAATGCAGTTTTCGAGGGGTGGTTTGTGAGTCGTCGACGAGAACGTGATCAAATCGTTATGAAATGCCGATCGTCCAGGCGTGCCCGCGGAACCTGTCGGGCACGTGGATCGGGAGTCGTCTTCGAGGTCTCGGGGAACGCCTATTTCGCTGATCGAGACCTCGAATACCACCTTCTGACAAGGGGCTTCATGCTCACCCAGCGGAACTTGCGTTGATCAATGCCGACCCTCGGCCAACTCGACCGCTAATGCTTGGCGAGTCCGCTGTCTTCCTGGTCGCCGGAATGCGGGCCCCTGAGCGCGCGAACGGGGGTGGTCGCAAACGCGACCACCCCCGTTGCTGCGAGGGGAGCGCTGGCGGACGCGATCACCGCTGGTTGAGCTTGTCGAAACTCCTTGCCGGAGCAGGTGCCCGGGGTCTGGACAAGCTCGACCAGCGATTCCTTATCGCTGAGCGCGGACGAAACCGGCGCGCTCGGCCGCCTCGGCGCTGTCGAACCACACGTCGGTGATCGTGCGTTCATAGCCACCGGTGCCCTGCACGTGATACTTCATCGAGCGCTCGTTGCCCTTGATGATGAACCCCTCGGGTGGTTCGGCCCCCACGTATGATCCCGCGCCGTAGGGGCTGTCAGCTAAAGGGGAGGCATCACCCTTTGCGTTCTCGACCGACTTCTTGGCGTCCTCCGCAGCGTTCTTGATGTCGTCGATCGCATCGCCGGCGGACTCGAGGGCGTCGTCGCTTGCGTCGGCTACGGCCTGCTTCACGTCTTCGGCCGTGTCCTTGGCGGCGTCGACGGCGTCAGCGACGGCCGCTTTGGCGTGATCGACCGCGTCGGCGGTTGCGTCCTTCAGGTCGTCCACCCCCGCGGCCACAGCGTCGCCGGCCTTGGCGGCTGCGTCCTTGGCCTTGTCGACCACGTCGGCTACCGGATCGGCCACGTAGGGCCTCGACGGCTCATGGGTCTCCCAACCCGAATCCGCCGGTGCCAGCAGGCGCCGGACGGCGTAGACCACGCCTGCCAGGACAGCACCGGCCAGGGCGATCAGGCCGATCGTCTTGGCCACGCTGCGCTGCTTGGGCTGGGGTGCCACCTCCTCTTCCTTGACCAGGTCGGCCGCCTTGTACAGGGCCGCTGCCAACCAAGGCAGAAAGTCGTTCTGCACGCGATCGCGAGCCACATCGACGGTGGGAGCAACCTTCTGCAGGGTCTCGTCGACCACCGGACGAACCTTCTGCACAGCGTCGTCGACAGCCGGGGTGACCCGGTCGAGTGCGTCGTCCAGGGCCGGCTGCACCTTGTCGAAGGTGTCGGCCGCGAGCTTTGCACTGCGTTTGGTGGCCTGCTTGATGGCCGGTTGCACCCGCTCGTAGGTCTCGGCGGCCAACGTGCCCGCGCCCTTGAAGGTGGGTTCGACGCGGTCGTAGGCGTCCTTCAGGATGGGCTCAAGACGCTCGTAGGTGTCTGTGGCGAACTCGGCGCTGCGCTTACGGGCCTCTGCGAGGGCCGGCTGCACACGGTCGTAGGTGTCTGTGGCGAACTCGACGCCACGCTTGCGGGCCTCCTCGACGTAATCGCCGGCGTGCTCGACCAACGGGGTGATGCGCTGCACCGCGTCGTCGAGTATCGCCTGCCCGGAATCTGCGGCTGACGCGGCGGTCGATTCGACGGCCTTCAGCGGCTTGGGTCGCTTCACTGTTCCTCCAGTGGTTGGGTCGGTCGCGGCTATACCGCGTGGCACCCAACGTACCCGGCGGTGCTCGCTCACGAACAGGCTTGCGCGTCATTCCCCGGTGGGGGCAGTGCTGATCAATCGTCGGTCGAGCTTGTCGAGACCTCGGATGTGCCGGTGGGGCAAGCTGGGTTTCGACAAGCTCAACCAGCGGTGGTTGTGCAGGTGGTGTCGGCCGCCGCTCGAGCCCTTTCGAGACCTGGCCGACAACCGAAGGAGTCCCCGCACCGCTCGACACCGACGTCGGCGTTCTCGGCTGGACTGCATGACAGGGAACCTCGTAGCGTCGGACGGTGCTGCTTGCTGCTCTCGCCGGTCTCGGTCTGGGGTTCTCGCTGATCGTGGCGATCGGCGCCCAGAACCTGTTTGTGCTGCGGCAAGGGCTGCGCCGCGAGCACGTGCTGCTCACCGCAGCCATCTGTGCCGCCAGCGATGCGGTGCTGATCGTGCTGGGCGTGTCGGGGGTCGGGCTGGCGTTGCAAGCGTTGCCGTGGCTGCTCACCGCCGTCCGGTGGGCCGGGGCTGTCTTCCTGATCGGCTATGGCGGGGTGGCGGCAAGGCGGGCCTGGCGGCCTTCGGGTGAGGCGCTCGCGGTGGACGCCACCCCCGCCGCGACCGGCAGCGGTTCGGTGCCGGTGGCTGTCGGTACCCGCGCGATGCCGGTGGTGCTCACCTGCCTGGCCCTGACCTGGCTCAACCCGCACGTTTACCTCGACACGGTGTTTCTGCTGGGTTCGGTGGCCACCAGCCACGGCGAGGGTCGGTGGGCGTTCGCGGCCGGCGCGGTGATGGCGAGTGTGGTGTGGTTCTTCGGCCTGGGCCTGGCCGCCCGGTTGCTGTCGCCGTGGCTGTCGAGCCCGCGCGCCTGGCGGGTGCTCGATGCCACGATCGCGGTGGTGATGGTGGCCATTGCGATCGGTCTGCTGGTGTCGCGCTGAACCGCGGCGCTGCCCCGGGTATGTCAGGATGGTCCGGCATCAGCCGCTCGGCGGCGGGGCAGTGATGGCCCGCGGACGCCGGAACGAAAGGAATCCTGACGTGGCGCAGACCGCGACCCTGCATACCAATCACGGTGACATCGTGATCGAACTCTTCGCCGACCAGGCGCCCAAGACCGTCGACAACTTCGTTGGCCTGGCCTCCGGCACCAAGGAGTACCTCGACCCCGCCTCCGGGGCCCGCACCACGGGCAATTTCTACGACGGGCTCATCTTTCACCGCATCATCGACGGCTTCATGATTCAGGGCGGTTGCCCGCAGGGCAGCGGACGTGGTGGCCCCGGCTACCAGTTCGGTGACGAGTTTCACCCCGAACTCCGCTTCGACCGGCCCTATCTGCTGGCGATGGCCAACGCCGGCCCAGGCACCAACGGATCGCAGTTCTTCATCACTGTGGTGCCCACCCCGCACCTGAACCGGCGGCACACCATCTTCGGTGAGGTGACCGACGAGGCCAGTCAGAAGGTGATCGACGAGATCGCGCAGGTGCGCACAGGTTACGGTGATCGTCCGGTCGAGCCGGTCGTGATCGAGTCGGTCAGCATCGCCTGAGCTCACGGGCCGCTGGCCCGGTTTGTCGAGACGGATCTCGCCGGTCGGGTTCAACACGGCTCCGGCTGGTTCGGGCTCGAGATCGATTCCGCCGGGCTTCGGTAGCTGACTGGACGTGCGCTATCGCCGGTTGAGCGTGTCGAAACCCCTAATGAGAGCGCTCTATTTGAGGTCTCGACAGGCTCGACCAGCGAGAATCGGCTTTTCCCCAACGATCGGATCGGGCGTGCGCTCCGACGTTTCAGCACCGGCAGCCGGGGCCGCGCGGGGCAGGGCGTGCCGCGCCAGTTCGCCGTCGGCCAGCCCGATGTGCAGCGGCCAGCTCCACTGGCCCTCGATCTCGATCAGCCGAACGCCGGGACGTTCCAGCCAGGCGGCGATGCGTTCGGTCTCTTCGATGGTGGCGGCCGGCTGCGGGGCGACCGGCGCCTCAACGTGTTCGGCGGCGGCGATCGCGGCGCGGGCCACAGCTTGTGGCACGTCGCCCGGACGGGCCCGGGCCGTTGCGGCGAGTCGTCCGTAGCGAATGACGTGGATCTCCCAGTTGCCGGCCTGCCGGTAGGCCGCCACTATCTGGGGGCATCTGGCCAGGCTGGCCACGCGGTGGTGGCGTAGCGCGCTGGTGGCAAAGCCCGACAGCCGCGCGGTGACCACTGCAGCGTCCTCGAACCGCTCGCGCTGGATCAGTGTGGCCAGCCGACCCTGCGCCGCGGTGAGCACGGGCCGGATGTCGGTGGTGAGGCTGGCTCGCACCTGATCGACCAGCTCGCCGTATTGTGACGGCGTGATGGCCAGTTGGCAGGGCGCCAGGCATTTGCCCAACTCGCCCAGCACGCAGGCGCTGCTGGGCCGTCTGGGTGACAGCCGGGTGGTGCACTGGCGAATCGGAAAGGCGTCGTAGAGCGCTGCCCGGACGGACTCGGCACCGCTGCGGCGACTGAACGGGCCGAAGTAGTCGGCGCCGTCGTCGAGGCACTGCCGCACGATCGACAACCGTGGGAAGGGCTCGCGGGTGAGCTTGAGCCAGACTCTCCGCTCGGGAAATTTCGAGCGTCGGTTGTACCGCGGTGCATGCGCGGCGATCAGCCGCAGTTCGAGCACTTCGGCCTCGAGTTCGGTGCGGCACTCCAGGTGTTCGACGCCGGTCGAGACCCGCACCATCTCGTCGATGCGCGGACGGGTTTCGGCGGCGGTGAAATAGCTGCGCACCCGGGCCGCAAGATTGCGGCTCTTGCCGACGTAGAGCACCTGACGTCTGGCCCGGCCGGCCGCGTCTCGGCCGTCGGCCACGAACCAGTACACCCCGGGGGTGCGGGGCAGGTCGGCCGCCCAGGTTCGTTTGGCGCGGCGCTGCGGGGACACCCGGCGGGTGAACTCGAGCAGATCCTCGACCGTGTGGACGCCCAGGTTGCCGACCCGCTCCAGCAGCCCGTGCAGCACCGTCACGGTGGCGCGGGCGTCGGTGAGCGCGCGGTGATCAGGCGCGGTCGCGGCGCGGAAATACTGGGCCAGGGTGGCCAGCTTGTGGTTGCGCACCTCGTCGCGGAGCAGCGCCTGGCGGGCCAGCGACACCGTGTCGATGACGGTCGGGTTGGGCCATTCGTAGCCGAACTCGGCGCACGCACGCTTGAGAAAGCCGATGTCGAAGCCGGCGTTGTGCGCCACCAGGACGCACCGGCGCGAGAACTCCAGAAAGCCCGGCAGCACCGACGACAGTCGCGGGGCGTCGGCCACCATCGAGTCGGTGATGCCGGTGAGCACGGCGATCAGTGGCGGAATGTGGGTGCGAGGGTTCACCAACGTCTGGAATTCGCCGAGCACCGCCCCGCCGCGCACTGTGACCGCACCGATCTCGGTGACCCGGTCGTCGAGCCCTCCGCCGGTGGTCTCGAGGTCGACCACGCAGAAGGTCACGTGGGCCAGAGGCGTACCCAGGTCGTCGATGGTCGGTTGCGCGGGCAGCGAGATCATGGTCGGGACGCTAGCGGCGGCCACCGACGGTTCTGTGCGACCCTGCTGTGCGAACGGGTGATCGAAAACTGTCTGTGGTGGGCCACAGACTGTTGCCCATGCACATGGTGAGGATCGAATGCGGCTCGTGCGCGGTGCGCGGCCCTGCTTGTGGCGATTGCATGGTCACCGCACTGCTCGGGCCCAACGAGGGTGTGGTTGAACTCGAGGGCGACGAGGTGAGTGCCCTGCGGGCGATGACGCAGGCGGGCTTGTTGCCGCCGCTACGATTGGTCAGATCGGTGGGTCGACGGCCACCGATCGAGCCGAACGAACGCTGGTTTGAATCTGATCAGGGCGTCGTTTAGCCTTTTCTCAGTCTGGTTTCTGCTGGCCTTCCCCACAGCAACTGACCTTCTCGATCGTCTGGAGGCGATGTGCGTCTGCGCACAGTTGTTCGTGGTGGCCTGGTGGCCTTGTGCGGTTTGGCCGTGGTACTGGCCGGGCCGGGCGCACGACCGGCGTCCGCTGACCCCACCCTCGACGACGCTAAGGCCCAACTCGACAAGATCGAACAGCGGCAGAGCGAACTGGGCGAGCAGTGGGCCGAGTTGAAGCTACAGCTCGATCAGGGCAAGCAGAAGGTGGCCACCCTCAACGCCGACATCGCCGAGCAGCAGCGCAAGGTTGACGCCTTGCGTTCCCAGGCGCAGCAGGTGGCGCTGAGCCGGTTTCAGAACCGCGGCGTCGACATCACCATTCAGTTGGTCACCTCGCCCGACCCCGACGCCTTCCTGTCTGACCTGTCCACCATGGGGCGGGTCGATGCCAACCTGAACTCCCTGCTGCAGGACTACCAGGCTCAGCAGGCGAACCTGTCCGACCTGCAGCGTTCCGCGAACGACCAGGTCACCACCCTGGCCGCCGAAGAGCGGCGGTTCGGGGCGCTGCACGACGAGCTCGAGAAGAAGCTCCTGGAGGGCCAGCGGCTGGTCGACCAGCTCACCGAGCAGGAACGCCAGCGGCTCAACGCCGACGACGATTCGGTGTCGCGCGACGACGCGCGCGACTCGTTGATCGACGACGCCTCGGCCAACGCCCGCGCGCTGGCGGCGGTGAAGTACGCGGTTTCGAAGGTGAAGATCGGCCAGTACGTGTGGGGCTCCGAGGGGCCCACCACGTTCGACTGCTCGGGGCTGATGGTCGCCTCCTATCGTTCGGTCGGCATCTCGCTGCCGCACTCGTCGCGGGCGCAGTTCAGCGTCGGACGGCCGGTTGCGCGCAGCGAACTCAAGCCGGGTGACCTGCTGTTCTTCTACAACCCGATCCACCACGTCGGCATGTACATGGGCAACGGACTGTTCGTGCACGCCCGCAACCCCCGTAACGACCTCGAGATCACCCGGCTGGACTCGTACCCGGCGTACCAGGGTGCCCGCCGCGTCGTCGGTTGATCGGTTACGCCGCGCCCTGCTGCTGAGCGGGCCGCTGGCGCTGGCCGCACCGCTGTTGGGCGCCTGTTCGGCGGCGTCCGGGCTCACCGCTGCTGAGCGGGCGGCTGCCCTGGGTGATCGGCTGGCGGCGCGCGATCGGGCCGGCTTTCTCGCCCTGTTCGCCGCCGACGCAGGGGCGCAGTCCCTGGCCGAGCGCGTGTTCGCACACCTCGGCGGCACCGGAGCCGTGTTCAGTGCGCCCCAGCCCGACAGATTGCAGGTGCGCTGGAACCTACCGGCCGAACCCGCGGTGGTCAGCCTGGCGGTGCTCAGCGCCAGCGGTGGGCTGGTTGCGAACTTGGCGCCGGCCAGCACCGGCACCGAATGGCTGGACGGCCCGCTGCTGATCGACGCCACCGATGAGGTGGTGCTGGCCGCGGCGACCGCTGTCGGGTCGACCCGCTGGCTGACGGCAGCCCGGGCCGGTCTCGACGCGCTGCGCCGGGTGCGGCCCCCGGCCCTGCCGCTGCCGGCGCCGCTGGTGGTGCTCGTGCCGGGTGAATTGACCGGCTTCGCCCGCTATGCCGGCAGCGGTGCCGAGGTGACCGCCGCGGTGAGCGTGGTGCCCGGCACCGCAGACAGTGCAGGGGTGCGGGTGGTGGTGAACCCCGTCGCGCCGACCGCGCCCGAAACCGACGCGGCAACGATCACCCACGAGGCGGTGCACGCCGGCATGCGCTCCCCTCGGCTTACTGGCACGCCCGGCTGGCTGCTTGAGGGCATCGCCGAAGAACTCACCGCCCAGGCCCACGTGGACGTGGCGGCGTCGAACGCCACGCTGGCTCGTGAGGCGGCCGAACGTGCCCTGCCCGGCACGCTGCCCGACACCGCTGACGGTGACCCGGCCAGCTATGCCTTGGCACAGGTGGCGGTCGCTGCGATGGTGCAGCAGGTGGGCTGGACTGCGGTGCTTGCCGAAGCCGAGGCGCGCAACGCCGGCGCCGGCACGATCAGCGATGCCCAGGTACTGGGCTGGTATCACCGCGCCCTGGCTCGGCTGCGCTAGTGGGGAAGCGCTGACTTTTCGCCGGTCGAGCGTGTCGAGACCTCCAACGGAGTGCTCTCGCGAGGGATTCGGACACGCTCAACCAGCGGTGGTTGTGCTGGCCAGCGGTGCTTAAACTACCGCGCCGTCGCCATCCACGGGCGGACGTTTGCGCAACCGGTGCAGCATCAACACCACGCCGATCACGAAGCCGAGACCGGCCAGGCCCGAGACGAAGGTCGGCAGCCGTACCCCCACGGCCGAGAGGAGCACCAGCAGCACCGGCAGCACCACCAGCACGGCCGCGCTGATTCCGGCCGGCGTCCAACGACCGGCCGGGGGAGCGGGCGGCGGCACGAATGGCTCGTCGGGCTCTTCCGGCGGCACCCACCTGCGAAACCCGGTGGGTGCCGGGTCGTCCGGCTCGTGGGCAGGGTCTTCGTTCGTCACCGGATCGGCGGACGGCGGCGTCGGACGCGGTGCCCCTGCGGGGTTGCCATGCGGCGGCGACGGGCCTGGATCGGTCGGCACCAGACCCTCGGGAAACTCCAGGGCCATCAGCTCGTCGAAGCGGGTGTCGTCCGCGTCTGGGGGGTTCATGACGCACCGTGCCTGGCCACGAAGTCGAGGGTGCCGCCGATGATCAGCTCGGCGTCGTGATCGAGCGGCGCCACATGATCGCTCCGGTGCAGCACGACCTCGACCACCTCATCGGACGACACCTGTTTGACCACCGTGTCGGCGGACGTGCCCGGCACCACTCGATCGACGGCCGAACGGAACAGCAGCACCGGGCAGTACACCAGGTCGAGCCGGGCCCGCACGTCGCCCCACAGCCGCAGCATCGCGTGCACCGCCCGCAGCGGGGTGCGCGGGTAGGCGTGCTCGGTGACGTCGGGCTTGTTGATGCTGCTGCCGATGGTGCTGGTGGTGCGCACCAGATGTTTGGCCAGCGGCACCAGCGCCAGCTCCGGGTTACCGTGCAGCGCCGGGTTCACCAGAATCAGTCCCCGCACCTCGTCAGGGTGGTGTTCGGCCAGCCGCAGGGCCAGGGCGCCGCCCAGCGACAGGCCAGCCACGAAGACCACGGGGCACACAGCCCGCAGGTCGAGGAAGGCGCGCTCGGCCGCCGCGTACCAGTCCCGTCCGTCGGTGACCTCGAGTTCGCGCCACGCGGTGCCGTGGCCGGGTAGCCGCGGTACCGACACCCGGTGCCCGGCAGCCGCCGTGCGCTTGGCCCACTCGCGCAGGGTCCAGGGGCTGGCGGTGAAGCCGTGCAGAAACAGCACCCCGACCGCGCCGGGGCCCTCCGGCACGATCGGTTCGGCGAACTCGTGCACCTGCATGCCGCCATCGTAGGGGTAGCTGCATACCCGCCCGTCCGGGCCGGGGCGACGGGTGCCGGCGCGCACCACTAGGGTTGTCGCGACGACGGTTCCCGAGGAGTTGCGGTGCTCTACACGCTGTTCAAATACCTGTTGTTCCGCCCCGTGATCAAGTACCTCTACCGCGCACGGGTCGAGAATGAACACAACATTCCCGCCTCGGGTGGGGTGATCCTGGCCAGCAACCACCTGGACGCCGGCGATACGGTGGTGCTGCCCGCGATGATCAGGCGCCCGCTCACCTTTCCCGCCAAGGCCGAACTGTTCGCCGGCACCCGGGGGCCGTTATCGAAGCTGGTCGCCTGGTTTCTGAAGGCGGTGGGCCAGGTGCCGCTCGATCGCTCGGGCGGCCGGGCGTCGCTGGACGGGCTCGGCCCGGTGCTGCAGGTGCTGGCCGACGGCGGCTGTGTGGGCATCTACCCCGAGGGCACCCGCTCGCCCGACGGACGCCTGTACAAGGGCAAGACCGGTGTGGCTCGCATGGCGCTGGCCGCGCAGGTGCCCGTTGTGCCGGTGGCCATGAAGAACAGCGAGCTCACCCGCAGGGCGGGCGTGCCGTGGATCGATCATCCGGTGGTGGTGGTGGGGGAACCGCTGGACTTCAGCGAGTTCTATGAACGAGGCGACGACCCCCGGGTTCTGCGCTGGGTGACCGACCAGGTGATGGCCGGCATTCACGCGTTGTCGGGGCAGACCTACATCGAGGCCTATGGCACCTCGGTGAAGAGCGGTTCGCTGACCGGTGCCGAGGCGGACGCGCGCATTCTGGAGCGTCCGGGCATCAAGACCCGGCGACCCGACCCGCCCGCGACGGCATAGAGATTCCGCGCAGGCGGGGCTCGACAGCCCTACCTGCGGAATCCTTTGGGGAAGTACTGATCAACGCGCCCGCCGCCACTTGAACGTGTTGAAACCCCTTTGGTAGGGGTTTCGACGCCACCCTCAACCAGCGATGGTTGCGTTGGTCACGTTTCTCAGCGGTGATCAGCGCCTGCGGTGAGCGTCATGAGCGCGGCCAGCACGTGCGGCTGGGTTCGCGCAGTCGCCGCGGGTCAGTGGATGACGGCGAGGCCGTCCAGCCCTGATGCCCGGTTCCAGGGCGTTCGTCGCGACCGCGTATTGTGACCCGGGTGTCGACGACGATTCCCTCTCTCGAGCAACTGCACGCGCTCCACCCCCTTCAGCAGCCGACCTATGCCGACACCGACCTACTGGGTCGGGTGATCGCTGAGCTGCGCAAGCGTCCGCCGTTGGTGTTCGCGGGCGAGTGCGACGATTTGCGCGCCAAGATCGCCGACGTGGCGGCCGGACGGGCGTTCGTGTTGCAGGGCGGCGACTGCGCCGAAACGTTCGACAACGGCACCGCGCTCGACATTCGCGGCAAGCTGCGGGTGCTGCTGTCGATGGCGGTGGTGCTCACCTACGCCGCGCAGGTGCCTGTGGTGAAGCTGGGCCGGCTGGCCGGCCAGTACGCCAAGCCGCGCAGCAAAGACACCGAGACCCGCGGTGGCGTCGAGTTGCCCGCCTACCGCGGTGATGCGGTGAACGGTCTGGAGTTCACCGCCGCCGCCCGGGCGCACGATCCGAACCGGCTGATGGAGCTGTACAACCACTCCGCGGCCACGCTGAACCTGATTCGCGCGTTCGTCACCGGCGGGTTCGCCGACCTGCGCGCCGTGCACACCTGGAACCAGGACTTCGTGCGCAATACCGGTGTCGAGGCGCGCTACGAGGCGCTGGCCGACGAGATCGAGCGGGCGTTGGCCTTCATGGTGGCCTGCGGCGTCGACAAGCAGGCGTTTCGCACCGTCGACTTCTACTCCTCGCACGAGGCGCTGCTGCTCCCCTACGAGCACGCCATGACTCGCGTCGACTCACGCACCCAGACCCCCTACAACACCTCGGCCCACATGGTGTGGCTCGGCGAGCGCACCCGGCAGGTGGACGGGGCTCACGTCGAGTTCGCCCGGCACCTGCGCAACCCGCTCGGGGTCAAGGTGGGCCCGTCCACCAGCCCGGCCGCCGCTGTGGCGCTGGTCGATGCGCTCGACCCCGGCCATGAGCCGGGCCGGCTGACGATCATCACCCGGATGGGCGCCGACAAGGTGCGTGACGCGCTGCCGCCGATCGTCGAGGCGGTGGAGGCCACCGGACGCCAGGTGGCGTGGATCTGCGACCCGATGCACGGCAACACCTTCGAGGCGGCCAACGGCTACAAGACCCGGGCGTTCAGCCAGGTGGTCGACGAGGTGAACGGCTTCTTCGACGTGCACGAGGAACTGGGCACCTGGCCCGGCGGCGTGCACATGGAGCTGACCGGCGACGACGTCACCGAATGCGTGGGCGGGGTGGCGGACGCCCTGGCCGAGGCCGACCTGCCCAACCGTTACGAAACCGCCTGCGACCCGAGGCTGAACCGCAACCAGTCGCTGGAGTTGGCCTTTCAGATCGCCGAACGACTCACCGACGGTCGGATCAAGCGGGTCAACCCGGTGCAGGAATACCGGGTGGAGGACTTCTGATCCGCCGCCTGCCGTCGTGTGGTGGAGTCAGGCGTCGCCGGGTGCGTGGGCGACCGCACGCTGTTGCCTGGAGCAGGGGAATGCATAGGGTGAAGGCATGCAGCTCACCCATCTCGGCCACGCAGCCGTACTCGTCGAGGTAGCCGACCGACGCATTCTGATCGACCCGGGCAACTTCAGCAGTGCCTGGCACAACCTGCGCGATCTGGATGCCGTGCTGGTCACTCATCAGCACCCCGACCACATCGACCCCGAGCAGGTCGGCGGCCTGCTGGCCAACAATCCACAGGCGGCCGTGCACGTCGAACCGCAGGTGCTCAAGGCTGTCGACCTGGGCGAGCGGGGCGAACCGCTGGCCGCCGATGGCAGCATCGACCTGGGTGCGGTGAGAGTCGACGCGGTGGGCGGCCTGCACGCGGTCATTCACCGCGATATTCCGCAGATCGGCAACGTCGGGCTGGTGATCAGCGCCGCAGGCGAGCCGACTTTGTTTCACCCCGGCGACTCGCTGGCCACGGTGCCGCTGGGCATCGACGTGCTCGCGGTGCCGGCCTACGGCCCGTGGGCAGCAATGAAAGAGACGATCGATTTCGCCCGCGCGGTGAACGCGGCCGACGGCTTTCCGATTCACGACGGACTGCTGCACGAACGGGGCGTGAAGCTGATCTATGGACGCCTGGAGGCGATGACCGCCACGCAGATGCATGACCTGCGCGCCGGCAAGCCCTGGACGCTGTAGGGAAGCGCTGATCACCGCAACCCACCGCTGGTTGAGCGTGTCGAAACCCCTCGTGAGAGCCTCATATAGGAGGTCTCGACAGGCTCGACCGGCGAAAGGTCAGCGCTACCTGCGGAATCTCTCAACCTCGACCTGGATCGTGCACCACCCTGGGTGCCCGATCCAGCGCGTCGTTTGCCGGTCGTTGCCGGCTCAGCGTGGAGACCCGCTCAACCCAGCGCCTTCGCCTTCAGCGTGACGTACTCGGCCTCGGTGATCGCGCCGGAATCGAGCAGCGCCTTGGCCTGGCTGATCTGGTCGGCTGGATTGGGGGCCTGCACGATGCGCACGTAGTCGTCGCTCGGCTCGGGCGCCGGTCGGTTCCCGGCGCGTTGCCGTGCGGTCATGCCGCTTCCGTGCACGATCAGGTAGACGATGCCGGTCAGCGCGGGCACCACCAGCAGGGCAACGACCCAGACCGCCTTGGCCATGCCGTTCAGGCCGTCGTTGCGAAATACGTCGATCACGATCTGGAAGAGCACGATCAGGTAGCCGATGAACAGCACGGCCCAGATCAACAGCCAGAAGAAGTCCCAAAAACCCATAGTCGATCTTCTCAGAAGGGCACGCGTTGCTACCCCGCCGGTGTGAATGGCGCAATGAGTCTGGCATCGTCGTCCGGGTCGCCGCGCGCGGCGGCACCGGAGTGGTACGACATTGCCCGGCACGGGTGAGCGAGCAAGCCGGCCGAGGGCTCAGCAACCCTCGCTGGTTTTGAGCTTGTCGAAACCCTTAGCCAGAGCACTCCGTTTGAGGTCTCGACACGTTCGACCAGCGGAAAAAGCACTTCCCTAGACCAGGTTGACCGTGATGGTCGAGCCCTCGGCGACTTTGGTGCCCGCCGATGGATTGGTGCTCTGCACCAGGTCGAAGCCGAAGTTGATCAGGCGGTTCACCTGCACCTTGAACCCGGCGCTGGTCAGAATCTCGCGGGCACGCTCGAGCGACAGACCGCGGGTGCGCGGGATCACCTTCATCACCGGGCCCTTGCTGACCACCAGATTGACCGTGTCGCCACGGTGCACCTCGCCGGCTGCCGGCGTCTGACTGATCACATCGCCCTTGTCGATCGCGGCGTCGTTCTGTTTGGTGGTTTTCACCACAAGGCCCTGTGCCTTGAGGGCCTTGGCGGCGTCGGCGGCAGATTTCTGGGTCCAGTCGGCGAGGGTGACCGGGGCCGGGCCCTGGCTGAGCACCAGATCGACCGCGGTGCCCGGCTTGAGCGGAGTGCCCTCGGCGTACGAACTGCTGACCACCTTGCCGGTCTCGACGTCGTCGTCGAAGGCCTGGGTGACGGCGCCGACGGTCAGGTGCAGCCGGGTCAGGCTGTCGGTTGCCGTGGGTAGGTCGAGGCCTCGCAGGGCGGGCACCGTGTAGCGTTCCGGGCCCTTCGACAGGTATGCCGTGACCGTGCCGCCGTGCACGATGCGTTCGCCGGCGGCCGGGTCGGTGTGCACCACCAGGCCGGACGGCACGTCTTCTGAGAACTCGCTCTCGAAGCTGATCAGCAGCCCGGACTGCGTCGCCGCGGCCTTGGCCTGCGCCTGGTTCAACTGGCCCAGCACCGGGGTCGAGGTGTACTGACCGGCGAACGCCCACCACAACCCGCTGCCGACCAGCACAAGAGCGAGCAGCCCCGTGATCAAGCCCAGCCAGCGTCGCCGTGGGCGGGCCGCGGTCGCGGGCTGCTCGACCGGGCCGTCGTAGTACGGCATGCCGTCGGTGATCTCAGGAAAGCCGGGGCTGACCGGCGTCGAGGGGGTGAACCGCAGAGTCGGCGTGCGGTCGTCGCCGCCGGCCTCGCGCAGGCCGGGCACCGGCTCGGTGATGTGGTTCTCGGGGTCGAGCGTGGTGCGCCGCATGCGCGCGGTCAGCGCCGGGTCGTCCATGACGCCCCGATCGAGCGACTCGCGGGCCTGGCGCAGGTGGTCGAGCAACACCCGGGCATCGGTCGGGCGGTCGGCCGACTGACGGGCGGCGGCGCTGGTGACCAGCGCGTCCAGGTAGGGCGGGATGCCATTGCGCGACTCGCGCCAGGAGGTCTTCACTGCGCTCGAGGGGGCCGGAATGGCCTTGTGCACGTGCGCGTAGGCGACCTGGATCGGGTTGTCACCGGTGTGCGGCTTGCTGCCGGTGAGTAACTCGTAGAGCACTACGCCCAGCGCGTACACGTCGCAGCGCGGGTCGGCCTTGCCGTGGGTGACCAGTTCGGGGGCGATGTAGCTGACGGTGCCGATCAGCATGCCGGTGGCCGTGGCGGTCTGCGCCGACACGGCCCGGGCCAGGCCGAAATCGGCCACCTTGATCTGGCCGCGGTCGCTGATCAGCACGTTCTCGGGCTTGATGTCGCGGTGGATCAGCCCCGATTCGTGGGCCGCGGCGACCGCGCTGGTGACCGGAATGAGCAATTCGAGGGCGCGCTCGGGGCTGAACGAGCCTTCGCGGGTGATCATGTGCCGCAGCGTGCAGCCCTCGACGTACTCCATCACGATGTACGGACGACCGTGGTGCAGGCCCTGGTCGAACACCGACACTACATTCGGGTGCGACAGCCGGGCCGCGGCGCGGGCCTCGCGGTCGAATTTGCCGATGAAGTCCTGGTCGTCACCCAACCCCTCATGCATCACCTTGATCGCCACGGTGCGGGTGAGGCGCTGGTCGTCGGCGAGGTACACCGTCGCCATGCCGCCGCGCGCGAGCTTGCGCGAAATGGCGTAACGGCCGTCCAGAAGCTGCCCCACCAAGGGGTCGCTCGTGCTCACAGTGGTCACCATCGCTCCGGACAAGTCAGGGGAAGTCAGGCCGTCCAGACCTGTCGGTGAGTCTAGGTCGGCCCCAGTGCCGACCGGTCGGCGACCCGCCGGGGCGGAGCGGATCGTGCCGTCGGTGAGGCGGGGCCGATCAAGCATGCGCCGGCCGATGGCGGCCGATTAGGCTGGCGGCCGTGACAGCACTGCGGGGAATCGATGTGCGGCTGCGGCTCGCCAGGTTGCTGTGCGTCACCGACGCGCGGCGAACCACGGGTGATCTGAGCGCCTTCGCGGCGGGCGTCATGGGTGCTGGGGTCGACGTGGTGCAGTTGCGAGACGAGCGGGCGTCCGACAGTGACAAACTCTCGGCGCTCGACGTGCTGCGCACGGCGGCGCTGCGCCGGCAGGGGCTGGTGTCGGTGTACGCCGACCCCGAGTTGGCCCGCGAGTTCGGCGCTGACGTGCTGCATCTGCCGAAGGGACGCCCTGACGCCGCGAAGGCGCGTCGCTACGTGCACCGCTGGGCCAAACTGGGCCGATCCTGCTACACGGTCGCAGACGTGGACGCCGCACTGGCCGATGACGACATCGACTATCTGAGCGTCGGGCCTGCTTTCGGTGGGTTACCGCTGTTCGGGCGGCCGCCGGGCCTCGACCTGGTGCGGCACGCGGCCAGAGCCGCGCCGCCGCACGCGGCCGGGGCCAAGCCGTGGTTCGCCATTGGCGGCATCACGCTCGACACCCTCGATCAGGTGCTTGAGGCCGGTGCCCGGCGGGTCGCGGTGGGCCGGGCGATCAGCGCCGCGGACGATCCCGAGGCTGCCGCCGGCAGCTTCGGCGACCGGCTGCGGGCGGCCTGGGGCGACGGCATGGACGACTTCGTCATCGACGTGCTGAACCCGCGTCGCTGACCGGTGACGTCGCCGAACCGCGGTCGGACCGGCTGGATCCACCGGCGCGCGGGGCTTTGAGCTGAGAGCGTGCGGCCTTGCTGGACGAGAATTCGTTTCGTGGGCGTAACATGCGACGCCCTGTATTGGTCCACACTGAGCCCCGATCAAAGAAAGTGGGGCCAGATCGGTGACTCATACCGCCCAAACCGTTAATGACCTGGCGGTCGTGCTCAAGGAACGCGCCGCCGTCGAACTGCAAGCACGCGCCGCGGACGTGCTCGAGCTCAGCCATGCAATTCATGCCGACCCCGAGGTTTCGTGGGAGGAGCATCGCGCTGCCGCCCGGGTGGCCGACCTGCTGGAGGCGTCCGGTTTCGCGGTGACTCGGGGCGCCTACGGGGTGCCGACCGCGGTGGAGGCCAGCATCGGGTCCGGCGATCTCACCGTGGTGCTGTGCGCGGAGTACGACGCGTTGCCGGGCATCGGCCACGGCTGCGGACACAACGTGATTGCCGCCGCCGGCGTGGGAGCCGCGCTCGCCCTGGCCCCGGTGGCCGACGAGGCCGGCCTCACCGTCCGGCTGCTCGGTACACCGGCCGAGGAGCACGGCGGTGGCAAGGTGTCGCTGCTGAACGCGGGCGCCTGGGAGGGTGTCGACTTCTCGATGATGGTGCACGGCATGACGGGCGTCGACGGCTCGGCCGGCGGTATGGGGAGCACCGCCGTGGAGCGCTTCGAGGTGGTCTTCACCGGCCAGACGGCGCACGCCGCGGCCATGCCCGAACAGGGCATCAACGCGGCGGCGGCCGCCACCGTCGCGCTCGTCGCACTCGGGTTGCTGCGCCAGCACGTGCCCAAGGCGACCAACATGAACGCCTTCATCTCCGAGGGTGGCCAGGCGACGAACATCATTCCCGACCGCGCCGTCGTGCAGGTCGAGCTGCGGGCCTTCGATCTCGAGGTGTGGCGTGACCTCAAGCGCCGGGTCCTCGCCTGCTTCGAGGGCGCCGCCATCGCCACCGGCTGCACCTGGGCCTGGCAGCTCACCGAACACCCGTACGCGATGGTCGACAGCGACCCCGATCTGGCGCGATTCTGGGACGCCAACCTGGTGGCCCGGGGCCGGACGATCGTACCGGCGTCATCGGTCGGCGGCGGCTCCACCGACATGGGCAACGTGTCGCAGGTGGTGCCCGCCATTCATCCGATGATCGCCTTTCTCGGCGAAGTGGGTCCGGCGCACAGCCCCACCTTCACCATCTCGGCAGCCACTCCGGCTGCCGACGACGCCGCCCTCGACGGTGCCGCGCTGCTGGCCTGGACCGCGCTAGACGCTGCCCTCGACCCCGACCTGCGCGCCGACCTCAAGCGTCGAACCGCAGCCCGTCCGCCCGGCGCCACTCAGGTTCCATTCACCTCCTAAGACCGACAATCCTTCCGGCTTAAGAAAGGCCAACCATGTCCCCTCCAAGCGCCACTGCCACCGTTAGCGGGCCCGCAACGTTGACCTTCCGCGACCGCGGACTCTGGGTCGTCATCGGTTTCGCCCTCGTGCTGAGCCTTATCTCTGAGCTGATCGGCTCGCTGGTGATCCCGCTGGGGATCGCCTCGGTCACCCTGCTCCCGATGATCTGGGGCCTGCTGGGCGGCATCTTCGTGTCCGGCCAGCGCTGGCGCCCGATGCCGCTGCCGCTGCAAGAGGGCGCGACCGCGATCATGGGGGTGGCCGTGTTGTTTCTGGGTGCCCGGCTGTCGTTCAGCATCGGCCCGAACGTCATGACGGTGGTGCAGGCCGGCCCGGCGCTGCTGCTGCAAGAGCTCGGTCACCTGTTCGGCACCCTGTTGCTGGCGCTTCCGCTGGCCGTTCTGCTGAAGATGGGCCCGGCCACGATCGGGGCCACCTTCTCGATCGACCGCGAGGCTTCGTTCGCGATGGTCAACGACCGCTACGGCTCCGATTCGCCGCAGTACCAGGGCGTGCTCTCGATGTACGTGTTCGGCACCATCTTCGGCGCCATCATCGTCAGCCTGATCGCCTCGCTGACCACCTCGCTCGGCATCTTCGACGCGCGTGCCCTGGCCATGGGTGCCGGCGTCGGTTCGGGCTCGATGATGGCCGCGGCGGCGTCGGTGATCATCACCCAGCATGCCGATATGAAGGATCAGGTGCTGGCGCTGGCCGCCACCTCGAACCTGATCACCAGCGTTGTCGGCCTTTACGTCGGGGTCTGGGTGGCGCTGCCGCTGGCCGACAAATTCTACCACTTCTTGACCGGCAATAAGCACCGGCAGGAGACGAAGACGGCTGGTTCGTCGGCCGAGGCCGAGTCGGCTGCGGCCAAGCTGCTGCACAGCACGACCACCGTGCCGTTGCCGGTCTCGCTGCTGGTGATCATCGGCCTCGGGCTGCTGGCCAGCATGGTGCACGCCAAGTCCTTCTCGATCGACATGGTGTTCATCTACCTGGTGATGGCGGTCATCGTGTGGGTCGCTGTGGCGCTGGCCAAGGTCACCCGCGGCAAGCTGCCGGCCATCGTCACGGTGATCACCCTGGGCGCGCTGGCGACCACGCCGTTCTCGCCGGTCGCCGCCGGCCTGATCAAGATGGCCAGCAGCGTCGAGCTGCTGTCGCTGATCACCGTGCTGCTGACGGTTGCCGGTCTGGGCCTGGGCAAGGACCTGCCGATGCTGCGCACGATCGGCTGGAAGATCATCCCCGTGGGAATCGTGGCCATCGGGGCCTCGTTCGTGCTGGCCACGGTGGTGGCCGAGTTCGCCTTGGGGCTCTGGCACTGACCCCAGGTCTACGCTGCCCGGCTGGTCGACAACTCGGCCAGCCGGCGCAGTGCGTTTACGGCCTCGTCACGCAGCGGGGCGCCGCTGAGCGCAGCCAGTGCCCGGTCGAGATCGTCGGCGATGCGCTGTTCGGTGGCCGCCAAGGCGCCCGAAGCCACGATGATCTCTTGCGCGGTGGCGACATCAGCGGCGTCGAGCTCTGCGTTGCCGAGCAGCCCGGTGAGCCGCTCCTTCGCCGTCTCGGACGCCAGTTCGAGGGCGTGCGCCACCAGGACCGTCCGCTTGCCCTCGCGCAGGTCGTCGCCGGCCGGCTTGCCGGTCACCCCAGGTTCTCCGAAGACGCCCAGCACGTCGTCGCGAAACTGGAACGCACGCCCCAGCGGCGAGCCGTACCCGGCCAGCGCGGCCAGCACCGGCTCAGACCCGCCGGCCAGGGCGGCGCCGATCTGCAGCGGACGGATCACGGTGTAGCGCGAGGTCTTGTACTCCACCACCCGGGGCACCACGTCCATCAGGTCGACAGCGCCGATCGGCTCGGCCTGGGCCACCACGTCGAGGAACTGCCCACAGGTGACCTCGGTGCGCATGGCATCCAGCAGCGGTAGCCCACGCCGCAGTGCCTGCCCGGGCAGGCCGGACGCGGTGAACAGTTCCATCGACCAGACCAGCAGCAGATCGCCGAGCAGAATCGCGCCGGCCCGTCCGAAAGCCTCGGCTGAGCCCAGCAGCGCGTGCTCGGCGTGCCAAGCCTCGAACTGGCGGTGCGCCGCGGGCACCCCGCGGCGGACGTCAGAGGCGTCCATCACGTCGTCGTGAACCAGCGCCGAGACATGCAGCAGGTCGAGGCTGGCGCAGGCCCGCAGCAGGGCCTTTGCGTCGGCGGCTTCGGCCACCGCCTGGTGCCCCCACCAGCAGAACGCGGGCCGAATCCGCTTGCCCCCGGCGGTGAACGCCGCTGCCAGCTCACCCAGCAGCGGGGCCTGCCCCCCGAAACGGGCCAGGCCGGCCGACCGTTCGGCGACGAAGCTCTGCAGTGCGCCCCCGACCGCCTCCCGGAAGGGTGCCCCGATCGGGTCGTCCATAGCGAAGATGCCCACCCCCTGAGCCTAGGGTGCCTTCGGCGTATTGATCAGCGCGTCCCTGGCCCGGCGCCGGACGAATTCCCGCCGGTCGGCACCGATCTCACCTGCGAGACCTCGAATAGAGTGCTCTCACTAGGGGTTTCGATACGCTCATCGAGCGGTCGGTCGCGTTGATCGGTAAGTCCTTGGGGCAGCGCCAGTCCGGGCAGGCGTAAGCTGGGTGATCGTGTCTGTGAACCACGCTGCAGGGCCCGGCGCCCCAGATTTCTCCCCCGCGGAGCGCGCGAACCTGCCGAGCATCGCCGAGTTGCTGGCCGATGCGAGCCATCCGACGTTCAGCTTCGAGTTCTTCCCGCCCGCCGATGAGGCCGGGGTCGAGGTGCTGCGCAACACCATCGTCGAGCTCGACCACGCCCGCCCGAACTGGCTATCGGTCACCTACGGCGCCTCCGGCGCCACCCGCGACCGCACGATCACCGCGACGCGGTTCATCAAGACCCAGACTCGGGCCCAGACGGTGGGCCACCTGACCTGCGCCAGCCAGTCCCGCGACCAACTGCTGCAGACCCTCGCGGCCTACTCCGAGGCCGGCGTACGGCACATTCTGGCGATCCGCGGCGACATGCCGGGGGGTCCCACAGTGCCCTGGGTGCGGCACCCGGACGGACTGGCGAACGCGACCGAACTGGTTCGGCTGATCGCCGACAACTTCGACTTCGGCATCGGGGTGGCGGCATTCCCCGACCCGCACCCACAAAACCGTGACCCCGACCTGGATGCCCGGCTGCTGCTGGCCAAGCAAGAGGCCGGGGCGAGCTTCGCGGTCACCCAGTTGTTCTTCGACGCCGGTGCCTACTTCAGGCTCGTCGAACGCAGCCGGGCCATCGGCTGCACGCTGCCGATCGTGGCCGGCGTTCAGCCGGTCACCAACCTGGCCCAGGTCAGCAGGTTCGCCGCGCTGTCGGGCGCCGAACTGCCCGACCGGGTGGTACGCCGGTTGCAGCAGGTGGCCGACGACCCGGCGTCCGTGCGACGGGTGGGGGTCGAGATCGCCACCGAGTTCAGCGCCGAATTGCTGCGCGGCGGAGCGCCCGGGCTGCAGTTCTTCACACTCAACCGGTCGCGGGCTACGTCAGCGATTCTCGCCAACCTCCGCCGGCTGGGTCTGGATCGACGGTGACCAGCCGCTGGGTCGGACGGGTCAGGGCCACGTAGAGCACGCGTTCGCCGCCCGGTGACTCGGCGACGATGTCGTCGGGCGCGACCACGATCACCCCGTCGTACTCCAGGCCCTTGGCCTGCAACGGGGTGACCAGCACCACGCGCGGGTCGGCCAGGGGGGCGAGCGTCGCCGCGACGGCGGCCAGGCGCGAGGGGGGAGCGATCACCCCGACGGTGCCGGGGAGCTCGCCCAGCAACTGGGCCGCCCAGCGCTTGACGGCCCCCAGCAACTGTTCCGGCTCGACGCCCACCAAGTCGGGCTCGATGCCGGTGCTACGCACGGCTTCGGGCAGGTCGGCACCCGGGAAGGCGTTGCTGACCACCCGGGCGGCCAGGGTGAATACCTCGGCCGGGGAGCGGTAGTTGACGCTCAGCCGGTGCCGTCGGCTCGCGGCGTTCCCGATCAGCTCGGCCAGCGCCTGCTCAGACTCGGCCAGGTCGGGCCAACTGCTTTGGGCCGGGTCGCCGACGATGGTCCACGAGGCGTGGGCGCCGCGCCGGCGCAGCATGCGCCACTGCATCGGCGTGATGTCCTGTGCCTCGTCGATCAGCAGGTGGGCGAACTCGTCGTGGGCGCTTTCGTCGGGGTCGTCAGCCACCCGGTGCGACAACCGGTCGGCGACGGTGACCAACTCGGCCACCGCGCCGCCCTCAATGAACACCGGGTCTTCGGCGTCAGCGTCGGCGGGCACCGGGCCGAGCAGGCTCGCCAGTTCGTCGAGCAACGCGATGTCGGCCACCGACCAGTTCTGGTGCCTCAATGACTCGGTCAGCAGTTGCTGCTCGGTGGCGTCGAGCAGCCCGACCGCGACCCGCCGGGTGATCGCCGGGTCGTCCAGACGGCGCAGCACCTCGGTGGGGCTGAGCGTGGGCCACCAGGCGTTCACGAACATGCGCCACTGGGCACTGCCGGTGATCAGTTCGTCGATGGTCTCGCGATCGAGTTCGAGGTGCTCGGGCACCTGGGCGGCGAGCGCCGTGAGCAGGGCTTTCTCGGCGGCATCGCGAGCGCGGTTCACGGTGAACCGGCCCAGTACCTCACTGCGAATGCGGCCCAGGGCGGCCGAGTCGAGGCCCACCGGTTCGCCCTTGACGGTGAGCAGCAGCCGGGTGCTCTCGCCGCCGCCGTCCACCAGCGGCAGGTCGACCAGCCGCTTCAGCAGCGGGGCCATGCGCAGCGAGCCCTTGATCGTGGCCGCGGCCGCGTCGTCGTTGCGGTCGGCCGAGAAACCAAGCAGGTCGGAGGCCACCGCGCCGATCGAGCGCAGGGTGACCGAGTCTTCGCCCAGCGACGGCAGCACCCGCTCGATGTAGTTCATGAACAGCGCCGACGGGCCGACCACCAAAATGCCGCCCCGTTCGAACCGGCGCCGGTTGCTGTACAGCAGGTAGGCGGCCCGGTGCAGGGCGACCACGGTCTTGCCGGTGCCCGGGCCCCCGGAGATGATCGTGACCCCCGGCACGTCGGCCCGGATCGCCTCGTCCTGCTCGGCCTGAATGGTGGCGACGATGTCGCGCATGTGGGCGCCGCGGGCCCGCTGCAGCGACGCCATCAGCGCGCCCTCGCCGATGATCACCAGGTCGCCGGCGTCGGCGGCGTCGAGCAGGTCGTCCTCGATGCCGATCACCCGGTCGTTGCGACAGCGCAGCACCCGCCGGCGGGCGACCTCCATCGGGTCGGACGGGGTGGCGCGGTAGAACGGCTCGGCGGCCCGAGCGCGCCAGTCGATCACCAGCGGCTCGTACTCGTCGTCGCGCACGCCGATCCGGCCGATGTAGCGAATGTCGCCGTCGGTGAGGTCGAGCCGGCCGAAGACCAGGCCCTCGTGCTCGGCGTCGAGGGTGGCCAGCCTTTTGGCGGCCTGAAAGGCGAAGGCGTCCCGCTCGAACATCGCCGTGCCGTCCTCTTCGCGCATCCAGGTGCCACGATCGGAGGTGTAGATCGATCGGCCGGCGGTGGCGCTGCGCCGCGCCGAGGCGGTCGCCTTGTCGAGTTGGGCATAGACCAGGTCGACGTGCGCCTGTTCAGTGGCGAGTTCGCGGTCGAAAGCCGAGGCTGGCTGGGTCAAGGAAGCTCCTGCTTGCCGATTTCTGCCGGACGTCCCACTTTACGCCGGTGTGGCGAGCCACGCGCAGATCATCTCGGTGAGGTCGGCGATGGCGGCGGCCAGTGATTCGTCGGTGTTCATCAGTACGCCGAAGGTGGCGGCGATGGTCGGTGCGTTGGTGACCCTGAACAGAGCGATCGCGCTCATGTACAGGTGCAGGTCGACGGCATCGACCTCGCGGACGAAGCTGCCGTCGGCGAGGCCCCGGGCCAGAATGCGGGCAGTGGTCTGCAAGATCGGCAGGTTGGTCCCGGCCTGGCGTGCGGATTGCCGCAGGTGCATGGCGTCGAGTGCGTTCTCCGACGACACCAGCCGGGCCAGCTCGGGGTGGGTGGCGTGCCAGCGGAAGGTGTGGTCGATCAGCCGGGCCAGGGCCGCGCGGGGTGGCAGGCCGCTCAGGTCGAGCGCCTTCTCGGCGGCCCGGATGTCGGCGTAGGCGCGTTCCAGGACGGCGGTGAACAGCCCGTCCTTGTCGCCGAAGTAGTAATAGATCATCCGCTTCGTGGTGGAACTCTTCGCGGCGATCTCGTCGACCCGGGCCCCGAAGTAGCCGACCCGGGCGAACTCGGCGGTGGCGATCGCCAGCAGTTCGTTCTTGGAGCGTTTGGCGCTGCGTCTCTTGCGTGCAGGTGCGGCCGCAGGCTCGGGCGCGGGGGCGGGTGGGGGCGCTGGCTCGGCCGACATGAGCGTCACTGTACGCTGCGCCGTTCGTGCGACATCGCGTTCATCTATCGGCGCTGCCGCAGCAGCAGTACGACGTTGATCAGGCCCGAGACCGCGCCGACGCCGAGGAAGAGCCAGCCGAACAGTTGGGCTGTGCCGACTCCGGAGGTGGCCATGTACCAACCGGCCAGCAGCAGCAGGACGGCCATCGCGACGCCGATTCCGGGACTGGTGCTCGATTTCATCACAAGCTCCTGACTGGGTGGGCGGCGGTGGTGGCCGCCCACCCAGAATAGGGACGCCGGCGCTACGCCGAGGCGGCGGCCTTGGCGGCCTTGGCGTCGGCGATGGCCTGTTCGCGCAGGCGATTGTATTCAGCCTCCGGCACGGGTTGTGCCCCGGGCACGCCCAGGTCGTCGCCACGCAACCGGAAGGTCTCAGGAGACTTCCAGGCGGCGACCGAAGCGATCACACAGAGCGCGAGGGTGAGGGTGCCCACGGTCATCACCACGTTGGTCGACCCTGGCGGCGCCACCAGCGGGAACACCAGCACCATGGCCGAGGAGGCGACGGTGCCCAGGTTCTGGGCGATCGCCATCGAGGTGACCCGGGTCTTGGTCGGGAACAACTCGGGGTAGAACGCCGGGAAGACGGCGTTGTAGCCCTGGTACACCGCGCCCCACATGACCAGTGAGAAGACGATCGCCAGCGGCACGTTCGACTGGCTGATCGACCACAGGTAGCCGTACGACATCAGGCCACAGAGGACCGGGGCGAGCATCATCGGGATGCGCCGGCCGATCTTGTCCGACAGGTTGCCCACCAAGGGGATGACGATGCAGGCGACCACGTTGCCGAGCAGCGGGATCCACAGGTAGACGTCGGGGTGGAAGCCGATGCCGTAGCTCTTGTTGGTGGCGTAGGTGGCGCCGAAGATGGACGTCGTCACGGCGACGATGTTGGTCAGGGCCATGCAGAACACCCGGCCGATGGTGCCCGGGTTCTCCCGGAACGCCTGCTTGATCGGCGACTCGGCGACGGTGCCCTCTGCCTGCTCTTCCTGGAAGGCCGGGGTCTCGTCCACCTTGCGACGGATCAGGTACCCGGCGACGACCACACCGGCGCTGAGGGCAAACGGCACCCGCCAACCCCAGGTGTGGAAGGCGTCCTCGGACAGGTAGTGGGCCAGCGGCAGGAACACCGCGGCGGCCAGGATCTGGCCGAACTGGGTGCCCTGCAGGGTGAAACTGCCGAAGTAGCCACGGCGTCCGAACGGCGCGTGTTCAAGGATCATCGAGCTCGCGCCCGAGATCTCGCCGGCCACGGCGAAGCCCTGCACCAGGCGCAGCGCCATCAGCATCGCGGGCGCCAGGATGCCGACCTGCTGATAGGTGGGCAGCACCGCCACCAGCATGGTCGAGATGCCCATCAGCAGCATGCAGAGCACCAGGACGTTCTTGCGGCCGTGCTTGTCACCCCAGGCACCCAGGACGAAGGCGCCGATCGGGCGGGCCACATAGCCGACCACGTAGGTGCCGAGCGCACCGATGATCGCCATCCGGGGATCCCGGCTGTCGAACATGATGGTCGGAAAGATCAGCGCGGCGGCCTGGGCGTAGATGAAGAAGTCGTAGTACTCCAGGGCACTGCCGATCCAGCCGCTGGCTGTTGCTTTTCCGGTTTGTTTTTCGTGTGTAGTTACTGCGGACATGAGAACCTCTCGTTCAGGGGCCCGGAGGGCCGTTGAACGCATCGCCTTCGATGCGTGGCCGGTGAACGCCCGAGGTAGTGGACGGCCCCACCGGAGGTTGGGGTTCAGGCAACCATTGCCCGTACCCGAGCGTGCATTCGCGGGGCGTCGGGTGTGACTCCCGTGAACAGCTCGAACGCCCGGACGGCCTGTTCGGCCGCCATCCCGGCGCCATCGACGGTCCGGCACCCAGCAGCACGGGCGCGGACCAATAATTCGGTGTGAAGGGGGAAGTACACGATCTCGGAGACCCACAGCTGCGGTCGCAGCAGGCCGGCGTCGATCGCACAGCCGGGGTGGGTCGCCATGCCGACCGGAGTCGCGTTGACCACCCCCTCGGCCTCGGCCAGCGAGCGAGCCAGGTCGACCCCGACCTGGACCCGATCGGGACCGAAGATTCCGCGCATCCGTTCCACCAACTGCCGAGCCCGCTCGCTGTCGATGTCGTGGATGATCAGCAGCGGCGTGCCCAGATCCAGGGTCGCGTAGGCGACCGCGGCGCCGGCGCCGCCGGCGCCGATTTGCACGACGGTGCCCCGGCAGGCATCCGGAAGAACGTCGGCGAAGGGCGTCTGGTAGCCGCACCAGTCGGTGTTGTGTCCGATGGCGCGGCCCTCACGCAGCACCACGGTGTTCACCGCGCCGAGTGCGCGCGCCCGATCGGAGAGTTCGTCAAGGCTTGGAATGATCGCCTGCTTGAACGGATGAGTGACGTTGAAGCCGGAGAATCCGGACGCCCGCGCCCACTCGATCACGGCGGGCAGGTCGGCCGCGGTGATGGCCCATTCCAGGCTGTCGAGAGTCCGGTAGGACAACCACAGCCCCTGCTCCCGGCCCTCGTATTCGTGCAGCCCGGGCGTCCGGGAGGCGCCGATGCCCTCGCCGAGCAGGAACAGCCGATGGACGGCGGGCCGTGCGCCGGCGCCCCAACCGGTGGTCCGGCTGACCGTCGGCCACCGGTCGGCGCCCGGCGCGGGCCAGGGGGCCCCGGTCTCGGGGTCGGGCCGCCGGGTCAGCAGTGCCTGATCGAGGCGGCTGCCGATCGACTCGGTTCCGGTCATCGGACGGCCTCTCGTTCGGTGCGGCATTCGCGGGCGAGATAGGACCGCGAGGTCTCCAGGCAGCGCCGGGCGTGCCCCTCGGCGCCCAGCCGTGCGACATCGGTGGCGCTGGGGATCTCCACCGAATAGACCAGCGGCGGCAGTGCGTCCAGCACCGCGGCGGGGTCGGTGCCGCCCTCGCCGAGATAGTTGCGGCCCTCGCGGATGATCCGTGCCATCTCGTCGACGTCGGTGGGGATCGGGCCGGGGGCGTCGCAGATCTGGACGAACTCGAACCACTCCCGCGGCATGGCGGCCAGGTCGGCGACCCGCTCGCGCGAACGGTGAAAGTGGTGCAGGTCGATCATCAACCGGGCGTTCGGCTCGTCCACCTCGCGCAGCACCGCGACCGCGTCGGCCATGGTCGTGACGGCGGCCAGCGCCAGCCATTCCAGGTTGACCGTCAAGCCGTACTGCGCGGCCAGCCGGCAGAGCCGTCCGAAGGCGTCCACCGAGTAGCCGTGGTCGGAACTCCAGATGCTCGACAGGAGGTGGCCGGCGCCGATGGCGGCGCCGATGGCGAGTTCGGCCTCATAGCTGTCCGGATCGACATCGTCGGCGATCCGGGCAAGTTCAATGTCGTGCACCGGCAGACCGGTCTCGGCCAGCGCCTCGCGGGTGGCGTGCAGGAGGGCCGGGTTGCGGGCCAGGGAGTGGTCCGTGCCGGGCAGCCCGTCGCAGATCAGCCGAGGGCTGACGTAGTCGTAGCCGGTGCGGGCGGCGATCCGGACCAGTTCCGGGGTCGGGGTGTCGATGATCGTCAGGTGCCCCAGCGCGTACTGCTGGGCCTGCTGCTCGACGCTGAGCGCGGCGGTCATGATCGGACGCTCACGAGGTGGCGGCGTGGTGGATGCCGGCACCGGGGGAGTAGATGTCCATGATGTTCCAATGCCCGGACGTGGGCGTCGGCACGTTGATCATCGACACGTCGATCACCACCGGGACGCCGGCCGCGATCGCCTTCGCCAGGGCCGGCTTGAACTCGTCCGCGCTGGTCAGCGTGACGCCCTGGACGCCGTAGGCGCGGGCGATGGCGCCGAAGTCGGTCGTCACCGGGCCGTCCGCGTTCTCGAAGACGGTGCCGTAGGTGGTGTCGAAGTGTGCCTTCTCCAGCCCGGCGATGGTGCCGAACGCGTTGTTGTTCATCACCACCCAGACCGCGGCGATGCCCTTCTCGCGGGCGGTGTAGAGCAGGCTCGGGTTGGCGCCGAAGCCGCCGTCGCCGACCAGCGACACCACCACCCGCTCGGGGCAGGCGATCTTGGCGCCGAGGGCGGCCGGGGCGCCGAAGCCCATGGTGGCGAAGCCGCCGGGGGTGAACACCGAGCCGGGGGTGAGGATGTCCATCTGCTGGGCCATCCCGTTCTTGTTCCACCCCACGTCGGTGGTGATGATCGCGTCGGCGGGCAGCACCTCGCGGACCTCGGCGAGGATCCGTTCCGGACGCATCGGCCAGGCATCGCTGGCCACCGCCTCGGCGTTTCGGGAGCGGAAGTCGTCGCGCTGCCGCTTGATCTCGGCCAGCAGTTCCGGCCGTTGGACGCCGTCCGGAGCCAACCGCTTGGCGGCCTCGACCAGTGCCGCGATGGCCGGCTTGAGGTCGGCGACGGCGCCGACCTGCAGCGGATAGTTGCGGCCCAGTTCCTCGGGGTCGATGTCGATCTGCATCAGCTTTGTGTCGGGGATGCGGAAGGTGTACTTCTCCTCCCACGACGAGCTGTCGGCTTCGGCGAAGGTGACGCCCAGGGCCAGGATCCAGTCGGCGTTGCGGGTCGCAGCGTTGACGAATTCGGTGCCCCAGAAGCCGGTCATGCCCAGCACGCACGGGTTGTCGTCGGCGACCGCGCCCTTGCCCATCAGGCTGTGGCTGACCGGAACCTGCAGGTGGTCGACCAGCGCGGCCAGCTCGTCCGCGGCGTCGGCCAGCACGATGCCGCCGCCGACGTGCAGCAGCGGACGCTCAGCGGCCAGCAGGTTGGTCACGATCTGCTCGGCGACCGCCGGGTCGAGGCCCGGCTTGGCCAGTTCGGTGGTGCCGGCCATCGCCTTGTCGAAGGTGGCGACGTCCACCTCGGCGGAGAAGATGTCCATCGGCACGCTGACCAGGACGGGGCCGGGGCGTCCGCTCTGCGCCAGCCGGAACGCCTTGTCGAGGATCTCGGCGAACAGGTGCGCAGACTCGACCCGCCAGGCCCGCTTCACGAACGGCCGGTAGATCTCGTGCTGCGCGCCGTCGGCGTGCAGGTTGACCTCCTGGTGCGGGTGCTTGCCGTAGTAGTGCGAGGGAATGTCGCCGGCGATGACCACCATCGGCACCGAATCGAGGGCGGCGTTGGCCACGCCGGTGGCGGCATTGGTCAGGCCGGGGCCGAGGTGGGAGAGCACCACCGAGGCACGGTGGGTGGCCCGGGCGTAACCGTCGGCGGCGTGGGCGGCCAGCTGTTCGTGCCGGGTGTTGACGAACTCGATGCTGCCCGACTTCGACAGGGCCGCGAGCACCGCGATATTGGTGTGCCCGCACAGTCCGAAGACGTGCTTCACGTCGCGGTACTCGAGGTAGCGGACGAGCTGGTGCGAGATCAGGTCGGTGGTCATCGGTGACTCCTGGTTTCGGGTGCTCAGGCGGGTTCGGTGGGCTGGGCGGTGGTGGGGCCGGACGACGCGGCCGAGGAATGGACCGAAAAGAACCGTCCCTCCGTGCCGCTCGGGTCGGCGTCCGGCAGGTCGCGGCGGGGTTCGCCGGTGTAGCGGTAGGGGATCTTCGGCGTCATCGGGCCCTTGATCCGGCCGCCCTGGCCGGTCTGCTCCCAGGCGTGGGCGAGGATGCCGACCGAGCGGGACAGGATGAAGATGCCGCGGCCCAGTTCGGGGGCGAAGCCGAGCTCGGAGTAGATCACCGCGGTGGCGCCGTCGATGTTCATCGGGACCCGGCGGCTGCGTCCGGCCGAGATGGCCTCCTCGACGGCGCGTCCGATGGTGGCGAACCGGCCGCTCACCGCGCCCTTCGCGGCCAGGTCGTCGACCAGGCCGAGCAGTCGCGACGCGCGCGGGTCGAGTGGGTGGAAGCGGTGCCCGAAGCCGGGTGCGTACCTGACGCCGCGCTCATTCCAGCGGGCCCAGACGGTGGTGGCTGCTGCGACCGCGTCGGCCTCGGCGAGCGGGGCGTCCGGGCCGTGACCCTGGTCGGTCAGCTCGGCATCAATGTCGCGGTACAGCTCCATGCACTGCTGGCCGGCGCCGCCGTGCACGTCGTCCAGCACGTTGATCGCGGACGCCATCGCCCCGTTGAGCGGCAGCCCGCAGGTGACCGACATCCGGCTGATCGCGATCGACGGGGCGTGCGGCCCGTGATCGACCGACGCCACCAGCGCGGCTTCCAGCAGGGATGCCTGGTCGGCGCTGGGCAGGTCGCCGCGCAGCATCAGCCAGATCATCTGCGGGAAGCTGATCCGGCCGATCAGCTGCTCGATCGGGTAGCCCCGGACGCCGATCGTGCCGGGGTGGATGTCGATGATGTCGGTCGACCACCAGTTGTGGGCGGCCTCCACCAACTCCTCGGGGGACTGGGTCATCGGGGTGCCTCAGGCGTCCGCGGGCTCGAGGGCCGGGTCGTAGAAGTCGCCGAACAGCTCCTCGTCACTGGGCTTGTCCTCAGGGATCGGACGGGCCACCCAGGTGGTGTTCAGGTAGTGCTTGAGGTGCACGTTCTCGCTGGTGATGTTGCCGCCCCAGGTACCGCAACCCATCGACGAGGTCATCGGCATGCCGTTGTTGAACGCGCCCGCGTTGGCCTTCGACTGCGGTTGGCGGACCATGATCCGGGAGACCGGCGCGGCCAGGCCGAGGCGGTGGATGTGGTCGTCGTCGTGGGAGTAGATGCCGCAGGAGTGGCCCTTGCCGCCCACCTCGTAGACGGTGCGCATGGCGTCCAGGGCGTTCTCGAACTCGCCGGAGTAGCGGTGCACGGTGAGCAGGGTGGTCAGCTTCTCGCGCGAGAACGGGAACTCGTCGCCGATGCCGTCGCCCTTGACGAAGAGGAACGTCGTGCCCTCGGGCACCTCGAAGCCGGCGTGCTTGGCCAGCTCGGACGGCGCGATGGCAACGGTGTCGGGCAGCCGGTGCGCCTCGTCGTCCCACATCACCTTCGCCAGCGCCGCACGCTGCTCACCCTCGGCGAGGTAGCCGCCCTCGGCCTGCAGCGCGGCGATCATGTCGTCCCAGATCGACTCGTGGATGATCAGGTTGCCATCGGCCGAACAGCCGGAGCCGAAGTCGGAGGTCTTCGAGATGCGGCTGTTGCGGGCGGCGATCGCGACATCGGCGGTCTCGTCGATGATCATCGTCGAGTTGCCGGCGCCGACCCCGTAGGCGGGGGTGCCGGAGCTGTAGGCGGCGCGCACCATCGGCTGCCCGCCGGTCGCGATGACCAGGTCGGACGCCGCCATCAGTGCCTGCGACATGGCCACGCTGGGTTGGGTGATGCACTGCAGGATGTCGGCCGGGGCGCCCTCGCGCTCGAGCGCTTCGCGCATCAGCCGGACGGTCTCGAAGGTGGTCTTCTTCGACCGCGGGTGCGGGGAGAAGATCATCACGTTGCGGGCCTTGACGCAGTAGATCGCGTTGCCGGCCGGGGTCAGGTCGGGGTTGGTGGTGGGCACGATGCAGCCGATCAGGCCGACCGGCTTGCCGTACTTGACCAGGCCCTTCGCCTCATCGGTCTCGATGACGCCGACGCTGGGCTGGCGCAGCGCGTCGCGCAGCACGCCGCGGATCTTCATCCGCTTGCCCATCCGGCTGACCGGGTCGCCCAGGCCGGATTCCTCGATGCCCTCGTGCACCAGCCGGGTGAAGGTCACCTTGTTGGCCACCGCCCAGGCGATCGCCTGGCAGAGCCGGTCGACCTTCTCCTGGTCGTAGGTCTCGATGACCTTCTGCGCGGCGCGCGCTTTGGCCAGCAGGTCGTCGAGCTCCTGCTGCTGCTCGGGCCGCAGGGGCTTCGGTTGGCTCGTCGTCGATGCCATCAGTGCGTCTCCCAAGTGTGAATCGCGAGGTCGTGGGGATCAGTATGCATAGAAATTGGTCGTTTGTGAACCATCTGGTTAGTTAAGCAGGTTGTCGACGCGAGGCTTCCGAGCGTCGCCCCGGTTGACGGGCTGGGATCTGAGGAAGCGCTGAGTTTCGTTGGTCGAGCTTGTCGAGACCTCGGCGTGTGCTGGCTGGCAAGGGGTTTCGACGTCGCTCAACCAAAGGGGGTCTGGTTGATCAGCGCTGCCCTGCCCTGAGGAGTCGCTGATTCTCGTTGGTCGAGCCTGTCGAGACCTCAAAGATGCGTCTCCGGCAAGGAGTTTCGATTGGCTCAACCAGCGGTGGTTGCGTTGGCCGGCGCTGTCCTCAGCGGCTCGGAGCGAGTTGCCTGGCCTCTGAATCGGCCCGCGAGGTTTGCTGGCCCGGCCTCGGCTGTCGCCCTGCTCGCTAGCCGGTTGGCGCGCGGTAGCGAAGCTCGCAGCAGCAGGTGTGCTGACTCGAAGGCGAAGGCGAGATGGCCATGCCCTGCCAGCAACTATTCGAGGAGGCGCTCCGGGCGCCATCGCGACGGGCCTCTGCCCGGCGGTCAGGTGAGGCGCATGCACGTGCCGCGCGTACTGCGGCCATGCGGCACAAGGCGGCCGGTCGGAGAATCCGCATGATCGGTGACGCGAGCTCGGAATCAGCCATGGAACGACCACGAATGGGGGCTGCGAAATTGCTGTGCGACTCGGGTTGTGCGCTCTTCGGTTTATGATTCCGACGAGGCCGATAGTCGTCCGACATCCATTCCTGCCCGGCCTGCGGTGTGCGGCGGCTCCGTTGCAGTGATTGATATCTCCGACTGTTCAGGTGATCGGTACCGTTGGTGACGTCGAGGCCGCCGGTGTCGGTCGACAAAACGGGGTGGAAGTACCTCTGGTGTCCCATCGGGTGAGATTTGGATCTCCCATTGCAACCCGGGAACCCGTTTCCGGTCGGGTTCCAGCAAATTATGGTGATGTTTGCACAACAAACACAGATTCGACAACGCCGTCGCTCCACCTCGGGCCCAGGGGACGATGTGGTGGGCGTCGCAGTCAGCCGCGGGTCGATCGCACCCGGGGAACACGCATCCCCGGTCTCGGACATGGAGAGCGTGCCGGATATCGGGAGTGACGAGGCGGTGTTCGCGGCCCACGTCGAGCACGCCGGAAGGGCCGCCCAGAATCACGGGTAGCACACCGGCATCACAGGCGAACTGACGCAACTGGCCGGCGGTCAGTCGGGTGCCGTCGGCCAGTCCGGCGCCGTGGCAGTCGCCGAGTAGGTCGTTGTAGTCGATCAGGATCGTCAGGTGCGGCCGGTCGCCACCATGCCGGGGAGCGTCGCGGTGGATCGCGATCCGGCGGGCCAACTCCACCAGCGCATCAGCGCGACGTTGCGGCCACGATGGTTGCGGCACTCCTGGATCGCGGAGTTCCAGGGCGGTGCGGTGCATCTGTTGCGCGAGTGCTTCGATCTGTTCCTTGATCAGGGCAGCATCCGCAGTAGGCAGGCTGCCTTTGATTGTGGTGGAACCGTGCCCATCGTCGGAAAAGTTCAAATGCCGGGCTTGTTGGGCGTCGCGCAGTTCCCGTTCCTGCCGTTTCGCCTCCGCCTCTTCCGCTACTTCGGGGGCGACCACCTCCAGCAGGTGGCGGGACAGGCCGGCCAGATAGTGGCTGTCGAACTGGTCGCAATGGCCGACCATCGTCACTTGTGCTTTTGCTTCGGCTTCGACGCCCAGATCGGCGGGCAGCTTCTTCAGCACCTGGGTGACTGCTTGGGCTTGCCGGTCGTTCGCGCGGCCGTCGCGTAGCGCGTCCCCAAGTTGGGTGAACCGGTGCAGATCGGCGGCGTGGTGCACCATCGCTGAAGCCTGGCCATGGGTGTAGTGCAGCTCGGCTGCCAGCCAACTGGTGGTGGGGATGCCGTGGGCGGTCATGGCTGCTTCGGCCCGGTCGACTTGGCCGAGCACGGTGTGCACCACGCCCGACAACCGCGACTGCACCGTGAGCAGATCAGCGACCAGCTTCAACTGCTTCCGATCCGTCAACAAGGCCATGTCGTAGTCGAGGCGATCGAGCAGAGCGGCCACGGCCGTGGCGAAATCTGCCACCGCCGTCCCGACTTCTGCTCCGATATTCATACCTGGACCCTAAACGTCGCCACTGACAGTTTTCGCGACCAGCCGTCCGGGAATGAATCCCGTAGCGAGACTGATCGACTGATTCATGAAAACCACGGTAGGCACCCGCTCTGACAGATTTCAGCCGACGAAGGGCGGATCGAGAGCATTTGTGAAACTGACAACACTCACGCTGTTCTTGACAACACATGCGACAACACCCTTTCGGTGGCCGGTGCGCTAGTTCGTGGCCAGTCCCATGTTTTCACTTTTGGCTCCTATCGGATGCCGCCCACCGTGCCGGACCGCACGCGACAGCGGCGTCGTCGGACCAAGACGATCAGATACACAACCCACAGTGCGACGAACGGTGCCGCGTAGTACTTCCACATGGCCATGGCAACGATCGAACCCCCGATGAGTCCTCCGACAGGCTCGCCCGAGGCGACATAGGCGACGCGATAGATCACCCACTGCTCAAGCGGTGGAAGAGTAGTGAAGCCCACCGCGCAAGCGATCGTGGGCCACTTGGGTCGATCCGTCCGCCAGCGGGGCCAACCGAACAGCCCGAGGGCCAGCACCAGAGTCACCCAGCCGAACATCCACACCACGGTCATACCTGCTCCCAGTGCTGCGCAGTGTCGGCGTTGCGGGTGTCCAGATGGGTGGCCGATTCGCTGTCCGTCGTGCGCCCGAGACTCGGGGACGGCGTCCGAAGCGGTGGACAGCAGCAACGGCTGCTCGGTGAGTTAAAGATCCCAAAGATACTTGACAATGAGGGTTCGGTTGGGCTGGACTTCGGGCACCGACATGGTTTCGACGAGGAAGCCTGCGATGCACCGGAAGCTATTATACCGTCTCGTTTCACTGGTAATCGGATGTTCTGTGCTCTTCGCCACTCAGGTTAGCCTTGCACAAGCGGATCCCGGCAATGATCTCCAGGTGTGGGTCGTGCGCACAGATGGACAATCATGGGCAGACGCACTTAAGGAACTGTCGAGGTCGGAGACCCCTGGGGCGGCAGATGCACAATAGACGCTTGAGTACCATCGCGAACGCGGCGTCAAATGGTGCAAAGACTTCACCCTGCTACGGCCGTAGTGGCAGTGACACCAGATGTTTCTATAGCTGACAAGAATATTGGGGGAGTGCATGCATGAAGTGACAACGGCAGACCTCGACGCCGTCTTGGTTGACCGTCCGGATCCTGCTCGCTTATGTTTCGGCAGGAACCGTTGACGCGCGTGGCTTGCGTTGTCGTTTGACCTTGTTGATGTCACCCGCAAATCGCGTGAAGTTGAGTGACTTCTTTGATGTCTCAGGAGACGGAGACGACTCGCGGCAAGGCAAGATCTGGGTGCGCGCGACGGAGGTTGACCTTCCCGTCGAGATTGTAGGAGGCTATGCGACTGTAGACGACGAACTTCTTCGCCGCGAGGTTGACTTCCGAGTGCCTTAGCCGCTTGAGTTCCCACTCACACTCGGTCTGGAGTGGGTCGTCGCGAATGTGAGTGCCTCGGCGGTGGTGTCTGGAGCGGAGCTGGCGGTGTTACGTGAGCGAGTTCAATCGCAAGGGGACGCCTTCACTCGGCACGATGCTGAGTGAAGAATTGAGTCGGCCAGACTTTTCCAGAACGGACTCAGCATTTCGACAGAGAATGGGAGTCTCGGCAGCGCTGCCCGAACCCAACAACACAACCCCAGTTACACCGTTAAGTTGACAGACCCACACGACCCTCGTCAGCTTCACACGATCCTCAGCCGTCAACGCGACGACATGATCCTTCAGCCTGGGCACGATACGACTCCTCCCGATCAAGCATCAATCAGGACAAGCCAATCCCACCCATTACCAAACCATTAGGAGCGACACTCTACTAGTGGCGACGGTTGGCGCTCGTCACGCGACGGGTCTTCGCGGCGAGCAGAGGGGACGTTCTCGATCGGCTATCGCGCTGCGGAGAGGCGTTCGATGACGGATCGCGTGGGCGGGCGGACGCCGTGCCACCAGGCGAAGGAGTCGGCGGCCTGCTCGACCAGCATGCCCACGCCGTCGGCGAGCCGTCCGACGCCGGCCCGCTGCGCCAGGGTCAGGAACGGCGTCGAGCCCGTGCCGTAGACCAGGTCGTACGCCGTCCCGGACTCCCGGAAGACGGAAGACGGAACCGGTGGCAACTCGCCGGACAGGCTGGCTGAGGTGGCGTTGACCACCAGGTCGAAGTCGCCCATTCCATCCAGATCGGGGTAGCCGCACGCGTGCAGGACGGATGGGTGCCCGACTTCGGCGGCCAGGGCCTCCACCTTCGCGACGGTGCGCTCGACCAGCACCAGTTCGGCGGGAGCGGCGTCCAGGAACGGCAGCAAAGCTCCCCGGACGGCGCCCCCGGCACCCATCAGCAGGACCCGCAACCCGGCCATCGGGACGTCCAGGTTGCTCTCGATGTCACGCCGCAATCCGGCACCGTCGAAGTTCTCGGTGTGGATCGTGCCGTGCTCGAAACGCAGCGCGTTGGCGGCGCCGGCCAGTCGCGCCGTCCGGCTGGCTCGTCCGGCGAGGGTAAGGGCTTGCTGCTTGAACGGCGCCGTGACGTTGGCGCCCCTACCGCCGCTGCTGATGAACGAGGTCACCGCGTCGGCGAACGCCGCAGGTGGCTGCGGCGATACGTCGATGGCGCGGTAGTCGAGATCCGCTCCGGTGGCTTCGGCGAACCAGCCGTGGATGAGTGGCGACTTGCTATGGCCGACGGGGTGCCCGAACAGGGCGTAGTGATCGGTCATGACGCCGCGAACAGTACGCGGTCGGCCTGCAGTCACATCACCCTGTTGCCGCCTCTACTGGAGCGGGTGCGGGCGTTGGCGCCCGGCGTCCGGCTGAAGGTGACCCGCGTCGACAGTGCCACCGAACAGGCGCTGACTACTGGGGATGCCGATCTGGCGACCGGCTATGCGCCCTGGCTGGGTGGCGTGATCGCGACGCAGCCCCTGTTCGAGCAGGACTGGGTCTGCCTGGCCAGTCCCCGGCACCCTCGCGTCCGGGAACGACTCGGACGCCGCCGCTACGTCGCCGAAGGGCATGTGGCGATCACCGCCGGCACCGGCGCGACGCTGCTGCACCGCGCCCTGACCACGCAGGGGATCGAGCGTCGGATCGTCCTGGAACTCCCCGGCTTCCTCGGCCTGGGCGCGATCATCGGCAGCACCGACCTGCTGGCGACCCTGCCGCGGCACATCGGCACCACGCTCGCCCACGGCAATGATCTGGCGCTGTGGCCCCGCCCGCTGCCGGTCGAACGGTTCGAGGTGGCCCAGTACTGGCATCCGCGCTTCGACAACGAGCCGGGCAGTCGCTGGCTACGTGAGCTGGTCATGGGGTCATTCAGAGTGCGTATCCCCCGAGGCGGAAGACCCGATCTCGGTGAGAATTGGCTGAGTACCACTACCCGGACGGGTAGTTCTTGAAGGATACGTTGCCCAGCTTGGCAGGTCATGCGAGTCATGCCTGAGGAGTCACGAGATCCGAAGGTGATGATTCAGTACATGCGCTTTGTGAGCGGCGCCCATGTGGCGAGTGGTCCTGTCTGGCTGGCTCTCGGGTCAAACTGCAATGTGTGCCCAGCCGGGGCATGGTAGCCGGCGCCGTGTTTGGGCGCAGGGCTGCCAACTCAAGTGGAGTCGATACCGGAGCGGAATCGGCATCCGATCCGCCAGCATCGCGCTGGACCTGGCGCCGGTGGTCGATCATCTTCTGCGTTCTTCTTGCACTGGGGGCGGTCATCGCATCGATTGCAGTTGTTCGATCACCAGAGACGGCCGAGCAGCGAAAGCCGAACCGAACTGTTCTTTCCGCACCGGTTGAACGCCGAGCGCTGGTGTCTAGTGTCGTCACCCGAGGAACGGTGAGCCCGATCGGCGACACCCCGGTTTCATGTATGCCTGTATCCGCCGGCAGTGACGTGACTGTGTTTACCAAGCCGGCGACAGAGGGAGCGTCACTACGCGAGGGCGATCTGCTCGCGGCGGTCAATGGTCGCCCGGTGCTGGTGCTCCGCGGCAAGACTGCAGCCTTCAGGACGATGCGCCCGGGCGTCTCTGGGGTGGATGTCCAGCAACTCCAATCGGGCCTGAAGCGTCTCGGCTACCGGATCAGTGACAAGAAGGGCGTCTTGGGCGCGAGCACTCAGAGGGCATTGATGCGCTGGTACGCGGCGGCCGGGTTCTCCGTCATCGGGCCCACGATCGAAGAATCGGCCGCATTGCGCTCGGCGCGCGATGCGCTCAGTCAGGCCGATGCCCAGGTCCAGTCAGCAACCGGCGCGCTACGTGATCTGCGGGCAGGGCCATCTCGCAGCGAACTGCTGAGTTCGAGAGTGGCAGTGGATCAAGCAAGAGAGCAGGTTCGAAAGGCTGCGACGGCGGACGGCAGAAGGCTCGCCCTCCGTGAGCTGGAGATCGCGCGAGCCAGGGACCGAGAGCTCCGAAAGGGTCCTGATCTCACGGCGGCCAAGGCGGCCGTGAGGAGCGCTACAGCCGCTCGTCTCAGTGCCAAACAGGATCTCGCCACCGCAACCGCCGCGACGGGGGTATCGGTGCCGTACTGCGAGGTCATCTTCCTTCGGAAGCTCCCGGTGACGGTCACCAAAACTGGGGCCTCGAACAACTCGGGAGATGACCCTACGACGTCTCCGACAGATGTCTGGGCGAAGCTTGCACCTGGCAAGCTGCTGGTCCGTAGCGAGTTGACCGAGAGTGATGCCACGTTGGTGCAGATGGGTGCCCCGGTCACCTTCCGCGCTGATGGAGCCACAGAGGATCTGCATGGAACCGTGACCGCCATGAATGACGATCATGGCCAGGCGACAGTCGAGGTCACGCCCAAGGTGGCCTTCGACCATGCCGACCAGGGTGCAAACCTGCGGGTCTCTATCACGGTCGGCTCAACCGCTGGTGAGGTGCTGGTGGTGCCGCTGGCCGCAGTATCGGGGACAGCGAGTGGTCTCGCCCGAGTTCAGAAGGTCACACCGGCGGGTATGAGCGAAATCGTGGTTCGCGCGGGTCTTGTTGCGGACGGCTACGTCGAGATCGCAGCAGTTCAAGGTGGCGCACTGGGGGTGGGAGATGAGGTCGTTGTCGGACAGTAATCCTCTGCTGGAGTTGCGGCAGGTGAGCCGTCGGTTTGGTGATCTCGACGTACTGCACCCAACCGATCTGATCATCAATGCCGGCGACTACCTGGCGGTGACTGGTCCGTCGGGATCCGGAAAGTCGACGTTGCTCAACGTGGTTGGACTCCTTGATCGGCCCACGGCTGGCAGTGTGCGGGTCGCAGGCCAATCCGTCGATGGAATAGCTGATCATCTGCGTTCGGCCATTCGTGGAAGCACGATCGGGTTCATCTTCCAGGCTTTCCACCTGCTTGGCAGCCGCACGGCCACTGAGAATGTCGAACTGGGCATGATGTACCGATCAATCCCACGCGCCGAACGCCGCAACCGAGCCCGGAGCGCGCTGGCCCGAGTGGGTCTCGAGCATCGCATGAATGCCCGCCCGGCGACGCTGTCAGGTGGTGAACGTCAGCGAGTCGCGATCGCCCGTGCGCTGGCTTCCGACGTGCAGTTGCTGCTAGCGGATGAGCCCACCGGGAATCTCGACTCCGCGACAGGGGATCGGATCTTGGCCTTGTTCGAAGAACTTCACACCGACGGGCTCACCTTGGTGGTGGTGACGCACAGCCCGGAGGTAGCCCGGCGGGCAGAACGCCGTCTCGTCATGATGGACGGCATCCTGATGGAGTAGCTGTGATTGAACTCTCTCGGCTGTCTTTCCGTGACATTGCGAAGGAGGTCTGGCTCGACCTAAAGGCACGCCCTGGACGCTCTTCACTCACCGCGCTGGGCACTATGGTCGGAATTGCTGTGCTGGTCAGCACGCTCGGCCTGGCAGCCAGCCTTGACGCGCAGATTGCGGCGCGATTCGACGCACTCTCTGCGACGGAGATCGCCGCGAAATCTGCGTTGCCTGAGCACTACAGTGCGATTCCCGTCGATGCAGTTGATCGGGTTCTGCGCATTCATGGCACGGTGGCCGCCGCTACTCTGTCAGAGATCACTACTGCCACACGAGTCACGGGGACCCCTGGCTACGACCCAACGGCTGCGGCGAGCAGCGACATCACGGTGTTCGCGAGCAGCCCAGCAATGGTCGATATCGCACAGGGGGTGATGCGCGGAGTCTATTTCAACAGCTGGCACGACGCGACGAAGCAGCCGGTCGTGGTGCTCGGGCGCGGTGCGGCGGAGCGTCTGCGCATCGCTGACGTCAGCGGGCGGCCCGTCGTGTTCATCAACGGCCAGCCAGTCACCGTCACGGGGATCCTGGACGCAGCTCCCCGTCATTCAATCCTGCTGCAGGCGGCTATCGTGCCGCAGGGGTACGCGGAGTCCAAGCTAGGGCTAGTTGGGGCTGCGACGTTATTGGTAGAGACCGAGGTAGGTGCGGCTGAAGTTGTTGCTGATCAGGTGGGGCTTGCGATCCGCCCGGACCAGCCGGACATCATCAGAGCGGATGCGCCGCCCTCTCCAGAGCTCACTCGGCAGCAGGTCGCCGACGATACCCAGAACCTGCTTCTCGCGCTCGGCGCGATCAGCCTCATCATCGGCGGCATTGGTATCGCCAATATGACACTGGTCTCTGTTCTCGAGCGCACTCCCGAGATCGGACTACGCAGGGCCATCGGTGCACGTCGCCGCCATATTATCTCGCAATTTCTGTTGTCCAGCGTAGCTACGGCGATTATCGGTGCGCTCGCTGGCGACAGTGTCGGAATGATAGTCACTGCGACCGTGGCGACTATTCAGCAGTGGCCACCAACGATGCCGACACTAGTACCCATCCTAGGTCCGCTGGTTGGTGCGGTTATCGGCTTGCTCGCCGGCCTGTACCCCGCGCTTCAAGCTGGCCGCATCGAACCAATAGACACGTTGCGGTCGAACGGATAGGCGCGTGTCGCGAGAAGCATCCAGCATCCAAGGCTCCGCGTCCTCGTCTGTGGCGCTATCTCGTCCGAGTCGCTCGCTACCGGATCGGGTAATCGGCCGTCCTGCTAGTTGGCCAGTTGGGCGCGGATCGCGAGGACGCTGACGCACCAGGCGTGGACGGCTCGGCCGCGAGTCATCAAAATAGTTGGCACGTTCAATATCTAGGTCAAGGAAGCAGGAAAGCAGATGGGTTTGAAGCGGATAGTGGCAGGCGTGTCAGTGGCGGGATTGGCTGCGGGCGGGTTGGTGGCGAGTCCGGCTGTGCCTGCTCATGCAGCCGTCACGTGTGTCGCGGGTGATCTGTGTATCTACGATATTCAGACGAGCACGCGAGGGCGGATTCCCGGAAATGTGCGCAACTGGGCCAATCTGACGGGGGGATGGGGTAATCGCGCTGATGTTTTCGACAATATGGGCACACAATGCAATGTCGACATCCATGCCAATACAGACTTCGGAGGGAGTTTTACGATTCTCCTGCTAGGGCAGTCTTTGATGCGAAGCAACTATGGCAAGTCGAACCGCTGGTGCCAGCACTGAATTTCCGGCGTGGGCCGAGGCTGCACGGCGTCGTTGCGGCCCTTGCTCTTCTCTTGGCAGCCTGCTCCACAGAGCCCACAGGTCCGAGTAGTGGGACGATTTCGTCTGTGTCCTCGGCCAGTGCGTCAGCCACAGTCATCGCTGAGCCGTTCAACGAGCTGTTTGCGATCCGTTATCAACATGATCGCGAGCTCCACGATGCGCGCGAGTTGGCTACGGCTGCCTGCATGAAGAGTCGTGGTTTCGACTATCGTCCGCGAGACTACGTCAAGCCTTTGAGAGAGTCCCGAAGAATTGGTGATGAACAGTATGCGACCCGCGAAGGATTCGGATTGTCGCCAGATGGGCCCCCCTTGGTGTCGCAATCGCCGGATGAACTAAGAACTCTCGGCCCCGCGGCGGCTGCGGCGTGGACGGAAGCATATTTTGGCCGCCGGATCGACCCGCAGCAGATAGCCAATGGTCAGTCTGCAGATAAGTCGATAGTCGTCATCGACAACGGTGAGGATGGCGTTGTCTATTTTCGTAAGGATTCCTGCATTGCGGCGGGAAGGCAGGCGGTCGAAGGAGATCTGGTCGAGTGGAGTGCGGTTGACGGCAAGCTGCAGTCGATGCGCAACGATGTGATCCGGGCTGTTGAGTCAGATCCGCGGTACGTCGAAGCCATGACTGGATGGGCCTCATGTATGCGGGAAGCTGGGTACGGTGCCAAGAGCCGCCAAGAACAGATTGAAGAGCTCCTCAAGGCCATCGACCTTGAAGGTGGGAAGAGCGGATCTCTCAAAGAACGGGAGATCGCGGTCGCGACGAGTTCGGCGCGATGTGAGGTGTCACTTGGCATCGGCCCGCTGTACCAATCCTTGCTCAACGAGCATCAAGAAGTTGTGGGTCGGGTCAATGAGGGGACAATCCTTCGCTTCCAAGAACTGGAGCGGGAGGCGGAGAAGCGCGCTGAAGAGCTGCTGAGTCGTCGTTGACAGGCATGCCTTTACCCGCGACTATCAGTGCCGCTCCCAGGCATTGGCTTGAGTGCGGACCCCCAGTCGGTCGGATTATGTGTCGACGCCGAGACGCGTCGCTGCAACGGCAAGTGTCACCCGGTTGTGCGCACCAAGCTTCTCGCAGAGTCTATTGAGATGATATTTGACCGTGTTAGCGCTTAGACGCACTTGGGTGCTGATTTGCTCATTGCTCATGCCGCGGGTGAGAAGGCGCAAGATTTCTACCTCGGTATCGGAAAGTGGGGTGTCGACATAGGGTCGTTTGAGTTTCTGGCTGAACCGCGGCGAAAGAACCGCCAGGCCGGCGCACGTCGCACGAATAGCATCCGCCACGGCATCAATGGATGCCTCCTTGTAGACGACGCCGGCTGCGCCTGCGGTTAGCATGTCCGCAACCGACTGTTGATCAGACAACGATGTGTAGGCGAGGATGTGGATCTCTGGGTAGTCTTTCTTGATCATGCGAGTCAACTCGCCGCCGCTAAGGTATGGCATTGCCATATCTACCAGCATAATGTCGGGCTGGCTCGTCGACAGCGCGGCAAGGGCATCGTGGCCGTTGGCGAATGTGGCGAGCACGCGCATGTCGGGGTGCTCGCGCAGAAGCTGTTGAACGGTGCGGCGTACTAGGAGGTCGTCGTCGACGATCATCACCGTGATGAATGCTCTCATAAGGGAATCCTGACTTTACTGATCCACTGAGACTCGGTTCGCTCGGTGATCAATTCGCCGTCAACAAGTGCCAGCCGTTCTTGAGTGCCGGCAAGGCCGAGGCCGGGAGTCGCCGACGTGATCGGCAGTTCTGCGGGTAGGTAGTTGATGAACACCACCTCCAATGCGCGCTCTTCTGCGCTGACGATGATGGCGCAGGGGCGCGTGGCATCGGCGTGCCGCTCAATATTGGCACACATCTCGCCGATAACGGCATGAAGCGTCGGTAGAAGGGTGCCTGGAATGGCGTCGAAGTCACCCTCGACCGTGCTGTCTACGGTGATGCCATGTGCCCGGAGCTGATTTACAGCTTGAACAAGGTTGGAGGGAGCCCCAGGCGCGGAGGTGGTGACGAGTTGACCCTGTGTCGCGTCGCGGAGCAGGGAGAGCATCCATCTCAGTTCAGTTGAGGCTCGTTGGATTCCTTCGACGGCGGCATCGAGCTCATGCGAAGGAGTTCGACTGCGGGCGGCCTGTACCCGGAGCGAGGCGCGGGCGAGTTCGCGTGCGACGGTGTCGTGTAGACCCCGAGCCAACTCGATCCTTTGCCCCTGGATGGCGGCGGCTTGGGCTCGCTGGAGCGCCTGGCGGTATGAAGTGAACAGATCGCCAATGACCCACATGGTTCCGATCAGCACGGCCCATGCGGCAATGGCGATGGGCCATGCCGGGTGGCCCTGCGAATCCTTGTATGTCAGGGCGGCTAGTAGTGCAGCGTAGGCGCCTGTCATCCAGAGACGTTCTCGGCGTTCGCCACGTACGCCGGTCCCCAAGATCGGGATCAGAGCCGCATACTCCGCGAGCGATGGCCATCCGGTCGGCATGAAGACCAGCCCTGCAAGCACAAGCGCTAGGCTGGCTCCCGCCCACCGTGGCCAGCAAGAGGTGAGCGCTGCGGCAAGGAAGGCGCTCAGGTCGACGGTGACCGCGCCCCAATTGCCGTGCTGCGTGCCGAAGGCAAGCGTCAGCGACGCGAGTAGCCCGGCGAGGAGGACATCAAAGTGCCGTTGCAGCGCTCTGGCCGGCCACTTCAAATCGGCGGTCACGCGGAACCTCCCTCACCCCGATCTTGTCAGCGCATCAGGCTACTCAAACAGCTCGCTCATTGGGGGGTTGCCCGTGAGCCGCGATTCATTGGCTATCCGATCAGGTAGTTGCTGGCCCTGAGTCGCCCGGACGGACAACGCTCGACGTGGCAGGTCGGATTGGAAGCCGATCATGCGCAGTATGCGTGTAGCCCTTCTGCGTTCTCTTGTCTGCGTCATTGCCATGTTGCTTGCGATTGGGTTCGGTGCCGTGCCGGCCCCGAGCACGTCGAGCGCCTCGCCCGGAATATGCGACATCTATCCGTACTGGCCCGGATGTCCGAGATGATCCTGGCCGCGGCTGCCCGCATGTGCGGGGCATCCCCGGTTAATCACAACGCTTCTGTCGGGCGAGCGCTGAAGCTGAGCTTCAGCGCTCGCCCGCCCAGCCTTCGGTGATGGCCTCGTTCATCTCGTCGATCGACAGTGGCTTGGTGACGTTGTTGTCTATGAGGCCGATGGATCCGTCGACCTCGACCGGCTTTCCCGTGCGCGCCGCCTCGACCACGGCT
>NZ_JASGID010000007.1:0-563033 GCF_047602085.1 Micropruina sp.
GGCCACCGCCGCCGGGATGGGCGGCGCTGCCATCACCGAGGCCCACGCCGCCGCGAAGATCACCGGCACCGCGCTCCACCACGGTCGGAACCGGCCGCCGGGGTAGGGGGCCAGCAGCGCGAACAGCGCGAGCTGCGACAGGGTGCCCAGCACACTCGCGAGCCACGGGGCCGGGGCGAACGCCGCAGCCGGTCCCAGCGCCGTCAGCAGCAAGACCGGAGGGATCGTGAGTGCGGCAGGCCGGGTACCGCGCCACCCGACGAGCGGCGCCAGCAGCAGCGGGACCAGGGTCGTGATCCCGATGACGATCACCGACGCCGTCGCCCAGACCGGGAGTGAGATGCCCTGACGCGTGAGTTCGGTCGCCGCAGCAAGGGTGAGCTCCGGCGGTGAACACGATGGCACCACGCACACGTCAGCGACCGCGAACCACTCGCCGACGAGGTCGACGGCGGCCAGCAGAGCGACGAGTAGCGTGCCGGCGAGGATCGACCACCGGGCGACGGCGGAGGCGGGTTCGCCGCGCTCCGTCGCCGATACCCGGCGATCGATCCTGATATGCATGGGACTATTCGATCAGAGCGCCGATGCGGTGCGGTAGCGGAGCATGACCGGGATGAGTCCGGCGATGCCGACGGCGAGCAGGCCGAACGCGGCGGCCCCGAGCCAGTGGATGCCGGTGCCCTGCAGCAGCGAGACGGGGATCGCGGCGAGCACGACGATCCCGGACCACATCGGCAGGCCCCGCGCGACGAGGACGCCGATGCCGGTCACGAGCGCGCCGAGGAAGAACCCGGCGCCGCCGACGCTCGCGCCGATCGTCGTGAACGGGCCGTAGGTGGTCGCGTTGTAGACCTGGGCCACGACATCGTCCGGAACCGTGCCGACCAGGTCGACCGAGACGATCCCGGCGGTGTAGCCGCCGCCGATGCCGGCCGTGCCGAACACACCCCAGACGCCGAGCAGGACACCGCCCACCCGCAGCAGGGTCGCCCGCTGGCGCCCCGCGGCGGCGCGGAACACGCCTACCGCGGTCAACGGCAGGAAGGCCATCCCGAGCATCATCAGCAGGCCGGCGGCGAGATAGACCGAGCGGGCATCCGCCAGCCTCCCGAGATACTCCAGCGGATCGGCGCCGCTGCCTGTCCAGTCCAGGGCTGTGCCGACGGCGAGCAGGACGGGGCCGACGAGCGAGCCGATCGCAAGCAGGATTCGCCACGGACCGGAGCCCGTGACCGAGACAGTCCCCTGTGAGCCGGGGGCGGCGCTGGTAGTCGTCATGCCCCGACGCTACGAATCCGCTGACCCGTGCCGACAGAGCGCGATGTCCCGACCGTGCCGGGAAATCGTCCCGATCGGCCGGGCGTGCAGAACGGCATCGGCTCAGACGGATGTCCCGAATCCGGGGACCGGGGTCCCTCGTGGCGGGACGGGGAGGCGCGCGAGGGTCGGAAAGTCAGATTCTCCCGTTCGAGAGGAACCCGCCATGTCCGCCGCAATCGTGCCCGAATCCACCACCACCCCGCCCAGAACCGCCCTCGTGCCTCCCGGCCGCCTGGGCTCCTGGTTCTCCGTCCTCGCCCTGCCTGCGTGGCTCTCGACCTTCGTCGCGCTGACCCTCGGCTACGGCGTCAAGTCCGACGTAACGGGGGTGGTCACACCCGCCCAGCAGGCGGCCTACTACCAGGACAACCTCGCCGCCGCCTGGGTCTTCGCCCTCCTCTCGGTCGTCGCGATCCTGCTGCTCACCCTCGCGCCGACGCTGCTCGGTGCCGCCGTCTGGCGACTCGGGCAACTCCGCGCACCGGCCGCGATCGCCGTCGTGCTCGGCCTCACAGCCCTCGTGGTCGAGCTGGCCGGGATGGCCGACTTCATCGGTCTGCTCACCACGCCGCCGGATGCGCTGCCCGGCTGGGTCGCGGCGCTCGCCGAGCCCGACACGAACACGCTGCTCAACGGGATCGGTTGGGGCGCCATCGACCTCGCCGTGCCGCTGATCGGCGTCGTGTTGTGGCGCATCCGAGTACTCGGACGCATCGGCCTCGTCGTCGCGATCATCGGCGGCGCGATCTTCCTCGTCACGGTGCCGTTCCTGTTCTTCCAGCCCATGGTGCCGGCGGCCCTGCTGCTCGCCCTCGGCATCCCGCTGCTGCGGCGTCGCATGTAGCATCGCGGCAGGAGGTGCGCGAAATGGATGCAGCGAGCCGGGTCCCGTGGGCCGCGCGCCTGCTGCTCGCCCTGGCCGCCGTGTTCGCGGCGCTCGGCATCGCCCTCGCGGCGACGAGCGCCGCGACCATGACGACGTGGGTCGACGCCGGCGCCGCGATCGTCGGACTCGGCCTCGGGCTGCTCGGTCTCCTGCTCGCGCGGGAGCGGGGGAACGCGGTCGGCTGGCTGCTGCTCGCGAGCGCGGTGGGCGGCGCCCTCCTTCCGATCCTGGATGTGCTCGTGCCGCGCGCGTCGGGGATCGCCCTCGTCGCCCTCACGGTGCTCGGCTCCGCGTCGGGCGTCGGGATGTTCGGGCTCTTCACGCTCGGCGTGCTGCTTTTCCCCGACGGTCGCGCCCACGGTCGGCTCGGCCGCGTGCTCGTGCCGGTCGCCGCGGTCGCCCTCGCCCTGCTCGGTCTCGGCGGGTTCGGCTCGCCGCTCGGCTCCGATGGCGGCGTCGGACCGCTCGTCGGCGTCGCTGCGGAGGTGGCGGATGTTCTCCTCCTCGGCGGCTTCGCGCTCATCCTGCCGCTCACCGCGCTCGCGGCCGTGACCGCGACGCTCCGTCGCCGGGCTGCAACGGGGGACGCGCGGCGCGGCTTGCGCGGCTTCGAAGCGGTCGCCTGGATCAACGCGGTCGCCTTCCTCGTGTGCGGCGCGCTGTCGGCCCTCCTCACCCTGCCCGCGTGGTTCGGCGCCGTCGCGGATCAGACGGGGCTCGTGTTCGCCGTCGCGGCGTGGGTCGGGATCGTTCGCTACCGGCTCCTCGACGTGCGGGCCGTGATCGCCGGCGCCCTGCCGTACCTGCTCGCCTCCGCCCTGGTCGCCGGCCTCGCTGCGGGGACGGCCGCGACGCTCGGCACGGTCGTCGCGGGCGGCTTCGGCGCGGCCGCGGGCGCGGTGGTCGCCGCGCTCGTCGCGCTGCTGCTGCGCGAGCCGCTGCAAGCTGTCGCGAACCTCATCGTCTACGGCAGCGCGACCGACCCGGCCACCGCGCACGCCCGGCGGCTGGAGCAGGCGCTGCGCGACTCCCACCAGTTGCTCATCGACGCCCGCGACGACGAGCGCCGCCGCATCCGCCGTGACCTGCACGACGGCCTCGGCCCGACCCTCGCCGGCCTCGTGCTCGGCATCGAGCACGTCGAACGCCACCTCGACGACCCCGACCGCACCCGCGCCGAACTCCTCCGGCTGCGCGAGGCGGGGCAGGGCACCGTGCAGGAGGTGCGCCGCATCGTCTACGCGCTCCGCCCGCCCGCGCTCGACTCGCTGGGACTGGCCGGCGCCATCCGCGAGCAGGCCGGACGCCTCGGCGCAGAATCCGTCCACATCATGGACTTGCCCGAGTTGCCGGAGACGCTCGAGATCGGCGTCTACCTCATCGCGCTCGAGGCGATGAAGAACGCGGCAACCCATGCCCGGCCCGCCCCGTTCCGGGTGCGGCTGGACGCGGCGGAACGGCTGCGGCTCGAGGTACACGACGACGGCCCCGGCCTGCCGGAGCACTACACGGCCGGCGTCGGCATCGACTCCATGCGGGAACGTGCAGCCGAACTCGGCGGCACCCTCGACATCCGCCCGCTGCGCCCGCGAGGAACGCTGGTGCTCGCAGAATGGGCACTCAGCGCATGAGCGAAACCAACATCCGCGTGCTGGTGGCCGACGATCATCCGCTCTTCCGCGACGGCCTGCGAAACCTCATCACCGACACCCACGGGCTCGAGCTCGTCGGCGAGGCCGGCGACGGCGACGAGGCGATCACCGCCGCGGAACGGCTGCACCCCGACGTCGTGCTCATGGACCTCACGATGCCCGGCGTCGATGGCATCGAGGCCACCCGCCGCATCCTGAACAGTGGAGTGGCCCACGCCGTGCTCGTGCTCACGATGAGTGATGACGACGGCAGCCTCTACGCGGCGCTACGCGCCGGGGCCACCGGCTACGTGCTCAAGGGCGCACCCGGCCCCGAAATCGTGGAGTCCATCCGCATCGTCGCAAGCGGCCGCGCCATCCTCGCCTCCCCCATCGCGGGACGCATGGACCGCTACTTCACCCGCAGCCAGAGCCGCGCCATCGCGCCCGCCTTCCCGCAGCTCTCCGCTCGCGAGACCGAGGTGCTCGAACTCCTCGCCGGCGGGCTGTCGAATGCACAGATCGCGACCCGGCTCGTGCTGAGCGAGAAGACCGTCCGCAACAACGTCTCCGCCATCCTCCTGAAGCTCGGATCGCCCACGCGCGCCGCGGCCGTCGCGCTCGCCCGCGATGCCGGAGTCGGGACCGGCTAACTGCCCCCAACTCTCCGCTAACCACCTACACCAGCCCGGGTCCCTCTCCCTTTCCGGCCCCGTCCCGCCCATGCCTGTATCTCCAATGCACCTCTCGCCTCCTCAAACTTCCCTTTCCTACCTGAATGGACGTATGTTACCTGCGGTAGTTGCCACTACATGAGTGAGCGGGAGGTGGACGATGAAGGGCGGTGTGATCCTGTTCCGGGGCACCGGCTCGGACGCCCTGCGCTACCTGGAGTCCGACCGCTCGCGGGCGGACGACTACTACCTGGAGGGCGGCACCGCCCTGGCTGAGTTCACCGCCGTCGACGGGCAAGGCCGGGTGATCGGCGAGCTGGGCCTGACTGCCGAGGAGTACCGCCAATGGGTCGACTGGACGAACCCGCTCACCGGGGAGTCGATGGGCCGACCTCGAATGCCAGGTCCGGATCGGCGCGGTAGCCCGCGGTTCGCGGAGATGGTCGTCAATGTTCCGAAGTCCCTCTCGGTCGCGGCCGCGCTGCACCCGGAGGTGTCCGTGGCCCTGGATGCGGCGCAGCGGGATGCGGTGGCCGAGATTCGCTCCTGGCTCGGCCAGCACTCGGTTACCCGCGTCGGGCCGCGTGGGCGGCAGGAGGTCGTGCCGGTCGAGCAGTTGGAGACGGTCGCTGTCTCTCACAAGACGTCCCGCTCCGGTGACCCGCACCGGCACATCCACTTCCAGATCGGGACGCGCGTGTGGGCGGCCGGCGCCTGGCGCGGGCTGGACACAGCGGCGCTGTTCCGGCAGCAGGGCGCGATCCGGGCGCTCGGCACGGCCGTCATTGCCGCGCACCCGCAGCTCGCCGCGGTGCTCGACGCGCACGGGCTGACCCTCGACCCGGTGACCGGCGAGGTGGCCGAGCTGGAACCGTGGAACGCGCTCATGTCGAAGCGCGGCGCGCAGGTTGCGCGCAACCTGGCGCGCTTCGACGCCGAGTGGGAGGCGGCGCATCCCGGCCAGGAGCCGGGGCCGGTGGTGCGCGCCCGGCTGCAGGCGAAGGCATGGGACCACGGACGGCCGAACAAGAAACCGTCCTCCCTCGGCAGCGAGGCTGGCTGGCGGCACGAGCTGGAGGAGGCCGGCTACACCCCGAACCTGCCACGCGCCACCGTGCAACCCCCGCGCACGCTGGACGAGCTGCGCGTGCAACAGGTCGCGTCGCGCGCCCTTGACCGTTGCGCGGCCGCCGCCGCGACGTGGACAGTGCATGACATCCAGGAACAGGTCACCCGGATCATCACCGAGGCGGGCGTGCGCGCAACCCCCGAGGCTCTGCACGATCTCGTTGCGCTCACGACCCGGCTGGCCGCGTCGGATTGCCTGTCGGTGCTGTCGCCCGAGGCGGTGCAGCCGGAGCACGTCGCGCACCTGACCTCGCTGCACGTCGTCGCAGTGGAGACGCAGCTGCGCGACATGCTCCAGGTGCGTGCAACGGCGGGCACCGGCCGGGTGCCGGACGTGACCCGAATGGCGGGCAAGGCCGGCCTCGACGTGGAGCAGGCGCAGGCTGCCGCCGCGGTCGCGGGGACCGATCCGCTGGTGGTGGTCGAGGGCGCCGCCGGCGCGGGCAAGACCACCATGCTCGGCGCGGCGATCGAAGCGGCCACCACCCAGGAGCGGCGCACGCGGGTCGTAACGCCGACGAAGAAGGCCGCGGAGGTGGCCGCGCAGGAACTCGGCGTGAGCGCCGACAGCGTGGCGAAGCTCGTCCACGAGCACGGCTGGCGCTGGAACCAGGACGGCGTATGGACCCGCCTCGCGGTCGGCGACACCGACGCCGAGAACGGGAGTACCTATACCGGCCCCTCGTCGGAGGCGCGGCTGACCCGCGGCGAGCGGATCGTCGTGGACGAGGCCGGGATGCTCGACCAGGACACCGCCCTCGCGTTGCTGACCGTCGCCGACGAGCACGGTGCGATCCTCGCCCTCGTCGGCGACCGGGCCCAGCTCCCCGCCGTGGGGCGCGGTGGGGTGCTCGACATCGCCGCGCAACTCGCGGGTCGCACCTACGACATGACGACCGTGCATCGCTTCGCCGATCCTGAGTACGCCGCCCTGACGGTGCAGATGCGCCGCGGGGAGCATCCGGCGCTGCTGTTCGACCGGCTGCACGCCCTCGGGCTCGTGGTGCTGCATGAGAGCACCGAGGATGTGCAAGAGACGATCGCCCGCGATGCGCGCGACGGCGACGCGATCACGACCGCGACCAACGACGAGGCGCGCGAGCTGAACGAGCGCATCCGAGAGACGAGGGTGCGCGGCGGCGTGGTCGATGACCAACGCACCACCAGCGGCAGCGACGGACTACCGATCGGCCGGGGCGATGTGATCCAGACCCGGCATAACGACGCCGACGTGCAGGTGGCGAACCGGCAGACCTGGACCGTCCAGAGCGTCGGGGACGACGGGACGGTATGGGCGATCGAGAACGGCACCGGCCGCAAACGGCAGCGCACCGTGCGGCTCCCCGCCGAGTACGTCGCCGAGCACACGCACCTCGCCTACGCCTCGACCGCCTACGGCGTACAGGGCGCGACCGTCCCTAGATCGCACACGGTCCTCTCGGATGCGCTCGACGCCTCCGGCGTCTACGTCGGCATGACCCGCGGGCAGGACACGAACCGACTTCACATCGTCGCTGGGGGCGTGGACGATGCGCGGGAGCAGTTCACCGCCACGCTCGGGCGGGACCGCGCCGACCGGGGACTCGTCGCCGCGACCCAAGCGGCGCGCGAGGCTGTCGCGGGCCTCGTCGCAGACGGGCCGGTGGCCGTCGTGAACGCCGAGCGCGCCCGACTGACGGAGCGGATCGAGCGCGCCGAGCGCGAGGCCGGCAAGTGGGAGCGAGCCGTCGCCGCGCTGGATCGCCAGGCGCAGCAGCATCGGGCCGAGGCCGACGAGCGACAGGCGATTCTTACCGCGGCCGAGGCGGACGCCGAGCGCGTGCGCGCTGAGGTCGTCGCCCCTCTCATCGACCAGGCCGCCGCCGACGGAACCGCCTACCTCGACGCGCGCGAGCGCATGAAGGACGCCGCCGCCGCGCAGCGCGCGGCGCGCGGCCTCCGAAAGCGCAGCGCCGCCCGCGCGCTGACCACGGCCACCGACGAGCACCACAGCATCGAGACGGCCGGGCGGCGACGCTGGGGCCGCCTGCCGGAGACGCCCGAGAGCGTCGAGCCGTGGGCGGCGTCGGTCGCTGGACACGAAGCCGACAGTGATCCGCGCGTGGCCGAGACGCGCGAACACGCCGACGCCGCCCGGCAGGAGCGGCGGCGCCTTACAGCGCGTCAGGCGCAGGAGCGTCGGAACCTCCGGCGACGGTTCCTCGGGGATCGCGCACCGAGCCGGGCGGGAGCCGAGGCCGTCCAGTGGCGGGAACAGGCCGAGGCCGCCCGGCGCGACCTGACCGCGATCGAGGCCCTACCCCCGTCGAGGCGGCGGCCCTGATCCAAGCGCGCACCGAGCAGGAGCTGGCCCAGCGCGAGGCGACCGAGCGCGCTCTGGCCGCACGCGAGGCCCGCGCCGCACAGCTCCACGACTTCACTCGCCGCCGCGACGAGGCCGGGCCGAGGCCGCCCGACCGCGGCCTCGGGCGGTAAGCGGCCCACCCCACTCGGGACTTTCGGCCGGGGCTCTGGGAGAATGGAGGCCGAGGAATGGAGGTCGTCGTGGTGTTCCAGGGCGAGGTGCTGCCGATCGGCGCGCTGCTGGAGCGCGCGCAAACCGCGCCAGTCACCATGCCGGGCGCGGGTGTCGGCGTGCGCCACACCGCGGCCGACAACGCGGCCCGCTGCGCCGTGCTCCTGGCCGCCGAGGACACGCCCGAGGCGTGCTGGCGGTTCGGCATCCTCCAGACCCTCGACGACTACGCCTCGACCCTCCGCCGCGGAGGGGTTGCCCTCGCCGCCGAGGTGTTCGCGGCCGAGCCCGCGCCCACGGGCTCGGTGCAGCTCGACGCCGCGTTCGCGGCGCTGGCCGACCACCTGGCCGAGCGCGACGGCTGGACGGCGCCCACTTGGGCGCTCGACCCGACCCGCTGCGCGGATGGATGGTATCCGGCGGTGCCGGCGATCTTCCGCGCCGAGGCTCAGCAGGACAGCCCGCGGGCGTTCCGCCAGCGTGGGATTCTCGTCACCGGGCGGTCCCTGGACCGCGCATGAACGAGCACGGCATGGAACTCGACGCCGAGGCCGTGCGCGGTCTGTTCCAGGAACTCTCCGACCGCCTCGCCGCCAGCGGCGTTCACGCGCAGCTCTTCGTCGTAGGCGGGGCGGCTATGGCACTCGCCTATGAGCAGGGCCGCCTCACCCGTGACGTGGACGCCCTGTTCGTGCCCGCTCCCGAGGTCCGGCAGGCGGCCGAGGCGATCGGCGCCGACCGCGGGCTGGAACCCGACTGGCTCAACGACGCCGCCAAGGGATTCCTGCCCGGCCAGGACGAGCACCCGGCCACCGTGTTCGAGTCCGAGGCGCTGCTGGTGCAGGTCGCCTCACCCGAGTACCTGCTGGCGATGAAGCTGCACGCCTCCCGCGACGAGCGCGACCTGGACGACGCCGCGATCCTGTTCACCCGACTCGGCTACACGACCCCTGAGCAGGGCATCGACCTGCTCACGAGCATCTACCCGACGGACCGGCTGTTGCCCCGGCACCGCTACGTCGTGCAGGACGTGGCCGAGCGCGCCGCCGCCCGCCGCGCGTCTCAGAGCCCCGAGCCTCAGCAGGCCGACCCTCTCGCGCAGGCGATCGAGGACCGGCGATCCAAGCTCGCGCCGCCCGAGTCATTCGGCCACGACTCGGGGCGGTCGAACGACCCTCAGCCGCCCTCGATCGGGCGCTGAACCGCTCACCCCAAAATCACCCCGAGGACGGATTCAGGGGCCTCAGAGGAGCCTCACGGCCCCGTAGAATCAGGGGAAACGGCCTCCTGACCGCGTTCACACCGAAGAGGTCACTGGTTCGAACCCAGTATCGCCCACCGCGAATAGAGGCTCTGACTAGGTGACATACCCAGTCAGAGCCTCTTTTCGGTTAAGAAGGCGATGATCAACCCAACCCTGGCCGGTTGAGCCTGGCGGAACTCCTTGCCGGAGCACTGTGGCTGGCATCTCGACAAGCTCGACCAGCGACAATCAGCGTTTCCTTGAGTCGCGCCCGGTGCCGCGCAGGCAGTCAGGGCAGGGCGATCGCTACCGCTCCCAACCCGTTCGCCGCCGACACCGTCACCGAGTGCGGCCCTGGTGCGCCCTGCAGATCGACGCGCACGACCGAGGGGCCGTCAATCGCGATCGTGGCCGTGCTGCCGTCCGAGACCGCCACGCTGACCAATCCTGGCTGGGTGCCGGCGCCGAACGTGACGATGCCGTAGCCCGGGTGCCCCACGGGTAGGTTCAGGCTCACCAGGCGCGACGACGCCAGGCTCCCGTCCACCGACGGTTCGGGCGAGGCCGACGCCACACTGTCGGTCGTCGATGGCTCAGGGGACGCCGAGCTCAGCGTCGCGGACGGCGACGGCTGGGTCGTCGCAATGGCCGACGGTGTGGTGACGCTCGCCGGTTCGGTCGCGCCATCGATGGTCGGAATGGTGATCGTCACCGCCGACGGATCGGTGTCGTGCACCAGCGATTCCTGCTGCGCGACGTCGTCGAACGGGAACGCGTAGGCCCTGGTGTCTTTCATCGCGGCGTGCACCGCCTTCGCGTAGGCGTTCGACGGGGTGCGCCGGTAGAAGGCGGACGCGTCCGTCACCGGTTCGACGGCACCGCCACCAAGGGTGCCCCGGTTGAGCGCCGCGCACAGCGTGCGGGCGATCGGCCCGAGCACGAGATCGTTGGGGGCCAGTAGTGCGCCCGCGCACTCGAACACGTCCACCGACGAGGGCTTCTCGAAGCTCGCCACGTGAGCCCCTGAGGCATCGGTGAAGACCAACTGTGACCCGACGGTGCGTCCGCTGTACTGCACCGACGGCTGATTCTCGAACGGCCGCACGGCCAGCGGGGTCGAGGCGAACCCCGACCACGCATCGTCGATGGCGGCCTTCAGGTAGTTGGCCGGGATCAGTCCCTCGCGAGTGGCATGACCGGCGGCCAGCACCCGCAGCACCCGGCCCGAATCGTCGGTGATCACCGAAGCGGCCAGCTCTGAGTCGCTCGCCATGGCATCGATCACCTGCTGGCGGCCGCCGGTCACGAGTCGTCCGGTGGTCGATTCGCCGGCGGTGCCGGTCACGGTGACCGTCGCGGGCAGTGCGAACTGGTCGACCTGGGTGGAGTTGATCCACAGGCCGCCGTCGTAGGTGAATTCGGTCCAGTCGAAGAGCTTGCCGTAGTTGGGGTCGCCGGTCACCCAGGGTGCGGGCTGCACCAACCGCGTCTTGCCGGTGTCGTCGCGCACCAGTTTGAAGTCGAGCGGCGATCCGACGGACTAGATGAGTAAGTCCAAGGTCGGTGTGGCGTCTGGGGGTTGAAGGGGAGGGTGTCGCAGAGTCGGTGTTGCTAACCCATGTCAAGCTCTGGAGGCTTTGATGGACACCGATCTGGACACCCTCGCGATTGCACTCTACGTGACTGCTGATGATCTGTTGAAGGCTCATCCCGAACAGGTTCCTGCCCGGCCGGAGGTCGGGTTCGTGGAGCGGATCAGTGATGCTGAGCTGATCGTGTTGGCGGTGATGCAGGCGTTCCTGGGTTACACCTCGGAGGCCCGCTGGTTGCGGTACGCCCACCGGCATCTCACCGGCATGTTTCCGTATCTGCCGCGTCAGTCCGGCTACGACAAGCGGTTGCGGAAGCTGAACGGCACCATGGCGTGGCTCGCTGCCGAGCTGGCCCGACATGTGCCGGTCGCGAGTGATGATGTGTGGGTGGTGGACTCCACCCCGGTGGAGTGTGGCCGGTCTCGGGAGACCGCGAAACGCTCTGACTTGGCCGGATGGGCCGAGTACGGCTATTGCGCGTCCCATTCCCGTTACTTTTGGGGGCTCAGGTTGCATCTGGTGTGCACCCTGCACGGATTGCCGTTGGCGTGGGCGTTGACCGGCGCGAAAGCCAACGAACGTGACGTGGTGGAGCACCTGCTCGATTCCACTGCGGCGTTGCAGGACCGGCCCACCCGGCGACGCCAGATCATCATCGCGGACAAGGGTTACAGCGGTCGCGAGTTCGAAACCGGACTGACCGAGGTCGGGATTGATCTGCTCCGCCCGGCCCGTAAAGGAGAGAAGCCCCGACCCGGGCAGCGGTTCTTCAAGCCACTGCGCCAAATCATCGAATCGGTCAACGACACGTTGAAAGGCCAACTCGACCTCGAAGCCCACGGCGGACGCACCCCGGCCGGTGTCGCCGCCCGGGTCGCGCAACGCATCCTCGCCCTCACGACCGCCATCTGGCACAACCACCAAGCAAACTCCCTAGCCAGAAGAAACCTGGTCGCCTACGACCACTAACACCCCCTGGGACTTGGTCATCTAGTAGATGCGGCCCGAGAGCCCCTGGGGAATCCCGACCGTGGTGGACGCTTGGTCGGACGGACCGGGCAGGGCCACGTTCGGCGCGGCCTGCGGGGCTCCTGCGGCTGCTTGGGGCCAGGCGTGAAAGCTGCCCGCGGCATCGACGTAGCCCAGGGTGTCACGGTCGGCCGAGGTGAGGTCGACTCCGAGTATGTAGAGATAGACCGGACCCTCGGCGTCGGTGGTGTTGCGGATCGTGACCGGCAAGGTGGCCGTCGCGGCCCGTGCGTTGCCCGGTGCGACGCCGGTCACCGCGAGCAGGGTGAGCATGGTGATGAGCAACGCGGTGCAGCGCCGTCGTCGTCGGTGGGTGTGGAGGGTTCGATGGCTGGCACAGGTGATGGGGGGCATGGTGGAGTCCTATCGGGGGGGGGCTCTGACCGGTGTTCAAGCCGACTTTCACCGACCGACCGGCCGCGACCCAGGCCGCGGCCGAGGTGGCCGGCGTTCACGAGCGCGACACCCCGCCTCGGGAGCATCGGCCCACCGACCGGCCGTCGGTGAGGTGAACGGCGGCATCACCGATCACCGACGACTTTGCCTGAGCGAAGGTAACCATGGCGTTAAGACGGCAGCGCGGAACGCCCCGCCGGGGTGGGGCGCCACCGGTTACAATCAGCGCGCCACCCCGGGCGTGAGGAGTGTTGATTTCCGCTTGTCGAGCGTGTGAAGACCTCAAATTTCATGCTCTCACTGGGGAAGCGCTGAGTTTTCGTTGGTTGAGCGTGTCGAGACCTCGCTTCTAGCGATCTCGCTAGGGGTCTCGACACGCTCAACCAGCGGTAGGCGCATGGATTAGCAATTCCTCAGGGTCGACACGATCAACCAGTGCTGGTCGGGCTGATCGACAGCCCCTTGGTGAGGGTCAGCTTCAGTCGCCACCCCGGCTGAGTCGGGCCCGGTTCGTCGATCTGCTCCGCGAGTCGCAGCACCACCCCCGGCGAGGCCCAGGCCTGCTGCCCAGTGCTCTGGCCGGCCCCAGCGTTGCCCGACACGTGGGTGAGGCCGAGGTCTTCCAGCACCAAGGCCGACTGCTCCGAGCCGAGGTCACCGGCGACGATCGTGGGCTGCTGCGTGCGTCGCAGTGTGTCGATCGCCAGTTTCAGGTCGGCTCGCTGCGCGGTCACCGCTTCGTCGAGGGTCGCGAAACCATCGCGCACCTGCACCGCGATCACGTCCAGCGTCCGGCCGTTCGTCCGCGAGGTGAGCTGGGCCCGCACCGCCCCGGCTGGGCCGGTCTCGCCGAAGCTGACGTCGGCGCGGCCCGTGTGCAGCCAATCGGCGGTGTGCCACAGCACGGCGGTGTCACCGATGGGGTAGACCAGCCAGCGGGTCTGGCCGCCCAACGCCTCGCGGATCGCCGTGCGCACTGGTTCGGACGCCCCGGTCAGGGTGTAGACCGAGCAGTCGAACCGGGTGGCCAGCAGTGCGCCTGCGGTAGTTCCGTCGTCCGGTGGCCCGATGGTGGTGGCGAACCCGGCCTGGCCGAAGCGGAATTTGAGTTCCGTGGGTTGCATCGCAGCAACCACCCCGGTGCCGGTCAGTGCCAGCAGGGCCTGCCAGGTGGCCGGACCGTCCTTGCCGTCCACGGTGAGGCCCTGCTCGCGCTGAAAGTTGGTCACCGACTCGAAGCCGAGCAGGGTGAGGCGGGCGTTCAGGTCGGCCGCGCGCCGCGTGTCGGCGGCGGGGGAGTAGCCGAAGTGCCAGCGTTCCGATGGCACGGTGCGGCTCCAGCCGAAGCTGTGCGCCCGCAGCTTCTCGCCCGGTTGCGGCTTCTGCCCACCCTTGCCGCCCTTGGTCAGCCACAGATGGGCGTCGGACGGGCGGTAGGCACCGGTACCGCCGGTCTGCAAGTCCATGGCGACGCCGCGCACGTGCGGAGCGTTCGGGTTGGGTGGCGCGGCCAGGTTGCCCTTGCCCTGCTTGTAGAGCTGGTACAACATGGCCTGTTTGGCGAGGCTGCGGTAGAACACGGCCACCCCGCCGGCAGGCATACCCTCGGCGCGCATGCGTAGGTACGACGCTGCTGCGTCGGCACGCAATTTGCCGCCGCCCGGCAGCGACACCAGATTCTTCGGCTCTGTGGCTTCGGCCATCACGGCTCCTCCGGTCATTGCACCGATCGTGCGGTGCCGCCGCAGGCGTCCCCGGCGGACACCCGAGAGAGGGTCCGGGTGGGTGGTGTGATACATGACGCTTCCGGGTGTGGGTTGTTCGGCCCGGCCGGCATGTGGTTCCGGTTGATGTCCAGGTGAGGTTCGACTCAGAACGGACCGCCGAAGAAGCGCTGTTCGACCCAACCACCGCTGGTTGAGCTTGTCCAAGCTTCGATCCACCGATGGCCGGCTTGGCGAGGGGTATCGGCTGGTTGCAGGGCCTGTGTCGGGTCGGGGTTCGGTGGGTGGGGCTCGTCGATCATTTGGTCTTCCCCGTGGGGAGATGAGCAGGTGAGTGCGGGTGTGGCTGCGTGGGTGGATCCGGCTTTCGGTGAGCCCGTTACTCCGGTGAGTGTGTCTTCCCGTGGTGTGTGGGGGGCCGTGGCGTGGGGTCATGGTGGTTGTGACTCTGGTCGTGGCAGCCCGGGTTGCGTGTTGCTCGTGGGTGGGTGGGTGTGCGGCGATTCGGGAGTTATGGCGTCGGTCGGCGCCCGTTGCGCAGCCCTGCGCGCCGAAATGGGTGTTATGTCTGCCATGGCGGCAGGTCATAACGCTCATTTCGGCGCGTCGGGACAGAATTGTGACGCTGCCGTGGATCAATACGCCCATTTCGCGGCAGGCGCCCAGCAGCCACCGATCGATGGATCGAGGCCAAGCAAACGCTGGTCTGTCTTGGTCGAGCTTGTCGAGACCTCGGTCATCACGCTGGCGTAAGGGGTTTCGACAGGCTCGACCAGCGGTGGGCGCATTGATCAGTGCTCCCCCGAGGAGCGGCGACGGCTCCTGGTCAGCGGGCAGCCAAGTCACCCATGGGGGGGACAGTTTTGAGTGGAACCCCGATTGGCGCCGCCGTAATGTTTCTTCCCGGGGGACAGCCACCAAACCTTCACCGGGGGGATTCGAAGGTAAGGCGGTTGCCAATAAGGGGAGGGGAGAGGCTCTGACAAGGAGTCTTGAATCCTGACTTGTGCGAGACCGGGTTCCGACCGGGGGGATCGGAACCCGGTCTCGCTGTGTTCGTCCACGGGTGTCGTGGCGTTGCCGTGCAGCAACGCCAACGCGAACCGGGGCGCCGCCGACGACGGCGGCCAAGCTGTGGCGGCCGGGCGCCCATGCGACGGGTGGATTGCGGCACAATGGGGTCGCACCCGAGTCCGGGCGCATATTCCCGCTCCGGAAGGAAGTCTCGTCGTGTCTGTCTCCATCACCGTGGTGCGCCCCGATTCGCGCGAAGCCCGGGCGGTTGAGACCCACACCACCGGGCTCGACCTGTTCGGTCAGGATCGAACCGTGGTCGCCATGCGGGTCAACGGCGAGCTGCGCGACCTGGCCCGTGAACTCGGCGCAAACGACGTCGTCGAACCGGTCGCCGTCGACAGCCCCGACGGGCTGAACATTCTGCGCCACTCCACCGGCCATGTCACCGCTCAGGCCGTGCAGGCGCTGTACCCCGACACCAAGCTCGGCATCGGCCCATTCATCACCGACGGCTACTACTACGACTTCGACACCGAGCGTCCGTTCACCCCCGACGACGTGGCGGCGATCGAGAAGCAGATGGGTCAGATCGTTCGCGAACGGCAGCGGTTCGTACGGCGCGTGGTCAGCGACGACGAGGCTCGCGCCGAGCTGGCCTCCGAGCCGCACAAGCTGGAGCTGATCGGCATCAAGGGCAACACCGAAGGCACCGAGGGTGCCGGTGTCGAGGTGGGCGGTGGCGAGCTGACCATCTACGACAATGTGCGCCGCGACGGCAGTGTCGCCTGGAAGGACCTGTGCCGGGGCCCGCACGTGCCGCACACCGGCTACCTGAACGCCTACTCGTTGATGCGGACGTCCGCCGCCTACTGGCGCGGCGACCAGCGCAACGCGCAGTTGCAGCGGGTCTACGGCACCTCGTGGCCGACCCGCGACGACCTGAAGGCCTACAAATTCCGGCTCGAAGAAGCGGCCAAGCGTGATCACCGCAAGCTGGGCACCGAACTCGACCTGTTCAGCTTTCCCGACGAGATCGGCTCCGGGCTGCCGGTCTTTCACCCCAAGGGTGCGATCGTGCGCATGGAGATGGAGGACTACAGCCGGCGCCGGCACGTCGAGGAGGGCTACCAGTTCGCCTACAGCCCGCACGTCACCAAGGCGCAGTTGTTCGAGACTTCCGGTCACCTCGACTGGTACGCCGACGGCATGTACCCGCCGATGCACCTCGACGAGGAGCGGGACGCCGACGGCAACGTCCGCCGGCAGGGGCAGGACTACTACATGAAGCCGATGAACTGCCCTATGCACTGCCTGATCTACCGTAACCGGGGGCGGTCATACCGTGAACTGCCGTTGCGGCTCTTCGAGTTCGGCACCGTGTATCGCTACGAGAAGTCCGGCGTGGTGCACGGGCTCACCCGGGCTCGCGGATTCACCCAGGACGACGCGCACATCTTCACCACGCAAGAGGAGGTCGGCCCCGAACTGGAGCGGCTGCTCACCTTCGTCCTGCAGTTGCTGGCCGACTACGGCCTCGACGATTTCTACCTGGAGTTGTCGACCCGCAACCCCGACAAGTCGATCGGCGACGACGAGACCTGGGAGGTGGCCACCGACACGCTGCGCGAGGTGGCCGAGCGCTCCGGTCTTGACCTGGTGCCCGACCCGGGCGGCGCCGCCTTCTACGGCCCGAAGATCTCGGTGCAGGCGCGCGACGCCATCGGCCGCACCTGGCAGATGTCGACCATTCAACTCGACTTCTTCGAGCCCGAGCGGTTCGAGCTCGAATACACCGCCGCGGACGGCAGCCGCAAACGTCCGGTGATGATCCACCGCGCGCTGTTCGGTTCGATCGAGCGCTTCTTCGGGGTGCTCACCGAGCACTACGCGGGGGCGTTTCCGGCGTGGCTGGCCCCGGTGCAGGTGGTCGGGCTGCCGGTGGCTGAAGAGTTCAACGACTATCTGGGCGGCGTGCTGGAGCAGTTGCGCGGCAAGGGCGTCCGGGTCGAGCTGGACGCCTCGGACGACCGGTTCGGCAAGAAGATCCGCAACGCCTCGAAGGGCAAGGCGCCGTTCGTGCTGATCGCCGGCGAGGCCGACCGTGACGCGGGGGCGGTGTCGTTCCGGTACCGGGACGGGTCGCAACGCAACGGGGTCGCCATCGACGAGGCCGTCGCTCGGATCGTCGATCACATCGCCAGCCGGTCCAACGCCGACCCGACCGCGGCCTGAGCAGATGCCGGAATTCCCCGCGGACGTCGTCGTCGAATCCGACGGCGAACGTCCTGGGGCGCCGGACGCCTTTCAGCGGCTCTGGACGCCGCACCGCATGGTCTACATCGGCGGCGAGAACAAGCCGGCCGACGACACCGCGGGCCAGTGTCCGTTCTGCCTGGCGCCGCAGCGTGACGACGCCGACGCACTGATCGTTCGCCGCGGCCGGGTCGCCTACGTGGTGCTGAACCTCTACCCCTACTCACCGGGCCACCTGCTGATCTGCCCGTACCGGCACATCTCGGACTACACCGAGGTCACGGACGCCGAATTGCACGAGATCGCCGCACTCACCCGGCGGGCCATGACGGTGATCCGTTCGGTGAGTAAACCAGCCGGGTTCAACCTGGGCATCAACCAAGGTGAGGTGGCCGGCGCGGGCATCGCGGCCCATCTGCACCAGCATGTTGTGCCGCGCTGGCTCGGCGACGCGAACTTCCTGCCTGTGGTGGCACAGACCAAGGCCCTGCCGCAACTGCTGGCCGACACCCGTGCGCTGCTCGCCGACGCGTGGCGCGACGACTGACCCGAGCCGCCCGTTAGTCTGGCAGGGTGTCAACCGGCGAGCCCTACGACACCGAGCGCATTTTCACCCTGCCGAATGTCTTGAGCTTCATTCGCCTGCTCGGTGTGCCACTGTTCCTGTGGCTGTTACTGGCGCGCCACTACGACCTGCTCGCCGTGGCGGCGCTGGCCTTTCTGGGTGCTACCGACTGGGTCGACGGTTACCTTGCCCGCAAGTACAACCAGCGCTCCAGGCTGGGCCAGGTGCTCGACCCGCTGGCCGACCGGCTCTACATCTTGGCCACGCTGATCGGGCTCGCGATTCGCGGCATCATTCCGTGGTGGCTGGTGCTGCTGCTGCTCTCGCGTGACGTGCTGATGGCAGCTGTCGTGCTGCCGCTGTTGCGCACCAGGGGCTTCATCACCCTGCCGGTGCACTTTCTGGGCAAGACCGCTACGTTCTGCCTTCTCTACGCCTTTCCCATGGTGCTGCTGGGTGCCGGCCCTGAGCCCTGGCAGTTGTGGTGCCGCATCATCGGCTGGGCCTTCGCCATGTGGGGGGCCGGGCTGTACTGGTGCGCAGGCCTGATGTACTTCGGCCAGACCTTGGACGTGCTGCGCCGCTTTCCACCGGTGGGCAAGCACGAACGCCCCTCGACCACCGCAGCGGTCACCGGGTCGGGATGAGTCCGCAGGCTGCAGCCCGGCGTAGGGCGCGTCGCGTCGACGAGAGCATGAACCTGCTCACCGACCTGTCTCGCGACGCCCTTGAGCCGACGTATCGAACCGCCGGCCCGCGCCGGCGCCGGCGCTGGCTGGTGACCTGCGCCATGCTCGCCATCGGGCTGATGATCGGCGGTTCGATCGGCGACCGGCTGCGAGCAGCCCCGGCCGAGGCGTCCGAGCGTGACCAACTCGTGCAGCGCATCGAACAGGCCAACACCGACTCGGACGCCCTGCGTGCCCGAATCGCACAGCTCGGGGTCGAGAACCGGGCGCTGTCCGACCAGGCGCTGGCCAAAGACCCCGCGGCCGTCGACGTGCAGCGCCAGATCGCCGACCTGGACCCGGTCACCGGCATGCGTGCGGTCACCGGGCCCGGGGTGGTGCTGGTCGCCGACGATGCCGAAGACACCGACCGCAGCGGCAGCAAGGTGGTCGACGTCGACGTTCGCCAGGCCGTCAACGGGCTGTGGCAGGCCGGCGCCGAGGCGATTGCGGTGAACGGGCACCGACTGTCGTCGCGCACCGCCATCAGAGGGGCCGGCGACGCGATCACCGTCGACTACCGGTCGCTCACCCGGCCGTACCGCATCGAGGCGATCGGTGACCCGAACGGACTGCTGCGCTCCTTTCCGGGCACCGCCGGGGGAGCGTGGTGGACCTATCTGAAACAGAACTACGGCATTCGGTACGACCTCAACACGGCGGGTAGTCTGCGGCTGGAGGCAGACCCCGGCCTGGGTGTTCGGGTCGCCGGGCAGAAGCGTTGAGGAGGTGCCGCGTTGTTCGCCATCGTCGGCCTGATTCTCGGCATCGCCCTCGGCATCTATCTGGAGCCCACGTTGCCGGTGGGCCTGCAGCCATACCTGCCGATCGCGATCGTCGCGGCGCTGGACGCCCTGTTCGGCGGCTTTCGCGCCTATCTGGAGCGGGTTTTCGACGACAAGGTGTTCGTGGTGTCGTTCACCTCGAACGTGCTGATCGCCGCGCTGATCGTGTGGGTGGGCGACCAGATCGGAGTGGGGGCCCAGCTGTCGACGGCGGTCGTGGTGGTGCTCGGCATTCGCATCTTCACCAACGCGGCGGCGATCAGAAGGGCGTTGTTCCATGCTTGACCGCGAGGGCCTGACCAGCGACGACCGGCCCGAGGTGGCTGACGACGGGCCCGACGGGCCCGATCAATCTGACCAGCCCGACCAGCCCGACCAGCCCGACCAGCCCGACCGGGCTATCGACGAACTCGACCGGCGTGGGCCGATCGGCTGGCGTGAACTCGTCAGTGACTTCGTCAAGCCTGGACGCGCGCAGGTGATCTTCGCCGCGATTCTGCTGGTGCTGGGCCTGGGGGTAGCCATGCAGGTGCGGACGCAGGCCCAGCAGACCGACTACTCCACGCTGCGTCGCACCGACTTGGTGCAGATGCTGGACGACCTCAACTCCGAGAGCCGCCGGCTGGAGGCCGAGATCGCCCAGCTCGAAGAGACCAAACGTCAACTGCAAGGTGGGGCCGACCGCCAACGGGTGGCCCGCGAAGAGGCCCAGCGCCGGCTTGACGTGCTGGCGATTCTGGGCGGCACCGCGCCGGCGCAGGGCCCAGGCATTCGGGTGACGATCGACGACCCGAACCGCAAGGTGACCCCCGAGTTGCTGCTCAACACCGTTCAAGAACTGCGCGACGCCGGTGCCGAGGTGATGGCGATCAACAACACCGTACGGGTCGTCGCCTCCACCTGGTTCGCCAGCGGCCGGGGCGGAATCGTGGTCGACAACCAGACCGTGTCGGTGCCGATCTCGATCGACGTGATCGGCGAGCCGCATGCCCTCACCGAGGCGCTGCGATTCTCCGGGGGGCTGGTCAGCGAGGTGCAGAGTTCAAGCATCGGCGGAACCGTCACCATCGTCAGCGACGAGAAGGTCACCATCGAGGTGGTGGTCAAGGCGCCGGTCAACAAGTTCGCGAAGCCGGCCTGAGCCACACACACCGTGCGGTCATGCGATGTGGGTAGTGTTTGCGCAGGGTGCCCAGCATCCTTGCCCGCGTCCGTCCGTTGTTGAGGAGTCCGCCCGTGTATCCCGAGGATCTGAAGTACACCGACAAGCACGAGTGGGTGCGCAGCGGGAACGGTTCCACCGTGCGGGTCGGGATCACCGGCTACGCCGCCGACGCGCTGGGCGATGTGGTGTACGTATCACTGCCGCAGGTGGGTGAAGAGGTGGCCAAGGACGACGCGTGCGTCGAGGTCGAATCGACCAAGAGCGTCTCAGACGTGTTCTCGCCGGCCTCCGGTGTGATCACATCGGTGAACGAGATGCTCAACAGCACCCCCGAGGTGATCAACGCCGACCCCTACGGCGACGGCTGGATGTTCGAGCTCGAGGTCAGCGATCCGTCCGAATTCGACGAAACCCTCGATGCCGACGCGTACGCGGAATTGGTGGGAGAGTAGGCGAACCATCAACCTCTGGCTTAGCCTGAAGTTCACCAACCGTTACCCAGCTCGCAAGGGCATGCGTGCAGAAAGGTCTGGACGATGATCAGGTGCCCCGCCTGCGGACACGAGAACGCTGAAACCAACAACTTCTGTGCACACTGTGGCCATTCGCTGGCCGGCCAGGGGTCGTCTGGCGACACCACTCGCGTCGTGGCTGCGGTCGACAACCCCGACGATGGCGTCGGCGACGGCGTCGGTGACGACCTGAGCGCAGACGACCTGTCGGCGATCAGCCACCTGCCGGCCAACTCGGCGCTGCTCATGGTGCGGGAGGGCCCGGCTGCCGGTGCCCGGTTCCTGGTCAACTCCGACGTGACCACGGCCGGGCGTCACCCGCGCTGCGACATCTTTCTCGATGACGTCACGGTGTCGCGTAATCATGCCCGACTCACCCGCCATGACGGTCACATCTGGGTCGAGGACGAGAACAGCCTCAACGGCACCTACGTGAACCGCACCCTGATCAACGGTCCGGTGGCGTTGCGCCGTGGCGATGTGGTGCAGATCGGCAAGTTCCGCATGCTGTTCTTCAACCATGCGGGCTGACGGCATATGGCTTACGGACTTCGCAGCATCGGGCAGGTTCTCTCCGTCCTGAAGGCGGACTTCCCCGATGTGTCCATCAGCAAGATCCGCTTTCTCGAGAGCGAGGGGCTGATCGCGCCCGAGCGAGCGCCGTCCGGCTACCGGCGCTATGCCGAATCCGACATCGCGCGGCTGCGCTACATCTTGACCGTGCAGAAGTCGCACTACCTGCCGTTGAAGGTGATTCGTGAGCACCTCGAGGCGATGGATCGCGGCGAGGACCCGCCCCGGCTGGAGCCGTTGACCGGCGCGGCGGCGGCCACAGATGTGCCGTTGCCGAACGCCACGCCCGCCGGCCCGGCGCAGCGCAGCTCGAAGCGGCCGATTCGCATCACCCGGCGCGAACTGCTCGAACTCAGCGGGCTGTCTGAGGTGAGCCTGGCCGAACTCGAGCGACACGCGCTGGTCAGCCCGCGCCGCGGCACCGTCTACTACGGACGCGATGCACTCACCGTTGCTGTCGCAGCCCGCAAACTGGCCGCGTACGGCATGGATGCGCGGCACCTGCGCGTGGTCAAGCAGGCCGCCGAGCGTGAAGTCGGGTTGATCGAACAGGCGATCGCGCCGCACCTGCGCCGCAGCCAGTCGCCGCAGCAACTGGCCCAAGAGGTCATGCAACTGGTCATGCACGCCCACGCCGCGATCATGCGCTCGACGATGCCGCAGTAGGACGGCGACGATGCGCGAGCTGACGGTGGTCGAGGTGCGGCTTGAAGAAGAGGGCGGCTCGCCGGTACTGATCCTCGCCGAGGTCGAAGGGCCGCGGCAGTTGGCGATCTGGATGAGTGCCGCCGGTGCCGCGGGCATTCTCGAGGCCATGCAGGATGCAGATCACGATCATCCCTCCGGTCATGAGCTGATGCTGTCACTGGTCGAATCGCTGGGCGGCGAGGTCTCGGTGGCGCACATCGTCGGCCATCAGGAGGGCGTGTTCTACGCCGAGCTGATCGTCGATGGACGTCCGGTCACGGCCCGTCCCTCGGACGCCATCGCCGTGGCATTGCGGGCCGGCGTGCCGATCAGGGTGGCCGAGGCGGTGCTCGACGCGGTCGGCGTGGTGCTTGACCAGGAGGCCGACGAACCGGGCGGTGAGGATCAGGTCGAGCAGTTCCGGCAGTTCCTCGACTCGGTGAACCCGGACGATTTTTGAGGGTGGGGAGGGCCCGGCGTCGCCTGATCTCAACCCTGAGGTAAAGCTGGAGGGTTGGTAGGCTGTCGGCTACCACCGCGGCGTGTCGTTGACCATCGCAGCACGCCGGTTCTAGCGTCGTGGAGGTCAACACCTCGGCGCGGCCCGGGGCACACACCATCTGGTAGCGAAGGCGGGCAACGTGAACGGTCTGGACGAGGCGGCGGATCAGCCGGTGAACACCCAAGACCTGCTGTTCGACGGCGACTTCTCGCCGCTGCCCGAAGATCTCGGCTTCCGTGGGCCGGTGGCCTGCGGCGCGGCCGAGATCACCTACCGGCAACTCGACTACTGGGCACGCACCGGTCTGGTCGTGCCCGAGGTTCGTTCGGCCGGCGGTTCGGGAACCCAGCGCCTCTACAGCTTTCGCGACATTCTGCTGCTCAAGGTGATCAAGCGGCTGATCGACGCCGGCATCTCGTTGCAGCAGATTCGCACCGCTATCGATCACCTGCGCGCGCGGGGGGTGGACGACCTCACCGAGGTCACCTTGATGAGCGACGGCGTGTCGGTGTACGAGTGCACCTCTGACGACGAGGTGATCGACCTGCTGCGCGGCGGTCAAGGCATGTTCGGCATCGCGCTGGGCGGTGTCTGGCGCGACATCGAAGGCAGCTTGTCGACCCTGCCCAGCGAGCGCGCCCACCAGGAGGTCGCCGCGCCCGCGTCCGCCACCGACGAACTGTCGAAGCGTCGCCGGGCTCGCGCCGCCGGCTGAGCGCCCCCGTCGGTCGCCACCGCCTCACCCGATTGCACCCGTTCACGCACGCAGCTACGTGCAATGACCCACCCCTGCGCGGTGTGGGTGGCCAGCAGGACGCCCTGATTGCCCCGGTGCGCACCATGACGGCGCGCGAGATTACGTCACAGTCAGCCACGGCCCGAGCCTCCGGAGGCAAGCCGTCCACCATCTGTGACGTAATCTCACGGGCTCGGACGCCTGGTCACTGCTGTCGTCCTCGATTGGGGGCGGGATAGGTTGAGGGTGCGCTCACGAGGCGCGCGAAACACAACCACAGGAGAGCGAATGGCTGCCTTCACCAACCGTCATATCGGCGCCGTGGGCAACGATCGGGCCGCATTGCTCGAAACGGTTGGGTTCGACTCATTGGACGCGCTCGCCGAGGCTGCCGTGCCGGGCGCCATCGTGCTCCATGCCCCGCTGAACCTGCCTCCGGCGCTCGACGAGGCCGCCACCGCGGCCGAACTCGCCGGCCTGGCGGCCCTGAACCGTCCGCGGCGGGCGATGATCGGCCTGGGCTACCACGGCACCATCACCCCGCCGGTGATTCGCCGCAACGTGCTTGAGAGCCCCGCCTGGTACACCGCCTACACCCCGTACCAGCCCGAGATCAGCCAGGGCCGGCTCGAGGCGCTGCTTAACTTCCAGACCATGATCGGCGACCTCACCGGCCTGCCGACCGCCGGGGCCAGCCTGCTCGACGAGGGCACCGCGGTGGCCGAGGCCATGGCGATCGCCCGGCGGGTCACCCGCAAGGGCGCGGTGTTCCTGGTCGACGCCCAGGTGCTGCCGCAGACGCTCGCCGTGGTGCGCACCCGGGCCCTGGCCACCGGCATCGACGTGGTGGTGGTCGAGGGCGATCTGGTCGAGGCGCTGCAGAACCACGAGGCATTCGCGGTCGTGGTGCAGGTGCCGGGCGCAGACGGTGGGGTGCGGAGCGCCGAGGAGTTGCGAGCGATCGCAGCCACCGCGCACGACAACAACGCGACCGTGATCGCCGCGGCCGACCTGCTCGCCCTCACCATGGTGACCGCTCCCGGCCAGTGGGGGGCCGACATCGCGGTGGGCAGCAGCCAGCGCTTCGGTGTGCCGCTGTTCTACGGCGGGCCGCACGCGGCCTACATCGCCGTGCGCCACGGCCTGGAGCGGCAACTCCCCGGACGCCTGGTCGGCCTCTCGGTCGACGCCGACGGCACCCCGGCGCTCCGTCTGGCCTTGCAGACCCGCGAGCAGCACATCAGGCGCGACCGGGCCACGTCCAACATCTGCACCGCCCAGGTACTACTGGCCGTCACCGCATCGCTGTACGCCGTTTACCACGGCCCGCACGGCCTGCGGGCGATCGCCGCGGGCATCCACCACAAGGCACGACGCCTGGCAGCCGCGCTGGCGTCGGTGGCCCCGTTGGCACACGAATCATTCTTCGACACCCTCACGCTTTCGGTTCCCGGACGGGCCGCCGGCATCGTCGAGACCGCGGCCCAGGGCGGCGTGCACCTGCGGTTGGTGGACGCCGACCACGTGGGCGTCAGCGTCGGCGAAGACACCACCGAGGCCGATCTGGCCGCGGTCGCCGCCGCCTTTGCGGTGGGAGCCCCGGGGGAGGCCACGCTGGGCGACCTGGCCGGGCACGACCGCGCGATCGACTACCTGAGCCACCCGGTGTTCAACACCCGGCACAGCGAGACCGAGATGCTGCGCTACCTGCGTGCGCTGTCCGATCGTGACTTCGCCCTCGACCGCGGCATGATCCCGCTCGGCTCGTGCACCATGAAGCTGAACCCGACCACCTCGATGGAGGCAATCGGCCTGCCCGGCTTCGCCGACCTGCACCCGTTCGCCCCGGCCGCCGACGCCCAGGGCTACCTGCGGCTGATCGATCTGCTGTGTGCTGCGCTGGCCGAGATCACCGGCTACGACCGGGTCTCGGTTCAGCCCAATGCCGGTAGCCAGGGCGAGTTCGCCGGGCTGATGGCAATTCGTTCCTATCACCTTGCCAACGGCGACGATCAGCGCACCGTGTGCCTGATCCCGGCGTCCGCGCACGGCACCAACGCGGCGTCCGCGGTGATGGCCGGTATGAAGGTCGTGGTGGTGAAGACCGCCGACGACGGGTCGATCGACCTGGCCGACCTGCGGGCCAAGATCGAGGCGAACGCCGACACTCTGGCCGCGATCATGGTGACCTATCCGTCCACCCACGGCGTCTACGAAGACACGATCACCGAGTTGTGTGCTCTGGTGCACGAGACGGGTGGCCAGGTGTACGTCGACGGGGCCAACCTCAACGCGCTGCTCGGGTTGGCCCAGCCGGGCAGCTTCGGGGCCGACGTCAGCCATCTCAACCTGCACAAGACTTTCGCGATTCCGCATGGCGGCGGTGGCCCCGGAGTGGGGCCGGTGGCCGTGCGCGCCCACTTGGCGCCCTACCTGCCCAACCATCCGCTGCTGGCCGAGGCCGGCCCGGTGACGTCCTACGGCCCGGTCAGCGCGGCACCGTTCGGTTCGGCCGGCGTGCTGCCGATCAGCTACGCGTTCATCACCATGCTCGGCGCGGACGGCTTGAAGCAGTCCGGCCAGTCGGCGGTGCTGGCCGCGAACTACGTCGCCAAACGGATCGGCGAGCACTACCCGATTCTGTACACCGGCGCCCACGGTTTGGTGGCCCACGAGTGCATCGCCGACCTGCGTCCGCTCACCAAGGCCACCGGGGTGACCGTCGACGACGTTGCCAAACGGTTGATCGACTACGGGTTTCATGCGCCGACGATGAGCTTTCCGGTGTCTGGCACGCTGATGATCGAGCCCACCGAGTCCGAATCGAAGGCCGAGCTCGACCGGTTCTGCGACGCCATGATCGCGATTCGGGCCGAGGCCGACGCTGTTGGGGCGGGGCAGTGGCCCGCCGACGACAACCCGTTGCGCAACGCGCCGCACACCCAGCATCGGGTGGTGGCAGACGACTGGACGTACCCGTACTCGCGTCGGCTGGCGGCCTACCCGGGTGGGCTTGTGCTGGGCAGCATCGGCACGGGTTCCTCTGACAAGTACTGGCCGGCCAGCGCCCGCATCGACGGCGCCTACGGCGACCGCAATCTGGTCTGCTCGTGCCCGCCGCTCGACAGCTTTGCCGAGTAGTAGCACACGGGGCGGGGCAGCGCTCACGCTGCCTGATCGTCATGGGGAGTCTGTCATCGCGGCTTCGGCTGGTTCGAGCGTCGAAACCCACTGTCACTGTGGTCTCGAGAAGCTGACTGTGGTCTCGACAAGCTCGACCGACGAAATGATGGGCGCTTTCCTCAGGCACGGCTGCGGTGCTGGACGCACCCGTCTCGGTGCATCTCGCGATGAGTCCCCGCGGCTAGGCTGAACGCGCCCGTTCGACGAAGGGACGATCGATGCCGCAATGGCTGGAGAAGCTGAAGGCCAAGCCGTGGATCGCTCATCTGCTGCGCATGCAGGAGCGCTTCACGCAGCGTTTGGGCAACCAGTTCGCGGCCGCCGTCACGTACTTCTCGGTGCTCTCGATCGTGCCCGTGCTGCTGCTGGCGTTCTCGATGCTCGGCATGGTGCTGACGGTGTTCCGTCCCGACCTGCTCGACTGGGTGAGCGCGCTGATCAAGCACGAGTTCGACAACAATCCGCTCGGCGATCAGGTGATCGCCGTGATGGAACGGGCCTTCAGTAGTTGGGCCACCACCACACTGGTTGCCGTCGGCATCTTCGCGTGGTCGGGCGCCTCGTGGATGGCCAACTTGAAGAGCGCGATCCGGGCCCAGATGCGCACCGACTTCTCCGAGCCCGAGAAGAAGGGCAACATCGTCGTCGAGACCCTGGCCAACCTGGGCACGCTGCTGGTGGTGCTGCTCACCGTGCTGATCATGTTTACTCTGGCCGCCGCGGCCACGACCTTTTCGGAGCTGATTTTGGCCTGGCTGGACCTCGACGGCAGACCCTTCGCCACATTCGTGGTGTACGCCGCCCCGATTCCGGTCTCGATCGCCGTCGGCTTCGCGCTGTTCGCTCTGATCTACCACGTGTCGTACCAACAGCACATCGCGCGGCGAATCTGGCTGGGTGGAGCGCTGATGGGGTCGATCGCGCTGACCGTGCTGCAGTATTCGGCCACCCTGATCTGGGGCATGTTCTCGGGTAACGCAGCAGCCTCGATCTTCGGGCCGATCATCATCATGATGCTGTTCTTCAACATCTTCGCCACGCTGATTCTGATGATCGCGGCCTGGATGGCCACGGCGCAGACCGAGCCGGTCGTCCGTTCACCGCTGGCCCAGGACGTCGGCGATCCTCCGGCCGATTTTGCCGAACCGCCCGTGCCGATGGTGCGTGAGGCCATCGCGCAGCGGGCCGTGAAGGTGGGAATGGGTACCGGCTACCTGGTTGGTGCTGCCACCGGTGTAGGCGTCGGGGCGATCGTCGCGGTCGTCACCGGCTGGCTTTCGCGCGCCGTGGGCAAGAAGTGACTCCACGGCCACCGTCGGTGCGCGGCGGAGTCGAGCCCTTTCACGTCATGGAGGTGCTCAAGGCCGTCGCCGAGCGTCGGCGCACCCATGACGACGTGATCGCGCTGTGCGTCGGGCAGCCGTCGACCCCCGCCCCGGCGGCGGTGCTGGCCGAGGCCGCGCGGGCGTTAGGCAGTGATGTGCTGGGCTACACCGAAGCGGTGGGCACGCTGGCCTTTCGCTCGGCGATCGCCGGCCACTATCGCGACCAGTACGAGCTGAGCGTCGACCCCGACGCGGTGCTGGTCACCACGGGCTCCTCAGGTGGGTTTCTGCTCACCCTGCTGGCCGCCTTCGACCCCGGCGACCTAGTGGCGATGGCCCGCCCCGGCTACCCGGCCTACCGTAACGACATCGTGGCCGTCGGCTGCCGGCTGATCGAGCTCGAATGCGGGCCCCGCACACGGTATCAACCCAGCGTCGCGATGCTTGAGGCGTTGCCCGAGAAGCCCGCCGGGCTGGTGATCGCCAGCCCCGCCAACCCCACCGGCACCATCATCGAGCCTGCCGAACTGGCCGCCATCAGCCGCTGGTGCGCTGCCAACGACGTGCTGTTGATCAGCGACGAGATCTACCACGGCATCAGCTTCGGTCGCTCCAACGACAGCGCCTGGCAATTCAGCCGCGACTGCGTGGTCGTCGGATCGCTCAGCAAATACCAGTCGATGACCGGCTGGCGCGTGGGCTGGCTGCTGTTGCCGGACGCTTTGCGGCGTCCGGTCGAGCTGTTGCAGGGCAACCTCGCCATCTGTGCTCCGGCACTCTCGCAGGCCGCCGGTTGCGTCGCCTTCGGGCCGGACGCCCGCGCCGAGTTGGACGCCCACGTTGACCGTTATGCGGCCAATCGGGACATCCTGCTGGCGAGGCTGCCCGAACTGGGCATCACCAGCTTTGCGCCACCCGACGGCGCCTTCTACGCCTGGTGCGACATCGGGCATCTCACCGATGACTCGCAGCGCTGGTGTGCCGAGGTGTTGGCCGCCACGGGGGTGGCGCTGGCGCCCGGGATCGACTTCGACCCGGTGGGCGGGCACCGGTTCATGCGACTGTCGTTCTGCGGGATGTCCGACGAGATCACCGAGGGGATCGACCGGCTGGTCCGCTACCTGGATCGCTGAGCATCGGCGTTCCTGGCTGAGCCCGGCGAGACCTTGTCGGCAGCCCAAACCGGCGGCCCCCGCGGTGTCGTCGATTCGCTGGGTTCAGCGAGTCCGGTTCCCTCAACCTGGCGGGCAAGTCGTTGGTCGAGAGTCAGTAGCGCAGATGCCTCGCGCCGGGTGGCGTCCAAGGGGAGGTAGATATCGGCGATCGATGGTTTGGGATGAGTGAGGTAGTCGTCGGCGACTGAGCGCCAGAACGATCGAAGGCGAAGGAGCTGTTTGTGTGTGTGGGGGGGCACGATTCCCCACGTGCCCTGCTGTTCAGCCTCGGCGCGAAGTCGTGCCTGCAACGCCCCGTCTGCTCCCGAAACCGCCTCGACGAGCGTGACCAGCCAAAGTCAGCGGGCGATGTCGCCCCAGGTTGCTCCGGTGATCGCGAGCAGGTCGTCGGGCGCCAACTCGACCTGCAGGCCGCGTTTGCCTGCCGACACGTAGATGGTGTCGAACAGTTGTGCGGTCTCGTCCACAACGGTGCGCAGCGGCGTCCGGTGGGCAATCGGCGAGATGCCGCCGACCACGTACCCCGAACTGCGGGACGCCTCGGCCGGCTTCGCCATCGTCGCCCTCTTCGCGCCCACCGACGCGGCGAACGCCTTCAGATCGAGCTGACCGGCCACCGGCACGACGCCGACCGCCAGCGGCGGGCGTCCGAGGCCGACGTCGACGACCAGCGTCTTGAAGATCCGCAGTTCGTCAACGCCCAGCTCGCGCGCCGCCTCGGCGCCGAAGTCCCGGCTGTCGTCGTGGTGGGTGTATGGGCGCAGCGTGAAGGCGATACCTGCCGCGCTGAGCGCCTCGGTCGCGGGTGTCCCGCCCGCAGGTTTGCCAGCCACGAGACCACCGTAGTGGCCGACAGGGAAACGCCGGCCGGCGCAACCACCGCCGGTTGAGCCTGTCGAAGTTCCTTCCGCAACGGCACATCCGAGGTCTCGACGTAGACCGACGAAAACCAGCATCGCTCTTCACGTTGAAGTAGCTAGTGGAGTGTCGCTCCTAATAGTTTGGTAATGGGTGGGATTGGCTTGTCCTGATTGATGCTTGATCGGGAGGAGTCGTATCGTGCCCAGGCTGAAGGATCATGTCGTCGCGTTGACGGCTGAGGATCGTGTGAAGTTGACGAGGGTCGTGTCGCGGGGGACGCATCCGGCGCGGATGATTGCGCGGGCGAGGGTTCTGCTTGAGCTGGATGAGAACGCGAGGGTCGTGCCGGGTCGGCGGGTTGTCGCGGAGCGTGTCGGGGTGTCCGAGCAGACGGTGTATTTGATCGCGAAGCGGTTCGTCGAGTCCGGTGGGGATGCCGATGAGGTGATTCGCCGTCGCAAACGGGTCACGCCGCCGGTGCCACCGAAGGTGACCGGGGATGTCGAGGCGCGGGTGATCGCGCTGGCGTGCACGAGACCGCCGGAGGGGTTCGACCGGTGGTCGTTGCGGCTGCTGGAGAAACACGTGGCCCTTACCGACGGGCTGCCGCCTCTGGATCACTCCACGATTGGGCGGGCCCTGAAAAAGGGGGGCTTCGTCCTCACTTAAAGAAGTGCTGGACGATCCCGCCGAAAGCCAACGCCGAGTTCGTGGCGCGGATGGAGGATGTTCTGGAGGTCTACCACCGGCCCTTCGACCCGGCAGTGCCGGTGGTGTGCATGGACGAGAAGCCGTACCAGCTGCTCGGCCACGCTCGTGACCCGATCCCGGCGCGCCCCGGCCACGATCTCAAAGAGGACTCGGAGTACGTCCGTCACGGCACCTGCTCGATCTTCGTCTGGGTCGAGCCGCTCGCCGGACACCGCCACGTCGACGCGAAGCCGCGGCGGACCCGGATCGACTGGGCCGCGGGCGTGGACCGGCTACTGACCATGGACTACCCCGACGCCAAACGCGTCGTCCTCGTCATGGACAACCTCAACACCCATACCCTCGGCTCGCTCTACGAGGCGTTCGAGCCCGCGAAGGCCCGCGCTCTCGCCGAACGGCTCGAGATCCACTACACACCCAAGCACGGCTCCTGGCTCAACATCGCCGAGATCGAGCTGTCCGCCCTCAGCCGGCAATGCCTCACCCGCCGCATCGACGACCTCGACGTCCTCAACGCCGAACTCGCCGCCTGGCAGAAAGCGACCAACGACGACCAACGGCAAGTCGACTGGCAGTTCACGACAAACGACGCCCGCATCAAACTCCGACACCTATACCCAAATATTTAGACACGACACACTACTAGTTTGGTGGCTGTGGAAGCAGAGGAATTCCGGGCACATGGCCACCGGCTGATCGACTGGATCATCGACTACCGTCAGCGTGTCTGCACGCTGCCGGTGCAGGCGCAGGTCGAGCCCGGCGAGACGGCTGCCAAGCTGCCCGAGCACCCGGGCGAACCGGACGGCTTCGAGGCCCTGCTGGCCGACCTCGACGACGTGGTGCTGCCCGGCCTGACCAACTGGCAGCATCCGAGTTTCTTCGCGTGGTTCCCGGCCAACAGCGAGTACCCGGCGATTCTGGCCGAGCTGGTCTCCGCCGGGCTGGGTGTGCAGGGCATGAGCTGGGCCAGCAGCCCCGCGGTCACCGAGGTAGAGACCCGGATGATGGACTGGATGATCGACCTGCTCGGCCTGCCGGACGCCTTCCGCAGCACCAGTGCGAACGGCGGCGGCGTCATTCAGGGATCGGCCAGCGAGGCCACCCTGACGTCGATCCTGGCGGCGCGGCACCGGGCCACTAAGGGTGCTGTCAACCACGATTCGGACACCACCAAGCTCGTCGCCTACACCACCTCACAAGCCCATTCATCCATCGAGAAGGGGCTGCGGATTGCAGGCATCGGCACCGACAACCTGCGCGTGGTGGCGCACGACGAGAACTTCGCGATGCGTCCGGACTTCCTCGCCGAAGCGATCGCCGCCGACCGCGCCGCCGGCTTGGTGCCGTTCTGGGTTTGCGCCACCATCGGCACCACGAACTCGCTCGCGATCGACCCAGTGCGCTCGGTCGGCGAGGTTGCCCGGGCGGAGGGACTCTGGCTGCACGTGGACGCGGCGATGGCCGGCATCGCCACCCTGTGCCCCGAACTACGCTGGCTCAACGACGGCCTCGAACTGGCCGACAGCTACGGCACGAATCCACACAAGTGGATGGGCGTCACCTTCGACTGCAACCTGTTCTACACCGCCGACCGGGCCAGCCTGCTGGGCGCGTTGAGCATCCTGCCCGAATACCTGCGCACCGCCGCTGCCGAGTCCGGCGCGGTCATCGACTACCGCGACTGGCAAGTGCCGCTGGGCCGCCGGTTCCGCGCGCTCAAGCTGTGGTTCACCCTGCGCACCGACGGCGTTGCCCCGGCTCAGCGGATGATCCGCGACCAGCTCGCGTGGACGTCCGAACTGGCGGAATGGGTGGCGGCCGACGATCGCTTCGAGATCCTCGCCCCGCACCCACTGAATCTCCTGTGCCTGGCACTGCGGGCCGGTGACGAGGCGACCACCGACCTGATCGAGCGGGTCAACGCCACCGGTCGAGCGCTGTTCACCCGCACCGTGCTCGGCGACCGGGTTGCGCTCCGCTTCTCGATCGGTGCCCGCAGCACCACCCTGGACGACGTCCGCGCGGCCTGGCGTCTGCTCCAGGGCCGAACAAGAAGTGCTGAGCACGCTGGTTGAGCTTGTCGAAACCCCTTGCCGACGCCGGGTCGTCCAAGATCTCGACAAGCTCGACCAACGAGAATCAGCGCGTCTGAGAAAGTTCGAGGTTCAGCGGACGGCGAGCAGGTCCACCACGAAGATCAGGGTCTCGCCCGGGGCGATGACACCGCCGGCGCCTCGGTCGCCGTAGCCCAGGTGGGGCGGGATGACCAGTTGGCGGCGGCCTGCTGACCTTCATGCCCTGCACGCCACGGTCCCAGCCGGCGATGACCTGGCCGATGCCGAGGCGGAAGCTGAGCGGTTCGCGGCGGTTGTAGGAGGCGTCGAACTCCTCGCCGCTGGAGTGGGCGACCCCGACGTAGTGCACCACCACGGTGTTGCCGGCGGCTGCCTCGGCGCCGTCACCCACGGTGATGTCGGTGATGGTCAGATCGGCGGGGGCTTCGCCGGGAAAATCGACTTCGGGCTTCTCGTAGGTCATGTCACCACCATCGCACAGACCACTCATCGGTTCACGGCGCCCGTCCGCCGGAAGGTCGCTGAGGAAGCGCTGATCAGCGCGCCCCCCGGCTGGTTGAGCTACGTCGAAACCTTTTGCCCAAGTGGGATGTCCGAGGTCTCGACAAGATCGACGGTTCCCCGCCATCGCTCACGCTCGCGAGATTACGTCCGATCTGACCAGTCGCCCGCCTGATTGCGCGTGGCAGAGGCTCCGATCGGACGTAATCTCGCGAGCCGTCCGGACGCCGCAGCCGGCAGCAGCGCCGGCGGTCCAGCCAGTAGAATCACAGCCGTGATCCGCACCCTTGACCTGCGTGGGCAGGTCGTCGACTACCGCACCGTCGTTCCTCGGGCCCCGATGGACGTCGAGCATGCGGTCGAGCTGGTGCGGCCGATCTGCGACGCGGTGGCGCAGCGTGGGGCGGACGCCCTGCGCGAGTTCTCGGCGCGCTTCGACGGCTGTGAGCCGGCCCACCTGCGGGTGCCGACCCAGGCGATCGCGGACGCCGAGGCCGGGCTCGGCGACGAACTGCGTTCGGCGCTGATCGAGTCGATCCGGCGCAGGCGCGCCGTCGCCGAGGTCGAGGCCCGCGCCGCCACGCTGCGCGCCGAGCCGGCTCCCGGTGCGGTCGTGGAGTCCCGGGCGATCCCGGTCGAGCGGGTCGGGCTGTACGTCCCGGGCGGGCTGGCGCCGCTGGCGTCCTCGGTGCTGATGAACGTGATCCCGGCGCAGGTGGCCGGGGTGCCCTCGATCGCGGTGGCGTCCCCGCCGCAGGCCGAATTCGGCGGCCTGCCGCACCCGACCATCTTGGCGGTGTGCGCACTGCTCGGCGTCGACGAGGTCTATGCCGTCGGTGGCGCGCAGGCGATCGCCATGTTCGCCCACGGGGTGGCCGGACTGTGCGAGCCGGTCCAGTTGGTCACCGGGCCCGGCAACATCTACGTGGTGGCAGCCAAGCGGCTGCTGCGCGGCAAGGTCGGCATCGACTCCGAAGCCGGCCCCACCGAGATCGCCATCCTCGCCGACGACAGCGCCGAGCCGCGCTTCGTGGCCGCCGACCTGATTTCGCAGGCCGAGCACGATCCGCTGGCCGGAGCCGTCCTGGTCACCGACTCGGAGACCCTGGCGGACGCTGTTCGCGCCGAATTGGAACCGCAGGTCGAAGCCACTCGGCACGCCGCGCGGATCCGCACCGCACTGGCCGGTGAGCAGTCGGCGATCGTGCTGGTCGACGACCTCGACCAGGGTGTGGCCGTGGTCAACGCCTACGCCGCCGAGCACCTGGAGATCCACACCCGCAACGCCCGAACCGTCGCCGACCGGATCGGCAATGCCGGGGCGATCTTCGTCGGCGCCTGGTCGCCGGTATCGCTCGGCGACTACAGCGCCGGAAGCACCCACGTACTGCCCACAGCGGGCTGCGCCTGCCACTCGTCCGGGCTGAACGTGAACAGCTTTCTGAAGTTCGTGCACGTCATCGACTACTCGCGTGAGGCACTGCTGGCGGTGGCGAGCGTCGTCGAGACCTTCGCCGCGGCCGAGAACCTGCCGGCGCACGGTGCGGCCGTCACAGTGCGGCGCGGCCAGGGGCCTCGGCAGGCTCCAGCGGCGGAAGCGGCACGCCCGGCGGGGGTGTCGCGATGAAACCCAATCCGACGCTGGCCGACCTGCCGCTGCGTCCCGAGCTCGTCGGCGAGCAGCCCTACGGTGCGCCGCAACTCGACGTGCCGGTCTGCTTGAACGTCAATGAGAACCCGTTCCCGCCCAGTGCCGAGATCGCCGCCGACATGGCCGCTGCGGTCACCGCCGGCGCGACCGGGATGAACCGTTACCCCGACCGCGAGGCGACCGGGCTGCGCACCGCGCTGGCCGCGTATCTCGGGCACGGGCTGACCATCGAGAACATCTGGGCGGCGAACGGCTCCAACGAGGTGATGACCCATGTGCTGGGGGCCTTCGGCGGGCCGGGTCGCACCCTGCTGAGCTTCACTCCGACCTACTCGATGTACCCCGAGTACGCCCGCAACACCCACACCGCCTACGTCACCGCAGCCCGGCACGACGACTACACCCTCGACGCCGACCTGGTGCTCGCAGCCATCGCCGAGCACGCCGCCGACGTGGTGATCATCACCACGCCGAACAACCCCACCGGCACCCCGACCCCGCTGGAGGTGATCGAGCGGGTGCTGGCCGGCACCGACGCGATCGTGGTGGTCGACGAGGCCTACCAGGAGTTCTCCCGGCACCCCGAGGCCACCGCGCTCACCCTGCTGCCACGGTTCGGCAACCTGATCGTCAGCCGCACCATGAGCAAGGCATTCGCCCTGGCCGGCGGACGGGTGGGCTACTTCGCCGCCGCCCCCGCGATCGTGGACGCCTGCCGCATCGTCCGGCTGCCGTACCACCTGTCGGCCCAGACCCAGATCGTCGCCGAAGTGGCACTCAGCCACGCGGAGTTCCTGCTCGGCCAGGTCGACCAACTGCGCCGCACCCGCGACAAGATGCTGCTCCGGTTGCCGCAGCTCGGCGTCGGCGTGATCGATTCGGACGCCAACTTCTGTTTGTTCGGTCCGTTCGCCGACCGGCATGATGTGTGGCAGCGCCTGCTCGATCGCGGCGTGCTGATCAGAGAGACCGGGCCGCAGGGCTGGCTACGGGTTTCGGTAGGCACGCCGGACGAGACCGAGGCGTTCTACACGGCGCTGGCCGAGGTACTGGAGGAGATTCGATGACGGCACGCACCGCGGTGGTGGAGCGCAGCACCAGCGAATCGACGGTGCGGGTGGCGGTGAACCTCGACGGCACCGGCGCCTCGACGATCAGCACCGGGGTCGGGTTCTACGATCATATGTTGACCGCGCTGTCCAAGCACTCACTGATCGACCTTGAGGTCGCCACCACCGGTGACCTGCACATCGACGGCCACCACAGCGTCGAGGACACTGCCATCGCGCTCGGCGCGGCGGTGAAGCAGGCGCTCGGCGACAAGCGCGGCATCGTCCGGTTCGGCGACGCCACGGTGCCGCTGGACGAGGCGCTGGCGCACGCGGTGGTGGACGTCGCCGGGCGTCCCTATGCGGTCTGCTCGGGGGAACCGGACGGCCAGATCTACGCGCTGATCGGCGGCTCCGGCGTCCCGTACGCGGGTTCGATGACCTACCACCTGATGGAGTCGTTCGCGATCAACGCCGGCATCTGTCTGCACCTGCGGCTGCTGGCCGGACGTGACCCGCACCACATCGTCGAGGCCCAGTTCAAGGCGGTCGCCCGGGCGCTGCGGATCGCGGTCGCGATCGACCCGCGGGTGGCCGACGCCATCCCGTCCACCAAGGGCTCGTTGTGACCGATCCCCGGGTGGTCGTTTTCGACTACGGCTCGGGCAACCTGCACTCGGCGACCCGCGCGCTGCGGGCCGCCGGCGCCGAGGTCGTGCTCACCGCCGATGCCGACGCAGCCTTGGCGGCCGACGGCCTGGTCGTGCCGGGTGTGGGTGCTTTCGCCGCCTGCATGGACGGCCTGAACGCGGTGGGGGGGCCGGCGATCATTGCGCAGCGGCTCGCCGCGGATCGTCCGGTGCTGGGCATCTGCGTGGGTCACCAGGTGCTGTTCGGCCACGGCGTCGAGCACGACCTGGACGCCGCAGGAGTAGGCGTTCTGCCCGGAGTGGTCGAGCGGCTGCACAGCGCCCGGCTGCCGCACATGGGTTGGAACACCGTCGAAGCCCCGGCAAATTCAGTGTTGTTCGCCGGTCTGGGCGGCGAACGGTTCTACTTCGTGCACTCCTACGGCGTCCGTTCGAGCGCCGATCTGGCCCCCGACGCGCTCGTCACCTGGACCGAGCACGGCGGTGACCGGTTCATCGCGGCCGTCGAGCGGGGACCGTTGTCGAGCACCCAGTTCCACCCCGAGAAATCGGGCTCGGCCGGGGCCGCGCTGCTGCGTAACTGGATCGCCACTCTGGGCTGATCGGTTATGGCCGACGGAGGCGCTGCTGGCGTTGGTCGCGCGGCGGGGCGTCGCAACGGGTGTCGCCGCGGACTGGCCCGGGCGGCTCAACGGCGACCGCACCTGTCTTCGGTGACGTGGAGCGCCCCGCTCGGGCAGCGGCACAATGTGTCATGGACTTCGACTCTGAGGCACTGGCTGGCGTCGCGACCGAGAACGGTTTCACCGGGGCGATCCGGGTGCAGGTCGGCGATCGCCGCCTGTTCGATGACGCGTTCGGCCTGGCCGTCCGGGCGCACGGCATACCGAATACCACGCAGACCCGGTTCGCCATGGCGAGCGGGTCGAAGACCTTCACCGCACTGGCTGTGTTGTCGCTGGTTGCCGAGGGCGTGCTGGCCCTTGACGACCCGGTGCGCCGGTGGCTGCGGGAGGACGTGCCACAGGTCGACGACGCGGTCACGCTCCGGCACCTGCTCGGGCACACCGCTGGGGTGGGGGAGTACCTCAATGACGACGCGGACGCCGACGCATACCTGATGCCCGGCAGCATGCACAGCTACACCTCCCCGGAGGACTTCATCGCTTTGCTGGACGTGCCCATGCTGGCCGCGCCCGGCAGCCGTTTCGAGTACAGCAACGGTGGTTTCGTGCTGCTCGGTCTGGTCGCCCAGCGGGCCGCGGGCACGAGGTACCAAGACCTGGTGCGCCAGCGGGTGTTCGGCCCGGCGGCCCTGGCGCACACCGACTTTCTGCGCAGCGACGAACTGCCCGGGTCGGCTGCCCTCGGTTACCTGTACCCCGACAGCCAGCGCAGCAACATCTTTCACCTGCCGATCGAGGGCAGCGCGGACGGCGGGGCCTACACCACCGTCGGCGACATCCGGCGGTTCTGGCTTGCGCTCGCCGCGGGGGCGATCGTGCCGTCCGAACTGGTCGAGCAGATGACCACTCCCGCAACGCCCCACGACCCGGGTTGGCCCTACGGTCTCGGGCTCTGGCTGCCGACGCCCGGCGGGGTGTGGGCGATGGTGGGTGCCGACGCCGGGGTCGAGATGATGAGCGAGCACGTAGCGGCCCTCGATCTCACCTGGACGGTTCTGGCCAACGAGTCCGACAAGGCCGGGCCGGTGATGCGGCACCTGCGGCTGTGGCGCGAGGGCGTGCCGTACGCCTGAGGAAGCGCTGACGCTCGTTGGCCGAGACAGCGTGTCGAGACCTCGGATCCGGCGCCGCGGCAAGGGGTTTCGACACGCTCAACCAGCGGCTGCTGGGTTGATCAGCGCACCCTTGAGGGTTGACGCTTTCTGGCCCGGCCGAGTTCCGAGCCGGGCACGATCAGGCCCCGGCGGGGCTGGTGGCACATGCCACGCGTTGCCCGACCAGCGGCGTGGGCAGCACGGCCGATGGGTCGCAACACGGCCACCGGGTCGCTGAAGCGGTCGGCTTCTGACTTCGATTCTCTTCGCGCGTTCAAACATCGGGCTTCGCGTTGCCTCGACGTTGAATGCACCCGTACGCCTGCGGGGCCTATTTCGATCATGGCCGGAGCTGGGGCACCATCATTTATGAGGGACACTATTGCCCGCAGTTCACGCGCGGTGCACAATCCGCCCATTTATTCAGGGCGTAGTCGTAGGTGATTCGGGGCAGGGCCGGGGCCTCGGGTGCTCAATCGAAGGCGGGCGAGAGTTTCTGTCGTCGATTCGGCAATTCGGGGCTACGTCGGGTCCGCCAGGTGGGCGGTGGCCGCGAATCTTCGAGGCAGTTATCGGGGCCATCGGCAAACACGGTGACATCACCGTGGCGGTCAGGCCATCAGGTAGGTCCGTCGCAAGGGCGGTTTCGCTCCCGCGACCCTTTCGGTCAGCGGGTCGAGAGGCCTCGGTACGGCCGGACTCGGTTGGCGGCCTTGGACATTTACCGCCCAGGGCGCTGTCGTAATGAAAACGTCACCATTAATATTCGCAACCTGTCACTATGAACATGAGCCGGTCGGCTAACATCCACTTACGTTCCGAGAAGTGGTGGGGTGTGACGTGAAAAGGCTCCGACGGTGGCTGGTCATTGCGGCGCTGGTGCTCGGTATTTTGGCGGCTTCGGGTTGCTCGGGGTCCTGGGCTCAGACGACGCCGGGGGTATTCACCGTGTATGTCGGTGAACCGCAGAACGCGTTGATCCCCGGCAACACCAACGAGACCAACGGCGGCAACGTCATCGATGCCCTGTTCGCACCGCTGGTCACGTTCGACGACAAGACTCTCGAACCGACCTACGACGGCGTCGCGGCATCGGTCACGTCCGGCGACCGGGTGACCTGGACGGTGAAGCTGAAGCCCGGTTGGACGTTCCACGACGGCACTCCGGTCACCGCCGAGTCGTATGTCAAGGCGTGGAACTGGAACGCGCTGGCCACCAACGGCTATGTGAACTCGTTCTTCTTCGCGAACATCGCCGGCTACGCCGATGTGCACACACTGACGAACGGACGTCCGCGCGCCACCGCGATGTCAGGCCTGCGGGTGATCGACGACCAGACCTTCACTGTCGCCTTGGCGGCCCCGTTCGCGGTCTTTCCGCTCACTCTGGGGGCGCGGGCGTTCAGCCCGCTGCCGGAGTCGTTCTACGCCGATCCGGTGGCGTTCGGTCGCAAGCCGATCGGCAACGGACCGTTCCGGGCCGATTCCGAATGGGTTCGAGGCCGTGGCATGACCCTGGCGCGCTTCGACGCCTACGCCGGCGGCAAGGCCAAGGCCCCGGGCATGGCGTTCCGGGTCTACACCGAGCAGAGCACCGGGTACACCGATGTGCTGGCCGGATCGCTGGACATCATGGTCGGCCTGCCCGAAGACGCCCGGGGGTCGGCGCCCGCCACCTTCGGCGACCGCTACCTGAGCCGCCCGTCCTCATCTTTGACGTCACTGGCGTTCCCGCTCTATGACAAGCGGTACGCCGACGTTCGGGTCCGGCGGGCGATCTCGATGGCGATCAACCGTGACCTGCTGGCCGACATCATCTTCGACGGCTCGGTCACCCCGGCCCACGGCTTCGCCACCCCCGTGGTGGACGGCTTCCGGGAAGACCCGTGCGGCAAGTCGTGCAGCTTCGATCCGGTTGCTGCCAACGCGCTGCTCGACGAGGCCGGGTTCGACCGGTCCCAGCCCATCGACCTGTGGTTCAACGCGGGTTCGGGTCATGACCAGTGGATGCTGGCGGTCGGCAACATGCTGCGCCGCAACCTGGGCGTCGACTTCCGGCTGCGGGGTCACCTGCAGTTCGCCCAGTTCCTGCCACTACAGGACGAGAAGGGAATGACCGGCCCGTTCCGGACCGCCTGGTCGATGGTGTATCCGTCCATTCAGTACTACCTGGCGCCCCGGTTCGCCGCCGCGGCCCAGCCGCCCAACGGGTCAAACTCCTCCTTCTACGCCAGCGACGCGTTCGATGACGCGGTGGTCAAGGCAGATGGGGCCGAGTCGATCGAGGCGGCCAACCTCGGCTATCAGGCCGCCGAGGACTTGCTGATCGCGGATCTGCCGCAAGCGCCGATCTTCATCGGCGTCACTCAGGCGGTGCACACCACGCGGGTGGGCGGGGTGCGCATCACCCCGTTCGGTGGCATCGACTACGTCAACGTCGAATTGCTGGAGGAGTGATGATCCGCTACATCGGTCGCCGGCTGCTGATGGCACTGCCGGTGCTGCTCGGCACTTCGCTGCTGATCTACGCCATGGTGTACGCACTGCCCGGCGACCCGATTCGGGCGCTGGCCGGCGACCAGCCCTTGCCGCCCGAGGTGGTCGCCCAGTTGCGGGCCGAGCACAACCTGGACGACCCGTTCCTGGTGCAGTACGTGAAGTATCTGGGGCAGTTGCTGCAGGGCAATCTCGGCACCGATTTCGCCGGCAACCCGGTCGCCGAAACGATCGGCTTGCGGCTACCGATCACTGCGCGGCTGGCGATCGTGGCGATCATCTTCGAGATCGTCATCGGCATCACCGCCGGTGTGTTGTGCGCGCTGTACAAGAGTTCATGGTTCGACAACCTGGTGCTGGTCAGCACCACCATGGTGGTCTCGGTTCCGGTCTTCGTGCTGGCGTTCCTGGCTCAGTGGCTGTTCGGCTTCCAGCTCGGCTGGTTCCCGGTGGCCGGCATTGCGAACGGTTGGTTCTCGCTGATCCTGCCCGGCATGGTGCTGGCCGCCTTGTCGATGGCCTACGTGGCCCGGCTGACCCGCACCTCGATGGTCGAAACGCTGGGCGCTGACCACGTCCGCACGGCGCGGTCGAAGGGCATCACCGAGTTGCGGGTGGTCACCCGGCACGGGCTGCGCAACGCGTTGATCCCGGTGGTCACCTTCATCGGCGCCGATCTGGGCGCCATGATGGGCGGCGCGATCGTCACCGAGAGCGTCTTCAACATTCCCGGCATCGGACGGGCGGTGTTCGACGCCGTCCGTAACCAAGAGGGGCCGGTCGTGGTCGGAATCGTCACGATGATGGTCTTCTTCTTCGTCTTCTTCAATCTCGTCGTCGATGTCTTGTACGGCGTCCTGGATCCAAGGATTCGCTATGAGTGACGAACTGCCCACCGCTACCGGAGTGCGTCCGGGAGGGCCCGATTCGGGTACCGAGCACGAATTGCTCGATCTCGCGGAGGAGAACATTGAGCAGGCCACCCTGTGGGGCGAGGCCTGGAAGACGCTCCGCCAGAACCCGATATTCCTCACCGGCGGCGTGATCGCGGTGTTGATGACCTTGATCGCCTTCTTTCCGGGCCTGTTCGCCGGTGGCGTCGACCCGCGCGACTGCGACCTCACCGACGCTCGGCAGTGGCCCAGCGCCGCCCACTGGTTCGGCACCGACCTGCAGGGCTGCGACTATTACGCCAACGTGATACACGGCGCCCGGATTTCGCTGTCGATCGGCCTGTTGTCGGTGCTGGGAACCATGGTGCTGGCAGTCATCCTGGGTACCTTGGCCGGCTATTTCGGGGGCCTCACCGATTCGCTGCTGTCTCGCTTCACCGACATTTTCTACGGTGTTCCGCTGCTGCTGGGAGCCATGATTCTGCTCACCGTCACTGAGGAGCGTTCGGTGTTCACCGTCGCGCTGGCGCTGTCGATCTTCGGCTGGATGACCGCGATGCGGCTGGTTCGCTCCAGTGTGATCACGGTGAAGAGCGCCGACTTCGTGGCCGCCGCCCAGGCGTTGGCCGCCACCACCCAACAGATCCTGACCCGGCACATCATGCCGAACGCGATCTCACCGGTGGTGTCGTTCATGACCATCGCGATGGGCGGCTTCATCGCCTCGGAGGCCACCCTGACCTTTCTCGGCATCGGCCTGCAGGCGCCGGAGATCTCCTGGGGCTTGCAGATCAACGTCGGCCAGTCCCGGTTTTCGTCAGCGCCCTATCTGGTGTTCTTCCCGGCGCTGTTCCTGTCGTTGACCGTGATGGCGTTCATGCTGATGGGCGACGCGCTGCGTGATGCACTCGACCCCGATCGGAGCTGACCATGAACGAATCCGCCTCTCCCATCCTTCAGATTCGCGATCTGCGGGTGGAGTTCCGGCAGAAGAAGGACTGGCGTGAGGTCGTCCACGGGGTGTCTCTCGATCTTGCCCGCGGCGAGGTGCTCGCCCTGGTCGGCGAGTCCGGTTCGGGCAAGTCCACCATCGCCATGTCGGTGCCGGGTCTGCTGCCGAGCAACGGACGCAACTTTGGCAGCATCCAGCTGAACGGCCAGGAACTGATCGGCGCCTCGGCGGGCACGCTGCGCAAGATTCGTGGCCAGCAGGTGGCGGTGATCTTCCAGGAGCCGATGCGGGCGCTCAACCCGGTCTACACGATCGGCTGGCAGATTCGCGAGATGCTGCAGGCTCACCGCGAGCTCACCAAAGAGCAGGCGCGGGAGCGGGCCATCGAGTTGCTCAGCTTGGTCGACATACCCGAACCCGAACGCCGAGTGGACTCCTACCCGCACCAACTCTCCGGCGGGCAACGGCAGCGAGCGATGATCGCCCAGGCGCTGGCGCTCGACCCGAAGGTGCTGATCGCCGACGAGCCCACCACGGCCCTCGACGTCACCGTGCAGGGTGAGATCCTGGAACTGCTGCACGACCTGAGGGGCCGGATCGACGCGTCCGTCATGCTGATCACCCACGACATGGGCGTGGTCGCCGACCTGGCCGACCGCATCGTGGTGCTGAAGGACGGCGCGATCGTCGAGCAGGGCGACTCCGAACAGATCTTCTATGATCCGCAGCAGCCGTACACCCAGCGGCTGCTGAAGGCGGTGCTCTCGCTCAGCCTCGAGCCGGCGGTCGCCGAGGTGCCCGTTTCGGAACCGGAGCAGACACCGGTCTTCGACCTCGATCATGGTGTCATCGAGTACCCCGCAGGCCGGGGCCGCAAGCCCTTCCGGGCCATCGACGACGTCACGCTGCAGCTCGGCGCCGGGCAGGTGATGGGCCTGGTCGGCGAGTCCGGCTCGGGCAAGTCGACTATCGGGCGGGCAGCCGTCGGACTGCTGCCGCTGGCCGGCGGAAATATGCGGATCGACGGTATCGACCTGACCACCGCCAGCGCCGCGCAGTTGCGGGACGCCCGCCGCCGGGTGGCGATGGTCTTTCAGGACGCCGGCGCCTCGGTGAACCCACGCTGGCCGATCGGTCAAGCGATCGCCGAGCCCCTTCTGCTGCACACCGATCTGGACGTTGCCGCCCGCGACGCCCGGGTGTCTGACCTGCTCGACCGGGTCGAACTCTCCCGCAGCCTGCGCAACCGCTTCCCGCACCAGCTCTCGGGCGGTCAGCGGCAGCGGGTGGGCATCGCCCGCGCCCTGGCGTTGGAGCCCAGCCTGCTGATTGTGGACGAGCCGACCTCGGCACTGGACGTCTCGGTGCAAGAGAAGGTGCTGGCACTGTTCGCCGAACTGCAGGAAGAGCTGGGCTTCGCCTGCCTGTTCATCACGCACGACTTGGCCGTGGTCGAGCACGTGGCCGACAGCATCGCGGTGCTGCGCCACGGCAAGCTGGTCGAGACGAGCACGACCGCTCAGGTGCTGACCTCACCGCAAGATCCCTACACCCAGCGACTGATCGCGGCCGTGCCGGTACCCGACCCGCGGGAACAGGCTCGGCGCAGAGACCGGCGGCGCGAACTGCTCGGTGAGGCGAGCTGAGCCGAGCGACCACGCTGGTTGAGCTGTACGTCGAAAACCCCGAGGTCGTCGACCCGTCGAGTGGCCCAGCGCCGATCGACGCACCCACCGCTGGTTGAGCCTGTCGAAACCCCTTGCCGCGGCACCTATCCGGGGTCTCGACAAGCTGATCGTCGCCGACAATGGATGGGCGGAGCACCGGCGACGTTGATGGTGGCGAGCCTGCTGAATTCGGTCTGTTCGAACAGGAGCCAGGTGTTTCTCGATGTCGCAGCGCTGCGTGCTGGTTCTCCGTCCCCTGGCCTCGGGCATCGCCTACTTCGACGGTTCCGGCGACACGCAGACACCGTCGAGCGTCGGTGCGGCGATACCCAGGACGATCACGGCCCCGCTGTCCAACCGGGGCACGGTCACTGCCGGGGAACGCAACGCCGAAGACAGCGTGCGGGCGTTCCGGACGGCGTTCGCCGATCTGCTGGGGACGGTTCTCTTTGGTTCAGGGGACGGTTCTCGACGGTTCAGGGGACGGTTCTCTTTGGTTCGCGGAACCGTCCCCTGAACCGAGCGGAACCGTCCAGTTGGGGTGTGGCATTTGAACCAGAGACGGACGGATCCGTTCGTTCGGTCGCCGGGGGTGGGGGAAGTCCACAACGACGGTGGCCACGCCGTGACGCCGTGGCCACCGCTAGGGTCGAGGATCGTGACCGCATTGACCCTGTTCCCCGCCGTCGACATCCAAAACGGCCAGGCCGTCCAGCTCACCCAGGGCTTGGCCGGCTCCGAAAAGGTGTTCGGCGACCCGCTGACGGCAGCGCTGCGCTGGCAGGACGCCGGCGCGGAGTGGCTGCACCTGGTCGACCTGGACGCCGCCTTCGGACGTGGCTCGAATGCCGAGTTGATCGCGGCCATCATCGAACGACTGAGCCTGAAGGTCGAACTCTCCGGCGGGCTTCGCGACGACGCCGCGCTGCAGCGCGCTCTGGCCACCGGGTGCCGACGGGTGAACATCGGCACGGCCGCTCTGGAGAACCCCGAGTGGTGCGAGCGTGCCATCGTCGAGCACGGTGACCGCATCGGCATCGCCATCGACGTCAAGGGCTCGCGGCTCGCAGCTCGCGGCTGGGTGCGTGAGGGCGGGGATTGGGCCGAGGCGATTGATCGGTTGTCGGCGGCCGGCTGCGCCACGTTCGTGGTCACCGACGTGAAGTCCGACGGCATGCTGTCCGGGCCGAACCTCGATCTGCTGCGCCAGGTTGCCACCCGAACCGACGCGCAGGTGATCGCGTCGGGCGGCATTGCGCGCCTCGACGACCTACGGGCCCTGCGTGAGCTGGTGCCGCTCGGCGTCACTGGCGCGATTATCGGCACCGCGCTGTACGTGGGCAATTTCACCCTGCCCGACGCTCTCGCCGTGGCCTGCGGCCAACCGGGCTAGGGAAGCACTCATTTTCGTTGGTCGGGCTTGTCGAGACTGCGGATATCCGGCTCGGGCAAGGGGTTTCGACACACTCAACCAGCGAGGGTTGCTTTGATCGGGGCTTCCCGAGGGACGTGCTGATTTTTCGTTGGTCGAGCGTGTCGAGACCTGGCATAGAGTGCTCTCGCTAGGGGTTTCGACACGCTTAACCAGCGAGAGTTGCGTTGATCAACGCTTCCCCGGGGCACTACTCTGGTGGCAGGAGGCAATGATGCCCACACCGGCCAAGACCCACGGGTGTCTGTGGAATCGGCTGACCACCGATGACCTGCCCGAGATCGAGAGCTTGATCGAGGCTGAGGAGTACCTGGGCGATGCGACCCATCATCACGACCTTCGTGCGCTCAGCGTCGCGCTGATCGAAACCCCTGATCTGGTCGGCAACAACGGCGTGGTGCTCCGCAAGCCCAGTGGCACGCTGATCGCCTACGGCTGGGTGCAGGTGCCGGCCCGAAAGTCCACCGACGCGCGGCTTTACCTGCACGGCGGCTGCCACCCGGCCTGGCGGCACGAGGGCGTGCAACCCACCCTCGTGGACTGGCAGGTCGAACGCGCTACCGAATGGCACCTCGAGCGGCCCGGTCAACTGGACGCGCTTGAGTTGGTCATGGTCACTTCGGCGGCGAATCACATTCTGGCCGAGCTGTTGCCCGCCCGGGGCTTCCTGCCTCAACGCTGGTACCACGCGTTGCGCTGTCCGCTCACCGAGGGGCTGCGGTGTGACCTGCCCGGCGTCGGGTTCACGCCCTTCGATGCCTCTTGGAGCGAGCCCGTTCGGCAGTTGTACAACCAGACCCTCAGTCGAGCCTCCGACAGCCTCGACCGGACGGGGTGGGAATGGGGGCTGGAGGCGTCCGGCATTCGCGACGATCTGTCGTGGGTGGCGCTCCAGGGCGGGCGGCCGGTTGGCTGGGCGCTCAACGGTGTGATGGACCTGGCCGGCGCGCGGGTGGGCTGGACCGAATACCTCGGCGCCACCCCGCAATGGCGCAACCGTGGGCTCTACCCCGCGCTGCTGGGCCGCAGCCACGACGCGTTTCGGGCGCACGGGTTCGAACTGGCCGGCATCGGCGTCGAGGCCGACTCCGACCAGGGGGCACGGCCCTACCTCGAACTCGGGTACCAGAGCGTCGACACGATGGTCTGGTACGTGCACCGGCGCAGCCTCGATACAATCGGGGCCGCGCAATCCGACGACGCAGATGGGACGTAGATGAGCGGGCACTCCAAGTGGGCCACCACCAAGCACAAGAAGGCGGCGATCGACGCCAAGCGCGGCAAGTTGTTCGCCAACCTGATCAAGAAGATCGAGGTGGCGGCACGCGTCGGCGGTGGTGACCCCGGCGGAAACCCGACCTTGTACGACGCCATTCAGAAGGCGAAGAAGAACTCGGTCCCCAACGACAACATCGACCGCGCGGTGAAGCGCGGCTCCGGCATCGGCGGCGAGACCGTCGACTACACCGAGATCATGTACGAGGCGTACGGGCCGGCCGGCGTGGCGATCCTGATCGAATGCCTGACCGACAACCGCAACCGGTCGGCCTCCGACGTCAAGGTTGCGGTCACCCGCAACGGCGGAACCATGGCCGACGTGGGTTCGGTGTCGCGGATCTTCGATCGCAAGGGCATCGTCGAGGTGGCCAAGGCCCAGGGCGGCAAGCAACTCGACGAGGACGACCTGCTCGAGGCCACCCTGGACGCCGACCCCGAGGACGTCTCTGACGAGGGCGAGACCTTCAAGGTGGTCTCCGACCCGAGCGCCGTGGTCGACGTGCGCAAGGCCGTCCAGGCCGCCGGCTACGACTATGAGTCGGCCGAGGTGCAGTTCGTGCCCCAGTACACCCAGGCGATCGACGCCAAGGACGCTGCCGAGAAGCTGTTCAAGCTGCTCGACGCGATCGAGGACGTCGACGACGTGCAAACGGTCTACAGCAACGAGGACATTCCTGAGACGGTCCTGGCCGAACTGGAGTAAACCCTTTCCCCGCTGGTCGAGACTGCTGTCTCCGCTGGTCGAGCGTGTTGAGCCTGCTGTCTTCGCTGGTCGAGCCTGTCGAGACCCCGCGTGCTTGTAACCAGCTCAATCAGCCGTGCGGCACGCCCGGCCGATTGCCCGGCCGAGTGGTCGGCGTCCACTAGTATCCGAACATCTGTTCGGCTGACCGGGGAGTTCATCGGAATGCGTGTTCTGGGGGTCGACCCGGGCCTGACCCGGTGCGGCGTCGGCGTCGTGGACGGCGTCGTCGGACGCACCCCGACCCTGGTGGAGGCCGGCGTCATCCGCACCCCGGCGGATGCCGAGTTGCCGCTGCGGCTGCTGGCCATCGAGGCCGGTCTGGAGGAGTGGATCGGGCGGCACCGGCCCGATGTGGTTGCCGTCGAGCGGGTATTCAGCCAGCACAACACGATGACCGTGATCGGCACCGCGCAGGCGGCCGGGGTGGCGCTGCTGGTCGCGGCCCGGCACCGGCTCCCGGTGCGGCAGCACACCCCCAGCGAGGTGAAGGCCGCCATCACCGGTTCGGGCCGTGCCGACAAGGCCCAGATCGGGGTCATGGTCACTCGGGTGCTGAAGCTCACCGAGGCCCCGAAGCCCGCCGACGCCGCCGACGCCGTCGCGCTGGCCGTCTGCCACCTGTGGCGTGGTGCCGGGCAGGCCCGGCTGGCGTCCGCAATCGAGGCTCAGCGGCGCAGGATGGGCGCATGATCGCCCAGCTCAGCGGCACCGTGATCGCCGTCGGCGCCACCTGGGTGGTGCTCGATCTGAACGGCTTCGGGGTCCGGACGCAGTGCACGCCGGCCACGGCGGCGGCCGTGCGCGTCGGCCAGCCCGCCACCCTGGCTACCTCGCTGGTCGTGCGCGAAGACTCGCTCACCCTCTACGGCTTTGCCGAGGCCGACGAGCGGGACTGCTTCGAGCTGGTCCAGTCGGCCAGCGGGATCGGCCCCAAGATCGCCCAGGCGGTGGTCTCGGTGCTCAGCCCGGACGCCTTGCGGGCCGCGATCGCGTCGGAGAATATTCCGGCGCTGACCAAGGTGCCCGGCATCGGCGTCAAGGGCGCGCAACGTCTGGTGATCGAGCTCAAGGACAAGATCAACACGCTCGCCGCGATCACCGACCCGGCCACCTCGGCGGCGGACGTGCCCGCCCAGTGGCGCGATCAGGTGAAGGGGGGCCTGGAAGGGCTGGGCTGGTCGTCGCGCGACTCCGAAAGGGCCTGTGACGCGGTGGCGCCGCTTGTCGAGGACGATCCGGCCACGCCCGTGGCGGTGCTGATGCGCGCCGCGCTGCGCAGTCTGGCCAAATGACTGAGAGCGTGGTGACGTGACGCACGAATCCGACGAGGTGATGGACCCGCACGTCCACGACGGCGAGGCGCTGGCCGAGTCGGCGCTGCGTCCGGGCAGCCTGGCTGAGTTCGCCGGCCAGCCTCGGGTCAGCGCCCAGCTGGGCCTGGTGCTGGACGCCGCCCGGCACCGGGGCTCGGTGCCCGACCATGTGCTGTTGTCGGGCCCGCCCGGGCTGGGCAAGACCACGCTGGCCATGATCATCGCCGCCGAGGTGGGGGTCCCGATCCGGATCAGTTCCGGTCCGGCGATTCAGCACGCCGGCGACCTGGCCGCGATCCTGTCGGGGCTGACCGAGGGAGAGGTGTTCTTTCTCGACGAGATTCACCGCATGTCACGGCCGGCCGAAGAGATGCTCTACCTGGCCATGGAGGACTTCCGGGTTGACGTGGTGGTCGGCAAGGGGCCGGGTGCCACCGCGATCCCGCTGGAGATCCCGCGCTTCACCCTGGTCGGCGCCACCACCCGTGCCGGGCTGCTGCCGGGCCCGCTGCGAGACCGCTTCGGGTTCACCGCCCAGCTCGACTTCTACGACACCGCCGCGCTGCGCTCGATCGTCCGACGCTCCGCAGGGCTGCTCGGCATCACCCTCGAACCCGGTACCGACGAGGTGATCGCCTCCCGTTCCCGCGGCACACCCCGGATCGCGAACCGGCTGCTGCGTCGGGTCCGTGACTACGCGCAGGTGCGCGCTGACGGACGGCTCAGCGCCGCAGTCGCCAAAGCGGCGTTGGAGCTGTACGAGGTGGACGAACTGGGCCTCGACCGGTTGGACCGTTCGGTGCTGTCAGCACTGTGCGAACGGTTCGGCGGCGGCCCGGTCGGCGTGGCCACCCTGGCCATGGCGGTGGGGGAGGAACGCGAGACTGTCGAAGAGGTGGCCGAACCGTTCTTGGTGCGCCAGGGCTTTCTGATGCGCACGCCGCGCGGGCGGGTGGCGACCGCCCGCGGCTGGGCGCACCTGGGCCTGGTGATGCCGAGTTCCGCCGAGCCAGACCTGTTCGGTTCGACCGAAGGCTGAGCGGCACCGTCCGGATTCGCATCACCGTGCGGGTCCGATCCGCGTCGCAGTCGGGCTTTGTGATCGCCTCGGCTAGAGTTGTGCGTCGGCGGTCGTGCCGCCGCTTCGCCATCGAAACGAAAGTAACTCCACATGGGTGACATGGGTAGCACCGTCCTGATGCTTGTGCTGATGGGCGCCGCCTTCTACTTTCTGCTGATCCGTCCGCAGCAGAAGCGCGCCAAGCAGCAGCAGGAGATGACCAACGCCCTCGCGCCCGGCGCGCGGGTGATGCTGGCCTCGGGCGTGTTTGGCACCATTCGTCACCTGGGCGAGCGCCAGGCCATCATCGAGATCGCGCCCGGCATCGAGATGACGGTGCTGAAGCAGGCGATCGTCAAGACCGTGACCTCGGCCGACGACGAGTTCGAGTACGCGGACGACGCAGACGGCTCCGAGCCGGACGACACCGAGTCGTCCGACTTCGGCAACGCAGCGCAGAACCCGTTCGAGAACATTCAGCCCTCGGACTTCAACGACCCGCAGCCGGCCGACCATTCCGAAACCCCTGCCGTCACGCCGAACGACGACGTGCCCGGCGAGAACTCCCAGAAGTGACCCTTGAGGCGTAACTGCACGTGGCAACGACAAGTAGGCATCACAGCCATCCCCTGCGCACGCTGATCGTCTTTCTGGTGGTCACCGCCGGCCTGTTCGCTCTGATGGCGCTGGGCGGAGTCTGGACCCCCAAGCTGGGGCTCGACCTGCGCGGCGGCACGACCATCACCCTGACCGCCAGCAACACCACCGGCGAGGGATCGGTCGACCCGGCCAGCCTCGAGTTGGCTCGCTCCATCATTCAGCAGCGGGTCGACGCGATCGGCGTCGGCGAGTCAGAGGTGACCACCTCGGGCGACCGCCAGATCATCGTCAGCGTGCCGAACGTGCAGCAGGACGAACTGGTGCGCATGGTCGGCCAGACCGCCCAGCTCTACTTCCGGCTGGTGTACGCCAGCGAGCAGGTGACGTCGTCGACGGCAACCACCGAACCCACCGTCGAAGCGACCGAGGCCCCTACCGAACCGGCCGCCACCGAGACCGTCGCGCCGACGACGTCCGCCCAGCCCGCCGAATCGGCCGCTCCCAGCGTCACCACCTCGCCCAGCGTGAACAAGCGGCCGTTGCCCGCGCTACCGACACCGGTGCCCAGCCCGCGTCCGACCACCCCGGCCGCCGTCCAGCCGACCACCCAAGAGGTGCTCGACTGGACGCCGAGCGACCGCGACCAGAGCGATTTCACGAATTTTCAGTGTGGGGACGACTTTCCGGACGTCTCCGATCAGCCGCTGATCACCTGTGATGAGGCGGGCAGCACCAAGTACCTGCTGTCGCCCGCGGTGATCTCGGGCAAGGACCTCACCTCGGCCACCGCCGGAATTCCGCAGAACGGGGTGAGCTGGGTGGTGAACCTGGCCTTCAACAGCACGGCGGCAACCACCTTCGAGACCGTCACCAAGGCGATCTCGACCAAGACCAGCCCCCAGAACCAGTTCGCCATTGTGCTCGACGGCAACGTGATCAGCAGCCCCTACGTCAGCGCGGCGATTGCCGGGGGGCAGGCCGAGATCTCGGGTTCGTTCAACCAGGAGTCCGCCACACAGTTGGCCAACGTGCTCAAATACGGCGCGCTGCCGCTGGCCTTCGACGTCTCCAGCGTCGACAACGTGTCGGCCAAGCTGGGCGGCGAGCAGCTTGAGGCCGGCATCATCGCCGGCATCGTCGGCCTGCTCCTGGTGGTGGCCTACAGCGTGGTCTATTACCGAGCCCTGTCGATCGTCGTGGTCAGCAGCCTGGTGGTCGCCTTCGGCGTCACCTACGCGTTCGTGGTGCTGCTCGGCCAGGCGATGGGCTTCGCGCTCAACCTGCCCGGCGTGGCCGGCCTCATCGTCGCGATCGGCGTGACCGCGGACTCGTTCATCATCTACTTCGAACGCATTCGTGACGAGGTGCGCGACGGACGCTCGCTGCGTAGCGCCATCGAGGTCGGCTGGGAACGTTCCCGGCAGACGATTCTGATCGCCGACGGTGTGTCGTTGCTGTCAGCGATCGTGCTGTTCATTCTCGCAATCGGCTCGGTGCGGGGCTTCGCCTTCACCCTGGGGCTGACCACGCTGATCGATATCGCGGTGGTGTTCTGGTTCACCAAACCGCTGGTGTCGTTGCTGGGCAAGACCCGGTACTTCGGTGAGGGCCGCAAATTCTCGGGCTTCGAACCCGACCACCTGGGGGCCAAGCACCAGCCGCCGCTGCACCGGCGCCGTCCGGCCCGGGCCGGGGCAGCCTCCGGCAAGCCGGCGGCAGCCAGCAAAGCGAAGGTGCCGGCATCGGACACCAAGGACAGCGCTGCCGAGACGACGGCCGAGGAGGCGTGATGAGTACCGAGACCACCGCTGCCGACAACAAGCCGGATGCTCCGGTCACACCGCCCAAGGCCAAGAAGGCCAGCTTCGCGCACAAGCTGTACACCGGCGAGATCGAGTACGACTTCGTCGGCAAGCGCAACCGCTGGTACATCGTGTCGGCGGTGCTGCTCGGCATCTCGATCTTGGCACTGTCGATTCTACGGCTGAACCTGGGCATCGAGTTCAAGGGTGGCGCCGATTTCACTGTGCCGATCACCGTCACCGCCGAGACTCCCGACCAGTTGCGCGGTGCCGTCGAGGCGCTGAACCTACCCGACAACGATGACATTCAGGTGATCTCGGTCGGCGAGGGACAGGCGCGGGTACAGACCCGTTCGCTGAGCGTCGAAGAGGTCACCGCGGTGAAGCAGGCCCTGGCCACCGCTGCCGGCGGCATTGCGGTCGACGAGGTGGGCTACAGCCTGATCGGAGCGTCGTGGGGATCGATGATCACCCAACAGGCGCTGATCGCACTGGCGGTGTTCCTGGTGCTGGTGTCACTGCTGATCTGGGCCTACTTCCGCAACTACAAGATGGCGATCGCGGCCATCGTGGCGTTGCTGCACGACCTGGTCATCACGATCGGCATCTACGCACTGGTCGGATTCACCGTCACCCCGGCCACGCTGATCGGTGTGCTGACCATTCTGGGCTACTCGCTCTACGACACGGTGGTGGTGTTCGACAAGGTGCGCGAGAACGTGGCCGACCTGAAGAACACCCGCCTGACCTATTCGGAGGCGGCGAACGCCGCGGTCAACCAGGTGCTGATCCGGTCGATCAACACCACGATCATCGGCGTGCTGCCGGTGGCCGCGCTGACCTTCGCCGGCACGTTCATTCTGGGCACCGGCCCGCTGAAAGACCTCGGCTTGGCGCTGTTGGTGGGCATGATCGCCGGCGCCTACTCGTCCATCTTCATCGCGGCGCCACTGCTCGCGCAGTTGAAGGAGGCCGAACCCGAGATGCGCGAGCATCGCGAGAAGTTGGCCCGCCGGGCGCTGCGGCACTCGGCCAAAGAGGCGTCCACCGCGAAGTCGAAGTCGGTGCTGATCGCCGACGGCGAGGGGCCCCTGGCCGAGACCGCCGAGGTGGAGCCCGAGCGGTTGGGCCTGGTCAGCGCCAGCGAGCTGGCCCGGCAGAGTCGCACGCAACCCAATCGCAGCACCCGCGCCCAGCGAAAGAAGTAACCGTGGCTGGCAGCGACGACCAGCGGCTGATTCTCGAACTGATTCAAGACATTCCGGACTTTCCCAAGCCGGGGATCGTGTTCAAAGACATCACACCGCTGCTGGCCTCGCCGGTCGGCCTGCGTGCGGCGATCGAGGGGCTGGTCGCGTTGGCGCCGCCGAACATCGACGTGGTGGTCGGCATGGAGGCCCGCGGCTTCATTCTGGCCGCCCCGGTCGCTCTCGAACTGGGTGCCGGGTTCGTGCCCGTCCGCAAGCCGGGCAAGCTGCCCGGCGAGCTGTTCACCGAACAGTTCGCCCTCGAGTACGGCCACGAGACGCTGAGCGTGAAGACCGACGCCATACTGCCCGGTGCGCGGGTGCTGGTGGTCGACGACGTGCTGGCCACCGGTGGCACGATTGGGGCCACCGCCGCCCTGATCAACCGGCTCGGCGCCGAACTGGTGCATGTGGCGGTGCTGATGGAACTCGGCATGCTGCCCGGGCGTGAGAAGCTCGCCGAGCTCGGCATCGACAACTACTCCGCGGTGGTCACTGTCTGAGCACGCTGCGACGGCTGTTCCATAGCCGTGCCATGGTTCCGTTCGTCGAGGACGGTGCAGTCTCAGCAGTATGATGCAGACCTGCCGAAGGGGAACGGGTGAGCGAGAGCGTTCATGGGCCGTACGGAGCAGGTAACGGCCTGCCCGGCGAGCCGCGTGCGCTGACCCAGTCGGAGCCGTCCGACCAGCCCCGGATGCGGATGCGGCATGCGCTGGCCCGGCTCGGGGCACCGAAGAGTTCGCAGGCCGCCGTGCTTGATCCGCTGGTCAAGACGCTGCGGGCCAACCACCCACGGGCCGACATCGCCGTGATCGAGCGGGCCTACCGCACCGCCGAGCACTACCACGCCGGCCAGACGCGCAAGAGCGGCGACCCCTACATCACCCACCCGCTGGCGGTCGCCACGATCCTGGCCGAGCTGGGGCTGACCGAGACCACGTTGTGCGCCGCCCTGCTGCACGACACGGTCGAAGACACCTCGTACACGATGGCGCAGTTGACGGTCGACTTCGGCCCCGAGGTGGCCACCATGGTCGACGGGGTCACCAAACTCGACAAGGTCACCTACGGCGAGTCGGCGAAGGCCGAGACCCTGCGCAAGATGGTGCTGGCCATGAGCCGCGACATCAGGGTTCTGGTGATCAAGCTGGCCGACCGGCTGCACAACATGCGAACGCTTGGCTTTCTGCGGCAAGACAAGCAGGCCGTGATCGCCAAGGAGACCCTCGAGATCTTCGCTCCGCTGGCACACCGGTTGGGCATGAACGCCATCAAGTGGGAGCTCGAAGACCTCGCCTTCGCCACCCTGCACCCCAAGATCTACGACGAGATCGTGCGCATGGTGGCTGCCCGTGCTCCGCTGCGCGAAAACTACCTTCGCCTGGTGATCGACCAGGTGCGCGACGACCTGACCGACGCGAAGATCAAGGCCACGGTCTACGGACGGCCCAAGCACTATTACTCGATCTACCAGAAGATGGTGGTGCGCGGCCGGGACTTCTTCGAGATCTACGATCTGGTCGGGCTGCGCATTCTGGTCGACTCCCAGCGCGACTGCTACGCGGCCCTCGGGGTGCTGCACGCTCGCTGGAACCCCTTGCCGGGCAGGTTCAAGGACTACATCGCCATGCCCAAATTCAACCTCTACCAGTCGCTGCACACCACCGTGCTGGGCCCCGACACCAAACCGGTGGAGTTTCAGATTCGCACCCACGAGATGCACCGCCAAGCCGAATACGGAGTGGCGGCACACTGGAAGTACAAAGAGGGCAAAGCCCCCAGCGCCGGCAACGACCTGGCCTGGGTGCGGCAGATCACCGAGTGGCAGCGCGAGACCGAAGACCCGGGCGAGTTTCTCGACACCCTGCGTTTCGAGATCAACACCACCGAGGTGTTCGTGTTCACCCCCAAGGGCGACGTGATCTCGCTGCCGGCGAAGGCCACGCCGGTCGACTTCGCCTATTCGGTGCACACCGAGGTGGGGCACCGGACCATCGGTGCCCGGGTGAACCAACGGCTGGTGCCGCTGGAGTACCAGTTGAACAACGGCGACCAGGTCGAGGTGCTGACGTCCAAATCGCCCAACGCCGGCCCTAGCCGCGACTGGCTGAACTTCGTGGCCAGCCCGCGAGCGCGCAACAAGATTCGCCAGTACTTCATGCGGGAGCGTCGCGAAGAGTCGATCGAGCAGGGCAAAGAGGCGCTGGCCAAGCAGTTGCGCCGCACCGGACTGCCGGTGCACCGGCTGCTGTCGGCGGAACACGTTGCTGGACTGGCCCGGCATTTCAGGGTGCCCGACGTCAACGCCCTGTATGCCGCCATCGGCGAGGGCACGATCAGTGCCCAGAACGTCGTCGAACGACTGATCGCAGCCGAGGGTGGGGCCGAAGCGGCGGCCGAGGCGAGCATCGAGGATCATCCGGCCATCAGCGGCTCACCGCGCCGGCGGCAGCGGCGTCCCAACGACACCGGCATCGTGGTGGAGGGCCACAGCGACCTGCGGGTGAAGCTGGCCAAGTGCTGTATGCCGGTGCCGTGCGACGAAATCCTCGGCTTCATCACCCGCGAAGAAGGCGTCTCGGTGCATCGTGCCGATTGCACCAACGCCGACAACCTGCGGCAGAAGCCCGACCGGCTGGTCGAGGTGACCTGGGCCACGCCGTCCGCCGATTCGAGCTTCTTGGTCGCGGTGCACGTCGAGGGTCTCGACCGTGCAGGGCTGCTGAGCGATGTCAGCCGGGTGATGACCGAGCACCACAGCAACATCTTGTCGATGGCGGCCACCACCAACAAAGACCGGGTGTTCACCATGCGGCTGCAGTTCGAGACGCCCGACCCGACTCACCTGGCGTCGCTGACCAATGCGCTGAAGCGCATACCGGGGGTGTACGACGCCCATCGGGTGAAGTCGTGACCTGGCCGGCAGGGCACGCCAGCCAGAGAGATCCCGGCGGCCGGGACGCGACGTTCGGGGATGGCTTCTTCGGCCTGGGAACTTCGCACCATGTCGGGGACGGACCCTGGGCCAAGCGTGTCCCCTCGACATTCGGAATTCGCGCGAGAAGAACCGTCCCCGCGGTCCGGGTTGGGGGTCAGTCGGCGGCGAGGTAGACCCAGGCCGGCGTCCCCGAGCCCAGGGTGACGGCGGTGCGGACGTAGTCGTCCACCTCGTAGGCGTCCGCCTGGGCGAGTTCGCGGTCGTCGAGTTCCAGATAGGCGCCGGCGACGACATCGGATGCCGAGCCGGGACGCAGGATCGGGTGCCGGTCCGAGCCGCTGGTCGCGATCACCTCGGGGTCGGTGATGGTCAGCCAGTCGAGCCGGTAGCCGGGCAGGGTGTCGTCGACTGTGACGACCGGACGGCCGAACAAGGCCGTCTGGACGTTCTCCTGCCGCAGCGTGCCGTAGGAGAAGACGCGATGCGGCATCGCGGTCAGCGGGAGAAGTCGGCCAGCGTCTCGCGGGCCTGGTCGAGCCAGGTCTGGTAGGTGGCGATCGAGTCCCGCGCCTTGTCGGCGGCGCGATTGTCACCACGGGCCTCGGCCTTGACGATCTTCTCGGTCAGCTTGTCGATCTCGTTGCTGAGCATCGCCACGGTCTCTTCGGCGCGGGCCCGGGCCTCGGGGTCGGTGCGCTTCCACTCGGCGTCCTCGGCCTGGCGAACGGCGTTCTCGAGCGCCCGCACGCGATTGTCCAGCCCGCGCATCGCCTCGCGCGGCACCTTGCCCAATGCGTTGAACTGCTCGGCGAAGCTACGGAACGCGGCCCGCGCCTGGGCCAGGTCGGTGACCGGCACGATCTCGGCCTCGGCCTTCACCAGCAGCGACTCCTTGGCGTCGAGGTTGGCCTTGAACTCCTGGTCCTGCTGCGACAGCGTCGACTGCCGGGCGTTGAAGAACTGGTCCTGCAGCCCTCGGAACTCGGCCCACAAGGCGTCGTCCACGTCACGCGGGGCGGCGCCAGCGGCCTTCCACCGCGCCATCAGGTCGCGGAACGCCCCCGAGGTCGTGCCCCAGTCGGTCGACTCGGCCAGCGGACGGGCCTCGGCGATGATCTGTTCCTTGAGCTGACGGGCACCCTCGCGCTTCTCGGCCTGTTCGGCGAACTGGGTCTTGCGGCGGCGGGTGTAGGTGGTGCGGGCGGCCGAGAACCGGTGCCACAGGGCATCGTCGGTGGCCCGGTCGATGCGGGGGAGTGCCTTCCAATCATCGAGCAGCGAGCGAAACCGGTTGACTCCGCCGCGCCAGTCGTTGCCCAGCGCCAACTGCTCCGCCTCGGCGACCATCGCCTCTTTGGTGGCCTTGGTCGCCTCGGCCTGCTTGGCCCGATCGGCCCGCCGCGCCTCGGTGGCCTGTGCGAGCACGGGAGCGAGCGCCTGCAGCCGGGCGGCGAGACCATCGAGGTCACCCACGGCGTTGGCGCCGGTGACGTTGGCGGTGACGGTGGTGATGCTGTGCCGTGCCTCTTCGGGCGAGAGAGCTCCGGAGCTGATCCGGCGTTCCAGCAGGCTGACCTCGAGCTCCAACGCCTCGAACCTCTTGACGTAGAACGCCAGCGCCTCGGCCTCGGTGCTGTCAGGTATCTGGCCCACGCTGCGCTCGCCCTCGGTGGTGCGGACGTAAACGGTGCCGTCAGGGTCAACGCGGCCGAAATCAGCCGGGCTGGAAGAAGTCATGGCGACCATCTTGCCTCATGCCCGCTGGTTTGTGGATTATGCCCACCGACTCGGCCGATAGGCTGGACAGCGTGTTTCTGGCCAGTTTTCCGAGCGGGCCGTGGCAGGCGAACTGTTATCTGGCCGCCGTCGCGGCTGGGCGTGAGTGCGTGATCGTCGACCCGGGTGTGGGGGCCGCGGCCGGCGTCCGGCAATTGGTTGCGGCGCACGGCCTGACTCCGGCCGGGGTGCTGCTGACCCACGGCCACATCGACCACATCGCCTCGGCCGCCGAACTGGCCGACGAGTGGGACGTCCCGGCCTGGATTCATGCCGACGACCGCGAACTGCTCACCGACCCGGCCGCCGGGCTGGGGCCGTCCGGGCGGGGGCTGCTGAGTCAGGTGCTCGGTGATACGAGGTTGGCCGAGCCGTCCGACCTGCGGTTGTTCGACAGCGGTCTCGACGTGGCCGGGCTCAGCTTCGAGGTGCTGCACGCCCCGGGGCACCGACCGGGCTGCGTGATGCTGCGCACCCCGCTGGCCGGGCACGACCACGCCGACCAGGTGGTGTTCACCGGCGACGTGCTGTTCGCCGGGTCGATCGGACGCACCGACCTGCCCGGCGGCGATCACGCGGTGATGCTGGAGACCCTGCGGGGGCCGGTGCTGGGGCTCAGTGACAGCTCCGCGCTGCTGCCGGGGCACGGGCAGCAGAGCCTGATGGTCGCCGAACGCGCGACCAATCCCTACCTGCAAGCCGACTATCTAGGTGGTGCACTCACCCGATGAGCCGTCCCAAGCCGCTGAGCGGTTTCCCCGAGTTTCTGCCTGCCGGGCGCATCGTCGAGCAGCGGGTGCTGGCCGCGCTGATCGACACCTTTGAGCTGCATGGGTTCGGCTCGATCGAGACCCGGGCGCTTGAACCGATGACCCAACTCGCCCGTAAGGGCGAGATCGACAAAGAGGTGTACGTGGTGCGGCGGCTGCACGCCGAAGGCACCGCCGAGGCCGAACTCGGCCTGCACTTTGACCTGACCGTTCCCTTCGCGCGCTATGTGCTGGAGAACTCGGGTCATCTGAATTTTCCGTTCCGGCGCTACCAGATTCAGAAGGCGTGGCGTGGCGAGCGGCCGCAGGAGGGGCGCTACCGGGAGTTTCTGCAGGCCGATCTCGACGTGGTCGGTCAAGGCGTGCTGGCCGCCCACCACGACGTCGAGGTGGCGTTGGTGGTGCTGGCGGCGCTGGAGCGGCTGCACGTGGAGTTCGGAGTTCCGCCGGTGCTGCTGCGGGTGAACAACCGCCGGCTGGCCGAAGGGTTCTACCGCGGTCTCGGTATCGACGACCACTTGGCCGTGCTGCAGCGCGTCGACAAGCTCGACAAGATCGGGCCGGCCAAGGTGCAGCAACTGCTCGTCGGCGAACTCGGGCTGAGCCAGACGGTGGCGGCCACCTGCCTTGAGCTGGCCACCATCTCGGCGCCGGACGACTCGTTCGTCGAACGGGTCCGGGCACTCGGGGTGCGGCACGAGCTGCTCGACGAGGGCCTGGAACAGCTTGCCGGCGTGGTGCGGGCGGGGTCGCAGGCGGCCCCGGGACGGATCATGGCCGACCTGAAGATCGCACGTGGCCTCGACTACTACACCGGCACCGTGTACGAAACCGAGATGCAGGGCCTGGAGCACCTGGGCTCGATCTGTTCCGGGGGTCGCTACGACTCGCTGGCCTCCGACGGCCGCACCACCTACCCGGGCGTGGGGCTGTCGATCGGGGTATCGCGCATTCTGGTGCCGCTGCTGGCTCGCGGCACGTTGACGGCGTCCCGCTCGGTGCCCACCTGTGTGCTGGTGGCCGTGGACGCCGAAGAGACCCGCGGCGAGGCGGACGCCGTCGCTGCCCGGTTGCGGGCCCGCGGCATCGCCACCGAAGTGGCCCCAAAGGCTGACCGGTTCGGCAAGCAGATCCGCTACGCCGACCGGCGGGGCATTCCGTTCGTCTGGTTCTCATCGGGGGAGGTCAAAGACATCCGTTCGGGCGAACAGGTGGCCGCCGATCCCGATGTCTGGACGCCGCCGGCGCTCGACCGGCGGCCCGCGGTCACCGGTGCCTGATCTGAACAGGTTCCGCTCGACGCCTCGCCGGGTGCGTCCGAGACCGTGGCCGGACTCGGACGCGGGTTGGCTCGCGAGATTACGTCACAGATCCGGGTCGCTTCGCCTTGTCGAGGCGAGGACACCCGTAAATCGGACGTAGTTTCGCGAAGCCTCCGCAGCGCATGGGCCGGGCCCGGCAGTGCCGATCAATGCACCCGCCACGTGTGCTGAGCAACGCAACCTGCACTTGTTGCGCGCTACGGCGAAAGCCCCTTGCCAAGGCCAATTTCCGAGGTCTCGACAAGCTTGACCAGCGACAATCAGTTTCCTCAGGGTGTGGGCGGTCGCTTGAGGAAACGCTGGCTGTTTCGCTGGCCGAGCCTGTCGAGGCCTCGAATATGCCGCTCCGGCAAGGAGTTTCGGCAAGCTCAACCAGCGGTTGGCGCATTGATCAGCACCTCCTTGTGCGAGGGCGCCGCGCCGTTTCGCCTCGCGCCGTTTCGCCTCGCGCGCGACCGGCGACCTACAATCTGAGGTCGCGCCTCGCACCGTCTATGCGGGGGCAGAGAAAGGAACATCGTCATGCTGCGGACCCATACCGCCGGAACCCTGCGCGCTTCCGACATCGGAGCGACCGTCACTCTCGCCGGCTGGGTGGGCCGGCGTCGCGATCATGGCGGTGTCGCCTTCATCGATCTCAGGGACGCCTCGGGCGTCGTCCAGGTCGTCGTCCGGGACGAGGTGCTGGCGGCGTCCGGCGCCCACGAACTGCGCAACGAGTACTGCATTCAGGTGATCGGCGAGGTCGAGGCGCGCCCCGAGGGCAACGCCAACCCCGACCTGCCGACCGGTGAGATCGAGGTCGCGATCCGCGAACTCGAGGTGCTCAACCCGTCCGCGCCGCTGCCGTTCCAGATCGACGAACGGGTCAGCGTCGGCGAGGAGGCCCGGCTCAAATACCGCTACCTCGACCTGCGCCGTCCGGCCCCGGCCCGGGCGATCCGGCTGCGCTCCCAGGTGAACGCCGCCGCCCGCCGGGTGCTCGAGGCCCGCGACTTCGTCGAGATCGAGACCCCGACGATGACCCGCTCCACCCCCGAAGGTGCCCGCGACTTCATCGTGCCGGCCCGGCTCGCGCCCGGCTCGTGGTACGCCCTGCCGCAGTCGCCCCAGCTGTTCAAGCAGCTGCTGATGGTGGCCGGCATGGAGCGCTATTACCAGATCGCCCGCTGCTACCGGGACGAGGACTTCCGCGCCGACCGGCAGCCCGAGTTCACCCAGCTCGACATCGAGATGTCCTTCGTCGATCAGGAGGACGTGATCGCCCTCGGCGAGGCGCTGGCCAGGGAGATCTGGTCGCTGATCGGCGTCGACCTGGATGCTCCGTTCGCGCGGCTCACCTACGCCGAGGCGATGGACTCCTACGGCTCCGACAAGCCCGACCTGCGCTTCGAAGTGAAGCTTACCGAGCTGACCGCGTTCTTCGCCGATACCCCGTTCCGGGTCTTCCAGGCGCCCTACGTCGGTGCGGTGGTGATGCCCGGTGGGGCGTCCCAGCCGCGGCGCACCTTCGACGCCTGGCAGGAGTGGGCCAAGCAGCGCGGCGCCCGCGGCCTGGCCTACGTCACCATCGCCGAGGACGGCACCCTGGGCGGCCCGGTCAGCAAGAACATCGCCGACGGCGAACGCGCCGGCTTGGCGTCCGCCGTGGGGGCGAACCCGGGTGACTGCATCTTCTTCGCCGCCGGCGCCAGGTCGTCCTCGCAGGCGCTGCTGGGCGCGGCGCGCAACGAGATCGCCAAGCGCTGCGACCTGATCGACGAGAATGCCTGGTCGTTTGTGTGGGTGGTGGACGCGCCGCTGTTCAAGCCCGCCGGCGATGCGGTCGCCGAGGGCGACGTTGCCGTGGGTGCCGGCGCTTGGACGGCCGTCCATCACGCCTTCACCTCGCCGCAGAACCTCGACACCTTCGACACCGACCCCGGCAATGCGCTGGCGTGGGCCTATGACATGGTGTGCAACGGCAACGAGATCGGCGGCGGCTCGATTCGTATCCATCGCCGCGACATTCAGGAGCGGGTGTTCAAGGTGATGGGGCTGGGTGAGGAAGAATCCCAGGAGAAGTTCGGATTCCTGCTCGACGCGTTCAAGTTCGGCGCGCCCCCGCACGGCGGCATCGCGTTCGGCTGGGACCGGATCGTGGCACTGCTGTCGAAGTCGGAGTCGATTCGCGACGTGATCGCCTTTCCCAAGAGCGGCGGCGGCTACGACCCGCTGACCGGTGCGCCGGCACCGATCTCGGTGCAGCAGCGCAAGGAGGCCGGCGTGGACGCCAAGCCCACCGCCAGCCCGGTCGTCCAGCCCTCGACCCCGACGACAGCCGAGCCCGCTCACCCCTGATCGGGTCGGTTCGATTCGCTTCGTTCGGCGGGTCTGCGACGCTGCCTAGATTGCTGGCACACCAACGGCAATACTCCGGCCCGCCTAACGATTGCGAGATGTTGCGGAAGCGCTCGCTTTCGCTGGTCGAGCGTGTCGAGACCCCGAATATGCCGCCCTGGCAAGAGGTTTCGGCAAGCTCACCCACCGGTTGGCGCATCGATCAGTACGTCCTCAGCGCAGCAGCACCCTCGACCGCCGCTGCGTTCGCGGCGTTGTATCGGGCGAATCGATCGCCGGCCCGAACGTCTCCCGGCGCCGGCCGGCGTCAGCGCCGCATAGTGCCTCGTGGCGAGGCCGGGACCGCAGCGAGGCTCCGAGTGCTGGTTCTATCAGGGTCTCGAGCCGGCGTACGAGAGTCACCGGCTCGCTTGAGCCGACGCCCTGATGGTGGGCAACCCTGACGGCGACCACCGCAAATTGCTGATCGGCGTGATCGCGCGCGTGGCGGGGCCACGGAGCAAGCGGGGGCAACGCGCGGGGGCGGGCGGCGAGCGCGTTGCGGCTTCCCGTGCAGGTGAACGAGAAGCCTGTCGTCCACGTCTACCGCTACGACCCACACGCCTACGACCTGCTGGTCTGGACGGACGAGGAGGCAGATCATGCTGGCGGTGTCACGCAGGCCCAGTTCCTTCGGACGCAGGTGGCCAGCGAGCCTCCCGGCGGGCCGAACGGTGCTGACCAGGCGGGCGCCCGGCGCCGGTAGCAACGCCGACGCAACGACGAGGGGCCGTCCGATCGCTCGGACGGCCCCTCGGGTTCGGGCTGGAGGGTCAGCGCAGGTCGTCACCGTTGTGCATCTCGCCTTCGGCCAGCAGCCCGTAGAGCTTGCGCTTGGTCTCGGCCAGCAGTTGACCAGCCCGCTCCTGCTGGGCGGGGCTGCCGTTGCGGGTCAGTTCCTGGGCCGCCATCGCGAGTCCGCGGAACTCGCCCCACAGTGCCTTCATGGCCTCGGGGTGCAGTGGTGCGTTCTCGGCGTTGAAGGTCTCCCACGGCTTCTGGCCGATCTCGGCGGCGGCGGACCGTCCTACCTCGGTGAGCCGGTAGGCCTTGGTGCCCTCGTTGTCGAACTGCTCGATCAGGCCCTCGTCCTCAAGCTGGGCCAGTGCGGGGTAGATCGCGCCGGGGGACGGCTTCCATCCGCCCTCGGTGTGCTCCGCGAGTCGCTGGATCATCTGGTAGCCGTTCAGTGGCTCGTCCGCTAGCAGGGCTAGTACGGCCTGCCGTACGTCGCCACGGCGGGCGCGGCCGCGCCCACGACGACCCATCGGGCCGCCGAAGCCGGGGCCGGGGCCTCCGAAACCGGGGCCGAAACCGGGGCCACCGAAGCCGAAGCCGCCGCGGGCAGGCCCCTGGCCGAAGGGGCCGCGCTGGGGGCGGCCCTGATGTCCGCGACGCTGGCGCGGACCGTTCTGATTGAATTCGTCGTTCCTCATGATCGGAACTCCTTCCGTAAGTGTTGCGTTGCGTCAACGATATATCGCGAGTGTTTGTATTGCAAGTGAGTGTGAAAAGTTCGCACGCGTGGCATCGTTGGCGCCTGGCTGAGGCGTGCGCATCGCCAAGCGTGCGAACTTTTCACACCGGGGTCTGGCCGGCCACCCGTACACTCGGCGCGGTGGAGGATCTGTTCGGGCACGACGACACGCCGGCCAAACCAGGCGGTTCGCTGAGCACGCCCAGCGCCGACGCGCCGCTGGCCGTACGCATGCGCCCGCGCACCGTCGACGAGATCGTCGGGCAGCAGCACCTGCTCGCGGCGGGCTCGCCGCTGCGGCGGCTGGCCGAAGGCGACGCGGCCATGTCGGTCTTTCTGTGGGGGCCGCCGGGGGTGGGCAAGACCACCATCGCCTCGGTGGTGTCGCAGTCGGGCAACCGGCGCTTCGTCGAACTCTCGGCGGTCACCGCAGGCGTCAAAGAGGTGCGGGCCGAGCTCGACGCGGCCCGGCGCGAGCTGGCGCGTGGTCGCTCGACGGTGTTGTTCGTCGACGAGGTGCACCGGTTCAGCAAGGCGCAGCAGGACGTGCTGCTGCCGGCGGTGGAAAACCGGCTGGTCACGCTGATCGCGGCCACCACCGAGAACCCGTCGTTCTCGGTGATTGCGCCGCTGTTGTCGCGCTCGCTGCTGCTCACCCTCAAACCGCTCACCGATGCCGACCTGGGCACGCTGATCGATCGGGCGCTGACCGACGAGCGCGGGTTGGGAGGGCGTGTCACGCTGAGTGACGAGGGCCGGGCTGACCTGCTACGGCTGGCTGGCGGCGATGCGCGGCGGGTGCTGACCTACCTGGAGGAGGCTGCGGCGGGGGCGACCACCGACGGCGCTGCCGAGATCACGTCCGAGGCGATCAGCCGTGCCGTCGACCGCGCAGCGGTGCGCTACGACAAAGACGGCGACCAGCACTACGACGTGATCAGCGCCTTCATCAAGTCGATGCGGGGCTCGGACGCGCAGGCGTCCCTGCACTGGCTGGCTCGCATGCTCGAGGCCGGCGAAGACCCCCGGTTCATCGCGCGCCGGCTGGTGATTCTGGCCAGTGAAGACATCGGTTTGGCTGCGCCATCGGTGCTGCAGACCTGCGTGGCCGCCGCGCAGGCCGTGCAGTTGATCGGCATGCCCGAGGCCCGGATCAACCTTGCCCAGGCGGTGATCACCTGCGCACTGGCACCCAAGTCGAACGCGGTGATCGTGGCCGTCGACGGCGCCCTGGCCGACGTGCGGGCCGGGCGGGTCGGCCAGGTGCCCGCACACCTGCGCGACGCGCACTACCCGGGGGCCAAGAGCATCGGTCACGGCAAGGGCTACCAATACGCCCACGATCACCCGCACGGGGTCGCCGCCCAGCAGTACCTGCCCGACGAGTTGGCCGGTGCCCAGTACTACCGGCCCACCGACCATGGCGCTGAGGCGGGATTGGGCGACCGGATGGCCACCCTCGACAATCTGCTCGGGCGGCAGTCGTGAGTCTGAGCGCCGGTTCTCGCACGCCGCTGAACCGAAGAGAACCGTCCCCGGCCTGAGCGATCTCCTCATGCAGCGCTGATTCTTGCTGGGCTTGTGAGACCTTGGACGCACCGCCCGGACCAGGTATTCGCTGTAGCTCAACCGGTGGTGGTCAGGTCGAACGCTGGTCGAGCGTGTCGAGACCTCGAACGGATTGCTCTCACGACGGGTTTCGACGTAGCTCAACCAGCGGTGGAGGTGTCGATCAGCGTTTCCTTAGGGAAGCGTCGGTCTCTCGCTGGTCGAGCGTGTCGAGACCTCGAACGGATTGCTCTCACGAGGGGTTTCGACGTAGCTCAACCAGCGGTGGAGGTGTCGATCAGCGTTTCCCTAGGGAAGCGTCGGTCTCTCGCTGGTCGAGCGTGTCGAGACCTCAGATTGCGTGCCTTCACTAGGGGTTTCGACAGGCTCAACCAGCGGTGGCTGTTTTGATCGTTAGCGCAGGTAGGCCAGTTGTGGGAAAGCGGTGCGGTAGGCCGCCAGCAGGGCCGACGCCACCGCCGCCGAGTCGACCAGCGGGTGATGGGTCAGGGCCAGCCGGGCGGCGCGCGCCGAGCCGGTGGTGGCCGCCTCGATCGTCCAGCGCTCGACCTGTTTGACGGTGGTGACCAGCCCCTGGGCGTGGCCGGGCAGCGACCCGAGCGGCAGCGGGTGCACGCCGCCGCCGTCCACCCGGCAGGGCGCCTCGATCACGGCATCGTCGGGCAGGTACGGCAGCCGCCCGGCGTTGGGGGTGTTGAGAATCAGGGTGGTCCCACGATCGGTGGCGACCGCTCGCATAATGGCCAGTGCCACCCCCTCGTAGCCGCCGGAGACCAGGTCGATGGCGTCTCGCTCGAAGCCGCCGGCAGCGGCCCGGTTCGTTGCGCCGTAGGTCCGTTCGCGCTCCAGGCGCGCGGCCTGCCAGGCGGCCAGGGCCGCCGGTGGGTCGGCGGGGCAGTCGGCGTAGAAGCGGCGCTGCTGTGCGGCCAGGAACGCGCCTCTGGAAGTGGAACCGTCCCTGGGTTCGGCCGCAGGCCGGGGCCGGCCTGCGGCCAGCGCTTCGCGCCGAAAGTAGAACCAGTGCAGGTACTCATTGGGCAGCGCACCCAGGTCGGCGATCAGTTCGGGGCCGAAAAGCCGACCTTCCTCGAACCTCGCCAGCCGGGCCGGATCGGCGATCAGTTCGGGCAGCCGGTCGACGCCACCACAGCGCAGCGCGGTGAGCCAGCCCAGATGGTTGAGGCCCACGTAGTCGGGCACGGTGTCCGACGGGTCGAGGTCGAGCGCCGCAGCAGCGCGGCGGGCCAGGGCGATCGGCGAGTCGCAGATGCCCACCACCCGCGCATGAACCGCCGCCAGCGCCTCGGTGACCATGCCGGCCGGGTTGGTGAAGTTGATCAGCCAGGCGCGTGGAGCGACCGCGCGCACCGTGCGGGCGAGCTCCAACGACGCCGGAATGCTGCGCAGCGCGTAGCTGACTCCGCCGGCTCCCACCGTCTCTTGGCCGATCACGCCGTGCTCGGCCGCGATGCGTTCATCGAGCACCCGGCCCTCGACACCGCCCGACCGCAACGCCGAGAACACCAAATCGCTGCCCGCTAGCGCCGTGGCGGGGTCGGTGTGCAGGGTGTGTCGCAGGCGGCTCTTCGGGCCGCCCTGGGCGGTGAGCACCCGATTGATGACGGCCAGCCGGTTCGGGTCGACGTCGAGCAGTGCCACCTCGTCGATCAGGTCGTCGGCCAGTAGGGCGGCGTGCACCAGCGGCACCCGAAAGCCGCCGCCGCCGACGATGGTGAGCTTCATGCGCCCAGCGTAGGGAAGCGCTGATCAACGTGCCCATCGCTGGCTGAGGGTGTCGAAACCCTTGCCGCAGTGGCTGGTCTGGGTCTGGACGAGTTCGACCGGCGATTGGTCAGTGTTTTCCCAGGCAAGCGGAGACCAGTGAGCAGGGGCGGCGCTGATCGCCGTCCGGCCGGCGTGCGAGCTGGCCCGTCCGGGTGGAGGGCTGCGGCAGGTGCGTTAGGCTGCGTCAGACACCATCACGATGTGAAGGAACCCACCATGTCTGTTGGAGAGATCGCCGGCTTGATCGCAGCCATCGCCGCTGTGGCGCTGGTTGCTTTCTGTGCGGTTCCGCTGCTCAAGCTCGGCCGGGTGCTCGAAGAACTGCGGCTCGCCGTGCGTGATCTCGGGCACTCCTCGGTGCCGATCCTGCACGAGCTGAAGAGCACCGTCACCGCGACCAACGATGAACTGAGCAAGCTGAGTCTGGTCACCGAGGACGCATCGAAGGTCACGAGGCAGGCTGTGGTGGTGAGCGAGAATGCAGCGCAGCTCTCCACCCTGTTCTCGGCCACCCTGGGTGGCCCCCTGGTCAAGACCGCCGCCTTCACCTTTGGCGTGCGCCAGGCGGTCAAGGGCGCCCGCAGGGTGAAGCGCTGATGCGCCGCCGATTGTTCTGGTTCGCCGTCGGCGTCGGGGTCACCGCCCTGCTGGTGGTCAAGGGCCGCGAAATCTATGAGCGGTTCACCCCCAAGGGCGTCACTGAGCAGGTTGAGAAGACGGCCCGCAGCGCCCAGGCCAGGGTCACCGAGTTCTTCGACACCCTGAGTAGCGCAATGAACGAACGCGAAGCCGAACTGCGCGAGGCTCTGAGCCTGGACGAGACCGGCCTTCCCGCGCAGGAGGGCACTCCCGTCCAGGAGAGCGACCGAAGCTGACCAACCCGTCGGCACCCGCCGGCACACCCGATCGGACAACAACATGAAAACCGCCGAGATCCGGCGTCGCTACATCGACTTCTTCGTGCGCAATGGCCACACTGAGGTGCCGTCGGCGTCCCTGGTCTACAACGACCCCACCCTGCTCTTCGTCAATGCCGGCATGGTGCCGTTCAAGCCCTACTTCACCGGTGCCGAGGACGCCCCGTTCAAGCGCGCGGTCAGCGTGCAGAAGTGCGTGCGTACTCTCGATATCGAAGAGGTGGGCAAGACCACCCGGCACGGCACCTTTTTTCAGATGAACGGCAACTTCGCCTTCGGCGACTACTTCAAAGCAGACGCCATCGCCTTCGCCTGGCAACTGGTCACCGGCAGCGTCGACGACGGCAATTACGGCTTCGACCCCGACAAGGTCTGGGTAACGGTCTACCTCGACGACGACGAGGCCGAGTCGCTGTGGCGCGGGGTCGGGGTGCCGGCGGCGCACATTCAACGGCGCGGGCTGAAAGACAACTACTGGCACATGGGCGTTCCCGGCCCGGGCGGGCCGTGCAGCGAGATCTACATCGACCGCGGCCCCGAATTCGGCGCCGAGGGTGGCCCGGTCGTCGACGAGGACCGGTTTCTCGAGATCTGGAACCTGGTGTTTCAGACCGAGGAACTGCGCGCCGTCCGGGCCAAGGACGATTTCGACGTCGCCGGACCGCTGCCGGCCAAGAACATCGACACCGGCATGGGCCTGGAGCGCACCGCGTACCTGTTGCAGGGCGTGGCCAATATGTACGAGATCGACGAGATCTTTCCGGTGATCACCAGGGCGGCCGAGTTGGCCGGCACTAGCTACGGAGCCGATGCCCAGGCCGACATCAGACTGCGCGTCGTCGGTGACCACGTCCGTTCGGCACTGATGCTGATGACCGACGGTGTGACCCCCGGCAACGAGGCGCGCGGCTACGTGCTGCGGCGGCTGCTGCGCCGGTCGATCCGGTCAATGCGGCTGCTCGGCGTGCACGACCCGGTGCTGCCCGAACTGCTGCCACTGTCGAAGTCGCTGATGGAGGCCAGCTACCCCGAGATCGGCACCCAGTGGCAACGGGTCTCGCAAACCGCCTACGGCGAAGAGGACGCGTTCCGCCGCACCCTTGAGGCCGGCACCCGGATCTTCGACCTCGCCGCATCCGACGCCAAACAGGGCAGCTCGGGGGTATTGGCCGGTGACAAGGCGTTCCAGTTGCACGACACCTACGGGTTCCCGATCGACCTGACCCTCGAGATGGCCGGCGAAGCGGGTCTCGAGGTTGACCAGCGGCAGTTCCGCACCCTGATGCAGCAGCAGAAGGACCGGGCCAAGGCCGACGCCCGGGCCAAGAAGGGCGGCGCGGTCAGCACCGAGGCGTACCGCACCCTGCGCTCGTTGGGTGAGACGCCGTTTCTGGGGTTCACCGAGCTGTCGGTCGAGTCGGCGGTACGCGGCATCGTCTCCGGCGGCACGCTGGTCGACGTCGCCCGGCCGGGCGACGTGGTCGAGGTGGTGCTGAACCAGACCCCGTTCTACGCCGAGGCGGGTGGCCAGGACGCCGATCACGGCGTGCTGAGCGGCACCGGCCTGCAACTGGACGTGCTCGACGTGCAACGCCCGATTCAGGGCCTGGTGGTGCACAAGGTGCTGGTCAACGAGGGCGAGCTGACCGCCGGCCAGCAGGTGCTGGCCCAGGTTGACGCGTCCGCGCGGTTCGCCGCCAGCCAGGCGCACACCTCTACCCACATCGTCAACGCGGGCCTGCGCCAGATGCTCGGCGAGGGCACCCACCAGGCCGGCTCGTACAACAAGCCCGGCTACCTGCGCTTCGATTTCAACGCCAACCAGGCGCTGTCGCCGGCCATGCGCAGCGAGTTGGAGAGCATCGTGAATGCCGCGATCCGCGACGACTTCGAGGTGACCGCTCGCGAGTTGCCGCTCGATGAGGCGAAGGCACTCGGCGCCCAGGCGATGTTCGGCGAGAAGTACGGCAACGTGGTGCGCATGGTCGAACTGGCCGGCCCATGGTCGCGCGAGCTGTGCGGCGGCACGCACGTGCGGCGTACCGCGCAGATCGGCCTGGTGAACCTGCTCGGCGAGCAGTCGGTCGGCTCCGGCATCCGGCGGGTCGAGGCGCTGGTCAGCGCCGACGCCTTCGACCGGTTCGCGTCCGAACGGGCCCTGGTCGCGACGCTGTCGGACACCCTGAAGACTCAGCCCGACCAACTCGCCGACCGGGTCGAGAAACTACTGGCGCAGCTCAAGGCGGCCGAGAAGACCATCGAGACCTACCGCACCCGCGAACTGCTGGCTGCCGCTGCCACGCTGGCCGCGAAGGCGGTCACGGTGGCCGACGGCATCCGGGTGGTCGCTGAGCAGGTGGCCGGTATCAGCGGTGGCGACCTGCGGACGATGGTCCTCGACATCCGTTCGGCGCTGGGCTCGGAGGCGGCCGTGGTCGCCCTGGTCGGCGGCACCGATGCCAAGCCGGTGATCGCGGTGGCCACCAACGAGGCGGCCCGGGGGCACGGAGCCAAGGCCGGTGCGCTGGTGGGCATCGGCGCGGCCCAGTTGGGTGGTCGCGGCGGCGGCAAGGACGATTTCGCGCAGGGTGGTGGCAGCAACGGCGCCGCGGCGGCGGAGGCCGTCCGGGCCGTCCGGGCTGCGGTGGCGGCCCTTTGACCGGGGACGAACCACAGCTCACGTCCACGCCGGGCGAGCCGTCGGAGGTTGGGCCGTCTGAGGCCGAGCTCGTCGAGACTTCTGTCGCGGGTGCCGGCAGTCTCGACCGCTTCGATCCACGGCCGGCCGAGGGTCTCGACAGGCTCGACCGAGTGGGTGCCGAGGGTGTCGGCAGGCTCGATCAGCGGGGCTTTCGCCGCGGCGTCCGGCTGGCGCTGGACTGGGGCAAGGCCCGGATCGGGGTCGCCGCCTGCGACCCGGACGGCACCCTGGCCTACCCGGTCGAGACCGTCCCCACCCAGGCGGCCACCCGACGGCTGCCGCAACTGCTCGCCGAATACGAACCGATTGAGGTGATCGTCGGCCTGCCGCGCACCCTGGCCGGTGACGAGGGCCCGGCCGCCGGCTACGTGCGCGCCCAGGCCTCCGCCCTGATCGAGGCGAACCCGCAGGTCAGCTGGCGGTTCAGTGACGAGCGGCTGACCACCGTCGAGGCCGGCCGGCGGTTGCGCAGTGCAGGCCGAGACGCCCGCCGCCAGCGCGCCGTCATCGACCAGGCGGCGGCCGTGGCAATCTTGGAGCAGGCGTTGGCCGTCGAGCGTGCCACCGGCACGGCGCCGGGTGAACCGGGGCGATGAGCAAAGGATTGTTGTAATGGCGAAGCTGTTCCGTGAACTGCGAGACCCCGAGACGGGCCGTTGGGTGCCCAAGGAGGTCTGGTACCGGGTGCGGGGTGCGGTCGCGGTGCTGCTGTCGCTGGCGGTGCTGCTCGGCGGCGGCTGGCTCGTCTACGGCAAGGTGCACGATGCCTGGATGGCCTACCGCACCATCGACGACTACATCGACCCCGAGGGTGCCGCCGACGTCACCGTCGAGATTCCCCAGGGCGCCTCGACCAACACGATCGCCGACATTCTGGTCGCCGCCGACGTGATCAAGACTGCCAAGGCCTTTCAGTCCGCAGCCAGCAACGACCCGAACGTCCGCAAGATTCAGTACGGGCTGTACCGGCTGCGCACCCAGATTCCGGCCAAGACCGCGCTCGAGATGCTGCTCGATGCGAGCAACCAGATCAAGAACCAGTTCCAGATCAGTGAGGGCCTGCGGCTCTCGCAGGTGATCGCCACGCTGGCCAAGGCCACCAAGGTGTCAGAGACGGACTTCAAAGCCGCGCTGAAGAAACGTGAGCAGTTCAGCCTGCCGAGCTGGATCGGCACGAGCAACGAGGGCTTCATCTTCCCCGACACCTACAACCTGCCGCTCAAGCCCACCGCCGCGAACGTGCTGAAGCTGCCGATCAACCAGTTCAAGAAGGTCCTGGACGATCTGGCTTTCGAAGATCGCGCCAAGGCGTTGGGCTATAAGCCCTACGACGTGTTGATCGTGGCCAGCATCATCGAGCGCGAGGTGTTCCGGTCAGAAGACCGGGCCAAGGTGGCCCGGGTGTTCTACAACCGGTTGAAGAAGGGCATGCCGCTGCAGTCCGACGCCACTGTGGCGTACGCGGTGAAGAAGACCGGCACCATCTGGACCACCTCTGCCGAACGCAAGGTCGATTCGCCCTACAACACCTACAAACACAAGGGCCTGCCGCCGGGGCCGATCACGGCTCCCGCCAAGGCAGCCCTTGAGGCGGCGGTGAGCCCCGAAGAGGGCGACTGGCTGTACTTCGTGCCGATCAACCTCGACACCGGCGAGACCGTGTTCTCGACCACCTACGAAGACCACCTGAAGGCACGGGCACAGCTCGAGAACTGGTGCCTGCAGTCGGCCGAGAACAAGAAGAAGTGCTCGTGACCCCAGGGCACAACCGCCCCCGGGCCGCCGTTGTCGGCTCACCGATCGCGCATTCGCTGTCGCCGGTGATTCAACTGGCCGGCTACGCCCACCTCGGGCTCGATTGGGGGTACGAGCGGATCGAACTGCGCCCCGACCAGTTCGACGGCTTCATCGACGGCCTGGACGACTCGTGGCGAGGGCTCAGCGTCACCATGCCCTTGAAGGAGCGGGCGGCGGCCTGCGGCCTGCCCGATGACGACGTGGTGCTCACCGGCGCGGCCAACACGGTGGTGTTCGGCGAGCAGCGCCGGGTGTACAACACCGACACCCTCGGCCTGGTCGACGCGATGGCGGCTGAGGGTCTCGCCGTGCGGGTGGGCACGGTGATCGGCAACGGTGCCACCGCCCGGTCGGTCGCGGTCGCACTGGCGCGCGGGGGCGTCCGGCTAATCGAGGTGCAGGGCCGTAACCCTGAGCGGTTGCGGGCCTTTCGCGATTGGGCCGAGGGTTCGCTGGGCGTCGAGGTGCAGCCGCGCAGTCTGGGAGCACCGCTCGATCCGGCCACAGAGGTGTTGGTGTCGACGGTGCCCTCTGCCGCCCTGAACACCCACCTCGACACCCTGGCGGTGGAGTTCTGCCCGGCGCTGCGCGTCGTCTTCGACGTGATCTACCACCCTTGGCCGACCCCACTGGCCGGGCGAGCCGCTTCCGCAGGCCTGAGAGTGCTGAGTGGGCTCGACCTGCTGGTGCACCAGGCGGCGCACCAGGTGCGGCTGTTCACCGGCAGCGAGGTGCCCGTCGCGGTGCTGATGTCTGCCGTACGGGCAGAACTGCAACGGCGCGGTGCCTCGTGAAACACTCCCGATCATGCTTCGTTACCTGACCGCAGGCGAGTCACACGGACGCGCACTGGTGGCCACCATCGAGGGCCTTCCGGCACATGTGCGGGTGAGCACCGGCGAGATTGCCGAAGCGCTTGCCCGGCGGCGGTTGGGCGCTGGGCGTGGGGCTCGAATGAAGTTCGAGGCCGACGAGGTCACCCTACTGGCCGGGGTCCGGCACGGCGAGACTGTCGGCTCGCCGGTGGCGATCATGATCGGCAACACCGAATGGCCCAAATGGTCGACGGTGATGGCGCCCGACGAGGTCGACCCCGAGCAGTTGGCCGCCCAGGCGCGCAATGCACCGCTGACCCGTCCGCGGCCCGGTCATGCCGACCTGGCCGGCATGCAGAAGTACGACTGGGCCGAGGCCCGTCCGATTCTGGAGCGTGCCTCGGCCCGTGAGACCGCGGCCCGGGTTGCGATCGGACGGCTGGCGTCCAATTTTCTGCAGCAGGCCTGCGATGTCGCGATCGTCAGCCACGTGGTCGAACTCGGGTCGATCCGGGCTGGGGTGACGGTACCGTCGTTTGCCGACCGGGATGCCATCGACGCCGACCCGGTGCGCTGTTTCGACCCCGCGGCCAGCCTTGCCATGCAGGCCGAGGTCGCCGAATGCCAGAAGGCCGGTGACACCCTGGGCGGCGTTGTCGAGGTGGTCGCGCACGGTGTGCCGGCCGGGCTCGGCTCGCATTCTCAGGGCGACCGCCGGCTGGACGCCCGGCTGGCCGGCGCACTGATGGGCATTCAGGCGATCAAGGGTGTCGAGGTGGGCGACGGCTTCGACCTGGCCCGCACCCGCGGCAGCCTGGCGCACGACGAGATGGCGCCCGGGCCGGGCGGCGTGGTGCGGCTGGGCAATCGCTCCGGTGGCACCGAGGGTGGCATGAGCACCGGCGAGACACTGCGGGTGCGCGCCGCGATGAAGCCGATCGCCACGGTGCCGCGTGCCTTGCGCACCGTCGACGTGGCTACCGGTGAGGCCGCGGCGGCGCATCACCAGCGCTCCGACGTGTGTGCCGTTCCCGCCGCCGGAGTGGTGGCCGAGGCGATGGTCGCTCTGGTGCTCGCCGAGGCGGTGCTGGAGAAATTCGGTGGCGACTCCCTGGCCGAGACCCGGCGCAACCTTGCCGCCTACCGTGACCGGTTGGCCCAGCGAGGGCTGAGGTGACCGACGCGTCCACCATCGCGTTGATCGGCGCACCGGGTGCCGGCAAGAGCACGGTCGGGCGCCAGCTCGCCGATCGGCTCGGGCTGCCGTTCACCGATGTGGACGCCCGCATCGAGGCCGAGCAGGGCAAGCCGATTCGTGAGATCTTCGCCGACGAGGGCGAGCACCACTTCCGCGAACTGGAGCGGTCGGCGAGCCTCGAGGCACTGGGGAGCCCGGGTGTGGTGGCGCTGGGGGGCGGTGCCGTGATGACTCCTGAGGTCGCCGACGCCTCGCGCCAGGCGAGCGTGGTGTGGCTATCGGTGTCGGTCGCCCAAGCCAGTCGCCGGGTCGGGCTGAACCAGGCTTCATCGCTGTTGCTGGGCAATATGCGGGCGACTTTGATAAGACTTCTCGCGCAACGCACGCCGGTGTACCAGAATCTGGCCACGATCACAGTGGACACCGATCGCACCGAAGTCCGGGCCATCGTGGACCAGATCATCAGGCAACTGAAGGGGGTCGACGAGTGAGGATCAGCACGATCGACGTCACCGCCGAACGGCCGTATCAGGTCGTCGTCGGCGTCGGCGCTCTCGAATTCCTGCCCCAGTACGTGGCGGACGTGCGGCGGATCGCTGTGATCCACCCGCCGGTGCTGCGCGAGTCGGCCGCCCGGATCGGCAAGGGCTGCGACACCGAGGTGCTGCTGATCGAGGTACCGACGGCCGAAAGCGCCAAGACCGGCGAGACCCTGCAGCGCTGCTGGGAGGTACTGGCACAGGCCGGCTTCACCCGGTCGGACGCGATCATCGGTCTGGGCGGGGGAGCGACCACCGACCTGGCCGGGTTCGTGGCCGCCACCTGGTTGCGCGGGGTGCGTTACGTCTCGGTGCCGACCACCATGCTGGGCATGGTCGACGCCGCGGTGGGCGGCAAGACCGGTATCAACCTGCGGGCTGGCAAGAACCTCGTCGGGGCCTTCTACGAGCCGTTCACGGTTTTGTGCGACACGCTCTTCCTGGCCGACCTGCCGCCGGCCGAGCTGTCGTCCGGCATGGCGGAGGTGGTCAAGGCCGGTTTCATCGCCGACCCGGCGATTCTGTCGATCATCGAGGACGATCCGGCCGAGGCGCTCAACCCGCACGGTGACGTGATCTGTGCCCTGGTCAAGCGGGCCATCGCGGTCAAGGCCGCGGTCGTGGGTGCCGACCTGCGCGAGCGCACGTCGGTGGGCCGAGACCTGGGCCGCGAGATTCTCAACTACGGCCACACTCTGGGCCACGCGATCGAACGCAACGAGAACTTCACCTGGCGGCACGGCGAGGCGATCAGCGTCGGCATGGTGTTCGTGGCCGAGCTGAGCCGGCGGCTGGGCAGGCTCGACGATGACACCGCGGCGCGCCATGCCCGGCTGCTCAGTGCGCTCGGGTTGCCCACCACGTACCCGGCTGCGGCGTGGCCCGCGCTGCGCGAGGCGATGAACCTCGACAAGAAGACGCGCGCCTCGGCACTGCGGTTCGTCATTCTCGACGCCCTTGCCAAGGCGGCGATTCTGGAGAGCCCGTCCGAGGACGAACTCGAGGCGGCGTTCCGCTCGTTGAGTGCGGGCTGATGTACACGCCGCGACATTTTGCGATGCCGCCGGAGTTGCAGCGCCGGCTGCTGGCCGCTCCTGGGGCCGGTGACCTGATCACCCACGGGCCGAGCGGGCTGCTCGCCACCCACCTGCCCTATTTTTTCGACGACACGATGGGCGAGCACGGCAGCGTGTTGCTGCATGTGGCCCGTCCGAACCAGCAGTGGCGCGAGACCGTCGAGGGAGAAGCGCTGTTCATCATCACCGCCGCCAGCGACTACATATCGTCGCTGTGGTACCCCTCGGCCGAGTCGTCCGGCAAGTACGTGCCGACCTGGGACTACGTCACGCTGCACATCTATGGGCGGCTGATCGCCCACGATGACGTGGCCTGGACCACAATGGCGGCGCAGCGGCTGATGGGCCTGCACGAGAGCCGAGTGGGGCTGGCCGACATGCCGGAGGACTACCTCGGCGGCCAACTGCGGGCGATCGTCGGGCTGCAACTCGAGGTGACCCGCATGGAGGCGAAGGCGAAGCTGAGCCAGAACCGCACGCCACTCGACGTCCAGGGCGTGATCGAGGGTTTGCAGCAAGCGGGCGCGGACGAACTGGCAGGCTTGGTCGAGCAGTACGCTTTGCCGGCCGCCCAACGGCGGGCCGACCTGATTGCGGACGTTGCGGCGAGGCACCGGCCCGGACGAACGATCGGAACTGCCACCCCACGATGAGGGGACGGTTCTCTTTGGTTCGTGGAACCGTCCCTTGAACCGCTGGGAACCGTCCCCTGGATGGTTCACCCTGTTGGTTTGGCGCTGGTCAGGGGGCGGAGGCTAGACTGGGCGGTCGGCTCGCACGCGGTGAATGAAGGGTTTTGACGTGGCCTCGACCAATGATCTCAAGAACGGCATGGTGCTCGACCTCGATGGTCAGCTCTGGCAGGTGCTGTGGTTTCAGCACCACAAGCCGGGCAAGGGCAACACGGTGGTGCGCACCAAGCTCAAGCATGTGCTGAGCGGCAAGGTGGTCGACCGCACGTTCAACTCCGACACCAAGGTCGACACCGCGACCGTCGATCGTCGTGAGATGCAGTACCTCTACCACGACGGCGACGGCTACGTGTTCATGGACACCGCCACCTACGACCAGCTCACCATTTCTGACGACACGGTCGGCGACGCCAAGGGCTACCTGCTCGAGAACGGCACCGCCACTGTGGCGCTGCATGAAGGCAACCCGCTCTACATCGACCTGCCGGCCTCGGTCGAGCTTGAGGTGACCTACACAGAGCCCGGGCTGCAGGGCGACCGTTCTACCGGCGGCACTAAGCCGGCCACCGTAGAGACCGGGGTGCAGATTCAGGTTCCGCTCTTCATCACCACCGGTGAGCGGGTCAAGGTCGACACCCGCGACGGCAGCTACCTGGGCCGGGTCTGAACCTTGACCGACCCCGCGATCGCGGACGTTCCGCGCAAGCGCATCACCACCCCCGACGGCACGGTGGCCGAGTTGATCGAGACCGTGCCGTCGCCCTTGCCCGAGCGCGGCTCGGCCCGCACCAAGGCCCGCAAGCGGGCGCTGGACATTCTGTTCGAGGCCGACCTGCGGCAGGCCGACCCGCTGGCTGTGCTGGCCGCCCACCTCGAGTTGGACGAGCCCCCGGTGCGTGCGTTCACCGGCGAACTCGTTCAAGGCGTTGTCACCCACCAGGCCGAGATCGACGAGTTCGTCGAGGCGTCATTGAACCCCGGCTGGACGCTGCAGCGGATGCCTCGGGTAGACCGCAACCTGGCCCGGATCGCCGTCTACGAGATCGTCCACACCGAAGTCTCCGACCAGATCGCGATCGCCGAATGCGTCGCGCTGGGGCAGGAACTCTCCACCGACGACTCGGCCGCCTTCCTCAACGGAGTGCTCGGCGCGGTGGTCGCCCGGCAGAGGTAGCACCGGTGGTTATCGACCCCCTACGTGGCACCTGGGACGAATTCGCCGGTCTGTTGCGGCGCGCCGGGGCTACCTGGTGGCAGTTCGCGCCGTGGCTGCTGGGGTTCGCATTGCTCGGCTGGGTCGGTCACTACGGCGCGGTGCTGCTGGGCACCGAACTGACCTTCTGGGCGCCGTGGCTGGTGATTCTCGGCCTCTCGATCGGCGCGGTCGCCCAGTTGGCGGCGATCACGATTGCGCTGCGCCTGGTAATGGAGCGGATCGGGGTGGGCGTTGGATCGGTGCAGCAGACACCTGGGGAGCCGCCGTCTGCTCCGCTGCGCCTGGTCGCCCAGACACTGCTCCCCTTTCTCGCCATCTATGCTGCCTTCGGTTTTGTCGACGATTACGCCCGCAACGTCGTGCTGGCGATGACCGGTCGCTACGGGTTGGGCAGCGCGGATTTCCTGAGCGCGCTCAATCCGACCCGGTCGCTGGAATCCTTCGCCCTGGTTGTGGGGATCATGGCGGGGTTGTACCTCACCCGGCGCGGTCTGGATTGGCTGGCCGGACGAAGCCAGCGCTCCTGGATCGGGCTGGTCGGTGCCGTGATCGAAGCCAGTTGGTTGCTGGTTGCGCTGTTCAGCGTGGTCCGCATCGTCGAGTTGCTGAAGCTGTGGTTGTACGGGCTGGAACTCGTGGCCTGGTGGAACCGGCTGCAGGAGTCGCTGTTCGGCTGGATGGAGTTGGCCGGGGTCTGGCTGACCGTCTGGGAGTTCGTCGCTGCCCACGCCTGGCCGGCGCTGTGGAATGTGATCGCTCAGCCCCTGGCCTGGCTGGCCCTGGCCGGCGTGGTCGCCGGAATCCGGGTGGTGACCTCCGCCGAGCTGCTCGAGCAGGCCCGGGGTGCCCGGGCCGCGAATCTGGCGAAGGTGGCCAACGGCTTCTTCGCAGGTGATCTGGACGACAAATTCGTCCCGCTGTGGCAGGCGGTGCGATTCGTGGCCCGCGGCGGCCTGCCGTTGCTCGGCGGCTACGTACTGGCCTTCACCACCATCGACCTGGTCGGCGAGGTGGTGGGGTGGGGTGCCGACCAGCTAATCGGCCCGCAGTACGGCAGGGCCGCGATGCAGGTGATGCCGTTCTATGACCTCATCGATCTGGTGTTGGTGATGAGCCTGCGGCTGGCCCTACTCGGGGTCACCGTCGCTCGGGTGGCGGAAAGGTCCGGTTCAGAGCCGCCGCAGCATCGAATCGGCGAAGCGATCACGGTGTTCGCTGTCTGCTTGGCGCTGGCCTTGTCCAGCCTGGCGATCCGGCCCGACTCCGGGCAATGGGTGAAGACCGGCGCGGTGAATACCGGGCTGGCACTGTTCGAAGCGCAGGTCACGGTAGGTGAGCCACGCGCCGGCCGTGAACTCGTGGACGACCGTGGCGTCACCCGCCCAACTGACCTGGTCTTCGTGGTGGTTCCGCTCACAGTGGCCAAGCAGCGTGGCTCGGTATCGGTGACGCCCAAGCTGCTGGCCGGATCGCGGAGCTACAGCCCGTGGGACGAGCACTCTTCCCTGGGCACAGATCCAGGCTTCGCCACCGCCTACGATCTGGTCTTCGAGATCGACGAGGCGGACCTGGCCGGTGAGTTGACCCTGCAACTAGCACCAAGCGCACCGTTGAAGCTGGGCGAACTGATCGGCCGCGTGGCGCTACCCGCGCCCCAGGTGGCCGCCCAGGTCGACTATCGGAAAGGACAGACCCAGTGGGTGCCATGAGCCGACGAGTCCGCTTCCTGGAGCGCCCCTGGCTGACGCTGACGGTCGCCATCGTCGTCGCCGGGGTCTTCAGCGCGCTGTGGCTGCTGCGTTCGACGGTGCAGTACGAGACAGACCCCGAGCCGGTTGCGGCCGGCCAGGCAGCCGTCGGCGTCCAGGCCACCTACATGCTGAAGGGGATGACCACCACCGAGGTGCTTCCCGACGGCGGGGACGGGGAGCCACCCATGGCCGGGGCCAGCTTCGTGGCCGTGAAGCTGGAGTACACCGCCGCCGCCGCTGACGACGAGGTGATCTGCCTGATCGAATTGCTCGGCGAGGATCGGTACTGGACGACCTACCGCCACGCCTCGGTGAGGGACTGGGGCTACGAGTCCAACTGCACCGGGAGCAGCGGCACCGTCCTGAAGTTCTTCGAGATCCCGACCTCCGCGGTGGCCGAGATCCGCGGCATCCGGGTCCGCGGCGGCGGCGAGACGCTCATTCTCGGTGGCGAGGTGAAGGCTTAGTAGTCGCCGTCGGGGATGCGGGTCAGCGGCAGCATGACCGAGCTCGGCAGGGCGTAGGAGTCGACGTTCCAGCGGGGGGTATCGCTCAGCCCCAGCACCGTGTTGGCGGTGAACTCCATCGGCACTACCCGCACGTCGAGAGTGTCGGTTTCGGGGAACTCGTCGAAGCGGAAGGTCGCCGTGAAGGTCATCCACTGGTCGTTCGGTGGCACCACGCGCCGGTCACTGGAGAACAGGTCGGGGTTCTCCGGTCCGAGTCGGGCGGTGAAATCGCCGGTGGCCCTAGGCTCGGCCTGTTCCACAATAGCGACCAGGTTGCCGTAGCTACCGGTGATCGGCGCCAGGGTCTCGTTCTGGGGGTTGCGGACGCTGCCCGAGACGACCACTTCCCAAGGCTCGCTGCTGGTCTTGGCCAGGTATTGCAGGGTGGCCGAATCGAGCCGGAAGACCAGGTTGCGGGCGTCGATTTCGGTGCCTGCGGGCACGCTGACCGCCTCGGCCTGCCTGCGTTGAAAGCCGCCCAACAGGGCGACCAGGCCGATCATCAATCCCACCGCGAGAGCCGCGAGCAGCCACCGCCGCCCCGCAGCGCGCGGCAAGCCGATGGTGATGGAGGGCATGGCGGGCATTCTAGCCAGCCGGATCCCAGGAAGCGCTGATCGTCGCAACCACCGCTGGTTGAGCTTGTCGAAACCTGGTACCGAAGTGGCGTGTTCGGGGTCTCGGCAAGCTCGATCGTCGCAACCACCGCTGGTTGAGCTTGTCGAAACCTGGTACCGAAGTGGCGTGTTCGGGGTCTCGGCAAGCTCGACCAACGTTTTCCTAGCCCTTGCCTCGCGGCCACTTGAAGAAGTCGAAACCGACCATCCGCCGGTACATGCCCACCGATTCGTACAGGTGGGTGGCGCCGGTCGGGCTCTCGGCGTCCACCTCCAGCTTGACCGCGACCCGCCCGTCGGCTGCGTAGCGGGCGAAGCTGGTGTGCAGCAGCGCCTTGGCCACGCCCTTGCCACGACCCTCGCGCAGCACGCCAAGGTTGGCGATGTAGCCGGCGTTGTCGACCTCGATGTAGCCGTTGTGACCGATCAGCGCACCCACGTCGACACCGTCATGAGCGGCGATGTACCAGTGCGTGAAGTCGTTCAGCGGGTCGTCCAGCCGGTTCTGCACCCATTCGTCGTAAGGGCGCTCGATGAAGTCGAAATGGTCGCGAAATGACGCAGTGACCAACGCATGCATCAGGCGCAGGTCGGGGCTGTCGGGCCCGTCGATGTCGGCCCGCCTGATCGTCACCTGTGGGTCTGGCGCCGGCCCTCGGTAGTCGGCCAGCTCGAGCTGCATCTCGATGAAGGCTCGCGTCTGTTCGTACCCGGCGGCCTCGGCGTGCCGGCGGGTGAGGGCATCGTCGGAGCACACCCACGCGTCGAGGCGGGGACGGTCGACGCCCAGCGAATCGGCGATGGCGAGCGCGGTGACCTCGACCCAGTGCAGACCGGCTCGCCACAGGGCGTCCACGGTTGCGCCGGGCAATCGCCGGTCAACCGCCACCTGCACCCAGTACTTGTCGTCGAAGTTGCGATACACCCGCCACAGGCCGACGAACTCGCCCTCGCGTTCTAGCACCCGGGTCACGCCACGCCGCCGCGCCCGCTCGCTGTCGAACCAGTGCTGCACCGTTGCGACGACCAGCGAGGACTCACCAGTGGCGGCCAGATCTTCGGCCTGCAGCAACGCAAACAGCGCGGGCACGTCCGCCTTGGCGGCCTCGCGCACCACCATTCCCTCGGGTAGTGGCCCGGGCTCGGGGATTGCCGGTGTGGTCTGCGATGCTGCGTCCGAACTCATCGATCGAGCGTAGCGAAGACGGCTGCGGCTGCGGCTGCCGCACCCAGCCAGAGACCAGGCCCGTCCAATGGCTGTCGATGGTCGGAGCACCCTGGCGGCCTTGATAGTCTCGGTGAAGTTTGATCCCGCCCCGGCGGGGAAAGGACGCCCATGCCTTCAGGCTTCTTCGATCGCGACCACACCTCGGCATTATTGGTTCTCGAAGATGGACGTTCCTTTCGCGGCGTGTCTTTCGGGGCCACCGGTGAGACCTTCGGTGAGGCGGTGTTCTCCACCGGCATGTCGGGCTACCAAGAGACCCTGACCGACCCCAGCTATCACCGTCAGGTGGTGGTCGCCACTGCGCCGCACATCGGCAACACCGGCTGGAACGACGAGGACGACGAGTCGTCACGCATCTGGGTGGCCGGCTATGTCGTGCGTGACCTGTCGCGGGTCCGGTCGAACTGGCGCAGCAACCGCTCCCTGGACGACGAATTGCGTAGCCAGGGTGTGGTCGGTATCGCCGAGATCGACACCCGGGCGCTCACCCGGCACCTGCGTGAGCGTGGCGCCATGCGGGTGGGCATCTCGACTGTCGACCTCGACCCGGCCAGCCTGCTGGCCAAGGTGCTCGACACCCCGGCCATGGCTGGTTCCGACCTGGTGGCTGACGTCACCGTGCCGCGGGCCGACGTGGTGCCGCCGGTGGGCGACAAGCGGTTCACCGTGGCCGCGGTAGACCTGGGCATCAAAGACATGACCCCCACTCGCATGGCCCAGCGCGGCATCGAGGTGCATGTGCTGCCTGCCTCTGTCACCCTGGACGACCTCCGCGCGGTGAACCCCGACGGCGTGTTCTTCTCCAACGGCCCCGGCGACCCGGCCACCGCGGACGGCCCGATGCACCTGCTCCAGGGCGTGCTCGACGCGGGCATTCCGTACTTCGGCATCTGCTTCGGCAACCAGATCTTCGGCCGCGCCCTCGGCTTCGGCACCTACAAGCTGAAGTACGGCCATCGCGGCATCAACCAGCCGGTCAAAGACCTGCGCACCGGCAAGGTCGAGATCACCGCGCAGAACCACGGCTTTGCCGTCGACGCCCCGCTGCATGCCGCCACCCCGACCCGCTGGGGCAACGCCAAGGTGAGCCACATCTGTCTCAACGACGACGTGGTCGAGGGCCTGGAGCTCACCGACGACGCCGACAACCTGCTGGCCTTCTCGGTGCAGTACCACCCCGAGGCGGCGGCGGGTCCGCACGATTCGGCCTACCTGTTCGACCGGTTCGTCGAGGTGATGCAACGCCGCCGCGAGGGCCGGGCCGCCCCGGCCTCCGACGTCCACGCCGATCAACCCAGCACGCAGGAGAACTGATGCCGAAACGTACCGACATCTCTTCGATCCTGGTGGTCGGCTCCGGCCCGATCGTGATCGGCCAGGCCTGCGAGTTCGACTATTCGGGCACCCAGGCCTGCCGGGTGCTGCGCGAAGAGGGTTACCGAGTGATCCTGGTGAACTCCAACCCGGCCACGATCATGACCGACCCGGAGTTTGCCGACGCCACCTACATCGAGCCGATCCAGCCCGACTTTCTGGAGAAGGTGATCGCCGCCGAACGTCCGGATGCGCTGCTGGCCACCCTGGGCGGGCAGACCGCGCTCAACGCGGCCGTCGCCCTGCACGACAACGGTGTGCTGGAGAAGTACGGCGTGGAGTTGATCGGCGCCTCGTTCGAGGCGATCCAGAAGGGCGAGGACCGGGAGAAGTTCAAAGAGATCGTCGAGGCCCTCGACATTCCCGGCACCAACCCGGAGGTGGCGCGCAGCCGCATCTGCCATTCGATGGACGACGTGCTGGCCGCCGCCGCCGACCTCGGCTACCCGCTGGTGGTGCGGCCCAGCTTCACCATGGGCGGCGTCGGCTCCGGCTTCGCCCACGACGAGGACGAGCTGCGCCGGATCGCCGGCACTGGCCTGTCGGCGTCCCCGGTCACCGAGGTGCTGATCGAGGAGTCGATCCTGGGCTGGAAGGAGTACGAGCTCGAGGTGATGCGCGACAAGGCCGACAACGTCGTGATCGTGTGTTCCATCGAGAACCTCGACCCGATGGGCGTGCACACCGGCGACTCGATCACCGTTGCCCCCGCCATGACGCTCACCGACCGCGAGTACCAGGCGATGCGCGACGTCGGCATCGGCGTGATCCGGGCGGTCGGCGTCGACACCGGCGGCTGCAACATCCAGTTCGCGATCAACCCCGATAACGGCCGGATGATCGTCATCGAGATGAACCCGCGGGTGTCTCGCTCGTCCGCGCTGGCGTCCAAGGCGACCGGCTTTCCGATCGCCAAGATCGCCGCCAAGGTGGCCATCGGCTACACCCTGGACGAGATTCCCAACGACATCACCGAACAGACCCCGGCCTCTTTCGAGCCCACCCTCGACTACGTGGTGGTCAAGGCCCCGCGGTTCGCCTTCGAGAAGTTCCCCACGGCCGAGAACACCCTCACCACGCACATGAAGAGCGTCGGCGAGGCGATGGCGATCGGCCGCAACTTCACCGAGGCGCTCGGCAAGGCGCTGCGCTCCCTGGAGGACCCTAAGTCGACCTTCGATTTCACCGGCGAGATCACGCAGTCGGTCGACGAGTTGCTGGCAGCCGCGTCCCGCCCGCACGACGGTCGGCTCGGGCTGGTACTGAAGGCGTTCCGGGCTGGCGCCACCGCGCAGCAAATGTTCGACGCCACCAAGATCGACCCCTGGTTTCTCGACCAATTGCAGTTGATCGCCGAGGTCGCCGAGCGCGTCCGCACGGCCCCCGACTTGTCCACCGATGTGCTGAAGCTGGCCAAGCGGCACGGCATCAGCGATGAGCAGATTGCCCGGCTGCGGCACCTGAGTACCGACGTGGTGCGCGGCTTGCGCTGGGCGCTCGGGGTGCGTCCGGTGTTCAAGACCGTCGACACCTGCGCCGCCGAGTTCGCCGCCCGGACCCCCTACCACTACTCGTCCTACGACGACGAGACCGAGGTTGCGCCACGCACGAAGCCCGCGGTGCTGATTCTGGGCTCGGGCCCGAACCGGATCGGCCAGGGCATCGAATTCGACTACTCCTGCGTGCACGCCGCGCTCACCCTGAGCGAATACGGCTACGAGACCGTGATGGTCAACTGCAACCCCGAGACTGTCTCCACCGACTACGACACCTCAGACCGGCTCTATTTCGAGCCGCTCACGCTTGAGGACGTGCTCGAGGTCTACCATGCCGAAGCCGCTGCCGGGCCGGTGGCCGGGGTGATCGTGCAACTGGGCGGGCAGACCCCGCTGAAGCTCGCCCAGGCGCTGAAGGACGCCGGGGTGCCGGTCGTCGGCACTCCGCCCGAGGCGATCCACCTGGCCGAGGAACGCGGCGCCTTCGGCCAGATCCTGACCGACAACGGCCTCACCGCGCCCAGCTACGGCATGGCCACCTCGGCTGCCGATGCTCTCGAGATCGCCCACGAGATCGGCTATCCGGTGCTGGTCCGCCCCAGCTACGTGCTCGGCGGCCGCGGCATGGAGATCGTCTACGACGACACCGCGCTGGTCGGCTACATCGAGCGCGCCACCCACATCACGCCCGACTCGCCGGTGCTGGTCGACCGGTTCCTCGACGACGCGATCGAGATCGACGTCGACGCCCTGTACGACGGCACCGAGCTGTACCTGGGCGGTGTGATGGAGCACATCGAGGAGGCCGGCATCCATTCCGGAGACTCGGCCTGTGCGCTCCCGCCGATCACCCTGGGCAACGAGACCGTCGACCGGATTCGGGCAGCCACCGAATCGATCGCTCGCGGTGTGGGGGTTCGCGGGTTGATCAACATTCAGTTCGCCCTGCTCGGCGACGTGTTGTACGTGCTTGAGGCCAACCCGCGGGCCTCTCGCACGGTGCCGTTCGTGTCGAAGGCCACCGACACCCCGCTGGCCAAGGCCGCCGCCCGGATCATGCTCGGCACCAGCATCGCCGAGTTGCGGGCCGACGGCACCCTGCGCAGCGGCGTCGACGGCACGGCCCACCTCGAGTCGGCCCCGCTGGCGGTCAAGGAGGCGGTGATGCCGTTCAACCGGTTCCGCACCGCCGACGGCGCCTGGGTCGACAGCCTGCTGGGCCCTGAGATGAAGTCCACCGGCGAGGTGATGGGCCTCGACAAGACCTTCGGGGTCGCCTTCGCCAAGAGCCAAACCGCCTCGTACGGCGATGTGCCGACCGAGGGGTCGGTGTTCGTCTCGGTCGCCAACCGCGACAAGCGGCACGCCATCTTTCCGGTGAAACGCCTTGCCGACCTGGGTTTTCGGGTATACGCCACCGAGGGCACGGCGCAGGTGCTGCGGCGCAACGACGTCGAGGTCACGGTGCTGCGCAAAGAGACTCAGGGGCCCGGCGCAGACGGCACCAAGACGGTGGTTCAGGCCATCACCGACGGCGAGATCAGCCTGATCTTCAACACCCCGCTGGGGGTCAGCGAGGGTGGTGACCCCCGGCGCGACGGCTGGCAGATCCGTTCGGCCGCGATCCTGTGCGACGTGCCCTGCGTCACCACGGTGGCCGGGCTGTCGGCGGCCGTCCAAGGCATCGAGGCGTTGCGCCGGGGCGGGTTGACGGTGCGTCCGCTGCAGCAGTGGAGCGCCGGCATGCGCCGCGAACTGGCGGGGGAGCGCACGACGGCATGAGCGTGAACCCGCGGGTAAGTCTGGTTGATGCCGGCTATCGATCGATCGTCCGTCCGGTGATGTTCGGCTCGTACCACGGTGACCCCGAGGCTATTCACGAGGTGATGATCGCGAACCTGGCCCGGTTCAGCCGCTCCCCCCTCGCGGTGGCTGCCACCCGGTTGCTGGCCGGCAGCCGCGGCGCCCCGGTCACCGTGGCCGGCATCCGCTTTCCGGGCCGGGTCGGGCTGGCCGCTGGCATGGACAAGGACGGTCGGGCGGTGCTGGCCTGGCAGGCGCTGGGCTTCGGCTTCGCCGAACTCGGCACCGTCACCGCCCAGGCGCAGCCGGGCAATGACCGTCCGAGGGTGTTCCGGTTGAAGCCGTCGAAGGCTCTGATCAACCGGATGGGCTTCAACAACGCCGGCGCGTCCCGGCTGCACCACGAGCTGTCACTGCTCGGCGTGTACCGCGGCAACGAGGGGGCGGGTATTCCGATCGGCATCTCGATCGGCAAGACCAAGGTGGTGCCGGTCGAGAACGCCGTCGACGACTACCTCACCTCGCTCGACCTGGTGGCACCGCACGCTGACTATGTGGCGATCAACGTGTCGAGCCCGAACACGCCGGGGTTGCGCAGCCTGCAGGACGGGGGAGCGCTGCTCACCCTGCTTACCGCGCTGGTCGACCGGGCGGCCGGACGGCTCCCGTTGCTGGTCAAGATCGCCCCCGACCTGACCGAGCCGCAACTCGACGAGGTGCTTTCGGCCTGCCTCGAGGCGGGCGTGGCCGGGCTGATCGCCACCAATACCACGCTGCGCCGCGACGGGCTCGACCCGGCCGACCAGGCGCTGGCCGAGCAGACCGGCGGGCTGTCGGGGGCCCCGCTGACGGTGCGCGCCCGTGAGGTGGTGCGCTACCTGACCCGGCACACCGAGCTGCCGGTGATCGCCGCCGGCGGCATCATGACCGCGGCTGACGCCCAGGCCATGTTCGATCTGGGCTCGCCGCTGGTGCAGCTCTACACCGGCTTCATCTACGCCGGCCCGGCTCTGCCGGCTCGGATCAACGCCGTGACCCGAAACCCACGCTGACCAGGAGACACAACCAATGACGACCTACTGGCAACGGCTGAACGAGCGCACCGCCCAGCGAGGTGCTCTGTGCGTGGGCATTGACCCGCACCCCGGCCTGCTCAAGGCCTGGGGTCTGGCTGTGAACGCGTCCGGGGTCGAAACCCTGGCCCGGCGCATCGTCGAGGTGCTGGGTGAGCGGATCGCCGTGTTCAAGCCCCAGTCGGCGTTCTTCGAGCTGCACGGCTCGTCCGGTATCGCGGTGCTCGAACGGGTGCTGGCCGACATCGCGGCGGCCGGAGCGCTGAGCCTGCTCGACGTCAAGCGTGGCGACATCGGCTCCACCATGGACGCCTACGCCGAGGCGTACCTGGCCGACGGCTCGCCACTGGCTGCCGATGCGATCACTGTCTCGCCCTACCTGGGCTTCGGTGCGCTGCAGCCCGCCTTCGACCGGGCCCACCGCTACGACCGGGGCGTCTACGTGCTGGCCCGTACCTCGAACCCCGAAGGGCACCAGGTGCAGTTGGCGCTGGGCGAAGACCATGAGGGGTCGGTGGCCCAAGAGGTGATCGATGCGGCGCGGCGCACCAACAGCGAGACCGGATTGGGCGCGATCGGGCTGGTGGTGGGGGGCACCCACGACGATCTGGGCTGTGACGTGTCGGGGTTCAACGGGTCGATTCTGGTGCCCGGCATCGGCTTTCAGGGCGGCCGGATCGATGAGCTGCCGGGTATTTTCGGGGCGGCGGTCGACCTGACGCTGCCGTCGGTCAGTCGCGACGTGATTGCCGCCGGGCCCGACGCCGGCGCGCTCAACGATCGGGTTAACCGGCTGCTCGCTGTTTCGCGCTGACCCTCGAATGGGCCTGTCATAAGGGTTTTCAGGGCTCTGGTTTACTTGTAAATTGTGGCAATCATTGAACGAGCGGTCCCGGAGGTCACCGTGGCGATACCCCAACTGACGACGGAGCAGTTGCAGGCGGCCCGGGCGGCCGCCACCGAGGCTCGCCGTTCGCGGGCGGCACTTAAGGCCCGGGTCCGCTCGGGCGAGCTGACTTTGGCGCAGGCCCTCGACGAGGCCGCCCAGGACGAAGTGCTGGCCCACGTCAAGGTGGTCGACCTGCTCAAGGCCTTGCCCCGGGTAGGAGACAAGCGCGCCTCGCTGGTGATGGAGCGTTACGACATCGCCGCCAACCGGCGGATCCGCGGGCTCGGACGGCACCAACTCGCCGGCCTGAAGGCCGAGTTCGGTGAGCGGTGACGTCACCGTCATCTCGGGCCCCACGGCCGTTGGCAAAGGCACCGTTGTTCAGGCCCTGAGGGCGCGCCATCCGCACGTGTGGGTGTCGGTGTCGGCCACCACCCGTCCCGCGCGCCCCAGTGAGGTCGACGGCGTGCACTATTGTTTCGTCGGCAACGATGCGTTCGACGAGTTGATCGCCAGCGATGGCCTGCTCGAATGGGCCACGGTGCATGGCCGTGACCGGTACGGGACGCCTGCCGCGCCTGTCCGGGCCGCCGTTGAGCGGGGTGAACGGGTGATTCTCGAGATCGATCTGCAGGGCGCCCGCCAGGTGCGGCAGCGGCTACCCGGAGCCCGCCTGGTGTTCATCGCCCCGCCGAGCTGGGACGAACTGGTCAACCGGCTGGTCGGTCGCGGCACCGAGACCAGCGAGCAACGCGAACGCCGGCTGCGCACCGCTCAGATCGAACTGGCCGCCGCCGACGAGTTCGACCACGTCGTGGTAAATGACGATTTGGGCAGGGCGGTCGATGAGTTGGTAAGCTTGCTTGGCTTGTGATTTTTGCAGGCTGTCACCACCGCTGGCGTTGCCTGGCCGACTGCTGGCCGCGCCGCACTAACCGAAGGTCATCCTTTGAGCACACAGATTCCCGAGGGCATCACCAACCCGCCGATCGACGAGCTGCTGGCCCAGGTCGACTCCAAGTACCGCCTGGTGCTGTTCGCCGCCAAGCGTGCCCGGCAGATCAACGCCTACTACAGCCAGCTCGGCGAGGGCCTGCTCGAGAACGTCGGTCCGCTGGTCGACACCGGCGTGCAAGAGAAGCCGCTGTCGATCGCGCTGCGCGAGGTGAACGCCGGGGTGCTGGAGTGCACCGAGATCGACCCCGAGGCCGAGGCCGCCGCGCGCGCCGAGGCCGAGGCTGACCCCGACTTCACCAGCCTCGACCCGTTCAGCGACGACCTGGCCTGAGCCACCCATGAGCCGGATCCTGCTCGGGGTTGCGGGCGGGATCGCCGCCTACAAGGCGTGCCTGCTGCTGCGGCGGTTCACCGAGGTGGGGCACGAGGTCACCGTCGTGCCCACGCCGAACGCGCTCAACTTCGTCGGCGAAACCACCTGGGCGGCGCTGTCTGGCCGTCCGGTGCACACCCAGGTCTGGGCCGACGCGCACGCCGTCCCCCATGTGACGCTGGGCCGTGCCGCCGATTTGGTGGTGGTTGCTCCGGCAACCGCCGACCTGGTTGCGCGGGCGGCGTCCGGACGGGCCGACGACCTGCTCACCAACGTGCTGCTCACCGCGACCTGCCCGGTGCTGATGGCGCCTGCGATGCACACCGAGATGTGGCTGCATCCGGCCACCCAGGCTAACGTCGCCACCCTGCGGGCACGCGGCGTGATCGTCCTCGACCCCGACTCCGGACGGCTCACTGGTGCCGACACCGGCCCGGGGCGCCTGCCCGAGCCGTCCGAGATCGAACAGGTGGCGCTGTCGCTGCTCGACTCGTCGGTGACTGGGGTGGCACGGTCGCGCGACCTGGAGGGCGTCCGGCTCACCGTCAGTGCCGGCGGCACCCGCGAGGCGCTCGACCCGGTGCGCTACCTGGGCAACGCGTCGTCGGGGCGAATGGGCCTGGCGCTGGCCCGGGCGGCGCTGCTGAGGGGTGCCGAAGTCCGCGTGGTCGCGGGAGCGATCACTGCCGCCGTGCCCGGCGGCGCAGAACTGGTTGAGGTGGTCTCCACAGCCGACCTAGCCGAGGCGATGACCGTGGCGGCGGCCGATTCCGACCTGCTGATCATGGCCGCCGCCCCCGCTGACTTCACCCCGGCCTCGCCCAGCCAGGGCAAGCTGAAGAAACAGGGCGACGCCCCTCTGACGGTGAGGTTCACTCAGACCACCGATGTGCTGGCGGGCCTGGTGCGACGGCGCCGTCCGGATCAGGTGATCGTCGGCTTCGCCGCAGAGACGGCCGGGTCGGCGTCCGAACTGATGGAGCTGGGCCGCGCCAAGCTGGCCCGCAAGGGCTGCGACCTGCTGGTGCTGAACGACGTCAGCGGGGGAGCGGTCTTCGGAGCCGCCGACAATAGGGTCGTCATCCTCGACCCCCGCGGTGTGGTCGACACTGTCGCAGGGGATAAGAATATCGTCGCGCATCGCATTCTCGATGCCGTCGCCACTAGCAGAAAGAGCAACCGATGAGCCGCCTGTTCACCTCGGAGTCCGTCACCGAAGGGCACCCCGACAAGGTTGCCGACTCTGTGTCGGACGCCGTGCTGGACGCGCTGCTCGGCCAGGACATCACCAGCCGGGTCGCGGTTGAGACGCTGGTCACCACCGGCACCGTGCACGTGGCTGGCGAGGTGACCACAGACGGCTACGTCGACATCGCGCGGCTGGCCCGCGACCGGATTCTGCGCATCGGCTACGACTCGTCCGACAAGTCGTTCGACGGGGCCTCCTGCGGCGTGCTGGTGTCGATCGGCGCCCAGTCGCCCGACATCGCCCAGGGTGTCGACGACGCCGGCGAGCACCGCGAGGGCGGCTCGGGTGACGCGCTCGACGCCCAGGGGGCCGGTGACCAGGGGCTGATGTTCGGCTACGCGTGCACCGACACCCCGCAATTGATGCCGCTGCCGATTCACATCGCACACCGGCTGGCGCAGCGACTCACCCAGGCGCGGCAGAACGGCGCGTTGCCGTTTCTGCTGCCCGACGGCAAGACCCAGGTCACCATCGCCTACGACGACGACCGGCCGGTCGGGGTCGACACCGTGGTGGTGTCGTCGCAGCACGTCGCCGAGGCTTCACACGAGGCCGATATCAGGCCCGGCATCGTTCGTGAGGTGATCGAGCCGGTGCTGGCCGAGTACGACGTGCCCGCGGGCCAGAAGAAGGTGTTCGTCAACCCGACCGGCAAATTCGTGATCGGCGGCCCGATGGGCGATGCCGGGGTGACCGGTCGAAAGATTATCGTCGACACCTACGGCGGCATGGCGCGGCACGGCGGCGGCGCCTTCTCGGGCAAGGATCCCTCCAAGGTCGACCGTTCGGCGGCGTACGCGATGCGCTGGGTGGCCAAGAACGTGGTGGCGGCTGGGCTGGCCACCCGCTGCGAGGTGCAGGTGGCCTACGCCATCGGACGAGCTCACCCGGTCGGCTTCTACGCCGACTGCTTCGGTACCGAGCAGGTGCCGCTGGACCAGATCACCGAGGCCGTGCTCCGGGTGTTCGACCTGAGGCCGGCGGCGATCATTCGCGATCTCGACCTGCTGCGGCCGATCTACTCGCTGACCACCAACTATGGCCACTTCGGACGCGAGCTGCCCGAGTTCACCTGGGAGCGCACCGACCGGGCGGACGCCCTGGCAAGGGCCGTGCGCGGCTAAGGAATTGCTGATCGAGGCGCCTACCGCGGGTTGAGCTTGTCGAAAACCCCTAGTGAGAGCACTTAAAGAGGGGTCTTGGCAAGCGCCTTGGCGCCTTCTGATTGCTGTGCGGCGCCGCGGAGCGGTTTGCGCACCATCCAGCCCTCGGGGTGGAGTTTGTCCAGCCCTGCCTCACCGCGGACGGCATGCTTCTGACTGCATTGGGTGCCGTCGACTGGTTTGCACCGCGTCACCCTCGGGCGCAACTCGTCCTGTGTGTAGCTCTGCCTCGCACACGGCTCGCTGGCACTCCACCCGCAACGAGGTGTGTTCGGGAATGCGCGCCCGTCGCATCGGACGCCCCATTCGGGCACAAATAATCGGCGGCGGAACCGTTGGTTCCGCCGCCGATCTGTCTGCGGGGGTGGGAGGGGCTAGCTCGGTGGTGCTGCTTACTTCGTCAGGTGCTTGGCGTACGGGTATTCGCCGAAGCCGCCGGCGTGATCAGAGGTTGCGGTGCTGACGGGCACGATGACGACAGCAATCAGAGCCGCCGCAGCCACCAGAACCTTGCGGAAAGTCTTGTTCATATCTCCCCCATCAATGTGGATTGTGTTCTCTTGACAACAAGGTAGCAGACTTGACGAATCTGTCAACTTAGTGGTCAGATAGGTACTGGATTTTCTCCGAGGAGGTGTACTTTGACGGCTTCGCTAGCCCAGAGTGGGTTCGGCACCCGGTTGCGCGAGACGCGCAAGCGTCTCGGCATGTCACAGGCAGAACTGGGCGGTGATCGCTTTACGGGCAGCTACATCTCCCATCTGGAGAGTGGGCGGCGGGCGGCGTCGGCTGACGTTATTGAGTTCCTGGCCATGCGGCTGGGTGTCACCTGCGATGAGTTGGGCATGGAACCGACCCTCACGGTGCCTCTTGACGGCCCCGACAACGCTCAGGCCCTCGCGCACCTGCTGGTTGCCGAGCGAGCCTGGTACGACCGCGATTGGGCGACGGCGGGAACGCTGGCGACCCGCGCGGCGGCGGCGGCGCTACAGGCCGGGCAGCCGGAGCGGCACTGGCAGGCCCTCTATGTGCGTACTCAGGCAGCAATCGCGGAGGGTGACTACGGCGACGCGATCCACTTCGCGGAGCAACTTGCCGCTCACGAAGTGGCAGCGGCATCGCCCACCCTACGCGCCCAGGCGTTGTGTCTTTCGGCCACTGCGCACCGGGTCGGTGACGAGTTGCCGATGGCCTTGGTTCACGCAGGCCAGGCCGTCGAGCTGGCCAAGGATGCCCCTCCGATCGTGCTTGCTGACGCGCTGACGTGCCTGATCACCGCCGTAATGGAAGCGGGGCGTCCGACGGCCGAGTCCGACCGGCTATTCCGCAGGCTCGAGGAGGTCTCGCTGCGCGTCGAGTCAGGGCAGGCCAGGGGAGTGATCTACTGGACGCTGGGCACGGTGGCGTACCGATCGGGTAATGCTGGCAAGGGCTTGGAACTGTATGAGTTGGCGATGGAGTTGCTGAACCCGCGCCGCGATCTTCGGATGTGGCTCCGGCTCAACCGATCGGCAGCCACCTGTCGGCTTGAGGTGGGCATGGTGGACGGCGTCCGGGAGCTTCTGGAGGCGTCCCGGGAAGGGCTGAAGATGATCGGCAGCGCGTTCGACTTCTTCGAGTGGCGCCATGCGGAGGCCAAGCTGACCCTGCTCGAAGGGCATCCTCACCAGGCGCGTGAGTTGGTTCTGCGGCTGCTTGCCGATCCAGCCATGCGGCCGGCCACGCGCACCAACGGTCGTGCAGAAGAGTTGCTGGCTGACATCGAGCTCGATCTGGGTCGGCCTGACGCAGCGCGGGCAGCCTTCATTCGGGCGGCGGGCCTCTATGGCAAGCAGGAGAAGTACCGCATGGCCAACCAGTGCTGGCAGCGTGCGGCTGACCTCGAAGAGATCCGTGTCCACAATATGGACACGGATCGCACGCATAGTTGACAACGGCGTCAAGTGATGATGTGATTAATCCTGTCGACGGCACAACCCCCCGAAAGCGTCGTTGATAGGCACTGCTGATCGGTGTTCGCCTTGTGAGTTTCCTCCCGTTGCCCGAGGCGAACACCGATTCGGTGTGACAGGGGTTTTCCCGCCCCCGGAGTTTGAGCCGCCGTTCCCCCGACGGCGGCTCCTCCAATTTCTCGATCCAGTCCGGCCAGGAATCTGCCCGCGACTCCTGGGTGTAGCTGGGCCCGCTGCCTACCGCTACCCCGTTTTGACGGGCCGCGTTGGGGTGAGCGGCGGCTGTCAAGTCATGTTGAGGCTGTCAAGTCATGACTGTGGGTATCGAGTCTGTGGGTATCGAGTCTTGTGGACATCGAAATTTGTCCGGCCGGCCTTTGTCGCGGGGCCTGCGCGAGCGTGGCCCGAGATCGCCTGGGAGGCTTCGGCGCCCAGGCGTGCGGGGTGGTGGCGCGGGGATTGAGTGCGAAGAAGGTTCGGAACCAGGCCCGGCAAGCATGGCGCATGGCGGCCGTGGGGTCGGCGGGCTCGAAGAATGACGATTGTGATTCGGTGGCCTGCCTCGGTGTGAACGGGCGATCGGCGGCCGAGCGTGGGGCGATGGCGCACGTCGGGAAACGCTGATCTTTCGCTGGTCGAGCGTGTCGAGACTTCAGGATGCGCTGGTCGAGCGTGTCGAGACTTCAGGATGCGCTGGTCGAGCGTGTCGAGACTTCAGGATGCGCTGGTCGAGCGTGTCGAGACTTCAGGATGCGCTGGTCGAGCGTGTCGAGACTTCAGGATGCGCTGGTCGAGCGTGTCGAGACTTCAGCATGCGCTGGTCGAGCTTGTCGAGACCTCAAACGGAGTGCACTCACTACTAGGGGTTCCGACACGCTGCACCAGCGGTGGAGGCATTCATCAGTACCGCCTGGAGCCAGGGTCGAAGGTGGCCAGCTCGATTGACTTGCCTGTTCGTCCTGAGTGTACTAAAGTGCTTATTTGCCCATCGCTCACCAACGACCCGTGATTTGACGCGGGCCGTTCTGCGTGCAAAGAACCGGCTGAACGCCGGGTTTCTTGGAAGGACCATCACCTTGGCCGTCTCGCGCTCTGCGTCGAAGAACACCAACGTCGTCTCCGCCTCCGGGCGGATCTCGTTCGCCAAGATCGCCGAACCTCTCGAGGTGCCGAACCTGCTCGATCTGCAGATCGAATCGTTCGACTGGCTGATCGGCAACGAAGCCTGGCGGGCCCGCGTGGCCACCGCACTGGCTCAAGGCCGAACGGACGTCAACACCAAGTCCGGCCTGGAAGAGATCTTCGAAGAGATCTCGCCGATCGAGGATCTGTCTCAGACCATGTCGCTGTCGTTTCGCGACAATCGCTTCGAGGATCCCAAGCATTCGGTCGAGGAGTGCAAGGATCGCGACGTCACCTACGCGGCACCGCTGTTCGTCACCGCCGAGTTCATGAACAACGACACCGGCGAGATCAAGAGCCAGACGGTGTTCATGGGCGACTTCCCGCTGATGACCGACAAGGGCACCTTCATCATCAACGGCACCGAGCGCGTCGTTGTGTCGCAGTTGGTGCGGTCGCCGGGCGTCTACTTCGAGCAGACCCCCGACAAGACGTCCGACAAGGACATCTTCACCTGCCGCATCATTCCCTCGCGCGGCGCCTGGCTCGAGTTCGAGGTCGACAAGCGTGACATGGTCGGCGTGCGGCTTGACCGCAAGCGCAAGCAGAACGTCACTGTGCTGCTGAAGGCCCTCGGCTGGACCACTGAGCAGATCCTTTCGGAGTTCGGCGAGTACGAGTCGATTCGACTCACCCTCGAGAAGGACCACACGGCCAACACCGACGAGGCGCTGCTCGACATCTACCGCAAGCTGCGCCCGGGCGAGCCGCCGACCCGTGAGGCCGCGCAGGCGATGCTCGAGAACTACTACTTCAACCCGAAGCGCTACGACCTGGCCAAGGTCGGCCGGTACAAGATCAACAAGAAGCTCGGCCTGTCGGAGCCGTTCGACAAGCAGGTGTTGACCGTCGACGACATCGTGGCCGCGATTCGTTATGTGGTCGCGCTGCACGAGGGTCGCGAGACCGTCGGCGACCTGTTGGCCGAGACCGACGACATCGACCACTTCGGCAACCGCCGGCTGCGCACCGTGGGCGAGCTGATCCAGAACCAGCTCCGGATCGGCCTGGGCCGGCTGGAGCGCACCGTCCGCGATCGGATGACCACCCAAGACATCGAAGCGATCACGCCGCAGACGCTGATCAACATCCGTCCGGTGTCGGCGGCGCTGAAGGAGTTCTTCGGCACCTCGCAGTTGTCGCAGTTCATGGACCAGACCAACCCGGTCTCGGGCCTGACTCACAAGCGGCGGCTGTCGGCGCTCGGCCCCGGCGGCCTGTCGCGCGACCGGGCCGGCATGGAGGTGCGCGACGTGCACCACAGCCACTACGGCCGGATGTGCCCGATCGAAACCCCTGAGGGCCCGAACATCGGCCTGATCGGCTCGCTGGCCAGCTTCGCCCGGGTGAACGCGTTCGGCTTCATCGAGACGCCCTACCGCAAGGTCGTCGAAGGCCGGGTCACCGACCAGATCGACTACCTGACCGCTGACGAAGAAGACCGTTACGTCATCGCGCAGGCCAATGCGCAGCTCGACGAGCACGGTCACTTCACCGAGGCCCGGGTGCTGGTGCGCACCAAGCACGGCGACGCCGACGAGGTGGCGCCCACCGACGTGCAGTACATGGACGTCTCACCGCGCCAGATGGTCTCGGTGGCCACTGCGCTGATTCCGTTCCTTGAGCACGACGACGCCTCGCGCGCCCTGATGGGTGCCAACATGCAGCGTCAGGCGGTGCCGCTGATTCGCAATGAGGCCCCGTTCGTGGGCACCGGCATGGAGTACCGCGGTGCGGTCGACGCCGGTGACGTGACGGTGGCCGAGAAGGCCGGCGTGGTCACCTCGGTGAGCGCCGACATCATCGACGTGGCCAACGACGACGGCACCTACCGCAGCTACCGGCTCGAGAAATTCACCCGGTCGAACCAGGCCACCTGCATCAACCAGCGTCCGCTGGTCGCCGAGGGCGACCGAGTCGAGGCCGGCTCGCCGCTGGCCGATGGTGCGTGCACCGACGCCGGCGAGATGGCACTGGGGCGCAACCTGCTGGTCGCGTTCATGCCGTGGGAGGGCCACAACTACGAGGATGCGATCATTCTCAGCCAGCGCTTGGTGCAGGACGACGTGCTCACCTCGATTCACATCGAGGAGCACGAGATCGACGCCCGCGACACCAAGCTGGGCGCCGAAGAGATCACCCGCGACATTCCGAACATCGGTGAGGACATGCTCGCCAATCTCGACGACCGGGGCATCATCCGGATCGGCGCCGAGGTCGGCACCGGCGACATCCTGGTGGGCAAGGTGACCCCCAAGGGCGAGACCGAACTGACCCCCGAGGAGCGGCTGCTTCGTGCGATCTTCGGTGAGAAGGCGCGCGAGGTGCGCGACACTTCCATGAAGGTGCCGCACGGCGAGACCGGAACGGTGATCGGCGTGCGGGTGTTCGATCGCGAAGAGGGCGACGAGCTTCCCCCCGGCGTGAACCAGTTGGTGCGGGTCTACGTGGCGCAGAAGCGCAAGATCAGCGACGGAGACAAGCTCGCCGGCCGGCACGGCAACAAGGGCGTCATCTCGAAGATCCTGCCGGTCGAAGACATGCCGTTCATGGAGGACGGCACCCCCGTCGACATCGTGCTCAACCCGCTGGGCGTGCCGAGCCGGATGAACGTCGGCCAGGTGCTCGAGACCCACCTCGGCTGGGTGGCCAAGACCGGCTGGGACATCGACGGCGTCGATGAGTCTTGGGCCAACCGGCTCAAGGACGTCGGTCTGGGCCGGGTCGAGGGCGATGCCCGGTTGGCCACTCCGGTGTTCGACGGTGCCAACGAGCACGAGATCGCCGGTCTGCTCGAGCACGGCCTGCCGCAGCGCGACGGCCTCAAGCTGGTCGATGCCGGCGGCAAGGCGCAACTCTTCGACGGACGCTCCGGCGAGCCGTACCCCGAGCGGGTCGGTGTCGGTTACATCTACATGTTGAAGCTGCACCACCTGGTCGACGACAAGATCCACGCCCGCTCGACCGGTCCGTACTCGATGATCACCCAGCAGCCGTTGGGTGGTAAGGCGCAGTTCGGTGGCCAGCGGTTCGGTGAGATGGAGGTGTGGGCACTCGAGGCCTACGGCGCCGCCTGGGCGCTGCAGGAGTTGCTCACCATCAAGTCCGACGACGTGCCCGGCCGGGTGAAGGTCTACGAGGCGATCGTCAAGGGCGAGAACATTCCCGAGCCCGGCATCCCGGAGTCGTTCAAGGTTCTGGTCAAAGAGATGAAGTCGCTGTGCCTGAACGTCGAGGTGTTGTCCTCCGACGGCCAGGTCGTCGAGCTTCGTGATTCCGAGGACGATTTCCGCTCCGCCGAGGAGTTCGGAATCGACCTGTCCCGTCGCCCGGGTGCCGACTCGTTCGCCGCACTCGACGAGGTCTGAGTTCACGCTCAGTCGCCCACCACTCAGACCCACTTTCGAAACAACAGAGTTCGAAGAAAAGAGAGAAACCACGTGCTGGACGTCAACGTCTACGACGAGTTGCGCATCGGTCTGGCCACCGCGGATCAGATCCGTGAATGGAGCCACGGCGAGGTCAAGAAGCCCGAGACGATCAACTACCGCACCCTGAAGCCCGAGCGTGATGGGCTGTTCTGCGAGAAGATCTTCGGCCCCACCCGCGACTGGGAGTGCTACTGCGGCAAGTACAAGCGGGTGCGCTTCAAGGGCATCATCTGTGAGCGCTGCGGCGTCGAGGTGACCCGTAGCAACGTGCGCCGTGAGCGCATGGGGCATATCGAGCTGGCCGCGCCGGTCACCCACATCTGGTACTTCAAGGGTGTGCCGAGCCGGCTGGGCTACCTGCTCGACATCGCGCCGAAGGACCTGGAGAAGGTCATCTACTTCGCCGCCTACATGATCACCCAGGTCGACGTCGACGCGCGGCACCGCGACCTGCCCTCGCTCGAGGCGAAGGTCGAGGTGGAGCGCAAGCAGTTGGAGCAGCGTCGTGACAATGACGTGAACAACCGGCTGGCCAAGCTTGAAGAAGACCTGGCGCAGCTCGAGAGCGAGGGCGCCAAGGCCGACATCAAGAAGCGGGTGCGTGACGGTGCCGAGCGCGAGCTGAAGGCCATCCGCGACCGCGCCCAGCGCGAGATGGACCGGTTGGACGCGGTATGGAGCCGGTTCAAGAACCTCAAGGTGCAAGACCTGGAGGGCGATGAGATCCTCTACCGCGAGATGAAGACGCGCTTCGGCAAGTACTTCGCGGGCTTCATGGGGGCCGAGGCGATCAAGAACCGCCTGGCCACCTTCGACCTGCAGGCCGAGTCGGAGTTGCTGCGCGAGATCATCGCCACCGGCAAAGGCCAGCGCAAGACCCGGGCACTGAAGCGGCTGAAGGTCGTGTCGGCGTTCCTCAACACCGTCAACAGCCCGTCCGGCATGGTGCTGGACGCCGTCCCGGTCATCCCGCCGGATCTCCGCCCGATGGTGCAGCTGGACGGTGGCCGGTTCGCGACCTCCGACCTGAACGACCTGTACCGCCGGGTGATCAACCGGAACAACCGGTTGAAGCGACTGCTCGACCTGGGTGCTCCCGAGATCATCGTGAACAACGAGAAGCGGATGCTGCAGGAGGCCGTCGACTCGCTGTTCGACAACGGACGCCGCGGGCGTCCGGTCACCGGGCCGGGCAACCGTCCGCTGAAGTCGATCTCGGACATGCTGAAGGGGAAGCAGGGCCGGTTCCGGCAGAACCTGCTGGGCAAGCGCGTCGACTACTCGGGCCGTTCGGTCATCGTGGTCGGCCCGCAGCTCAAGCTGCACCAGTGCGGCCTGCCCAAGGCGATGGCGCTGGAGCTGTTCAAGCCGTTCGTGATGAAGCGGCTGGACGACCTGAACCTGGCGCAGAACATCAAGAGCGCCAAGCGGATGGTCGACCGGCAGCGTCCGGTGGTGTGGGACGTCCTCGAAGAGGTCATCTCCGAGCACCCGGTGCTGCTGAACCGCGCACCCACGCTGCACCGCCTCGGCATCCAGGCGTTCGAGCCGCAGCTGATCGAGGGCAAGGCGATCCAGATCCACCCGCTGGTCTGCACCGCCTTCAACGCCGACTTCGACGGTGACCAGATGGCCGTGCACCTGCCGCTGAGCGCGGAGGCGCAGGCCGAGGCCCGGATCCTGATGCTGTCGACCAACAACATCCTGAAGCCGGCCGACGGGCGCCCCGTCACCATGCCGACCCAGGACATGGTGATCGGCCACTACTTCCTCACCCTCGAGCAGCAGGGCAAGGTGGGCGCCGGGCGCGTGTTCGGCTCGGTGTCCGAGGCGATCATGGCGTTCGACCGCGGCGATCTGGCGATCGGTGCGCCGATCACCATCCGGTTGCGCGACATCGTTCCGCCGGAGGGTCAGGAGGTGCGTGCCGACGGCAGCATCATGCTGGCCACCACGCTGGGCCGCGCCCTGTTCAATGAGGCGCTGCCGACCGACTACGCGTTCGTGAACGTCGAGGTGGGCAAGAAGAAGCTGGGCCAGATCGTCAACGACCTGGCCGAGCGCTACCCGAAGATCGAGGTGGCTGCCACCCTTGACCGGCTCAAGGATCTGGGCTTCAAGTGGGCCACCCGCTCCGGCGTCACCGTGTCGATCTCTGACGTACAGACCCCGCCGAGCAAGCCCGAGATTCTGGCCACCTATGAGTCGAAGGCCGCGAAGATCACCAAGCAGTACGAGCGCGGCAAGGTGACCGAGGAGGAGCGCCATCAGGAGCTGATCCAGCTCTGGACCGACGCCACGGCCGAGTTGACCGCCGCGATGGAGGCCAACTTCACCCGCGACAACCCGATCTTCATGATGGTGCACTCCGGCGCGCGAGGGAACATGACCCAGATGCGCCAGATCGCCGCCATGCGAGGCCTGGTGGCCAACCCGAAGGGCGAGATCATCGCCCGGCCGATCAAGTCCAACTTCCGTGAGGGCCTGAGCGTGCTGGAGTACTTCATCTCCACCCACGGTGGTCGTAAGGGCCAGGCCGACACCGCGCTGCGCACCGCCGACTCGGGTTATCTGACCCGGCGTCTGGTGGACGTGTCGCAGGACGTGATCATTCGCGAAGAGGACTGTGGCACCGAGCGCGGCCTTACCAAACCGATCTCAGCCGAGGGACGCAACGGCAAGCTGGTCGCGGCCGGCAACGTCGAGACCGCCGTCTACGCCCGCACGCTGGCCACCGACGTGGTCGCAGCCGACGGCAAGGTGCTGGTCAAGGCCGGCGTCGACCTGGGCGATGTGAATATTCGCAAGCTGCTGAAGAACGGCATCACCGAGGTGAAGGTACGTTCGGTGCTCACCTGCGAGGCGGCCTCCGGCACTTGTGCCATGTGCTACGGGCGGTCGCTGGCCACCGGCAAGCTGGTCGATGTCGGCGAGGCGGTGGGCATCGTCGCGGCGCAGTCGATCGGCGAGCCCGGCACCCAGCTCACCATGCGTACCTTCCACACCGGTGGTGTGGCCGGTGACGACATCACCCAGGGTCTGCCGCGTGTGGTCGAGTTGTTCGAGGCCCGTCAGCCCAAGGGCAAGGCCCCGATCGCCGAGGCCGCCGGCCGGGTGCGCATCGAGGACGGCGAGCGTAACCGCAAGCTGGTCATCGTGCGCGATGACGGCGAAGAGGACGTTGAGTACCTGCTGCCCCGGCGCGTGCGCCTGGAGTGGGAGGACAACGCCGGCGATCGACACTCGATCGTCGACGGCGACCACATCGCCGCCGGGCAGCAGTTGTACGCCGGCACCCCTGATCCTCAGGACGTGCTGCGGGTGAGCGGCCTGCGTAAGGTGCAGGAGCACCTGGTCGAAGAGGTGCAGGCGGTGTACGCCACCCAGGGTGCGCCGATTCACGACAAGCACATCGAGATCATCATTCGGCAGATGCTGCGGCGAATCACCGTGATCGAGTCGGGTGACACCTCGATGCTGCCGGGCGAGCTGGTCGACCGGAACACCTTCGAGACTCAGAACCGCCAGATGGTCACCGAGGGTCGCCGGCCGGCCCAGGGCCGTCCGGTGCTGATGGGCATCACGAAGGCGTCGCTGGCCACCGAGTCATGGCTGTCGGCGGCGTCGTTCCAAGAGACCACCAAGGTGCTCACCGACGCGGCGATTCACGCCAAGTCCGACAGCCTGCTGGGCCTGAAGGAGAACGTGATCTTGGGCAAGCTGATCCCGGCCGGCACCGGCCTGGAGCGGTACCGCAACATTCGGGTCGAGCCCACCGCCGAGGCCCGGGCCGCGGCGTACGAGCTCAGCTACGACCCCTACGACTACGACATGGCCGGTGCGGGCATGGCGGTGTCGCTGGACGAGTTCGACATCGGTGATCTGCGCTGAGCGATCGCTGACGGACGGCCCCGGGGGATTCCCCGGGGCCGTCCGCCGTTGTCCGCCCCGTATCACCCCAAAAGCCCTCCCTGATGTGAAAGGTCAGGCGACCACGGCTTCTGTGGGGCTGGGCCTATGGCTGAGCCGGATAGGCCACCCATTGCCGTCAAGCGTGCGAGTCGACGAGACGCGAAAGAGGCCCGCGAAACGCACTTGGAGCCTCGATTCGGTTGCCCGCGAAACGGTGATCGTCTGCCTGGGGTGGTCGGGCTGGACTTCGACAACGGTAGCGAGCTCATCAACCACGATGTGATCGACTGTGCCGCCGGGCGGAACCCCTCCAGCTTCCCGGTGAACTGGGGGAGCTGGCCGGGGGCATCGTGACAACGCACGAGCCGCTGCCAGGTGCGATGGACGGGGGCCTGTGGGGGCGTCGTCCGGCGGCCTAAGGTGGGCGGCATGAAGATCGTTGCGCACAGTGACCACGCCGGGGTGGGGCTGCGGTTGGAGATGGTCGAGCAGGCACGGGGGATGGGGCACGAGGTGGACGACCTCGGTCCGGCGGTGGGCGAGAAGGTCGACTACCCGTACGCCGGCGCAGTGGTCGGACACAAGGTTGCCGCGGGGGAGTACGACCTGGGCATTCTGGTCTGCGGCACCGGGGTCGGCATCTCGATGGCGGCGAACAAGATGGCCGGGGCCCGCGCGGTGGTGTGCTCCGAGCCTTACACGGCCCGGCTTTCCCGCCAGCACAATGCGTCCAACATCGTTGCGGTGGGTGAGCGGGTGGTCGGCCCGGGGGAGGCCCGGATGATCGTCGAAGCATTCCTCACCACCGAGCCCGCCGGCGGTCGCCACGCGCAGCGGGTCGAGATGCTGAAGGCGCTGGACGGCGACATCAGCCTGGAGGACTTGCGGAAGATGGGTCCGGCCTGCAGCGGCTGAGCGTGGGGCGGGTGTCGCCGCGCGCGGCTGACGCCGGCCGAGCGGGGCCGGCCGACTGAGCCGAGCTGGGTTTTCGCCCTCCGAGAGTGCCGTGTCTACGGCGCTACTGTCCTGCTCGTGACGAATTTGCGGATCTCGGAGGCGGCTTCTCTTCTCGGGGTGAGCGACGACACCGTGCGTCGCTGGGCCGAGCAGGGGCGCCTCGGCCTGTCTCAGGACGCCTCGGGACGCCAGGTCGTCGCCGGTGCGCAGTTGGCCGCGCTGGCCCAGGAATTGGCCGGCAGTACCGATTCGCTGGACCCGGCCGCCGGTCATCGCTCGGCGCGCAACCAATTCACCGGCCTGGTGACCAAGGTCACCTCGGACGTCGTGATGTCCCAGGTCGAGTTGCAGTGCGGGCCGTTCCGGGTCGTGTCGCTGATTTCCACCGAGGCCGTCCGGGAACTGGGGCTTGAGGTGGGCTCCTTGGCCACCGCCGTGGTCAAGGCAACCAACGTGACAGTGGAGGCATTTCGATGAAACGACGGGTGGGGCTGATCGCGGCCCTCGTGCTCGGCCTGGCGGCCAGCGGCTGCGCGAGCAGTGCCACGCCGGCTGCGAGCGAGAAGACCCTGCAGGTGTTCGCCGCGGCGTCCCTGACCAAGACCTTCACCGAACTGGGCAGCAAATTCGAGGCGTCCCATCCGGGGGTCACGGTGAAGTTCAACTTCGACGGGTCGTCGGGCCTGGTCGACCAGCTCACCGGTGGGGCGAAGGCCGACGTTTTCGCTTCGGCCGACGAGAACAACATGAACAAGGCCGTCAACGCCAAGCTGACCACGGGTGAGCAGACCATCTTCGCCAAGAACGTCCTGACCCTGGTGACTGCGCCCGGCAATCCGAAGAAGATCACCGGGATGGACGACTCATTGAACGGCGTCAAGCTGGTCATCTGCGCGACGCCGGTGCCCTGTGGCACAGCCACCGAACAGCTAGCCCAGAAGTTGGATGTGAAGCTGAAGCCGGTCTCGGAAGAGACCAAGGTGACTGACGTTCTCGGCAAGGTCACCTCGGGTGAGGCCGACGCCGGCATCGTCTAGGTCACCGACGCCAAGAGTGCCGGCGACAAGGTCCAGACGGTGGCGATCAAGGACGCCGATCAGGTGGTCAACAACTACCCGATCACTGTGCTCGCGAGCGCGCCGGAGCCGGCGCTGGCCGCCGAGTTCGTGACGCTCGTCACGTCGCAGACCGGCAAGGACGTGCTGAACGCGGCGGGGTTCATCACGCCGTGACCCGTCCTGTGCCCCGCTGGATCGGGGCACTCGCCGTCCTGGGCGGCCTGCTGATCGGCGTGCCTTTGCTGGGCCTGTTGTTGCGCGTCCCGTGGTCGCGGGTGCCGGTTCTGCTAGCCGGTGCCGCCGCCCGGGACGCGCTGGCGCTGAGTCTGCAGACCTGCCTTGCCAGCACGGTGCTGTCGCTGGTGCTGGGGCTGCCGGTGGCGCTGGTGCTGTCCCGGCTGCGCGGCCACTGGATGGCGGTCGGACGGGTGGTGGCGACAGTGCCGCTGGTGCTGCCGCCCGTTGTGGCGGGCCTGGCGCTGTTGGTCACCCTCGGCCGCCGCGGGCTGGTCGGCCAGGTGCTCAGCCTGGGCGGGATCGAGATCGGTTTCACCACCGCAGCGGTGGTGATCGCGCAGACCTTCGTGGCGATGCCGTTCCTGGTGGTCGCGGTCGAAGGGGCGCTGCGCAGCATCGACCCGGACGCCGAACTGATGGCCGCGACGCTGGGCGCCGGGCCGTCCCGGGTGGCGGCTCGCCGACCGGCTGTTGGTGCTCTCCGACGGACGGATCGTCGAGTCCGGCACGGTCGCGGACGTCCTGGGCCGGCCCCGCAACCAGTTCCTGGCCCACCTCCGCGGACGCAATCTGATCGCCGGTGTGGCACTCGAACAGGACGCTCTGCAGGTCGGCGGTCTGGTCGTGCACGGGGTCAGCGACGCGCCGCTGACCAGGGGGGACGACACGTTGGCGCTGCTCGATCCGGCGGCCATCGCCGTCCATCTCGGACGTCCGGAGGGCAGTCCGCGCAACGTCTGGCCGGCCGTGGTGACCGGCGTCGAACCGCGGGGCGACGCCGCCCGGCTCAGCTGCCGGGCCGAGAGCCCCCGCTGGCCGTCGATCTGACCCTCGCCGCCGTCGCCGAACTCGGGCTGACCCCCAGCCTGGCCGTGTGGCTCTCGGTCAAGGCCAGCCAGGTGCTGCTCTACCCCCGGTAACTGGCCGAGGGCAACTCGAGATCGAGGTCGAACGCCTCGGTGATGGCTCGGGCGAGATCGGCCTCCTGATCCCGATGAAGCGATCCGACCCGCCGGCGGAGAAGAGCCTTGTCGATGGTCGCGATGGAATCGCAGTTCACCACGGACTCATGGTCGAGACCGTTGCGAGGGCCCACCAGAACCTCACTTGCCAGTCCGCGGACTCGCGACGTGATGGGTGCGACGGTCACGAACCTGCGATGCTCCCGGACGGCGTCGCGAGTGAGCACGAGCACTGGCCTGACCTTGTCATGGGGGATGTCGGCGAGGTGGATCGGGTGCATCAGTCCAGTTCCTGCCAGACCGCACCGACGGCGTCCTCCCTCGCTTGTTGCCAGCCGGCCAGCTCTGTGCTCTCACCCTCGGCGGCATAGATCGCGGCGTCGGCCTCGGCCCGGCGCCGGCGCGCCTCACGACGCAGCGCGCGTGTGATGACGGCCGCGCGGCTGATGTCTGCAGCGCTGGCTTCCTGATCGAGGAATGCCGCGGCGTCGTCGGCGATCCGGACGGTGATCTGTACGGTCATACCAATACAATACCTTGTTGGTATGGTCAGGCCTGCTGTGCAGGATCGGGTCGGTGCGGGGATGCTCATGTCAAGATGCCCGCGTGGTTGGGTGAACCGTGAGGCACTCGAGGGCTCGGTACGCTGGGGTGAGCGCCGGAGGCAGGGGGTTGGCGTGTCGTGGACAGTAGTTCTGGCGGAGGATCGTGGCCGCACCCGGGAGCTACTTGCCGCCATCATTGATTCCAACCCCGCCTTTCAGGTGGTTGGCTTGGCTTCTGACGGTGCCGAGGCGGCGGATGTGTGTGAGCGGACGACCCCGGATCTTGTGCTGATGGATGTGGTGATGCGGCCGGTCGACGGCATCGAGGGAACCCGGCGAGTCATGCAACGGCTCCCGGGGACGAAGGTGGTCGCGCTGACCTCGTTCGCCCATCCGGATTGGCTGGTCCGCATGCTTCGCGCCGGGGCCTGCGGCTACCTCGCGAAGGAGTCCACTCCGGCGGAGCTGTTCGATGCGCTGCGCTCCGTGCTTGAGCGGCAGGGCGCCTACGCACTCTCGCCAGGAGTGGTCAACGCTCTCGGACGGCATCTGGTCACCTCCAACCTGGGCGAGCGTCCGCTCGTGGGCGGTTCGGTGGACGGCGGTTTGACCGAGCGGGAACTCGAACTGGTCGGATGGCTCGCGCAGGGCCTCAGTAATCGCCTGATCGCCAAGGCGATGACGATCACGGAGAACTCGGTGAAGATTGCCCTCGGACGGGTGATGGCGAAACTGGCGTGCGCGATCGAGTACAGGTCGTGATCAGGTGCCACGAACTTGGGCTCGTCGAACTCCGCCTTGCGGCGGCTGATCGGCCGGGCACGTCTAGCTCTGAGTCGTGAGCGGGAGGTTCGCGCGCACCACCCAGTCATCATGCTCCACCCCGGTGGTCAACGTGCCCGACAGCAGGGAGACCCGCTCGGCAAGGCTGGCCAAGCCCATGCCGCCGGAGGTGACGGAGCGGCTGGGCGCTGCGTCCGCTGCTCGGACCCGATTGCTCACCGTGACCTCGATGTTCGCTTCGTCCTGCCGTAGGGCGAGCCTGCACTCGGCACCGGCTGACGCGTGCCGGATCACGTTCGCGACGGCCTCCTGCAAGATGCGCTGCACCGTGAGCCGGACGAGAGGCGGCAGCTCGACGATCCGCTGCGGCATCAGGCGCGACGACGTGCTCTTCCACGACGAAACCATGGCCGCGCAGCACCGTGGCCAAGCGAGCGAGTTCGTTCGATAGGCCTTCCACTTCCCCGAGAGCTTCCGCGGGTGTCGGTGATTCCTCGTTGGTTTGAGGCTGTCGGAGTAGCCCCAGAAGGGCGCGGAGTTCGGCCTGCGCCAAGCGCGCGCTGGCCCCGGTGGCCGCGAGTGCCTCGCGCAACTCGGCCGGATCGTCGACGGTCGCACGATGCGACGACTCCAGCGATATCATGGTCAACTCGCTGGCAACAGCGTCGTGGAGCTCGGTGGCGAGCTGATGCATGAGTTGCTCCCGCCGCTCGACCTCTGCCCGAAGGGCCCGCTCCGCTTCCGCTTTGGCGAGCGCTTCCCGAGCCCGATTCGCCCGCACCCAGCGCAGTAGCAGACCGATCGCAATCGCCACCAGTTGTAGCAATGCTGTCGTCCAGAAGAACATGCCGGTGGTGTCGCGAACCGTCCCGATCGCAAGCCACACCACGGTCATAGCCGCGTGGGTTGTCAGCCATGCTCGCCGTCCCCAGACGATCAGTGCGAGCGTGGCCAGCGGTAGGCCCATTGCTGCCACCGTGGAGATCCGAGTCACCGTCGCGAGCGCCATGACCAACCAGACGAGTGCGGCGCCCCACGCGGGCCTGATCGCGATCAGGCAGAGTTGGGCTCCCGTCAACACCGACTGGACTACCAGAAGCTCGGGGTACCCGTGTGACACGTGTGCCTGCTCTGGTTGCAGCCAAAGCACCCGAACATCGTTCAGGTAGGTGAGGGCCCAGAATGTGGACCATAGCCACACGAGCCATTCCGGTATCTCCCATGGACCGATACGGCGGCGAAGCCTGGACGCCACTTGAGAAGACGACGCCACTTCAGAAGACTAGGCGCAGAGCCATGGGAAGACCACACATAATGGGTCCATCTCCCACGTTCGTTGCCAAGTACCAGACTCATCACGTGAGAGAAGGAGCGCCAGTATGACTGCAGTGCTCCTGAGAGCAAGTACGAACATCTGCACACACCCTTCCGGCTTGTCTGCGATCAGAGGCTAGGGCATCCCTTCCGACCCTGGCTACGACTGTGGAGCGGTGCTGACTTTAGTAAGCACTGGCGGCCTGAGAATGGCCACGGAGCGAGCCGTGTGGCTAGCGTCAAGTGGCGCGGACGTGACGATGCGTTCGAGACGTGACGATGCGTTCGAGGTAGCGGCACTCACGAGGTTCGAGTGCGGGCCGCTCGGACAGTATGAAGGGATCTTCCATGAAGCGACGAACAGTGTCGATGGCCTCGGCCGCAGCACTCGCCCTGCTGTTGCCCGTCTTCGGGCCAGCTACGCAGTAAATGGCGGCCAGCTGTGACTTCGGACTGAAGTGGACCTCGACGACACTCTCGAGTTCCCAGAAGTTCGATGCCAATTCGGGGTGCGACGGCGTGTGGGTGCATTACACGTCGGCCTACGCTGACCAGATCCGCGGCTGGTACTATAAGGACGCTACGTGGCAGAAGAGTTCGTACTCATGGCAGTGGGTGTACCCGTCGGGAGCTTCCGTACCGAAGATCGTCGGCAATACGACTACGGGACGCGACATCAAGGGACAGTCCGCAAACTACAACCAGAACGCAGTCTACGAGTTCTGATCGTGTAGTCGGTTTAGTGTATGGAATGTGCTCGCGTCTGCTGAAAGAACAGGGCTAGGGTGAACTGGCTTGTGCCGCGTGTGGCGTGCCTTCTGATGTGCGTGACGCTGGCTGCATGTAGCGGAGTGTCTCCCACTCCTGAGCCAGTGATCCCTACTATTGTCGATCCGCAAGTTATGCAGGACGTGATCGAGTCGACATTCATGGTTCCTGGGGATGGCGTGTTGCGCGGCATGCGAGTGCAGCAGTTTGCACGCAATGAGGGAATCCGCAAGTGCGGGGGAGAGCCTGGGCGGGTCGAAGCGACGATGAATAGGCCGGCGCAGCACCTCTATCCGAATCTGGAACTCATTCGAGAACGTGGCTTTGCTGAGAACAAGGAGAGCCTTGAGGAAGACGCAAGGATCGAGCGGTTGCCCACGAGTTGTCCCAATTTGATACCAAGCATCCCTCGTGTGGAGGATTGGCACAATCTTCAGGCAGCTTGGGAGAAGGATGCATACGTTGCCGCAGCGAATTCTACGCTCGCGAAGTCGAAGGATTCAATGGCCCGGTGCCTGACCGACCGCATCGGCAAGGACGTCGACCCCGCAGATCCGGCAGTCAGCTTTCTGCGCATCGCTGACGACACCATGCTGGAGACCGATGATTGGGAGACCGGGGGCGAACAGAAGTACGCGGCGGCCTATGCCGACTGTGGCAAGGAGTACTTCGCGAAGCTCGGTGAACTATTGCTGAAGCAGCGCCCGGAGCAGATCGAACGCAACCGCGAGGTGCTCACCGAGTTTGCCGTGGGAATCGTCAAGGCTGGGTATGTCCCGTAGCTCGACGAGATGGGCCAGCCTGAACGGCCGCTTTGCCTGGGGGATCGTCGGGGCGGCGCTTGCCTCAGTGGTGTGGCTGGTCGCCGTGCTGGCGTTCTCGCTGTCGCCCGAGCAGGCGGCGCAACGGCGGGCAGCGCCGGATCTGCCGCCGCCGACGGCGGTGGTGCAGGAGGTCGAGTTGCGGCAGGTGGCCTGGTTTCCGTGTGTCCAGCAGAGTGTGACCGTCAACGTCGTGGCGCCGAGCGTGCCGAAGGGGTCACGTCCCGTCGTGACCAGGCTGCCCGGCACCGTCGTACGGGTTCGGACCGGGACGGAACTGGCACAGGTCTCCGGCATTCCGCTGATCGCGGTGGTCACCGATGCTGTGTTCTATCGCGACCTTCGGGTCGGAGACCGTGGACCGGACGTCCGGGGATTCGAGAAGGCGCTGCAACACGCCGGGGTGATCCGGACGGCGAATGCGGTGCTCGATGCGGCGACCCTGGCGGCCTGGCGACGGTTCGATCCCACCGGTCCGCGTGACCGCGTCCGGCAGCAGAGCCTCGTGGCTGTACCGGACGGGGCTGAGTTGGGGGTGCGCAAGGTCCGGGTGGGTGAGGTGGTGAAGCCCGGCGCCGTGCTGCTGGAGGTCAACGCCGGTACCAAGGAGTTCCGTTGTGCGGTGCCCAACGCCGGATCCGAGGTGACGCCGGCAGCGACCACGTTCATGGTGGCCGACAAAACGGTGAAAGTGGCGTCCGTCACCGTTCGGACGCGCACGAACGACGAGCCGGGCTACGTGCTGGTCATACCGCGCACGGCGGTCGATGAGGGTCAGGGCCGACTCGGCGTGCAATCAGCGGGCAGCGGCAAGCCTGTGCTGGCAGTGCCGCTCAGCGCGGTCCGGGTGGATGCGGGTGGCCGGCCCGCGGTGGTCGTCGTCGACGGGGAGTCCCAGCGTGAGACCCCGGTCGCCCTGGGCGTGACGGCACAAGGCCTGGTGGAGATCGCCGGTGACGGCATTGCCACGGGTGTCCAGGTGCTGTTGTTCGAATCCTCCGATCAGGCCTCCGCCGCGCCGTCGGGCCGTTCACCCGCTGAGCCGACCCCGACCCCGAGTGGCCCTCGGTGAGCGAGCCGGCACCCGTCCGGGTCGGCGGCGGTCACGCGGAACCAGTCATTTCACCGCTGATCGAACTCCGACAGGTCGGCTTCGCCGTGACCGCCCCCGTTCCCACGCGCATCCTGCACCCTCTCGACCTGGATATCGCGGCCGGATCGTCGGTCGCGATCGTGGGTCCGTCCGGTGCCGGGAAGTCGACCCTGGCGTCGTTGATCGGTGCCCTGCAACAGCCGTCCGAAGGCACCTACCGTTACGCGGGGCAGCCGGTGACCGGACGTTCCCTGGGGCAGTTGGCACGGTTCCGGTCCGAACGGCTCGGTTTCGTCTTCCAGAACTCGCACCTGATCGACGAGCGCACCGCGTCGGCGAATGTCGACCTGGGCATCACCGATCCCCGGATGCCGAGCGCGGTCCGCGTCCAACGCTGCATCGATGCGCTGGATGTCGTCGGGCTCGCTCCGCTGGCTGGCCGCAAGGCGGCGCACCTTTCGGGTGGCGAACGCCACCGGGTTGCGGTGGCTCGAGCGCTGGTGAAGAGACCCGAGGTGGTGATCGCGGACGAGCCGACGGCCGCGCTCGACCAGACCACCGGGCAGGCGATCCTCGATCTGCTCAGCAGCCTGACCGACGACGGGACCACCCTGATCGTTGTTACGCATGACTCCCGAGCCGCTGCGATGGCCGACCAGGTGGTGTCGATCGTGGACGGACGGCTCCGATGAGCGCGGCGAGCCCCGCCAGTACCCCCGCGGGCAGGCAGGGCCGGTGGTGGTCTGGGCTGCGCGATCGGCTGCGTCCGCTGTGGGTGGTGGCAGCCGATGCCGGCGCGTCGCTGCTCGCCCGGCCCTGGCACGCAATCGGGATGATGTCCGGCATCCTGCTCGGCGTGGCCAGCGCCACCGCCGCAGTCGTGATCGCCGACACCCAGCAGGCGCAGATTGACCTGCGATTCGACCTGCAGCGATCCCAACACGTGGTGCTGTGGTCCCAGGCGCAGGCTCCGGACGGCTTCCCGCCTGACCGGGTTCACCAGGTGACCGCGCTGGAACCGGTCAGTGCAGCCGGGGAGTTCTCGTTGTGGAGCACGCGCACGAACGTCACCCGGTCGTTCGCCTCCCATCCGGTTTCGGCGCCGGTGATCGTTGCCGATGCCGGCGGACTGGCAGCAAGCGAGACGACCGTGCTGAGCGGTGCCGCGCCGCAACTCCTGACCGCGGGCCGTCTCCCGCTGGCCTGGGTCGGACGCCAACTCGCTGCCGATCTGGGGGTGCGTCCCGCCGACGGTACCGCCAATACTCCCGATGCGCAGGTCGTCCTCGACGGTCGACCGTTCAGCGTGGCCGGGATCGTGGCGAATGCGACTGGTTTCGACTATGTCGACAACTCGGTCGTGATCCCCCGCGAGGCCGCCGGTGAACTACCCTCCGACGGCGCCGCGAACATTCGCCTCCTCATCCATGTCCGGCCAGGGTCTGCCGCCGCCGTGGCTGCCTACGCCCTGGCCGCCATGGACTATGACCACACCCTGCAACTCCGCGACGTCACGCCACCCGACGGGCAACAGTTGCTCGGCAATGTGACCGACGACCTGCGCCGGATCGGCGCCGCGCTCGGCGGATTCATCGGCTTGGTCGGCATGGTGGCGATCGCCAATACGTTGATGCTCGCGGTGAACAACCGCCGCCGCGAGCTTGGCCTGCGCTCGGCGATGGGCTGGAGCCGGCGCCGCATCGGCGTCCTGATCCTGACCGAATCTGCCTTTGCGGGCCTGATCGCCGGCCTGATCGGTGCTGCGGTCGGCCTTGCCGCCGCCGCGATCTGGTGTGCGCAGCAGGGTTGGACCTTAATCGTCTGGCCACCGTTGCCATGGCTCGTCGCACTGGGCGGGGTCGCCGCCAGTCTGTTCGGTGGCCTGATCCCCGCACTACGCGCCGCCACAGTCACACCCCTCACCGCCATGCAAGCGGCATAGCGGAGCACGCGTTTTTGCGCTGACGGACGGCAGCGGGTAACCTTGGTGGTTGTGTTCGGGCGACCGAACCATCCGTGTGTGCCCGTCGCGACGACTTCCGTCTGTGACGCGACACCCCAACAGCGAATCACGTTCGCCAGGACGTGCCTTCAACCACGACGGAAAGTGATACCAGCCGGTGCCCACCATTCAGCAGTTGGTCCGTAAGGGCCGCACTGACAAGGTCAGCAAGAACAAGACGCCCGCGCTCAAAGGTTCGCCGCAGCGGCGTGGCGTGTGCACGCGTGTGTACACCACCACCCCGAAGAAGCCGAACTCCGCACTGCGCAAGGTGGCTCGCGTCCGGCTGTCCTCGGGTGTCGAGGTCACGGCGTACATTCCCGGCGTCGGCCACAACCTGCAGGAGCACTCGATGGTGCTGGTGCGCGGCGGTCGTGTGAAGGACCTGCCCGGCGTGCGCTACAAGATCATTCGCGGCTCGCTCGACACCCAGGGTGTCAAGAACCGCAAGCAGGCTCGCAGCCGCTACGGCGCGAAGAAGGAGAAGTAATGCCTCGCAAGGGTCCCGCCCCGAAGCGTCCGGTCGTTGTCGACCCGGTCTACGGTTCGCCCCTGGTTTCCCAACTGGTCAGCAAGATCCTGCTGGACGGCAAGAAGACCACCGCTCAGAACATCGTCTACTCCGCACTTGAGGGCACCCGGGCCAAGACCGGCGTCGACCCCGTGCAGACGCTGAAGAAGGCGCTCGACAACATCCGTCCGACGCTCGAGGTGAAGAGCCGCCGCGTCGGCGGTGCCACCTACCAGGTGCCGATCGAGGTCAAGCCGGCCCGCGCCACCACTCTCGCCATGCGCTGGCTGGTCAGCTTCTCGCGCGCCCGTCGCGAGAAGACCATGACCGAGCGTCTGATGAACGAGCTGCTGGACGCTTCCAACGGCCTGGGTGCCTCGGTGAAGCGTCGCGAAGACACGCACAAGATGGCCGAGGCCAACCGCGCCTTCGCTCATTACCGCTGGTGATCTGAGGCTCTCCACCCGGGCGATCCCCGGGGGAGGGCTTCACGCCTGCCCGCCCACAACTGGAACACAGACCTTCGAGGAGCCCTTACCGTGGCTATCAACGTGAACACCGACCTGGCCAAGGTGCGCAACATCGGCATCATGGCGCACATCGACGCGGGCAAGACCACCACCACCGAGCGCATCCTGTTCTACACCGGCATCAACTACAAGATCGGTGAGGTGCACGACGGCGCCGCCACGATGGACTGGATGGAGCAGGAGCAGGAGCGCGGCATCACCATCACGTCGGCCGCGACGACCTGCTTCTGGAAGCAGCACCAGATCAATATCATCGACACCCCCGGGCACGTCGACTTCACCGTCGAGGTGGAGCGTTCGCTGCGCGTGCTGGACGGAGCGGTGGCCGTGTTCGACGGTGTCGCCGGCGTCGAACCGCAGTCTCAGACGGTGTGGCGGCAGGCCACCAAGTACGGCGTCCCGCGGATCTGCTACGTCAACAAGCTGGACCGCACCGGTGCGTCCTTCGACTACTGCGTGAAGACCATCAAGGAGCGGCTGAACGCCACCACCGCGGTGCTGCAGTTGCCGATCGGGGCCGAGGGCGACTTTCTGGGCGTCGTCGACCTGGTCGGCATGCGGGCCCTGACCTGGCGCGGCGAGACCGCGATCGGTGAGGACTACGAGGTCGAGGAGATTCCGGCCGACCTGGCCGACGCTGCGGCCGAGGCGCGCGAAGAGCTGGTTCACGTGCTGGCCGACCACGACGACGAGTTCGCCGAAGCGTGGCTCGAGGCCGAGGAGACCGGCGAGGAGTTGACCGTCGCGCAGCTCAAGGCGGCGATCCGCCGCGCGGTGCTGGCCAACAAGCTCACCGCGGTGATCTGCGGCACCTCGTTCAAGAACAAGGGCGTGCAGCCGATGCTGGACGCCGTCGTCGACTACCTGCCGTCACCGCTGGACATTCCGGCCATCGAGGGCTTCAAGCCGGGCGACGAAGAGACGGTGATCGAGCGGCACCCGTCCAACGACGACCCGCTGAGCGTGCTGGCGTTCAAGATCGCCGCAGACCCGCACCTGGGCAAGTTGACCTTCATTCGGATCTACTCCGGCGTGCTCAAGGCAGGCACCTCGGTGCTGAACAGCACCCGCGGCCACAAGGAGCGGATCGGCAAGATCTACCAGATGCACGCCAACAAGCGTGAAGAGATCGAGTCGATCGGTGCCGGCATGATCGTCGCGGTGATGGGCCTGAAGAACACCAGGACCGGCGACACCCTGTGCGACCCGGCCAACCCGGTGCAGCTCGCATCGATCAACTTCGCCAGCCCGGTCATCGAACAAGCCATCGAGCCCAAGTCGAAGTCTGACCAAGAGAAGCTGTCGATGGCCATCCAGCGGCTGGCCGAGGAGGATCCGACCTTCCAGGTCCACACCGACGAGGAGACCGGCCAGACCATCATCGCCGGCATGGGCGAGCTTCACCTGGAGATCCTGATCGACCGGATGAAGCGCGAGTTCCGGGTCGAGGCCAACATCGGCAAGCCGCAGGTGGCCTACCGTGAGACGCTGCGTCGTCCGGTCGAGAAGGTCGAGTACACCCACAAGAAGCAGTCGGGCGGCTCGGGCCAGTACGCCAAGGTGATCATCAATCTGGAGCCGATGGAGGCGGGCTCGGGCTACACGTTCGAGAACGCCGTCACCGGTGGGCGCATCCCCAAGGAATACATTCCCGCCGTCGACAAGGGCGTGCAAGAGGCCATTGCCTTCGGCCCGCTCGCCGGCTACCCCATCGAAGACATCAAGGTCACCCTGGTCGACGGCCAGTACCACGACGTCGACTCCTCAGAGCTGGCGTTCAAGATCGCCGGTTCGATGGTCTTCAAGGACGCTGCGCGCAAGGCCGACCCGGCTCTGCTCGAGCCGCTGATGGCGGTCGAGGTCACCACTCCCGAGGACTACCTGGGCACCGTGATCGGCGACATCAACAGCCGCCGCGGCCACGTCCAGGGCATGGAGGAGGTGCACGGCAACCAGGTCGTGCGCGCTCTGGTGCCGCTGAGCGAGATGTTCGGCTATGTCGGTGACCTGCGGTCGAAGACTTCGGGCCAGGCGTCCTACTCGATGGAGTTCAGCCAGTACGGCGAGACTCCCAAGAGCGTCGCCGAAGAGATCATCGCCAAGGGTCGCGGCGGGGCCTGAGTTTGACTCCACCGCAACCGTAGACAAGACTTGGTAGGGTTCGCCCCCGTTGTGGGGCGCACCAACCAGGGACTCATCAACCCAACCCACACGACGCCGCGCGAACCGCGCGTGGCGACATCATGAAGGAGCCTCAGTGGCAAAGGCCAAGTTCGAGCGGACCAAGCCGCACTGCAACATCGGCACCATCGGGCACATCGACCACGGCAAGACCACTCTGACCGCGGCGATCACCAAGGTGCTGCACGAAAAGTACCCCGAGCTGAACGCGGTTTCGGCCTTCGATCAGATCGACAAGGCGCCCGAAGAGCGCCAGCGCGGCATCACCATCTCGATCGCGCACGTCGAGTACCAGACCGAGGCTCGTCACTACGCCCACGTGGACTGCCCGGGTCACGCCGACTACGTGAAGAACATGATCACCGGTGCTGCCCAGATGGACGGCGCGATTCTGGTCGTGGCCGCCACCGACGGCCCGATGCCGCAGACCCGCGAGCACGTGCTGCTGGCCCGTCAGGTCGGCGTCCCGGCGATCGTCGTCGCGCTGAACAAGTGCGACATGGTCGACGACGAGGAGCTCATTGAGCTGGTCGAGATGGAGGTCCGCGAGCTGCTGGACGCCCAGGAGTTCGACGGCGACAACGCTCCGGTCGTGCGCGTGGCTGCCTTCCCGGCCATGCAGGGCGACGAGAAGTGGGGCGAGTCGATCCTCGAGCTGATGAACGCCGTGGACGAGTACATCCCGCAGCCCGAGCGTGAGACCGACAAGCCGTTCCTGATGCCGATCGAGGACGTGTTCACGATCACCGGTCGTGGCACCGTCGTCACCGGCCGGATCGAGCGCGGCATCGTCAAGACCGGCGAGACCGTCGACATCATCGGCATCGCCGACAAGAAGCAGACCACCACCATCACCGGTGTGGAGATGTTCCGCAAGATCCTCGACGAGGGTCGCGCGGGCGAGAACGTCGGCCTGCTGCTGCGTGGCACCAAGAAGGACGACGTCGAGCGCGGCATGGTCGTGATCAAGCCGGGTTCGACCACCCCGCACACCGACTTTGAGGCGAATGTCTACGTGCTGACCAAGGAGGAGGGCGGCCGTCACAAGCCGTTCTTCAGCAACTACAGCCCGCAGTTCTACTTCCGCACCACGGACGTGACCGGCGTTGTTCAGCTACCCGAGGGTACCGACATGGTGATGCCCGGTGACAACACCGACATGACTGTGCACCTGAACAAGCCGATCGCCATGGAGGACGGCCTGAAGTTCGCCATCCGTGAGGGTGGCCGCACCGTCGGCGCCGGCCGAGTGACCAAGATCCTCAAGTGATCTGAAGTATTTTTCAAGACCCCCGCCCTCGGGCGGGGGTCTTGTGCTATCCAGTGACTTGCGTACTACACTGTGTCGTAGATGAGGGGTCAACGATCGGGAGGGATCGGGTGCCCAGGGGACTCATCTGCTGAGGTTGCCAACGCTGCCGACCTCGGCAATGACGTCGACGCAGTACACAGTCAACAAGGAGCGCTTCATGTCCAAGAAGTCCGGCCCAGTGAAGCTGGTGGGCCTTCTCAGCATCATCTTCGGCGCGGTGGCCATCATCGGTGGGATCACCACCTGGGCCACGGTGTCTACCCAACTTGCCGCAGAGAACATCACGGTACCTGCGGACTCGCCGCTCGTCCCGGGTGCCAGGGTGCAGGATCCGATCAGCGCCTATGCTCAGGCCGAAATCATCAATACCCACGCGCTCGCCTCGAGCGGGGGTCGCACGTTCGCCCAGCTCGGCACCGAGATCTCGGCGGCCAGGACCGCCGGTGACACCGCCAAGGTCGAGGAACTCACTGCGCTGCGCACCACCATGATGAACGCGTCGTTCTTGCGCGCTTCACTGTTCACTTCGGTGGTTGCCTACGGTGTGGCGCTGCTGGTGATCGGCCTGGGGGTCATGTTCATTCTGCTTGGTTGGGCCCTCGGCTCGTTGGTGAAGCCCGCCGAGGCGGCGAGTGAGGCTGTGGAGCCGGCCACCACCTGAGCGAGTGGCTGGTCGTGGCAGCACCGAACAAGGTCACCGTGGGAATTCCACCCCGGTGGCCTTTTCGGTTGCCAGCCATAGTGCGGTGAGGTCGCGAGCAGAGCGAGCCTGGCGCGGCAAGGCCGCCCGTCCGACCGGACCCGAGGTGCCGAACATGCCGATCGGGCCGTAGTAGCCGCCGGCGGCCGCCTGCCGGCTGGCGGCACAGAACACCACCGGCTGGGCGCCGTCCGATGTCGACTGGATCTGCCGGGTGACTCGACCGAAGAACTCGCCGAGGGCGTGGTGCGGCGCGTCCTGTAATGGGCCGCCCGCCGCCCAGCCGGGGTGGGCCGCGTGGGCATTCACGCCCCACTCGCCGGCGGTGCTGTGCCGTTGCAACTCACGGGCGAACATCACCATGGCCAGTTTGCTGTTGGCGTACGCTCGCGCACCCGACCAGCGCCGCTCCAGGTTGAGGTCGTCGGGCCGGATCTTGCCGTTGTTGGCCACCAGTGACCCCAGCGCCACCACCCGGGCTCGGCTGGCGCGGCGTAGCGGTTCCAGCAGATGGGCGGTCAGTGCAACGTGCCCCAGGTAGTTGGTGGCCATGATCAACTCGTGTCCGTCGACGCTCTGCTCGCGTTTTCGGGTGGGGCCGATGCCCGCGTTCAGCACCAGGATGTCGACCCTGCGGTCGGTGTAGGCGGTGGCGAATCGTTGCACCGAGGCCAGATCCGAGACGTCCAGGTGTGCGACAGTGTGGGTGCCTTCGGGGTGCTCGGCACGCAATTGCTCGGCGACGGCCTCGCCCTTGGTGACATTGCGGACGGCCAGCACCACGTCGGCACCGGCTAGTCCGAGGGCTCGGGCCGTCGCCTTGCCGATGCCGCCGCTGGCCCCGGTGACGATGGCCAGGCGTCCCTTGCGGGAGGGGATGGTGAGTGGGGTGAGTCGGTCCTTCATGATTCCTGAGCCTATGGGGTGGCGGCGGTGGGGAGCCTTGCCACGCCGCGATTGAGCCGGTCGAGATTTCTGGACGTGGCCGGAGCCGGCCCCGAGCATCTCGCAGTAGAAGGCGGACTTCGCCACCACGTCCGCGACGGCGATCAGCGGCTGCGGCTTGCGGCTGCGGCTGCGGCTAGATCCTCGTCACGACTGGCTCTGCCGGCGCTGGATCGCGGCCCACTCGTCGCGGAGCCCGACCGTGCGGTGGAACAGCAGGGGCTCGCGCGGGTCGTGGGCGAAGTAGCCGAGTCGTTCGAACTGGACAACCTGGCCCGGTTCGGTCTGCTCCAGCGCTAGCTCGAACCGGCAGTCGGTGAGCACCTGCCGGGAGTCGGGGTTGAGATCGTCCAGAGGCTCTCCGGTGCGCTCGCCAGGCGCCGCGGCCGAGAACAACCGGTCGTACAGCGCCACGGTGCCGGGCAGGGCGTGGGCGGCGGACACCCAATGCATGGTCGACTTCACCTTGCGGCCGTCCGGCGCGTTGCCGCCTCGGGAGGCCGGATCGTAGATCGCGTTGACCTGCACGACGTTGCCGTCGGCGTCCCTCACCACGTCGGTGGCGGTGATCAGGTAGGCGCCGCGCAGCCGCACCTCGCGTCCGGGCGAAAGCCGGAAGAACTTCGGCGGCGGCACCTCGGCGAAGTCGTCGGCCTCGATCCACAGTTCGCCGCTGAATGCCACCGTGCGGACGCCGTCTGCGGGGTTCTCCGGGTTGTTGGCCACCTCGAAGTGCTCGACCTGCCCCTCGGGCCAGTTGGTCAGCACCAGCTTGAGCGGTTTGAGCACCGCCATCCGACGCTGTGCGGTCGCGTTCAGTTCGCGCCGGACGTACGATTCCAGCGCCTCGATGGACTGCCGGCTGTTGGTCCGGGTGGTGCCGATGTCGCGGCAGAAGGCCCGGATCGCCGAAGCCGGGTAACCGCGCCGGCGCAGCGCCCGCAGGGTCGGCATCCGCGGGTCGTCCCAGCCGTCGACCATGCCGGTATCGACCAGCGTCTTCAGCCGGCGCTTGGAGGTGACCGTGTGGGTGAACTCCAGCCTGGCGAATTCGATCTGCTTCGGCTGGTCGGCGGGTAGCGGCAGCTGCTCCAGGTACCAGTCGTAGAGCGCCCGGTGCGTGTCGAACTCCAGGGTGCAGATCGAATGCGTGACGCCCTCGATGGCATCGGACTGGCCGTGCGCCCAGTCGTAGGTGGGGTAGATGTCCCAGGCGTCGCCGGTGCGGTGGTGGTCGGCGTGCCGGATGCGGTACATCACCGGGTCGCGCAGCTGCATGTTCTCGTGCTGCATGTCGATCTTGGCGCGCAGCACGCGGGAGCCGTCCGGGAACTCGCCGGCGCGCATCCGGCGCAGCAGGTCGAGGTTCTGCTCGATGCTGCGGTTGCGGTATTCGCTCTCGATGCCCGGCTTGCCGAAGCCGCCGCGTTGCGCCGAGATCAACTCGATCGGCGAGTCGTCGACGTAGGCCTTGCCGTCCTGCACCAGCAACTCGGCCCACGCGTACAACTGCTCGAAGTAGTCCGAGGCATACAGCACGTTCGCCGGGGCGTAGCCGAGCCATTCGATGTCGGCCACGATCGAGTCGACGTACTCGGTCTCTTCGGTGTCGGGGTTGGTGTCGTCCAGCCGAAGGTTGCAGACGCCGCCGAAGTCCTCGGCGATGCCGAAGTCGACCACGATCGCCTTGGCGTGGCCGATGTGCAGGTAGCCGTTGGGCTCGGGTGGGAAGCGGGTCTGGACGCGTCCGCCGAAGCGGCCCTGCTCGTTGTCGCGCCGGACGATGTCGCGAATGAAGTCGTTGGCGGCGGGCGCGTCGGTCATGGGCGTAAACCTATCAACGCTGCCGGTGTGCGACGGGGCGATGGGGTCGGCCGAGACCGGGCATGGCCGTGCTGAAGCGCCCGCTTGCATTTAGTAGTCTCAGGGACTAATATAAAGATTGTTCCTTCCGGGGAACCCCACATAGCCGTGTAGAGCACGGTTTGTGCTCTGCATCCAGATGAGAATGAGGAGCACAGACGATGTCTGCCCTGCACACCAAGATCCGTACCTCCGACGCCGGGTCGCGTCCCTTCGCCTTGTCCGATGTTCGCGCCGGCCTGGTCGCTGACCCGGCCGCCACCGTGGCCGTCCTCGTCGCCTTGTGGATGCTGGTCTTCGTGTCCGCAGCGATCACCGTTGTCGGCGTCACCGCTCAGTCCTCGCTCCAGTTGATCGGCGGAGGGCTGGCGTCGGTCGTTCTGCTCGGAGCGTTGGTCTGGCTCGCCCCGGCGCTCGCCGAGCGGGACCGCCACTGACCCAGCGCGGTGCCCGCCAGCCGGGCGCTGCCGCATTCGGCCTAGAGATGCGCTGAGCAATGAGCCCACCGCTGCTTGAGTTTCTCGAAATCCCTAGTGAGAGCACCTCGTTTGAGGTCTCGACAAGCTCGGCCGAGGATTGATCAGCGTTTGCTGAAGCCGGCTCCGACAGGGGGCGACACTTTCGCAGTGTCGCCCCCTGTCGCATCCCGGTTGGGTGGTTCCCCGAAGCGGAACAGATTCACAGTGCGCGCCGGGACCGAGCCACAGGGATTGCACAGGCCCAACAGGTTCTCTGGTCACAGGAGGCACCCATGACCAGCTACCAGAACTACCCGCCCGCCGGTTCGGACGCCGTTGACCGTTACCGCTACTTGCTGCGGACGGCCCCGCCCGAACAGTTGGAGCAGGCGCATGCCGAGGCGTTCGCCCAGTTGTCGGCACAGGAACGTCGCGAGGTACTGGCTGCGCTGGCTCGAACCGACGAGGTGCCCACGGACGATTCCCCAGCCGCGTTAGCCCGCTCGGCGACCCGGCTCGAACTGCGGCAGCCGGGGGCAATGGAGCGCATCTTCGGGGCGCAGGGCAGTCAGAGTCGCACCATCTGGACCTCGCTTGCCGCCGGCTTCGCGGGTTCGGCCGTGTTCAATCTTTTGTTCGATCGCCCCGGTGGCCTGTTCGGCTTCGGTCGCGGGCTGTTTGGCGGGGGCCTGTTCGGGCCCGGTTGGGGTGGGCCGCCGATGGGCGGGCACGGCTTTGGCGGGCCGCCGATGGGCGGGCACGGCTTCGGCGGTATGGGTGGCCCGGGCGGGGGAGGCGGGCCTGGGGGCCCCTGACGGCCTGATCGGATCAGCGATCCGACGGCAGCGTCAGCCTGACCAGGCCATCGCCAGCCGCCAGTTCTCCGCCGGCGGCTTCGGCCCGCTCCCGCATGGAGTTCATACCGGCCCCGGGCACCCAGGCTCCACCGACCCCGGGGTCGCGGATCTCCATGCGCCAAGTGCGGCTCGCGTGGGTGAACCGGACCGTCGCCTGGTCGGCACCCGAGTGCCGGGCCACGTTGGTCAGGGCCTCGACCGCGATCCGGTAGGCGGCGGCCTCGCCGGCCGCAGTCAGGCCAGCGACCTCGCTCTCGCCCTCGAACCGGACGGCGATCGGTGCCCCGCCGGCGGCGCGCAAGCCGTTCGACCAGGTGCGCAGCGCCCCGACCAGGCCCAGTTCGTCCAGCGCAGGCGGGCGCAGCCCGTCCACGAGTTGCCGGACCTCGGCGATCGCGGCCGCGGCGTCCGCCCGCAGGTCGGCCAGCAGCCGGGCGGCGGCCGCCGGGTCGCGGGCCAGCAGATTGCCGGCGGCATCGGCGGTGAAGACCACCCCGGACAGCAGCGGTCCCACGCCGTCGTGCAGGTCCCTGCGCAACCTGCGCCGCTCGTCCTCGATGGCCGCCACCGCTTCGCCGCGCGACTGGGTGACCTGCTCGGCGAGCAACTGGGCGCGGACGGTGCTGGCCACCAGCGGCGCCACCAGCCCGATCGCGTCCCGGTCGGCCTTGGTCCAGGTGCGTTCGCCGGGACGCAGCCCGACGATCAGGCTGGCCGTCCGGTCCGGTTCGACGTCGAGCGTCATTTCCGTGCGGTGGGCGACTTCGTTTCCGCTGGTCAGCGGGGGCCGGCCGGCCACCTCCAGCCGCAGATAGGGCAGCGCCAAACCCTCCCGGACGAGGTGCAGCGCGTCCGTCAGGTCGTTGCCGACCAGCCCGGCGAATGACGCCAGCGCACTGATCGGGTCGGGACGGCCGCCGAACAGCATCCGCTTGAAAGTGCCGTACAGCCAGCGGCGAGTGGGGGCCACGCCCAGCGCCAGCAGGGCGCAGACCGTGACCACCGTGGACGTCCCCAGGGCCTGCCCGGTGAGCGCCTCGACTCCGAACACCAGGGTCGAGGCCGCGGCCAGGAAGCACAGCACCACGGCGAGGGTGACGGTGATCGTGGTGACCAGCCAGCGCACGTCGACCAACTCCGGCCGGAGCACGCCGATGGTCATCGCCACCGGGACCAGCACAGCCAGCAGGTAGCCGACCACCTCGACGATCACCCCGTCGCCGGACGGGGCGACCGCGCCGTAGCCGAAGCCGAACAGCCCGCCGGCGAGCAGCGCGAAGACGACCGCGGCAATCATCCACTGGGTGGCCGAGCGGTCGGCGGACGACGCCCGCTCGATCACCCACCAGGCGTGACCGATCAATACGAACGCGATCGCGATGCCGAGTCCGTCGGCCGACTCGGGACGCGCGAGCGCGACGGCCGCGCAGCCGGTGACGACGACCAGGACCGCCCCCGCCACCACCCGTGACCTGCCGGCAGCCAACCGTGGATAGCCGGCCAGCGCGATCGGGCCGATCGCCAGCCCGGCAACAGCCGTCAGATCGACCGGACCGCCCGTCGAGCGCAATGCCAGATCGGCGAGCAGCGCCACTCCGGACGCGGCGGTCGAGACACTCGTCAGGCGACCTGCGCCAACCCGCCAAAGCACCCAGCCCGCGGCCAGGCAGGTGACCGCACAGAGCGCGGCGGCGACGTGGACGGCGATTGTCATGGCCGTCCGAGACCCTCGTCGCGGGCCCGGATGATCGCCTGGTGCCGGCCGTCCACCGACAACTTGGCGAAGATCGACGACAGGTGGTTGGCGACCGTCTTCTGGGACAGGAAGAGCCGCTCGGCGATCGCGGCGTTGCGCAACCCGGCGGCCACCAGGTCGAGGATCTCGCGTTCCCTCGCGGTCAGTTCCGGGAACGGTTCGGGCTGTGCCGAGGCGGAGGCGGCCCCACTGAAGTGGTTGATCACCCGCAGCGCGACACCGGGGCTGAAGATCGCCTCGCCCGCGGCGACGGCACGAATCGCCCGGTCGATCTCCTGCTGTTCAGCGCCTTTGAGCAAGTAGCCCCGGGCGCCAGCGCGCATCGCGGCGAACACGGCGTCGTCCTCGTCGAGCATGGTCAGCATCAGCACGGCCACCGACGGGGCGGCGGACCGGATGGCCCGGGTGGCCTCGAGACCGTCCAGGCTGGGCATCCGGATGTCCATCAGCACCACGTCCGGCCTGGTCAACTGCACTTCGCGGACCCCCGCGATGCCGTCCGCGGCTTCGCCGACCACGGTGAAGCCGGGCAGCGACTCAAGCAGCGAGCGCAACCCGCGCCGGACAACCGGATGGTCGTCGACCAGCACCACACGGATCGGCTCCACAGCGGAATTCTGGCATCGTCCGCACCAGATGAAGAGGGAAGAACCTCCCATATCGGCCGGGAGGATCGTCGTCCACGATAGGGAGGGACGACCGATCCCCCGGGAGGCGTGTCGGCCGAATGATCGAGGTGCCGGCAATCGGGCCGGCAGCTCACAGCGGAGGTTCCGAAATGTCCACAACCACCACTACCCGCAGCCGGGCCACTTGGTCGATGGCTAACCGGGTCGGCCTCGTGCTGACCCTGATCCTGGGCTTGGGTAATGTCACCAGCGTCTTCTTTCCGACCCCGGACGGCGAGGTTGGTCCGCCGTTCGAGGTGCTTTTCGCGGACACCGTGCTGGCCGCTGTGGTCGTGATCGCGGTGATCGTCGCCTGGGTGCGCGGCAGCCGGCTCGCAGCGAGAATCGCCGCGGGCTGTGTGATCCTGATCGCGATCTCGGCGATGCCGGCCTTCTTCGTGGACGTTCCGCCCGCGATCAAGGCGCTGGTCGGTGCGATCACCCTGGTCACCGTGCTGGCCTGCGGGCTGATGCTGGCGCCGGCCAAGCGGAAGGCGTGAGCGGTGTGGGCGGGCCGTTGCCGGCACGTCGGCGGCAACGGCCCGTCCGCCGTTCCGTGGTGATTGACTTCGTCGAAATCTGCTCAGTTGGGTCTCGACAAGCGTCGCGACCGGCGGTGATTGAGCGGGTCGGAATCCACTCCTGCGGGTCTCACAGGCTGCACCGACGGTGCGGCGAACCGGTCACGATAGGCTGAACCGGTTATGACCCAGACTCCTGCCCGCCTGCGTGTCGCGCCCTCGCCCACCGGCGACCCACACGTCGGCACCGCCTACATGTCCCTGTTCAACAAGGCCTACGCGCAAGCCACCGGCGGCGCCTTCGTGCTGCGCATCGAAGACACCGACCGCGCGCGCTACGTCGCCGATTCCGAGCAGCAGATCTTCGACACGCTGCGCTGGCTCGGCTTCGACTGGGACGAGGGCCCGGACGTCGGCGGCCCGTACGCGCCCTACCGGCAGTCGGAGCGGCTGGACAGCTACCGTCCGTTCGTCGAGCAGTTGCTGGCCTCGGGTCACGCCTACCACTGCTGGTGCTCCACCGAGCGGCTGGCCGGGCTGCGGGAGCAGCAGCAGGCGGCCAAGGCGTCAGTGACCGGGTACGACCGGCTCTGCCTGGGCAAGACCCGCGACGAGCGGGCCGCGCTGCCCGGCTTCAGCGACACCCCGGTGGTGCGGATGCTGATCCCGGACGATGCGCCACTGAGCTTCACCGACGTGATCCGCGGCGAGGTGAACGCGCCGCGTCCGGACGACCAGGTAATCCTCAAGGCCGACGGGTTCCCGACTTACCACCTGGCCGTGGTCGTCGACGATCACCTGATGGGCATCACCCATGTGGTGCGCGGCGAGGAGTGGATCAGCTCCACCCCGAAGCACATCCTGCTGTACCGATTCCTGGGGCTGACCCCGCCGGCCTTCGCGCACATGCCGCTGCTGCGCAACACCGACAAGTCGAAGATTTCCAAGCGGAAGAACCCGGCGGCGCGGCTGGTCTGGTTCCGCGAGCAGGGCTACCTGCCGGAGGCGTTGCGCAACTTCCTGCAGCTACTCGCCTACCCGCCGGTGGGGGAGTCGGAGGTGGCCACCTTCGACGAGTTCGTGGCGGCGTTCGACTGGGCCAAGGTGAGTGCCGTCGGCCCGATCTTCGACCTGACCAAGCTGAACTGGCTGAACGGCGAATACATCCGTGCGCTGACCCCGGACGCGCTGGCCGACCGGATCGTCGAACATCTGGAATTCACCGGCGAGTGGGCGACCGCAAACCCGGCGGACGTGGAGTTGTTGCGCCGAGCCACCCCGCTGATTCAGGAGCGGCTCACGGTGCTCTCCGAGGCGCTGCCCAAGCTGGCGTTCCTGTTCACCGGTGACGTCGACCTGGTGGTTGCCGACGACGCCCGGGCCCAGCTCGGCGACGACGCCGGCCCGGTGCTGGACGCGTCCATCGCCGCCCTGGCAATCGTGGAGCCTTTCTCTGCCGATCAGATTCAGGCGGCGCTGCGGGCCGCGCTGGTCGACGGTCTGGGGATCAAGCCACGATTCGCGTTCGGCCCGGTGCGGGTGGGCGTCACCGGTTCACGAGTGTCGCCGCCGCTGTTCGAGTCGATGGAACTGCTCGGCCGCGAGTCCACCCTGAGCCGCCTTCGAGACCTGCGGTCGACGCTGTGAGGGGTGCGGCTCGATGACCGGTTCACCGACGAGCGTGGTCGCGATCTTCGGGGGACGATCCGAGATCGGTCTGGAGATTGCCACCCGACTGGCCGCCGGGAATGTGGTGGTGCTGGCCTCCCGTCCAGGCGGCGAGCTGCCCGACGTTCCGGACGCCGAGAAGGTGTTGCACGTCGACTTCGACGCCGACGATGTCGGCAGCCATGCCGCGGTAGTCAAGGCGATCGAGGCCGACGCCGGGCCGATCGACATCGCCGTGCTCACCTTCGGCGTCCTCGGCAACCAGAGGCTGGCCGAGGCCGATCCGGCCGAGGTGGTGCGCATCGTGCACACCGACTTCACCGCCCAGGCGTCCCTACTGACCGTGCTGGCCAATCAGATGCGCGAGCGTCGAACCGGCACCCTGGTGGCCTTCTCGTCGGTCGCCGGGCAGCGGGTGCGGCGTCCCAACTACGTCTACGGCTCGGCCAAGGCTGGTCTGGACGGCTTCGCCTCGGGACTGGCGGACGCCCTGCACGGCTCGGGCGTCGATCTGGTGATCGCCCGTCCCGGCTTCGTGATCGGGCGGATGACCGAAGGTATGTCACCCGCGCCGTTCTCATCGACCCCGGGGCAGGTGGCCGAAGCGGTCGTGCGCCGCATCACCGACGGCGGGCCGGTGGAACTGTGGATTCCCTGGCAACTGCGGGCAATGTTCTTCGTTGCTCGGTTCGTGCCCCGCGCAATCTGGCGGCGGATGCCTCGATGACCTGCTCGGTCGCCTGGGACGACGCCGGGCTGCCCGCCTGGGGCACCGCACCCCGGTCGGACTTCTGGGTGGCGGTCGAACAGAACGGCCCCTGGGGTGCCCGGGCGTTCACCCAATCGCGACTCGACCAGGCGACCGGCGCGGCGATTGAGGCCGAGGTGCTGGCCGCCGGCGGTCGCCCGCTGCTGATTCGGCGTCCGGCCAGCCATGCCGATCACGCCGATCACCCACGGCGGCGGGTGTACGTCGCCGGCGGACTGGCCGGGACGCCCTGGCTGCTGACCGGGTCGGTTGCCGAGCCCGAAGTGGTGCTCGCGCTGCCGTTCGATCAGCTCGCCGAGGCCGACCCGGACGCGTTGGCCGGCGCGATCGACTGGTTGGAAAGGCTCGACGAGGGAGTGCTGCTGGTCTGCGCCAACGCCAAGCGCGACCTGTGCTGCGCGGTGCGCGGGCGTCCGATCGCCCTGGAGGCGGATCGGGCGGCGCCCGGCCGGGTTTGGGAGTGCACCCACACCGGCGGGCACCGGTTCGCACCCACGGGGCTGGTGCTGCCGTCAGGGCAGTCGCTGGCCCGGCTGACACCCGATGTCGCACTCGCCGCGCTGCGTGCCGCAGACGCCGGGCTGCTGGCGTCCGAGACGTTCGGGCCGTGGCACGACCGTGGGCGCGGCCACCTGGAGCCGGTCTGCGCGGTCGCCGAGGCGTACGTCCGGGAACTCATCGGCGAGGCCGACCCGTCGGCGCTGCTCGTCGAGGAGGCCGGATCGAACGACGTTGAGGTGACCCACCGCGACGGCCGAGCTTGGCGCTTGTGGCTCGCCCAGCAGGAGCACCCCGAGCACCTGCCCGAGTCGTGCGGCAAGGCCGCCCTGACCGCCCGCCCCTGGACAGTCGAACGGGTCGAGACCGGCCCCTAGAGGCCAACCTGATTCTGCTGGTGTCGGCTTCAGACTTCCGGGTTTCAACGTCGTTTCAGTGGTTTGAACCTTGGCAAGGACGCGAAAACGCGGAAACGTCGACGGGCCAGACCGGGGAGGGAATGGGTGGCTAGCGTAATGCCTATGCGTGAGGGGGATCTGCGGTTGCCGGCGACTCCGCTGGCGGAGCTGGGCCCGCTGCAATTCGAGCCGTCCTGGCTGGCCGGTCTGACCGATTCCGACAAGGCCGGACGCTGGTGGCGGCAGCAGCGCACCATGCCGGTCGTGGGCGACCTGGTCGAGGTGGCGGGAGTGCGGCTGCAGCAGGTCTCGTTCTGCGCCTGGTCGGCTGAGGATCAGGTGCTGCTGCACCTGAACGGTTTCACCGATGCACACCGCACCGACATCAGGCCGGCGCTGCTGCAACCAGTGGCCGGGTCGGCGCTGCGGGTGCTCAGCTACCTGCTGCCGGTGTCTGGGCGCTACTCCTACCGGTTGCTGCGGCGCCGGTACCTGCCGCACGACCTGGGCCGAGAGCGTTCCGACTGGTTGGGTGTGCATCTTGACGGACGGGCCGACCCGCTGAACCCGGTGCTGCTACCCGGGGGCGGGCAGCGTCCGGACTCCTCGGTGTGGGTGGGGTGCGAGGCTCCGGCGTTTCCTCCGATCGTGGCGGAGCCGCAGTGGTGGCACGACGACCTGCCGGACGGGCGCCGGGTCGCCTGGCATCACGAACCCGGCGCCGAGCACACCCTGGTGCTGTTCGACGGGGAGCGCTGGGAACATCATGATCCGCGGGTCTTGCCGGGGCTGGGCAGGGTGAACCTGATTCTGATTCCGGCGGGGCAAAGTGAGCAGCGCTCAGCCGACCTCACCGACATCGGCCGGGCGGCAGAGCTGGTGGGTGCCGCTCTGTCCGTGCTGGCCCGGCGGCGACCCGAGTCGGATCAGGCGCTGAGGGCGGAGCGGGTGATCGTCGCGGGCCAGTCGTTCGGTGGTCTTGCAGCCGCGGGAGTGGCTGTGTGGCGCCCTGATCTGGTGGGTGCAGCGATCGTGCAGTCGGGTTCGTTCTGGTATCGCAAAGGGGTGCCGTGGGGCTTCGCCGAACCCGGTGAGCTCACCGAGTCGCTGGCGCGTTCGCCTGGCGCGCTGACCCGGCTGGCGCTGCAGGTGGGCAGTGAAGAGGCAGATTTGCGGCAACAGGCACGGTGGTTCACCGAGGCTGCCCGGGCGGCCGGGCATCGCGTCGACTACCGCGAGTACCGCGGCGGGCATGACTACGCCTGGTGGTTCCCGGCCCTCGCCGAGGGCCTTGATGTGCTGCTGGGTTGAAGTTATCAAGCGGAGAAGTGGCGTCCGGGGCTCCGGTTATAGAGTCGCCGCCATGACCGCAGTACTGCCGCAATTCAGCGAGGGAAACGCTGATCAATGCGCCTACCGGTTGGTTGAGCTTGTCGAAACCCCTAGTGAGAGCACTTCGTTCGAGGTCTCGACAAGCTCGACCAGCGAAAGATCAGCGCTTCCCTAGGGCTGAGCGGTGTGCCTGGCTGGGCTGTCGGCGCGGCCGGGGTGGCGGCCTGGCGCCCGCAGACCAGCCGCAGAGCGTCCGGCACCTGTTCACCGTCCGGCTAGGCCGGGTGGTCACGACCGCGTCAACCAACGAAAGGATTCACCTATGAGCAGATCTGGCAACGACGGAGCCGGCCTTTCGGCCGAAGAGCAGGCGGCCCTGAAAGAGACCGTCGCCGAACGCCGGCGCACCCAGCAGCGCGGCGGCAACAAGAAGGCGGGCGAGCTGCAGGACTGCCTCGACAAGATCGCCGCACTTCCCGACCCCGATCGGGTGATTGCCGAACGGATTCACCGGATCGTCACCGAGGCAGCCCCCGAGCTCGATCCGAAGACGTGGTACGGCATGCCTGCCTATTCTCGCGACGGAAAGGTGCTGTGCTTCTTCCAGCCCGCGAGCAAGTTCAACGCCCGTTACGCAACGTTTGGCTTCAACGACGGCGCCAACATTGACGAGGGCACCATGTGGCCGGCGTCGTGGGCGATCATGGCGCTGACCGACGACGACGTGGCGAAGCTGACCGAGCTCGTCCGGCGTGCTGTGAGTTGAGATCGGCGACGGGTCTCGTTGGTTCAGGGGACGGTTCTGTTTGGTTCACAAAACCGCCCTTGAACTGGGTGGAACCGTCGCTTGAACTGGTTGGAACCGTTCCCTGAACCAAACGGAACCGTCCCTTGAACCAAACCGGAACCGTCCCTTGAACCAAACGGAACCGTCCCTTGAACTGGGTGGAACCGTCCCCTGAATCACACGACCTGGACGCCGGCCGCTCTCAAGTCGCTCACCACTGCCGGCACGTTCGCCGGCGCCACCGCGGCGGTCAGGTCGAGCAGCACCGTGACGGCGAAGCCCTCATGCGCGGCGTCCAGGGCTGTGGCCTTGACGCAGTAGTCGGTGGCGATGCCGCACACCTCGACCTCGGACGCCCCATGCTCGCGCAACCAGCCGGCCAGGGTGTCGCCGGTAGCGTCGGCGCCCTCGAAGCCCGAATAGGCAGCGGCGTATTCGCCCTTGTCGAAGACCGCCTCGAAGCGCGGCGCCACGATCAGGTCGGGGTGAAAGTCAGCGCCGGACGTCCCCGCCACACAGTGCGGCGGCCACGAGTCCACGTAGTCGGGGGCGGCCGAGAAGTGCGCGCCCGGGTCGATGTGATGGTCGCGGGTCGCCACCACGTGGTCGTACCCGCCGGTCTCGACCGCCGCCGAGATCGCCGACGCCGTCGCGGCACCGCCGGCCACGGCCAGCGACCCGCCCTCGCAGAAGTCGTTCTGCACGTCGACGACGATCAAGACCCGGCTCATGCCTCGCTCCTGGCGTAGGGGTTGTCGGTGGTGGCTCCGTGCTCGTCGAGCAGCAGGGTGGGAATCGCCGCCTCGCCCTTCGACATCTTCAGCGCCGACAGCGGCAACTCGGCGCGCGACCGGGCGTGCCGCTGCTGGGCCACACTGAGCGGCTCGGCGCCCACGATCGCTCCGTTGCGCACGAGTTCGACCAGGAGCGGACGGTCGTTGGGGTCGCCATTGGGCGGCGCGCCGATGCCGATCACCTCGGCTTCGGCCTTGCCTCGGGCGTCCAGCCGGCGCAGCGCGTACTTTCGGCCGCCGATGCTGGTCTTGTTCAGGCTCTTCTTTGCCACCGGCAGCAGCGGGGCGTCCGGCTCGTCGGTGTCGGAGCGCGCCACGAGCTTGTAGACGAAGCCGCAGGTGGGGGCGCCCGACCCGGTGACCAGTGAGGTGCCCACGCCGAAGCCGTCCACGGGGGCGCCGCGCAGGGCGGCGATCTGCCACTCGTCGAGGTCGGAGGTGACCATGATGCGGGTCTTGGTCGCGCCAAGTGAATCGAGCAGCGCCCGCACCTCGCCGGCCAATTCGGCCAGGTCACCCGAGTCGAGCCGGATCGCCCCGAGTGTGCCCTGGGTCAGCTCCACACCGGTGCGCACCGCGGTCTCGATGTCGTAGGTGTCGACCAGCAGGGTTGTCGACTCGCCCAGCGCGGCAAGTTGCGCCTCGAACGCCGCCCGCTCACAGGAGTGCAACAGAGTGAAGCTGTGCGCGGCGGTGCCTCGGGTGGGCACGCCGTAGCGGCGTCCGGCCTCAAGGTTCGAGGTGGCCGAGAAGCCCGCCACATAGGCGGCCCGGGCGGCGGCGACGGCAGCGATCTCGTTGGTGCGGCGCGAGCCCATCTCGATGCACGAACGATCGCCGGCCATCGCCGTCATGCGGGAGGCGGCCGACGCCACCGCTGAGTCGTAGTTGTAGATGCTCAGCAGTACCGTTTCGAGAATTACCGCCTCGGCGAACGACCCCTCGACGATCATCAGCGGCGACCCCGGAAAATACACCTCGCCTTCGGGGTAGCCCCAGATGCTGCCGCCGAACCGATAGCCGGCCAGCCAGTCGGCCAGCGGCTGGTCGACCACGTCGTGCCGCAGCAGCCAGTCGACGGTCGGCTCGTCGAAGGTGAACGCCTCGATCGCCTCCAACGCCCGGCCCACGCCGGCGACCACGCCATAGCGGCGTCCGGTGGGCAGCCGGCGCGGGAACAGTTCGAACACCGAGCGACGAAACGCCGTACCCGAACCCATCGCCGCGCGAACCATGGTCAGCTCGTAATGGTCGGTCAACAACGCGGTGGAGTTGAGCATGGGCGTCAGCGTAACGCCGTCTGCCACAATGCCGTTCATGTCGTTCACCACCGGTCAGCCGGCCACACCCGAGGGCGGGACGGTGTTGGCGGAGCGGCCGCAGCAGGCACCGATCGAGCTGGTCACCTGGGTCACCATCGTGTGGGACGACCCGGTGAACCTGATGAGCTACGTCACCCACGTCTTCGTGACCTACTTCGGCTATTCGAAGTCGAAGGCCAATAAGCTGATGCTGCTGGTGCACAACGAGGGCAAGGCCGTGGTCTCGTCCGGCACTCGCGAGGCGATGGAGACCGACGTGAACGCCATGCACTCCTACGGCCTGTGGGCCAGCCTGGAGCGCGCCGAATGAGCCGGTTCAAGAAGTCGGGCAGCCAACTACTGATCACCCTGGCCGACTATGAAGAAGCCGTGCTCGAATCGCTGGTCGAGCAGTTGATCGGCCTGCTCGAGGGTGAAGATGTGCGAAGCGCCCCCGATGATCAGTTCGCCCGTTGGGAGGCCGAGATGGCCGAGCCGGACGGCCTCGATACCAGCGATCCGGTGATCGCCCGGTTGTTTCCGTCCGCCTACCGCAACGACCCAGGGGCCGAGCAGGAGTTTCCGCAGGTTCACCGAGACCGCGCAGCGCCGCACCAAGATCGAACAGGCGCAGGTCGTGCTCAGCGCTCTGATCGAGACCAATGCCGGCCGTGACCCGGTGGTGGTGCGCAGCGTCGATTTGGAGGCGTGGCTCAAAACCATCGCCGCGATCAGGCTGACCCTGTCTGTGCGCCTCGGCATCGAGACCGCCGACGACATCGACGCCCTCGAGCGACTCGACAAACACGAGCCGCGGGCTGTGTTGTACGGCATGTACGAGTGGCTGGGGTACTTTCTCGAAAGCCTCATTGACAAGGCGCATTGAGTCGACGGCTCGAATGTGCAGCGCTCGTGCGACCGGGCGAGTTTGAGATGAAGTCCACGATGTGATCGTTGGCGTGTTAGCCATCGGGAGGATTTGCCGGTTCGCCGGCGGGCGCCTCGATGGCTTCTTAGGCTAGGCATAGCTCACTCGAAGCGAGGTCAGTTATGCGAACCGTCACGCTGGCGAATGCCCCCTTGGCGACACCACTCACGCTGTGTGCGGTTCCCACCGAACTGCGCCACCAACTCAGCCGCCTCGGCCTGCGCCCGGGGGCCGGGTTCGCCGTCGTCCGGCGCAGCACGGGGGGTGGCCGGATCGTCTCGGTGTCCGGCGCCCGGGTGGCGATCGGCCGGCCGGTGCTCGCCCGGCTCGAGGCAGAGGTGGTCTGATGGCAACCGACGCGCCCACCGCGAATAAGCCCGCCGGGCTGGTCACCTGCCACTGTGCTGTCGCCAACACCAGCGCTGGGGCCGGGGCGCCGGTGGTGGCGTTGATCGGCGCACCGAATTCGGGCAAGTCGACTCTGTTCAATGCGTTGACCGGAGCCCGGATCACCGTCGGCAATTGGCCCGGCACCACGGTCGAGGTTTCTCGTGGCGCGTGGTCGGGGCGCACTCTGCTCGACCTGCCCGGTGCCTATTCGCTCGATCCGCTCTCGCCGGACGAGGAACTGACCCGCGACCTGCTGATTGCTGATCCGGACGACCGGCCCGACCTGGTGATCGTGTTGGCCGACGCCGCCCACCTGGCCCGCAGCTTGTATCTGGTCAGCCAGGTGCGCGAGAACCGGCAGCGGGTGATCGTTGCGCTGACCATGCTCGACGTGGCGGCCCGGCATGGAATCGCCATCGATGCCGTGGCGCTGAGTGCTTCGCTGGGTTGCCCCGTGCTGGCTCTCGATCCGCGCCGCCGGGCTGGCCTGCCACAACTGGATGCCGCGGTTGCGGCGGCTTTGGGTGAGCCTGAGCCCAGGCGGCGCAGGCACGACTGCTGCGCCGATGAACTGGCCAAGGCCGATGAGCGCTTCACCTGGGTGGCCGACGCGGTGCAGGCCGGCTCCGACGATTCGGGCCAGGAGCGGCAGACCCTGTCGGATCGGATCGACCGGGTTGCCACCGCACGGGTGCTTGGCCCGCTGCTGTTTCTGGGCGTGATGTGGCTGGTCTTTCAGATCACCACCACAGTCGCCGCCCCGATGCAGGACTTCTTCGACTCGCTGTTCTCGGGCCCGGTCACCGACGCCGCATTGGCTGGGTTCACGGCGGTCGGGCTGCAGGGCTCCTGGGTCGAGGGCCTGGTGGTCAACGGGCTGATCGCGGGTGTCGGCATGGTGTTGACCTTCGTTCCGCTGATGGCGCTGATGTTCGTGTTGCTGGCGATACTCGAAGACTCGGGCTATCTGGCGCGGGCCGCGGTGGTGACCGACCGGTTGATGCGGGCCATCGGGCTGCCTGGCAAGGCATTCCTGCCCCTGGTGGTGGGCTTCGGCTGCAACGTTCCGGCGATTAGTGCCACCCGCATTCTGAGCGACAGCCGGCAGCGACTGCTCACCGCGCTGTTGGTGCCCTTCACCTCCTGCACCGCGCGGCTGACGGTATTCGTGCTGCTCGGAACGGTGTTCTTCGGGCAGTGGGCGGGCACCGTCGTGTTCGCCATGTACGTCGCCTCGATTCTGCTGGTGGTCGGCGTCGGGCTGCTGCTGCGCCGCACCCTGTGGCGCGCGATGGGTGCCGAACCGCTGGTGATCGACCTGCCGCCCTATCAGCTGCCGACCCTGCGGCTCACCGCCAGCGTCGCCTGGACGCGGCTGGCCGGCTTCCTGCGCACGGCGTCCGGGATCATCGTGGTGACCGTCTGCGCGGTGTGGCTGCTGCAGTCGGTGCCGGCGCACGGCACTGCCGCCTTCGGTGAGGTCGCGGTGGAGGATTCGGTCTACGGGGCGGCGGCCCAGGCCATCACCCCGGTGTTCGCCCCGGCCGGCTTCGCCCAGTGGCAGACCACCTCGGCGCTGGTGGTCGGTTTCGTCGCCAAGGAGGCGGTGATCTCGTCCTGGGCGCAGACCTACGCGCTGGAGGAGCCCGAAGAGGGCGCCGATCCGGGTTCGCTGGGGGAGCGGATCATGGCCGACTTCACCGAGTCGTCGGGTGGTCACCCGATTCCGGCCGCGCTGGCTTTCATGATCTTCTTGCTGGCCTACACGCCCTGCGTGGCGACCCTGGCTGCCCAATGGCGCGAGATCGGTGGACGCTGGACGGTCTTTGGCATCGCGATCCAACTGGCCGCGGCCTGGGGCCTGGCCGTGCTGGTCTTCCAGGTCGGGAGCCTGTGGTGGTGACCGGGCCGGTGACGGCCGTGCTGGACGCCCTGAACGACGGCGCCGGCTCACTGGCCGAGGTGCGGCGCCGGACCGGCCTGCGGGCCGACGTGGTGCGGGCCGCGGCCGACCACCTGGTGCGAACCGGGCGTGTACAGCAGTGCCCGCTTGCCCTGGGCTGCCCACCTGACGGCTGTGGAGGGTGTTCGCTCAAAGGTCGATCGTGCCGGTGATGGCGACCCGGGTGCGCCCTCCGACCCAGACGCCTTCGGGGTCTTGGCTGATCTGGACGCGGCCGTGCCGGCCGAGCGCGGTGCCCTGGCTGGCCAGGTAGGGAGCCTCGGCCCGTCCGGTGCCGAGCAGCCATTGTGCGGCGGCGGCGTTCAGGCTGCCGGTCACCGGGTCTTCCCGCAAGGGGCCGTCGTCGCCGCGAAAGAACGCGCGCAGTTCGAAGCTCGTCTCCGCGCCGGCCGGGCTCGGCCCGATCACGCCGATGTCCCAGCGTCCGGGGTGCGCGGCGGCGTCCGGCCGGAGGGCGAGCACCGTCTCGGCATGGTCGAGCAGAACCCCGACCCAGCCGGGCCCGTTGTCGAGCCATTCGGCGTCCACCACCCGTGCGGGGTCGACGCCCAGAATGTCGATCACCTCGGCCAGGTAGGCGGCATCCACCGGGCCGGAGCGCAGCAGGTCGGGAGCGGCGAACGAGAGCAGTTGGTCATCGATCCGCACCGGCACCAGGCCGGCGCCGCACTCCTGCACGACCAGGCCCGGCTGGGCCGGAACGCCGCCGGCGTCGAGCCAGGCCCGGGCGGTGCCCAGGGTGGGGTGTCCGGCGAACGGAAGTTCGGTGCTGAGGCTGAAGATGCGCACCCGATAGTCGGCCCCAGGCGCGACCGGCGGCAGCACGAAGGTGCACTCCGACAGGTTCGACCAGACTGAGAACCTTTTGAGCGTGGCGGTGTCGAGCCCTTCGGCGTCCAGTACCACCGCGACGGGATTGCCGCTGTACGGGCCGGAGCCGAAGACGTCGATCTGTCGGAAGGGTCGTGCCATGTGGTCCTCCTGTGCCTTCACCAGATGGCCCCGACCTCGTTGACGAAGCCGCCCATCAGCCGGCTGCCGATGCCCTGGAACCGCTCGGGGTTGCCCGTGGTCAGAAACTCCCGCGTGGCCTGCCGGGGCGCGTGGTGCAGCAGGCCGAGTTCGTTAAGGGTGGTCCAGGTCGATTTGGCGCATTCCTCGGCCGACGACACCAGCGTGACCGAGTCACCGAGCACGTAGTTGATCACCCCGGTGAGCAGCGGGTAGTGGGTGCAGCCTAGAATCAGGGTGTCGACGCCGGCCAGCCGCAGTGGCTCCAGGTAGTCGTGGGCGAGCGCCTCCAGGTCGGGCCCGCCGGTGACCCCGGCCTCGACGAAGTCGACGAACATCGGGCATGGTGAGGTGAACAACTCCACGTCGGGCACCGCCGCCAGCGCGTCGTCGTAGGAGCGGGAGTACGCGGTGGCCGTGGTGCAGATCACGCCGATGCGTCCGTTGCGACTGACCCGCACGGCCCGCCGGGCGGCGGGCAGAATCACGTCGACGATCGGCACCGAGTAGCGTTCGCGGGCGTCGCGCAGCACCGCCGACGACGCCGAATTGCAGGCGATCACCAGGGCTTTCACGTCGCGCTCGACCAGCCGGTCGAGGCATTCCAGGGCGAACTCGCGCACCTCGGGCAGGCTCTTGGTGCCGTAGGGCGCGCGGGCTGTGTCGCCCAGGTAGACGACATCCTCGTTGGGCATCTGGTCGACCACCGAGCGGGCCACAGTGAGGCCGCCGAACCCCGAGTCAAAGATGCCGATCGGCCCGGAGGTGTCGCTCACCCTCCCGACTCTAGTGGCCGCCGTCCCCGCCGTCCGCCGTCCGCCGTCCCCGCCGTCCGCCGTCCGACGGACACCGTCCGACATTGCGCAGCTTGTGGCTCATTGCGCGGGGTGGACCATGCGCAATGAGCCGTACCCTGCGCAACGTCAGCGCATGGGAGGTGTGCCAGGCTGGGTGGGGTGAGCGACGACCGTCTTTACCGGGTGAGCACCACATGGCGGGGCAACCGCGGCAGCGGAACGTCCGGGTACCGCGACTACGACCGGGCGGTCGAGGTCGAGGTGGCCGGCAAACCGGTGCTGCTCGGGTCGGCCGACAAGCCCTTTCGCGGCGATCCGGGCCGCTGGAACCCCGAGGACCTGCTGCTGGCGGCACTCTCGCAGTGCCACCTGCTCTCGTACCTGCATGCCTGCGTGCTGCGCGGGGTGGTGGTGACCGACTACGCCGACCAGGCGTCCGGGGTGATGGCGGTGCAGGGCAACGGCGGCCGGTTTCGCGAGGTCGTACTTCGTCCGTGGGTCACCGTCGCCGAGGCGTCCATGGTCGATCCGGCCGACGGACACCGTCCGACATTGCGCAGCTTGTGGCTCATTGCGCAGGGTGCAACCTGCGCAATGAGCCATACCCTGCGCAACGTCAGCGCACCGGACGGTGGTCCGGACGGCTGGGGGCACGGGGGAGGGGGGATCGGGTCGAGCGGCCGACCAGGCCGGCTTTGACACCGCCTCGATCGGCGGGTGGGATGGGTGCCATGACCTACACCCGCGTCGACGGCCGTGCCGCCGACCAACTGCGCCCCGTCTCGATCACCCGCAACTGGCTCGACCACGCCGAGGGGTCGGTGCTGGTCGAGTTCGGACGCACCCGGGTGCTGGTCGCCGCATCGGTCACCCAGGGTGTGCCCCGGTGGCGCAAGGGTTCGGGGCTCGGCTGGGTGACCAGCGAGTACGCCATGCTGCCGCGGGCCACGAACAGCCGCAGCGACCGCGAGTCGGTGAAGGGCCGGATCGGTGGCCGCACCCACGAGATCTCGCGGCTGATCGGACGCTCGTTGCGGGCCGTGATCGACTACCGGGCGCTGGGCGAGAACACCATCGTGCTCGACTGCGACGTGCTGCAGGCCGACGGCGGCACCCGCACGGCCTCGATCACCGGCGCCTACGTCGCGCTGGCCGACGCCGTCGACTGGCTGCGTCAGCGCAAAGCACTGGCCGGCGAGCCGCTGACTGGTTCGGTGGCCGCGGTCTCGGTGGGGGTGATCGACGGCACGGCGCTGCTCGACCTGCCCTACGTGGAGGACTCCGCCGCCGAGGTCGACCTGAACATCGTCACCGACGGCACCGGCCGGTTCATCGAGGTGCAGGGCACGGCCGAGGGCCAGCCGTTCGACCGGACGATGCTCAACGCCCTGCTCGACCTGGGGGTGGCCGGCACCGCCGAGCTGACCAGGCTGCAGGCCGAAGCACTCGCCCGATGAACACCCGCGCGGACGGCCCCGGGTGCGGTGTGCCGAGGCTGACCCGATGAAACTGCTGCTGGCAACGCACAACGCCAAGAAGCTCGGCGAGCTGCGCCGGGTGGTCACCGATCAGCAACTGCCCTACGAGGTGCTGGGCCTCGACGAGCTGCCCGCCTACCCCGAACCGGCCGAGAACGAGCGCACCTTCGAGGGCAATGCGCTGATCAAGTCGCGAGCCTGCGCCGCAGCTACCGGGTTGCCCGCACTGGCCGACGATTCCGGCATCGAGGTCGACCTGCTGAACAACATGCCCGGGGTGCGCTCGGCCCGCTGGGCCGGCCCCGGGGCGTCCGACCAGGCCAATCTCGACCTGCTGATCGCCCAACTGGCCGACACCGCCGAAGCCGACCGCACCGCGCGGTTCGTCTGTGCCGTCGCCTACACCCACCCCGACGGCACCGAGCACGTGCTGCGCGCCACGATGGAGGGCCACCTCGTGTCGACCCCCAGAGGAGCCAACGGGTTCGGGTACGATCCGATCTTCGTGGCCGAGGGAAACACGCGCACCAACGCCGAACTCACCCCGGCCGAGAAGGACGCGATCAGTCACCGGGGCAGGGCCGTCCGGGCCATGCTGCAGTGGTTGGTCAGAAGGGGCTAGTCGTGCAGCAGTACCTCAACCTGTTACGGCTGGTGCGCGACACCGGCGTCGAGAAGGGTGACCGCACCGGCACCGGCACCCGCAGCGTGTTCGGCCACCAGATGCGGTTCGACCTGCGCCAGGGCTTCCCGCTGGTGACCACCAAGAAGGTGCACACCCGCAGCGTCTTCGGCGAGTTGCTCTGGTTTCTGCGCGGCCAGACCAATGTCGGCTGGCTGCACGACAACGGAATCACGATCTGGGACGAGTGGGCCGATGCCGCCGGCGAACTCGGCCCGATCTACGGCTACCAGTGGCGCTCGTGGCCGGCGCCGGAAGGCCGGCACATCGACCAGTTGGCCGCCGTGATCGACGCGATCCGGACCAACCCCGACTCGCGTCGGCACATCGTGTCGGCCTGGAACGTGGCCGATCTGGGCGAGATGGCGCTGCCGCCGTGCCATGCCCTCTTTCAGTTCTACGTGGCCGACGGACGGCTGTCGTGTCAGCTCTACCAACGCTCGGCCGACATCTTCTTGGGTGTGCCGTTCAATATCGCCTCCTACGCCCTGCTCACCCACATGGTGGCCCAGGTGACCGGACTGGGCGTGGGTGACTTCGTGCACACGCTGGGCGACGCGCACCTGTACCTGAACCACCTCGACCAGGCCGATATTCAACTGGCCCGCGAACCCCGCCCGCTGCCGACTCTGCGGCTGAACCCGGCCGTGACCGGCATCGACGCTTTCGAATTGGCCGACATTGAGGTGCTGAACTACGACCCGCACCCCGGCATCAGGGCTCCGATCGCGATCTAGGAAGATGCTGATCAATGCAACCACCGCCGGCTGAGTTCATCGAAACACCTTGTCGCAGCGGTATAGCTGAGGTTCCGACGAGCTTGGCCAGCGAAGAGCAGCTCGTCCCTTCGAAGGCGCTGATCAACAAATGAGCAGCTGGGTGCGCTCATCGAAACCCCTCGCGCGGTTGCGGCTGCCGTTGCTCAGGCGAAAGTCACCGTTGGAGCGGATGACCGTGCATGAGTTCCAGTTCGCCGACGCCCGGGTGCGGGTCTACGAGTTGTGGACGATGCGGCCCGAAGAGGCCGAGCGGCCTGACCTGACCACCTTCGCGCTGGTGCACGGGCTGGGGGTGTCGTCGCGATTTTTCGTGCCGCTGGCCGATGCGTTGGCGCCGTACGGGCGGGTGCTGCTGTTCGACCTGCCCGGCTTTAACGACTTGCCCAGGCCGACGCGCAAGCTGTCGATCGTCGACTTCGCCGACATCGTGAAACGGGCACTGGACGAGCTCGATGTGGTTGATCCGCTGCTGGTGGGTCATTCGATGGGTGCCCAGGTGGTCACCGAGGTGCTGGCCCAGTACCCGCGGTACAGCAGCGCGGCGATGCTGGTCGGCCCGGTCGTGGTGGCCGGTGAGCGAAGGCTGCCCACGGTGGCGCGACGGTTTCTGGCCGCGTCCCGGCACGAGCCTTTGGGTAACTCGCTGGCCGCGACCGGCTCGTACCTGCGGGCGGGCCTGCGCTGGATCTGTGACACAGCCCCGAAGGTGATCGCCTACCCGATCGAGCGGAGGCTGGCGCTGGTGCGCGCTCGTCCGGTGGTGCTGGTGTCTGGTGAGTACGACCGGGTCAGCCCGCTTCAGTGGCGCGAGCGGCTGGCGGCACAGTTGCCCGGTGCCTGGGTAGTGACCATTCCGGGCGCGGCGCACGGGGTGGTCTACGACCATCAGTTCGAGCTGCGCGATGAGTTGCTCGCTCTTGCCGGCATCGGCACCGGATGATTCGCCGAGGGCTTTACGGGCTGATCGACTGGGGCATCGGCGTCGGCTGGTGGCTGCAGGCGCTCACCCGCGGCGGCACCCCCGACGCGTTCACCGAGCCGGGCCCCGACCCCGCGCACCACACTCCCGTGGTGCTGCTGCCCGGCATCTGGGAACGCTGGCCGTACCTCGAACCGCTGGCCCGCGCGCTGCACGCCGAGGGTCACCCGGTGCACCTGATCGCCTCGCTCGGGTCGAACGGATCGCCGTTGGAGGTTGCCGCGAAGACCGTCGCGGCATTCCTGGCCGAGCGCGAGCTGACCGGCGTGCTGCTGGTGGCGCACTCCAAGGGCGGCCTGATCGGCAAGCTGGTGATGCTCGACCCCGAAGCCGGACGGCGGGTGCGCGGCCTGGTCGCGCTGAGCACGCCGTTCGCCGGGTCGTCGCTGGCCCGGCCGATCTTTCGCGGCTCTCCGCTGGGCGTCTTCTCGCCCAGGAACCGCACGATCATCGACCTCTCGGCGCAGCGTGCGGTGAACGCCCGGATCGTCTCGTTGTTGCCCACCCACGACCAGGTGATCCCCGAGGGTAGCCGGCTCGACGGGGCCCGTAATGTGACTCTCGAGGTGGGCGGGCACTTTCGCCCGCTGCGCAACGCCCAGGTGCATCGCGCGATTCACCAACAACTTCACGAACTCGACAAGGAGCAGCCATGAGCGTGGTGGCGATCGCGGCGGTCGGACGCAACGGTGCGATCGGCCGGCAGGGTGACGTGCCGTGGCACATTCCCGCGGACTGGCAGCGGTTCAAGCGGGTCACCACTGGGTGTTCGCTGATCATGGGCCGGGCCACCTTCGAGGCGATCGGACGGCCGCTGCCCGGCCGGGGTTCCATCGTGGTCAGCCGCGACCCCGATGCGGGCCGCAAGTGGCTGGAGTCGGGGCCGGGCGGCAAACCGCTGGCGGAGCACACCACGGTGCTGTTCGTCGACTCGATCGCCGCCGCACTGGCCGCGGCCGATCACACCCGCACGGTCTGGATCGGCGGCGGCGCCCAGATCTACCGCGCCGCCTGGCCGCTCACCGAAGAGCTCGACATCTGCGAGGTTGATCAGAGCCCCGAGGCCGACGCCTTCTTTCCGGCGATCGAGCCCGCGGTGTGGCACGAGGTCGAGCGCGACCAACGCGACGGCTACGCATTCGTGCGGTACCACCGCCGGGTTGCAGACCAGGGCTGATGCGTCCGCACGCCTCGGTGTTGCACCTCGACCTGGACGCCTTCTTCGCCGCGGTCGAGCAGCGCGACAAGCCCTCGCTGCGCGGTAAGCCGGTGATCGTCGGCGGAATCGGCCCGCGCGGGGTGGTGGCGACGGCGTCGTACGAGGCGCGGGTGTTCGGGGTGCGCTCGGCGATGCCGATGCACGAGGCTCGGCGGCGCTGCCCGCACGCGGCCGTCCTGTCTGGCCGGTTCGGGGCCTATCGGGCTGCCAGCGCGATCGTGATGGGTTTGTTGCGGGAGCTGTCGCCGCTGGTCGAACCGCTCAGCCTCGACGAGGCGTTCGTCGACCTGGCCGTGGGGGAGCGTTCGCTGGCGCCCGAGGCGGTGCTGGCCGAGGTGACCTCGCTGCGGGCCCGGCTGGCCGAGGTAACCGGCGGGTTGACCGCCTCGGTGGGTGTGGGGTCGTCGAAATTCATGGCGAAGGTGGCCAGCGAACTGGCCAAGCCCAACGGGGTGCGGCTGGTCAGCCCCGGCGCCGAGGTCGAGACGATCGCACCGCTGCCCGCCCGGGCGATTCCGGGCATCGGCCCGGTCACCATGCAGAAGCTGGCCCGGCTGGGGGTCGACACGGTGGCCGACCTGCAGCGGCTGTCGCCGCGGGAACTGGTGCGCGAACTGGGGCGGTCGCAGGGGGAGTGGATCGGGGCGCTGGCGTTCGCTCGCGACGACCGCGCCGTCGAGCCCGACCGCGAGACCAAGTCGATCTCGGTGGAAGACACCTTCGAGACCGACGTCACCGACCGTGCCGCGCTCGAGGCGGTGATCGAGCGCGACTCGGCAACGGTGGCCCGGCGGCTGTCGGCGGCGCACCTGTTCGCCCGCACGATCACCCTGAAGGCGCGCCACCCCGACTTCACCACACTCACCCGCTCACGCACACTGGACGGCGCCACCGACGACGCCGCGGTGATCGCCCTGTTGGCGCGGGCACTGCTCGATCAGGTGGAGCTGCTGCGGGGCGTCCGGCTGCTGGGGGTGGGGGTGGCGGGACTGACCGAGTCGGCCCAGGAGGCGCTGTTCGAGCCGACTCCGCTGGTCGAGCTTGTCGAGACCGAGCCGATCCAAGTGGCTCAGGCGGACGAGCCGGCGCGTGACGGAGTTTCGACAAGCTCGACCAGCGGTGGTGCGCTGGAGGTCTCGACGAGTTCGATCGGTGGTGGTGGTGGCAGGGTCTCGACACGCTCGACCAGCGGGGTCGCCCCGATCGTGACGACCGAGCAATTCGAGTCGCAGGCCTGGGGTCACCGCTGGGCCGACCCCTACCGTCCGGGCGCCGACGTGGTGCACGACGAGCACGGGCCGGGCTGGGTGTGGGGGGCAGGGCTGGGCCGGGTGACCGTCCGGTTCGAGACGGCGCAGACGCCGCCGGGGCCGGTGCGCACCTTCGCGGCGGACGACCCCGCCCTGCACCCGCTCGGCGAGTGACACCGCCGCACGTGTGCGGCTTAGCTGCCTGTCTGCGGGCAGCTACTTGCCGCAGAGGCAGCGACGTGACCGGCTGAGCACGCCCGGCCTGCGAAGCAACCGGCGTGGCGACGCCCGTTGGGTGCCGCCGAAATTGCACAGCACGCTCACAGCGAGTGCTGATCGCGCAGCTGACCGATCTACAGCCGACTCACGGGTTGACGCTCGTCTCCGGTGTTCTGGCGGCACAGTCGGCCAGTGCGGCCGAGACCACCACCGCGACCCTGAGCCGGTTGCATGGCTTCGGCTTCGGCACAAGCGCTTTGGCAGGCTCATCGTCGGGCTCGTGCCAGACACGCCCGCCATGGCAGCCATCATCCTGGGTGACGAGGCGCCCGCCTGGCTGACCGGCAACGGAATTGCCGCCCGTCTCGATGGCACTCAAGGCGATGTGACGTTCACCCGCGGCTGGCCGATGTCGGGCGCACAGCGCTGACCCACTGTTTGTGGTGCGCAGCGGCGGTCAACCGACTTCGCTTGCCTGCGGAACCTCTTACCTGGGCGAGCACGCCGAGAAATGTGCGTTCTGACCTGTGCTCTCGCCGCGCTTCGCTCGCGCCGCGCAGAGATGAGCGTTATGCCCGGTCACGGTGGCCGGCATAACGCTTGTTTCGGCGCGGTGGGGTCCGTGGTGGGAACGGGTCACGGTGAATACGCACATATCGCCGCGTGCATGGAGGCCGCGCCGGTGGTGGAAGCGCTGATCGACGCAGCAGCCGCCGGCTGAGCCTGTCGAAGCCCATCTGCCAGAGTGCACCGTCAAAGGCGAGCGTCTCGGCCAGCGCTATTCAGGCCCTGCTCGGCCCCGCCCACAGGTTGATGCCGCCCTCGACGGCGTGCGCGTCGATCGCGGCCAACTCGGCGTCGGTGAAGCTCAGATTGGCCAGAGCTCCCACGCTGTTCTCGAGCTGGTGGACGCTCGAGGCGCCGATCAGTGCCGACGTCACCCGCTGGTCGCGCAGCACCCAGGCCAGAGCCAGTTGCGCCAGGCTTTGGCCACGGCCCTTCGCCAGCTCGTTGAGCGCCCTGATATGGGTGAGGTTCTGCTCGGTGAGCAGCTCGGGCGACAGCGACTTGCCCTGCGCGGCGCGGGAGCCGTCGGGCACGCCGTCGAGGTACTTGTCGGTGAGCATGCCCTGGGCCAGCGGTGAGAACGCGATGCAACCGACACCCTCGTCGCCGAGCACGTCGAGCAGATCCTCCTCGACCCAGCGGTTCAGCATCGAGTACGACGGCTGATGAATCAGCAGCGGCGTGCCCAGGTCGCGCAGCATCGCGACGGCCTCGCCGGTGCGCGTGCCCGAGTACGACGAGACACCGACGTAGCGTGCGCGTCCGGAGCGAACGGCGTAATCAAGGGCCCCCATCGTCTCTTCGAGCGGGGTGTCGGGGTCGAAGCGGTGGTGGTAGAAGATGTCGACGTAGTCGAGGCCCATGCGCTGCAACGACGCGTCGAGCGACCCGATCAGGTACTTGCGCGAGCCGAAATCGCCGTACGGGCCGGGCCAGAAGTCCCACCCGGCCTTCGACGAGATCACCAGTTCGTCGCGGTAGTGCTTGAAGTCCTCGCGCAGGTGCCGGCCGAAGTTGGTCTCGGCCGAGCCGTAGGGCGGGCCGTAGTTGTTGGCCAGGTCGAAGTGCGTGATGCCCAGGTCGAAGGCGCGGCGCAGGGTGGCCCGCTGGTTGGCGAACGGTACGTCGTCGCCGAAGTTGTGCCACAGCCCCAGCGAGATGGCGGGCAGCAGCAGGCCACTGCGTCCGGTGCGGCGGTAGGGCATCCGGCCGTCGTAGCGGGCAGGGTCGGCCAGGTAGGTGGGCTGAAGCGGCACCATGAACTCCTTCGGTCGTCGCCTCGATTCTAGGGAAAGCCGAGCAATCGTTGGTCGAGACGCTTGTCGAGACCTCGGATGTGCCGCTGCGGCAAGGGGTTTCGACAAGCTCAACCAGCGCTGGTGGCATTGGTCAGTGCTTCCCTGGAGTGGGTTGCGGCCCAGTGTCTTGGCCGCTGCGCAGCCGTCGACCCCCCTACACTGACGCTTGCAGCCGGAGTGGTGAAATTGGCAGACACGCAGGATTTAGGTTCCTGTGCCTTCGGGCGTGAGGGTTCAAGTCCCTTCTCCGGCACCTCTGAATATACGCGTGACTAGGATAAACACTTCCGATCGGCCCCGCCTGGGCTGTTTCGTGCAATGTACGCTGCAATAGTGGACTGATGAGAACCGGTCTCAAATATAGACATATTGCAATCTTCTAATAACTGTGGTGACATGGAGCCATGGACGCGGAAGCCGGTCTGGCTGCGGCGGCGCAACTGTTCAAGGTGCTCGGTAACGAGTCGCGGTTGTTGTTGCTCAGGCTGATCGGTGAGGAACCGCGAACCGTGGGGGCGCTGACCGCAGCAACGGGACTTTCGCAGCCGCTGGTTTCCCAGCATCTGCGCACGCTGCGTCAGGGCGGCCTGGTGGCCGCCGGTCGTTCCGGCAAGGAGGTCACGTATCGCCTTGCCGACCGACATGTCTTCCACGTCGTCGCGGACGCCCTCGCTCACGTCCAGGAGCCCGTTCTCGAACCCGAGGCGGACGACTGAACTCCAGGAAGGGAGCCTTCATGACCACCCAGCACGACACGGCCGAGCATACCCAGGCCGACCACGCCCACGGCGCCGACTGCGGCCATCAGGAGGTGCAGCACGGTGACCACGTCGACTACCTGCACGACGGCCACCGGCACGCTGCGCATGAGGATCACTACGACGAGCATGAGGCCAAGGCCGAGCACGCCCCGGCCGACCACGCCCATGGCGACGACTGCGGTCACGAGGCCGTTCAGCATGGCGATCATCTCGACTACGTCCACGACGGGCATCGCCATGCCGTCCATGGCGATCACTACGACGAGCACTGAGTAGTCATCCTCGTCGGTCGAGCTTGTCGAAACCCCTCCTGGCCGGGATGGGTCTCGACAAGCTCGACCAACTGACCTGATCGTCATCCCGGGCTTGCCCCGGGATCTCGGCGGATGACAGTCGGTGCTGGATGAGATCCCGGCGTTCGCCGGGATGACGTGGGTCTCAAGGGTTCGAGCTTGACCGGCGATCAGTCAGCTGAGTTCGCCGGAGCGCAGGTGCCGGACGGCGGAGATCGCCAGGATCGCGCAGAAGGCCAGCCAGAAGGCGTGATGGGTGAGGAACAGGCCCTGGACGCCGAAGGCCCAGTGTCGGCACAACAGCCAGCCGACCGGTAGGAAGACCAGGTACTCGGCGATCATGCTGGCCCGCAGCGACGCCCGGGTGTCCTTGTGCGAACGGCAGATGCCGAGCAGCACGATCGAGCACAGAATCCAGGCGACCTGCACCCAGGCCAGCAGCAGGATCGGCTGGGCGGTGCCCACCACGTCCGGCTCGAAGGTGGTCGTCAGGTACCAGCCGGTCAAGCTCGGCCCGGCGATCAGCAGCACCAGCGCGACGGCTGAGCCGAGCGCGATCATGGCCAGGATGCCTTGCCGGAACTCCTTGCGCCGTCCGGCGCCCAACGCCCGGGCCAGCAGCGACAAGCCGGCCGATCCGATGCCGTTGAGCGCCGTCCAGGCGAGCGCGGTGGTCGCCTCCACCACCCGTGCCGCGGCCAGCTCGGACGGCGAACTCTCCGACAGCAGCACGGTGACCACCACCGCGGCGCCGGCACTGAACACCCCCAGCAGCGCCTCGGGCCAGCCGATCCGCCACACCTCGGCGGACGTCTCGTCGACCCGCACCAGCAGCGCCCGCCAGCGAGGAGTCTGCTCGCCCGATCGATGCCTCAGCGCCAACCAGCACGCCAGGGTCAGCGTGGCGGACGCCATCCCCGCCGCGCTGCCGATGCTCACCCCGAGCGGACCGACCCCGGCGGCCAGCAGGGCCACCGATCCGGCGATGTCGACCGTGGCCGAGACGATCGAGGCGATCATCACCACCCGGGTCTCACCGATGCCGGTGGCGTAGCCGCGCAGCACCCCGCCGAGCGCCGAGAACAGCACCCCCGGCAGGCAGATCCACAGCATCGCAGTAGCCAGGTCGGTGTCGATGGCGGCGCCCCCGATCAACCGCAGCAGCCAGGGCGCGGCGAGGCCGATGCCGATCAACAGCGGCAGCGCGATCGCCAGGATCAGCCGAAGCGCCCGCTCGGCGACCAGCCGCGTGCCGCCCGGATCGCCGGCACCCCAGGCCCGCGCCACCAGGATCTGTCCTGCGGTGCCGCCCAAGCCGGCGAAGAACATCACCGCGACCATGGTCAGACTGCCGGCGGCGAGCCGCCGAGGTGATCGCGGTGGCGCCGGCCGTGCCGAGCAGCAACGCGTCATTGGCCGTGACGAACACCTGCACCAACCCGTACAGGGTCAGTGGCGCGGCCATCCGGGCCAGCCGCCCGCAGGTCGCCCGGAAGCCGGCCGGTGCGATGACGCTCACGAGGCCCGGCGGGACGTCGACGCCCGCGGTGTGCAGTGCGGGCGTCCGGTGCCTGGGTCGAGGCTCACGGACGCGGTGACGCCGAACCGGCGGCGCAGGAGTTCCTCGGTAACCACCTGCTCGGGCGTCCCCTCGGCCACCACCGTGCCGCGGTCGAGCACCACCAGCTGATCGGCGAAGGCCGCCGCCTGATTGATGTCGTGCAGCACCGTCACCACCGTCCAGTCCCGGCTCTGGCGCAGCTCCTGGACCAACTCGAGCAGCTCGAACTGGTGGCCCAGGTCGAGGAACGTGGTGGGCTCGTCGAGCAGCACGATCGGTGCGGCCTGCGCGATGGTCAGCGCCATCCAGGCCCGCTGCCGCTCCCCGCCGGAGAGCTGCGCCACATACCGGTCCTCGAAACCGCCCAGCCCGACCAGGCGGATGGCGTCCGCGACCGCGCCGCGATCGGCCCGGTCCGAGAACTGCAGCGCCCCGCGATGCGGGTAGCGGCCCTGGGTGACCAGTTCGCGCACCGTGATCCCGGCCGGCGGCGGCGGGCTCTGCGGCAGCAGGGCCAGCACCCGGGCCAGCTCCCGCGGTGCCTGCTCGGTGAGCGACCGCCCGGCGATCCGGACGTCGCCGCCGGTCAGACGCACCTGCCCGGACAGCGCACCGAGCAGCGTCGACTTGCCCGAACCGTTCGGGCCGATCAGGCCGAGCCAGGTGCCCCGCGGCACCTCGAGGCTCACCTCGTGCAGTACCCGGCGGTCCCGGTAGCCGGCGCTGACCGAGTGTGCCTCGATCGCCAGTCCCGTCATCGCGTCCTCCTCGCCAGTAATGCGAACAACAACGGGCCGCCGACGATCGCCGTGATCGCACCGGCCGGCAGCGCCGTCCGGCCGCCCACCTCAGAGGCGGGTATCAGCAGCGACAACGTCTGGGCCAGCAGGTCGGCGCCGACCAGCAACGCGCCGCCCACCAGCACCGCGGGCAGCAGCACCCGGGCCGGCCGCTCGCCGACCAGCATCCGGGCGATGTGCGGGGCGACCAGCCCGATGAAACCGATCGAGCCGACCACGCTCACCGCGCCCGCGGTGAGCAGCGTCGCCACCGCCAGCGCCGCGCCGCGCGCCGTCACCGGGGGGACGCCGGTCGCTGCCGCGATCTCGTCGCCGAGCCACAGCGCGTCCAGCAGCCGGGCGATCAGCAACCCCAATGGGACGGCGACCACCGCCACCGGCCACAGCGCCGCCCAGTCCTGCCAGACCCGGCCGTTGAGCGAGCCGACCACCCAGCGCAGCACGGTGCCGAACAGGGCGCCGTCCAGGATCAGCAGCACCGACACCAGGGCCGACAGCACCGCGCTGATCAGCGCCCCGTCCAACACCAGCCGGGCCGAGCGGGGGGAGCCCTCCGACCAGGACAGCAGCCAGATCAGGACGCTCGCCCCGATGCCGCCGGCGAAGGCCAGCAGTGTTGACCAGGGCGCCGGCACGACGTCCCAGCCGGTGAAGAACAGCGTCGCCACCACGGCCAGGACGGCGCCGCCGCTCACCCCGACCAGGGACGGGTCGGCCAGGTCGTTGCGGGTGGCGCTCTGCAGCACCGTGCCGGCCAGAGCCAGCATGCCGCCGGCGAGCACCGCGATCAGGGTGCGGGGGAGTCGCAGGCCGACCACGATGTGGGTCTGCGCGGTGGCGGGGCCGGCGCCGCTGAGCGCCGCCCACACCTCGGTCGGGGGGATCCAGACGCTGCCCACCCCGATCGACACCACCGCGAGTACGACGACCACCACAGCACCGGTCGCCGCCACCAGAACCGGACGGCGGGCGAGCGGCGGCAGGTCGGTCTCGATCCGCACCGGAGCGGCCGTCATGGCAGCGCCCGTCGCGGGAGGCGCAGCAACAGCAGCAGGGCCGGTGCGCCGACCAGCACCGTCCAGACCCCGACCGCCACCTCACGGGGTTGCACCGCGGCGCGTCCGAGGGTGTCGGCGGCGAGCAACAGGACGGCGCCCACCACACCCGACAACGGCACCACCCAGCGGGCATCGACCGTGCCCAGCAGCAGCCGGGTCAGGTGCGGCGCCAGCAGCGCGACGAATCCGATAGGTCCGGCCACCGCCACCACCCCGGCGGTCAGCAGCCCGCCCAGGGCCAGGACGGCGTTGCGGACCAGTCCGACCCGCACCCCCAGCCCAGAGGCGACCGCGTCTCCCAGCCGCATCGTGTTCAGCGACGGCGTCAGCGCGAGCGCCAGCGGGAAGCCGACCACCACCAGCGGCAGCACGGTCCACACCGAGTCCCAGCTGCGGTTGGCCAGGCTGCCGAGCAGGAACTGGTAGAACAACCCGACGTCGCTGGGTCGTCCCAGGGTGACGATCGCGATCACGCAGCCGCTGAGGAAGGTCGAGGACGCCACCCCGACCAGCAGCAGGGTGGCCGGCTCGCGGGCCCGCGCGGACGCCGCCACCACGGCCAGTCCGATCGCGATGCCGCCCACGGTCGCCAGCAGCGGCATCGCCACCCGCGGAACCGGGGCGTGCAGCACGGTGATGATCGCCACGATCAGCGCCGCGCCGCCGCTCACCCCGAGTAGTTCGGGCGTGGCCAGCGGGTTGCGCAGGCCGTCCTGGAGCAGTGCTCCGACGGTGCCGAGGGCGGCGCCGGCCAACACCCCGACGATCACCCGGGTGAGCCGGATGTCGACCACGATCAGCCGGGTCGGGTCGTCCGGATCCGCGCCGAAGGCCTGCCCGACCTCGGCCGGCGACAGCGCCGGCGTCCCGCTGGTCAGATGCAGCAGCACCAGCGCGGCACCGGCGGCGATGCCGGCCAGGCCGATCAGTGCTGTCCCTGCGCCGGGGCTGCTCACCTACCCAGCGGCAAGCCGCTCAGCGGCTTGGGGAACTCGTCGGGGTACATCACCGGGAGCACGGTGTCGAGCACCGCCTGCTGTCCGCGGGTGCCGGATGTGGTGCCCCACCAGGCGCTGTCGGCGGCGTACACCTGGCCGTTCTTCACCGCGCTCAACCGCTTCCACAGCGGCTGGGCGGCCAACTGCTCCAGCAGCGGCTTCTTCTTCGGGTCGAAGCCGAAGTCGAGCACCCAGATGTAGGCGGGATCCTGCTTGAGGATGCTCTCCAACCCGATCTCCAGGAAGCCGCTCTGTCCCTCGCCCGCGTTCGGCCACGGGTAGTTGGTGTAGCGGGCCAGCAGCCGTCCGGTGGCGGAGTCCAGCGCGTCCACCCCGATGTCGTCGGTTGCGCCGCCGTACATCGACAGTGCGCTGGTCGGCCGCGATCCGGGCTTGTAGGCGGCCAGGGTGGCCCGGTACTTCTCGATGGCCGCGTCGGCCTGCTCGCGGCGTCCGGTCAGCTCGGCGATGTTACGCAGGTTGTCGACGGCGGCCTCGTCGGTCGCGATCCTGTTGAGGTAGAGCGGGACGCCGCCCAGCGCTTTGCCCAGCTCGACGTGTACGCCACCGGAGCCGATCACCAGCTCGGGATTCGCGGCGACCACCCCCTCGATGTCGGGTTCGAAAAAGGTGCCGCCGAGCTTGGTCGTGCTGACGTCCGGCCCGAAGAACAGCGGCGAGGTCACCTGGTCCCACTGCACGGACGCCACCGGCTGCAGTCCGAGTTCGGCGAGCGCGTCGATGCAGCTGCCGTCCAGGCACACCACCCGGGTGGCCGGCTTCGGCACGCTCACCTCGCGCCCGGTCAGGTCGGTCACCGTCACGCCCTGCCCGGTGCTTGCCGCGCCGGTACTGGTCGGGGTGCCGGCAGCGGGTGAGCAGGCGCCCAGCGACAGCAGCAGTGCCGGCCGCGATCGTGGCGCGCAGGGTGGTTCGGAACGTGGTCATGGTGGCCTTTCTAGGATCGGTCGCGTCAGTATATGGGAACGATTCTCAATAACACTCAGGAGTCCGTGGTGTTCGTCGACCCGTATCTGTTGTCTCTGGCGCGGCTGGCCGGCGTGCGGGTGCTGCTCACCATCGCGGCCGGTGTGGCCGCCGCCGGAGCCTCGGTGGTGACCGCGTTTGCCCTTGCCGCAGTGGTGCAGGGCTTCATGACCACGGGCGGCGCGGCAGCACCGGTGGCTGCCTTGGCGATCGCGGCGCTGGCCGTGGCGGCGCGGGGAGCGCTGCTCTGGCTGCGGGACGTCTCGGCGGTGACCGCCGCGAACCGGGTGAAAAGCACGCTGCGCGCCCGGCTGCTGCGGCACGCCCTCGAGCTGGGGCCGGCGCATCGCTGGCGCCGCGGCCAGGGCGGGGTGCAGGCGACCCTGGTGGACGGCGTGGAACACCTGCAGGCCTGGGTCGGGCACTACCTTCCGCAGCTGGTCACCACGCTGCTGGTGCCGGCTGCGCTGGTCGTAGTACTGGCCACCAAGGACCTCGGGGTGGCTGCCGTGGTCACCGTCGGGATCGCAGTGGTGCCCACCGCACAACGGCTCTGGTCACGGCTACTCGGCGATCGGGCGGACAGTCACTGGGGCGCCTACGAGGGCTACGCGGCGCGGCTCGCCGACACCCTGCGCGGCATCACTACCCTGGTCGCCCTCGGTGCCGCGAACCGGCAGGCGACCGCACTGCGCACGGACGCCGAAGAGCTCCGCCGGGCGACCAGTGCGAGCCTGAGCGCGTCACTCGCGGTGTCCGCGGTGACTACCGCGGCGATGGGGCTGGGCACCGCCGGCGCCACCCTGCTGGCCGCCTGCCATGCCGCCGCCGGGACGCTCGCACCGGGCGATGTGCTGCTGGTGCTGTTCCTGGCCGTGGAGTGCTTCCGGCCGCTGCAGGAGCTGCAGACCTATTGGCATGAGGGCTTCTACGGCCAGGCCGCGTCCCGCGGCATCGTGGCGCTGCTGGACACCCCGGCCACGGTCACCGACGAGCTGGCCGATCCTGGTTTGCGTGTCCCGGCCGAGGCCGCGATCGAGTTCCGGGACGTCAGCTACCGCTACCCGGGCGCGACGTCGCCGGCGGTTTCCGAGGTGTCGTTCCAGGTGCCGGCGGGAGCCACGCTGGCGATCGTCGGGCCGTCCGGTTCGGGCAAATCGACCCTGGCCCGGCTGCTGCTGCGCGATCTGGACGCCGAGGCCGGGCGGGTGCTGCTCGGCGACCGCGACGTCCGGCACTACCCGCTGGCCGAACTGCGCCGCGGCACCGCCCTGGTCGCCCAGCAGATCGTGTTGCTGGCCGGATCGATCCGCGACAACATCGCCGCCGCAGCCCCGGACGCCACTGAAGCCCGGCTGTCCGAGGCGGTCGCCGCGGCCCGGGTGGACGAATTCGCCACCGCGCTGCCGGGCTGTTTGGACGCCCCGGTCGGGGAGCGCGGCAACCTGCTGTCGGGCGGCCAGCGGCAGCGGATCGCGCTGGCGCGGGCGTTGCTGGCCGACACCCCCGTCCTGGTGCTGGACGAGGCCACCTCGGCCCTGGACGCCGAGAACGAGGCGATCATCACCGAGTCGCTGGCGAATCTGCGCGGCCGCCGCACGGTGCTGGTGATCGCGCACCGGCTGTCCACGGTGCTGGACGCCGACCTGGTGCTGGTGCTGGAGGATGGGCGGGTGGTCGAGTTCGGGCCGCCCGGCGAATTGGCCGCGGCCGACGGGCCGTGGGCGCGGTTGCTCGCCGCCCACCGCCGCGACCTGGAAGGGGTCCGCTCGTGACCGCACCGTCCGAACGCCTACCCCGCCAGGCCGGGCGCGCCGCCCACGCCGACCCTTCACTGCCCGAGCGCCTGCTCAGCGCCTCCGGGCTGCGGGCCGCCCTCGGTGCCGACCTGCCGCTCTACCTGTTCGTGATCGCCTGCAACGTGCTCGCCCAGCTGGCCGCGGCGGGCGCCGCCGTCGCCTCAGCCTGGGCAGTGTCGGCCGCTCTGCTCGGACGTCCGGCGTCCGACCTGGGGGTTCCGGCGATCCTCGCCCTGGTCGCGCTGGCGTTGCGCAGCCTGTTCTCCTGGCTGGAGTCGTGGTTCGGCCACGACCTGAGCTTCCGGATGATGAGCACGCTGCGCGGCCGGATCTTCGCCGCCATCGCCCGGCTGGCGCCGTTCGGGCTGGGCCGGCGCCGGATGGGGGACGTGGCGACGTCGGCGCTCGCCGATTCCGAAGCGCTCGAGGTCTTCTACGCCCACTCGTCGATCTACATCGCCTCGGCGGTGGTCACCACGCCGCTGCTGTGGGGGTGGCTGGCCTGGGTGAGTCCGGCGGCGGCGCTGGCCACCCTGCCGGTGCTCGCGGTGGCCGTCGGGGTGACGCTGACGATGCGCCGCAGTGCCCGCCGCACCGGTGCGGCGATCCGTGCCGTGGTCGCAGAGCTGGGTTCCGAGGTGGGCGAGAGCGTCGGTGCGATCCGCGAGATCACCGGCTTCGGACTGGTCGACGAACGGCTGGCCCGGGTCCGTGCCCTCGACGACCGGCTCGCCTCGCTGCAGCAGCGCAACATCCGCCGGGCGGGCATCGAGACCGCGGTGGGTGGTGTCGCCTCGGTGCTCTGTGTGCTGCTCACCGCCGCCGCGCTGGCCGGCGAGGCGGCGTCCTCGCCCGAGCAACTGCTCTGGCTGGCGCCCGCAATGACGCTGGCCGGCGCCGTCCCGGCACCGATCCTGCAATGGATCGGGGTGACCAAGCACTACGGCACCGTCCGCGAGGCGGCCGGACGCATCGAGCGACTGCTGCACACCCCGTCGCCGGTCGACCGGTCCGGCACGGAGCCGCTGACGCCGGCGACGCCGGAGCTGGCCACCAACCACGTGACCTTCCGCTGGGATCGTGAGCAGGCCGCGCCCGCCTTGGACGAGGTGAGCGCGCGGATCCCGTCCGGCGCCTCGCTCGCCATCGCCGGCCGCTCCGGCGCCGGCAAGTCGACCCTGGCCGGACTGCTCTCCCACTTCGTCGAACCCGGCTCGGGGCAGGTGCTGCTCGACGGAGCACCGCTGCCGCAGCTCGCCCCGGACGCCTTCGCCGACGCCGTATGCACCGTCCCCCAGGACGCCTACGTGTTCGCCGGATCGATCCGGCAGAACCTGCAGCTGGCCACCGGTCACCGGCTCACTGACGACGCGCTCTGGGCGGCACTGGACGCCGCCGGCGCGGCCGCCCTGGCGCGCAACCTGCCCGGCGGCCTGGATGCCCCGGTCGGCGAGGGCGGCACAGGACTGTCCGGCGGCGAGGGCCAGCGGCTGGCGCTGGCTCGTGCCCTGGTCCGCGACCCGCGGGTGCTGATCCTCGACGAGGCGGTCAGCCAGCTGGACGTGCAGAGCGAGCACGAGGTGAGCGCCGCCGTCGCCGGACGTGAAGCCGGCCGCACCACGGTGGTGATCGCGCACCGCCTCTCCACGCTGCTCACCGCCCAGGAGATCCTGGTGCTGGACTCCGGCCGGGTGGTCGCCCGCGGCCGCCACCCCAACCTGCTCGCCGAGTCCCCGCACTACCGCAACCTGGTTCGCAACCAGCTGCGAGATCACTGAGCGAGAGACCGTCGATCGAGCTTGTCGAGATCCCTTTTCGGCGCGTGCTGGGGTTTCGACAGGCTCAACCGGCGGTGGTGGCGTCCTCAGTCTGCGACAGCACGCGGTAGTTGAACCGCCAGGCCAGCCGTCCACCGGGACGGGCCAGCACGCGTTCCGCCGACGCCGGATCGACCAGCGCACAAAGCCGTTGCCAATCCGGCTCGGACAGTTCGGGTGCGGCGAGGTTGCCGTGGAAGCAGGCGAAGTCCTGCAGCAGGTACTCCTCGGCGACCTCGGGAATTGGGGAGTGCAGCTCGACGGTCTCCTCCCAGTGATCCCGGACGGCCCAGCCGGGCAGGTCGGTGGGTGGCGCGGTGAAGACTGGTCCGCCCCGCGAGGCTGCCCATCGGTCGATGCCGGGATCGGCCCCGGTGTGCACCCGTGCGGTGAAGTCCTCGGGCAGGTCGTCCGGCAGCCAATCCAGTCCGGCGGTGGCGCGCAGGACGAGCCGTCCATCGGCGCGCAGCACCCGGCGGATCTCCGGCAGGACTTCCGGACGCCAGAAGTCTCCGACCCACACGACGTCAAAGGCCGCATCGGCGAACGGCAACGGTTCGGTGGCATCCGCGACCCGCACCGTGAGTCCCGCCGTCATCGGCAGAGCGCGGGCCGCTGCGATCATGGCCGGGTCGGCGTCCGCGCCGTCCACTCGCCGGGCACCGGTGGCCAGCAACACTCGGCTCACCATGGCCGGTCCGCAGGCCAAGTCGAGCACCCGGCCACCCACCACCCCAGCGCGAGCGGCGGACGCTCGCAGCGGCTCCGCGCAGGCCAGGGCGTGCAGCGCCAACCGGGTCGAATAGGTGGCCGACCGCGCGGCGTCGGCGGCAGCGGGCCCGATCTGCCTCGCTGAGGTCGCCCGTGCGATGACTTCGTTGCGCGGCACCAGGGTGAGTGCGTCCTTGATGTCGGCCAGCGTCGGGATGGTGTGCGGCGCGACCCACACGGCGGTGAGGCCGCCGCTGGTCGGGTCGAGGATGAGCCCGGCGGCGCGCAGTTCGGTGCGCAACTCGTCCTGCGACGGCATCGCCCAGGTCGAGGTGAACGACGCCGAGCGGATCAGCCGGTCGCCGTCGAAGACGGAGTACTCCGAGACCAACCCGCCGTCCTCGTTCCCGGGCAGATGGTGCGCGACGTAGCGGTGCCGGCCGATCCGGCGCTCCTCGATCATCGCTTCGGTTCCGGCGGTGTCCTGGCGGGGCACGGTGATCAGCCCGATGCCGTCCGGACGGAGCAGGGCGGCCAGCCGTTCGAAGGTGTCCCGGCGCTGGTCGGTGCTGAGATGGCCCAGCATGTGCGCGCAGACGAAACCGTCGAGGGGCCCGTCGATCTGGTCGAGGATCGCGGGTGCCGCGCCGGCGTGGACGCTGACCCGCTCGGACAGTTCGGGATCGTCGGCAATCCGGGCGAGCAGCACGGACCGCATGGTCAGCGACGGCTCGACGGCCAGGATCTGGGCCCGGGTCGCATGACCCAGCCGGAGGGTGCCGACGCCGCTGCCTGCGCCGAGATCGAGGATGGTCGCGTCCGGTCCGAGGTTGCCGAAGGTCGTTGCCAGCGTTCCTACGAGCGGATCCCAGACGTCCGGCATGAAGAGGTCGTGCAGCTCGCCGAGCTCGGCGTAGTGGTCGGTCATCTGCGTCCTTCGTCGATGGGCTGAGGTTGAGCGATCGTGACGGCGGCCAACCCGGGACCCGGTCGGTCGAGCTTGTCGAGACCCCGGACATGCGGCTGACGAGGGGTGTTGCTCAAGCTCAACCGACGGCGGGTGCCGCAGCACTCCGGAATCGCGGGTGGAGCAGGACGAACGCCGCCACGATGGCCATCACGACCGTGCCGAGGATGATTGGCAGCAGCGGCCAGACTCCGTACAGCGCGGTGCCCAGGGTGGGGCGATCACGAAGGTGAGCCCGTTGGTGGCGCCGATCAGTCCGGCCAGGCCGCCCTGTTCCTCACGCCGCATCAGCAGCGACGGGCCGGCGGTGTACCCGGGCATGGCGACGCCGAGCCCCAGCCCGATCAGCAGGATCGCGACGAACAGCACCGCCGCGCCGGCGTCCGGAATGAGGGTGGCGAAGCCGGCGAGCGCGACCATCGTGCCGACCCGCAGCAGTTTCTGCGGTGCCCAGCCGCTGCGCGGGACGAGCACCCCCTGCGCCACGACCATGCCCACCCCGGCGGCCAGCAGCGCACCGCCGGTGACCAGACCGGTGGTCTGGGCGTCGAGGCCGAGCCGGTCCTGAACGATGAAGCCGGTGATCACCTGAATGAAGCCGAGCGCGGTGAACATGCCGAAACCGGCCAGCAGGAACGGCCATACCCGCGAGTCGAGCGGGCTGATCTGGGCCGGCTGCTCGACGAGTTCGGTGCGCGTCTCGCGACGAAGCCGGACGCCGAGTAGCACCAGCCCGATCGCCAGTAACACTGGGACGGCGATCAGCGGGACGATCAGCCCGAACGCGGCCAGCAGCCCGCCGACCACGGATCCGCCGATCATCGCCACGCCCTGCACCGCCCCGATGCCGGCCATGCCCTTCACCCGGGTCTGCTCGTCGCTGGTGACGTCGGCGATGTAGGCCTGCGCGGTGGGTGGGACGGCGGCGATCGCCGATCCGAAGCCGACACCGCGCAGCAGCACGAACAGCACGAACAGTCCGGTGCCGGTCAAGACGCCGGTCATGCCCAGCCAGGCGACCAGTGCGAACGCCGTCATTGTCGCGGTGGCAAGCGCGAATGCGGCGACCAGCACCGGTTTGCGGCCCCAGGCCTGCGAGCGGCATCCCCAGGATTGGCTGGTCAGCACCAGCATCACCGCGGCGGCGCTGATGGTGACGCCGATCTGCCACTCGGCCAGGCCGACCTCGCGGGACAGCGGCGCGATGATCGGGTTGAGCGTCATCTGGCCGAGGTAGACCAGGAACACGGAGCTGAGCAGTAGCCCGATCTGCGGACGCACGGTGGTCGTGGGATCTGCTGTGGTCATGTCGTGGGGTCTCCGGTCGGATCGAGAGTGGCGGCCAGCCCGGCGATGGTGGTGTCGACGGTGAACCGGTAGTAGGCGGTGCGCATCCGGGTCGCGGTGTCGCCGCCCTCGGCGAACGGCCTGATGAAGTGGCTGCCCATCGCGCGGACGTCGTCCGAGGCGGTCGGCAGTTGGGCGAACTCGGTCATCATGGTGGCGTGGTCGCGCGGGCCGTCCCCCTCGTGTTGCAGCCGATCGTCACCCATCGAAATGGTCAGCATCGCGTTGTTCAGCAACAGCGCGTAGGCGAGATGGGTGCGCTCGCCGAAACCGGCGCGGCGCAGGATCTCCATCCCGGCTTCGATCACCGGAAGCACCGGGGGGATGGTCGGGCCGTGCATCAGCATCCACTTCGCCACCCCGGGAAACTCGGTGGCGAGCGGCTGAATGGAGTAGAGGAGCGTCCGGTACCAGTCCTGCCACGGCAGCGCGGGGTCCGGCAGTTCGATCCGGACGAGAGCGCGTTCGACGACCCGGCGGCAGAGCAGGTCCTTGCCGCCGACGTGATGGTAGATCACCGAGGGCGCAACCCCGAGCCGGGTGGCCAGGTCGCGGATCGACCAGCTCATCAGATGTGACTCGCGGGTCAGCTCCACGGCGGCATCGACCACGCGCTCCGGCGTCAGGCCGACGTGGAACGGCGCGGTGACGGTGTCACTCATCGGCTCTCCTTCCTGCTGGCTCAACCACCGCCGGTTGAGCGTGTCGACCACCGCTGGTTGAACTGGCCCGACCACCGCTGGTTGAGCTTGTCGAAACTCCCCGACAGCCGCCCACCGAGGTCTCGACAAGCTCGACCAACGGCGGGGGTGGTCTCGACAAGCTCGACCAGCGGTGGGTGAGTTCGACAAGCTCGGCCGCCGGGTTGATCTCGTCTCGCGGACAGATTAGAACAGTGTTCACACTACCTGACGATAATGGTTCTCAATTCAGTCGATGGGAGGGTGCCCGGATGAGCCAAGGAGCGCAGGAGTCGTTCTTCGCGCCGGTGCGGGGGAGTCTTGCCGCGATCGTCACGCTGAGCCTGGTCGGGGCGGCGAGCAGTGTCGTGCCGTTCATCGCGATCGTCGAGCTGGCGCGGACGCTGCTGCCCGCGATCGACGGTGGTCCGATCGACGCCGGCCGGGTCTGGACGATCGTGATCGTCGCGGTGGTGGCGCTGTTCGTCAGTGCCGCGTCCGCGTTCGGGGCCGGCGCCGTCGGGCATTTCGCCGACGGACGGCTGCAGTTGTCGCTGCGGCAACGGATCGTCCGGCATCTGCAGCGGTTGCCGTTGGGCTGGTTCGACCAGCGCTCGTCGGGCACGGTGCGCAAGCTCGTCGAGAGCGACGTCACCTCTCTGCATCAGCTGGTGGCGCACACCATCCAGGATCTGCTGACCGCGATCGCCGTGCCGGTGATCGGCCTGGTCTATCTGTTCGGCGTCCAGTGGCAGATGGCGCTGGCCGCCCTGGTGCCGCTGGTGCTCACCATGATCCTGTTCCCGGTGCTGATGCGGGGCAGCGGCGAGAAGTACCAGCAGTACGACGCGGCGACGGCGGCGCTGGCCGGGGCGACGGTCGAGTTCGTCCAGGGCATCGCGGTGGTCAAGCGCTTCGGCCAACTCGGCCGCAGCCATCGCCGCTACCGCGACGCCACCACCCGGTACGTCCGCTTCGTCGGAGAATGGACGGCCGAGACCGCGGTCGCCTTCACCATCATCGAGGTGCTCACTTCGCCTGTGGTGGTGCTGGTCTGGCTGCTGGCCGCCGGCTACTGGCTGATCTCCAGCGGTGCCGCGACCCCGATCGACGTGCTGCCCGGGCTGCTGCTCGGCCTGGGCCTGACCGCGCCGCTGATGAAGTTCGGATCGTCGGGCCATTTCCTGCGCAACGCCAGGAAGGCGCAGGCCTCGCTGGCCGCCTTCTTCGCGCTGCCGGCCGTCTCCCAACCCGATCGGCCGCTCAGCCCGGCCGGACACGACATCGCGCTGGAGGGAGTGTCGTTCGGTTACGACCCCGACCACCGGGTGCTGCACGAGATCGGCGCCGCCTGCGCGCCGGGCACGGTGACCGCGCTGGTCGGGGCGTCCGGCTCGGGCAAGTCGACGCTGGCCAAGCTGGTGCCGCGGTTCTACGACGTCGACGCCGGACGGGTCGCGCTCGGCGGCGCCGACGTCCGTCAGATGGCCGGATCGGAGCTGTACCGCGAGGTCGGCTTCGTCTTCCAGGACGTCCAACTGCTGCGGGCCAGCCTGCGCGACAACATCCGGCTGACCCGTCCGGACGCCACCGACGCCGAGGTCGAAGCGGCGGCAAAGGCAGCCCAGATCCACGAGCGGATCCTGCGCTTCGACCGTGGCTACGACTCCGTCGTCGGTCACGACGCCAACCTCTCCGGCGGTGAGGCGCAGCGGGTCACCATCGCCCGGGCGCTGCTCGCGAACGCCCCGATCCTGGTACTCGACGAGGCCACCGCGTTCGCCGACCCGGACTCCGAGGCCGCCATCCAGCGGGCGCTCAGCACACTGGCCGCCGGACGCACGGTGCTGGTGATCGCGCATCGCCTGCACACCATCACCGAGGCCGACCAGATCCTCGTCCTCGACGAGGGCCGGATCGTCGAACGCGGCAGCCATGCCGACCTGGTCGCCGCCGGCGGCCGGTATGCGGGCATGTGGGCCGACTACCAGCGCAACCATGCCCGTTCCCTTCCCGAAGGAGCCGCATCGTGATTCGTCGGATGCTGAACTACTGCTCGGCCGAGGCGCGGCGGCTGGTGATCATCGAACTGGCGTTCGTACTTGCCACCGCGGTGTTCCAGGGAATCGCGTTCCTGATGCTGGTGCCGCTGCTGCGGGCACTGTTCGCGGGCGACAGCGAGGCGGCCGGACGATGGCTGCTCGGCACCGCAATCGTGGCGGTGCTCTACGTGATCGGCTCCTGGTGCGCCAGCCAACTGGGCATGAAGGCGAGCGGCGCGGTGCTCGACTCGCTGATCACCCGGCTGGGTGACCGCCTGGTCGAGCTGCCGGTGGCCTGGTTCGGGCCCGACCGCTCGGGTCTGATCACCGGCATCGCGACCCAGGGGGCGATGTTCGTCTCGAACATGCCCTACGCGATCCTGCGGCAGATCCTGGCCGGCCTGGTCACGCCCGGTGTGGTGCTGGTCGGCATGTGGTTCTTCGACTGGCGGCTCGCGCTGGCGATGACGCTGATGGTGCCGGTGCTGGTCGTCGCCTACCGCTGGCTGAGCCGCCAGATCGGCAAGGGCGACGCGGCACACTCCCAGGCGGTCGCGAACGCGTCCAGCCGGGTGATTGAGTTCGCCCGGGCACAGCCGGCGCTGCGCACCGCCGGGGATGACTCGATCGCGGACCGGCTGGTCGAGCAGGCGTTGCAGCGTCAGCACCACGCCTACCACGGCATGTTGGTCACCGGCGGGGTGGGCATCGCGACCTTCGCCGGCATCGTGCAGCTGTCGCTCACGGTCGTGCTGGTGCTCGGCGCCTTCCTCGCCCTCGGCGGCAGCATCGACGTGGCGACGCTGATCGGGCTGCTGGTGTTGGGCGTCCGGTTCAACGAGCCGATCGTGCAGGCCGGCGATCTGGGCGGCGGCGTCGCGGTCGCCCGGACGACGATCGACCAGCTCGACGAGCTCGCCGCGGTGGCGGCACTGCCCGAACCGGCCGAACCGGGGAAGCCCGCCGATTGGGGGATCGCTTTCGACCGTGTCACCTTTGGCTACGGCGGAGACCCGGTGCTGCGTGATCTCTCGTTCACCGCTCCGTCCAGAAAGATGACCGCGATCGTCGGGCCGTCCGGCTCGGGCAAGACCACCATCACCAAGCTGATCGCCCGGTTCTACGACCCTGAGGCCGGCACGGTCTCGATCGGCGGTATGCCGCTGCCCGCGCTCGGCACCAGCGTGGTGGAGGCGGCTGTCGCGCCGGTCTTCCAGGACGTCTACCTGTTCGACGACACGATCCTGAACAACGTTTGGATCGGCAACCCCGACCTGCCGCGCGATCAGGTGATCGCCGCCGCTACCCAGGCCCGGGTCGACGAGATCGCCGGACGGCTCCCCGGCGGCTGGGACGCCCGGGTCGGCGAGGGCGGCTCCAACCTGTCCGGCGGCGAACGCCAGCGGGTCTCGATCGCCCGCGCGCTGCTCAAGGACGCCCCGATCGTGCTGCTCGACGAGGCCACCGCGGCCCTCGACATCGGCAACGAGATCGCCATCGGTGAGGCTATCGACGCCATCCGGTCGGACCGGACGCTGATCGTCGTCGCCCACCGGCTGCAGACGATCATGACCGCCGACCAGATCGTGATGCTCGACGGCGATGGCGGCATCCGGGAGTCCGGAACCCATGCCGAACTGCTCGCCGCCGGCGGCGCCTACGCCGGCTACTGGGCGGAACGCGTCGACGCCGCCGGCTGGCAACTCGCCGCCCACGACTGATTCACCCGCCGGTCGGAAAGGACCTGCCATGACAGATGAGACCCGACGCTCCGCCACCACTCAGCCGTCGACCACTCCGACGCCAAGCCAGTCGTCGACGGCTCAGCCCTCAGGGGTGCGGACGCCGACGCAGCAGCAGGACAAAGGGAGTTCGTCCACCGGACGGGGTCTGTCCGCAGGGAGGCTGCCCGCCGTCCGATTCTCCGCCCGTGACCTGCTGAACGTGGCGATCTTCGCGGTGATCTATTTCGTGATCGTCTTCGCGATTGCCATGCTCGGCATCGTCAGCCCGCTGGTGATGCTGTTCACCCTGCCGCTCTCCGCGATCGCGGCGGGTGTTCCGTATCTGCTGTTCCTCACCCGGGTGCGGCACGCCGGCATGGTCGCCCTGTTTGGCACTGTGCTGGCGTTGCTGTTCCTGATGGTCGGTCATCCGTGGCAGAGCACGCTGCTCACCATCGTCCTCGGGCTGATCGGCGAGTTCGTGCTGGCCGCCGGCCGGTATCGGTCGAAGTGGGCGGCGATCTGGACCTACGTGGTGTTCTCGGCCTGGTTCGCCGGACCGTGGATCCCGTTCTTCCTGGACCCGGCCGAGTACATCCGCGGCCGCGGCACCGAGTCGATGGGCGCGTCCTACATGCACGACTTCGCCCAGGTGGTCACCGTGCCGGCCGTGCTGATCATGGTCGCCGCCACTGTGATCTGCGGCCTGCTCGGAGCGCTGCTGGGCACCGCGTTGTTGAGCAAGCACTTCCGGAAGGCGGGTCTGGCATGAGTGCCGAGGCTGGGACGGCGGTCCGTCCGAAGCCGTCGCTGCGGTTCAGCGCCCGCGACCTGCTCAACACGGCGATCTTCGCCGTGATCTTCATCGTGGTCGTCTACGCCATCGGGATGCTCGGCATCGTCTCGCCGGTGGTCTGGCTGGCCGCGGTGCCGCTGCAGGTCGTCGCCGGCGGGATCGTGGTGATGCTGTTCTTCACCCGCGTCCGCCACGGCGGCATGGTCGCCCTGTTCGCCGCCGTCGTCGCCTTGTTCTACCTGCTCAGCGGCAACACCCCGGTCAGCACGCTGGCGATCGTCGTACTCGGACTGGTCGCCGAGACGCTGCTCTGGCTTGGCGGCTACCGCTCGAAGTGGGCCGCGATCTGGGCCTACACGCTCTACTCGCTGAGCTTCTTCACCCCGCTGCTGCCGTTGCTCATCGACCGGCAGGCGTACTTCGCCAGCCTCAGCTGGACCCAGATGGGTCCCGACTACGTGAAGGCCACCGACGCCCTGCTCAGCACCGGCGTGATCGGTGCCCTCGGCGCAGTCATCGTGGTCGCCGGATTCCTCGGTGCCCTACTCGGTTCAGCCCTGTTGAGGAAGCATTTTGTCCGCGCCGGCCTCGCCTGACCGCGGACCGGTGGGCGCTTCGTTGGACCGCGGGGACGGTTCTTTTCGTCCCATCGAGGACGTCGCGGTGGGACGCGGGGACGGTTCTTTTCGTCCCATCAAGGACGATGCGGTGGAACGAAGGGACGGTTCTCTTCGTCCCACCGAAGTCACCAAGTTGGACCATGGGGACGACGGCACTTCAGGCGCGCAGACGCCGGAAGTGGGACGAAAAGAACCGTCCCTTCGTACCGCTCGCGTCGTAGAAGTGGGACGAAAAGAACCGTCCCCCCGTACCGCGGACGGCCGGGTCGTCCGGGTCGGGGCGGTGCCGGAGAAGGGCCTGGATCCGCGGACCAAGATCCTGCTGGTGTTGGCCTGCAGCATCGCGGTGATGAGCACCGGAGGGCTGCGGTTCGTGCCTGCGGCGCTGGTGCTGGCGGTCGGTCTGGCTATGGCCGAGCGGGCCTGGGGGCGGGCGTTCGGGGTGGCGGCGACCGCGGTGACGATGTGGCTGGTGGGCTGGCAGTTGCCGCTGTGGTGGCCGAACGGGTTCACCGCGATCCTGGCGATCGCCTGCGGTTACCTGATCCGTTTCGTGGCTGCGGTCGGGGTTGGGGCGCACCTGATCGCGACCACGTCGCCGACCCAGCTGTCGGCCGCGTTGCGGGCTTGGCGGCTGCCGCGGGCGATCTCGGTCACCCTCGCGGTGATGCTCCGCTTCTTTCCGGTGGTCAGCGCCGAAGCCGCCGCGGTGCTGGACGCGATGCGGCTGCGCGGCCTGACCGGCGCCACCGGCATGCTGCGGCACCCGGTGCTCACCCTGGAGCGGTTCACCGTCCCGATGATCGCCGCCAGCCTGCGCGCAAGCGAGGACCTTTCCGCGTCCGCGATCCTGCGCGGCCTCGGCTCTCGCCGGACGCCGACGGCGATGCATCCGTCGCGGTTCGGCCCGGCCGACGGGCTGCTCGTCCTGGTCGTCGCCGCGCTCGCGGTCGCCGCGCTCACCCTTCCGGGGCCGCTGGCATGATCCGCATCGACCAGGTCACCTGGACCTACCCGCACGCCGCGCAGCCGAGCCTGCGCGACCTCGACCTGCACATCGAGCCGGGCGAGTTCGTCATCCTCTGCGGCGCCTCCGGCTCCGGCAAATCCACCGCACTGCGGCTGATGAACGGACTCATTCCGCACTTCCACGACGACGGCGTCCTGACCGGCAGCGTCACCGTCGACGGCATCGCCACCAGCGACGCCGAACTCGACGCGATCGGCCTGGTCACCGGGACCGTGCTGCAGCATCCGCGCCGGCAGTTCTTCACCGACACCGCCCCCGAGGAGGTCGCCTTCGCGCTGGAGAACTTCGGGGTGCCGCCCGAGCAGATCCGGCACCGGGTGGACGGCGTGCTCGCCGAACTCGCGCACCACGTCCCGGTCGGACGGCGTCTGCGCGAGTTGTCCGGCGGCCAACAGCAACAGGTCGCCATCGCCGCGGCGTCCACCCACCGCCCGCGGATCCTGCTGCTCGATGAACCCAGCTCGAACCTCTCCGTTGACGCCGTCATGCGCCTGACCGACACCCTCGCCACGCTCAAGGCACAAGGGGTGACCATCGTGGTCGCCGAGCATCGGCTGCGCTACCTGAGCAACCACGTCGACCGGGTCATCGTCATGAAGGACGGCGCGATCGACGTCGAGTGGACGGCGGCGCAGTTCCGGGCCGTCCCGGACGAGGCACTCGCCGACGAAGGCCTCCGCGGCGTGGTCAGCACGGTCGAGTTGCCGACCCTGCCCGCCGTCGGTGCCAGCGTGGAAGACTCTGCGGAAACCCTGAACAGTGCAGCGTCCAACTGGTTGAGCCTGTCGAAGCCCGTTGCCAGAGAGGTCTCGACCAGCTCGACCGACGACACTTGGCGACTCCCTGACGAGCCCGGCGTGCGTGGTGGGCTGGAACTCGACGGGGTGCGCTGCCGGCTCGGCGGACGCCTCGTCCTCGACCTCGAACACGTCGCCTTCCCGGCCGGCGAGGTCACCGCGATCCGCGGCGTCAACGGCGCCGGCAAGACCACCCTCGCCCGGATCATCACCGGCCTGCAGCGCAGCACCGGCACCGTCCGCCTGGACGGGAAGACGCTGAGCCGGCGAGCTCGGCAACGTGCCAGCGCCATCGTCATGCAGGACGTCCAACGCCAGCTGTTCACCGACAGCGTCGAGGCCGAGATCGACCTGGCCGGCACGGACGCCGCCTGCGCGCCCGACACCGTCGAGGTGCTCGATGCTCTCGATCTCGCTCACCTCGCCGACCGGCACCCGCTGGCGCTTTCCGGCGGCCAGCAGCAGCGCCTCGTAATCGCCGCCGTCCGGGTCGCCGGACGGCGCATCGTGGTCTTCGACGAACCCAGCTCGGGCGTCGACCGCCGCCACCTGCAATCTATCTCCGACCAAATCCGCCGGGTCGCCGCCGACGGAGCGGTGGTGCTGCTGATCAGTCACGACGACGACCTGCTAGCTCTCGCCGCCGATCGGCAGCTGACGCTGGTGCCCTGTGCCGCTTCAGCTCGGACGTGATGTCGATAGACTCACCTCGTGCGAGGGTCTGACGTGGTCGCTCGACCTGACTCCCTGTAGTTCGCGTCAGATCTGTCGCCGGCACACTGCTCCGACTGGGTACCGCAGCTTCTCACCATCTTGTCGGTTCCTATGATGCGCAGGCAGAGCGCGTGTGTCCGATAGGGGTGCGGCTGCGGCTGCGACATCGGGTGGGTTGGCCAGTGTCAGCTCGTTGCGTCCGGGCGGCGGGTCTTTGAGTAGGCGTCTGCTAGGTGGTCGAGGAACGTGGGCAGCTTGTCGTTCATCTCGGCCCAGCTATTGGCTCGTAGGGCGTCGGGTTGCTGCACGAAGCGGTGATTGGTGAGGGTCGGCAGATCGGTTTCGGCTTCGATGAGAAGCTCTACCACCTCGGGTGTGAATTCCAGATCCGGAAACTCACCCGGCCAGCCACGCCCACGCTGCGGGGCAGTGAGACCTTCTCCATCGTGTAGCCGAACTCAGTCGCGCGGGTGCTATCGCCGACCAGCGGGGTGATGTGCTCACCCGTCTCGCTGTCATGACTGTGCTCGCTCGCGGTCAGCGGCGTCGGTGACGGCGTGGGTGTGCCGCACCCGGTCGCGCCGAGCGCCAGCAGCACCGCGACGGCCGCCGCACCGAGCTTCGTCACCGCCTCATTGTGTCAAGCCGCCACCTCGGACGGGCCCCATTGCGACTACCGGACGGACCCCCGATCTAGGGAGCATCTCTCTTGCCGATTTGGCATGAAGATTTTCACCCGCCCGCTCTGGTCTCGTACCGTAGGAGCTGTCTATTGAGAACGGTTGTCACTTACCGGGCATGAGCCCGGTGGTGTCCGAAAGGTGCGCGATGGGGACTTCCCGAACTGGTCGGTGGCGGCCGGCGCTGGTGTTGGCCGGCCTGGTGCTCGCCGGTTGTTCGACCACGGCCCCGGCCACTCCGGCCGGCAGTACGCTGCCCGTGACCGCGACGGCCGGCTACCCGGCGACGGTCGCTTCCTGCGGTCGCGATTTCAGCTACGCCAAAGCGCCCACCCGGGTGCTGCTCGGCAACTACCGCACGCTGAAGACCCTGGACCGCCTCGGGGTGGCCGATGCCGTACACGGCTACCTGCTCGGCCCGGACGACCGTGGCGTCGCCCCCGGCAGCCTGTCGAAAGACCTGGTGATGGTTTCTCCCGACACAGTCCCAGCCCGCGAGCCGGTGATCGCCGCCGCACCCGACCTGTTCTTGTCGTTCACCGAGGCGCAGCTCGTCGGCCAGGGCAAGCTCTCCTACGACGACCTGGCCGGCATCGGCGCCAATGCCTACGTGATGGGCGACTACTGCATGGCCTCGCCGGTCAACCGGTCGATCGACACCGTCTATGCCGACATCACCAATCTGGGCCGGATCTTCGGCGTGGCCGAACGCGCCGAGCAGCTGAATCGACAGCTCAAGGACCGGGTGGCCAAGGCGAAGGCCTCGCTGGACGGCCGCGCCGCGACCGTGGCGTTCCTCAAGGTGGTCGGAGGTAAGGTCTACGCGATCGGGGGCTACCCGGTATCGGCAACTCTGGATGCCCTCGGGCTGACTAACCAGTTCGCAGACCTGCCCACCACGTTCGCCGAACTGAGCGCCGAGCAGGCCCGGGCGATGACGCCGGACCTGATCTTCGTGAACTACGTCGGCGATGAGAAGGCGGCCATCGCCGAACTGGCCGCCGCGCTGCCGGACCTGCCCGCCGTTAAGGGCGGACGCGTGCACGGGGCCGACGAGAACCTCGCCCAGGGCGGCGGTGTCGGTGCCATCGACTCGCTCGAGGCGATCGCGGCCGACGTCAAGAACGCTCGTCGCTGACCGGAAGAAGCTGATGATGACGAACCCGATGCCCAGCGCGCCGCAGTTCTGGGACGGCTTCTACGCCGGCCACACCCACGCCGAGCGTGGACCGGTGGGCCGACACCTGATCGCCGAGGTCAGCGGCCTGGAACCTGGCACCGCGCTCGATCTCGGCTGCGGCGAGGGTGCGGACGCGATCTGGCTCGCCGAACAGGGCTGGACGGTGCGCGCCGTCGACGCCTCCCGGACGGCGCTGGCGCGGGCCCGCGCCCACGCCGTCCGTCTCGGCCTGGGTGAGCGGATCGACTTCGCCCAGCACGACCTCGGCAGCGACTTCCCCGCGGGGGAGTTCGACCTGGTGTCGGCGCAATTCCTGCACTCGCCGGTCGCCGCACCCGACGAGCGGGAGCGGATCCTGCGCCGGGCGGGCCAGGCGGTCACTCCCGGCGGGCACCTGCTGGTCGTCTCGCACTGGGGCGTGCCGCCCTGGCATCAGGGCCTGCCCGCCGTCGATCATCCGGTCAACCTCGCCCTGCAATCGCCGGAGCAGAACCGCGCCGCGCTGCAGCTCGCCGATGGGCAGTGGGAGATCGTCCGGGACGAGCTCGACACGATCGAGTTGACCGGTCCCGAGGGGCAGCCGGGCGCTCGCCAGGACCATGTCCTACACGTCCGCAGGATCGTGCGATGAGGGCCCGGGCGATCAGGGTCGGGCCCGTCTTCGTCCGGCGCGGGTAGCGGCTCCGTGACCGAGTGGGAGCAAGGGGCCGACCTGACCCGCGCGGTGTTGCGTGAGGTCGGACCGCGGCTGCGGGCGGCGCGGCTGAAGCGCGATCTCACCCTCGAAGCACTTGCCGAGGCCACCGGCATCTCGGCGTCCACCTTGTCCCGGCTCGAAGCGGGCAAGCGTGCCCCGAACCTCGAACTGCTCCTCCCGGTCACCCGCGCGCTGCGGCTCAGCGTCGACGACCTGCTGATGTGGACGACGCCCGACCCCCGCATCCGCGCCCGCACCCGACGGTTCGGCAACCTCACCGTGGAATACCTCTCACCCGAGAGTGCACCCGTGCAGACCTTCAAGATGACCCTCACCCCGTCGGACGAAACCATCCGGACCCGATCGCACGACGGCTACGAGTGGTGCTACGTCCTGCGCGGCCGCGCCCGCGTCGTCCTCGGCGACCATGAACTCGTGCTGGAGGCCGGCCAGGCCGCCGAGTTCGACACCCGGCTTCCGCACGGCGTCGCCGCCCTCGGTCGCGAGCCGCTGGAGATCCTCACCATCTTCAACCGCAGCGGTGAACGTCTCGGCCTCCCCAAAGACCCGCCGGTGAGCGCTCCGCTGGTTGAGCTTGTCGAAACCCCACGCCGCGGTCCACTCCGCGGCCTCGACAAGCTCGACCCACGGGTGGGTCAGAAGTCACCACTTAATAAGAATGAGAATCATTCCGAATTGCGTTAGTCTGATGCCGACCCACGACCGAGCCGGCGAGAGCCGACCAAGGAGGCTGTTCATGTCCGACCCGCAGATGCTCGCCCGCTTCGAAACCGGCGACGGCTTCATCGCCGCCCTGGACCAGAGTGGCGGCAGCACGCCCAAGGCGTTGAAGTCGTATGGCATTGATGAGTCCGCCTACTCAACCGACGCCGAGATGTACGACCTGATCCAGGCGGCCCGCGCCCGGATCATCACCAGCGCCGCCTTCACCAGCGATCGGATCCTCGGCGCGATCCTGTTCGAGGCCACCCTCGACCGGCAGATCGACGGCGAGGGCGTGGCCGCCTACCTGTGGCAGCGCAAGGGCATCATCCCGTTCGTCAAGATCGACAAGGGCCTGGCCGACCGCGCCGACGACGTCCAGCCGATGCGTGACATCCCCGGTCTGGACGAGCTGCTCGCCAAGGCGCGCGGCCTCGGCGTCTTCGGCACCAAGGAGCGCTCGGTGATCCACGCCGCGAACGCCCGCGGCATCGACGCGATCGTCGCCCAGCAGTTCGAGGTCGGTCGACGGGTGCTGGACGCCGGACTGATGCCGATCCTCGAGCCCGAGGTGAACATCGGCGCGCCCGACAAGGTGGAGGCGGAGTCGTTGCTGAAGGCGGCGATCTTGGCCCGGCTGGGCGGCCTGGGCGAGGAGAAGATCGCGCTCAAGCTGTCCATCCCAACCGTCGACGGCTTCTACACCGACCTGATCGAGCACCCCAATGTGGCGCGGGTGGTCGCACTGTCCGGCGGCTACAGCCGTGACGAGGCGAATGAGAGGCTGGCCCGCAACCCCGGCCTGATCGCCAGCTTCAGCCGCGCCCTGCTCGACGGCCTGACGGCGCAGCAGGGCGACGACGAGTTCGACGCCACCCTGGCAGCCACGAGCGAGTCGATCTATGCGGCCTCGGTGGCCTGACCGGTATCGCCTCGTGAGTACGGATCGGCGCTGGGTGAGCGACGCTCAGTACCGCTGCATTCGGGCCGGGCTACGGGTGCTGTCGGCATGGACGCGGCCCTCCCGTGACCCCGAGGCGGCGCTCAGCCGGGCGCTGCGGTATGAGCCCGATGGTGGCCAGGTAACGGTCGGACTGGCCACCATCGCTCGGCTGCTCGCCATGGAGTTGGCGGCGGCGACCGGGCGCACCGAGCGCGAGGTGTTGGAGGAGACGGGCGCGACCGTGGAGCGGCTGCAGTACGCGGCGACGCCGGGATCGGCCGCGGGGTGACGCCATCTCGGACGGTCGTCTTCGCCGGCGTGAACCCGGCCGACGAGCCGCCGCCGACGCTGCCCCGGCCACCGGCCTTCGGGCTGCTGTTGCTCGGCCTCGCCCTGGGAGTCGTGGCCCTGGCGCTCGTCTCGGTCTCCGTCGGTTCTGTCCCGCTGTCGCTCGCCGAGGTCTGGCGGATCGTCGTCGCACACCTGGGCCTGGCCGGCGCGACCGCCGACACCGTCGCCGACCAGATCGTCTGGACGGTCCGGCTGCCGCGGACCCTGCTGGCCATCCTGGTCGGCGCCGGGCTCGGCGTCGCCGGGACCGTCATCCAGGCGGTGGTCCGCAACCCGCTCGGCGACCCGCAGCTGATCGGTGTGACGCCGGGGGCCGGTTTCGGCGCGGTCCTGGTGATCGTGCTGGGCAGCGACGCGATCGGTGGGGCACCGCTGGCGGCGGCCGCCTTCGCCGGTGCGCTGCTGGCCTTCGCCGTCGTCTTCCTGCTCGGACGCAGCGGCGGCGAGTGGCCGCCGGCCCGGCTGGTGCTGGCCGGCGTCGCGGTCGGCTACGTGTTCTCGTCGGCCACCTACTTCCTGCAGATCCTGGCCACGCCCAGCCAGGTGCAACGGGTGCTGTACTGGTCGCTGGGCAGCGTCTCCGGCGCGCAGTGGCGTGACCTGCCGCTGCTCACCGCGGTGGTCGTGCTCGGCGCCGGCTGGCTGGTGATCGCCGGCGGCCGGCTCAACGCGCTGGTCTCTGGCGCCGACCTGGCCCGCTCGCTGGGTGTCGACGTCGGCCGCTTCCAACTGCAACTGATGCTGCTCGCCGCGCTGGTCACCGGCTGCGTGGTCACCGTGTCGGGCGGCATCGGCTTCGTCGGCCTGATGGTGCCGCACATCGCCCGCCAGTTGGTGGGCACCGACCACCGCCGGGTGCTGCCCTGCGCGCTGCTGATCGGCGCCGCGGTGCTGCTGGTCGCCGACCTGATCGCCCGGCTGGTGCTGGCACCCGCCGAACTGCCGGTCGGTGTGGTCACCGCTGCCATCGGGGCACCCTTCTTCGTCTGGCTGCTGGCCAGCGGACGCCGTGGAGTGCGGACGGCGCGATGAGGGTCGACGTCGAGGGACTGCGGGTCGATCTGGCCGGAAGCCGCGTCCTGCACGATGCCGCGCTGACGGCCGCCGATGGTGAGTTCGTCGGGCTGGTCGGACCGAACGGTTCGGGCAAGACCACCTTGCTGCGCAGCATCTACCGGGCGCTGCGTCCGGCCTCGGGGTTGGTGGCGGTGGGAGGCGATGACGTGTGGCAGCTACCCGCACGGGAGGCGGCCCGGCGCACTGCCGCGGTGCTGCAGGACGACGTCCCCGACTTCGAGTTCTGTGTTCGCGAGGTGGTCGAACTCGGCCGGGTGCCGCACCTGGGCCGGCTGGAGCGGCTCCGCGACGACGACCGCGAGGCGGTGGAGGAAGCGTTGGCCACCGCCGGGGTGTCGCACCTGGCCGAGCGTGGCGTCGGCACCCTGTCCGGCGGCGAGCGGCAGCGGGTGTTCGTGGCCCGCGCGCTGGCCCAGGCCACCCCGGTGATCGTCCTCGACGAGCCGACCAACCACCTCGACATTCGCGCCCAGGTGGAGCTGCTCGAACTGCTCCGCTCGCTGCCGGTCACCGTGCTCGCCGCCCTGCACGACCTGAACCTGGCCGCCGCCTACTGCGACCGCGTCGTCGTCCTGGCCGCCGGCCGGGTGGTGGCCGACGGCCCCACCGACGAGGTGCTCACACCGGAACTGATCGGCTCGGTCTACGGCGTCGCCGTCCATCGCGGCGTCAACCCGCTGACCGGACGCTTGGCGCTCAGCTATGCACCCGCACCCGGGCCGGCCACCGTGGCCGCGCCCGTCACCGTCGAAAGGGACACCAGATGAAGCTCATCCTCCGCTGTGCGCTGGCCGCCGCTGTCTCGCTGGCCGCGGTGGCCTGCAGCAGCCCGGCGGCGCCGGTCACGGCGCCCGCGCCGTCCGCCTCCGCCACGCCGCAATCCGCCGGCAGCTATCCGGTCACGGTGAGTAGTTGCGGCCGCGACTTCAGCTACGCCAAGGCGCCGACCCGGGTGGTGCTCGGCTACCCGGGCACGCTGGACACCCTGACCGCGCTCGGCGTCCAGAACAGCGTGCGGGGCTACGTGCTCGGCTCGCAGGGCGCGCTGCCGGCCGGCGCCCCCGAGGGCATCGTCGAGGTGTCGCCCGACTACACGCCGTCGCGGGAATCGATGCTGGGTGCCCAGCCCGACCTCTTCCTCGGCAACGACGAGGGCCAGGTGACCGGCGAGGGCAAGGTCAGCTACGACGACCTGACCGGCATCGGCTCCGGCGTGTACATCATGGGCGGCTACTGCGCGAAGACCCCGGCGGGACGCACCCTGGCCACGATCGAAGCCGACGTCACGAACCTCGGCCACATCTTCGGAGTCGACGAGCGGGCCCGCGAACTCAACCAGGAGATCGAGACCCGGGTGGCCAGGGCCAAGGCCTCGCTCGCCGGCAAGCAGCTACGGATCGCCTACGTGCAGTCCTTCAACGGCAAGCTCTACGCGCTCAGCGGCTATCCGGCGGCGACAATCATCGAGACGCTCGGCCAGGTCAACGAGTTCGGCGATCTGAAGCAGAGCTGGGCCGAGATCAGCCGCGAGGACGCCCTGCGCCGCAAGCCCGACGTGCTGATCGTGAGCGTCTCCGACGGCAAACCCGAGGCTGCCGTCGCCGAGATCACCAAGACGCTCGCCGGCACCAAGGCGGTCGAGGCGGGCCATGTGCTCACGGTCAACGGCAGCGACTTCGAGGCCGGCGGCATCAGCGTGATCCGCCAACTCGAGGACGTCGCCGGCCAGTTGGCCAAGTTGTGACGGCCGCCGCCCATCGAGCTTGTCGAAACCCCGCCAGCCGTTGATCGAGCTTGTCGAGATCCTTCCGAGGGTTTCGACAAGCTCAACCAGCGGTGGGCGGCCTGGGTCTCGACCAACTCGACCACCGAGGCGTGATCAACCGCCAACAGTCTGTTATGAGAGTAGTTATCATTACCGTCGTAGTACGAGCTGCAGCCGAGCCGTCCCCAGGTGGTGACCGCCGGCCCGATCAGATTGGACAACCATGAAGCTCACCCGATTCGCCCTTCCACTCGCGGCGTCGCTGGCGGCGTTCGCCCTCGCTAGCTGCTCGTCACCGGCGGGCACGACCTCGCCCACGGCGTCCGGCAGTCCCAGCGCGAGCACCAGCGCCGCACCGATCGAGGTGGTGGCGTCCACCAACGTGTGGGGCGACATCGCGGCGAAGGTGGGTGGCGACAAGGTGAGCGTCACGTCGATCATCGACGACCCCGACAAGGATCCGCACGAGTACGAGGCGAGCGCCCAGAACCAGCTGGCACTCTCCAAGGCGAAGGTCGTGATCGAGAACGGCGGCGGCTACGACGACTTCGTCGACACCATGCTCGCCTCCGCCAAGAACACCTCGGCCACGGTGCTCAACGCCGTCACCATCTCGGGCAAGAAGGCCGCGGCGGGCGACGAGCTGAACGAACACGTCTGGTACGACTTCCCGACCGTTCAGAAGGTGATCGACCAGATCCAGACCACCTACGCCGGCATCGATCCGGCCAGCGCCGACACCTTCGCCAACAACGCCAAGCAACTCAAAGGTTCGATCGACGGCCTGATCAAGAAGCAAGGCGACCTGAAGGCGACCTACAACGGGCAGCCGGTCGCGATCACCGAGCCGGTGCCGCTGTACATGCTCGAGGCGATCGGCCTGAAGAACAAGACGCCCGAGGCATTCTCCGAGGCGATCGAGGAGGACTCCGACGTTGCCCCGGCGGTGCTGCAGGCCACGCTCAAGCTCTTCAGCGGTCACGCGGTCAAGCTGCTGGCCTACAACGAGCAGACCACCGGTCCGCAGACCGAAGCGGTGCTCAAGGCGGCCAAGGACAACAACATCCCGGTCGTCGGCGTCACCGAGACCTTGCCCAGCGGTGAGGACTACGTCTCGTGGATGACGAAGAACCTCGACGCCATCGGTGCCGCCCTCGCGAAGTGACCACCGACCTCACGGCCCAGGCCGCCTCGCTGCCCGCCCACGGCAGCGAGGCGGTCCTGAGCCTGCGCGGTGCCGGCCTGCGCTTCGGCGACCGCGTGCTCTGGGACGGCCTGGACCTCGACGTGCACGTGGGCGAGTTCATCGCCGTCCTCGGCGCGAACGGTTCCGGTAAGTCCAGTCTGCTCAAGGCGATTCTCGGCCAACTGCCGCTGTCCGCCGGGAGCGCCGAGTTCCTTGGCCAACCGATCAGGCGTGGCAACCGCCGGATCGGCTACGTGCCGCAGCAGAAGCTCGCCGACGACGGGGTGCCGCTGCGCGCTCAGGATCTCGTCGGCCTCGGCCTGGACGGCCACCGATGGGGCATTCCGCTGCCCAGCCGACGGCGTCGCGCCGCCGTCGACGCGCTGCTCCGCGACGTTCATGCCGAGGGCTACCGGCGGGCTCCGTTGTCCACGCTGTCGGGCGGGGAGCAACAGCGGCTGCGGATCGGGCAGGCGCTGGCCGGCGAACCCCGGCTGCTGCTCTGTGACGAGCCGCTGCTGTCACTCGACCTCGCCTACCAGGCCACGGTGAGCGAACTGGTCGACGCCAGCCGTCGGAGCCACCGGCTCGGCGTCCTGTTCGTCACCCACGACATCAACCCGGTGCTCGGCTTCGTCGACCGGGTGCTCTACATCGCCGGCGGACGGGTAAGGCTCGGCACGCCCGAGCAGGTGATGCGCACCGATGTGCTCAGCGACCTCTACGGCGCGCCGGTGGACGTGCTGCGCACCCACGGGCGGATCGTGATCGTCGGCGCCCCCGACAGCCACCCGACCCACGGCCACCGCGAGGTGCCGGACGCCGGCGATCCTGACGCCACAACGAAAGCCGGACGACCATGACCCAGATCGACCAGAACTGGTGGTCGCAGCTGTTCGTCTTCGACCACTACGGGGAGCTGCTGGCACTGCTGCACAACTCGATCCTGGCCGGCGCCGTGCTCGGCGTCGTCGGCGGCCTGATCGGGGTGTTCGTGATCGCCCGGGACATGCCGTTCGCCGTCCACGGCATCAGCGAACTGTCCTTTGCCGGCGCCTCCGCAGGCCTGCTGCTGGGCATCGGCGTGGTCGCCGGCGCCCTGGCCGGCTCGGTCCTCGCCGCGCTGCTGCTCGGCATCCTCGGCGCCCGGGCGCGCGACCGCAACTCGATCACCGCGGTGATCATGCCGTTCGGTCTCGGCCTGGGCATTCTCTGCCTCGCGCTCTACCCGGGCCGGTCGGCCAACAAATTCGGGCTGCTCACCGGGCAGATCGTCGCCATCGACGACCCGCAGATCGGGGCGTTGCTGACGATCTCGGCCATCGTGGTGGCCGGGCTGCTGCTGATCTGGCGGCCACTGCTGTTCGCCAGTACGGACGCCGACGTGGCGGCCGCCCGCGGCGTCCCGACCCGGCTGCTGTCGATCGTGTTCATGCTGCTGCTGGGGCTCGCGGTCGCCGTCTCGGTGCAGATCGTCGGGGCGCTGCTGGTGCTGTCGCTACTGGTGACACCTGCCGCCGCGGCGCTGCGGGTGTCGTCCTCGCCGCTGCTGGTGCCGCTGCTCAGCGTCTGCTTCGCGGTCACCTCGACGGTCGGCGGCATCCTGCTCGCACTGGGGGGTTCGATCCCGATCAGTCCCTATGTGACGACGATCTCGTTCACCATCTACCTGGTCTGCCAGCTGATCCGCGTCGTCCGCCGTCGTGGCCGGGGCCGGGACGGCCGGGCGCGCCCGCTGCTCGCCGCGCACTAGCCATCCGGTTGCGTCGGTCGGCACCATGGTCAGCTCCATCCGGAAACCCACCCCCCAGCAGGACGCCGTCGTGGCCCTGCTCGCCGCCGCTGATCACTTCCTGTCCGCGCGGACGATCCGGGACCAACTGGCCGCGTCGGAGCGGCCGGTCAGCCTGGCCACCGTGTACCGGACGCTGCGCGAACTCACCGAAGCCGGGACGGTCGACCGCACCCATGCCGCCACCGGCGAGACGTCGTACCACCTGCGCGGCGACGGCCACCACAGCTACCTGGTGTGCCGCTCGTGCGGCGTCGCCGTCCCGATCAGCACCGAATCGACCCGGACCCGGGTCGCCGCCACCGCGACCGCGCGGGGCTTCACCGACGTGACCGTCACCGTCGACATCACCGCCGTGTGCCCGGACTGCTCGGGCTGAGCGGGATTCGTCGGCCGCGGGACGCCGGGCCGAAGGCGTCCGGATCGGCCGGCGAGGTATCCATCCCTTGGGTGGCGTCGTCGAGATCGCCGACCTCGGGTTCCGACGAGCCCGACCGGCAACGGAGGAGTCGATCAGCGGTGGTCAGGTCGATCAGCGGTTCCCTGACCAGTCGGCGAGAACCGTGCGGGCCGCGGGGCGATCCTGGTTCAGTCCTCCACCGGGCTGAGCAGGTCCAGCCGGTCGATCCGGCGGGCACCCATCGCCACCCCCGCCAGCAGGCTGGCCAGCACCCCGGCGGCGCAGACCAGCAGGGCGAGCCGGATGCCGCCCGCGCCGGCGATCAGGCCGCCCAGCATGGTGCCCGCCGGCGAACCGCCCCAGGAGATCATCCGGGCCGTCGTGTTCACCCGCGACTGCAGCCGCATCGGCGTGAGGGTCTGCCGCACCACGATGGCGTTCAGGGTCACCGCGATCATCGCCGCGTTGAGCAGGGCGAGCAGCGCCACGCCGGCGATCCAGTCGCCGGTCAGGGCCAGGGCCGTCACCAAGGTGGCGGTGACCGCCAGCCCGGCCAGCGTGATCGTGCCGACCCGGAACCGTCGCTGCAACCGGGTGACCAGCATGCTGCCGCCGAAGCTGCCCACCGATGCGGCCATGTACAGCACGCCCAGCCGCGGGTCGTCGTCGGTGAAGCCGAACGCCTCCACGCCCACCACCACGGTCAGCGCCGAGACCGCACCGCCGGCAGTCAGCGCCAGGCCGAGGCCGACCAGGGTCAGCACCCGGATGGCATGCTGCTCCCAGACGAACCGCAGGCCCTCGGCGACGTCCGCCAGCAGGGTGGGCCGTCCGGACGCCTCGGAGGAAACGCGGGGCAGCGGCAGCCGGGCGATCAGCACCGCCTCCACCAGATAGCCGACGCCGTCCAGGCCCACCACCCAGGCCGGACCGACCAGGGTGATCAGCACACCCGCGACGCCCGGGCCGGCGATGCTGATCACCGTGTAGATCGCCGATTGGGACGCTGTCGCGCGGCCCACGTTGGTGCGTCCGACCAGTCGGGGCAGTGCGCCGAAGCCGGCGGCGTCGGCGAAGACGAACGCCGTTCCGACCACGAAGGCGGTGACGATCACGTGAGCGGCCGTGATCACGCCCAGCACATGGGCGATCGCCACCGACAGCATCGCGACTCCGGCGACCGTGCTCCAGCCGGCCATGGTGCGGCGGCTGTCCCAGCGGTCGGCCAGGGCCCCGGCGGGCAGGCCGAGGAGCAGATAGGGCAACGCGCCGGCCGCCGCCAGCAAGCCGGTCAGCGCCGCGCTGCCGGTCAACTGGTAGATCAGCACCGGCAGTGCGACCAGGCTCATCACGTTGCCGGTCCAGGCGGCGATTCGGGCGGTCAGATAGCGCGGGTAGCCGGGAATGGTGGCCAGCTTCGGCAGCGTCCGTTCGGTCATCGCGGCCTACGCGCTGAGCTTGCGATAGCGGAGCAGCCGGCGCGCGGACGCGGCGGCCGGGCGTCCGTCGGCTGGGGTGAGCGCCTCCTCGAACTGCGCCCGGACGTCGTCTCGGGCGAGATGCATGTCGGTCGCCCCATAATGAATCTCATTATGATTAGGCGTCTATGAGTCTCCAAATCTCGTCCCGCCGACCGCCGGCGGTGCGGCGCGGGATCGCCGGCGGCGCCCTGCTCGGGACGCAATTGCTGTTCAACGTCGGGTTCTACGCGGTGGTCCCGTTCATCGCGGTGATCCTGACCGACGACTTCGCGCTCGGCGGGGCGGCCGTCGGCGTCGTCCTTGGCGTCCGGACGTTCGCCCAGCAGGGCATGTTCCTGGTCGGCGGACTGCTGGCGGATCGTCTCGGCGCGAAGGCGGTCATCCTGCTGGGCTGCGGCGTCCGGGCCGTCGGCTTCCTCACCCTGTCGGCGTCCCTGTGGCCGGCGGAGCCGGCGCTGGGCTGGTTCGTGGTCGGCACCGTCCTCACCGGGCTCGGCGGGGCCATGTTCTCGCCGTCGCTGAACACGCTGGTCGCGCGCGCCGACCAGGGACGGCGCCCGGCCGCGCCGAAGGCGAGTCTCTTCGCCTGGCTCACGGTGGCCGGAGAGACGGGTGCCGCGATCGGTCCCCTGGCGGGCGCGCTGCTGTTCGGCTGGGGCTTCTCCGTCGTCGCCGCCTCGGGGGCCGGACTGTTCGCCGTGATCGGACTGCTGCTCGGGTGGCGGCTGCCCGCCGATACGCGAGCCGGCGACTCCCGAGCCGCGGACGCCCCGGCGCGCCGGCCCGGCACCGGACGTTCTGCCTTGTCGGATCGCCGTTTCATGGCCTTCGCCGCGCTGCACTGCGTGGACCTGCTGGCCTACAACCAGCTCTACCTGGCCTTTCCCGTCGAGCTGCGCCGGGTGGGCGCGGGGCCGCTGGTGCTCGGATTCGTCTTCACCTGGGTGTCGATCCTCACCGTGACGCTGCAACTGCCGATCGCGCGCTGGTGCGGCCGGCTGGCGCCCTGGGCGGCGCTGCGCATCGGCTACCTGCTGAGTGCCGCCGGGTTCCTCGTCCTGGCGGCCTGCACCCTGGTCGCGCCGCCGCCCGGCTATGAGCTGCTGCCGATGTTCGTGGCGGTCACCCTGCTGGCGCTCAGCCATCTGTTCGCGCTGCCCACCGCTCTCTGCGCGGTGAGCGGGTTCGCCGGCGTCCGGCCGAGCGGCTCGTACTTCGGGCTGCTGGCCAGCTTCGGGGGGGTCGCCGTGCTGCTCGGAAATGTGGGCATCGGGGCCCTGCTGGGTGCGGCGGCGACGCCTCGGCCGGCAGCCGCGGTGCCCTGGCTGGTGCTGGCCGCGCTGCCGGTCATGTCGGCGGGGATGATCGGTCGGCCCTGGATCTGGGCGCCAGGACCAGCTGCAGGACGCCGTCCACCCGGATCGGGGTCACCCGCACCCCGTACACCGGCTCCAGGATCTCCGGGGTGAGGACATCGTCGACCCGGCCGTCGGCCCGGACCCGGCCGTCGTGCAACAGCACCAGGTCGTCGCAGTAGCGGGCGGCCAGGTTCAGGTCGTGCAGGACGACGACGCTGGTCAACCCCAGGTGCCGGACCAGGGTCAGTACCTCGTGCTGGTAGTGCACGTCCAGATGGTTGGTGGGCTCGTCCAATAGCAGGTAGCGGCTGCGCTGCGCCAGTGCTCGGGCGATCAGTACGCGTTGCCGCTCGCCGCCAGAGAGCTGGCCGAGGGTGCGGTCCGCCAGCTGGGTGACGCCGGTGCGCGTCATCGCCTCCCCGGCGATGGCGCGGTCCTCGTCGGTGTAGCTCGCCCAGTCCGAGCGGTGCACGCTGCGCCCGAGCAGGACCAGTTCGGCGACAGTGATCTCCGGTACGCCCTCCTCCTGCTGGGCGACCACCGCGGTGCGGCGGGCCAGCTCGCGGGTCGACAGCCGGCGCAGATCGTCGGTGTCGATCCAGAGCTTCCCGGCGGAGTCGACGGCCCGCAGTACGGCGCGCAGCAGCGTCGACTTGCCGCTGCCGTTGGGTCCGATCAGCCCGAGCACCCGGCCGGGGTGAGCCGTCCAGCTCACCCCGGCCAGGGCGGGAGTCCGGCCGTAGTGGACCCGTAGGTCCGTGCCACGCAGCACTCCGGTCAGCTCCCGAGTCCGGCCACGGCCTGGTGCAGTGCCTCCAGCCCGTCGATTGCGGCCGGGGATGCCGAGGTCTGGTTGGCCAGCAGCGGGATGATCCGGCCGGCCTTGACCGCCCGCAGGTCCTTGGCGCCCGGCTCGGCGAGCAGGCGCTTTTTCGCGGTTTCGAAGCTCTCGCCGAATAGCCCGTAGGCGAGCACGATCACCTCGGGGTCGGCCTTCAGTAGGGACTCGGTGGACACCTCGAGGTAGGTCTTCGGCTGGTTGCCGTACACGTTGCTCAGACCGTTCACGGTTAGCTGGGTCTGTAGGATGCCGGCGCCGCCGTAGGCGCTCATCGGCGCGGAAGAGGAGAAGTAGTAGACGGCGGCCGCGCTGCGGGTGCTGGCTGGCTTGCCGTCCTGTACCGCCTTGATCCGGGCGTTCAGCCGGCTCACGGACTGCTCGGCGACGGTGGTGGTGCCGAAGATCTGGCCGAAGCGGGTCACGTCGCCGAGGATGACCTCGAAGGTGACCGGTTTCACCTCGTCGTTGGCGTCGTGGCCGCATTCGCCGCTGATGGTCAGCAGCGTGATCCCGGCATCGGCGAGCGTTTTCGGATCGGCCTTGAAGAACCCGTAGCCGACCACGGTCTCGGCACCGCTGCCGAGGATCTTCTCCGTGGTCGGGTCGGACGGATCAATGATGGTCGCACCGCTCGGGGGATGGCTTAGTCCGCCCGGCAGTTCGGCGCCGAATTCGCCCGAGCGGGCGATGATCCTGTCCGCGGCTCCGGCCGCGTCCAGCAGGGCTATGGCGTCACTGCCGATCGTCATCACCTTGGTCGGGGCGGCCTTGAAGGTGACCTCCTTGCCGCAGTCCGGGACGGTCAGCGGGTAGCTGACGGCGGCCGAGCTCGGCGTCGCGGACAGGTCGGCTGCCGGGGGTGCCGAGTTTGAGCAGCCGGCCAGCGCGAGCAGGGTCGCCGCCCCGAGTGCGGCGAGCTTGGTGGATGTGATCACGGGCTTCCTTTCGATGAGGAGGTCTTCCTTGGTGGAGAATCGGGGGCTAGCGGGCGGCGGACATCCGGTGCACCAGGGCGACCAGCAGGGGCGTCCCGAGTAGGGCGGTCAGCACGCCCAGCGGCAGCTCGGCCGGGGCGAACGCGGTGCGGGCCAGCGCGTCCGACCAGATCAGCACCAGGGCGCCGATCAACGCGGACGCCGGCAGCACCAGCCGGTGCGGCGCGCCGACCAGCCGTCGGGCGACGTGGGGGACCACCAGGCCGACGAAGCCGATCGCGCCGGAGACCGACACGGCCACGGCGACGCAGAGGGCGACGGTGGCGGTGGCGAGCGCGCGGAACCGGATCGGGTGGGTGCCCAGTGCCCGGGCGGTGTCGTCGCCCAGCGCGATTGCGTCGAGCCGGCGCGACCAGCCGAGCAGCAGCACGAAGGTGACTAGCGTGCTCAGGCAGAGCAGGCCCAGGGTGTCCCAGCGGGACTGGCCCAGCGAGCCGAGCATCCAAAACAGCACGGCCCGGATGCCGTCGCGGGAGTTGGAGAGGAAGACCAGCAGGTTGGTCAGGGCGCCGAGCGCGAAGCCGACCGCGATGCCGGCGAAGACCAGCCGGCTGGGCACCAACCGGCCACCGATCCGGGCCAGCGCGAAGACCAGGGCGATCGCCAGCAGGGCGCCGAGGAAGGCGCTCCCGGCCAGAGCGGCCGCGCCGGCCGCGGAGGCCACGAACAGGATCTGAGTGGCGGCGCCGGCCGAGGCTCCGGACGAGATGCCCAGCAGGTACGGGTCGGCCAGCGGGTTGCGGACCAGGGCTTGAATGGCCGCGCCGGCGACCGAGAGCGCGGCGCCGACGAAGGCGCCGGCGACCACCCGGGGCAGGCGCAGGAGCCAGACGATGTTGCTCTCCGCCGCAGTCCAGGTGCCCGGATCGGCGAGCATTCCGAGCTTGGCGGCAACGACGCTCACCACAGTTTCCGGCGGGATGAATACCGGCCCGACGCCCACGCTGATCACCATCGACACGGCCAGCGCCACGCCGAGGGCAGGCAGCAGGACGACGCCGGCGACGCGCGGGCGAATCCTCGATGGGGTGTGGACAAACACAGAAGTAAATGATAATCATTATCAATCAAAGGTGGCAAGGTGGCCTCGGCGAGGCGGGACTCGGCGGGCCGTGGGCCGGCCGGAACAGGAGGCGTGGTGGGTTCGTCCGTTCACCTGAAGTTGCTCGGGCTGCCAGGTGGCCGGTTGCGCCTGTTGGTCTGGCCCATTCTGTGCGGACTGGCGATCTCCGGGCTGCTGCTGGCGCAGGCGCTGGTCACCTCGCAGATCTTCGTGTTGCTGTTCGCGCCCGCCGAGACGGCAGGGGACGGGCTGGCCGGCTGGCTCGGTCTGCTGGCGGTGCTGCTGCTGGTCCGCCCGCTGGCCGGCATCGTCCGGGAACTGACCGCGGTGCGGGCGATGACCGCGATCAAGGTCGACCTCCGGGAGCGAGTGCTCACCCGCCTGGCCCGGCGCGGCCCGATCCCGCTCACCCGGGAACGCAGCGGCACGGTGCAGTCGCTGCTGGTCGACGGCGTCGAGAACATGGACGCCTACTACAGCCGCTACCTGCCGCAGGTCGGCATCGTCGTGGTGAACACCGTCGTGGGGGTCGCGCTGCTGGCAGCCATCGACGTCCCAGTTGCGCTGGTGGTCGGTGCCACCGCGCTGCTGGTGCCGGTGCTGCCGCGGCTGTGGGACCGGATCCTCGCCGAGCGCGGTTCCTCGCATTGGGCCGCCTATTCTGAGCTGCACGCCGATTTCGTCGACTCGCTGCAGGCGATGACGACACTCAAGGCGCTCGGCGCCGTCCACCGTCGGCAGCAGGAGCTCGAACAGGCCTCCGACCGGCTGCTGGCCGCCACCATGAACCAGTTGAAGGTCTCCCTGATCGAGTCCGGAATCAGCGCGTTCGCCCTCGTCCTGGGACCTTTGGTGGCGATCCTGGTCAGCCTGCAACGGATCGGCGCCGGAGTACTCCCGGCGCTGGCGATCTTCGCCATCACCCTGCTGACCTTCGAGATGTTCCGGCCGTTCCGGGAGCTCTCCGGGTACTGGCACGCCGGTTACCTGGGTGTCTTCGCCGGGCAGCAGCTACTCGACGTGCTCAGCGAGCCCGTGCCGCCGGAGCCGTCCCGCCCGGCCGAGCCGTTGGCGGCCGGCACCCGGGCGATCGACGTCGAGTTGGACGCCGTCCGCTACCGCTACCCGGGGGCGGACGCACCCGCGCTGGACCAGGTGAGCCTGCGCGTCCGGGCGGGGGAGCGGATCGCCTTGGTTGGGCCGAGCGGTTCCGGCAAGTCCACCGTGGCCGCACTGCTGGCCCGGTTCGCGCTGCCGGAGGGCGGCGAGGCGCGGCTGGGCGGCGTCCCAACCACCGGGCTGAGCGCCGCCGAATGCGTCGATCGGGTCGCGGTGGTGCCGCAGACCCCGGTGCTGTTCCACGGGACGCTGCGGGAGAACCTGCTGGACGCCGATCCGGACGCGGACGATGCCGCATTGCTGGCCGTGATCCGGCTGACCGGCCTGGAGCAACTCGGCCCGGACGGCACCGCCACCGCGGCGCTGAGCCGGTCGGTCGGCGAACGTGGCGCGCTGCTGTCGGGCGGGCAGCGGCAGCGGGTGGCCATCGCCCGGGCCGTGCTGCGCCGGACGCCGGTGCTCGTCCTGGACGAGGCGACCTCGGCGCTCGACCCTCGATCGGAGGCGGCGCTACTGGACCGGCTGCGGGCGTTCCATCCCGGGCAGACCCTGATCGTGATCGCTCACCGGCTCGCCGCGGTGACCGACCTGCCGCGGATCGTGGTGCTGGCCGACGGCCGCGTCCGTGAGCAGGGGTCGGCTGGTGAACTGCTGGGCGCCGACGGGCTGTTCGCCGCGATGGCGCGGCGGCAGGGCGCCGAGGCGGTGACCGCCCGGTGAACGCGCGAGCTGATCCGGGACGCCCAGACCCGGCGGATACCCGGCGGTAGCCGGGAGCTGCTCGACGGCGTGCTGTCGCTGCGCGGAGTGCTGGCCGACCAGCGCCCGCTGTTCGTCGCCTCGGTGTCGTTGATTGTCGGCATGCAGCTGTGCGCGGCCTCGGTGTCGGCGCTGACCGCGTACCTCTCGGCGCGGATCGCCGTTGAGTACCTGGATGGGATCGGGCTGTGGATCGCCATCCTGGCGATCGCCGTGGCACTGCTGGGCGTGCTCACCTGGCTCGAATCCTGGTGGTCGCACGTCCTGGCCTACCGGGTGCTGGCCCGGCTGCGGCTGCTGGTGCATGCCGCGATCGGCCGGATCGCGCCCGGCGGCCTCGCCGGCCGGCGCACCGGGGAGGTGGCCGGCGCCGCGGTCAACGACGTGGAACAGCTGGAATGGTTCTACGCGCACACCGCGGGCGCCTCGCTGGCCGCGGTGATCTCACCGCTGGTGCTCACCGGTGTGAGCGTCGCGCTGGTCGGCCCGCCGGCACTGATGCTGCTGGCCGGGCTGCTCGTGCTACTGGTGCCGCTGTGGCTGCTGGCGCCGCTGCAGGCCCGGCAGGGCGAGGCGATCCGGGCCGAGCTCTCGGCGCTGAAGGCCGAGACGCTGGAGGGCGCCCAAGGCCTGCGTGACCTGCTCACACTGAGCGCGATGGGACGGCAGATCGCCCGGGTGGTGCGCCGCACCGAGGCACTGCAGCGCCGCCGCCGCACCTTCAACCTGCGGGCCGGGGCCGAATCGGCGCTGGCCGACGGCGTGATCGCCGCCGCCCACCTCGGCATGCTCGCCGTGCTCGGCGGCCAGGTGCGGGCCGGTGAGCTGCCCGCAGAGGTGGTGCCGGTCGCCGTCGTGCTGGTCTTCCACACCTTCGCGCCAGTCGCCGGCGTCTTCGCGATGTGGCAGCGGCTGGGCGAACTGGCCGCGGCGGCCCGCCGCGTCCACGACGTCTCCCGGGCACCATCCCCGGTCGACGACGCCGCGGCGTCCGCCGAGCCGTTCGACGGCCGCGGCACGCTCGAACTGCGCGGGGTCGACGCCGGCTACGGGGAGGCCACGGTGCTGCACGGCATCGACCTGGCCGTCCCGGAGGGCCAGACGCTCGCGCTGGTCGGGGCGAGCGGCGCCGGCAAGTCGACGCTGGCGCACCTGCTGGTCCGGTTCGCCGACCCGACCCGCGGGACCGTCCGGCTGGGCGGCCAGCGACCTGCGCACCGTCGACTCCAGCCAGGTCCGGCGCCGGGTGGTGCTGGTCCCGCAGACCGCCTACGCCATGCGCGGCACGCTGCGCAGCAACCTGGCCCTGGCCGGGCCGGACGCCACCGACGCCGCGATGATCGCCGCGTTGCGCCAGGCGGCCCTCGGCGAGCTGCTCGACGCCCTCCCCGACGGGCTGGACACGCCGATCGGCGAGGGCGGCGCCACGCTGTCCGGCGGCCAGCTGCAGCGGCTGTCGATCGCCCGGGCGCTGCTGCTCGATCCCGCCGTGCTGATTCTGGACGAGCCGGTCGCCCACCTGGACGCGCTGGCCGAGGCGGAGCTGAACGCCGCCGTCCGGGAACTGCGCCGGGGCCGGACGACGATCCTGATCGCGCATCGGGCCTCGACCATCCGCTCCGCCGACCGGGTGGTGCTGCTGGACGCCGGACGGGTGGTCGCCGACGGCGTCCACGACGACCTGCTGGCGACGTCCGGCGCGTACGCCGACCTGCTCGCCAACCCGGAGACAATCCTGACCCGGTATGCCTGATCCGACCGGGTCCGTCCGGCCCCGGTTCCACCCCCGACATCCGGAAAGGAGGTGCAAACCGATGCAGATCACCATCAAGGAGGTGGCCACCCAGCAGGCGCAGGACAAGATCCTGGCGCCGAACTCGCACAACCATGGCCACGTGTCCACCGCGTTCGCGTGGGCCAACTGAGGTAGGACCGAGGGCCACGGCGCGGATGGCCCGGCCCAAGAATGGCGGGTCCGCTGCCGCGGACACCGGCAGCGGACCCGTCCCTCATTCTCCCGCCACTCGTCAGCTCCCCCTACCGGTTTGGAACAGCCATGACCCTCACTCCCGCCCCCGTCCGGAAGATTCGCGTCGAGGTGCGCCCGCTACGCGGCAACCGGACGCTGATCAGCACGCCACGGGGACGGCATTACACAGTCGACCTGGCGGGCACCGACGTGCTGCGGCTGCTGGACGCCATCGCCGCGCCCGAGCGGCCGTCGCCGCTGCTTCCCGCCGGCTGGCAGGCGGCCGCCGCCGACCTGGAGCGGGTGCTGACCGCGGACGGCGCGTTCGACGAGCAGCCTGAGGCGGTCGGCGCCGCCGCCGAGGCGTCCGGCGCAGGGACGTCCGTCGCCGGGCTGGACGGTGTCCTGGTGGGCGGTGACACGGACGTCGTGGCCGAACTGCTGGCCGCCGCGGGACGGCTCGGCGCAGCGGGCTGGGTCGCGGCCGACCCGGACCCGCGCACCGCCGTCCATCAGGCGTTCGCCAGTGGTGCGACGCTGCTGCACGCCGTTCGCGGCGGCGACGAGACCGGTCTGATCGCCCTCGACCGGCTCTGCTCGGACGCCCGGGTCGGCTGGGTGCCGTTGACCCTGCACTGCTCCCGGATCTGGCTCGGTCCCTTCGTGACGCCCGGCCACGGCGCCGGCTACGAAGATCTGGCGGCCCGTCGGCTGGCCGCCGCCGACGACCCGGAGAGCCACCAGGCACTGGGACGTCCGTCGCTGACCAGCGACAGCGGCGCCGACCCCGACCGGCTGGCCGGGCTCTTCGACCAAGTGGTGTGCCGGCTTGCCGACCCGGGCTTCCGGGCCGGCGACCTGGCCATCGAGGTCCAGTCCGGCCAGGTGCGGCAGCACCCGGTGCTGCCGTTGCCCGGCAGCACCGCGCGGCCGCGGACGCACCGTCCGGAGGATCTGATCGACCCGGAGACAGGCCTGATCCTGCGCACCCGCCGGATCACCCACCACCCCAGCGTGCCAGCCTCGCTGCAGACCGTGCAGGCGGACGTCTGCACGCTGCGCCGGGTTTCCCGCTGGGCCAACAACACCTCGTGCCAAGGCAGTTCCTTCGGCGACCCTGACGCCGCTCGCGCCGCCGCTATCGGGGAAGCCGCCGAACGCTATTGCGGCAACATCCTGGACACCCTGCCGATCGAGCACGGGTCATGGGCCGCGCTGTCGCGACGTCCGATCGGTCGGCTGCTCGATCCGCGCGACTTGGTGCTGTACTCAGCCGACCAGTACGCGGCCCCCGGCTTCCCATTCGTAGAACTCACCGCCGACCTGCCGGTGCATTGGGTGCCCGGCAGGTCGCTGACCCGCGGTGAGGACGTCTGGGTGCCGGCGTCGATGGTGTACGTGAACTGGTTCACCGCCGGTCACGCCGGCGCCGCGGTGACCAACTTCTGTCCCTTCGCCGGGATCGCCGCCGGACCGACCCTGGACTACGCCGTCTGCAGCGCACTGGAGGAGGTGATCGAGCGGCACGCCACCATGGTCTGGTGGCTGAACGCCCAGCCGCTGCCGGCGCTGCGGCTCACCACCGAGCTGCTGGCACCCTGGCAGGAGTTGGCTCCGGACTCCGGGCAGCGTCCTTCGGTGATTCCGCTGGAGAACGAGTTCGGCGTCCCGGTGGCCGCCGGTGTGCTCGCCCACGATGCCGAGCGCCTGCTCACGATCGGTTTCTCGGCGCGTCCGGGCATCGTGGCGGCCTCATTGAAGGCCTGGACCGAGTCGCTTACGTTGCAGGAGGGTGCCCGTGACCTGCTGCCCGCCGACGGCCGGCACTGGGCGGCGATGCGACGCGGAGAACTGAACGGACGATCGTTCAAGCCGTGGCGCGCCGATCGCCGTTACCTGGACGACTTCCGTCCCGACATGCACGACTGCGACGACCTGATGGTGCAGCAACAGGTCTACCTCGACCCGCGGGCCATCGAGCAGGTGCGGCACCTGGTTGAGCGTCCGGCCACGCGGACGGCGGCCGAGGTGCCGTCGGTGCCGGAGCGCACGGTGGACGCCTACCGGCAGCGGATCGAGGCACTCGGGCTGGAGGTGATCGTCGTCGACATCACCTCCCCGGACGTGGCCAGCACCGGGCTGCGGGTCGTTCGGGTGATCGTTCCGGGCACCGTCGGCAACGCGCCCGCGGCCTTCCCGTTCCTGGGCCGCGGCCGGGTCCAGAACCTCGCCGTCGAGCTGGGCTGGCGCGCGACGCCACTGCCAGAGCAGGAACTCAACTACTTCCCGCTGCCGCACGCATGACCCACCTCCATCTCGCCGCGGCGGCCGACGGAGGGTTGCTGGCGACCACCGCCGACACCCGGTTCGCCATCGACCTGCCGGCAGCACGACTCGCTTCGTCGACCGCCCGGGAGACGCTGCGCAAAGCCCTCGCCGAGGTCGTCGACGACCCGGTCGACTGGGCGCCACCCTCGGCGGAGCCCCCAGGGCCGCACGCGGAGATCCTGCTGCCCGGCCAGCCGCGTCGACGCACCTGCCCGGCGGTCTGGTGGTACGGCGGAGCCTGGTACGCCGCCCGCGGCGACGACGTGGACGCCGCGATGGCGGTGCTGCGCACCGGCGCCTCGGATCGCGCGGTGGCGCAGACTTGGGAGTCGCCCTCGCTGCGGATCGGACTCCCCACGCTGCAGGACGTGCGGATCGAGCGGCTCGCCGAGGCCGTCGACGACCTGGAGCGGGGGTGGATGCTGCGCAACGGCGACGGTGCCGTGACCCAGCACCGGATTGCGCCCTGGCCCGACCTCGACCCGATCACAGGCATCTGTAGACGGATCAGCGACCGCCCGCCCGAACCCGGGTTTCCGAGCACCTTCCGGCACCTGCACGCGACGCTGCCCCGAACCGAGCTGAACTGGCCCGAATGGCAGGCCGACCGGCTCGCGCCCGCCGCCCTGCTCGTGACCCCCAGCTGCGCAGACGGTGAGCTGCGCGAACGGGCGGTGGCCTCGGCGGTCGCGCACCTTGCCGGACCATGGTGCCGGGCGACGATCGCCCGGCGGGGGAGCCCGGAGGAACTGCGCGCCGCCGGCGTCCGCGTCCTGGACCCGGCGCTCCTGACGGTCGCCGACCCGGCGCTCGGTGCCCACCCCGACTCGCCGCTGCCGCCCATCCGCGGCGACCAGGAGCAGTGGTGGGTGCCTGCCCGACGACTAAGCCAGCCCAGGCCGGTCTGGGCACCAATCGCCTTCACCCACACCTATTCCGACCCGCCGGCGCTGCCCGACCAACCGGTGCTCGGCTACCACAACCTGGCCGGCGCCGCCGCCGCCAGGACGGTCCCGGCCGCGGTGAGCGCGGGCCTGCGACACGTACTCAGCTTGGACGCCGTCGCCCGCTGGTGGCGCAGCTGCGACGCCCCTGCGCCTCCGGCGCTCGCGGTACCGGCCCGGCTGCGGGACGCCTGGGGCGATGCGATGCTCGAGCTCGAACTACGGCTGCTGCCCTCCCGCTTCGAGGTGCCCGTGGTGCTGGCCGTCGTGCGCGATCGGGAGCGGGCGATCACCACCCTCGGTCATGCCGCGGGCGACCCAATCGAGGCTGCGATGAAGGCAGCCGCCGAGGCCCTGCTGCAACTCGCCTCGGCCCGCGACCTGCTGGACCCAGACGGGCTGATCCGGCACTCGGCGGCGCTGGGCGCCGGGACCGCCCCGGGCTTGCTGGAGCATCGCCCTCGACGCGACTACCTCAACTGCGCGCCGACACGGTCGTCCGGGACCGCGATCCCAGCCCGTCCCGCGCTCACCGACGCGATGGCACACCTGCAGGTCGGGCTCGACCCGCGCCTGCAGCGCCGGCTCCACACCCGGCTGGGCGATCCGCCGCCTGCCCGACCACCGTCCTGGCCCGGGGTCGCCGAACTGGTGCACCGCGGTGTACCAGTCCATGTCGTCACTCTCACCCCGCCGCCGCTGCGGCACAGCGGCTGGCACGCCGTCCGGGTGTTGGTCCCAGGCTGTCTCCGGCTCGAACCGGCCGCGCTCCCTATCCGGGCCGGGGTCGGCAACAGGCCGGAGCATCTCCCCTATCCGGGCTGGTGAGCGACGTGATCTCGCGGCCAACACTGAGCGGCCGGGACTAGCGCAATGCTGCACGTGCTCCTTCGGCTACCGGACCCCGCGGGAAGTGATAGTGGCGCCGAAGACATGACTGACCCTTTCAAGGGCGCGGACCGGATGATCGACGACGCTTCGGCAACTCGGCGTCCCCATCGTGAGTGTCGTTCCAAATCCGCGGCGCCCTTCCCAGTTGACTTTGGGAGCAGTCATGTCATCCAGCGCACAGACCAAAGGCGTGACTCGGAACTGGAGCGGTGCGCGGCCGCTCACTCGGAATATCTCAGTCCGAGACTCTACCGACTATCAGCGGTGTCGCCGGTGCCCGCGCCAGGGTCGAGTTGCACGAACTCCGCTTGCTATCCGCCGATACCGATCGATATGCCGCCGAACAGCGCAGTGCTGACGTAGGCTACTCAACATCCTCGACAGTCTGTGCCAGAAACACCTGTCAGGATCCGGACGTCAATAGAATTGAGTGAGCAACCGTGGAACTTTTAAACGCTGTAATCGGGGTCGTGGTCGGCGCCGTGCTCGGTCTTGCCACATCCTGGTATCTCGCCCGTCGTGCCGAACGTCGAGAATCAACGACAAGGCTCGTAACGGAGTTCTTCTCAGATGAGTTTCTGGCGCACCGAATTTCGGTTTCTCGAACGCGACGAAAGCATGACGACGATCAGGTCTCGATCGAAGACTTGGCGCGCGGCTACTGGTTCCCTGGAGGCGGAAACTCGTACCAAGGGGACCTATACAAGGATATGAATGAGCATCAACATATTGAAGCCTACATCGGATTCCTCATTCGAATCCACTATCTAGCGAGCCTCGGTAGGCTGGACGTGCCTGAGTTGAGTGCTGCTATCGGGATGCCTCTCAAGTATCACATGCCGCTCCTGTGTCAAATTGCATCGGCGTCACGACGCCAAGCCCAACAAGCCGGAAAGTCGATACCAAACTGGACCGACGCGGCCAGGTTCGTTGAAAGAGTGATTGTCGCTCCAGCGTTTCGATAACTAGTCCGAGAATGAACTCGGCCACGCGCGCGCCAGCACCCGGCGGAGCCGGGTAGGCGTGAGGTGGGTCAGGCGGCGGGTTGCAGGGTGACGTTGTAGCCGAGTGCTTCGAGGCCTCGGATGTGGCTGCGGCGTTTGGCGGTGGTCGAGACGCGTTTGTCGTAGTGGTCGGGGCCGAGGTCGTGGAACTGGGCGTCGGGGTCGGCTAGGAGGTGCCACACGATGGTCAGGATCGAGCGGCCGACCGCGACCATGGCTTTCTTCTTCCCGCGTCGGCGAGCGATGCGCCGGTAGCGGGCTCCGAGGAAGGTATCAGTCTTGCCTGCGGACAAGGCGGCCTCGCCGATCACGCGGGCGAGGTACCGGTTGCCGTGCCCGGTCGTTCCGTTGCCTTTCGACTTGCCCGCCGACGACTTGATCCCGGGCGCGAACCTGGCCCATGAGGCCAGGTGACCGGGGGTGGGGAACCGGGACATGTCGAGGCCGACCTCGGCGATGATGACCGCGGCCGCTTTCGGGCCGACCCCGGGGATCTCGTCCAGCCGGGCGACCGCGTCACCGAAAGGGGCCAACAACACCTCGATCTGTGCCTCCATGGCAGCGATGTCAGCGTTGTCGCGGTCGATCCGTTCCAGCATCATCTTCAGTCGGAACCGGTGAGAGTCATCGAAGGTTCCGACCTTGAGTCCGGCGAACGCATCCTCAAGCAGGTGAATCTTGGACCGCATCCGCGACCTGGCCAGGTCCGCGAGGACCTTGGGATTACGTTCCCCGGCGATCATCGCGTCCATCATCGCTCGACCTGAGACGCCGTGGATGTCAGAAGCGATGACCGACAGCTTGATGCAGGCCTCTTCCAGGAGTTTCTCGACCCGGTTCTTCGTCGCGTTGCGGGCGTTGACCAGATCGACCCGGTCACGAGTCAGGCCCCGCAGCCGACGGATATCGGCTGGGGGCACGAAGCTGGGGCGCAGCATCTGACGTTCGGCGACCTTGCACAACCACGCCGCGTCCAGCACGTCAGTCTTCGGCCGTCCAGGTAAATGCCGCACGTCCTTGGCATTGACTAACCACGGCTGCAGCCCGTGGGCTTCGAACAGATAGAACGGCGGGCGCCAGTAGTCACTGGTCGCTTCCATCACCACCCGCTCGACCCCCAAGTCCACCAACCGGTTCGCCAAGTCGCTCAACGAGCCAACCATGGCCGAGTGCGTGGTCACCTCCTGGACCCGCCTCACCTTGCCCGCCGGTGCCGGCAAGCGAACGCAACACACGACCTCGGCCTTGCCGATGTCCAACGCTGCGACACGTTCGATGATCTGCTCATCGTCTTCAGATTCCGCGAACACCTCGATCCTCCTCACGATCGACTCCTGGTAGAAGCGACCGCCCGGGGGAACCGCCAGGGCAAACAGCGAATCTAGTCCTCGCGCTCACACCAGCCGACCCCTTCTGGTGGACTGGATCGGCAGCATTGAAAGGCCCACCACGCGGTTCCCCCACCCGGCTAGACGACGGCCTCAAGGGACCATAGGAACAACGGCGTCACCGGGCGGCCGCACCACCATTCTCAGCCCGGAACGGGCGGCCCAACAGGGCCACTTTGACTAGACTGGTAGTCGTTTGTACTACAACGACAGCGCACCTGGCGGAATGTCATTCAGGCTGGAAGTCGGAGACCTTTGATTGGTAGTGCTGCCCCTAGCTGGCTAAGGGAAATGCGTCAGCTGTCAGGAATCCAACAAAACCGTAAGTCTACTTCATCTACGTGCCACTAGGTACTTCAGTGAGAGTCAGCCCAGTCTGCAGCGGTCTTGCTCAAGATTTGCGCAACATGGGGCCGGAGTTCGAGGCATACCGAGGCCAGATGCGCCTGCCGTTCCGGCGGTCATCGATCGATCGTCCAGTGACTCTGGTGTGTCGTAGGGGATGGTCTGCCCGAAGACGCCGCGCTGAACGGTGGCACTCAGCTCGGACCTCCTTCTCGGCGTGCTGTTGCTGAACGCAAGGCTCCCGGCCCAGACCGACGCGGCAAATGAGTCACCGTCAGTGGTCACGCCGGCGTCGGGACGGCCACCGGCGTGAGTAGGGTGCGGGAGGCGAGGCCGACCGAGCGGGAGAGATTGCGCCGGAACTCCTCGGCGAGCCCGGGGTCGCGGCCCAGCTCCCAGAGCACGCTGGCGCTGACCCAGGCGGCGTCTCGGGCGCGGCCGATGCTCCATGCGCCGACGAGGGTGAGCAGCGGCGCGACCTCCTGGTCGACGCGCAACGCCAGCCCGTCGAGAAAGGACTGGCGCACCTGCTCGTGAACCTCGGCAAGCAACTGGGTGACCTTGTCGTAGTCCGCCTTGACCCCCGGGCTGCTCGGGCTCAGCCCAAGCTGGCGGCAGGTGCGCACCAGCGCGACTGCGAGGTCGTGGTTGATGTGCGCGTTCATCCCCGCGATGGCGAACTGAATGGAGGCGAGATGGTTGCCGCGGGACTCCAGCAGCGGCTGCCAACAAGGGTCGGCGGCGTTGGCCGGCCGCCCGTCCACCGCGTCGAGATAGAGCCCCGCGAAGACGACGTCGAGACGGGCGAGGAACACCGGGTCAGCGAAGAAGCCGTCCTCGATCCGCTCGCCGACGAGCTCGGTCACCTGCAGGTACATCCGATTGAACGCCCCAACCCCGTCGTCAGGGGCGAACTGGCCCTGCAGCTCGCGTAGCCGGGCGATGACCGCGGCGACGTCGGGGAGCTGGCCGGGCGGCACCGGCGCGATTGATCGGGTACGTGCCCGCAGCCACGCGCTTGCTTGAGTGAGGATGCTCACGAGTCGGTTCATGGTCGATCATTGGACCATCGCCGCCGCGGCAACCACAAGAGGTTTGCCCGGATCGCCTCTCGCCTCGCTCAGCTCGTCCCGATATCGCCGAAAAACCTCGAAGTTCCCCGCACCGCGCGACCATCGGACGTCCCTTTCGACGGAAGGACCCCGGCCCGCCGGGACGTAGTTCCATGCAGAACGTCAGTTCCTCAAGCTGACACTGCGGATGCGAGGGCGGTGCGTCGATGGATTGTCACAGCAGCACTCGACAAATGGACAATGACAACTTCGTGGTCCGCATGAGCAAACCACGGCTCTCTGTTTCCGCTCGAAGGTCAGCTCAGCGGTTGGCGAGCCACTGTTGATACTTCTCGGGCGTGTCGGTCATCAGCAGTTCCGCGCCCCACGTTGTCACCTCGGCCCAGGCGGCGGCGTCGTTCACCGTCCACAGCACCACCCGCAGCCCGGCCGCCTGCAGGCTCTTGACGTACTCGGCACTCGCGATGGAGTGCTCGACCGCTACGCCCCGCAGGCCGTCCTTGGCGATGGTGGAGGCCTTCACCACCTGCTTGCTGACGAACAGCATGCGCCGCGAGTCCTTGTCGACGGTGGCCGTTCGGGCCAGCCGGTCGCGGCTGAAGGCCGTCCACACCGTGCGCTCGCTCAACCCGTACTTGGCCGGGGTGGCGAGCAGCGCCTTCAGTTTGGCTTCGCTCTCGTCGGTCTTGATCTCGAGAAACGCCCACGCCGTCGGGCTGGCGGCCGCGATCGCTTCAAGCGTGGCGTCGAGGGTGGGTATCTGGTAGCGCTTGTCGTCGCCTGCGACGGGCTTGCTGCGGCACTGTTCGCGCAGGTCGGCCCAGGTGGTCTTCGACACCTGCACCTCTTTGTCGCCGCAGTCGAGGCCCTTGGTGGCGGCCTCGTCGTGCACCAGCACGGCCACGCCGTCGGAGGTGTAGCGCACGTCGGTCTCGATGGCGAAACCGCGTCGCGCGGCGTCCTCCATGGCCTGCAGGGTCTCGAGCTGGTGTCGTTCGAAGCCCCCGCGGTGAGCCAGTATCGGGGGGTTCGGCAGGTCTGCCGGCACCTCGGACGACGTGACGCCGGGCGTGTCGGTGGCCGGTGCTCGACGACGTGCTGATCGCGCCGGACGGTGACGTTGAGCCGCCGGCCGCGCCCTGGCCGGCCCAGGGGTGCCAGACCAGGGCGCCGGCGACCAGGGCGACCGCGGTGGCGCCTGCTCCGATCAGCATCGGGAGGCGCCGGTTCGGCCCCGGTGGCCTCTGATCGCCCGACTCGGAACGCGGTGGGGTCCGGTCGGTTGGGCTCGCTTCGGACGGCGGTGCAGTCCCGCCCGTTGGGCTGGCCTCGGACGGCGGTGCGGTCTGGTCCGGCGTGTTGGCGGGCCCCCCGGAATCGGTCGGCGTGGCCGGGTCGAGGGGTGGGGTCTGTGGGGTCGCCGGAACGGTGTCGGTGGCCGTGACCGGGTCGTCCGGGTCGGCTGTCGCAGTCTTGGCCGACGGCTTGGCCAGCAGCGTGCCCAACGTCGTCAGCAGCCGCTCGGTGTTGAAGCCGACCGGATTGATCTCCACCGCCTGGCGTCGGGTGATCGCCGCCAGGTCGGGCGGCAACTCGTCGGCCCGGGGCATCGTGGCGTCGTCCACCAGGATCGGCACCACCCGCACCCCCGGGTCAGTGCCGCCGCGAGCTCGAGCCGCACGAAGTCGTCCGGATCGTCCAGCCGGCGCGCACCCGTGGCGTCGGTCATGGTGAGCCAGTGCGGTCCGATCAGGGCCAGCAGCACGTCGCACCCGGCCACCGCCTCGGTGATGCGTTCGACGAAGTCCTCGCCGGGTTCGATGGCGTCGACGTCCTTGAACACCGAGCCGGCGCCGAACCGGGCGACCAGCACCTCGTACAGTTGCCGGGCGGGCCAGGCCGTTTCACCGCGCCGGTAGCTGATGGGTGATGCCGCCGCTCGCCACCTGCCGATCCCCTTCGCCGAAGTGGCGCCCATGCTATGAGGTCGCGCCACCTCCGCGACAGAGGGCAGCAGTGCTGAGTGACCGCCGGCTGAGCTCGCGGGCACAGTGCGGCTAGCCTGAACGGGTGCCGACCCCGCTCGCGACCAGCGCCGGCACGTCGGCGCGCCCGCGTCCGGAGCCGCTATCGCCCCGGGTGCTGGCCGGACGCCTCGGCATCGGGCTGGTGGTCGTCGCGGCCCTGGTCGGGCTGCGGATCGCCGCCGACCCCGCCTGGACCTCATGGCTGCCCACCGCGGGCCGAGACTTCGTCACGCTCTCGGTCAGCGTGTTGGTCGAGTCGTTGCCGTTCGTGTTTGTGGGCATCGCGATCTCGATCGTGGTGCAGATCTGGCTGCCCGATCGGGTCTGGGGCTGGCTGCCGCGCAACCCGGTGCTGCGGCGCCTGGTGCTCTCGGTGCTGGGTGTGGTGTTTCCGGTGTGCGAATGCGGCAACGTGCCCATGGCGCGAGGGCTGATGCTGCGCGGACTGGGGGTGGGCGAGGCGATCACGTTCTTGATGGCAGCGCCGATTCTCAACCCGGTGACCATCATCACCACCTACCAGGCCTTCGGTTTCGACAACGGCATTCTGGTCGCGCGCATCGTCGGCGCCTTCGCGATCGCCAACCTGCTGGGCTGGCTGTTCGCCCGGCACCCCGAGCCCGGCACCCTGCTCACGCCCAGCTTCGAGGCTGCCTGCCACGACCCCCACGAGCAGCAGCACGGACGCTGGCAACGCAGCGCCGACGGCTTCGCAGCCGAGACGGCGGCGATGATTCCCGCGCTGGTGGCGGGATCGTTCATCGCCGGGGCGATTCAGGTGGGCGTGCCACGCGACTGGCTGGTCAGCATCGGCGGCAACCCGGTGGTCTCGGTCGGGGTGCTGATGGCCCTGGCGTTCGTCGTGTCGGTGTGCTCCAACGTCGACGCCTTCTTCATTCTGGCGCTGAGCGCCACCTTCGCCCCCGGCGGCATCGTGGCCTTTCTGATCTTCGGGGCCATGATCGACATCAAAATGCTGGCACTGCTGCGCACCACGTTCACCACCCGCACGCTTGCGCTGATCGCCGCCGTGGTCGGCCTGTGCACCCTCGTCATCGGATTGGGGTTGAACCTTGTCTTCTGACCCGCACCTGCACGCCCACGACTCGTCCGTGCACGCCCCGCACCTTCACGGCGACGAGCCCAGAGCCGCAGGATTCTCGTGGGGGCTGTTGCTCGGCCTGATCGGTGCTGTGGGCATCTGCTGGCTCGGCGCCACCGGCCAGCTCAGCCTCTACATTCACCCGCGCTACAACCTGTTCACCCTGGTCATGGCGGGGTTCGGCATCATCGCCTGCCTGGCCGCCTGGGCCGTGCGTGCCCGCTCCGGCGGCCGCGGACGCGCCTGGGGGGCGGCAGCGGCCGCCATCGCCATGGTGCTGGCCCTGTTCGTGGTGCCGCCGGCCACGCTTAGCTCGTCCACTGCCCAGAACCGCTCGCCGGCCGCGGGTGTCGACCCGGCCGAGATCACCCGGCTGGCCGGCGCCGACCCGTCCAGCTTCACGCTGCGCGACTGGGCCGCTCTGGTCGACGACCCCGGCAGCGTCGCCGCCTACGCCGGTCAGCAGGTGACGCTGACCGGCTTCGTCACCCCGGTCGACGGGGATGACGTCGACGTGTTCTATCTAGCCCGGTTCGTCGTCACCTGCTGCACCGTCGACGCCCGTCCGGTCGCCGTGCCGGTGGCGCTGCCCGATTGGGCCGACCAGCACAAGGCCGATCAGTGGGTGCGGATCACCGGACGCATGGTGCCCGCCCAGAACGCCCCGGGCGAGGCGGTGCTGATGCTGCAGCCTGCCGAGATCACCCCCATCGACCAACCCGACCAGCCCTATGAGTACTGAATCGGACTCCGGCCGAACACAGGGGAGCGCTGAGATGCCGCCCCGGCGAGCGGTGTCGCCCGCCACACCCGGCGGCGCCGCTCAGCGACGGTTCTGGCGGTTCGGACTCGCGCTCTGCGTGGTGTTGGCGCTGCTGGCCGCCGGCGTCGGCGTCGGCGGACTGCTGCGCGGCCCCGACCTGTCCGAGGCGACCTTCGCCGCCGACCGGGCCGTGGGGGCTGCCGGAGCGCGCTTGGTGCTGCGCTCGCGGCTGCCGATCGCCGAGGTGCGCGCCGATCAGGTGAGCATCACTCCGGCCGCGCCGTACACCCTCGGCACCCGCGACCAGACCCTCACGATCACCTTCGGCGCCCCGCTCGGCTACGCCACCGACTACACCGTCACCGTCGCGGGGGTGCGCAGCGAATACACCAGCACCACCGCCGACTGGTCGTACCGGTTCGTCACCCCGCCGGTCACGATGTACTCGCTGATCGCCCATCGTGACGAACCGGCCGCCGACGACACCGTCGTCACCGGTGCCGACCGGCGCACGGTGCTCTCGGGGCCCGGCATCGAAACCTTCGTCGCCACCCGCCAGCATCTGATCGCGCTCAGCCACCCCAGCCTCGACACATCACAGTTGATCGCGACCACCCGCTCCGATGGCGCGTCTGCTCCGGTTGCAACGCCTCAGGTGCCGCTGCTCACCGAACTCGAGGCGGCGCCGGACGGCACCCGCTTCGGCTACCTCGCCACCGGAGTCGACGACGACACCCAGAACCGCTACGAGGGCGCGCTGTTCATCGCCGATGCCGCTGACCTGACCGCCGCCCCACGGCGGGTGGACGCCTTCGGCGGCGCGCTGTCGGTGCAGGAGTGGCTGTTCGTGCCCGGTGTGAATGCCGTGGTGGTGATCACCCCCCAAGAGAAGGCGTTCCTGATCTATCTCGACGGCGACACCGCTCCGGTGGCGCTCGGCAGCGTGGCGCAGTTCGTGGGGTTTCTGCCCGGCAGCACCACCCTGCTCGCGCAGGCCGGGGGTAAGCAACTGCTGCTCGACCTCTCAGCCGGCAAGACCACCGAGGTGCCCAACACCGAGGAGCCGAGCAGCGACGTCTTTGCCGGGCGGCGCAATTTTCGGGCCCCCGACGACTATCTGGTCGAGTTCAATCAGTTCACTCGCACGGGCAACACCAGCGAGCTCACCACCCGGCTGACCCACCTGGCCGGCGGACAATCCACCGAACTGCTGGTGCTCGGCCCCGCTGACGGCCAATTGTCGAACAGCGGGCTCTCGCCCAACGGCCAGTTCGCCTGGGCGGTGCTGCTCGACCCGGATGCCCCGGTGGCCGACCTGTCGTCGGGTGCGTCCGATCATGCGCGCACCCTGGTGTTCGACCTCGCGACGGCACGGCAGGTGGCCGAGGTGCCCGGCTCGTCGCCGGTCTGGGCGCTGTAGCCCTGCGTCGTTGGTCGAGCCTGTCGACCCGCGGCCCGTGCGTGGCCTCGGCCGCCCGACCGACGCTGGGCTGCTCTCCCTGAAAGTTGTATGGTTGCAGCATGCAACTATCTGAGGAGTTGACCCGGCTGTTCACCTTGTTGACCCGGGTGACCTCCGAGCACGAGCGCGGCGCAGTGCTCGCCCGGCCCGACTTTCTGGTGCTTGCCCGGCTCGGGCGCTCGGGCTGGCTGCGCCCGGGCGACCTGGCCCAACTCGAGGGGCTCGATCAGTCGACGCTCAGCCGCCGGATCGCCGGGCTGGCCGAGCGCGGCCTGGTCGAGCGGCAGAGCGACCCCGGCGACCGTCGGGCACACCTGCTGCGGCTCACCGAGGCCGGGCTGGCCGCCTTCGAGGCCGAACAGGCGCGCCGCGTCCGACTGGTCACCGATGCGGTGACACAGTGGCCCGCACCCGAGCTGGCCGAGCTCGTGCGGCTGCTGCACGAACTTAACGAATCGCTTCAGCAGAGGATCGCCCAGTGACTGACTCTCCAGCCCCCTTCACCCTCAGCCCGCAGTCCCGGCGCATCTTCATCGGGCTGCTGCTAGGCATGCTGGTGGCCTCGATCTCGCAGACCATCGTCGGCCCGGCCCTGCCCCGGATCGTGGCCGAGCTGGGGGGCATGGACCACTACTCGTGGGTCGCCACAGCCGCCATGCTGGTCTCGGCGATCTCGGTGCCGGTGGTGGGCAAGTTGTCCGACCTGTACGGCCGCCGTCCGTTCTATTTGGGTGGCCTCGCGATTTTCATTATTGGCTCCGTGCTGGCCGGTTCGGCGCAGAGCTTCTGGTGGCTGGTCGCCGCCCGCGCCGTTCAGGGGCTCGGCATGGGCATCATCATGCCGTTGTCACAGACCATCGTCGGCGACATCATTCCCCCTCGTCAGCGCGGCAAATACCAGGGCTTGATGGGCGTTGTCTTCGGAGTCACCAGCGTCGCCGGGCCATTGGCCGGCGGCCTAATCACGGACGCGTTGGGCTGGCGCTGGCTGTTCTTCGTGGCTGTTCCGGTGGGAGTGATCGCGTTGGTCGTGATCGCCCGGTTTCTCGACGTGCCGCATGAACCTCGAGTGGCGGTGATCGACACCTGGGGCATCGTCACGATGTCGCTCGGGGTGACCTCAACCCTGCTGGCAGTGTCGTGGGGCGGGACCACCTACCCGTGGGCCTCGCCGATGATCGTCGGCCTGCTGGGAGCGGGCGCGCTGCTGCTCACTCTCTTCGTGTTCATCGAGTTGCGGGTGCCCGAACCGGTGGTGCCGCTGCGGCTGTTCCGGTCGTCGATCTTCACCTTCGCCAACCTCGGCGCCTTCGGCATGTCGATGGTGATGTTCGGCGCAATCCTGTACGTGCCGATCTATGCCCAGGGGGTGCTGGCGGTGAACGCGTCGACCTCGGGCCTGATCACTTTGCCACTGATGCTGGGCCTGGTGCTGGTGGGGTTGCTGGCCGGCATCTTGATCACCCGCACCGGCCGCTACAAGGAGCTGATGCTGGTCGGTGCGGTGCTGCTCGGCGTGGGAGTGCTGATGTTGGTGCGGTTGAACGCCTCGTCCTCGGCCTGGGACGTGGTCGGCGGTGTCGGGCTGATCGGGGTGGGGTTGGGCGCGTTGTCGCAGCAGTACACGCTGGTAGTGCAGAACGCCGTGGCACGTCGCGATCTCGGGGTCGCGACCGCCGCGTTGCAGTTCTTCCGCAACGTCGGTGCAACGGTGGGGACGGCCATCTTCGGCACCGTGCTCAGCTCGGGCCTGGACGATGCCATCTTTCGTCACCTGCCGCCCGAACTCGTGGCCATCATGCCGCACGGCACGATCAACGCGGGATCGGTACTCGACCCGGCAGTGATCGGTTCGCTGCCCGCGGAGGTGATCGCCGCGGTTCGGGCGGGGCTGGCCGACCAGATCGCCACCATCTTTTGGGCGTGCGTGCCGATCGTGGTGTTGGTGTTCGTCTGCACGGTGCTGATCAAGCCGATGGAACTGCGCGACACCGTGAACACGCCTGAGGATGCCGGTCGCGAGCTGCTCGACACGATGGCCCAGCAGTCCGGCGATGTGGGGCCTGAGTTGTCCGGGTCTGGCGTCGGGAAGCGGACTCGCGAACGCCTGCTGGGCATCGAACTGGCGATCGTGGCCGAGAGCGCAGCGCGCGGGGATCGTCCGTTGTTGGCGCGAGCCGTCGGCGAACTAGGTTCGGGCGATCTCAACCACGGGCTCACCTTATTGCAGTGCACTGCCGAGATGCTGACCTCGGACGACCCGGAGGTCGCTGCCAGCACCGAACGCTATGCCTGCGCCTTGGCCGATCGGGTCAGTGCAGCCGGCGACACCATGAGCGACGAGTTGCGGCGGGCGATCGCCGTGGCAGCGGCGAGCGCACCCCACCACATCGTGCTCGACAAGATCGAAAAACCGGTGCTGGAGCGGTACGAGGCAGTCGACATCGGCAAGCTGCGCCTCGCGGCCAACGACCTTATGGCGGCACTACTGGTCGACCTGGCACAGGACCGCCGAGGCTGACCGAACCACGTGGGTCAGTCGTCCAGTGCCGCAATCTTGAGTTCGCGGCGCAGCTTGGCCACGTGACCGGTCGCTTTCACGTTGTACTGGGCCACGTCGATGCGACCGACACCCGACTCGTCCACGCTCACCACGAAGGTGGAGCGAATCACGCCCTCGATCTCTTTGCCGTACAGCACCTTGCGGCCAAAGGCGCCGTAGGCGCCCAGCACGGTCTTGTCAGGGTCGGCCAGCAGCGGAAAGCCCAGTTCCTCTTGACTGCGAAACCGGGCCAGCTTCTCGACCGTGTCGGGCGAGATCCCGATCACGTCGAAACCGGCGGCGGCGATCTGGGTCAGCGCGGCCGAGAAGTCGACGGCCTGAATCGTGCAGCCGGGCGTCATGGCGGCGGGAAAGAAGTAGACGATCACGCGGTGGCCGGCGTAGTCGGCCAGCGAGACCGGTCGGCCGTCCGGGTCGGGCAGAGTGAAGGCGGGGGCAACGTCCCCCACGGCGAGCTTCGTCATGCGGCCCACTCTAGGGTGCGCCGGGCAACTGCCAATCACGAGACCGCGAGGGAAGTGTTGATCAGCGCAGGCTTCGCTGGTCGAGCCCATCAAATCCCTTGCCAGCGAACGGGCGTCAGGGGCTTGACCAGGTCTCGACAAGCTCGACCAGCAAGAGTCAGCGTTTCCTGGGGGGTGCCCGCGCCAACACCGGCTGGCATAGGCTGGAGCTCCACCGACAGCGAAGGACGCATCCAGTGGCCGACACCACCACCCGCAGCAAGGCCGACATTGAGGCCGAGATCGCTGCCGCCCGGGCGCGATTGGCCGATAACGTGGCCGGCCTGATCAATCAGGTGCACCCCAAGGCGGTCGTTCAGCGCGGAATCGACGACGCTCGCGGCTTCGCCGCCGCCGAGTTCGCCAACGCCAAGTCCCAGGTGATCGATGACCAGGGGCACGTGCGTACCGACCGGGTGCTGCTCATCGGGGGAGCGATCACCGGCCTGGTGACCTTCGTTGTGTTGGTGCGGGGTATTCTGAAGAGCATGCGGAGCGCCTAGGTTTGCGATGATCAGCCCGCCCGCCGTTGGTTGAGCGAGTCGAAACCCCTAGTGGGCGCACCCTATCCGAGGTCTCGACCAGCTCGACCAACGAAAGTTCAGGGCTTCCTCAGGCCTGGGTCGAGGCAAGAGTTGGTGCTGAACGCAACACCGCAAAGGGTGTGCGCTTGAGACTGCTCTGCCTTGCCGCAGTGTGTTTGGGGGCCGTTCAGGTCAACGGTTGATAACGATGTGTGGCGAGCCGGTGGCGTATGTCCATGGTGATGGTTAGAGTCCCTGCCAGGCCCCATAGGCGGGGTCCAGGTCCCGCGCAGTTGGGGCCGTCCCCCAAAGAAGTGAGGATTAATGACTCAACCACGCACCACGCGGCGGGTGATCGCCGCGGCGCTGTCCGTCGGTGCCCTGCTGGCGACCGCCGCCTGTTCCTCCGGCACCGCTGCCTCGCCCGCGGCCTCTGCCTCTGCCTCTGCCTCTGGCGCTGACTGGGACGAGTTCGGCCCCATCGTGTACGCCCAGGGCAAGGACACCTCGGGCAACCTGAAAGACAAGATCGACGAGTGGAACAAGGCGAACCCGAACGAGCAGGTCACCTTCCGCGAGCTTTCGGACAATGCCGACGAGCAGCGCGCGGCGATGATCCAGCGCGGTCAGGCCAAATCGGGTGAGTTCACGGTGATGAGCGTCGACGTCGTGTGGACCGCCGAGTTCGCCGCCAACGGCTGGCTGACCGAACTACCCACCGACAAATTCGACACCACCGGCTACCTGAAGCCGGCTGTCGACTCGGCCACCTATTTCAACAAGCTGTACGCGATGCCGTCCACGTCTGACGGCGCCATGCTCTACTACCGCAAGGATCTGCTCGACAAGGCCAACCTCACCCCCCCGACCACGTGGGACGAGATGCAGGCCGTGTGCGACAAGGTGCTGCCCGACCAAAAGGGCATGAGCTGCTTCGCCGGTCAGTACCAGAAGTACGAGGGTCTGACTTGCAACTTCGCCGAAGCGGTCAACTCCGCAGGTGGCGTTATTCTCGACGAGGCGGGCAAGCCTGCGGTCAACTCTGCCGAGGCGGTTGCCGGCCTGACCTGGATGGTGGACGGCTTCAAGAGCGGCCTGATTCCGAAGGAAGCCATCACCTGGAAGGAAGAGGAGTCGCGTACCGCGTTCGAGAGCGGCAAGATCTTGTTCCTGCGCAACTGGCCCTACGTCTGGAACGTATCCAGCAAGAACAAGTCGTTCGCCGGCAAATTCGCGGTGGCTCCGATTCCGGGCAAGACCGGCCCCGGCGTCTCCACCCTGGGTGGCCACAGCTACGGCATCTCGCCGTTCGCCAAGAACAAGGGCACCGCGATGAAGTGGATCAACTGGATGCTCACCGAAGAGAACCAGCGGCGCTGGCTTGAGACTGCGTCGAGCGCGCCGGTGCTCGAGTCGCTGTACGCCGACGCGGACCTGAACAAGAAGTTCCCCTACCTGGCCACTCTGGGCGAGTCGATCAAGAACGCCAAGCCGCGGCCGAAGGCCGTCAAGTACGGCGACGTGACGCTGGCCATTCAGGACGCCGCATACAGTGCGCTGCAGATGCAGGTCGACCCGACCACGGCGCTGAACAACCTTCAGACCAAGCTGGAGACCCTGGTCAAGTGACCTGATAGTCGAGCCCGAGGGTGGCGGTTCAACCCGCCACCCTCGTGGTTCGCTTCCACGCTGTTAGCACAAGGAGGTGTCGCGGTGGCTGAGACGCCAACCAAGAACCCGAAGAAGAACCCGCTCAGCGACGGCCAGGACAGTCTGGCCGCGCTGCTGATCTCACCGACCATGGCAGTCATTCTGTTCGTGGTCGGCATTCCCATTCTGATGTCTCTGCGCGAATCCGTATTCCGCAAGAACGAAGGTATCGACCCCAACACCGGCATGGTGGCGAGCGGGGAGACGTTCGTCGGCCTGCAGAACTTCACCGACATCTTCGCCAACCCGCAACTGGTCAACGGCAACTGGGGCCAGATCGACCGGTTGCTGAACTCGTTTCTGAACACCACCTGGTTCACCGTCGTCTGCGTACTGTGCGAGACGGTGCTCGGTGTGGCGATGGCGCTGATCATGGCCAAGGCGTTCAAGGGTCAGGGATTGGTCCGGGCCGCCATCTTGGTGCCGTGGGCCATTCCCACCATCGTGTCGGCGAAGATGTGGGGCCTGATCTTCGACGCCGATGGCGTGATGAACAAGGTTCTCGGCCAGCAGATCCTGTGGCTGGCCGACGGTCCGCAGTCGCAGTGGGCGATCATCATCGCCGACGTCTGGAAGACGGCGCCGTTCATCGGCCTGCTGACCCTTGCTGGGCTGCAGACCATTCCGGCCGAGGTGTATGAGGCGGCCAAGGTCGACGGAGCGTCGGCCTGGCAGCAGTTCACCCGGATCACCCTGCCGATGGTCAAGCCTGCCCTGGTGGTGGCGGTGCTGTTCCGCACCCTCGACACCATGCGCATGTTCGACCTGCCCGCGGGCATGATCGGTTTCGGCAAGTACTACGTCGAAACCGTTTCGATCTTGGCCTACGTCGAGAACAACAACCTGCGTTACGGCGCGGCTGCCGCGTACGCGATCATTCTGTTCATTTACATCGTGTTCGTGGCGTTCCTCTTCGTGAAGCTTCTGGGTGCCGACGTGGTCGGTGACGACGAGGTCAAGGCGATCGCGGCGCAGCGCAAGCGGCAGAAGGCGGCGGCCAAGGCTGCCGGCACGAAGCCCGCACTGGCCAAGACCACAGTCACCTCGGGGAGTGCATCATCATGACCACCGCACAGGCACAGACGAGCCAGGCAGAACTGGCTCAGTTGAACAAGCCCAGGCGCGACGGCAGCTACTGGGCCGGCGCCATCGGCGGAATCGCCGGCATCGCGTTCATCATCATCTACTGCGTGCTGCCGTTCTACTGGATGATCGTCTCGTCGCTGCGGCTGCCCACCGACGGGCGCAGTACCGATTTCTGGCCCAACCCGGCGTCGGTCGAGAACTACATCGCGGTGTTCGCCCCGCAGAACATGTTCGGCACCGCCCTGGTCAACTCGTTGATCGTGTCGGCGACGACCACCGTTCTCACCCTGGTGTTCGGCATCCTGGCCGCGTACGCGCTGGCCCGGCTGCGGTTCGCCGCCAAGGGCATCGTGTTGAGCATCATCATCGGCTGCTCGATGTTCCCCGGCATCACCTTGGTCATTCCGCTGTTCAAGCTGTTCAGCGGCAACTACCCGGGCTTCGAATGGCTCAACTGGATGAACACCTACCAGGCGCTGATTATCCCTACCCTGTCGTTCGGCCTGCCGCTGTGTGTGTGGAACCTGACCGCGTTCTTCCGGCAGTTGCCGGTCGAGCTCGAGCAGGCCGCCATGGTGGACGGCTGCACGCCGGGCCAGGCCTTCGCGAAGGTGATCCTTCCGCTGGCCGCGCCGGGCGTGTTCACCACCGCGATCATCACCTTCATCGCGGTCTGGAACGACTACATGATCGCGCTGCAGTTCGGCACCAAGCCCGAGATGTACACCTCGATCGTGGCCCTGTCGAAGTTCACCGGCCAGTACGGCTTCGACACCCCCTGGGGCACCATCATGGCTGCCGGTGTGATGATCACCGTGCCGCTGCTGATCGCGGTGCTGATCTTCCAGCGCCGCATCGTCGCCGGCCTCACCGCCGGTGGCGTGAAGTAGCTCCACTGCAATGATCGTGAGGGGCGTCCGGGGAACCGGGCGCCCCTCACGATCTGCGTTCAGGGGACGGTTCCGGTTGGTTCAGGGGACGGTTCCGGTTGGTTCCCAGCTTCCGCGGATCAACCGGCAGATCGCACTCTAAGCTCTGGTCGAATAGCTGTCGCGGCCGGTCGGTCGGTACTACCGTTGCGGCATGCGGATCGCCATGGCCAACGACCACGCCGGGACGGCACAGAAGAACGAGATTGCGGCGTGGCTGCGATCCGAGGGCCACGAGGTGGTCGACTTCGGGGCCTACGACGACCAGGCCTGTGACCTGCCCGACCATGTCTACCCAGCGGCATTGGCCCTCGCCAGGGGCGAATGTGAGCGGGGCATCTTCGTGGACGGGGTCGGCTACGGTTCGGCGATGATCGCCAACAAGCTGCCCGGCATCTTCGCGGCGGTCGCGCAGGACCCGTTCTGTGCCTGGCTCGCCCGCTCGCACTCGGATTCGAACGTGCTCTGCATCGGTGCCAAGATCATCGGCTCGGCGCTGGCGATGGAGGTGGTGAAGTCATGGATGACCACCGACTGGCTGGGCACCACCGAAGAGAAGTACGCCCGCCGGGTCGCCAAGGTGATCGAGATCGCCGAGCGTCACGTTCGTCCGCTCTGAGATGAGGGAAGAGATCCCGCCGCGGTGATTGATCGGCGTTGTTGTCGGACGTCGAATGTCGACGGTGGGGATTTTCGCTGGTCGAGCTGGTCGAGACCTCAGAGTTAGCACTCTGGCCATGGATTTCGACAGACTCAACCAGCGATGGCTGCGTTGGTCAGCGTTTCTCTGGGACGCAGACGCAACAAAGCCCCTCGCCGATGACGAGGGGCTTGCTGTGCGCCGCCAGGGACTCGAACCCCGAACCCGCTAGTTAAGAGCCAGCTGCTCTGCCAGTTGAGCTAGCGGCGCGCGAGAAAGAACTATACCGAACGGCCGTGCAGAGGAGAAATCGGCAGCGGGCACGCCCGCTCAGATCAGCGCCGCAGACCCTGCCTGCGCACGGCCGCGACCCGCTGCCGGTGCAACTCGTCGATCTCGGGACGCTCGATCGCCTCGAGATCGCGCTCGAGCGCCACCGAGAGCACGTGATCGGCCAGGGCCGGGTTGCGGGCCAGGACCGGCCCGTGCGGGTAGGTGCCGATCACTCGGCCCTGCACGGCACCCTCGGTGCCGTCGTTGGCGTTGCCGACCCCGATCTCGACCCTGGCCAGCGGCGTGGCGGACGGCCCCAGGGTGGTGAAGCCGCCGTGGTTCTCGAAGCCGGTGAGCAGTACCTCGGCACCGTCGCTGCGCGTCCAGCGGCTCAAAATCTCACCGACCGCCCGCACCGACCCGCGGCGGGTGTCGACGTCGAGCACGCCCAGCCCCTCGATCACCTCGTCGTGCTCGCCGATGGTGAAGGTGTTGCCGCAGATCTGGTAGCCGGCGCATACGGCGAACAGCGCCGCGCCATCGTCCAGGGCTCGAAACAGATTGCCGTCGGCCTTCAGCGCCCGCACCGCCGACACCTGAGCCGCGTCCTCGCCGCCGCCCAGTAGGTACACCGAGCCGGTCGCCGGCACCGTATCGCCGGGCTCGACCACGGTGAGCGTGGCATCGATGCCACGCCATTGCAGCCGCTTGAGCAGCACCATCGCATTGCCGCGGTCGCCGTAGATGCCGAGTAGCGACTGGTAGACCAGCACGATCTCTACCGGATTGCTCATCGCAGCCCCGCCATCTTCAGCAGCTTCTGAAACGGTGTGTAGGTGGCGATCAGGTCGAGCGGTGCGGCGGCGGTGCCCAACTCCGGGGCGGACGCCTGCACGGTCGCGGCGGACGCCAGGGCGTCCGCCAGATCGGGAATAACCCGGTGCTCGACCTCGGCGTAGGTCAGCCGCACCGCCAGATCGTGAGCGCGCGGCCCGGTGGCGAACACCTCGCGGCCCCGCAACTGCTCGTAGTCGACGTCCCACAGCCACGATACGTCGCGACCGTCGGCCGCCACCGAGTCGATGGCCAGAATCACCGGGTCGGACGCCGCGAGCGGCAGCGCCTCGGCCCAGCCGGCCGGGTTCTTGGCCAGCAGCAGCCGCACGCTGGTGCCGTGCAGGGTGGCGGTGGCGAAGCGTCCGGCGGGCGAGGTGACGGTGCGCATGCCGCGCAGGGCGTCGTCGACGCTCACCCCGAGCTCGACCGCGGCGGCCAGCGCACACGCGGCGTTCGACACGTTGAAGCTGCCCGGCACCCGCAGCTCGGGAACCACGCGCGAGTCGTCGGGCAGCACGATCGACTCGCCGTCGACGCGCCAGGTCGCCTCGGGCTGGGTGAGGTCGCAGCCGGGGCAGTCCCACCGTTCGCCATCGGCGCTGAGCACCGAGCCGCAGGCCGGGCACAGCGCGGCGTCGGCGGTCCACGTGGTGGCGGTGTTCACCCAGACCACCTTCGGTGCGGTGCCGGCCGACCACACCACCAGCGGGTCGTCGGCGTTGGCCACGACGGTGGGCCCGGCCTGGCCCGCGCGGTCGAGCGCTGAGCGCCACGAACGTCCCAGCGCCTTGATCTCGTGGTGCCGGTCGAGCTGGTCGCGGCTGAAGTTGAGCAGCACGAGCACCTCGGGGCATCCGTGCGCGATCATGTCGGCCACCACCCGCTCGTCGGTCTCCAGCACCGCGATGTCGGACGACGGTGCCTGGCTCAGCGCCGACGCGATGCCGTAGTGCAGGTTGGCGCCGTCGGCGTTGGTGACCAGCCGTCCCGACTCGCCGGCCAGGCCCGCGCGGACGGCCGCGGCCAGCAGGTGGGTCGTGGTGGTCTTGCCGTTGGTGCCCGACACGCTGGCGATACGCCGGCCCTGCAGCAGCAGTCGAAAGGCGTCGGGTGCCAGCCGGGTGAGCACCTGCCCGCGAATCGAGGCGCCCGAGCCGCGGTTGGCCAAACGCGAACCCAGCGCGGCCAGGTTGCCGGCGGCGACAGCGGCGAACAGTCGCGCGCGGTCGCCGACGCGCAGGTCGGCCGGAGTCGCGCGACGCCGGAGGGTTTCGGCAGGCATGCCGTCTATTCTGCCGGGTTCGGCGCGCTGGGCGGCACAGGCACGTACTGCGGGAACTTCGCCGACCGGCCGGCACCCGAACTGGTGCGGCGAATACGGCGTCCGATCCAGGGCCCGGCATGCTCGCGGGCCCAGTTCACCTGCCACTCCAGCCACTCCTTGCGGCTCTTGGGCGGCTCGTCGGGCAACGGATCGTCCCAACCTAGGCGCGGCTCTAGCCCCAGCGCCGCCAGTGCGGCCTGCGACACCCGCTCGTGGCCGATGCTGTTGAAGTGCAGCCGGTCGTCGTGCCACATGCCCCAGTGCTTGAGACAGTGCATGCCCCACACGTCGATCACGTGGGCGCCGTGTCGGCGAGCGATCGTCCACACGTTGGCGTTGAAAACCGCGGTGCGGGGCCGGGTGAGTTCGAGCACCGGCGATCCTTTTGCGTCGACGCCGGTGCCGAGCAGCACATCGATGCCGGCCTCGCGCAACCGGACGACAGCGCGCTCGAGCTCGGCGCTGAGCGCATCGACGTCGGCGCGTAGCCTCAGCGTGTCGTTGCCGCCGCCCCACAGGCTGACCAGGTCGGGTTTCAGGGCGAGCGCCGGTTCGAGCTGCTCGGCAATGATCGGGCCCAGCAGCCGGCCGCGGATGGCCAGGTTGGCGTACTGCACCTCGGCGCCAGCGCGATTGGCCAGGTGATGGGCGAAGCGGTCGGCCCAGCCGCGCGGGCTACCGTCCGGGTAGGGGTCGACCAGGCCCTCGGTGAGCGAGTCGCCCAGGGCGACGTAGCGGCGCCAGTGATGGGTCTGATCAGCCATGGTGCGCCCCTGAGGCGAAGTAGTGATGCTTGTCGAGCACGTCGGCTCACCCTACCTCGCGCAACCGGGCCGCCTGTGCGTGGGCCGGCAGAGCAGCGCAGGTGACCGCCGTCTGACAAAAGTCATGGTCGAGCGCGGACGATGTCACAGCAACAGGTGCGGCCGGGCACTGCCCGCGCGCGCCGTCTGCCGGAAGCCTGGAGGCATGACCACAGACACGAAAGACGACGCCATCGTCGCCACCGGCGTCCACTGCCGCTACGTGACCCGCACCAGGCTCAACCTGCTCACCGGACGGCGCGAGCCCACCGGCTACTTCGAGGCGGTCCGGGGCATCGACCTGCGGGTGGCGCGAGGCGAGCTGTTCGCCCTGCTCGGCACCAATGGCGCCGGCAAGACCTCCACCGTCGAGTTGATCGAGGGCCTGGGGCGTCCGAGCCAGGGGAGCATCCGGGTGCTCGGCCATGACCCCGTCGCCGGACGCCGGCACGTCCGCCATCGAACCGGGGTGGTGCTGCAGAGCTCGGGATTCCCGCCCGGGCTGACCGTAGGCGAGATGGCCCGGCTATGGCACGGCACCCTGAGCCGCCCTGCCTCGCCCGACGCGGCGCTGGCGGCTGTGGGGCTCGAGGCGCGGGCCGACGTCGAGACTGCGAAGCTGTCGGGCGGCGAACGCCGCCGCCTCGACATCGCCCTGGCGGTCATGGGCCGCCCCGAGGTGCTCGTGCTCGACGAGCCCACCACCGGGCTCGACCCCGAATCGCGGCGCGCCATCTGGTCGCTGGTGCGGGGGCTGGTCGAGCAGGGTACCGCGGTGCTGCTCACCACTCACTACCTGGAGGAAGCCGAGCAGCTCGCGAACCGAGTCGCCATCATGCACGCCGGCTTGATCGCCCGGCAGGGAACCGTCGCCGAGATCGTCGCCGACGCCCCCGCCCGCATCAGTTTCGACCGCCCGACCGATCTTGTGCTGGCCGACCTGAACGTCGGCCTGGCCCACATCACGGCGTCGGATTCGGTACTGATCGAGACCCGCTGTCTGCAACCGACGCTGCGGGCCGTCCTCGACTGGGCGGGCGACACACCGCTGCGCCGGCTCGAGGCCCGTTCGGCTTCGCTGGAGCAGGTCTTCCTGACCATCGCCGATGGCGTGGAGCAGTCATGACCGCACTCGACACCCAGGGCGCCCACCGGCTCGAAGCCGGGCCGGACGGTCCCGCTCCGTTGCGTCGTTTCGCTGCGCTGGCCAGGGCAGAGACCACCATCTTGCTGCGCAACTCGACCGCGATCTTCACCGCGGTGGGGATGCCGTTCGTGGTCGGCTTCGCGTTCTCGGGAATGAGCCAGAATCGCGGCGGCCTGGGGGTGATGCTGACCATGGTGCTGGTCGGAACCGCACTCATGTTCGTCGTCTATTACACGATGGTCACCTCGCTGGTCGGACGCCGTCAGCAACTGGTCCTGAAGCGTCTGCTGGCCGGGGAGCCGACCCCGCTGGAGATTCTCACCGCACCCGCCGTTCCACTGTGGGTGCTGTTCGCCGTCCAGTCGCTGATCGCGATCGGCGGGGCGCTGCTGCTGGGGACGCCGGTGCTGCACCCGTGGGCGCTGCTGCTCGCGCTGCTCGGCGGCGCCACAGCCTGGACGGCGCTGGCGATCGTCAGCGCGGCCCTCACCCGCACTGTTGAATCGGCGCAGATCAGCACCCTGCCGCTGATCATGATCTCGCTGCTGCTCTCGGGGTTCTCGGTGCCGTTGGACTGGCTGCCCGAGCCGGTGGCGCGGGTCGCGCACCTGATGCCGATGACGCCGGTGATCGACCTGATCACTTTCGCGTACACCGGCATCGGTGTCGACGGTCGGGTCTTGACCAGTCCGTCCGAGGTGCTGCCGGGCGTCGGCGGGATGCTGCTGCCACTGCTGCTGTGGAGTGCCGGATCTCTGCTGCTGGGGCTGCGGCGATTCCGCTGGGACGCGCGTTCATGAGCCGCCGGTTAGGCTCGGGCGAGGCAGAGGAGGTGTTCGTGAGCAGCACCACGCAGGGCAGTCCGCCGCAGGGCAGCACGCCGCAGGGCAGTCCGCCGCAGGGCAGCACGCCGCAGGCCCGCTCGGAGTCGGGCGTCCGGCGCACCGAGCGCTACGTCTACAACTCGCTGCATTGGGCGTTTCCGATCCTGGCGATGGTGGCGCTGATTGTGGTGACCGGCGACGCGCCGCTGCCATGGGCGCTGCCGTGGGCCGCGATGGCGGTGGTCGCCGCATGGTCTGGGCTTGCGGTCTTGCACACCCGGCTGCGCGAGGCCGACCTGCTGCCGGCCAGCGGCTGGGACACGGTGCGGGTGCGTCGGGTTGAGCCGGTGCGTCTGGTGTGGATCGGGGCGGGGCTGACCTGCGCGGGAACCGCCGGATTCGTGCTGCCGTCGGAGACCTTCCTGTTGGCGATCGCGAGCGCGACGCTCGGCAGCGTGTTGGCGATGCCGATGCTCGGGTCGCTACGCATCCGGCCGGTTGTGGTCGGCGCGATCGGCATCGCGCTGGGCCAGATCGGCATGTGGGTCGGCCCGCACCCGGGGGCGGTGGACGAGACGCCCCGGGTGGTCATCGCCTACTGGTCGGCCTTCGTGACCGGGTTGCTGCTTGGCTTTGCGGTGATGTTCCTCAATGTGCTGACCACGACGCGAGAACTTGAACGAGCCCGGCTCGACACGGCTCGGCTGGCGGTGGCCGAGGAACGGCTGCGTTTCTCGCGTGACCTGCACGACGTGTTCGGACGCACCCTGTCGGCGGTCGCGTTGAAGGCAGAACTGGCCGCTGAGCAGGCCCGTCGCGGACGGCCGGAGTCGGTGGCCACCATGCACGAGGTGCAGTCGCTCGCCACTCAGGCGCTCGGCGAAGTGCGGGAGGTGGTCCGCGGCTATCGAGAGACAGACCTGGCCGGCGAGATCGACGGCGCCCGGTCACTGCTGGAGGCGTCCGGAATCGAGGTGACCACGGTGACCGAGGGCCGCGACCTGCTCGTGGCGCCGGTCGCCCGCGTGTTCGCCTGGGTGGTCCGTGAGGGCACCACCAACATCCTGCGCCACGCGGACGCCACCCGGGTCCGGATCGTGCTGAGCAGCGAACCCGGCCGGGCCCGCCTGGTGCTCGGAAACGATCATCCGCACCCGTCGAGGGACGCTACGGGATCGGGGCTGGCGGGGTTGCGCGAGCGACTTGCCGAGGTGGGTGGCCGGTTGTCGATCGACCACACCGCCAACGAGTTCACGATCACCGCCGAGGTGGCCGATGCCGCACTGAGCCGGCTGCGGGCGGCGTCCGGAACAGCGAACGCGGGGGGCGAACGATGATCCGGGTGGTTCTCGCCGAGGACGAGCATCTGATCAGGGAGGCGTTGGTCGCCCTGCTGGAACTCACCGAAGACATCAAGGTCGTGGGCCAGGCCAAGTCCGGCGACGAGGCACTCGCCATGATCCGCAAGCTCACCCCCGACGTGGCGGTGCTCGACCTGCAGATGCCCGGGGCGTCCGGCATCGAGGTGGCTGCGGCGGTTGCGTCCGAACTGCCGGGGTGCGCCTGCCTGATCGTCACCAGTCATGGACTGCCCGGCCACCTCAAGCAGGCGCTGGCCCAGGGCGTGCGCGGCTTCGTGCCCAAGACGACCAGCGGTGCCCGACTGGCCGAGGTGATCCGGGTGGTGCGCGACGGCGGGCGCTACGTCGACCCAGCCCTGGCCGCTGACGCCATCGCCGCCGGTGACTCACCGCTCACCCCGCGCGAGGCGGACGTGCTGCTGGCTGCCGACGGCGGAGCGCCCGTGGAGGAGATCGCCGCTCGGGTGAACCTTTCGCCCGGCACGGTGCGCAACTATCTCAGTTCGGCAATCGGCAAGCTGCACGCGGCCACCCGGCACGAGGCCGTCCGGATCGCCCGCGACCGCGGCTGGATCTAAGCCACTCGCTCCCCATGACTCTGCCGCTTGGACGCGCTGATCAACGCACCCACCGCTGGTCGGGGTGGGGACGGTGATCAGCGAACCCCTGTGCCAGAGCGGGACCTCAGGGAAACGCTGAACTCTCGCGGGTCGAGCTTGTCGAGACCTCGGTCATCAGGCGGTGGCAAGAGGTTTCGACAGGCTCAACCAGCGGGTAGGCGCATTGATCATTGGAAGTCTCGACAGGCTCGACCCACGCTGGCTAAGCGTGTCGAACCCCTGCAAGAGCGATACGGCCGAGGTCTCGACACGCTCGGAAAACCAATGATTCAGCGCCCGTGATGTCGGCTCCGAAGGCCACCACGCTCGCTGGTGCATGAGCAAATCCCTCATTCCTGACGGATGCGTTTAGCCGGTTGCCGGTGACCCCAGCGCTTAGGCTGAACACCGAAACAACTGAAATGAAAACGGAGGATGACGTGTCCCCAGCCAGTGCCACTCAAGCATCTCGAAGCACCCGTATCGCTCTCTTGCTCGGCGGGATCATCGCCGCCGTCATCGGTGTCGCGGTGCTCGTCTGGCCGATGAAGACAGCCGTCGTGCTGACCGTGATGATTGCCGTGTGGGCCGTGATCGCCGGCCTCACCTACCTAGTGATCTCGATCACTGCCAAAGAGCTGGGGGTCGGCTTCAGGATTGCGCACGCTCTGCTCGGCCTGCTGTACCTGGTTGCGGGGGTCGTCGCGTTCTCCGAACTGCATCAGTCCGCGGCATTCCTGGCGATCTTCGTCACCGTCATGGTCGGCCTCTTGTGGATCATGGAAGGGTTTCTCGCGTTGTTCTCGCTCAGTGACAGCCAAGGGTCACGGGGCCTCACCGTCGTGCTCGCCGTCGTCTCGGTCGTCGCCGGTGTAACGCTGGTGACCAGCCCGCTGTGGGGCGCGCTGCTGCTGTGGTGGCTGGTGGGTATCGCGTTGGTCGTGCTCGGCGTGATCAACGTCTTCCGCGGCCTGGCCGGGTCGTAGCCGATCGAACGCCACTGGACACCCGCTACTACTCGGGCCGGGTCAACTGGTCATGATGCGCGCGGGGTCACGCACGATGACCCGCCAAGCCCGAGCGGTGCCGGCGTCTTCGCAGAGGTCGCTGATCAGGCGTCCGGCGACGGTGGTGATCGCTGTGACGTCGGCAAGATCGAGCAGCAGCATGGAACGCCCGGCCTCGTGCAGGGCTTCGGCGGCGGCGTAGGCCACCTGCTCGGCGGCGATGAAGTCGATCGTGCCGCGCAGGTGCAGGGTGATCGTGTCGGCACTGTGGTCGTTCACCATTCCCGCTATCGGCGAGGTGGGCCGGTCTGGATGGTTGAACAGGTGCAGCCCGAATTCCTGCGCGAGCGTGCGCAACGCGACCACGCCGCGGCTGCTGTTGCCCGCCTCATCCAGCGGTGGGCTGTAGACCCCGATGCCGTACTCACCAGGCGCGACGGCGACGATTCCGCCGCCGACACCCGATTTCGCGGGCATCCCGACCTCGAAGAGCCACTGGCCGGAGCGGTCGTACATGCCGCAGCTCGACATCAGCGACAGCACCTGTTGTGCGATGGTGGGGGAGACCACTTGCTGGCCGGTGATCGGGTTCTCGCCATGGTTGGCGAGGGTGGCGCCCATCACTGCGAGATCGCTGCAGTCGACCAGCAGCGCGCACTGCCGAAAGTATGGTTCCACGGCATCGTCGACGGTGCTGCCCAGCATTCCGTGTGACCGGGCCAGCATGGCGAGCGCCCGGTTGCGGTCGCCGGTGGCGGACTCCGAAGCCGCTACGGTCTCGTCGGCTTCGAGCTGACGTCCGGCGAACTCCGACAACCCGGCCCGGATGCGTTCGAAACGCTCATCACCGGTGGCGGCCGGAATCAGGGAGGTGGTGACCACGGCTCCGGCGTTGATCAGCGGGTTCGCGGGCCGATGGCGGTCGTCGAAGCTGATGGCGTTGAACGCTTCGCCGCTCGGCTCGACCCCGACATGCCGAAGAACCGTGTCGATGCCGCAGGCTTGCAGCGCGAGTGCGTAGGTGAATGCTTTGGAGATGGACTGGATGGTGAACCGGCTCGCGGAATCGCCTGCTTGGTAGGTGTGCCCGGACACCGAGGTCGCGGCAATCGCGAACTCGTCGGGGTCGGCTTTCGCGAGCTCGGGAATGTAGTCGGCGACCCTGCCGTGCAGGCCTTGGGCACGAACCTGGTTGATGACGGTGGCGAACGCGCGGCTCACGGGATCAGTGAGCTCATCCACCTGGACTTGTCCTGGTCTGCGTTGCGGGGTCACGGGTTTCTCCGGAAGGCCATGTCCCGTCCAGGGTGTGGTTGTTGGCTGTGGCTGTTGGCACAACTCGGGCAGCCGCTGGCGAATCCCGCGTATGACCTAGTCACGACAACATTCTATCTGGGGTCCCTGCGTGGACTGTTCACAAACCTTGCCCCGTCGCCGAACTCTCTGGTCAAGCGGTGGAAGCGTGGCGTTTACCGCTTCTCGCGGAGCGGCGCTGGGGGCCCGATTCGTGACGTCCGGGGGCCAGTCGTGGGGACGATTGCAATTCCCCAAAACCATTCTGAGCGCCCCTGAGATCGAGGGTCTTGTCGACAATTACCTGGCTGGAGCGACCGTTGCCGAGCTTGCTGCCAAGTACAACGTGCACCGCGCGACCGTGTCGAAGGATCTCACCCGCCTCGTCGTGGTTCGTCGTGGTCGAAGCGGCCCTGGAAGCACAGATGTGGCCGAGGCTGTCACGTTGCAGAGCGGCGGTGCCTGGGTGCGTGCGATCGCCCGTACCCTTGGGGTCAATCGCCAGCCAGTTCGTGCGGCTCTCGTTTCCGCAGGGTCTTTGGCCAGGGTGATTCAGCGGCGTGTCAAGACTCAAACGAACCCTTCTTCCACGAGCACGCACCCGCTTTCGGTGATCACGTGCGCCTGGCCCGAACCGCCGACGACTCGGCTCCAGCTTTCAACGAAGAGCCGCTCCTTGTGGATCGACATGGAGAAGCCGCCATACATCCCGGGATAGCCGAAGTGGAGCGTCCCCAACTGCTCCAGCGCGATGACCTCGGTCGGTATCTGTCGCATCTTTACTGTGTTGATCCGCTCGGTGCGTTCCGCAATGAGGCGGGCCAAGTGAGCATCCCATGCGGCGTACCTTTGCTGCTCATGCTCGCTCGGCACATGTACGGCCAGAGTCTCGATGAGATGCGCGTGTCCCTGTTGCTGGGCAACTTCAACCGGTCGAGACCCATCTGCGTTTCGTAAAGAGCGCCACGCACCGCGTCGGATGAGTTCTTCCACCACCTCAACGGGCGCGCCGAGCCAAGCGGCCTGATGCAGCGGGGCGAACCAGGACTTTCCCGTGATCCGCCAGTGGTTGGCGCTGAGCCACTGGTCGGACTCGAGCAGCCGGAACGCCTCGTCCCACCTTCCTGCTTTGGCAGCGTCGGCGAGACGGTCCACGTTCTCGACATGGCGCGCGTTCAACGCGTCGGGATCGGTAACGCCGGGCCAGTTGGCATCCTTCATGAGTCTCCTCGCATCAGTCGGCCTCTTTGATCAGGATTGTTGCCGTCGATCACCATCCGCGTCTCGCACCACGCGCAAAACTGGATCTGACCAGGGCTTAAGCGAGAAGAGCAACGGCCCCTATCCAAGAACCGGGGCCGTCCCATCAGGGTCCCTGTGTAGTACGTTCGTCAACTCTTCCCCTCGGCTAAACACCCTGGTCACGCGGTGGAAGGGGGGGTGTCTACCGGGTCTCGCAGAGGCCGGAGAACGGCTCCATTCGGGACTCCCGAGGCCCCGTGGTGCGGAGGATTGAAAATCTTCAAACGTTTCTCACCGCCTCCGAGGTCGACCGTCTCGTAGACGATTATCGCAGCGGCGCGAGCGTCAACGAGCTGGCCGAACGGTACGGCGTGCATCGGGCCACGGTGTCGGCGCACCTGACTCGCCGCCGGGTGGCGCGGCGTCGTCCGGGGTTGGGAGTCGAGGAAGCCGCAGAGGCGGTCAAGCTCCGCCTCGGGGGCGTCGCGATGCGAGCGATCGCCCGGAGCATGAGCGTCGACCGCGAAGCGGTTAGGACCGCGCTTGTCGAGGCCGACGTCGATGTAGGCCGCTGAGCGGCGCTTGGAGACACCCACTTGACCTTCAGGCGTAAGACCAGACCGGTTGAGCTGGGTTCCGTGTGGTTCTGCGTGTCAGAGGTTGCCCTGGGAGGCATGGGATGCAGGGGTTGCATGGTTCTGGTCCTCTCTTGGTCCCCCTCGCCAACGGGCGGCTCGGCTACCAGCGATGTGCCGTTAGAAGCAGCCCGATCTCATCGAACGCCAGCACCTGATCGGCTCGGACACGACCGGGCGGAGCCACGAAGAGACCGTTCGGCTCAAGCTCGGATAGCGACCGGTGCTTGCTCAACACGACGCCATCTAACGTCGTGAGTCCACCATGGACCACGTCTTGCACGACTCTGTGCAGGCCACTGAGCTTGAGCGTGTCGATGTTGAACGGCCACTGTTCAAGCACTTGATCGATGCCGTTCCAGTCGAAGAGGGCGAAGTCCTCCGTTCGAATCTCCTCGATCGTTGCGCTTGAGCCCACGACGAAACCTTGCGCGGTACTGGCCAGCAAGCGATTGATGTCACTCGATGACACGACACTCTCCTGGCGTAAGAGATGTCTGGAGTCCAACCATCAGCCGTTCTTCGCAAGATGTGGCGCCTGGGGCACGGCGTCAGAGCGAGTAGATGCCGTGGTCCGATCGGGTAGAGGAGCATGAGGACGTCCGGGTACTCGTGGATGAGGTCGAATCCGTAGCCCAAATCAGGCAAGACGAGGTCACCATCAACTTCGATAACCTCCCAGGTGCTCGCGAGCGCGCGAGCTGCGAATCGCTCCAGCTCCAGTAGCCGGTTGAGCGCGATGTTCGTGTCGGCGAGCATGAAGTCCGACACGTCGAGGTCCTCAAGCCAGGAGTCACCCGATATGTGTCTCGTAAGACGACCCACGACGCGGGCCTTGTACCCGCGATCTCTGCCGAAGGGAGCGGCAACGAACGGCAGTAGCGTGTCGATCCATTCCGCGGCTGTCACGGTTCCGTTGATCAGGCTGTCCAATACCTGCGGGAGTCGGGGTTCGTAGGATCCCCAAACATCATCGACTGCGCGTGGTCCACGTGTGGGGAACATGTCTTGATCCACGTCGTAGAGATTGTTGGCATAGCCCAAGGCCTCCGCTCGGACTCTTGCGCGGCTGCCGTTGCTCCGCGCTGTCCATACCTTGCGCTTCCGTGCTTCGCCGTCTGGCTCTTCGGAGAACCGAGCAATCAGGCTTGCCGGGATGAAGTGGTCCTTAGCCATCTTCCTTATTCTGTGCCGGAGTGTCCGGGGCATCATTCCCCTGCTTGTGCAAGTGGGGTGCGCTGAGCCCGCTGGCGTGGTTGAGGATCCAAGAAGGGGAAGACCCGGCCCCAGAGGGGCCGGGTGGTATGGCCCTAGTGTAGCAGCGCAGTGGCTCTGGCTACCACTCTTGCGGCTTGATGATGCGCGGGTTGACAGTCGGCGGGAGCTGGTGTGCGTACCAGTCGGAAGGCTGCATCTGATACCACCAGTGGTTGGCGACGCCGTCGGTGTGCTCGCCGGCCAGCTTGCCAGCGCGGTAGCCCTTGGTGGGGTTGATGAGGCCGATCGGCACTCGGCTTCGTGCGAAGGTGACGGGGTAGGCCAGGTCGCTGTCGTTGGAGATCACCACCGCGGCATCCACCGCCTCGGTTAGTACGTCGATGAGCAGGTGCGAGGCAACGTTGACGTCTGAGCCCTTCTCTTCTCGGCGCGCAACGGATGCCATGAACCTGGCGTCCGGGACGTCTTGCTCGGCTCCGTCTTGCACCATCAGCGGCCACTGGGGATGACTGATGACCGGCTTGCCGTTCCGGCCAGCGGTCGCCAGTGGCGCCGTGGCAACCCGTGCGACGTAGTTGCCGTAGCTGATTCGAGTGGCCGAGCCTGATCGTTCCAGCGCGCGGAGGTAGACGTCCTGTTCGCGTTGTCCGGTGGAGTTGCTGGCTCCGCTCACGCGTGCTGTGCAGTAGGTGACCGTCTCGATGACTGTGCCTTGCCAGCGGGAGTGCGTGGTGATCAGGTCGGAGGCAAGCGCCTTCAGGTTGAGCCAACGCCACCCGGGGGTCGAGCGACCGCACAAGCCGCGACCGCCGTAGTACAGGTTGTACCCGTCGATGTAGACGCCGACTCGCATGACTCAGACCTTAGGCGGAGGGTCCGACACTCGCCGAGGCTCGACCGGCATGCAGCACGCGGGAAGAAGAATGGAGCGATGAACGACCGAGTGGTTGACGATCCCGCGACGGCGGTCGATCGCGCAATGGTTAGGAAGCTGGTCGACGACCTCGCTCATCTCTCACCCGCTCAGGTATGGATGGTCGAGCTCTCGCGACGTGATCCGAAGCCCGATGAACCCTTGGCTTCCGGAGAGAAGCCAGAGAGACATCGCGCTGTAGGGAGCCGGCAACGAGACGGTATCGAGGGACGGACGGGGTCTCACCGGAGCGGTCGGCGAGGTGCGCGTCAGCGGCATTCACTTCCGCTCCCGGCAGGGACCACGCAGGCAATACTTGCGCCGCTTGCGGCCGGCTACGCGGACGGTCTGACTCAGGTTCAGATCGCGGAGAAGCATGGGATCCATGTCCAGACGGTTCGGAAGCGGCTCATCGCCGCTGGCGTTGACACACGCATCCGTCTCCGGGCGTTGAACGACGACGAGATACGGGCGGCTCGGGTCGCGACAGGCGAGGGAGCAAGCGTCAGAGAGATCGCCCGCGGACTTGGCGTCGCGCATACGACACTGGCCCGATCATTGGCACATCGTCACGAGACACCGAAATCACCATCGCGCACCACCAAGGCGGGGTCGCGGACCTCGACGACGACGATCCGGGCACGGCGATCACCATTGCGCACCAGCACGGAAACCATGTCTGACCAGGACAAACGCAAGAATAAAACCAGCCCCAGCACCGAGATGCTGGGGCTGGACCCTGGGTCCCTTCGTAGCACGTTCGCCAACCTTGCCCCGCGTCTAAAGACCCTGGTCACACGCTGGAAGCGCGGTGCCTACAGGGTCTCTCAGCGCCCGGAAACCGCCCCGATGGAGGACTCTCGGGGTGCCGTGGTGCGGAGGATTGAACATCTTCAAACCTTTCTCACCGCCGCTGAGGTCGACCGCCTCGTTGACGACTGCCTCGACGGTACGACGGTCAACGAGCTGGCAGACAGGTACGGCGTGCATCGCGCCACGGTGTCGGCGCACCTCACGCGGCGGCGCGTCGGGCGTCGCCGTCCGGGACTCGGAGTAGAAGAGGCGGCCGAAGCGGTCCGGCTCCACCTCGGCGGTGTCTCGATGCGAGCGATCGCGCAGAGCATGGGCGTGGGTCGGACGGCCGTCCGGAGGGCTCTGGTCGAAGCCAGCGCAATCGGGGAGCCTGAATGAACCGCTGCCGCGAGGGGGCTTGAGCGACCATCGCAGGGACAGGTTCGGCATGCCTGGCCCCGGTCGCCCGTCGAGCAGTGTGGACATTTATCGATGCGTAAGTGGTCACAGCGGAGTATGCTGGGGACATGAGCAGCATGACTGTGGACCCGGCCCACCTGTCCAATGAGGACTGGGGGCGTGTGCGCGCGTTCCTGGACTCGGCGAAGCAGCGCGGTGAGGTCGTCGACTTCTCCACTCGGGTGGAGTTGCTGACCCCTGCCGAGGTCGCGCGGCGGCTGGGAATGTCTCGGTCCACGGTGTTGCGTCGGATCGCCGACGGCGACATCAAGGCCACTAAGGTCGGCACTCACCACCGCATACCATTGAACGAGTACGAGCGATACGGCCGCGAACTCGTGCGCCGCATGGCCGAGGCGTCCGCTGCCGATATCGGGGCCGAGTTGTTCGGTGAGTGAGGCACCGCTGCTCTTCCTGGATGCCAATGCGCTCGCTTCGCCGGTGACCCGCACCTTGCTGATCGCCGGGGCGCGTGCGGATGGTCTGAGGTGGACGTGGTCGAGGCACGTCGAGGTCGAAGCCGATCGGCATGCACGGGGCCAGGCATCGCGGACATCGATTGTGCGCAAGACGATTCTGGGCACGGAGTTGTCACCGACCGCGCAGGTCATTGAGGATCTGGCGACTGACACAGTCCAGGACCGGCACGTGGTGGCCGACGCGATCCGCGCGGGAGCCAGGCATCTGATCACGACCGATGTCGATGACTTCGCATTCGATGATCTCGCGGCGCATGGGATGAGCGCGGTCAGCCCGGACTACTTCATAGCGTTACGGTTCACCGAGCAGGCGTACCGAGAAGGCGTCGATCTGCTCGCGGCCGTGCAGAAGAACCCGTCGCGCACAGCGGCCGAGGTTCACCGGATGCTCGGCCGCAGACATCCCCGCCTGGTCGCACAGTTCGCTGGTGCCTACGACGCGACACCGGTCCGGGCCGACCCAGACCAGCCGAGCACGATCTTCCGAGGCATCGCCTGCATCCGCTGCGAGACGCATCTCGACGACGCAGTCGGCTTACAACACGGACTGTGCCCCGAGCACCGGGTCTGACCGGGCATCGCTTGTCGGCGGCTTGGATGCTCTCTTCACCACCTTCACGGATGTGGCCATAACCGTGATCCGCGTGGACTCCTTCGTCAGGAATAGCAAAAGATGGCCGACTATGCGACAACTGACCAGACAGAGGGGCCTCTCACTCTGTTTGGCGATCAGAGCGCGTTGTCGGCCATCCTCGCGCGGACCAGCACCGTGCATCGACCAGTCGGACCGATTGCCTACGACTGCGTGAACGTCATCGTCGTGCGCGACGGCTCCGCGATCCTGTTCAGCGAGTTTGGTCAGAAGCCGGTCAAGGTCGGTGATGTGATCCTGCTCGGCGCGAACATCCTCTGCGGCAGCGAACCCGAGGGCCACATCACGGTCACCACGGTCTATCTCGATACTGACTACGTGATCGATCAAGTGTTCTGGCAATACTCAGGCCTGCTGGCCGACCGGCTCGACGCGGTTGGGTTCGCCGAAGCCACGTATACCGAGCCTGCACAGATTCTCCGTCTCGGTGAAGACAGGGCGCGGATGCTGATGCCGTGGCTTGACGAGTTGTTCGCGCTGAGCCTCGACGGCGGCTTCATCCGCCACTTCTACCGGATGCAAGCACTGTGGTTCAGCATCGCCCACGTCATCGGGCCGTGTCCGTCTCCTCGATCGCGCGGGTGAGCGCGTGTGGATCGCGGATGTCGCCGGTGACCCACACCACGTTGTTCATGGGGACTTCCTGGGGGCGGATACCTCGTGACCGCGGCGGGCTGCTTCTGCCAGCACCAGTTGGCCGGTGCGCCCGGTGGCGCCGAGGAGAGCGATTCTCATGGGACGTCCTTCCCGACAAGGTCGGCAGATTTCCAGACCTGTCGCTCACGATGGGCGAACTCGGCGAACCGGATCGGGGGCCGGTGCAGGACGTCGGCGACGGTGCTGGTGAGTCCGGCCGCCAGGCCGAACCGTGCGGTGGTGTAGATCGCCGCCGTCACGAGCACCATGCCCCGCGGCATCTCCAACGTCCGCCTGGCATGTCGCAGATAGCGAAGGATGCCCGGGTTTGGGTAGCGGATGGTGCGCCCTAGTTCGGCTGTGAGAGTGTCGCAGATCTGCTGGTAGGTGAGTGCCTCGTCGCCGGTCACCGTGAGCGCTGCGCCCGCATAGCGGTCCGGTTCCCGGAGCGCGACAGCGGCGACCGCGCCCACGTCTTCCGCGTCGACGAACGCGGTGGCTCCACCACCTGCTGGAACCACCAGTTCGTCCCGATCGCGGATGTCGCTGGCGTGGGTGGTGGAGAGGTTCTGGTGAAAGAACGAAGCCCGCACGAAGGTGAACGTGAGCCCGCTGGCACATAGCCACGCCTCGATCGTCGCGTGCGGGACGACCGGGTTCTTCTCGGCACCCTGCAGCGAGAGGAACACCACCTGCCGTACCCCCGACGCCGATGCGTACTCCAGCGATGGGATCATCTGCTTCTTCGGTTTCCCGAGGTGGGGCGCCGCATCAGGAACATCCGCTGTACCCCGGTGAATGCGGCCTCCCACGTCTGGGAGTCCTCGAAATCCACACCCACAGCCTCTACTCGGTCACCGAAGACCGCAGTCACCGACTCGGCGGTCCGTCCCGCCGCACGCACTGGAACCCCCGCGTCCAGTAGTTGCTCGACCACGACATGGCCGACGTTCCCCGTCGCGCCGGTCACCAGCACGATCTCGGCCTCACCCATGCCCATCTCCTCCAGCCCGAGCCTCGATTGTCTCGCGAACGGTTGATTCGATGACGGCTACCGCGCGGGCGCAGCCGTCCTCGTTGGCGAGTTTGCGGGCGAACTCAGCAGCTCGGTCACGCATCTCGTCGGTTGTTGCTTCACCGAGTGCTCGGGTGGGGCTGCCGGCGTCCAGGTGCTCACGGGCCAGCGGTGGTGGCCACCCGGAGCACGGTGAGGCGGTCGGCCCAGAAGGGCTGATCGGCGCCTCTTGGTACCACCACGGAGGGCACGCCTGCGGTGAGCCGACGGGCCGACCGGCGTTCCAGGGGTAGTTGCGTCAGCATTGCGCACCACTCGCAAAACTGGATCTGACCAGGGCTTAAGCGAGAAGAGCAACGGCCCCGATCCAAGAACCGGGGCCGTCCCATCAGGGTCCCTGCGTAGTACGTTCGCAAACCTTACCCCGCGCCTAAAGACCCTGGTCACACGCTGGAAGCGCGGTGTCTACCGGGTGTCCCAGCGCCCGGAAACCGCCCCGATGGAGGACTCTCGGGGCACCGTGGTTCGGAGGATTGAACATCTTCAAACCTTTCTCACCGCTGCTGAGGTCGACCGCCTTGTGGACGACTACCTCGACGGTACGACGGTCAACGAGCTGGCAGACAGGTACGGCGTGCATCGCGCCACCGTGTCGGCGCACCTCACGCGGCGCCGCGTCGGGCGCCGCCGTCCGGGTCTCGGAGTAGAAGAAGCGGCCGAAGCGGTGCGGCTCTACCTCGGCGGCGTCTCGATGAGGGCGATCGCGCAGAGCATGGGCGTGGATCGCAAAGCCGTGCGGCGTGCGCTCGTTGAGGCATCGGCCATGAGTGGATGAAGGTGGCGATCGGACGTTGCCGCATAGTGGGATGCCGATCCGCCTTCTACCCGATGTACGCCTTTCGGGCCGCTTGACCGTTCTCCCAGTCTTGTTTGAGCTCTGCGAATGTGGGCTTGGTGCTCATCTTCTCTGCGGCGTGGGAGTGTCCGGTCATGCGGTCGCAGGCGCGAGCGAACAGCGGTTCGATCACAGCTACGGCTGCATCAAGCTTCGTCGCATCTATCTTGGAGAGCTTCGTCATCATGATGTTGTGGCGATACCTCTGCGTGACGTTGCATAGGAGTTCCTGCTCAACGAAGGCCTCGCACCAAGCCCGGATGAGATCGTAGGTCTCCTTTATGAGGGCGTCCTGCACAATTGCGTCAGCTTTGGGTATGTGTTCTAGCTTCACATTGATTCGCTTAGCGAGATCCGCCGGAGTATCGAGTTGGGGTTCAACGTCTGGTGCGAGGACTCCCTTGGCTTCTCCGCCGTCACGAACCTCATATATCTTCACCCGAAGTCTCTTGTTCTGGCGCACGGATATCAGCGCCGAGGCGAACATGATGTTATGCGTCAGTACGATCACCTGATGTGTCTCTGCTAGACCCTGGATGCGCGCTGCCACCTCGTCTAGGCGCCGATAGTCGAGGCTAGTCACTGGATCATCGAAGATGAGGGGTGCCTTCGTCCCCCTCATGCGACTCTCTGCGAGGAAGTCTGCCAGGGCTAGAACTTTCTGCTCACCCTCGGAGAGCACAGCAGAAGGTCGATAGTTCGCCACCGCCTTCTTGCGCTGCGCCTTGCCGCTTCGCCCCTGAAAATGGAGCGCGACAGGGGGCGCCTGCAAGCGTTCACACTCCTCGGCGAAGAGAGACTCGAAGCTCTTGTTAACCAAGTCTTCACTTGCGAGCTTTGACTGTACGGTCAGCTGCTTGGCTGCGCCGTTTGAAATCACCTTTGACAGTCGTTCGAGTTGTACCGCACGCTTCGCTCGTCGTACGTATTCTCTGGCCGTTGCCAAGTTGTTCTTCAAGTCGATGCGGGCACCTAGTTCGGCGAGTTCGCGTTGTTTCGTGGCGATCGTCGTCGTAGCGTTCTGCTTGTCGATAGCCAGTTGCTCGGCGGCTTCGGTCGCCGCCGTAAGTGTTGCAGCAACCTCAGCGAGTACAGGCTCCACGCGTGCACCGAGGTCTGTATCAGTCAGAGCCTTTCCCTCATACGTCTCAGCAGATGTAGCCACACCGTCATTCAGGAGGGTGTGGGCTCGTGCGACCCAGTCGGCATCGCTGGCATGACCGTCTCGGGTCTGAAGGAAGTCACGGACACGCGCAACCTCGGTGTCGTTGACGACGAGACGAGCTTGCTCCAATGCCTTGCGGGAAGTGCTGACCTGTTGCATGAGCGTCTCGTCCAGGAAAGTGCGGTAACGAGAAACAAGCGCCAGACCCGCAGGTGAAAGGGGTTGCATACAGTAGAGGCAGGCGTCCCCGGCTTGCGGATAGTGATCGCGCCCGAGGTGCTGGCGATACTGGTCGCCAGCAGTGATGAAATCCTGCCATTCATCGTCAGGAAGACCGGGTAGTTCATCCGCAGCGAACAGTTCCTCGCGTGCCTGTGCTCGCCGGAGTTCTGCTGCATCCACGGCTTCCAACGCCTGCTTGTAGTTCTCGCCGTTGAACCCTCGGAACTGACTCAGGAGAGCGTGGAGGCGCTTGAGGTCTCCGGCAAATTGCAGAGTGTTTGCCAGTACGGCGTCGACGGTGTTTGACCTAAGCGCATTTATCTCGGACTGGAGGCGTTCATGCGTGGCTTCGGCATCGGCTTCCACCGATGCCAGCGCGTCTAGTTCGGCGAGGTCAGTTGTGGCGCCAAGCGTCTCGATGATCGGGTAGACCTTCGTCTCACGCGCGAACTTGGAAAGCAGGGGATTTGTTCCTGGAGTTAGGCCAGATGCTTCACCCGCAATACGGTCTTGGATCGCGCGTATGCCAGTCGCGACATGCCCGAACAGGGCTAGCTCGGCCGGGGTGTACACATATCCCAACTCGCTGTCGACATGGAGTTGGACAGCATTGGAGTCGAAGACGCTGATCCGCGTGAAAGGCGCCAGGCCAGCCTGATTGCTCCATTGGGCGGCCCGATCCTGGCCAGCAAGTCGGTATGTAATCTGCGCTGATGGCGCCGGTGGCGGGTCGATGTATGTAGCGTGAGCATTCGGAAGGATGTCTTCGGCGGCGCGTACCGCGGAGATTCGCTTGATGATTCGTGCGTAGCCGGTCTTGCCAGACCCGTTCTGTCCGAACAAAACTGTCAGGCTTGGGTCAAACGTCAACTTTTGGTCGCTGGCGAGTGCGTTGACACCCTGCACGTTACTGAGCTCGGCAAGCTCCAAGACTTCTTCTTCCGAGGTATCGACGGAGCTGACCTCAAGCTTGGGGATGTCTGGCGAGTCGCCTTCTGCTAGGCCCTTCTCCACGAGAAAAGTCTCGTAGACGACATCGAGAAAGTCTTCACCGGGCGTCTGCCTCGAAAGGATCGTCTCGGCGGTCAGTTGGCGCACCCAGGCGTCCTGCGAGTTGGCCCAGTCGACCAGGAGCCGCCGGGGCGTCGTGTCGCCGAGATTTACTGTGAGTTCGGTGGTCATTGGCATCCATCAGAAAGACGAGGCGGACTATTCGATTCCCGGCATGAAGGTGCCGGTGCGACGCCGGAGGGCGTTGATGACGGTGTCTTCAGCGTCGGCTTCGCCTATAGCGTTGTTCGGTGCGATATCGAGTGCGAGACGACTCAAGGTGGGCGCGTCTGTAGCGATGACGAGCTGGAGTTCGATTGGTGTTGTCGAGCCGTCTGCGGGTGGCTCGTCTGCGATGTCGAAGACGTAGATCCAGTTTGGCGCCATGTTCGAGAGGTCGACGGTTTCGTCATCCCGAGCGCGAAGGCGATGAGTGCCGTCTTGCATGTCAACGAGTTCGGGTGCTCCCAGGAAAGGTTGCCATGAGTCCCAGACTGGGCGTGGCAGGGCAAGGATGCAGCCCGAAGAAGATGCGCGGCGAGTGATCTGGAACTTGAACATCACTTGGTAGAAGGTGCGCTTGAACACGTTGCTGATGTTCGGCCCTTCGACTCGCCGGCCCGGCCAGTCGGGATGAGCGGAGACCTGCTCACCGAAGTCGTCAGCGTGAAGGTCGAGGGCGCTGCGCAGAGCATCCACAGCGTGACGATAGGTTCCGTGAGTGTCGGTGGTCTGCATTTCGATCACACCGTACCGGCCGAGTCTCACTCCGACATTAGCTTCGGTGGGGACGACCTCAACGACTGTGGCGTCAAACGACAACTCGGGGCTGTTCGGAGACCGTGGCAGGCTGATTTCCCCGCCAAAGAGTTGCTGAAACGTGAGGAACTGCCGCGGTGCGATGGGGTTTCGAGCATCTGCGATGAGCCGCTCGCGAATGCGGTCATCTGCCAGGTTCGTGACCGGTAGCACGTGAACTGCTTCGCCCTCAGCGAGTCCGAAGAGTCGACGCACCATCGCATGCAGAAGGTCGTCATCGAGCGCTCTGTGGGGGCAGACGAGCCAGTCCTGCCGCACTCCGTTGCTTCCCGCGCTGATGGTGCAGACCCCGCGGCTGTTAGCGCTCTTGACGCACTCGGTGTCGCGCTCGGCAACTTCGGAGAGGAAGGGGCAGCGTTCCGCGCGTTGGTCCTGCCGAGCACGGGCGTGATCGGCAACAGTCGGGTATACGCGGTGCCCGAACCACTCAGCGATGTGCGGACGGAGTGCCTCCCTTTCTGCCGCGGTCCGTCGGACTCGCGGTGCCGTCATGCGGCGAGCCTCTCGACTAGTCGGCCATGACGGTCGAGCAGTGTGAGAGGCTTGCGGCGGAAGGGATCGAGCAAGCGCTCCCGATCCTCACACCCCTTTAGGCACGCACGCACCTCCGATGCGATCGCACGGGCAAGAGGAACGGGCACCGCGTTCCCTACCTGGGTGTATTTGCTTGTGTTCGGCCCGGAGAAGGAGAACCAGTCGGGGAATCCCTGAATGCGAGCAGCCTCTCGGATACTGATGGTTCGATCCTGTTCGGGATGGGTGTACTCGCCAGACTTTGGGTCGCGGAACCGGGTGATGATCGATCGAGGTACGCCGTCCCACGTCATCCGGCGGTATCGACGTGTGTGGTCCTTGCGGAGCGCCCGCTGCATACTCGGCGGAAGCAACTCGAAGGGAAGGTCGCGCCAGTCCTGACCAGGTGCCAGGACTCGCAACCGTTCCAGGGTCAACGGGCTGAGCGCGGCAGCGTAGTGGTCATGGAGCTCGCTTGTCGCCATGCGGCGACCGTCGAGTTCAGTGCGTGCGGTCACCTGGAAGTCGTGTCGGGGACGCCCGTCATATGACGGCGCACTTTCACCGGCACGAATCGGTGGCAGATCACCGATTGCTGCGCGGGTAGTCAAGAAGCCCTCATACAACTCATCTGGGATGGTTGAGTTAGGTACGAGTTCGCCGATCTGGGAGTTCCCATGTGTCGGTTGGGGGAAGCCATACCCGGCCGGAATGCCCAGATCGTTGCGCCACGCAATGATGACTAGGCGCCAACGCATCTGCGGCGCCCCGTACTGCGCCGCGAGCAGTTCCGCGCAAGCGGCCTGGTATCCCTCCGCTCGAAGACCCGACATGATGGACGCGAGGTACCGGCCATCGTCGAGCGTGAGCAGCCCGGGAACGTTCTCGATCACTACAGCTTTCGGGCGAAGCGCTGCTGTTGATCGTAGAACCTCCTGGAAGAGCGAGTTGCGTAAGTCCGATATCTCGCGTGGTCCGATCATGCTGAAGCCTTGGCAGGGAGGGCCGGCAAAGAGAAGATCAAGTTCGCCGACGCCGACCCCGGACACGCCAAGGAAGTCACGCTCATCGAGTTGCTGGATGTCAGTGTCGACCACGACTCCCGGCAAGTGCTCGTGGTGAGTGCGAGCGGCGTAGGGATCGATCTCGACGGCGAAACGCAGATCGAAGCCGGCCTGGACGATGCCCAAACTCGCACCACCAGCCCCTGAGAAAAGGTCCGCCGCGGTTAGCTGCTCGGTCACCTGGCACCACCACCGTTGGGGGCGGAAGTCAGAGCAGCCGTAATGTACCTGCTGGCTGCTTCCGAAACTGACAGGTGCGACACTTCTGCGGCCTTCACGAGCTGGTCGGCGACCTCGACGGGGAGCCGTACGAGCACCGCCTTGCGTTCACCGCGCCACTGGGGCCTACGTCGATTCTCTGCCACGGACCAATCTTGATACAGGTTCCGGTCACCGTGAGGGAGGCGCGCGGTGACGCGCGACGATCGGGTGCGCGAGGGGTCTCGAAGTTGGGTAGGAACCCTGTGGATGCTAGAGGTCGATGCTGCCATGCTCTGAGTCTGCACGAGACCACCGACAATCACAGGAACTGCGGTGGCTCGGGGGGCGCTCCCGCGCAGCCCCGCGGTGAACAGGCTTGTCAGGGGTCGATGGCGGCCTGGGACGAAGGTGGCCCTACGGTTTGATGTCGTCGTTTCCTGTGGTCGAAGTCAGTCGGCGGGTGTCGGGGGTTGGCTGCTCCGTGCCTCGTGCCGACCAGAGTTGCGCTGTGCCTCTCGCTCAGCATCGGCGCGTGCGAAGGCCATGCCGATGAAGAGTTGGGCGAGCTTGTGCAGGTCCGGGTCGGTGCGCGGTTCGGCCACGATGCGATAGTTGCGCATCCGGGATGGCGGGGCCTTGCGGCGGGTGCTCGTGGCTGCCGAGTCGTCTGAGCGGTCGACTTCGCGGGCGCTCATCGGGTCGCTCCAGTTGGATCGACCTCGTACTGAGCCTGCGCTTCCTCGCCGTTGGTGTCTGCGTTGGCGCTTCGGTCAGGCTGGGTGACGCGGATGTAGCGCCGGAGCACGAGCGTCACCGGGTCGATCCGAAGCATCTTGAAGCCGTTCCAGGTGAACAGGATCACCAGTGCGTTGAGCCAGCCGGGGCCGTCGTGGTTGAGGATCGTGGTGCAGATCGCGGCGGCGTAGAAGAACATCGCGGCCAGGCCGAGCGCGAGCAGGAACCACCTCACTCCGTGACGACCGTGAGTGCGGATCAGCAGGATGTTGGTCGGTGCGTACCTGAGCAGCCGGTATCGGATGCTGAAAATGGTGGTGAGTGCGAACTGACTCATGTCGGGGCCTCGTCTTGTCATAGCAACGGCGCAGTTGACCGTTGAGGCAGCTATGAATGAGTGCCCACGAGGGGCCGTCCCGAAGGACCCGCAGAGTTGAGAACCTGCCTCGTCCTCAACTCTACGTCTGGGCTGCGACGAAAGGAACCCCTTCGGTAGCGCCCGGGTGTGCACCTGGTCGGTGACCTTGGAGTGGAAGGACACCGATCATGGCGAGTTTGGCGGAGCAGGTGCATGGCGAACGGATGGCGCGGATCGTGCTGTCGATGATCGCTGAGCCGGACGATCTGACGACCGGGTACGTCTTGGGTCGCCACGGCGGCGTTGCGACGCTGAGCCTGGTCGAGTCCGATCACGACGTGACGGGGCTGGGCCGCGCCGACGTTCTGTTGTGGCGTGAGCGCCTGCGGGCGCGGATCGCGCCCGACTTGATGGAGCGCGTGGCCGAGGTCGAGCAGCACGGGTTCGGCACGCTGATTCCGGCGGATCGGGAGTGGCCCGCCGGGCTGGACGAGCTGGGTGACCGTGCCCCGTATGTGCTGTGGACGCAGGGCGCGTCGTCGTTCCTGGCGACGGCGCTGAGTGATCGGGTCACGATCACGGGCGCTCGCGCGTCCACCCACTACGGCGAGCACGTCACCAAGGACTTGGCGACGGGTCTGGCCGATGAGGAACGAGTGGTCATCGCCGGTGGCGCTTACGGGATCGACAATGCGGCGCACCGGGGCGTGCTTGCCGCCGGCGGTCAGACAATCGCTGTCCTGGCAACTGGCTTGGATCGCCGCTACCCGGCCGCACACATTGAGCTGCTGGATCGGATCGGCGACACCGGCCTGCTCGTGAGCGAACTCCCACCGGACACCACACCGACGCGGGACAGGCTCGTCGCACGGAACCGCTTGATGGCTGCACTCTCGGGTGGTGTCGTCATCCCCGAGGCTGGCGTGCGCTCCGGGTCGATCGCGGCCGTGCGCACCGCGCATCACCTCGGCCGGGGCATCGGCGCGGTGCCCGGTCCGGTGACCAGTGTCGCGAGTAGCGGACCGAACGAACTCATCAAGCAGGGAGTCGCCTCCGTCGTCACCCAGGCTGGCGATGTCATCGCACTGCTCGACGGGGCTGAGCCAACCGGCAAGAACCTGACGCGATCCGCTTCTGGACGCGAGTTCGGCGGCTATCGCTCTGCGCCGGGCGGGTCTGGGCGTTCGATCTAGTGAGCTGACGATGGCTACATGACGAGTCTGGGTTCCCAGTTCGGGGATCGTGGGAAGTCATCGTCGGAGCGCCAACCCGTTGAGTCGTTCCACGGGAACGTGTCGGGAGTGGAGGGGTCGTCACATCGCCACACGTCGGGGTGGCGGCGCTCGCTGCTGGTGCTTGGACGGGCTGCATAGCTGAGGGTCTGTCCGGCCGGGATTGTGTAGTGCCATCGCCAGCCGGTCTGATCTTCGTCAAGCGCGAACGCTTCCGGGTCGAGACCGTGCTTGCGCGCAACTGCGGCCAACTGTCGCCGCGCGTTGAACGGGGCTGGCATCAACAGGATGGCGTTGAGGTATTCAGTGTCGAGGTCGTAGGCGAAGTTCAGCAGTTCGGGCACATGGCAGTCGTCCACAAGGCGCCCAAGTTCATCGATTTCGGTGGAGCCGGCAACCTCATCCTCATGCTGTCGTCGGAGTTGGGCACCAGCGTTATCGGCGATCTTGGGGAGATACTCAGCGAGGGCGGCGACGAGGACGATGGTCTTGGTGGAGTTCACGCGGGTCGCGTAGCCGAGGTCACGGCCGTGGAGCACGCCGTGTCGAGACACCTTGCCGTAGTCGCCGGTTGGCCTTACGTCTTCGGAGAAGAGGGCGCGCACCACCGGGAGGTTGGTTTCCATGCCAGCGATCGTCTCGTCATCCAGATACGGGTCGTTGCTCCCTTTCGAGAAGAAGGATTGCCCGGTGAGGTCCCGGCTCATACCGTCGATCTGAGCCAAGATGATCGGGGTCGATGCCTCATAGGCACCTGCGAAGTGATGCTCGATGGCCTTCTCGATGAGACTGACTCGGTCCCAGACGAGCTGCTTGAAGGGGTAGTGAGAGTTCGACCATCGGCGCATCGGCGCCGCGGCGTGTTTCAGCAAGGTCGCGTTCTCGTTGTTCCACACATCGGTGATCGCTTCATCCAGCTCGTCGTCGGTGGCGCCGTTCCCGGCTTGTCGGAGGACGCGCAAGGTGCCTTCCATGTGCCAGCGTCCGCACATGGCCCACCCCAACGGAGCGAAGAGAGCCACGGCTTCGGCCAGTTGGTCGAGAGTGGGATGACTAACTACGCCGAGGCGTCGCGCGACTTCGCGCGCTTGCTCTGACTGCGCCACCTTCCCACCTCGTCTCTCAGTGATCGAATGCTCTACGTCCAGGATCGCAGACCCGACGGACAGCGTTTAGAGACGAGGACCGCGAGTCGCGGCACGCGTCACCCGGTGCCCGGTCTCCTGCGACGGTGCGCCGGCGCTGAGTTCCCTCAGTGCGGCTTCGGCGCGTGCGCGGTCGATTTTCTGCCGGGTGTTCTGCGGCGGTGGGCCGAGTGGGGTTCGGTCGTCGGTGATCTGGTAGCGGTCCCGATACGCTGCCACGACAGCGGCGGCGCGACGCCACGCCTTTCGTTGGTTCAGGACTTTCGGTTCGGGGCCAAGCCGTGCCGTCCAGGGTGCCTTGTCGGCGAGCGCGCCGGTGAGTATGGCCTCGGCGCGGGCTTCGATCAGTTCGTGGCGTTCGTCCAGGGCTTGGCGCATGTCGTCGGCCATCGGCCCGTCCGCGTAGGGAATGAGCCCGGCGATGAGTCGAGGTGGTTTGCGGGTGCGGCCGGACCCGGCGGGCCGGCTGGTAGCACGGGCGACGCGGGCGTGGATCACCGAAGCGACGTCCGCGGCATCGTCCAGGCCACGCGCGGCGACCAGGCGCGGCAGCAGGATGTCAAGGTCGTGGTAGTTGGCTTCGGCGTGCCGCAGCTCAGCCGATAGGGCTGGGTACGCGTCGGAGTCGAGCACGGCATCGACCTGCTCGCCGGTGAGGCCAGCAGCGGCGAACAGTGTGGCCCAGCGGTCATGTTGGGCGGCTTGGGCGATGGTTTCGTACTCGGCGGCGAGCTGGCCGATGTTGCTCCACCGTTCCTGTTCGGCGGTGATCGTCTCGTGCGCGGACAGCTCGGCGCCGATGTGTTGGATCACGCCGTAGAGCACCGACCGCTCGGTGGTGTCCGGGTTGTCGCTGGGGTGCGGCACCCCGTGGCCGTCGTCGGGCCGGTCGAGGACGACGTAGGCGTAGTTGCCGTCCGCGCCGCGGGTCATGGCGACGTAGAAGTTTTCCCGCGTCGTGGTCACGGTGGTGATGACGTGCGCGGTATCGGTGGTCACGCCTTGGGCGCGGTGGGCGGTGATGGCGTAGCCGAGGTTCTGTAAACGCACCTACCTCTCACACGAGTAGGAAGGTGGGGCCAGAGATGCGCCACAACGAGCAGAAGCAGAGCACGGAGCCGCTGCGGGCGGTGGTGTACGTCAGGATCAGTGACGACCCCGAGGGCACCGAACGCGGTGTGGATCGGCAGGAGGCCGATTGCCGCGCATACGCCGCCGCCCACGGGTGGGAAGTCGCAGCGGTGTTTCGGGAGAACGACACGTCGGCGTTCAAGCAGCGCACGATCACGCTGCCATCTGGTGAGCGGGTGCGGCGGGTGCTCCGTCCGCAGTTCCGTGCCATGCTGACACACCTTGCCGAGGGGCAGGCGCAGGTGATGGTCGCCTATGACTTGGATCGGGCGGTGCGCGACCCCAGAGACTTGGAAGACCTCATTGATGCGAAGGTGCTCGGAGGGTTCACCGTCCGCTCCGTGACCGGCTCACTCAGGTTGGACACGGATTCTGATGTGGCGATGGCCAGGGTGCTGGTGGCGATGGCGAACAAGTCATCCGCTGACACTGCCCGCCGTGTCGCTCGGGCGGCGAAGCAGCAGGCCATCGAGGGTTCCTGGCACGGCGGACGGGTGCCGTTCGGATACCGGGCAGAGGCTGGTGCGCTCGTGATCGATCCGGTGACGGGGCCGCTGGTGGTCGAGATGTATCAGCGGGTGCTCGCCGGTGAGTCTCTGTACCGCATTCGCAAGGACTGGAACGCGCGCGGCATTCTCACCACCCACGGGTGCGCGTGGTCAGATCGGACACTCAAGATGGTGCTCTACAACCCCTCCAACAAAGGAGTCAGAGAGTATCGACCCGTGATGCCGGACGGGAGCCGCGCGAAGACCTCGAAGATGCAAGTACAAGCGGCATGGCCCGCGATTGTGGACGAGGACACCTGGCAGCAAGTCTCCGACGTGCTCGACGCGAGGAAGAAAGCCCGGAACTTCCACCAACCCGGCAGCGGTGCCGCGGTGCGGATGTACCCGTTCTCGGGGTTGATTCGCTGCTCCCTGTGTGGCACGTCGATGATTCACCGGGGCGGCGTGTACCAGTGCTTACAGCCGACCCCAGGCGGGTGTACCCGTTCGATCCGCTCTGCCGAAATCGAAAGGCTCGTGGAGGAGGCGGTGCTGGCGACGTTCGAGCAGATCACCCTCCACCCTACGAAACACCGATCCTCGGGCAGTGACCTTGTGGCAAGGGTCGGGCTCGCAGCGACGCTCGATAAGGATCGGGAACGGCTGGCGCGGCTCGATGATGACTACTACGACGGGCTGATCGATAAGGCCATGTGGGTGCGGCAGCGCGCGAGGATCGCGGAGCGGATCGAGGCGACCCGCCGCGAGTACACCGCGACGATGCCCGAACAACCCGCCGGGTTGAAGATCGATGTCACGACGGTCGCTGCTGAGTGGGAAGGGCGTACCCCGATGTGGCAGTACCAAGCGGCGGGCCTGATCCTGCAAGCGGTACTGGTACACGCTCACCCCGCAGACATGATGACCGCCGTGCCCAAGCGCCGTAACGAGAGCACAGAGGACTTCCACGTGCGCCGCGACGAGCACCGCGCAGCAGTGCTCGCGCGCCGGGTCGAGTTCGTCTGGCGCGCGTAACCCCGACGATCCGTGACCGGCCCCGCAACCTGAGTCGTTCAGGGGGCGGGGCCTTCGCGTTTCTCGGCGACGAGCGCGCGTATGGAGCGCGGGGTGGCGCAGAGTTCGCGCAGTTCGGCCAGAACGACAGGATCATCTACGACGGTGGTGAAGCCCTGCGCGCGCCGGGAGGCAGCGGCAAGCCGAGCGCCGAGCGTCGAAGCGGACGGGCGCACAGGAGGAATCGGGGCGGTGGACGTAGCGGCGGGGGTAACGGTGCGGGTGCTCATACCGTTAGGTGCGGAGCCCTACCCCCAAATCAAGGCGCGGTGCGCTGATCGGGGTTGGCTGCGCGGATCAGCTTCATCAGCGCCTCGTCGCCGCGCAGACTGCCCAGTGTTTCGCCGTTCAGTATTCGCAGCAGCACTCCATCACCGACCGGGCTGCCCGCGTGCTTTGGGTCGGGATGCCCGAGCACGATCCGCAGCAAGGCCGACCATGCGCGGGGCGGCATGCCGAGCAGCGTCGGGATTGCGCGGTCACGGCGCAGTACCTCGACCCCACGCTGCCGAGAGGGGAGATCGGCAAGCCGATAGGCGACGTGCTCAACGCACTCGGAGACCAGCGCAGCATCCCAACCCGCAGACTCGAACAGCGCGACCGTGGCCGACAGCAGCGCAGCGACCCGCATCTCATGCTCACTCTCGTCCGCGTCGCCGTCATCGTGGTGCGTAAACGCGGGGTGATAGTCGGCCAAGCGCTCACGCTCGGCGAATCGCACGGCATCATGGAACCCGACGATCCGGGAGGCATGGTGCACCTTGCTGGCAGAGGTCAGCATCCCGGCTGCCCGAGTCTCCGCGTGACAGGTGATCTGCACAGCGCGCGTCACCACCGCCCACGGGTTCCTCGCGTTACGCGTAGAGGGAGCGAGCATCACCTCGAACGCGGCGGACGCGACCGCCCAGGCATCCAGGCCATGTTTACGTGCGAGTGGCCGGTATCTGGTCGCGGTGTAGCGCATGAGTTCTGCTGCTTCACGGTCAGCCCGCCATGCTCCCGGCCCGGCGTCGTGTAAGCGGTTGAGTAGGGCGCGTAGACCTTCTGGGCTCTCGAAACTGCCGCTGGCCGGACCAGTCGTTCCCGCAGCGACGTTGGTAGCGGGTGAGGTGTGTTCGTCCACGGTGACGCCTCCCAAAAGGGAGGTGCGTCACCAGCACCCAAATCCAAGACGCCGACTATTCCTATGCCTATGCAGGCCGACCAGCAAGCGGGGGCACAGCTCGAAAAGATGGCCCAGCTCTCGCCGCGGGGCGGAACGTCACAGCGGTGGAGTTGGTAGCCCCTCACCTCTCGCTTAGACGCCCTCGGCGACGTTCCTGGTTGGTTCGTCGTCGGCGGCGACTTCCGCCGGGTCCGCTCCTGATGCCAAGCTGAGGCAAGCGATGATGACTCCCGAGCCCAGGAGGACGCCATAGGCTCCGGCTTGTCCGAACAGGCTGGCTGAGAGTGCAGTGATGGCAACGGTGACGGCCCCACCAACGGTGGTGAGCATGTTCGTGAACCCGGACGCGGTCCCGGCCTCGCCTGCGTCAACTTGGGCGAATGCTCTGCGGTTGAGGATGACAAAGCACGCCGGAAGACCTGCACCGATCAGCACTCCTCCGGCGATCAGCCACCCCCAGGGAGCGTTCATCAGTGAGACGCCCAGGAGTACCGCGGAGCCGATGATCAGGCTGAGTGCGGCCAACCGGAACGTGACCGTTTCCGTGATCCGAGCGATGAGTGGATCGGCGAGGAATGCGACGACCAGTGCGGCCAGTGCCATCGGTAGGACTGCGAACGAAGCGGTCGAAGCGGAGACCGAGTAATGGTCTTGAAGATGCTGCGAGTAAGCGAACATGGTGGCGATCATCAGGCCGTTGCCGAGAAACAGCCCGGACGCGGCAATCCGGTAGCTGGGGAGCCGGAACAAGCGCACAGGCAGGATCGAAGACCTCGCCCGGCCCTGCACCACCACGACACCGATCACCGCAGCCGCTCCGAGTAGTGTCACGACGACGCCAGGGACTACCGCACGTTCAGCGACGCTGAGCCCGGCGAGAATCGCTGCCGTTCCGGTAGCAGCGACGAAAGCTGGCCACACACCCTGCGCTGCCGTCTTCGTCGCAGGTGCCTGGATGAGCTTGAGCGCAAACGGCACGAGGACGGCGACCGCGATGACGTTGACCCAGAACACTCCGGGCCATCCCAGCCACACGATCAGCGGTCCCGCGATCAGGCTGCCGACGACAGCCCCGATCACCCCGAGAGCACTCCATACGGTCAGTGCAATCGCCCGTTCGCGGGCCTCTACATATCGAGTGAGTACCACCCCAAGTGCGCTTGCGGCGAGTACGCCGGCCGATGCGCCTTGAAGTGCTCTCGCTGCTACGAGAATCTCGATGGTCGGTGACACTGCGCACAGCACGCTCGTCACGGCGAATGCGGACAATCCGGCCAGAAACACTCTGCGCTGTCCGTACCGGTCCGCCCAGACCCCGCCAGGTAACAGCAGCGCGCCGAACGCGAGCAGGTAGCCGCTGAGCACCCAGGCAAGCCAGCCGCCGTCCCCGACAGCGGCCCCGATGGGCGGGATCGCGACGGTGATGATCGTGGATTCCAGCAGCACGAGGAACTGGGCGGCCCCCGCCACCAAGAGCGTGGCCCACGGCCACGAACGCGATGACTTTAGATTCATAAAGTCAGAGCATACCGGGCTGACTCGAACTAGCTCAAGTCAGGGTACGATGAGTGCATGCCCCTCAACGTCGACCCTGAACTGCTCGTCTCGCCCGGACCTGGCTGTCCGGTCGATTGTGCTGTGGAGGCCTTGGGGTCGAGGGCATCGATCCTCCTGCTTCGGCAGGCGTTCTACGGTGACCGCCGTTTCGACGCGTTCGTCGAGCACACCGGCATCTCTGAGGCCACCGTCGCCAAACGCCTCCAAGAGCTGGTCGAGGTTGGCGCACTGCGAAAAGTGCCCTACCAGGAGCCTGGCTCTCGCCTGAGGTACGAATACGAACTAACCGCCGAAGGAGAGGAACTGTTTCCGGTCATCCTGGGCCTGTTCATCTGGGGTCAGAAGTACCTCGACCAAGCCGACACGGGGCTTCGCCTGACAGGTCCCGATGGCGAACCCCTCCGGGTCACCATCCAAACCACCACCGGACAGTCCTTGAAACCCAACGACATACATCTCGACGCAACTACGACTTCCTGACGAACGCCAAGCGTCCATTGCTCAGGTTCACCCCTGATCGCCGAACTGTACGCCACAGTTTCGCCTGCCCACGCCTTCCCCACCCTCGCTATCCAAGTCATCAAGTCATCAAGTCATGCACGTATGCCACCGTTGGTGGGGCGTGCGCACCTCCCTCATGAGACGACTCATGAGGGAGGCCGGGATGAAGGGCGGGGTGATCCTGTTCCGCGGCAGCGGTGCGGCCGCGCGCCGCTATGTCGAGGCCGACCGCTCGCGCGCCGATGAGTACTACCTCGGAGCGGACGACGCCGTGGCCGAGTACGCCGTCCTCAACCGTGCTGGCGAGGTCGCAGTCAGCCGCTCCCTCTCGGCGGAGGAATACGAGGGCTGGGTGGACTGGATCGGCCCCGAGACCGGAGAGTCGATGGGGACACCGCGCAAGCCTGGTGAGAGGTCGAAGGGGTCGCCGTTGTTCGCGGAGATGACGATCAACGCCCCCAAGTCGCTGTCGGTGGCCGCTGCTCTCCACCCCGAAGTCTCCGACGCCCTCGACCAAGCGCAGCAAGACGCGCTTGCCGAGATTCGCCGCTGGGTCGGTAAGCACTCGGTGACAAGGGTCGGGCCGCGCGACGCACGCGAGGTACTGCCTATCGAGCGGATGCAGGTTGTCGGCATCGGGCATAAGACTTCGCGGGCGGGCGATCCGCATCGGCATATCCATATGCAGATCGGCACTCGGGTGTGGGCGGCTGGGAAGTGGCGGGCACTGGACACCGCCGCACTGTTCAAGCAGCAGGGAGCGATCCGCGCACTGGGTACGGCGGTGATCGCTGCGCACCCTGAGTTGGCCGAGACCCTGTACCGCCACGGTCTGACTCTCGACCCCGTGTCAGGCGAGGTGGTCGAGTTGGAGCCGTTCAACGCCGTCATGAGCAAGCGGTCGGCGCAGATCAGGCGCAACCTCGACCGCCTCGAAGCCGAATGGGAGGCCGTGCATCCCGGCGAGGCACTCGGTCCGGTCATGTCTGCGAGGTTGCAAGGGATCGCGTGGACGCACGAGCGGCCGGGCAAGAAGCCCGCGGACTTGAAGAACGAGCAATGGTGGCAGCAGGAACTCCGAGACGCCGGATATAACTCCACCCGCCTCCAGCGACGCGAGACGCCCACCCCTGTGTCGCTGGATGACATCGCTGTGCAGGAGGTCGCGAGCCGTGCGCTGGATCGCTGCGCCGCTGCCGCATCGACCTGGACACCGCACACGGTGGCCGAGCACGTCACCCGCATCACCACCGAGCACGGCGTGCAGGCGAACCCTGCGGAGCTGCGGGAGTTCATCGCACTCGCAACCGGACTCGCAACCGACGATTGCCTCTCCGTGCTCCCACCGGGTGCGGCGGCGCCGGAGCATGTGGCGCATCTGACCAGCCTGAGTGTCGTGGCCGCTGAGACTGCGCTGCGCGACCGACTCGCAGCGAGCAGGCCGGAGTGGGAACCGAACCACCCCGACGTTACGGATGCAGCGCAGGCGGCAGGACTTGATGCCGGTCAGGCGGTCGCGGCTGCCGCGGTCGCCTCGGCCGACCCGCTGGTGATCGTGGAAGGCGCGGCGGGCAGCGGGAAGACCTCCATGCTCCGCACGGCTATCGAGGTCGCGGCCAAGCACGGTAGAGCGTCGCGGGTGGTTGCTCCGACGTTGCGGGCCGCGCAGGTCGCGCACGATGAACTCGGCGTGCCCGCAACGAGCGTTGCGGCACTGGTGCATGCGCATGGGTGGCGGTGGAACGATGACGGCGTATGGACACGCCTCGCAGTCGGTGACACCGATCCGGCAACCGGCAGCACCTACACCGGCCCGCCCGAGGATGCGCGGCTGCACAACGGGATGCGCGTGATCGTGGACGAGGCGGGCATGCTCGACCAGGACACCGCCCGCGCCCTCCTGACCGTCACCGCCGAGACCGGGGCGACGGTCGCGTTCGTCGGCGACCGCGCGCAGCTCCCCGCGGTCGGTCAGGGCGGTGTGCTGGACATGGCTGCGCAGATCAGGGGCCGCACATACGACATGACCGAACTCCACCGCTTCACTGATCCCGAGTACGCGGCATTGACGTTGGCGATGCGGGACCGGAAGAACCCCGGCGCGGTGTTCGACCGGCTCGCCGCGATGAACCTCGTCACCCTGCACGAAGGCGACGACGCGGGGCGGGGGCACATCACCGCACACGCCCAGGAAGGTGAGGCGATCACCGTCGCCACCAACGACGAAGCCGCCGAGCTGAACGAACGCATCCGCGCTGGCCGGGTCGAGCGTGGCGAGGTCGACGACACCGCCATCGTGACCGGCAGCGACGGGCTGAGCATCGGGGCCGGTGACCTCATCCAGACCCGCAAGAACAGCAGCGACTTGGGCGTGGCGAACCGGCAGCAATGGATCGTGCAACAGGTCGCTGAGGACGGCACGGTCTACGCCCGCGAGGTCGGCAGCGAACGCAAGCACCTGCGCACGGTCACCCTCCCGCCCGAGTACGTGAGTGAGCATGCGCACCTGTCCTATGCCGCAACCGCGTACGGCGTCCAAGGCGCAACCGTCAACGCCTCGCACACGATGCTCAGCGAGGCGACCAGCGCGGCAGGCGTCTACGTCGGCATGACCCGAGGCCGCGAGCAGAACCGCCTCCACGTCGTCGCGACGGACCTCGCGGAGGCACGGGCGCAGTTCATCGACGCGATGCAACGCGACCCCGCCGACCGTGGTCTCGACCACGCCACCGCCCAGGCCGTCGAAGCCGTGCGCGGCCTCGTCGCGGACGGTCCGGTTCGGCTCGTCACGGATGAACTCGCCCGGCTCGACCAGGAGGCCGAACGAGCCGAACGGCAAGCGAAGCGCTGGGAGCAGACCGCCAATCGACTCGACAACCAGCGTGCGACGCACCGGGCCGAGGACGACGAGAACACAGATGTGCTTCGCGCCGCCGAGGCAGAAGCCGAGCGCGTGCGCGTTGAGGTCACCGCGCCGCTGACCGTCCAGGCCCAGGCGGATGGTGCGGCCTACCTCGCCGCCATCGAGACCGAGGCGGCCGCGAGTGCTCGCCTCGCCACGGTGGGGCGGTTCGGCAGGCGCAAGGCCCGCGCCGAGCGCCACACCGCGACCGAACAGACCCGCACCGCCCGTGCGCAGGTGCGCGAAGTCTGGGGCGATGAACCGCCGCGCACTGCCAAATCGCTACCCGCCTGGGTGGCTCAGGCGGCGGCAGGGCGAGCCGAGATCGACCCGCGCGTGAGTGACGCCGACCGCGCGGTCGAGGCAGCACGCGCCGAGCAGAAGGCGACCGGGCAGCGGCACCAGCGTGAGCGCAGGGCGTTGCTGGTCGGCGAGGTCGGGGCCGAGCAGGCCCGCCGCGCCGAGTTCGGCATGGGCGCGACCAATCCACACCGCAACGCCGCCGACGCCCGCACACGAGCCGCTATGTTCCGCGCCGAGGCTGACGCGCTCCGCAGCCTCCCCACTGGCGACGCTGCACGGCGTATCGAGGCCAAGCGCGCCGAGCAGGAGCAGACCCGACAGCAGGCCGCACAGCGGGCACGGCAGTTCGACCCGTTCGACCACGAGGCCCACCGCAACGGCCCGCGCCGTGACGGGCCGGGACTCAGCCGGTGAGTGGTCAGCGCAGGCCGGTCGCGCTCGTCAGACCCGGTATCGGGCAGGAACTGATCGCGACACCGAGCGTGGAGTGCTCGGCGACGTAGGCGTAGGCATCCGGGTCGATCAGCTCGAACAGTTCTCGCACCTCGGTCAGGCGGTCCGCCAACCCGGTGCGGGTGGAGAACACCGGCTCGTTGTGCGCCAGCCTGTTGCGGAACTTCACCACGCGGGCCACCAAGTCATGCACTCGTGCTCGCCCGGTGCCCTTGGGGAACGCCCTGTGCAGCACCGGGTTCCACAGTGTCGGCGTCCGCTCACCCACGGTCAGATTCGACCAGAACCCGAACGTCAGAGCCGCCACGACCTCCGCGTGCGTCGGTGCCGAACTCAGCCCGCGCTTGGCGTCGGTGATCCGGGCCAGGCTCGCCTGATTGCGACGGCGCTGCTGGGCGCGGGCGCGCTGGACGCCCTGTTCCAGAGCGAACAGGGGCGACTGCGGGTCGATGGCCCAGTCCGGGAACCGCCGCGTGAGTACCCGGTCGTAGGCGTTGCGCACCGCGACTTCCAAGTGCCCGACATCCACGATCCCGGCGGCAGCGACCCGCGAGTTCCACAGATACGTCTCCATCGCCGCAGCATGGTCGCCACCGGCCACGCCGAGGTAGCGCCGGTACCGTGGCGCGCTCAGCCACCGCTCCGCCTGTGCGGCGTCCAGCGAGGGCGGGCCATCGGTCATACCTGCTATCCTAAGAACATCGCCCCGCGGTAACTGTCCTCTGTCTGGCTCCGGCCAGTTAGGCACCGCGGGGCTTTGTTCTGCCCAGCAACGGCAGCAGGGAGTGCCGCGAGCCCGGTGTCCCGAGGCATCGGTAGACTGGAACCGCGCACACGCGCACGATCACGGGTGAGTGCGTTTGGGGTACCTCGGCTAGCCGAGGTCGAGGTGTTCGGCCACGTAGTCGGCGGGCAGGACGATCCCGCCTCGAAGCCGGCGGCCGACGGGTTGGATGCTGACTGACCCGTCCGAGTGGACGCCGGTCACAGTCCAGCGGTCGCCGTTGCGCACCCAGGATCGGCCGTTGCGTAGGCGGCGGTCGTTGCGGCGAGTGATGACCAGATCGCCTTCCGATACCGCGGTGCCGTCATGCAGCCCGACTTCACGGGTGCCGTGCACGGTGCCGTCGATGATCCGGTCTGCCCGTGCGCGGGCGTTGAGGGCGGTGACGGTCTCGTGGGTCTCGGCGACGAGGATCGATGCTCGCCCGGTGGCGAGGTCGTGCCGCCATGCGGTGTAGGCGGCGTCGATCATGGTTTCTTGGTCGCCTCCGGTGATGCGGTCGTGGTTGATGAGGGTGTCGATCGCCTCGGGACGGCCGTGGCGGAGTTGGAGGGAGGTGGTCTTCTCCCACTCGTGGGTGAAGCGGTGGATGTCGAGCAGTTCGGGGGTGTCGTCGCGGGCGTGGACGAGCATTGAGAATGCTCCGCCGGCGTCGACCGATTGGAGTTGTCCCCAGTCACCGACCAACAGGACTTTCGCGCCGGCTTGGTCGGCTTCGGCGGTGATGCGGTCGAGGGAGGCGGTGCCGGCCAGTGATGCCTCGTCGATGATGACGAGCTGGCCCGCCTCGAACGTGGTTCCGTGCATGAGGTGGTTCTGCCACCACTTCGCCGTGTTCTCCGTGACGATTTCCAGATCGTCTGCGAGGACCTGCGCCGCCACGGCGGAAGGTGCGAGCCCGACGACCGAGCCGGGGCCATGCTCCTTCTCCCACGCGCGGCGCAACGCTGACATAGCGGTCGTCTTGCCTGCACCGGCGGGGCCAACCAGCACATCGAGGGTGCGGCCGGAGACAGCGATCGCCGCCAGTGCTTCGGTTTGATCCTCGCCGAGCATCCGGCCTTGCGCGTCGGGGCGGCTGGTGATCTGCTCGACGGTCTCCAACGACACCACCGGCCCAGTGATCGACTCCGCGCGGGCCAGGAGGCGGTCTTCGGCGGCGAGCAGGGCTTCGGACGAGAACAGCACAGAGGCGTGCGGCCGGAACCGTGAGGTGCCATCGGCTCGCCGGAGCTGCACCGGGCTGGACGCGAGCTCGGGTGGGGTCAGGCGCAGCGAGGCTTGTTCGGCGGCATCGACCACGAGCCCGGTGATCGCCTCCCGATCCAGCATCGAGGCGAACCGCCAGCCCATCAACTGCCGGGATGCCTCGGCGTGCAGGTTCCAGCGCGTCCACGTCGACCGCTTCTCGCTCACCGTTGCCATCACCGACACGCCGACCTCGCGCACGACATCCAGCGGCACGTCGTCGGCCCGCAATACCCGAGCCGGTGCACCTGCTGACTGATGGGTGAGGGCGCGTGCCCAGCCCGTCGCATCCTGCCCGAGCACCCGAGCAGCGCGCTCTCGCCATTGGCGGGTGAGGTCCGCGAGTGAGTGGATGTGCTTCTCAGGCCGAGTCGCCAGGGTTGCCTGGGCGCGGAGTTTCAACACGACCCGGGCCGAGGGCTGCCTTCCGTGCGTGGCGACGTACTCGGCGATGAGGCGATCCTTCTCGGCCTCGATGTGTCGTGACCGGGTGGAGAACTCACCGATCAGTTCTTCGGTGACGCCGACGAGTTCCCAGGCGGGGTTGCGGTCCCGTCCCCGGTCGCGGGTGTCCCATTCGATGCCGAGGGTGCGGGTGAGCTGGTCGGCCAGGGCGGCGTTGTAGAGCTCGGAGACCGCGACGACCGCGGCGTGCATCGGCCGCCCCGCGAGGGCGCGCCACTTCCCGTCTTGGGCTGTCTTGACCTTGTTGCTGATGACGACGTGGGTGTGCAACTGCGGATCGCCCGCCCGGCTGTCGTAGTGGTCGAACGCGGTTGCGGCGACGCCGAGGACATCGACGTGTGCAACCGTGCCCTCGGGGCCGTCCGCGCCGGTGCGGGTGACTGCAACCTCGCGTTCGAGGAACGCAACCAGTTCGGCAACCGCCGCATGATGCGCGTCCGCGATCAACGCTTGCGTCCCGGCATCAGCAACTGCCCACAGCGCGGACACGCTCTTGGGCACCGAGAAGGTGAAGTCGAACCCTGCCACCGCACGCCGGGTTCCGCGCTCAGTTTCCTCGGCCTCAATCCGTGCCGTCTCGACCGCCCGCGCCGCCGGTCCCAGATCAGCGTCTAGGGCTTTGATGCGGCGTTCGATCCGCTCGGCCACGGGTGCGAACGTCGGGTACGCCTTGCCGAGTGGGTCGCCGGTGATCGGATCACGACCGGACCCGATCAGCAGCTCGAGTTGTGCCTCCGAGACCTCTGAGCCAGTCATCAGTTCGCCGTGCCCGAGGGCCGCGAGGCCCTGGCCGATCCAGAAGCCGGGAGGGTTCCCCGCTTCGGCGTAGTAGCGGGTCAACGGGGTTGAGAGGGAGCGGTCACCGTCGCCGGCCGCGACCGAGCGGAGCAGGTACTTGTAACCATCCCCGGCCGTCATCACGCGCATCGAAACCGTCACCAGAGCCTCCCTTCCGTGCCCGCAAGGTGGGCCGGAAGCCGCAGGCGCCGACCGCGAGAATGCGCGGTCTGTTGGCGGACGCGCCTCTACAGAAAGACGTGTGGTCACTCAGAAGCAGGTCAATGAACGAACTTGGCACGGAGAGAGTCGCCGCGTCCAGACGAGGTGCTGTCGCGACGGACTACCGGTGCCTGCTCATGACCTGCACGGGTTGGCTCTTGGACGCCTCGTGCACCTGGCAGGTGACCAGCCCGGCAACGAGACTCCGCGCGAGTTCTGGCCGGGGACCACCCATCGGCCGGAGCCCCAATGCACGACCCTAACGACCACCACCGACCGCTTCGGGTCGGCTCCCTGTTCAGTGGCTATGGCGGGCTCGACCTCGCCGTGGAGCACGTCTTCGATGCGGAGACGATCTGGTTCTCGGAGATCAACGAGCCCGTTGCCCGCGTCTTCGCCCACCACTGGCCCGAGGCTCCGGACCTGGGCGACATCACCACCATCGACTGGAACCTCGTCCCGCCGGTCGATGTGCTGTGCGGCGGCTTCCCCTGCCAGGACGTGTCCACCGTCGGCAAGCGCGCCGGTCTGGCACCTGGCACACGCTCCGGCCTCTGGTCGCACATGGCCGAAGCAATCGGGGCACTGCAACCACGGTTCGTGGTCATCGAGAACGTGCGCGGGCTGCTCTCATCCCCAGCCATCCGCACATCCCTGAAAGGAGACGACGATGAACAACTCAACCCCGACCCTGCAACCCTTCGCAACCTGGAACCCAACCCGTGGCATCTGGGAGACGACGCAACCCGACCTCTACGGGCTGCCGGCGCCGTACTCGGCGATCTGGCCGACCTCGGGATGGATGCACGATGGATCGGCCTACCAGCATCCCTCTTTGGCGCTCCCCACCCCAGGTTCCGCATCTTCATGCTCGCCCACCGCCAAGACGTTGTTCAGGACACCGCTAGCAACCGACTCCACCCGCGGCGGCGAGACGCTGGACCAGGTGAGGGCCAGACGAGGGACGATCGCGCTGTCCCACCAGGTCATCGACCTTGCGCTCAACGGACCGGGTGGCTCGCCGAGCAAGAACGACGACTCGGAGACGCTGTGGTCACTGGTCGAGGGCATCTTCACCGCTGGGGACGTTACGCCGAGGCCATCGCCCGGTGGGAACACATCACTGGCCGACCCGCGCCAGCGCCCGCTCTCCTGAGCGAGAGCGTTGGGCCGAGGCCATCGCCGGAGTTCGTGGAGTGGGTCATGGGCCTACCGCCAGGATGGGTCACTGCTCCAGGCCACTCCTTGACCGCCAACCAACAGATCACGACGCTGGGCAACGGCGTGCTTCCACTGCAAGCCTCTACGGCACTCCAGATCGCCATGGGCTCCGACGGGACCCGTCGTTGACTTACGCGCGGGATGGCGGCCGTCTGGGCGGCGGCCTCCACAGTGCTCATCGCTGCCAACTTCGCCCTCATCTACCGATTCAGGCCCACCATCGACCGGCACCTGACCGGTGAGCCGGAGCCGTCGGATGCTCACTGACCATGGGACTCGGGGATGATGACACGCTCCGGTTCCTACCCGGTGGGCCGTTCATCCGCCGCCGGGTCGGAGTCCTTTGAGATAGGCCGTGAGGATTGCCGTCTCGTTGATTGGTGCCGTGCGGATGACTCGTTGCATCAGCAGGGAGTCCATGAGGGCTACGAGGTCGCCGGCGTGCGATGTGGGGTCGTTCACGCCGAGCCGGTCGAGGACCCTGCCGGCCAGGGCGATGGCGGAGTCGCGTATTGCCGGGCGCGTGGCAAGGGCGGCGTGAAGTTCGGGATCGCTGCGGCATTCCAGGAGCAGAAGAAGCCTCGCTCGATGATCGTCGGCGCGCTGCATGGTGGTGTCGAGACCGGCGACGATCGTTGCCGCGACCATCTCTGGCGTCAGTTCGTCGGGAATGGGTTGGGCTGCCAGGTCGTCGTTCGTGTGGTCGGCCAGGCGTCCGACGACGAGGGTGATGAGGTCACGGCGGGTGCGGGCGTAGTACGAGGTCGACCCCTGAGCGAACCCGAGGTCGCGGTCGATGTTCAGGTGGGTCAGGGCATGGGCCCCACGCGTGGCGAGGATGCGGATGCCTGCCTCCGCGATCTGGATACGACGATCACTCACGGCGCCTCCTTTGCTGGCCGTCACTTTCGGGTCTCTATGATCATAGAGGAATGGGGTGAGGTTGAGTGATCGTCTGGTTTGAGGAGATCACGGCGGCCGACACTGCGCGGGTGGGAGGCAAGGGCACGAACCTTGGTGAGTGCGCGCGTGCGGGCCTGCCTGTGCCGCCAGGGTTCTGCCTGAGTACCGATGCCTATCGGGAGGCCACCGGCGGTCTGATGGGCGCGCTGGCAGCGGACGCTGCGCGTGGCGATGCGGCAGCGGCGAGAGAGCGGGTTCTGTCGCTGCCTCTGCCGGAGTCGGTGCGCTCAGCGGTCGAAGCGGCTTATCTGCGGTTGGGTGGACCGCCTGTGGCGGTGCGGTCGTCGGCGACAGCGGAGGATTTGGCGGAGGCGAGCTTCGCCGGTCAGCAGGACACCTATCTCGGTGTCGTCGGTGTTGAGGCGGTGCTGGATGCGGTGCGTCGGTGCTGGTCGTCGCTGTGGACCGACCGCGCGGTGGATTACCGCCGCCGGCAGGGTGTTTCGGACGAGGGCCTCGCGCTGGCTGTGGTGGTGCAGGAAATGGTGTCCGCCGATGCCGCCGGGGTGCTGTTCACCCGTGATCCCGTGACCGGGGACGATGCGACGATGCTGGCCAGTTCCTCCTACGGGCTTGGTGAATCTGTGGTCGCGGCTTTGGTGACTCCGGACACGTTCACACTCTCGCGCGATCCGGCGGGGGTCGTGGCGAGGGAAATCGGCTCGAAGCAGACCCGGATCGACCAGAGGCTCGACGGTGGAACGGTCACCACCGACGTGCCGGAGACCGACCGGGCCAGGCAGAGCGTCACCGATGCCGACCTGATGCGGCTGATCGAGCTTGGCGAGCGGGTCGAAACCCACTACGGGACGGGTCAGGACATCGAGTGGGCCTTCGTCGGCCCGGACCTGTATCTGCTCCAGGCGCGGCCGATCACCACCAGCACCTCGACCGTCGCGGGACATGCACCGGTCCGCGGGCGTCTCGAACATACGTTGCGCGATGATCTGATCGAGCACTTCCCGGCACCCTTCCCGCTCGATCTGTTCGCCGTGCACCAGGTGCAGGGCGTGATCCAGGACTTGATGGGCGCAGCGGGGCTCCGGGCGGTCCCCGCCACATCGCTGCTGCACGGCGACGACGACGGGATCATCCGCATCGCGATCACCAAGCCCCGCCCTACCGCAGGGATTCTCTGGCGCCTGCCCGCGCTGTTCGTCAAGGGAATGCGCCACGATCCCTCGACCTGGCCCGACGAGGAAGCCGCCTTGCGCGGACATCTCGACCGTCTCGCAGGCCAGGTCCACGAGCTGGGTTCGGCCGGCGACGATGCGGCGCTCGGGGTCGTGTACGAGGCCGTCGGACAGGCAGCCTCCATCACCGCCGACCGTTTCCTCGACTACCTCGCCCCAATGATGGTCAACCGCTCGTTGGCGTCCTGGCTGATCGGACTCTCCCGACCGGAGGCCGCCCGGACACCCGAAGACCTCTACACGGGCTTGGCCTACAAGTCCGCCGAGATAACGGCCGCGATCACCGGCCTCGCCGCCATGGCCCGCGAGAACGGCGTCGCCGACGTGATCGCGTCGGCCCCGCAAGGCAGCGTTGGTCAGGCGCTCGCGGCCAGTCCGTCCGGGCGGGAGTTCCAGACCCATGTGGAGGCGTTCCTTGCGGCGCATGGTGCCCGGACCGCGCGGCTGTATTTGCCGTTCTCCAACCGTTCCTGGCGGGAGGACGCGGAAGTCTTCTACGCCCTCCTGGCCGCGACATTGCGGGGTGCGCCGCTCGAACACGCCAACGCTACTTCTCCCGCGCACAACATCGAGCAGCGGCTGCCTCGTTTCCTGCGCAAGCGGTGGCGTACCAACACCGCTCGGCTGCGTGCCCGCCACGTCGGACGCGAGGGGACGGTGTACCTGATCGAGGAGTTCTTCTGCCTCGCCCGGGCTGCCATGGACGAGATCGCCCGCCGCCTCGCGGACCGGCACCAACTCGACGATCCCAGCGACGCTCGCTTCCTATACGTCCACGAGGTCGAACAAGCCCTCCGCGACCATCAGCAACAGCTCCAGTCGGTCATTGCGCGGCGCAAGCGCAAGCGCGGCACGGCCGAGGCAATCTGGTGGGACCGCGGCCAGGCCGACGACGATGAGAGCGCTCTGCGCGGACTACCCGCGAGCGCAGGCCGCGCGACCGGAACCGCTCGCGTGGTCCGCTCGCCGGAAGAGTTCCATCGGCTCCAGCCCGGCGACATCCTGGTGTGCCCGTACACCGATCCGACCTGGACTCCACTGTTCGCCCTGGCCGCCGCCGTGGTCGCGGATACCGGTGGGCCGCTGTCCCACGCCGCCATCGTCGCCCGCGAGTACGGCATCCCCGCCGTACTCGGCGTCGGGCACGCCACCGGCCTGCCCGAGGACGCGACCCTGCTCGTGGACGGCACCGGCGGCACCGTCACCATCATCGACCGGACATGAGTACGACGGACGGTTGCGGTAGCACCCGCAGGAGGCTGTGTGTTCTCACGGTGCTTCTCGCCACCGCCGCATCCAGCCTGATGCAGACCTTCCTCACCGTCAGCCTGCCCACCGTCACCGCCGAACTCGACGCCATCGCCTGGTACGGCTGGGTCACCGGCATCTACCTCGCCACCGCGACCCTGTCCATCCCGCCCTGGGCGATTCTGTCCGACCGGATCGGCCCCCGCACCGTCCACGTGGCAGGCATGAGCATCTGGGCACTCGGCACTTGGACTGTCGCCCTGGCCGACTCCGCGACCTGGCTCCTGGTAGCCCGCGCCGTCCAAGGGATCGGGGCAGCCGCCGTCGTCCCAGCCGGGTTCGCCGCTATCACCGTCGTCTACCACGACCGCTACGGGAGACTCATCGGCCTCATGGGAGCCGTCCAGGCCAGCGTCACCCTCGCCGGCGGACCCCTCGGCGGATGGCTCGGCGGATGGCTCGGCTGGCGAGACTCCCTCCACATCGTCGCGCTCATCGCGGGCATCCCGATCCTGCTCGGTTGGTTCACCCTCCCCACCACCCGGCAGCCAGCCGCCCGCCGACCTGCACGACTGCTGAGATCGCCGCCAGTGCGACACGCGGTCGCCCAGACCATGCTGCTGGCCGTCATCGCGTTCGGACTGTCCACCTACCTACCGCTTCTGCTGCAATCGCAGTTCCAGCTCGACCTTGCCCGCACCGCGCTGCTCGCCACACCCACTCTCATCGGCGTCGCTATCGGCTCTGTCGTCGGCGGTATCGTTGCCGAACGGCGCGACACCACTCACATTGCCTGGCTCACCGTCCTGAGCGGCCTACTCTTCGCCTGGATACCCATCGCGACAGTGGCGGCTGCCGGAAGCGCGATCGCTGCCGCTGGGGTCGGCATCGGTCTACCCTCCCAACTGATCGCCGTTGAACGTATCGCCACCACCGCACACGCATCCAAAGCAGGTGGAACCATCCAGGGGGCACGCAACATCGGCGGCGCACTCGGCGTGGCACTCCTCGGAATCCCACTCCAACTGGGCGCGACATCCGAAACGGGAGCGCAGTGCGCGTTTGCCATGATGCTCGGCTTGGCTTGCCTCGTTTCCCTCGCGGGCCTCGTTGCCAGAAAGCGCCAGCGCGATGGGTAGGAGCAGCCAGAGCCCGTCAACGACTCTCCACAGTGAAAGTGGCACTGGGCTACTTGGATTACGCGGAGAACCTCCGACGATCTGCACCGAGCGATATGAGAACCGTGGTCAACGAACTCACCACACCTACAGCCAGTCGCACGTGCACGCTTCAACGGGCGAGCGCCCGTTGCCAAAAGGCGCAGTGATTTTCAACGAATCGGGCTGCTTCAGTGTTCCAACGCGGAGATGTGTGGTGAAGGAGGAAGAACATGATCACCGGGGTGAGGATGTCGTGTGCGGCGATCCCGAGGTCTGCATCCTCGCTGACCTCTCGGGCATCGCGGCGTCGTTCCAGGACTGTGACGAGCATCTTCTGGGTGGTGGCGATCGCCTCGTTGAGCTGGGTTCCGAAGGTGGGATTGGTGAGGGCGAGGCCTGCGAGGAGCAGTGTGACGCTGCGCTCGCGGCGGAGGGTGTCGAGCCAGCCTGTACAGAGAGTCCGCAGCACCTCCTCAAGCGGCATCGGCGATGTCTCGGCTTCGGTCAGCAAGTGGGCCATCCCGGAGGCGAAGGAATGCCGTGTAGACAACACTGCGCTCAGCAACCCCTCCTTCGACCCGAAGTAGTGGAAGACCAATCCTTGGGTCACGCCGGCAGCCGTGGCGATCTGCTGGGTAGAGGTGGCCTTGAAGCCTTGGGTCGCGAACAGGTCGAGGGCGACATCGAGCAGTTGCTCTCGACGAGCATCCGCCTGCTGCTGTCGCTTCGACTGTGCCATGCGCCTCCCCTTGTCCTTGCAGAGCCAACGTTACCGGAGCTGCTGCGTTGACACGGCCCCGACATCCAGGCATCATTGATTGAGTAATCAGTCAACGAGAGAAGGAATGATGTCTCAGCCAGCCGTACACCTTGACCACCTGACCTGCCGCTTCCGCCGCAAGGGCAACGACGATCTCGTGGCCGTCGATGACTTCGACCTGACGATCCCGATGGGCCAGGTCTATGGCCTGTTAGGGCCGAACGGGTCGGGCAAGACCACGACAGTCAATGTGATCAGCGCGCTGCTACCACCGACGGAGGGCACCTGCTGGGTGATGGGTGTTGATGTGCGCAAGGACCCGTCGATGGTGCGGTCGAGGATCGGCGTTGTGCCGCAGGAGACCGCGCTCTACAACGACTTGTCCGCTCTGGAGAACCTTCAGTTCCACGCCCGGCTGTACCGGGCTCCTCGGAGCGAGCGGCAGCATCGGATCGACGAGGTTCTGGACCTGGTGGGCCTGTCGGGTCGGCGCAAGGACCGGGTGGGCACGTTCTCCGGGGGCATGCAGCGACGCTTGGCGTTGGCCCGGGCGCTGCTGACTCGCCCCGACATCATCATCCTGGACGAGCCGACCCTCGGTGTGGACGTCCAGTCGCGAAACGCGCTGTGGGAGCGCATCAGAGCCCAGGCCGACGACGGCGGGACGGTGCTGTTGACCACCAACTACATGGAGGAAGCCCAAGCCCTGGCCGACGACCTGGCGATCATCGACCACGGCAAGCTCGTGGCCACCGGCGCCCCTGACGAGTTGCGCGCCACGCTCGGACGCCACTACGTCGAACTTCACTCAGATGCGCCCGCCCGCTGGGACGAGCTGGAACAGACCGAGGGCGTTGCCGGGGTGCGGATCAGCGGCGATCAGGTCCGTGTGGAGGCCACCGGCTCCCACGACCCGGTGCGCACCGTGCTCGACTTCGCCGCCTCCCACGGCATCACGGCGCAGATCACCTCGGTGCGCCAGCCCGACCTGAACGACGTATTCCTCGCGTTGACGGGCACCACCTTGCGAGATCAGGCGGCCTGACATGCGCGAGACCTGGGCCGCCATCGGCGCGATCGTCGTCAAGGACTGGACGCGATTCTTCCGTCAGCCCTTCTTCATGGTGATCAGCGTGATCATCCCGCTGGTTTTCATCTTCTTCTACTCCCTCATCGTCCCGGTCAGCGCGACCAACCCGATCATGATCGCCGACGAGGATCACACCCCAGCCTCCGCACAGTTCATCGACGCCATGCGTGACATCCGCAGTGTCGAGGCTCCGTATTACGAGATCATCACCACCGACGCCACGACCACTCGTGAGGCGTTCGATGATCAGACCGCGCTGGCCATGGTCGTCATCCCCGCCGGTTTCGCCGACGACCTGGCCGCCGGCAGCGCGCAGGTGGAACTGCACCTGAACAACATCAACTCCGACTACTCCAAGAACCTACGGCTACGGCTCGACTACGCCACCCGCCTGGTCAACGACCAACTCGCCGGACCCGTCGTCGAAATCAAGGAGACCTCCTGGCTGCCTGTCGATCCAACCATGCTCGGCTACATCTCCACCAGCCTGCTGCTGTTCGGCGTGCTCTACGCCTCCATGGTCAACACCGGGCTGAACGTCGCCAGTGAATGGAATGACCGCACCGTGAAGAACCTCCTCTTGGCTCCCGTCGGGCGCGGCGCGCTGGTCACCGGCAAAGTCCTGTCCGGCCTAGGCCAAAGCGCGCTCAGCATCGCTCTGGTGTTACTGGTGCTGATCGTCGGGTTCGGCTTCCAGCCACGCGGAAACCCACTATTGATGGCCGGGATCGTCCTTCTCACGATGCTGCTCGGTGCCGGCATCGGCGTGCTGGCCGGGGTGCTGTCCAAGAAGACCCTCGCGGTCACATCCGGCCTGATCACGGTCGCGATCCTGCTGTTCCTGGTCTCCGGCAACGAGGACTCCATGCGCGGCCTGGCCTGGGGTCAGCCCATCACCGCGCTGTGGCAGTTCTCCCTCGCCCTGCCACCCACCTACGCCTTCGGTGCCGCCCGAAGCCTGTTCCTGACCGGTGAGACCAGCACGCTGATCCGCGACCTCGCCATCGTCGCATCAGCTGCGGCCGCACTCCTCTCCCTGGCCGTCGTCGCCCTGCGCCGCGCCTACAACAATCTCTCCGGAGGCCAGTAATGAACGCCATCACTCCCACCAACACCCTGTCGCAGCACATGCGATCAGTAGACCTGGACCAGTTCACTGGCACTCTGTCCAAGGACATGTTGCAGTGGGCACGTGATCGCCAAGCGCTCTTCGCACCCCTGCTGCTACCCATCGTGCTGATGTTCATCGCCACCGTGCTGTTCGGCTTCGGCGGCGACCAGTGGAACATCGGCCTGGTCGACAAATCCGGCGGCTCCTACGCCGCCTCCCTCACCCAGGCAGTCGAGGACTCGGAAAGCAACATCACCCCGTACTTCAACATCGTCACCCGCGATCAGGACGAAGCCCAGCGCCTCGTCAACGAGGGACGGGTCCACCTGGTGATCACCATCCCCGAAGGCTTCGACCAGGCGATCGCGAACGGACAGACACCCACCCTGGAAACCAGCGTTTACAACATCAACACCGACATGATGAAGAACGCCCGCTTGCGCTTGGACCGCGTGATTCAGGACTGGGGTGCCGAACTCGGACAATCACCGATCACCATCGACCAGATCACGACGCGCCCCGATGACATCTGGCGACGATCCTTCATCGGAGGCTCCGCCGTCGTGCTGGCCGTCATGGTCGGCGCCGCGCTCAATAGCGCCCTGATCATGGCCCGCGAATGGGAACACCGCACCGCCAAAGAACTCCAGCTCGCGCCCCGAGCCCGCACCGGCATCATCACCGGGAAGATCGTCGCCGGACTCCTTGCGGGAATGGTCTCCACCGCCATCACGCTGCTGTTCGCCACCACCATCTTCGGGCTACGCATCCCACCCGAACGCATCCCCATGCTGCTGCTCTACGCCGGACTGGTCGCGATCGGGTTCGCCGGCCTCGGCATTGCAGTCGGCGCGTGGCTCAAGGACTACCGAGCCGTCCAGCCACTCATCCTGGTTACCCTGGCCGGTAGCTTCTTCGCCGCCGGCGGTTTCTCCAGCGTCCCTACCCTGCCCGCCGCCGTCCGCACCTTCGACCAGTACTGGCCACCCTCCTGGGCCTTCGAGATCATCAACAACCACACCTTCATGGCCACCCCACCAGACCCCACGCGACCGCTCATCCTGCTCAGCCTGTTCGCCGTCACGGGAGTAGCCATCGGCGCGACAGCAGCTCGCCGGCAGCTCTGAGATAGGGAGAGTCTGCGCTGGATGGCCGACCGACCATGGCAATGGGACAGCGAGTGGCGGGTGGACGCCCAGAAGGAGAACTCGGTCGCTCCGGGCCGATCTCTGCGTCCACCCGCACATTCCACCGTCCCGTTGGGCCGGTGGCCTACAACTGTGTGAAGGTGATTGTGGTCCGCGACGGCTCGGCTTTCCTGTTCAGCGAGTTCGGACACAAGCCGGTTGCTGTGGGAGACGTGATCCTGCTGTGCGCCAACACGCTGTGCGGCAGCGAGCCCGAGGGACACATCACCGTGACCACGGTCTACATGGACACCGACTACCTGATCGATCAGGTGTTCTGGCAGCACGTCGGGATGCTGTGCGACCGGCTCGATGCCCGCGACCTCGCGAAGAGGATGTACCTCGAACCAACCCAAGTCCTTTGCCTCGGAGAAGGGCGCGTCGGGATGATCATGCCGTGGCTCGATGAATTGGTGCGTTTGAGCGTCGAGGGTGAGTACATGCGTAGGTTCAACAGGATTCAGGCCCTGTGGTTCGCCCTCGCAGACGTAATCGCCCCGTTCGTGAAGGTCTCTTCCGTGCGCCTGACCGCATCACAGCGGTCACGTGTCCGTCCAACCTCACCGCGGCACCGCGAGTTCTGCCCGCTACGGGAGGAAGCACGTAAGGTCGCTGATCTGCTTCGTGCCTCACCGCAGGCCCACTGGACTTTGGGTGTGCTGGCGGACCGGATTCACATGTCCGTCTCCCAGCTCGTCAGGGTGTTCACGGAGGCGTACGGTAAAACGCCGCTGGCGTTCTTGACGATGATCCGCGCGGAAGAGCTCGCCAAGCTGTTGAGGGATACCGATTTGCCTATAGAGGCGGCGATGCGGCAGGTCGGGTGGCACAGTCGAGGCCACGCCGCGCAGTTGTTCCGCCAGTACGTGGGGATCACTCCTGTCGAGTATCGAAGGTTGAGCGTCCAGGTGGCCTGACGCTCCCGATCTGTTCATCCACGCTCCCGATTTCGTGACCGTCGGACGCTGTCCGACCCACCTGCGTCTCTGCTCGGGTAGACCGGTAAGGACTCGCCAGGCTGACTCGAACCTGGGCGGTCTCGGTCGTACCCCCTGACCTGTCTCTTCACCTTCGTGATGCTCTCGGCGTACCTCGCAGTGGCTTGGTCGCTCCTGTCCTGGAGCGGCCCCTGGCGGAGGGAGGTCGAAGGATGGCCGCGACGAAGGAGGATGCTCGGGCTGCGCGTGATGCGAAGCTCGATGAGTTGCACGAGAAGCTGACCGGTGCTGTGGAAACGCTGGTCACTGGCTCAGATTGGGTGCGCGCGTTGGCGTTCGCCGCCAGGTTCCGAAGCAGGTCGTTCAACAACACGCTGCTGATCTGGACCCAGCACGAGGCGAACTTCGAGGCCGGGCGGGTGCCGGAGCCGGTGCCGACCTATGTCGCCGGCTACAGGCAGTGGCAGCAGTTGGGGCGGCAGGTGCAGAAGGGCCAGCCGGGCTACATGATCTTCGCCCCGGTCACGGGCCGGTTCGCGTCCTCCACACCAGCGGATTCGGGGTCGTGGCGCCGGCTGGGACCGCGGGAGAAGCCAAAGCCTGGCGAGACGGTGCGGGCAAGAATGGTTGGCGCCCGCCCGGCCTACGTCTGGGACATCTCCCAGACCGCCGGCGACCCGATCCCAGAGCCACCGTCGCCGAAGCTCCTGGACGGCGGAGCCCCGGCTGGGTTGTGGGACGGGCTGGTGGCGCAGGTTGAGGTGTCGGGGTTCGAGGTGCTGCGGGTGCCGGACGCCGGACAGATTGGCGGCGCTGACGGCCTGACGGACTACACGGCCCGGCAGGTGTCGGTGCGTATCGATGTGACGGAGGCGAATCAGGTCGCCACGTTGGTGCACGAGCTGGCGCACGTGCTGATGCACGACCCCACCGATCATGAGGCGCGGCAGCATCGCGGTATCCGGGAAGTGGAGGCCGAGTCCGTGGCGTTGATGATCGGCGCCGCGCACGGGATGGACACCAGTAGCTACACCATCCGCTACGTCGCCGGATGGGCGTCGTCGGTGAAGGACACCGAACCTGCGGAAGTGATCAAGGCCACCGGGGAACGGGTGCGAAAGACGGCGCTGGCGATCCTCGACCAGCTCGACACCCACCAAGCCGGCAATGGCACCCCGCCCGGCCTTGAACGAGACACCCCAGCAAAGGAGCTCCTACGGGTCGAGCCGATGCCGAAGCGAGCCGGGATGCCCGTGCTGACGGGACGGGGGCTGTGATGCCCGAGACCACGGACTTCACGAGAGCGTTGCTGCGGGCCAGTGGCGCGTCGACGCTCGCCGCTGCGGCTCGGCATCTTGCGGTGGCAGGGGTGCCGGTGTTCCCGTGCGCGCCGCTGGGGAAGCATCCGTACACGCCGCGCGGGTTCCACGACGCCAGCACCGACCCAGATCAGGTCGAAGCGTGGTGGGCGCGCATCCCGGGTGCGAACCTCGGTGTCCCGACCGGCGCGGTCTCCGGGATGGTCGTGGTCGATGTGGACGTCCACGGCCCGGCCGATGGTCGGCGCGCGTTCGAGAGCGCCGTGGAGGCCGGTCTGGTGGATGGGTGGAGTCTGCTGGTGCGGACCCCGACGGGTGGGATGCACGCCTACTACCGGGCGAGGCCGGGGGTGGAGCAGAGGCCGTGGCAGGCTGCCCGTGCCGGGATCGACTTCCGCGGTGATGGCGGCTACATCATCGTGGTGCCCTCGGTACGCGTCATTGATGACGTGCCGATCCGCTACGAGATCACCGACATCAGCGACGGCGGTGCGGCTGGGGTGGATTCGGCCCGGTTGCGGGACTTCCTTGACCCGCGTCCCGGCCCGGTTCTGCGTCCTGGCCGTGCGTTGGTGCGGGTCGGAGATGTGGAGCGGTTGGCGTCCTGGGTCGCTGGACAGGGTGAGGGCGAACGGAACCGGAGCTTGTTCTGGGCTGCCTGCCGACTGGCAGAGAACGGCGTGGCGGCGTCCGATGCGCGGGATGTGCTGGTGGCCGCCGCACGGCAGCCGGGTTTCGATGAGCGGGAGATCGCCCGCACCGTCAATAGTGCCTACCGGCGCGTCCATGCCGGAGCGGCAGTCCGCGATAGCGGCGATTCGTTCCCTCGGTCTGGCGGGGGTCGGCAGCGGGCTCCGGTTCGGGGGTTGTCGTGACTGGGTGGCGGGGCCGCCGGTGGGCTGTTGTCACGTCGGTGGTCGGGACGGTGTTCATCGCTGCTGGCGCGTTCTGGCTGTCGTTCACGGCGTTGGCGGACTTGGCGCATCGGGCGGGGATCGGTGCCGGGCAGGCGTGGGCGTGGCCGTTGATCGTCGATGGCGTGATCGTCGTCTCCACCGTCGCCGTGGTCGCGCTCGCGGGCGAGCGGGCTGCCTGGTATCCGTGGACGCTGCTGATCGGCGGGGCGGCGGTGTCGGTGACCGCGAACGCGCTGCACGCGATCGTCGCCGCTGACGCCGACGTACCCGCCGGGCTCGCGGCGGCGGTCGCGGCCGTACCGCCGGTGGTGCTGCTGGCCTCGACCCATCTGACCGTCGTCCTCATCCGCACCACCACCCAGCCGGCTGCCGGGGTCGCCAGCGTTCGTGAATCGGTCGCGCTCGAAGCGGCGCCGACTGAACCGCCTTCCGTGGCGTCGCCAACTCCTGAGCTCGCGCGGCTCGTTCCCGTCGAAGTGCTGGATCGTCGGGTGCGGGCTGCGGAACTGCGGGAGTCGGGGTGGTCGAACAAGAAGATCGCCCGGTCGCTCGATGTGCACCCCTCGACGGTGGGCCGCTGGTTCGCCGGCGCGCACCAACCTGATGAGCCCGAGCCGCCACGCTCTGAGGCCATCTTGGAGGGAGCGACACCATGAGCACCGACGACCTGATGCGGGAGCAACCACCCCGTCGCATCGAACCCGCACAGGCAGAGAAGCCCGACACGGAAGCGGTAGAGCGGGCGGGGACGCCGGATGCGGTCAAGCAGGAGACAGCCCGCCTGCTGGCGGTGCGCGAACGGCTGGATCGGGTGCGCAGCCGAGGCGTGGAGTGGGTGCGCCCGACCGATCTGATCGTTCGCAGTAGCGGAACGCTCGCGGGGCGTGGGATCGAGTTCAACAGCGAACAGGGCCGCCGTTTCCGCTCGACCCTGGCGGTCGGTGCGCGGTCGGTGTCGGAGCGGGCGAAGCGGTTGCCGCCGTTGTCGGCGTTTGGTCGTCGCGGTCAGCACGTCGAGGGGCCGGCACGGTCCGGGGTCGGGATGAGGTAACGGGGTGGTGATGAGTCATGGACACCCAGCACGACGGGGTGACGGTCGCCCGGGGCGGCCGGCGCACCTGCCTGCCAGGAGGTGCCTCGACCATGACCACGACGACAACGACGGCGACCGATCCTGCGGGTGAGGACTACACCAGCGGCGAGGGCCTGCGCGCCCTGCTGAACCGGCTCCACCCCGCCGGCCCCGGGGCGTGGGAGCACGACCCGGTAGCCGCCGAGCTGATGACCTATGCGGCGCAGAAGTACACGCCGCTGGCGCGCAAGCACGGCCTGGACCCGTGGGAGGCCGCGTCGGCGGCGTTCGACGTGATGCGCACCCGCGCCGCCCGCGAGGCCGACGACCCTTGGGGCGTCGTGACTCATGCGGTGCGGATCACTTGCATTGCCGAAGAGCGTGGCCAAGGGTTGCTGTGCTCGGTGCATCAGGCGAGGCGTCCGCACGTCTCCTGCTTCCACGACCCCGAACGGCTCTCTGAACGCGAGAACACACTGTCGGACTACCACCCGGCGTTCCATGTCACCGACCCTGACCACGACGACGTGGTGGATGCGGATGCCGGTGAGCCGGCGTCGGTCACCGGCGCTGTGGAAGACGCGATCTTGTTGTTCATGCTGCTGGGCTGGCCCGAGGGCACCGCCCGCCCAGCGATCGAGCACGTCTGCGAAGCCCTCGGCCGGATCGGGTCACGCACCGGCACCTATGAGGCGTTGCGCCGCGACCGGCACGCCCGCGCCCTGCTCGATGTGCCCGCCGCCTCGTGGACGGTACTGCTGCGGGTACTGCTGGGCCGCACCACCCCCGGCTACGGGGCGACCGGCGAAGGACGCGGCATCCTGCTGCGGCTGCTGATCGGCGAGGGCCTGCCCGTTCTGCTGGGCGATGACGGACTCGTGGCCACCATCAGCCACGCTGCGCCTCACACCCGACGTAGGAGTGCGTGATGAGCGCGGCGACGGGACACATCGAACTCGACCGGACCGTCGAGTCGATCCAGGTCGGCCGCCGGCACCGCCAAGACCTCGGGGACCTCGACGCCCTCGCCGCCTCGATCGAGCGCGACGGGCTGCTGCAACCCATCACCATCACCCCAGACGGGCTGCTGGTGTGCGGGGTGCGGCGACTCGCTGCGATCAGACAGCTCGGCTGGCGCACCGTCAGCGTATGGGTGCGATCGTCCATCTCGGACAGGTTGGGCCACCTGCTGGCCGAGCAGGACGACAACCAGCTCCACAAGACCCTCTCCCCGTTGGAAGCCGCCGGTCTCTACCGCGAAATCAAGGAACTCATGGCCGAGGACGCCGCCCGCCGCGATCAGGCGACGCAGTTCTCGTCCGAGAATCAGCCCCGCTGGAACGGGGGTGGAAGCTTTCCACCCCCGTTGACCCCGCCGGGCAAGGTCCGCGAGCAGGCCGCCGCGATGATCCCCGGCGCCCCGTCGTACAAGACGATGGACAAGATCGGTTACCTGCAACACCTCGCCACCGACCCCGACGCTCCTGACCCGTTGCGCGCTGAGGCGCAGGCGGGGTTGGTGAAGATCGAGGCCGGCGGGCCGGTCGATCCGGTGTATCAGCGCATCCGCGACATCCACCGAGCCAGCGACGACGCTCATCTGCACGACCTGGCCGAACAGGCCCTCGCCCGCGTGGACGCCGAGGCGAAGAAGGGCAAGAAGAAGCCGAAGAAGCCCCAGCCTGTTGCGCCGGTGGTGCCGGACGCCCGGTATGCGGTGCGGGCGTTCGTGCTGACCTGGACCGAACTCGATTCGTGGTGGCTGCACTACGACCTGGACGAGCTCGCCGCCCAGCTCACCGACGAGCAAGCCGAAGCGTTCTACGCGACCGCCGAAGGCACCCGCCAGTTCGCCACCGACCTCCACGCAGCACGGCAACAAGAGTCAAAGGTTCCGCGCCTACGCGCCCTCTGACCTCTTGCGCCGGGATCGTGGTCGGTCGGGGTGCACCTGACGGGCATGAAGACTTCTCCCTCTCCATCGTTTCCGCATGGCCGCCTGATCGCGCTGATCGCCGCCGGCCTCGTATTGCTGATCCTCGCCGGGGTCGGCATGTACGGCCTCATCCTCGGCCCGCGCACCACCAACACCCGAACACCCGACCCCGCGCCGTCACCGTCTCACACGCTCACACCGCCCGGACCATCGTCGCCACGGCTGCCGGTCATGCCGCGGTCGGCGGACCCCGAGACGTTCGCCCGCAACGCAGCGGAGGCGATCTTCGCGTGGGACACCACCAGCGGTCTGATGCCACTGGACTACACGGCCGCGATCCTTGATGTCGGTGACCCGTCCGGCACCGAGCAGGCGGGTCTCGCCTCCGACCTGGCGATGTATCTGCCGACGCGGGAGGCGTGGATCGAGCTGCGCAAGCACGAGACGCGCCAACACCTCGTCATCGACCGCGCGGTGATCCCCGAGGCGTGGGCCGATGCCGTGGCGCAGGCGCAACCCGGTCAGATCGCGTCCGGGACGGCCGCGTACACGATCGAGGGCACCCGGCACCGCGACGGCCTCTGGAACGGCGACCCCGTGTCCAGCGAGCACGCGGTGTCGTTCACCGCGTTCATCGTCTGCGCCCCGACCCATCCGACCTGTCACCTGTTACGTCTGTCCCAGCTCGACAACCCGCTGCGATGAGGACGGGCCTGTCGTGTTCAAGAAGTTCGCTGTCCTCGCGCTCGCCGCGCTGTTCTTCGGCCCCGCGATGCTGCTGCTGGCGATCGGGGTGCTGATGAACCCCGCCGCCATCGCCGCCTGCACCACCACCGGCACACTCTCGGTCGGCAACGTCCCTGACAGCCTCCAGGTGACCACCTCGGACGGCTACACCTTCACCCTGAACAAGCGGCAGCTCACCCATGCCGCGACGATCATCACGGTCGGCGGTCGGATCGACGGCGTGGGCCGGCCTGGGGTGAAGGTCGCGCTGATGGCGGCACTCACTGAGTCCACGCTGCGGATGCTCAGCAACACCAGCGCCTACCCCGAGTCCGCGAACTATCCCAACGATGGCAACGGCGGCGACCACGACTCGCTCGGCCTGTTCCAGATGCGACCCGCCGCCGGGTGGGGCACCGTCGCAGAGTTGATGGACCCGAACTACCAAGCCGCCGCGTTCTTCGGCGGCCCGGACGGCCCCAACTATCCGAGCCCGCGCGGCCTGCTCGACATTCCCGGCTGGGAACGGATGGACCCCGGGGAGGCTGCCCAGGCGGTCGAGGTCAGTGCGTTCCCGGACAGGTATCGCAACTACGCGCCGGTCGCTGATGCGATCCTCGACACTCTCACCCGCACCGGCGGGCGGGGCGGCCCCGTCATTGGTGTGGCGGAGTCGTCGCGGGTGGTGTTCCCGCTGCCGGAGGGAACGTGGGTCAAGACCGACGACTTCGGGCCGCGTATCCACCCGATTACTGGTGAGCCCTCGGTTCATACCGGACTCGACCTCGGCGCGGCCGATGGCACCCCGATCCTCGCCGCCGCAGACGGCACCGTCACTGTCGCGGAGTACAGCGGTGGCTATGGCGGCCTGATCGTCATCGAGCACACCATCGACGGCCAGACCGTGGCGACCGCGTACGCGCATATGTGGCAGAGCGGCATCCACGTCCAGGTCGGAGACCGGGTGCGGGCCGGGCAGCACATCGGCGATGTCGGCAGCTCGGGCATGTCCACGGGCGCGCATCTGCACTTCGAGGTCCGCCCCGGCGGCACCAACGCTGAAGTGATCGACCCAGCCGGGTGGCTCAACGCCCACGGCGCCGCGAACCTCCCCGAACCCGCCGGCGGGCTGGGCAGCGGTTGTCAGGGCAGGAGTGCGGGTGCGCCGTCGCCGCTCACGGGCGACCCGGACCAGATGGTGGACGACCCGACCAGTGGCGGGCAGATCACTGCCCGGCTCGCGCACCTCATGGCCCAGACCAAGGCCGCGTTCCCGGACACCGGGTGGGGCTGCTACTCGCCGAGGCCGGGCACGAAGTCCGAGCATCCGCTGGGGAGGGCGTGTGACATCACCTTCGGCAACGCCATCGGTCACTACCCGACGCCGGCGCAGTTGGAGGCCGGCTGGCAGGTGACGAACTGGATGAAGGACAACGCCGAACTGCTCGGCGTCGAGTACCTGATCTGGCAAGGCAAAATCTGGTCGCTCGCCCGCGACGACCAAGGCTGGCGACCGTACAACGGCGGCGGGATGCACGATCCCGGCAACGTCACCGGAGGCCATTTTGACCACCTGCACGTCACGGTGAAAGCAGGTGCGTGATGAACGTATTTCCCGACTTCGACGGCCTGGCCGGGATCGGCGATCTGAAACAGGTCGTCGGCGCGCTGTTCATGTTCGTGCTCATCATCGCCGTACTCATGCTGATCGTCTCAGCGGTCTGCTGGGCGATCGCCGCCGCGCACGGCAACTACTCCGCCGCCGCCAAGGGCAGGGTGGGCGTGCTCGTCGCACTCGGCGCTGCGGTGCTCGCCGGCGGCGGAGTGGCGTGGATGAACTGGCTCATCGCTCTCGGCCAACGACTCTGACCCCTGACCTCCTGGCCCGCCCCTTTCGGGGGCGGGCCTTCCGCCTCTCCGGGCGCTGGTGGGCGGGGTGCACCTGTGGGCAGAAGCAACCCTCAGCGTGAATGGAGAACCGTCGTGATCGACATCGACCCCAATGGCACCGGCCTTCCCGGTATCGAACAGCTCCGCACCATCGTCGGTGCCGTGATGACGGTGGGCCTGATCCTGGCCGTCCTCGCCCTGATCGTCTCAGCGGTCGTGTGGGCCTACGGCGCCAACTCCAGCAACCCGCACCTCGCCGGGCGGGGGAAGATCGGCGTCCTCGTGTCCTGCGGTGCGGCGATCATCTGCGGCGCGAGCGTCGCACTCGTGAACTTCTTCTGGGGCGTCGGTCAAGCCGTCTGATTCGCAACGTCCGCGAGGAAGGTAGGTCTTTGTCATGGGCATTTGCGATGTCCCGGTGATTTCCACCGTCTGCGACGTGGCCGGCGAAGCCGCCGCCACGCTGGTGTCGGCCCCGTTCGACTGGCTCGCCAGCGCGATGGGCGGCGCGGCAGGATGGCTGTTCGAGGCCGTCTGGTCGGTCTTCGACACCACCACGCTGGTGGACGTGCAGCGGCCCGGCTTCGTGTCGGTGTTCAATCTCGTGTTCGGCATCGCCGTGTTCGTGATGCTGCTGTTCTTCGCCTTGCAGCTCATCACCGGCATGATCCGCCGCGACCCCACCGCTCTCACCAGGGCGGCGCTCGGCCTCGGCAAGTCCGTGCTCGGCTCCTTCGTGGTCATCACCTTGACCGCGCTGCTGCTGGAAATCACCGACCAGCTCTGCGTCGGCATCATCCAAGCCGCCGGCGAAACCACCGAGACGATGGGCGACAAGATCGCCGCCCTCGTCCTGGCCCTGTCCGGCCTGTCCATCGCCGCACCCGGTGTTGGAGCGATCATCATGATCTTCCTCGCCGGCCTGGCGATCGCATCAGCGGCGATCGTGTGGCTGTCGCTGCTGATCCGCAAGTCGCTGCTGTTGGTCGCGGTCGCGCTCGCCCCATTGGCATTCTCTGGGTCGTCGTGGGACGCGGCACGCGGCTGGGTCGGCAAGTGGGGTATGTTCGTCATCGCCTTGATCTTGTCCAAGCTCGTGCTGGTCGTGATCTTCCTCGTCGCGATCACCCAGGTCGCCGCACCGATCGACCTCGACCTGGCCTCGGTATCCGATCCGCTATCCGGGATCGTGCTCATGGCCTTGGCGGGGTTCGCCCCGTATCTGACGTATCGGTTCCTCGCGTTCGTCGGCACCGACTACTACGGCCAGGCCGGCGCCGAGGACGACGCCAAGCGGGCACTGAACCGGCCCATCCCCGTTCCCTCCAAGCCGTCCGGCGACGGACCGAAGAAGGTACTCGACGGCCAAACCAACGGCGGCATAGGGGGAGGTGCCGGTGCACCACCGAAGCCCACCCCGACCGCGGGAAGTGGCGGCGGCGCAAGTGCTGCCGGTGCAGGAGCTGGCGCGGGCGGAAGTGCCGGAGCTGGAGCCAGCGCGGGCGCCGGAGCCGGGGCGGGCGCTGCGGCTGCGGGTCCGGCGGCTGCGGTCGTGGTCGGTGCGCAGGTGGTGAAGAGTGCCGCCACGGCGGGGCCGAAGGCCGGGACGATGCTGGCGGGTGACGCCGAGACGACCGCCGCCGGGGCCGGGCAGGCCAGCGCACCGCCACCGCCCTCGACACCTGCGCCGACCGCTCCACCGAGCCCGCGCCCGGCAACCCCGACCCCACCCAAGCCGACGAAGGAGTGACCGATGGCCAGCCACGCGAAAGAGACCGCTGCGCCGGGCGAGCTGGTGCCGGTGAAGTTCAGCCGCCTCACCCGCCGGGGCGTCCTGTTGGGGTTGTCGGTCGCTCAACTCGTCACCCTCGGCATCGGCGGCCTCACCCTGATCGGCGCGTTCTACGCCGGCGGCGGGATGCTGCTCGCCTACACCGCCCCCGTCTGGGTGCTCTGCGCGGCATTGACCTGGATACCTGTCGGCGGGCGTCCGGTCGTGGAGTGGCTGCCGGTCACGTTCTGGTGGCTGTGGCGGGTCACGGGCGGGCAGTTACTCTACCGCCGCCGCATCGTCCGGCCTCGTCCCGCCGGTACCCTCGCGTTGCCCGGCGACATGGCGAGGCTCCGCGAGTACGCCGACCCAGAGACTGGGGCGTGCATGATCCACGACCCCCACGCCGCCACCCTCACGGTGGTATGCGAGGTGACGCACCCCGCCTTCGTGCTCCTCGATCCGGGCGAGCAGGAGCGCCGTGTCACGACCTGGGGCCGTGCGCTGGCGACGGTGTGCCGTTCCGGGAGGATCGCGACCCTGCAAGTCCTCGAACGCACCCTGCCCGACTCGGGCACAGGGCTGGCGGAGTGGTGGACCGCGCACGGCACCCCGGACGGCTCGTGGGCCGCCGACACCTACGCCGAGCTGATCGAGCGTGCCGGCCCTGCCGGGGAACGGCACGCCACCACCATCAGCCTGTCGCTGGACATGAAGGCCGCCGCCCGGCAGATCAGGACCGCCGGTGGCGGCATCAAGGGCGCCGCCGGAGTGCTGCGGCAGGAGATGTCCACGCTGGTATCCGCGTTGCGGTCGTCCGACCTCGCCCCGTCCGGCTGGCTCGACGCCGGTCAGATCGCCGTCATCCTCCGCTCCGCCTACGACCCGGCGGTCGCCTCCGCGTTGGAGCGGCACGGGCAGATCGGCCGCGACCTCGCCACCGCCGGCCCGGTCGCAGTCACCGAAACTTGGGGCAACCTGCGCACCGACTCCGCCCACCACGCCGTGCTCTGGGTCTCCGAGTGGCCGCGAAGCCTTGTCTATCCCGGCTTCGCCGCTCCGATCCTGCTCTCCACCGGCATTCAGCGGGCCGTTTCACTGATCTATACGCCGATGCGCTCCGACCAGGCCGCCCGCGACATCCGCCGCAAGAAGGTCGAATACATCTCGGATGCCGCACAGCGTGCCCGTCTCGGGCAGATCGAGGATGCCTCCCAATCAGCGGAGTTCCAAGACGTGCTGCAACAGGAAGCCGACCTCACCGCCGGGCACGGTGTCTTGCGCGTGACCGGCCTCATCAGCGTGTCGGCACCGAGCATCGACGACCTCGAAGCCGCCGTCGCCGCGATCACCCAAGCCGCCATCCAAAGCTCCTGCGAGACGAGACGACTCGTTGGCCAGCAAGCCGCCGGTTTCACCGCTGCTGCTCTGCCGTTGTGCCGCACCGTCTGACCTCTCGCCGGGCGTGGGTGGTGCACCTGGTGGGTGTCTGAACCCCGCTGAAGGAGGCCCGTTATGCCCACCTACGAGAACCCCGTCACCGATGCCGCGGAAGCCTACGAAGCGTTGCGGGGGTTGGCCCACGCGACCCGGGACTGGGACGAGCCCGCTGACACCTACCGCGTCATCGGCGAGGTCGTCGCCGGCATCCGGTGCCTGGGGCAAGTCCTCGACCAGCTCGCCGGTGTCCACCTGCGCCACCAAGACGGGGTGAGCACCGACGACGGCAACCGGGCGACCGGGGCTGTTGCGGCCCTGAGCGCGGCTGATGGGTTTCATCAGGCTGCGGTGCTGCTGGATCAGGCGCACGATCAGCTCAGTGCCGCGTTCGTCCAGTCCGGCAAGATCGTCTGGCACCCCCAACCCGCCGCCGATGTCGAGCGGTGGATCAGTGTGGTGTTCTTGCAGGGTGATGAGGCCGACCGGCCGCTGCGCATCCTCGGGGAACTGGGGCACGTCGACGCGGTGGACTTCCTCGCCCAGTGGGACTACGGCGACGAGACCACCGACGCGGCGATGGAGAACGGATACGTCTACGACGAACCCCCGGCCGGCCCGTACGACAAGGTGATGCACTCCGGCGACTACGCCCTGGTCGTCAACGCCCAGTTCGGCCACGTCTCCCTGCTCCGCCGCCACACCGTGCCCGAACCCGAAGAGGCTGAGACGCCTGGGCCGGTACAAGACGGGCCGGAACTGCTGGTGTCGTACTCGTCACCGAACGCGCCGAAACCAGCGGTCGCGCCCCGGCAGGCGCAGGGGCCGTGGTTCGAGCCGGCAGCGATCACGACGCTCAAGCAGAGCGGCAGGCTCTCGCTCTGAGCCCGCCGGTGCCCCGGGGTGCACCTGCCAGGCATGAACACCACAGACCCCACGCCGCGCATATCCCGGCAGACCGGCACGCTCACTCTGGCCGTCTGGCCCGAGAGCCCGGTCGGTGAACATCAGCGGTATGGCTACCGCCTGGAAGATGCAGAAACGGGGCAGAGCCTCGAAGGCCGGGACCTGTTCACCGGCGCCGGTGCCCCCGTCGCGCCCGAGCGCGCGCTGCGCGACCTCGCCGGATATCTCGCCGCCGCCGGTGAATCCCGGCAGCACGCCATCGACCACCCCGGCCACAGCGTCGAGCACGCCGGCCTGTTCCCTGAGTGGGCGGCCGAGGCCGCACGGCAGAACGCCGACGAGCTTGCCCTCCTCAGCGAGACGCCACCGCCGCGCCCGGAACCGGACCCGTCCTGGTTCGATCGCTCCGCGACCAGTTCGGACGCTCGCTCGCGGGGGTGGTCGCTGTGAACGAGCGGGAGAAGCTGCACACCTCGGTGCTCGTCGCTCCCGCGTCGGAGCGGCGCAAGTACCGCAAGCAGCGCCGGCAGGCTGCCGCCAGGCTCGTCGCCGAGCAACGCCGCGTCGAGGTCGAAGCCGCCAAGGCGAAGGCCGAGGCTGAGCGGGCGGAGCGGCGGGCCACGACGTATCTGCCGAAGTCCGGCGAACCCGGCCCGGCGGCGCTCAGGACACCGGGCAGGTTCCGGCTTCCGCGCCATCAGGACACCAGTGCCGTGCTGGCGGCGCAGTATCCGTTCCTCGCCGAAGGCGGCCTGGGCAGCCAGGGCGTGTTCGTTGGGCAGGACATGTACTCCGGCGGGAGCTTCGTCTATGACCCGTGGGAGTTGTACCGGCGGGGTGTCATCACCGCGCCGAACATGATCCTCGCCGGGATCGTCGGCTCCGGGAAGTCCAGCCTCGCGAAGTCGCTCTACACCCGGTCACTGCCATTCGGTCGCAGGGTCTATGTCCCGTGCGACCCCAAGGGTGAGCACACCGCCGTCGCGGAAGCGGTCGGCGGAAAGGCCATCGTTCTCGGCCACGGGCTGCGCACCCGGTTGAACCCGCTCGATGAGGGCCACCGGCCCTCGGGTCTGTCGGATCGGGAATGGGCGTCCACGTTGGCATCGCGGCGTCGTGAGCTGCTGGGCGCGCTCGCGGAGACCGTGCTCGGGCGGGGTCTGTCGCCGTTGGAGCACACCGCCATCGACACCGCCCTCACGGCGGCGGTGCGAGATGCGGAGGTGCCGATCCTGCCGATGGTCGTTGACCGTCTACTCACCCCAGCACCCGACGTTGACGAGGACGGGCGGCTGGCGGAAGACGGCCGGCTCGTCGCTCACGCGCTGCGCCGCCTCGTTGGCGGCGACCTGGCCGGCCTGTTCGATGGCCCCTCGACTGTGCGGTTCGACCCGTCATTGCCGATGGTGAGCCTCGACCTGAGCCGGGTCGCGGAGAACGCCGCCCTGCTGAGCGTGTTGATGACTTGCGCGTCGGCGTGGATGGAAGCGGCGCTGATGGACCCCGATGGCGGGAAACGCTGGATGATCTATGACGAAGCCTGGCGACTCATGGCCCACCCCGCACTGCTGCGCCGGATGGATGCGCAATGGAGGCTCGCCCGCCACTACGGGCTGGCGAACATGCTCGTCTTCCACAAGCTCTCCGACCTCGACAACGTGGGCGATCAGGGCTCGGCCATGCGCTCGTTGGCGAACAGCCTGCTCGCCAACGCCGAGACGCGCGTGATCTACCGGCAAGAGTCCGACCAGCTCTCCCTCACCGCCAAGACTCTCGGCCTGACCGGCACCGAACAGCACCTCCTGCCCGGACTCGGCACCGGGCAAGGGCTGTGGAGGATCAAAGAACGCTCCTTCGTCGTCCAACATCAGATGCACCCCGATGAGTTGGCCTTGTTCGACACCACCACCCGGATGATCTAGGGATGTCGGATGCTCGTGTGATGCTGGAGCGGTGATCGAGAGAGCAATCAACTTCGAGCGGCCCCGCCGAATGCGTTGTGGATCATGTCGCCATGAATGGCTCGTGACCGCTCAGTGGCTTGACCGCTTCAACCAGGCTCGTGAAGTCTGTCCTGTCTGCGGCACTGATTGCCAAGGTGAAGACCGCCCGGACTTCTGCGCGGACCCTCAAGACCCCGCGCAAGAAGACTCGGCCGTGCGGGAGTTCTACTGGTATCACTCATCCACCCACGAGAACTGGCCAGACCGGCAGTTCGGCCCGGCGGCACGGTTGACTGATGTGACCAAGCGCCGCATGGAAGCGATGGGCTCTGGAGTTGGAGCCTGGGCGAGCCGGCAGAAGACCAAGGCGCTCCACGTCGGCACCTACGAGGCGGCGATCGAGAACATGCTCCGGCGCATGGACGACCAAGGCAGCTCTGACGACCAGTTCTACCTCTACCGCCTACAGCTCGATCCCAACTGCGTGATCGAACCGGGCGTACACAAGGAGCCCACAAACTTCGTGGGCGACGCTTACCTGGCCGAAGTGTGCGCTCCCGGCACCAATGTGTTCAGGTACGTGAACGTTCATGAGGACGCGTCAAGCGTCTCCCTGGCCATCGAACCAGATGCAGTACGAGCCGTTCAAGGGATTCCGATACCCCTTGCCGTCGATGCGACTGACCCGTGGGTGACGGACGCGACTGCGCGGTTGTCGGAGGCCACGTCCAAGCCTGCGCCAAGGCCGAAGGGGAAACTCCAGCGGTATCGGCTCAGGGAGGTCTCGGCACTGGCGACGGAGGCGCGCAGGCTCGAATCAGAGATTGCCACCGGATTGCCGCTGGCATTGAGGGAGCGATTCACGGTCGGATTCGATGAGGCCGGCTTCAATGCGGCCCCCGCCGTGTTCCCCTCAAAACTTGTTGGGCTGGCCCGACTCGTTACCGACCCACGAGCCATACTTGATTCGCTCGATGCTCAGCCGTGGCGTCGACCAGCCATCGAAGGTGAAGCCGTCTTCTCTCGATAGCTCCTGACCGGTGGGCGTGCACCTGCCGGGCATGAAGCGAACTGAACCCGATCCCACGCCTGTCGCGCTCCCGACCGTCCTGCTGATCGTCCACGACGACGGCACGCTGACCGCAACTCTCGACGGCGCACCGCTCACCCCGCCGGAGTCGGCGCCGCCGTGGCGGCGTGAGTCGTTCCCGCAGATCATCGACCAGGCCAGCAACGACCGCACCCGCCCGATCCGCGTCGAGGTCCGCGAAGCAGACGGCTCGGTGTTCACCGACCTCATCACTGCACGGCCTCGCCGCGCCCTCCCTGAACCGGAGCAGACGGTCGAGGTGAAGCCCACGCCGTCCCTGCCGGTGTTCCATCAGGTCGAGGGCGACGGGTTCGTGCCTGGTGAGGATGTCGCGGTCGCGATCATCACCGGCCACACCGATGCCGCACACACCGGCACCGCCCGCGCCCTCATCGACCCCACCAACCTGTTCCAGGAGCAGACGACAGGGCGATTCGAGGTGCTGCTGCTCGGACGTATCTCGGGCGCCACGGTGATCCGGCGGCTGCCATGACCGGCGAAGGCCGGCAGACCGGATCGTTCGGGGACGAGCTGACCAACGCCGCCATGATCGGCCTGGTCGCCCTCTTCGGAGTCGCGCTCGTCCTCCGCGCCGCCGGCACGATCACCGCCTGGCTCACCGGCACCCCTCACCCCGAAGGCGGACTCGCGGCCGGAGCTGGGGTGCTGGTACATCCCGGCGACCCCGGCACCGCGCTCGACGCGGATGGTTTGAACCCGGTCGTCTACTGGGTCGTGACCGGAGCCATGCTCACGCTCCTCATAGCACTCGTGGTGTTCGTGTGGGTGCGGGTGCGTCGCTTCACGCACCGGGCCGAGCAAGACCCGCGCCGGATGGCCGGGATCGCGACCCGCCACGAAGTCGCCACCGCGGCAGCGGAGAAGGCGCTACTGCGACGCGCCGGGAACCTCCGCCCCGGCCTGAGCGACCCGAAACCAACCGATGTCGGGTACCGGCTCGGTTCCTCGAAGGGCGTGGGGGTGTGGGCATCGGTGGAGGACTCGATCATGGTCATCGGCCCGCCTCGCTCCGGCAAGGGCCTGCACCTGGTGATCCCGACGATCCTCGACGCACCCGGCGCCGTCGTCGTCACCAGCACCCGGCCCGACAACCTGACCGCGACCATGCGCGCCCGCCGCCGGATCGGTCCCGTGGCGATCTTCGACCCTCAGCACTTGGCCGAGGGTCTGCCCGCCGGGCTGCGCTGGTCACCGATCCGGGGCTGCGAGTCGCCACAGACCGCGATGATCCGGGCCACTGGCCTCGCGGCCGGCACCGGCCTGTCGGCGGGCGGCGTTGATTCCGGCGGGTTCTGGGAGGGCAAGACCCGCGCCGCGTTGCAGGCGCTCCTACACGCGGCGGCGATCGACAACCGGCCACCCGCCGAACTGTTCCGCTGGACCCTCGACCCCATCGCCGCCGCGGATGCGGTGGCAATTCTGACCGGCTCCACTCGCGCCGCAACCGGATGGGCCGAGTCCTTGGAGGCGATGATCGACTCCGACCCCCGCACCCGCGACTCCATCTGGCAAGGTGTGTCCCTCGCTCTTGGGTCGCTGGCTGATCCGCGCGTCCTCGACGCCGTATCGCCAGCCGAGGGAGAAGGGTTCGACCCCGAAGCGTTCATCCGCGATCGCGGCACCCTGTTCCTGTTGGCGACCGGCTCGGGTGCCGGAGCATCTGCGGCGCTGGTGGCTGCGTTGGTGGAAGACCTCATCGAGACTGCCCGCCGTCTCGCCGCACGCTCACCCGGTGCCCGGCTCGATCCGCCGATGCTGCTGGCGCTGGACGAGATAGCCAACCTCTCACCCCTGCCGTCGCTGCCGACGCTGATGGCTGAAGGCGGTGGGTCGGGGATCACGACCATGCCCGTCTTGCAGTCGCTCGCGCAAGCGCGAGACAAGTGGAACGAGCACCAAGCCAACGCGATCTGGGACGCGAGCATCGTGAAAGTCATCCTTGGTGGCGCGTCGAACTCCCGCGACCTGCAAGACCTGAGTGCCTTGGTCGGGGAACGCGACGAGTACACCGACTCGGTGACGCTAGGCGATCACGGCACCCGCTCCAACCAGCGATCTGTGCGCCGCGTCCCGATCTTCCCACCCGACCGCATCCGCCGACTGCCGTTCGGCACCGGGGTCGTGCTGCTGCGCTCCGCACCACCCATCGTCGCCGACCTGCACCCGTGGCCCAGCCGCTCAGAGGCCGGGCAGCTCGCCAGTGATCGCAAGGAGATCGAAGCACTCCTGCGTCGCACTGAGAACTGACCAGGAGGCGATCGCGCACCTTCCCGCCACAGCGGCCCGAGCATGACGGGCTGCCTGAGCAGACAAGGACGCGATCATGACCATTCACACCCAGGAGTCCGTTTCCGGGTTCGTCGCTTCGAGCCCGCAACTGACGCAGACCGAGAAGGGCGACGCAAGGCTCTACTTCCGCTTCGGGCAGGAGCACTTCCGCAAGGAGGATGACGGTTCCTTCACGCAGTTGGAGCCCACCTTCCATCACTTGGTGATGTTCGGGCGATCCGCCAACCACGCACATGATCGCTTCCGCAAGGGCGACAACTTCATCGCCGAGGGCTACACCCGCTCGGTCAACTACGAGCGCGACGGCCAGGCCGTCGAGAGCGAAGAGTTCACCGCAAGGAAGATCGGCCACGACACCGCCCGGACACGCTACGACGTCGACCGCTCGCCCCGGCGCAACGGACCTGAGCAAGAGGCGCCGGCGCGGGATGCCTCGGCGTTCACCAGTCCCGCACCGAGCCGGCAGGCGACCACCGCGCCGGCAGTCGGAATGTGAGGGGACCGAGATGACCCCCATCGACAAGCCCGATCCCACGGCAAGATCGGAAGCACCCGACGAGTTCGATGACCGCCCGGTGTTCGATCCCGGCAACGATCTGCCCGGGCCACCGAGGCCGATCAACTGGAACCTGCTGTCGGCCGATGATCTGGAAGCCGAACTGCTCGAACTGAACCGCTGGGTCGATTGGCTCCGCCACACCTACGGACTTCCAGCCAGCGTGATCCCGCCGATGTGGCACCGCCATCCCGAACTCCTCTGGGAATTATCCGCGCTGCACCTGCATTGGCTGTGCGCCTACGACCCCGAGCAGAACGGCTCAGCACCGCTGGGTTGGCACCGCGACTTCGCCGACGCCCGCCAGCGCCTCCGCGACTGGGTAGCCACCAGCGGCACCCGCCTGGACCGCGACCGCCCCACCCGCCAGACCGCCTGGCCCGGCGAAGCACCGGCCGAACCAGTGGAAGAGGTGCCCATCGCCGACCGCGACGAGGACTTTGTGCGGTACGTCCTCGATGAAGTCGCCATCCGGCAGGCCGCCGAGGAAGCGTTCTTCGCTGGCGTCGATCCTGCGACGGGTGAGGTGAAGGACTGATGCCGCGCAAGTACGTCAGGAAGACCAACCGTCGGTCACGAGAGGAGCGGAACCTGTCGGTGCGCGCTGTGCACAGAGAGACCCCCGACCTCGACAAGCTGACCGAGCTGCTGATCCGGTTCGCGCTCCAAAACTCTGGTGAACAGCGAGCCACACGGGCGCGGGAACACCGGGCTATGGCCGGTGTCAGCGACCCGTCGTAGAATGAAGGTGTCCGCCGTAGAGGTGGATGTTGTGGTCCTAAACCCCGCCGTCTCGGCGGGCACGCGAACTTGGCCGACCTGGGCCTCGTCCTACAGCCTTCGGGCTCTTCTCACAATCAACATTCGCAGTTGACAGCTCTGCGGTGGGCGTCTGGACCACCACTCGCGGAGAAGAGCCATGACAACCCTTACAGTCGACCGGGCCGCGTTCGATAGCCTGCTGTCCTCATCGGTGCCTACGGGCGGTGCCGTGGCCGTTTCCTACCTGCGCGTCTCCACCAAGGAGCAAGCGGAGAAGGGCGGCACGGACGAGGGATACTCCATCCCTGCCCAACGCGAAGCGAACCGCCGGAAGGCCGAACAGCTCGGCGCAACCGTGATCGAAGAGTTCGTGGACGCTGGCGAGTCGGCACGCAAGGCCGACCGACCCGAACTGATGCGCATGATCCAGTACGTCACCGAGCACCAGGTCAACTACTGCATCGTCCACAAGGTCGACCGGCTTGCACGCAACCGCGCCGACGACGTGACGATCCATCTCGCGCTACGCGACGCAGGCGTGATGCTGGTGTCAGCCAGCGAGAACATCGATGAGACTCCTTCGGGGATGTTGCTGCACGGCATCATGTCCTCGATCGCGGAGTTCTACTCCCGCAACCTTACCACCGAGACGATCAAGGGCCTGTCGCAGAAGGCGGCGCAAGGAGGCACGATCAACCGGGCACCGATGGGCTACCTCAACGTCGGAGTCCGTGACGACCGCGGCCGTGAGATACGCACCGTGCAGGTCGATCCTGAGCGGGCAGAGTTGGTGACGTGGGCGTTCCAGGTCTTCGCTTCGGGGCAGTGGACGACCACCCAGCTCCACCGCGAACTCGTGCGGCGTGGCCTGAACACGCCGCCGTCGCCCAACCGGCCGTCCAAACCCATCGGACTGTCGAGCGTCCATCGGATTCTCACGAACCCGTACTACAAGGGCGACATCCGCTACAAGGGGGCCACGTACAAGGGCACGCACGAAGCGATCGTGCCGCGCGAGGTCTGGTACCAAGTCCAGTCCGTACTCGATGCCCACAGGTCTGCCGCCGACGCCACCCAGATTCACGACCACTATTTGAAGGGCACGGTCTACTGCGGACAGTGCGGCAGCCGGCTGCTCATCTGCCATTCCCGTAACAGGCACGGCAAGGTCTACCCGTACTTCGTGTGCTCGGGCCGGCACGGTGACACGAGCGGTTGCACCCGGCAGGCCGTGCTCATCGAAGACGTGGAGCGACTGATCGAGGGCTACTACGAGACCATCCAGATCGACGGACAGACACGGCAGAACGTCGCCGGGATGCTCCACGCCACGTTCGACCGGCTGATGGCTGCCGATGTCAAGGAGCTGGCTGGGCTCGCCGCTGACCGTGACCGTCTCGACAACGAGCGGGTCAAGCTGCTGCAAGCGCACTACGCCGACGCCGTGCCGCTGGACCTGCTCAAGCAGGAGCAAGCCCGGATCGGTGCTGAGTTGGAGACGATCAACAACCGGATCGTCGCCCACCACGACCAGTACGCCGAGGCTCGCACGAACCTGGAGGATTCGATCGGGCTGCTCGCACACGCGGCGGACATCTACCGGCGGTGCGACGACGCGAACCGTCGTCTGTGCAACCAGGCGTTCTTCACCGCCATCTTCATTGACGACGACGGCGAGCCCCGCGTCACGTACCAGCGGCCTTACGACACGCTGTGCGATCCCGAGGTGCAGGCCAACGCCCTGAACTGGGCTGCCGAGGCGAAAACAAAGGGCGAGGTTCAAACCGGAACCAGAGCGGTGACTCTGGTCGAGGGTTTGAACCTCGCCACATCAGGGTGAGTAACGGGACTCGAACCCGCGACATCCTGGACCACAACCAGGTGCTCTACCAGCTGAGCTATACCCACCATGTGCCGTGAACCGTCGTCACGACTGAGACAGTCTAGGCCACCGCTGATCAAGGGCGCCAATCGACGTCGAGAGGGTCAGTCGTTCTCGATCTCGTCCGGCTCGGGGGTGCTGAGGGCACCCTGGTGCACCGCGGCGATGCGCTTCAGGTCCACCGTGGAGGGTCCGGGTGGCGCAACGAACAACGCGTCGCGGTAATAGCGCAGCTCTTCAATCGACTCGCGAATGTCGGCCAGCGCTCGGTGATTGCCCGACTTGGCCGGCGTGTTGTAGTACACCCGTGGGAACCAGCGCCGGGCCAGCTCTTTGATGCTCGACACGTCGACGTTGCGGTAGTGCACGTGCTGTTCGAGGGTGGGCATATCGCGGGCGAGAAACGAGCGGTCGGTGCCGATAGTGTTGCCGGCCAGGGGAGCGCTGCGCGGGTTCGGCACGTGCTCGCGAATGTAGGCCAGCACCTGCTGTTCGGCGGTCTCGACGTCGACGCCGTTGGCCAGCAGCGGCAGCAGGCCCGACTTGGCGTGCATTTCGCGCACGAAGTCGCCCATCTGTTCGAGGGCCCGGTCGGGGGGCTTGATCACCACGTCGACGCCCTCACCCAGTACGTTCAACTGTCCGTCGGTGACCAGAGCGGCCACTTCGATCAGCACGTCATTGGTGAGGTCGAGTCCGGTCATTTCGCAATCGATCCACACCAGAAGGTCACCCACGTGGCCAACTGTAGTGGTGTCGCCGGTGTGGTCGTTCACCGATGTTTCACGCGTCGTTCGGCGGATGTTCACCGTGGCGGACGACGCGGGGCCAGTGGCGGCCCGTCGCTCTCGCGGTGGCGCTTGCGATGCCCGTAGGCTGGGCTCAGCCGAAGCGGGAGGACAGATGACAACGGACCTGGACGAGCTCCAGCCAGATGCCGACGACAACCTTCGAGAGTTCATCGACAAACTGGTTGCCGCCGGCTACACCGTGGCCGACAGCGAGGGGCCCGACCCCGAACTGATCGACCCGGGGGGCCGTGCCGTCGAAACCTGGCGCGAGGACTACCCCTACGACGAGCTGATGAGCCGCGACGACTATGAGCAGGAGAAGTACCTGCTGCAGATCGAGCTGCTCAAGTTTCAGTACTACGGCCAAGACAACGACCTGAAGCACATCATCTTGTTCGAGGGACGCGACGCGGCCGGCAAGGGTGGCACGATCAAGCGCTTCATCGAACACCTCAACCCGCGGGCTGCGCGGGTGGTGGCGCTCAATAAGCCGTCAAGCAGCGAGTTGGGGCAGTGGTACTTCCAGCGCTACATCAAGCACTTTCCCACCAACGGTGAGATCGTGCTGTTCGACCGGTCGTGGTACAACCGGGGCGGCGTCGAGCGGGTGATGAACTTCTGCACCGACGAGCAGTACGAGACATTCATGAACCACGCGCCCAAATTCGAGCGCATGCTGATCGAGTCGGGCATTCACCTGACCAAGTTCTGGTTCTCGGTGTCGAAGCGCGAGCAGCGCACCCGGTTCGCCATTCGCCAGATCGACCCGGTGCGACGCTGGAAGCTCTCCCCGATGGACTTGGAGTCGCTCGACAAGTGGGAGGCGTACTCGGCTGCGAAAGAAGAGATGTTCAAGCGCACCGACACCAAGCACGCACCCTGGATCACCGTGCGCAGCAACGACAAGAAGCGCGCCCGGCTGAACGCCATGCGGGCTTTCCTCAACCAGTTCGACTACGACGGTAAAGACCATTCCGTGGTTTACGATCCCGATCCGTTGATCGTGCGGCGCGGGCGCGAGAGCAACGACGACTGACCTGGGGTCTGCACCCTGCTGTCGGTCAGCCCCGGTGGTCAGCCGGGGCCCAGGGTCGAGGGCAGCCAGCGCCACAGCCAGCCCGCGCCGGCGAACCCGATCGCGCCGATCGCGACGGCGGCCAGGCCCAGCGGTGCGACCGCAGCTACCGCAGTGATCAGCAGCGGCCCAGCGGCCCGCCCGATGCCGGTGGTGAGCCGCCAGCCGGCGAGAAACTGCGGCCGTCCGAGCCGGGGCGAGAAGTCGGAGCCGATGGTCATCACCACGCCGGCCGAAATGCCGTTGCCCAGCCCCAGCGCGGCGGCGAACATCGCAACAGCCAGTGTGCTGTGGGCCAGCGGCAGCAGCGCGAAGCACAGGCCCATGATCACCATGGACGGCACCGAGACCCACCGCCGTCCAAACCGGTCCATCACCGAGCCGCCGACGTAGAACAGCGTCATGTCGATACCGGACGAGAGCGCAAAGATCAGGCTGGTGGTGGCGGCGTCCAGGCTGATCTGCTCACACCACAGCGGCAGCAGGGCGTCACGGGAGGCGCGCACCAGCATCAGCGCGGACGCCCCGAGGCCGGCGGTCGCGTAGGTGCGCGAGTGTTCGCGCAACACCGTGAGCATGCGTACCGGCTGCTCGCCGGCCGACGGCTCGTGCTCTGGCAGGTCCGGCAGGGCCAGGGTGACCGCGACCGCGATCAGGCTGGTGCCGGCGGCCACCAGGTAGGCCGGTTGGAGTCCCCACAGGCTGACCACCGCGGCACCCAGCAGGGGGCCCACCAGGTTGCCGACCCGAAACACCCCACCCAGGGTCGACAGCGCCCGGGCCCGGTACTCCAACGGGACGGCCACCGTCAGATACGACTGCCGGGCCAGGCTGAGCATGGCGCCGCTGAGCCCGATCACGAAGACGGCGCCGGCCAGCACCCATTCGCTGCTGGCTGCGGCGCAGACCAGCAGGCACACTGCGTCGAGCAGCATCGCCCCGACCAGTGACCGCTTCTCGCCGAACCGGTTGGCGATCACGCCGGCGGGCAGTGCCCCGATCAAAGTGCCGATGCCCATTAGGGCGACCACCAGGGCGGCCTCGGCGACCGATGCCCCCAGCGCCCGAGCGGTCAGCGGCACCAGGGGCACGATGGCGCCGAAACCGATGAACGACAGGGTGGTCGGCAGGTAGATCGACGCCGCCAGCTGCCGCCAGGGCAGTGCGGCGGGGCTGTGGTCGGTCACTCGTGGCAACTTATACCGCCGCCGCGGTGCCGCCCCGGCGGATCGCGCCAGCGGGGTCGGCCCGCCGCGAGGGTGGGCTCGGCGTGCCGTGGCGCGTGCGGCTCGATGGCGTTCCGGTCCTAGACTTTGGCCGAGAGTGGTTGCAGCGAGCCGCCACGTGCCCTGGTAGCTCAGTTGGATAGAGCAGCCGCCTTCTAAGCGGTTGGTCGCGAGTTCGAGTCTCGCCCGGGGCGCCGTTGGGGTGTGCGGCTGCGTTTCGGCGCATCAGCCGGCCGGGGTGTCGCGGTGGTGATCGGATCCTCGATCCACCGGTGGGCGGCGCAGCGAGCGGCATCGAGCTCCGTGTGAGGGCGACCCGGTTGCGGGGGTGTGCGCGGCGATTTGTGGGTTATGGGGCCCAACGGTGCCCTCCGTGCAGCCTCGTGCGCCGAAACGAGGGTTATGTCGGCCATCATGGCGGGCCATAAAGCGCATATCTGCGCGGCGGGAACGAACTGCGGCGCTGCCGCTGCTCAATACGCACGTTTCTCGGCAGGCGCGCCAAGAAGCCGCAGATCGGTGGGTCGAGGCCGAGTGAGGTGCGCGTCTGCGATGCGCTGGCGCAACCTTGGCCCCGTGTGCGGCGAGGCTGGGCGCTCCGGCCGCCCGGTAGTCTTGCCCCTATGTCGACGGACACCATCAACCGGCACCGCCGGATGCTGAACGGCATTCCGTCACAACCCGACCTGTCGGCGCCGCTGCCCAAGCGCATACTTGCCAATGCCTGGACCTGGATCGGCCTGGTCTTCACCCTGCTCTATGCGGTGGCGCTGTGGTCGCAGTACGCCCTGATGACCGCTGACACACCCGTGCGCGACGGAGTGGTGCAGGGCATGAACCAGTCGGCGATCCGCGACGCGTTCTGGTTCGCGCTGCCCACCCTGCTGTTCTGGGTGGTGCTCTTCGTGGTCGCTGACCGGTTTCGTCCGCAACGGTTGTTGCTGTGGTGGCTGGCGCTGGGCTGGGGGGCCTGTGTGGCGACGTTCCTGTCGCTGCACATCAACACCTGGGCATCCGAACAGCTCTCCATCGGAGGGGACGGCGACCCCACCACGGCGGCGCGGGCCGCCATCTACATCGCGCCGTTCGTCGAAGAGGCGGCCAAGGCCACGGTGTTGTTCTGGGTCGCGATCCTGGTGCGCTACCAACTGGTCACCAAGCTGAACGGCATCGCGCTCGCAGGCTTGTCGGCGGCGGGTTTCGCGTTCACCGAGAACATCATCTACTACGCCCGCGCGATCATGTACGCCAGCTCGACCATCGGCACCGGCAACGTCGAAGACGCGGTGCGCGAGATCGTCTGGCTGCGCGGCTTCTGGACCGCCTTCGGCCACCCGCTGTTCACCATGATGACCGGTCTGGGGCTGATGGTGGCGCTGCGCACCCACAGCAAGGTGGTGCGGGTGCTGGCGCCCCTGGTCGGCTATCTACTGGCGGCACTGCTGCACATGATGTTCAACTCGCAGGCTTCGTTCGCCTCGGGCCAGATGCGCTACCTGATCTACTTCGCCGTGGCACTGCCGCTGGTCGCCTCCGCCGTCATCTACGGCGTGCGGCAGTTGTTCGCCGAGAGCCGCAAGATTCGCGCTCGGCTGACCGACTACGTCCGCATGGGCTGGTTGAACCCGGTCGACCCCGAAACGGCTTCACGGGTGCGGCGTCGGGCCTGGGCGTTGCTGGTGGCGGCCACCCGCGGGTGGGCTGTGCTGCGCGCCACGCTCAGCCTGCAACGCATGCTCACCGAACTGGCGTACCTGCGCGACGCTGAGGTTAAGGGCGTCATCGACACCGCCGGTCAGCACCGCGCCACCGAACTGCTGTACCTGGCCCGATCGCTGCGCGGGCTGGCGATCGACGACCCGGCGGGGCAAAAACTCAGCCTGCCGCGGTTCCGCAAGCCCAAGCCGGTCGACTATCCGCCGCCCAACTATCCAGGTCCTGCAGGACTCGGCGGCAACTGGCCAGCAACGCCGGGCTCGGCACCATTAGGATCGCAGGGATATTCCAGAGTGGACCCAACCTGGGGGCCACCCACCAGGTAGGGGAGATGCATGAGCGCTGGCCAACTGGCGGATTCGCTCAGGAGCCTACGCGACGCTCTGCAGCAGTCCCGGCTGCCGCTCGAACTGCCCGGCAGTACGCCCACGGCGAAGTTGCGGCATGACATGGTGGCGCAGCTCGACGACTACCTGCTGCCACGCCTCGACCGATTGGACGCTCCGCTGCTCGCCGTGATCGGCGGCTCGACCGGGGCCGGCAAGTCCACCCTGGTCAACTCGATGATCGGACGGCTGGTGAGCCGCACCGGCGTGATCCGTCCGACCACGCGCTCGCCCGTCCTGGTGCACCACCCCGCCGACGCGCAGTGGTTCGGCCCCGACCGGATTCTGCCCGGCCTGGCCCGTTCGCTGGAGGCGGCCAACGACACTCGCACTTTGCAGCTAGTGGCCGAGCGGACCCTGCCGCAGGGGCTGGCCATTCTGGACGCCCCCGACATCGACTCGGTGGTGGCCGAGAACCGGGCACTGGCCGCGCAACTGCTCGCCGCAGCCGACCTGTGGCTGTTCGTCACCTCGGCGGCTCGCTACGCCGACGCCGTGCCCTGGGAGTACCTCAAGTCGGCCGCCGACCGTAGCGTCGCCCTGGCGGTGGTGCTGCAGCGGGTGCCTCCCGCCGCGATGACCGAGGTGCCGCCGCACCTGGGCCAGATGATGGCCGAGCAGGGCCTGGGCGACTCGCCGCTGTTCGCGGTACCCGAGACCGTCACCGACGACGAGGGGCTGCTACCCGATCAGGCGGTCGCGCCGATCCGCGACTGGCTGGCCGCACTGGCCGCCGACTCGCAGGTGCGCGCATCGGTGGTGCTGAAGACCCTCGACGGGGCCATCGCCGCGGTCTGCCGCAATGCGCCGCAGGTGGCCAAGGCGCTCGACGAGCAGGCCGCGGCCATCGAGCAGTTGCGGGCCGACGCCGAAGGGTCGTACCGCGAGGCCGTCCGAACCGTGGGGGTGCAGACCGCCGACGGCACCCTGCTGCGCGGCGAGGTGCTGGCGCGCTGGCACGACTTCGTGGGCACCGGTGAGTTCTTCAGGGCCGTGGAACAGAAGATCGGCTGGCTGCGCGACCGGCTGGTCGCGTCATTGCGTGGCGAGCCGAAGCAGATCAACGAGGTGAAGCTGGCCGTCGAGTCGGGCATGGAGATCCTGATTCGCGAAGAGGGCGAGGCGGCCGCCGAGCGAGCCGAGGTGGCCTGGGCCAACCAGCCGGCCGGACGTCAGTTGCTCGCCGCCGGTAAGACCGACCTGAGCCGCGCCTCGGACGGCTTCCCCGCGCAGGTCGCGCTGGCCATTCGCAACTGGCAGGCCGACGTGCTCGAGCTGGTGAGCAGTGAGGGCGCGTCGAAGAAGTCGCGGGCGCGGTTCTTGGCGCTGGGCGCCAACGGGGTGGGCATCGCCTTGATGATGGTGGTGTTCTCGACCACCGGCGGCCTGACCGGAGCCGAGGTGGGCGTGGCCGGAGGCACCGCGGTGCTCGCGCAGCGGGTGCTTGAGGCGGTCTTCGGCGAAGACGCCGTGCGGCGGCTCGCCCTGCGCGCCAAGACCGATCTGGACGCCCGCATCGAGGCGCTGATGGCCGGTGAACTGGCCCGCTACGAGGCCGCGCTCGACGATGCCGGGGCGCGTCCCGAGGCGGCGGCGGCGATTCGTGAGGCGGTCGGCGGGGTGAACCAGATGCGGGGTGACGACCATCGGCTGACCGCGCCGGCGCGCGAGGAGATCGAAGGGTTCACGGGCATCGCCACCCAGGTGCCCGACCGTCCGGCCCTGACCGACGTGGTCGAGGCCGAGCTGGTGGCGCGGCCGGGTTCGTCCGAAGCGGCTGTCGAGCCGGGGGAGGAACCCCGGTGAGCCGGCCGTTGCCGGAGCGGCTGAAGTCGCTGGACGAGGCCGTCGAGCTGAGCCGCGGACGGTCGTCCGACGCGGTGGTCGACCGGGCGGACGGCGTGGTGCGGCGGGCCGGCCAGCGGGTCGCGTTCTCGGGCAATCACACCGTGGTCGCGCTGGCCGGGGCCACCGGTTCGGGCAAGTCCACGTCGTTCAACGCGATCAGCGGCACCGAGTTCGCCCCGACCGGCGTGCGTCGTCCGACCACATCGCAGACCATGGCGGTGGCGTGGGGAACCGAGTTGCCGGGCGAACTGCTCGACTGGCTGGACGTGCCCCGGCGGCACCTGGTGCCGGCGCGGCGCAGCGCGTTCGAGAACCTGGTGCTGCTCGACCTGCCCGACCACGACTCCACCGAGCATGAGCACCGGATCGCCGTCGATCGACTCGTGCCACTGGTCGACATGCTGATCTGGGTGGTCGACCCGCAGAAGTACGCCGACGCGGCGCTGCACGACCGCTACCTCAAACCGCTGGCGGGCTATGCCGGTGTGATGATCGTGGTGCTCAACCAGAGCGACCTGCTGCGCCCGGACGAGCTCACCGCAGCCATGACCGACCTGCGCGGCCTGCTCGACGCCGAGGGCCTGGGCAAGGCCCGGCTGATGGCCATGTCGGCCCTGGACGGCACCGGGGTGCCCGAACTGCGTGAGGTGCTGGCCCGGACGGTGGCCGACAAGAAGGCCGTCAGCGCCCGCATCGCCGCCGATGTGAGCGCGGCCGCCGCCGCGCTCGGCGACGAGTTGGGCGCGGTCACCCCCAGCCTCGATCGCGTGCGCCGTGGGCCGCTGGTCGAGGCGCTGGCGGACGCAGCCGGGGTGCCGATCGCGGTCGAAGGAGTCCGCGAGGCCTGGAAGCTGCGCGGCGGGCAGGCCACCGGATGGCCGTTCGTCAGTTGGGTGGCGAAGCTCAGGCCCGACCCCCTGCGCGCGTTGCGCTTGGACCAGTCGGATCGCAAGGCGCTCACGCCGACGGCGATCAGCCGCACGTCGTTGCCCGGCGCCAGCGCGGTGCAGCGGGCCAGACTCGACCGGGGTCTGCGCGAGCTGGTGGACGCCACCTCGTCGGGCCTGCCGCGCGGCTGGGCAGCGGCGGTGCGTGACACCGCTCGGGGACGAGAGGCACTGCTGCTTGACCGGCTCGACACCGCGATCGCCGGGGCCGACCTCGCTTTGGACCGGGGCACCGGGTGGCTCGCGGTGGTCCGGGCGCTGCAGTGGGTGCTGATGGCCGGCGTGCTGGCCGGCGTGCTGTGGACGCTGTTCATGATGTTCGCGCCGGCGTTGGGGCTGATCGGCATGCCGACGGTGTACTGGTGGGGGTGGCCGGCCCAGTTCGTGCTGCTGGTCGGCGGTGTGCTGGCCGGGTTGGTGCTGGCTGGACTGTCGCGGGTCGGGGTGGCGCTCGGCGCCCGGGCAAAGGCCAACCGTGCCGAACGGACACTGCTCGCGGCGATCGGTGGCGTGACCGACGCCGAGCTGCTGCGCCCGGTGCAGGAGGAACTCGATCGGCACCGACGGGCGGTCGAGGCCGTGAAGCGGGCCCGCTGAGCGAGGTTCTGGTCGAGCGTGTCGAGACTCGAACGGAGTGCTTTGGCTAGGGGTTTCGACGTAGAGGATGTAAGTGCCTCCCGGCCAGGGGGCGTGTGACCCCGCTTGACATCCAGAGGAGCATCAAGTTCCGATGATTTCGGCCCGCTCAACCTGCGTTGGTCGAACGTGGCGCGACACCTGGGGGGTCTGGCGCAGAGATTCATGGGCGGACGTGATCGCGCACCAGTTTGAACACTTCGGTCGGCGCGGGCGCACAGTGATGGTGTCGGACTTTCAAACCAAGGAGTGAGTTCATGGACGCAACCATCACCGTGACGGGCAATGTCGGCAGCGGCGTCGACCTGCGCACCGGCCCGAACAATGAGTGGGCCTACGCGGCCTTTCGGCTGGCCTCGACGCCGCGGGTGCTGCGCCAGGGCCACTGGCGAGACGGCGACACCACCTGGCTGAACATCAACTGCCGCAACCGATCGCTGGCGCTCAACGTGCACGCCAGCATCGCCAAGGGCGACCCGGTGATGGTCACTGGCCGACTGACCACCTGGACCTGGATCAAGAAGGACACCGGCGAGGTGCAGGAGCGCATCGTGCTCGAGGCGGTCTCGGTGGGGCATGACCTGGGTCGCGGTACCACGACGTTCCAGCGCACCGAGCGCGCCCTGCCCGAGCCTCCGGCGCCCGATCCGTCGGTTTTCGACATGGAGCCGCCCGAAGGCGAATCCGGCGAGACCGAGCCTGACGGTGCGATGGACGCTACGGAGCCCGCCGCACGCGAGCCGAAGGCCGCCTGAGTACCCGCTGATCGTCTTCGGCGAGCGTGTCGACACGGCCGCGGTCAGGACCAGCCCTGGTCAGCGGGCTCGGAGGGTCAGCGGGCTCGGAGGGTCAGCGGGCTCGGAGGGTCAGCGGGCTCGGAGGGTCAGCGGGCTCGGAGGGTCAGCGGGCTCGGAGGGTTTCAGCGAAGCCGTGCAGGTTCTGGCTTAGCCCCTGGTCAGGCGGCGGTGCTTGCTGGCGTGCGGGCGGGCGGCCTCGGCGCCGAGCCGGGCGATCTTGTTCTCTTCGTAGTCGGCGAAGTTGCCCTCGTACCAGAACCAGTTCGCCTCGTCGGCGTCGCTGCCCTCCCACGCCAAGATGTGCGTGGCCACCCGGTCGAGAAACCAGCGGTCGTGCGAGATCACGACCGCGCAGCCGGGAAACTCCAGCAGCGCATCCTCCAGCGACTGCAGGGTCTCGACGTCGAGGTCGTTGGTCGGCTCGTCGAGCAGCAGCAGGTTGCCGCCCATCTTCAGCGTGAGCGCCAGATTCAGCCGGTTGCGTTCACCGCCCGACAGCACCCCGGCCAGCTTCTGCTGGTCGGGGCCCTTGAAACCGAAGGAGGCGACATAGGCGCGCGACGGCATCTCGAAGCTGCCCACCTTGATGTGGTCGAGGCCGTCCGAGACGACCTCCCAGACGTTCTTGCTCGAGTCGATGCCGCCCCGGGACTGGTCGACGTACGAGAGCTTGACCGTTTTGCCGACCTCCAGGGTGCCGGCGTCGGGCTGCTCCTCGCCGACCACCATCTTGAACAGGGTGGTCTTGCCCACGCCGTTGGGGCCGATGATGCCGACGATGCCGGCGCGGGGCAGGGTGAACGACAGGTTGTCGATCAGCACCCGGTCGCCGAAGCCCTTGGTGAGCTTCTTGGCGTCGAGCACGTCCGACCCCAGCCGTGGGCCGGGCGGAATGTTGATCTCGGCCAGATCGACTGTGCGGTTGCGTTCGGCTTCGGCGGCGAGTTCCTCGTAGCGGGCCAGGCGGGCCTTGTTCTTGGCCTGCCGGGCCTTCGGGTTGGCCCGCACCCACTCCAGTTCCTTCTCCAGGATCTTGGCGCGCTTGGCGTCCTTCTTGCCCTCGATCTGCAGGCGCTGACGCTTGGTCTCGAGATAGGTGGAGTAGTTGCCCTCGTAGGGGTGCAGCCGGCCGCGGTCGATCTCGCAGATCCACTCGGCCACGTTGTCGAGAAAGTAGCGGTCGTGGGTGACGGCCAGCACCGCACCCGGGTAGGTCTTGAGGTGACCCTCCAGCCAGTTGACGCTCTCGGCGTCCAGGTGGTTGGTGGGTTCGTCGAGCAGCAGCAGGTCGGGCTGCTGCAGCAGCAGCTTGCACAGCGCCACCCGACGTCGCTCGCCACCGGAGAGCACATCGACCACGGTGTCACCCGGCGGGCACTGCAGCGCGTCCATCGCCTGTTCGAGCTGCGACTCCAGATCCCACGCGTTGCGGTGGTCGAGTTCGGTCTGCAGGTTGCCCATCTCGTCCATCAGGGCGTCGAAGTCGGCGTCGGGTTCGGCCATCTCCATGCCGATCTCGTTGAACCTGTCGAGCAGGCCCTTGGTCTCGGCGACTGCCTCTTCGATGTTCTGCATCACCGTCTTGCCCTCGGTGAGCGGCGGCTCCTGCAGCAAAATGCCGACGCTGGCGCCCTTCTTGAGCGTCACATCGCCGTTGTCGGACTGGATCAGCCCGGCCATCAGCTTCAGCATGGTCGACTTGCCGGCGCCGTTGGGGCCGACCACCCCGATCTTGGCCCCCTCGAAGAACGACATGGTGACGTTGTCGAGCACCAGCTTCTCGCCCAGCTTCTTGCGAACGTTGTGCATCGTGAATACGAACTCGGGCATACGAAGACCTCGGTGAGCGAAAGGGATTGGGAACAGACCGCCCCCGAGTATAACGAGCCGACAGGTGGACGGTCGCGGGCAGCCCGGCGGCGAAAGGCCGCGGGCAGGGCGCCAGTGGTTGCTCGCCGCGACGTCGTTGCCCGGCACAAGGGCGTTGGTTGGGCGGCGAGTGGCGGTTGGTCGAACGCGGTCGTTGCAGTGAGCGGTCGCTGGCCGAGCCGATTCAGACCCAGATCGCGGGGCGTGGCGGACAGGTCAGTGCGAGTTCGCCAGCAGCTCGGCCAGAGACATGCTCGGTCGTCCCGCCAGGTCGGCGATCTGGGTGCGGCATGAGAAGCCGTCGGCGAGCACCAGCGCGTCCGGGGGAGCCGCGGCCAGGGCCGGCAGCAGGTGCAGCCCCGCCACTGCCACCGACACGTCGTAGTGGCCGCGCTCCACACCGAAGTTGCCGGCCAGTCCGCAGCATCCGGTCACGGTCACCACCCGCGCGCCGGTGCGGCGCAGGAGCGTGGCGTCGGACGCCCAGCCCAGCACGGCGCGGTGGTGGCAGTGCGGTTGCACGACCACGGTGCGTCCGGCTAGATCGGGGGGCTGCCAGCCGGTAGTACCACCGAGCAGTTCGGCCAGGGTGTGCAGGCCGTGCTGCACGACTGCCAGCCGCGGATCGTCGACCAGTTCGGACGCCTCGTCGCGCCAGACCGCCAGGCACGACGGCTCGACGCCGACGATGGGGACGCCCGCCTGCACCAGGGGAGTCAGCACGTCGAGCGAGCGACGCAGCCGGGCGGCTGCTGCGGCGCGCTGGCCGGTGGTGATCCAGGTCAGGCCGCAGCAGGCGTGCTCACCGATCAGTTCGGGCTGGTAACCTGCCCGGGCCAGCACCTGGATCATGGCTTTCACGTGCCCGCCGGCGAAGCCCAGCGAGAACGAGTCCGCCCACACGGCGACGCGGCCCAGGCGGGGGGTCTCGACGGGCTCGACCAGCGGTGATCGCGAGTCGAACGTGTCGAGCTCTGAAGCCGTGCGGTCGACGGGCTCGACCAGCGGTGGTCGCGAGTCGAACGTGTCGAGCTCTGAAGCCGTGCGGTCGACGGGCTCGACCAGCGGTGGTCGCGAGTCGAACGTGTCGAGCTCTGAAGCCGTGCGGTCGACGGGCTCGACCAGCGGTGGTCGCGAGTCGAACGTGTCGAGCTCTGAAGCCGTGCGGTCGACGATCTCGGCCAGCCGACCGGTGCGGAACTGCGGCAGGGTGCGCCGAGCGTCCACGCCGGCCAGTCGCAGCAGCGCAGTCCGCAGCACCGGCGTGTGCGTGAGTGCGTTGGCCAACGCCGCCAGTCCGGGCACCGCTGTCACCAGCCGGGTCCAGCGGGGCAGCCAGCCCAAGGTGTAGTGAGTGAGCGGCCGCAGCCTGCCGGCATGGGCGCGCTCGAGCACCACGGACTTGTCCCGGGCCAGATCGACCCCCGTGGGGCAGTCGGTCGCGCAGGCCTTGCAGGCCAGGCACAGCTCAAGGGCTTCGGTCACGGCCCGGGAGCGGGGCGAGCTGACCAGGCCCCCGATAGCCAGCTCTTGCAGCACGCGCGCCCGGCCTCGGGTGGAATCCCGCTCGCGCCGGGTCACCTGGTACGACGGGCACATGGCGTCAACGGCCCCGGCGGCCACACAACGTCCGACCCCGGAGCAGCGGTGCACGTCGGCGGCCAGGGCGTCCAGGGGGTGCGGCGCCTGAGCCAGGCGTACGTCGGCATCCACCGCTGCCGGCCGCACCAGCACCCCGGGGTTCAGCAGCTCGTTGGGGTCGAACAGGGCCTTGACCTGGGCGAACAGACGCAGCGCCGCCGGTGAGTACATGCGGCCCAACAGGTCCGAGCGCGCCCGGCCGTCGCCGTGCTCGCCCGACAGCGAGCCGCCATAGCCGGCGACCAGGTCGGCCGACTCTTCCACGAAGCGCCGATACGTCGCGCTGCCGGAGCTGCGGCCGAGTGGAAAGTCGATGCGGCAGTGCACGCAGCCCTCGCCGAAATGCCCGTACGGCAGTCCGTGCAGGCCATGCCTGACAAGCAGGGCCTCGAAGTCGCGCAGGTAGTCGCCCAGCCGCTCCGGCGGCACGGCGGCGTCCTCCCAGCCCGGGTGGGCGGGCTCGGTCAAGGCGATTCCGGCATAGCCGGCGCCATCGGAACGCAGCCGCCACAGCGTGGCCTGCTCGGCCGCAGCTGCGATCACCCGGGACGCCTGGTGGCCCGCCGCCAGGGTGAAGGCGCGCTGCGCGACCTCGTCGGGGTCGTCGCCGGCGAGTTCGACGAACAGCCAACCGGCCCCCGGCGGCAGCGCCGGAACCGCAGCGGCGCCGTGCCGGGCGCGCACCGTGTCGACGATCCGGGCGTCCAGACCCTCGCAGGCGGTGGGCTCGAAGGCGAGCACCGCCGGCACCGCATCTGCCGCCGCGGCCAGCGAAGGGTAGCCGAGCACCACCAGACACCGCTGCACCGGGTCGCGCGATAGCCGGACGGTCGCCTCGGTGACCACCCCCAGCGTGCCCTCCGACCCGACCAGAAAGCGGGTGACGTCGAATCCCCGCTCGGGCAGCAGGTGCTCCAGCGAATAGCCCGACACCTGGCGGCCGAAACGCCCGAACTCGGTGCGAATCACGCCCAGGTTGGCCTGCACCAGCCGGTGCAGCCGGTGCAGGGTCGGCGACGGGTGCTCGCGCAGGTCGGTGGAGCGCCGCAGACTGAGCCGCTCACCGGCTCCGTTGATCAGTTCCAGCCCCTCGACCACATCGCTGGTCTTGCCGTAACCCAGGGCCCTCGGTCCGCAGGCGTTGTTGCCGATCATGCCGCCCACGGTGCAGCGGCTGGACGAGGACGGGTCGGGGCCGAACCGCAGCGCATGGGCCGCTGCGGCGGCACTCAGCACTGACTGCACCACGCCGGGCTGCACCACTGCCAGCGCTGCGCCGGGGTCGAGGGAGGTGATGGCGTCGAGCCGGCGCGTGTCGATCACCAGCCCGGGGCCGATCGCATTGCCCGCGCACGAGGTGCCAGACCCGCGCATGGTGATCGGTAGCCGCTCGGCCAGCGCCTGGTCGACGGCCGCGCTCAACTCCAGCGAATCGGACGGTACGTAAACCGCCTCGGGCACCACCCGGTACAGCGAGGCGTCGGACGAATAGAGCGCGCGGCTGAGGGTGGAGCGGTCGAAGGCAGGGGCCCGCACAGCCTCAGTCTGCCACCTCGACGACGGCCTTCATGGCGCGACCGAGCGCCTCGAAGTCGTCGGCGGTGACGACATCGACCAGGGCGGCCCGCACCGAGGCCACGTGGCACGGGGCGGCGGTCTGCAAGAGGTTCAGCCCGGTGGCGGTGAGCACGGCGATCACGCCGCGCCGGTCACCCTGGCAGCTCTTGCGCAGGATCAGCCCCTTGGCCTCCATCCGGGCAACCGTGTGGGTGAGTCGCGAGCGGGACTGCCGCACGCATTGGGCCAGCTCAGACATGCGCATTTCGAGGTGGTCGGCCTCCGAGAGGTTGACCAGAATCTCGTACTCGCCCAGATCGAGGCCGAACGGGCGCAGCTCCGCGTCGAGGCGATCGTTGATTCGGCTCACCCCGGCCAGGTAGTCGCGCCAGATCAGCTGCTGCTCGCTGGTCAGCCATAGGCACTCACCGTTGCTCGTCACGCGCGCATCATAGCAAAGATGGTTGAAGGCTAAATCACAGCGTTGCCCTGGGTGTGCCTCGCTTGTGAATTGTCAAGGGACGTGCTGATCAGTGCGCCCACCGCTGGCTGAGCTACGTCGAAACCCCTAGTGAGGGCACTCTGTCCGAGGTCTCGACAGGCTCGACCAGCGAGAGCCCGGCGTTTCCCTAGCAACTCGGCCGAAGCGCGACGATACGCCGATGGTTGACGGGATCGCCGCCGCGTCCAGTCGTAGCCGTGAGGCGGGCGGCGCGTCCGCCCGCAGCCGATTCGCACCGTGCCCTTACTATTGTGCAAACGTTGATCAATCGTTGGTCGAGCGTGTCGAGACCTCAGTCGTACCGCTGTGGCAAGGGGTTTCGACGGGCTCAACCAGCGGGGCTGTGTTGGTCAGCGCTTCCGCAATCGAATATTCGCCACCGACGGCGCTGGCGGGGAAACAGGAGTGACATGAACGCCGAGGCCGAGGCCCTCCTGCAGGGCAAGCCCACCTCGATCGGTGACCTTTTCGACTGGCGGGTCGAGCAGAGTGCCGGCAAGGAGGCATTCCGCTACCCAGACGCGTCCGACAACTGGGTGTCGTTGACCTGGGCGCAGACCCACGACCGGGTGCAGCAACTGGCCGCCGGGCTGCTCACCTTGTCGGTTGCCCCCGCCGAGCGCGTCGCGATCGCCGCCGCCACCCGCATCGAGTGGATTCTGGCCGATCTGGCCATCAACGCCATCGGTGCCGCCACCACGACCATCTACCCCAACACGGCCCCCGAAGACTTTCAGTACATCGTCGGGCACTCGAGCTCGCAGGTGCTGGTGGCCGAGAACGCCGAGCAGGCCGCCAAGCTGAACGGTTCCGACAGCCAGGTGCGGGTGGTGGTGCTGCTCGACGGCGACGGCGACGGCGAATACACCTTGTCGTGGCAGCAGTTGATCGAGCGTGGCCGGCAGCGGTTGGCCGAGCAGCCCGACTGCGTGCAGGTGGCCCGGGCGGGGGTCGGCCTCGACAGCCTGGCCACGTTGATCTACACCTCGGGCACCACCGGACGCCCCAAGGGCGTCGAGTTGGTGCAGCGCAACTGGATCTCGGTGGGTTTCGGAGCCGATCGGCTCGCGATCATCACCCCCGACGATCTGCAGTACCTGTGGCTGCCCCTATCGCACGTGTTCGGCAAATGCCTGATCGCGGTGCAACTGGTAATCGGCTTCACCACCGCGGTGGACGGCCGGATCGAGCGCATCGTGCCCAACCTCGGTGTCACCAAACCCACCTTCATGTGTGGAGCGCCGCGCATCTTCGAGAAGGTGCGGGCCACGGTGCTGTCGTCCAATGCCACCGGGGCGAAGGGTGCCATCTCTCGCTGGGCCTTCGCGGTGGGCAAGCGGAGCCACGAGTACCGGCTCGCCGGACGCCGGCTGCCCGGTCTGCTCGGCGTGCAGTACACGATCGCCGACAAGCTGGTGTTCAGCAAGCTGCGCGATCGGCTGGGCGGTCGGATGCGGTTCATGGTGTCGGGCTCGGCCAAGCTGAACGCCAAGGTGCAGGGCTGGTTCTACTCCGCCGGTCTGGTGGTGATCGAGGGCTACGGCCTGACCGAGACCACGGCCGTGTCGTTCGTCAACGTGCCCACGCACCCCCGGTTCGGCACAGTGGGCCAGGTGCTGCCCGGCACCGAGGTGAAGATCGCCGACGACGGCGAGGTGCTGCTGCGTGGGCCCGGCGTGATGACCGGCTATCACGATGCTCCCGAGCTCACCGCCGAAGCGATCGTCGACGGCTGGTTTCACACCGGTGACCTGGGTCGCCTCGACGCCGAGAACAACCTGACCCTGACTGACCGCAAGAAAGACCTGATGAAGACCTCGGGCGGCAAGTACGTCGCTCCGCAGAAGGTCGAGGGGGCGTTGGTCGCCGCGATTCCGTTCATCAGCCAGGCCGTGGCCGTGGGTGACGGCCGCAAGTACATCTCGGCACTGCTCACCGTCGATGTCGACAACGTGAAGCGCTGGGCCGCCGTCAACGGCATGGCCGACGCGAGCTACGACCAGCTTGTGGCCAGCGACAACCTGCGGCAGGGCGTCCAGGTGCTGGTCGATCGGGCCAACGAGAGCCTGGAGCGGTGGGAGACGGTGAAGAAGTTCACGATTCTGCCCAACGAGTTCAGTGTCGACGAGGGCCAGGTGACCCCCAGCATGAAGATTCGCCGGGCTTCGATCGCCAAACAATTCGGCACCGAGATCGATGCGATGTACGACAAGGAGATGGACGACGAGTGACCCCCGCCGTGATCATCGACGTACCGCTGCGATGGGTCGACCTCGATGCGCAGGGCCACGTCAACAACGCCGTGATCGCCGATTATCTGCAAGAGGCGCGGGTGCAGTTCTTGCTGGCCGGTGACAACGCTGCGCTGCTCGGCGACGGCACCCTGGTCGTCGCTCATCAGGTGGAGTACCTGGCGCCGGTGGAGTTCGCCAACGATCCGGTGCAGGTGCGGCTGTTGGTGGGTGACGTGGGTGCGTCACGCTTCACCATCGCCTACGAGGTGGTGCAGGCGGGTCGGGTGTGTGCCCGGGCGCGCTCGCTGCTGTGCATCTTCGACTTCGAGGCCGGACGACCGCGGCGCATGACCCCCGACGAGCGGGGCTGGTTCGTGGCCCGCAGCGCGCCGCTCGAGCCGCTGCGCCCGCTCGGCAGGTGGCGCTGTGGGCCGTCGGCGTATGAGGCTCCGCTGACGGTGCGCTGGACTGACCTCGACGCCTACGGGCACGTCAACAACGTGCGCTTTTTCGACTTCGTGGCCGAGGCCCGGGTGCACATGTCGAGCGATGCCGACCGCTCCGGCAACCGGATGAGCGCGGCGACCGAGGCCGGCCAAATGTGGATGGTGGTGCGCCAAGACATCGACTATCTCGCCCAGCTCGACCATCGGCTCGAGCCGTACCAGACCCGGGTGGCGGTCGCCGACATCGGACGCACGTCGATGAGCCTGGTCGCCGAGGTCACCGACCCGGACGCCGGCACCGTGTTTGCCCGAGCGCGCACGGTGATCGTGTGCGGCGATCTGCAGGGCCGTCCGGTTCCGGTGCCGGACGAGCTGCGGCACGGTCTGGAGACCTGGCCGGCGGTGGTTGCATCCCGCTGACTCGCGGGGAGTTCGCCCTGCGCCGCACTCGCCGTTGGGTCTCGACAAGCTCGACCGGCGACTGGTCGGCGTGTCGAGTGTTGGTTGAGCTTGTCGAAACCCCTAGCCAGAGCAATCAGATCGAGGTCTCGGCAAGCTCGACCGGCGCAAAATGAGCGCGTCGCTAGCTGATTCGGCGCCGCAGCAGGTAGGTGTCGAACATCCAGCCCTTACCGGCGGCGGCCTCGGCTCGGACCGTGAGAATCCGCTGGCGCACCTGGGCGAGGTCGCCCGCGATCAGGATCTCATCGGGTGTGCCGAGGTAGGCACCCCAGAAGATGTCCAGGCCGGTGGGGTCGATCGCTGCGAAGGTTTGACGGCCGTCGAGCATGACCACCACATCGTCGACCCCGGCTGGAACGCCGTCTGCCAGCAGCCGGGCGGGAGCGATCTGAACAGCTCGGCCCTGGCGGTTGAGCGGAATCTGAAAGCGGGCGGTGAGCGCGTGGACGCAGCTGACCCCCGGGATCACCCGCAGTTCGATCGGTTCGGGACTGGTACGGCGCAATTCCTGGACGATCGCCAGGGTGCTCTCGAACAGGCTGGGGTCGCCCCAGACCAGAAAGCCGCCGGTCTGGCCGTGCCCTAGTTCGGAGGAGATCGCCGCGCCCCATTGCTCCAGCCGTTGCTCGCGCCACCGGGCCACCGCCGCTGGGTAGTCGGGTGCCGTTCGCCAAGGACGGGGCGGGTCGCGTAGTTCGACGGTGCGCAGTGGCCGAGTGCGGTGACGCTCGACGACGACCTGCCGGGCTTCGACCAGATCGTCCAGTTCCTGTTCTTTGAGAACGACGAACAGCACGTCGAGCTGCTGCAGGGCGGCGACCGCCTGCAGCGTCACCCAGTCGGGATCACCGGCACCGATGCCGATCAACGCGAGTTCACGGCTCATTCGGTATCGCTGGCGATCGCGTTGAGGGCGGCGGAGGTGATCGCCGAGCCGCCACGGCGGCCGTGCAGCACCAGGTATTCCAGCCCGAACGGGTTGTCGGCCAGGGCCCGCTTCGATTCGGCGGCACCGACGAAGCCGACCGGTATGCCGATCACGCCGGCCGGCATCAACCCGGTGTCGCGGACCACTTCGAGCAGGTGAAACAGCGCGGTCGGGGCATTGCCGATCGCCACCACGGCGCCAGCCAGGCGGGGCTTCCACAGTTCGACCGCGGCGGCGGTCTTGGTGGTGCTCAATCGCTGGGCCAGTTGCGCCAGTGCCGGTTCGCCGAGGTGGCAGACAACCTCGTTGTGGGCGGGCAGCCGGGCCCGAATCACCCCGCTGGCCACCATTTGCGAGTCACACAGAATGGGTGCGCCGGCCTGCAGGGCGGCCCGGCAGGCCTCGACGACGCCCGCGCTGTAGCCCAGGTGCTCGGGCAGGTCGGTCTGGGCTGCGGCGTGGATCATCCGGGTCGCCACGTGGGCGACGTCCGCCGGCAAGATCGACAGGTTCGCCTCGGCCCGAATGGTGCCGAACGAACGCCGATAGATCTCGGCGCCGTCGGTGAGGTACTGATAGGTCACCGCTGTCGGGTCGGTCACAGCGACTCCTCGTTGACCACTTCGATGAACCGGTTACGGATTCGCCGGGCGCGCACCGGGTCGTGACTGGTGATCGCGGCCACGGTCACACCGGCGGCCTCGCCGGTGGCGGGGGTCCAGGCAGACCCGTCGGCGGCCCGGTCGGCTCGCACGCAATAGGTGTGACGCTCTTCGGCCGCCTGGGCGACCGCCGCATTGGTGGCGGCCGAATCGGTGCTGGCCAGCACGTACCAGGCGCCGTCCAGGTCGGACGGGGTGAACGGCCGGGCATGCCAGGCGATCGCACCAGACTCGGCCAGCGGATTCAGCGAGGCGTGCAGGTCGGGAGAGATCACCTCGACTCTGGCGCCGGCCTTCAGCAGGGCGGGCACGCGCCGGCGAGCCACACAGCCGCCGCCGACGACAACGACCTTGCGTCCGTTCAGCAGCAGGCCGGCGAGATAGGCCGGCGAACCGGCGCTGGTCCGGGCCCGCAGGGCACCCTCTTTATAGCGTTGGGCCACCACGTGGGCGAGCTCGTCGCAGGGGCCGATCACCTCGGCCACCCGGATCTCGGCATCGGCATGCTCAGCGCGAAAATCAGCCACGTGCTGGTGCACCCACTGGTCGAGCCGGCCGGTGAACAGGTAGTGCGGCATGACGACGATCCGGCGGCTGCCTGAGGCGTAGTACTGGCGCAGAATCTCGGGCAGCGACGGCCGGGCGACCTGGATGAACGCCGAGAGCACCTGGTGATACCCGCCGGACTCGAAGATCACCCGCGACAGCCGCACGTGGTCGGCATTGGCATCGGTGACCTGACAGCCGCGTCCGACCATCAGCACGTCGGTCTGATCGGCGGCCCATTCGCCGCGGGCAGCGGCGATCCGGGCATGCACGGCGGCGATCATCGGGGCCGGCGAACCCAGGTGGCGGGTGTACACCACCGTTGCGTCGGGAAAGCTGGTCTTGGCGGTTCGAATCGCCTCGGGAATGTCTTCGCGGACGTGGCCGCCGGTGCCGATCATCAGCGGCACCACCACAGCGGCGGGCTCGTCGGCCAGCACCTCGGTGAGCGCCTCATCGATGGTCGGTGGGGTGAGCTCGACGAAACCGGCCTCGACCCGCACCCCGGGCAGCAGGGCGCGCACCTTCTCGACGAGCGCGAAAGCAGCCTCGGCGCCGGCGTTCACCCGGGTGCCGTGACCGGCGATCACCAGGGGCGGCGGGCTGGCCGGGACAGCAGCCGGATCAGTCGGGGCGGGAACGTGGGCAGTAGTCATTGGTTCATCCAGTGGTAGTCACGCGGGGTCACCATGACAGTGGCACCGCGTCCGGTGGGCAGGTAGCGAGTGGTCGACGAACCGATCACGACCAGGGAATTCATGTTGACCCAGGCCGGGTCGAAATCGGCCAGGGTGGCAGTGGTCACCTTCTGGTCGGGACGGCAGGCCTCTTCAACCACGGCCACCGGCGTGCCGGCCGGCCGGTGCGCGGAGAAGATCTGCAGCGCCCGGGGCAGGTGCATCAGGCGCGTGCGGCTGCGCGGGTTGTACAGCACGGTGACCAGATCGGCCTCGGCGGCGGCCTGCAGCCGCTGCTCGATGTTCTGCCAACTGGTGTGCAGGTCTGACAGTGAGATGGTGGCGTGGTCGTGGCCCAGCGGAGCGCCCAGAATGGCCGACACCGCCAGGCTGGCCGTGACCCCGGGCACGATCTCGACCTCGATGCCCTCGGTGCCTTGCTCCAAGGTGGGAGAGGCCATCGCGTAGATCGCCGGATCGCCCGAGCAGACCAGCGCCACCCGGCGGCCCTCGCGGGCCTTGGCGATAGCCAGCGCGGTGCGCGCCTCCTCGGTGCCCATGCCCGAGGAGTGCACCTCGGTGCCCGGCCGGATCAGATCGGTGACCTGCTCGACGTAGGGCCGATAGCCGACCACCACCGCGGCATTGCGGATCGCCTGCTGTGCCCGGGGCGTGGTCAGATCGCGGGAGCCGGGGCCGAGCCCGACCACCCACAGCTTGCCGCTGGCCGGGAGCCGTCCGATGGCGCAGGTGGCCTCGGGAGTCTTCTGCTTCGGCACGACCAGGTCAGCCCCGCCGGCCAGCACCGCCGCCTCGGAGACGCTTGGGGTGCCGACGGCGGCCTGGGCATGAGCGCTGGGGTTGGGCACGTCGAAGCCCGCCAAAGTGGCGGCGTCGAAGGTGCGGAACCCAACCCGCAACTCTGCTGCCAGTTCGATCAGGCCGGCCTCGTCGGCCTTGGCGTCCACCGAGGCGATCGCCGCCAGCGATTCGATTGCCAGCCCGCCCTTGGTCAGCGTTCGTTCGAGCAGGTCGCGAAGTGCGGCGGCGCTTGTTCCGCGATTGCACCCCATGCCCGCGATCAACGAGGGAGGATGCAAGACGACGGTGGGTGTGGTGCGGGCCGGCTCGGCCATCGCTGACCCGCCCGATTCGCGTGCGGCTGCCAGCGGGGCGGCCAACTCGTCGGTGACGACGATCCGGGCCACCGCTGGCGATCCGCCGGCACCGGCCATGAGCGGCTGTTCAACGCGGCCGCCGCTGGTTGGGCTTGTCGAAGTCTCGGTGGCGGCACCCTCGCGGCAATCTCGTCCGACGATGCTGGAGGTCGAGCCTACGTTGGGCGGCAGCGGGGGCAGCGGCCACGGCCTGGTGCGCACCAGATCGACCGGATGCCCGTCCAGGATCGCCCGGGTGACCGCGGCGACATCGCCGCGGTAGGCCCAGCCGAGGGTGTCCAGTGCCGCCACGCCCGTCGAATCGGTCGCGGTGGTGAGCACCGCTGTGGCGCCCAGCCCTTCGGCGAGCTGGCTGGCCAGGGCGTTGGCACCGCCGCTGTGCCCGCCGACCAGCGGCACGACGAACCGTCCGGTCTCGTCGATCACCACGACGCCGGGGTCGGTCTTCTTTGATTGCAACAGGGGAGCGATGATCCGGGTGGTGGCACCCAGGGCTAGATGACTGACGATCAGGTCGCACGCAGCCCAGGCTTGGGGAAGGCCGGCGCGGGCACCCTCGGTGTAGCGCTTCGTTTCGACGCCGAGAATGGCGTCGATCTGATCCGCTCGCGCCAGGCTGGCGGCGCCCGAGGTGACCTGGCCGATGGACCATCGGGAACCGTCCCCGACGGACTCGGGGGAGCCGATCGGTTGGGCACCGGCGATGTCACCGGGCCAGGGTGCGTCGTCGGCGGACGGTGGGCGGTCGAGAATCAGTACCACGTTGGGTTCGCGGGGTTCGGTCACCATCGCCTCAGCGGTGGTCAGCACGCGTACTTGCTGGTCGGCTTCGCCCAGGCGCTCGGCCAGCACATACCAGCGTTCCAGGTCGGCCAGGCTTTCAGCGAGTCGCCGGATGTCATTCTCGGCCGAGGTGAAGACCGCCACCTTGCCGGTGGACCGGGCCAGCCGAAGTGCGGGCTGCAACGGACGCCCGTGCACGCTCACCACGGCGGCGTCGTCCCAGGGCAGCCCGACTGCGGCGAAGGCGGCGGCGACCGATGAGACGGCGGGTACCACGGCCGGACGCAAGCCTGCCGCCCGTAGCGAACGCACGATGCCGAAGAACAGCGGATCACCGCTGGCGATCACCACGACCGCGGCGGAGTCGCGCAATTGCCGCACCTGCTGCACCGCGATTCGCAGGGCGCCCAGGGTGATCCGGCGTTCCGGCTCGACGTTCAGGGCGTCGAGATGGCGGCGTCCGCCCACCACCACGTCGGCGCGTGCGGCGGCCTCGCGCAGCTGTGGGCTTGGCGCGCCGAGCAAGCCGTACACGGTGATCATCGTGGCCTCTGAACGTTGCTTGCGAGGGTTGCCGACGCCGAGCGGCGGGTCTGCGCACTCGGGGGTGCGGCGGGCGGCCCACCCGGCCCGGCGCCGGGTGTCGCCGACCGGTCACCGGTGGAGTCAGACGAGCCGCGCGGCCGTCGATGAATGGTGTCCGGTGCTGGCACCGGCGGGGCGCCCTCGGCATCGCGGTACTCGTGGCGGAAGCCGGGGTGGTACAGGTGGCTACGGGTTTCGCCCTGGGCGCCGAGCGCCGGGCCGACCAGCACCACGGTGTGCTTCCACAGCTTGTACTGCGCCATGGTGGCCGACAACTCGCCCAGATGGCAGCGCAGCATGAGCTCATCGGGCCAACTCACCCGGTAACCGACGATGCACGGCGTCTCGGGCGGGTAGCCGCCGGCCAGCAGTTCGTGTTGCAAAGCCTTGTTGCGCGCCGCCGACAGATACAGCGCCATGGTGGCGCCGTGGGCGGCGAAGCCGCGAACCGTCTCTCGGGGCGGCATGGGGGTACGGCCGCCCTCCAGCCGGGTCAGGATCAAGGTCTGGGAGACCTCGGGAACGGTGATCTCGGCGTCTGCTCGGGCAGCGGCGGCCGAGAAGGCTGACACTCCCGGAATCGTGCGGTGGGCGATGCCGAGCCGCTCGCAGATTCTGCGCTGTTCGGCCGTCGCGCCGTAGATCGACGGGTCACCGGTGTGCACCCGGGCCAGCAGCAACCCTTCGTCCCTGGCCCGCCGGTAGAGCGGTTCGATGCCCTCCAGCGGCAGGCTGGCCGAGTCGATCACCGTGGCGCCCGGCTTGGCGCCGGCGACGATGGCGGCGTCCACGAGGCTGGAGGCCCAGATCACGATGTCGGCCTCGGCGATCACCTGGGCGCCGCGCAGCGTGATCAGATCAGGTGCGCCCGGGCCGGCGCCGACGAACACGACCTCACCGTGGCGTTGCCCCAAGGAGTGTGGCGCACGAGAAGAATCTGGTGGGTTGCTCACAACCGACCCCCCGTCGCGGTGCGGGCCGGGGCGACCAGCAGGGTGGAGAAGTAGGGCGCCGACGTCGCGTCGATCGCATCGAGAGCGACCAGTCGCTGCTCGGGCAGCCCTAGGTCGGTTCCCAGCACGCCAGTGGCTTCCGGACGGCATTGCCGCACCAGGTCGAGCACCGCCGCCAGGTGGCGTCCGCCCTTGTAGGCGACCACGGTGTCGGAATGCTCCAGCGCCTCGGCCAGTTGCTGCAGCCCTGCGGTCACCGGCACCAGGGTGAGCACCTCCTGTGCCTCGACCAGGGGCGTCCGGCTGACGGCGGCCAGCGCCTGCATGGCTGTGATGCCGGGGATCACCTCGACGTGTAGGTCGGGTACCGCTGCGCGAACGTGGTCGGCCAGATACGAGAAGGTCGAATAGACGCTGGGGTCACCCACCGTGGCGAAGGCCACGCTGGCGGCTCCGCCGGCGAAGGCCTGGACGGCCGCGTGGGCGGACGCCTCCCACGACTTGCGCCGTTGGGCGCCGACACCGGCGCGCTGGGACATGCTGAACGGCACCCGCCGCACGCGCGCGGCGACCTCGGGGCAAGCGGACAGCACCACCTGTTCGGCGCGGCCGACCTCACCGGTGCCGGTGTCGGTTTCGGGAACCAGCACGACGTCGGCCGAGCGCAGGGCTGCTGCGCCCTTCACCGTGATCAACTCGGGGTCGCCGGGCCCCACGCCGACGCCGATCAGCGTGGGCGAGTGAATCAGGGCAGGGTGCGTCAAGGGAGCCTCCTCAGGTTTCGCGCCCGATGGGTGTCGCTCGGCGGCAACGAAGAGTTCCTGACTTCCGGATCGCTCCGGTCACAGTGGCGCGACCGCCCCGGAATCACACCGGAGTTCCTCATAATCGTTGCCGCGTCGGTTCTTCAGTCTGGCAGACTCGACGACGCAATGTGGGGCTTCAGCACAATCGGGTGACAAGGTATGACAATCGCCACAGCGGCCGGCCTAGGGCTGGGCTGGCTGGCCGACCAGGCGCTGGGTGACCCGGCGCGCTACCACCCGGTCGCCGGTTTCGGGCGAGTGGCGGACGAGCTCGAACAGCGGGTCTACGCCGACTCGCGCTCGTCCGGCGCAGTCTTCACGAGCACCCTGGTCGGTGCCGCCGCCGGGGCCGGATGGGTGCTGCGATGGGCCTGCCGGGGTCACCCGGTGGCCGAGTGTCTGGCGACCGCCGTGGCCACGTGGGCGGTGCTGGGCGGACGTTCACTGGCCCGCGAGGCGCAGATCATCTCGGACGCGCTCGCGGCCGGCGACCTGGACTCCGCCCGCGCCCGACTGCCGCACCTGGTGAGCCGCGACCCGACCGGACTCGACGCCGACCAGATCGCCCGCGCCACCCTGGAGTCGGTCGCGGAGAACACCTCCGACGCGGTGGTGGCTCCGCTGCTGTGGGGTGCGGTCGCCGGGATTCCCGGGTTGCTCGGCTACCGGGCGGTCAACACGCTCGATGCGATGGTCGGCTACCGCAACCCCCGCTACCGCAACTTCGGCTGGGCTGCCGCCAGGCTCGACGATCTGGCCAATTGGCTGCCCGCCCGGCTCGCCGGCGCGCTGGCCGCCGGCCTGGCCCCGGTGGTGGGCGGCGATCCGGCTGATGCCGCCCACGCGGTCGCCGAACAGGCGCCCGCCCACCCCAGCCCCAACGGTGGCGTGGTCGAGGCGGCCTTCGCCGGGGCGCTCGGGGTCACCCTGGGCGGCACCAACGTCTATGACGGGGTTGCCGAGGACCGCGGCGAACTCGGCACCGGAGCGGCGCCAACCCCGCCCGACCTGGCCCGGGGGGTGCGACTGGCGCACGCTGTCGGGCTCGGTTCGGCGGTGCTGGCGATGGCGATCGCCTGGCGTCGGCGGCGATGACCGTTCTGCTGCTGGGCGGAACCGGGGAGGCCCGCGCCCTGGCCGCGAGGCTGGCCGAGGCGGGGGTGCCGGTGGTCAGTTCGCTGGCGGGGGCGGCCTCACCGGCGGTTTTGCCGGCCGGCCAGGTGCGAGTCGGCGGTTTCGGTGGCGTCGCCGGAATGGTCGACTACCTGCGCACCCACCGGATCGCCCGCGTCGTGGATGCGACGCACCCGTTCGCCGCGCAGATCAGCACGAATGCGGCCGCTGCCTGCCGGCACCAGGGCACCCCGCTGCTGCGCCTGTCACGCCCCAGTTGGCGAACTCGGCCCGACGCATCGGGCTGGCACTGGGTGGCCCGGCTGGCCGATGCCCGGGCCGTCGCGGAAGGTGTGGGGCATCGGGTCTTTCTCAGCGTCGGACGTCAGTCGGCCGCCGTGTTCACCGGCTGGCAGGGCGGCTACGTGCTGCTCCGAGTGGTCGAACCTCCCCAGACCCCGGTGCCCGACGGCTGGGAGGTGCTGGCGGCCCGTGGACCCTTCGACTTCGCCGCCGAACGCGCCCTGTTGCTGAGCCGCCGGATCGACGTTCTGGTCACCAAGGACTCCGGCGGCGACCAGACCGCGGCGAAACTCGACGCAGCAGCCGCACTCGGCATTCCGGTGGTGATCGTGGCCCGTCCGCCTGACCTGCCCGGCGTGCCCATCGTCGACTCGGTCGATGCGGCGTTGCGCTGGGTCACCGGCAGGCACTGAGGGCGGCGACGAAGGCGTCCGGATCGTTTGGCACCTTGACCCGAATCCAGGTGGGGCCCAGGCCCGGGAAAGACTCTCCGCGCCGGACGGCGAAACCGGCCGCGGCCAGGGCTGGACGCACCGACGCCACCCCGCAGGCAGAGGTGTTCACCAGCACGAAGGGCGCGGACGAGGGCAGGCTGGGAAAGCCGGCCGCGGCGAGCCGGCTGGTGAACTCCTGCCGGCCCCGGGCAAGTTCGGCGTAGCGATGCCGGGCCTCGGCGATCGCCCGGTCGCTGCTGGCGGCGATCATCGCGGCCAGGGCGGGGGACGAGACCGACCACGGCGGCTGGGCGTCGGCCAGCCGAGCGACCAGCTTCGGATCGCCCACCACATAGCCGACCCGCAGCCCGGCCAGCCCCCAGGTCTTGCTCAGCGAACGCAGCACCAGCCGGCCGGGCATCGCTGGCTCGATCAGTGACTCGGCCTCGTCGGTGGCGTCCATGAAGGCCTCGTCCACCACCAGCAGCCGATCGCCAGCCGCGGCCAGCAGGTCGGATCGCCGGTGCAGCCGTCCGGTCGGATTGGTCGGGTTGCCGACGAACACCGCATCGGCCCAGGCCGGAAGGTCGGCCAGCGCCGGGGGATCGTCCAGCAACGGCAGCAGCCAGCGCTGGACGGCTACGCCTGCGGTGCGCAGTGCCGCCTCCGGCTCGGTGAACTGAGGGTGCACGACCATCGGATGGGCCGGTGCCAGGGTGCGGGCGATCAGGGTGAACGCCTCGGCGCCGCCGGCGGTGGGGAGCACCATGGCCGGGTCGACGCCGTGCCGGGCGGCGATCGCTCGCCGCGCCTCGCGAGCGTCGGGGTAGGTACCCAGCGGCGGGGTGAGCCGGGCGATCTCCGCAGCCAGCCAGGCGGGCGGCTCGGGCAGCAGCACGTTGACGGCCAGATCGACCAGGCCGGGGGACAGGTCGCGGTCGCCGTGGTGACGCAGGTCGATGCCGTCCGCCCTGGCGGGTGCCGTGCGGTGCTGGTGGGCACCAGGCGTGGCGAATTGCGCGGCAGCCTCGGCGAACCGTTGCGCCAGCCCGGGGTGACCGGCCCAGTGCAGGTGCAGGTACGAGCTGTGCAGGCTCGCGACGCCGGTTTCGCCTGGGTCGCTTGAGAAGCCCTCGGCCTGGCCGTTCCACTGCCAGGCGGGTCGTGGGCCCGCCGAGGGCAGGGTCTGGGTGCGGTGAAACTCGTGGCCGGTGACTTCGGTTCCGGCGGCAGCCAGCAGCGTGTCGCTGGGTGCAGTCGCCACCCGGTAGCCCAGGCTCAGCCGCGGCGTCATGCGGGCCGAGGAGGGCAGCACACCGACCATCGGGTGGCCGTCGAGATGCTCGCCGAGGTAGAGCTGCCCCGCGCATTCGGCGACTGTCGGCAGGCCGTCGCGGATCGCACAGGCCAGTTCGGCTCGCAACGAGGCATTGCCGCTCAGCTCGGCGGCATGCACCTGCGGGAACCCCCCGCCGGCGTAGAGCGCAGCCAGGCCAGCCGGCAGTTCGTTGTCGTGCATCGGGTCGATCGGCAGCACCCGGCAGCCCAACGCCTGCAACAACTCAGTGGTCTCGGCATAGCGAAAGGTGAAGGCTCGTCCGGCCAGCACCCCGACCATCGGCGACCCGACGACCGGCGTGACGACATCGTCGGGCCGCCAGGGCGAGGCGCCCAGGTCGGGTGCCGGCCGCGGCCAGGTCGGCTACGGCGGCCAGGTCGACGTGAGTGGCCAGGTGCTCGGCGAGGGCGTCGATGGTGGCCGACGACTCGTGCCGTTCGGCGGCCGGCACCAGCCCCAGATGCCGCGACGGAGCCACGACCCGGCCAGTGCGGGGCACGATGCCGAGTACCGGCAGCGTGGCCGCCTCGAATACCCGGGCCAATTCGGCGCCATGACGTGCGCTCGCCACCCGGTTCACGATCACCCCGGCCACGTTCAGCCGGCGGTCGAAATCGCGCACCCCGAGTGCCGCGGCGGCGGCGGTGCGCGAGCTGCCGGCAGCGTCGACCACGAGCAGCACCGGCGCGCTGAGCAGCCGGGCAACGTGGGCGGTCGACCCGAACCCGTCGCTGCCCAGCCGGCCGTCGAACAGCCCCATCACGCCTTCGATGATCGCCAGTCGCGCCGGCGTGGGTGAGCCGGTCTGCATGCCGTGGCGGAACAGGGCCGGGACCAACCGTTCGCTGGTGAGCACCGGGTCGAGGTTGCGACCCGGCCGGCCGGTGGCCAGCGCGTGATAGCCGGGGTCGATGAAGTCGGGGCCCACCTTGAACCCGGCAACCTGGTACCCCCGGGCAGTGAAGGCGGCCATCAGGCCGGTGGCGATCGTCGTCTTGCCGGCCGAGGACGCCGCCGCGGCCACCACCAGGCGCGGCAGGGTCACCATTCGATGCCCGCCTGCCCCTTCTGGCCGTCGTCGAAGGGGTGCTTCACCTTGGTCATCTCGGTGACCGTGGTGGCGGCGTCGAGCAACGGTTGCGGCGCCCGGCGTCCGGTGATCACCACATGCTGGGTGCCCGGACGGCCGGCCAACGCCGCCAGTACGTCATCGAGATCCAGCCACTGGTACGACAGGGGGTAGGTGAACTCGTCGAGCACGTAGAAGTCGTGCTGCTGGGCGGCCAGCCGCCGGCGCACCTCCGCCCAGGCCGCCGTCGCCGCCCGTGCCTGCTCCTCACGATCCGACCCCTTGCGGGTGGCCGTCCGGCCGGCCCCGACCGCCTGCCAGCTCACCGGTCCGCCCACCCCACTCTCGCGGTGCAGCCGGTCGAGCCGCTCGAAGACTTCCCGCTCACCGCTGCGCCAATCGGGTGACTTGATGAACTGAAACACCGCGATCGACCAGCCCTGGTGCCAGGCGCGCAACGCCGTGCCGAAGGCGGCGGTGGATTTCCCCTTGCCGTCGCCGGTATTGACGATCAGGGCCGGTTGCCGTCGGCGCTGCCGGGTGGTGAGGGCGTGGCCGCAACCCGGGGTAATGGTCATGGCAGGGATTCTGCCGCATCGAAGCGGCCCACGATCCAGGCTCCCCTAGAGTCGGGCCGTGACCGGACAACTGACCGCTGGCCTGCCCGACGATGCCTTTGCCAGCGACGGGCTGCTCACCAAACGGGTGTTGCGGGCAAGTGCGCTGGCTGCCCTTGCCCCGGTCGGTGACGAGTTGTTGTGGGATCTCGGCGCGGGCACCGGTTCGATCGGCATCGAGTGGTGCCGGCTGTCGCGGGGCAACCGCGCGATCGCGGTGGAGCGCAACGCCGAACGCGCCGAGCGAATTCGGGCGAACGTCGCGAGCCATGCGGTGAACGACCAGGTGCGGATCGTCGAGCGCGACATCGCTGCCGCGCTGGGCGTGCTGCCCGACCCCGATGCGGTATTCGTCGGCGGTGGCGTCGACGAGGCGGTGCTGCGGCATTGCTGGGGTGTGCTGCGTCGTGGGGGCCGCTTGGTCGTGCACTCGGTTACGGCCGACTCCGATGCCGTGCTGCTGGGCGCCTACCGTTCCTGGGGCGGGGAGTTGAGCCGGGTCGCGGTCGAGACCGCCGAACCGATCGGACGGTTCACCGGGTTCCGTCCCGCCCGCACGGTCACCGCCTGGGCGGTCGTGCGGGGCTGAGTGCCCCGGCGCAGCGGGTTTTTCGAAGCGCCTGCGGCGGTCGCCCCGTAGGTCAATAATGGCCGTGCGGGGCGATCCGGAAGTCGGTGAAAATCCGACGCGGTTGCGCCACTGTGAGGGGAATCCCCCGAGTCAGACCCGACCCCCGCAGACCGTTGACGGGCCGCATCAGCTCGGAAGGAGCCCTACCGTGAGTCTTGCCTCTACCGCCTCGGCGAAACCTATCGCCGTCGAACTGCCCACCTTGTCGATCCGCGAATCCTGGCCGTGGATCCTGTTCGCCGCGCTGATCGCGCTGCTGGCGATCTACTTCGTCGGTGCTGAGCAGGGTGCCACCCAGATGGTGGCCGGCAATGCCGTCCATGAGTGGGTGCATGACGCCCGCCACCTGCTCGGCTTCCCCTGCCACTGAGCCCGGAGGGTTTGTTCTGATGACATTGCGGGATTTTCTTGTTCGTGGCCTGCTGGCTGGTCTTGTTGCCGGTCTGGCCGCCTTCGTTGTGGGGTACGTCAGCGGTGAGCCGGCGGTCGCCGCGTCGATCGCGATCGAAGAGTCCGGAGGCAGCCACGACCATGGCACCGCGGCCGACGAGCCAGCGGCCGACGAGCCGGCGGCCGATGAAGAGGCTTCGGGCACCGAGGTGCCCCGGAGCCTCCAGTCCACCCTCGGCTTGGCGACCGGAATGCTGGTGCTCGGCACCGCGCTCGGCGGCCTTGCCGGCATCGGCACTGGCCTGGCCTTCGGCCGGTTCGGGCGCAGGAGTGCCCGGGCCACGTCGATGGCAGTAGTCGGGGTCGGGTTCGTGACGATCTTCTTCGTGCCCTTCCTGATCTACCCGCCCAATCCACCGGCGGTCGGTCACGGGGAGACGATCGGCTATCGGACCGCCCTCTACTTCGGGATGATGGCGATCTCGGCGATCGCGGCCGCGCTCGCTCTCTACTTGGCCCGCCACCTGCTGCCGAGGCTCGGCGCCTGGTACGCCGGGCTGGCGGGCGTCGGCACCTACCTGGTGATCTCGTTGATCGCGCTGGCCGCGATGCCGCGCTACGACGAGGTTCCGGCCGAATTTCCGGCTTCGCTGCTGTACGAGTTCCGGCTTTCCAGCCTGGTCACCCAGGCCGTGCTCTGGGCCGTCATGGGAGTCGTGCTCGGCGAGCTTACACACCGGCTGTCCGTCAGCCGGGTCGCGCCGGTTCGCGAGGCGTCGCTGGCCGGCGTTCGGTAGAGCAGCGTTGGTGGAGCCCGTCGATACCTCGGCTGGGCCGCGTGAGGAGGGATTTCGACAGGGTCGGCCAGCGGTGAAGACACTGGTCGACCCTGTCGAGACAGCGGCTGGGGTGCTGGGGAGGAGATCTGCGATGAAACTGATCCTGGTTGCTCCCGGGCCCGCCGCAACTCACCGGGAAGCGGTCTTCGGGGACGCCGGAGACCCGCTGGGGGGTGTGCCGATCACGATTCGCCCCGAGGGTGCCGTCTACTGCGCACCCGAAGTCGCCTGCCGGGAGGCGGCCGCCCGTACCGGTGCGCTGCCGGTGCCGCTGGCCGGTCTGGCCGGCCCCGATTTCGGCGCCTGGCACGGGCTGGCGCTGCGGCAGGTCATCGAACGTGACCCAGCAGGCTTGCAGGACTGGCTGCATGACCCCACCGCCTGCCCACACGGTGGCGAGTCGCTCGCCACTCACCTGCAGCGAATCGGGTCGGTGCTCGATGCGGGGGAGTGGCCGGTGCGCGGCGCCACGGTGATCGCCTCGGCGCTCACGGTTCGAGCTGCCGGCGTGCACGCGCTGGGCGCTCACGCCGAGTCGCTGCTGCACCTAGACGTCGCCCCCGGCACCATCGCCCGGGTCAGCCTCACCCATGGCACCTGGCGGCTGCAATCGTTGGTGCCGCCCAGCCGCGGCTGAAGGAAGCGCAGATCATCGCGCCCATCGCTGGTTGAGCTTGTCGAAACCCGTTGCCTGGCTGGTTGAGCTTGTCGAAACCCGTTGCCGGAGCATTCATATTCGAGGTCTCGACAAGCTCGACCAGCGAAAATCAGCCAGGGCGAGCAGCCCTTCCACGTCCAGACACGATTGCAGGGCGTCGGCCAGACTGTCCAGCATGTGCTCACGGCGGGCGGCGAACCCGCGGGCGTCGGCAGCGGGTGTCCAGGTGGAACCGACGGTGGTGGCCAGCTCGCTGAGCCAGGCTCGGCGGAACGCGTCGTTCTCAAAGGTGCCGTGCCAGATCGTCCCCCAGGTGTTGCCCTGCCGGACTCCGTCGAGAAAGGGTTCGCCGCCGTCAGCGGTGACCACCCCATGGTGAATCTCGTAGCCCGTCACCGGGTGCCCCCGCCAGCCTCCGCTGGGCCGGGCCAGCACCTTGGCCGCGCCGAAGCTGACCTGCGTCGGCAGCAGCCCGAGCCCGCTGGCCATGCCGGCAGACGACTCCACTGGATCGTCGATGCTGCGGGCGAGCATCTGATAACCGCCGCAGATTCCCAGAATCGGACGACCTGCCGCGGCCCGGGCGACAAGGGCGTCGGCCAGCCCGCGCTCCCGCAGCCAGGCCAGATCGGCCAGCGTCGAGCGGCTGCCCGGCAGTACCACCAGATCGGCCTCAGCCACCTCGGCGACACGTGTCGTCGCCACCACGTCCACTCCGGGTTCGGCGGCGAGGGCGTCCAGGTCGGTGGCGTTCGAGATTCTCGGAAACCTGATCGCGGCGATTCGCAGTGTGCCGGTTCGGCCGGGAATGCGGGGCCAGTTCGCGAACGCCAGAGCGTCCTCACCGTCGAGCCACACCTCGGGCAGCCAGGGCACCACGCCCAGGCAGGGCAGCCCGGTGCGGCGGGTCAGCTCAGCCAGGCCCGGGTGGAGCACCGACTGGTCACCGCGAAATTTGTTGATCAGGTACCCGGCCAGCCGGTCGCGGTCGGGCTCGTCGGCGATCGCCCAATGGCCGTAGATGGAGGCCAGCACGCCGCCGCGGTCGATGTCGCCGCACAGCACCACCGGCAGCCCGAACTGGCGAGCCAGGCCGAAATTCACGTAGTCGCCGGCGCGCAGGTTGATCTCGGCCGGGGAGCCGGCACCCTCGCAGAGCACCAGGTCGTAGCGAGCGGCGAGTTCGGTGTAGGCGGCGAAGGCAGCCTCGGCCAGGTGGGCGCGCCCGGTGGCGTACTGTCCGGCCTCCAGGGTGCCGGCCGGTTCGCCGCGCAGCACGATGAACGATCGCCGATCGGTGCCGGGCTTGAGCAGCACGGGATTCATCGCCGAACTGGGCTCCAGGCCGGCCGCGATGGCCTGCAGGTACTGGGCCCTTCCGATCTCGGAGCCGTCGGAGCAGACCATCGAATTATTCGACATGTTCTGCGCCTTGAACGGGGCCACACGCACGCCGCGGCGATGCAGCAGCCGGCACAGCCCGGCTGTGATCAGCGACTTGCCGGCGTCCGAACTGGTCCCGGCGATCAACAATCCGGTCACGGGCGCTCCCTCCACCGATCGCACTGCTTCTCTTGCTCTGGCCCGATCACAAGCCTGGCCTAGATCACACTTTGCCCGGTACGGGTCGTCCTCACGTGAAACAGTGCAAGAGACGGACGCTCGCCCTACCCCGAAAGGCAGATATGACCATCAGTGCCGGCCCCATCACGCCCCCGGCTGCGGCAATGGCCGCGGCGGCTCGGCAGTTGAGCGACGGCCAGGCCAAGCCGTTGGGCGCACTAGGGCGGCTGGAGGAAATCGGCGCGTGGTTGTCCGGGTGCCAGGGGGTGTGCCCGCCGCGACAGTTGGACGACGTGCGGGTCGTCGTCTTCGCCGGCGACCATGGGGTGGCGGCCGACGGCGTCTCGGCCTATCCGGCCGCGGTCACTCCGGCGATGGTGCGTGGCATCGCCGCCGGGGTCGCCGGGGTGTCGGCGCTGGCCGCGGTGAACCACGTGGCGGTCAGGCTCTACGACCTGGGGGTGGACGCCGACTTTGACGATCTCGACCCGCAGATCACTCGTTTCAAGGTGCGCCGCGGCTCGGGGCGCATCGATGTCGAAGACGCGTTGACCCGCGACGAGGTCGAGGCGGCGCTGGCGGCGGGCGACCGGATCGCCGGCGAAGAGGTCGCCGATGGTGCCCAGTTGCTCATCGCGGGCGACCTCGGCATCGGCAACACCACCGTTGCCGCCACGCTGATCGCCGCGACTCATGGGCTTGCTGCCGGTGCCGTGGTGGGCCGTGGCACCGGCATCGACGACGCGGCGTTGGCTCACAAGACCACCGTCATCGAGGCCGCCCTGGCACGCGCCGCGGGATCGGTCACAGATCCGGTGAGTCGGCTGGCAGCACTCGGCTCGGCCGACATCGCCGCCGCTGTGGGTTTCATGCTCGGCAGCGCTCGTCGGGGCGTGCCGGTGTTGCTGGACGGGCTGATCGCGGTCGCCGAGGCCGCAGTTGCTGCGTCCATCGACCCGGCGATCATTCCGTGGTTGCAGGTCGGTCACCGCTCGACCGAACCGGGCCAGTCCGCCGCGCTGGAACGCCTTGGCCTCGTGCCGCTGCTCGACCTGGGAATGCGGCTCGGCGAAGGCACCGGGGCGCTCGTCGCGGTGCCGATTCTGCGTGCCGCCGTGGCCGGGCTGGTCGACGTCGCTCAGCTCAGGGACCTCCTGTGATCGGTGGCTTGCGGCTCGCGCTGGCCTTCTTGACCGTCATTCCGGTGCCGGTGACGGCGTCCATCGGGCGCCGCCAGGCCAGGGCCGCGATGCTGCTGGGGTGGCTGGCCATTGCGCCGGTCGGGCTGGCTGCTGGGTTGGCCGGCTGGGCCGGGTCGCGGCTGGGGCTGCCGTCGTTGCTCGCGGGCGTCGTCTGCATCGGCGTTCTCGCGCTCGGCACGCGCGCCATTCATCTGGACGGGCTGGCCGACACCGTGGACGGTCTCGGTTCTGGGCCCGACCGCGACAAGGCGCTGCGTGTGATGCGCAGCGGCGACATCGGCCCGATGGGCGCCGCAACCCTCGTGCTCGTGTTGATCGCCCAGGCCACGGGACTGGGCGCTGTGCTCGGGGTGCCGTGGGGGTGGCTTCAGGTGGCCGGGCTGGTGGTCGCCTCGCGTGTGGCGCTGCCGCTCGGCTGCGCCCGCGGTGTGCCGGCCGCCCGCCACGATGGTCTGGGTGCCCTGTTCGCCGGCTCCGTACCCCGTGCCGCGGCCGCAGCGCTGTGGACCGGATCGGCCGTCGCGCTCGGCGGACTAGGTGTGCTCGCCGGCCGGCCGTGGTGGCTGGGTGTGCTGGCCGTCGCGGTGGCTTTGCTGGGCTCGGTGCTGCTATTGCGCCGCTGCATCAGGCGGTTCGGCGGCATCACCGGGGACGTGTTGGGGGCGCTCGTCGAACTCACCTTCACCCTGCTGGTCGTGGTGACCTGCGCCTAGGAAGGCGCTGAGCTTTGGCGGGTCGAGCTTGTCGAGATCTCTGGCGGGGTGCTTTCGGTAGGGGTTTCGACGGGCTCAACCAGCGGTGGGTGTGTTGGTCGAGCTTGTCGAGATCTCTGGCGGGGTGCTCTGGGTAGGGGTTTCGACGGGCTCAACCAGCGGTGGGTGTGTTGGTCGAGCTTGTCGAGACCTGGCATTTCGGCGAGGGTCAACTGAGGGTCAAGGGCCGTCCGGCGATCAGCAGCACAACCTGGTCGCAGGCCGCCGCAACGGCCTGGTTCACCCGCCCCAACTGATCGGCGAAGAGCCGGCCCGAGCGGTGTTCCGAAACCAGGCCCCAGCCCACCTCATTGGTCACCAGCACCACCTGTGGGCAGCGGGCCACGGCCTTGACGAGCCTGCTCACCTCGGTGTCGAAGTCGTTGCCCCAGGCACTGGGGTCGGCGCTCCAGGCCTGCCACGAATCGAGTAGCCGGGTGACCCAAACGCCCAGGCAGTCCACCAAGACCGGCGATTCGGCCGCTGAGATCTCTGTGGCCAGGTCGAGAGTTTCCACGGTGCGCCAACCGGCCGGACGCCGGGCCTGATGTGCGCGCACGCGCGCGGCCCACTCCGGGTCAGCCGCCGGATCAGCCGGAAAGCCCGGGGTCAGGTAGATCGCCGGCGCCGACGCGTCAACCAGTGCCTCGGCGTAGCGCGACTTGCCGCTACGCACTCCACCGGTCACCAGCACACGAGCCACCGCCGAACCATATCTCGCCCCGGGCGAGTCTCGCGGTGATCGGTGACAACAGGTGGGGCCGTGCTGGAGGCTGCCGCCCGCCAGGGCCACCCGCTCGACCAGCGGGCAGCCCGATCAGTGGGTGTCTTCGGCCTCGATCTCGGACCGGTCGCCCGACCACACCGTGTGGAAGGTGCCCGGCTTGTCGATCCGCCGGTAGGTGTGCGAACCGAAGAAGTCCCGCAGGCCCTGGGTGAGTGCGGCGTTGGTCCGGTCGGCACGCACCAGGTCGTAGTAGGACAGCGCCGAGCTGAAACCGGGAATCGGTACGCCGGCCTCGGTCGCCCGGGCCACCACCCGGCGCCAGGCGCCGTTGCTGGACGCGAGCTCGGCACTGATCGACGGCGCCTCCAACAGGGTCTCCAGGTTGCCGGCCGCGTACTCGTTGGAGATGCGGTCGAGCAGCTTCGCCCGGATGATGCAGCCCGCGCGCCAGATCCGGGCGCAGGCGGCCACGTCGATGTCCCAGCCGTACTCTTCGCCGCCGACCTTGATCAGGTGCAAGCCCTGGGCGTAGGCGATCACCTTGGCGCACCACAGCGCCTGGCGGACGTCGGCGACGAACGCCTCCCGGTCGTCCACCGTGATGGTGCCGTCGGGGCCCTGCAGCGCAGCCCGGGCTGCGGCCCGCAGTGACGCGCTGCCGGACGCGGCGCGGGCGAACACAGCCTCGGCGATCGCGGCGGCAGGCACGCCCAGATCGAGCGAGGACTGGACCGTCCAGGTGCCGGTGCCCTTCATGCCCGCGGCGTCCACGATGACATCGACCAGCGGCTTGCCGGTCGTGGCGTCCACCTGGCGCAGCACCTCGGCGGTGATCTCGATCAGGTACGAGTCAAGGTCGCCGGTGTTCCATTGGGCAAAGACGTCGGCCGCCTCGGCGGCGGACAGGCCGGCGGCTTTGAGCAGGTCGTAGGCCTCGCCGATGAACTGCATGTCGGCGTACTCGATGCCGTTGTGGATCATCTTCACGAAGTGGCCGGCGCCGTCCTGGCCGATCCAGGTGCAGCACGGCTCGCCGTCGTACTGGGCGGAGATCTTCTCCAGGATCGGGCCGATGTGGGCGTAGGAGTCCTTCGGGCCGCCCGGCATCATCGCCGGGCCGAGCAGTGCGCCGGTCTCGCCGCCGGAGATGCCGCAGCCGATGAAGTTGAAGCCCAACTCGGCGATCCGCTTCTCGCGCCGACGGGTGTCGGGGAAGTGGGTGTTGCCGCCGTCGACGATGATGTCGCCCTGGTCGAGGTGGGGCAGCAGCGAGTCGATGGTGGCATCTGTGGCCGGGCCGGCCTTGACCATGATCAGGATGCGGCGTGGCTTCTCCAGCGAATCCACGAAATCCTCGACGGTCTCGGAGGCGATGAAGTTCGCCTCGGGATGTGCCGCCACGACCGCCTGGGTCTTGGCGTAGGTGCGGTTGAAGACGGCGGTCGTGAAGCCCTTGCTGGCGAAGTTGCGCGCCAGGTTCGACCCCATCACAGCCATGCCCACCACGCCGATTTGTGCACTGCCCGTCTTGTCGCTCATCTGCCACCTCATTGTCGAAGAACTGCCGCGTCGATCATGTCAAAGTCGGGACGGGTTTGGGGGCCATGACCCGGCGTGATGGACAAAACCCGGCCGTCGAGGCCGTCCGCGGGTCACCATCGTGGCCGTCGGCACACGCATGCGCCCCCGATCGGCCGGTTGCCTGCCCCGGGTCGTCTGCCGCTATGGCTCATTCGTCGCCGCGGGCACCGGTGCGACGCACCGCGGCGGGCAGCAGGCTGATCTTCATCCAGATCTTGTTCGACAGGTTGGTGGTGAGCTCTTCGATGCCGGCGATGGTGGCCAGGGTGGTGCGGTCGTCGGTGTGCTCGCCGAACAGGGCCGCCGTCTTGCCCACCATCGACAGCAATTCGGAGCAGTAGTCGAGGTAGTTGGCCAGTTCGATCGCGGTCAGGCCCAGCGGCACAGTGGCGGTGGTGCTGGAGAAATCGGAGCGCAGTCGCTCGGGGTCTTTGGTCAGCTGGTGCATGTCGACAACATGGGCCAGCGAGCGCAGCCGTTGCAGCGTGGCCAGATCGCCATGCCTTTGCAACCGGTCGGGCAATGCCCACAGAAAGTACACCGCGATGCCGGCGTACACCGCGTCGTTGACCAGCGACTCGAACACGCCCAGCCAACCCCAGCCGTGGGCTTCGCCGTCGGCGGAGGACTGGAACGCGATCAGGGCGAGGGCCACGAACAGGCCGATGATCACCAGTGCGATGCCCAATCGGCAGGCCAGTTCCAGCCACCGCCGCCGGTCGCGCCAGACGTCCTGCCGCGCTCTCAGATGGTCGATCACCTCGATCAGTTGGCCGGGCAGCCGAGTCAGGTTGCGCGCCGGAAAACGCGTCTTGATCCGGGCGTCCAACCGCACCACGGTGGCCCGCACCGACCCCGCGTCGAGATGCTGCGGATTGGTGGGTACGGTCGGGTCGAACACGCGGGCAACAGTAGTGACCCGACCGTCCCTCGACCACCGGCCAGGCGGTGGGCAACCAACGGCACGCCGTGCTACCGGACGGCAGCCATGCCATAGGCTCGGTGATCTCACCGATGAAAGGCAGGCGACGTGGCCCGTCGACTCTCCCGCCCCCAGGACGGGCGTCCGACGCCTCCGGTGCGCATCGTCCACCTGGGGCTGGGCAACTTCTTCCGGGCCCATCAGGCCTGGTATACCGACCGGGCCCCGGACGCCGACCAGTGGGGCATCGCGGCCTTCGCCGGCCGCTCGATGGGGATTGCTGCCGAATTGCAGCGGCAGCACAACCTCTACACGCTGGTCAGCGTCGGGCCCGAGGGTAACGAGTACCGAGTGATCGGTTCGCTGGCGGCCACCCACAGCGGAACCGATGTCGCCGCCCTGCTCGGCTACTGTGCCGACCCGCAGGTGAGCATCGTCACGATCACGATCACCGAGGCCGGCTACCGGCGCACCGAGCGCGGGGGACTCGACACCGCCAACCCCGACGTCGCCGCTGACCTGGCCGCGGTCGCGGCCGGCACCATTCAGGCGGTGCGCACGGCACCGGGCAAGCTGGTGGCGGGCCTGATCGCCCGGCGCAACGCCGGGGCCAGCCCGATCACCCTGGTCTGTTGCGACAACGTGCCCGACAACGGCGCCATGTTGGAGCGGGTGCTGCGCGAGTTCGCGGACCAGGCCGTCCCCGACCTGTCGGACTACCTGACCGACCAGGTGGGCTTCATCACCACCATGGTCGACCGCATCACTCCGCGGGCCACCGATGCCACCCGCCAGGCGGTGCTGGACCAGCAGGGCGTCGACGATCCGGCCGCCATCGCCACCGAGCCGTTCAGCGAATGGGTGCTCGAAGGCAGGTTCACCTCGCCGCACCCCGACTGGGCCGGCGCCGGTGCCACGTTGGTCGACGACGTGGTGCCGCACGAACTGCGCAAGCTGTGGTTGCTCAATGGCGCCCACTCGCTGCTCGCCTACGCGGCCACGATCAAGGGGCACCAGACGGTTGCGCAGGCGATCGCCGACCCGGTGGTGCGGGGCTGGGTGAACGAGTGGTGGGATGTAGCGCAACGTCAACTGCCACTGGACGAGCATGTCGTGGCCGACTATCGGGCCGCCCTGCTGCAGCGGTTCGGCAACCCCCGGATGCGCGACCAGCTCAGCCGGATCGCAGCCGACGGGTCGCAGAAGCTCCCGATTCGCATCGTGCCGGCCCTGCTCGCCGACCGGAAGGCCGGCCACAGCCCACTGGGTGCCGAACGTGCGATCGCCGCCTGGACGCTGCATCTGCGCGGCCGGGGCGCCCCGGTCAACGACGCCCGGGCCGACAAGGTTGCCGAGTTGGGCAACGGCTCGCTGCAGCAGTCGGTCGGCAAGGTGTGCGAGTTTCTCGAGATCGACGACCGGGATTCGAAGGCCAGCATCCTGGCCCTGGCTCAGCAGTTGGGAGGCTGATATGACAGTGGCGCCGTCCGATGCCCGGGTGGTGATCGGTCTTGATGTGGGCACCACCGCCGCCAAGGTGTCGGCCTTCGCCCTGGGCGGCGGCTGGCGTGCCAGCGTGGCGAACGAGTACCCGTTGCAGCAGCCGCAGCCGGGGTGGGAGGTGCAAGACCCGGACGCCATGTGGCGGGCCCTGCGCGAGGGTCTGGCCGAGGTGGCCGAGGCCTGTGGCGAGGCCGAACTGATCGGCATCGGGGTCTCCACCGCGATGCACGGGCTGATCGGGCTGGACGCCGACCACCGTCCGCTCACCCCGCTGCTGACCTGGGCCGATTCGCGGGCGGCCGACCAGGCAATGCGGTTGCGTGACACCGAGCTGGGCCGGCGGCTGCACCGAACCTCGGGCACCCCGGTGCATTCGATGTCGCTGCTGACCAAGCTGCTTTGGTTCGGCGAGCACGAACCCGAGCTGCTGCGCAGCGCTCGCTGGTGGGTGGGGTTGAAGGACTTCATCCTGTTCCAGCTCACCGGTGAACTGGTGACCGAGGTGTCGAACGCGTCCGGTACCGGGTTGCTCGACCTCCAGACGCTGGACTGGAACCCGGAGGCTCTCGAACTGGTCGGGCTGACGGCCGACCGGCTGCCGCCGGTTAGGCCCACGACGGAGTCTTTGCCCTTGTCGCGGGCGCTGGCCGACCAGGTGGGGTTGCCGGCCGGTTTGCCGGTGGTGCTGGGCGCGGGCGACGGGCCGCTGGGCAACCTCGGCGTGGGCGCACTGGAGCCGGGTGTGGTGGGGCTCTCGCTGGGCACCTCCGGCGCGGTGCGGATGATCACTGACCGGCCCTACGTCGACGAGGCCGGAAATTGTTCTGCTACAACCTGGCCGAGGGAGCGTGGGTGATCGGCGGGGCGGTCAGCAACGGCGGCATCGTGGCGCGCTGGGGCCGTGACGTTTTCGGGGTGGACTTCGCCGCCGAGACCGGTGGCAACCCCGACGGCATGCTGCTCGACCTGGCGCGCGAGGTGCCGATCGGCTGCGACGGCCTGGTCATGCTGCCGTTTCTGATGGCCGAGCGAGCACCGCTGTGGAACCCGACCATTCCGGGCGGGTACCTGGGGGTGCGTCGCGGCCACGGGCGGGAGCATTTCGTGCGGGCGGCGGTCGAAGGGGTGGCGCTGATGCTGGCCACGATCGTGGGTGAACTGGGCAAAGTGACGCCGGTGCGGCAGATCAGGGCGACCGGCGGGGTGTTCCGCTCCACGGTGTGGCGTGACGTGCTGGTGGCTGCGTTGGGGCGTCCACTGGTGGTCACCGACGGTGCCGAGGGCACCGCACTGGGGGCGTCCGCCCTCGCTCTGTACGGGTTGGGCGAGGCCGGATCGTTGCGCGACGCGCTGATCGCGCTCGGTGCCGACCCCGATGCCGGCACGGACGAGTTGGTGCCCGACCCCGACGAGGTGGCCGCCTACCGTGCCGTCCGTGCCCAGATCCCTGCCCTGCTAGCCCGCTACGACGAGGTCCGAACCCTGTTCAGTTGATCCGCCGCTGGTCGAGCTTGTCGAGACGGGAGTGGCGCTGGTCGAGCTTGTCGAGACCGTTCCTGGGGGATTTCGCCTGCCCTGATCCACCGCTGGTCGAGCTTGTCGAGACCCCCGCTCAGTCGTTGCGCGGGCGTCCAGTTCGGCCCCGAGCCAACTCCGGAAGGTCGCGGAACCGCCCCTCGATGAGTGCGATGCGCTTGGCCCGTCCCCAACCTTGGATCTGCTTCTCCAACTGGAATGCCTCACCGACGCTGTCGCAGTCAGGCGTCCAGACCAGTTCGACTGGCCGACGACCCGGACGTCGGGTGTACGCGGCGCCGAGGCCGCGCTGGTGTTGCTCGAGGCGAAGATCCACGTCCGTGGTGCTGCCGACGTAGAACGAGCCGTCGGCGCACTGGAGGATGTAAACGCTAGCCATGCCGTCAGTGTGTGCCACTGCCGCCAAGAGTGTTCATCTCCGGCGGATGGGTCTCGACAAGCTCGACCGGCGGTGGGGGTTTGGGTCTCGACAAGCTCGACCGGCGATGGAAGCTCGACCGGCGGTGGAAACTCGACCGGTGTCAGCGGCGGTGGGTGATCCGTCCGGCCCAGATCGTCGCGACGATCGGGTCGGGCAGGTCGCGGCCGTGGTAGGGGTTGTTGCGCGACTTGGAGGCGGAGTCGTCGCGGTCGACCACCGCCCGGGCAGACGGGTCGACCAGCACCAGGTTGGCCGGCTCCCCGACGGCGATCGGACGGCCCTGCGTGGCTGAGCGGGTCAGGGCCGCCGGCGCCGCCGACATGCTCCGCACCACGCCGGGCCAGTCGAGACGTCCGGAGTTCACCATGGTTTCGATTACTACGGCCAAGGCCTGCTCGAGGCCGAGCATGCCGGGCAACGCGATGTCGAAGGGGTGGTCCTTGTCCTGCCGGGCGTGCGGGGCGTGGTCGGTGCCGACCATGTCGATGGTGCCGTCGGCCAGGCCGGCCCGGACGGCCTCGATGTGCTCGTCGGTACGCAACGGCGGGTTCACCTTGAAGGTGGTGTCGTAACGCTCGACCTCGCGGGTGCCCAGGTAGAGGTGGTGCGGGGTCACTTCGGCGGTCACGTTCACCCCGCGGGCCTTGGCCCAGCGGATCACCTCGACACCCTCGGCGGTGGAGACGTGACACACGTGCAGCCGTCCGCCCGAGAGCTGAGCCAGCTCCACGTCGCGGGCGATGATCGCCGACTCGGCCTGCGCGGGCCAGCCGGGCAGGCCGAGCCGTCCGGAGATCTCGGATTCGTGGCAGCAGGCGCCGGGGCCGGCCAGCCGGGTGTCTTGGGCGTGCTGGGCGATCACCGCGTCGAAAGTCTTGGCGTAGGTCAGGGCCCGGCGCATCACCAGCGAGTCCATCACACATTTGCCGTCGTCGGAAAACATTCGGACGCCGGCCGCCGAGCGATGCATCAAGCCCATCTCGGACAGCTCTGCACCAGCCAGGCCCTTGGTCACTGAGCCGACCACGATCACCTCAGCGCTGGCGGTGCGTCCGGCCAGCGCGGCCAGGTGCTCGGCGGCCTCGGCGGAGTCGGTGACCGGGTCGAGGTTCGCCATCGCGTGCACCGCGGTGTACCCGCCGCGGGCGGCCGCCAGCGTGCCGGTGGCAACGGTCTCGGCGTCCTCGCGTCCGGGCTCACGCAGATGGGTGTGCGAGTCGACCAGGCCGGGCAGTGCGAGCAGGCCGTCGGCGCCGATGTGTTCGGCATCGTGCACCTCGGACGGCGCCACGAAACGCCCGGCCGAGACCCCCAGGTCGGCGGTCGAGCCGTCGGCGAACTGAGCCCCGGTGATCAGCAGGTCTCTCATTCGGAGCTTCCTCCCAGCAGGTGGTAGAGCACGCTCATCCGCACCGAGACGCCGGCGGTGACCTGCTCGAGAATCAGCGAGTTGGCGGCATCGGCGGCCTCGGAACTGATCTCGAGCCCACGGTTCATCGGGCCGGGGTGACAGATCGCCGCGCCGGGCTTCAGCCGGGCCAGCCGTTCGGGGGTGAGCCCGTACAGCTCGGTGTACTCGCGTGCCGTGGGGAAGAACCCGCCCTGCATGCGTTCACGCTGCACCCGCAGCATCATCACCACGTCGGCCGCGCCGACCACCTCGTCGAAGTCGCTGGTCACCGCTACCCCCCACTGTTCGACCCCGGTCGGCAGCAGGGTCGGGGGAGCGACCAGGGTGACCTGCGAGCCGAGCGTGCGCTGCAGCAGCACGTTGCTGCGCACCACCCGGCTGTGCAGCAGATCGCCGACGATCGCGATCCGTTTGCCGGCGAAGGCATCCTCGCCGCCTTCGCCGAAGTGACGGCGCATCGCGAAGGCGTCGAGCAGGGCCTGGGTGGGGTGCTCGTGGGTGCCGTCGCCGGCGTTCACCACGTGGGCGCGCACCCAGCCGGCCGCCTGCGCCACCGCGCCCGACGACCCGTGCCTGATCACGAAGCAGTCGGTGCCCATGGCGTCCAGGGTCAGCATGGTGTCGCGCAGCGACTCGCCCTTCGACGTCGACGACCCCTTGGCCGAGATGTTGATGGTGTCGGCCGACATCCACTTGCCGGCCATCTCAAAGCTGGTCCGGGTTCGGGTGGAGTCCTCGAAGAACATGTTGATCACGGTGCGGCCGCGCAGCGTGGGCAGTTTCTTGATCTGCCGTTGCTGAATGGTGTGCATCTCGTCGGCCACGTCGAGTATCGCGCTGGCCTCGGCCAGGCTCAGGTCTCCGGCGCTCAGCAGGTGTCGCATCAGGCCTCCGTCAGGCTGATCGTGACGGCGTCGCCGTCGTCGATCTCGGTCAGGCGGACGTTCACCCGCGCCTCGGCCGGCACCGGCAACTGGCGGCCCACATGATCGGCCTGAATCGGCAGTTGGCGGTACCCGCGGTCGATCAGCACGGCGAGTTGGACGGTCCGGGGGCGTCCGACCTCTTTCAGGGCGTCCAGGGCAGCGGCGATGCTGCGTCCGGTGAACAGCACATCGTCGACCAGCACGACGGTCTGGTCGTCGAGCGACCGGGGGATCGCTGTGCGTCCGACGGCTCGGGTGGGCTGGCTGCGCAGGTCGTCGCGGTACATGGTGATGTCGAGTTCGCCGACCGCGACCGTGGCGCCCTCGATGCTGCGAATCTGATCGGCCAGCCGCCGGGCCAGCAGCACCCCGCGGGTGGGAATGCCCAACAACATCAGACCCTCGCCGCCCGCATTGGCTTCGACGATCTGGTGTGCCATCCGGGCGATGGCGCGGGCGATCTGATGGCCGTCCCACACGACACGGGCGGTGGTGTTGGTCACGCGAAAGCTCCTAGCAGGTCTTCGGCAACCCCCACCCGCACCGGCGGAGGGTCGCCTCAGGACCGCAATCTAGCGCCGGTCGTCATGGCCGCGCCAACCGGGTGACCAGGGTGAGGGTTTGCGGCGTCGACACGTGACCGGAGCGGACCCTCCCAGTACTGTGTGCGCATGACTGGACTGATCCCGCTCGAGACCCAGACGCTGCCGGGCTGGGAATCGGCCGCCAACCCGTCCGCGATCGAGGTACTGACCCTGCTGCTCGGCGTTCCTGCCTCGATCTTCGCGGTGATTCTGCTGCTCGGCCTGGCGCCGACCTGGTTCGGCAAAGGCCGCGGGTAAGCATCGACCCACCGATCTGCGGCTCCTGCGCTTCGCTAAGGAGGCGCCGATGTTTCGCGGGTCGAGCTTGTCGAGACTTCAGACGACGTGCTCTCGCTAGGGGTCTCGACACGCTCGACCGACGCTCAGCCCTGATCAATGCGCACCACCTGCGGTGGTCGTGCTGATCAGCGTTCGGTCGTCTTCTGGCAGCGCAGCGCACGCTGCAGGTCGTCGCGCCGCTCGCTCACCATGCGCCGCACCGAGTCGTTGAGTTCGGTGCTGGCCATCCAGTCGTCGATGCGCTGCACCAGTGTCTGGTCGCCGAACGGTCGCGGGAACAGCAGTTCGCCCACATTGCGGCGAATCGCCAGTGACCGGTGACCCCAGCCGTGGCGTTGCGCGGCGATGTCGCCCATCACCTCGAACCATGCGTCGACGTACGGCTTCAGTTCGGCCTCTTGGTCGAACTGCCAGAAGTTCAGACAGAGCTGGGTGTGCGTCTCATTGGGCACCGACGGATCGTCGATGATCCGTCGCCATGCGGCCGCCTTCGCCTCCGAGTCCGGCCGTGCCGCCCGGGCGCCGGCCGCCTTCTCGGCACCGGTGGCAGTGTGGTCGCGAGCCAGTTCAGCGTCGATGCCGGCATCGTCCAGCCCGCCGAGCCGGGCCAGATGGGTGACGAACCGCCAGCGCAGGTCGGCATCGACCACCAGCCCGGACGGCACCTCTTCCCCGGCCAGCCAGGCCCGTAGCAACTCAGCCCCTTGCGGTGTGGTGAGTGACAGTGCCAGGGCCCGGACGATAGCCAGTTGATGGTCCGAGCCGGGTTCGGCCTGCTTGAGCAGCCGGGCCAGCCCCGCCGTCCAGCGACCCGACACCTCGGCGCGTCGCTGCCGGGGCGTGTAGTGGCGCACGGCGCTCTCGGCCTGGTTCAACACCGCGGTCACCGCGGTGAGGTCGGTTTCGATCGCCACCCCGCGCACCACCAGATCGACGTAGTCGGATGCGCTCAACTGGGCGTCGCGGCACATGTCCCAGGTCGCGCCCCACAGCAGGGCACGGGCCACCGGGTCGCGAAAGTCCTGAATGTGCTCGACCACGGCGTCCAGCCCACGATCGACGCGGATCTTGGCATACGACAGGTCGCCGTCGTTGAGCAGCACCACCAACGGTGCCGGCACGCCCACCAGGGCGGGCACGTCGGTGCGTTCGCCGTCGATGTCGAGCTCGATCTGGTGCACTCGTTCGATGCCGTCATCGTCGGCCTGGTAGCAGCCGATGCCGATCCGGTGCCGGCGCAGCGTCGGCCACTGCTCGGCAGCCTGCTGCACCACGGCGAAGCGGGTGAACCTGCCGTCGGCGCCGATCTCGTAGTCGCTGGTCAGCGTGTTCACCCCGGCCGTCTGCAGCCACTGACCGGTGAAGAACGACAGGTCGCGACCCGAGGACTCCTCGAGTGCCCGCAGTAGGTCGGCCAGCGTGGTGTTGCCCCAGGCGTGCCGGGCGAAGTAGGTGCGTACCCCGGCCAGGAACGGCTCCAGGCCGACAAAGGCGACCAGTTGCCGCAGCGCCGAAGCCCCCTTGGCGTAGGTGATGCCGTCGAAGTTCAGCTCGACCGCCTGCAGGTCGACCATGTCGGCGGCGATCGGGTGGGTGGAGGGCAACTGGTCCTGCCGGTAGGCCCACGTCTTGCGCTGGTTGCAGAACGTCGCCCACGGGTCGGTGCCGCCGTGCACCTGGCGAATCTCGTCCTGGGCGAAGTGGGACGCCCATTCGGCGAACGACTCGTTCAGCCACAGATCGTCCCACCAGGTCATGGTGACCAGGTCGCCGAACCACATGTGGGCCAGCTCGTGCAGGATCGTGTTATCGCGGGATTCGTAGGCGGCGGCCGTCACCCGCGAGCGGTACAGGTACTCGTCGCGAATGGTCACGCAACCGGCGTTCTCCATCGCCCCGGCGTTGAACTCGGGCACGAAGACCTGGGCGTAGTCGGTGAACGGGTACGCCTCGCCGAAGTGCTGTTCGAACACCTCGAAGCCGCGCCGGGTGGTTTCGAACAGCCGGTCGGCGTCCAGATGGGGTGCCATCGACACCCGGCAGCTCAACGAGAACGGGATGTCGGCCTCGCGGCCGCGGAAGCCGGAGCGAACGGTGTGGTATTCGCCGGCGATCAAGGCCGTGATGTAGGTCGACACCGGCGGGGTGGGAGCGAACTGCCAGCGGCCCAGCGCGCCCGCCACCAAGGGCTCAACCTCAGGCGAGTTCGACAGCACCGTCCAGTGGGCGGGGGCGATCACCGCGAACTCGAAGGTCGCCTTCAGGTTGGGCTGGTCGAAGCAGGCGTAGACCCGTCGGGCGTCGGCGACCTCGAGCTGGGTGTAGCAGTACACCCGATCGTCGACCGGGTCGACGAACCGGTGCAGGCCCTCGCCGGTGTTGCTGTAGCGGCACACGGCTGTGACGGCCAGCACGTGCTCGCCCTCGGTCAGCTCGAGCAGCAGCCGTTCACCGTCGTAGGCCGACGTGTCGAGCGCCCGGTCGTCGAGCGTGGCCTGGATGATCGACTCCGCGATCAGGTCGACGAAGCTGCTGCCCGCCCCTGAGCTGAAGGTGACCGTCGAGGTCGACGTGAAGGTGGTCGGCGATCCGGTCAGGTCGACGGTGACGTGGTAGCTGCGGGTCTGCAGCAGTTCCGCGCGGGCGCGAGCCTCAGCACGGGTGATATTGGCCGGATACATGTTCCTCCCGTAACGGTATCGGTTCCGCCCTGCACAGTACCGGAGCCGGTCGGGCAGGATCAGGAAGCGCTGATCAATCGTCGGTCGAGCGTGTCGAGACCTCAGATGTACCGCTGTGGCAACGGGTTTCGACGCTCGACCAGCGGTGGGTGCGTTGATCGGCACTTCCGTGAGGCACCCTCTCTGGCGCTCGTGATGAACGCGTGTAGCCGGTCTTGATACATGCCGGCGACCAAGGCTCGGACCCGGCCACCCGGCTCGCGGCGCTGACTAGGCTTGAGCTCATGACGCAACGCGTAGACATGTGGTTCGACTCGATCTGCCCCTGGGCCTGGCTCACCTCGCGCTGGCTGCTCGAGGTCGAGAAGGTGCGCGACGTCGAGGTTCAGTTCCACGTGATGAGCCTGTCGGTGCTCAACGAGGGCCGCGACCTGCCCGAGGGCTACCAAGAGGCGATGGCCCGGGCGTGGGGGCCGGCTCGGGTGGCGCTGGCCGTGCAGCGCGACCACCCCGATCGGCTCACCGACTACTACACCGCGATCGGCACCCGGTTGCACCCCGGGCACGAAGAGCTCAGCGACCAGACGATCGCGGCGGCGCTCGCCGAGGCGGGGCTGCCCGGCGAACTGCTGGACGCCGCCCACACCGACGCGGCCGACGACGAGCTGCGCGCCTCGCACCATGAGGGCATGGATCCAGTGGGCGACGAGGTGGGCACCCCGGTGATCCACCTCAACGGCATGGCGCTGTTCGGCCCGGTGATCTCGCCGGCCCCCAAGGGCGAACAGGCCGGTGAACTGTTCGACGGCTTCGTCAAACTGACCGCCTACCCGGGCTTCTTCGAGGCCAAGCGAACCCGCACTGTCGGGCCGATCTTCGACTGACGGTGCCGTTCGGGCGACGTCGGCGGGGTCGGCTATGTTGGCGGCATGCGCGTTCACATCGCCGCCGACCACGCGGCCTACGACCTCAAGGAGTTCCTGGCCAAAGAGTTGACTGCGGCCGGGCATGACGTGGTCGACCACGGGGCGCACAGTTACGACTCGTCCGACGACTACCCGGTCTTCGTGCTGCCCTGCGCCGAGGCGGTGGCTGCCGACCCAGAGAGCCGCGGCATCGTGCTGGGCGGCTCGGGCAACGGTGAGCAGATCGCGGCGAACAAGGTGAGGGGCGTGCGTGCAGGCCTGGTGTACAACACGGTGATGGCCCGGTTGGCCCGCGAGCACAATGACGCCCGCATCGTCGCCCTGGGCGGACGCATGCAGTCGCTCAGCGACGCGCTGGCCATGGTGAAGATGTTCCTCGAAACGCCGTTCTCGAACGATCCGCGGCAGGTGCGACGGCTGCAGATGCTCGACGACTACGAGGCCCAGCACCAGCGCTGACCGCCCGGTGAGGCAGGAGTAGCCCATGCCCGAGGGGCACGTGATCCATCGGCTCGCCATCGGCCTGACTGACTGGTTCGGGGGCCGTCCGGTGCGGGTCAGCAGTCCGCAGGGTCGGTTCGCCGACGAGGCGGCGCTGCTTGACGGCGGGGTGCTGAACGGTGCCGAGGCCTACGGCAAGCACCTGTTCGTCGACTTCGGCCCCGACCGCATCGTGCACATTCACCTCGGGCTGATCGGCAAGCTCTGGCTGATCGAGGGCGACCCCACGTCGCCGGCCGGGCCCGAGACCCTGCGGCTGCGGATCGCCCGCGGTGAGCTGAGCGCCGAATTGCGCGGCCCGCAGTGGTGCCGACTGATCACCGACCAGACCCGCGACGCGGTGATCGCGAAGTCGGGCGACGACCCGATTCGCTCCGATTCCACCGGCGACAGGGCGTGGGCGCGCATCAGCCGTAGTGGACGCAGCATCGCGGCGCTGCTGATGGACCAAGGAGTCACCGCCGGAGTCGGAAACATCTACCGCGCCGAGGTGCTGTTCCGGCACCGGATCAACCCGTTCCGCCCGGGCCAAACGATAACCCGGCGCACCTGGAGCGCCGTCTGGGCCGACCTGGTGGGGCTGATGCGCGACGGTGTCAGCGAGGGCCGAATCGACTCGGTGCGTGAGGAGCATCTGCCCGAGGTGATGGGTCGGGCGCCCCGGGTCGATCGGCACGGCGGCGAGGTCTACGTGTACCGCCGCGCCGGTCTGCCCTGCCTGGTCTGCGGCACGCCCGTGCGAACCCAGCTGCTCGAGGGCCGCAACCTCTACTGGTGTCCGCGCTGCCAGCGGAAACGCTGATGCAGTGGGGCGCGTTCACCGTCGAGGTGGCTCCCGACGGGGCCGGCTTCCGGCTGTTGCACGGCGCGGACGAGTGGGCGGCGTTCAGCCTGCACCGGATGACTCCGACCGGACGGTTCACCGATGACGCCGACGAGGTCGAGCACAGCTTCGCCCTCGACGACCTGCACGGTGCGGTACGGCATTCGATCGCGCAGAACTGGACGATCCGCTGGGCGCTGCGTGCCGCCCAGCCGTCCGAGCTGGACGAGCCGCCCCTGCTGCGGGTGCGTCCGGGGGCGGCGAGCGTGGTGTGGGCGTGGCCGGCCGGGGCCGAGGCGGTGCTGGCGATCGGGCCGCGGCGACGGGGCGGTCCGGTGGTGGGGTTGCGGCTCACCCAGGGCTGGCTGGGTGCCGACTGCGACGGCTTCGCGCTAGCCCCCGAGGGTCTGTTGCTGGCGCCCGGCAGGCGCTGGGTGGGTTCGTTGCGAGCCGAACTGCTCCCCGACCTGCGTGGCATCGGGGCCCGGCTGCCCGCCTGGTTGGCCCCCCTGGAGCTGACCGCGGGCCAGCCCTGGGAGTTTCGGCAGCCCGACCAGGCCCTGGTCGTGCAGCCGCCCGCCACCACCCGCGCCGAGGGTGACGCCGTGCAGGTGCTCGGCGGGGCCGGGCGGGCCGGCGTCCTGCTGCATTCGGCTCGGGGGCTGACCGCGCTGACCCTGTCGTTCGCGCCCACGCTCGACACGCTGCTGGCGGCGGTGGCCTCGGCCGTGCTGCGCGGCGACCGTCCGGCCAGCCCGGCTGCCGCGTTCGTGGTGGCCGAGGCCCTGGGCCGCAGCCTGATCAGCCAGCCCCTGGCCGCCGAGGAATGGCTCGACGACTATGACTGGCAACGCGAGACCGACCTGCTCGCCATCGCCAGCGGCATTGTGCGAGGCCAGCGGGCGGGCAACGCGCGTCCGGTGCGGGCGGCGCTGCGACGACTGCGGGTGGTGCACCCGCAATTGGGATTCGGACGGGTGGTGATGGCGGCCTGGCTGGCTGGGCTGGCTCTGGGCGACGATGCGCGCGACGACGCCGTGGCACTGCTGACCAGGCCGAGCGGCGCCGACTGGGTGGGCCTGGAACTGAACGTGCTCAACCTGCGCAGCGTCGAGGTGGCGGGCCCGCTGTTCGACGGGTTGATCAACGCATTGGGCGGTGACCTGCCGGGGGAGCCGGTCGGGCTGAGCGCCGTCCAGCAGGCGCAACTGACGGGCCTGCTGCAGTTGTGCCCCGAGGAGTGGCCGATGGCCGGGGCTGCGGCGGTGTGCGCCACGAAGAACTCGCGGCGGCTGCTCGCCGCGGTGGCATCATCGGGCTTCGGCGGGCCGGACGATCTGGCGGTGCTGGCCTGGCTGGCGCTGGGGGAGTCGCTCGTCTGAGCCTTGTCTCATTGCCGTTGTCGAGACCCCTGGTGGACGAGCTTGTCGAGACCTCGTCAGGCGTCCGACTTGCCGGGGGCTCGGGTGAAGGCCCATTCGGGGTCGGTGAGCATGCGGGCGCCGGACAGGCCCGCCACCATCGCGACCACCACCAGCACGGTCGAGACGCCTGACTCGATGGCGGCGGTGATGTCGGCCTGGTCGAAGTAGATCAGGGTGCGCAGCGCCGACGAGCCGGGAATCGAGACCAGCAGGGTCGGTACGGTCATGATGATCTTGGTCATCTTGAACCAACGGGCCACCAGGCCGCAGGCCAGTCCGATGATCACGCAGGCGACGAATGTGGCCACGTGGGGCTTGATCCCGAAGCCCAGTAGCAGCTCGCGTGGCACATTGCCGACGATCGCGATCGCGCCGGACGCCACTGCGGTGCGGGGCGGCACGTTGAACATGCTCGCCCAGCCGAACACGGCCAGGAAGCTGGCCGCGACCAGTGCCGTCCAGACCAGTGCGGGTGGGCCGTCCAGGGCGGCCACCGGGTCGGGTGAGACGCCGGTCAGTGAGGCCACCAACCACACGCCGATCGCCATGGCGAGCAGCACCATGGCGGCGTAGGTCAGGCGGGGCACGCCGGCATCAAGGTCAAGCCGGGTCAGGTCGAGCCCGGCCGTTACCAGCGGAAAGCCGGGAATCAGAAAGATCGAGGCACAGATGAACCCAGCTGCGAAGCGCGGGCTGGGCGAGCCGAGGAGCAATGTGATGAGTGCGGCGAACGCGACGTACAGGGCAGAGGCGAGGGCTGCCGAGGTGAGCACCACGGCCAGCAGGTTGAGCTGCAGCCTGGTCAGCAGCCGGTGCAGCCCGTAGGCCAAAGCTGAGGCCGGCAGTATGGCCGACGTCTCGCGCCAGCCGCCGTTCGAGAGCACCGCTACCGAGGCACAGGCCAGGGCCACCAGCAGCACCAACAGCCAGGCCGGGTAGCGCAATGGTCGATCGTCGATGGCATTGAGCCGGGCTTCGACGTCGAGCGTGCGTTCGCGCTCGGGCAGCTCGTGGCTGAACTGGTGCAGCCGGGCGATGCGGTCGGCATTGACGCTCGGACGGGTCTCGCCGACCTGTGTGCGAAAGATGCCGCGGCGTCCGACGGTGAGCACGATCTGGGTGAAGGTGACCTGCGCGTCGATCTGTTGAATGCCCACCGTGCGCGCTACCGACGCCATCACCTCACGCACTCGCAGGGCGCTGGTGCCGGCACCGAGCATCATCGTTCCGGCCCGGAGCACCACGTGCGAGCGGCGAATCAGATGTGTGGGCTCGAGCTGGTCCTCGTACTCGTGGTCGCTGATCGGGGGGCTCGGCTCGTCCTGCACTTCAGCCATGGCTCCACGCTAGACCGGGCGCATGGAACACGGGGACGGTTCCGAATTCGGTTCGGCCCGGAGCCGAGCGTGACGCTGGGGGCTGGTCACGTCCCGACCGCTGGTTGAGCTATGTCGAAACCCCTTGCGTCTGTGGTGCGTGCGGGGTCTCGACAAGCTCGACCATCGATTTGGCTGGTTGAGCTGCGTCGAAACCGTTTGCGTCTGTGGCACGTCCGAGGTCTCGACAAGCTCGACCATCGAATGATCAGCGCTCTTCGCGGAATCTCTCAGCCCAGCAGCTTCGGGTACGGCACCGGCTCGCCGAGGACGTGCTCGGCGAGGAACGCCGAGACGGTGCCGTACCAGATCGCCGCGTGCTGCGGGCCGATCACCCAGTGGTTCTCGTCGGGAAAGTACAGAAACCGATGCGGGGTGTTGCCGTCGGCGTCCATCGCGAGCTGGGAGCGACTGAGCAGTTCCCACCACAGCCGCAGGCCCTCACCGATCGGCACCCGGTAATCCTTGTCGCCGTGCACGACGAGCATCGGGGTGCTGATGTTCTCGACGAAGGCGTGCGGTGAATGGTCACGCGTCATCGCGGGGCTCATGTCTCGTGCCCAGTAGTAGGCGTGATCGGTGGTGGGGCCGAACTGGTCGAGCGCCCACAGTGAGGCGTGGCTGACAATCGCTGAGAACCGATCGGTCTGGCCGGCCAACCAGTTGGCCATGTAGCCGCCGAACGAGCCGCCCAGGGCCGCGGTGCGGGTGTGGTCGATGTCGTCGCGGGCCTCGACGGCGTCGGTGATCGCCATCAGGTCGGTGTACGGCTCGGCGCCCCAGCGGCTCCAGCCACGGGCGATGAACGCCTCGCCGTAGCCGGTGGAGAGCGCCGGGTCGGGCAACAGCACCGCATACCCCTGGGCGACCAGCAGCCACGGGCACCAGCGCCAGCTCCACGCGTTCCACGAGCTCAGCGGACCGCCGTGAATCCATACCAACAGCGGGGCGGGGTGAGCGGCGTCCGCACCCTCGGGGAGGGCCAGCCAGCCCCGCAGCGGGTGGCCGTCGGACGCCTCGGCGCACACCTCGGTGAGCGTGCCGGGCAGTGCCGGCGCGGGTGTCGGGTGCTGCAGCGGCTCGGCAGCGACGGGCTCGCCGGAGGCGCGAAAGGCGTCCAGATCGATCCGGACGACCTCGGGCGGCGCGGCGTGCGAGGTGCGCAGGGCGTACACCCAGCGCCCGTCGGGCGAGACCTGCGGGTCGGTGAACGCGGCGTCGTCGCTGGTCACCTGCCTGATCGCGGAGTAGCCGAGGTCGAGCAGAAAAACCGGCGAACGGCCGTTGTCGTCGGCGGTGAGCACGACCCCGGTGGAGTCGGGGAGCCAGGTGTAGCCGGCGGCCCAGCGGTCCCAGCCGGCGACGAGCCGGCGGGAGCTGCCGTCGACGAGGTCGAGCAGGTGCAGCTCGATGTGCGGTGGACGCGTCGGGCTGGTCAGTGACGAGCGGACGAACAGCACCGACGAGCCGTCGGGAGAGATCAGCGGGGCATCGGCCTCGGCGTCCGGGTCGTCGTAGAGGGTGGTCGACTCGCCGGTAGCCAGGTCAACCCTGGTGAGCACGGTGCGACGCTCACCGACGGTGGTGATCCTGGCCTCGGAGGTCACGGCGAAGCCTGCCTCGGGGGAGAGGTCGAAGTCCTGCAGCTGGTTGGCCTTAGCCTGTGGGGTGTGGTCGGTCAGCTCCAACCGGTTCTGGTCGGCATCGGTGCCGCCGGGGCCGGGCAGGAGGCCCGACAGCAGATGGACGGCGCCCGGGCCGAGATCGTGGTCCCAGTGTCGAATCGGGTAGCTGCTGTGCAAAATGGCCGCAACTTTGTGGTCCTTGCGCGCTTTGCGCAGTAGGTCTTCGGCCACATCGTCGGCGCTGCCGGGTAGTCGCGAGGCCGCCGTCACCACCACGTCGGCGTGGCTGAGCGTCTTGCCGAAGCCGCCCAGCCGGCTACCGATCAGCCGCGCGTCGCCGCCGCTCGCGGGTAGCAGCCACAGGGTGGCGGGCCCGTCATCGTCGTCGTCGGCCCCGGGGTCGGGGCGCGTGGAGGTGAACAGTACGTCGCCGGCGTCGGTGAACACCGGGGACGACTCGCCCTTGCGTGATCGGGTCAGCCGTCGGGCCGGTTCGGTGTTGGCGGGGTCGACTTGCCAGATGGCACTGCGGTACTGGCTGCGGGTGCTGTTGAGGGTGGTGACGGTGGTGATCAGGCGGGTGCCGTCGGGTGAGAGGCGCAGGCCGGAACATCGGGGCAGATCGAGATAGGCGTCCAGATCGTGGAAGGGTGTCTGCATCTTGTCGACCTTAGTGCGAACAAAGGTCAGGCACGAACGTAACTGTGGAGGTCGGTTACCTGACTCCTTCGCTGCTGCCCTAGAATCGTGGCGGCTGGTCGGTCGGTGGGTCGACTGCCGGGGCGTAGCGTAGTGGCTAGCGCGCCTGCTTTGGGAGCAGGAGATCGCAGGTTCGAGTCCTGTCGCCCCGACCATTGATGCCGCCCGTTGGGGCACGCTATTGCACCTTGCTGACTAGGCGAAACGCCGCAGTGGTGACAGGCGGCCAGTAGTCGCAAGAGCCCATGTCAAGACATTGGGGCTGCCAGTTGGGGGCGTAGCGGGGGCACGCGAAACCCGTGGTTTGGGTGTCGGGTTTGCTGCCGATCGGGAGGTTTTCATGAGCCGGCAGCGCCGGCCGTCGGCAGCATCGAACGCCGTACTGAGTAGTTCCGCGCGAGATGTCTACCCGAATGGGTAGTGAGCTACGAGGCTCCGCGCCCCCAACGGCGACGGTCGTGTGGATGGTCAGGCGGTGGCTCTGCTGCTTGCCACTGGGCAGTTCGGCTGGCCTTCTGGGTCAACCGCGCCGGCGGATGCGTCCGGTGCATGCGCTGCTGTGGTCCGCCGGCAAAAGCTGCCCTGGCCCACGGTCGGGCCCACTCGGTCATCGTGCTACTCGCAGGCGCTGGGGCCGGGTTGACGCGCCCGCCCGCGAATCAGCGCCGGCGTTCGGCCCACCCAACGGGTTCTGGGTCGAAACAGGCCCCTCGCTCCTCTCGCTCGGTGATCACCCTGCCGGCTCTCAGCCGGGCGAGCACCTCGCGCCGGACGGCCCGGACGCGGGCCCCGGAATGCTGTAGCGCCTCGGGGCCCGCCGCTGACCACCAGGCATCCAGTGCATCGACGACCTCGGGCGCGTCCCGTTGGTCGATCAAGTCACCGGTGAGCTGGGCGAGACCGGTCTGCCGTCCCGATCGATCGGCCCGGCGAGCATGCTCACCCAGGATCAGGACGGCCAGACCGGCGCTGACCAGCAGGGCGAGACCCGCCAGGGCAGGCAAGGCGCCCACGGTGCCGACCTCAGCCCAACGAAAGACAAACGCGACGGCAGCGGTGAGCAGCCACAGGCCTCCGGCGCCGAGATGGATCAGCGCGGGTGCCCGTGAGCCCCACAGGGATCCGTTGGCGCGACGCGGCTCGAGCCACCACAGCAGGATGACCGAGCCCACAGCGAGCAAGCCGGCGGGCAGCATTGCGTCGGTGATCGAGAGGCCGCTGCTGCGCGGGGCGGTCAGCAGTGCCGCCGCCAAGACGCCGGCGACCAGGGCAACACCCAGCGCTGCGCGGTGCAAGGCGGTGGAGGTGGGCACAGTGGGAGCGCTGGGGTCGCGGCGCTGGTTCGCAGCCCCGACCGCGGCGGCGCGCACCCGGTCGTGCGCGGCGCGGGTGCGCGGGTCGCAGGCCAGCACTGCGACCCGCCAGGAATCTTCGATGGCGGCTTTCGCGTCGTGATAATCGGCGTCGAAGATGATCAGGTCGATACGGCCGAGCGTGCGCTCATCCATCCCCGTCGCCGAGGGGTGCTGGGCTCCGGCCATGGTCTCCTCCTTCGTCCCCCGATGGCGGGCACGGCAGTGGCACCAGCGTAGGCGCGTGCGGTCGTGGTTGCTCTTGCACCGGGCGCGCAAGGCCCCCGCAACACGGGCGAAATCTCCACCGCCTACCCTGCACGCAGGAGGTGGCGAACATGGACCCGATGGGTGCCCAGCCGATGCGAAACGTGGCGGCGAGTGGCCAAGGGCGCGTGCGTTTCGTGGCCTACGTGCGTGCCGCCGACCGTCCGGGCTCGCTGACCGCGGTCGCCGAGGTGGTGAGTGGGCGTGGCGTCAGCGTGGAGTTCTTCGTCAGCGGCGAGCGACGAGGGAGCAGCGTACTGCTCATATTCGTGTTCGCGGCCAGCCCGCGTCTGCACGGTCAGATCCAACGCACCTTGATGGGCTTGTCTGGGGTCGAGTCGGTCACCATGGTGCCTGCCGACTCGCCCGAGGTGCTGGCCGCCGGTGTGGTGCACACCCGCCCCGGGCACCGCTTCGTGCCACCGCCCGAGACCGCGGTGACCTGGTCGGGCGACACCAGCCAAGACCAGCCGCTGCTCGTCGAGGGCACCCTGGCCGACGTCGAGGCGGTGCTGGCTGCCGCCCGACGGGAGGGTGCGGTGCTGGTGTGTTCGATGCTGCTGCCGCCCTGACTCGGGTTGGTCGGGCACTCCAGGCCGAACCGCGGCCGCGATGCCATGCACCTGGCGCCCGGCCACGAATATGTCTGTAGCCGGGCGCCAGGTGCGTAGCGGTGGCGGAACGCCCATGGGCGGGCGACCGATTCTCGTCGGGTTGACGGCGGGGACGGTGGGGCAGCCCCTCGCCTCTGGTGCTACCGCGTGCCGAAGCGCAGCCCGCGCACGATCTGGGCGATGCCCAGAATCACCAGTGAGAAGCCCAGCAGTAGCCACAGCACGGTGGCACCCCACAGCGGCGAGAACAGCACGACGATGCCGGCGACGATGCTGAGCAGCGAGAACAGCAGAGTCCACACCTTCGAGGCGGTGTCACCAAGCATGGTCAGACCGACCAGGCCCTCGATCACCCACGAGATGCCCACGATGATGCCGAGCAGAACGCCCAGGCTCGCGGCCGCGGTGCCGAGGTTGCCGAAGGTGAAGACGGCTGCGATGAGCAGCAGAGCGCCGAGCACCAGGTAGCCGATCCGCGGCCTGGTGCCGACCTGACGTGAGAACACGCCGATCGCGAGGTTCACGATGCCGGCCAGCAGCAGCCAGACAGCGATGATGCCGGCGACCACCATGGCCGACTTGCCCGGCCAGACGAGAATGACGATGCCGACAATGAGCGAGATTGTGCCTGCGATGCCCAGGGCCGAGCGAATGCCATTCGTGGCGGTGCGGTCGGGGTTGTTGATGTTGTTATCGAAGGCTGAGTCAGCCATCGTTACTCCTTGGTCTGATTGGAACTTCGGGTTGCGGTGCCGGCTCAGGCCGACCCTGACCTCAATCTAGGCTTACCGCCGGGTGTCGCCGCGCGACGGCCGTTGGGTGGTCCGGTGCGGTCTTGACCAGTTCGACCGACGATAATCAGAGCCTCTAGCCGGCCTCAACCGCCCGGTGGCCAGTAGTGCTGGTCGTCGTGACGTGGCGCCCGGCTGCCGAAGATGGCCTGGCCGACGCGTACGCAGGTGGCTCCCGCTTCGATCGCCACCTCGAAGTCGCCTGACATGCCCATTGACAACCCGCCCGGCCCGATCAGGTCGGGGTCGGTGTCGCGGGCCTGGTCGCGCAGCCTGCGCAATTGCACGAAGCAGGCGCGCACCCGGTCGAGGTCGCTGGTGAACATGGCCAGGGTCATCAGGCCCTGCACCCGCAGCGACGTGTACTGCGGCAGCGCAGCCAAGAACGCCGGCAGGGCGGCAGGCTCCAGCCCGTACTTGGACGGCTCGGCCGAGGTGTTCACCTGCACGAACACGTCCAACCCGCGGCCGGCGGCCTGTAGCCGGCGATCGAGCGCCTCGGCCAACCGCAGGCTGTCGAGAGCCTGGAACTCGGCGGCGAACGCGGCAACATCGCGCGCCTTGTTGGTCTGCAGGTGCCCGATCACGGCCCACGACACGTCGAGGTCGCCCAGGTTGTCGTTCTTGCGCTTTGCCTCCTGCACCTTGTTCTCGCCCAGCCGGTGGCACCCGGCCGCGATCGCGTTGCGCAGCCGGTTTTCGCTCACCGTCTTGCTCACCGGCAGCAGCCGGACCTCCAGCGGGTCGCGTCCGGCCCGGGCCGCCGCCTGCGCCATGCGGGCTCGGACTCCCGCGAGGTTGCTTACGAAGTCGTCCACGGTGACCGCGGGTTGGTAGCCGGGCTGTGCAGCTTGGTCGTCGGCGGTCATGACTCACACGCTATCCCGATCGGCTCCCTTTGCTCGGCGGGCCTGGGCAGAGGGGAGCGGCGATCAACGCGACCACCGCTGTGTGAGCTACCTCGAAACCCTTTGCCTCAGGGGCGCTTCTGAGGTCTCGACACGCTCGACCGGCGAAAAGCAGCTGCCCGGTGGGGTTGTCGCAGGGGCGTTTCTGAGGTCTCGACATGCTCGACCGGCGAAAACCAGGGCTTCCCTCAGCGGGGTCGTCCGCGGGTCGGGTCGTGCGGGCGGGGGCTCTATGCCTTCGGCGAATCCTCGGTGTCCACTGCCGCTTCGTCGCCGCTCGCCTGGCTGTCTGCAGCGCGCCGGGTCTTGCGGTCGCGCCGATTCTGCCGCCAGGTTTCGAGCAGGTCGTAGAGCACCGGCACCAGAATCAGGGTCAGCAGCGTCGAGCTGACCAGGCCGCCGATCACGACGATCGCGAGCGGCTTCGAAATGAACACGCCGCCGCCGGTCAGCCCCAGCGCCATCGGCACCAGCGCGAAGATGGTGGCCAGTGCCGTCATCACGATCGGACGCACCCGCAGCCGCGCTCCGGCTTGAATCGACTCGTCGACGCCCGCGCCGGTCTTGCGTTTGGCGTTGATCAAGTCGATCAGCACGATCGCGTTCGTCACCACGATGCCGATCAGCATCAGCAGGCCGATCATGCTGGCCACGCCCAGGGGTGTGTCGGTGATCAGCGACAGCCCCAGCGCGCCGGTCGCCGCGAACGGAATCGACACCAGCAGCAGCAACGGCTGCAGCAACGAGCCGAAGGTGGCCACCATGATCAGGTACACCACCGCGATGGCCACCACCATCGCCAGCCCCAACTGGGCGAATGACTCCTGCTGCTGCTGCGATACCCCGCCGATGCGCACGGTGACGCCGTCGGGCAGGTCGAGGGCGGCGATGCCCTGGGTGATCAGGGTGGTCGTGGTGCCCAGGTCGGACGACTCGGAGCTCGCCGAGATGGTCGCGGCCCGGATGCCGTCGACGCGGGTGATCGAGGCCGGTGCCTGCACCAGCTTCACGCTCGCTACCTGCGACAGTTTCACCGGGTCGGCGGTCGCCTTGGCGGCGTCCCTGCTGTCGTCCTGAATGGACTGCTGGGTGGCCTGGGCGTCCAATGACTTGCTGCGCGACTCGGCCAGCGCGTCGAGCTGCTTGTCGATGGTGGTGACGCCCGACTTGGCCTGCGCCAGCGCGGTGGCCAGTTGCGCCACCTGCGCACCGGTGGCCGATAGCTGGGCGGTGAGCGCATAGACGCTGGACGGCACCGCGGTGCACGCCTGATCGAGCGGCTTCTTGGCGCAGCGGGTGGGCAGGCTCTGTTGCAGGGCGGCCAGCTTCTTCTGCAGGGTGACCAGCTTCTTCTTGGAGCGGTTCAGTTGCTTGGTCAGCGTCTTCTGCGCCTTCACCGCCTGCGCGCGGCTCTTCTTCAGCGCCGCCACCTGGTCGTTGTAGGCGGTGGTCGCATCGCGCTTCGAGTCGGCCGTCACCTTGTCGGAGCGCTTCTGGACGGCGTCGGCGGCGTCCGACTTCGCGTTGGCGTTCATCACCTGGGTGACCGGCAGCTTGATGTCGCGCAGCTCGTCGATGTTCTGCACCGGCGTCTGCGAGCGCAGGAACACGTTCAGCGTGGTGTCGCCCTGGGCCAGGGTGCCGATCAACTGGCCGCGCACCGAGCGGGCGACCGCCTGCCCGATGGACGCCTGCGTCATGCCCAGGTCGGCGGCCTTGCCCTCGTTGACGTTCACCGACAGCATCTCGCGGGCCTCGGCCAGGTCGCTGGTCACATTGGTCAGGCCGTCGACGCCCTGGATCATCGCCAGTACCTTGTCGTTGGCAGCCTGGAGTTGCGCCGAATCTGAACTTTCGACGTAGACCACGACCCCCGTGCTCGAGCTGCCGGCCCCGATCGCCACCTCGACCTCGCCGACGTCGGTGCCGAGCTGAGCGATCTGCTGGCGCAGCCGGGTGGCGGTGTCGGTGGCGTTGCTGCCGGCCTTCAGCGGCACGGTGAACCGGGCCTCGTTCGAGTCGGCTCGCGCGGCCAGGAACACCGCCGAACTGCCGCTACCGATCGTGGTCGAATAGGTCTGAACCGACGGGTCTTGCGACAGCAACCCCTCGATCTTCTGGGCGGCCTTGTCGGTTTCGCTCAGCCCGGTGCCAGCCGGCAGCTTCTGGGTGATCGCCAGGCTCTCGGTGCCGGTGCCGCCGATGAAGTCGGTCTTCAGCCGCGGCACCAGAGCCAGCGTCGCGGCAAACACCAGCACGGCCAGCAGCAGGGTGAGCCAGCGGTGTCCGAGCGACCAGTTGAGCACCGGCAGGTAGGCCCGCTGCAGCCAGGTGTCTTCGGCTTCGGACGCCCCCGCCGCGGCGATCTTCGCCTGCTGTTTTGCGGTGGGCTTCATGAACCACGATGCGAAGACCGGCACCACGGTGAGCGACACCACCAGCGAAGCCAGCAGCGCCACCACGGCGGCAACGGCGAACGGACGGAAGATCTCGCCCGCCTGCCCGCCGACCAGGCCGATCGGCAGGAACACCGCGACGGTGGTCAAGGTCGAACTGGTGACGGCGCTGGCCACCTCTTTGACCGCGTTGGTGATCGACCGGCGGCCGAACTCGCCGTAGCCCTGGTGCCGCTTGATGTTCTCGATCACCACGATCGAATCGTCGACAACTCGTCCGATGGCCACGGTCAGCGCGGCCAGGGTGAGCATGTTGAGGGTATAGCCGCCCACCCATAGGGCGATCAGCGCGATCAGCAGCGACAGCGGAATCGAGATCGCGGTGATCAGGGTGGGCCGCAGTGACCCCAGGAACACCAGGATCACGAGCACCGCCATGGCCAGGCCGATGCCGCCCTCGACGGTCAGGTCGTGCACCGACTGCTCGATGTAGGGGGCCTGGTCGAAGACGGTGACGAACCGTGCGTTGTTGCCCAGGGCATGCTCCAAGTCGGCCAGCCTGTCGTTGATGCCGTGGGCGACCGTGACAGTGTTGGCGTCGGGGGTCTTGGTCATCGACAGGGTCAGCGACGTGCGTCCGTCGACCCGCGAGATGTTGGTGGTGTCGACCGGTAGTTCTTTCACCGTGGCCAGCGCGCTGAGTTTGACCGGGCCGTCGGTGCCCTGCAGGCGCAGGTTCTCGATCTCTTCGACGCTCGCATAGGTGGTGCCGGTCTGCACGTCGAGGTTGGTGGTGTCGGTGCGCATCGTGCCGGACGGAATCGCGGTCGCGTTGGCTGCGAACAGTTGCGCGATGGTGGTGGGGTCGACGCCGTACTCGGTCAGCTTCGCCTGCTTGTAGGTGATCACGATCTCGTGCTCTTCTTTGCCCGAGACCGTGACGTCGCGCACGCCCGGCACCGACCGGAGGTCGGGAGCGACAGTATCGGTCACCTTCTGCGAGAGCGCGTTCAGGTCTTCGTCGGACGACAATGCCAGCACGGCCACCGGTATGTCGTCGGTGCCGCCGGTGATCACCGTCGCCTCGACGCCTGCCGGCAGGCCGCCCGAGATGGAGTCGATCGCGCTGCGCAGCTTGCCGGCCATGTCGTCGGCGGCGATGCCGTAGTCCCATTGCACGGTGACCTGCGAGACCCCGCTCGAGCTCACCGAGGTGACCGACGTCACGCCGTCCACCGCCTTGACGGCAGTCTCGATCGGCTTCGAAACCTGGGCCTCGACCACGTCGGGGCTGGCGCCGGCGTACACACTCACGACGTTGCCGCGGGGCACGTCGATCGAGGGGATCAGCTCCTGCTTCAGCGCGGTGGTGGCGTAGAGCCCCAGGCCGACGGTCAGCAGGCTGAGCAGTAGCACCACGGTGCGGTTGGCAAGGCTTAGTTTGGTCAGGCGGAGCACTTCTTCCCCTTCGCCGGCCCTCGAAAATCAACGGGCAATGCGTGGCCCGTGCCGACCACATTGGTTAGTGTAACCCTAACTATTTCTGTCACAGAAAGCGATCCGGTGGGACCAATCGATGGGGTCGAGGTCGATGCGCAGCGAGCCGTGCTGGCCGCCGAGGTGGTGCGGCTGAACGGTTGCATCCATGACCGGGCGATCGGCCTGGTCGGGCCGATGCCGGTGCCCGCCGATCTGACCATTCAGCAGCTTCGGGTGCTCGATCACGTGGTGAAGCGGCCGGGCCTTTCGGGGCAGGAGCTGGGTGGCTTGCTCGGGGTCAGCGCCCCGACCGGGAGCGGTCTGGTCGATCGCATGGTCGAGAAGGGTCTGGTCAGCCGTACCGACGATCCCGACGACCGCCGGGTTCGCCGGCTGCGGCCCACCGAGGCGGGCCTGGCGGTGATGCGCGAGCTCGACTCGATGTTCGGTCGTGCGCTCGGCGTGGTGCTGGGTGAGCTTTCCACCGCCGACCTTGAGTTGTTGCGCCAGGGTGCGCGGGTGATGCTGGCCGCGGTCGAGCGCGTACGGGCCCGGGGTGAGCGCGAAGCGGACTGACCCGGCCCCTGCTCAGCGCACCGTTGCCCAATCGTCGGTCGAGCCTGTCGAGACCCCAGCATCGTCGGTCGAGCTTGTCGAGACCTCAGCATGGTCGGTCGAGCTTGTCGAGACCTCAGCATCCTCGGTCGAGCTTGTCGAGACCTCGGACACAGTGCCCGCCCTAGGCGTTTCGGCAAGCTCAACCGGCGGCAGGCTCGTCGTCGGGGGTGGCTGTGGCGCCGGACCGGCGCCACACCACCAGGGCGATCAGGCCCAGGCCGAACACCAACAGCACGGTGAATACCCGCCAGATGATCAGGCCGGCGAGGACACGTTCGGTGATGCCGGGGCCTCCGGCCTCGACCATGGACGCCAGCGCGGCCGCGTCCATTACCCCGATGCCCGACATCGGAAAAGCGGTCAGCGGAAACGCGAACAGGTGGGCGATCAGAATGTCGGCGGCGGGCAGTTGTTCGGGGGTGAGCCCGACGAAGCGCAGCGACAGGAACAAGATCAGCACGTCCAGCACCAGCATCACCAGGTTGGCCAACAGCGAGCGTGGAAAGCCGTAGCCGAACCGGCCGGCCACGTCCTGACGAAAGTCGGCGCAGGTGTCCGCCCATGCTTCGGGATCGACCCCGGGCCGCACCAGTCGCACCAGTCGCCCCGATTGCCGCCCGACCCAGCGCGCCAGGTTCGTCGAGCGCACCACCAGCAGCACGCCGACCAACAGCACGGCAGCGATCAGCAGGCTGAACACGTCGAGCCAGCGAAACCCGAGGGGTCGTCCGGCCACGGCCACAATCATGAACCCCAGCAGGGGAGCCGAAAAGCGGATCAAGAAGAATGTCACCGAGTTGAGCACCGCGCCAGACACGGCCACCGAGATCGCGGTTCCCCACGACCGGAACATGGCGATCCGCAACCCCGATTCGGACGGTGGCGGGGCGAGCACGCCCATGGTGGCGGCGGCCATGTCGCAGATGACGGCCTGCCGCAGGCTGGTGCCGGGAATGTTGTACATCAGCGGCGCCCCGTTGGCGACTTGGCGCAGCAACACGATGACGAACAACAGCACCGGCTGCCACCACGACAACTGGCTCAGCGCCGCCCACACGTACGCCCAGTCGATCCGGCGAATCAGCCGCCCGATCAGCATCACCAGCAGCGCGGCCAGCACGATCATCACCAACCGGCCCACCCAGGCCGCCTTCAGGGCCTCCGGGTTGAGCTTGGCGAACAGCGCACGGCCAGACCTCGGTTGCGGTTTCTGGTCCGTCTCGGGGGTGGGTGTGCCAATCGGGCGGGGCAACTCATGATCGGGTTGCGACGCCTGGTTCAAGTCGGTCACTGCTGGTGCTTTCTGGCCTTGGTGCTGAATGTGCACCGGCACGGCGGCCGGGCTGGGGCGGCCGGTCCTGGGGGCGCGGCGCGCATTCATTATGACGTTCGGCGCGACGTCGGCTCGCACCGTGTGCGCGCCACGCATGTTCTCGGCCCCTCGGGAATCGCTGATTCTCGTTGGTCGAGCTTGTCGAGACCTCGACCATGCGTCTTCTTCTCGTTGGTCGAGCTTGTCGAGACCTCGAACAGGAAGCGCTGATCAACGCAACCGTCGCCGGTTGTGCGCCGAAACCCCTAGTCAGAGGGCTCAGGTCGAGGTCTCGACAGGCTCGACCAGCGATGAGTCAGCGGTGATTGCGGTCACAACGGCAGTGACAACGGCAGCGGCTGGTAGGCCGGCCAGGGATCGTCGGAGAGTCGTCCGTAGCTGAGCACGTCGATGCGCTCACCGTTGAGCAGCAGTTTGCGCCGCTGCAGGCCCTCGCAGACGAAGCCGGCCGCTTGCGCGACTCTGCCCGAGGCCGGGTTGTTCACTCGGTGGCCCAACTCGAGCCGCTGGAGTCCTCCATCGGTGAGAGCCCAGTCCGCCACGGTCGCGGTAGCTCGCGAGGCCCAACCGCGGCCGCGGTAGTCGGCGTGCAGCCAGTACCAGAGCCACCCGTTGCGGTTGGCGTGGTCGACGGTGATGCCCACCGCGCCAACGACGTGGTCGCCGAAGATCACCCCGAACGCCAGGTGATGCCGCTCCCGCAGCCGCCGCACATACGCGGTGGCGGCGGCCAGGCTCGTCACATCGCCCTGGGGTGCCATGTCGGCGGCAGAGGTGAACGCGGCCAGTACGTCCGCGGCGTCGCCGGCGCGCAACGGACGCAGCCGCACCTCGGGCTCGTTCACTGGGTCAGTTCAGCACCGATCGTGGCCGCTGTCACGAACCGGGTCTATCGTGCCGGGCCACGGCGCCGCACGCTCACGGGACTACGGCGTTTAGGCCGCACCGGGCGGCGCCCGCTACGCTGGTGACTCTTGCGGATGTAGCTCAATGGTAGAGCCCCAGTCTTCCAAACTGGCTACGCGGGTTCGATTCCCGTCATCCGCTCCGGTTCACCACCGCACCACCAGACCGACGACAACAGACACCAACGACCACCAGGAGCATCACGTTGCCCAGCACCGTCGAGCAGCTCAACCCGTCCCGGGTGAAGCTGACCGTGGAGATCCCGTTCAGTGACCTCCAGCCCCACCTGACCAAGGCTTACCGCGAGATCGCGCAGAGCGTCACCATTCCCGGCTTTCGCAAGGGCAAGGTGCCCTCGGCCGTGATCGACCAACGGTTCGGCCGCGGCATGGTGCTGCAGGAGGCGATCAACGCCGCCCTGCCGACCGCGTACGGCGAGGCGATCGAGGCCAACAAGCTGATTCCGCTGGGCGATCCCGAGGTCGAGATCACCAAGCTCGACGACGGCGACCTGGTTGAGTTCGTTGCCGAGGTGGACGTGCGCCCCGAGCTGGAGCTGCCCGCGTTCAGCACCTTGAGCGCCACCGTGCCGGTGCTGGTCGATCTCGACGCCGAGGTCGACAACCGGATCGCCGTGATGCGCGAGCGGTTCGCCACCAGCACCGAGGTGGAGCGCCCGGCCGCCGCGGGCGACGTCGTCACCATCGACCTGGTCGGCACCCGTGACGGCGACCCGCTGCCGGACGCCACCGCCGAGGGGATCAGCTACACCATCGGGTCGGGCGGCATGCTCGACGGTCTCGACGAGGCCGTCACCGGCCTGAAGGCGGGGGAGTCGGCCGACTTCAGCTCCACCCTGGTCGGCGGCCCGTTGACCGGTGAGCAGGCCGACATTCATGTCACCGTCAGCAAGGTGTCAGAGCAGCAGTTGCCCGACCTCGACGACGATTTCGCCCAGCTAGTGTCTGAGTTCGACACCGTGGAAGAGATGAAGGCCGACCTGGCCGGCGGCGTGGCCCAGATGCTGCGCTACGACCAGGTGAACGACGCGCGCGACAAGGTGCTCGAAGACCTGGTCGGCAAGGTCGAGTTCGAACTGCCCGCCAAGCTGCTGGCCAACGAGACCGAGGCCCGGCGCAGCCAGATCGACGAGCAACTGAAGCGCGCCGGGATGACCCTGGAGCGCTACCTGGAGTCCGCCGACGACGAGGCCTCGACGCCGGACGAGTTCTGGGCACTGGTCGACTCACGGGCCGAGCAGGGCCTGCGCGCGCAGATTCTGCTCGACGCCATCGCCGACCGCAACGAGGTCGGGGTCGAGCAGCAGGAACTGACCGAGTTGATCGTGCGCAAGGCGCAGGCCAACGGCAGTTCACCCGAGCAAGAACTGCAGCACATGATGGACCACAACCACATGTCTGCCTGGATGCAGGAGATCCGTCGCAACAAGGCGCTCAGCCTCGTGCTGGAACAGGCCACGGTGACCGACGAGGCCGGCGCGGTGGTCGACGTGAAGCCCGAGGCGATCGACAGCGAAGAGCCCACCGAGGCCGACGCGGACGACGCGCAGCCGGCCAACGCCTGACCGGCACTTCTCACGTAGCTGCTCGGGGCCACGTGGCCGCCTGTAACCCAGGCAGTCACGTGCCCCGGGCAGCTACGTTGCGTTGTGGGGCCGGTGAGCCGGACGAGGAGGGGCGCCGCCCGGCTGCGCCGTCAGCGAACAGCGCGCGGATGCCCTTAGGTTTGTCGCCGCCGCCCGATAGGTTCGGCGTCGTGAACGAGATGCGACCCCTGCCATTCACGGCCGCCGCACCGCTGCGGGCCGCGGCCGGTATCAGTCCGGCCGGTATCAACGATTCGGTCTACCAGGCCCTGCTGGCCAACCGAATCATCTTCTTGGGTTCCGAGGTGCGCGACGAGAACGCGAACGCCATCTGCGCCCAGATGCTGCTGCTCAACGCCGAAGATCCGCACAAAGACATCTACCTCTACATCAACTCCCCGGGTGGCTCGGTCGACTCGGGCATGGCGATCTTCGACACTATGCAGTGGATCAGCAATGACGTGGCCACCGTCGCCATGGGTCTGGCCGCGTCGATGGGGCAGTTCCTGCTCAGCGCCGGCCAGAAGGGCAAGCGGTTCGCGCTGCCGCACGCGCGGATCATGATGCACCAGCCGTCCGGTGGCCTGGGCGGCACGGCGTCCGACATTCGCATTCAGGCCGAGCAGTCGCTGCACATCAAGAAGACGATGTCGCACCTGATCGCCGAGCACACCGGGCAGAGCGTCGAACAGATCGAGGCCGACTCGGATCGCGACCGGTGGTTCACCGCCGAACAGGCGCTCGAGTACGGGTTCATCGACCACGTGTACGAACGCGCCGCCCAGATCTCCACCGATTCGCCCAACCAGTGAGGCCAGCCATGACCATGCCCGCCCTGCCCGGTGGACTGGCTCCCGCCGGTCCCTCCATGGACTACTACATTCCGCAGTGGGAGGAGCGCACCAGTTACGGCGTTCGGCGCGTCGACCCCTACACCAAGCTGTTCGAAGACCGGATCATCTTTCTGGGCACCCCGATCAGCGACGACATCGCCAACGCGGTGATGGCCCAGTTGCTGTGCCTGCAGTCGATGGACCCGGAACGACCGATCAGCATCTACTTGAACAGCCCCGGTGGCTCGTTCACGGCGCTGACCGCGATCTACGACACCATGCGCTACATCAAGCCCGACGTGCAGACGGTCTGCCTGGGCCAGGCCGCATCGGCGGCCGCGGTCTTGCTGGCCGCAGGCACCAAGGGCAAGCGGCTGGCGCTGCCGAACAGCCGCATCCTGATTCATCAGCCGGCCACCGAGGGCGGCTACGGGCAGAGTTCCGATCTTGAGATCCAGGCCCGCGAGATCCTGCGCATCCGGTCGCTGATGGAGGGCATGCTCGCCGAAGCCACCGGTCAGGAGGTCGAGAAGATCTCGCGTGACATCGAGCGCGACAAGTACCTGACCGCCGAGGAAGCCGTCGAGTACGGCATCGTCGACGCCATTCTGACTTCGCTCAAGGACGCCAACGCCTGACCTCGCGTTGCTGGCGCGCGTCCCTTGCGGATGCTCGCCAGCGGGCTAGGGTGGCGTGCACGGAAAGGAGGGGGTCGTGGCACGAATCGGAGAGACGTCCGAATTGCTCAAATGCTCGTTCTGCGGAAAGAGCCAGAAGCAGGTCAAGAAGCTGATCGCTGGTCCGGGTGTCTACATCTGCGACGAATGCATCGATCTGTGCAACGAGATCATCGAGGAGGAGTTCTCCGAGGCCGCCGATGTGGGCCTGCTCGACGATCTGCCGAAGCCGCGCGAGATCTGCTCGTTCCTCGACTCCTACGTGATCGGGCAGGACGTGGCCAAGAAGGCGCTCAGCGTCGCCGTCTACAACCACTACAAGCGGGTACAGGCTCAAGCCAACACCACCCCCAGCCGCCGCGCCGCCGAAGAAGAATCGGTGGAGTTGGGCAAGTCGAACATCCTGCTGATCGGGCCCACCGGCTGCGGCAAGACCTACCTGGCCCAGACCCTGGCCCGGATGCTCAACGTGCCCTTCGCAATGGCCGACGCAACGGCCCTCACCGAGGCGGGCTACGTCGGCGAAGACGTCGAGAACATTCTGCTCAAGCTCATCCAGGCCGCCGATTTCGACGTCAAGAAGGCCGAGACCGGCATCATCTACATCGACGAAATCGACAAGGTGGCCCGCAAGAGCGAGAACCCGTCCATCACCCGCGACGTGTCGGGCGAGGGCGTGCAGCAGGCGCTGCTGAAGATCCTCGAGGGCACCACCGCGTCGGTGCCGCCGCAGGGCCGGCCGCAAGCACCCGCACCAGGACTTCATTCAGATCGACACCACGAACATCCTGTTCATCGTCGGTGGTGCCTTCGCCGGGCTGGAAGAGATCGTCAACGCCAGGGTCGGCAAGCGCCCGCTCGGCTTCAACAACGACGCCGCCGTCCGCAAGCCGGCCTCGGCGAACCCGTTCGAAGAGGTCCGTCCCGAAGACCTGCACAAGTACGGGCTGATCCCCGAGTTCATCGGCCGGCTGCCGATGATCTCAACCGTGGCCTCGCTCGACTCCACCGCGCTGGTCCGCATTCTGGTTGAGCCCAAGAACGCGCTGATCAAGCAATTCCGCAAGCTGTTCGAAATGGACGGCGTCGACCTGCAGTTCACCGAAGAGGCGATCGGTGCGGTGGCCGAGATGGCACTGCACCGCGGCATCGGTGCGCGCGGCCTGCGCTCGATTCTTGAAGAGATCCTGCTCAACGTGATGTACCACGTGCCCAGTGACGACGACGTGGCGCGGGTGCTGGTCACCGAAGACGTGGTGCGTGATGGGGTCGCGCCCACGCTGGTGTCGCGGGCGCAGGTCGCTCGCACCGACCGGCGCGAGAAGAGCGCCTGACCCGACGCCTTCAGCCCAGCTATTCGTGCATCGGGCTGCTCGGGCTCGAGGGGTAACTGTCGACCAGGCCCTGCAAGCGGGCCAGGCTCACCGCCACCAGCCGGTCGTGTACGCCGAGCTTGCGGTAGATGTTGCCCAGATGTTTGTGCACGGTGCGTGGCGACAGCCGCAGCCGCGATGCGATCGAGGTGGCCAGCAACCCTTCGGCCAGCAGGCTGAGCACCTGCAACTCACGCTCGGTCATGCGGGTCTCGTCCACCGTCTCGCGGACCCATTCCTTCGCCTGGTGGGCACGTATGGAGCGTTCGGCGTGCGGCCATAGGGCCACCAGGGCGTCACGAGCCCGGTCGAGCAGCAGCCGGTCTCCGGCGTCGAACGGCACCCTGCGCGCATAGATCAGCACGCGGCCGTGGCCGGACGACTGGCCCCGGTGCTGCGGGGCGAGGGGTTGAATGGACATCGACGCCACGTGCCCGATTCCCTCGATGTACTCGACACAAAATTGTTCTTCGCCCGACTGCAGCCCGCGTGCGAGCAGTTGCAGCCCAACGGCGTGTGATTCGGCGGTCTCGGGGTAGAGGGTGACGACCGAAGGTGACAGGTCGGGCGCGATTGCAAAGGTCACCGAGGCGTCGGCACCCAGCGCGCGGCCCAAGTGGCGGCAGACGATGTCGTCGGCAGGGCACCCCAGGGTGAGGGCGTGCATGACCTCGCACAGCATGTCAAGGACGACCCCAGCTGGATCGGCGTGCGTCAGACGCGTCTCATCCCGAGCCACCTGCTGGTCCCTTCGGGCAATAGTGCAAGTGTCAATCATCGCAGCTCCTCCTGTTTGATCACAGGAGCCACACAGGCTTGGGTAAATACGGTGGCACACGCGCATCTTCGGTAACAAGGGGCGCGGGGTCATTGAGCGTCGAGATTCCGCCCCGATCCACCCAGGCGGCACGCGGTTGCCGCAGATCGGTGAATCGACGGGAAGGGTGCCAAGTGCCCACGGACGTGCGAGTTTCCTTGTGAGCCCGTGGCGCGGCGCCATATATTGGCAGGGACCGGAGCCGTTCAGATCGTAGACAAGCCCTGCCCGGTCACCACTCAGGTCCTCTGGGCCACACGTACAAAGGAGTTCCATTCATGGCTACCCGTGAAGTCGCAATCGGTTCGTCCGTCGGTCTGCATGCGCGTCCCGCCTCGATCTTCGTCCAGGCCGCAACGGCCACCGGTGTGCCGGTCACCATCGCCAAGGCAGGGGGCAACCCGGTCGACGCCCGCAGCATTCTCGGCGTGATGGCACTGGGCGCCAAGAACGGCGAGGTCGTCACCCTGTCGGCCGACGGCGACGGCGCGGACGCAGCCCTCGACTCGCTGGTTGCCCTGCTCGAGCGGGATCTGGACGCCGAATGAGCGCACTCCACTCCACGCTGAGTGGCATCGGAGTCAGTGCGGGGGTGGCGGTCGGGCCGCTGGTCATCGTCAGCCCGCCGCCCAGCGCGCCGTCCGACGAGGCGCCCACCACCGATGCCGCTGCTGCCTCGACGCAGGTGCGGGACACGCTGAAGGCGGTGGCCGACGGGTTATTGGCCAAGGCCGCGAAGGCCGATGCACACGCCAAACCGATTCTCGAGGCCGGCGCCATGATGGCGGGCGACCCCGGGCTGGCGGGGGCGATCGACACCCAGCTACAAACCGGCAAGGGGATCACCAATGCCGTCGCGGCAGCGGTGGACGAGTACTGCGCCATGTTCGAGTCGCTGGGCGGCTACATGGCCGAGCGGGTCACTGACCTGAAGGACGTCCGCGACCGCACGATCGCCCGGTTGCTCGGCCAGCCCGAACCGGGCGTGCCGTCGCTCACCGAACCCAGCGTGCTGGCGGCGGTCGACCTCGCGCCCGCTGAAACCGCCACCCTGTCGGTCGAGACCTGCCTGGGCATCATCACCTCGGCAGGCGGGCCCACCAGCCACACCGCGATCCTCGCGGCGCAGTTGGGCATTCCGGCGATCGTGCAGGCGGCGGGCATTCTCGACGTGCCGTTCGGCACCCCCGTAGCGCTCGACGGCGGGGTCGGCGAGATCATCATCGACCCCAGCGGCGACGAGCAGCAACTGTTGCTCGACCGCAAGGCCCGCCGTGAGAAGGCGCTGGCGGCCGGTTCCGGCAAGGGCATGACCAAAGACGGTCACCCGGTCGCACTGCTGGCCAACATCGGCACGGCGGCAGATGCCCGCAAGGCGGCGGCGCAAGATGTCGAGGGGGTCGGGCTGTTCCGCTCCGAGTTCCTGTTCCTCGATCGTGACACCGCACCGACAGTCGAGGAGCAGACCGCCACCTACACCGAGGTGCTCGAGGCGTTCGGCGACCGCAAGGTTGTCGTGCGCACGCTCGACGCCGGCGCCGACAAGCCGCTCGCCTTCGCCGATCTGGGGCATGAAGAGAACCCGGCGCTCGGCCGTCGCGGCATCCGTCTCGGTGCGGTGCGCACCGATCTGCTCGACGACCAGTTGCAGGCCCTCGCCAACGCCTACCAGGCCACCGGTGCAGACCTGTGGGTGATGGCGCCGATGATCGCCACCCGGCAAGAGGCGGCCTGGTTTGCCGGCCTGGTGCGAGCCAAGGGGTTGCCCAAGGTCGGTGTGATGATCGAGGTTCCGGCGGCGGCCCTGCGGTCGTTCGATGTGCTGAGCGAGGTCGACTTCGCCAGCCTTGGCACCAACGATCTCGGGCAGTACACGATGGCGGCTGACCGCATGCAGGGCGAGCTTTCCGAACTGCTCAACCCGTGGCAGCCGGCGTTGCTCGACATCATCGCCTACGCCTGCGACGGCGGCGCCAAGACCGGTCACCCGGTCGGGGTGTGTGGTGAGGCGGGCGGCGATCCGGTGCTGGCCCTGGTGCTGGCCGGCCTTGGCGTGGCCAGCCTGTCGATGGCGCCCAGCAAGGTGCGCGCGGTGCGTACGGCGCTGGCGCTGCACGATCTGCGCCAGTGTCAGCAGATGGCCGCGGCAGCGCGGGCGTCCGTCGGGCCGAAGGAGGCACGCGACATCGTGATCAGCATGGCCGATCCGGTGCTGATCGATCTGCTCTGAGGCAGTGTGAACCAAAAGGAACCGTCCCCTGAACCAAGGGGACGGTTCCTTTTGGTTCAGGGGACGGTTCCTCCTTGGCAATGCTGATCGACGCAACCACCGTTGGCTGAGCGTGTCGAAACATTCTGCCGGAGGGGCTTGTTCGAGGGCCTCGACGAGTTCGACCATCGAAAATCAGCGTTCCCCGGGTAAACGGCGGAACCGCCGTCCAACTACTTCTCGGCGCCCCTCAGGGTGCCCTTGACGCCGCCCTTGGACGAGCCCACCAGGCACATCACCTCGCGGTCGCCGGTCGCCCACGAGTCCTCGATCGGGTACAGGTAGAACATGTCGTAGTCCGATTTGGTGGCAGTCACGCCGATGAACGTCTTGAACTCGTCGGAGCAAAACCAATCGGCCTTGTCGGCCACGGAGTCCTCACCCGGGTAATCACCATCGGGCAGGTCGGTGCGGGCGTAGGCCTCGAAGTAGTGCTCCTGTTCGCAGGGCACCACCTGCAGGCTCATCACATTGCCCTCCTTCATCGGGCCGGTGCAGTCGCCCAGGGCGATCTGAAACGCGTCGATGGACGCCGTGGCCGTCACCTGACCTGCGTTGTCGCGTGGTGCGTCGGTACTGCAGCCGGCCAGGGTCAACCCGGCCAGCAACGCCGAGGCCGCCCCGGCACCCAGGCGCCTCACGGGGTGACCAGCTCGATGGCGACCTGGAGCGGCTGATCGGCTGGGGTAAGGACGATTTCACCGGTGACGCGACCCACGGCCGCAAGATCGGCCAGCGCCGGGGTCAGCCGGGACAGCGTCGGCTCGGCGCCCGTGATGGTGACCGAACTCGCCTCGGTCTTCATCGACACCTTCGCCGTCGACTTGGCGCCCCGAATGCCCATCAGCACCTCGGCCAGGTCTGCGAGCACCGCCGGATCGCCACCGGCCGGGATCTCCTCGGGCAGCGGCCACCGGCTGAGGTGCACCGAGCCGGCCTGCCACCACGACCACACCTCTTCGGTGACGTAGGGCATGAACGGGGCGAACAGCCGCAGCTGAATGGTCAGGGCGAGCTGCAGCGCGGCGCGGGCGGACGCCGCGGCGTCCGTGCCCTGGGCGCCGTAGGCACGTTCCTTGACCAGTTCCAGGTAGTCGTCGCAGAACGACCAGAAGAACCGCTCGGCGACCTCCAGTGCAGTGCTGTAGTCGAACGCCTCGAAGGCGTCGGTGGCGCGCACCACCACCTGGCGCAGACCGGCCAGCATGGACAGGTCGACGGTTTCGGTGATCGCCTCCGGCCCGACCGGGCCGTCGCCCATGCCGAGCACGAACTTGGACGCGTTGAGCAGCTTCATCGCCAGCCGGCGTCCGACCTTCATTCCGGTCTCGTCGAACGGCGAATCCATGCCCGGACGCGCCATCGCGGCCCGCCAGCGGACAGCGTCGGCACCATAGCGTTCCAGCACGTCGGTCGGCACGATGGTGTTGCCCACCGACTTGCTCATCTTCTTCCGGTCCGGGTCGACCACGAAGCCCGAGATGCCGACGGTCTTCCACGGGGGCTGGTGTTCTTCGAAGTGGGCGCGTACCACCCGTCCGAACACCCAGGTGCGGATGATCTCGTGTGCTGAGGGGGCGAAATCCATCGGGAAGCTGAGCTTCCACAGCTCCGGGTCGGACTCCCAGCCGCAGACGATCTGCGGGGTCAGTGACGAGGTGGCCCAGGTGTCCATGATGTCCGGGTCGCCGACGAAGCCGTCCGGCATACCGCGCTGCTCGGCGGTGTAGCCGGGCGGGACGTCCGAGGACGGATCGATCGGCAGCGAATCCTCGGCGGCGAAGATCGGGCGGTTGAGGTCCGGTTCGCCGTCGGAATCGGTCGGATACCACACCGGGAAGGGGACGCCGAAGTAGCGCTGCCGGCTGATCAGCCAGTCGCCGTTCAGTCCGTTCACCCAGTTGGAGTAGCGGTGCCGCATATGGTCGGGCACCCAGTTCAGTTCGTCGCCGCGGGCCAGCAGGGCCTGCTTGAGGTCGTCGTCCCGGCCGCCGTTGCGGATGTACCACTGCCGGCTGGACACGATCTCCAGCGGCTTGTCGCCCTTCTCGTAGAAGTTCGCCTTCCGGGTGGTCGGGGTCGGCTCGCCGTCCAGGTCGCCGGATTCGCGCAACTTCTCGACCATCGCGGCCCGGGCCGAGAACGGCGTCTTGCCGGCGAGGTCGGCGTACGGGCCTGGATTGGCCAGCCACTCCGGGGTGTCCCGGGCGAGCCGTCCGTCGCGTTGGATGACGGTGCGCATCGGCAGCCGCAACTCGCGCCACCACTGCACGTCGGTGGCGTCGCCGAAGGTGCAGCACATCGCGATGCCGGCGCCCTTGTCGGGCTCGGCGGCAGGGTGGGCCAGCACCGGGATCTCGACGCCGAACACCGGCGAGGTCACCGTGGTGCCGAACAGGTGGGTGTAGCGGGCGTCGTCGGGGTGGGCGATCAACGCACACACGCTCGGCAGCAACTCGGGCCGGGTGGTCTCGATGTAGACCTTCTCGCCGTCCGGACGGTGGAACGCGACCCGGTGGTAGTGGCCGGGGTAGTCCCGGGCCTCCTGCTCGGCCTGGGCGACCGCAGTCTGGAAGGTGACGTCCCATACCGTCGGAGCCTCGGCCAGGTACGCCTCACCGCGGGCACAGTTGCGCAGGAAGGCCTTCTGCGAGATCAGGATCGAGCGGGTGGAGATGGTCGCGTAGAGGTGGTTGTCCCAGTCCACGCTCAGTCCGAGGGTGCGCCACAGGTTCTCGAACGCCTGCTCGTCGACCTGGGTGAGTTGGTGACACAGCTCGATGAAGTTCTTCCGGCTGATCGACACCTGGCGCTTCGGGTCCGGCTTGGCCGGCGGGGTGAAGTCCGGGTCGTAGGGGACCGACGGGTCGCAACGGACGCCGTAGAAGTTCTGCACCCGGCGCTCGGTGGGCAGGCCGTTGTCGTCCCAGCCCATCGGGTAGAGGACGTGCTTGCCCTGCATCCGCTGGTAGCGGGCCACCAGGTCGGTGTGGGTGTAGCTGAACACGTGCCCGACGTGCAGCGACCCGGACACCGTCGGCGGGGGAGTGTCGATCGAGAACACCTGCTCGCGGGAGTCCGGCCGGACGAAGGTGTAGGTGCCGTCCTGTGCCCACGTCGCGGACCACTTGGACTCCAGTCCCTCCAGCGCCGGACGATCCGGTACGGCTACCGAACCCGGCTGTGGGGTCGCGGCGGGCACGGTCGGATGCGAAGACAGGGTCATGGGCTGCATCTTACGAAAGGGGGTCGGTCGCTACCCAATCGCCAAGCTCGCAGCACGGCACCGGGTTCACCAACCGGCGTCCGGGTGCCGGACCTGGAAGGTGAACGCCATTGGTGGTGAGCGTGGCGAGCCCACGACGCGGGCGCCGATCGGGGGCTTCGGCCATTGACCAGCGGTGCCGGCGGCTCGACGTCGCACGCATCGAGTAAAACGAGAACCCGCGTGCGGCTCCCCAACCACAAATCCCGGAGTTCAGCCAGCGGGGCTGCGCTGATCGGCTCGTCCGCCTCTGCCGGCGCCGCGGTAGGTCCACTCCTTCCGGCGTGGTCAGCCCTTGGCGGCTGCGTCGATGAAGCTCTTCAACTGAGAAACGTCGTCGGGCAGGGTGGACAGATCTTGCGCCTTGCCGTTGATCATCAGTGTCGGGGTGCTGGTGACGCCGGCCTTGGCGGCCGCGTCTTCCACGCCCTGCACGAAGCTCGCCATGGTCTTGCTGTCGTAGCAGGCCTGGAATGTGGTCAGCGCCTCGCCGGTGATGCCCACCTGTTCGGGCAGCGTCACCCGAAACAGTTCGTCGGTGTAGGCGCCCTGATAGGCCGAGGTGAAGATGCCCTGGTGGTAGTCCTTGTAGACGCCGGCGACATCGGCGCAGGCTGCGGCGTTGGCGGCCTTGTGTGACAGTCCATCGGCGTTGCCCTTGTCGAGAAACACCTTGGTGTGATGCACGAGTTCGATGTCGCCGGCGTTGGCCAGGTTGTTGAGGGTGAGGCCGTACTTCTCTTCGAACGTGACGCAGTGCGGGCACTGATAGTCGAAGTACAGGCCCACAACGGGGGCATTCGGCTGTGCCGTGCTCGGGTTCACCACGATGCCGTCACCGGCGGCGGTGGCATTGGGCGGACGCACCGCGCCCGGGCTCGCCGCGCCGAGCGACGACCAGATCATCGCCCCGATGGCGACCAGGGCGACGACGCCGACGCCGATCGCGGCCCCGACTCGCACCCTGCGACGCTTCTGATCAGCCACCTGCGCCGCGCGCAGTCGTTCGCGCTGCGACGAGTTAGCCATTGGCTTTGGTGCTCAGCACCGTCTGGCGGAAGGCGTCGGTGGTCTGCTGGAAGACGGTGTTGTTGTCGAGCTTGGTGCCGTTCACCATGAGCGTCGGGGTCGAGGTGACGCCGGCGGCCGAGGCCTTCTCGTTGGTGCCATTCACGAAGGCGGACGTGGCACGGGTGTCGTAGCACTGCTGGAAGTCGGTCAGCTTGTCGCCGGTGATGCCCGCGGTGGCGGGGAAGTCGACGCGCAACTGCTGGGTGGTGTACCCGGCGCCCTCGGTTGTCGGCTGCCCGGCGAAGATCGCGTTGTGGTAAGCGCTGTAGGCGCCGGCGTTGTCGGCGCACGCAGCGGCGATGCCCGCTTTGAGCGACGAGTCGTTCTTCAGGTTGGTGTCGAGGAAGGTCATGGTGCGGTAGATCAACTCGATCTCGCCCTTGCTGGCCATGTCATCGAGCGTGCCGCCGAACGTCGTCTCGAACTGCTTGCAGATCGGGCACTGGTAGTCGAGAAAGATCTCGACCTTGGGCACACCATCCTTGAACGCGCCCGGGTTCACCACAATGCCGCTGCCATCCGAGGTGGCATTGGCCGGGGTGGCCGCGGTGCCGGTGCTGGTGGTGTCGCTCTGGTTGAGCCGGCTGAAGAAGATGCTGCCGAACACCCCGACCACCACGACCGCGAGCACGATGGCGCCCACCATGAAGATGCGCTGCATGCGCTTGGCGCGGGCCTGCGCCTCTTGCTGGCGGCGAAGGGCTTCGCGTCGGCTCTGGGTCATGCTCGGGACTCCTCGCGTTGTTCGTTGTCGGCCTCGGCCGGGGTGGGTCCGACTGCGAACAGCCAGTTGTCCAATGCCAGCGGCGAGCGGGGGAAGACCCCAGCCCACACGCCGCAGGCCAGCAACCCCACGTCCCGTGCGATTTCCCAAGGGTACTGGGCCATGCCGTTCTCACTGGCGCCGCCACCGCCGAAGCAGCCGCAGTCGATGGAGATGCCGTTTGCCCAAACCCACGAGATGCCGATGATGAAGGCCACCATGGTGAGCGCGCCGAGCCAGGCCGCCAGGCGGGTGAACAAGCCCAGCACCAGCAGCAGGCCGATCACCACCTCAAGCACCGGCAGGACGTAGCCGACCGGCCGGGTGATGTCGAAAGGCAGCAGTTGATAGGCCCGCACCGCTTGAACGGACGCCTCCGGCCAGGGCAGCTTCAGTGCCCCGGCGACGATAAGGGTGATGCCCAGGATCTGCCGCGCGCCGAATGTCGCCCAACACACCCAGCGGCGTCCGGCAGGTGGGTGCAGCATGCATCGCATTGTAGGCGAAGCCTCGATCCGTGGATCGGGCTTGGGTCTGATCGAATGGCAGCAGGGGCGGGAAGCCCGCCCCCGTCCCACGTTGCTCAGGTTTGGCTTCGTTGCGCAGGTTCAAACCCTTGCAACGAACCCGAACCTGAGCAACGTCGGGGCAGGCGTTGCGGTGCCGGGTGTCGGCCAGGCGGAGGTGCCAATGCCAGACGCCCCTCCGGACGCGCCGCTCGCGCTGCCTCCGCGCTGGTGGCGAACCCGAGGCCGAACCCGTCGGCCCCACCGGCCCCATGGGACACCGGGCACCGGGCACCGGACAGCCGGGCCGGGCCCGGCCCCGTCCACCTTGCTCAGGTTTGGCTTCGTTGCGCAGGTTCAAACCCCTGCAACGAACCCGAACCTGAGCAACGTCGGGGCTGGGGGGGCTGGGGGCTGGAGGCTGGGGGGTCGGACGGGCTGTCGGGGCGTCTGCTCGCCGGGTGGCGGACGGCTGGCATTAGGCTGAGACCACCATGGCCGAGACACACCAGCAGATCGTTCAGCGGCTGATCGCCCGCTGGCCCGAGCACCGCATCGCACCCGGGACGGCCAGGGTCGAGGCCCTGTGCGAGTTGCTCGGCTCGCCGCAGCGGGCCTACCCGGTGATTCAGGTCGCCGGCACCAACGGCAAGGGCAGCACCGCGATCATGATCGACGCGCTGCTGCGCTCGCTGGGCCTGCGCACGGGCAGGTTCACCAGCCCGCACCTGGTGGAGCTGAACGAACGCATCTGTATCGACGGTGAGCCGATCGCCGACGACACCTTCGACGCGTTGGTGGCCGACACCCAGCCGCTGAACGACCTGGTGGACGTCCGGGCCATCGACGGGGTGCCGATGACTTTCTTCGAGGTGATCACCGCGCTGGCCTACGAGGCGTTCGCTCAGGCGCCGGTCGACGTGGCGGTGGTCGAGGTGGGCCTCGGCGGCCGCACCGACGCCACCAACGTGATGGACGCCGCGGTAGCGGTGATCTGCCCGATCGACTACGACCACACCCACCTGCTGGGCACCTCGCTCACCGAGATCGCCCGCGAGAAGGCCGGCATCATCAAACCGGGATCGCAGGTGGTGCTGGCCGCCCAACACCCCGAGGTGGCGGCGGTGCTGATCGAACGCTGCGCCGAGGTGGGTGCCACTGTGTACCGCGAGGGCATCGAGTTCGCGTTGCTGGAGCGCACCCCGGGCGTGGGTGGGCAGGTGCTGCGACTTGATGCCGCCGGTGGGCCCGTGGACGATGTACTGCTGCCGCTGTTCGGCGCGCACATGGCCCGCAATGCCGGCTTGGCGGTGGCGGCCGTCGAGGCGTTTCTGGGTGGCAAGCCACTGGCGTCCGACATCGTCACCGAAGGGCTGGCGGCAGTGGCCGCACCGGCCCGGCTCGAAGTCGTCCGACGCTCGCCGACGGTGCTGCTCGACACCTGCCACAACCCGCACGGCGCCCGCGCCACCATTGACGCGCTCACCGAATCGTTCACCTTCGCACCGCTGATCGGCGTGGTGGCGGCGATGGCCGACAAGGACGTGGACGGCCTGCTGCAGGTCTTCGCCGAAGAGATGACCACGATCGTGTGCACCACCGTGGCGGGCACCTCGCGGGCGCTGCCGGCCCAGAAACTGGCCGAGCGAGCCGCGGGCATCGTGGGTGACGACCGGGTACGAGTGGCGTCCAGCATGGCCGACGCGATCGAGTTGGCTGTGACGTTGGCCGACGAGGCCGGCCCGGGGGCCGGGGTACTGATCGCCGGGTCGGTGATCGCCGCCGGCGAGGCCCGGGCGCTGCTGGTGCGAGAGGGCCGATCGTGAGGTTGGTGCCCACCAATCCGATGAACCGGGTGCTCGCGGCGATTCTGGGCTTCGAGGCGATCTGCTGCGGGCTGGCCGTTCCGGGCATGATCCAGGTTTCCAGTGTGTCGTTGGCCCTGGCCTTCAGCGCCGGCGGGCTGGCGCTGCTGCTCTGCCTGACCGCTGCCGGTACCTTGCGGCGTCCGTTCGGTTGGGTGCTCGCCTGGTTGGCGCAGGCCGCCTGTGTGGCACTGGGGTTCGTGGTCGAGATGATGTTCGCCGTGGGGGGCATGTTCCTGGTGCTGTTCGTGATCACCTTCGCCCTCGGCAAGCGACTCGAGGCGATCAAGGCCGCCGGCTGAGCCGATGCCGGCGCGCCGGTAGGGTGGTGCACCATGACCGATCGGACCTTCGTCATCATCAAGCCCGACGCCGTCCGCCGTGGGCTCGTCGGCGTCGTGCTCGCCCGCTACGAGAGCAAAGGCCTGGAGATCGTGACGCTGGACTGGCGCACCATCGACGCGGCCATGGCCGACCAGCACTACGCCGAGCACGTGGCGCAGCCGTGGTACCCCGCACTGCGCGAATTCATTACCTCCGGGCCGTTGCTGGCCGTGGTGCTCGAGGGGCCCGCGGCGATCGAAGCGGTGCGCACCATGAACGGCGCGACCAACGGTGTGGCTGCCGCGCCCGGCTCGATTCGTGGCGACTACTCGCTGTCGAACCGGGAGAACCTGGTGCACGCCTCCGACTCGCCACACTCGGCCGAGCGCGAGATCGCGCTGTGGTTTCCGGGACTGTCGTGAACCAACCCTCACCGGCCAACGTGCCTGGCGACGTGGCGGACGGCGGCGGCACCCCGAGATCCTTGGGTCGGGGCTGGGTGCCGGCGCCGCACGGGCAGTCGTGGCAGCCGACACGAGCGTTTGGCAGCGGGGTGGACCAGCCGCCGGGGCAGGGCGAGCGGGGCTACCCGCAGGGTGCTCCTAGTCACTCGGCGGGGGTGTCGGGCTACCCGCAGAGCGGGCCGGGCCACTCGATGGGGATGCCCAGCTATGCGCAGGGATCACCGGGGTACCCGGCTGGTCCGTCGGGCTACTCGCAGGGTTCGCTGGGCAACTCGGGCAACCTGGGCAACTCGGGCAACCTGGGCAACCCGGGCAACCTGGGCAACCCGGGCAACCCGCACGGTACGCCGGGCGCCCCAGTGAGGGCGTCGGGCGCTCCGGTTGCCATGCCCGGCTACCCAGAAGGCGGGGCTGCGCCCCAGCCCGCGGGAACGCCGGACTATTCGGGAATGCCGGACTACGTGGACGGACCCGGTCACTCGGGAATGCCGGACTATTCGGGAACGCGCGGCCGCTTTGCAACGCCGGATCATTCGGGCACACCCGGCTACCCGGTCGACGCACCCGGCTACGCGGTGGATCCAGCCGCTGACCCGAAGGGCGCACTGGGCTATCCGTTGGGCGCCCAGCCGACCGCCCAACCCTGGGGGCCGCACATGCCCCAGCCGAAGCCGTCCGCGCTGCCCGACCAGCCGCGCCAGTACCACGAGTTTCTGCGCGCCCCCCGCCTGCGGTGGTGGCGGCCGGTGCTGGCCCTGGCGATGGCCGCGGTCTTGTTTCTGGTGGCGAACGTGGTCTTCACCGGGGCAGCCATGGCCTACGACATCGCGGTCGGCAACACCACGTGGGCCGACTACACCTCGATGGACGACTTGAAGACCACACCGGCCTTCTTTCTGGGCAACAATCTCGCGCTGGCGGCGGCGGTTCCGATCGCAGGCCTCACCCAGTGGGCCTGCTTCGGCCAGAGTCCGCGCTGGATGGCTTCGGTGGTCGGGCGCTTTCGCTGGCGCTGGTTCGGCGAGTGCGTGGCGTGGCTGCTGCCGGTGTTCGTGCTGAGCCTGCTGGTCGAGGTGGTGCTGGGTGGCCCGCCGGCCCTCGAGATCACGTCGTCCACCGGCTTCATGATCGCGGCCATTCTGCTCACCACACCGTTGCAGGCGGCCGGCGAGGAATATCTGTTGCGGGGGCTGGGCGCCCGGGCGATCGGCGCCTGGCTGCCTCGTAGGGCCGGGCTGGTGGTCAGCGCGGTGGTCACGGCGGGCATTTTCATGTGGCTGCACGGCGCCGGAGACCCGTGGCTCAACGTGTTCTACCTGCTCTTCGCCGTCACCGCCTCGGTGCTGGTCTGGCGCACCGGGGGTCTTGAGGCGGCCATTGCCATGCACGTGGTGAACAATGTGGTGTCGATGACCTTTCTGCCGTTCAGCGACATCTCTGAGATGTTCAACCGTGAAGCCGGAGTGGGCAGCCCGTGGGTACTGGTTCAGGTGGCGATCATGCTGGGCGCCGCAGCCCTGGTGCTGTGGCGGGCCCGGCGGCGTAACGTGGTGGCGATGGCGGCCGGTGACGGGCGCCGTCCGGAACCCCAATCTGCCCCGCAACTCACCCAACCGGCGGCGTGGCCACAGCCGTGGAGGCAGGACCATGGAAACCAAGCCTGAGCACCTGGGCCGCGCGGCCGCCTTGCCCTGGCTGGGGTCACGCATCCGCCAGCGGGCCGGACGCACCATGGTCGCCATCGACGGCGTGGACGGTGCAGGCAAGACGACCTTCGCCGACGAGTTGGCCGCCGAGTTGACCGATGCAGGGCTGAGCGTGATTCGGATCTCGTTCGACGACTTTCTCAATCCGCCGACGATCAGGCACCGGCAGGGCCGCAACTCGCCCGAGGGTTTCGTGGCCGACACCTACGACTACGAGCGGTTCATCGACGACGTGCTCGACCCACTGGGCCCCGAGGGCTGCGGACGGTACCGGGCCAAGTCGTACGACCCCGCCACCGAGAGCCCGCTCAGCCCGCCCTGGCAAGTGGCGCCCGACCAGGCCGTGGTGATCGTCGACGGCATGTTCTTGCACCGCAACCGGCTGCGCAACGCGCGGGGTCGCAAGATCTGGGATCTGTCGGTGTGGCTCGAAGTCCCGTTTGAGGTGTCGGTGCACCGGCTGGCTCAGCGCGACGGCACCCCGGACGACCCCAACGACCAGCGGATCGCCCGCTACGTCGAAGGCCAGAAGCTGTACATCGCGATGATCCACCCGGCAGATCGGGCCGATCTGGTGATCGACAACTTCTGAGCGGCTCCGCAAGCAGGTCGACTGGCGAATTTCGTTGCCTGCAAAGGCTCTGGGAACAACCGGCTCTGGGAACAACCCTGGGACGGTGACGGTGTCGCTCACCCCGACGCGCCGGGTGCCCATTGAACGGCCGGCAGCTTCCATCGAACATCGACCGAGGTGCCTGGCCACGGCCGGCGCAAACGAGGACGGCAGCCACGAGCACTCGTCACGTCACGACCCGCTGGTACCAAGCCCGCGGGCATGCCGCAGGCCTGGTACCCACAGGCGGCCTCGTTGCCGTGGCCGCGGCACGTGGAACGTGTCGAAACCGGTGTCCTGATCGGCACGCCCAAGCCGTCGAGCAGTTCGACCATCGGTTGACGGCGCCCCGCTAGACTCACCCATTCACCCCCCAACCCCGTCCGTCCGGTCGAGAGAGGCAAGCCGTGCTCAGCGCCATCATCGTCGCCCACCTGGCGGTGGCACTGTGCGCGCCGGTGCTCTCGGCGCGCATCGGCGCTCGCGGCTATCTGGTGATGGCGCTGGTGCCGGCGCTGGCCTTCGGCTGGCTGCTCACGCTGGCACCGGTGGTCATCGCCGGCGGCTACTACACCGAGTCAACCACCTGGATCGCGCAGCTCGGTGTTGGCATCGACCACCGCATGGGCATGCTGCAGTGGTTGCTGGCGCTGATCGTCACCGGCATCGGGGCACTGGTGCTGGTCTACTGTCGCTGGTACTTCGCGGGGGTTGCCAGCCGCCGGGCGATGGGCGTACTCACCGCGTTCGCGGCCGCCATGCTCGGCCTGGTCACCGTCGACAACCTGGTGATGCTGTACGTGTTCTGGGAGCTGACCACCGTGTTCAGCTACCTGCTGATCGGTTACGACCCGACCCGCCGCGCCAACCGTTCGGCCGCCTTCACCGCTCTGATCGTCACCACCACCGGCGGCCTGGCCATGTTGGTGGGCATCGTGTCGCTGGGCGTGCTGAGCGGCTCGTTTCGGCTCTCGGCGATTCTGGACGCGCCACCCATCGGCCCGGTGGCCACCGCCGCCGCCCTGCTGATGCTGGTGGGCGCCCTGAGCAAATCAGCACTGGTGCCGTTCCACTTCTGGCTGCCGGGCGCCATGGCCGCGCCCACGCCGATCTCGGCCTACCTGCACGCGGCCGCCATGGTGAAGGCCGGGGTGTACCTGGTGGCGGCATTGGCCCCCGCGTTCGCGTCCGTGCCGCTGTGGCGTCCCGCTGTGAGTCTGCTGGGCGCGGCCACCATGATCGTCGGCGGCTGGCGGGCACTGCGGCAAAACGACCTCAAGCTGCTGCTGGCCTACGGCACGGTCAGCCAACTCGGTTTTCTGGTGCTGCTCAGCGGTTTCGGCACCCAGGCCGCGGCACTGGCCGGCATCGCCATGCTGGTCGGTCATGCCCTGTTCAAGTCGACCCTGTTTCTGGTGGTGGGGGTGATCGACCACTCCACCGGCACCCGCGACCTCACCCAGTTGACCGGGCTGGCCCGGGCCATGCCGGCGGTGGCCGTGATCGGGGGCCTGGCGGCGGCGTCCATGGCCGGGCTGCCGCCCACCCTCGGCTTCATCGCCAAGGAGTCTGCCCTCGAGGCGCTCAGCTACCTGGTCACCTACGACGGCGACAGCACGCACCTCACGCCGCCGTTGGCGGTCTTGCTGCTCGCCGCGGTCGTGGCCGGCTCGATGCTGACCGTCGGCTACTCGCTGCGCTGGTGGTGGGGCGCGTTCGCCGACAAGCGCAACGTCACGGCACCGCCGCTGCACCGGCCGTCGGTCGGCTTCGTGAGCGTGCCGGCGCTGCTGGCGGCGACCTGCCTGGCCGGCGGCTTTCTCGGTGGGCCGCTGACCGGCCTGATCGAGGTGTACTCGGTCACCTTGAGCACCGGTCACCCCAGCCACGGGCTGGCATTGTGGCACGGGCTGAGCCTGCCGTTGGGCTTGTCGCTGCTGGCCATCGGGCTGGGTGCGGTGCTGTTCTGGCAGCGCTCGGCGATTGCCGCGGCCCAGGCCACCTTTCCGGTGGTCAAGGGCGCCGACGAACTGTACATCGACGCGATTCGCAAGCTCGACACTCTCGCCGTCGAGGTGACCGCCCGGGTGCAGCGCGGCTCGCTGGCCAGCTACACCGCGATCGTGCTGGCCGTCGTGGTGGTGCTCTCGGGTGGCTCCTTGCTGTGGACGGTGCACTGGCCGGCCTCGGTCACCCCGTTCGACTACCTGCCGCAGGCGCTGGTCGGGGTGCTGATCATCACGGCCGGCGTGCTGGCGGCAACCTCGCGCGGGCGGGTCCGGGCGCTGCTGTTGGTGGGGGTGACCGGTTACGGCACCGCGCTGCTGTTCCTGCTGCACGGTGGCCCCGACCTGGCGCTCACCCAGGTGCTGGTCGAGACGGTGTCGCTGATCGTGTTCATGATGGTGCTGCGCCGGCTGCCGAAGTACTTCACCAACCGGCCGCTGGGTTCCACCCGCTGGTGGCGCATCATTCTGGCTGCCGGTGTCGGGCTGACCGTCGCCCTGCTGGCGATCGTCGCGGCCGGTGCGCGGGTGGCCGAGCCGGTCTCGGTCGACTACTACGAGGCGTCCTACAGCTTCGGCTACGGCAAGAACATCGTCAACGTCACGCTGGTCGACACCCGTGCCTGGGACACCATCGGTGAGATCTCGGTGCTGGTGATCGCCGCCACCGGCGTGGCCAGCTTGATCTTTCTGCGCTCGCGGGTGCAGCGGGTGGCGGCCCGGCAGGGCGACCAGGCCTTCGGCGCCCGTGGCCTGTGGCTGCGGACCAGCGGGGCACTCGACCCGATCTCGCGCTCGCTGATCTTCGAAGTGGTCACTCGGATCATGTTCACGGTCATGATGCTGGTGTCGGTCTACCTGTTGCTCGCCGGCCACAACGCACCCGGCGGCGGCTTCGCCGGGGGGCTGGTTGCAGGCATCGCACTGATGGTGCGCTACCTGGCCGCCGGACGCCGCGAGCTCGACGAGGCCGCCCCGTTCGATGCCGGACGGCTGCTGGGCATCGGCTTGGCCGTCGCGGTGTTCGCCGCGGTCACCCCGGCCCTGCTCGGCGGCAAGATCTTTCAAAGCTACGACCTTGAGCTGGTGATACCCGGCTGGGAGTATCTGCGTACGCCGTGGGGTGACTGGACGCTCTTCGGCCAGATGCACCTGGTCAGCTCGACCGTCTTCGACATCGGTGTGTACCTGATCGTGATCGGCGTCGTACTCGATCTCACCCGCAGTCTGGGTGCGGGCATCGACGTGCAGGCCGAGCAAGACCAGGCACCGGTGCCGCAGCCGGAGTCGACCCGGGCACATCCGGCCGTCGAGGCGGGCCCGCCCGCGCTGTCGGGCAGCACGTCGGGGGTGGCGCCGTGAGCCCCAACCTGACCCTGGCGATCATCGCCGGCGCGCTGGTGGCGTGCGGGGTGTACCTGATCACCGAGCGCTCTCTGAGCCGCATTCTGATGGGCGTCATGGTGGCCGGCAACGGCGTCAACGTGCTGTTCCTAATGGCGTCCGGACGGGCGGGCGGCCCACCCCTGATCGGGGTGACCGCCAAAGCGGACATGAGTGACCCACTGCCCCAGGCGTTCGTGCTCACCGCCATCGTGATCGCCCTGGCCACCGCCGCCTTTCTGGTCACCATGGCTTACCGGTCGTTTCAACTGAACGGCCACGACGAGGTGGCTGACGACGTCGAGGACGCCCGCATTCGCGAACTGGCCGAACTCGACGAAGCGTCCGACTCGTTCGAAGAGATCCGGTTCTCAGACACCGGGGCGGACGTGGTGAGCGAATGAACAACCTGCTGCCGCTGCCGGTGCTGTTGCCCATGCTGGGGGCCGCGCTGACCCTGCTGCTCGGACGTCGTCCGCGGGCCCAGCGCGCGGTGTCGATTCTCACCCTGGTAGCGGTCTGCGCGGTGGCCGGTGGTCTGATCTGGATCACCGACAATTACGGTGTGCAGGCGCTGTGGGTGGGTGCCTGGGCGCCTTTGGGCGTGGTGCTGGTTGCTGACCGGCTGGCCGCCCTGATGCTGACGGTCGCCTCGCTGGTCACCCTCGGCGTGCTGATCTATTCCACCGGCCAGGACGAGGAGGAGGTGCACCGCGAAACCCCGGTGTCGATCTTCCACCCCACCTTTCTGCTGCTCAGCGCCGGGGTGTCGGACGCGTTCTTGGCCGGCGACCTTTTCAACCTGTTCGTCGGGTTCGAGATGCTGCTGTTCGCCAGCTACGTGCTGCTCACCATGGGCGGCACTGGGCAACGAATCAGCGCTGGCTCGATCTACGTGGTGATCAACCTGGTCAGCTCGCTACTGTTCCTCACCGCGCTGGCCGTGATCTATGCCGCCACCGGCACGGTCAACATGGCGCAACTGAACCTGCGGTTCGCCGATTTGCCACCCGACGTGACCCTGCCGATTCAACTGCTCCTGCTGGTGGTTTTCGCGATCAAGGCAGCAGTGTTCCCGCTCTCGTTCTGGCTGCCCGACAGCTACCCGACCGCGCCGGCGCCGGTCACCGCGGTGTTCGCCGGACTGCTCACCAAGGTGGGCGTCTACGCGATTCTGCGAACCCAGACCGCGATCTTTCCCGACCGTCCGCTCACCGACCTGTTGGGCTGGGCGGCGCTTGCCACCATGCTGATCGGCATTCTGGGCGCGGTGGCACAGTCCGAAATCAAGCGCCTGTTGTCGTTCACGCTGGTGTCGCACATCGGCTACATGATCTTCGGCATCGCGCTGGCCACCCCGGCCGGCTTGTCCGGGGCGATCTTCTACACCGCCCACCACATCACCGTGCAGGCGTCGCTGTTTCTCGTGGCCGGCCTGATCGAACGCTTCGGCGGCAGCACGTCGCTCGACCGGCTGGGTGGGCTGGCCTCGCTCTCGCCGGTGCTGGGGGTGCTGTTCTTCGTGCCGGCGATGAACCTGGCCGGTATTCCGCCGCTGTCGGGGTTCGTCGGCAAGCTGGCCCTGCTCGGCGCGGGCGTCGAGGTCGGCACCCCGCTGGCCTGGGCACTGGTGGCCGGCAGCGTGCTGACCAGCCTGCTCACCCTGTACACGGTGGCCAAGGTGTGGAACCGGGCGTTCTGGGGCACACCGATGCTCGGCCCGCACGGGCCCTCCGATGACGGTGCGGTGCCTGGTCGGCTGCCCGGCATCATGGTGGCCGGCACGGCCGCGCTGGTGCTGCTGGGCCTGACGCTGACGTTGGTGGCCGGCCCGCTGTACGACTACGTCAACCGGGCGGCGCTGGGGCTGCTGGGCAACTCCTACATCGAGGCCGTGCTGTCGGGGGTGGTGCGATGAAGGGCTCGAGTTATCGTCGCCGACTGCGGTTTCGGCTGCAGTGGCGGGCGATCGTGGTGCTCGCGCTGGTGTGGGTGGTGCTGTGGGGCAACTACTCGCTGGTCGACCTGCTGGTCGGGGTGGCCGTGGCGTGGCTGATCACGGTCACCTTTCCGCTGCCCCCGATTCGCTACCACGGACGGCTGCATCCGGTCGGGGTGGTCGTCTTGGGCGCGACCGTGCTGCGCGACCTGGCCGTGGCCTCGTGGCGGCTGACCCTGTCGGCGTTCGCCCCCCGCATCGACTTCAACCCGGCGGTGGTGCGGGTGAAGCTGCGAACCAACAGTGACCTGTACCAGGTGGAGACGTCCGAGATCATTTCGATCGTGCCCGGCTCGATCGTGATCGACGCCCGCCGGGCGACACGGGTGCTCTACCTGCACCTGCTGGACGTCCGCGCGAGCGACGGGGTCGCGAAGGCCAAGGCTGAGGCGGTGCGGGTGGAGCGACGGGTGCTCCAGGCGATGGGCAGCAAGGCCGAGATCGCCGCCCTGCGTGGCAAAGAGGAGCAGTCGTGAGCGTCGTCGCCGTGCTGACCCAGGTGCTGCTGTGGGCGGCGGTGATCATGATCGGGGCCGCCGCCGCGCTGACCCTGTGGCGGCTGACCAACGGCCCGTCCACCCTCGACCGGATCGTCAGCGCCGACGTGATGGTGTCGACCGTGCTGGCCGGCATCGGGGTGTCGATGGTGGTGTTCCACAACACCACTGCATTGCCGATTCTGCTGGTGTTGTCGATGGTCGCTTTCACCGGTGGCGTCAGCGTTGCCCGGCTGATGGCACCCAAGTCGGCCGATCGGCAGCGTTACCGCCGCGACCGAGGGGGTGCGGCGTGAGCGAGGAGTGGTTTCACCTGATCGGTGCCGCACTGCTGGCCGGCGGTGCCTTCTTCTGCCTGGGCGGTGCGCTGGGCCTGGTGCGCTTTCCCGACATTCTGGCCCGCATGCACGCCGCCACGAAGCCGCAGGTATTCGGCCTGCTGCTGGTGCTCGCCGGTGTCGGCTTCTCGATACACGACGGCAAGACCTGGCTCACTCTGGCTTTGGTGATGGTGCTGCAGGTGCTCACCGCGCCGGTGGCCGGCCACCTGATCGGACGCACCGCCTACCGCTCCGGCGCCTGGGAGTCCGACGACCTGGTGGTCGACGAACTGTCGGACGACCTGCGTGACGCGGGTTTCGTGCGCAACGAGGAGTTCCAGCCCGAGCGGGAGCAGGACCGGCCCCGGCCGTCATCGGAGTGAGCGGGGGTCGTCCCCGGTTCGATGGAGTTGGCAGGGATCGACCCCACCCGCAGCGAAGACTGGATGCGTGAGGTTGACCCCGTAGCCCGGACACCGTCTTGGCGGGTTCCCATTGTCAGCGTCCGCCGGAGAGGATGTCCTTGATGGGAACGAAGAAGCGGAAAAGTTGTCCCGCGGTCTGAGGCGGAGCCTCGCTAGATAGTGGCGATGTCTGTATGTTTGGCGCACCCTAGGAGCTTCGAGGAGGTCATCATGAAGCGTGGACCCTTCCGTGTGTCTACAGCTCTGCTGGCGAGAGCAGGATTGCTTGCGTCTACGAATGGCATTCGCCAGCCCGGCGCATGCAGATACATACGGATGCGACGTGTCAACACCCAGTCCTCATGGCAGTACAGCGCGACGACTCCGATCGCGGGCGTCGGAAATGGTGGCGGGGGAGGCGGCGGATGGGCAGTACCGGAGAATCTAGATTAGAGTTGGCGCGCTGGCCGGAGCGTTTACGCGCCAGTCTGGGAAATCCCTTTGCGTCGGATTCGCAATCCGCGCTCTGCGTGGTGATGCATCTACAAGGGAGCGGCGGTGAAGACGCGTGGCCAAGGCTTGAGAGATTCCTCGACTTGGTCGCTCATCGCCCTCAAGATGTCGTTCTTGTGGGCTACTTCCACACTGGAACCCCACCTCAAGCGCAGGAACTCTTCGGTTCCGCTGCATTTCGATGCACACTTCACCCAGAAACTGACTGGGATTGGGATGTATGGGCCACAACAGTTGAGACAGTTCATTACGCATATACAAGGCGCAACGTGTGGCCAAACCTGCTTGTTTCGGAGAATGAAGGCTGGGTTCTGGAGTCCCCCCCGTCGGAACTTCAATCCTATCTTTATCCGCTTATCCAGACTCTTCATTAGATTAGCGAGCGCCAGAGGCGTGGCGCAGGTTGCGTCGGGATCTCTCCAGGCAGCATTGGCCGCCAAAGTCGACAGCAACACCTGCACCCTTTCTGGCTGGTCAGCACGACAGTGGAGTGTTCCCGAAAAGGTAGAGGTGCGGTATTTATGCCGCGAGTTGATTGATGTTTCTGTATCCTAGCTCGTATTCGTGTGGTGTCAAATAGCCGAGTGTGGAGTGTCGGCGTGTCCGGTTGTAATACGGAAGCCACGGCATCGGCCAGCGTCTTTCCGTTCACACCGAGTCTCGGTCACGTTTCTCGAGCCCGCTTTGGGCCACGATCGAGCCCGCCATGCTTTCGTGATCCGCCGACCAGCCGCCTGTTGCCATTGCTTCGCAAGTTTGATCGACGTCTGATCGCCTGGCGGATTCGGCGAGGTATCGGCTGAATCGCGCTCTGGGTGGCCATGCCTGGTGGCGGTCGTCGCAGTGTTGCTTGACGCGGTCACGAAGGCGTTGCAGGAAGTCGCGGATGGTGAGGCGGTTTCGAAAAGCCCAGCCAGCGGCGGTTGCGTCGAGCAGTGTTGTTGGTCGCCATGCTCAACGCGATGCCGGTGGACCTGGTCGGTGCTGAGCCGCACCAGCCAGCCGGACCCGCCAGTGGACTGCTGGCTTCCCGGGCTCAGTCCCAGGCCGGAGGCAGCACCTCCACCGTGTAACCGACCCGGCTCACCGTCTTGTCGGGGGCGGCCAGCTCGACCCGCCAGGCGTCGGCGAACTGGTCGATGCCGGGCAGCATCGGAATGGTGCCGCTCATCACCACGGTGCCGGGCTGCAGCCGTCCCGCCTGCGCCAGCCGCTCGATCCAGTAGTCGGGGGAGAGCAGCAATGCCGGCGAGCCGTCCTGGATGAGTTGCTCGACGCCGTCGTTGGTGACCCAGGCGCGCAGCGTGAACGAGTCGAAGGTGTCGCGCACGTCGCCCCAGCGCCAGGCCACGTCGCCGAGAAAGTCGGGCGCCGATTGCTTGCTCCAGGCCACCCCATGCACCTCCAGGGCACGGTCGGTGTGGTCGCAGGCGGCGGTCACCAGGTAGTCGTCGGGCGAGGTCGCGTCCGCCGGCACCAGCAGCGCCCACTCGGCCTCGCCCGAGGTGCGGCCATGGGGAACCTGAACGTGATCGCCCTGCACCGCCAGTAACCGGGCCAGCGGGTAGAGGGTGGGAATCGTGGCCGGCCCCGGAATGCCCAGCTCGGCGAGTTCGTCGATGTGGTGCTGGGCCTGCTCGATGTCACGACCGGCGTAGCCGCCGTTGAGGACGTAACTCGGGTCGAGCCGCGCGGTGCCGTCGCCGGCGAGCCTGAAGGCCAGGGTGGCCATGTTTCCTCCTTGTATCGGATTGGCTGAATGCCTTGCCTCCCCATCTGTATACAACGAGTATTAAGCCACGACAAGCAAGAGCATGAGGCCATGACAAGGGAGACGGAATAATGACCGACACAGTTCCCCACACAGCCGCCGAGCGTCGGAACCTGCACAAGGCGTTCGTGGCCAGCCTGTCCGGCACAGCACTGGAGTGGTACGACTTCGCCCTGTTCGGAGCCGTCACCGGCACCGTGTTCAGCAAACTATTCTTCGACGGCTCCGACCCGGGCATGGACATGATCAAGGCGTTCCTGACCTACGGCGCCGGCTATGTCGCCCGGCCCGTCGGCGGGATCGTCTTCGGCCGGCTCGGCGACGTGATCGGCCGCAAGAAGGTGCTGGTCTGGACGCTGACGCTGATCGGCGTGGCCACCTTCGCGATCGGCCTGCTGCCCACCTACCAGACGGTCGGCATCTGGGCGCCGATCATGCTCGTGGTGCTCCGCTTCGCCCAGGGCGTCGGGGTCGGTGGCGAATGGGGCGGCGCGGTGCTGCTGTCCTCGGAGTTCGCCCGGCCCGGCACCCGCGGGCTGTGGGCGTCCGCGGCACAGACCGGGGTGCCGCTGGGCAGCTTCCTGGCCAACCTGCTGCTGGTCGTGATGACTATCTCGATGTCGCCTGAGGCCTTCCTCTCGTGGGGCTGGCGGGTGGCGTTCATGCTGTCGCTGGTGCTGGTGGGGTTCGGGCTGTGGATTCGTCACCAGTTGGAGGAGACACCGGTCTTTCAGAAGATCGTGGAACTCGGCGACGCGCCCGAGGCCCCGGTCTCGGAGGTCTTCCGCACCCAGGGCCGCGCGCTGCTGGGTGCCATTCTGGTGCGCTTCGGGCCCGACGTGCTGTATGCCTTCTTCGCCGTGTACGTGATTACCTGGCTGCAGAACGGACCCAACCCGCTGACCAACCAACAGGCCCTCACCGCGACCATGACGGCCGGCCTCATTCAGGTGTTCACGATGCCGTTCGCCGGCTGGCTGTCGGACCGGATCAATCGCCGGATGCTGTACGCGGTCGCCTGCGTTCTGGGTGCGATCTGGGGGTTCGTGTTCATCGGGATGCAGCAAGAACGCTCATTCGGGCTGGCGATCTTCGGAGTCATCGTGGGCCTGCTGTTCCACTCGTTCATGTACGCCCCACAAGCGGCACACGTAGCCGAACAGTTCCCGGCGCGGTTGCGGTACACCGGCAGTTCACTGGCGTACACGTTCGCGGGCATCTTCGCCGGCGGGCTGGCGCCCACCATGTTCGCCCTGTTCTGGGCCAACGGCCACAACAGTTGGGCGATCGCCATCTACATCGCCGGCGCTTGCCTGCTCACCCTGGTCGGCTTGGCCATGGGGCGGGCCGTGGTCGATGATGTCGACGAGGCACTACTCGAGAACGTGGCGTCGTGACCCATACCGCCAGGTCAGCCGCGCGCGTGCCGGGTGGCGGTGTGCAGCAGATGGGCCCGCAGGGCGTGTTCGACGGCGTTCTCGGCACCCGAGGCGAGAGCGTCCACGATGGCCTGATGTTCGGCGATCACCTGGTGGCGTCCGTCGGGGTCGCGTTCCAAAGCGGCGACCCCGATCACCACATGTCGCACCCGGGCAGCCTCGTACATCTGGGTGATGATCGGGTTGCCTCCTGCTGCCACCAGTTCGGTGTGAAAGTCGCGGTCCAGGGCGACGAACTCGTGGGCGGGAGTATCGGCAGGCAGTTGTCGCTGTCGTTGCAGAGCCGCCTGCATCTGGTCGAGCGGCACGGCCAGGTTGCGCATCGCCTGACGAGCCGCCCACACTTCGATCACCGAGCGGGCCTGCAGAATCTGGTGCACCTCTTCGGCCGACAGAGCCGGCACGAAGGCGCCTCGGTTGGGAATGAGCTGCACCAGGCCCTGCGCGGACAGCAGCAGCAATGCCTCGCGAACCGGCGTCCGGCTCACTCCGATCCGCTTCGCGATCGTAGCCTCGTCGATGAACGTGCCGACCATGGACGGGTCGGACAGCAGTGCGGTCAAGAGATGCTGATACGCGGCTTCACGTCCTGTCCGAGGCGACATGAGGCATGTATACCGGAGAGATGACGATGACCACAGCACTGCGTCTTGCCGCCTGTCAGTCCAATGCGGGCGGCGACTGGGTGGCGAACCTGGAACGGGTGCGTGCCGACGCCCGGGCCGCGGCCGAGGGTGGCGCCCGGGTCGCGGTTTTTCCCGAGGCGAGCATGGCCTGTTTCGGCAGCGACCTTCGCGCGCTGTGCCAGCCACTGGACGGCCCGTTCGCGACCGGCGTCCGCGACGTAGCAGCCGAGACCGGGCTGCTGATCGTGGCCGGCATGTTCACCCCGTCGGGCGACGGCCGGGTGCACAATACGCTGCTGGTCACCGGGGCCGGCGTGGAGACCCGCTACGACAAGATCCACCTCTTCGACGCCTTCGGTTCCCGGGAATCGGACACGGTCGCGCCGGGGGATTCGCTGGTCACCTTCTCAGCCTTCGGCACTACCTTCGGGCTGGCCACCTGCTTCGACCTGCGGTTCTCCGGCCAGTTCACCGAGCTGGGGCGAAGGGGCGCAGAGATCGTGCTGGTGCCGGCGTCCTGGGGCGAGGGGCCGGGCAAGGCCGAGCAGTGGGATCTGCTGGTTCGGGCCCGGGCCATGGACGCCCAGGCCTGGCTGCTGGCCTGCGACCAGGCTTGGACGGCGCCGTCGGGAACCGACCCGCTGGGCATCGGACGCAGCGCCTGCATCGATCCGCTCGGCGGGGTTCGGGCCCGGCTGGCGGCGGGGGAGGGCATTCTGCTCGCCGACGTCGAACCCACCCTGGTGGCCGACGTCCGGGCCCGGGTGCCGGTGCTGCGGAGGCCCTGAGCCCGCTCGTCGACCCCGTTCGTCGACCCCGTTCGTCGAGCCCGTCGGTCGACCCCGTTGGTCGAGCTTGTCGAGCCCGTCGGTCGACCCCGTTGGTCGAGCTTGTCGAGACCGCGAATATGTCACCGTGGCAAGGGATTTCGATCGCCCGACCAGCGGCATGGTCGGCGTCGCGACAGGCTCGACCGGCGCGGATCAGCGCTTCCCTAGTCGGCGGCAAGCCGCAACACCCGTGACTCCCACGGGGCCAGCGTGCCGCCGGCGGAGTCCGGATGGGTGCCTAGCAGCAGCATGGCTTGGTCCAGGTTCGGCAGTGCTCCCGGCGGCAGCTCGGCCGGCGTCGACGAGCAGTTGGCGATCACCAGCAGAACCCGATCGCCCAGGCTGCGGGTGAACGTCCAGAGCTGGTCGTGCTCAGGCAGCAGCAGGACGAAGTGGCCCTCGCGCACCACTTCGTCGGTGTGCCGCAACCGAATCAGCCGCTGAAAGTGCCCGAACACTGAATCCGGGTCGCGGCGTGCCGCCTCGGCATTGATCTGGCGGTAGTTCGGGTTGACACCCATCCATGGCACGCCGGTGGTGAAGCCGGCGTGGGGGCTCTGGTCCCACTGAACGGGGGTGCGGGCATGGTCGCGGGCCTTGCGGGCCAGCGACCGCAGGATCTGCTCCTCGGGCACGCCGGCCGCCGCCGCCTGGGTCGCGTAGTTCAGCGATTCGACGTCGAGGTAGTGCTCGATCTGGGTGAGTGGGGCGTTCGTCATGCCGAACTCCTCACCCTGATAGACGTACGGCGTGCCCTTGTGCAGGTGCAGCACGGTGGCCAGCGTCTTGGCCGAATTCACCCGATGCTCCGCGGAGTCGTCGCCGAACCGAGAGACCGCACGCGGCTGGTCGTGGTTGTCGTAGTACAGCGAGTTCCAGCCGGCCTGGGCCAGCCCGTCCTGCCAATGGGCCAGGTTCTGCTTGAGCCGCGGAAGCGGCAAGTCAGCCAGATGCCATTTGTTCCAGTCGACCTGATCGAGGCTGACGTGTTCGAAGGTGAACACCATGTTCAACTCACGCCGCGCGGGGTCGGTGACCCGGCGGGCCACCTCGATCGTCGCACCCGGCATCTCGCCAACGGTGAGCAGGTTCTGCACGTCGAGGCCGACCTCGCGGTTCATCTCGGCCAGAAACTCGTCCAGTCGGGGCCCATTCGCAATCTGGCCGAGCCCCGCCGAGCCGGGGTCGAGCGGCTCGCCCGAGATGAACGCCGGCGGCTTCGAGATGAGGTTGATGACGTCCATCCTGAAGCCGTCGACGCCGCGGTCGACCCACCAGCGCATCATCGCGTAGACGGCGTGGCGAACCTCGGGCATCTCCCAGTTCAGATCGGGCTGGGCGGAGCTGAAGATGCCCAGGTAGTACTCGCCACTGCGCGGATCGTAGGTCCAGGTGGACGGGGCGAACGCGGCCTGGCTGTCATCGGGCTCGGCGCCGGGAGTTCCCGGTTCGTGACCCGGTCGGGCCGGACGCCAGAAGTACCAGTCCCGTTTCGCCGAGCCCGGCTGGCGGGACTCGACGAACCAGGGGTGCTGGTCGGAGGTGTGGTTCACCACCAGATCCATCACCACCTTGATGCCGCGGGTGTGCGCCTGGGCGATCAGTTCGTCGAGATCGGCGAGGGTGCCGAACAGCGGATCGACGTCGTGGTAGTCGCTGATGTCGTAGCCGTTGTCGACCTGCGGCGAGGAGTACACCGGCGAGAGCCAGAGCACGTCCACCCCGAGCTCGGCGAGGTAGTCCAGCCGGCTCGTGATGCCCGGAATGTCGCCGATGCCGTCGCCGTTGGAGTCCTGGAACGAGCGTGGGTAGATCTGGTAGACGACCGCGGAGCGCCACCAGAGGTCTGGACGAGCCGCACCATCGAACTCTGCCGGGCTGCTCATGATGTTTCTCCTTGTCGGGAACGAATGCGTGCCCCCTGGACAGACCCGCCACGGCCGATGTGACGCTCCTGTCCAGAGACCTGCGCTCGGTTGGGCTTCGTTGCGAGAACCGGTGGTCAGCCTACTTGACCACCCCGACGATCATCGTCTGGGAAATGTTCTAGCGGCGGGTGACGTCCGGCCCGGCCCGGCGTGCGATCACGTGGGCCCACCCCGGACGGGCCCAGCGCGCTCACCGGCACCGGTGTTGGGCCCTGCACGTGGCCCTTGTCGTCGTCACCCTTGACGGAGAAATCGTGACCACCGTGGTAATGCCGGCCCAGCCGACAACCCGGTCCGGACCTCTGGTGATGCTCGACTGTGGTTTAGCGGAGCTACCCGTGGTGCTTCCTCGACTTTGGCGAAGCGCTGCTCACATCAATCCCCGCCGGTTGAGCTTGTCGAAACCCCTTATCGGAGCCCCCTATCAGGGGTCTCGGCAAGCTCGACCAGCGAACCGGGGTCTCGGCAAGCTCGACCAGCGAACCGGGGTCTCGGCATGCTCGACCAGCGAACCGGGGTCTCGGCATGCTCGACCAGCGAACCGGGGTCTCGGCATGCTCGACCAGCGAACCGGGGTCTCGGCATGCTCGACCAGCGAACCGGGGTCTCGGCATGCTCGACCAGCGAACCGGGGTCTCGGCATGCTCGACCAGCGAACCGGGGTCTCGGCATGCTCGACCAGCGAACCGGGGTCTCGGCATGCTCGACCAGCGAACCGGGGTCTCGGCATGCTCGACCAGCGAACCGGGGTCTCGGCTTGCTCGACCAGCGAAAATCAGGGCTTTCCTGACGGCGAGAGGCGGCACAAGGGTTCGCACGGCGGTCGACGACAAGATCGAGAAGATCAACCCGGTTCGCCGCATCCCGGTAGGGAGCCGACCATGCGCAAATTGGCCGGGTGTCGCAGACGACCGCGTGAAACCTGCGGTTGCAAGTCTGGGGAACCGTCCCCTGATCAGTTCCCGAGGGCAGCCTTTTCGGCTCCGATGGTGGTGTCGTCACCGTGGCCGGTCTTGACCACCGTGTCGTCCGGCAGGGTGAACAGCGTCGTGCGAATCGAGGCCACCAGGGTGTCGCGGTCGCTGAAGCTGCGGCCGGTGGCGCCTGGGCCGCCGTTGAACAGTGTGTCGCCGGTGAACACCGTGGTGAGGCCTGGTAGGTAGATGCAGACCGCTCCGGGTGCATGGCCCGGGGTGTGCAGAATGCGCAGGGTCTGGCCCGCGACGGTGATCGTCTCGCTGTCGAACAACTCGCCGTCGGGGGGACCTTCGTGAGTCAAATGCCATACCGGCAGATCGGCCGGGTGCAGCAGTACCGGTGCACCGGTCACCCGGCCCAGCGCCGGCGCGTAGCGCACGTGGTCGTCGTGGGCGTGCGTGCAGATCACGGCTTTCACCCGGCGGCCATCGATCAGTCTGGTGATCGCGGCCAGATCGTGCGGGGCGTCGATCACCACGCACTCGTAGTCGTCGCCGATCACCCACACGTTGTTGTCGACGTCGAAGGTCTCACCGTCGAGCGAGAAGGTGCCCGAAGTGACCGCGTGATCGATGCGGGCGGGCATCAGAAGACCACCACCGAACGCAGCACGTCGCCGCCGTGCATCTTGTCGAAGGCGGCCTCGACGTCGTCGATGCTGATCTCTTCGGTGACGAAGGAGTCCAGCGGCAGCCGGCCTTGGCGGTACAGGTCGATCAGCATCGGAAAATCGCGGCTGGGCAGGCAGTCGCCGTACCACGACGATTTGAGCGCCCCGCCCCGGCCGAACACGTCGAGCAACGGCAGTTCGAGCTGCATCGCCGGGGTGGGCACGCCGACCAGCACCACGGTGCCGGCCAGGTCGCGCGCGTAGAACGCCTGCTTCCAGGTCTCCGGACGGCCCACCGCGTCGATCACCACATCGGCTCCGAACCCGCCGGTCAGCTCTTGGATCGCCTCGACCGCGTCGTGCCGGGCGGAGTTGACCGTATGCGTGGCGCCCAGCTCGACCGCCCTGGTGAGCTTGCGGTCGTCGATGTCGACAGCGATGATCTGTGCTGCCCCGGCCAGCCGGGCACCCACGACGGCTGCGGCACCGACGCCGCCGCACCCGATCACCGCCACCGAATCGCCCCGGGCCACGTCGCCGGTGTTGAGTGCGGCCCCCAGGCCTGCCATCACGCCACAGCCCAGCAGGCCCGCGGCGGCCGGTCGGGCCTGTGGGTCGATCTTGGTGCACTGGCCGGCCGCCACCAGCGTCTTGTCGACGAATGCCCCGATGCCCAGGGCGGGGGAGAGCTGCGTGCCGTCCTCCAGGGTCATCTTCTGGGTGGCGTTGTGGGTGTTGAAGCAGTACCACGGACGCCCCCGCAGGCACGCCCGACAGGCGCCGCAGACCGCGCGCCAGTTGAGGATCACGTAGTCACCCGCGGCCAGATTGTGAACGTCGGGCCCCACGGACTCGACGACGCCGGCAGCCTCGTGCCCCAGCAGGTAGGGGTAGTCATCGCCGATGCCGCCCTCGCGGTAATGCAGGTCGGTGTGGCACACGCCACAGGCCTGCACCTTCACCACCGCCTCGCCCGGTCCCGGGTCGGGCACATTGATCGTGACCAGTTCAACCGGTGCGCCCTTGCTGCGAGCGATGAGGCCCTTGACCTGCTGCATGTCTGTCGAATCTCCCGTCGTCGGCACTACTGCCCTGGTTCGATCGTGGAAGGCCCCGACCGGACGGTCAACCGGCACCCGATCAATTCCCTGCGGTGCTTGTCTGGTACGGCTGCCTTGTGGGCGATGCTGCGTCGACCGAGTCTACAAACCGCTACTGATTCTGATGGCCTCCCAGGCGGCCGAGCCGAGAATTCCGATCACCACGTCGCGCCCCACACCGAGCAACCCGTTGCGGATTCGCTGCGGATCCTCCTGCTGAACTGCCGCGCGAAGGGCCTCCGCGGCCACCCGCTGGGCCTCGGTGGTGGCACGTTCGAACACCTGCTCGATCAACCGATCGGCATTGATGGTGGCGCCGGCCACGTGCAGATGAAGGTCGCCCGATACCCGAACCACCACCGCAGGCTCGGTGACTTGATGGTTGGCTTCGCTGAGCGCGAGAAGGCAGGTCTGTGCAGCCTGACCAGCCTCGGTCCACCGTAGTTCGCGCGTCCACACCGCCCGCTCCACCAGACCGAGACGTTCCGCCGCCTCGACCACTGTGCTCGTCTGATCGGTCAACCAGGTGGGCTCGGACAGCAGCCCCGTATAGATCTCGTCGAGTGTGGCGCAGGCGTCTTGTTCGCTGGGGGCTGCCGGGCTGGACCAGAGCGGCTCGACCACGGTGACGACCGCATCGGGCCGCAAGATCATCGGCTTGGAGATTCCAGCGAGAGTGACCTCGACCTGGGCGGCTCCGTCGTCGACGTTGAGTCGGCACAACACGGGTGCCGTGCTGACGGAGCCCATCGATCCGGCCCCGTGCTCGACGAGTTCGCCGGGCTCCAGATCACGGGCCCGGCGTCGTCTGAACTCCGCCGGTCGTGACCCCAGGAGTGGAATGCAGAAGCCGGCAGCGACTCCAATGAGGGTTACTACGACCGAGACGATGGGGTGGGCGGCCGGGATGGCATAGGCCAGGACGCCTCCGCCGAACGCGACGACCAGGCAATTGCCAGCCAGACGAACGGGGGTCACGTACTCCGTCACCGCGGACTTGCCGATGGCGATGCTCTCGATGGTCGGTACGCGGTACATGGTGGGGGCCCCTCTCTTGCAGCAACTGTCTCGCCGACGTCTACAGCAACAACGACGCTAGGGGGCTCCTCTGACACAACTTTGTCGCGCTCTCGCCAAGCAGCAGCAGGTGACCGAAGGACTCGTCCCCCGAACGAAGGGAACCGTCCACGAACGGTTAGGGCGACGGTTCCTTTGGGTTCAGGGAAGTGCTGAATCGCGCCGGTCGAGCTTGTCGAGACCTCAAACGAAGTGCTCTCGTTGGGGGGATTGCCAATCAATGCGCCCATCGCTGGTTGAGCTTGTCGAAGACGCTTGCCCCAGCGTGATGACGGAGGTCTCGACAGGCTCGACCAGCGCTTCCCTCGAGGTCTCGACAGGCTCGACCAGCGCTTCCCTCGAGGTCTCGACAGGCTCGACCAGCGCTTCCCTCGAGGTCTCGACAGGCTCGACCAGCGGGGTGGTTTCGACGGGCTCGACCAGCGGGGTGGTTTCGACGGGCTCGACCAGCGGGGTGGTTTCGACGGGCTCGACCAGCGGGGTGGTTTCGACGGGCTCGACCAGCGGGGTGGTTTCGACGGGCTCGACCAGGCGGAGTTAGGGTGATCGGCGCTTTCTTGGCGTGGACTATTCCGCGGACGCCTGCTGCGCCGACTGATTGCCGGACGAGCGCCGGCGCCGGCGCCGGCGGGGCTTGTCGGCCGGCGAATCCGAGGCTGCGTCGACGCCGGTGGTGGGCTCGGTGGTCTCCGGCTGCGCGGGCTTGTCACCGGAGCGACGGCGGCGCTGGCGCCGCACCCGTCCGTCGGTGGTCTCGACGCGCTCGGCCCTGGGCCCACGCTCGCGGGCCGGACGGGGCTCGCGCGGCTCGGCCGGCTTCGGGGGAGCGATGCGGCCCTTGGTGCCCGGCGCGATGCCCAGGTCGGTGAACAGGTGATGCGAGGTGGAGTAGGTCTCGGGCGGCTCGGCGAAGGCCAGGTCGAGGGTCTTGTTGATCACCTTCCACCGGGTCATGTCGGCCCAGTCGACCAGGGTGACGGCCACGCCCTTGGCCCCGGCGCGGCCGGTGCGTCCGATGCGGTGCACGTAGGTCTTGTCGTCGTCGGGGCACTCGTAGTTCACCACGTGCGACACGCCGGTGACGTCGATACCGCGAGCGGCCACGTCGGTGGCCACCAGCACGTCGACCTTGCCCTCGTGAAACCGCTTCAACGACTTCTCGCGCAGCACCTGGTTGAGGTCGCCGTGCAGTGATCCGACGCTGAAGCCGCGCTCGGTGAGCTCGTCGCTGAGGCGCTGGGCCGACCGCTTGGTGCGGGTGAAGATGATCGTCTTGGTACAGCCCTCGGCCTGCAGCAGGCGTCCGACCACCTCGGGCTTGTCGAGGTCGTGGGCCTGGTACACGAACTGGTCGACCTCGGGCACGGTGACCGAGGCGTCCTGGGTTTCGGCGCGCACGTTGACCGGCTGGTTGAGGTACATACGGGCCAGGCCCATCACGGCCGAGGGCATGGTGGCACTGAACAGCAGGGTCTGCCGGGTGGGCGGGGTCTTGCTGATCAGCCGCTCCACGTCGGGCAGAAAGCCCATATCGAGCATCTCGTCGGCCTCGTCGAGCACCAGCACCTTGACTGCCGACAGGTCGAGCGTGCGGCGGGTGACCAGATCGAGCAACCGGCCCGGGGTGCCCACCACCACGTCGACTCCCGTGCCGAGCGTGTTGGTCTGCACGTCGTAGCCGACACCGCCGTAGACGGTGAGCACCCGCACGTTGCGCACGGCCGAAGCGACCTCGAGGTCGGCGGTCACCTGAAGGGCGAGCTCACGCGTGGGGCACATCACCAGTGCCTGCGGCTTGCCCTTGGGGTGGTGATCGGCGTAGGCCTCGTCGCTCTTGGCCACCAGGCGCTGCAGCAGGCTGACGCCGAACGCCAGCGTCTTGCCGGTGCCGGTGCGGGCCTGGCCGATCATGTCGGTGCCATTGATGGCGATCGGAATGGCCAGCGACTGAATCGGGAACGGGTGCTCGATGCCGACGTTCTGCAGCGCCTGCACGATGGGTTCGATGACGCCGAGATCGGCGAAGGTGGTCTGGTTCTCAGGTGCTGCCTCGGGCAGCTCCTGGGTAGCGATGTCGCTCAGGGCGGTGGCCTTACGTGCACCGGCCGCAAGGCCGGAAAATCGGAACGCCCACTCCGGCGGCGGACTGGCTGCCACGGTCGTGGGGACGCACATCGTGTGCGTACGTACTTGGCAGTCTAGCCCGTGCGGCGCCGACCGGCCGAACCAGGCGCTCAGTCGGGGAGTCGCCGCCGGTCAGAGCGCGCCGAAGCCCACCCGGCGCACGTGTTCTTGGCCGATCTCGAGGTAGGCGATGCGTGCGGCGGGCACCAGCACCTTGCGGCCTCGTTCGTCGATGAGGCTGAGCACGCCATCGTCGGCAACCGCCTTGGCGAAGGCCGATTCGACCGCCGCGGCGGTCTCTTCAGACTCGAGCACGATCTCGCGCCCGCTCTGCACGATGCCGACCTTGACTTCCATGACTTCTCCTCATCGCGATGACTGGCCCAATCTAGTCGCTGCCGTGGTGCCCGTGGTGGGCGGTACGCCGTCAGCGCAATCGGTCGTGTGAGGCTTCGGTTCCGACCGAAGCCGGAATCTTCGTTCGGGGCATGCGACGTGACATCAGTGGGTATGGTCGAGGCCATGAGAGCGTGGCGCCTGCTGCGATCGTCCCGATGGGCGTCGCACCTGATTGCCGCCTCGCTCACCCTGGTGGCGTTGCTGCCACTGCTGGCCCGGTTGCCGCGGGTGGCGGTGGTTGCCTGTTTCGATACCGCCCACCCGCTGTACACGCTGGTCGAGACCCACGCTGCCGGGAACCCCGCCAACTGCGTGACCGCTCCGGCGCCGGTGGTCACCTGGACGTTGATGGTGGCTGCCACATTGCTGGTGCAGGCCGTGCTCTTGCCGGCCGGCCTGTTCGCGGCCGCCGTGCTACTGCGTCACGCGCACCGCCTGGCCGAGGCCGGACGGCAGTTGCTCGCGCTGATCTTCGGCCGGCTGGCCACGCTGGTGGTGGTTGTGTCGTGGCCGGCTGCTCCGGCACCGATTCCGGTCGCCGGCAGCACGCCGGCCCACCGCCGCAGCAATCCGCGCCGCGGCCCGCCGCGGCGTTCCTGACCCGGCCACGCCTCGTCCCACCGACGACGACGCACCGGAACGTTCCCCGCGCCCAAGCCCTCGGCTGGCGCAGCGGCGACCAAACGCCGTCCCGAACCCTCAGCAGGGCCTATCAGCCCGGATCAGGAAAGCCATGAGCAAGACCCAACACACCACCCACAACACCAATCAACGCGAGGCGCTGCGGCGACAGCGCGAACGGCAGGCCGCCGCCGAGCGGCGAATGAAGCGCATCGTGACCTCGGCCTGGATCGGCGGCATCACCGTCATCGTCGTCCTGATCGGCGTGATGGCGTGGGCGGTACTGGGCAATCGCCCGGCCGCCACCACCACCAGCTCGTCCGGTTCGACGGTGATCGCCCCGGCCATCGCCACCGACACCGGTGCCCTGCGCTTCGGCACCGGCCCGGTGACGGTCAGCGTGTACGCCGACTTCATGTGCCCCTACTGCGGCCAGTTCGAGCGGGCTAACAGCGACTACCTCGACCAGGCGGTGGCCGCGGGCACCATCACCCTGGAGATCTACCCGCTGTCGTTTCTCGACGAACAGTCGTCCGGCGCCCGATTCTCCACCCGTGCGGCCAACGCCCTCGCCACCGTCGCCAACGCCGACCCGTCCGCGGCCCTGCGATTCAACCAGTTGGTCTATGCCAACCAGCCCAGCGAGGGGTCTTCGGGCCTGACCGATGAGCAGTTGACGGCCTTTGCGACCCAGGCCGGGGCGTCCGCCGATGTGGCCGCCTCGATCAGCCGCGAAACCTACACCCCCTGGGTGGAGCAGATCACCCAGCAGGCGTTCGGTACTGGCATCAAGCAGACCCCGACGGTGAAGATCAACGGCACCGAGTTCACCGGCAACCTGTTCACCGCGGGCGCGCTCAAGGCCGCAATCGACGAGGCGGGCAAGAGTGGCCAGTAACGCGTGGGCCGGCGGCGGGCTGCTGCAGCGGGTGCGCCGGGTACGGCAGTCGAACGGCTGGATCTTCGCCACCATGCTGTTCTCGGCGCTGATCAGCCTCACCGCGTCGTTCGTGCTGTCGATCGACGCGGTGCTGCTGGCCGCCGACCCCGGGGCAGACCTGTCGTGCAACATCAACGCGGTGATCAGTTGCGGCACGGTTGCCAATGCCTGGCAGGCCAGCCTGTTCGGCTTTCCGAACGCGTTTCTGGGTCTGGTGGCCGAGCCGGTGGTGATCACCATCGCGGTGGCCAGTCTCGGCGGGGTGCGGTTTCCGCGCTGGTTCATGCTGTCGGCACAAATCGTCTACACCCTGGGGGTGATCTTCGCCTACTGGCTGTTCTTTCAGGCCTACTTCGTGATCGGGGCGCTGTGCCCGTGGTGCCTGCTGGTGACCTTGTCGACCACGCTGGTGTTCACCTCGCTCACCCACGTGAACATTCGCGACGGCAATCTGCCGTTGCCGCAGCGGGCCAGCGCGGTCGCGAAGAAGTTGATCTCTCACGACCTCGACGTGCTGCTGGTGGTGGTGTGGCTCCTGACGGTCACCGCGATGGTGGTGGTGAAGTACGTGCCGCTGATGCTGTGACTGCTCCGACAGGGTCGGCGATCACCGGTTCGCCATCGGGCTGGTCGCCGCCAACCGCAACGGCCAGCGGGTCGGCCGCAGGCTTGCGGCGGGAGTGTGTCCACAACAGCAGGCCGCAGACCCAGAGCGCCGCGAGGACGATGGACTGGTAGCCGACGATTCCGTCGGCAAGCCGCGCGATCGGGTTGGCCAGGCCGAGCCGGTCGAGCATCCAGCCGATCGCGGCGATCGCGGTCAGGGTGGCGCCGGCGACCCGCAGGGTCGCGTAACCCCGGCTCTGGGAAGCGAGCACCAGGGCGGGCAGCACGAGGGCGACCACGGCGAGCTGCATGGCTTCGATGCCGAGGTTGAAGCCGAGCAGGCTGAGCAGCAGTTGCCCGGCGTCCAGGTGTAACTCGGCAAGGGTGAACGAGAAGGCGGTGCCGTGGACCAGGCCGAAGGTGCCCGCGATGAGGGCCTCGCGGCCGGGGAAGATCGGCTTGAGGGCGTGCAGGGCGCCCACCAGGATGCTGCCCGCGATCAACGCCTCGACGGGGGCGGCGGGGATCTCGACCCGGGTCAGCGATGCCATCGCGAGGGTCGCGGAGTGGCCGATGGTGAAGGCGATCGTGATGCCGAGAATGCGCCTGAAAGCCTGCCGGACCGGTGCCGGTTCGGCCCAGCGGCGCCGGCTTGCCAACAGCGGGGCGGGCAGCAGCAGCACGAGCAGGAACAGCAGATGGTCGGTGCCTTCGAGAATGTGGGAGGCACCGAGACCGAACATCGCCGCGAATCCAGCCCAGGCGCTGCCGGAGCCCAGTTCGACCTTGAGCGGGGCGATGCTGCCGGTGGCCGAGTCGACTCGGATGACCCCGACCTCGGTGGTCTGCTCCACGTTGCCGCCGAACCAGTCACTGTCGACGACGACGAGAATGCGGTGGGTGATGACCTGGTGGATGATCGCGTCGTAGTCGAGAGTGAAGGCTCGTGTCGACTCGCCGTCCGGCGGGGTGAGCACGACCTGGGCGACAAGTTCCTGGTAGACGCCGGTGTCGCTCTGCTCGGCCTGGGAAGCTTCGATCCCGGTGATCTCATCGGCCCAAGCGGCACCGTTGGGTGAGGTGACCGCGAGGTGGCCGGCGAGGTAGTCGGCGACCTGATCGGCCTCGGCGGCCTCCAGCACGCCGTCTCTGCCCAGCGGGTCGGATCCCATCGCCAGGGTCAGGTCGGTCAGCGGCAGCTCGATGGCGGCGGTGACGTGCGAGTCGGCGACGCTCAGGGCCACCACCGAGTGCGGCATCGGGTGCGCCGATGCAGGCCAGGCCGCCGCCAGGGCGCCGGCGATGGCGAGCAGTCCGGCGGCCACCGCTTGTGCCCAGGTCTTCATGGGCGGGCTCCGCCGCTCAGAACGACAGCTCGCCGCCGTAATCGCGCGTGTGGTCGCGATAGACGGTGTGGTAATGAATCTGGTCGGCGTAGACCACGCCGTTCTGGCAGACGAACTCGACCCAGACGCTCGGCCCGTCGATGCGGACGTAGTCGCCCTGTGCAGTCAGGTCGGTGGATCCGGAGTACGAGATGTAGGTGTCGTCCAACTCGGACTCGTACACGGCCAGTAGGTCTTCGGCACTGTGATCATCCACGATCGACACCCACGGTGTCATCGCAGCCAGCACGAGCTTCTTCTGGGCATCCGACAGCGACGAGACCTTGATGCCGGACTTCGTCTCGGGGAACGCTCCGTCTTGATCAGGGCCCAGGAGCACATCGGTGTACGACTCCGCCAGCTTCGCCTGGGCCAACTCGTCGGACGACAGGCTCGTGATCATCGCCTCAATGCCATCCTTCATCGTGTCCAGGGGCGCATACGCCGTGCCGTCCGAGCCAGTCCACGAGGTCGGCTCCACCCCGATGAAGTACGGGGAACCACCCTCGACCGCTCCTTTGGAATAGGTCACGTTCACCGCGAGGTGGTGCCCGCCGAACTGAAGCATCCACGTTCCGTCGGCGCTCGGCTGGCCGAGGAAGGCCATGAAATACGTGCCGCTGGAGTAGTTGCCGCCCCCGCCGCCGCCACCACTGCCGGCGCTGCCGAGCACGTCGTCGGCGAGGAGAATCTGCATCGCCTGGTCGTAACCGGCCCCGGTGGAGGTATTGAGCGCGGCTTGCAGCACGGCCTTCGCCGCCGTGAGCTGCGTGTCGCTGAGGGTGCTGAACTCGATGCCGTTGCGGCAGTCCGACCCGCACGGCAGGTTCGACCACGCCGCCGCATTGTCGTTGGTGATCTCGAGCACGACCTCGGCGACCTGGCTCGAGTCCAAGGTCGCCAAAAAGGCGTCGGCGGCCGTCACCACGGCGGCGACCGCGGAACTCGCCGTGGCCGTGCTGGTCGCGGTTGTTGAGGCCGTGGCGGTTGTTGAGGCCGTGGCCGTCTCAGATGTCGTGGTGGCGGTACACCCCGCCAGCGCCAGCAGCACCGCCGATCCGAGGGCGATCGCCGCCTTACTCAACTTGACGAATGCGTCGTTCGTCACGATGTCACCTTTCGCAAAATCCATCGGGAGCGGCACCCCAGCCTCTCACCCCGGCGAGACGGGAACAAGCGATGTGACCACGTGAACCTCGCGACCGACGGTGGGCACAGCGCGGCTAGGGTTCACTCATGTTGCAGATCACCACTGCCGACGGCACAGCCGAAGCCATCGTCGCGTCGGCACCGGGTGGGGGCCCCGGCGTGTTGTTGTTCATGGACGCGTTCGGGTTGCGTCCGCGGATTCAGCAGATCGCCGAGCGGATCGCCGGCTGGGGCTACGTCGTGCTCGCGCCGAACGTGTTCTACCGCGCCGGCACGGTGGCCGAGTTCACGCCACCCGGCGACATTGCGACCCCCGAAGGCATGGGTGCGTTCTTTCAGACCTGCGTGCCGCGGATGGGCCACCTGACCACCGAGTTGGCCGAGCGCGACTTCTCGGCGTATCTGGACGCCCTGCGTGCGGTTCCCGGGGTGCGGCCCGGCCCGATCGGCACGGTCGGCTTCTGCATGGGCGGACGGTACGCGGTGCGCCTGTCAGGAGCGCTCCCCGACGATGTCGCTGCGTGCGCGGCGCTACACACGGCCAGCCTGGTCGGCGACGAGGACGACTCGCCGCATCTCGCCTTGGCGACGGCCCGCGCACAGTACCTGTTCGCCAACGCCGACAACGACGCCATGATGACGCCTGACAACGTGAAGAGTCTGGACCAGGCGCTGCAATCGGCGGGTTTGAGCGGCACGAACGTGATTGTGCCCAACGCGGCTCACGGCTACACGATGTCGGACACGGCAGCGTGGAATGCCGACGCCACCGAGTGGGCCTTTGGCCAGCTCAGAGACCTTTTCGCCCGGACGCTCGGCTCCGGGTGCGGCACGCCGGACTAGACGCTGATTTTCGCTGGTCGAGTTGGTCACAGCTTGTCGAGACCTTGGGAATACCTCGATCTCGCCGGCGCTCACCGCGCACTTCGCGGGTCGAGCTTGGCGAGACCACGGGTATGGGCTTTGGCAAGGGGTTTCGAAAAGCGCAACCAGCGGTGGTCGATAGCCTGCCGGCCAAGCGTGGTCAGTGGGCGGTGAATGCCTGCAATTCGTCGTCGGTGGCCCGGCGAATCACGATGCGGGTCCAGCCGCCCAAGTAGAGCCGCTGGTCGGGGGCGAACTCGACGCGGCCACGTCCGATCGGTTGCTGGGGCAGCGGGCCGGCGGAGGCCCCGATGAAGGTGCCGTTGGCCGACTCGAGATCTTCGATCCACCACCGGGTGCCGTCGGTGCTGATCTGCGCGTGCCGCCGGCTGACGCCGGTGTCGGGGTCGCAGTCGATGTCGGGGTGGATGTTGCGGCTTACCGAGACCCGACCGATCAGCGCCGACGACGCCCGCAGCGGCACCACCTCGGGCAGCCCCGGCGAGGGCAGCGCATCGGTCGAACCCTGGGTGGCGTACCAGTCGGGGTCGATCCAGACTTCGGCGACCCAGTCGAGCGTCGTGGGCTGCGGGTGCAGCAGGCGTCCGGCGTGCGGGGGGAGCGACACGGGGGACGCCTCGAGTGCGGCGGGCGCGTCCCAGGGCTGGGACGGCATCGGGGCGGAGCTGACCTGGGGCGGGGTCTCGACAAGCTCGACCGGCGAGGGTGGGGTCTCGGCCGGCGAGGGTGGGGTCTCGGCGGTCGGCGGGGGCGTTGCAGACCGGGGGAGCGTTCCGGTGGTGAAATCGTAACCGCAGGCCTCGCAGAACAAGGCGTCCGGGGCATTGAGGGCCGCGCAATTGGGGCACCGCGCCCCGGCCGGACGGCTCGGTGCCGATTCGGTGGCCGGCGCGGTCTGGCCCGCTCCGATCGGCAGCCCGCAGACGTCGCAATAGTCGTTGGCGGCCGTGGTGTGACCTGCCGGGCATGTCACCATCTCAGCCCCTGATTCTGGTGGTCTTGGTGGACGCGGTGTCGAGGGCCATCTCGTCGGCCTTCTCAACCGTGCGTTTCAATCGCACCGTACCGGTCTCGGCGTTGTCGATGTCGACCACCTTGCGGAGTTTGGCCGTGGCCTCGGCGTTGCCGGTCTGCGCGGCCAGTTGAGCGGCCCGGCCCAGCTTGGTGGTGGCGGTTCGCTCGTCGCCGGCCGCCTTGGCCTGCAGGCCCTCCTGGATCGCGGTGGCCAGCTCGGTCTGGCCGGTGTAGTGGGCAACCTCGGGGTTGATCTGGGCGGTCAGGTTGAGGTCTGAACTCCATTTGGCCTTGACCAGGCCCTGGGTGAGCACCTCATTGCCCACCGCCAACTGCACTCGGGCCGCCAACTGCTCCTGGCCCAGCGACTTGGCCGCCAGCCGCACCTGCAGGTGGTAGTCGCGCTCCTCGTCGCCCCACGAGCCGGTGGGGTAGGCCGCCGTCAGCGGGTTCAGCGGAACGCCGCGGGTGCTCAGGTCTTCGACGGTGGGCGACACCTGCCGCACGAACAGCACCTGGGCCCCCTGCGGAATCCACACCCGCAGGTCGGCCTGTGCCACGCCCCGGCCCATCGACTTCTGCATCAGCTCGGCGAAGGCCAGGCCCAACTGCGACGGGTTGGGAATGATGTCGAAGGTGCCCAGCAGCGCCTGGGCGATCTTGCGAATCTCGGCGACCTTCCAGTCGACGCCGACGCCGCGGCAGTCGACCTGGAACTGCCCGATGCTGGCCCGGATCGCCAGGTCGAGCTGCTGCTCGGTCTCATTGTGGTTCTCGCCGTCGGTGAGCAGGATCGCGTGCTTCTGAGCCAGGCCGCCGATCGAGTCGAACAGGGCCCGGGCCAGGTTCAGCCAGTTGCCCATCGCGGTGCCGCCGTCGGCCCTGAAGAAGCTGATCGCGCGTCGCGCCTCGGCCCGGGTGCGGGCGCTCATCCGCACCATCCCGGCACCCGACTGCACCATCGGGTAGGCCAGATACGCCTTGTGGTTGCCGGCCACCACGGCGAAGTAGGTGCCGTCGAGAATGTGGTCGAGAGCCACCATCGCTGCCTGCTTGGCGGCCTGCATGTTCGCGCTGCCCATCGAGCCCGAGGTGTCGACAATGATGATCTCGCCGGCGTCACCGCTGCCGGTCTGCCCGGCCGCGCCCGCGCCGCTGCACGCGATCGTGACGATCGCGTTGACGTCGGTGCCACCGTCGGGCAGAAACTCGTTCTGGTACACCGCGGAGGTGAACAGGGCCATCTCAGATCTTCTCTTCCACGTTCATCGGTGACGGCTGCGCCCCGGCCCGAGCCTGGACGTCCGCACGTGCTGGTGCTGCATCGCTCAGGTTAGCCGCGAGCCGAGCCAGGGCCACGGTGACGTTGTCCTTTCCGCCCTGGTCGTTGGCCCAGCGGACCAGCCGGGCCGCGATCTCGGTGGGGCTGCCGCCCGGTGCGGCGGCCCGCGCCAGTTGCGCCGCGAGCGCAGCCGGTTCTGAGGCGTAGTTCCACAGCCCGTCGGAGCAGACCAGCAGCCAGGCGGGGCCGTTCACCCGGTAGCTGCCGGTGGACGGCACGACGTCATCGGCGTCACGGCCGAGCCAGCGGGTGATCGCGTGCGCCCGCGGCCCCGTCTCGGCGTCGGTGCGGGACGATCCGCCGCGGATCAACTCTTCGGCCAACGAGTCATCAGTGCTCAACTGCGCCGCCTCATCGCCCAGCAGGTAGATGCGCGAATCACCCAGGGACGCCCAGTGCACCCGGTCGCCGTCGACGAGTACTGCCGCGAAGGTGCACGAGGCGGCGTTCGGGCTCTCGGGGGCGGTGTGGGCGACCACGGCGGCCTGGGCTTCAGCGGCCGCGTCGATCAGGGGGTCGGTGTTCGGGTCGGTGGGTCTCGACGGGCTCGACCAGCGATCGCTCGACCAGCGATCGCTCGACCAGCGGTCGGCCAGCACGTCGCGGGCCCGCTCGGCGGCGGCCAGCGCAGCCACGTCGGAGTCCTGCGACGTGCTCACCCCGTCGCAGACCACCAGCACCGCGGCGCGGTCTGGGGCCGGCGCGACCCACAACGCCATCGCGTCCTCGTTGCGGTCGTGCAGCACACCTCGGTCGCAGACCCCGCCGACCCAGTCGGCCGGTGAACTCTCAAAGTGGTCACGGGGTGAGGGGGCCTTGCTGCCGCAGGTCTGGCAGTAGCCGTCGGCGTCCACCAGGCCGCCGCACTCCAGGCAGGCCGGACGCCGCTGAGCCAGCCGGTTCAGCTTCACCGTCGCCTCCGACGCCACGCCCGTTGCGGCCAGCGCGCCCACCTCGGGGTGCACGTCGTAGCCGCAGTTCTCGCAATAGCGCACGTCGGGGCTCACCTGGCGCAGGCAGCGCGGGCAGGGCGCGGCCAGGGCGAGACTGGAGAACTCCTGGCCGACGACCAGTGCCTCGGCCGGAAACTGTTGTTGGCCGGGCAGCGCCTGAGCTGTCGCCTGCTGCTCGACGACCGCCTGCTGCTCGACGACCGGCTGCTGCTCGACGACCGGCTGCCGCTCGGCGGCCAGTTCGCGGGCCCGCTGCGAGGTCGTCCACAGCGGCCAGTTCGCACCCTGATCGTTCACAACAGGCTCCAGACTCGAATCGCGTTGGCCCGGTCGACGAGCTCGGCACGCTCCACCGGGTCGGCGCTCAACTGGGCCAGCCGACGGAAACCGGCCTCGAGCCGGTCGCGCAGGTTGGCCTCGGTGAACGTGGCCGACCCCAACTTCACCGACCCCTTCGCGGCCAGCGGAAGCGCCCGTTCGTAGATCGCCGACTCGAACCCGAGCTGGCTGTGCTCGTCGAACCGGGCGTGCTGCAGCACCTTGAGCGCCTCACCCAGGTGCGCCGCGTCGTTGCCCAGGCTGATCAGCGCCTCGGTCTTCAGCTTCTGCGACTCCAGAAATCCGCGCGAGGTCTGCGGAATCAGCTCCAGTGCCGCCAGCGCCCCGGGCAGGTCGCCACGGGCGGCGCGCAGCCGAGCCAGCCCGAAGCCGGCCGGGGTGACGTAGTTGGCGTCGGTGGCGGCACAACTGCGGTACAGCCGCTCTGCGACCTCGGCCTGCCCGGCCAACTCGCAGGCCACGGCCAGCGCCAGCTTGGGCGCCAGCTCGCCGGGTAGCTGGCCGTAGACGGCGTTGAACGACGACAGCGCGGTGGCGTGGTCGCCGCGCAGCAGCGCGCCCAGGCCGGCCATCCACACCGCCCGCCACTCCCACGGATCGTTGGTCAGCAGGGTGTTCACTGCGTCGTCCAGCACCCGCTGGTTGCCGGTCTCGAGCGCCGCCAGGCAGCGGGCCAGCAGTACGCCGCTGGTCGCGGCAGGCGCCCGCAGCAGGTCGCCGAGGCGTTCCACCGGGTCGCCGGCGTCGAGCGAGGCCAGCCACGCCGCCTGCGGGTCGGATGCATCGGTGCGCAACTGCGGCAGTTGCCGCCAGTCGAACCGGTTGCCCGACACGGTGGGTGCCTCGAACAGTGGCGAGGACACCGAGGTGCTGGCGGTCGTGCCAGTGCGGGTGGCCACCACTTCACGCAGCACCCCGAGCATCTGCAGCCGCAGGTCTTCGGCCGAGTCGAACCGGTCGTGGGGGTCGTGGGCGCAGCACTTGAGCAGCAGCCGATACAGCGAGTCGTTCTGGGCAAACGCGGGCAACTGGTCGGCCGGCGGAGTGCTGAACTCGAACTCGGTCTGGTAGCCGGGCACCTCGGCGCAGAGCACCATCAGGGTGCGTCCGACGGTGAAGATGTCGGCGGCGATGCTCGCACCGGCGGTGGCCACCTCAGGTGCCTGGTAGCCGACCGTGCCGTAGATCGCCGAATCGTCGTCGCTGATTCGGCGCACCCCGCCGAGGTCGATCAGCTTGAGCGAGTCACCCACCTGAATCACGTTGTCGGGCTTGAAGTCGCAGTACAGCAGGCCCAAGTCATGCAGGTAGCTGAAGGCCGGCAGAATCTCGATCAGAAAGGCCAGCGCCTGGTCGACCGGCAGCGGGTCGTAGCTGCCGCCGCCTGCTTCCATGCGCTGCTGCAGCAACTGCTTCAGCGAGCGACCGCCGACGTACTCCATCACGATGTAGGCGAATTTGTCGTGGCTGACGAAATTGTAGATCTCGACGATCAGCGGGTGCTCCACCTGGGCCAGGAACTGCTGCTCACTCAGTGTGGCCTTCAGGGTGTCGGCGTCGCCGGTGTTGAGTAGACCCTTGAGCACGACCCAGCGGTCGCTCACGTTCTTGTCGCGGGCCAGGTAGATCCACCCCATGCCGCCGTGCGCCAGCGGCCCGACCACCTCGTACTGGCCGGCCACCAGGTCGCCGGCGGCAAGCTTGGGGCTGAACGAGTAGCCGGCGCCGCATTGGGGGCAGAAACCGTCGGAGCGTCCGGCGGCGTCGTCGCGGGAGCGTCCGACGTGGGCGCCGCAGTTGGGGCAGATGCGCTTGTCTTCGGGCAGTTCGGCGCGCACCATCACGGCCTTGGCGGGGTCGACCGCCGGCGCGGGCGGAACCACGGTGAGCCCCTGGCCGATGCGGCCCATGCGCAGCCGCGCCGCGCTTGCCGGACGCCTGGCCGGACGGGCGCCGAACGAGGTGGCGCGGGCCGAACCCAGGGCCGTCGACCCCAACTGCACCGAGGCCCGGGTGACCGACGACACGGTGGGCGTCAGCGCCGCCTCGGGCGGCATGCCGCAGGTGTCGCAGTAGCCGTCGACGATCTCTCCCGAACAGCCGGGCTGCCGGCACGGCCCGCTGCCGGTGGCGGACGGCTTGCGCCCGGCCACCCCGCGCCCGACCGGCATGGTGGCGGCATTGCCGGGCATGCCGCAGACGTCGCAGTAGCCGTCGGTGATGGTTCCGGTGCAACCCGGCTGGCGGCACTTCATCGGCTGCCCCCTTCGGCCAGCCAGTCGAGCATCGCCTGCGCGGCCGGCAGCAACTGCCGCACCACCGCCATCGGGGCCGGAGGGCGCTGCAACAGTCGCTCGGCGTGATCGGCGATCGCGGTGAAATCCTGGTTGCCGCCCAAGCCCAGCGCATCGGCCTTGGCGCGCAGCGCAGCCACCAGCCCCAACTGGGCGTCACGCTCGGCCAGCGCCCCGGAGTAGGCGTCCTGCACCACCTGCATGGCTCGGCCCACCTGACCGAGCCGTTCGAGGTGAACGTCGATCGCCTGCCGGGTGTTGGGCACGGGGCCGAGTGCGGCGACGTCCGGCACCGCGTACTTGGGGGCCGGCGACACCGCAGCCACGGTGTTGGCCACCAGTTGGCGCAGTGCCAGCTCGCGCGCGGTCAGCTCGTCGGTCAGCTCGCGGGCCCGGGCCAGCGCGTCGCGGTTCTCGCGCCGCTTGGCGCCCCCCACGATCAGGTCGCGTTCGTAGCGGGCGGCGTCGATCTCGAGCGGGCCGAGCAGGCCGCCGATGTCGCCGCCGCGCTCCCGTTTGCCCTCCAGGTCGCTCACTCGCGCGGCCATCTGCGACACCTGCGCGGCGGCAGCCGGCCGCGCGGTGGACGGCTCGTTGGCCGCCTGTTCGCGAATGCGTTCCACCTGGGCGCGCAGGTCGAGCAACCGGCGGGCCAGTTGCTCGGCATTGGGGTCGAAGTTCAGCTTCTGCCGCAACTGGGCGACCAGGGCGTCCGAGAGCCGGCTGGCCTCGGGCAGCGACACCGCCATACCGGCCAACTGGGCCGAGGGTGAGGGGCCGGGGTCGAGCCGTCCCCAGATCAGCGACGACAGCCGGGCGCATTCGGCGGGCCCGACCCGTCCGGAGTCCCAGGTAACCAGCAGCAGGTCGTAGCGGCTCTTCACCGCCTGCCAAAGGGCCAGCGACAACTGCAGGTCGGCGGTCAGCGTGTCGAGCTTGCGGCCCAGGATCTCGGTATCGATGGCGGCCAGTTCGCTGCGCCGCGCAGCCACCCAGGCGTCGAGTTCGGCCAGGTAGCCAACCATCGCCTGGGGTTGCACGGGTTCGTTCAGCCGGCCCGGCGCCGACGGTGCGATGACCGGGCTCATCGGTACTCCTCGATGCGCCGGGCCACGCCCCAGAATGTCAGCCCGGCACCGGCCAGGGTGAGCAGGATCACCCCGGCGATGCCGCTGATCACCGCATTGCCGACGCCGGTGACGCTCGAGATGACCGGGCTGCGCAGGGTGGTGTTCAACGTGCTGAGGGCGCTGTCGAGGTTGGCGAAGGCCTCTGCGCCGGCTCCGGACGACCCGATCGCGGCATTGCTGGCCTGGGCCCACTGCGATTTGGCGATCAGGTTCGCCACCGTGGTGTGCGCGGTGTTGTACGTGGTCAGCGCCTTGGTGACTTTGCTCGACTTCGTCACCTCGGCCACCGCGGAGGTGGCCGCGGTGTAGCCGGCGGTCCACTGGGTGAGGTAACTGCCGCCGTCCGATTGCAGGCCGATGGCGAGCAACTCGTCGGCACGGGCCTGATGAATCTGCTGGCGGGCGACGGCGATGTTGTCGAGGTCGGCGCGGCTTGAGTCGGTGAAGTCGAAGGCCACCGAACTGGCGGCCCCGGCAACCGACCACACCACCACCGCCGACACCACCGCGCACAGCAGCCCGGCGGCAACGCCGATGTTCAGGTAGCGGTGCGAGGCCCGGGCCAGCGCGACGCCGATCGCCGCCAGGGCGCCGACCGCCAGCACCGCGGCCCCGGCGACCCAGTACACCCAGTTGGTGTTCAGGTCGCTCGCCACCCGATCGCCCGCAGCCGCGGTGGCCGCCTCGAGCGGGGTGATCAGGTCGATGGCCAACTGGTCGTTGGCCTTGCTGGCGATGGCTGCCGACGAGGTTCCGTCGGCGTTCAGGGCGTTCTGCAGGGTCATGGCGTAGTTGACCAGTGCGCCGGTGAGCGGCACCACCCGGTCGCGGTCGTCGGCCACCCCCGCAGCGTCGGCCAGCGTGGTGGCCAGCGTGCCCAACTGGTCGTCGAGCTGGTCGCGAACGGCGGTGGTGGGGGTGAGCGCCCAGGCATTGGCGCTCTGCTGCACCCGCAACGCCTGCACCCGGGCATCGGCCAGCCGGTGGTACTGGGTGAGGCTCTCCGCGGCGTGCGCGGCAGCGTTGAACGACACCGCCAGGGCTGTGATCGCGAACGCGCCGAAGGCCAGCAGCAGTGCCACCGCGGCCAGTTGCAGACGACGCAACCGGCGCACCGAGCGCGGGGTGGACGCGCGGCGCGGCGGGGCAGGCGGCGAGGTGCGGGGCAGTACGCCGAGGGTGCCCGGAGCGGGGGGAGTGCCGGGCGCCGTGGGGGTAGGCCCGCGGAGCGTCGTCACGGTGACAGGGGTGGGGCTCATGCCGCTCCGCCCGGCTGGCTGGGGTCAGCGGCGCTGCCGGGGGGTGGCGCGGCCGACAGCGTGTCGGGCGACGAGGCAGCAGGAGACGGCCGAGCGCCGGTGGTGGCCGATGGATCGGCCGGTGGCTGCAGACCTGCACCGGGCACGCCCGTCCAGTCGACCACCGGCGCCGGATCGGTCTCTAGATCGTCGGGCAGCAGGGTGCGTAGCTGGTCGATGCTGGGCTCGGTGACGTCGCGCAACCGCCAGGCGTGCTTGCCGATGGCGGCCTCGAGCACATTGCGGGCGAAGCGTCCGTTGCCGAAGGTCTGGTCGCGCACCTGGCGACCCAGCAGGGCCCGGAACGTGTCGAGACAGCCCTTGCCCAGGTCGTAGTCGGCGCCGGCGACCATGCCGGTGAAGATCTGCTCCAGCTCGGCGTCGGTGTAGTCGTCGAAGCCGATGGTGGTGCGAAAGCGGCTGGCCAGGCCCGGGTTCTGGGCGATGAACACGCTCATCGGCGACGGGTAGCCGGCCACGATCACCACCAGGTCGTTGCGCTTGTCCTCCATCTCTTTGACCAGGGTGTTGATCGCCTCTTCGCCGTACTGGTCGCCGTTGAGGCTGTATGCCTCGTCGATGAACAGCACGCCGCCTTCGGCCTTGGCGACCACTTCGGCGGTCTTCATGGCCGTCTGGCCCAGGTAGCCGGCGACCAGCTCGGAGCGGTCGACCTCGACGAGTTGGCCCTTGGTCAGCAGCCCGACCGCCCGGTAAATGCCGGCCACCAGCCGGGCCACGGTGGTCTTGCCGGTGCCGGGGTTGCCGACGAAGACCAGGTGCCGGGTGATGGTCGGGCTCTTCAGCCCCGCCTTGGCGCGCAGGGCGTCCACCTTGAGCACGGCGGTCTGGCGGTGAATCTCAGCCTTCACCCTGCCCAGCCCGACCAGCGCGTCGAGCTCGGCCAGCAGTTCGTCGAGGCTCTTCTCGGGCTGTGTGGGCGCCTGTGGCTGCACCGGCTGTACCGGCTGCTCGGGTGCGGACGGCGGCGGCGCGGCCTGCCCCGGGGGCTCCCCGCTGGTCGAGCCTGTCGAGACTTCTCCGCTGGTCGAGCCTGTCGAGACCCTGCCCGACAGCGCCGACTCCAGCCCGGGAATCGCGCCGGGCCCGAACGGGTCGAGCTGGCGCAGATCGAGCAGCCTGGCCTGGTTCTCATGCAGCCGGCCGAGCACCGACGACAAGATCTGCGGTGCCTGCCGCACGAACTCGGCGTCGTCGGACGAGGCCGCAGTCAACCCAGGGCGGCCTCCGTTGCTGATGCCCTGTGCGGCGCTCACTTGTACGCCCGCCGCCCCCTGCGCGGCACCGGTGCTTTGCGGCGTGGGGGAGCCGAGCAGGGCTGCCGCGGTGGCAACCTCGGCCAGGGCCCTCGCGTACGGCACGGCATGGCTGGAGCGGGCGTTGTGCAGTTGCGCGACCAGCGGGGTGGCCGAGGTCCGGAATTTGCGGCCCCGCAGGGCGGCGTCCATGAAGGTGGCGGCGCTGATCGCCCGGCCGGTGGCGGCGCACCAATCGACGAACGATCCGACCGCCGACTCCGACACCGCCGCCGCCAGTTGTTCGCCCTCGACCCGGGCAGCGGCGGCGTCCACCCCGGCCGTGCGGGCTGCGGCAGCCAGGTCGTCCAGGGTCTTGGCCAGGTCGGGGTCGGTCACGGGCGCTCCAGGTTGAGGGAGGTCGCAGGCTGGTCGGTGGCCGGCGGCACGGTCAGGTCGACGGGGGCCGCGGAGTGGCCGAAGCGCTCCTGCAGAAACCGGCCGTGGGCGATCAGCGCCGCCGCATCGGTGGAGTTGGCCGCGTCGTAGATCTTCTGCATGGTCGCGCCAAGCAGGTCGAGCTGGTCGATCAGCAGCAGCAGCGGGGTCTTGCCGTTCTCGACCGGACGCGAGTCGGCCCAGTCCTGCGGCAGCCGCAGGTAGGCGCCGATCGCCTCGGGCAGGTAGTCGGTCGCGGTGGCCACCACCGAATAGCTGTCGTAACTGCCCAGCCCCAGCGACTCCAGCCGGGGCAGGGTCTTGCGCACCAGGTCGGCCACCCGGGCGGCCCGCGAGCGCACCACCGAGGGCAGCCGGCCCGAACCGATCAACTGGTCGACCCCGGCCAGCGAGGCCATGATGTCGGCCTCGGTGGGCGCCGGGTCGACCTCGGGCAGGGCAGCCGGCGGCGGCGTGGAATCACGGCCGGTCAGCCAGTCCCAAAAACCCATGGTGTGCCCAACTGCGTTGTCGTGTCGGTTCGATGAGGCGGTCGATCAGAGGCTGATCTGCGGCATCGACTGGCTGCGGGTGTCTTGCTGTGCCACCCGATCGAGGTAGTCCTTGCTCTTGACCACCTCGTTCTCGAGCACGCCGATGGTCTGGGCCATGGTGTCGAGCGCCCGGGCCTTGAACTCGTCGATCGAGTCCATTGTGGCGTAGATGTTGGCGAAGGCCGCCTGCAGTTGCTCCAGGCCGATGGTCGAGCTGGCCGCCTGCTCTTGAATGCGGGCCGAGTTGTCTTTGAGCATCTCGGACGTGCGCTGGATCATCTGCGAGGTGGTGGTGTTCAGCGCCGTGATCTGGTCGAGCACCAGCTTCTGGTTGCCCAGCGCCTGCGCCACGATCACGGCGGTGCGCAGGGCCGAGATGGTGGTGGTGCTGGCCCGGTCGACGCCCTTGATCAGCTCGATGTTGTTCTTGATGATGATGTCGATGGCCAGGTAGCTCTGAATCGACACCGCGAGCTGGGTGAGCAGGTCCTGGTGCTTCTGGCGCACGTAGAACAGCACGTCCTGGCTGAGCGCCTTGGCCTTCTCGGGGTCGGTGATCTGCAGTTCGGCGATCTGGGCCGAAAGCCGGGCGTCCAGCCGTTCGGCGATGTAGACGTATTGGTTGAGCCGGCCCATCACCGTCCACAGATTCTGCTTCTCCATGTTGAGCGCAACATTGTCTTTGGTCAGCTCGTCCTGGCCCGAACGTAGCGCGTGCAGGATGCCATTGAGTTGCTGCTGGCTGCTTTGGTAGCGGCGAAAGTAGTCGGTGACCTGGTCGCCGAACGGAATCATGCCGAGAAACTTCTTGGGGCCGCGGGCCTGGCCCGGGTCGAGGTCTTCGACGGTGCGTCGCAACTGAATCAAGGTCTGGCCGACCTTGGACCCCTCGGAGAGACCGCCCTCTTTGAGCGCGCGCACCGGCGTGTTGAGCAGCCGGTTGGACGTCTCGGCGGCCTTGCGAATGTCGGCGTCACCCATGCTGCGCACGGCGTCGGCCTGCGCCGCGAACGTGGGCGACTTCTCTTCGGCCGAACCCAGTGCGTTGAGGAACTCGTCGACCTTGGCGTCGAGCACCGGCACTTGGGCAGCCTCGACCTGCGGGGCCATGGCGGGCGCCTGGGTGGCGACCACCGCGGCAGGCGCCTCGGGCACGGTCAGCGACAGGGTGGTCGGCGGCTGCAGCGGCATGGCCGCGGCGCCGCCGGCGGGAGTGGTCGAGCTCATGAACTGCCTCTCGAAACGGTCAACAGGGCGGTGCCGTCCAATCTAGCGGGCGGGCGGGTGAGCAGGCAGTGGGGAGCGCTCGGGGGCAACCCTGGAAGTCGGGGCAGGCACGCGGCGATAGCTGCGTTTTGACGATCCCCGGCGTCCGGCTGAGACCCCCGCGCCCAGAGATGAGGGTTATGCCGGCCGCCAGGGCAGGCCATAACCCTCATTTCTGCGCGGCGGGAGCGAACGGCGGCTGGGGCACACATCAATACGTGCGTTTCTCGGCGTGCCCGCCAATGAAGCGCGGATCCGGACGGTCACGGGGTCGTCCGGGCAGCAGCCGATCAGCAGGACGGTCGGTGCGGTGTGCTGGTCCGGCCGTAACGGGAGTCGCCGTCGATTCGGCGCCACCACCCGGCGAAGATCACCGCGAAGCAGACTGAGATCAGGGACGACAGCAGAGCGCTCCACCAGGTGGTGAGCGTCGCGTTCAGGTCACCCATCCCGAACGCGGCCATGACGAAGACGACAGCGTTGTTGACCGCGTGCATGGCGATGGCGGCCTCGAGGCCCCCGGTGCGCCAGGTCAGCCAGGTCGCCACCGCCGCGAACACACCGATCGAGGCAAGCCCCCAGGCGTCGTAGCTGTGCCCGAACACGAACAGCGGCACTGAGAGCAGCAGCCCCCAGACCGGTGCCCGCAGCCAGTGCCCGATGGCCTGCATCAGCAGGCCGCGAAACAGGTACTCCTCGCCCGCGGCCTGGAGCGGAATGATCAGCACCCCGACCGCCAGCAGGCCCAGCGTGCGAGGGGTGATCACGGGCAGCACCGGATCCAGCGCCCACCCAGCTGGCCGCCGGTAGCAGCACCGGAACCGTCATCAGCGCCACTGCTCGGGCCAGCAGGCTCCACCGGATGCGTCCCGCCACCGAGTCGAGCGTGCCGCGGCGCCCCATGAGTCGAACGGTCAGTCGCGCGGCCGGAATGAACAGGGCGAGCATCAGGGCGGCGAACGCCGCCTGCACCGGATCGTTCATGTCGAACTCCTCGACGCTCCAGGCCTCAGGCGAGAGCTGCAGCAGCACCCAGATCACCACCAGGCAGGCTCCGAAGACCACGTAGGCCAGCACGAACAGGCCGATGGTGGCGAGCGGCCGCGACCAGCCGGGCGTGCATCGGCTCAGCCGAAAATAGGTCAAATTCTTCCGGGTTGCGAGCCGGGGCGGGTGTTGTGGTGCGTGCCAGTGAAAGCGTCATGGCTTCACCCTCGCCGTGAGCGCCCGCCCCGCGGGATCGGCCGACCGGACGAAGCGTGTCGTCGCAGGTCGCTGGCTGGGTCATACTTTCGGCTGGGACGGGCATCCTTTCGACTGACCTGGGCCAGCCCGCCACGCCGGTAGATTGCGCCGGGTGAGCATTCTGCGCCGAACCCGGACGCCGGCGCTGCTGGCCGGGATCGCCCTGCTGGGGGCCCTGGCGCAAGTGGTCGCGTGGATGACGGCCTATCCCGATTTGGCGCAGCTACCGGACGCCGAGTTTGAGCCGATCGCGGTGCGCATGCTCGGGGAGGTGGTGCTGGGGCTGCTGGTGATCGCGCTGCTGCCGCTGGTGATCGGGGCACGGGCCCGGCCAGGAACCCGCGCGGGCGTCGCCGCCCTGGCCATCATCTGTGCGGCGGCGGCATCCACGTTCGCCGTGCCGGTCGCCCTGGTCTCGCTGGGTGCGGTGGCTGCCTGGCGTCGCCGCGGCTGGCTGATCGCGGCCGGGGCGGCCTGGGTTGCGATGCTGCTTCCGATCGCCGCAGCCGACCCGGACGGCTGGCTGAGCCTCGCCTCGGGGGGCTTGGTGGGAGCGGTCGTCGTGCTGGTCGGCCTGTCGCTGGGGCGCCGGAGCGAGTTGCTGGTGTCCCTTCGCGACCGGGCGGAGGCGGTGGAGCGCGAACAGGCCGCGGTTGTCGCCGGCACCCGGCTCGCCGAGCGAACCCGGATTGCCCGCGAGATGCACGACACGCTCTCGCACCGTCTGTCGCTGATCTCGCTGCACGCCGGTGGGCTGGCGGTGCACCCCGACGCCGGACCCGTCCGGGTCGAAGAGGCTGCCCGGCTGATTCAGCAGGTGGCCCAGACGGCGGCCGAGGAACTGCATGCCTCGCTCACCGTGCTGCGTGACGATCAGCACGACGTCCGGCCCGACGTGACCCTGGCCGACCTGACAGTGGCCGACGGGCAGGGGTTCGCAGCCGTACCAGGAGCGGACGTCCGGCTCAGTTTCGACCCGGCCCTCGCCGGACAGCTCGAAACGCTCGCACCGTCGGCATCGCGGGCGCTCGCCCGGGTCGTCACCGAAGGAATAGCCAACGGGGTCAAGCATGCCCCCGGACAGATCGTCACCCTCACCGTCACCGGGCTACCGGGTGAGTGGGCGCAGGTGGAGGTCCGCAATCGGCTCGGCGCCGGGTCAGCGCTGGCCGGCGGCTACGGCTTGATCGGGTTGCGCGAACGTATCGAACTCGCCGGGGGCCAGTTGGACGCCGACCGCCAAGACGGCGACTTCGTACTGCGAGCATGGCTGCCATGGACCTGAGCACGCCCCCCACCGTCGGCACCCTGTTGGTCGATGACGAGCCGCTGATTCGGGCCGGACTACGCCTGATCTTGGACGGTACGCCCGGCATCGAGGTGGTCGGCGAGGCCGGTGACGGACGGGCCGGTGTGCAGGCGGTGGCGTCACTGCGACCCCAGGTGGTGTTGATGGACCTGCGCATGCCGGTTCTGGACGGGATCGCCGCAACTCGCGCGATCGTCGCCGCAGGGCACACAGCAGCGGTGGTGGCGCTCACCTCGTTCGACACCGAGGGGTTCATCGCCGATGCGCTCGAGGCCGGTGCCCAGGGATTTCTGCTCAAAAGCGCCCCGCCGGAGGAACTGATCGACGCGGTTCGGCAGGCGGCGGCCGGCGCGATGCCGTTCAGCCCGGCCGTGCTGCGCCGGGTCACCCAGTTGGCCGCTCGCGCGCCGCGGCCACCAGGCAGCGACCCGCTTGCCGAACTGAGCGATCGGGAACGCGAGGTCGCCCTGCTGATCGCTGACGGCCTCAGCAACCAAGAAATCGCCGACCGGCTCTACCTGTCGCTGCCGACAGTGAAGACCTATGTGGGTCGGCTGCTGGGCAAGCTTGCCGCGACCAACCGTGTGCAGATCGCTCTCGCCGTGCAACGAGCGTCGCTGGGCTGAAGCATTCGACCAGCAGCCGACGGGGCCCCGACCTGGGCAAGGTCGGGGCCCCGTCGGCTGACTGGGTTCGGTTCTGACGTCAGAGAGGTCTGACCTGATCGGCCTGCGGGCCCTTCGGCCCGGTGGTGATCTCGAACTCCACCTTCTGACCCTCGGTGAGGGTGCGGAAGCCGTGTGCATCGATCGCCGTGTGATGCACGAACACGTCCTGCGTGCCGCCGTCGACCTCAATGAAGCCGTAGCCCTTCTCGGCACTGAACCACTTGACGGTTCCCTGCGCCATGGAATTCTCCCTCTGCTACCTCGGTGATCCTCTCGGGCGGATCAAAGGACGCTGCCGCTCGAGCTGTCCGGTGACCGATGGCCACCGTCGCAGCAGCGCTGTAAACCCTGTCACACTCGTGCGACACCTGTCACTCACGCGGGTGCCACGCGGTGCGTGTCGTCGAACCGGAATTGTCGGTGCCGGATGATTGCATGAGGGCATGGAGCGAATCGGCGAGCTGCCCCCTTCGTGGGGGCTGAGTGGGCAGCAGCGTGCCGCCGTCGAGGGGTTCCGCAGCGGCCCGGTCCTGGTGGTCGGGCCGCCCGGCTCGGGCAAGACCACGGTGGTGGCGGCCGCGGCGGCCCTCGAACTCGGCTCCCGGCCCGTCGACGGTGCCGAGCCGCTGGTGCTCACCTTTTCGCGCCGGGCGGCCAGCGAACTGCGCAACACGGTGGCGCGGGCGATGAATCGCACGGTGAGCCCGCCGTGGGTCACCACCCTGCACGCGTTCTGCCTGTGGCTGCTGCGGCTGGCGGCCGAGCCAGGGCAACCCGAGCCGCGGCTGCTCACCGCCCCCGAGCAGGAGTTCCGGGTGCGCGAACTGCTCACCGGACGGGGGGCCCTGGCCTGGCCGGCCGACACGCGGCAGGCGATCGGCACCCGGGCCTTCGCCCGCCAGGTGCGGGGGGCGATCGCGCGGGTGCGGCAACTGGGGCTCGACCCCGACGACGTGGTGGCGTTCGGCGCGGCAGCGGGGCGGCCCGAGTGGGTAAGTGCCGGGCATTTCTTCGCCGAGTATCTCGATGTGCTCGATCACGAGGGCAGCCTCGACTACGCCGAACTGGTGCACCGGGCCCGCATCGCGCTGACCGACGCCGAACTCGTCCGAGTGGTGCGGGCCAGGGTCTCGCGGGTGATCGTCGACGAGTACGGCGAGCTTGACCCGGCCCAGATCGGCCTGCTGCGCGCGCTGGTGCCGACGGGCGGGCCGATTCTGGCCGTCGGTGACCCCGACCAGGTGGTGTTCCGGTTTCGCGGTGCCCACCCGCGGGCGCTGGCCGAGTTTGGCTCTACCTTCGCCACCGCAATGGGCGAGCCGGCGCCAGTGGTGGTGCTGCACGGCAGTCACCGGGCGAGCGCAGCGGTGGCGGACGCGGTCGGCCGGGTGGCACGTCGGCTGCCGCTGCCGGTGCTGGGTGACGAGGCGGCGTCCGCGCTGCGTCCGGTGCCGGTGGGTGGTCCGGCGCGAGGGGGCGAGCCGGGGCAGCGGGGCGAGCCAGGGTTGGGGGGTGTCTCGGGGCCGGGCAGCGAACCCGGGCCGCAGGTGCAGGCCGTGGTGTGCGCGTCGGAGTCGGAACAGGCCCAGTTGATCGCCGAACAGTTGCGCCGGGCGCACCTCGACGACGGTTTCGAGCACGGCGACCTGGCCGTTCTGGTGCGTTCCGGTCGGCGCCAGATCGCCCCGATCGCGCGGGCCCTGGTGGCGGCGGGCATTCCGGTCGAAGTGGCCGGTGACGAGATTCCGCTGCTGGCCGAACCGGCGGTGCGGCCCCTGCTGCTGGCGCTGGAGGTGGTGCTGCGGGGTGCCGAACTCGACGCCGACGAGGCCAAACGCCTGCTCACCTCGCCGCTGGCCCAGCTCGACGCCGTGGGGCTGCGCAGTCTGGGCAGGCTGTTGCTCGACGCCGAGCGCGCGGCCACCGGGTCGGCCATCGTCGGCCGCTCACCCGGCCAGTTGATCGCCGACGCGCTCAGCGAACCCGAGCGGCTGGCCGGGCTGCCCGACACCCCCGAGGTGGGTGCGGTGCGGGCACTGGCGGGGCTGCTCGGGGCGGCGGGCCGCGCGCTGGCGGTGCCCGGTAACGGCGCCGCCGAGGTGCTGTGGACGCTGTGGTCGGGCACCGACTGGGGGCAGCGGTTGCGGCGCTCCAGCCGTGACGGCGGCGAGGCCGGACGGCGGGCCGACCGCGACCTCGACGCGGTGATCGCGTTGTTCGCCGCCGCGGCGGCTACCGAGCAGCCGGCCGGAACGGGCGGTGTCCGGGGGTTTCTGGCCGAGGTGGCGGCGCAGGAGATTCCGGCCGACACCACGCGCGAGGCCGAGGTGCGCGGGCGCGGCGTCCGGTTGCTGACCGCGCATCGGGCCAAGGGCTTGGAGTGGGCCGTGGTGGTGGTGGCCGGCGTGCAAGAGGGCCTCTGGCCCGCGCCGGGCCAGGGCGGCGCGATTCTCGACCCGGGCGAGCTGGTCAGTGACGGCCTGATCGGCCGGCCCGATCTGCGCGAAAGCCTGGCCGATGAGCGCCGGCTGTTCCACCTGGCCTGCAGCCGGGCCAGGCAGCGGCTGATCGTCACCGCCGTGCAGGGCTCCGACGGCGAGGCCAACCAGCCGTCCCGGTTCATCGCCGAGCTGGGGGTGCCGGTCACCGAATACACGCCGAGCGCCCGCCCGCTCACCCTGCCCGCTCTGGTCGCCCAACTGCGCCGCCGGGCGACCAGCGTGGAGTGCTCGGCGGCGCTGCGCGAGGCGGCCGCGCTGCGCCTTGCCCGGCTGGCGGCGCTGACCGATGCCCACGGGCGTCCACTGGCGGCCGAAGCACAGCCGGCCCGTTGGTGGGGGCTGGCCGAACCCACCGGCGGGGCTCGTCCGGCGGCAGCACCGGTGCGGCTCAGCCCCTCGTCGCTCACCGCCCTGCTCACCTGCCCGCGCCAGCACTACCTGACCCGGCAGGTGCGCGCCGACCCGCCGCGCAACGCGAACGCGAGCCTGGGGTCGGTGATTCACGTGCTGGCCGAACACGCCCGCAACGACGACCTGACCCTGGCCGAGCTGACCGATCAACTCGATGAGGTGTGGTCGCAGCTACCGTTTGACGCTGCCTGGCTGTCGCAGGCCGAGCGTGCCAACGCCGAAGACGCGCTGGCCCGGTTCGTCAACTGGCAGCAGCACAACCTCCACGCCGACGTGCTCGGGGTAGAGGTTGCCTTCGACGTGCAACTCGACCTCGACGGCACCCCGGTGCAACTTGTCGGCACTGTCGACCGGCTGGAGCGGGCAGCCGATGGACGGCTGCGGGTGGTCGACTTCAAGACCAATAAGCGCGCCATCACGGCTGCCGCGGTCGCCGCTCACGAGCAGCTCGGGGTATACCAACTGGCCATCGAGGCAGGGGGCTTCGCCAGCCTGGCCGGGCCGGGGGCGAGCAGCGCCGGGGCGTCGCTGGTGTTTCTGCGGTTGCCGGCCGGCAACGATCTGGACGACTACCCGAAGGAGTACCACCAGGCGGCGCTCAGCGAGCGCCCGCACCTGGCCGACGACGACGCCGAACACCCCAGTTGGGTGCATGAGCGGCTGGCCCGCGCCGTGGCAATCGTGCGCCAGGGCAGCTACCCGGCCACCCCGGGCGCGGGCTGCGGCCACTGCCCGTTTCAGGCCAGTTGCCCCGCCAAGCCGTCCGGACGGCAGGTGGTCGGGTGAGCGCCCTCACCGCACCCGAGCAGCTCAGCGAGGTGCTCGAACTGCCATTCTCAGACCAGCAACTGGCCGCCATCACGGCACCGCTGCAGCCCGGGGTGATCATCGCCGGCGCCGGCTCGGGTAAAACCACGGTGATGGCGGCTCGGGTGGTGTGGCTGGTCGGCAGCGGTCAGGTCACCCCTGAACAGGTGCTCGGGCTCACCTTCACCCGCAAGGCCGCCGCCGAATTGTCGGGTCGGGTGCGCTCGGCGCTGCAGCGAGCCGGGGTGGTCGACACCGCCGGCGTCGACGAGGCCGGCGAGCAACTGGTGCTCACCTACGACGCGTTCGCCGCCCGGCTGGTCAGCGAGCACGGGCTGCGCATCGGGGTCGAGAGCGACCCGGTGATGATCACCGGGGCGTCGCGCTACCGGCTGGCCGCCCGGGTGGTCACCAACGCGGCGGGGCCGTTCGAGCACCTGTCGGGCTTCGTGCCGGCAACGCTGACCGAACGGCTGCTCAAGCTTGACGCCGAGCTCACCTCACATCTGGTGACGTCGCAACAGGTTGGTGCACACGCCAGGGACTATCTGTCGGCGCTCGCCGAGGCCCCGCTGAACCGGTCTGGGCGCGAATACGTCTCGGTGCGCGCGGCCCGCGCCACCGCCGAACAGCGTCTCGAACTGCTGGGCCTCGCCAGCGCCTACGCAGACCTCAAGCGCCGGCTCGGCTACGTGGAGTTCGCCGACCAGATGGCGGTGGCGGCGCGGCTCGCCGAACAGGTGCCGGCGGTCTCGGGGCTACTGCGGCAACAGTTTCGGGTGGTGCTCCTCGATGAGTACCAAGACACCTCGTCGGCCCAGGCCGCCCTGTTGCGGGCGTTGTTCTCGGGTCCGGACGCCGCGCACGGCCGCGGCCACGCGGTCACCGCGGTGGGCGACCCGCACCAGGCCATCTACGGCTGGCGCGGGGCCGCGGCCAGCAACATTCTGCAGTTCGCGCACGACTTTCCCACCGCCGAAGGACTGCCCGCGGCGGCGTTCGCGCTGAGCGTGAACCGGCGCTCGGGGCCGATGATTCTGGCCGCGGCCAACGATCTGGCTGCCGGGCTGCGGGCCGACCCCCTGCTGGGCGGCGAATCGCTGGAGCTGACCGCGCCGCCCGGCACGCCGCCCGGAGCCGTCGAGGTGGCCTCGTTTCAGACCTGGCCTGACGAGGTGCGATTCATCGGCGAGCGCATCGTGGCGCTGCACGATTCGGGCGGGGTCGCGTCCTGGGCCGACGTTGCGGTGCTGGTCAGACGCAATGCGCAGATTCCCGCGGTGTACGCCGACCTGCTGGCCCGCGACGTACCGGTCGAGATCGTTGGGCTGGGTGGCCTGCTGGAGCTGCCCGAGATCGTCGAGGTCTGCTCGGTGCTGGCGTTGCTCGACGACGTGAGTGCCAACCCGGCTGCTGTGAGGCTGCTCACCTCGGCGCGCTGGGCGATCGGCATCGGCGACCTGGCCCTGCTCGGACGGCGCGCCGCCGACCTGGCGCGGCACGAGCCCGGGCCGCGGGCCGGCGACCTGGTGGACGATCTGGGTCGAGCGCTGTCGAGCACCGATGCGGTCGCCACACCCAGCCTGCTGGAGGCGCTGCACGACCCGGGCGACCTGCCCTACAGCGCCGCCGCCCGGGACCGATTCGGCCGGTTGGCGACAGAGCTTGCCGGCCTTCGGGGGCATGCCGGCGAGCCGGTGCTCGACCTGGTGCGGCGGGTGGTGGCCACCCTGGGGCTGGAGGCCGAGCTGGCTGCAGCGGGGTCGTCCGGGGCTCAACTGGGCGCCTTCACCGACGCCGTGGCCGCTTACTGCGACGTGGACGGTGAGGCCTCCCTGGGCGGGCTGCTGGCCTATCTCGACGTGGAGCGGGAGCACGGCGTGGGCCTCGACCAAGCGGTGGCCACCGACGCCGACTCGGTCAAGCTGCTGACGGTGCACCGCGCCAAGGGCCTGGAGTGGCAGGCGGTGTTTCTGCCTGGCATGGCCGAGAAGGTGTTCCCCAACGACCGGGTGAGCGACAACTGGGTGACCAACGCCGGGGCGTTGCCGGCCGAACTGCGTGGCGACGCGAATGCGGTGCCGCAACTGGATGAGGTCTCCGACGCCGGGTTCAAGCAGCACGCCGCCGCCTTGAAACGGCAGGCGCGGCACGCCGAAGACCGGCTGGCCTACGTGGCGGTCACCCGGGCCAAGCGGTTGCTGGTGGCCAGCACCCACACCTGGGCAGGGGAGCTGACCACACCGCGAGTGCCGTCGCCCTACCTCAACGTGATCGCCCGGCAGGGCCGGGTGGTGGCCGAGGCGCCGCCGACCACCGGTGAGAACCCGCTGGCCGGGGCAGGTTCGGCGCTGGCCTGGCCGGTGCCGGGTGACCCCGAGCTGCGTGAGCGCCGGGCACGACTGGCGCAGCAGGTGCAGCATGCCGCCGAACTCCTGGTGCCGGTGGAGCCCCCCGGTCTGTCGCCCGACGAACGAGCCGAGGCGGCGCTCTGGGACGACGATCTGGAGCGGCTGGTCGCGGCGGCGGTCGACTCGGTGGCACCGGCGCGTCCGGCATACCTGTCGGCGACCGGGTTGGGGCGGCTGACCCGTGACCCGGACGGCTTTCTGGCCGAGTCGGGCCGTCCGATGCCGCAGCGTCCGGTGGCCGCCCAGCGCCTGGGCGCACGGTTTCACCGCTGGCTGGAGCAACGGTTCGCGCTGGCGCCGTCGCTCGACCTCGACCCGGGGCAGGAACCGCCTGACGACCCCCACTTCGCCAACCTCAGCGCGGCGTTCGAACGCGGCCAGTTCGCCACCCGCCGTCCGCTGGGCGTTGAGGTGCCGTTCAGCATGATGGTGGCCGGCACGATCGTGCGGGGCCGCATCGACGCCGTGTTCACCGACGGCGAGGGCTATCTGGTGGTCGACTGGAAGACCGGCGACGTGACCCGGGCCGATCCGATTCAGTTGGCCGTCTACCGCCAGGCCTGGGCCGAACTGGCAGGGGTACCGATGGAGCGGGTGCGGGCCGGGTTCTTCGACATCATCGCCGACCGGCTGGTGCTGCCGCCGGTGTTGCCGGCGGAATCGGAGTGGGCCAGCGCGGTGGGGCGGTTGAACAGATCCCGTAGCTGAGCGAACGCGGTGAAATAGCTTGCCACGGAGGTGTCGGTGAGACCCACGATCGTCGGCGTTTGCCTGGCGAGGCGCTGATCGCAACCACTGTTCGTTGAGCGTGTCGAAACCTCGCGCCGGGGACGTAGTTCTGGGGTCTCGACAGGCTCGACCGGCGGGGGTTCGTGTTGGTTGAGGGTGTCGAAACCTCGCGCCGGGGACGTAGTTCTGGGGTCGCGACAGGCTCGACCGGCGAGAATCGGCGCCTTTCCAGGCAAGCGCTGATCAACGCGACCAGCAGTGGTTTCGACAAGCTCAACCGGGGGTGGGCGTGGTGATCAGCCGATCGCCATCTCGTCCGATGACCACGGCTAAGACGGCGTCACCGTAGGAATCCAGCTTCTTGGCCCCGACCCCGCTGATCGCGAACAGTTCGTCGGCGTTGGCCGGACGGTGCTGGGCGATCGCGGCGAGGGTGGCGTCGGGGAAGACCACATAGGCGGGGACGGCGGCGGCTCGGGCGGTCTCGGCACGCCAGGTACGGAGGCGTTCGAAGAGCTCGCGGTCCTCCGCACTCAATTCGGTCGCGGCCGCGGGCCCCTTGGTGGCCGCCGACGCCGTCCGTTTCCGGGTCGAGCCGGCCCGGACGACCGCGTCCTCGCGCAGCGGCACCGGGCGCTCGCCGCGCAGCACCGGCCACGAAGCGTCGGTGATCTCGAGCGTGTGGTGCCCGTCGGGGGAGACCGCCAGGACGCCGGCGGCCAGCAGTTGGCGGATGACCGCCCGCCATTGCAGGTCGGTGAGTTCGGTGCCGATGCCGAAGGTGCTCAACTGGTCGTGCCGCCATTGTTCGACGCGGGTGGTGCGCCGGCCGTGCAAGATGTCGATCAACTGGCCGGCGCCGAAGCGCTGGTTGCGTTCCCGCTTCAGCCGCACCACGGTCGAGAGCAGCTTCTGCGCGGCCACCGTGCCGTCCCACGGGGTGGGCGGGTTCAGGCAGGTGTCGCAATTGCCGCAGGGTTCGCTGGGTTCGCCGAAGTAGTCGAGCATCAACTGGCGTCGGCAGCGCAAGGTCTCGCACAGGCCGAGCATCGCCTCGAGGTGCTGTCCGAGCTGGCGCTTATGGGCGGCGTCCCCTTCGGAGCGGTCGATCATCTGGCGCTGCTGCACGACGTCGGCCAGCCCGTAGGCCATCCAGGCCGTCGCTGGCAGCCCGTCGCGGCCGGCCCGTCCGGTTTCTTGGTAATAGCCCTCGATGCTGCGCGGCAGGTCGAGGTGCGCGACGAACCGGACGTCCGGCTTGTCGATACCCATGCCGAAGGCGATGGTCGCCACCATCACGACGCCGTCCTCGCGCAGGAACCGCGACTGGTTCGCAGAGCGCACGCCGGCCGGCAGCCCGGCGTGGTACGGCAGAGCGTCGATTCCCTGTTTGACCAGGGACTCCGCGGTGGCTTCGACCGACTTGCGACTGAGGCAGTAGACGATGCCGGAGTCCCCGTCGTGCTCGGAGCGGATCAGCGTCAGCAACTGCTTCAGCGGTTGCTGTTTGGGTTCGATCCGGTAGGAGATGTTCGGACGATCGAAGCTGGCGACGAAGGTGCGGGCCTGCTGCAGACCGAGCCGTTCGGCGATCTCGCGTCGGGTGGACGGTGTTGCGGTCGCGGTGAGGGCGATCCGCGGCACGTCGGGCCACCGCTGCCCGAGCACCGACAGCTTGAGGTATTCGGGGCGGAAGTCGTGCCCCCACTGCGACACGCAGTGCGCCTCGTCGATGGCGAACACCGACAGCGTCAGCCGATCGAGGAACTCCTGGGTTCGGGCCAGGTCGAGGCGTTCGGGTGCCAGGTAGAGCAGGTCGAGTTCGCCAGCGGTCGCCTGCTGCTCGGTGAGCCGTTGCAGGTCGTAGTTCTGGCTCGAGTTGAGAAACCCGGCCCGCACGCCGACGTTCTCCAGGGCGGTCACCTGGTCGTGCATCAGTGCGATCAGCGGCGAGATCACCACACCGACACCGGGCCGCACCATCGCCGGAATCTGGTAGCACAGCGACTTGCCGCCGCCGGTGGGCATCAGCACGATCGCGTCACCGCCGCCGGCGACATGGTCGATGATGGCGCCCTGCTCGCCACGGAAGTCGTCGTACCCGAACGTGGTGCGCAGCACGTCCAGCGGCAACAGGTCAGGCACGTGACTCATGGTAGGGGCCAGCGCCGACAGCCTGGCTCGGGTCGTCAGGTCGTGCGCGCCGAGCGACAACAGTTCGTCACCGACCTCCTGGCGCAACTCACACCGGATCTGCTCGCCCAGGCACGCTCCGACCCCTCGGCGGTGACTGGCGGCCCACGGTCGGTGACTGCATCGGGTCATCCTTGAGGAGGAGTGGGCGCACCTGCGCCACACCGGGTGCGATCTCGCCCTGCTGGGGTCAACTGTGTCGGCGTCGGGAGGTACCGATCAGCGCACCCACCGCTGGTTGAGCCCGTCGAAACCCTGTTGGCCGCGCAGGCCTAAGGCCCCGAGAACTGGGGCTGGACGGGTCCGGGCTGGGCGAGTCACTCGGGCTGGGCGGGCCGTTCCACCACGATGGTCACCTTGGTGACCACCGCGGCGAGCGCACCCACGCCGAGCAGCACCGGGGCGACCAGCGCGGTGACCGCCCCAACGGTGAGGCCTGCGTTGAGCGGAACCTCGATGAGCGTCTTGCCGCCCCGTCGCAGGGTGATTCGGCGCACATTCCCCTCACGGATCAGCTCCACGATCTTGCCGATCACATTGCTGAGCGTGACCTGGAACTCCTCGGTGGTGTGCTTCTCGTCCGTCATGTCACTCGTCTCCAGAACCGTGGCTGAGGCTTCCATTCTCGCCCATGGACGACCGATTGCCAGCTAGATCGCGACCGCTTCGCCCGCATTACCGCCGGCCTGGGCCAGGGTCGGAGGGTCTCAGCGGGGGTCGCGCCGGTTGGGCATGGTGCGTGCGTCGGACGGTAGCGTCGTAGGTTGAAGACATGCAGAACTGGGGCGAGGCGGGGTTGCTGGATCACTGCGAGAGCCTGCGCAGCGACGCGACGTGGGTCGCCGCGCAGTGGGCGTCGCCGCAAGCACTGCTGCTGGCCGTGGACGAGTTGGGGCGGGTCAGCGCCGGCGAGGGCTTGACGGTGCCGGAGCAGTCGCCGCACGGAGCCTACGACGCGCAGCGTCACTTTCTGCTGGGCCTAGCCGCGGGTCGTCCGGTGTTCGTGCAGGCTGGCGAGACCGACGCCATGGCGAGCCTGCGCGAGCTGATGCCGGTGCTCGACGACGCCGATCGCGAGCTCGTCGTGAAGGCCGTGGCGCTGGTGAACTGGCACCGCACGTCACCGCACTGCTCGGTCTGCGGCTCGCTCACCGTGGTGACCAGCGGCGGCCTGGTGCGGTATTGCGGCGGATGCCGCCGGGAGCGGTTTCCGCGCAGCGATCCGGCGATCATCGTCGCCGTTGTCGACGCAGACGACCGGCTGTTGCTCGGGCACCAGGTGGCCTGGCCGACCGGACGCATGTCGATTCTGGCCGGTTTCGTGTCGGCGGGTGAGTCGCTCGAGATGGCCGTGCACCGCGAAGTGGGCGAAGAGAGCGGGCTGCGGCTGTCATCGGTGCGCTACGTAGGCAGCCAGCCCTGGCCCTTGCCCCGGTCGTTGATGCTGGGCTTCGTCGCGCGGGCAGCCGGCACACGGATCGAGGTGGACGGGGTCGAGATCGAGCACGCGCGGTGGTTCACCCGCGAGGAGCTGACGGCGGCCGAAGATGCCGGCGAGGTCAGCCTGCCGGGGTCGGCTTCGATCGCGAGCCGGCTGGTGGCCGAGTGGCGCTCAGGGGAGTTGCCGGCACCGGAGGGTTAGGAAGCCGCCGATTCTTCGTCGGTCGAGCGTGTCGAAACCTCTGCTGTGCGGCTCTGGCCAGTGGGTTTCGACGAGTTCAACCAACGAGAATCAGCATTCCCTTGGCTTGAGACCCACGCAGCCCAGTGATGGTGATTGCAGGTGATTGACGACGCAGGCCATAGGCTCAGCCACATGGCCGTCACCAGGGATCAGATGATCGCGATTCTTGCCGAGGCCGATCCCGTCGGGCTGATCGCCGGCGGCGCGCCCCCGGACGAGTACGCGAGTGAGGCGGACGCGATCTTGGCCCTGCGCGGTGTGCCGCAATTGACTGAGATCACCGGGGTGTTCGCCGTCAGCTTCAGTGACCCGGGCGCGTGCACCCGCGAGACGGCGCGCTGGATTGTGGAGCAGATGGCTCGCCGGGGAGATCGCTGAACCGTCGAGACGGCGCGTGCAGCGGGCGATCTTCGGTTGCCGAGATCGTCGCGCGGGCGGCCAGGCTCCATCGACGAGCAGCCGGCCCTGTCACAACCGCTCCCGCAGCCCCGACGCCCGGCGTGCCGTCCGCTCCACGGCGGCTGCGAGTGAGTCCGGCGTCCCGATCAGGTGGACGGCGTCGCGGGCTCGGGTGACTGCGGTGTACAGCAACTCACGAGTGAGCAGCGGAGAGCTGACCGGCGGCACCACCAGCGTCACCTCGGCGAACTGGCTGCCCTGCGACTTGTGCACGGTGAGGGCGTCCACCGACTGGGTGGGGCCGAGCAGGTCGGGGCTGAGCGCCTTGTCCACTCGTCCGGCGAAGTGCACGACCGGGCGTCCGGAGTCGAGCAGCACCACGCCGGTGTCGCCGTTCCACAGCCCCCAGTCGGACTGGTTGGACGTCACCAGCAGCGCCCGTCCGGCATACCATTCGCCCTCGGCGCCGAACCCGGCCACGGACGCCCGCAGCCAGTACTCGACCTGACGTGCCCAGGTGGTGGCGCCGAACGGGCCGTGCCGGTGGGCGCAGAGCAACCGGTGCCGCTCGAGCAGGTCGAGCGCGGACGCCGCGTCCCCGGCCACTGCCGCGGAATGGATGGCCCGGCCGGTGTGCACCACGCGGGCGCGCAGGGCGTCTTGGGGCTGGGCGGGATCGGTGAGGGTCAGGTGCGGATCGCCTGCGGCCACCAGGTCGAGGACGGCGTCGGCATCGCCGTCGCGGACCGCGGTCGCCAGTTGCCCCAGGACGCCCGCGAAGCGGTAGTTGCGGTTCAATCGGACCACAGGGCTGGCCCCGCCGGTGCCCTGCCAGCCGGCCCGGGTCAGGTCGGCGAGCACGGCTCCTGCGGAGACCGAGCTGAGCTGGTCGGGGTCGCCGACGAGCACCAGCCGGGTGGCCGGCCCGAGCGCGTCGACCAACTGCGCCATCTGGGTGAGCGACACCATGGACAGCTCGTCGACGATCACCGCGTCGTGCGGGAGTGGATTGGCGGCGTTGAACCGGGGCGTGGCGCGCCGCCGCGGCGTCCAACCGATCAGGCGATGTACCGTCGAGGCGCTGAGCGTGGTGATCCAGGCCGCCACATCGGCGGGCAGGTGCTCGGCCGCCTCGCGCAGCGCCTCGTCCATCCGGGCGGCCGCCTTGCCGGTGGGTGCGGCGAGCGCGATCCGGCGCACCCCCTGACGGAACAGCAGGGCGAGCATCCGGGCGATGGTCGTGGTCTTGCCGGTGCCGGGTCCGCCGGCCAGCACCGTGACGCCGGAGCCGGCCAGGTGCGCGGCGGCGCGGCGCTGGTCGGGGTCGGCCTGGGCGCCGAACAACTCGTCAAGGACGACATCGAGCGACTGGTTGCCGGGGCCGGGGCTGGTCGGGGTGGCCAGGGTGCGTTCGATCAGGGCGATGCGGACCCGTTCTTCCTGCTCCCAGTACCGAGTCAGGTAAAGCCGCTCGCCCACCAGCCGGGCCGGGCGCCGCAGGTCACCGTCCGGATCGCGCGCGACCAGCGGGCTGGCCTGCAGCGCCGCGCGCCAATCGGCCTGGGCGGGCCAGAGCTCGTCGGGAACCTCAACCAGTTCGTCGTCGCGTCCGGTGACGGTGCTGCGCACCCGGTCGAGTTCGAGGCAGACCGAACCCGCCCGCAACGCCCGGACGGCGAGCGCGAGGGCAAGTTGAACCCGTTGATCGGACTCGCCGTACAGCAGCGACCAGTGCCGCACGGGGTGCAGATCGGCCCAGTCCAAGACGCCGAGGGCGTGGAATTTGCCGACCAGTCCGTCGGCGACCACCGACAGTTCCGGATCACGCATCGGCCGCACCTCCGCCCAGCAGCCGGGACAGTCCGGTGACCAGGGCGGCGGGGGGGTGCCACGCGAACACCCCGGTATCGGGTCCGGCCTCGGCCCCGCCCATGCCCCGGACGAACAAGTACAGCACCCCGCCGAGGTGCCGCTCCGGGTCGTAGCCGGCCAGCCGTCCGGCCAGGAAGCGGTGCAGGGCGACGCAGTACAGCAACGCCTGCAACGGGTAGTGGCTGGCGCACATCGCGGCCGCCATCGGGCCCTGCGCGTAGTGGCCGAGGGTCAGGTCGTCGCCGCCGAGCCGGTTGGTCTTGTAGTCGACCACCAGGAACCGGGGGTGCTCGGTGCTCCCGACCCGCAGCACCGCGTCGATGCTGCCGGTCAGGAAACCCCGTAACCGCTGGCCCGACAACGCCGGATCGGCCAGCAGCGCGGGGTAGCCGACCAGCGGATCCGCGGGCGGCAGGTGCCGGCGGATCAGCCCTGCGACATCGCCCAGGGTGAGTGTTCGCGCGGGTTCCATCGGCAGGTCGAAGGCGAGTTCGGCGAGCCGGTCGGCCAGCGGCAACTCAGCCAGGCTGCGTCCCTCGGCCAACGAGCCGAGCGGGGTCGCGAATGCGGGCAGCAACGACTCAGCTAGTTGGTCGGCCTCGACCCCGGGCAGCGGAAACCGGGGCAGCCACTCGGTGGCGGCGCGGGCCAGGTTGGCGCGCAACGTGCCGACATCCATCCCGGGGTCGACGTGCTCGAACAGGGCGTGCACCAAGGTGCCGAATTGGGTGCCGCCGGGCAGATCGCGCATCGGGGACGGCGCGGCGGACGACCCGGACGGAGTCGCGCCTTGGGGTTCCTCCGGCTCGTCGAGCAACAGCGGGGCGTCGTGGTGAACGCCGACGGTCAGGCCCGAGTACGACGTTCGGCGCCAGTCGGTATCGATCGGGCGATCGAAGCTCCGGGCGCGCAGTTCGGTGCGCTCGGGCCCCACCACAGGCTCGGACGGGCGGGTGTGCGGCTCGATCGGGCGCACCACGATGCCGGGCGCGTTCCGCACCCATGCCAGTTCGGCGGGCGAGAGCGTGCCGGGCGGAGTGTCCAGTGCATAGCGGGCGGCGGGCACGGACGGCTCCACGGTCCGAGCCCGGTACAGCACCCGCTGCAGCGCCGAGTCGGCGGTCTGCTCGGTGCGCGCCCACCAGGCCCGCACCTGGCAGCGGGCCCGGGTGAAGGCCACGTACAGCAGCCGCAACTCCTCCTCGTCGGCTTCGAGTTGCGCCTGGCGGTAACGCTCGACGCGACCGGCTGCGTCCGCGCCGCCCAGGTCGACCAATGCCCGCCCGTCGTCATCGTGGAACAGCAACGCGCCGCCGTTGTCGCCACTGGAACCGAACGGCTTCCACAGATCGGGCAGCAGCACGATCGGGTACTGCAAACCCTTGGCGCGATGCACCGTCTTCACCTGGACGGCACGCGAGTCGGTCTCTAGCCGGCGGGTCCGTTCGCTTTCGGCCGCCGGCCGTTTCAATTGTTCGGCGAGCCATTGCGCCAGCCAGGTCGCGTTGGGCCGTTGACGCCCAGACGCCGCATGCAGCAGCTCGGCGACGTGCCGGAAGTCGGTCATCAACCGCTCGCCGTCGGGCCGGGCCAGCACCCGGTCGATGAACCCGGTCTCGGCGCCGATGGCGGCGAACAGAGCCGCCACCCCCGCACTGTGCAGGATGCGATCCCACTGCCGCAGGATTGCCGTCCAGCCGGCCACCTGCTGTTCGTCCGCGCTGGCCAGGTCGGCCAGCGATGCCTCGAAGAAGGCGGTCCGAACAGCCTTGCGCAGATCGCCGCGCCACCCGCTGGCCAAGGCCCGCAGCAATAACAACCAGTCCGTGGCTGCGGGCGTGGAGAAGATGCTTTCGGCGCCGCTCAGCGCGACCGGGATGCCTCGCGCACGCAGCGCGTCGGCCACCCGTTGGGCGGTCGGATTGGTGCGCACCAAGACCGCGATGTCACCCGGATCAACGGGGCGCCATGCCTTGTCGCCGGCCAGTTTCTCACCCGGATCAGCGTCATCGAAAAGGTGATGATCCTGCAGCAATGCAGACACGTGGACGGCGACGTCGGCGACGATCTGGTCACGGGCCTGAGTCCACTTCTGTGGCTGGTCGATGGTGGTCAACAGCACCGGTGCGACGTCGCTGTCGCCGTGCCGCAACCCGCAGGCGGGCCGGTCGGCGCGCACCGGGCGAACGTCGATGCCGTCGCCGAGCCGCAGCCCGTCGAACAGCGTGCCCAGCGCGTCGACCAGGGCCGCGTCGCTGCGGTAGTTACGGCTCAGCCCGAAGCGCTCAGTGGCCCCGCGGGCAGCCCGCAGATAGGCCTGCACGTCGGCCCCGCGGAAAGTGTAGATCGCTTGTTTCGGGTCACCGATCAGCACCATCGGACGGTGCCCGTCGAACAGCCGCCGCAGGATGTCCCACTGCACCGGGTCGGTGTCTTGGAATTCGTCCACAAGGACGTAGTCGACCGTTGCGCGCAGTCGTTGGCATGACTGTGCGCCGGTGACCGGGTCAGCGAGCGCAGTGCTCAGCCGGAGCAACTGGTCGTCGAAGGTGAGCACACCCAGCCGATGCCGGCGCTCGCTCGACACCCGCCGCACCTGCTCAGCGAACCGAATCCGCTCCGCGGCCGAATTGGGCGCGCTGGTCGGGACGATGGTCCGTAGCGCGTTCTCGACGGCGTCCCGGGCGAGCCGGTCGGCGCCGTTCTGTTCGCGCCATTGATCGCGATCGGTCAGCGGCATGGGCGGACGCCGCTCGGCGAAGGCATAGCGCCGCAGGTACTCGTCGACGGCGACCTCACGCACCAGCGGACGCAGGTCGGGCAGCGGGGTGCCGGACGGATCACCGGTTGCCAACACTCCGAGCCGGGCATACAACGCCTGGCAGAACTCGTGAATGGTCATCACGGCCGCCGCGTCGAAGCCGGCGATGGCCCGGCCGAGGTTCGCCCGGACGTCCGGATCGTCGCTGTCGCGGGCAGCGCGAAGCAGATGCTCGCGGACCCGGGAACGAAGCTCGCGGGTGGCGTCGCGGCCGAAGGTGACCAGCAGCAGCCGCTCGATCGTGGTGCCACCCGAACCCAGTAGCTGCACGGCCAGATCGGCGATGGCATGCGTTTTGCCGGTGCCGGCGGACGCCTCGAGCACGGTGGTTGCGCTGCCCAGCGGACGGTTCGGGTCGAAGTCGTCGAAGCGCTCCATCAGCGCACCTCATGATCGGTCAGCGGCTGCCAGATCAGCCGGGCGGCGGCGCAGGCCAGCACGGTCTCGCCGGGTTGGTCGAGATCGTCGGAGCCGATGCCGACGCTCAACAAGTCGTCGACGGTGGGGTAGAACATCGGCCACGTCTCGTCGCCCCAGGTGCGGTATGCCTTGCCGAGGTCGGTCAGCTCACCGAACGGGTCCTTGCCGTCGGCGAGCAGTTCGGCCAGTCGGGCGCCGAACTGGGCCGGAACCGGGAGCGGGGTGTCCAGGCCCAGCCGGTACAACCGCACCCAACGATCGAGCAACACCCGGGCCATTTCGGGTTCGGGGCCTCGCAGCCGCAATGTCCAGCTTCTGGCCACGACCGCCGCCCGCCACGACTGCCCGGTGGCGGCGGTCAGGGCGATCAGCCGCAGCCAACTGCCCAGCCGATGCTTGGCACTCAGCTTGGAATAGGTGGCGTCGACGATCACATCCTGTTGCGTCGATACCCGCCCGGTCAGCCGGACGGGGCCGCAGTCGATGACCAGGTCGTGGTGCACGACGGGGACGCCCGCCGGAACCGGCAGGTTGCCCATGATTCGGCCAACGGTCGTGGCGATGCCCGCGAGCAGGCGATTGCCGAGTTCACCGGGCGGTACCTGGCCACGCAGCCATTCGGCCCGCACGGCGTCGTCGCGGCTGTGGCCCTCGCGGGCGAGGCGGAGCATCCGGTCGCCGACCGCCCACTGCGCCAAGCCGTCCAGTTCGATCGGCACCTCTTCGCCTGGTTCCTCCGGCTCGCCGAGACTCAGATCGCAGCGGACCCGCAGATAATGCCTCACCGGGTCGGAGGCTAGGGCGATCAGGTCGTCGAGGGTCACCTCGGTAAGCGGGCCGGCCGGGGGGAGGACGGTGTCGGTGCGTACCTCCCGGCGCGGGCCGAGCAGGGCGCGCGCGCCGCGCAAGCCTGACGGGTCGTAGCTGACCGGTTCGGCCCCGCCTGCCCCGAACAGGTGCGGACTGAACGGCTGCAGCGGATGCTGGCGTGGCATCACCCCGCCCTCGGCGAGCACGTCAAGCAGGTCGGCGAGCGCGGCCGGCGGCGGCACCTTCTCGTTGCTCAGCGCCGAGCGACCCTGATGCACCACGACCAGGGCCTGTCGAGCTGCGCCCACGGCGTCGGCCAGTGCCTGACGGTCTTCTGCGACCGGATCGGGCTCACCAGGCCGGGGCTCGCGCAGCATGAGATCGTCGCCGTCACGCTCACCACGGGCGGGGAAGACCCCGTCGTCGAGGCCGATCAGGCAGATCACGCGGTAGGGCACGCCACGCAGGGAGCGCAGCGAACAGACAGTGAGGGCACCGTTGCCGAAGGTTGAACGGGCTGAGCCCCGCTCGAACTCGTCGACGGCCAGTGCGTTCAGGTCGGCCAGGCTCAGCACGGCATCCCCGGCGCCGCGTTCGGCGAGTTCGGCCAGCCGGGCCTGGGCGTCGGTGCGCTGCCAGGCGGTGTCACCCTTGGTCAGGGTGAAGTCGTCCACGGCCTGTTGCAGCCGTTGCACCCAGCCGGCGAGGGTGGTCGGGGCGGCTGACGCGGCGGCGAACAGCCCGAGCCGGGCGAGCAGTTCGGCCAGGCCGCCCAGGCCGTCCAGGTCGCGATCCTCGACGTCGTGCAGCGGCAGGGTGGTGCCGACCACCGGGAGCCGGTCCTCACTGAGTGCGACCCCGAGCAGCATGCGTTGCAGGCCGGCCATCCAGGTGTTCTGCCGCAGGCTGCCCAGCCCGTAGCGCTGGCGGTGCTGTGCCGACAGCCCCCAGCGCACCCCGGACTCGATTGCCAACTGGCCGAGCCGCTTAAGGGTGTCTGGATCGAATCCGAAGCGAGCGGCCACCGCTGGCTGGCCGCACAGGTCGAGCACCTCGGCGGCGGTGGCGCGCGATTCGACCAGGCCCAGCAGCCGGACGATGATGCCGAGCAGCGGGTTGGTGTCGGCCGAACTGCGGTCGGCCACCTGCACCCGGAAGTCGTTGGCGGGGTGCCGTCCGGGCACCTCGGACGGCAGCCGGAAGGCTGCGGTGACCAGCGGCGCCGCAGCAGCCAGGTTGGCGCACCCGACCACGATGTGTCGGGGTTCGAGGCTGCGATCGGAGGCCAGCAGCCCGGTGATGGCGTCGCGCAGAATCTCGACCTGTCGCTCCAGCCCGTGGCCGGCGTGCACCTGAACGCTGCCGTCCGGTGCCGGCGGGGGCTCCTGCCGTCCGGTCAGGCGGGATTGCAGCCAGCCCAGCGTGCCGGGCGGTTGAACGGTTCCGGCCAGCAGTTCGTCGCGGGCCAGGGGCAGCAGGCCGCGCTGCGCGCCGCACTCAAAGGCACTCAGCCGAGCGGCTGGGTCGTCGGGCAGCGGCGCCGGCCAGGACGCGGCGGTCACCTGCCGCAGCGACACGTGGACGTCGCGGTGCTCGGCGAGCGCTGACAGGATCTGCACCCACCATGGCGATAGTGGGTCGGGTTGCACGAACGACACCGACCCGGGCAGCGCAAGCCGTTGCGGCCGTTGGCGCAGGTCGGTCAGGAAGGCGTCACGTTCGGCCAGCGGGTCCGCCTCGGCGGCGAGCAGCCGCCACAACACCGGCTGCCAACCGTCGACGCCCAGCGGCCGGCCCTGTTCGTCGCAGTCGTCACCGGCGCGCCACCGGGCGATCAGGTCGGGCCGCCACTCCAGGTACCGTTCGAACAGCCGGGCGATCCGGCGAGCGACCCGGTACCCATCGCGGGAGTTGCCCAGATGCCGCCGCAACTGGGCCAACTCAGCAACGTCGGACCGGGTTTCGATCACGGCCAGCAGCCGCCAGGTCAGGTGGCGGGCGCGCCAGAGCGCGAGCGGTTCGCCCAGATCGCGCAGCAGGCGTGCGGGGGTGACGAAATCGACGCCGGCGCAGATGCCTTCACCGGGGCTTCCCAGACGGTGGGCCAACTCGTTGGTGAGCCAGCGGCGCAGGTGCGCGTGTGGCGTTACCACCAGGTCGGTGGCGAACGGGTCGGTGCGGACGCCACCCAGCCGCGACGCCAGTTCGGCGGCCAGGGCGGAGGCGTCGTCGCTGCGATGAAGAATCAGTCCGGTCATGCTGGGCAACACCCTAGGGGGCTGCTCCGACAGTTTTCGTCGAGCCTTCAGCGCGCCCGCAGTGCGTCGATCAACAAGACTCCGAAACCGGCCACGACGACGCCGCTACTGAAGGCGGCGTTGCCCGACATGACGAGGGCGAGGATGCCGGCGATCACCAGCGCGACACCGATCAGCCCGACCACCGAAACGCGGATGCCGCCGGGGCCGCGCCAGGCGGTCGCGCGCGCGAATGGAGACGACCCGGGCGTCGCCTCGTCGCTGGCATGGGCAGGGCCGGCATCGGTGTTCGACGGTTGTTCCATGGTGATCCCTCGGGAGGTCGGCTTGCGTCCGCATGATAGTGAATCCCAGAAGCGGCCGGGGGTCTCGACAGGCTCGACCAGCGGGTATCGGCCGGGGGTTTCGACGGGCTCGACCAGCGGGTATCGGCCGGGGGTTTCGACGGGCTCGACCAGCGGGTGCCGAACGGGTTTGATCAGGCTCGGCCGGCGAGCGGCACCGGCTTGCCCCGCGGCGGTTCACCGAGTGTCCGGGCCGGGTTCTACAGTGATGGGCGTGCCGGAACCCGACGATCTGCTGGCCGCCCTCGACCCCGAGCAGCGGGCCGTGGCGACCACGTTCGGGGTGCCCGTCTGCGTCATCGCGGGGGCTGGCACGGGCAAGACCCGGGCGATCACCCACCGGATCGCCTACGGGTGCGCGATCGGCGCCTACGACCCCCTGGGCGTGCTGGCGGTCACCTTCACCACCCGCGCGGCCGGCGAGCTGCGCGGACGGCTGCGCGACCTGGGCCAACCCCGGGTGCAGGCCCGTACCTTTCACTCCGCGGCGTTGCGCCAGGCCCAGTACTTCTGGCCGGCGGCGATGGGCAGCGAGTTGCCCCGGGTGAGCGACCAGCGGGCCGGTTTGATGGCCGAGGCGGCCGGACGGCAACTCGACCGGCGGGTCGAGTCGGGCACCCTGCGCGACCTGCTCACCGAGATCAGTTGGGCCAAGGTGAGCAATGTGCCGCCGGCTGACTACGCCGAACTGGCCATCGCCGGCGGGCGCGAGGTGGCCGCGGTCGACCCCACCGGGGTGGGTCGCGTCTACGACCGCTACGAACGCCTCAAGGTCGACCGCGGAGTGATCGACTTCGACGACGTGTTGTTGTGCACGGTGGCGCTGCTGTCCGATCACGAGGACGTGCGAGCGCAGGTGCGTCGCGCCTACCGGCACCTAGTGGTCGACGAGTATCAGGACGTCAGCCCGCTGCAGCAGAAGCTGCTGGAGCTGTGGCTGGGCGAGCGCTTTGACCTGTGCGTGGTCGGCGACCCCGCGCAGACGATTCATTCCTTCGCCGGCGCCCGCTCCAGCTATCTCACTCGGTTCGCGGTGCGTCACCCGAACGCCGAGGTGATCCGTCTGGTGCGCGACTACCGGTCGACCAACCAGGTCGTCGAGGTGGCCAACCAGGTGCTGCGAGCCCAAGGCCCGGCCCAGGGCGTCCGACTGGTGGCTCAAGGCGGCGACGGCCCGCCGCCGTTGTTCCGGCAGGCCGAGTCCGAGGTTGAGGAGGCGGCACTGGTGGCCGCCTGGTTGGCGGGGCTGATTCGCGACGGCGTGCCGGCGGCCGAATTGGCCGTGCTGTACCGCATTCACGCCCAGTCTCCGGCCTATGAGGCGGCTTTGTCGTCGGCGCGGGTGCCGTTCGCGCTGCGCAGTTCGGAGGGCTTCTTTCAGCGACAGGAGGTGCGCACCGCGCTGCAGGCGCTGCGGGGTCAGGCGGCGGCGCGGACCGACGACGACCTGGTCACCGTGGTCCGCGGCGTGCTGGCCGGCACCGGTTGGACCGCGGACCCCCCGTCGGGCCAGGGCCAGGCCCGCGAGCGCTGGGAGTCGCTGGCGGCGCTGTTCAGCCTCGCCGAGGACTTCGTCGACCAGCACCCCGTCGCCGGCCTGGCCGACCTGCTGGCCGAACTCGACGAACGCGCCCGCGCCGAGCATGCCCCGCCCGGAGCCGGGGTGACCCTGTCGACCCTGCATGCCGCCAAGGGCCTGGAGTGGACGGGTGTGGCGTTGGTCGGCCTGCAGGAGGGCACCCTGCCGTTCGCCCTGGCCCAATCGCCCGACCAGCTCGCTGAGGAGCGGCGACTGCTCTACGTCGGCATCACCCGAGCCCGGCGTCACCTGTGGTTCTCGTGGGCGCCGACCCGCGGCGGTGGCGGCGTCCGGCGCAAGCCGTCGCGGTTCCTGGACGGCATCCGGCCCGAGGCCAAGCCGGGCAGGCCGGCCCGCGCGGCCGGTCCGAAGGCTAGGGGCCGGAAGGGCCTGAGCTGCCGGGTCTGCGGCCGTCCGCTGGCTCCGGGTGCCGATTTGAAGCTCGGACGGCATGCCGACTGCCCCTCCAGCTACGACGAGAACACGTGGGCACTGCTGTGCGAATGGCGGCGGCAGGAGGCAGCCGAGGCCAACCTGCCCGCCTTCTGCATCTTCACAGACGCCACCCTGATGGCCATCGCCGAGGCCCGCCCAGTCGACGAACGGCAACTGTTGGCCATCGCCGGCGTGGGCCGTCGCAAGGCCGACCAGTACGCCGATGCGGTGTTCGCGATTCTGAGCAACGACTCAGTCGTGCCAGCCGGGCAAGAACTCGGCGAGCACGTCGCGAAACCGGGCCGTGACGTCCAGCTGGGCCAGCACAGCGATTCCGCCTAGCCAAACCCGGTGAATCAGGGCGTACACCGGCGGAATGGTGAGTTTCATGCTCACCCCGTCGCGGGTTGAACTGTTGCGCACGTGCAGAAACTGCTCACGCATCCATGCCCGGTCGAAGTGAAACTCCTCCGAGCGGGCCGGCTCGACGAACGGGGCCAGGTAGCCGAGCAGTTCGCCTGCGTCGATGTCCTTGGCGATGAAGCCCTCGGCGGCCAGGCCGGCGGTCATGGCGGACGCGTCGTCGGCGATCGCCAGTTGAATCAGCCGCCCCATCGCCGGGGGCAGCCCGTCCGGCAACCGGGCGACCAGGCCGAAGTCGACCACGCCGAGCCGTCCGTCGGGCAACACCAGGTAGTTGCCCGGGTGCGGGTCGGCGTGCAGCAAGCCGGCTCGGGCCGGTCCGGCGAAAAGAAAGCGCGCGTACGACAGCCCGACCCGGTTGCGGACGGCCCGTGGCGAGTCGGCGGCCGTGCTCAGCTTGCGGCCGTCCAGCCAGTCGCTGATCAACACCCGCGAAGTGGCGTGGTGTACCTGTGGCACCGTGAACTCGGGGTCACCGGCGAAGGCCGCGGCGGCCTGGCTCTGGTGCTGCGCCTCCAGGGTGTAGTCGACCTCTTCGGAGATGCGGGCAGCCAGCTCGCGGCTGATCGTCACCACGTCGACGCCACCGGCCAGCGGCGCCACCACGCCCGCGAGTCGTTCGATCTGCCGCAGGTCGGAGCGCAGCGCCTGGTCGGCCCCGGGGTATTGCACCTTGATCGCGACCGGACGGCCCCCGGTCAACACGGCGCGATGCACCTGCCCGATCGACGCCGCGGCCGCAGGACGCAGGTCGATCGACTCGAACCGGTCGCGCCAACCGGGGCCGAGTTCGTTGCGCAGCACCGTCTGCACCCGTGACGAGGGCAGCGGGGGAGCAGAATCCTGCAACTTGGCCAATTGATGCCGGTAGGGTGCGGCGACCTCTTCGGGCAGGAACGCCTCGAACATGCTCAGCGCCTGGCCGAACTTCATCGCTCCGCCCTTGAGTTCGCCGAGCACGCTGAACAGTTGTTCGGCGGCCGCGCCGCGTAGTTCGCGTTCGACCTGGTCGGCGTCCGCGCCCAAGAGCCGGCGGCTCAACCCGACTGCCTGCCGTTGCGCAGCGCCCAGCGGCAACTGCAGCATCCGTGAGGCCCGGGCGAACGACGAGGTGGGCAGGCCGCCGCTCTGCCGTTCGGGGTCATCGGTGCCGGTCACTGGCCCATTGTGCCAACCGCCGCCAGCGGCCCGGACGGGCGGGTTCGGTGGTCAGCCGTAGTCGAGACAGCCGCACGCCGGGTGGGCGCGCACCGGACGCACCCGCACGTGCCGGTCGGCGGTGAGTTCGAGGGCCGCGCCCAGGGAATCGGGGAGTGCTCCTTCAAGCCAGCCCAACGCGTGCAGCGCGCCGGTGCTGGCTGCCCAGGCCAGTTGCAGCCGCGGCGCCGCGGCCCGTTCTCGGCAGAGCTGGGCCAGCAGCCGAGGCCAGGCCGGGTCGGCCGCGGCACGGTTGAGATCTTCACACCGGTGGCACGGGGACCGTCCGGGAGCCACCAGCGGCCCGACCGTTGCCCCCAGATCACTGGCCCGCACCACCAGGAACGGCTGCCCGTCGGTGACCAACTGGCTGAGTATGCTCCGGTCGGCCTCGGCCGCCTGGGCAGCGACCACCGTGATGCCGGCGCCGGCGGCCCGGTAGCCCCAGTGGCCGGCGTACTGCAGCCGGTCGGGGTAGCGGTTCTGCAGCCCCAGCACGGCTCGCGGGGTGCCGGACGCCCCGGGCCAGACCAGCCGCACCGGTGTGCTCATCTGCTGCAGCAGCAGTTCGGCGATCAGCGTGGCGAGTCGGCCCCGTCCGATCACCGCGACCGGCCCCGGGTCGGCAGCGGGGCGATGCAACAAATCGGAACGCTGCAGCAGACCCAGCAGCCGGTCGAGCCAGTGGTCGGCATGCTGGCCCCCGATGTGCAGCAACTCGTCCCTCGTGCGGGGCTTGACCAGGGCTTCGATCACGGGCTCCATGCCCGGTGCGGGCTGATCGATCAGCACGCCGCCGGGTGGTTCCAGGCCGAGCTGCAGCCGCTGGTCTGATCGCCACAGCGTGACCAGTGGCGCGGACAGTTGCCAGCTCTCGTTGTGCACACCCGTCATGGTGGGCATCGGAGGGTGGCGACACGCCGAGCCGGGGTCAACGGACAACACCTACGAGTCAATTGACAACACCCGAGGGATCGTCCGGACATGCCACGAGCGCCGCACCCGGCAATCGGGCGCGGCGCTCGTGGAAGAAGTTCAGGCCTTGGGCAGGAAGCGGGTCAGGTTCGTACCGCACGTGGGGCACTTGGCCTTGGCGATCCGGGTTCCCTTCGCGTTCACCGTCACGTCGCCGGTGGCGTCGCGGTGGTCCTTGCACTTCACGCAGTAGAACGAACCGCTGTAGGTCTCGTCGGCCACGTTATTTCCTCCTGTTGGATGGGTGCGCTGGGGCAACCACAGCGCGCTTGCCGGTTCAGCATACGGCACGGGCGGCTGTGGACGGCCACCTTCGACGGTTGCGTTGGCCGAGGTGCCACACCTGGGAAGCAAAACGAGGCCCTCGACCGGTTTCCGCTTGCCTTCCCCTGCGAGCGGCGCGTGCCTGAGGGCCTCGCCGCCTAGACGGTAGTGGGGTCGCGACTGGGCAGTCAACACGGGCGAACGTGTCAGTGCCCACGATTACGCTTCTGGGCATGGGTTCGGAGCACTACCAGGTGCGGCGCAGCGCGCGGCGGCGCACCACGATGGGCATCATGCGCGAACGGGGCACGCTGGTGGTGGTCGTGCCCGAGCGAATGACGCGCCAACAAGAACGGGAACTCGTACCCGCCTTCGTCTCGCGTTACCTCGAACATGAGGCGGCGCGCCGGCCACCGGTGGGCGATCGCGAGCTCACCCATCGGGCGCGCGCGCTCTTCGCTGCCCACCTGGCCGAGCCCGGCGGCGAGCCGCCGTCGTTGAGCGTCACCTGGTCGGCCCGTCAGCAGCAGCGCTGGGGCTCGTGCACCACCGCGACCGGTGAAATCAGGATCTCCGACCGGCTGCAGGCCATGCCCGACTGGGTCACCGACTATGTGCTGGTGCACGAGTTGACCCACCTGATCGAACGCACCCACTCCCGGCGCTTTCACGAGTTGGTGGCCCGCTACCCCCACAGTGAGCGCGCCAAGGGCTTTCTCGAGGGTTGGCAGAGCGCCCAGAACCTGCCCGCGTCCGGCTGCTGAGCGGGGCTGCGCAACACGACTGGACGCGCTCGGGCTCGACCAGCGATTGATCAGTGCTGGTTGAGCTTGTCGAAACCCCTTTCCCCGGTGTGGTGACCGAGGTCTCGACGGGCTTGACCGGCGACTTGCGAGGTCTCGACGGGCTCGACCGGCGACTTCCGAGGTCTCGACAGGCTCGACCAGCGATTCCCGAGGTCTCGACGGGCTCGACCAGCGAAGATCAGCTCAGCCGAGGCGCGTCGGCTGGGAGCGGCTACCGGCTCCCGCCCTCTTCGTCCAACAGCTTGGCCAACTCGGCGTCCAGGTCGTCCGGCCCGGCGGCTTGGTGCCCGTGCTCGGCATAGCCGAGCGGATCGTCGAGATCGGCAGAGGTCGGAATCAGATCGGGGTGTCGCCAGGACGCGTCACGCGCCTGGGCGCCGCGGGTGGCCCGCGTCGCAGCCCACAGGTTGGCCGCGTCACGGGTGCGGCGGGGGCGTAACTCCAGGCCGACCAGCGCCTTGAGTGCCGCCTCGGCCGGGCCGCCGGCTGCCCGCCGGCGCCGCACCACCTCGGTGAGCGCGGCTCCCTTGGGCATCCAGCGGCTCATGGTGTGCCCGACCACCTCGTCGACCCAGCCCTCCACCAGGGCCAGCAGCGTTTCGAGGCGCTCCAGCACCTCGGCCTGCTCGGGGGTGACCGCCGGCTCGAACAGCGTGCCGGCCAGCGCCTGCCCCGCCCGCTCCAGGTCGTCGGCACTCATCGCGGCGCTCAGTTGCGACTCGATGGCCTCTTCCAGCGCCGTGATGTCAATGGTGATGTCGCGGGCGTAGTGCTCGACCAGGGCGTGCAATTGCGGGCCCAGCCAGCCGACCGCCGCGAACAGCCGCTGCCGCGCCGTCTCGCGCAGCGCGAGGAACAGCAGCACGTCGGCGGCGGTCACGTTCTCGAGTTCGGCCCCGAACGCCTCGATGTTGGTGGGCAGCAGCGCCACCTGGGGTCTTTCACCCAGCGGCAGCCCGATGTCGCTGACGCTCAGCACCTCGGTGGCCAGGCTGCCTAGCGACTGGCCGACCTGGGCGGCGAACATGCCGGACGCCGCCGCCCGCACCATCGGCTTCATGAACTCCTCACCCGGGCCGGCCTCGCGGGCCATCAGCGAGCCGAGCGCCGCCGACAGGCTGGCGACGATGGGATTGCTGAGCTGCTGCCAGGTGGCGAAGGTGTTCTCGACCCATTCGGCCCGGCTCCAGGCCACCGCGGGTGCGCTGAGCCGTGGAAACGTGGTCTGCTCGTCGAGCCACAGCTCGGCGAGTCCCACCGCGTCGCGCAGCTTGGCCACCTCGGAGGGGGTCGGTGTCGTGTCGGGACCCTTGGCCGCGGTTACCCGGCGAGCAATGTCATGGGTGAAGGTCCAGTTCATGCCGCTGGCCGGGTCGGTGGGGCCGAAACCGGCCATCTGGGTCTGGAACTGCGACATCACTGACTGCAGCCGCTGGGTGATGGCGGCGAGGTCGAACTCGCCGTCCGGGCCGGGAGTGATGCCGAACTGGGCGAGAAACTGGGCCAGCGGGTTCTCCTCGGGGCGATCGCCGCCCTGGCCGGGGAGGTCCGGGTCGTTGGCCATGACTGACTCCTGATGGTCGGTGGTGGTGTGGGCCGCAGTGCCGGGGCGACTGCGGCGGTACGAAACCCATTGTCCCGCACATCGCAAGGTGTGGGGTGGGCTGAACGCCCAGGTGGCGTCCGGTAGTCTCGGCCGGGTGACCAAGCAGACGTGGACGGCGGCCGTCTCGGCGGTGCTGTTCGTGGCGTTGGCCGCTGTCGTGTCGCTGGTGCCGGTGCCGTTCGTGAGCTGGTCGCCCGGCGCGACGGTCAACCTGTTCGAGGCGGTGGACGGCCAGCCGCGGGTCGACATTCAGGGCGTGGAAACCTACCCGACCACCGGGCAATTGCGGCTTACCACGGTGTCGGTGACCCGGGTGGACAGCCGGCTCACCCTGCCCGAGGCGCTGCTGTCGTACTGGCTGTCGGCGCGCGAGGTACTGCCCCGTGAGGCGGTGTACCCGGCCGGTGTCAGCACCGACGAGATCCAGGCCCGCGAAGCGCAGAGCATGGACAACTCGCAATCGGCAGCGGTCGCGGCGGGCCTTCGGGCCGCTGGCGAGAAGGTCGTGGAGTACCCGATGGTGCAGGCGGTGTCAAACGGCAGCCCGGCTGACGGCAAGCTGAAGCCCGGTGACTTCATTGTGCGCATCGACAACAAGGTGGTCTCGACCATCGACGCGGTGCGGCGCGCCATCCAGTCCCACGAGGTCGGCCAGGCCATCGTGTTCACGGTGCTGCGCGACGGCCAGCAGGCCACTGAGACCGTCACCGGGGTGGCGTCCAACACCAACCCGACGAGCCCGGTCGTGGGCATCAACCTGGCCGTCGGGTACTCCTACGAACCCACGGTGGTCTTTCGCATCGACGCTGGCATCGGCGGCCCGAGCGCGGGGTTGATGTTCGCGCTGGCCGTCTACGACCTGGTGACCCCCGCCGACCTGATCGCCGGACGAGCGGTGGCCGGCACCGGCACCATCACCGGCGATGGCACGGTGGGCGCGATCGGCGGTATTCAAGAGAAGATCGCCGGGGCGGAGGCGGCCGGAGCCACCATCTTTCTGGTGCCCGCGGCCAACTGCGACGATGTTCGTGAACTATCGACGCCGGTGCGGCTGGTCCGGGTTGAAACTCTGGCGCAGGCCATCACGGCGCTACGCACCCTCAGCGACCCGGCCACGGCCGATTCGGTGCAGGGGTGCGCGTGACTGTGTCGGACGCCCTCGTGGCCAGCCTGATCGAGATCGAGCGGCACGTCGGTGGGCTGGGCTGGGACCAGCCGTCCCGGCTGTTCGCGCTGGTGCCGACAGCCGATCTGATCGCGGCAGAACCGCAGTTGGCCGAGCATCTCACCGGTGGCACCGAACCCCAGCCCGGGCAACTGTCGGCAATCGAGCAGGAGGGGTTCGCGGCGGGTGCCGATCTGGGCGACGCGCTCGCCCGGATCACCTGGCCGGCCAGCGTGCACGGTGTCGCACTCAGCCTGGAGCGGTTTTTCCTGCCAGGCCGGGCGGATGCCGGCCTGCCGTCCGGGTCGGCGGGTGCCGAGCAGGCTCGCCAGCACCCCGAACGCCAAGAGGTTCGCGTCGTGGCCGGGGTGCTCAGGGGTGACGCCGGGTACGGTGTGGCCCGGCTGCGCAGCCACCCCGACGAACTGTTGTCGGGTAGCGATCTGGTGCCCGGCCTGACTGCTGCCCTGTCACGTACATTGGATTGACGTTTGAGCGAGGAGACTTCCCCCGTGAGCCTGTCGACAAGCATTCATCGTCGATCGCCGCTATTGCTCACCCTGGCCATCGCCGCCGTGGCGGTGGTCGTGTTCGCGGTGTTCACCCAGGTGTGGACCGACAAGCTGTGGTTCGACTCGATGGGTTTCGGCACGGTGTTCACCACCGAACTGATCACCCGGCTGGCACTGTTCGTCGGCATCGGGGGCGTGATGGCGCTGTTGATCGGCGGCAATATGTGGCTGGCCATCCGGCTGCGCCCGCAGGGCAGCCGTCAGGGCGACAGTGCCGTGCTCGACGCCTACCGGCGTTTGCTCGAGAAGAACACCCGCATCGCAGTGCTCGTTCCGGCCGTAGCGCTGGGCGTACTGGCCGGCATATCGGCCACCGCTGAGGTGCTGCCGGTGCTGGGGTGGCTGCACGCGGCACCCTTTGGCAAGACCGACCCCAGCTTCGGCCTCGACTACCGGTTTTACGTCTTCGAGTTTCCGATCTGGCAGAGTCTGCTGAGCTTTGTGCTGGCTGCGGTGGCGTTCAGCCTGGTCGCATCACTGATCGTGCATTTCGCCACCGGGGGACTGCGCGCGGTGCGCACCCTGGGCCGTCCGCAACTGAGCCCGGCGGCCCGCGTGCACCTGTCGGTGCTGGCTGGTGTGTTGTTGGTGCTGTACGGCCTGCAGTGCCTGCTCGACCGGTACGGCCTGCTGCTCAGCCAGGGCACGCTGTTCACCGGCGTCCACTACACCGACGACCACGCCCGGATGGGCGCCAAGCTGGTCATGGCGGTGATCTCCTTTCTGGTCGCCGCCCTGTTCTTCGCCAACCCGATCGTCAAGCGCACCATCTACCCGGCCGCCGCAGTGGTGCTGATGGTGATCTCTGGGCTGATCCTCACCCTGATCTACCCGGCCGTGGTGCAGTCGTTCGTGGTCGCGCCCAACCAGCCCGACAAAGAGAACCCGTACATGCAGTCGCACATCGACATGACTCGCGACGCCTTCGGCATCGCCGACACCGAGGTGACCGAGTACGAGGCGGTCACTCAGGTGAAGGCCGGCCAGCTCAAGTCGGACGCCGAGGCGCTGCCCGGCATTCGGTTGATGGACCCGGCCGTGATCGGCCCCACGTTCGAACAGTTGCAGCAAGTGCGCGGCTACTACACCTTTCCAGAGACGCTGGATGTCGACCGCTACACCATCGACGGCACCGAGACCGATGTGGTGGTGGCTGCCCGAGAGATGAACCTGGCCGGGGTGCCCGACCAGAACTGGAACAACATCCACACCGTCTACACCCACGGCTACGGCCTGGTGATCGCCTACGGCAACCGCCGCCAGGCCATGGGTGAGCCGGAGTGGATCGTCCGTGACATTCCGCCGGTCGGCAAGCTGCCTGATCACGAATCGCGCATCTACTTCGGCGAGCAGTCCACGCAGTACGCGATCGTCGGACGCGAGGAGGGGCAGGAGCCGATCGAACTCGACACTCCCAACGCCAAGTCGAACGTGTACACCGGCAAGGGCGGGGTGTCGATCGGTGACGCGTTCACCCGCGCGCTGTACGCGGCGCGGTTCATGGACATCAACTTGCTGTTGTCAGACCGGGTGAACAGCCAGTCCAAGATCCTGTACAACCGCACACCCAAAGAGCGGGTGCAGGAGGTGGCTCCCTGGCTGACCGTCGACTCCAACGTCTACCCGGCCGTGGTGGACGGTCGCACGGTGTGGATTGTCGACGGTTACACCACCTCAAGTAGCTACCCCAACAGCGAGCTGGTCAACCTGCGCGACTCCGCGGCCGACACCCAGTCGCGTTCGGTCGGCACGCAGGTCGACCAGAACATCAACTACATTCGTAACTCGGTCAAGGCGGTGGTGGACGCCTACGACGGCACGGTCACCCTGTACGCCTGGGACGAGTCCGACCCGATTCTGCAGGCCTACGCGCAGGCATTCGCGGGCACGGTGCAGCCCAAGAGCGCGATCAGTCCCGACTTGCTCAGCCACCTGCGCTACCCCGAAGACCTGTTCAAGGTGCAGCGCGAGATTCTCGGTCGCTACCACATGACCGACCCCTACACCTGGTACGCGCAGTCCGACCTGTGGCAGGTGCCGAACAACCCGGTGAACTCGAACAGCGACGCCAAAGAGCCGCCGTACTACCTGAGCATCAAGTGGCCCGGCGATGCCAACCCGGTGTTCAGCCAGACCACGGTGTTCGTGCCTCGGGGGCGTTCCAACCTGGCCAGCTACCTGGCGGTGGTGGCCGAGGCGACCAGCCCCGACTACGGCAAATTACGGGTGTTGCGAATGTCTGACACCCATCAGATCGACGGGCCGGGCCAGACCTTCAACGCCATCAACAACGACCAGAAGGTCGCCGAGATGCTGCGTCCCTACCTCAACCAGGGCGCATCGTCGGCCACCTACGGCAACCTGTTGACGCTGCCGATGGGCAACGGGCTGCTTTATGTGGCGCCGATCTACACCATGCGGCAGGGCAACACCGGGTCGTACCCGGCGCTGGCCTACGTCGTGGTGCGGTTCGGTTCGTACGTGGGCATCGGCTCCACGCTGCAAGAGGCGCTCGACAAGGTGTTCGCCGGCGATGCCGGAGCCACCACCGGCGAGAAACCCACCGGCACCGGCACCGGCACCAGCACCGCGTCGCCGAGCACTACGGCCTCACCCACGACCAGCCCCACCGGCTCGGCCACGGCCAACCCGCAGGCGGTGGCGCTGTTGGCCAAAGCGCAGGCCGCTTTCGAGGCCGCCGATACGGCTCTGCGCAACGGCGACCTGGCCACCTACCAGAGCAAGGTCGATGAGGCCAAGGCGGCTCTGGCCGAGGCGCTCAAGCTGATGGGTCGCTGACCACCTCGGGGTTGAGGCCGCCGGCCCGCAGGCCGTCGACCAGAACCGACGCGTCGCCCACTACCACCAGGCTGAGCCGGTCGGGCCGCAGCAGTTCGGCAACGACTTCGGTCGCCTGCTCGGGCGTCACCTGTCGCAGCGCGTCAGCATGGCGGTTGACGAAGTCCGCGTCGAGCCCCACCTCGACCAGGGCGGCGACCTGGTCGGTGATGCCGGCCGCGGTGGCGCAGCGCAGCGGGGTGATGCCGATCAGAAAGTTGAGCGCATCGGCGAGTTCGCCGGCGCCGATCGCCCGGTCTCCGTCCACCCTGATCAGGTCGCGGGCCTCGGCCACGGCCGCCGCCGCCACCTCGGTGCGAAAAGACGCGTGCATGGCAAGCAGGCCACCATGTCTGGCCGGGACGTTCGACAACTGCACACCGTAGGTGTAGCCGCGTTCTTCGCGCAGCACCCGGTTGAGCCGGCTGAGAAAGCCGCCGCCCAGCACGAACGCGCCCAGCCGCAATGCCGGCCAGCGCGGGTCGGTGCGATCGATGCCGAAGGTGCCCAGGCGCACATCGGCCTGCACGGCTCCCGGCCGGTCGATCACCAGCACCTGCGGACGGCCCGGCTCGGGCCGGTCGGCGCGCACAGCGGGCACCGGGTGCTGCCAGCGGCCGAAGGCGTCCGCCACGGTGGGCAGCGGGTCGGTGGAGAAGTCGCCGGCCAGCACCAGTGTGGCCCGGGACGGCCCGTAGTGGGCGTCGTAGTGGCCCCGCAGAGCGGCGGTGGAGAGCTCAGCGATCGTGACGGAGGTGCCCGCTGTGGGGTGCGACGCGCGGAAGGAGGCGTCGATGACAACGCCGCGAAAGGCCTCCGCCCCACGATGAGCCGGGTGGGCCCGGTGCTGCTCGATCTCGGCCAGCCGTAGTTCGACGTGACGGCGGACGTCCGCTTCGTCCAGGGCCGGCTCCAGCACCGCTTCGGCGAACAACGACAGCGCGTCGGCGAACCGGGTGGTGGGCACCTCGAGGCTGATATGGGTGGCGGCGTGGCCGACCCCGCCGCCGAACACCGCGCCGTGATTCTCGAGTTGCTCGGCGAAGTCGGTGCCCGGGTGGGAAAGCGTGCCCTCGTCGAGGCAGCGCTGCAGAATTGCCCGAAACCCCCTCAAGGGCGGCGGGCTCGGCGTTCAGCGGCAGATCGATCACCATAGTGGCGTTGATCAGGTGCTGGCCGGGACGGTGGAACGCCTGCACCGCCATGCCGTTGGGCAGCCGCGAGGTGTCTGGGGAGGGGAACGTCCAGGGCTGCGGGGGAGCGATCACCGGGCGGTTCATGCCGGCGCCTTTCGATAGGTGAGCACGGCTCGCTGGTCGGGCGCCAGCCAGGCGGCCGCGGCCTCGGCGACCTGCCCGACGGTGAGCGCACGCACCTCGTCGAGGCGCCGGTTCACCGCGTCGGGATCGCCGTGCAGCGTGGCGTAACAACTGAACAGGTCGGCCCGGCTGTCGAACCGGGCCAGTTCGCCCAGCCACATTCGCTCGTACTGGGCCTTCACCCGGTCGACCTCGGCGGTGGTCGGCCCGTCGGCGATGAACCGGGCGAGTTCGGCCACGATTGCCTCCTCCAGCCGCTCAGCACCTACCTCCGGCAACGCGCGGGCGTGGGCGAAGCCGATGCTGGTGCCACCGATCAGCCCGGTGGCCGACGCACCCGCTCCTTCAGCGATCCGATCGGCGCGTACCAGCCGGCGATGCAGCCTCGAGGTCTGCCCGTCGCCCAGCACCGACAGGGCAACCTCGACGGCATCGAAGGCCGGGGTGTCGCGGGTGGGCAGTCGCCAGGTCAGGTAGGTCGCATCCGACGGCACGGCCGCCGACACCGTCCGTCGCGGGACCGCGGCCAGCGGCGGAAGCGGGAGGGTCTCGGCACGGGTTGGTGTGCCGGCTCGGGGGAGCCTTTCGAACGCCCGGCGTACCCGTTCGAGTGCGTCGTCGGGGTGCACGTCGCCGACCAGGGTGAGCACGGCGTTGTTCGGGGCGTAGTGAGTGGCAAAGAACGCCCGCGCGTCGTCGAGGGTGGCTGCGGCGAGATCGTCCATCGACCCGATGGTGGCATGACCATAGGGGTGATCGGCCGGAAAGGTGAGTTGCACCAGGTGGATCAGGACGTCGCCGTAGGGCACGTTGTCGTAGCGTTGGCGCTTCTCTTCCATCACCACGTCGCGCTGGTTGTCGAGGTTGTGTTGCGTGACGTCGAGGCTGGCGAGCCGCTCGGCTTCGAGCCACAGGGCGAGGTCGAGGGCGCCGGTGGGAACGGTCTCGAAGTAGTTGGTGCGGTCGAACCAGGTGGTGGCATTGGCCGATCCGCCCACCGACTGAATGGCCGCCAGGTGCTCCCCGGGGCCGACCTGTGCCGAGCCCTCGAACATCAGGTGTTCGAACAGGTGGGCGAGCCCGGTGCGGCCGGGGCGTTCGTCGCGCGAGCCGACGTCATACCAGAGGTTGAGGGCCACCACCGGCACGGTGACATCGGGGTTGACGATCACCCGAAGGCCGTTGTCGAGTGTGGCCTGATGCAGTGAGTAGCGGACGACCGTGGCCATGTGGGTCATCGAACCACACCCGCGTTACTGGAGCTGACAGATATCAGCCGATGTGCCGGCGCGGCGGCCGGACCAGCAGGCTGAGTCCCATGACGACGACGGCACCGGCCATCATCGGCAGCATGGCGGCCAGGCCGCGCTGCAGCGACAACGAGTCGGTGATCGTCGAGGGCCACGAGCCGGGCCCGCCGCCGCCGGGTTGCTGTGGGACGGGCAACGGCGAATCGGTCGGGGTGCCTTGAGGCAGGTAGGTCGACGGGGTGCTGGACGGCGACGGTGACAGTGCAGTGCTGGACGGTGCGGCCGACGAGGCCGTGGCAGTCGCGGTGGTTGACGCCCGCACGCTCGACGTACGCGTCGGGGTCGGCGTGATGGTGCGCGTGACGGTGGGTGTCGGACGTGCCGTGGTGCGGGTGGGAGTTGGTGTCGGACGTGCCGTGGTGCGGGTGGGAGTTGGTGTCGGACGTGCCGTGGTGCGGGTGGGGGTCGGTGTCGGACGTGCCGTGGTGCGGGTGGGCGTCGGAGTCGGACGTGCCGTGGTGCGGGTCGGTGTCGGTGTGGGTGTCGGACTCGCGCTGGGTGTCGGGGTGCGAGTCGGACTCGCGCTGGGTGTCGGCGCGGTGGGCGCGTTCGTCGGCCACCAGATGATGGGTGGCACATCGACGGTCGGGGTTGTCGAGGGCAGGGCGGTGGGTTCCTCGGTGATGCTGGGCGTGGCTGTGGGCCCGTCGGTGAGCGAGGGCGTCGGCAGGCCCGTCAGCGTCGGGGCGGGCTGCCAGGTTGGTGCCTCCGACGGCCGGGAGGTGGGCTGCCGGGTCGGCTGGTGCGAAGGCCGCTCGGTGGGCTCAGGGCCTCTTGTCGGCGTCGTGGTGGGTGTTGGCACCGCTGTGGTCGATTCGGTCGGCTCGACAACCGTCGGCTCATCGGTAGGGCGGCCCGATCGGGTCGGTGTGGCCGTCGGCTGCGCGGTGTGCGACGGCGAATACGTTCCGGTGGGCGTCGGACGGCCGCTGGGGGATGCCTTGAGAGGTGGCGTTGGGGTCTTCGACGGATCGGCCCGCGGCGTGTGGCTGGGCGTTGCCGTCCGCGAAGGGGTGCTTTCGCAGCCTGCATGGTCGCCGCGACAAGGAGATGGATTGGTGTGCGCGAATGCCGGTGCGGCGGCGATCAGGGCAGCACCCAGTATCGCCGCGGCGCCCCAAACGGACACGCGTAACCGCAGACCGAGCTGACCGTTCATCCACCCCCCAGCGCACTCAAGTGCCTAGCGTACAGATCGACGCCCCTTCTTGTCGTGACGCGCCCGGCGGCCCGCTTCATGGTTGAGGGTTTGGGGCCCGTCAACGGTCGTGTGCCAGGCCCAGCGCTTCTTGAGGAAGTGTTGATTTTCGCCGGTCCAGCTTGTCGAGACCTCGGGTCGGCCATCGAGACAAGGGGTTTCGACGTAGAGATGACGGAGCAGAGGCAGATCAAGGACGTCGCTGGCGCGGTCGTTGATTCAGGCCGGTGGTCCGCGCGGCTTGCGTGACCCGCGCGCAAGGGGCCGCCGAAGCAGGCACGTCGGGCGGCAATGCGCTGCTCGATTGTTGTCGCCGGGCACAGGGCCACCAATGCTCACGTCCGACGCGAATGGCGCGAGGCCAACGCCCGTGGTGATGCAGTGCGAAGCCGAACCAGGCGCCGGCGTGTGCGCACCGTTGCGAAAATGAAGAAGTCGGTCCACCCAGTGGGTGCACCGACTTCTCTTGCTGACCTGCCGTCTTCGTAGCGGGGACAGGATTTGAACCTGTGACCTCTGGGTTATGAGCCCAGCGAGCTACCGAACTGCTCCACCCCGCGTCGCTCGTTCAACTATACGGGACGGCGGCGGTTGGCCCAAATCGCCCGACATACCCTGCCCTGGCCGGGCGCACTGCTCGGCTAGACTCGTCGCGCGATCCGCTGCCCCCGGGGGCACGCCACGAGGAGGACAGATGGTCTGCAGCACGTCCGCGTCCGTTGCAAGGCGCCGCGGCTGGCGCTGGGCGGCCCTGTTGTTCACCGTTTCTCTTCTGGTCGGCTGCGCCGGCCAAGCGCCCACGCTACCCACGCAGCAGGCCCACACGCTGGTGGTCGGGGCCGCCCTCGAGCCGCCCACCATGAACCCGAGCGCGTCGCCGGCCGCATCCATTCCGCAGGTGCTGCTCTACAACGTCTACGAGACACTGGTGAAGATGGACGCCGAGGGCAACCTCAAGCCGCTGCTCGCCCAGACTTGGGACATCAGCACCGATCGCACCGTCTACACCTTCAAGCTCAACCCGGCGGCGAAGTTCGCCAGCGGCAAGCCGGTCACCGCCCAGGCGGTGGCCACCAGCTTTAACCGGATCAAGACCGAGGCCGGCATCGCGGCGCCCCTGGTCGAGCAGATGGCCGTGGTCAAGGCCACCGACGTGGTGGACGACCACACGGTCAAGGTGACGCTGACGCATCCGTCCAACCTGTGGCTCTACGACATCAGTTCCACCGCGGGCATCATCTACGACCCGGACGGACTGGCCACTCTCGACACCACTCCGGCCGGCTCGGGTCCGTTCGTGCTGCGCGCCTGGAACAAGGGCCAAAGCGTCGTCTTGGCAGCCAACGGCGGCTACTGGGGCACGGCACCGCGGCTCGACACCGTGACATTTCGCTATTTCGCCGACCCCAATGCCATGAACACCGCCATGCTCGCCGGCGACATCGACGTGATCAGCAACCTGCAGGCCCCGGACGCCATCGATCAGTTCGCCGACACCAGCCGGTTCACTGTCATCCAGGGCACCACCACCGGCGAGGTGGTGCTGGCCCTGAACAATGCCCGCGACAGCCTGAAGGACGTGAAGGTGCGCAAGGCGATTTCGATGGCGATCGACAAGCAGGCGTTGCTCGACACGGTGTGGAACGGCAAGGGCACCCTGATCGGTTCGATGGCGGTGCCCACCGACCCGTGGTACGAAGACCTCACCTCGATCAACGCCTATGACCCGGCCGGCGCCAAGAAGCTGCTGGCCGAGGCGAAGGCCACCGATCTGAGCCTCAAGCTGCGGGTGCCGACCATCGCCTACGCCACTAAGAGTGCCCAGTTCGTCGAGAGCGCGCTGCGCCAGGTGGGCATCAAGGTGACGGTCGAAGAACTCGACTTCGCCACCTGGCTCAAAGACGTGCACAACGGGGGCAACTACGACATGTCGATCGTGGCGCACGTCGAAGCCCGCGACCTGCGCCGGTTCACCGACCCCGACTATTACTTTCACTACGACAACGCCGAGTACAACAAAGAGTTCGAACAGGCGGACGAGGCGGCGTCGGCCGACCTGGTGCCGCTGATGCGTAAGGCAGTGCGCACGCTGGCCGAGGATGCCGCCGCGGTCTGGTTGTTCGATCTGCCCAACCTGGTGATCACCAAGTCGACGATCAGTGGCGTGCCGCAGAACGCCGCCACGCTCAGCTTCGACCTGACCACGATCGCCACCCGCTAGCACCCTGGCACCTCGTGCGGATCCTCGCCTTTCTGGGCCGGCGCCTGGGCATCTTCGCAATCAGCCTGGTTGGCGCGTCGATGCTGGTGTTCGCTGTGTGCTCGGCACTGCCCGGCGAGGTGGCCGCGATCATTCTGGGTGAGGGTGCGACTCCTGAACAGATCACCGCCCTGGGCGTAGAACTTGGCCTCGACCGTCCACCGTTGACGCGCTACCTCGAATGGGTGTCCGGCATGCTGCACGGCGACTTCGGCACATCGTTGTTCACCGGGCAGAGCGTGCTGCAACTGATGGTGCCGCGCATCGCGGTCACCCTGTGGCTGGTCCTGTTCGCCCTGTTGCTGTCGGTGCTGATCGCCGTGCCGGTGGGCATGCTGGCGGCGATGAAGCGCCGCTCGTGGGTCGGTTTCGTCGCCTCGGGCGCCGCGCAACTGGGCATGGCCGTCCCGGTGTTCTGGGCAGCTATTGCGCTGGTGCTGGTGTTCGCGGTCGGCCTGCGCTGGCTGCCCGCCAACGGTTACGTGCCGATCAGCACCAGCGTCGGCGGTTGGGCCGCTCACTTGGTGCTACCGGTGACCTCGCTGGCGATCGTCCAGGCGTCCGTGCTGGTGCGCTACGTGCGCTCGGCGTTCATCGAGGTGCTCAGCGAGGACTACTACCGCACCGCCCGAGCTGTGGGCTGGCGTCCGTTCCCGGCGCTGTGGCGGCACGGGCTGCGCAACGCCGCGCTGTCGTTGGTGACGGTTGTTGGCCTGCAGCTCGCGTCGGTGCTGGTGGGTGCGATCGTGATCGAGTCGGTGTTTGCGCTGCCGGGCCTGGGATCGGCCCTGCTCGATGCGGTATCGCAACGCGATCTGATGATTGTGCAGGGCGTGGTGATGTTCCTGGCCGCCTCGGTGCTACTGATCAACTTCCTGGTCGACCTGTCATACGCATGGATCGACCCGCGACTGCGGACGGGGGCTGACCGATGAGGCGGCTCGGTCTCTGGTTGGGCGGCGGACTGGTCGCGCTGGTGGTGCTGATGGCTCTGCTGTCACTGGTCTGGACGCCCCACGACCCGACCCTGGTGGTGGCCGGGCAGCGGCTTCAGGGGCCCAGTGCCGAACACTGGCTGGGTACCGACGGCATGGGCATCGACGTGTTCAGCCGTATTCTGGTGGGTGCCCAGACCACCATCGTGGTGGGCGTGGTGTCGGTGTCGATCGCCGCCCTGATCGGGGTGCCACTGGGCATGGTGGCCGGTCAGGTGGGTGGCTGGGTCGACGAGGTGGTGATGCGGGTTACCGACATCGCCTACGCCTTTCCGGCGCTGCTGCTCGCCATTCTGCTCGCCGCCCGGTTCGGGGCCTCGCCGGTGACGGCCATGACGGCGATCGGGCTGGCCACCATTCCGAGCTTCGCCCGGGTCACCAGGGCCGGCACCAAGCAGGTGATCAGCACCGACTTCGTGCTGGCCGCCCGGGCGTCCGGAACTCGCTGGCCCGGGGTGTCGCTGCGGCACGTGCTGCCCAACATCGCGCCGTTGATCGGCGTGCAGGCATCGGTCACCTTCGCCATGGCGATTCTGGCCGAGGCGGCGCTCAGCTACCTGGGGCTGTCCACGGCGGCGATCGTGCCAACCTGGGGCAAGATGCTGCGCGACGCCCAGTCGGTGATGTTCAACGCGCCGCTGCAGGCGGTGTGGCCCGGGCTGGCGATCGCCATCGCGGTGCTCGGGTTCAACCTGCTCGGCGACGGTTTGCGCGACCTGCTCGACCCCCGGCTGCGGGAGGTGACATGACTCTGCTACAGGTCAGCGAGTTGAGCGTGGGCTTCGGTCGTCGCCGCGCCGTCGCGGTCGATGCGGTGTCGTTCGAGCTGACTGCCGGTCAGCGCCTGGGCATCATCGGCGAGTCGGGCTCGGGCAAGACCGTCACCGCCCTGGCCCTGATGGGTCTGCTGCCCGAGACCGCACGGGTGACCGGTTCGATCCGATTGAACGGACGCGAACTGGTCGGGCTGCCCGACCGGGCCCATGCCCGGCTGCGCGGCGATCTGGTGTCGATGGTCTTTCAAGAGCCGATGACCGCGCTCGACCCCACCATGAAGGTCGGTCGGCAGGTGGCCGAGGTGCTGCTGCTGCACGCTTCCGAACGAAGCGGCTCGGCGCGTGTCAGGGTGATCGAGATGTTGGGCCGGGTCGGGCTGGCGGACGCTGAGCGGGTGGCCGACAGCTTTCCGCATCAGTTGTCGGGCGGGCAGCGGCAGCGCTGCCTGCTCGCCATGGCGCTGATCAACTCGCCCGACCTGGTGATCTGCGACGAGCCGACCACCGCGCTCGACGTCACGGTGCAGGCACGGGTGCTGCGCTTGCTCGACGAGGTGTTGAGCGTCGAGGGTGCCGCGTGCTTGTTCATCAGCCACGACCTGGCCGTGGTGTCGCAGGTCTGCACCGATGTGTTGGTGATGCTGAACGGACGCATCGTCGAGGCCGGTCCGGTGGCGACGCTGTTCAGCGCGCCGGAGCACCCCTACACCCGCGGCCTGGTGGCGACGGCCCGCATCGACCAGGTGCAGCCGGGGGAGCGGCTGCCGACCGTCGAGGACTTCTACCCGCGGGAGGGGGTGCGATGAGTTCCGCGCCGCTATACCAGGTGAGCGGGCTGGTGCGACACTTCGGACGGGGTGGGCGCGTGCGAGCGCTCGACGGGGTCAGCCTGGTGGTGGAGCGTGGCCAGCGTCTCGGCATCGTCGGCGAGTCCGGGTCGGGCAAGTCGACGTTGATCAGGCTGATGGCGGCACTCGATCGTCCGACCGTGGGCAGCATTGCGTTTGACGGGCGTGAGATCACTGCGTTGCGCGAGCGCGACCTTGGGTTTCTGCGAGCGTCCGTGCAACTGGTGTTCCAAGACCCGCGCTCGTCGCTCAACCCGCGCATGACGGTCGGCTCGATCGTCACCGAGCCATTGCGCTCGAAGCACGTGCGGGGAGCGCTTGTCGAGGTCGATCCGCGGGAACGGCTGCGCGAGGTGCTGCGGGCGGTCGACCTGCCGTCCGATGCCGCGGAACGCTACCCGCACGAGTTTTCGGGCGGCCAGCGACAGCGCATCGCGATCGCCCGGGCGTTGGCACCCGACCCCGCCGTGCTGATCGCCGACGAGCCGGTGTCGGCGCTCGACGTGAGCGTGCGGGCGCAGGTGCTGAATCTGCTCGGCGATCTGGTGGCAGCCCGTGGGCTGACGCTGATCTTCGTCAGCCACGACCTGTCCGTGGTGCGCCACCTGTGCGATCAGGTGGTGGTGATGCGCGCCGGCCGCATCGAAGAACGCGGCAGTGCCGACCAGGTGTTCAGCAACCCCCAGGCCGACTACACCCGGGCCCTGTGGGCGGCAGTACCGCGCATCCGCATCTGACTCAGGTTGGTTCAGGGGACGGTTCTCGATGGTTCAGGGGACGGTTCCTTTGGTTCAACCGTCCCCTGAACTATCGGGGAACCGTCCCCTGAACTATCGGGGAACCGTCCCCTGAACTATCGGGGAACCGTCCCCTGAACCATTTGAATCGGGGGGGGGGGTCGAGCTTGTCGAGACCTGGGATGCCGCTGGGGCAAGGGTCCCACCGCGCTCAACCAGTGGTTGTGTTGATCAGCGCTTCCCGCGCGGAACCGTCGCTGGATCAATCCGCGAGTTGCTCGACCACGGCGTCGTGCAGCAGGCCGTTGGTCGCGATCGCACCCGGGCCGGCGACGCCGGGGGTGCCGTCCAGGTTGGTGAACCTGCCGCCGGCCTCACGGACGATCACATCGAGGGCCGCCATGTCGTGCAGTGCCAGCTCGGGCTCGGAGGCGATGTCGACCGCACCCTCGGCGACCAGCATGTAGCTCCAGAAGTCGCCGTAGGCCCGGGTGCGCCAGCACTCACGCATCAGGTCGACGAACTGCTGCCCGCGGCCGCTCTCGACCCAGCCGTGCAACGAGCTGAACGACAACGAAGCATCGCTCACCTCGCCCACACCCGACACGTGGCAGCGGCTGCCCTGCAACAACGTCTTGCCGCTGAACGCTCCGCCACCCGCGCTGGCCCACCAACGCCGTCCGAGCGCCGGCGCCGACACCACCCCGACCACCACCTGGCCCTCGACCATCAGCGCGATCAGGGTGGCCCACACCGGCACCCCGCGAACATAGTTCTTGGTGCCGTCGATCGGGTCGATCACCCAGCGCCGCGGCCCCCATCCGGTGTCTTCGCGTTCTTCGCCGTGCACCGCATCGCGCGGACGGGCGGTCTTCAGCGTCCGCCTGATTGCGTCCTCCACCGCCACGTCGGCGTCGCTGACCGGGGTGAGGTCGGGTTTGGCGTCGACCGACAGATCGAGGGCTTTGAACCGGCTCATGGTCAGCGAGTCGGCGTTGTCGGCCATCATGTGGGCGAGCCTGAGATCGTCGAGATAGCTCTGGTCGGGCATGATGCTCAACCTATCGGCTCGACCTGCCGCCGCCCGGCATCAGGCACTGGACGGCCGGTCGCGCCACGCCCCCTCCATGCGCCGGAACGACTCCAGCCGCGCGGGCGCCAGCCGTCCGTCCGCGACGGCGGTGTCGAGCCCGCACTCGGCAGATCCGGTCTCGTGGGTGCAGCCCCGTGAGCAGTCGGCGGTCAGCTCGGCCAGATCGGGAAACGCTGCCACGATCGACTGCGGTGTCACGTGGCTGAGCCCGAACGACCGGACGCCGGGGGTATCGATCACCCAGCCGGCATGCTCGGGCAGCTCCAGTGCCACGGCCGAGGTCGACGTGTGCCGCCCGCGTCCGGTGACCTCGTTGACCTCGCCGGTGGCCCGGTCGACGCCGGGGATCAGCGCGTTCACCAGGGTGGACTTGCCCACCCCAGAATGGCCGATCAGCACACTGGTGCGGTCGGTCAGCAAGGCGTGCAAAGGCCCCAGATCGGCACCGGGGCGCACCGCCACGACCGGAATCTCCAGCGGCGCATACGCGGCGATCAGATCGTCGGCCGGGGCCAGGTCTTGCTTGGTCAGGCACAGCACCGGGTCAAGGCCCGCGTCGTAGCCGGCCACCAGAATGCGGTCGATCATGCCCATCCGCGGCGGCGGGTCGGCCAGCGCCGTCACGATCACCAACTGGTCGGCGTTCGCCACGATGGGCCGCTCGAACGGGTCGGTGTCGTCGGCGGTGCGGCGCAGAACGGTGCGCCGGGGCAGCACCTCGACGATGCGGGCCAGGCTGCCCTCCTCGCCGCTCAGGTCGCCCACCACCCGCACCCGGTCACCGACGATGACTCCCTTGCGGCCCAGCGCCCGCGCCTTGGTGGCGGTCAGGTGCAGCTCGCCCAGCAGGCAGCGGTAGCGGCCGCGGTCGATGGTCACCACGATCGCCTGAGCGGCCGCCGAATAGTCCGGACGGTCCTTGGTGCGGGGGCGCGAACGCCGCCCCGGACGTCCGAAGCCCTCGTGATCGTCGTCGGTGACGGCCCCGCGCAGCCGGCGCGTCACCGCTGGCCCAGCAGCCGCTGCCACAGACCGGGAAAGTCGGGCAAGGTCTTGGTGGTGCAGCCCACGTCGTCGAGTGCAACGCCCGGCACGGCGAGCCCCAGCAAGGCCCCGGCGTGTGCCATGCGGTGGTCGGCGTAGGTGTGAAAGACGCCGCCACGCAACGCCACCGGGGTGACGCTCAGCCCGTCCGCCGTCTGGACGACCCGGCCACCCAGCCCGTTCAACTCGGTTTCCAAGGCCGCCAGCCGGTCGGTCTCGTGGCCGCGGACATGGGCCACGCCGCGAATCCGGCCCGGCCCGTCGGCCAGCGCCAGCAAGGCCGCTGCCACGCAGGTGAGTTCGCTGGTCAGGGCCAGGTTCAAATCGGCGGCCCGGACTGCTCCGGTGCCGGTGACAGTCACCTGGCCGGGCTCCAGGACGACTTCGCCGCCCAAGGCCTGCAGCACCTCGAGAATGGCGTCAGCGGCCTGCACGGTGTGCGCGGGCCACGCCGTGGTAACGCTGCCGCCCAACACCAGCGGCGCGGCCAGAAAGGTCGCGGCGTTGATCAGGTCGGGCTCGATCGACTCATCGCTGGCCGCGATCGGGCCGGGTGCCACCACCCAGCGGTCGGCTCCTGCTTCGGTGATCTCGACGCCCCGGTCGCGCAGCATGGCGACGGTCAGCCCGATGTGCGGGCGGGACGGCAGGGAACCGCCCCCGTGCCGCAGGTCGAGGCCGGCCTCGAACCGCGCTCCGGCCAACAGCAGCCCCGAGACGAATTGGCTCGATCCGGTGGCGTCGATGCTCACCGCCCCACCCGAGACCCGACCTGCCCCGTGCACCGTGAACGGCAGCGACTCGGGGTGGTCGATACGCACGCCGGCCTGCCGCAGCCCGTCCAGCAAGGGAGCGACCGGACGCAGTCGCGCCTCGGCATCGCCGTCGAACCGGCTGCGGCCCTCCGCCAACGCCGCGATCGGCGGAACGAACCGCATGATGGTGCCGGCCAGGCCGACCTGAATCTCGGCGGCCCTGAACCGCGCCGGGGGTGTGACCCGCAGCGCACCGTCGGAGAGATCGGCGAAGCCGACCCCGAGCGCGGTGAGTGCGGCTCGCATCAGCCGGGTGTCGCGGGCGTCCAGCACGCCAGTCAGGGTGCTGGGTGCGTCGGCGAGTGCGGCCAGCACATACCCGCGTGCCGTCGCCGATTTCGAACCCGGCACCACGATGGTGGCCGACAGCGGCCCGGCACAGGCGGGCGCCGTCGGCCACGTCACGTCAGTGCGCCTTCTACGGTCTTGGTCGCCTTGGAGGCAAACTTCTTGGCCTGGCGGGCGGCCTTCTTGCCCTCGCGCTGGAGCGACTTCTTGGTGCGTGCGGCCTCGCGCGCCACTGCCGCCTTGGTGTGCTCGGCCTCGCGGCTCAACGCCTCGGCCCGGGTCTTGGCGCGATAGGCCAGGTTGGGCTGGCCCTCGGTGTCGCCGGAGGCCAGCAGCACGCCGCCGGTCAACGCGACGTCGCGCAGAAAGTCGCCCGACCCCTCGCGGTCGCCGGAGGGTCCGAACGGGGCGCTGGCGATGAGCTGAGGCAACATCGAGACCGCCAGCACGGCGGCGCCCGTCCGGCGTCCGATGCCGGTGGCCAGGCTGACGCCGCCGACGATCTGGGCAAGCGCGGTCAGCTTGACCAGACCCTTGGCGTCCTCGGGCAGGTAGGCAGCGGCCTGCGGCGGTAGCGTCTTCTCGGCCAACGGTAGGAACGTCTTGGCGATCGGCTCGGTGGCCGGCACCAGTGACGCCGGATCGCGCAGGGTTTTCACCCCGCTCATCACGAAGAAGCTGGCCAGCATGGTGCGGGCGGCGAAACGCAACAGACTCATGCCCTATGTCTAGCGCCTGCGTCGGCTTTGGCCAAGCCATTTGTGGTTAGTCTCACTGCCATGTGCGGTCGCTATGCGGCCTCGGCCGATGCCGAGTTGCTCGAAGAGGTGTTCCTGGTCGACGAAGTGGACGGTCCGCTGCCCCCCGCCCGCTACAACATCGCCCCCACTGATCCGGTCGTTGCAGTGATCGAACGGGCGCGAAAGGACGAACCCGAGCGGGTCGTCCGCAAGCTGGTAGCACTGCGCTGGGGGCTGGTGCCCTCATGGTCGAGGGACGCGACGGGCGCGGCCCGGATGATCAACGCCCGGGTCGAGACCGTCGCCGAGAAACCGGCCTTTCGCCGAGCGCTGGCAACCCGGCGCTGCCTGCTCCCCGCCGACGGCTACTACGAGTGGTACACCTCGGCGGTGGCCGCCGCCGGGCCGGCCGGCCGCCGTCCGCCCAAGCAGCCGTTCTACATTCACCGCACCGACGGTGGCCTGCTCGCGATGGCTGGGCTGTACGAGTTCTGGAAGAGCCCGCAGGGCCAGTGGCTGACCAGTTGCACGATCATCACCACCGCGGCCGCAGACGCGGTGGGTCACATTCACGACCGAATGCCGATGACCGTCCGTCCCGACCGGTGGAACGCCTGGCTCGACCCGACGCTCACCCAGGGAGCGCTGGAGTTGCTGGAGGCTCCGGGCGCCGATCTTGAGGCGTACGCAGTTTCACGACTGGTCAGCAGGGTCGGAAACGACGGCCCCGAGCTGGTCGAGCCGCTTCCCCAGTCCTGACCCGTTCAGGGGACGGTTCCCAGTGGTTCAGGGGACGGTTCCCAGTGGTTCAGGGGACGGTTCCCAATGGTTCAGTGCCGAGCCCGGTTTTCGGGCTAACCCACCGAATGCCGAGCCCGTCGTCGCATCTGGACCAATCCGAGCTGGCGTCGCCGTTCCCGGGGGCCGATGGCCCTCGGCCAGGGAATACTCGCCGAGCCGGCCGGCGTTGTCAGCGATGTGAGCAGCATCCACGCCAGGGGCTCGGTACTGGAGCATCCGCCGTCCGCGGTGGCCGACCGGCTAGGCTCATATCTGATGACCATTCCTGCCGCCGGCGAGGCGCTCGCTGCCGAAGAGCAGCCCGTCGTCGATCCAGCCACCGAAACCGAGGTCGAGCGGGCCGCCCGGTTCGAGCGTGACGCACTGGTCTACCTCGATCAGCTCTACGGTGCCGCGCTGCGAATGACCCGCAACCCGGCCGATGCCGAAGACCTGGTGCAAGACACCTACGTGAAGGCGTTCGCGTCGTTCCACCAGTTCACCCCGGGCACGAACCTCAAGGCCTGGCTCTACCGCATTCTCACCAACAGCTTCATCAACACCTACCGCAAGAAGCAGCGCCAGCCGCAGACCTCGGGCGGCGACCAGATCGAAGACTGGCAGTTGGCCCGCGCCGAGGCCCACGCTTCGGACGGCCTGCGCACCGCTGAGATGGACGCCCTCGACCGGATGCCCGATTCGGCGGTGACCGAGGCCATGAACGCGCTGTCGCCCGATTTTCGGCTGGCGGTCTACCTGGCCGACGTGGAGGGCTTCGCCTACAAAGAGATCGCCGAGATCATGGGCACCCCGATCGGTACCGTGATGTCACGGCTCAACCGCGGCCGCAACCAACTGCGGGCCGCGCTTTCTAATTACGCCCGCGAGCACGGGTTGCGGCGCCGGGGCGGTGACCATGACCAGTCATGAGTGCACGCTGGCTCTGCAGCGCCTCTACCAGTTTCTCGACAACGAGCTCGACGAGGCCGACGCCGACGCGATCCGTGCTCACCTGCAGGCCTGCGAGCCCTGCCTGGACGCATACGGCGTGGAGGAGCACGTCCGTTCGCTGGTGAAGCGGTGCTGCGCCGGGTCGCGGGCGCCGGACGGGCTGCGGGTGCGGGTCACCCAGGTCACAGCGCTGACGGTGGTCGTGCGCCAGCCGCCGGTCGGCTGAGGCAAATCACCAGCAACGCCGCAGGACCTTCCGCGAAGTAGCGACGACGAAACCCCGGCACTAGGTGCTGGGGTTTTTGACAGATTCCGCGGGTGAGCGGCGGCCAGCCGACTTCGCCTACCTGTGGAATCTCATTTTTCGAGGAACGCTGACTTGTTGCTGGTCGAGACCGTGGCAATGCCGTTGTGGCAAGGGGTTTCGACAAGCCCAACCGGCATCGACGTTCGTTGGTCGAGCTTGTCGAGACCTCGGCCGTGCTGCTCTGGCTCAGGGTTTCGACAAGCTCAACCAGCGGTGGTTACGTTGAGTAGCGCTTCCTCGGGTGAAGCGACTCGGCGACTCAGGCGTTGGGACGATTGCCGTGATTCGCCTTGTTCTTCCTGCGGGAACGACGCTTACGTCCACCCTTGCCCATGCCGGTCTCCTTCGTGTGTGCTCGTGGGCGCCCGTCGGCGCGATCATCTATTCTGCCATAGGGTGGCAGGCATGCTGACGATGGCCGAGGTGATCGACGCGCACACTTCCCTCGGCCCAGAGGACGTGGCCTGGCTGGACCATCTAGTGGCCGAGTGGCACCTGCTGGCCGATCTGGCGTTTTCGGACCTGATCCTGTGGGTGCCGGGCGTCGACGACAACGTCTTCTGGGCCTGCGCGCAGGTACGTCCCACTACCGGGCCGACCGCACTCGAAGACGACGTGGTGGGGGAGGACATCCACTACGACCCCGAGCATCAGGTGACCGAGGCGTACCTGTCGCACGAGATCGTGCTCACCAGCGGCAATCAGTTGCGCGCCGGCATCCCGGTGGACGTGCATGCCATTCCGGTGGTGCGGGGCGGCCGGGTGATCGGCATAGTCGAGGCGCACACCAACCAGATGGGGGTGCGCGCGCCCGGCGCGCTCGAAGACGCCTATCTCGAGGCCGCGGACGTGCTGTCGGGCATGGTGCACCGCTGCGAGTACCCGGCCGACGTCGACAAGTCGGTGCCCTGGGTCTCGCCCCGGGTCGGCGACGGCATGCTCCGGGTGAGGGCAGACGGCATGGTCACCTACGCGAGCCCGAACGCGGTCAGCGCCTATCGCCGGATGGGTCTGACCGCCGACCTGGAGGGTGAGAACCTGGCCCGGGTCACTATGGCGCTGCTGCGCACCAGGGCCCCGGTCGAGATGTCGCTGACCAACGTGCTGCGTGGCCGGGGCCAGCACGAGGTCGAGGTCGAGACCCCTGACGTGCAGTTGCGGTTGCGCATCATCAACCTGCAGAACGACGAGGGCCCGGTGGGCCAACTGGTGCTGTGCCGCGACACCACCGAACTGCGTAGCCGTGAACGGCAACTGGTCACCAAGGATGCGACGATCCGCGAGATTCACCACCGGGTGAAGAACAACCTGCAGACGGTGGCCGCCTTGCTGCGACTGCAATCCCGGCGTATCTCACTGCCCGAGGCGAAAGGGGCGCTCAACGACGCCATGAAGCGCGTGGGTGCCATCGCGGTGGTGCACGAGATCCTGTCCCAGGCCTTCGACACCTCGGTGAAGTTCGACGACGTGGCCGACCGGCTGCTGCGTATGGTGGTTGACGTGGCCGCTACCGGTGAACCGGTGCAGCTCAAGCGTGAAGGCTCCTTCGGCTACGTGCCGGCCGATGTCGCCACCAGCCTGTCACTGGTGCTCACCGAGCTGTGCCAGAACGCCATCGAACACGGTCTTGGGCAAGATCGCGGAGTGGTGTGGGTGAAGCCCCGCCAGCACGACGGACAGCTAGTGGTCGAGGTCATCAACGAGGGCGAGCCGTTGCCGCCCGAGTTCGAACTGGGCTCCAGTAACAGCCTGGGGCTGTCGATCGTCACCACGCTGGTGGACGACCTGGGCGGCGAGTTCACCCTCAGTTCCGGCGAGACCTCGGTGGGCACGGTGGCCCGGGTGTCGATTCCGCTGGCCTAAGGAAGTACTGATCGCTGCGTCCACCGTTGGTCGAGCTTGTCGAAACCCCTAGTGAGAGCACACCGTTTGAGGTCTCGACAAGCTCGACCAGCGAAAAATCAGCGTTTCCCCAATGATTTGGCTGGTCAAGTTCGTCGAGAGCTCGGATATTTCGCTCCGGCAAGGGGGTTCGACAAGGTCGACCAGCGCTTCCCTGGTTCAGGCCCCAAGGCTGGATCAGGCACCGGACGTGGCTCGGGTTGAGCGCAGCGTCCGGGCCGCCCGGTCGGGCTCAGCAGCCGGTCGGGCTCAACTTGCTCGCACGCGCGAACGTGCCGCGCGCCGCTTGAGGGCCCGCCGCTCGTCCTCGCTCAGGCCACCCCAGACGCCGTGGTCCTGGCCGACGTCGAGCGCCCACTGAAGACACGCTTCACGAACGTCGCAGCGTTTGCACACCTTCTTGGCCTCCTGAATCTGCATCAGGGCCGGGCCGGTGTTCCCGACGGGAAAGAATAGCTCCGGGTCCTCGGTGAGGCAGGCAGCGCGATGGCGCCAATCCATGCGGCTTCCAACTCCTTCTTGTGAAGATCTTGTGCCCGAGAGGGCAGGAGCGCCACCTCTGCGATGGCGCACAACTTAACGACTATAGCCTGACAAGTCATTGCCAGTCAGTACAAGATGCCGATCAGTAAATGAACGAATCGCCACGAGTATTCCCGGCCCCGCGCAGGTGTGCGACCTGCACTACCGTGGGCCCGTGCAGAACCGACCGTGGGGCCTGATCGTGGCTTGTGCCGGCACCGCCCTGCTGGGGCTGGTCTTCGTGGTGTTCGCCGGCGTGAGCGTCGCGTCGGGCCACGGCATCTTCAGCCTGCAGATCGGCCTTCTGCTGGCCGCGTTCGGGTTGCTGCTGATCGGTTCGGCGATCGGGGTGTGGCAGTTGCGGATGTGGGCCCGGGGTCCACTGGCGGCGTTCAACCTGATGGCCGGCTTCGGGTTCGGCGAATACCTGAAGGATCAGGTGTGGATGCTGGCACTGGTGCTGCTGTGCGTGGCCTCGGTGGTGGGCATTGTGGCGCCCAGCACCACCAGGGCGCTTCAGTCGCGGGTCAAGCCAGCCGACCAGCCCCGGCCGCCGGGAGCACCACGAACGTGGCTGGGACGTTTCGTCCGGACTCAGAAAACGCCGTAGTCACCGCCGTGGCGATGGCCTCGACGCGATCGAGTGGCGCCAGTGCCAGCACGCAACCGCCGAAACCCCCGCCGGTCATGCGAGCGCCCAAGGCGCCGTTGGCCAGTGCGGTCTCGACGGCCAGATCGACCGAGGGTTCAGTGATTTCGTAGTCGTCGCGCATCGATGCGTGCGAGGCCGTCATCAGTTGGCCAAGCCGGGGCAGGTCGTCGGCCCGCAGTGCGGCGCAGGCGCTCAGCACCCGCTGGTTCTCGGTCACCACATGCCGCGTCCGACGCGCCAGGCGTTCGTCGGGCAGCTCGGGCAGTCTGCGGTTCAGCTCGTCCACGCTCACGTCGCGCAGGGCAGCGACGCCGAGCAGGCGGGCCGCCTGTTCACAATCGGCGCGCCGGGTGGCGTACTCACCGCCGGCGTGACTGTGCCGGGTGAGGGTGTCGATCACCAAGATCGCCTGGCCGTGCGCGGCCAGGTCGAGTGGCACCTGCTGCACCTGAAGTGAGCGGCAGTCCAGAAATAGCGCGTGGCCTTCGGTGCACAACGTGGACGCGGCCTGGTCCATCAGGCCCGTGGGTGCGCCGACGTAGGCATTCTCGGTGATTCGGGCAAGCTTGGCCCGAGCCATCGGCGCAATCCCCAGGCCGTGCAGGTCGTTCAGCGCCTCGACCAGCACGCACTCGATCGCCGCGGACGACGACAGCCCGGCCCCGATCGGCACGTCCGAGGCCAGGGCCAGGTCGGCGCCGCCCACATCGTGCCCGGCCTCGCGCAGCGCCCAGAACACCCCGGCCAGGTAGGCGTGCCAGCCGTCGTGGTTGGGCCGCAGCTCGTGCAGTGAGGTCTCGAAGGTCTCGCCCAGGTCGACCGAGACAATCCGGATCACGCCGTCGTCGCGGCGTCCGGCGGCCAGGTATGCGGCCTGCGGCAACGCGAACGGCATGACGAAGCCGTCGTTGTAGTCGGTGTGTTCGCCGATCAGGTTGATCCGCCCCGGAGCACGCCAGATACCCTCGGGTGCTGCCCCGGTGAGGTCGTGGTAGGCCTCGAGCACCGCCAGATCGAGGGTCACGCGAAGGCCGCTTCGAGCAGCGCGTCCAGTTGTGCACGGTGCACCTTGAGCGACCCGACCGACGGCGCTGAGGCAGCCGGACGGGTGACCGACGTCATGCGCAGGTCGTAGCCGGGCAGGAAGGCGGCAACCGCTTCGGGCAGGTGCTGTTCAATGAACCACCAGGCACCCTGGTTCTCGGGCTCGTCCTGCACGTAACGCACCACGGCGGTCTTGGGCAGTTCGGCCAACAGTGCGGCGATCTCTTTTGCCGGCAGCGGGTAGAGCCGCTCCAGCGACAGGATCGCCACCTTGCCGTCGAGACCCGCCTCGTGCCGGGCGGTGGCCAGATCCCAGCGCAGCTTGCCCGAACAGAGCAGAATGCGGTCGACCTGCGACGGGTCGGTGATCGACGCGTCGCCGATCGCCGGCTGCCAGCGCCCCTGGGTGAAGTCGGTGGGCTGTGAAACGGCCAGCTTGTTGCGCAGCATCGACTTGGGCGTGGCGATCACCACCGGACGGTGCCAGTTCACGTACGCGTGCGTGCGCAGCAGGTGAAAGTAGCTCGCCGGGGTGGACGGCTGGCACACCGCCAGCGCGCCCTCATGGCATAGCTGAAGCCACCGCTCGATGCGCATGGACGAGTGGTCGGGGCCCTGACCTTCGTAACCGTGGGGGAGTAGCAGCACGACGCCCGACTTCTGGGTCCACTTGGCGTTGGCCGAGGCGATGAACTCGTCGGCGATGGTCTGAGCGCCATTGGCGAAGTCGCCGAACTGGGCCTCCCAGCACACCAGCGCGTCGGGAGCGGCCACCGAGTAGCCGTACTCGAAGCCCATCGCCGCGTACTCGCTCAGTAGCGAGTCGTAGACGTGAAAAGTGCCCTGCGTGTCGGCGAGGTGGTTGAGCGGCACGTAGCTCTCGGCGTTGTCGCGGTCGATCACCGCCGCGAACCGCTGCACGAACGTGCCGCGGCGGGAGTCCTGGCCCACCAGGCGCACGGGACGGCCCTCCAGCAGCAACGACCCGAAGGCGAGCAGTTCAGCGGTGGCCCAGTCGATCGGGCCGTTGAGAATGCCGTCCGCCCGCCGCTGCAACTGCGGCAGCACCTTGGGGTGTACCGCGAACCCCTCGGGGAACGTCACGTGTGCCCGGGCCACCTTCGCCATCGTCTCGGCGCTGATCGTGGTGCCTTGGGTCTTGCCGAGCTTGGGCGGGTAGTACGGCACCCGGCGGTAGGAGTCGTCGGCCTCGGCGTCCTCGCGGGCCTGTTTGAACACGCTTTCGAGGCCGTCGCGAAACCGGGTGAGCACGGCCTCGGCGTCCTCGGTGCTGATGTCGCCACGGCCGATCAGGGCTTCGGTGTACAGCTTGCGCACGCTGCGCTTCTGCTCGATCAGGTCGTACATGCGCGGCTGGGTGAAGCTCGGGTCGTCCCCCTCGTTGTGGCCGCGACGGCGGTAGCAGACGATGTCGAGCACGACGTCCTTGCTGAACCGCTGGCGGTACTCGAAGGCGAGCTGCGCGATGCGGGCGACGGCCTCGGGGTCGTCGCCGTTGACGTGAAAGATCGGCGACTGAATGGCCTTGGCCACGTCGGTGCAGTACACCGACGTGCGCGAGTCGAACGGCGAGGTGGTGAAACCGACCTGGTTGTTCACCACCACGTGAATGGTGCCGCCGGTCTTGTAGGGCCGCAACTGGCTCATCTGCAGGGTTTCGTACACCACGCCCTGGCCGGCGAACGAGGCGTCGCCGTGCAGCAGGATCGGCAGCACCGGGTAGCCCTCGTGGGCCCCGAGTTGGTCGAGTTTGGCCCGGGCGATGCCCTCGAGCACCGGATCGACCGCTTCGAGGTGGCTCGGGTTGGCGGCCACCGACGTCTTGATCGTCTTGCCCGACAACGCGGTGAACTGACCCTCGGCGCCCAGGTGATACTTCACGTCACCGGTGCCCTGGGCGTGCCGCGGGTCGACGCTGCCCTCGAACTCCTTGAAGATCTGCCCGTAACTCTTGCCCACGATGTTGGCCAGCACGTTGAGCCGGCCACGGTGCGGCATGCCGATGCAGACCTCGTCGAGCCCGGCGTTGGCGGCGGCGTCGCACAACTCGTCCAGCAGCACGATGGTCGACTCGCCCCCCTCGAGGCTAAACCGCTTCTGGCCTACGAATTTGGTCTGCAGAAAGGTCTCGAAGATCTCGGCCTCGTTGAGCCGGTCGAGTATGCGCAGGTGCTCCTCGCGGGGCCAGGAAGCGTGCGGCACTTCGACCCGCTTTTGAATCCACGCGCGCTGCTCGTTGTCTTGAATGTGCATGTATTCGATGCCGATGCTGCGGCAGTACGAGCCGCGCAGCGTGCTCATAATGTCGCGCAGTGCCATCACTTCGCCGTCGTGACCGCCGAAGTTGCCCACCGGAAACTCGCGGTCGAGATCCCACAAGGTGAGGCCGTGGTACTCCAGGGTGAGCTCGGGGTGCGAGCGCTGCCGGTATTCGAGCGGGTCGATGTCGGCCATGAGGTGGCCGAACTGCCGGTAGGCGGCGATCAGCGAGAACACCCGGGCAGGCTTGGGAATCTGGCCCGGACGCTCGGCGCTGACGTCTTGGGCCCAGCGGACCGGGGCGTAGGGAATGCGCAGCGAGGCGAAGATCTCGTCGTAGAAGCCGTGCTTGCCGAGCAGCAGTTCGTGGATCACCTTGAGGAACTCGCCCGATTGGGCACCCTGAATGATGCGGTGGTCGTAGGTGGAGGTCAGCGTGGTGACCTTCGAGACGCCGCCTTCGGTGATGCGGCGCATCGACGCGCCCTGAAACTCCGGCGGGTAGTCGATCGACCCCACGCCCAGAATCAGGCCCTGGCCGGCCATCAGCCGCGGCACCGAATGGCTGGTGCCGATGCCGCCGGGGTTGGTCAGCGTGGCGGTGGTGCCCTGAAAGTCGCTCACGGTCAGTTCGCCCTTGCGGGCCTTGCGCACCACCGCCTCGTAGGCCGCCCAGAACTGACCGAAGTTGAGGCTTTCGCAGCCCTTAATGTTGGGAACGAGTAGCTGCCGCCCGCCGTCCGGACGGGGCAGGTCGATGGCCAGGCCCAGGTTGATCGCGTTGGGTTCGACCAGGAAGGGTTTGCCGTCCACCTCTTCGTAGGCGTTGTTCATCGCCGGCACCTGCTTGAGTGCCTTGATCATGGCGTAGCCGATCAGGTGCGTGAACGAGATCTTGCCGCCGGTCGATCGCGCCAGGTGCGCGTTCACCATCAACCGCTGATCGATGGCGAGCTTCATCGGAATATTGCGCACCGAGGTGGCGGTCGGCATGGCCAACGAGGCGTCCATGTTGCGCGCGGTGCGCATGGGTGCGCCCTTGAGCTGGGTGCGGGTGGGTTCGCTCGACTGCTCCTTGCGCACCACCAGGCTGGGCCGGTTGGCCGACAGGCCCATGCCGGTGCCGGGGGACTCAGGCCCGGCGTCGTGACCGGTCGAGGCGGACGACTCGACCGTCGCCTGAGGCGCGGGGGTCTGACCCGCCGGTGGAGCCGGCGCCGGGCGAGGCGTGGCCGGGCGCGGGGCGCTCTCGGCGACCACGGTGTAGGACTGCTCGTGCGCAACGGCCCGTGGTGCAGCAGCGGCCTCGGACGGCTGCGCGACCGTCGGGGTCGCAGGCTGAGCGGGTGTGGTGGCCTGGGGCGCGGCGGGCTCCGCAGGGCTGGGCGCGGCAACGGCAAGGCTCGCCTGGGGCGCGGCCGGTTCGGGCGCCGTGGGCTCGGGTGCCGTGAGCTCGGGTGCCGTCGGCGGTTTGGCGGCGTCGGGACGAACGTCGATGGCGGCGCGCTCAGCGAAGAACCGCTGCCAGCGTTCGTCGACCGAGTTCGGATCGGTCTGATAGGCCTGGAACATCTCATCGATCAACCAGTCGTTGGCACCAAATTCATCAGTGGATGGGTTGTCCGCCGTCAAATTACCGGGCGCGAGGACCACGATCGCCTTCTTCCGTTGCCGCACAGGCCGCGACGCCTGTTGTTCCCCGATGCTACTCAGCCAGTCGGTGAGGGGAAACCGGCCATGCCGCAACCGGGCCTGACGCGTCACTGATTTCGCCGTCGGCGTAGCCACCCGGATGGTTCAGGGGACGGTTCTCGTCGGTTCAGGGGACGGTTCCAGATGGTTCAGGGGACGGTTCCGGATGGTTCAGGGGACGGTTCCGGATGCTTCGCCGAACCGTCCATCAACTGAAAATGGATGCAGGCTGGACGCATGCGTTAGTGGCGACGAGGGACCATCGATTTTCGGCGGGAACGGACGCCTCGCCAGAGGCAGGTTGGCTGAACCGACGAGAACCGTCCCCTGAACCAACGAACCATGAGGCATTCCAGAGTGAGGGTGAGGCCGGTGGAGGTGGCCCGCAAGGATGCGCTGAAAGCTGGCGTGTCCTGAATGTGTCCTGGCGTCAGATGCGACGAGAGCCGCTGCCCGACCGATTCACGGTTCTGACAACGGCTCTCGCATCTGCGCCCCCGGCAGGATTCGAACCTGCGCACCCGCCTCCGGAGGGCGGCGCTCTATCCCCTGAGCTACGGGGGCCCGGGCCAGCGGACCGGCCACGACTGTACCGCATCGCCCCTGGTCGCATCGAATCGCCGCAGCCCCGAACGGAGCCCGGCGCAACGGGGTCGGGCCGGTGGCCGACGTCGGGAACCTGTTGTGCTGCCCGCGCCGAGGTCGAGTCGCCTAAGGTGCCATGTATGCGGGTACGGCGAGTGGCACTGCTGCTGGCAATGCTGCTGGCCGGTTGCTCGGCACCAACGCCGCCGGGCGATCCGGTGCTGCGCAGCTCGGCACCCCCGTGGCCGGCTCCCCGCGACGGCCTGGCCCAGATCGAGGCCGCCGGCCTGGAACCGTCTCGGCTCGACGACACCACCGGCCAGCGCCGCTTCACCCTGGCCATCACCATCGACGGCACGCCGGTGCCGCTGGCGGCCTACATCGGCATGGACCGCCCGCGCGCGTTGCAAGGCCCGGCGCACACCCACGACGACTCGGGCCTGGTCTGGCTTGAGGGTCGCGGCGCCGACACCGTGACGCTGGGCCAGTTCTTCACCCTGTGGGGGGTGCGTTTCGACGCCCGGTGCCTGGGGGCGACCTGCGGCACTCTCACCGTCAACGCGGACGGCCGCCCGGTCGCCGATCCGCTCGCGCTCCGGCTGGCCAGCATCGACGATCGGGTGCGGCTCGACGTCCGCGGCGCCTGATCCCAGCCGACGGGAGCGGAGCGTCGCAACGGCACCGTTCTGGCAGAGTGTTGCCCCATGACCCACATGCATGTCGCCGGCTCGATTCATGCCGACGCGACGTCGCCGGCACCCCTGTGGCTGACCCGTCCCGACGACGTGAATGCCTTGACCGAGCAGTTGTGGAGCAAGAACGCGTCACGCAACGCCGAGGGTGAGCTCGAGATCGCCGGACGCACCGCCGCCTCCATCGTCGCCGAGGCGGGCAGCCCGGTCTACGTGATCGACGAGGACGACTTTCGCACCCGAGCCCGGCAGTGGCGCGACGCCTTCGAGGGCTGGGACGTCTACTACGCCGGCAAGTCGTTTCTGTGCACCACCGTCGCGCGCTGGATCGCCGAGGAGGGGCTCGGCCTCGACGTGTGCACCGGCGGCGAGTTGGCGGTGGCCCTGCGCGGCGGCGTGAACCCCGCGCGCATCGGCCTGCACGGCAACAACAAGAGCGCCGACGAGCTGCGAGCCGCGCTGCACGCCGGCGTGGGCCGCATCATCGTGGACTCCTCCAACGAGATCACCCGGCTCGAGCAGCTCTGCGCCGAGTCGGGCACGGTCGCCGAGGTGATGATCCGGGTGACCACCGGGGTGGAGGCACACACCCACGAGTACATCGCGACCGCCCACGAAGACCAGAAGTTCGGCTTCTCGATCAACGGCGGTGCCGCGCTGGTGGCCATGGTGCGCAGCCATCACAGCCCGCACCTGGTACTGAAGGGCATTCATAGCCACATCGGCTCGCAGATCTTCGACACCAACGGCTTCGAGGTTGCCGCCCGGCGCACGCTGAAGCTGCTCGCGCAGTTTCGCGAGGCCACCGGGGTCACGCTGCCCGAACTCGACCTGGGCGGGGGGTTCGGCATCAGCTACATCAAGGAAGACACACCGGCCACCCCCGCCGAGCTGGCCGACGGGCTGCGCTCGATCGTCGAGCACGAGTGCCGCGGCTTCGGCCTAGCCGTTCCCCGCATCTCGATCGAACCCGGACGAGCCATCTGCGGCCCGTCCGGAACCGCGATCTACACCGTCGGCACGGTGAAGACCGTCGAGCTCGGTGGCGGCCAGTCCCGCCGCTACGTTGCCGTGGACGGCGGGATGAGCGACAACATTCGTCCGGCGCTCTACGCGGCCGAATATTCCGCCGCCCTGGCCAACCGGGCCGGTGATGGGGGTCCGGTGCTGTCGCGGGTGGTCGGCAAGCACTGCGAGGGCGGCGACATTCTGGTGCGGGACGAGTTTCTGCCCGACGACATCGGGCCCGGCGACCTGATCGCGGTGCCCGCCGCCGGCGCCTACAGCCGCTCGATGGCGAGCAACTACAATCACGTTCCGCGCCCGCCGGTGGTGGCCGTTTCGAATGGCCGGCTCAGCACGCTGCTGCGCCGCGAGACACTGGACGATCTACTGGCGCTCGACCCCGGGGCCTGAGGTATGGGCTCGAGAACGACCGCCTGCCGACGAGATGAGAAAGATGAGGACGCGATGACGCCAGCGAGACCGCTCAAGGTGGCCCTGTTGGGCTGCGGAGTGGTGGGAAGCCAGGTGGCCCGGCTCCTGCTCGACAGCGGGGACGAGTTTCAGGCCCGGGTGGGCCGTCGGCTCGACTTGGTCGGCATCGCCGTGCGCGACCTGACCAAGCCCCGCCCCGGCATCGACCCGGCGCTGCTCACCGCCGACCCCGCCGAACTCGTGGCCCGCAAGGGCATCGACCTGGTGATCGAGGTGATGGGTGGCGTCGAGCCCGCGCGCAGCCTCATTCTGGCCGCGATTGACGGCGGCGCTTCGGTGATCACTGCCAATAAGCAACTGCTCGCCCAAGACGGCGCGACCGTCTACGAGGCGGCGGCGAAGGCCGGTGTCGACCTGTACTTCGAGGCCGCCGTCGCGGGCGCCATTCCGATCATCCGGCCGCTGCGCGAGTCGTTGGTGGGCGACGAGGTGACCGCAGTGAAGGGCATCGTCAACGGCACCACGAACTTCATTCTCGACAAGATGCACACCGAGGGCAGCTCGTTCGACGAGGTGCTCGCCGAGGCGCAACGGCTGGGGTACGCCGAGGACGATCCGACTGCTGACGTCGAGGGCCTGGACGCCGCCGCGAAGGCCGCCATTCTGGCCAGCCTGGCCTTCCACAGCCGGGTCAAGCTCGACGACGTCGACTGTGAGGGCATCACCAAGGTGAGCGCCGGTGACGTGGCCACCGCCAAAGAGCTCGGCTACGTGATTAAGCTGCTGGCCCGCTGTGCGCTGGCGCCGGACGGCTCAATCTCGGTCGGCGTGCACCCCACGATGGTGCCGGCGAACCATCCGCTGGCGAACGTGTCAGGAGCGTTCAACGCGGTCTTCATCGAGTCGCGGCACGCCGGGCAGTTGATGTTCATGGGCCCCGGCGCCGGTGGCGCACCCACCGCGTCGGCAGTGCTGGGCGACGTGATCACCGCGGCGCGTAACCGAGTGCGCGGCGTGGCCGGCCCGGGGGAGTCGTCGTACTCGGCCCGTCCGATCACCCCGCGCAGCCTGGTGCCGTCGCGGTTCTATGTGTCGCTCAGCGTCGACGACGAGCCGGGCGTACTGGCCAAGATCGCGGCTAGCTTCGCCCGTTACCAGGTGTCGATTCAGGCGGTTCGGCAAGAGAGCGAGCCGGGGCGTCCTGAGGGCCATGCGGCGCGGCTCGCGGTGCTGACCCACGCGGCCCGGGTGGGCGACATGCGGGCGGCCGTCGAAGACCTGCGCGCCATGCCCGAGGTCACCGGCGACATCGCCCTGATGCGGGTCGAGGGCTGAGTCATGCAGTTGGCCTGCCTCGATCTGGAAGGGGTGCTGATTCCCGAGATCTGGATCGCCGTGGCCGAGGCCACCGGCATCGACGGGCTGCGCCGGACGACCCGCGACGAGCCCGACTACGACGTGCTGATGCGCTACCGGCTCGACCTGCTGGACGCCCACGGGTTGACGCTGACCGAGATCCAGCGGGTGATCGGAACCCTCGACCCGATGCCCGGCTCCGTCGAGATGGTTGCCTGGCTGCGGCAGCGGTTCCAGTTGATCATCCTGTCCGACACGTTCTACGAGTTCGGCATGCCCTTCATGGCCAAGCTCGGTTACCCGACGCTGCTGTGCCACAAGCTGCAGATCGCTGACGACCGGATCGTCGATTACACCCTGCGGATGCCCGACCAGAAGCGTGAGGCGGTGCGCCGCTTCCACGAGCTGAACTTCAAGGTCATAGCCACGGGTGACTCCTACAACGACACCAACATGCTCGCCGAGGCCGACGCCGGCATCCTGTTCCGGCCGCCGGCCAACGTGATCGCCGAATTCCCGCAGTTTCCGGTCACCACCGACTACGCCGGGTTGCGGGCCGCGTTCGAGCGGGCTGCAGCCTCTCTGCCGGTCGTCTGAGGTCGCGCGACAGCCCGGGGGCCAGTGCCGCTCGGCCGCGCTCGGCGCGCCTCAACCGACCAGCAGCGGCGCCTGATGGTTAACTGAGGCACGTGAAGATCGGCCGCATCGGGTACGTGGTGTTGCTGGCGTTGCCTCCGTTGCTGGCCGGCCTCTACGCCGGCGCGACGACTATTCCTGGCGGCAGCTTCGAACCGTGGGCGCCTGCGATGATCGACCTGGACGTGTACCGCCGCACCGGCGAGTTGGTGTTGCGCGGCCAAGACTTCTACCACGTGGAAGCCTGGTTGCCCTGGATCTACCCGGCCTTCGCCGCCTTGCTGTCGGTGCCCTTCGCCGTCCTGCCGCTGGCCGTTGCGCAATGGGTGTGGCTGGGGCTGAACGTGGTCTGCCTCATGGCGATGCTGCACCGGCTCGGCCTGACCGGGGCTCGGCTCAGCCTGGCCGCCACCGCGATCGTGTGGCTGGTCGAGCCGGTGCGCGAAACCCTCGGTTTCGGACAGTTGGCGGTGTTTCTGGTCACTGCAGCCGTGCTTGATTCGATGCCGGGCCCCACGGTTTTTCGCCGCCGGTTGTTGCCCGAGGGGTGGCTCACGGGCGTGGCTACGGCCGTCAAGCTCACACCGGCGGTAATCGCTGTCTACAACTTCTGCGCCGGCAAGAGACGAGAAGGCATCGTCAGCTTCATCACCTTTCTGGCGTGCACGGCGATCGGGTTCGTCGTGCTGTGGGGGCCGTCGCTGACGTACTTCGGCATGCTGCTCTCGGGCGATTCGGGGCTCAACAGCGGTATCGTGTACAAGACCAACCAGTCGGTGCTCGGGGTGTGGACCCGGCTGCTGGGCGAGGCCAGCCGCGGCGGGCTGGTAATGGCCGCGCTGGTGGGGGTGATCGGCCTGGTCGCCGCCGTGCTGATGCACCGGGCCGGCGAGGTGGCCTACGCCCTGTGCCTGGCCGGGCTGACCAGCCTGCTCGCCTCGCCGATCTCGTGGTCGCACCACTACGTATGGATCGTGCCGTTCGGGGTCGTGCTGCTGCGCAATCAGCGGCTGCCGGGCTACTTGCGCGTCACAGGGCTGTTCTACGCGATCTGGACGGCCTTCGCGCCGTTCAAGTTGCTGCCCGGTGACAACAACATCGAACTGACCTACACGCCGCTGCAGATGCTCGTCGACAACTTCGGCGTCTACCTGGGGGTGGCCATTCTGATCGCCAGCATCGTCGCGGCCTACACACCCTGGGGCCGAGACCGTCGCCGGGCGCAACTCGCCCTGCAGCATTCGACAGCACCCTAGGGCAGCGCGGTTTTTTTGGCTGGTCGAGCTTGTCGATACCTCGAACGGAATGCGCTCACTAGGGGTTTCGACACGCTCAACCAGCGAGGGTTGCGTTGATCAGCGCTGCTCTAGGGGTTCTGATCGGCGGAATATCTCGCCCAGCCGCGTCGTTTCGAGCAATTGGCCGGTGCGGTGCTACGCTTACAGCGCGCTGCAAAGCAGCCAATCGCCCCCGCAGATCGGGGCTGACGATCTGATTCGTCGAGGACTCCTTTCATCAAAGCCCTTTGGTTTGGGAGATGAAACGCATCCAGGATCTGTGCCGGAGCTAGTCACGCTCCTCCCAAATTGCTGTCCGGGCGCCGGTGAAGGCACCCGTCCGGATGTTCCGAAAGGACCCATGTGACCGACACGATCGAAGCCGCCACCGCCTCGGGTAACGGCAAGGGGCTGAGCGGCATGCTGCTTCCCGAGCTCAAGCAGCTCGGCTCCTCGCTCGGCCTCAAAGGCACCGGCGCCATGCGCAAGAGCCAGTTGATCGACGCCATCCGCTCCGCCCAGGGCGGGGCGGCAGCGGTGCGCACCGGGGCCGGCCGTGCCGAAGAGCCGGAGCAGCAACAGCACAAGCGGGCCGCGAAGGAGCGCCCGGCAACCGAGCAGGTACAGGCCAGTGCCCCGGCCGAGTCCGTCCCGGCCACGCCCAGCACCTCGGCGGAGTCAGCCGCGCAGGCAAGTTCGAACGGAACCGCCCCGGCCGGCGATGACGTCGCAGCCCGCCTCGACGCCCTGCAGGGCGAGCGCGGACGGCGCCGACGCAACCGAGGGGACGGCGAGGCCGCTGCCGGGTCGGCCGTCGAGGTCAGCGCCGAGCCTTCCGAGCCCACCGTCGACTTCCGTCCGGCGGCGAACGGCGGCGGCGGCAACGAGCGTCAGCAGCAGCCGCGGGACGACGACGACTTCGGCACCGGACGGCGCTCCCGCCGCCGGCGCAACCGCGACCGACAGAACCGCCGGGGCAACAACCGCGGCGGGCAGGGCGGGGCGATGGCTGGGCTCGAGGCCGAACCGGTGGTGAGCGACGACGACGTGCTGGTCACCATCTCGGGCATTCTCGACGTGCTCGACAACTACGCCTTCGTGCGCACCTCGGGCTACCTGCCCGGCTCGAACGACGCCTACGTGTCGCTGTCGATGGTGCGCAAATTCGGGCTGCGCAAGGGCGACATCGTCACCGGTGCGATCCGGCAGCCGCGTGACGGGGAGCGCAAAGAGAAGTTCAACCCGCTGGTGCGCATCGACACGATCAACGCCGACGCCCCCGAGAAGGCGCGCGACCGCGCGGAGTTCGGCAAGCTGACCCCGTTGTACCCGCAGGAGCGGCTCAAGCTCGAGACCTCGGCGGTGGGCATGACCGGCCGCATCATCGACCTGGTCAGCCCGGTCGGCAAGGGCCAGCGCGGCCTGATCGTCTCGCCCCCCAAGGCCGGCAAGACACTGATCATGCAGGCCATTGCCAACGCGATCACGACCAACAACCCCGAAGTGCACCTGATGGTGGTGCTGGTCGACGAGCGTCCCGAAGAGGTCACCGATTTTCAGCGCAGCGTCAAGGGCGAAGTGATCGCCTCCACGTTCGATCGTCCGGCCGACGACCACACCACGATCGCCGAGCTGGCCATCGAGCGGGCCAAGCGCCTGGTCGAACTGGGCAAGGACGTGGTGATCCTGCTCGACGGCATCACCCGGCTGGGCCGGGCCTACAACCTGGCCGCGCCCGCGTCGGGACGGATCCTCTCCGGCGGTGTCGACTCGGCGGCGCTGTACCCGCCGAAGAAGTTCTTCGGCGCCGCGCGCAATATCGAGGACGGCGGCTCGTTGACGATTCTGGCCACCGCGCTGATCGAGACCGGCTCGAAGATGGACGAGGTGATCTTCGAAGAGTTCAAGGGCACCGGCAACATGGAGCTGCGGCTGCGCCGCGACCTGGCCGACAAGCGGGTCTTCCCGGCGATCGATGTGGCGGCGTCCGGAACGCGACGCGAAGAGATGCTGTTTACCCGCGAGGAGCTGCAGATCATCTGGAAGCTGCGGCGGGTGCTGGCCAGTCTCGATCCGCAGGCTGCCCTAGAGACGCTGCTGTCGCGGATGCGCAAGACCGAGTCGAACCGCGAGTTCCTGATTCAGGTGACCCGGACCACGCCCTCGGCGAACTAGCTGGTCAACGCCGTCACCGCCGGTTGGGCTTGCCGACCCCCCCTTGTTGGGGAGTGTCTGCAGGCTCGACAGGCTCGACCAGCGGGGCCGGCCACCGCTTGCCAGGGGCCTGGCCTGATCACGAAGGCGTCTGTGATGCCGAGTTCCCAGCCGTCCAGGTTCTGGTTGACCGGGTCGGTGACGGTCGCTTTGTCGGTCATGCCATCGGTCTGGTTCCCGTGGTCTGTCAGCGTCGGCGAGCGCCGGAACAAGGTCTGGAACCCGGTCAGCTGAATGTGCATCGCGGGGACCGGGCATTGTCGAGGCCTCGGACGTGCCGCCGGGAGAAGGGGTTTCGACGAGCCCAACCAGCGGCGGGGCGCTGATCGGCCCTTCCTTGGTGGTCGGCCCTTCCTTGGTGATCGGAGGGCACGGGGTTAAGCTGGCTGGCTGCTGACAACCCCGGAGGTGCTTGCCGTGCCGGCCACCGATGCCCTGACCCAAGCTCGAGAACATCTGGTCGAGTCGCGGGCGGCGCTGCATGAGATGCGGGAACACACGGCGTCTTTGGAGGCTCTGGCCGGCGACCGGCTGAGCGGGGAGTTCCTGAAGCAGGCGCTGTACCGCCGCATGGTGGCGTTGCGCGACGACCCGTCCACGCCGCTGTTCTTCGGCCGCATCGACTACCGCATCGGTGCTGGCGCGGACGAGAACGAGGACTGCTGGATCGGACGGCTGCACGTCACCCGCGAGATGGGCAGCGAACCCATGGTGTACGACTGGCGGGCGCCGGTGGCGCTGGCGTTCTACCGGGCCAGCCGCACCGAACCGATGGGGGTTGCCTTGCGCCGTCGGTTCGGCTTTCAGCACGGGGCAATCACTGCCTTCGAAGACGAACGGCTGGTCGGCCATGGCACGGGGCCTGAGGTCGCCTTCGGCCAGTCGGAGATTCTCGAAGCAGAGATCGAGCGGCCGCGCACCGGGCCGATGCGCGACATCGTCGCCACCATCCAGCCGGAGCAGGATCTGATCGTGCGCGCGCCGCTGAACGAGTCGGTGGTCGTTCAAGGAGCCCCGGGCACGGGAAAAACCGCCGTCGGCCTGCATCGCGCGGCCTACCTGCTGTACGCCTACCGCGACCAACTCAGCCGCAGTGGCGTGATGGTGGTCGGGCCCAACGCGTCGTTTCTGCGTTACATCGGCGACGTGCTGCCCGCGCTGGGTGAGATCGACGCGGCACAAGAGACGCTCGAATCGCTCGTCTCGCGAGCCACCGGACGCCCCGTCGCCGGCTCCGACAGTCCTACCGCGGCCGTGCTCAAGGGCGATCCGCGGATGGCCGAGTTGCTGCGCCGGGCAGTCTGGCAGTCGATCGTGCAACCTACCGAGACGCTGGTGGTGCCGCGCGGGTCGGCCCAGTGGCGCGTACCGGCGCACCGCTGTGCCGCCGTGGTCGACGAGTTGCGGGCGCGGGGAGTCCGGTATGCGGCGGGGCGGGAGATGTTCGCCCAGCGGCTCGCTCACCAGGTGTTGCTGCGCATGGAGCAGGCGGGGGAGTTGCCCGACGATCGGGTGCAGAACGCGGTGGCCCGCTCCCGTCCGGTGAAGGCCTATGTCGAGGCCCATTGGCCGGCGCTGGACGCCGCCAGGCTGGTTGTGCGGCTGCTCGCCGACCCGGCCTTTCTGGCCTGGCATGCGCAGGATCTGCTGAGCGCCGACGAGCAGCGGGTGCTCGGCCTCGGCCACGGTGTCACCGGACGGGCCCGGCTGCCGCGATCGGTGGCTGCCTGGAAGCCGAGCCTGGCTGACCTGGTGCTGATCGACGAGGCCACCGATCTGCTCGTCCGCACCCCCAGCCTCGGCCACGTGATCGTCGACGAGGCACAAGACCTGTCGGCGATGGGCCTGCGGGCCGTCGGACGACGCGCCAGTACCGGCTCGGTCACCGTGCTGGGCGATCTGGCTCAGGCGACCACTCCGTACGCCGCCACGAGCTGGGCCGAGTCGCTGCACCATTTGGGTAAGCCCAACAGTGCGCTGACCGAGCTGGTCGCCGGCTTTCGGGTGCCGCGGTCGGTGATCTCGTACGCCGCCCGGCTGCTGCCCAGCATCGCGCCGACCCTCACCCCGCCGCACTCGGTGCGTCGCTCACCCGGCGACTTCAGCGTGGTCACCGGTGGTTCGGACGCCCTCGCCGCTGCCGTGCGCGGGGCGCTGCATCACCCGGGCACCGTGGGCGTGATCGTCGCCGACGCAGAGCTGAGTACCGCTATCGACGTGCTGAGCGACGCTGCTCTCGGCTTCGGCGTGCTCGGCGCACAACCCGCCGCCGATGCCTTCGAGCATCGCCTCGACGTCGTGCCCGCCAGCCTCGCCAAGGGCCTCGAATTCGATCAGGTGGTGTTGTTCGAGCCGTCCGCGATCGTGGCCGCCGAGCCCGACCGGGTCACCGGCCTGCGCCGCCTCTACGTCTGCCTGACCCGGGCGGTCAGCGGCCTGACGATCGTCCACCAACACCCACTCCCACGCGAGCTAGCCCCCTGACCCCCGCCCCCCGCCCCCCCTGGGGTGGACAGCACCACGTCTCCGGGCTTTGGCGTCACTTCCGGGGTTTGAACCACTGAAAGGACGCCGAAACGCGGAAACGTGGGAGGGGGCGGGGGAGGGGGTGCGGGGTGGTGGGGGCGTTTGCTTGGGGGCGAGGGGATCGGGCAGAATGGACGGTCGTTGCCGGTTCACGCCAGGGCCCATCCAGCCCCATCTTTCCCAGCGAGGCGACCCGGCACAGAACAAGGAGCTCACACCATGAAGCAGGGAATCCATCCCGACTACAACGTGACCGAGGTCACCTGCACCTGCGGCAACACGTTCGCCACTCGCAGCACCGCCAAGAACGGCGTCATTCACGCCGAGGTCTGTGCGGCCTGCCACCCGTTCTACACCGGCAAGCAGAAGATCCTCGACACCGGCGGCCGCGTGGCTCGGTTCGAGCGCCGCTACGCCAAGCAGCCGGCCAAGAAGAAGTAGCCTGCGTGAGCGCCGGGGCCCGAGGGGCCCCGGCGCTTCGTCGTCGTTACGCACCACAGCGGGCACCGAAGAGAAGGGGGGCAGCATGTTCGAGGCAGCCGAGTCGCTGCGCGGTGAGTTCGCCGAGCTCGAGCGGCAGCTTGCCGATCCGGCCACGCACGCCGACCTCGCCCTGGCCCGCCGGATCGGGCGCCGCTACGCCGAACTCACCCCGATCGTGAAAGGGCTGGCCGAGTACGACCAGCTCACCGGCGACCTGGACGCCGCCCGCGAACTGGCGGCCGACGACGCGTCATTCGCCGACGAGGCGGACGACCTCGCCCAGCGACTCGACGAGGTGACCGCCCGGCTCACCACGCTGCTGGCACCGCGCGACCCGCACGACAGCTCCGATGCCCTGCTTGAGATCAAGTCGGGCGAGGGGGGCGAAGAATCGGCCCTGTTCGCCGGCGACCTGTTGCGCATGTACGCGCGCTACGCCGAGACCCGCGGCTGGAGCGTCGACGTGCTCGACAGCCAGCCGACCGATCTGGGCGGCTACAAGTCGATCACCCTGGCGGTCAAGGCCAAGGGCAACGACCCCGACAATTTTCCCTATGGCGTGCTGAAGTTCGAGGGCGGGGTGCACCGCGTGCAGCGGGTGCCAGTCACCGAGACCCAGGGCCGGGTGCACACCTCGGCCGCCGGGGTGCTGGTGATGCCCGACATCGAAGAGGCCGAGGTCGCCATCGACCCCGACGACCTGCGCATCGACGTGTACCGCAGCTCGGGGCCGGGTGGGCAGGGCGTCAACACCACCGATTCGGCGGTGCGGATCACCCATCTGCCCACCGGCATCGTGGTGAGTTGCCAGAACGAACGCTCGCAGTTGCAGAACAAGGACTCCGCCCTGCGCATGCTGCGGGCCCGCCTGGTCGCCGCGGCCGAGGAGCAGGCCGCTGCCGACGCGTCCGCCGCACGCCGCTCACAGGTGCGCACGGTCGACCGCTCCGAGCGCATTCGCACCTACAACTTCGGCGAGAACCGGATCGCCGATCACCGCATCGGTTACAAGGCGTACAACCTCGACCAGGTGCTGGCCGGTGACCTGGGCGGCGTGATCCAGGCGCTGCAGGCCGCAGACCTGGCCGAACGACTTGAGAGCATCGGGTGACCTCGGTCACCGCCCTGTTGCGCGCCGCCGCGGGCCGGGTGCCGTCGGCCGACGCCCGGCTGCTGCTCGCCGGGGTGCTGTGCGTGCCGCCCTCGCGGCTGCTCACCCACGAGTCGGTGGCGCCCGAGGCAGTCACCGCCTTTGAGACACTGCTGACCGCTCGGGCGGGCGGGACTCCGGTGCAATACCTGATCGGACGCGCGGCGTTCCGGCACGTCGAAGTGGCGGTCGGCCCGGGCGTGTTCATTCCGCGCCCCGAGACCGAGGTGATGACCGGTTGGGCGCTCGATCGGCTGCACGAGGGTTCAGCCGAGCCGGTGGTGGTGGAGCTGTGCGCGGGCTCGGGAGCGATCTCGCTGGCCATCGCCGACGAATACCCCGGGGCTCGCCAGCATGCCGTCGAGCTCAGCGACGAGGCGGTGCGCTATGCCGCCGCGAACCTGGCCGGCAGCGGCGTGGCGCTGGTGCACGGCGACATGGCCGACGCGTTCGCCGAGCTCGACGGCACCGTCGACCTGGTGATTGCCAACCCGCCCTACGTACCACTCGATTCGTTCGACGGCATTCCGGCCGAGGTGCGCGACCATGAGCCGGCCCTGGCGCTGTTCTCGGGGCCGGACGGCCTGGACGCCCTGCGTGTGGTCGCCACCGTTGCGGCCCGCCTGCTGCGCCCCGGTGGCTGGGTGTGTGCCGAGCATGCTGAACTGCAGCACGCGAGCGCTCCGGCGGTGTTCTTGCGGCACGGCGGCTACGACCAGGTGCACGGCCATCGCGACCTGAACGACCGTCCGCGGTTCGTGACGGCCCGGCGCAGCATCGCGGTGGCAGGATGGCCTACGTGAGCGATCCGCGGCTGTTCGACTGCGCCACTCAAGGCGACGAGGCACTGGCCGCAGCCGAGGCAGCGGTGGCGGCGGGGGAGTGCATCGTGCTGCCCACCGACACCGTCTACGGCATCGGCGCCGCAGCCTTCGACGCGGCGGCCGTGCAACGACTGCTCGACGCCAAGCAGCGTGGCCGCGACATGCCGCCGCCGGTGCTGATCGCCGAACCGTCCATGCTGCGCTCGCTGGCCACCGGGCTCACTCGCAGTGGCCTCGACTTGGCCAAGGCGTTCTGGCCCGGACCGCTGACCGTGGTGGTCACCGCGCAACCCGAGTTGCAGCTTGACCTGGGCGACCGCGGCGACACCATCGCGGTGCGGGTGCCCGACCAGGACTTTACCCGGGCCCTGCTGCGCCACACCGGGCCGTTGGCGGTGAGCAGCGCCAACGTCAGCGGCCGTCCAGCGGCTACCACGGTGCACGAGGCGATCGAGCAGCTCGGCGACAGCGTGTCGGTGTACCTTGATGCCGGCCCCGGGTCGGACGCCGTGCCGTCAACCATCGTCGACCTGACTGGCGAGCCGCACATTCTGCGCGCCGGCAGGCTGAGCGCCGACGAACTGGCCAGCATCGTTCCAGGACTGTTCGGCGACGATGCGTGAGTACCTGCTGGTTCTGCTGATCGCGGCCGGGTCCACCTACCTGCTGGCCGGGCTGTGCCGACGGCTCGCGTTCCGCTACAACGCCGTGGCGCTGGTGCGGGATCGCGACGTGCACACCCGTCCGATTCCCTACTTCGGCGGCATCGCCATGCTGTGCGGGCTTGCCGCTGCGCTGCTGGTGGCGAGCCAACTGCCCTGGCTGGGCCGGTTCGATCTGGTGGCCCACGACAGTCGGGCGGTGTTCATTGCCGGCCTGGTGATCTGTGCGGTGGGGGTGCTCGACGACATGTTCGACCTGAACGCCCTGGCCAAGATCGCCGGGCAGATGCTGGCGGCCGGCATCGTTGTGCTGAACGGTGTCAAGGTGTACTGGATTCCGCTGCCCAACACCATTCTCACCCTCGACGACGCCATGTCGATTCTGCTGACCATGGCGCTGATCTTTCTGTGCGTGAACTCGATCAACCTGATCGACGGCCTCGACGGCCTGGCCGCCGGCGTGGTGGCCATCGGGGCGACCTCGTTCTTCGTGTACGCCTACTGGCTCAGCTACGAGCAAGAACTGGTGCGGGCCACCACCGCCAGTCTGATCACCGTGGTCACCGTCGGCATGTGCCTGGGCTTCCTGCCCTACAACGTGCACCCTGCGCGCATGTTCATGGGCGATTCCGGGTCAATGCTGCTCGGCTTCTTGATGGCCACCTCGCTGATCAGTCTGACCGGCCAGCTCGATCCCTCCCAGATCGCTATCGAGGGCACCGGGCTGGCCTTCAACGCCTACCTGCCGCTGATTCTGCCGCTGGCGGTGATGGCGCTGCCGTTGGGCGACCTGATCCTGGCCTACGTGCGGCGGACTATCGCCGGGCGGCTGTGGTTCCAGGCCGACAAGCAGCACTTGCACCACCGGATGCTCGAGTTGGGCCACAGTCACCGGCGCGCGGTGGCGCTGTTGTGGCTGTGGACGGCCGTTCTTGCCTTCGGGGCCATCCTGATCGGCATGGCCACCACCCCATGGGCGATCGCGGCGCTGGCCGCCGGTGTCGCGCTCGCCGCATGGCTGACCTGGAAGCCGGTGAACCGTGCCGCGTGACGTCCGTCCGATCAGTGCCAACGCCCGGCGCGCCCGCCAGTTGATGGCCGGTGGCGCGATGGGCGGCCACATCGTTGCGCTGTTCGTCGTGCCGTTGATGCTCTGGACCCGAGGTCCGTCCGCCGGGTTGAGCGCACTGGTCGCAGCCCTGGCCACCCTCGCCTTCATGGGGCTGGGCCAGTGGGTGCAGGTGCGGTACGCCGACGCGGCCCCGCAGCAGATGATGCTCGCCTGGTTCGTCTCGTATCTGCTCCGGGTGGGGGTTCCCGGCGTGGTGCTGTTCGCCGCCGCAGCCAACCCCGAACGGCTCGCCGGAATGGACCGGTTGGCGGTCGCGGTCACCACGATCTGTGTGGTGGTGGGCTGGTTGGCCGCCGAGATCTGGGTGTTCAGCCGGCTGCGAATACCGGTTTTCGACCCGCCCGACGACACGTCCCACTGAGGCAGTTGCGCTGGCCCGTGCCGACGGCTTGCTGATAGGCTCCCCACGTCATGGAGCAGCAGCGGGGCACCCACGAGACTGTGCGTTCGGGTAACGGTATGAACAGCACTGACGAGGGCGTTCGGTCGGTCAGCTATCTGATCGCGGGAGTGCTCCTCTATGGTGGTGTCGGCTGGCTGCTGGATCGCTGGTTGGGAACCGTTTTCCTCCTTCCGCTCGGCATCGTGCTCGGTGCTGCGGGTGGGGTTTACCTGATTCACCAGCGGTTCGTGCGCAACTCATGACCACGAAAGAGACGACGGAGGTGCTATGGGCCCGGGCCTGATCATCCCGATGGAGGGTAGTGGCGAAGACAGCCACTGGCCGCCCGGGGTACACAGCTTCGACCCACGTCCGCTCTTCCCCGATGCCGGGGTCGACTGGATCAATAATTACCTGTTTCAAAGCGTGCTCGGAGCGTTGCTGGCCGTCGTCGTGTGGTGGTGGCTGGCCCGTGGGCACAAGGCGGTGCCGGGTAAGAAGCAGTTCGTCGGCGAACAGTTGTACAACCTGGTGCGCAACGGCATCGCCCGCGACATTCTGGGCCACGACTACCAGCGGTTCGTGCCATTTCTGCTGGCATTGTTCAGCTTCATCCTGATCAACAACCTGTTCGGCCAGTTCTTCTTCTTCATGCTGCCGACGTTCAGCCACATAGGCTTTCCCTATGCGCTGGCCCTGATCGTGTGGATCACTTACAACGCGGTCGGTATTCGCAAATGGGGGCTCTTCACCTACATCCGGCGCATGTCGCTGCCCGAGGGTGTGCCGTGGGTCATGTGGCCGCTGCTGATTCCGCTGGAGTTTCTGTCGAATTTCGTCGTGCGCCCCGTGACATTGGCCCTGCGACTCTTCGCCAACCTTTTCGCCGGTCACCTGCTGGTGATCGTGTTCATCGTCGGGGGCACCCTGCTGGTGCAGGCCGGCGGCGGTCTCGCTGTGGCGGGGGTCGCTTCGTGGTTGCTGAGCTCGGCTATCTTCGCCCTCGAAATTTTCGTGGCCTGCCTGCAGGCCTACATCTTCACCGTCCTGTCCGCCCAGTACATCTCTTCGGCGCTGGCCGAAGAGCACTGATCGCTTCACCAAACAATCCGAAAGGGAACAACTGATGCTCACGCTCCTGGAGATCTCCGGCTCGCTGAACATGGTCGGCTACGGTCTGGGTGCCATCGGCCCCGGAGTCGGCGTCGGCCTGATCTTCGCCGCCGTCATCAACGGCACGGCGCGTCAGCCCGAGGCTCGCGGTGCGCTGATGGGTACCGCATGGCTCGGCTTCGCCGTGGTCGAGGCGCTGGCCATCATCGGCATCGCACTCGCTTTCGTGCTCTGAGCGCCGACCGATGATTCTCGAAATCAGCTTCGGCCCGCTGATGCCGGCGCTGCCTGAGTTCATCGCCGGCATCGTCCTGTTCATCGTCGTCTGGTTCGGCATCGCAAAGCTCGTCGTGCCGCGGTTCGAGCAGACCTACGCCGAGCGCACCGCGCAGATCGCTGGGGGCATCGAGAAGGCCGAACAGGCGCAGAAAGAGGCTGCCGAGGCGCTGCGGCGCTACAACGAACAGTTGGCCACGGCCCGTGACGAGGCCAGCGCGTTGCGCGAAGAGGCGAAAGCCCAGGGTGCGGCGATTCTGGCTGAGATGCGTAACGAGGCTCAGGACGAGTCCAGGCGCCTGATCGCTCAGGCCACGTCGCAGATCGAGGCCGAGCGAGTGCAGGCCGTGCAGCAGTTGCGTTCCGAGGTCGGTGGGCTGGCCACCACCTTGGCGGGCAAGATCGTCGGAGAGTCGCTCGACGACGACGAGCGCGCTCGGCGCACGGTCGACCGCTTTATCGCCGATCTCGAAGCGAGCAACACGGAGAAGGTATGACCACCCAAGAGGAGGCCAGGCAGAGCGAACTGGACGGTGTGCTGGACGGCCAGCAGGTCGTACCCCAGTTGGCCGCAGAGCTGTTCGCCGTGGTCGACGTCCTCGACCAACAGCCGGCGCTGCGCCGCGTGCTCACCGATCCGGGCATCGAACCCGCCGAGCGGGGCCAGTTGATCGACGCACTGTTCGGCCAGCGCGTCTCGGCCGCCGCGCAGCAGGTGCTGCGCCAAGCCGTCGGGCTGCGCTGGGGCGGCGGCGCGCGGCTGGCCGATGCGCTCGAACGCCAGGCGGTCCGGGCCGCCTTCGCGACCGCCCAGGCCAGTGGCACGCTCGAGAGTGTGGAGGACGAGCTGTTCCGGTTCGGCCGGCTGGTCGACGGCGACGCCGCGCTGCGCTCCGCGATCAGTGACCGCTCGGCACCTTTGAGTGCGCGCACCCAGTTGATCACCGACCTGCTGGACGGCCGTGCCGACGCCGTGACCGTCGAGTTGGCCAAGCGGGCGGTCGCTGCTCGCAGCCGCAGCTTCGACCTGACGCTCGAAAGCTACCTGTCGATCGCCGCCGCTCAACGTGGCCGCGCCCTGGCCCAGGTGGTGGTAGCCCGGCCGCTGACCGACGAACAGCACGACCGGTTGGCCACGGTGCTCGCCGGCCAGTTGGGCCGTCCGGTCAACTTGCAGGTCGTGGTCGACCCGCAGGTCATCGGTGGCGCCCGGGTGACCGTCGGCGACGAGCTCATCGAAGGTAGCGTCTCGGGCCGGCTCGAGAGCGCGCGCCGGCAGTTTCACTGACCCATCTGCACCCGAATCCGCAACCGCACGAACCAGCACAGAACAAGGACCAACACATGGCGGAACTGACCATTCGTCCCGACGAGATCCGGGACGCGCTGCAGAAGTTCGTGGCGAACTTCTCCACCGACACTGCGGCCCGCGAAGAGCTCGGCACGGTGGTGGTGTCGGGTGACGGCATCGCCAAGGTCGAGGGGCTGCCCTCGGCCATGGCCAACGAGCTGCTCGAGTTCCAGAACGGCACCCGCGGCATTGCGCTCAACCTCGACGTCCGTGAGATCGGCGTCGTCGTGCTGGGCGACTCCGAGGGCATCGAAGAGGGCCAGACCGTTAAGCGCACCAACGAGATTCTGTCGGTGCCGGTCGGCGACGGCTACCTGGGCCGCGTGGTCGACGCCATGGGCAACCCGATCGACGGGCTCGGCGCCATCACCGATCTCGACGGGCAGCGTGCGCTCGAGCTGCAGGCGGCCGGGGTCATGGACCGGCAGAGCGTCAAAGAGCCGCTGCAGACCGGGATCAAAGCCATCGACGCCATGACCCCGATCGGCCGCGGCCAGCGCCAGTTGATCATCGGCGACCGCAAGACCGGCAAGACCGCCATCGCGATCGACACGATCATCAACCAGAAGGCCTTCTGGGAGACCGGCGATCCGAGCAAGCAGGTGCGCTGCATCTACGTCGCGATCGGCCAGAAGGGCTCCACCATCGCGTCGCTGCGCAGCGTGCTGCAAGAGGCCGGGGCCATGGAGTACACCACGATCGTGCACGCGCCGGCCTCCGATCCGGCGGGCTTCAAGTACATCGCCCCCTACACCGGCTCGGCCATCGGCCAGCACTGGATGTACGGCGGCAAGCACGTGCTGATCGTCTTCGACGACCTGACCAAGCAGGCCGAGGCCTACCGGGCCATGTCGCTGCTGCTGCGCCGTCCGCCGGGCCGCGAGGCCTACCCGGGCGACGTGTTCTACCTGCACAGCCGGCTGCTGGAGCGCTGCGCCAAGCTGTCGGACGAGCTGGGCGCCGGCTCGATGACCGGCCTGCCGATCATCGAGACCAAGGCCAACGACGTGTCGGCCTACATTCCGACCAACGTGATCTCGATCACCGACGGCCAGATCTTCTTGCAGTCCGATCTGTTCAACGCCAACCAGCGTCCGGCCATCGACGTGGGGATCTCGGTCTCGCGGGTGGGTGGCGACGCCCAGATCAAGGCCATGAAGAAGGTGGCCGGCACGCTGAAGATCGGCCTGGCTCAATACCGTGACATGCAGGCGTTCGCCATGTTCGCTTCCGACCTCGACGCCACCTCGCGGCGCCAGCTCGAACGCGGCGCCCGGCTCACCGAGTTGCTGCGACAGCCGCAGTACACCCCGTTCCCGGTCGAAGACCAGGTGGTCAGCGTGTGGGCCGGCACCAACGGTCATTTCGACGACGTTCCGGTCAACGACGTGTTGCGGTTCGAGAGCGAACTGCTCGACCACCTGCGCCGCTCCACCAGCATTCTCTCCACGATCGCCGAGACCGGTGGCTGGGACGACGACACCGCCAACGCCGTGGCCAAGGCGATCGCCGACTTCAAACGGCAGTTCACCACCAGCCAGGGCAAGCCGCTGGCGCAAGAGATGGGTCACAAGCCGCTGAAAGACAAGGACATCGGCGTCGAGACGATTCAGACGCAGAAGGTCTGATCGATGGCAGCCAGCTTGCGTGAACTGCGACAGCGTCGAAAGTCGGTTGCAGCCACCCAGAAGATCACCCGCGCGATGGAGTTGATCGCGGCGTCCCGCATCATCAAGGCGCAGCGCGTCGCTCAGGAGGGTGAGCCGTTCATCACTGAACTCATCCGGGCCGTCTCGGCCGTGGCCACCTACAGCCACGACGAACACCCGCTGACCGCGGAGCCCCAGCAGGTGCGCCGGGTCGCGATGATGGTGATCACCTCCGACCGTGGCATGAACGGCGCCTATTCGGCCAACGCGATCAAGACCGCCGCCCGGCTGCGCGAGCGCCTCGAGCGCGAAGGCGTCGAGGTGGTCCGGTATGCCGTGGGGCGCAAAGCCATCGCCTACATGAATTTCCGAGGCCTGCCGATCCGGCAACAGTGGGAGGGATTCTCCGACTCGCCGACGTTCGCGCACGCCCAAGAGATCGCGGACGCCCTGATCGCCGACTTCATGACGCCCTACGAAGAGGGGGGTGTCGACGCCATCTACGGTATTTACACCCGCATGGAGTCGATGCTCGTTCAGAATCCCAGGGCCAGGCGGCTGCTGCCCCTTGAGGTGGTCGAGGGCGTGCACGTGCCCAACGAGGGCGAGTTACTGCCGCTGTACGAGTTCGAGCCCGACGGTGAGACGGTGCTGGACGCCTTGCTGCCGATGTACGTGCGCAGCCGGGTGTGGTTCTACCTGTTGCAGTCGGCGGCTTCACAGTTGGCCAGCCAGCAGCGGGCCATGAAATCAGCCACCGACAACGCCAAGCAACTGATCGAGCGGCTGACCCGCGAGGCCAACCAGGCCCGGCAGGCCGAGATCACCCAGGAAATCAGTGAAATCGTCGGTGGCGCGGGCGCGCTGGCCGATGCCGCCGCCCAGGACTAGGGCTCGAGAGACGAGAGTGGATCAATGACCGTGACACTGGACACCAACAACACCGACACCGAAGCCTTGGGTGGCGTCGGCCGCGTCGCGCGCGTGATCGGCCCGGTGGTCGACGTGGAGTTCCCGGCCGACCAGATGCCCGACATCTACAACGCACTGCTGGTCGACATCGACACCGGTGCCGAGAAGCGCACGATCTATGCCGAGGTGGCCCTGCACATCGGCGACAACATGGTGCGCGCCATCTCGCTGAAGCCGACCGACGGCATGCGCCGCGGCAGCAAGGCCGTTGACACCGGGCGTCCGATCTCGGTGCCGGTGGGCGACGTGACCAAGGGCCGGGTCTGGGGCGTGACCGGCGAGTGCCTCAACGAAGACACCGCATCGGTCGAGATCACCCAGCGCTGGCCGATTCACCGCGCCGCCCCCAAATTCGATCAGCTCGAGCCCAAGACCGAGATGCTCGAGACCGGCATCAAGGTGCTCGACCTGCTCACGCCCTACGTGAAGGGCGGCAAAATCGGCCTGTTCGGCGGTGCCGGCGTGGGCAAGACGGTGCTCATTCAAGAGATGATTTACCGCATCGCGCACACCTTCGGTGGCACGTCGGTGTTCGCGGGCGTGGGCGAGCGCACCCGTGAGGGCAACGACCTGATCCACGAGATGATCGAGGCCGGCGTCATGAAAGACACCGCCCTGGTCTTCGGCCAGATGGACGAGCCGCCGGGCACCCGGCTGCGGGTGGCGCTGTCGGCGCTGACCATGGCGGAGTACTTCCGCGATGTGCAGAACCAGGACGTGCTGCTGTTCATCGACAACATCTTCCGGTTCACCCAGGCAGGTTCTGAGGTCTCCACGCTGCTCGGACGGATGCCGTCCGCGGTGGGCTACCAGCCGAACCTGGCCGACGAGATGGGTCAGTTGCAGGAGCGGATCACCTCGACCCGGGGCCACTCGATCACCTCGATGCAGGCGATCTACGTGCCCGCCGACGACTACACCGACCCGGCACCGGCCACCACCTTCGCGCATCTGGACGCAACCACCGAGCTGTCGCGTGAGGTTGCCTCCCGTGGCCTGTACCCGGCGGTCGACCCGCTGACCAGCTCAAGCCGCATTCTTGATCCGCAGTTTATCGGCGATGACCACTACAACACGGCCACTCGGGTGAAGCAGATTCTGCAGCGCAACAAAGAACTGCAAGACATCATCGCCATTCTGGGTGTCGACGAGTTGTCTGAAGAAGACAAGATCTTGGTCGGACGGGCGCGCCGCATTCAGCAGTTCCTGAGCCAGAACACCTACATGGCCACCAAGTTCACCAATGTTCCGGGCTCGACCGTGCCGCTGGCCGACACCATCGCGTCGTTCAAGATGATCTGCGACGGCGAGGTCGACCACATCGCCGAACAGGCGTTCTTCAACGTCGGCGGCATGGACATGGTGATGGAGAACTGGGAACGCTTGCAGAAGGAGGGCTGATCGTGGCCGAGGGCGACACGCTGTTCGTCGAGGTGGTCGCCGCCGACCGCAGGGTCTGGGAGGGCGAGGCACTGTCGGTGATCGCCCGCACCCTGGAAGGCGACATCGGCATTCTGCCGAACCACGAGCCGGTGCTGGCGTTGCTGGCGCCCAGTGCCGCCGAGGTGCTGACCGCCGACGGCAAGCGTGAGGTGATCGCGGTCGACGGTGGCTTCATCGCCGTGTCGGAGAACCGGGTTTCGCTGCTCAGCCAGTATGCGCGGTTGGCGCACGAGATTTCGCTTGAGGAGGCCGAGCGCGAACTGCTGGAGGCCCACAAGAAGCGCAATCAGGGTGACAACAGCGACGAGACCCGCCAGCATCATGATCGCGCGATCTCGCAACTGGCCGCCGCCAAGAGGGCCGATCGGGCCAACTGAGCGAAAAGGGAAGACACCGTGGGCACCGTGCTTCAGGCTGCTGAAGTGGCACTGATCACGGTGGCCGCCGTGCTGATGCTAGCCGTCGCATGGTTGTGGCTGCGCCGTCGCTGGTTGTCGCGTGCCGGTGCCACGTTCAGCTGTAGCTTGCGCCGCCGTCCGTCGACTCCGAGTTCCCGTTGGGTGCTCGGAGTCGCTCGTTATCGGGACCATGAACTGGAATGGTTTCCGTCGTTCTCGCTGTCTTTGTGGCCCGACCTGTGCTTCGATCGCGGCGAGGTGCGGGCGGGGGAGCAACGGCTTCCCACCCCGGCCGAGGCGGGGCTGCTGCTCGACAGCCAGCGCATTCTGGGCCTGGACGGGCCGTCGGGCGACGTCGAGCTGGCCATGGAGACCGATTCGCTGACCGGCCTGCTGAGCTGGCTCGAGGCGGCCCCGCCGGGGATGCGCTATCGGTTGTCGCCGACTTCGCCCGAGTAACGCCGGGCGTTGTTGTGGGGCGGGGGTCGATGGCGGAGTGGGCTCCCGGTTCTGCTCATGGCGTGGGTGCGCCTGCACCGCTGGCTGAGCCTCGATCGCTTGTCTACAGTGGCGAGGCGCTGGTTGAGTTTGTCGAAACCCCGCGCCAGGAGCGTATCTGAGGTCTCGACACGCTCGACCAGCGAGAGCAGCGATCACTTGGCCCATAGCTGGTTGAGCTTGTCGAAACCCCGCGCCAGAGCGTGATGACCGAGGTCTCGACACGCTCGACCAGCGAGAGCAGTGATCACTTGGCCCATAGCTGGTTGAGCTCGTCGAAACCCCGCGCCAGAGCGCATCTGAGGTCTCGACACGCTCGACCAGCGAAGGATCAGCGTATTCCTGGGCCTCGATCCAGCGGGTTGGTTGAGCGTGTCGAAACCACTGACAGCGGGGCCATCTTCGAGTCAGGCCCTTGGTGTCGGGCCCCTCTTTGCAGGTAGGCGTGCTGTCGCAGCGGCCGTGGCCGCCCTTGTTGAGACCGCGGTCAGCCGTCCGCCTGTTGGTCATTGACGCGGGCGGCGCGTTGGCGGCGCTTGGCTGCCTTGGGCTCCGCCGGCGTCCGGTCGGTGCCCGGTACCCACAGCACGTCGCCTTCGGCGGCATTCGCCACCCGGGCGGCCTGGAACAGCAGGTCGGACAATCGATTCAGGTAGGTGATCGCGAGCGGGTTCAGACCGCCCTCGATGTCTAGTCCGTGTGTCTGAGCCGCTCGCCAGGCGGTGCGTTCGGCCCGCCGGACGATCGTGCGCGCCACGTGCAACTGGGCCGCGGTTTGCGTGCCGCCCGGAAGAATGAACGAACTGAGCGGGCCCACCTGGCCGGAGAGCTCGTCGCACCAGCCTTCCAGCCGATCGATGCAGGGTTGGACGATCCGCAGGGGCTCCCAGGGCGGGTTCTCGGCCAGCGGTGTGGAAAGGTCGGCGCCCAGGTCGAAGAGCTCGTTCTGAATCAGCCGCAGGGCGCTCTGCAGGGCCTCCGGCAGGTCACCCCGGCTGGTCGCAACACCCAGCACCGAGTTGGCCTCGTCCACCTGCCCGTAGGCCTCGACCCGAAGATCAGTCTTGGACGCCAGCGACATATCAGAGAGCCGGGTCTGGCCGGCGTCGCCGGTGCGGGTGTAGATCTTGCTCAACTGCACCATGGCGCCAGCCTAACCAACCCGGCTCGGTCGCCACTGGCACAACCGTTGGGGGAGCGCTGATAGACGCAACCCAGGGCGGGGTGTGTGGCAGACTCGGGCGGGTGCCTCGCCTGCTCGCCCTGCTGATCGTTGCTCTGCTGGGGCTCACCGCGTGCTCATCCGGCTCAGCGCCGGCGCCGCGAACCCCCGCTGCAGGCACCACGACATGCAGCTACCCGAGCACCGGAAGCCCGGCCCGCGCGGTCGATCCGCCGCCGTCGAGCGACGTGCCCGCCGTCGGCACGGCAACCTTTACCCTCGCCATGACCGGAGGCACCGTCACCATCACCGGCGATCGCTCGACCACACCCTGCACGCTCAACTCGTTTGAGTCACTGGCCAAGCAGAAGTTCTTCGATGGCACAGCCTGCAGTCGTCTCGCCGACTCGGGCATGTTCATGGTGCAGTGCGGCGACCCGTCCGGCAGCGGCAAGGGCGGGCCTGGGTACCGCTTCGCCGACGAGCTGACCGGCTCTGAAAAATACACCGCGGGAACGGTCGCGATGGCCAACAGCGGCGCCGATACCAACGGGTCGCAGTTCTTCATCGTCTACCGTGACTCGCCACTGCCCGCGAACTACACCGTGTTCGGGCGAGTGGACGCTGCCTCGCTGACGGTGATCGAGTCGATGGCCGCCGACGGCCAGGACGGTAGCTGGGGCGATGGCACCGGACGTCCGCTGAACCCGTTTGCGATCAAATCCGTCACGGTCGGCTGAGCGACGCCGATCGCTGGGGTGATTTGCCCGGGGCCCGCCCGGCGCTGCCTCGCTGCATCGAGGGTGGAAGGAGGGGTTTCGACGGGCTCAGCCAGCGGATGGTTGCGTTCTTGGGAAGTGCTGGTCCATGCGTTCACCGTTGGTTGAGCTTGTCGAAACCCCTAGTGAGAGCATTCTGTTTGGGGTCTCGACAGGCTCGACCAGCGAAAACTCAGCGCTTCCTCACGTGCCTGCTCAGTTCAGGAAGGGCGCCAGTTCGGCGGTCAACGCGGCGGGGGCGTCGGCGTGCACCCAGTGCCCGGCTCCGGGAATCCGGACCAGTCGCACGCGGGGGAAGAGCTGCCGCATGCGCGGTGCATGCTCGGGCCTGATGTAGGGCGAGTCGGCTCCAGCCACCCACAGCACCGGGCCGTCATAGCTTACGCCCTCAACCTCAGGCCACTCGGCGACCTCGTCGAGGTGATCGCCCAGCAGCTCGAGATTCAGTTCCCACTGCCATCCGTTACGACCGCCCGGCTCTTTGGTGTGCTTGAGGTTCTGCAATAGAAACTGGCGCACCGCCGAATCGTCCACGGCGGCGGCGAGCAGGCGCTCGGCCTCGCCGCGGCTGCTCAACGACTCCAGGTCGAGCGCGCGCATGGCTGCGACCAGCGGCACATTGGTGACGACCTTCGACGAGAAGTCGGGGGCGATGTCGACCACCACCAGGCTTTTGACCAGGCCGGGGTGGCGCAAGGCCAGCAGCATCGCCACCTTGCCGCCCATTGAATGCCCGACCAGCGACACCGAGGCGGCCGAGCCCAATCGCAGCCGCAACTCGTCAGCCACCTCGTCAGCCATGCAGCCATAGTCGAAGGTGTCGGTCCAACCTGAGCGGCCGTGGTTGGGTAGGTCGAACAGCACGCTGGTGTGGTCGTGATCGGCCAGGGCACGCGCAATGCCGGCCCAGTTCTTGCCGCGCCCGAACAGGCCGTGCAGAAACACCAGGTCGGGCCGTCCGGTGCCGACCAACTGGGTGAACAGGGCCATCATCGCCTCCGGTTCCAGCACGAGGTGTGCCAGTGCCGTCGCTCGTCCACCGCCCGCGCCGACCCGAGCGGGGCAACGTTCGGCCACACCACCACGTGCGGGGTGCCCTGGGCGATCAGGTGCTCGCAGCCGGGGCAGCGGTAGTCCTTCAGCGCCGCTTGGGCGGGCATCGTCTGGGTCATCCAGCGGCCGTCCGCCTTGTCGACCGCCGAGGCATGCGACGACGACAGCGGTCGCGCCGGGCGCAGGTGTTTGCTGGGTCGTCTTGGCACGATACCGAGCCTACTGCGCCAGGCCGGACCACCGGCGGTGGGCGTCCGCACTGACCGCCGCGGAGCCTGCTGTGCCTGCCCGCTGGGCCAGCGCCCGTGAGCCGCGCCCGATTGGGTACGGTGGGCCGGTGCGTCTGATCGTTGCCCGCTGCCAGGTCGACTACGCCGGACGGCTTTCTGCCCACCTGCCGCTCGCCACCCGGCTGATTCTGGCCAAGGCGGACGGCTCAGTGTCGATTCACGCCGACGACCGCGCCTACAAGCCGCTGAACTGGATGAACCCGCCGTGCACGCTCAGCGTCAGCACCCCCGACGACTCCGATTTCGCTGAGGTGTGGGAGCTGCGGAACAAGGACGCCGACACCCTGGTGATCTCGATCGCCGAGGTGCTGCACGACTCGTCTCATGAGTTGGGGGTGGACCCCGGCCTGATCAAGGACGGCGTCGAGGCGCATCTGCAGGCCCTGCTGGCCGAGCACCCCGAGACCTTCGGTGCCGGCTGGACGCTGGTGCAGCGCGAGTACTTCACCCCGATCGGCCCGGTCGATCTACTGTTTCGCGACGCGTCCGGCGCGTACGTGGCGGTGGAGGTGAAGCGCCGAGGCGAGATTGACGGGGTGGAACAGCTCACCCGGTATCTGGCGTTGATGAACGCCGACCCGCTGTTGGCTCCGGTGCGCGGGGTGTTCGCGGCGCAGTTGATCAAGCCACAGGCGAAGACCTTGGCCGGTACCCGGGGAATTGCCTGCGTGAGCGTCGACTATGACGCCCTGCGGGGCCTCGACGATGCCGAGGATCGGCTGTTCTGAGGCTCGTTGGGCACACTTTCGGGTCGTATCGGAAGCGTTGATTCTTGTTGGTCGAGCCTGTTGAAACCTCGGAGGTGCCGCTCTGGCGAGGGTTTCGACAAGCTCAACCGGCGGGTGGTTGGGTTGATCAGTGCTGCAGACGGGCCTGCGTTGCGAAGATGGCCAATGCAGGGGAGAACGGACGTCGCTGCGCTCGTCCGCTCGCGGCTCCTCCCTCGCCGCTCGTCAGCTTGCCACGGGAACCGGTTCCACCGGTTGATCCGGAGCCGATCTACCGCCGGTTCAGCGCGGGAATCAGCACCTCGCGGTACAGCAGCATCAGGGCCGCCATGGACGGAATCGCGAGCAGCGCCCCGAGCAGCCCGTACAGCAGGCCACCGCAGACGGCCGCCAGAATCACCAGCGGCCCCGGCACGCTGACCGAACGCTGAAAAACCCGGGGCTGAATGAAGTAGTTGTCGATCTGCTGGTAGCTGAGAAAGAACGCCAGGGTCACGAAGCCCTGGGTGGGCGAGAAGGTGAACGCGACGATCGACACGATGATCATCGACAGCGTCGACCCGATCAGCGGAATCACCGCACACAGCGCCACCACCACCGCAAGGGCCAGCGCGTACTGAGCGAGTCCGACGATGTTGAGAAACAGAAAAGCCACTGTGGCAGACAACGTGATGATGATGAACAGTCCGGTGACGTAGCCTCCGATGCGGCTGAACATCTCGTTGGCCAGGTAGCGCACCCGGGCCCGCCGCGAAGCGGGGGCCAATTCGAGAACAGCGTCGGTGAAGGTGGGCAACGAGGCCAGGATGTAGAGCATCAGAGTGATCGTCATCATGGTGCTGAAGACCACGCCGGCCACCGCCTGGCCCGCCCCCCACAGGCCCCCGAACAGGCCGGTCAGCAACTCGCCCGAGGTTAGAAAGGTACTCACCCGGCTGATCACGTCGTAGCGGGCATCGAGGTCGGCGATCTGCGGATTGGCTCGCAACTCCTGCAACAGGGACGGCGCGTTGAGCAGCAGCCGGTTGATCTGCTCATACGCCACCGGAAGCACTGCCCAGATTGCCAGCGCCAGCACCCCAAGGGCGCCCAGCGCGACCAGCAGAACGGCGACGCCACGCCGCACGCCGATCGACGCCACCCGCTCCACCAACGGGTTGAGGCCGAGCGCCAAGTACAACGCCAGCATCACCAACAGCACCACCGATGAGATGCGGTACAGCCCAAAGACTAGGCCGAACGCCGTCAGCGCCCCCAGCGTGATGAAGAAGCCGATCGCGAACGGGCTGCGGCGACCCAGCGTGACCTCATGCCGTGGGCCAGCGGTGACCACGTCGGCGTCGAGGTCGGCCGGAGTCGGCTGGGTGGCCCGGCGGAGACGGTGTAGCCAACCGCGCGGACGGCCCTGTGTCGGGGTCGCACCAGCGGTGGCCGCCGCCTGCGGAATGACCGGGTCGGCGCGACCGTCCTCCGGTGCGTCACCGATGTCGTTCGGCTGGGCGGAGGCCATCGGCTAGCGGCGCTTGGAACCGCCCGAGGCCGCAGGCTGCACCCGGGTGGCGTCGTCGTCGGCCTGGTCGGGTTCGGCGTCGGACTCGCTGAGCTGTTCGTCCGAATCGTTGAGCTGGTCGGTGACGGCCTCGACCTGGTCGGCGGACGAGGGGTGCTCGTCGTCGCCCGGGAACTCGGCCACGCTGGTGGTGGCCAGCGCCGACAGACTGCTCAACTGTCCGACGATGGCGGCCTTGCGCTGGTTCAGCCGCTCGTTCTCGCGGCGCAACTGCTCGTTCTTCGCGGCTGCCTCAGCCTGCGCGTCGGCGACCAGTCTGGCCGCGCGTGCCCGAGCCTCGGCCACGGTGGCCCGGGCCTGCTCGTTGGCGGCCACCACGATCTGGTCAGCCTCGGCGAGTGCCTTCTGCCGGCGCTCGGCCATCAGGGCAGAAGACTCGGCCATCTTGACCCCGAACTCCTCCGACTGCAGCCGCGCCTTCTCGGCCAGTTCATGCAGCAGTGCAGTGACCTGATCCTGCCGCTGCTGCAATGCGTCGAGGGCGTCGGCATGTTCTTGGGCGAGCTTTGCGCGCACGTCGGCAGCCTCGTGCTGTGCCGCCTGACGCACCCGATCGGCCTCGATGATGGCCTGGTCACGCATCGCGGCGGCGCTGCGTTCGGCATCGGCCAGCACCATGGCGCGGTGGTTCTCGGCCGCCTCGCGCAGCACCCGCGATTCTTCTTGAGCGTTGGCGAGTTCGGCCCCGGTCTGCCCGGCCAGGTCGTCGCGCAGCCGGTGCAGGTCGTCCAGGCCGGCGATCCGCGCTTGGGCCAGGCCCTCGTCGGTCTGCCTGGTCAGGTCACCGGCCCGCGCCTTGGCGGCCTCTTCGATGCGCTCGGCCTCGTGTTGAGCGGCCTTGATGATCTCGGCGGCCTGTGCCTCGGCGTTGCGCATCATGTCGCCAGTGAAGGCACCGAGCCGGGAGTAGTCGGTCTCGTCCGCCTTGGTGAGTAACTGCTTCTGCAGCGAACGCACCTTGCGCTTGGCCGAACTCAACTGGCGCTCGATGTCGCGAATGTAGGCGTCGACCGCCTGGCGCTCGTAACCCAGCATCGAGTGGGGAAAACTGCCCGCAGCGCTCGCGGTCTCGTCGAAGAGGTCGAGGCCGACCGTCTCTTCTGGCTGTTGGCTCACCCGAGGGTCCTTTCTATGGGGTGTTGCCATGATGCTACCCACTGCGGCCCTCCGGTTGAGCCGGGACACTCACAGGTTGGGTGGTTCCACCAGTTCGAGTAGCACGCCGCCGGTGTCTTTGGGGTGGCAAAAGTTGATCCGCGACCCCCCGGTGCCCCGCTTGGCCGTGGGGTAGAGCAGCCGGACGCCCCGCTCGCGCAGGGTGGCGCTGACGGAGTCGAGGTCGCGCACACGGTACGCCAATTGCTGCATGCCAGGGCCGTTGCGTCCGATGAACGTGGCGATCGTCGAGTTCTCGTTCAGGGGAGCGAGCAACTGGATCTGGGCGTTTTCGACGCCCTGGTCACCGGTACCGATCATGGCCTCGGCAACACCCTGTTCCTCGTTCTCTTCGCGATGGAGCACCCGCCACCCCATCACCTCGGTGTGAAAGCGAATTGCCTCGTCAAGATCGGGTACGGCGAGACCTACGTGATCAATGCAAACAAACAGACCGTCCATGGCTCCAGGCTTTCACATCCTTCGAGCCGGGGTTGAGGGTTTGGCAAACCCGTGCGCTCCGGCGGCGTGGCACAGCGGGTACTGCCTTCGCCTGGCAGAAGATGGCAGGGTGAGTGTGGTGGGCCGACTTCCCCGGAGGCAGATGTGAGCAAATGGATCAAGACCATCCTGTTGGTGCTCGTCGTCGGCTTCTGCCTGTTCTACCTGTTCAACAGGCCGGAGGCCGCCGCTTCGGCGGTCAAGAGCTTCTTCAGCGCGTTCGACTCGATCGGACGGTTCTTCGTCGCCCTGTCGAAGTGACCCATGAGCGTGCTCGGAAAACAGTCCGCCCGGCTGAAGCTGGGTTGGTCGCGCTTCATCGACCCGCACGTCGATGACCGGCTGATCGCCGAAGAGGGCGAGTACGTTCTGGACGAGATTCACCGGCACTGGGTGACCCGGCTCTGGCCGGGCTGCCAGGTAGTGATCGGCATGATGGCCTTCGGCATCATGCCGCAACTCGGCCATTCGTGGTGGCTGGCGTTGGTCGTGGGACTGTTGCTCGGTCTGCGCGGGTTCTGGAAGATGCACGTCGAGTACATGGACCGGTTCGTGGTCACCAACCTGCGGGTGTACCGGGTCAACGGAGTGCTCGATCAGAAGTTTGCCTCGATGCCGCTGTCTCGGGTGCTCGACATCGCGATGCAGCGTCCGTTCTGGGGGCAGATTTTCGGTTACGCGATCTTCGTGTTCGAGAGCGCAGCCCAAGACCAGGGACTGCGTGAGATTACCTACGTGGGCGACCCGGACGCCCGGTTGCACCTGTTTCAGCGCGTGGTGATCAGCGCCGGTCTCACCGGACGCGTCCAAGCCGACGTCGCCAGCGGCGACTGAATGCCTACCGTTGGTTGACCTTGTCGAAACCCCTTGCCGCCGCGTGATGATCGAGGTCTCGACAGGCTCGACCGGCGACGGATCAGCGTCTCCCCTGGGGAGTGCTGGTCAGTGTGGGCACCGTTGGTTGAGCTTGTCGAAACCCCTTGCCGCAGCGTGATGATCGAGGTCTCGACAAGCTCGACCGGCGACGGATCAGCGTCTCCCACGTGAATCGATCGCACGACGGGGTCTCGCCCAGCGCCGATCTCAGCCCAGGGCGGCGCTGACCACGTCCCTTGCCTCGGCCTGCACCTCGGCCAGATGCTCGGCTCCCAACAGAGACTCGGCGTAGATCTTGTAAACGTCCTCGGTGCCCGATGGACGAGCCGCGAACCAGGCGTGCTCGGTGGTCACCTTCAACCCGCCGATCGGCGCGTCGTTGCCCGGCGCGCGGGTGAGCTTGGCCACGATCGGCTCACCGGCCAACTCGGTGGCGGTGACGTCGGAGGGCGACAGCTTGCCCAGCTTGGCCTTCTGCTCGCGGTTGGCCGGGGCGTCCACCCGGGCGTACGCGCTGTGGCCGTACTTGGCCTCCATCTCGGCGTAGATCTGGGACGGCGACTTGCCGGTCACCGCACGGATCTCGGAGGCCAGCAGGCAGAGCAGGATGCCGTCCTTGTCGGTGGTCCAGGTCTGGCCGTCCAGGGTCAGGAAGGACGCGCCTGCCGACTCTTCGCCGCCGAAACCGATGTCACCGGTCATCAGGCCGGGCACGAACCACTTGAAGCCCACCGGCACCTCGATCAGGGTGCGGCCAAGATCGGCAGCCACCTTGTCGATGAAGGACGAACTGACCAGGGTCTTGCCGACGCCGGCGTCCGGCTTCCACCCGGGACGGTGCGTGTACAGGTACCAGATCGCCACGGCCAGGAAGTGGTTCGGGTTCATCAGCCCGTGGTCGGGGGTGACGATGCCGTGCCGGTCGGAGTCGGCATCGTTGCCGGTCGAGATGTCGTAGTTGTCCTTGTTGGCGATCAACGACGCCATCGCGTACGGGCTGGAGCAGTCCATCCGGATCTTGCCGTCCCAGTCCAGCGTCATGAACGGCCAGGCCGGGTCGACGGTGGCGTCGATCACTTCGAGGCCGATGTTCAGGTTCTCGGCGATGTACTGCCAGTACTGGACGGCGGCACCGCCCAGCGGGTGGGCGCCGATCTTCAGCCCGGCGGCCCGGATGGCGTCCAGGTCGATCGCGTTCTTCAGGTCCTCGCAGTACGCCGTCCGGTAGTCGTGCCGGACGATGCCGTCAGCGATCTGGTCGTAGGCACGGTCCCGCTTGATGTCGCCGGGGGAGGCCATCAGTTCGTTGGCGCGCGCCGCGATGACCGAGGTGGCGTCGGTGTCGGCCGGGCCGCCGTGCGGCGGGTTGTACTTGAAGCCGCCGTCGGTGGGCGGGTTGTGGGAGGGAGTGACCACGATGCCGTCGGCCCGCGGACCCTCGTGGTCGCGGTTGTAGACGATGATCGCCCGGGACACCGCGGGGGTCGGGGTGTAGTCCTCGTCGTTCTCGGCGCGGACGTCGACACCGTTGGCGACCAGCACCTCCAGCGCGGTCTTCCACGCCGGTAGCGACAGCCCGTGGGTGTCCTTGCCGATGAACAGAGGACCGTCCACGCCCTGCGAGGCGCGGTATTCGACGATCGCCTGGGTGGTGGCGGCGATGTGCAGATCGTTGAAGGAGGTCTTCAGGCTGGAGCCACGATGCCCCGAGGTGCCGAAGACGACCCGCTGATCGATGTTGTTCGGATCCGGTACCAGGTCGTAGTAGGCGGCGAGTAAAGCGTCGACATCGACGAGGTCTTCAGGCAGTGCGACCTGCCCGGCGCGTTCATGAACCATACCCAACATCATGCCAACGCGAGGCCGTCGGGGCGACCCCCAGACAAAACTCCGCGACATCGTCGGTGCTTGTCGGCGGGCAGGCAGGCGTGTCAGCCGATTGAGGCCCCCTCGCGGCATAGCCGCACGAAGCACTCTGCCAGCGGCTGCCACGACCGGTCGAGTTCGTCCCGGGCGGACGCCACCTCGGCGATCTGGTCGCGGGTCTGCTGCTCGGTGGCCGCCGGTTCGATCTCGCACCAGCCGGCGAACACGTCGGCGTCGACCTCGGGGTGCCACTGCACCCCCCACACGGTCGGTGCGAACCGGGCCGCCTGCACCTCCCCGCCGGGCGCGTCGGCCAGCACGACCGCGTCGCCAGGCAGCCGCGTGACCACGTCGTTGTTGGAGTGCACGCCGCGCACAGTGCGCCCCAGGGAGCCGAACAGCGGATCGCCGTCCGCCGCGGAGCGATAGCCGATCGGCAGCAGGCCGCGCTGCCGGCCGTGAGGGTTGCGGGTCACCTGCCCGCCCAGCGCCGCCGCCGCCAGTTGATGGCCCAGGCAGACGCCCAGGGTGGGTAGTCCCGCCGCCGCGGCACAGCGGATCAGTTCCCGCACCTGAGGCAGCCAGGGGGCGAGCTCGTCGTCGGTGGCCCCCATCACGCCGCCGAGCACTACCAGCCCCTGCAGTTCGTCAACGGCCGGCAGCCTGGCCCCGAGGTCCGGACGCACCGTGACCAACCGCGCCCCGGCATCGTCCAGCCAGTCCGCCAGGAAGGCCGCCGGGCATTCCGCCTGATGCTGCACGATCGCGATGAGCGGTGCGGGTGGCATGCGCCAACTTTGACACAATGGCGCCATGAGTCTGCCGAAGTTCACCTCCCGCGCCATGGACCTGTCTGGAATCGCCGCTGCCGCGAAGGCGCCGCCGGTTCCGCCCGGTGCCTCGTTCGTCGTCGAGGTCGACGAACAGAATTTCGAGCAGGTGATGCAACTGTCGATGAAGCACCCTGTGGTGGTCGAGCTGTACTCGCCGCGGGCGAACGCCCAGGCCTTGTCCGACGACCTGATCGCGCTCGCCAACGCCGCTGCGGGCGCCTATCTGCTGGCCCGGGTCAACGTCGAAGCGGCCGCAGGCATCGCCCAGGCTTTCGGCGTGCAGGCGGTGCCGACGGTGATGGGAGTGGTCGCCGGTCAGCTTGCGCCGCTCTTTCAGGGCACCCGGTCGAAGGCCGAGGCCGAGGCACTGCTCGGGCAGTTGCTGCAGGTGGCGGCCCAGAACGGCCTGGTCGGACGGGCCGAACCAGTGGCCGGGGGAGCAGGTGAGGCCGATATTGCCGACCCCCGGTTCGCCGAGGCCGACGCGGCGCTGGAACGCGGCGACTTCGCGGCTGCGGTGGTCGAATACGACAAGATCTTGGCCCAGTCGCCGAACGACCCCGAGGCCAAGGCCGGACGTGCCCAGGTCGCGTTGCTCGCCCGCTCGGCCGGCGGCAATCCGTCCGCGGTACTGGCGGCCGCCGAGGCGGCGCCGACCTCGGTGGACGCCCAACTCGCCGCAGCCGACCTCGAGGTGCTGTCGGGCCGTCCGGACGCCGCCTTCAAGCGGCTGATCGACTTGGTGCGCGAGACGGCCGGAGCCGAACGCGAGTCGGTGCGCGTGCGGTTGCTGGAACTGTTCGAGGTGGTCGGTAACGCCGATCCGGCGGTACTCAAGGCCCGGCGCGACCTGATGAGCGCGCTGTTCTGAGCCGCCTCCACTGCGCTCGGCAGGCGCCCCCGCCCAGCCGCGTCGTCGCGCTCTCCCGGTCGGCGAGACACGGGGAAAGGCACAGTACCCTTGTTGTTCGCATGAGCGTCATGTCGGATTTGCCTTTGGTTCACTTGGCACGTCGCACTCGACGTCCGAGTTCGAATGCGACTCTGACCGTGGCTTACCCGACGTTCGCGCCCAGGCCGCTCGGAGTTGACCGACCCGAATAACACCCAGGCAGGGGGGGTGACCCGATGATCGTCGTCGCGGCACTCCTGGTCGTGAGCACGCTGGTGGCGATGACGGTCGGCTGGGTGCGTCCGGTGATCGCCCTCGGCGCCGCCATCGTGATCGCCGGGCTTCTCGGCATAGCGTCGCCGCGCGAGCTGTTCTCCGGACTCAGCAACGGCGGCGTGATCACCGTCGGTGCGATGCTGGTGATCGCCAAGGGCATTGTGCAGACCGGGCTGGTAGATCGGATGACCCGGGTGCTGCTCAGCAGCGTCCGCAGCGCCCAGCGGGCGTTTGTGAGGCTGGCGGCACCGCTCGGCGTCGCATCGGGGCTGATGAACACCACTCCGATCGTGGCCATGCTGGTGCCGGCGACCAAGCAGCTCGAGCAGACCCGGTCGATACCGGCGCGTGAGCTGATGCTCCCACTCGCTCACCTGACCACGCTGACCGGGTCGATCACGCTGATCGGAACCAGCTCGAACCTGCTGATCGCCGGACTCGCCGAGGACCGCGGCGTGCGCATAACGATGCTCTCGTTTGCTCCGGTCGCCCTGCCTGTCGCGTTGGCCGGCATTGTGCTGCTCTACTTCACCGCGCCGCGGATGCTGCGCGGCGTGGACGTGCTCAAGCCGAAGTCTCGCGACTGGCGGGTGGAGATCCCGATCGGTGCCGAAGCGCTCGCCAGCGGTCGCCGGGCCGATCTGCTGGGTCTCGCGAGCGCGCTCGACTACCAGTTGCGCGAGGTGAGGCGCGAAGGCCAGGTACTCCTCGCCGACAGCATCATCGCGGTCGGCGACGTCCTGGTGTTCGAGGCGACGCAGGCGGGCGTGCGCGCATTGTGGGGGAGCCCGTTGTTCGGGTTGGCACCGCAGCGGCTGTTCGAGGTGTCGGTGAGGTCCGGCGAGAGCGGCACGTTGCACGACCTGGGGACCTCCGACGACGACATCGACGTGATTGCGGCCAAGACCGCCAGGCCGTTGCGCCGTACTCCACTGGTCGCCGGTGCCACCTGCTACGTCTCGGCTCCGAACGCCGAGGCGGTGGAGCGCAGCGAATACGTCGCGTTGTGGCAGATGATCGGCGGCCGGGTGCCACAGCCGGGGAACACCTGGAAGGCGCTGCTCATTCTGGCCGTCGTGGTGTTGCCGGCCTCGTTCGGGCTCACGCCGATAGAACTCACCTCGGTCGGGGGAGCCCTGGCCATGGTGGTGACCGGAGTGCTGACGCCGGCCTCGGCCTCGCGAGCCCTGGATTGGAATGTATTGGCAGTCCTGGCCGGATCGGTCGGCCTCGGCGTGATCGTCCAGAGCAGCGGCCTGGCCGACCTGCTCGCGGTCGGCATCCGTCACGCCGTCGGGGGGAACAAGCTGCTGGTGATTCTCATCTTCGCCCTGGTCACGGCTCTGCTGACCAACGTGGTGTCGAACGCCGCGGCCGCGTCCATTCTTACCCCGGTGGGCATCTCGGTCGCGATGGAGGTCGGGATGCACCCGGTGGTCTTGTTGGCGCTGATCGGAACGTGCATCTCGTTTACCTTCTTGAACCCGTTCGCCCACCAGACGAACCTGATGGTGATCGATCCGATCGGCTACTCCCGTGCCGAGTTCACCCGGTTCGGCTTTCCGCTGATGGTGGTCGGGTTGGTGGTCGCCTGCGGCGTCGGGATGCTGCTTGCCTAAAGGGGCGTTGGCCGAGTGTGTCGAGACCTTGGATACGACGCTCCTGGCAAGGTGTTTCGGCGGGCCCAACGGGTGGTTAAGAATGCGCTGAGTGTCATTGATCGAGACGTCGAAACCTCTAGTCAGAGCGCTCTCTTTGAGGTCTCGACAAGCTCGACCAGCGAAAGATCTGCGCTTTCGACAACCTGCACCAGGGGTGGGCGCATTGATCAGCGCTTCCGTGGGCCAGCCTCACGAATGGGGAGCACCCGTGACGAGGCGAAGGCGTTACCGACCAGACGCCGTCCGTTCGACAAGAATTTGCTGACTATTCAACGAGCAAGAAGCAGGTCCCGGCCAACCCGGCAGACGTCAAAGATCCACTGGGCATGCAAACGAAGCGCCGGTCGGTTCATGATGGCGATCGGCTTGGTCGGCTCGATCGACGCTCCCTTTCCCGGTTGGGCGGGCAGGGATGCTTCTCGGCTTTCGCTGATCTAGATTGTTGACCTCAACTGGTGACCATGCCCGCGGGGAGCGGGGCGTGACACCGCTGCGGGAACCGGGGAGGTCAAACAGTGGATCAGGCCAAGGTGGGGATCGTCGACGATCACCCGGCGCTGATCCTGGGCACGTCAGTCCTGATCAACGCTCACCCCGGTTTGGTCGTCACCGGAACCGGTGCCTCGGCCGCGGCGCTTCTGGCCTCCGGCGCTAGTTATGACATCGTGCTGCTGGATCTCATCCTGGCCGATGGCGCACGGACCGCGGGCAATGTCTCGGCGTTCGTGTCTCGCGGTGTACCGGTGCTGGCGTACACCAGCGGGGACCGTCCGGAACTCATCAGGGAGGCGGGCCGGGCGGGAGTGATGGGTGTCATCCGCAAGTCCGAGCCCCCGAAGCGGCTGATCGCAGCGATTCACGCCGTGTTGCGCGGTGAGGTCGTGGTCTCGCCCGATTGGGCTGCCGCGATCGACACCGACGACGAGTTCGTGACGGCACAGTTGACGGCTCGGGAAGCCGAGGTGCTCGCGCTCTACGCCTCGGGGGAGACCGCGGAGCGGGTCGCTCAGCGGCTCTACATCTCGCGGGTGACCGTGATCGACCACATCCGCCGGATCCGCGCGAAGTACGCGGCGGTGGATCGGACCGCCATTAACAAGGTCGACCTGTACCAGCGGGCGGTCGAAGACGGCATCATCCGGCCATGAGCAACGGTCGGACTGCCACTCCGCTGCCGACGCCCGGTTTGCTTGCTGAGCCGAACAGGTTCGGTGCGCCCGGGGTGGTCGAACGGTGGCTCGGCTGGATGCTCTCGGTGGCAGGACTCCTCCTGTTCGCGGGCACTGCCTGGCCGGCATTGCCCGCCGCGTCCCAACACCCGCCCTGGTGGAACGCCGGTGGTGTGGCGATCGCCGCGCTCATCATGCTGTTGGCGCTGTTCGGGCTCGTCCTGCCCATGCGCGCACTGACGGCTATCTGGGCGGCGGTGCCGTTGGGCCTGTCGCTGCTCAGCGCGACCGCCTTCGCCCCCCGCGACGGCGTGTTGCCCACCGACCCCAATGCCTGGCCCTGGGCGATGTTCCCGACGGCATACGGCTACCTGACGCTGTTGGTATTCCGAGCAATCTGGGCATTCGTCGGACCGGTGGTGCTGCCGCTGCTCACGGTTGCCTCCGCTCAGTTCTTCCTCGGCGAGATCCCGCCGGACCTCGCCGCTCTCGTGCCGATCCGCATCAGCGAGTTCATCTACACGGTCTTCTTCCTGATGATGCGCAGGCGGCTGCTGCGCCTCCACGCACACGAGCAGCGCGCGCGCGACGCAGGGGAGCGACGGGCGCGAGCGGAGGTCGAGTTGCAGCGTCACAACGAGGTATCCCGGTTCGTGCACGATCACGTCCTGTCCGTCCTCAACGCCGCGATCGCCCTGCAAGGAGCGTCACCGGCGGCGCTGCGTACCGAGGCAGGCATCGCCCTGGGCCGGCTCAACTCCACCGAGCGAGTCGGTGAGCCCGACGACACCTGGCTGGCCTTCGGCGTGATGGCGAACCGATTGGAGAAGGCTTGGCGGCGCATCGATCCACGGTGCCCGATTTCGCTAGACGTCGGTCTGGGAGAAGTCCCCTTCACAGTCGCAGCGGCCATCGAGGACGCCTCCTGCGAGGCGTTGCGAAACAGCGTGTATCACGCGGGCGCACGCGCCTCTCGGACGATCGAGGCGCGGCTGTTGGATGGGTCAGTCGACGTGCTGGTGCGTGATGACGGGCTCGGGTTTGACGTGGCAGCGGTGCCCGGCACGCGGATGGGGGTGCGCGAGAGCATTCTGGCGCGCACCCGCGGCGTCGGGGGAGACGCGTCCGTCGTCAGCCGGGTCGGGGGGGAAACGACAGTGAACATCCGATGGCCAGGGTGACCGATTCCGCAGTTGGAGGCTTGGGCATCGGTACTCCGGTCCTCCGGTACGCCCTTTTGCTGGTCGCGCTGCTGTACACCGTGAACGGGATCGCGACCGGGTATCTCGGCGCCCACAACGTGATGGGATTCGGTGCCTACGCGCTGGGGGCTTTCGCCTGCCTGCTGCTCACCGAGCAGGGCGAACACCGTCTCGCTCCGCTCCGAATCGCAGCGGTGCTCGGGTGCACGTTGCTGGCCGCAACGATCGTGATCGTCACCGATACCTCAGATCTGCGCTCCGCTGCGGCGTTTCAAGCCACGCTGCTCATTCTGGCCGTCCTGGCGATACGCGGTCACATGGTGGCGGCTTGGTTCGGTGCCGGTGCGTCGGTGGCCGTCGGCGTTGGCTGGGCGTTGGTGCGAGACATTCCGGTCGCAGAGCGCCTGCCGCAATTCGTTCCGCCGGCGGCACTGGTCTGGGCCTGCCTGTGGCGCTGGCTGGCGCTGTGGATCGCAGAGCGTGAGAGAACGTATCGAACTGACGCGGCCCAGGCCGAGTTCGCCGCCCAGTTGGCGAGGGAGGCAGAGCGTCGAACGGTCGACGAACTGGGCCTGGTTCGTGACGAGGCGGCGGACGTGCTCTCCCGGCTGCGGGAGGGGCTGGCCGTGGAGCAGATTGAACTGGTGATGACCGAGGCCTCCATTCGCGACCGCATCCGCGCACCCCAATTGCAGACGAAGCAGATTCGCCGCGCCGTACACGACGCACGTCTTCGAGGGGTACGCGTGGTTGAGATGGGGCACGACAGCGATCCGGGTCAGCCGATCTCTGGCCGGCTCGACACGGCGGTGGCCGAGATCGTGAACCAGGTCGAGTCGGGAGAGGTCACGATCCGGGCACTTCCGGCACGTCGCGCGGCGGCGCTGACCGTGCTGGTCGAGACCGCTGGCCGACACGAACTTCACCTGCTCGACGAGGACGGCGAGCCGGCCCCCAATTTGTGATGGTTCATGAAGTTCGGGCACTCATCTTTACCTCTGCTCGGAGCCGGCGCAGGGGGCGAGGGCTGTGTTGATCGGCGCTTACCGAAGGGACCGCTGAGTTTTCGTTGGTCGAGCTTGTCGAGACCTCGGTTGGAGTGCTCTGGTCAGGGGTTTCGACAAGCTCAACCAGCGGTTTCGACAAGCTCAACCAGGGGTTTCGACAGGCTCAACCAGCGGTTTCGACTGGCGAGCGGCGGTCTCTACTCGGTCTCGCGGCGCGGCAGCCCGCGCTCCAGGTACTGGGTGCCGCCGCCCAGCCGGCACGCCACCGCGGCCAGCATCCGGCCCCGGGCGAACGGCGCCATCTTGTCGGCGGCCTTGTCGGGGGGCAGCCAGTGCACGGCGCGGATCTCGCCCGGGTCGGGCACGACGGCGTCCACCTGTTCCGCGGTGAGCTGGCCGCCGTCGAAGATCAGCTCGACTGCGTCGTCCCAGCCCAGATAGGGCGCCAGCCAGTCGATCACCAGCACCCGGCCGAGACCGACGTCGAGCGATAATTCCTCGTCGATCTCACGCACCGCCCCCTGCCACGGCGACTCCGCCGGGTTCACGATGCCGCCCGGCAGTTCCCAGTCGGGCTTGAACGTTGTCTCGAGCACGCACACCCGATCCCACGGGTCGGTGATCAGGGCGTGCGCGATCAGCCGCTTGCGGGGGAGCACCGAGTTCATCACCCCGGTGAAGCCACCCGCGCCGTACACCAGGTCGCTGGCCAGCCGGGCATACAGCACGACGTCGTCGAAGCTGCCGTCCGGTAGCGCGTAGGCCTGTCGTCGGGTGCCCTCAAGCCGGAAACCCGCCCGCTGTAGAGCCCGCCGTCCCACCACGTCAGCGGCTGGCAACGACACCTCGATGCGTCGCAGCCCGCGGGCGATCAGCCCGTCGTCGGAGGCAAGGCTGACCGCCTCGTCGATCGCCTGCTGCGGCGCCCGCCCAGACCAATCCAACACCCCAACGCCGGCCTCGCCGACGCGCAGGTGTACCTGGAACTCGTGGCTGCCCTCGCTCAACCCTCGTACCGGAAGTAGACGGCGCCCAGCGGAGGCACCACGATCGTCGCCGCCGCACCGAAGCCGTTGAAGTGCTCCGGGTACGCCTGGACCTGCCCGAGGTTGCCGTGCGAGTCCGAACCGTCGTAGATGCCGGCGTCTGAGTTGAGTACTTCTTTCCAGACGCCGCTAGCGGGCAGGCCGATCTTGTAGTTCGTCCACGGTTCGGTGGAGAAGTTGACCACCACCGCAATGTGTTCGCCCTGACCGTCGCTGCGCACCCAGCTAAACGTGTTGCCGCTGGCGTCGTCGGCGTTGATCCAGCGGAACCCGGCCGGGTCGCTGTCGAGCTTCCACAGTGCCGGACTGGTCGTGTACAGCTCGTTGAGATCCTTCACGAGCCGCTGCAGACCGTGGTGGCCCCACAGGTCCGAAACCCACCACTCCAGCGAGGTCGCCTCGTTGAATTCGGTGCGCTGGCCGAACTCGCAGCCCATGAACAGCAACTGCTTGCCGGGGAAGCCCCACATGAACGAGTAGAAGGCGCGCAGCGTGGCGAACTGGCGCCACGAGTCCTGGGGGATCTTGTTGATCATCGACCCCTTGCCGTGCACCACCTCGTCATGGCTGATCGGCAGCACGAAATTCTCGGAGTACTGGTAGACCATGGCGAAGGTCATCTCGTGGTGGTGGTACTGCCGGTAGATCGGTTCCAGCGCCAGGTAGCGCAGGGAGTCGTTCATCCAGCCCATATTCCACTTGAAGCCGAATCCCAGACCCCCCTGATCAACCCGCTTGGTGACTCCGCCGAACGAGGTGGACTCCTCGGCGATCATGCACACGCCCGGCACCCGTTCGTACAGGTGCTTGTTGACGTAGCGCAGAAAGTCGATCGCCTCCAGGTTCTCGTTGCCGCCGAACTGGTTGGGCACCCACTCGCCGTCTTTGCGGCTGTAGTCGAGGTAGAGCATGGACGCCACTGCGTCGACCCGCAGCGCGTCGATGTGCATCTCGGTGACCCAGTACAGCGCGTTGCTGACCAGGAAGCTCTTCACCTCGCTGCGGCCGTAGTTGAAGATGTAGGTGCCCCAGTCCATGTGCTCGCCCTGGCGCGGATCGGCGTGCTCGTACAGCGCCGTGCCGTCGAAGCGACCCAGTGCCCACTCGTCCTTGGGAAAGTGACCGGGCACCCAGTCGAGAATGACGCCGATGCCGGCCTGATGCAGCCGGTCGACCAGGTATCGGAACTCGTCAGGCTTGCCGAGCCGAGACTGCGGGGCGAAGTAGTTGGTCACCTGGTAGCCCCAGGACGGCTCGAACGGGTGCTCGGTGACCGGCAGGAACTCGACGTGGGTGAAGCCCTGCCAGGTGACGTACTCCACCAGTTCCTCGGCGAGGTCGAGGTAGGTCTTGCCCTTGCGCCAGGAGCCGAGATGCACCTCGTAGATCGACATCGGGGACTCGTGCGGTTGGGTTTGCGCGCGCTTGGCCATCCACTCGTCGTCGGACCAGATGTACTGGCTGGTGTAGACGATCGACGAGTTCGCGGGCGCCTGCTCGGCGAACTGTGCCATCGGGTCGACCTTCTCACGCCAGACCCCGTCGCTACCGAGCACGTTGTACTTGTACAACGCGCCATCGCCGACGCCTTCGATGAAGGTGCCCCAGACTCCCGACCCGGGGATCAACTGCATGGCGTCGCCGGTCCACCAGTTGAAGTCGGCGTTGAGCCGTACCGCCTGCGCGTTGGGTGCCCACACCGCGAACCGGGTGCCGCTGATCTCGCCTCGTTCATCGTCGTGGATCGTCACCCGGTGGGCACCCAGCCGGCGCCACGCCTCAGTGTCGCCACCGTTGTGGAACCCTTCGAGATCCCAACCGGTCAGGCCGCCGGCTTGATCGTGTGCCATCAGTTCTCCTTCGAATTGTGCGTGGGGGACGGCGTCGTCCGCCTAGCCACATTGTGGACGGCTCCCAAGGGGATGTGTACCCAATCGGGCCGATTGCGGGTTTCATACACCACCTCGTAGATCGCCTTGTCGAGCTCATAGGCATCGAGTACCGGACGATCGGGCGCGGCTTCTTCGCAATACCCGTCGAGAAATGCCTGACGGGCCGTTGCTGCCCAGGCCACAGCCTGAGCTGAGGTGGGTTCGGGGTGGGCGCCGCGCACGTAGTCGAACGAGCGCACCATGCCCGCGACATCGCGCCAGACGCTGTCGGGGCGGCGCCGCTCGGCCAGGGTCTTCAACGGTTCGCCCTCGAAGTCGATGATCGTCCAGCCGTCGGCCGAGCGCAGCACCTGGCCCAGGTGAAAGTCGCCGTGCACCCGCTGCACCACAAGTTCGGTGGCGGCCAGCGCGCTCAGCGCCACCTGCACCGACGAACGGACGGCGGCCAACTCACCGACCTGCGCCTCGGCGGCGTCCAGCCGGTCGCCGATCAGCGCCGCCAGCTCGGCGCCCGGCACCACGGCGGTGCCGAATACGTCGGCGAGCCGCTGGTGCACCGCCCGCAGTGCGCCGCCCAGTTGCATGGCTTCGGCGCTGATGTCGCGGTCGTCGGCGCAGGCCGCACAGGCCCACTCCCAGCCGTCGCGCACGTTCTGCACCCGTTCGACGAACATGCCCAGATCGGCACGGCCCACCCCGTCCGGCAGGTCGCCCAGCAGCGTCCCGTACACCTCAGGGGTGACCCCCGAACCGTTCAGGGCGGTGAGCACCTCGACGTCGAGGTTGCGGCCCGGCTCGACCTTGCGGAACAGCTTGAGCATGCGGTCGGGGCCGATGCAGATCGTGGTGTTGCTCTGCTCGCCGGGCCACACCCGGCATTCGGCACTGGGCTCGATGGCTGAGGCGTCGAGCCACTCCATGGCGGCGTGCCGCGGGTCGGTCAGGGCGCTCAGCAGCGCTCCCATGCAGTCGGGGTCAGCCGTGGCGTCCACCACCGAGACCCGGCCCAGACCCTCGTGATCGACCTGCGCAACCACACCGACGGCGGGGCTGGCTGTATGGCCCACCAGCAGCACATAGTGCTCGGTGCGTCCGTCGACATAGCGCACCGTGGCCACTTCGGGCCGAACCGCCGGCAGAGTGCCGGGATCGGTGAGCCAGGGCAGCGGAGTGAGCGCCTCGAGACTGGCCGAGAGGCCCTTGCCGCCGAACCAGCGCGCGTTCGCGATCACCCTCCACCATGCTGCGAGCGGCTCGTCGATCACCCGACCATCCTGTCAGTAAAGCGTTGCGGACAACAGCTTTTACCTCAGCCGGGCAGCACGTGCAGAATGTGCGCGGGCGTGCCGGGGCTGAGTCGGACGAAGTTGCGCTCGCCCCAGCTGAACACCGCACCGGTCAGCTCGTCGCGCAACTGCACCGAGTCGTGACCGGCCCGGCCCAGCGCACCAAGGTCGAGCCACACGTCGGACTCGACCTGGTTGTCGGCATCGAGGCTGCAGATCACAATGACCACGTCGTCGCCGTCGCGTTTGCTGTAGGCGATCACCCCGTCGTGGCCGGCGTGGTGAAAGTGCAGTTGGCGTAACTGCTGCAGTGCTGGGTGCGCCCGACGAATCGAGTTCAGCATGCCGAACAACAGATTCAGGTTCGGCTCGGCGTTGTAGTCCCGCGGCCGGAACTCGTACTTCTCAGAGTTCAGGTACTCTTCGCGGCCCGGCGCCAGCACCTCGTGCTCGAACAGTTCGAAGCCGGAGTACACCCCCCAGGTGGGCGACAGGGTGGCCGCCAGAATTGCGCGAATGCTGAACATCGCAGGGTTGCCCGACTGCAGGTGGAAGGGGTTGATGTCGGGGGTGTTCACGAAGAAGTTGGGCCGGTAGAAGGCCGACATGTCGCCGGCCAATTCGTTGGCGTACTCGGTGAGCTCGTACTTGCTGGTGCGCCAGGTGAAGTAGGTGTAGCTCTGGTGGTAGCCCACCTTGCCCAGCGCGTGCATCATCTCGGGCTTGGTGAAGGCCTCGGCCAAGAAGATCACGTCAGGGTCGGTGCGGCGCAATTGTTCGATGATCCAGGCCCAGAACTGGACGGTCTTGGTGTGCGGGTTGTCGATGCGGAAGATCCGCACGCCGTGACTCATCCACAGCTTGAACAACCGGAGCACCTCGTTGAAGATGCCCACCGGGTCGTTGTCGAAGTTGATCGGGTAGATGTCCTGGTACTTCTTCGGCGGGTTCTCGGCATAGGCGATGGTGCCGTCGATCCGGGTGGTGAACCACTCCGGGTGCTCCGTCACCCAGGGGTGGTCGGGGCTGGCCTGCAGCGCGAAATCGAGCGCCACCTCGACGCCCAATTCGGTGGCGCGGGCCACGAACCGGTCGAACGAACTCCAGTCGCCGAGATCGGGATGAATGGCGTCGTGGCCGCCGGCCGGGCTGCCGATCGCCCACGGCGAGCCCGGGTCTTTCTCGGTGGCGTCGAGGGTATTGTTCTTGCCCTTCTTGAACGCGCTGCCGATCGGGTGAATCGGCGGCAGGTAGATCACGTCGAAGCCCATCGCGGCAGCCGCCTCGAGCCGCTCGTGCGAAGAATCGAAGGTGCCGGACGTCCAGATGTCGGTGGCCGCGTCGTAGCTGGCGCCCTGGGAGCGTGGGAAGAACTCGTACCACGCGCTGAACAGGGCCCGTTCGCGGTCGACCCAGAGCGGAAAGTCGGCGGTGGGCGAGACCAGTTCACGCGGGCCGTAGGTTTTCATTGCGGCGGCGAGCCCGGCGCCGTTGGCCACCTCGAGCAGGTCGGACGCCTTGCGTTGCGGAATCAGCAACTGGGCGGTGGCCCGCAGAATGGACGCCTCGACCGGATCGCCGGCCGCGTCGGCGACCACCGCGGTGCGCTCGAACAGGTCGCGGCCTTCGAGGCAGACCAACTCGAGGTCGATGCCGGCGGCAAGCTTGGCCTCGGCATTGTGGTGCCAGGTTCCCCACGGGTCGGACCAGCCCTCGACCCGGAACGTCCAGGGACCTTCGGAGTCGGGCCGCACCCAGGCCTCCCAACCGTCGAGACCGGCCGGTCCGGACGGCTGCATGTCGGTGCGGGTCTCGACACCGTCGGGGCTGGTCAAGATCACCGAGGCGTTCACCGCGTCGTGGCCCTCGCGAAAAACCTTGGCCCGGATCGGGATCAGTTCGCCCACCGTGGCCTTGGCCGGGTAGGCGCCACCCTCGATTACCGGCCACACCTTGGCGACGGGAATGCGGCCGAACCCGAACGGGCCGGTCATCACGGGGGACAGGTCGACTGGTAGCGGGGCTTCGATGCCCTTCGTCGGTTCGCTCACGGCAACAACCTAGCGGCTGACGCCTCGCAGATGCAGGCCCCGCGCCAGCTTTGGTTGGTCGAGCTTGTCGAGACCGTGGAGGTGCTGCGGTGGGGGGTTTCGACAGGCTCAACCGCCGATGGGCGTGGTGGTCAGCGTTTCTGAATGGCCGGGTCGGGCACAGCTTCGCCGATCGGCTCGTGCCCGGAGTCGTCCGGATCCTCAGGGGTGGTCGGCGAAGCAACCACCTCCGGCAGGTGGCCCAACACAGCGGCGCGCAGCACCACCACGGTCTTGGCCGGCACGGTCACGATCGAGCCGACCGCCATGGGCCGGTGCGGCAATTCATTGTCGAGCCCGGTGTGGGCCACGATCGTCCACCGTCCGGCCCAGGGCTGACCGGGCAGGGTGAGCACGATCGGGGAATCCCCGGCATGCACGAAGATCAGGAATGCGTCGTCAACGTCAGAGACGTACTGACCGAGCGTGCGGCGTCCGGAATCGTGCCAGTGCTCGATCGCCATCTCGGTGCCGTGTTCGGTGAACCAGGCCACCTCGGTGCGGCCCAGGCCGACGCCCGAATCGTCCACCACCTCGCGATGGGCGCGAAACCGCGGGTTGCGCAGCACCGGGTGTTCGGCCCGCAGCTTGAGCAGGGTTCGGGTCAGGGCCACCTGGCCGGGCCACTCGTCGGTGGTGTGCCAGTCGATCCACGAGGTGGGCGAGTCCTGGCAGTAGGCGTTGTTGTTGCCGTTCTGGGTGCGGCCCATCTCGTCGCCCGCGGTGATCATCGGCACGCCCGCGGCCAACAGCAGCGTGGCCATCATGTTGCGAGCCGTACGCTGCCGGGCGGCGTTCACCTCGGGGTCGTCGGTCTCGCCCTCGTAGCCGTGGTTCCACGACCGGTTGTCGTCGGTGCCGTCGCGGTTGCGTTCGGAGTTCGCGTCATTGTGCTTGAGGTCGTAGGTCACCACGTCGCGCAGGGTGAAGCCGTCGTGCGCGGTGACGAAGTTGATCGAGCTGGTGGCCGGACGTCCGCCGTGGTCGAAGGTGTCGGACGACCCCGACAGCCGGGTCGCCAACTCTTGAACGCCGGTGGTGGCGCCGCGCCAGAAGTCGCGGGTGAAGCCGCGAAAATGGTCGTTCCATTCCGACCAGCCCTTGCCCCAGCGTCCGACCTGGTAGCCGTAGGGGCCGAGATCCCAGGGTTCCGAGATCATCACCTTGCCGGCCAGGAGCGGGTCGGCGGCGACCTGGCGCTTGAACTCGTGGTGTTGGTCGACGTGCTGGGCCGCGTCGCGGATCAGCGTGGTGCACAGGTCGAAGCGGAAGCCGTCGACCCCCATGTCGGTTGCCCAGTAGCGCAGCGAGTCGAGCACCATTTGCAGCACTCGCGGGTTGCTGGTGTCGACGGCGTTGCCGCAGCCGGTGACGTCGTAGTCGTTGCGGTGGTCGGTGGTCAGCCGGTAGTAGCCGCCGTGGTCGATGCCCCGAAAAGACATGGTCGGGCCTTCGTGGCCGCCCTCGCCGGTGTGGTTGTAGACCACATCGAGAATCACCGCGATACCGGCTTCGTGCAGCTTGCTGACCAGGTGCTTGAACTCGGTCACCTGGCCGCCGAGAGTGCCGGCGGTGGCGCTGGCGTAGGGGGCGTGCGGAGCGAAGAAGCCCATCGTGTTGTAGCCCCAGTAGTTCACCAGGCCTCGGCCGACGATGAACGGCTCCGAGACGAAGTGGTGCACCGGCAGGAACTCAACGGCGTTGATGCCGGTGTCGACCAGGTGCCGGATGACCGCGTCGTCGGCAAACCCCGCGTAGGTACCGCGCAGCCCCTCGGGCACCTCGGGGTGACGTTGGGTGTACCCCTTGAGGTGCGTCTCGTAGATCACCATCTCGGCCAGTGGCAGCGGCCTGGTCAACGGAGTGGGCGGCGGGCTGGGTGCCACTACGACGCTGAGCGGAACGGCCCCGAAGCTGTCGGTGATGTCGCTCTCGAAATTCGAGGTGGTGGTGTGGTCGCTGATCGGGCCGCGGTAGTCGACGTACCCCGTGATGGCCCGCGCGTAGGGGTCGAGCAGCAGCTTTGCCGGGTTGAACCGCTGGCCCTCCTCGGGCTTCCAAGCACCGTGCACCCGGTAGCCGTAACGCTGGCCTGCTCCGACGCCGGGGACGAACACGGTCCAGATACCCTCGTCTGGGTTCAGGGTGAGATCGACGTTGGTCTGATTGTTGTCGTCGTCGATGAGGGAGAGCTCCACTCGCTCGGCCCGTGGCGCCCAGAGGGCGAACTGGGTGCCGTTGTCGCGAGGGTGCGCGCCCAGACGAACAGTGATGGCCGGTGCGCTGGGCACGGGCTCGGACATAGGCTGCCTTCGATCGATCGGATGTCGATGCCCTGGCCGCCGACGACTGGCTGCTCGGCGGGGCGGGGAGTACCGGTACATAGTGCCGCAAGTCTTCGCCGAAGCAAGTATTTCACCAGGTGTGGATACATTCTGGGTGGTTCGCAGGGGGCAACGAAATGCGACAGGACGGGAGCGCCGTGAACGAGCCGGTCTACCTCGACCATGCGGCCGGGGCACCCCTGCTCGAGGTCGCATATGCCGCGATGGGCGAGGTCTGGCGGTTGCCCGGCAACCCCTCGTCGCTTCACGCCGCGGGGCGCACCGCGCGCCGCCTGCTCGAAGAGAGCCGGGAATCGTTGGCGCAATGCCTGGGGGCACACCCCACGGAAGTGGTCTTCACCTCCGGTGGCACCGAGGCCAACAACCTGGCGTTGCTGGGTGCGGCGGCGGGGCGGACGGATCGGCCGCGCTTGGCGATCGGCGGCACCGAGCACCCGTCCGTCACCGGGGTGCTGGAGCGGCTGCCCGGCCGGGTGGACGTGCTTGACGTCGACACCGACGGACGGCTGTTGCCCTCGGCCCTGGAACGGATCGGCAGCCAGACCGCTTTGGTGTCGGTGATGCTGGTGAACAACGAGACCGGCGTGGTGCAGCCGCTGGAGGCCACGCTCGCGAAGGCCCGGCAGGCAGGAGCGTGGCTGCACACCGACGCCGTCCAGGCCTTCGGCCACGTGCCGCTGGACTTCGCCGCTCTGGGCGTCGACGGGCTGACCGTGACCGCGCACAAACTGGGCGGCCCGGTGGGCATCGGGGCCTTGGTGGTCAAGCGCAACCTGGCGCTGGCGGCACCGGGGTTCGGCGGGGGGCAGGAGCGCAAGCTGCGCTCCGGCACGGCGATGACGGCGCTCGCGGTCGGCTTCGCGGCGGCAGCGCGGGCCTCGGTGGCCGTTCTGACCGACGAGGCGGCACGGCTGGGGGTGTTGCGGCAGCGACTGGTCGGCGGCGTTACGGCGAGCGTGGCCGGGGTGGTCGTGAACGGCACCGCGCCGGTCAGCCCGGCGATCGTCAACATCACTTTCACCGGGTGCCGGGCTGATGACCTGCTGCTGATGCTGGACGCCGCCGGGCTGGACTGCTCGACGGGGTCTGCCTGCACCGCGGGCGTCCATCAGCCCAGTGAGGTGCTGCTGGCCATGGGGCGCAGTGAGGCGGACGCGTCGGCGTCGTTGCGCTTCTCGTTCGGCCCCGGCACCGACGACTCGGCGGTCGAACGGCTGCTGAATGTGCTGCCCGAAGCGGTGGCCAGGGCCCGTGCCGCGGCCTAGATGACCAAGTCCCAGGGGGTGTTAGTGGTCGTAGGCGACCAGGTTTCTTCTGGCTAGGGAGTTTGCTTGGTGGTTGTGCCAGATGGCGGTCGTGAGGGCGAGGATGCGTTGCGCGACCCGGGCGGCGACACCGGCTGGGGTGCGTCCGCCGTGGGCTTCGAGGTCGAGTTGGCCTTTCAACGTGTCGTTGACCGATTCGATGATTTGGCGCAGTGGTTTGAAGAACCGCTGCCCGGGTCGGGGCTTCTCTCCTTTACGGGCCGGGCGGAGCAGATCAATCCCGACCTCGGTCAGTCCGGTTTCGAACTCGCGGCCGCTGTAACCCTTGTCCGCGATGATGATCTGGCGTCGCCGGGTGGGCCGGTCCTGCAACGCCGCAGTGGAATCGAGCAGGTGCTCCACCACGTCACGTTCGTTGGCTTTCGCGCCGGTCAACGCCCACGCCAACGGCAATCCGTGCAGGGTGCACACCAGATGCAACCTGAGCCCCCAAAAGTAACGGGAATGGGACGCGCAATAGCCGTACTCGGCCCATCCGGCCAAGTCAGAGCGTTTCGCGGTCTCCCGAGACCGGCCACACTCCACCGGGGTGGAGTCCACCACCCACACATCATCACTCGCGACCGGCACATGTCGGGCCAGCTCGGCAGCGAGCCACGCCATGGTGCCGTTCAGCTTCCGCAACCGCTTGTTGTAGCCGGACTGACGCGGCAGATACGGAAACATCGGCCTCAGATGCCGGTGGGCGTACCGCAACCAGCGGGCCTCCGAGGTGTAACCCAGGAACGCCTGCATCACCGCCAACACGATCAGCTCAGCATCACTGATCCGCTCCACGAACCCGACCTCCGGCCGGGCAGGAACCTGTTCGGGGTGAGCCTTCAACAGATCATCAGCAGTCACGTAGAGTGCAGTCGCGAGGGTGTCCAGATCGGTGTCCATCAAAGCCTCCAGAGCTTGACATGGGTTAGCAACACCGACTCTGCGACACCCTCCCCTTCAACCCCCAGACGCCACACCGACCTTGGACTTACTCATCTAGGGAAGCGCTGGTCGAGCTTGTCGAGACGCCTTGCCGCAGCGTGACGGCCGAGGTCTCGACGAGCTCGACCAGCAGTGGCCAGGGCCCGTGCGGCGGCCTAGCCTCGGCGCAGTCTTGATCCAGTGTTTGTAGAATCACCCGGTGCGTGTTCTGGCAGCCATGTCTGGCGGCGTCGACTCAGCGGTGGCGGCCGCGCGAATGGTCGACGCCGGACACGACGTCACCGGCGTCCATCTCGCCCTGTCGAAGAACCCACAGACGTATCGGTCCGGGGCTCGCGGCTGCTGCTCGCTGGAAGACTCCCATGACGCCCGGCGTGCCGCCGATGTGCTGGGCATTCCGTTCTACGTGTGGGACTTCTCCGACCGGTTCGCCGCCGACGTGGTCGACGACTTCCTCGCCGAGTACGCCGCGGGACGGACGCCGAACCCGTGCCTGCGCTGCAACGAGAAGATCAAATTCGCCGCCGTGCTGGAGCGGGGGATCGCGCTCGGTTTCGACGCCATCGCCACGGGTCACTACGCAGTGCTGCGTGAGGTGGACGGCCGCACCCAGCTGTGGCGCTCCGCCGAGGCCGCCAAGGACCAGAGCTACGTGCTCGGGGTGCTCGATCAGCGCCAGTTGAGCCGCTGCCTGTTCCCGCTCGGCCACGACACCGCCAAGGCCGACGTCCGGGCCGAGGCGGCCGGCCCGTGGGCTGTATCTCGCCAAGAAGCCGGACAGCCACGACATCTGCTTCATTCCCTCCGGCGACACCGCCGGTTTCCTGAACCGGCACCTGGGCACCGCCGAGGGCGAGTTCGTGGACAACACCGGCGAGGTAGTCGGCGCGCACACCGGCAGCCACCAGTTCACCGTCGGACAGCGCCGTGGATTGCGCCTGGGCGTCCCGGCTGCGGACGGCCGACCCCGGTACGTGCTCGGCATCGAGCCGGCCGGGAACCGGGTGGTGGTCGGTCCGCACGAGGCACTGGCGGTCGGCGTGATCGACGGCATCCGGCCGAGCTGGGCCGAGCAGCCGGCCTACGGCCCGTGGCGCGGAGTGGTCCAGGTGCGGGCCCACGGTGAACCGCTACCAGCCACCATCGACGGCCGTCCGGACGGCATCACCGTCACCCTGGACACCCCCGCGCACGGCATCGCCCCTGGTCAGGCCGTGGTCTGCTACGACGGCAACCGCGTCGTCGGCTCGGCCACCATCGCCTCCAGCGACTCGGCCCCGACCTCCCCGGCCCTGGGCTCGTCGGCGTCCCGCTCACCGACGCCGCATTCATCGACCGTGCCTTCATCGACGGGGCGCTGATGGTCGGCTTCACCGGTGTCGGCTCCCTGCCCGGCACCGACTATCCGGCGGCCGTCCGACTGGTGATGGACGTCCTCGGTTCCGACGGGGGCATCCCGCACCTGCCGGAGCTTCCGGCTCGAGGCCCGTGGGCGTCCATGATCGGACGCGGCACCGCGGTCCTGACCGGACTGCCGACCGAGCTGGCGGCAGGGGAGTGGCGGCTCAGCGACCATCCGGGGATCGATCAGCGACGCGCCCAAGCCACGCTGCGCGACGACCTGGACCGGTTCGAAGAGGACGCCCACGACTACACCGGCACGGTCAAGGTGCAGGTGGTCGGCCCGTGGACGCTGGCTTCGTCCCTGTTCCTCCCGCTCGGCGGACGAGTGTTGGGTGATCGTGCCGCACGTCGGGACCTGGCTCAGTCGCTTGCGGACGGGGTGGGTGAGCTACTGGCCCAGCTGGGTCGGCGCCTGCCGTCGGCGACGCTTCTGCTGCAGGTGGACGAGCCGTCCCTGCCTGCGGTCCTCAACGGCGCGGTACCCACCGAGGGCGGGTACTTCCGGCACCGGTCGGTGCATCCACCCGAGATCGCCGAAGCACTCCGCCCGCTCGCCGAGGCGACCGCGTCGAGCGTGCTGCATTGCTGCGCGCCCAGCCTTCCGGTCGATCTGGCTGGGGCGTCCGGCTTCGGTGCGGCGTCGGTCGACCAGGACCTGACCGCCGACCTCGACGGCATCGCCCAGACCGTGGATGGCGGGTTGCGGCTGTATCTCGGCTGCCTGCCGACCTCAGGACCGGTGCGCGACTGGCGCCCGGACGACCTCGTCCGACGGGTGCTGCGGCTGTTGCAGCCGCTTGAGCTGGGCCCGGTGTTGGCCGACCGGCTGGTGCTGACCCCGGCGTGCGGATTGGCCGGCTTCACCACGCGGCAGGCCTCAGGCGCACTGGCTGCGCTGCGCAGGGCGTCCGGACTGGTGGACGAAGCCCTGCGCCAGTGAGGAAGTGCTGATCCTGGCAGCCACCGGTGGTTGAGCTATGTCGAAACCCCTTGCCAGTACTGCTTCGACCAAGGTCTCGACAAGCTCGACCAACGAAAAGTCAGCGCTTCGCAGGTGCGGGGCACCTGCCCCAGACCATCCGGATAGCCGGGGGTGAGCCGGAGCGCCACCAACAGGCCAGCCTGCCGTGAGCGAACGTGGGGATGGACCCGCGCAGCGATTATCGTTGAACGCATGATCATCTGGCGTGGTTGGGGCATTCTGGCGATCCTGATCGGTGGTGCGGCAGCGGGGTTGGGCGCCGCGATGTCGATGGGAAACCGGGCCCTGACTCCGATCTTCGTCGGCTTGATGCTGATCGCCGGTGGTGTGGCTACCTGGTTCCTCGGCAACAACCTCAACCTGAAACGTCCGGTGGCCGAGTTCGACGGCTGGTATGCCCGTCGCCGCGAGGAGGTCGCCGCCCAGGTGCGCGGCGGTGCCTACAACAACGTGCCCGACCCGCAGCGCCCCGGCCAGCTGGCCGACCCGTGGGCGGTCGGTGAGTACGTACTGAATCAAGAGAGTGCGAAGGTACGAGCCGCCCTCACCAACCGGCATTCACTGTTCTTCGTGCCGCTGCAGTACCTGGGCTTCGTGATGGGCGGCATCGGTATCGTGGTGATGGTCGCCGGCGCCTTCCGCTGAGGGCCGGGCCGGCGGCGAAGCCCGGACAGGAACGTCACACCTCCCAGTCGGACGAGTAGGTGCGCGCTCGCAGCAGCTGAGCACGCTCAACGTGCATACGCAGCGTCTTCTCCAGCCGGCAACCGCGATCGTCCGAGAGTTGGTCGTCCACTCAATCGCGGCCCGCGACGTAGGGGAGTGCTGATCAATGCGCCTACCGCTTGGTTGATCGTGTCGAAACCCCTAGTCAGGGCACTCAGTTTGAGGTCTCGACAAGCTCGACCGGCGAAAAATCACCGCTTCGGTAGCCGATCGGAACTGTCGGGCCCGGGGGATAGATTTCCACCGTGATCGCAGACGACATCCGTGCCCGGCATGCCGCGTTGGCTCAAGAGATCGAAGAGCACCGCTTCCGGTACTACATCACCGACGCACCGACGGTCAGCGACGGCGACTTCGACGTCCTGATGCGTGAGCTCGAGGCGATCGAGGACGCGCACCCCGAGCTGCGGACGCCGGACTCGCCGACCCAGAAGGTGGGCGGGGCGCCCTCCGCGACGTTCGCACCGGTCACCCACCTGCGGCCGCTGATGAGCCTCGACAACGTGTTCTCGCACGAGGAGTTCGAGAAGTGGGCCGCCCGAGCAACCAAAGAACTGACGGTCACCGCGTGGCTGTGCGAGTTGAAGATCGACGGGCTCGCGCTCGACCTGGTCTACCGGGGCGGACGGTTGGTTTCGGCTGCCACCCGCGGCGACGGCCGGGTCGGTGAGGACGTCACCGCCAACGTGCGCACCATCGCGTCCATCCCGGCCCAGCTGTCCGGCAATGTGCCCGAGGTGGTCGAGGTGCGCGGCGAGGTGTTCATGCGACCCGACGACTTCGCACGGCTCAACGACGGGCTGGTGGCGGCCGGCAAGGCGCCGTTCGCCAACCCGCGCAACTCGGCAGCCGGCTCGCTGCGGCAGAAGGACGCCCGGGTGACGGCGTCCCGCAATCTTCAGTTTCTCTGTCACGGGCTCGGCGAGGTCGCCGGCCTGACCATTGACAGCCAGTCACACGGCTACGAACTGCTGGCGGCGTGGGGTCTGCCGACCTCGAGCCACTACCGGGTGGTGCCGACGATCGCGGACGCCTGGGCCTACATCGAGCACTACGGCGAGAACCGCCACGGTGTCGAACACGAGATCGACGGCGTGGTGATCAAGGTCGACGACCGCGCCCAGCAGGACGAGTTGGGCAGCACCTCGCGAGCCCCGCGCTGGGCGATCGCCTACAAGTACCCGCCCGAAGAGGTCACCACCAAGCTGCTGGAGATCAGGGTGAACACCGGACGCACCGGCCGGGTCACCCCGTATGCGGTGATGGAGCCGGTGTTCGTGTCAGGCTCCACCGTCGAGCAGGCGACCCTGCACAACGCGTCCGAGGTGAAGCGCAAGGGCGTCCTGATCGGCGACAGCGTGGTGCTGCGCAAGGCCGGCGACGTGATCCCCGAAGTGGTCGGGCCTGTGGTCGCCCTACGCGACGGCACCGAGACCGAGTGGGTGATGCCGACGCACTGCCCCGCGTGCGGCAGCGAACTCGCCCCTGAGAAGGAGGGGGACGCCGACCTGCGCTGCCCCAACACGCGTTCCTGCCCGGCGCAGCTGCGTGAGCGGCTGTTCCACCTGGCCTCCAGGCAGGGCCTCGACATCGAGGTGCTGGGTTGGCAGGCCGCCGATGCGCTGCTGTCCGCTGGGCTGCTCATCGACGAGGGCGACCTGTTCACCCTGGACGCCGAGAAGCTCGTGACGGTACCGATGTTCACCCGTGGCCCGAGCAAGGGTGAGGATCCGCAGGGCCGGTACCTCTCCGCGAACGGTGAGAAGCTGCTGGCCAACCTCGCCGACGCCAAGAGTCGGCCGTTCGCGCGGTTCCTGGTGGCGCTGTCAATTCGGCACATCGGCAAGGGAGTGGCACCTGATGTGGCGGCCGGCCTTCCCCGAGCATCGAGGCGCTGCGGACGGCGTCCGAGGATGAGTTGGCGGCCGTCGAGGGAATCGGTCCCACTCTGGTGGCGGCGATCCGTGACTGGTTCACGGTCGAGTGGCACACCGAGATCGTCCGCAAATGGCAGGAGGCGGGCTGCGAACTCTACGACGAGCAGGCCGAGAGCAGCGACGAACAGCCGCAGACCCTTGCCGGGCTGTCCGTGGTGGTGACCGGGTCCATCCCCGGCTACACCCGCGACAGTGCCGCCGAGGCGATCACGTCGCGGGGTGGGCGCTCCGCCGCGTCGGTGTCGGGCAAGACTGACTTCGTGGTCGTCGGCGAGAACGCCGGCAGCAAGTACGACAAGGCGGTCGCGCTGAAGCGTCCGATTCTCGACGCGGACGGGTTCGAGGCTCTGCTCAGGCAAGGGCCCGAGGCGGCCTTGGCGATGGCCCGAGACTCGTGAACACGTCGCACGCCCGGTATCGCCGGCCTTCGATGGCGGCCGGAGTGTGGCAGGGCACTGTTCCCCGGGCTTGCCGAAGGTCGACTCGAAGTGCCGAGGTTGCTGGTCGAGGGGTTCAGCGACGCCGAGTTCAGCGTCAGACCGACGGCCGGCCTCGGCCGCGGTAACGGGCCAGCCGATCGAGGCTGGAACCCGGCTGGTTAGACTGGCCCACGTGGAGGGCCTGAACAGCAAGCTGAACCTGAACGCGGGCGCGCCGCCGCGGGTGTGGCCCAAGCTGGGCGAATGGGGGCCGGTGAATGTGCCGTCCACCCGGCAGAAGAAGCGCATGCGCTGGTTTGTCGGGCTCGGCTTCTTCGCCGTCGCCGCGGTGCTGTTTCTGTACGGCTGGTACATCTTCACCATGATGAGCGGGGCTAGCTGAGCCTTCGCCGCTCGAGTCAGGGAGACGCCCACCAACGCGCCAACCGCTGGTTGAGCGTGTCGAAATCTGTTGTGACGGCGGTGGGTGTGGGGTCTCGACAGGCTCGACCAGCGTTTGATGGGGGCTGGTTGAGCGTGTCGAAACCTGTTGTGACGGCGGTGCGTGTGGGGGTCTCGACAAGCTCGACCAGCGTTTGATGGGGGCTGGTTGAGCGTGTCGAAATCTGTTGGCAGAGCGGAATATGACGAGGTCTCGACAGGCTCGACCAGCAAAATTCGGCGTTTCCGAAGCGGCAGCGAGGCTCAGTTCGCCAGCGCCGCCAGATGCCGCAGTCGGGCCAGTTCCGACTTGATGAACGGCGGGCCGCCCTTGCGGGCAAGCACCAACGCCCTGCCCTGTTTGAGCGGTGCGGTGGCGATCAGCAGTTCGGGCCAGCCGGGCAGCCATTCGTCGGGCAACTCGGCGATCCGGGCCTGGTCGAGCCGACCCAGCGCGTCCAACGGAAGGGCGTCGACAGCGGGCGCCATGCCGGTGCGGGCCAGAATGCGGCCGTCCGACTGTGCGACCTGCGCGGCCCAGTTCACCCGAAAGACCGCCGGGGCCGATTCGGTGAGAATCTCTTCGGCACGTTCGGGGTTGGCGGTCATGTCGTCGAGCACCGCCATGTCGGCCTGCAAGCCCCAGCCCTCGGGGTAGTGCGAGAACCACAGCACCTCGACCCCCTCGATGCTCGTGCATGACGTGATCAACGCGTCCGGAAGGGTGCCGAGCGGCACCTCGACCATGAAGTCGTCGACGGCGAAGCCTTCGTACTTCTCCACGATCTCGACGGCCTGAATGTCAGCACCGGCCGTGCCCAGAGCGCTCGCCACGGCGCCCAGCGATCCGGGCCGGTCGGGCAGTGCTACGCGCAACAGAAACACCGCTTCAGTCTGTCGCACATTTGTTACAGGTGCTCGCATTGCACCCGGCGTCCGGGCGAGTCGTGGCGACGGCTTAAGATGGGCGGTCGAACGAGAGCGAGGTGCACCGGTGGCCCTGACCACTAGCGATGTGGCACGACTGGCGGCCCTGGCGAGAATTGCTTTGTCGCCCGAGGAATCAGCGAAACTGGCACCGCAACTCGACGTGATCCTCGAGGCGGTCGCGCAGGTCACCGAGGTGGCCGGCGACGATGTGCCACCCATGTCGCACGCCCTGCCGCTCACCAACGTGTTCCGGGCCGACGAAGTTCGGCCGTCCCTGCCGGTCGAGGCGGTACTCGCCACCGCGCCAGCGGTCGAGGACGACCGGTTTCGGGTGCCCCGCATTCTGGGGGAGGGGCAGTGAGCGAACTGCAGCGCAGCACGGCGGCCGAGCTGGCCGGGCTGATCGGGTCCGGTCAGGCGAGTTCGCGTGAGATCACCCAGGCCCATCTCGACCGCATCGAAGCGGTGGACGGCGATGTCCGGGCCTTTCTGCACGTCGACGGTGAGCGTGCCCTGGCCGCTGCCGACGCAGTGGACGCGCGGCGAGCCGCGGGCGAAGCGTTGGGCCCGCTGGCCGGTGTGCCGCTGGCGGTCAAGGACGTGTTCTGCCTCACCGGAGCACCGACCACTGCCGGCTCGCGGATTCTCGAGGGCTGGCATCCGCCCTATAACGCCACCGTGACCCAGCGGGTGCTCGACGCCGGTCTGGTGGTGCTGGGCAAGACCAACCTCGACGAGTTCGCGATGGGCTCCTCGACCGAGAACTCCGGTTACTTCGCCACTCACAACCCGTGGGATCTGGAGCGCATCCCCGGTGGCTCGGGGGGCGGGTCGGCGGCTGCCCTGGCCGCGTTCGAGGCACCGCTGGCACTGGGCACCGACACCGGGGGCTCGATTCGGCAGCCGGCCGCGGTCACCGGAACGGTCGGGGTGAAACCCACCTACGGTGGCACGTCCCGCTACGGCGTGATCGCGATGGCCTCGAGCCTCGACCAGCCCGGGCCGTGCGGACGCACGGTGCTCGACACCGCACTGCTGCACGCGGTGATCGCCGGCTGGGACCCGAGGGATTCGACCTCGATCGACGCCCCCGTGCCGGACGTCGTCGCGGCCGCCCGGGCCGCGGACGTGTCGGGCATGAAGCTGGGCGTGGTGAAGGAACTGTCCGGTGAGGGGTACGCGCCGGGAGTCGAGCAGCGGTTCGGCGCAGCCCTCGCCGCGCTGGCCGAGGCGGGCGCCGAGATCGTGGAGGTGTCGTGCCCCAACTTCCGCTACGCGCTGGGCGCCTACTACTTGATCATGCCCAGTGAGGTGAGCTCGAACCTGGCCCGGTTCGACGCCATGCGTTACGGCCTACGGGTCGGCGACGACGGCACGGCCGGCGCCGAGCAGGTGATGGCGCTGACCCGCGACGCCGGCTTCGGCGCTGAGGTGAAGCGGCGCATCATCATCGGCACCTATGCGCTGTCGTCGGGCTATTACGACGCCTACTACGGCTCGGCGCAGAAGGCTCGCACGCTGATCGCCCGCGACTTCGAGCGCGCCTTCTCAACCGTCGACGTGCTGGTGTCGCCATCCACCCCCAGCACCGCGTTTCGCATCGGTGAGCGCACCGACGACCCGCTGGCCATGTATGCCGCCGACCTGTGCACCATCCCGTCCAATATGGCGGGCAACGCAGCCGGCTCGTTCCCGTGCGGGCTGTCCCCCGAGGACGGGTTGCCGGTCGGCTTTCAAGTGATGGCACCGGTGCTGGCCGACGACCGGGTGTACCGGGTGGGCGCGGCGCTCGAGCACGCGCTGGCCGGCCAGTTTGGCGGCGTGCTCACCGACCAGTTGTGGGCCCGTGAGCACGGTGCCGCACAGAACGGGGGAGCCCGATGAGTCTGCTGCCCTACGACGAGGTGCTGGCCGGCTATGAGCCGGCGCTCGGCCTTGAGGTGCACGTCGAGCTGAACACGGCCTCGAAGATGTTCTGTGGCTGTTCCACCGCGTTCGGCGCCGCCCCCAACACCCAGACCTGCCCGGTGTGCCTCGGCCTGCCCGGTTCGCTGCCGGTGCTGAACGCCAAGGCCGTCGAGTCGGTGATCCGCATCGGCCTGGCGCTGAACTGCTCGATCGCGCCGTGGTGCCGGTTCGCCCGCAAGAACTACTTCTACCCCGACATGCCGAAGAATTTTCAGACCTCGCAGTACGACGAGCCGATCTGCTTCGACGGCCATCTTGACGTCGACGTCGACGGGGTCGGCTACCGGGTCGAGATCGAACGGGTGCACATGGAGGAGGACGCCGGCAAGCTCACCCACGTGGGCGGTGCCACCGGCCGGATTCAAGGCGCGGACTACTCGCTGCTCGACTACAACCGGGCCGGCGTGCCGCTGATGGAGATCGTGACCAAGCCGGTGCTAGGCACGGGGGCGGCTGCTCCCCAGGTGGCACGGGCCTACCTCACCCAGTTGCGCGAGTTGCTGCGCGCCCTGGGCGTCTCGGATGTGCGCATGGAACAGGGTTCGCTGCGCTGTGACGCCAACGTGTCACTGGCCCCCCGGGGGGCGGACGTGCTCGGCACCCGCACCGAGACCAAGAACGTCAACTCGCTGCGCTCGGTCGAGCGGGCGCTGACCTATGAGATTCAGCGGCAGGGCGCGGTGCTCGCTTCGGGCGGCCGCGTGCTGCAAGAGACGCGGCACTGGCACGAGGACGCCGGCAGCACCTCGCCGGGGCGGTCGAAGGAGCAGGCGGAGGACTACCGCTACTTTCCCGAGCCCGACCTGGTGCCGATCGCGCCGTCGCCCGAGTGGGTGGAGCAGTTGCGGGTCACCCTGCCCGAACCGCCCGAGCAGCGTCGACGCCGGCTGGTGGCCGCGTGGGGCTTCACCGAACTCGAACTGCGCGACGTGCTGGGCACAGGGTCCCTCGACCTGATCGCCGAGACCGTGGCGGCAGGCGCAGCCCCGGCGGCGGCGCGCAAGTGGTGGTCGGGTGAGCTGGCCCGGCGAGCCAATGCCGCCGGGGTCGAACTCGACGAGGTCGGCATCACCCCTGCTCAGGTGGTCGAACTCCAAGGCCTGATCGACGCCGGCACGATCAACGACAAGCTGGCCCGGCAGGTGATCGACGGCGTGCTGGCAGGCGAGGGCGCGCCAGGCGAGGTAGTCGAAGCCCGCGGGCTCGCGGTGGTCTCGGACGACGGCGCACTCACTCAGGCGGTCGATGCCGCGATCGCTGCGAACCCTGAGGTCGCCCAGCGGATCAGGGACGGCAAGGTGCAGGCCGCCGGTGCGCTGATCGGGCAGGTGATGAAGGCGATGCGCGGCCAGGCCGATGCCGCCCGGGTACGCGAACTCATCCTGGATCGGCTGACCTGACGCTTCGATGGTTGGGCTGGTCACCTGCCGGGACGCGACGGCGACGTCACCGACGTCCTGGCCGATGTGACCGGCCTGCTGCCCGCGCTGGCGGTCTGGTGAGTTCGCCTCTCCGATTGTGCTGGTTGGTTGGTCTCGTTTCGAGAAGCTCAACCAGCGCTGGTTGCGTCGATCAGTACTTCCCCGGGTAGTCCCGGTGCCTGCGTGGCTCAGATCAGCCGCGCGTTCAGCACCCCGTCGATCGCCTTGATGCTGTCCAGCAGGTCGGTCGGCACCACACCCTCGACGTCCACCAGCGTGTAGGCCAGCTCACCGCGCGATTTGTTCAGCAGGTCGGAGATGTTCAGCCCGGCCCCGGCCAGCATGGTCGAGATCTGGCCCACCATGTTCGGCACGTTGCTGTTGCTGATCGCCAGCCGGCGGGTCGTCGCACCGCGCGGCAGCCGGGCGTCTGGAAAGTTTACCGAGTTCTGAATGGTGCCGTCCTCGAGGTACCAGCGCAGTTCGTCGGCGGCCATCCGGGCGCAGTTCTCTTCGGCCTCGTTGGTCGAGGCGCCCAGGTGCGGCAACGTGACGACCCGGGGCCGCTTGTTCAGCGTCGGAGTGGGGAAGTCGCAGACGTAGCCGCGAATCTGGTTGCTCTCCAGCGCGTGCAGCAGGCTGGGCTCGTCGACGATCGGGCCTCGGGCGAAATTGAGCAGCACCGCCGACGACTTCATCGCGGCGAACTGCTCGGCGCCGATCAGGCCCTTGGTGCCCGCAACCAGCGGCACGTGCAGCGTGACGATATCGGAGCGCTTCAGTAGCTCGTTCAGGTCGGTGACGTGCTCGACCTGCGACGACAGTGCCCAGGCGTGCTGAACGGTGATGCCCGGGTCGTAGCCGAGCACGTTCATGCCCAGCGACAACGCCACGTTGGCCACCTCGACGCCGATCGCACCCAGGCCGATCACGCCCAGGGTGCGGCCAGGCAGTTCGAAGCCGACGTAGTTCTTCTTGCCGGCCTCGACCATCTTGTCCATCGTGGCGTGGTCGCCCTCAAGCCGGTGGGCGAACGCGGCGGCGTCCACGATGTTGCGGGCGGCCAGGAACAACCCGGCCACCACCAGCTCCTTCACCGCGTTGGCGTTGGCGCCCGGCGTGTTGAACACCGGCACGCCGAGCTTGCTGAACTCGGCGATCGGAATGTTGTTGGTGCCGGCTCCGGCCCGGGCCACCGCCAGCACCGACGGTTCGATGGGCTGGTTGTGCAGGCTAGCCGAGCGCACCAGCAGGGCGTCCGGAGCGGTGACATCGTGACCGACGATGTAGCGGTCGCCGGGCAGCCTCGAGAGGCCGACCTGACTGATGGCGTTCAGGGTACGAATGCGAAAAGGCATGGTTGTGGTGAGCGTCAGCCGTTGGTGCGCTCGAACTCCTTCATGAAGTCGACGAGTGCCAGGACACCCTCCAGGGGCATGGCGTTGTAGATGCTAGCCCGCATACCACCGACGCTTCGGTGGCCGGCCAGGTTGGTGAGACCGGCCTGAGCGGCCTGGGCGACGAAGGTCTTCTCCAGCTCGGGCTTGGCGACCAGGAACGGCACGTTCATCCACGACCGGCTGTCGGGCTGCACCGGGTTGGAGTAGAAGTCCGAGGAGTCGATGAAGCCGTACAGCGCGTCGGCCTTCGCCTGATTGCGCTGCGCCATTGCGGGCAGTCCGCCCTGAGCCTGCACCCACTCGTAGACCAGGCCGAGCAGGTACCAGCCGAAGGTCGGCGGGGTGTTCAGCATCGAGCCGTTGGCGGCCATCTTGGCGTAGTTCCACACCGCCGGGGTGCTGGGCCGGGCGCGCTCCAGCAGGTCGTCGCGGACGATCACCACGCACATCCCCGACGGCCCCATGTTCTTCTGGGCGCCGGCGTAGATCAGCCCGAACTTCGACACGTCGATCGGACGGGACAGGATCGTCGAGCTCAGGTCGGCGACCAGCGGGACGTCGCCGGCGTCCGGGACGTAGCCGAACTCGACGCCGCGGATGGTCTCGTTCGGCGTGTAGTGCAGGTAGGCGGCGTCCGCGTTCACCTGGAATGAGCCCTCGGCGGGCACGCGGATGTAGTTGTCCGGCTTCTCGTCGGCGATCACCCGGGCGGTGACGTACTTGTTGGCCTCGGCGATCGCCTTGGCCGACCAGTCGCCGGTGTTCACGTAGTCGGCGGCTGCGCCGTCCGCAGCGAGGTTGAAGGGGACGGCAGCGAACTGCCCGAACGCACCGCCCTGCAGGAACAGCACCTTGTAGTTGTCCGGAATGCCCATGACGGCGCGCAGGGTGGCTTCGGCGTGCTCGGCGCAGGCAATGAACTCCTTGCTGCGGTGCGACACCTCCATCACCGACATCCCGGAGCCGTCCCAGTCGAGCAGCTCGTCCTTAGCCCGCTGCAGAACGGGCTCGGGAAGCATGGCGGGGCCGGCAGAGAAGTTGTAGACGCGCATGAGTCGATTCTTTCAGCGTTGCGCGCCCGGCTTCGCCAGTCCGCCGTTTTCGGTCAGGCCCGGACGGCTGCCCGTCGGCGGCCCTGGCACACTGGGCCGGTGCCCACCCGGTCGAATCCCGTCACACGTCACGTCGGATGCGCGGGCGTCCGCGCGGGCGCGCCGTCCGGCCCGCGATGGCTACGGATCGCTCTGGTCGTTGCGCTGGTGTTGGCGCTCATCGCCCACCTGTACGGGTTGTACACACCGGGTGAGCCGGGGGCTTCGGAATGGTTCCCGAACTCGGACAAGGTGCTGCACTTCTTCGGCTTCGCCGCGCCCACCTTGCTGGCGATGCTGGTGGTCCGGCATTGGTGGCCGGCCCTGGTGTTCGCCGCCCACGCGGTGATCAGTGAACTCGTCCAAGCCTGGCTGCTGCCGGGTCGCGACGGTGATATTTGGGACGTGGCCGCCGACGTGTCCGGCGTAGTGGTGGCGACCGCGGCATGGCTTGCGTGGGTCCTGGGCCGGCCTCCGGATGGCACGAAGAAGTAGTCCCTCACCCATCCGGGTCCGAGTTCTGAAGTCACGCCAGGTCGCCTGCCCACCCCCGATATCAGATCTGCCGCCTTTGGGTTGCGCGCCGTGCTGGTGTTCTGGTTTGATTCTCGCGTCACCGTTGACGCGTGTGGCGGGTAGATTTGTTTGCCTCGCACCCCCTGTGAGTTCGTGCTCATCCCTTTTGTGTTGGTTGGTTGGTCTGCATCGGCGCGTCGTGGGATTTGAGTTGTCGAGCTGCGGGGGTTTTCTGGTTATGCGCAAGCGCGCGATTGTTTTGTCTGTGTTTCTGGCTTTGGTTGCGACTATTTTCGGTTCTGGTGTTGCGAATGCGGATCCGACGCCGACTCCGTCGCCGAAACCGGCGGCTGGTTTGTTGAGTGAGTCGGATGCGATGCGGCAGGCGTGAGGTTGACCCCGTAACCCGGACACCGTCTTGGCGGGTTCCCTTGTCGGAGACCGCCGGAGAGGATGTCCTTGATGGGAACTTCGAAGAAGCGGAAGAGTTACACCCCGGAGTATCGGCGTGAGGCTGCGCATCTGGTGATCGACACCGGCCGCACGATCGCGGCGGTCGCGGCCGAGATCAACGTGGGTGCGCAGCTGTTGGGCCGTTGGGTCCAGGCCGAGCGGGACCGGATCGGTGCGCCGCCGGAGGCGCCGTTGGACGTGTCGGAGCGGGCCGAGCTGGAACGGCTGCGGCACGAGAACACCGAACTGCGGATGGACAACGAGTTCCTGGGAAAAGCCGCAGCCTTCTTCGCGGCGAAGAACACTCCCGGCAGGAGTGCTTCGAGGTGATCGACGCGGAGAAGGCGAACTACACGATCAGCCGGATGTGCCGGCTGCTCGGGGTTGACCGGCGCCGCTACTACGAGTGGTGCAAGCGTCGTCGCGGCGGCCCGACTCGCGCCGAGCAGCGGCGGGCCGAGCTGACCGGCAAGATCGTCGAGTTCCACAAGGCTTCCGATCACACGTATGGGGCGCCGAGGATCCGCGCCGACTTGCAGGAGGCTGGGGAGACGGTGTCGCGCAAGACGGTCGCGAAGCTCATGCGGCAAGCCAAGATAGCCGGGATCAGTCCCCGGACCTGGCATCCGCCGACCACGGTGCCCGGCCCGAACCCCGACCCGGCACCGGACCTGGTCAAGCGCCACTTCGACAAGGGACACCGCGATGTCGCCTGGTTCTCCGATATCACCTACCTGTCCACTGGTGAGGGCTGGGCCTACCTGTGCGCGGTCCGTGACGGCCACACCCGCCGGGTCCTGGGCCGTGTCATCGCCGACCACCTGCGGGCCGATCTCGTCGAGGACGCGCTGCGTCAGGCCGTCGCTCTGCGCGGTGAGCTGCCCGGGAAGGTGATCTTCCACGCCGATAGGGGCTGTCAGTACACCAGCCAGCAGATCGCCGAGGTGGCCGGCCAGCTCGACCTGCTGCGCTCGATGGGACGCACCGGGGTGTGCTGGGACAACGCAGCAGCCGAGTCGTTCTGGTCGACGCTGAAGAACGAGTACTACCACCGGCACGTGTTCGCCACGATCGTCGAGGCCCGCCGCGGCGTCTATGCCTGGATCGACGGGTTCTACAACGCCCGCCGGCGCCACTCCAAGACCGGCTACCTCAGCCCACTACAGTACGAACACCACCTGGCCCGACAGACCGACCAGCCGGCCCTCCAGGCCGCCTGACCAAACAACCACCTGTCCGGATTTTGGGGTCAACCTCAGGCGAAGGAATCGGGTAGCCCGGTTGAGGTTTCCGCGTTGACCGATGAGCGGACGTTGGTGACGGCGGATCCGGCGACGGGTCGGTTCACTGCTGATCTATCGGCGGGTGTGGCTCGGGTGCGGGTTCCCAAGGGCGGCTGGCGTGAGCCTTCGGCCGGGATTGGCCTACTTGCATGCGGAATTATGCAGGCGGGGGCCTATGTGGTGCGAACCCATCAGCACATGTCTCAGCACGGTGGAGTCAGTTGGGCGACCGCGCGGAGGCACTGGCGGCGCTACGCCGGTGACGCGATATCCACGGTGGCAGGGCTAGGGCTTGGTGGTGCTCTGCGGTACGCGAAGTCCGGCAAGATCGGGTGGCGCAACAACTTCCGTGGCCGGACCCGATACACCCAGGCCTATCGGAACTTCACCGGTTCGCGCGGTTCACGGCCCTCCTACTGGCGGAGTCCTCGCCTGGCGTGGCGCTCTGGAATTCAGGGCCGTGGGTTTCGCTGGGTCACTGACGGATACGTGCGCGCCGGGACGATCACATCCACCTACTACCGAGTCCGACAAATGCGATGACAGCAGCGACGTAATGCTCAGCTGGATTTCCAGCCACAAGCTCTCGGGATGGCACTACGGCGGCTGGGGCTGGGCAATATTCCTGATCTGCACACTATTCATCTACTTCGCAAACTGCATGCCAGACGGATGTGGCACCAACTCCCCATGGTATAGCCTACCCATGACAATCACATTTCTTGGACTCTGGCTGTCTGATTGTCGCAATCGGATAACGATTTGGAATGATCGTGGTGTTCGTATTCCGTTTGGTAAGGTGTTGGCGTGGTCGGATGTGAAGCGCATCTTGGTGGAGGAAGTCTCATTTGGCCCGATGCCCAGCCTGGGCATCACGTTCATCAAGCGAACGGTTCCGGAGTTCCCGGTGAAACGAGTTGTGTTCGCCGGCTTGCTTGGCTTCAACCGCAAGCGTCTGCTGCGCATCGCGGCTGAGTTCGAGAAGCTGAGGGCACAGCACAATGCTGACTGAGCCACAACCAGGCGGCATCGCGGATCAGGCTTGGTTTGGACGACATCCTCGAATGTGCTGGGCAGGGTGGTGAACGAGAAGACGAGCCCGGTGGGCGTCGGTTTCGCACCGACCGTTGCGATCCCGTCCTCGGATTTGAGTTACGGCTATGTCGGGGCGGGGCGTCTCACCTCGGTCAACGATGTGCGGAATGGTCAGTGCACGGTTCGGCTCTACGGTTTCGACAGCCACGGCAACCGCACCAGCCACACCAGCCGGCACCTGGTAGCGGGGGAGCGTGCGCGACCAGCGGTGGCACCACGGTGACCCGGGCTTTCGATGCCGCCGATCGGCCCACGACGGGCGGCAACGGTGCCGGCAGCTACAGCTATGACGAGCTTGGTCGGCAGACTGGCCTGCCTGCCGCCCATACGACATGATCTCGACCAGGTTCAGCAAGGACCGCAAGCTCACCAGCACTACGACCACGAACCTGACCGGTTCGCAGGCCGTTCCCGCGGTCACCACCGGGTATGACGACGCCACTGGCCATGTGACGGGCACCACATCGACCGCAGGGAACACGGCGACGACCTTCGATGACTGGGGTCGGCAACTCACTTACACCAATACGGTCGGCGCCATCACTGACACCGCCACCACCAGCTACGACACGGTTGGCCGGGTCGCCGGCCTCGCCGACGCGCAGGGCGAAACGAGATACACCTACGACGGCACCAATGCCGACAACCAGCAGGAACGACGTGGCTTGGTCACTATGGTCGAGACCCGGCTCAACGGTGGCGCCTGGTACTCCTCCACCGCCGCCCATGATCAAGGTGGAGCACTCATCACTGAAGGGCTGCCGGGACGGGTCATTCGCCGTATCCAGTTCGACGTGACCGGGACGCCCACCGGGGTCATGGTCAACGGAACGGTGGGGGGAATCGCTGACCAGTCCTGGTTCGGCTGGACGACCGCCAGCAATACCCTTGGTCAGGTGGTGAACGAGAAAGCAACCGCGTTCGGGGCCGGCTTCTCACCCACCGTGGCCATCCCGGCCTCCGACCTCAGCTACGGCTACGACCGCGCCAGTCGCCTGACCTCTGTCAGCGACACCCGTGCCGGTCAATGTTCCGTCCGGCTCTACGGGTTCGACAGCCACGGCAACCGCACCAGCCAAACCAGCCGCAACCCCGGCAGCGGCGGGGCCTGCGCAACCAGCGGCGGCACCACCCAAACCCGGGCCTTCGATGCGGCCGACCGACCCACCACCGGAGCCAACGGCACCGGCAGCTACACCTACGACCCGCTCGGCCGGCAAACCAGCATGCCCGCCGCCGACACCCCAAATACGGCCAACAAGACCATCACCCTCGACTACTACGACACGGACGCGTCCTGGAAGATCACCCAGGACGGCACCACCACCGCGTTCAGTCTCGACGGTGCGGGGCGCCGTTGGACCCAGAACGTCAGCGCCGGCGGTGTGACGAGCCAAACGTTGCAACGGCACTACACCGACGGTGACGACAACCCCACCTGGACCGACGACACCCGCGGCGGTGTCACTACCACGACCCGGTATGCCGAACTCGGCTCCGGGAACCTCGGCCTCACCCTCACCACCACCGCGGGCGTCACCAAGGCCGAGCTAGCGATCTCCGGGCTGCGTGGCGACATCGCCAGCATCATCACCATCCCGACCGGATCGGAAGCCCACGACGGAACAGCAGTCACCACCACCGACACGTGGACCGACTTCGACGAATACGGCCAACCCAAACAAGCAGTCACCCACAACCCCGCTAGTCTGTTTCCAGTATCTCTCGAGTTGCGGCATGATGACTCTGATCTCAGAGGTGGCAAATACTGAGGCTCAGAAGTTGGGGGGAAAGCATGGCAAAGGAATTCAGAATGCCGTCCGACACTTCATGTGTCAGGCGATGATTGCAGCGTTTGTGGGGCGTGGTGCGGCACGCGCTATTGGAGATGCGCATGAGAGAGGTGGGGGTGATTGGGGTTCGAAAGCTTCAAAAAGTGACCTTTACAACAATAGCATAGCAAGGAACTACGGGGTTTCTCATCAGAACACCTTGTTAGCGATTGCTAGGCGCAATCGTCACATGTCCGTGCATGCACGGATGCGGCAGGTGGCCAGCTATCTGCGCGCAATTGGCTCGGTCAAGTGGCGTCTCGGAGTGCTGAAATGAGTCGCCAGATCGTTGGATTTACGGCCGCAGTGATGTGTGTTGGCCTGACCATGTTGGCGGGCTGTTCCTTGATCGGAGAAGGGCGTGAGCGAGGCTGTGATGGTCAGGAGAAGACGGCGCTCCTGCAGGGGGCGGATGAGTTAGCGCGACGAGTTCCGGGAGTTGTATTGACTGGATATGTCGGCTGTGACAGCGGCGATAGCGCCTATGTCGAGTGGACCCACCCATCCTTCGCAAAGCTCAAGCAGGAAGTCTTGGCGCTGGATTGCACGCATGTTCCTGAGGCGACATCAGATCAAACTGGTGGGCTGGACTGTCTGTGGGCCGGTCAGTTGTTCGGCGTTCGCTACTCCGAAATGTCCGACAAGACGGTGCGGGGAAGTGTCGACCTTGGCTTCGAGTAGGCCGGACGGGCTTGCGCAGAGCGGTCTCGGGAATGTCACCGCACTCCGTCAACCGGTGGCGCGTGCCCTGACCTACTGCGCCGACCTGACCAGCGACGGAGGTTGCCCCGATTGGCTTCAGCGGCGCGCTTCCTCGACAGCCGATTCCAGCCCGACGTAGCGGACGTCGGCCGCGGCCCGGCGTCCGAAGGCGTAGAGCAGCAGTTCGCTCGGTTCGCCGATGACGGTGACCACGCGATTGCCGGAGCCTGCCCGGACGACGCGCTCGGGGCGTCCGGACCATTCCAGGGCGAGCGCGACCGGGGGACGGCGCAGCATGAGCTTGCCGACGCGGGCCAGTTGTGACCATGCCCAGGACTGGAACTCGTCGTCACGGGCCGGTTCGGGCAGGTCGTTGGCGCGCCGGACGTCCATGCCGTGGATCAGGAACTCGGTCGAGTTGGCCACCGCGTCCACGGCCGGAATCGCGAACAGTGATCCGCTCGGCGGGCCCTGACGCAGCTTTTCCACCACTTCGGCATAGTCGCTGCTCTTCAACTCAGCCACCCGGGCCTCGTAGCGGCCGGCGAACGCCGGAATGACGGCCCCGATCGCGTTGGTCACCTCACCGTCGCGGATGATCAGGTGGGCGAGCAGATCGTTGGCCGCCCAGCCCTCGCACAGGGTGGGCGCCTCAGGCGCCACCGCCAGCAGGGCGTCGCAGGTGTGGGCCCGTTCGACCCGGGCTCGCTCGTTCACGGCTGGCATTCGCTCAGACTAATGCGTGTCTGCGTAGGTGCTGAGTGGCCCTACGCAGCTTGGGCCCCAGGGCAGATCACCCGAAGGCCCTGACACAATGACCGCGTGAGTCTCGACCCCGCCGTCGCCGCACGGCTCAAGCGCAACGCCGACCAACTGGTGCCCGCCGTCGTCCAGGACGCCACGTCGCGCGAGGTGCTGATGCTGGCCTGGATGGACGACGAAGCGCTGGCCCGCACCCTGGCCACCCGGCGCGGCACCTACTGGTCGCGCAGCCGCAATGAGTACTGGGTGAAGGGCGAGACGTCCGGCCACGTCCAGCACGTCCTGCAGGTGTCGCTGGACTGCGACGGCGACACCCTGCTGGTGTTGGTCGACCAGACCGGTCCGGCCTGCCACACCGGCACGACAAGCTGTTTCACCGACCGTACCCTGTTGAGCGAGGAGGGCCGATGACCAGCCTGCCCGTCACCCCCGACCTGGGCGAGTTTCTCGACCTGGCCCGTACACGCCGGGTCATTTCGGTCTACACCCGGCTGCTCGCCGACGACCTGACCGCGGTCGGGCTGTACCACCGGCTGTGCGGCGACCGCGACCACACTTTCCTGCTCGAGTCGGCTGACAACGGCATGTGGTCGCGCTGGTCGTTCGTCGGCGTCCACTCGGTGGCGACGCTGACCGAGTCCGGCGGCGAGGCACGCTGGACCGGACGCCCCCTCGAAGGTCTGCCGACCGGCGGTGACCCGTTGCAGGTGCTCGCCGAGACCCTGCAGATCCTGCACACCCCGGCCGACGAGAACCTGCCGCCGCTGACGTCCGGGATGGTCGGCTACCTGGCCTACGACGTCGTCCGGCGCCTCGAGGTGCTGCCGGACGGCAACCCGGATGACCTGAACCTGCCCGAGTTGGTGATGATGATGGTCAGCGACATGGCCATCTTGGACCACCACACCGGCGAGGTGTGGCTGCTGGCCAACGCGTTCAACTTCGACGATTCGCCCGAACGCGTCGAGTTGGCCTGGAGCGATGCCCGCGACCGGGTGCAGGCAATGGCAGGGGAGTTGACCCGGCCATCGGTTCCGCTGGTCGCCGTGCGCGACGAGGCCGCCGAGGCCCCCACGGTGCTTCGCCAGCGCACCCCGGAGCAGTACATGGCGGCCGTCGAGGCGGCGGTGGAAGAGATCAAGGCCGGCGAGGCGTTCCAGATCGTGCCCAGCCAGCGCTTCGACCTGGCCACCGACGCCGACCCGCTCGACATCTACCGCATCCTGCGGCGAACGAACCCCAGCCCCTACCTGTACCTGCTGCGGTTGCCCGGGCTTGCCGTGGTCGGCTCCAGCCCCGAGGCACTGGTCACGGTACAGAATGGACGTGCCGAGACCCACCCGATCGCCGGCTCTCGGCCGCGCGGACGCACCGTCGCGCAGGACGCCGCGCTCAAGGCTGAACTGCTCGCCGACCCCAAGGAGCGCGCCGAACACCTGATGCTGGTCGACCTGGGACGCAACGACCTGGGCAGGGTCTGCGAGCCTGGCACCGTCGAGGTGGTCGAGTTCATGAAGGTGCGCCGCTACAGCCACATCATGCATCTGGAGGCCGCGGTGGTGGGCCGGCTGGCGCCCGGTCGCAGTGCCCTCGACGTTACCTTGTCGTGCTTTCCGGCCGGCACCCTGTCAGGGGCACCCAAGGTGCGGGCGATGCAGATCATCGACGAACTGGAGGTGGCCCGGCGTGGCCTGTACGGCGGCGGGGTGGGCTACTTCGACTTCGCCGGAAACTCCGATGTCGCGATCGCGATTCGCACCGCGGTGGTGCAGAACGGCGTCGCCCATGTGCAGGCCGGAGCGGGCATCGTGGCCGATTCGGTGCCCGCCAACGAAGAGCAGGAGGTGCAGCACAAGGCGGCTGCCGTGCTCCGCGCCATCGAGGGTGCGCACCGGCTGCGCCGGGTGAACGGGGCCTGAACCGTGCGCGTTGGGGCATCGGTTCTACTCTGGGCGGGCTCTGCGGTGGCACTCGTGGCCTGCGGCCAGTCCTGGTGGACGGCCGGCAGCAGCACGCAGTCGGGTGCCGCGGCGACGTCCGGGGGAGCCGCGGCCCTGGTGCTGGCGGCACTGGCCGGCGCCTTCTTGAGCAGGCTTCTTCGCACCGTGGTGCGGCGGGTGGTCGTCGTCCTGGTGGCGCTGCTACTGGCCGGCGCGGCGGCAGTTGCCCTTACCGCCGCGGCGCCGGCGTCGTTGGGCGGCAGCACGCTGACCGACTCGGCGGTCGCCGGCACCCCCTGGCGCTGGGTCTACCTGGGTTCCGTGCTGCTGGCCGGTCTGGGGGCGGTGTTGTCGCTGTTCTCGCCGGCGCCGGCCACCCGCCCGTCCGCCACCCCCGACCCGGCGCTCGACGCCTGGAAGGCGCTGGATGCCGGCGAAGACCCCACGGCCGGCGAAGCCCTGGAAGCAGCCGAGCGTGGCGCAGGTGGCGACACGCTACGCGACCGGCAAGAATAGGCCCACCACTATCGACGGGAGCGCACCATGAGCCAGGGCGGCAAGCACTATCACCACGGCCGAACCCCGGCCGCGTGGGCGGGCAGCATCATCGCGCTGGTCGGGTTCCTGATCTGTGCCGTCGCCTTCTTGATGGGGCCGAACTGGCTGCTGTTCTGGGTGTCGATCGTGGTGATTCTCGGCGGCGCCCTGGTCGGGGGCGTGATGCGCAAGATGGGCATGGGCCAGGCCTGAGCATGGGGGTGCTGGACGAGATCGTCGCCGGCGTTCGTGAAGATCTCGCCGAGCGTCAGTCGCGCCGTAGCCTCGACGAACTGGCGGCGCAGGTGGCCGTGACGGCCCCGGCCCGCGACCCGCTGCCGGCCTTCCGGTCACCCGGGCTGGCGATCATCACCGAGGTGAAGCGGTCGAGCCCGAGCAAGGGGGCGCTGGCCGTCATTCCCGACCCCGCGGCCCTGGCTGTGCAGTACGCGGCGGGCGGGGCGTCGGCCATTTCGGTGCTCACCGAGCGGCGTCGCTTCGGCGGCACGCTGGACGACCTGGTGGCCGTGCGTGCCGCCGTCGAAACACCCGTGCTGCGCAAAGACTTCATCGTCACCGACTACCAGCTCTGGGAGGCCCGCGCCGCCGGGGCTGACCTGGCCCTGCTGATCGTGGCGTCATTGACCGACGCCGAACTCGCCCACCTGATCGGGGTGTGCCGGATGCTGGGGCTGACCCCCTTGGTCGAGGCGCACACCGCCGACGAGGTCGAACGTGCCCTGGGTGCCGGCGCCGACCTGCTCGGGGTGAACAACCGCAACCTGCACACCCTCGAGGTTGACCTGCACCAGTTCGAGCGGCTGGTCGGGCTGATCCCTGACGGGGTGGTCAAGGTGGCCGAGTCGGGCATTCTCGGCACCGCCGACGTGCGGTTGGTCGCGGATGCCGGTGCCGACGTGATCCTGGTCGGCGAGGCGCTGGTGAGGCACGGCGACCCCCGCCGGGCGGTTCAAGACTTCATCGCCGCAGGCAGTTAAGGAAGCGCGGATCAACCCGACCATCGTTGGTTGAGCTTGTCGAAACCTGCGTCGTTGGTTGAGCTTGTCGAAACCCCTATTGGGAGCGCTCTGTTTGGGGTCTCGACAAGCTCGACCAGCGAAAGGTCGGCGGTTCTTCAGGGAAGTGCTGATCAACCCGACCATCGTTGGTTGAGCTTGTCGAAACCCCTCACCCCTATTGGGAGCGCTCTGTTTGGGGTCTCGACAAGCTCGACCAGCCCGGCGCTGGGATCACCTTCGGCGGCGGGGGCACGATCGCGGGCTCGCCCGGTCGCCGATCGAGAGGTACCGATCCCTGCCGCGCCGGAGTGCGTAGAGTGGGGCGTCAGCACCCGTGAAGAACAGGATCGATCGTGTCGTTACCCGATGCCGCCGGGCATTTCGAGCTCTTCGGGGGTAAGTACGTCCCCGAAGCCCTGTACGCTGCACTGGCCCAACTTGAGGCCGAGTTCGACAAGGCGATGCTCGACCCGGCGTTCTGGCTCGAGCTCGACGAGTTGCGGCGCAATTACTCCGGCCGCCCGACGCCGCTGACCGAAGCCAAGCGGTTCGCCCGGCACTGCGGCGACGCCACGGTTCTGCTCAAGCGCGAAGACCTTAACCACACCGGCTCGCACAAGATCAACAACGTGCTCGGCCAGGCGTTGCTGACCAAACGAATGGGCAAGACCCGGGTCATTGCCGAGACCGGCGCCGGCCAGCACGGCGTCGCCACCGCCACCGCGGCGGCACTGCTCGGCCTGAGCTGTCGGGTGTACATGGGCAAGGTCGACACCGATCGGCAGGCGCTCAACGTGGCCCGCATGCAACTGCTGGGTGCCGAGGTGATCGCGGTCGAATCGGGAAGCCAGACGCTGAAAGACGCGATGAACGACGCCATGCGCGACTGGGTCGCCAGCGTCGACGACACCCATTACCTGATCGGCACCGTGGCCGGCCCGCACCCCTTCCCGAAAATGGTGCGCGAGTTTCAGCGGGTGATCTCTACCGAGACCAAAGCCCAGGTGCTCGAACGTCACGGACGCCTTCCCGACGCCGTGACCGCCTGTGTGGGCGGCGGCTCGAATGCCATGGGCATGTTCGCCGACTTCGTCGACGAGCCGTCGGTGGAGCTGTACGGCTTCGAGGCCGGCGGCGACGGCGTCGAGACCGGACGGCATGCGTCGGCGATCTTCGGCGGCTCGGTGGGGGTGCTGCACGGTATGCGCACCTACATCCTGCAAGATGAGGACGGCCAGACCAAAGAGTCGCACTCGATCTCGGCCGGACTCGACTACCCCGGCGTCGGGCCGGAGCACTCGTGGCTGGCGGCCACTGGGCGAGCGCATTACGAGCCGGTCACCGATGCCGAGGCGATGGAAGCCTTTCTGCTGCTCACTCGCACCGAGGGCATCATGCCCGCCATCGAGTCGGCCCACGCCCTGGCCGGCACCATGCGGCTGGGCCGGCGGCTGGCCGATGCCGACCCCGAGGCCGCGCCAATCATCGTGGTCACCCTGTCGGGTCGTGGCGACAAGGACGTCGACACAGCCATTCGGTGGTTCGGGATCGACGGCTCGGCCGACGCCAGCGTGGGGGGCGAGCTGTGAGCGCCGGCATCTCGGGGCTCGCACTGCAGCGGGCCGCTGCCGAGGGGCGCAAGGCGCTGGTGGCCTACTACCCGGTGGGCTACCCCGACCTGCCCGGTTCGCAACTGGTGCTACGCACGCTGTGCGGTGAGGGTGACCAGCCGGGTGCCGACCTGATCGAGATCGGCCTGCCGTACTCCGACCCGGTGATGGACGGGGTGGTGATTCAGCGGGCCGGAACCCGGGCGCTGGAGCGCGGTGTGCGCACCCGCGACGTCTTCGCTGCGGTCGAGACGGTGGCGAACACCGGCACACCGGCTGTGGTGATGACCTACTGGAATCTCGTCGACCATTACGGTGTGAACGCCTTCGCCCGCGACCTGGCCGCCGCCGGGGGAGCGGGGCTGATCACCCCCGACCTGGTGCCCGACGAGGCGTCGGATTGGTTCGCCGCCTCGGACGCGCATGGGCTGGACCGCATCTTTCTGGTCTCGCCGTCGTCGTCGGACGAGCGCATCGCCGCCACGGCCGCCGCCTGCCGCGGTTGGCTGTACGCCACCGCCGTGATGGGCGTCACCGGAACCCGCGAGCAGACCTCGTCGCTGGCTCCCGATCTGGTCGCCAGGGTTCGCGCGCTCGCGCCCGACACCCTGGTGGGGGTCGGGCTGGGCATCTCGAACGGCGACCAGGCCGCCCGGGTGTGCGAGTTCGCCGACGCGGCGATCGTCGGCTCGGCCTTCGTCAAGCAGTTGGTGAACGCCGACGACGCGGGCACCCCCGGCGATCTGAGCGGGTTGAAGGTACTGCTGGCCGACCTGGTGGCCGGCGTCCGGCGATGAGGTCGGCGGCCCGCACGCTGCTGGCGGCCGTCGCCGCCCTGGTGCTGGCTGCCTGCGCCGGGTCGGCCGCTGACGTGCGCCCCGTGGGCAGCGCGAGCGCGTCCAGCTACGACGGGGTGGAGCTGACCGAGCCGTACACCATGCCGGAAGCGGTGCTCACCGATTCGAACGGAGCGAAATTCGACCTGCGCACCGGCAGCGACAAGCCCGTGCTGATCGTGTTCTTCGGCTACACCAACTGCCCCGACATCTGTAAGACCACGATGGCCGACCTGGCCAGCGCTCTGAACCGGGTGTCGCCCGAGACCAGGGCCAAGGTGCAGGTGCTGCTCATCTCGGTCGACCCCGACCGTGATACGCCTGAGGTGCTGAAGGACTATCTGGCTCGCTTCGACCCCACGTTCATCGGGCTCACCGCACCGCTGGAGCAGGTTCGGTCGATCGCGACCACGATGGGGGTCGTGGTCGAGGGCACCACCAAGTCGGGCAACGGTTACGAAGTCACCCACTCGACCCAGGTGATCGGCTTCGACGCGGCCCGCAAGGGCCGGCTGGTGTGGACCCAGGGCACCTCGATTGGCTCCTTCAAGAACGACTTCGAGAAGTTCGCGGCCGCGCAGGGGTAGTGCGGACGCACTCTGACCGGCCGGCGCTTCTCGCGGAAGAGCTCGTGCGCACTGCTTCTTGGCTCGATGGGGCAGGATGATCGGGTGCTGTTGTCGATACCCTCGCCGCCGACCAGCGGCTGGCAACTCGGGCCGTTCTTTCTACACATCTACGCGCTGTGCCTGATCACCGGCATGGTCGCCGGCTGGGCGATCGGCAATCGCCGCTGGCAGGCCCGAGGCGGCACGGCCGAGCAGTTCGAGACCATCGTCGTGGTGACCATTCCGCTGGGCATCGTCGGCGCCCGGGTCTACCACGTGCTGACTCATCTGGGTGACTACTTCGCCCCCGGCATCGACCCGTGGAGCGTGCTACGCATCTGGGAGGGCGGCATCGCCATTTACGGGGCGATCGGCGGCGGCGCGCTGGCGGCCTGGCTGATGTGCCGGCGCGCCGGGGTCCGGTTCTCGTCGCTGGCCGATTCGCTCGCGCCCGGCATCGCGGTGGGTCAGGCACTGGGCCGGTTCGGCAATTGGTTCAACCAGGAGCTCTACGGCCTGCCGACCGATTTGCCCTGGGGGCTCGAGATCGACCCCGCGCACCGGCTGCCCGGCTACGAGCAGTACGCGACTTTTCACCCCACCTTCGCCTACGAATCGCTGTGGAATGTGCTGGTGGCCGGCGTGCTGATCTGGGCCGATCGGCGTTTCCGGTTGGGCCGGGGCAAGGTGTTCGCGCTCTACATCGCGTTGTACGGGTTCGGCAGGTTCTTCACCGAGGGCATTCGGCTCGACTTCAGCTACGACACCTTCGGGCCGATCAGGTTCAACCAGTTTGTGGCAGCAATGATCTGCCTGGCCGGAGTGGCCACTCTGATCTGGCTGGTGAAGCGCAAACCCGGACGTGAGCCGTCGGTATACCTGCCCGGACACGAGCTGGAGCGAATCTCTGCAGCCCAGTCGAACCAGACCCACGACGCCGACACCGATACCGACGCCGCCGAGGCTGGCCTCGTTGGCGGGCGTGCCGGTGAAGCCACCGAACTGGATGCGGCCGACGGCGAAGCAAACATCAAGGTCGAGCAGACAAGCGAGCAGACCGACCACGGGCCGACGGCGTCGGCCACCGGGAACGCCAGCGCAGACTGAGAGATGGCCTGACTTCTTGCCGGCCTAGCGTGTCGAGACCTGGGTCATGCCGCTGTGGCTGGGGATTTCGAGAAGCTCAACCAACGGGGGGCGTAGTGATCGGTACTTCCCTAGGATGGCTGCCGGGTTAAGTCGAGCCGATCGCAGCAGGTGGCCTCGTCCACCATGCAACATGTCGTAGCCCGCGCGAGATCGCTGGTTCTGTATGCTTCCAGCGCCTGCAGCGTTGACGCCGGACGGCGAGGCTTTGGCACCCTCCGGCCCTCGACTACCCTGCCGGAAGATGAGGAGAACGCACATGGCCATGACCACCATGCCCACGAGGCCCGCGGAAGGCCTGTACGACCCGTCGTTCGAACATGACGCCTGCGGGGTGGCCTTCATCGCCCAGTTGAGTGGCGAGGCCAGCCACGACATCGTGGTCAAGGGCCTGACGGCTTTGGAGAACCTCGATCACCGCGGCGCCACCGGTGCCGACGAGTTCGCCGGCGACGGTGCCGGCATGCTGCTGCAGGTGCCGGACGCCCTACTGCGCGCCGTCGTCGACTTCGACTTGCCCGTCGCGGGCGGGTACGCCATGGGCATGGCTTTTCTGCCGCAGTCCCCGGTGAAGCGCGCCCAGGCCAAGCGCACCATCGAGTACATCGCGGTCGAAGAGGGTCTGGACGTGCTGGGCTGGCGCGTCGTACCCACCCGTGATCACACCCTGAGCCCCATCTCGCGCGAGGTGATGCCGGTCTTCGAGCAGTTGTTCCTCGCCTCGCCCGGCGGTGAACAGGGCATCGGGCTCGACCGGCTCGCATACCCGCTGCGCCAGCGGGCCCGCAACGAGGCTGGGGTGTATTTCGCCTCGCTGTCGGCCCGCACCACCGTCTACAAGGGCATGCTGACCACCCAGCAGTTGGCCGAGGTGTTCCCTGACCTGAGCGACGAGCGGATCGCCTCGGCCATGGCGCTGGTGCACTCCCGGTTCTCGACCAATACCTTCCCGGCCTGGGAGTTGTCGCACCCGTACCGGTTGATCGCCCACAACGGCGAGATCAACACCGTCAAGGGCAACCGCAACTGGATGCGGGCACGAGAAGCGTTGCTGGCCAGCGATCTGATCCCCGGTGACCTCGACCGTCTGTTCCCGATCTGCACCGACGGCGGCTCCGACTCGGCCTCCTTCGACGAGGTACTCGAGCTGCTGCACCTGGGCGGACGCTCGCTGCCGCACGCGGTGATGATGATGATCCCGGAACCCTGGGAGAACAACACCGAGATGGACCCGGACCGCAAGGCCTTCTACTCCTTCCACTCCTCACTGATGGAGCCGTGGGACGGCCCCGCCGCGGTCTGTTTCACCGACGGCACCCTGATCGGAGCTACGCTCGACCGCAACGGGCTGCGTCCGGGCCGCTATTGGGTCAGCGACGACGGCCTGGTGGTGTTCGCCTCCGAGGCGGGCGTGATCGACCTTCCGCAAAGCAAGGTGATTGCCAAGGGCCGGCTGCAGCCCGGACGCATGCTGTTGGTCGACATGGCCGAGCACCGGCTGATCGACGACGACGAGATCAAATCGTCGCTGGCCGCCGAGCACCCCTACGCCGAATGGCTCGAACAGGGCCGCGTCGACCTCGACGCCCTGCCCGAGCGGCAGCACGTGGTGCACAGCGCCGCATCGGTGCTGCGCCGTCAGCAGGTGTTCGGCTACACCCACGAAGAACTCAAGATCATTCTGGCTCCGATGGCGAACACCGGGGCCGAGCCGATCGGTTCGATGGGCACCGACACGCCGCTCGCGGTGCTCAGCGAGCGTCCGCGGCTGCTGTTCGACTACTTCGCTCAACTGTTCGCCCAGGTCACCAACCCGCCGCTGGACGCCATTCGCGAAGAGTTGGTCACCTCGCTCAGCTCGACCTTCGGGCCCGAAGGCAACCTGCTGCAGCCGGGCCCTGACTCGTGCAAGCACATCGTGATCGGTTATCCGGTGCTCGATTCCGACCAGTTGGCCAAGCTGGTGCGGATCAACCGCGACGGCCAGATGCCCGAGTACGACACCCACGTGGTGCGGGGCCTGTACCCGGTCGAAGAGGGGGCGGCCGGGTTGGAGGCGAAGCTCGCCGAGTTGTGCGCCGAGGTCACCGCCTCCATCGAGCGTGGCTGCCGCACGATCATCCTTTCCGACCGGCACAGCAACGCCGACCTGGCGCCGATCCCGTCGTTGCTGCTCACAGCGGCGGTGCACCACCACCTGGTTCGTGAAAAGAGGCGCGCCCAGGTGGGCCTGATCGTCGAGGCCGGCGATGTGCGCGAGGTGCACCATGTGGCCCTGCTGATCGGCTACGGCGCCGCGGCGGTCAACCCGTACCTGGCGTTCGAGTCGGCCGAAGACCTGGCCCGTCGCGAGTGGCTGGTGAAGGTCGAGCCCGAGAAGGCCGTCTACAACGTCCGCAAGGCGCTCGGCAAGGGTGTGCTGAAGGTGATGTCGAAGATGGGTGTCTCGACCATCGCGTCGTACACCGGGGCGCAGATCTTCGAGGCGCTGGGCTTGAGCTCGGAGTTCGTCGACGCCTACTTTGCGGGCACGCCCAGCCGCATCGAGGGCATCGGCCTGCCTGAGATCGCTGCCGGCATCGCCGCCCGGCATGCGATGGCCTACCCGCCAGACCGGATCAGCCTGCCGCACCGCACGCTCAACGTGGGGGGCGAGTACCAGTGGCGCCGCGAGGGCGAACCGCACCTGTTCGACCCCGAGACGGTGTTCCGGCTGCAGCACTCGACCCGGGCCAAGCGCTACGACATCTTCAAGGCCTATACCGAGCGGGTCAACGACCAGGCCACGCGGCTGATGACACTGCGTGGCCTGCTCGAGTTCAGCTCCGACCGCAAGCCGGTGCCGATCGACGAAGTGGAGCCGGTGAGCGAGATCGTCAAGCGGTTCTCCACCGGCGCCATGTCGTACGGTTCGATCTCGCTCGAGGCGCACCAGACCCTGGCCATCGCGATGAACCGGTTGGGCGGCAAGTCCAACACCGGTGAGGGCGGCGAGGATGTCGACCGGCTGTACGACCCCGAGCGTCGCTCGGCGACCAAGCAGGTGGCGTCGGGACGGTTCGGGGTGACCTCGGACTATCTGACCAACGCCACCGACATTCAGATCAAGATGGCCCAGGGCGCCAAGCCCGGCGAGGGCGGCCAACTGCCCGGCCAGAAGGTGTACCCGTGGGTGGCCAAGACCCGGCACTCCACGCCAGGGGTCGGGCTGATCAGCCCACCGCCGCACCACGACATCTACTCGATCGAAGACCTCAAGCAGCTAATTCACGACCTCAAGTGCGCTAACCCGGTCGCCCGGGTGCACGTGAAGCTGGTTGCCGAGGTGGGGGTCGGCACGGTCGCGGCGGGGGTGTCGAAGGCCAAGGCCGACGTGGTGCTGATCTCGGGCCATGACGGTGGCACCGGCGCGGCACCGCTCACCTCGCTCAAGCACGCCGGTGGGCCGTGGGAGCTGGGCCTGGCCGAAACCCAGCAGACCCTGCTGCTCAACGGCCTGCGTGACCGCATCGTGGTGCAGGTGGACGGCCAGTTGAAGACCGGCCGCGACGTGGTGATCGGCGCACTGCTGGGGGCGGAAGAATTCGGTTTCGCCACCGCGCCACTGGTGGTGTCGGGCTGCGTCATGATGCGGGTCTGCCACCTCGACACCTGTCCGGTGGGCGTCGCCACGCAGAACCCCGAGCTGCGGGCGAAGTACTCCGGCCAGGCCGAATACGTGGTCACCTTCTTCGAGTTCATCGCCCAAGAGGTGCGCGAGCTGCTGGCGTCCCTCGGCTTTCGCAGCATTCAGGAGGCGATCGGGCACGTCGAGGTGCTGCAGTCACGTCGAGCGGTCGAGCACTGGAAGGCCCAAGGCCTCGATCTGGAGCCGATCTTGCACTGGGTCGACACCGAAGGCCCGCTGCACGCCATCACCGGCCAAGACCACGGGCTCGACACCAAGCTCGACGTCAAGCTGATCGCACTGGCCCAGCCAGCGCTGACCTCCGGCGAGTTGGTGCGGGCCGATCTGGCGGTGCGCAACGTCGACCGGACGGTCGGCACCATGCTCGGCCACGAGGTCACCAAGGCCACCAAGGGCAGGGGCCTGCCCGAGAACACCATCGACCTGACCCTGCGCGGTACGGCCGGGCAGAGCTTCGGTGCCTTTGTGCCGGCCGGCATCACGCTGCGCCTGGTCGGCGACACCAACGATTACTTCGGTAAGGGCCTCTCAGGCGGACGGCTCACCGTCCGGCCGTCCGACGACGCGGCGTTCGTGGCCGAGGAGCACATCATCGCCGGCAACGTGATCGCCTACGGCGCCACCTCGGGTGAGGTGTTCATTCGCGGCAAGGTGGGGGAGCGGTTCTGCGTGCGCAACTCGGGTGCCACCGCGGTGGTCGAGGGTGTCGGCGACCACGGCTGCGAGTACATGACCGGTGGTGTGGCGCTGATCCTGGGCGGCACTGGGCGCAACTTCGCGGCCGGCATGTCGGGGGGCGTCGCGTACGTGCTCGACCTTGACCGCAACCGGCTCAACACCGAGATGGTCGACCCGCACGAGCCGACCCCAAGCGACCTGGCGCGTATTCGCGAACTGCTGCTGAAGCACCACCACGAGACCGGCTCGGCGGTTGCCGAGAGGCTGCTGAACGATGCCGGCCTGGCCGCCCGGTTCACCACAGTGTTGCCTCGCGACTACGCCCGCGTACTCGCCGCCCGCGAAGAGGCCGAAAAGGCCGGGCTCGACGAAGAGGCCACCACCGCGATGATGATGGAGGCCGCTCATGGCTGACCCCAAAGGTTTCATGACCACCCCGCGTGAGGTGGCCGAGCGCCGTCCGGTTGCCGAGCGGGTGCACGACTGGAACGAGGTCTACCCCGAGTCGCCCGGCAAGGCCGTGCTGCCGATCATCGGCTTGCAGGCCGGACGCTGCATGGACTGCGGCATTCCGTTCTGCCACCAGGGCTGCCCGCTGGGCAACCTGATCCCCGAGTGGAACGATCTGGTCTGGCGCGACGACTGGCGCGGCGCTACCGACCGGTTGCACGCCACCAACAATTTTCCCGAGTTCACCGGACGGCTGTGCCCAGCACCGTGCGAGACCGCCTGCGTGGTGGGCATCAACCGGGATCCGGTCACCATCAAGAACGTCGAGGTGGCGATCATCGATCGGGCCTGGAGCGACCGCCGGGTCACGGCGGTCACCCCCGAGTGGCACACGGGTAAGACGATCGCGGTGATCGGCTCCGGCCCGGCCGGTCTGGCCGCCGCCCAGCAGCTCACCCGGGCCGGGCACACCGTGGTGGTGTATGAGCGCGCCGACGCGATCGGGGGCTTGCTGCGTTACGGCATTCCCGAGTTCAAGATGCAGAAAGAGGTGCTCGACCGCAGGCTGAAGCAGATGCGCCTCGAGGGCACCGTGTTCAAGCCGGGCCGCAACATCGGCAGTGCCGATGACCATTCCGGCCACGACCTGCTCGACCGCTTCGATGCGGTGGTGCTGGCGATCGGCTCGACGGTGCCGCGCGACCTGCCGGTGCCGGGCCGCGAACTTGACGGCATTCACCAGGCGATGGAGTTTCTGCCGCAGGCCAACCGGGTCGCGGTCGGCAAGGCGGTCGAGAACCAGATCACCGCCACCGGCAAGCACGTGGTGATCATCGGCGGCGGCGACACCGGCGCCGACTGCCTCGGCACGTCCACCCGGCAGGGGGCCGCCTCGGTCACCCAGCTCGAGATTCTGCCGATTCCGCCCGAGCAGCGTCCGGCGAACCAGCCGTGGCCCACCTACCCGATGACCTTTCGGGTCAGTTCGGCGCACGAAGAGGCCGGCGAGCGCGTGTACGCCGTGTCGACCAGTGAGTTCGTCGGCGACGCCGACGGCAAGGTGAAGTCGCTGAAGCTGTCGGAGGTCGCCTTCAGCAACGGACGCTTCGAGCCGGTGCCCGGCACCGAGCGGGTGATTCCCGCCGAACTGGTGCTGCTGGCCATGGGCTTCGTGGGGCCTGAGAAGGCCGGACTGGTCGAGCAGTTGGGTGTCGACCTCGACCCCCGCGGCAACGTCGCGCGCGACGAGAACTACGCCACCTCGGTGCCGGGGGTCTTCGCCTGCGGCGACGCCGGCCGCGGCCAGTCGCTGATCGTCTGGGCGATAGCCGAGGGTCGCTCGTGCGCCAACGGGGTGGATGCCTACCTGCAGGGCCGGTCTCGGCTGCCCAAGCCGATCCTGCCCACCGAGCGCCCGATGATGGCCTAGGAAGAGCGCGATTATTGCTGGTCGAGCGTGTCGAGACCTGAGACGGAGTGCTCACTGGGGAAGCGTTGAGTTTTCGTTGGTCGAGCGTGTCGAGACCTGAGACGGAGCGCTCTGGCTAGGGGTCTCGACACGCACAACCAGCCAAAGCCGGCGTTTGCCGATTGTTCGCCCCTCGATCGCGGCGGGCAACCGGGTCGACTGCGTCGATCAGTGTCGGACGACCGTCGAAACGCTCTGGGTCGGTCTTGATCAGTTCGATCGTCCCGATCACCGTTGATCATCTGGTTGACCGTGGGGTTCTCGCACGCGAGGCTTGCACTCTTACCAGCGGAAGGAGCCGTGGGTGGCAAAGCTGAAGAAGTTGCTCAAACGAGCGGCTGAGATCATTCCTCTACCGCTTCCGGCGATCTCGCCGGCGGTGCACCCGCTGGCCAAGCCCACCGATCTGGTCGAGGAGTACATACGCGCCTGGGCGGCGAAAGACGCCGAAGCCATCGGACGGCTTTTCGTCGAGGACGCCGACTTCGTCAACGTGGTCGGCCTGTGGTGGACGGGCCGGCACTCGATCGTCAAGGCGCAGCGGTTCGGCTTTCGCAATGCCTTCGCCAACGCCACCATCACCCTCACCAAGGTGAAGCAACGCATGCTCGGTGACGCCGCGGCCGTGGTGATGGCGCAGTGGCAGCTCACTGGCCAGGTTGACCCCGAGGGGGAGCCGGTCGATCCGCGGCGTGGCGTGATCGAGGCCACCTTGGTGAAGATCGCCGACGGCACCTGGCTCGGCGTGAGCTGCACCAACATCGACATCGTGCTATCGGCCGACACCAACGTGTCTCGCGATGGGCGGTTGACCGCCACCAGCTACATCAAGGGCCCCTCGCCGCAAGAAGTCGCCGCCGCCGAGTTGGTCGACGACTGACACCTGGGCTGTCCGGGCGCGTAAGGTTCGCGCCGCCCCGCGACATGTAGAGGGTGTGGAAGCAATCTACGATCCATCGGTCGGCTCGGCCAGACAGGCCGGCGTGACCGGTGCCACCGTACCCGAACAGTCACGAGCGCTGTTTGCGGCGCTGTATCGGCGTCAGTACGGGCCGATCATCGGCTACGCACAGCGACGAACCGGCGACCGTGCAGTGGCCGAAGACATCACCGCCGAGGTCTTTCGCATCGCGTGGGAGCGCTGCGCGGCAGAACCGCCGACCCGTGCCTGGCTGTTCGTGACCGCACGCAACCTGGTGCAGGCCCACCACCGGGCGAATCGCCGGGCGAGCGCCCTGCACGATCGGCTGGTTGCCGAGCACCGCACGGGTGCACCTGTGCTACCGGCCGGTGACGATGTGCTGGCCGCGTTGGGGCGACTGCCCGAGGACCAGCGGGAGTTGTTGATGGCCCGGTACTGGGATGACCTCGACGCTGGCGACTGCGCAGCGCTGTGCCACTGTTCCGTGGGCACCCTGTGGGTTAGGTTGCACCGCGCCCGGGCAGCGTTGCGCCGGGAACTGACCAAAGGGAGGGCCTAGCGATGAGAGTATCGACCACACTGCGGCGTGCCGATCCACTGGGCGGCGAACGGGTGGAACTCTCGGCCCGAGGGCGCGCCGAACTGCGCGCGTTGATCGGGCCCGATGACCACGAACCGATGCGGACGCCCGTGGCCCGATCCCGGCCATGGGTGCGCCTCGTCACCCTGACCACGGCGGCAATTGTCGCGGTGGCGATGCTCGTGCTGCCCGGGCTGTGGCACGGCACGGCGACGGCAGAGGCCCAGGATCTGCTTGACCGGGCGATCGCGGCCGCGTACGACCCGCCGGCCAGGGCCGACCAGTACTGGAAGGTCACCAGCAACTCCATCACCAGCGACATCATCGGCGAGGGAGGGTGGGGTGACCCCGATGCGGTGTCAGTGCTGCGCCACGTGCGACGAGTCGAATACGTCGCGGTCGACGGTTCGCGGCCCACCTGGTTCGAAGACCGGGCCGGCCCCTACGTGCGGCAGGTCAGCGGCCCCGCCACCACACTGCCGGACGTCGGGTGGGGCTCGCCGGAGCGATGGACCTCGAACCTGTCACCGCGCGACGAGGGTTCGCTCGTGTTTACGCTGCCGACCGACCCCGACCAGTTGCGCGCCGAGCTGTACCGACGGGGGCAGGGCAGCGGAGCCTCCGACGACGAGGCAGCGTTCACCGGAGCAGCCGACATCCTGCGCACCGGCTACGCGCCCGCTGCACTGCGGGCTGCCCTGCTGCAGGTGCTCAAGACGATTCCCGGGGTCGACGTGGTGAATCACGACGTGACGCTGGACGGCCGTCCTGGCGTTGCATTGGGACGCCCGGAGCCGAACCGGAACGGGCAGCGCCACGAGTTGGTGTTCGACCGTGGCACCGCCGAGTTCATCGGTGAGCGCTACGTCTTCACCACCCCGGACGCCACCATCGAAACCGCGGTCAGCCGCACCCTGGTCGATCGGGTCGACCCGACGCTGGTGCGCACAGCGGTGCGGATGGTGTGCACCATGGAGGCGTCCGGTTCGGTGTGCCGCGAACCGTGAGCTGGGCAAGTGTGGACTTCGTTGGTTGAGCTACGTCGAAACCGCTGTTGACGTGCCTTGTCCGGGGTCTCGACAACCTCGACCAGCGAATGGGGAAGTGTGGACTTCGTTGGTTGAGCTTGTCGAAACCGTTGCTGGCGTGCCTTGTCCGGGGTCTCGACAAGCTCGACCAGCGCGTGGGGAAGTGTGGACTTCGTTGGTTGAGCTTGTCGAAACCGTTGTTGGCGTGGCAGGTCCGGGGTCTCGACAAGCTCGACCAGCGTTTCCCTCGACGACGCGTTGCTACCGACTTGTGCGTAGCGTTGCGCTTTCTGGGGAGTGTGGCGTGGTCTGCCGTGAGAGGTCGTGCACGACAGGGGCGGACGGGTTGCCCAGCACCGCGGCTGTGCTCTGGGCCTGCGCATACGGCGCACACGCCTCGGCAAGACGCCGCCTGACAATCGCAGCCCGCGCCGTGAACGCGCGCTGCAGTTCGGCGTATTCGCGCTTGCCGTCGGGCGTTTCGATGCAGATCGGCGTCCACTGGCTGCGGTCGGGGTCGAGAGTGGTGCCCGACAGGTCGTAGGGCGCGGCACGCATGTCGGCGATGCGCACGTTCCAGGCCAGTTCGAAGGCGTCGGCGATCAGGTCGGAGCCGACCACCTCGGCCAGCCGGTAGGCGTGCTTGTACAGGTCCATGGTGGCATGCAGGCAGCCGGGCTGTTCGAAGTCGGCCCGGTCGCCCGGCCCGGGGCGCAGGGTGTTCAGCGGCAGCGCGGCTTCGGTGAAGAAGCGGACGGCGTCGAAGTGGCTGCAGTTCAGTCGGTGTGCCTCGACCACCTGGTTGGTGGCGGCGGCGCCCAGCCGCAGCGGTTGGGGGTGTCGGGTGCGGTCGCTGCGATACACCATCGCCCACTCGTGTAGCCCGAAGCAGCCGAAGTTTCCGCGACGGGCGTCCGTGGCCCGCAGCAGGGCGAAGGTGGACGCCGCGAGCGCACCGTGCTTGGCGTCGAACGGACCCGGGGGCTGCCAGCGCATCAACTGGGCGGGCCGGTAGGTGTAGTAGGTGAACAGAAAGTCGTGAACCGGGTGCTTCACCTGGCGGCGCCGCCGTTCCAGGTGCGGCTCGATGTAGGGGGCCAGCCGAGCCCGATGCGCTGCCGCTTGGTCCATCGGGTCAGTGTAGGCACCTCGTGGCCACACTGGCGCGCAGCGGAGTTTGCCGCCACCATGGCTCGATGACGCACGACCAACGCTGGGCCGGGCTGCTGCGAGCGGTGAACGTGGGTGGCCGCACGCTGACCATGGCGACCTTGAAGAAGTCCGCCAACGATGCCGGCTTCACCGAAGTCGCCACCCTGCTGGCCTCCGGCAATCTGACCTTCACCGCACAGGGCTCACGGCAGTCGGTGCGCGAGCGACTCGAGCGGGCTATCACCGCCGACGCCGGGTTCAACGTCGAGGTCCTGCTGCGTTCCAAGTCTGAGTTGCGGCGGCTCGTCGAGACCAACCCGTTCCCCGACAGCAACCCCTCGCACGTGATCGTCTACTTCATGGACGGCCCGGCGCCGGCCGAGCTGGAGCAGCGATTGGCCGAGGTGGCGGTCGACGAGCGCGTGCGGCTGGCCGGGCACGAGCTGTGGGTCGATTTCGGCGGTGGCATGGCCCGCTCGCCACTGGCCACCAAGCTGCCCCGCCTGGCCAGGCCGCTGCTGGTGACGGGACGCAACGTGAACACCGTCGGCAAGCTGGCGGCGAAACTGTAGGGACGTGCTGTTTTCGTTGGTCGAGCTTGTCGAGACCTCAATAGGAGTGCTCTCAATCGGGAAGTACTGATCAATCCGCCCAGCGCTGGTTGACCTTGTCGAAACCCCTTGCCGCAGCGGCATAGGAGAGGTCTCGACAAGCTCGACCAGCGAATAGACAGGGCCTTCGTCGTCCGGCCGGCGGGCTGCCCGATCGCCGGCTGGCGAACGCGGTCGAGATCGTCCAGAGCCGGGCGGCGACCCTACGGCCGCTGGCTGCAGAAGGACTACCTGCCGGGGTCGGACCGGTTTGCGATCGACGTGCCGATCAGTCAGCAGCCGGGTGACAGATTCGGTGTGCGCTCCGGGTGCCGCGCTGGTGGGACAAGGCGAACTGAGCCGGCCTCGATCTGGTGAGATGGCACCAGGAGGTCACGATGAATCAGCAACAGCCCTGGTCGGCCGAGACTATGGCGGTGGTCGCGGGGCGTCCGCCACGCCGGGCCGGTGCGCCGGTCAGCCCTGTGGTTGAACTCTCCTCGACCTACGTGTCGGCCGAACCGTTCGGCAGCTTCGACGACGGCGTCTACGGCCGCATGAACAACGCCTGCTGGCGCGACCTGGAGGCGGCGGTGGGCGCACTGGAGGGTGGCGCCGCCCTGTGCTTCGCTTCGGGCATGGCGGCCGGCTCGGCGTTGTTCGCCCTGGTCGAGCCGGGGTCGCGGGTGGTGATGGCCGACGCCTGCTATGGCGCGATGCTGTCGCTGGGCCAGCAACTCGCCGCTGCCGGCCGGTTCAGCCTCACCCTGGTCGATGTCAGCAACACCGACGCGGTGCTGGCCAGCCTGGACGGTGCCGACTGGCTGTTCATCGAGTCGCCGACCAACCCGCTGATGCAGGTGGCCGACCTGCCGGCCCTGACCGCGGCGGCCGGAGGGCTCGGGGTGCGGGTCGTGGTCGACAACACCTTCGCCACCCCGCTGCTGCAGAACCCGCTCGCGCTGGGTGCCGCGGTGGTGCTGCACTCGGGCACCAAGTACCTGGCCGGGCATTCCGACGTGGTGCTCGGGCTGTTGGTCACCGCCGACCACGAACTGGAACTGCGGCTGCGTGCGCACCGCGGGCTGCACGGGGGCATTCTGGGGCCGATGGAGGCCTGGCTGGCGCTGCGCGGCCTACGCACCTTGGCGGTGCGGATCGAGCGGCAGCAGGCCAGTGCCGGGGTGTTGGCGCGGCGGCTCAGTGAGCACCCGGCTGTCAGCTTGGTGCGCTACCCGGGTCTGCCGGGCGACCCGGGGCACGGGCGTGCGAAAACGCAGATGAGAGGTTTCGGCGGCATGCTGTCGATCGAACTGGCCGGTGGCCGGGCGGCGGCCGACGCCCTCGTCGCGGGGGTCCGGCTGTGGGTGCCGGGCACCAGCCTGGGCGGCGTCGAGTCGCTGATCGAACGCCGGCGCCGGATTCCGGCCGAACCCGAGGCGGTGCCCGAGAACCTGGTGCGGCTCTCGGTCGGGCTAGAGGCCGTGGCCGATCTGTGGGCCGATCTGCAACAGGCCCTCGGCAGCGTGACGCAGCTCTCGACCAGCGCCGGTTGAGCGTGTCGGAACCCGTTGCCGCAGCGGCGGCTTCGAGGTCTCGACGGACTCGACCAGCGCTCAATCAGGCGCCGATGCGGATCAGCTTCTTGTTGACGAACTCGTCGGCGGCGAGCAGGCCCATCTCGCGTCCGGTGCCGCTGCGCTTGACGCCGCCGAAGGGGAGCGCCGGCTCATCAGCCAGGACGAGGTTGACGTAGACCATGCCGGCCTCGATCTTGTCGGCCACCCGGGCGGCCTGGTCGGCGTCGGTGGTGAACACGTACGAGCCGAGGCCGAACGAGGTGGCGTTGGCGACCTCGACGGCCTCGTCCTCGCCAGCGACCCGGTAGACCACACCGACCGGGCCGAAGAACTCCTCGCGGTAGGCGTCCATCTCGGAGGTGACACCGGTCAGCACGGTCGCCGGGAAGAAGGCACCGTCCCGGTCTCCACCGACGACCCGGGTCGCGCCCTGGCCGAGCGCGGCGTCCACCTGCTGTTCCAGCCGCTCGGCGGCGGCCAGCGAGGACAGCGGACCGAGCACGGTGTCCTCGGCGAACGGATCACCGAGCGTCGCCGCCGCCATGCCGGCGGCGAACTTCTCCAGGAATGCCTCGTACAGGTCGTCCACCACGATGAACCGCTTCGCGGCGTTGCACGACTGGCCGGTGTTGTCCAGCCGGGCATCGACGGCGGCCTGCACGGTGGCGTCCAGATCGTCGGTGCTGAGCAGGATGAACGGGTCGGATCCGCCGAGTTCCAGCGCGACCTTCTTCAGGTGCCGTCCGGCGACCTCGGCGACCGCGGCGCCGGCGCGCTCCGATCCGGTCACCGACACGCCCTGAACGCGGCGGTCGGCGATCACGGCCGCCGCCTGTTCGTTGGTCAGCCGCAGGTCGGCGTAGGCGCCGGCCGGGAACCCGGCCTCGGCGTAGATCGCAGCGATCGCCGCCGCCGACTCGGGGCACTGCGGGGCGTGCTTGAGCAGGATGGTGTTGCCGATCGCCAGGTTCGGCGCCGCGAACCGGGCGACCTGGTAGTAGGGGAAGTTCCACGGCATGATGCCGAGCAGCACCCCCAGCGGCGAACGGCGGATCACCGCGGTGCCGTCACCGTCGATGGTCAGCGGCTGGTCGGCGGTGATCTGGTCGATGTGGTCGGCGTTGTAGTCGGTGATGTCGGCGGCGAAGTCGACCTCACCCAGCGCGGCTTCGATCGGTTTGCCCATCTCGCGGACGATGATCGCAGCCAGCTCGTCGCGGCGTTCCCGGTGCAGGCGAGCCACGGCCCGCAGCAACTCGGCCCGCTCGGCGGGGGAGGAGCTTCGTCCCCAGCCTCGGTAGGCGGCGTCGGCGGCGGCGAGGGCGGCCTCGACTTCGGCGTCGGTAGCCGTCGGGTAGCTCGCCAGGGTCTGCCCGGTGGCCGGATTGACGACGGTGTAGTCGCTCATGGTGGTCCCTTCGTTCCGCTCAGTCGGCGGGGATCAGCGTGTACTTGGTGGACAGGAATTCATGGATGCCCTCCGGCCCGCCCTCGCGGCCGATGCCGGACTGCTTGACCCCGCCGAACGGGGCCGCCGCGTTGGAGACCACCCCGACGTTGAGGCCCATCATGCCGGTCTCCAACCGGTCGATCAGCCGGTGGCCCCGGGCCAGGTCGCGGGTGAAGGCGTAGCTGACCAGGCCGTAGTCGGTGTCGTTGGCGAGCAGGACGGCCTCGTCCTCGTCGGCGAAGGTGGCGATCGCCAGCACCGGGCCGAAGATCTCCTCGTGCAGGATCGAGCTACCGGAGCGGACGCCGGCGACCACGGTCGGTTCGAAGAAGGTGCCGGGGCCGGGCAGCACGTTCCCGCCGGTCAGCACGGTGGCACCGCGGTCGACCGCGTCCCGGACCAGCTCATCGGCCTTCGCCACCGCGCGGCCGTCGATCAGCGGACCGATCTGGACGCCGTCCTCGGTGCCACGTCCGACCTTCATCCGGGCCACCCGGGCCGCCACCCGGGCGGCGAACTCTTCGGCCACCGACTCGTGCACGATGAACCGGTTCGCAGCTGTGCAGGCCTGCCCGATGTTGCGGAACTTGGCCAGCATCGCACCGTCGACCGCCTGGTCGAGATCGGCATCGTCGAAGACCAGGAACGGCGCGTTGCCGCCGAGCTCCATCGACACCCGCAGGACGCGGTCCGCCGCCTGGGCGAGCAGCCGCCGTCCGACCTCGGTGGAACCGGTGAAGGACAGCTTCCGCAGCCGCGGGTCGGTGATCAGCGGAGCGGTCGTCGCCGACGACGCGTCGGTCGTGTACACGTTCACCACGCCGGCGGGCAGCCCCGCCTCGACCAGCAGCTTCACGAAGTACAGCGTGGTCAGCGGGGTCAGGGCCGGCGGTTTCACCACCACCGTGCAGCCAGCGGCCAAAGCCGGGGCGATCTTGCGGGTGGCCATCGCCAACGGGAAGTTCCACGGCGTGATGAACAGGCACGGCCCGACCGGACGCTGCGAGACGAGCATCCGTCCGGTGCCTTCCGGGTTCAGCCCGTAGCGGCCCGAGATCCGCACCGCCTCCTCACTGAACCAGCGCAGGAACTCGCCGCCGTAGGTCACCTCGCCGCGAGCCTCGGCCAGCGGCTTGCCCATTTCCAGCGTCATCAACAGCGCGAGGTCGTCGGCGTGCTCGTGGACCAGGTCGAACGCCCGCCGCAGGATGTCGCTGCGCCGGCGCGGCGCAGTGGCCGCCCATTCCTGTTGCGCGGCGACGGCGGCGTCGAGCGCCCGCAGCGCATCCGCCGGGGAGGCGTCGGCAATCTCCAGCAGGGGACTGCCGGTGGCCGGATCGACGACCGCCAGAGTGCGGTCCTGTTCGGCGGCCACCCACTCACCGCCGATGAACAAGCCGGTCGGTACCTGGCTGAGCAGGGTCTGTTCGGTCGCGGTCATCGGCGTACCTTTCGTAGGCTGGCGGGCGCGTCCATCGACAGGGTCTGGCCGCGGAAGAAGGCCGGGCGTTTGATGGACTGCCAAATCATCACGACCACGCCGACCAGAATCACCGCCACCCCGAGAATGAAGACCAGGCCGATACCCCCGACGTTCGACCCGCTGCCGTAACCGGGATCCAGCGAATCGACCAGCGTGGTGACGAAGAGGATCAGCAGGATCGCCCCGCCGAGCAGCGGGCAGAACAGGGTGAAGAAGAAGAGCCGCGCCGAATCGAACCATTGCTTGCGGAAATACCACACGCAGGCGAACGCGGTCAGGCCGTAGTAGAAGCAGATCATCATGCCCAGCGCGGTGATCGTGTCCCACAGCGCGTCCTCGCTGAGCACCCGCATCACCGCGTAGAAGGCGGACGCGACGATCGAGGACGCGATGGTCGCGTACCCGGGGGTGAAGAAGCGGGGGCTGACGGCGGCGAACTTCGGCGACAGTGCACCGTAGTGGCCCATCGCGAGCAGCGTCCGGGCGGGGGAGACGAAGGTCGACTGCAGGGACGAGGCCGAGCTGGTCAGCACCGCCAGGGAGACCAGGAACGCCAGCGGTCCCAGGATCGGCCCGGACAAGTGGAAGAACACGTTCTCCTGGATCTCGACGTTGCCCAGCCCCAACTCGCCGTCCCCGACGCCGGAGTACATGATCATCGCCACGGCGAGCAGCAGGTAGAGGCTGACGATGGTGAACACCGTGACGGTGGCGGCCCGGCCCGGCGTCTTTTCCGGATCCTTGGTCTCCTCGTTCATGGTGAGGGTGACGTCCCAGCCCCAGAAGATGAAGATCGACAGCGATAACCCGGCTGCGAACGTACTGAACGAGGTCAGCTCGAACGGGTTGAACCAGGAGAACTGGAACGCGGTCGAGTCGAAGCCACGACCGTTGACGGCCTGGACGATGGTGACGATCGCGAAGAACAGCAGCACGATCATCTGGAAGCTCACCAGGAAGTACTGCAGCTTCTGCGTGGTCTGCATGTCGCGGTAGGAGATGGTGGTCGCGCCGAGCATGAACAGCAGGCAGACCACGATGTTGATCCAGGTGACGCCGGCGAGCTCAGCGATGGATTCGTTGCCGGTCAGCTGCGAGATCAGCAGGAACAGGAACTCGACGGCGATGCCGGCCAGGTTGGACAGCACCAGGATGGTCGCGGCGACCAGCCCCCAGCCGGCCATCCAGCCGATCCACGGGCCGAACGCCCGGGTGGCCCAGGTGAACGAGGTGCCCGAGTCGGGCATCTCACGGTTGAGTTCGCGGTAGCCGAAGGCGACCAGCAGCATCGGCAGGAAGCCGACCAGGATCACCGCCGGCACCTGCAGCCCGACCACGGACGCGGTGGGCCCGACTGCGGCGGTGAAGGTGTAGGCCGGCGCGATGCACGAGATGCCGATCACCACGGCACCGATCAGGCCGACGCTGCCGGCGCTCAGGCCCTTCTGGGAGATGCCGTGGTCGGCCGACTCGGTGGTGGAGGTGTCGCTGGTCATGCGCCGTCCCCTTCCTGGTGATGGGCACGGGGAACGACGACCACCGGGACGGGGACTTCGTGGAGCATCTTGGCGACGGTGGAGCCGAGGAACAGCCGGCGCGGCTGGGCGAGCCGTCCGGATCCGGCGAGCAGCAGTTCGCCGGGCTGCCAATCCAGAGCGGCGACCGCGGCCTCGATGCTGTCGCCGTCGGCAACGACGACCTCGGCGGCCATGCCCGGCGGCAGGCTGGTGTTGGTCGCGGCCAGCACCTCATCGGCCTCGGTCGGTCGGGCGGGCGGGCGGGCGGCGTCTCCGGTCGGTCTCGGTAGATCGATCGGCAGCAGCGAGAGCAAGCGGATCGGCGCCCCGGTCGCGGACGCCAGGGCCGCCGCGTCGGACATCAACGTTTCGTCACCGGGACGCGGGCTGACCGCGACGGTGAGCCGGGTGACCGCGGTGTCGGCGGCGAGCTTGCGGGCGCCGCGCGGCACCAGCACCACCGGAACGTCGGAGGAGTGCAGCAGCTCGGTGCTGGTGGGCCCGAGCCGGTGCCGCCCGCGCAGCCCACCGCCGCCGGCACCGACCACGAGGTAGTCGGCGCCGCGGTCGTGGGCAAACTCGATCAGCCCCTGGGCGAACGAGTCAGCGGCATGGACGTGGGGACGGGCGGTCACCGCGTCCGGAACCCGGCCGATCGCGTCGGCCAGCCACTGCTGCGCGAGGTCGTGCAGGTGCCGGTCGTAGGAGGCGTCCGGGGGCGTGATCACGCTGCGTCCCGTCGCCGGCAGAACCACGACCACATCGAGCACCGACCCGGTGGCCGCGGCCAGCCGGGCGCCGAAGGCCACCGCGTCGCGGCCACGTTTGGTCGCCGTGTAGCCGACGACGATGCGGGGGCTCATGCGGTGGCCTCCTCAATGATCTGCCGGGCCGCCAGGCGCCCCATCCGGATGGCGCCGTCGACGTGTTGGTAGCCTGCGCCGGCCAGGTCGCTGCAGGCGAACCGGATCGGGCCGACCGGGGTGCGCAGGTCTGCGCCGTAGCGGTGCAGTCCGCCCATGTCGAAGCTGGCGGCGTAGGCGCCGCGGGTCCATTCCTCGCTGCCCCAGTCGCTCTCGTAGTAGACGATCGGGTTGAGCGCTTCGGGTCCGTAGTAGTGGGACAGCGATTCCAGGATGCGCCGCTTGCGCTCCTCGGCGCTGACCTGGAAGACGTCGTCGGCGTTCCGGTCGGAGACGAACCCGACCAGGGTGCCGCGTTCGTCGCCGTGGTTGGTGTTGTCGTACGCCTCATGAGAAAGCTCATAGGGGCTGAACGCGGTGCCGGAGAGGCCCTGCTCGCGCCAGAACGGCCGGTCGTAGACGGCATGCACCTTGATCACGAAACCCATCGACAGATGCTGGTGCATCTGGTGCTGCAATCGCGGCAGCGGCGGAACGAACGAGATCCGCGGATAGAGCACCGGTGCGAGCGCCAGGATCGCCCTGCGGGCATGCACGGTGACGCCGTCGGCGATCGCGGTCACCCCGTCCTCACCCCAGGCGAGCGTCCGCACCGGCTGGTTCAGGAACACGTCCGGGCCCAGCCGTTCGGCCAGCGCCAGCGGCACCCGCTGCAGGCCCCCGACGACCCGCTTGTCCAGGATGAAATCGGCGTCGACCAGGTTCGAGTAGCTGCCGGCCGAAGCCGCCATCAGCAGCGACTGCAGCAGCGAGAAGGCGTGCGTGGGTTTGGTCAGCATCGCCGAGCCGGTGGCGAAGGCGAGGTTCCGGACGGCCTCGTCGTCGTCGGTCTGCGCCCGCAGCCACGCCTCCCAGGTGATCGCGTCCCACTCGGCCGCCTTCGGATGCGCCTCGGGCCGGTCGGGATCGATCTCGGCGGCCATCGCATCCAGGCGCTGGGTGACCTCGGCGATCACCCGTGCGGTGTCGGCACCCACCGGGAAGACGTCGCCGGTGAACCGGACCAGGGTGCCGTCCGGGCCGATGTAGACCGAGTCGCCCTCGCGGTAGCGCTGGTAGGTCTGGAGTCCCAGTTCGTCGATCGTCTCGATCAGTGCGTCCTGGTCGGGCGAGACCCACTGGCCGCCGATCTCGAGCATGGCACCGTCGAGGACGTCGGTCCACAGCCGTCCACCGATCCGGTCGCGGGCCTCCAGGACGGCGACCGATCGGCCCGACCTGCTCAGTTCGTTGGCCGCGGTCAGGCCGGCGGCGCCGGCACCGACGATGACGACGTCACGGGTGATCTCATTCAATTGCGCGGTTCTCCTTCGTTGTTGACGCCCGGGTCAGTGGGCGGCGAGCGCGGCGGCCACGATGTCGAGGCCCTCGTGCAGCAGATCGTCGGGAATGGTGAGCGGCGGCAGGAACCGGATCACGTTCCCGTAGGTGCCGCAGGTCAGCACGATCACACCTTCGGCGATCGCGGCCTTGGCCACGGCGGCGGTGAGCGCGGCGTCCGGGGCCTTGGTGGCGGGATCGGCGAACTCCATCGCCATCATCGCGCCCTGCCCGCGCACGTCGCCGATCCTCGGGTCGGACGCCTGCAGCGCCGTCAGCCGGGACCGCAGCAGGTCACCGATCTCGGTGGCGCGGGCCAGCAGCCCTTCGGTCTCGAAGGCCTCGATCGCGGCGAGTGCCGCCGCGCAGGCGACCGGGTTCCCGCCGTAGGTACCGCCCAGACCGCCGGTGTGGGCAGCGTCCATGATGTCGGCGCGGCCGGTCACCCCGGCCAGCGGCATGCCGCCCGCGATGCCCTTGGCGGTCGTGATCAGGTCGGGGACGATGCCGAACGTCTCACTGGCGAACATCACCCCGGTGCGTCCGAAACCGGACTGCACCTCGTCGGCGATGAACACCACGCCGTTGGCGCGGCACCAGTCGACGACTGCCGGAAGGAAACCCTCGGCCGGGACGATGAAGCCACCCTCGCCCTGGATCGGCTCGATGATGACCGCGGCGAGATTGTCGGCACCGATCTGCTTCTCCATGAGCGAGATCGCCCGGGACGCCGCCTCGGCACCCGAGAGTCCGTCCCGGTACGGATACGACATCGGTGCCCGGTAGATCTCGGCGGCGAACGGGCCGAAACCGCTCTTGTACGGCATCGACTTCGCGGTCAGCCCCATGGTCAGGTTGGTGCGGCCGTGATAGGCGTGATCGAAGGCGACCACAGCCTGCCGGCCGGTGAACTTGCGGGCGATCTTGACCGCGTTCTCGACCGCCTCGGCGCCCGAGTTGAACAGTGCACTGCGCTTGTCGAAGTCGCCCGGCGTGAGCCGGTTGAGCGCCTCGGCGACCGCCACGTAACCCTCGTACGGCGAGATCATGAAACAGGTGTGGGTGAACTGCGCGGCTTGCGCCGCGATCGCGGCGGCCACCGTCGGGTGCGCGTTGCCGACCGTGGTGACCGCGATGCCGGACCCCAGGTCGATCAGCGAGTTGCCGTCGGCGTCGACGACCACGCCGCCGCCGGCTGCGACCGCTTGGATGGGCACGGTGTGTCCCACCCCGGCTGCGACCGCAGCCGCTTTCCGGGCCAGCAGCTGCTGCGAGCGGGGTCCTGGAATCGAGGTGACGAGGCGGCGATGCTGCGCAAGCGTGGGTCCGCCCAGCGAAACATGGGTGTCGAGTCCAAGTGACATGTCCGGAGCCTAGGGCGCCGCACCTCCGTGGCGATATTCGCCACAATGTATATTGAGGGGATATTCCTGTACACAACGTACATGGGGTGCCGACTCTCGCTGGTCGAGCGTGTCGAGACCAGTGAGTTCCGCTGGTCGAGCGTGTCGAGACCCGTGAGTTCCGCTGGTCGGGCGTGTCTAGACCCGTGTGTTTCGCTGGTCGTGTGTTTTCACACCTCTTTTTTTCGGTGGTTCTCGTTTTTTTTCACCCCCCTACCCCGCGTGTTTTTTCCCCCCCCTTCTTCTGAGGTTTTCACCACCCTCTTCTTCTGATGGTTTCGACACACTCATCCTGCGATGGTTTCGACACACTCATCCTGCGATGTTTTCGACACGCTCAACACCTGCGAGGGTTTCGACACGCTCAACCAGCGCTGATCGTTGATCGGCGTGTTCCTGGAGGGGGTGGCCATGGCGGCCGTACCGAAACCGACCCTGCGTGCGCTGCTCAATCGCCGCGACCTGGGCCTGCGGCTGGCTACAACGGAGGACGAGCTGCCGCCCGGCGTGCTGGACGCACCGCTGCGCTGGGTGCACGGCTCTGACCTGGCCGATCCGACACCCTTCCTCACCGACGACCTGCTGCTGCTTACCACCGGCACCCAGTTCGACGGTGACGACCCGGACCCGTATCGGTCCTATGTCGCACGGCTGGCCCGGCGCGGCGTCCGAGGGCTCGGCTTCGGCACCGAAGTGGTCCGTGACGGCATTCCGGATGCCCTGCTGCACGCCTGTACCGACCAGCGGATGCCGCTGTTCGAGGTGCCGTACCGGACGCCGTTCATCGCGTTGGCCAGGGCGAATGCCGAGGCCGTCGCTGCGCAGGCCTACGCCCGGCGCAGCTGGGCACTCGCCGCGCAACGGGCGATCTCGCTGGCGGCGCTGCAACCGGACGGCCTGGGCGCGACCCTCGCCGAACTCGCGCGGCAGCTGGAGTCGTGGGTCGGCCTGTTCGACGCTACGGGCACGCTCGTCCGGGATCATCCAGCGGGCGGACTCACGCCCGCCGCACTCAGCGAGGTCACTGGCGAGGTCGGTGCGATGCTGCGCCGCGGCGTCCGGGCCGGGTCGTCGCTGGAGGCCGCAGGGGCGAGCTTCACCCTGCAGACGCTCGGACCCGGCGGGCAGCTACGCGGCGCGATCGCGATCGCTGCCGGCGGCCTGGACTCGGAGAGCCGCGGCGTCGTCACCTCGGTGATCGCGATGGCCGGCCTCGCCCTGGAGCAAACAGTCCGGCTCAACCAGGCCCGTCAGTCTCTGCGCAGCGGACTGGTGCGGAGCCTGCTCACCGACGACCCGAGTGTGGCCGCGCCGGTCGTCCGCGAGCTCTGGACGCCGCTGCCGCCAGAACCTGTCGTGGTGGCCGTCGCAACCGTCCCCGCCGCGCGCGCCCAGGTCGCGTCCGACTGGCTGGAACGGCAGTCCGCGGACCACTCCGTGTTCCACGGCCCCGGACCCGACGGCCTGGTGATCGCCGTCGCCGACGCGGAGCAGGCGCTGCTGGACGAGTTCGCCGCGCTGTTCGAG